>KB911066.1:0-229062 GCA_000383295.1 Faecalispora sporosphaeroides DSM 1294
GGTGGGCGCATATTGTGGCCGCCTTTTTGTTATACTCTTTTTTCTACACTGAATTTTCTTGAATTTGGGGCTTGACTTTTGTTAGCAGGACTCCCATTAACTGGTTAAGAATGCTTTCAGAATACCATAGAACGGTTGTAAATTCCATGTTCTTTTGTAAATCATTTCAAATGTTTTTTATGATATGGTAAAAAATCAGAGGCGATTGACATTGTGAGTGCAGCGATATATAGAATGAATAAAAAGCGACTATACAGTCGCAAAACAGGGTGGGCGCAATGGGCCAAAAAGGGGAGAAAACGAAGCAGCAAATCCGTGCTGCGGCGCTTGTTTTTTTCGAGTTGGGCTATACAAGAGTTTCGATGCAGGACATCTGCATGAAAAGCGGACTGAGCAAGAGCGGATTATATCGGCATTATGAGGATAAATCACAGCCTTTTATGGTTTATTGCAATTGAAGAAAAAGCAACAGAACGTCTCCTACCTGAGCACGCTTCGGCAATATCGATTTTAAATCGCTATTTTGTCCATGTGAAATCTGAAATAAATCGTGAAAATCCTAATATTGTTTTTGCGGTATATGAATTCTGCTTGGAAAAGAAATCCGATTATTTATTAAAAACTATGAAACATGCGTGCAAAAACATCCTGCATGTAGAACATGTTATGTTAAGCGTACGGACGGAATCCGTTCGGCTTTACCCGTGGTACAGAGCCTTTTGACACAAGGAAGGGGGAAGAACCCAATGGTTCTTCCCCCCGTTTGCCATTTGAATGGAGATTGTTTTACGTCCCCTATCTGTAAGGCGAACATTCTGAGGTGCCAAGCGGATCAAATTCTATTCATTTCAGAAAAGAATCCCGAACCAATTGTTTCGCTTCCGCCGGCACCAAAAAAACGGAGTGTTTTTTATGGCAAGGCTTCAGCAAAGTCGGTTCTTCGCCTGAACTTCCTCGACAATAGCATGTGCAGGATGCGCTTATTTATTGCTGGAAATTTCTGAATCCAAAAGGGCCGAGAATTCCGGATGTTTTTGGAACCAGCCCACCGCATAAGGGCAGGTGACAATTGCCTTTTTGCCTTGTGCGCGAATCGCGTCGATGGCCGCCAGCATCAGCTGCCCGGCTACGCCCTGGCCGCGCAGGGAATCGTCCACAAACGTGTGGTTGATGTCGACCGTGGTGGCGGAGCGATTGGGAAATGTGATCTCGGCAATCAGTTTTCCGGCTGCGTCCTTCGCGAAAATGCGGTTGGTCTCTTTTGTAAATTCCATAAAACATCCTCCTTTTTCTATGAATTCCCACTTATGAGCAGAAATAAAATTTTGGTTTCTCCCTCGCTGTAAGCGGGGGAGAAACCTGTTTTTCACCTGCTTCAATGGAAGAGCAGTGTGAATCAATTAATTACGAAATCAGCTCGATCAGAATGCGTTCCACTTCCAATGCGTCCGCGCGCCCGCGGCTGGCCTTCATCACAGAGCCGAGCAGGGCCTTGAGCGCCTTTTCCTTGCCGGCACGGTAATCCGCCACCGCATTGGGATTCGCGGCCACAGCGTCCTCACAGAACTTTTTCAGGTCGCCGGTGTCCACGCCGCTCAAATCGCTTTCACTCAGGAACTCCGTGGCGGGCTTGCCGCTGTCGAGCATTTGATCCAGCGTGGATTTGAGCAGGTTCATGCGGATTTTGCCGCTGTCGAGCAGAAGCACCAGGTCTTTCAGGTAAGAGGCGGGGATCGAAACCTCAAATTTCTCTTTGGCGTCGTCATTTTCCATCCGGCGGAAAATCTGGCCGATGATGCAGTTCGCAACAGTTTTGGGATTCTTCACACCGTCGCTGGCCGCTTCAAAAAATTCCGCAATCGCGCGGGATTTGGTCAGCTGCAGCGCGTCGGCCTCCGGCAGCCCGAACTGGCTGATATAGCGCACGCGCTTGACCTCCGGCAGCTCCGGCAGAGCGCGGCGGATCGCCTCGACCTCTTCGTCCGTCACGTGGATGTTCACAAGATCGGGATCGCGGAAGTAGCGGTAGTCGTCGGCGTCCTCTTTATTTCTCATGCTGGAGGTTGTGCCGTCCGATTCGTTGTAGCGCAGGGTTTCCTGCGTGATTTTCCCGCCGTTTTCCAGCACGTCGATCTGGCGGGTGTATTCGTAGTCGATCGCCTTGGTCATAAAGGTGATCGAGTTCATGTTTTTGATTTCGGTGCGGGTGCCGTACTCTTCGCTGCCCACCGGGCGCACGGAGATGTTCACGTCGCAACGCATGGAGCCCTCCTGCATTTTGCAGTCGGAAACACCGATAAATTTCATCGTAAGCTGCAATTTTTCCACATACTCGCGTACCTCGTCGCTGCTGCGGAAATCCGGCTCGGTCACGATTTCAATCAACGGAACACCGCCGCGGTTGTAGTCCACATAGGTGTTGCCGCCCTGGTGAACCAGCTTGCCCGCGTCCTCTTCAATATGAATGCGGTTGATGCGGATTCTGCGCCCGTTTGAAAGATCGATATATCCGTTTTTGCAAAGCGGCATATCGAACTGCGAAATCTGGTAAGCCTTGGGCAGATCGGGATAGCAGTAATTTTTGCGGTCCATTTTGGAAATATTTGAAATTTCGCAGTTGGTGGCGAGGCCCGCCATAATGGCATACTCCACCACTTTTTTATTGAGCTTCGGCAGTGTTCCGGGGAACCCGAGGCAAACAGGGCAGCAGTGGGTGTTCGGCTCGCCGCCGAATTTCGTGGAGCAGCTGCAGAAAATTTTTGTTTTTGTGGAGAGCTCCACGTGGGTTTCAAGACCCGATACCAGTTCGTATTTCATTATCGCACCCCCATTTTCGCCGCGCGAAACACCGTTTCTCTGGTCGCCTGCTCAAACTGGTAGGCGGCGTTGAGAAGCGTGGCCTCGCAGAAGGAATTTCCGATCAGCTGCAGGCCGATGGGAAGACCCTTTTGGTCAAATCCGCAGGGAAGAGAGAGGGCCGGAATGCCCGCGATATTGACCGGCACGGTGCAGATATCCGTCAGGTACGTTTCCACCGCGTTTTGGGCGGCCTTGCCGCGCTCGAAAGCGGTCATCGGTACGGTGGGGGCCGCGATCACATCGCAGCGCTCAAACGCGGACTGGAACGCCTGCACCAGCATCCCGCGCAGGCTCTGCGCCTTTTTGTAATAGGCGTCATAGTAACCGGCGCTGAGCACATAGGTGCCGAGCAAAATGCGGCGCTTGACCTCCTTGCCGAAGCCTTCGCTGCGCGTTTTGGCGATCATTTCGTTGACGTCGCCGTAGTTTTTCGCCTTGTAGCCGTAGCGGATGCCGTCAAAACGGCCAAGGTTTGAGGAAGCCTCCGCGCAGCTCAGAATGTAATACACCGGCAGGGCGTAAGAGAGCTGGGGCAGATCAATCTCCACCAGCTCCGCGCCAAGCTCGCAGTAAACCTGCATGGAGCGCTCCACCGCTTCGCGCACCTCGTCGCGAACACCGTCAAAATACTGCCTGGCAAAGCCGATGCGCATGCCCTTGATGTCCTTTTTCAGGGTGCCGCAGGCCAATTCCCGCGCGCCGCGCGAGGTGGAGTCCCTCGGGTCCTGCTTTGCCAGAGCGTCGTAAACCAGAGCGGCATCCTCCACGCTGGTGGCGATGGGGCCGACCTGATCGAAGCTCGAGGCATAGGCCACCACGCCGTAACGCGAAACCGCGCCGTAGGTGGGCTTTAAACCGACGATGCCGCAGAAGCTGGCCGGCTGGCGGATCGATCCGCCGGTGTCGGAGCCAAGGCCGTAAACCGCCAAATTCCCGGCAACGGCGCTGGCTACGCCGCCGGAGCTGCCGCCCGCAACGTGAGCGGTACTGTGGGGGTTCCACGCGCCGCCGTAAACCGAGGTTTCGTTCGAGGAGCCCATGGCGAATTCGTCCATATTGGTTTTGCCGAGAAGAACAGCGCCCCTGCGGCGGAGCAGCTCCCACACGGTGGCGTCGAATACCGGGCGGTAACCCTCCAGAATTTTGGAGCCGCAGGTGGTTTCGATTCCCGTGGTGGAGATGTTGTCCTTCAGAGTCATGGGAATTCCCTCGAGGATATCCAGCGTTTCGCCGCGGGCGATTTTCGCGTCGATCTCCCGCGCGGCGGCAAGCGCGGTTTCCGGCGTTGTGTGAACATAGGCGTTGAGGGCGGGATTGTCCGCCTCGATCGCCCCGATATAGGTTTTGGTCAGCTCCTCGCAGGAGAATTCCTTTTTCTGCAAAGAGTCGTGCAGCTTTTTGATTTTTCCATAATCTTCCATTCAGTACACCCGCCTTATCCTCTTTTTTTCACCAGGAAGTAGCCGTCCTCCTGGCTTTCCGCGTTGCGCAGAATTTCCTCAGAGGGAAGAGACGGCTCAACGACATCCTCACGGAAAACATTTTCCAGACGATTGATATGATCGAAGTCGGAGGATTCCACCGCGGCCTGATTGATCGTATTGGCGAAATTGATGATTTCGTCCATGTCCTTTGTAAAGGCCTCCAACTCATCCTCACGGATTTGGAGCTTTGAGAGCCGCGCAATTTTTAATACATCCTCATGTGTGACCATGCGGAAACGCCTCCTTGTCGCTTTCTGTTTTTCTCTTGCGCATACAAATGCAGAGAAAGAGATATACAAAATATAAAAAAGCAGTTCATGTCTTTCCCCGCCGCAGACCGGGAAAAACACCGCCGCGCCTCGGATCAGGCAGCTTTTCGGCAAATTGCCGGCAATGCCGATCTTTATCTGATTTTAATATGAACCTCGCGCAGCTGTTGTTCGGTTACTTCGGTAGGCGCGCCGAGCAGCAGATCCTGCGCGTTGCTGTTCATGGGGAACGGGATGACCTCGCGGATATTCTGCTGCTCGGTCAGCAGCATCACCATACGATCTACCCCGGGGGCCATGCCTGCGTGCGGCGGAGCACCATAGTGGAACGCGTTGTACAGCGCGCCGAATTTCTCGCGAATATCCTCTTCGGTGTAGCCCGCGATCTCAAACGCCTTCACCATAACCTCGGGGTCGTGGTTTCTCACCGCGCCGGACGAAAGCTCCACACCGTTGCACACAATGTCGTACTGGTAGGCGAGAATCTCTTCGGGGTTCTTGGTCTGCAGCGCCTCAAGACCGCCCTGGGGCATGGAGAAGGGGTTGTGCGTAAAGATATATTTTCCGGTTTCCTCATCGATTTCATACATGGGGAAGTCGACGATGAAGCACATCTCAAAGCGGGATTCATCGATCAGGTTCAGGCGTCTGCCAAGCTCTGTGCGGATTTGTCCGGCCAGCTTTGCGGCAGCGTCGCGCTCGTCCGCGATGAAGAAGATCACGTCGCCGGGGATCAGGCCCGCGCGGGAGATCAGCTCCCCGCGTTTATCGTCCGGCAGAAATTTATTGATCGGGCCCTTGTATTCGCCCTCGCCCGTCACGCTGATATAGCCAAGGCCCTTCATGCCGATTTCGGTGGCGAATTTCAGCATGTTCTCAAAAAAGCTCTTCGGCTGGGCGGTGCAGCCCGGCACGCGGATGGCGCGGATCGTCTTATTTTTGAAGGGCGCAAAGGTTGTGTTGTCAAAAATGTCGGAAATATCGATGATCTCAAGTGGGTTTCTCAGATCAGGCTTATCCGTGCCGTACCTCAGCATGGATTCCTGATAGGGAATGCGCACATAAGGGGCCTTCGATACCTCTTTGTTCGAGAACTTTGCAAATACCTCGGAAAGCACCTCTTCCGCGACGGAGAAAACATCCTCCTGCGTGGCGAAAGCAAGCTCAAAATCAAGCTGATAGAACTCGCCGGGGGAACGGTCGGCTCTCGCGTCCTCGTCGCGGAAGCAGGGAGCGATCTGAAAATACCGGTCAAAGCCCGACACCATCAGCAGCTGCTTGAAAATCTGCGGGGCCTGCGGCAGCGCGTAAAATTTGCCGTGATGCTTGCGGCTGGGGATCAGATAGTCACGCGCGCCCTCGGGGGAAGAGGTAGAGAGAATGGGTGTCTGAATCTCCAGAAAGCCCATCTCGGTCATTTTCTGGCGCAGAAAGGAAATCACCTGCGAGCGAAGCACGATATTATTGTGAACCTCCGGGTTTCGCAGATCCAAAAAGCGGTATTTCAATCGAACGTCTTCCTTGGTATCTGTGGAATTGGGAACCTCGAAGGGGAGCGGCTTTGCCACCTTGCCAAGCACAGTCAGAGTGTCCGCCTTGATTTCCACCGTACCGGTCGCCAGCTTGGGGTTGATGGTGTCCGCATCGCGCAGGGTCACCTTTCCCTCAACGCTGATGGTGCATTCACGCACCACGTCCTGCAGCATGGCTTCGTCGTGTACAACAACCTGCACCACGCCGTAATGATCCCGCAAATCCAGAAACTGCACACCGCCGTGGTCGCGGATATTCTCCACCCAGCCTGCCACGCGGATCGTCTGGTCAATATCGGTTTCACTCACCCGGCCGCACAGGCGGGTGTGATATTTGTTAGCGCAAATCATATCTCAATTAATCCTTTCGTCTGCTCAGATTTCTGAAAACAATTACAGATAATTATACCATCAAACGCAGGGGGTTTCAACAAAAGCCGTACAGATTTTGCATAAAAACCTTCCATTTCCCGCAAAATTCGCTGGTATTTGGTATTTTATTAGAATACTATCTGAAAAAGCTGTTGGTTTATTCGCCGCCGAAGGCAGGGAATCAACCGTCATTTTCCCGCAAAGCGGCTTTTGCGATGATTAGGATGAGAAAAAGTCTTTCCCGCATATTTCCCAAAAATCCATGCAGGCCCAAAAACGCGCGCCCGTTCTCAGGCCGGGATTACTTCCCGGAAAACCCCAGTTCCTGAGAAAGGCCGCGCTTGGTTTCGAGCACATATTCCGAAAGCTCCAGCACGCGTTCGTCAGACATGCGCGATACCGGGGCGGAAATGCTGAATGCGTTTGAGGCGCGGCCGTAAAAATCCGTTACGCAGGCCGCGATGCAGCGCACGCCCAGCTCGTTTTCTTCGTTGTCAAGTGCGTAGCCCTGGCGCCGGATGAGCTCGATTTCCTCCATCAGCTGCTCGAGTGTGACGATCGTGTGCGGGGTAAAGGGACGGATCTTGCTCTGCTTCCACACCTCCCGGATTTCGCTGTCCTTCATCTGCGCCAGAATCGCCTTGCCGACCCCTGTGGAATACATGGGCTGTCGCAGGCCGATCCGCGACACCATGCGGATGCTGTTGGCGTCGGATTCCACCTTATCCACATAGACGATGTGCGTGTTTTCGCGCTGAACGAAGTGCACGGTTTCGTGTGTCTGCCTCATCAGGCGCTCCAGGTAAGGGTGGGCCACCGCAAGAATATCGAGCTTCGAGAGAAGCATCCCTGCCAGCCCCAGAATCTTATAGGTGGGCAGATATTTCCCCGATTCTTCCTCCTGCCGCGCATAACCCATCAGAATGAGGGATTTCAGCAGGCGGTGCACCGTGCTTTTATGAAGGGAAAGGCGGGTGCTCAGCTCGGTCAGCGTGACCGGGCCGTTTTGCACCAGAGCCTCCAGTATTTCAAAAATACGCTCTGCCGACTGAACGGGATTTGTTTGGGGCATACAGCGATTTCTTCCTTTCCAATGGATGAATGATTTTAGATGACAGTGACTGACCATCAGGATTCGATGAGCATTGTGCCTGAAAATGGGTACAAATCGTTCCTTTTGAATTCGTGTTTTTATAGTATCACAGTGTTTGGGGAAAAACAATTGGAAAGCTGTCAGATTCTATTGACTTCACGCGTGGAAACAGTATAATAAAAGTACAAAGAAAATGAAACTTGGTTCCACATTACGAAACTTTGGTAAAGAGGTGCTGAACATGAATGATGTATTGAAAAAGATCGGTGCGATCGGAATTGTTCCCGTTGTTAAAATCGACGACGCGAAGGATGCCGTACCGCTGGCAAAAGCGCTGTGCGAAGGCGGCCTGCCCTGTGCGGAGGTAACCTTCCGTACCGATGCGGCAGAGGAAGCCATTCGTGCCATTGCAAAGGCATACCCCGAAATGCTCGTCGGCGCAGGCACGGTTCTGACGACCGAGCAGGTAGACAAGGCGGTTGCGGCGGGCGCTACCTTTATCGTCAGCCCGGGCCTGAACCCCAAGGTGGTAAAGTACTGTGTGGAGAAGGGCATTCCGGTCACCCCCGGCGTATCGAACGCGAGCGACATCGAGCAGGCCATTGAGCTTGGCCTCGACGTGGTCAAATTCTTCCCGGCCGAGCAGGCGGGCGGCCTTGCGATGATCAAAGCGCTGGCGGCCCCCTATGTGAAGATGAAATTCATGCCCACCGGCGGCATCAACGCGAAGAACCTCAACGAATATCTGGCCTATCATAAGATTTTGGCCTGCGGCGGCAGCTGGATGGTAAAGCCCGAGCTGATCAGTGCCGGCGAGTTCGACAAGATCCGTGACATGACCCGCGAGGCGGTTCAGACCATGCTGGGCTTTGAGCTTGGCCATATCGGCATCAACACCAAGGATGCGGCCGAGGCCGGTGAGCTGACCGACGCGTTCAGCGACATTTTCGGCTTTGCTAAGAAAGAGGGAAGCAGCTCCTTCTTTGCCGGTACAATTATAGAGATCATGAAATATAAGGGCTTTGGCGATCACGGCCATTTCTCCATCAACACCAATTCCCTGCCCAGAGCCATCAGCTATTTTGAGAGCCGCGGCATCGAGTTCGATCCGGATTCCGCGAAATACGATGACAAAGGCAATATGACCATCATTTATTTCAAGCGCGATTTCTGCGGCTTTAGAGTTCATCTTGCCCAGAAAAAGTAATAGGAACCGAATCAAAAATCATATTTGCTGAAAAACAGAAATTTTCCCCTCGTCTTCGGCGGGGAGCGGAAAACGTTTTGGAAGCAATCACTATGTTATTTGGAGGATTTTCAGATGAAAGTAGTTACCTTTGGAGAAATCATGCTGCGCCTTGCACCGGAAGGCTATTATCGTTTTGTTCAGGCAGAGAGCTTTGGCGCCACCTATGGCGGTGGTGAGGCAAACGTGGCGGTATCCCTTGCCAATTTCGGCATTGACGCCAGCTTTGTCACGAAGCTGCCGAAGCACGACATCGGCCAGAGCGCCGTTAATTCCCTGAGAAGATACGGCGTGGATGTTTCTAAAATCACCCGAGGCGGCGACAGAGTGGGCATCTACTTTTTAGAAAAGGGTGCCAGCCAGCGTCCGTCCAAGGTCATTTACGACCGCGCCGGTTCCGCGATTGCGACCGCACAGCCCTCCGACTTCAATTGGGATGATATTTTCGAGGGCGTGGACTGGTTCCACTTCACCGGCATTACTCCCGCGATCAGCGACAGCGCGGCGGCAATCTGCCTTGAGGCCTGCGAGGCTGCGAAGCGCCACAATGTCACCGTCAGCTGCGATCTCAATTACCGCAAGAACCTGTGGTCCCGCGAAAAAGCCGGCCAGGTGATGGGCGGGCTGATGGAGTATGTCAACGTGTGCATCTCCAACGAAGAGGACGCCAGCGACGTGTTCGGCATCAAGGCGGCGAATACCGATATCACCGGCGGCAAGATCAGCCACGAGGGCTATAAAGAGGTCGCGAAGAAGCTGGCCGATACCTTCCACTTCGACAAGGTTGCCATTACCCTGCGCGGCTCCATTTCCGCCAGCGACAACAACTGGGCGGCCATGCTGTACGACGGCAAGGACTACTATTTCAGTAAGGATTACCTCATTCGCATTGTAGACCGCGTCGGCGGCGGAGACAGCTTTGGCGGCGGCCTGATTTACTCCCTGCTCAACAGCTATGCTCCGCAGGATGCCATTGAGTTTGCGGTGGCGGCCAGCTGCCTGAAGCACTCGATCGAGGGCGACTTCAACCAGGTTTCTGTGGACGAAGTCAACAAGCTTGCCAAGGGCGACGGCTCCGGCCGCGTTCAGAGATAACATTCGGGCGAATCAGCGCCGCGCTGTGCGGTGTGCGGAAAGGGCTCCCGGAGAATCATTCATCCGGAGGCCCTTTCCTTCATCAGAGACGGCTCTGGGAAATAGAGGCTGATACCAAAATCTGCAATGAAACAGGGAAGAGAACCGGCATGATCCACTGTTTTGCTTGGCAGAGCAGAGTTATTCGTAAAAAAGGAGCAGATGTCATGGAATCCAAACGACCTTTTGACGCCATCACCTTTGGGGAAATCATGCTGCGGCTTTCGCCCACCATCAACGAGCGGATCGTTGACGGGGTGGTCTTTGAAAAGCGCGCGGGCGGCTCTGAGCTGAATGTTTCTTCGGGCCTGTCATTGTTAGGACTGCGCACGGGCATTATTTCCAAGCTTCCGCGCAGCGAGATCGGTACCTTCATCAAAAACCGCATCCGCTTCGGCGGCGTCAGCGATGACTTTCTGCTGTACGACGAAAGCCGCGATGCCCGCCTGGGAGTCTATTATTATGAAAACGGCGCGCACCCCAGAAAGCCCTGCGTGGTGTACGACAGAAAGCATTCCTCCATCAACAGCATCACGCTTGAGGAAATCCCCGAATCCGCCTACACCAGCACGCGCGTGTTCCACACAAGCGGCATCTCTCTGGCGCTGAGCCGGCAGACCCGCGAGGTGGCGCTGGAGCTGGTCCGCCGTTTTCGCGCGGGCGGGGCAAAGATTTCGTTCGACGTGAACTACCGCGCCAATCTGTGGGAGGAGGACGAAGCCCGGCGTACGATCGAAAGCATCCTCCCGTACATCAATATCCTGTTCGTGTCCTCTGAAACGTCGCGCAGAATGTTCCGGAAAACCGGCGAGCTGCACGACATCATGAAGAGCTATTGCCAGGACTACGGGGTAGAGGTGGTCGCGACCACCAACCGGCAGATCATCAGCCCCAAGCAGCATACCTTCGGCTCGATTCTGTACAGCGCCAAAGAGGATCGGTTCTATGAGGAAGAGCCGTATGCCAACATCGAGGTGGTAGACCGCATCGGCAGCGGCGACGCGTATGTGGCGGGCGTTTTGTTCGGTTTGCTGAAATACGGCGATCATCAGAAGGCGCTGGAATTCGGCAACGCGAGCAGCGCCGTGAAAAATACGGTGCCGGGCGATATGCCGGCCTCCGATTTCCGCGATATTGAGCGTCTGATAGAGGAGCACCAGAACAAGGGCCTTCAGAGCGAAATGAACCGCTGATCAAACTGAAAAAGCACAGCGCAGATGAATTTTCTGCACTGTGCTTTTTTTGCTGTATTTGCAGTATGGGGGAGGGGGATTTGAGGGCGTTCCTTGACTTTGTAAATCTGTTTCTGTAAGATAAAATCACAGGATATGGTTCTGGTGGCAAAAAACAGAACGCACAGAGCGTCTGTTGCTTTCTATATCAAAAGCAGTTTTCTGCCAAGGGCCTTTCGGCACGCCATGAATTCCGACCAGAAATCGAAGGGGGAAATGGAAATGTATCAAATTTCAAACTTTATCGACAACGACGATATTACCACGCTGGCTTCTTTGGGGGCCTTCACCGTTCTGGAGTATCAGCGCGACCTGAGCGTTATGCCGCAGGATGCGCAGATCGCTTATTTTGCGAATGCAATGAATGTGCGCAAACGCCAGGTTGTATGTGATCTCAGCAAAGCGAACGGCGGGATTACCCTGCAGGCCGGCGCGATGCAGTGGACGGCGGGGAACGTGAACGCCACCACCGGCATTAAGGGCATGGGCGATTTTCTGGGCAAGGCGATGCGCGGCAAGGTAACGGGGGAATCGGCGATCAAGCCCGAATACACCGGCAACGGCACTTTGGTGCTGGAACCGACCTACCGCCACATTCTTCTGATCGATCTTCAGGATTGGAACGGCTCCATCGTGCTGGACGACGGCCTGTTTCTGGCGTGTGAATCCACCCTCAAGCACAAGGCGGTCATGCGCTCGAACCTCTCGTCGGCAGTGGCGGGCAACGAGGGCCTGTTCAATCTGGGCGTCAGCGGCAGCGGCATCCTCTGCCTGGAATCCGTTTGCCCGCGGGAGGAGCTGGTCGAGATCACGCTGCAGGACGACATTTTGAAGGTGGATGGAAACATGGCGATCGCCTGGAGCGGCAGCCTGAATTTCACGGTGGAGCGCTCCGGAAAATCGCTGATGGGCTCCGCTGTTTCCGGCGAGGGCCTGGTGAATGTATTCCGCGGAACCGGTAAGGTTTTGCTGGCCCCGGTCGCACAGGGAATTGCGTGATCAGAGAGGGGAGAGCTTGGAGACGCAGTACCTCAGGCGGGTAGAGCTGACCGGATTACCGGAGCGGCGCTGCTACTGGAAGGAGCTTCCGGCGGTTCAGAGCCTGCGGGAAGGCCCGCTTTTGCTGGAACAGCCGGTCACGTTTCTGGTGGGGGAAAATGGGACGGGAAAATCTACTTTGCTCGAGGCGATCGCCGTGGCCGCCGGGTTTAACCCTGAGGGCGGCACCCGCAATTTTTCCTTTTCCTCCAGAGAAACGCATTCCGAGCTGTATGAATACCTGCGGCTTGTGAAGGGGTACCGCCGCCCAAGGGACGGCTTCTTCCTGCGTGCCGAAAGCTTTTATAATGTGGCGACGAATATCGATGAGATGGATGAAGCGCCGTCCTTCAGCCCCAAAGTGATCGAAAGCTACGGCGGTGTATCGCTGCACGAGCAGTCGCACGGAGAAAGCTTTCTGGCTCTGGTGCTCAACCGGTTTGGGGGAGACGGCTTGTATCTTCTGGACGAACCGGAGGCCGCATTGTCCCCGTCGCGCCAGATGTCGCTGCTGGTGCATCTTCACCGTCTGGTCCAGCGGGATTCCCAGCTCGTCATCGCGACGCATTCTCCGATTTTGATGGCATACCCCGGCGCGTGCATCTATGTGCTGTCAAAGGACGGCGGGATTCGCCGCACCGCGTATGAACAGACTGAGCATTATGTTGTGACCCGGGAGTTTTTGAACCACCCGGAAAAGATGCTGCGGTATCTGTTTGAAGAAAAAGGCCCCGTCGATTAAAAGCAGGGATTTGTCATTCTCACCATGTAGGCGGCTGCGCTTCATTTTTCGGGAGACCACAGCTTCACTTTTGAAATGCAATACCCGTAATAGAAACTAAAATAAGAATTAAAAGGGGCTTTGCCGATGAAACCGGCGAAGCCCCTTTTTAAATAGGATATTTCAGATTCTGGTCTTACAAGAGGCGGAATCATCGCCGGGACAGTTCCCGCCCGACTGAATGGCTTCTTCCAGCGTGTGCCAGGACAGCACCGCGCATTTCACGCGCGCGGGCAGCTTTGAAATGTTCTGGAACGCGGCGGCGTCCTCCAGTTCCTCCTGAGCTTCTTCATCCAGCTTGCCTTCCTTGATCATGGAGAGAAATGTCTCAGCTAAGTGCATCGCTTCCTCTTTGGTTTTCCCTTTGATCAGATCGATCATGATGGAGGCCGAAGCCTGCGAAATCGCACACCCGATTCCGGTAAAGGAAGCATCCTCGATGATACCGTCCTTTTCGCGAATCTGCAGCGAAATTTCGTCGCCGCAGGATGGGTTTACGCCTTTGATCACAGCGGTGGGGTTTTCCAGCTCGCGCTTGTTGCGCTTGGAGCGGCTGTTCTCCGTAATGATCTCGGTATAAATCTGATCAAGCTCCATAGCCCATCACTCCTCTGACTTTCTTCAGGCTTTCCAGAAACGCGTCGATGTCCTCTTTGGTGTTGTACACGGCAAAGCTGATGCGGCTGGTCGCGTACACATCCAGATGGTGCAGCAAGGGCTGCGCGCAGTGATGCCCTGCGCGAATGCAAACGCCGTCCGCATCCAGAATGCTGGCTACATCATGGGGATGAACATCCTCTACCAGAAACGAAATCGCGCCGTAGCGCTCGTTTGCGGGGATATCGCCGCCCAGTATAATGACGTGGGGAATCTTGCGCATCCCTTCCAGCGCGTAGGCAATCAGCTCATGCTCAATGCGGGTGATCTCTTCCCAGCCGATCTCCTGCATGAATTTGACCGCGGCAGCTAGGCCGACCGCACCGGCCGCATCCTGCGTGCCGGCTTCAAATTTCTGGGGGATGGGAGCGTAGGTGGTTACCTGCTCCTCCACGGAATCGATCATATCGCCGCCGGAAAGGAACGGCGGCATTTTCTCCAGCAGCTCTCTGCGGCCCCACAGCGCGCCGATGCCGAGCGGTGCGTACATTTTGTGGCCCGAAAACACTGCAAAATCCACGCCGAGCTGCTCCACATCCACGGGAAAATGGGGGATGCTCTGCGCGCAGTCCAGCACCACAACGGCGCCTACCTCGTGTGCGCGCTTTACAATTTTTTCAACCGGAAGGCGAATGCCCAGCACGTTTGAAATGTGGGCAACAGAAACCAGCTTTGTCTTTTCCGTAATTTTCGCGGCGATTTCCTCGTCGGAAATCCGCGCCCCGTCGGTCAGGTACAGGTAGTCGAGCGAAGCGCCGACCACCCCGGCCACGTGCTGCCACGGCACCAGATTGCTGTGATGCTCCGCAATGGAGATCGTGATGCCGTCGCCCTCGGAGAGGAAGTTCAGGCCGTAGCTGTACGCGATCAGGTTCAGCGCCTCGGTGGCGTTGCGGGTAAAGATCAGCTCCGCCGCATCCTTTACGCCGATAAAGCCGGCGACCACCTTGCGGGCGTCCTCAAACGCGTTGGTGGCGCGCACGGCCAGCTCGTAAACGCCGCGGTGGGGGTTGGCGTTGTCGTGGCGGTAAAAATCATCCACGGCCTTCAAAACGCTGACCGGGCGCTGCGCGGTGGCGGCGTTATCCAAGTAAACGATCGGCTTGCCGTGTACCTTTTCCTGTAATAAGGGGAATTGTTCCTGTATCCGGTTCATGCGTTGCTCATCCTTTCCTTCAGCCAGTCGCGGACAGCTTCCCGCAGTGCTTCTGCCGGGATTTTCTCCAGTGCCGGTGTGAATTGGGCCTCAATGACAATCTGCTTGGCCTGCGGCTCCGAAAGTCCGCGGGACATCAGGTAGAACAGCTTGCCGGGGTCGATCTTGCCGATGCTCGCGGCGTGCTGCCCCTCTACGTTTTCTTCGCCGCACAGAATCAGCGGCGCGGTGCGGTTGCGCACCCTGGGGCTGAACAGCAGGGTGTACTCGCTTTCATGCCCGACGGAATAAGCGGCTCCGCGCAGAAAATCGATGGTGCCGCGGTAAATCTTCTGGCTTTCGTCCAGCAGAGCGCCGTTCGCGTGGATTTCACTTTCCGTTTCCTTGCCGATATGCTGTGCCACGTAGTTCATATCGATGCTTCTGGATTTGTCGCCCAGATAAATCGTTTCCGCCTCAAAGCGGCTGCGGCGCTCTTCCAGCCGGGCCTTACAGCCCGAAAAAACCTTGCGCGCGCCCAGCTCGACGTGGACAACCTCCACGACGGCGTTTTCTTTTTCGATCACGCCGACGTCGTCAAAATGGAATGCGCTGTCGCCGAGCAGCTGTACCTGCACCAGGCGAACATGCGCTCCGCGCTCCGCCACGATCTTGGTGAGGCTGGTGTGAAATACGCTTGCGCCGCCCTGTGAACGGTAAGAAAGCACCAGCGTGACGCTGCTGTTTTCCTTTGCGTAAATGGTATTGTAATCGGCAAGCGCGGGACAGGTAGCGTCCAGCACATATTCCGCGGTGATCGGTTCCTCCGCGCTGCCCTCGGCAGTCAGGTGGATTCCCGCGTTTTGGTTCTGCAGAACAAATTGCTCCGCGTCCTTGCCCATGCCGGTCTCTATCTGCTCCGCGCCGTCAAAGGCGGCGGTGTTCTGTTTGATTCCCTGCGGCAGGTTCAGAGCCTGCGGTTCCCACGCGGCAAATTCGCCGGGGATTTCTTCTTCCACCGCCGTGCCGTTGACTCCGAGCCACTTCCAGGTTCTGACCGGCAGCAGGTTTACTTGATTCAAGGTGATGTTCATTGCAAAGCTCCTTTCCTCATCCAATGCTGCCGCTCATTTCGAGCTTGATCAGGTTATTCATTTCCACGGCGTACTCCATCGGCAGCTCCTTCGCGATCGGCTCGGCAAAGCCGCTGACGATAATGGAGCGCGCGTCGTCCTCGCTCAGGCCGCGGGTCATCAGGTAGAAGATCGCTGTGTCGCTGATCCGGCCGATTTTCGCCTCGTGGCCCACGTCGGATTCGTCATTCTGAATGTCCATCACCGGAATGGTATCGGAACGGGATTCGGAATCCAGCATCAGGGATTCGCATGAAACAGAGGATTTGCTGTGCGCCGCTTCGGGGGTGATGACGACGCTGCTGCGGTAAATGCAGGTTCCGCCGTCCTTCGAGATCGATTTGGTGCTGATGCGCGAGCTGGTGTTCGGCGCGGCGTGAATGACCTTCGAGCCGTTGTCAAGGGTCTGGCCCTTGCCGGCAAAGGTGATGCCGGTAAATTCCGTGCGCGCGCCCTCGCCCTTTAACACGCTCATGGGGTACAGGCAGGAGGTGTTGGAGCCGAACGAACCTGAAACCCACTCGATCGCGCCGCCCTTTTCAACCAGCGCGCGCTTGGTGTTCAGGTTATACATGTTCTTCGACCAGTTTTCAATGGTGGAGTAGCGCAGGCGGGCATTCTCGCCGACAAACAGCTCCACGCAGCCCGCGTGCAGGTTGGCGACGTTATATCTCGGGGCGGAACAGCCCTCGATAAAATGCAGGTACGCATTCTTTTCCACAATAATCAGGGTGTGCTCGAACTGGCCTGCGCCCGGCGCGTTCAACCGGAAGTAAGACTGCAGCGGAATCGTCAGCTTCACTCCCTCGGGAACGTAAACGAATGAGCCGCCGGACCACACCGCACCGTGCAAAGCGGCAAATTTATGGTCGCTGGGAGGAACCAGCTTCATAAAGTGCTTGCGGATCATTTCGGCGTACGGGCCGTGCAGCGCGCTCTCCATATCGGTATAAACAACGCCCTGCGCCTCCACCTCGGCGCGCACGTTGTGGTACACGACCTCGGAATCGTACTGGGCGCCGACGCCCGCGAGCGAAAGGCGTTCCGCCTGGGGGATGCCCAGGCGTTCAAAAGTGTTTTTGATGTCTTTGGGAACCTGCTCCCATTTGCTGCTCATGCCGGTTTTGGGGCGCACATAGGTCACGATGTGATCCATATCCAAACCGTCGAGAGAGGGGCCCCAGCCGGGCAGGGGCATTTCATTATAAGTGCGCAGGGATTTCTGGCGGAACAGGCGCATCCATTCCGGGTCCTTCTTCTCAACGGAAATCTGATTTACGATTTCCGGCGTCAGGCCCGAATCGACGGTAAAGGCGGCGTCTACCTTATCCTTTACGTCGTAGATGGTTCTGTCTATGTCGTCGACCCTTGTTTTTTCTTCTTCAAAGGCTTTCAATTGCGGACACCTCCCGCTTCAAAAAACTGGAAGCCCTTTTCGTTGATTTCCTGAATCAGGCTGCTGCCGCCGGTGTGCACGATCGTGCCGTTCACCAGAACGTGAACGTAGTCCACCTTCAGGCCCTCCAGAATCTTTGCGTTGTGCGTGATGATCAGCAGGGAATTTTTATCGCTGCGGAACTGGCGGATGCCCTTTGAAACCACCTTTACGGCGTCCACGTCCAGGCCGGAATCCGTTTCGTCCAAAATCGCCAGCTTGGGGTTGAGCATCAGCATCTGCAGAATTTCCGATTTTTTCTTCTCACCGCCCGAAAAACCGACGTTCAGGTAACGCGAGGCGTACTCCTGGTCGATTTCCAGCGAATCCATCAGGCCTCTCATTTCCTTTTGGAACTTCAGAATGCGGGGCGCTTCGCCGGTCACCGCTTCGCGGGACACGCGCAGAAAGTTGCCCAGCGCGATTCCGGGAACCTCTTCGGGATTCTGGAAGGAGAGAAAAATTCCCTTTTTCGCACGCACGTCGGTCGACTCGTTTGTGATGTCGTCTCCGTCGAACACGATGCTGCCCTGACAGATATTATATTGCGGATGGCCCATAATGGCATTACCCAGGGTGGATTTTCCCGCGCCGTTGGGGCCCATCAAAACATGCGTTTCACCGCTGCGGATGGTAAGGTTCAGCTTGTCCAGTATCACCTTATCTTCAACACCCACCTGCAGGTTTTCTACTTTCAGCAATTCATGGGACATGAATGTTCACCTCATTATTGATATAGATTGAATCCGGGTTTGAATGGAGGTTAATGTATACTAAATTCGTATACTTAATTCGCATATTTCATTATACCCCATTTTTTACAGGATGCAAGAGAAAAAACAAAATAAATCCCCCATTTGCGTAAGTTTTTTTCACGAGCAGCGCTTTCCTCCGCGGAGACGAACGCATTTCAGCAGATTTTCACACCCGCAGCCCCCATGCGATCCCCCCGAACACACGCGCTCCGCCTGTGTTTTTCCTTTCGGCCGGGGCGGGGGAGTGTGCGGCCTTTCCCTTTCGATCCGTAGCCGGAGCTCCGGGAGGAACCGCATCATTTTGTTTTATGGGAATCTCTGCGAATGAAGCTATCAGTATCTGGCAATAATGAACGTGTAACAGCCAGAGAGTTTCAGAGTGGAAGGCGGGGGAGTCATGCAGTACAACAAGGTGGAGATCTGCGGAGTGAACACGGCCAAGCTAAAGGTGCTGACCGAGGCCGAAAAGCAGATGCTGCTGCAAAAAATCAAACACGGAACACCGGCGGAGAAGAAAAAAGCGCGCGAAGAGATGATCAGCGGCAATCTAAAGCTCGTTTTGAGCGTCATTCAGCGCTTTACCAACCGGGGAGAAAATCTGGACGATCTGTTTCAGGTGGGGTGTATCGGGCTGATGAAGGCCATCGATAATTTCAATCCCGATCTGGAAGTCCGGTTTTCCACCTATGGCGTTCCCATGATCATCGGCGAAATCCGGCGCTATCTGCGCGACAACAACAGCGTCCGCGTCAGCCGGTCCATGCGCGACACCGCCTACAAGGCGATGCAGATGAAGGAAAAAATGACGGCGGAAAACGGAAAGGAACCAACGGTGAACGAAATCGCCAAAGCGCTCGGTTTGCAGCGCGAGGATGTCGTTCTGGCCCTGGAGGCGATCGTCGAGCCCGTATCCCTGTATGAACCGGTTTTTTCCGACGGAAACGATACGATCTATGTGATGGATCAGGTGGGGGATAAAAACGACGACAGCAACTGGCTGGACGAAATCGCGCTCAAGGAAGCCATCAGCGATTTGAGCGACCGGGAAAAACGGATTCTCTCCATGCGCTTCTTTCAGGGAAAAACCCAAATGGAGGTCGCGGGGGAAATCGGCATCAGCCAGGCGCAGGTTTCGCGGCTGGAAAAGGGAGCGCTGGACAAAATCAAAAAAGAGATTTGATCCCTTTTTTCAAATGATACAACCGTACCTTAGTATCTGGCAAAAAGCGCAGAAAATGATTTTAAAATAGAAAAAAGGACGTTTTTTCTTCCCGTTTCTTTGGTGCGGGAAGAAAATTTGCTTTCAACCGGCACATCGATTTGTCCGCGGGTGTTAAAAGGCACCGATGGATGAATATAGATAGCATCAGGCGGGAGGTGTGCCTGATGACGAATTGCAGAATGGCCGATATGAGGAACAAAGAGGTGATCAGCATCAAAGACGGCACCAGACTTGGCGCCGTAAACGACATTGAGATTGAACTGAAAACAGCGAGAATCAGTGCAATCATTATTTATGGCCGGCTGAAGTGGCTGGGCCTTCTGGGCCGGGAGGACGATATCGTCATCCGATGGGAGGATATTCAGATCATTGGGGAGGAGACGGTTCTGGTGGATTTTTCGGTACCGTTCCGCCCGAAAAAGCGGTTTGGCAGCGGCTGGTTCCACACGTGATAAAATTCGCGGAAAATCAGGAAAAAACTTGCCAAATCCTCTGTGCCGTGCTATAATACTCCAGTAAATCACACACGCCGCGCTTTGACGCAATGGTGCCCTTCGCGGGTTTCCCGTCAAAATAAAGGTGCGGCGGCGGAATAACCAAGGAGGATTTTTCGTATGGCAGTCGTATCTATGAAACAGCTTTTGGAGGCCGGCGTGCATTTCGGCCACCAGACCAGAAGATGGAACCCCAAAATGGCGGAATACATCTTCACCGAGCGCAACGGCATCTACATCATTGACCTGCAGAAGACCGTAAAGAAGCTCGAAGAGGCTTACAGCTTTGTCCGCACCCTTTCTGAAGAGGGCAAGCCGGTGCTGTTTGTCGGCACAAAGAAGCAGGCTCAGGATTCTGTTCGTGAAGAGGCGGAGCGCGCAGGCGCTTATTATGTGAATGCCCGCTGGCTGGGCGGCATGCTCACCAACTTCCGCACCATTCGCCGCAGAATTGACCGCCTGAACCAGCTCAAGACCATGGAAGAAGACGGAACCTTCGACCTGCTCCCCAAGAAGGAAGTGGTAAAGCTCCGTTTGGAAATTGAAAAGCTCGAGAAATTCCTCGGCGGCATCAAAGACATGCGTCAGATCCCCGGCGCTCTGTTTATCGTAGACCCCCGCAAGGAGCGCATTGCGGTAGCGGAAGCGAAGAAGCTCGGCATCCCGATCGTTGCGATTGTCGATACGAACTGCGATCCCGATGAGATCGACTATGTCATCCCCGGCAACGACGATGCGATTCGTGCGGTCAAGCTGATTTCCGCAACGATGGCCAACGCGATTGCAGAGGGCAGAGAGGGCCGTATGGGCGCTGCCGCCGCACAGGAAAAAGAAGAGGCGCAGGCTGAATAAGCCGCTTTAACAGCTCTAAGTTGAGAGAAAGATACCCGCCTGATTTCAGACGGGTATTTTTTGAGGATGCTGTGCCGCAGGCGCTGCGCGCCCGCTGGGGCACCGCGGCCGCAGGGCGGCGGTACCCCGCTTCGCAAGGGAAGGGGATGCCGCAGCGGCGTGTTTCGCCTGTGGTATCATAGATTTTCAAAGGTACCACAGGCCGTGCAGCGGCTGTGATGCCGCAACACAATAGAATCGGAGGAAAAGAAAATGGCTTTTACAGCAAAAGATGTAGCAACGCTTCGCGAGAGAACCGGCTGCGGAATGATGGATTGTAAAAAAGCTTTGACAGAATCAAACGGCGACATGGAAGCCGCGGTCGATATCCTCAGAGAAAAGGGTCTGGCTGCCGCAACCAAAAAATCCGGCCGCATCGCGGCGGAGGGCGTGGCGTACGCGCAGGTAAACGCTCTGGGCAATGTTGCCGTAGTGGTGGAAGTAAATGCGGAAACCGACTTTGTTGCCAAGAATGCCGAGTTCCAGGCGTTTGTTAAGACGGTGGCCGACACGGTAGAAGAGCAGAATCCCGCGGATGTGGACGCCCTGCTGAATCTTACCGCTTTCGGTACCGATAAGAAGGTCGACGATCTTCTCAAAGAGAAGATTCAGACGATCGGCGAGAACATCAAGATCCGCCGCTTTGTCCGCATGGAAGGCCCCGTTGTGAGCTATGTGCATGCGAACGGCAGAATCGGTGTTATTGTAAAGTTCAACACCTCTGCGGAAATTGCCGCAAAGCCCGAGTTCCAGGAGTATGCCAAGAATATTGCGATGCAGGTAGCCGCGGCGAATCCGTCCTACCTCGACGAAAAGGCTGTTCCGGCTGACGTGGTGGAGCACGAGAAGAAGATTCTCACCGAGCAGGTCATCAACGACGGCAAGCCCGCCGCAATTGCGGAGAAGATCGTTGTGGGCCGTCTGTCCAAGTTCTTCAAGGACATTTGCCTGGTAGATCAGGTTTATGTCAAGGACAGCGACAAGAACGTTCAGCAGTATACCGATTCCGTAGCCAAGGAGCTTGGCGGCGAAATCAGCATCGCGGCGTTTGCCCGCTTTGAAAAGGGCGAGGGCCTCGAGAAAAAAGAAGATAATTTTGCGGACGAAGTCGCCAGCATGGTGAAATAATCCGTTTTTACAGCGATGCTTTTAAAAGGCGCGGAAAAGCTTTTCCGCGCCTTTTTTGCGGTCATGGCGGCGAATTGCAAAATTATTGTGAACAATGCGTATCGGGAATAAGAATATTGGCAATCCTCTTGTGAAAACGGGCGATTAAGGCTTTACTTTCTATTTCTCCTATTGTAAAATATAGTAAAATCATAATGGGGTGTTATGAATTGCAACCTAAATATAAAAGAGTTCTGTTAAAGCTCAGCGGCGAGTCGCTGGCCGGCGGAAAAGAGCATGGTATTGATTTTGATACGGTGCTGAAGATTTGTGCGCCGATCAAGGCCTGCGCGGATTTGGGAGTTCAGATCGGCATCGTTGTGGGCGGCGGCAACTTCTGGCGCGGCCGCAGCAGCGGAAAGATGGATCGCACCAGAGCCGACCACATGGGCATGCTGGCGACGGTGATCAACGCGCTCGGCGTGGCGGATGCCCTCGAGCAGCTGGGCGTGCCTGTACGGGTGCAGACCGCAATCACCATGCAGCAGGTCGCGGAGCCCTATATCCGCAACCGTGCGGTGCGCCACCTGGAAAAGGGGCGCGTTGTGGTGTTCGGCTGCGGCACCGGCAATCCGTTTTTCTCTACCGATACGGCGGCTTCCCTGCGCGCTGCGGAAATTGACGCCGATATTATCATGAAGGCCACTCTCGTGGACGGTGTGTACGACAGCGACCCCAAACTGAACGAAACGGCGGTAAAGTTCGACTCCCTTTCGTTTATGGATGTTCTGAATAAGGACCTGCATGTTATGGACAGTACGGCGGCCACCTTGTGCAAGGACAACGATATTCCGATTCTGGTGTTCAGCATCGCGGACCCCGAGAATATTCTGCGGGCCGTGTGCGGCGAGCCGATTGGAACGCTGGTAAAATAATTGATTTTACAAAAGCAAAAGTGAGAAAGGAAGATTGTAATGCAAGAGGTACTGACCCAAGCGGAAACCAAAATGAAGAAAACTCTTTCCGTCCTGACCAATGAGTACGCCACGATCCGGGCAGGCCGGGCCAACCCCGCAGTTCTGGATAAAATTATGGTGGATTATTACGGCACCCCTACGGCGGTGAACCAGCTGGCGGCGATTTCGGTGTCGGAGGCGCGGCTTTTGACCATTCAGCCGTGGGACGCTTCCTCTGTGCGCGCGATCGAAAAAGCGATCCTCAGCTCCGAGCTCGGCATCAACCCCCAGAGCGACGGCAAGGTGATCCGCCTGATGTTCCCGCAGCTGACCGAGGAGCGCCGCCGCGAGATAACGAAGGATATCGCCAAAATGTCTGAAGAAGCCAAGGTGGCTGTGCGCGCCATTCGCCGCGATGCGATTGAAAAGCTCAAGGCAAAGAAGAAGACCGCCGAAATCACCGAGGATGATCTGAAGCAGGGCGAGAAAAAAACGCAGGATTTAACCGATAAGTACTGCAAGGAAATTGACATACTATTTGAAAAGAAGCAGAAAGAAATTATGGAGATATAAAACCGGCTTATGAATCATGTGTTAGACCAGGCGCAGGCCGGAATGCCTCGGCATTTGGGCATTATAATGGACGGCAACGGCCGCTGGGCGAAAAAGCGCGGGCTCCCGCGCACGGCCGGTCATACGGCCGGGGCGGCTAATTTTAAAAAGATCACCCGGTACTGTGCGTCCATCGGGATCGAATATCTGACAATATACGCGTTTTCCACGGAAAACTGGAAGCGTCCATCCGATGAAATCGAAGCGCTGCTGAAGATTTTTCAGCAGTATCTGGAAGAAGCTCTGCAGGATTTTCTGGGTGAAAATATCCGTGTCAATTTCATTGGGGACGTTTCCGTATTTCCTGAAAATCTGCAAAGCCTGTTTGCCCGTACGGAAGCGGTATCCGCCGATAAAACGGGGATGGTTCTGAATATTGCGATGAATTACGGCGGCCGCGCGGAGTTGACCCACGCGGTTCACCTTTTGGCGGAGCAGGTGCAGAGAGGCGCCCTTCTGCCGGAGCAGATTACGGAGGATGTGATTTCGCAGTACCTTTATACGGCCGGCCAGCCGGACCCGGATCTGGTGCTGCGCCCCAGCGGAGAATTCCGTATTTCCAATTTTCTGTTATGGCAGTCGGCCTATACGGAGTATATTATTATGGATAAACTCTGGCCGGATTTTACGACCCGAGACCTTGACAGTGCCTTGCAGGAGTTTTCAAATCGAAACAGGCGCTTTGGGGGGATTTGATTTGAAAAATCGAGTGATGTCCGGAGTCGTTTTGGTTCTGTTTCTGGCGGCGATCGTTGTGTTCAACGTTCGTTTTCCCCCTGCGCTGAATCTGGCCGTCGCCCTCATTTCGGTTTTGGCAATCAATGAGCTGATTCAGGCACTGGGGATCGCAAAGCAGTATGTCCTGGTGGTTCCCAGCCTGCTGTTTGCAGCGGTACTGTTTTTTGTGCCGGTCGGGCTGGGAACACAGACCGCTTATTATGTATACACCGTGGTCATGTTCGCGGTGCTCATCGCCTTCAACGGCACGATTTCGTTCCATCATCTGATCGTGCTGTACAGCATGACCCTCATGATTCCCACGATGCTGGGAACCATTCTTGGTCTGCGTGAATTTGACGACAGACACGGCATGTTCTACGTAATCATTGCGATTTTTTCCGCCTGGATTTCCGATACCGGCGCGTTCGCCGCGGGCAGCCTGTGGGGGCGGCACAAGCTGTGTCCCAAGATCAGCCCGAAAAAAACGGTGGAGGGCGTTATCGGCGGCCTTGTGCTGAACGTAGCCGCCATGCTGGTGTTCGGGTATGTTTTTCAGGTGTTCTTTTATGCCTATCAGGTCAATGTGTCTTATCTTTCGCTGCTGCTGATCGGCGTTGGCGGCGCGGTGATGTCTGTGCTGGGCGACTTGATCTTCTCGCTCATCAAGCGCAGCTGCCACATTAAGGATTTTGGGGAGCTGATCCCCGGGCACGGCGGAATTTTGGACCGGTTCGACAGCGTGATCTTCGTGTCGCCGTTTGTTTATCTGCTGGTTCAGGTGCTGCCGGTTGTCGTGCACTGATTATTTTTGCAAAACGGGTAAAAAATAATGGTGCCTCTTCAACAGCGGCTTTGCGCGAAAATATTATTTTTCTCATCACAGGCGGAAGAAGCCTTCCGGTTTATTTGAAACGGAATTCCGTTGGGTGAGAGATCGAAACAGATTGGTGAATACGAATGGATAAAAAAATCTCTTTGCTTGGCTCTACCGGCTCCATCGGCACGCAAACTCTGGAAGTGGCGCGGATGCACGGCTTTTCGGTGTGCGCGCTCGCGGCGCACAGCAATATACGGCTGCTCGAGGAGCAGATTCGTGAGTTCCGCCCGGCGCTCGCGGCGGTGTTTGACGAAAATGCCGCCCGAGATCTAAAGGAGCGTGTGCGCGATCTTCCGGTGCGCGTCGCCGCGGGGATGGATGGTCTTTGTCAGGCGGCTTCCATAGGGGAAGCAGATATTGTTTGCAATGCGGTGGTGGGCATGGTGGGGCTTCTTCCTACTATGGCCGCCGTTTCTGCCAAAAAGGACGTTGCACTGGCCAACAAGGAGACTCTGGTGGCGGGCGGCGCGCTGGTGATGAAGGCCGCGCGCGAAAACGGCGTGCGGATTCTGCCGGTGGACAGCGAGCATTCTGCCATCTTTCAGTGCCTGCAGGGCTGCCCGCGTCCATCGGCGGTGGCGCGGCTGATTCTTACCGCATCCGGCGGGCCGTTTTTCGGCAAAACGCGCGCGGAGCTGGAGCAGGTTACCCCCGAGCAGGCGCTGCGCCACCCCAACTGGAGCATGGGCGCCAAGGTGACGATCGATTCCGCCACCATGATGAACAAGGGGCTGGAGATTCTCGAGGCCTCGTGGCTGTTTGATATGCCGGTTTCTCAAATTGACGTGGTGGTGCACCGTGAAAGCATCGTTCACTCCATGATCGAGTACCGGGATGAATCGGTTCTGGCGCAGCTCGGCGTACCGGATATGCGCATTCCGATTCAGTATGCGCTCACCTGGCCGGAGCGCCTGCCATCTCCCGTTAAGCAACTCAGCCTGACAGAGATTGGCACGCTTTCGTTTTACCCGCCGGATGAACTGGCGTTCCCATGCCTTGGCCTTGCAAAGCAGGCCGCGCGGATGGGCGGCCTGACGCCCGCTGCGATGAACGGGGCGAACGAAGAAGCGGTAAAGCTGTTTCTTTCGGGCCGCATTTCGTTTTTACAAATTCCGCGGCTGGTGGAAGCCGCAATGGAAAGGCAGGCCGCCGGGCAGCCTGAAACGCCGCGGCAGGTGCTGGCGGCGGATCAAAATGCACGGAATTTCGTTTTGGAAAGCGTACAATAAAATCCATGCGGTTCCCTTTCAAAATAGATATGCTAAAATAAAATTTCTTTCCCGCCGCATGCGGGAGAAGAAATCGACGCTTCTTTTGAAAGCGGAGCTGCGATAGACTGATGAGGTGAATATGATTATCAATATCCTGCTTGTTCTGTTTGCGGTGCTGCTGTTTGGCCTGATCATTTTCATTCATGAATTCGGCCATTTTTTCACGGCAAAGCTTTCGGGGATTCGCGTCAATGAATTTGCAATCGGCATGGGCCCGACGCTGTTTCATTTTCAAAAGGGAGAAACCCAGTACTCACTGCGTTTGCTGCCCATCGGCGGCTATTGCGCCATGGAGGGAGAGGACGAGAGCAGCGAGGATGACCGGGCGTTCGGCAATAAGCCGGTGTGGAGGAGGATTGTCGTTGTTTGCGCCGGCGCAGTTATGAACATTTTGTTCGGAATTGTGCTGATGATGATCTTGCTTGCGCAGCAGCCGATGTTTACCTCCACTACCATCGCGAAGTTTGCGGAGGACTCCGCCCTGCAGAAGGCGGGCATTCAGGCCGGCGACGAGTTTTATTCCATTGACGGCTACCGTGTTCGCACCGACCGCGACCTCAGCTTTTCTCTGGCTACGGCAAATCCGCAGTCTGTGGATATTGCCGTGGTGCGAAAGGGAGAAACGCTTACCTTTCACGATGTGAAGATGAACACTCGCCAGAACGGCGATAAGCAGGCAATGGTGCTGGACTTCTATGTGTCCGGTATAGAGAGAAACCCGGTCACGCTGATTCAGAAATCCGGTGCGGATACGGTTTCCGTCGTCCGCATGGTGTGGTACAGCCTGGTCGGGCTGGTGACCGGGCAGTTCGGCCTGAATGATATGGCCGGGCCGATCGGCGCGGCGGACGCCATTTCGCAGGCCGCCTCCATGGGCCTGAAACAGGGCGTTCTGCCTGCGATGAACAACATTATCATGATGATGATGATGATCACCGTAAACCTTGGCGTGGTGAATCTGCTGCCCCTGCCGGCGCTTGATGGCGGCCGCCTGATTTTCCTTTTGATTGAACTGGTGCGCCGCCGCCCGATCAACCCCAAATACGAGGGCTGGGTACACGCGGCCGGTTTTGCGCTTTTGATGACTTTTATGGTCATCATTACCTACAGCGATGTTCTGAGGCTCTTTACCGGAAAGGGATTGGGAGCATGAACCGAAAATTAACAAGAAAATTGAATGTGGGCGGCGTCGCGATTGGCGGCGGTTCGCCCATTTCCATTCAATCGATGCTCAACGTTCCCGCGGCGGATGTGGTCGGAAACGTCCGCCAAGCGCGGGAGCTGGAAACAGCCGGCTGCGAGATTCTTCGCGTCGCGATCCCGAACCGGCAGTCGGTGCGGCTGATCCCCGCCATCAAGGAGGCCACGACGATTCCGTTGGTGGCGGATATTCACTTTGATTACCGGCTGGCGCTCGATTCCGTAGCGGCGGGCATCGATAAAATTCGTATCAACCCCGGCAATATCGGCTCTGACGATCGCGTCAAGGCGGTGGCGGACGCCTGCCGCCTGCACGGCGTTCCGATCCGGATCGGCGTCAACTCCGGTTCGCTGGAAAAGGAGATTCTGGCAAAGCACGGCGGGCCCACGGCCGAGGCGCTTTGCGAAAGCGCCATGTACCATGCGTCTTTACTGGAAAAATACGATTTCAACGATATTGTCCTTTCGATGAAATCCTCGCGTGTCGATGCGATGATCGAGGCGTATGAGCTCGCGTCGCAGGTGTGCGATTATCCGCTGCACCTCGGCGTTACGGAGGCCGGTACCGAGCGGATGGGCCTGATCAAATCCGCAATCGGCATCGGTTCGCTTTTGCAGCGCGGCGTGGGCGACACCATCCGGGTGTCCCTCACGGCAGACCCTGTGCGGGAGATCGCCGCGGCGATGGATATACTGCGGGCGCTGAATCTTCGCAGCGGGGTGCAGATGGTGTCGTGTCCGACCTGCGGGAGAACGAATATCGACCTGATCGCGATCGCCGATGAGGTGGAACGCCGTCTGGCCTGCTGCAAAAAGCCGATCACCGTAGCGGTGATGGGCTGTGCGGTCAACGGGCCGGGCGAAGCGCGCGAGGCCGATATTGGAATCGCGGGCGGGAACGGCGTGGGTCTGATCTTCAGAAAAGGGGAGATTGTGCGCCGCGTTCCCGAGGACAGGCTTGTGGACAGCCTGATGGAGGAGATCGAATCGCTGTAACGGGGATCGTTTTCTTTTCCCGCTGCAAACAAAGAAAAAAACCGACGCACTTGCACAAGGGTATTTTCAAGTGCAATTGGCTACCATAAGGAAAAGGATGTTGGAATGAAAACCTTTGCTGAAGTATTTGGTACATACCTCAAATCCCCCGGCGCGGCATGCCCGGAGGGAACCGTACTTTCCCTGCGGATCGACGAGCAGAACCGGGAGCTGGCGATCGAGACGGCGTTCCCGGCTCTGGTGGAGCGCCCGGTTCTGTTCGCGCTGGAAGAGCAGCTGAGGGAGGCGCTGAATGTCCGCAGGGTGACCGTGCAGCCCCGCTACGCGAAAGAACTCTTCCAGACGGAATATTTTTCGGAGCTTGCGCAGGAGCTGCGGCGCAGAGACGCCAGCCTCAACGGCAGCCTGAAGGGTGCCGCCGCGCGCTTAGAAGGCGACACGCTCATCATCACGCTCTCGCACGGCGGGCGCGACATGCTGCTTTCCCGCGGGTTTGACAAGGCGGCCTCCCGCCTGATTCAGGAGGAATTCGGTCTGACGCTCAAGGTATCTTTCGACGGCACCGTCGAGATTCAGGCGGACGACGCCCGCTTCATCGAGCGGGTCAAGCAGGAGCGGGAAACCGAGCGCCGCCAGGCAATGGAAGAGGACGCGGCACATTATGAGGCCATGATGAACGAGGGCGGGAGCAAAAAAGTCAAAAAGCATCCCCATTCCATCAGTGTGCGCGGCGGCGATACGCTGCTGCCGACCGTTCTGCTGGATACCGCAAAGCTGCTGTACGGCCGCATGGGCCGCAGCACAAAGCCCGCGCCGATCGGCCGGGTGGGGCCCGATTCCGGCACGGTGACCATCTGGGGTGAAATCTTCAGCATGGAGGATCGCCAGACCCGCGATAAATCGAAAAAAATCTATTCCATCAACATAACGGATTACACCGGCTCCATGACCTTAAAGCTCATTGAGGAAAACAGCCAGTGCCGCGCGATCGATACCCTGAAAAAGGGCAGCGCCATTCTGGTGAGCGGCGAAATCAGCTACGATAAGTACGACCACGAAATCGTGCTGCGCCCGCGCGGAATCAGCACGGTGGAGCTGCTCAAGGTGGTGGACGACGCGCCCGAAAAGCGTGTGGAGCTGCATCTGCATACCTCTATGTCCAGTATGGACGGCATCACCCCGGTGGGCGATTTGATCAGGCGCGCCGCCGAATGGGGGCATAAGGCCATCGCCATTACCGACCACGGTGTGGCGCAGGCCTACCCGGACGCCATGAATGCCGCCGCGGCCGTCCGCAAAAAGGGAGCGGACTTCAAGGTCATTTACGGCATCGAATCGTATTTTGTCAACGATATGGTTCCGGCTCTGATGGGCGAAACGGAGAACACGCTGGATGATGAGTTTATCTCGTTCGATATTGAGACCACCGGCCTGAGCGCGGAGCAGGACCGCATGACCGAAATCGGTGCGGTACGGATCAAAAACGGAGAGATTGCCGACAGCTTCGATATTTTCGTAAATCCCGGCATGCACATTCCGGCCAAGATCACCGAGCTGACCGGCATCACGGACGAAATGGTAAAGGACGCTCCGTCCGAAGAGGAAGCCCTGCGGCAGTTCTACGAGTTCTGCGGGGAAAGCCCGGTGCTGCTGGCGCATAACGCCGCGTTCGATACCTCGTTCATGCACGCCGCGGCCGAACGCCACGGAATGGATTTCCCGTACCCGTACATCGACACCCTGCCCATGTGCCGTTCGATGCTCAAGGACATCAAAAACTACAAGCTCGATACGGTCGCCAAATATCTGAAGCTCGACCCGTTCAACCATCACCGCGCGTGCGATGATGCGGCGGTTCTGGCCAAGATTTTTCAGAATCTGCTGATGCGCCTGAAGGAAGATACCGGCGCGACGCGCGTGAAAGACATCAACACCTGTCTGGCCGGGGGGAACCCGAAAAAGATCCGCCCGGTGCATCAGATCATTCTGGTAAAGAATCAGACGGGCCTTAAGAATCTGTATAAGCTCATCTCCTATTCTCATCTGGATTATTTCTACCAGAAGCCGCGTATTCCGAAAAGCGTTCTCGTCAAGCACCGCGAGGGTTTGCTGCTCGGCAGCGCCTGCGAGGCAGGTGAGCTGTACCGCGCGGTGGCCGGCGGCCAGCCGTGGTCTACGCTGAAAGAAATCGCCGGCTTCTACGATTATCTTGAAATCCAGCCGATCGACAACAACCTGTTCATGGTGCGAAACGGTCAGGTGCCGAACGAAGAAACGCTGCGGGAATACAACCGCACGATCGTCCGGCTGGGCGAGGAGCTGGAGAAGCCCGTCGTCGCCACCTGCGACGTTCACTTCCTCGACCCGAAGGACGGCGATTACCGCAAAATCCTGATGGCGGGGCAGGGCTTTGCAGACGCGGACGCGCAGGCGCCGCTGTACCTGCGCACCACGCCCGAAATGCTGGAGGAATTTGCGTATCTCGGCAAAGAAAAGGCATACGAGGTCGTTGTGACCAACACCAATAAGATTGCGGATATGATCGACGAGATTTCGCCGATCCCGCCCGGGGTGTTCCCGCCGTTCATCGACGGAGCGGAGGAGGAGCTCAACCGCATTTCTTGGGAGCGGGCGAAAGAGATTTACGGCGATCCTCTGCCGCAGATCGTTCACGACCGCCTCAAGCGCGAGCTGGATTCCATCAATAAGCACGGCTTCTCCGTGCTGTACATGACGGCGCAGAAGCTTGTGGCCGATTCTGAGGCACACGGCTACCTGGTTGGCTCGCGTGGTTCGGTCGGCTCGTCGTTCGTGGCGAATATCTCCGGTATTTCAGAGGTAAACCCGCTGGCGCCGCATTATATCTGCCCGAACTGCAAGCACAGCGAATTCATTACGGACGGCAGCTACGGCTCGGGCTTTGACCTGCCGCCCAAGCAATGCCCCGTCTGCGGCACCGAATACAGCCGCGACGGCCACACCATTCCGTTTGAAACGTTTTTGGGCTTCGACGGCGACAAAACGCCGGATATCGACCTGAACTTCTCCGGCGAGTATCAGAGCGACGCCCACCGCTACACGGAAACGCTGTTCGGCAAGGACAACGTGTTTAAGGCCGGTACCATCGCCACCGTGGCGGATAAAACGGCCATCGGCTTTGTCCGCAAATACGCCGAGGAGCAGGGGACGGTGCTGCACCGCGCGGAGGAGCTGCGCCTGGCCACCGGCTGCACCGGCGTCAAGCGCACCACCGGCCAGCACCCGGGCGGCATGGTTGTTGTGCCGCGCGGGATGGAGATTTACGATTTCTGCCCGGTGCAGCACCCGGCCAACGACCAGAACTCCGACAACATCACCACGCACTTCGACTTCCACGCGATTCACGATACCATCTGCAAGCTCGACGAGCTGGGGCACGATGTTCCGACGATTTACCGCTATCTGGAGGATTACACCGGCATTCCCGTGATGAAGGTTTCGATGAGCGACCCGAAGGTGATGTCGCTGTTTACCTCCACAGAGGCGCTCGGTGTGACCCCGGAGGACATCGATTCCCCCACGGGTACCTTCTCCCTGCCGGAGGTGGGCACCAGCTTCGTGCGCCAGATGCTGATGGACGCACAGCCCAAAACCTTCTCCGACCTATTGCAGGTTTCCGGCTTGTCCCACGGTACGGACGTCTGGCTCGGCAACGCGCAGGATCTGATTAAGAACAAAACCTGCTCGATTTCGGAGGTAATCGGTACGCGAGACAGCATTATGACCTATTTGCTGCTCAAGGGTCTGGAGCCGAAAATGGCGTTTAAGATTATGGAGATTACCCGAAAGGGGAAAGCGCCGCAGCTGCTGACGCAGGAACATATTCAGGCGATGAAGGATCACAATGTGCCGCAGTGGTATATTGATTCCTGTATGAAGATCAAGTACATGTTCCCCAAAGCCCATGCGGCGGCATACATGATTTCCACCCTGCGCCTCGGCTGGTATAAGGTGCACCGCCCGGTGGAGTATTACGCCGCTTATTTCACAGTGCGCGGCGAGGACTTTGACGGCGCCGTGGTGCTGCAGGGCCGCGAGGCCGTGCGCCGCAAGATGAACGAAATCACAATGAAGGGCAAAGAGGCCAGCAAAAAAGAAGAGGACGCGTTTGCCACCTTCCAGATCGTTAACGAAATGCTGGCCCGAGGCATTGAGGTTCTGCCGATTGACCTGTACCAATCCGACGCGAGAAAATATCTGGTGGAGGACGGGAAAATCCGCTTGCCGTTCGCGTCGCTTTCCGGCGTGGGCGAAGCCGCAGCCAACAGCCTTGCGGCGGCGCGTGAAAACGGCGGGCCGTATATTTCGATTGATGATCTGCAAACCCGCTCCAAGGTTTCCAAATCGGTAATCGAAGCACTGCAGGTATCGGGCGCGCTGAACGGTCTGCCGGAAAGCAGCCAGATGAGTCTGTTTTAAAGCAATATCCGTTCTCACCTTCTAATGAAGTTACACCCAATACAGCGTTTCTGCTCCTGTCTGTGGCGGGAAAAGAGATCGTCAGTTTTTCAGAGCGATATCACGACAGGTTTGCGCTCGAATGCCCGGCAGGTTCCTGCCGGGCATTTTTGAATGGTACTGATTGGGCAGAATCCGTCCGCCAGAAACCCGTCCGGTTTTCTGGCTGCGGGGGAATTTTCGCAGTGCGCCTCCCCGTGCGATTCCAAACGGCCCCGTTTTAAAGCTTGTTTCGTATAAACCGACAGCCGTTTTTCATCAGGTATCTGTAATTTCTACGTTTTTCCTATACTCGTCTGCTGAAATGGGGGGCAATTTCAGCATCATGAAGGCATAAAAATGCTAAATAAGCCTTGAACCGCTCAGTTTCTTATGATATCATATTAGCATGTTAAAGCAAAGGCGGTGCAATAAATGAAAAAATACCATAAAATCACTCCCGAGGGCATTCGTGACTATCTGTTTGAAGAGTGCCTGGTCCATCATCACGTGGAGCACCGTCTGGAAGAGGTGTACCGCAACAGAGGCTTCCGTCAGGTTGTTACGCCTGGCTTGGAGTTTTATGATGTATTTGACCCGGAACGCTCCGGAATACCGTCGGAAACCATGTATAAGCTGACAGACCGCAAAGGGAGGCTTCTGGTGCTAAGGCCAGACTCCACCTTGCCGATCGCTCGGCTTACGGCAACCCGGTTGCAGGGGCAGGAAAAGCCCCTGCGTTTATTTTATACCCAACAAGTGTACCGGAATCATCCGGGGCTAAGCGGACATGCGGACGAGATCATGCAGTCCGGGGTGGAGCTGTTGGGGGCCGGCGGGCACCGGGCCGATTTGGAAATCCTTGTAACGGCAATTGAGGCGCTTTCCGCCTGTGTGCCGGATTTCCGAATCGAGCTTGGGCACGCCGGCTTTTTTCGGGCCATTGTGGCCTCAATGCCGGTTTCGGAAGAGGTATTGGAAGACATTCGCGGCTATATCGAAACAAAGAATTACCCCGCGCTGGACGAGATTCTCGATTCCCTGCCAGATTCCCGCGAGGCGGCCGCCCTGCGGCAGCTGCCCCGGCTGTTCGGCAGAGAAGAGATATTCGAGCAGGCCGAAAGCCTTGATCTTCCGGACGGCGCCAAGGAGCCGATTCGGTACTTGAAAAAGCTGTACGGCATGCTCTCGGAGCTGCGGCTTTCGGAGCGCATCATGGTGGATCTGGGTCTGGTGCAGAGGAACGATTACTATACCGGCATCGTGCTCAGCGCCTATGTTCCCCAGGCGGGCGAGGCGGTTCTGGTCGGCGGGCGTTACGATCATCTGCTCGAGCTGTACGGCGCGCCGATGCAGGCCATCGGGTTTGCCGCGAATGTGGATGTTCTTGCGGGCGTAATGGCCGCCGGGAACACAGAAACGGCAATCGTACCCGCACAGATTCTGGTGCACGGGGAAGACGGCTTTGAGATCAAGGCGCTGGATTACGCGGCACGCCTGACGGAACGCGGGATTATCTGCGAATTTTCCGTATTTGAGGATCGCGAGCAGGCCATTCAATACGCGGTGGCGATGGGGATTCCCCAGGTGGATTTTGTCTCTGACGGTACAGTTTCGATCATGCTCACAAAGGAGGAAAACGGATGACTCCGTTAAAAATAGCGCTGACAAAGGGCCGCCTGGAAGAAAAAACGGTGGCTCTGCTGGAAAAGATGGGGTACGACTGCTCTCAGGTGCGCAATAAGGGAAGACGCCTGATTCTGCCGGTCGGCGACGGCGAAATCGAGGTGGTTTTAGCCAAGGCGGCCGACGTGATCACTTATGTACAACACGGCGTCTGCGATTTGGGCGTCGTAGGCAAGGATACGATTATGGAAAGCACCGGCGGCTTTTTTGAGGTGCTCGATCTCGGCTTCGGCAAATGCCGGTTCGCGGTGGCCGGCCCCAGGGACTCCGGCATTTTTGAAGGCTATTCGGTGAAAACCGTGGCGACCAAATACCCGAAGGTGGCCCGCGCCTTCTTTGAAAACCGTGACATGGACGTGCGCATCATCAAAATCGAGGGCTCGGTGGAGCTGGCCCCCTTGCTCGGGCTGGCAGAGGCCATTGTGGATCTGGTGGAGACCGGAACCACCCTTCGGGAAAACGGGCTCGAGATTCTCGAGATCATCTGCCCGATTTCCGCCCGGCTGATCGTCAATTCAGCCGTGATGAAGCTGAGAAAGGATGAGGTTGAGGCCCTGGTTTCCCGCATGGATCAGGCCATCCAACAGAAGGAGGAGCGGTTATGCTTAAAGCAATCCGGTTAAGCGGGGAAGATGGCCGCCGCGTGGTGGAACAAATCCGCCGACGCGGCGAAGAAAAGGATAAGCTGGTCGACGCCCGTGTTGCGGAAATTCTGGAACAGGTACGAACCCGCGGCGACGCGGCCGTGGAGGACTATACCCTGCGGTTCGACGGCGCGCTGCCCGCAAAGCGCGAGCTGAATCGCGAGGAGATGGCGGAGCTCTCCAAAGACTGCGATTCCGAATTTATCGCCGCTTTGGAACGTGCCGCGCAGAACATCCGCGATTTTCACCAGCGTCAGGCGCAGCAGAGCTGGCTGACGACCCGCGAGGACGGTGTGCTGATGGGCCAGCGGGTGCGTGGGCTGCACAGAGTCGGCATTTACGTCCCCGGCGGTACGGCGGCGTATCCTTCCTCCGTTCTGATGAACGCAATCCCTGCGAAAATCGCGCAGGTGGGCGAAATCATCATGGCCACGCCGCCCCAGAAGGACGGCAGGCCGAACCCGAATATCATGGCGGCGGCGCTGATCGCCGGGGTGGACCGCATCTTCCTGATGGGCGGGGCGCAGGCCGCGGCGGCGCTGGCTTATGGCACCGAGACCGTCCCGCGGGTGGACAAGATCGTCGGCCCGGGCAATATCTATGTGGCTACGGCGAAAAAACAGCTGTACGGCATCGTGGACATCGACATGATTGCGGGGCCAAGCGAGATTCTCGTTCTGGCAGACGAAACGGCGAACCCGGTGTACCTTGCCGCGGATCTGCTTTCGCAGGCGGAGCACGACGTGCTGGCCTCCGCAATTCTGCTCACGTCCAGCCTGAGCCTTGCACAGCGGGTTGCCGAAGAGCTGGAACGCCAGACCGCGCAGCTCGAGCGCCGCGAGATCATGGAGCAGTCGCTCCAAAATTACGGGGCGATCCTTGTCTGCGACACCATGCGGGAGGCCGTCGCCTTTGCGAACAGCCTGGCCCCGGAGCATCTGGAGATCTGCTGCGAAAACCCGATCGAATACCTTGGCTGTATCGACAATGCGGGCTCCGTCTTTTTGGGGAACTACTCCCCCGAGCCGCTGGGCGATTATTACGCGGGCGCGAACCACGTTCTGCCCACGGGAGGAACAGCGCGCTTCTTCTCGCCGCTTTCGGTAGACAGCTTTTTAAAAAAATCCAGCTTTATTTACTACACCAGGCAGGCTCTTGCCGCCGCCGGGCCGGACGTGATGACTCTGGCAAAGGCGGAGGGCCTGACCGCACACGCAAATTCCATCAAAGTGAGGATGTGATTTCATTGTATCAGCTGAACAGCAAAATCAGAGACTTAAAGCCGTACGAGCCGCTGGAGGGTGAGTACCGAATCCGGCTGGACGCCAATGAATCCTTTTTGTCCCTGCCGACGAACGTGATGTCGAAGATGATGGATGCATTTGCGTATACGGCCTTCAACCGCTACCCCGACCCGCTGGCTGTGGATGTGTGCCGCAGGTTCGCGGAGTATTACAAAATCCGGCCGGAGATTGTGACGGCGGGCAACGGCTCCGACGAGCTGATTTCCGTTCTGATGACCGCATTTTTAATGAAAGGGGACACGGTGCTGACGCTTTCTCCCGATTTTTCGATGTACCGGTTCTATTCCTCGCTTGTGGAGGTTCGATGCGTGGACGTCGTAAAAAAGAGCGATTTGACGATCGATGTGGATGAGCTGATCTCTGTGTCCAATCAAACCGGGGCGAAGATGATCCTGTTTTCCAACCCCTGCAATCCAACCTCGGTAGGGCTTACCCGCGGGCAGGTGCGCAAGATCATCCGTTCTGTGAGCGCTCTTGTCGTTCTGGATGAAGCCTATATGGATTTCTGGGATCAGTCCCTGATTCAGGAGGCGGAGCAGTACGATAATCTGGTGGTGCTGCGCACCTGCTCCAAGGCGTTCGGCCTTGCGGCGCTTCGCCTTGGCTTTGCCGTGGCGAACAAGACGATCACCGCGGCGGTGCGGGCTGTGAAATCGCCATATAATGTCAATTCCGCCACGCAGAGTGCGGCCGCGGCGGTGCTGTCGTACCCCAGGCTGCTGGAACGCGCGATCGGGAAAATCGTCAATTCCCGTATCGCCCTGTCGCAGGGGCTCCAGCAGCTACTGAAGAAGAAGCCCGGCCGGTTTATTCTGTACCCAAGCTGCACCAATTTTGTGCTGATTCGCCTTGCGGACGCGCGCTACGTGTACGAGAGACTTCTGGCCAAAGGGATTGCGGTGCGCCTGATGGGCGATTCTCTGCGGATCACCGCCGGCGCTCCGGAAGAAAACACAGAGCTGCTTGCGGCATTGGAGCAGCTGCTGTAACCGATTTGTTTTTTAAGAGGGGGCCTTTCCGCCGCAGGCAGGAGAGAATCAGTTTACCCGCACCGGCCCATTTTCAAATGCGGGCCGAATACCAAAATGGATAGGGGAAAACGGCGATGAGAACAGCAGAGCAGTCCCGCGAAACGCGGGAGACCCAAATCAGCGTCCGGCTCGCGCTGGACGGCGGGGAAACAAAAATCCAGACCGGAATCGGATTTTTTGATCATATGCTGCAGGCGTTTGCCACCCACGGCGGCTTTGGCCTGCAGGTGCAGGTGCAGGGCGACCTGTTTGTGGACGGTCACCACACGGTGGAGGATACCGGCATCGTTCTGGGCCGAGCGTTCCGTCAGGCTCTGGGGGATCGTTCCGGCATCGCGCGGTTCGGCAGCTTTTATGTGCCCATGGATGAGTCGCTGGCGTTTGCGGCGGTGGATGTGAGCGGCAGGCCGTTTCTGGTCTTTCAGGCGGAATTCCCCCAGCAGGTGGTGGGTGCTTATGACGCTTGCCTTACCGAGGAGTTCTTCCGCGCCTTCGCCATGAACGCGGAGCTGACCCTGCATACCCGTGTGGAATACGGCAAAAATTCGCATCATATGATTGAAGCCATGTTCAAGGCCGTCGCGCACGCGCTGCGGCTGGCCACAGCCGAAACCGCGCCGGGGCAGGTGCTGTCCACCAAGGGCAGCCTGTAAGAAAGAGGGGATTCCATGATCATTTTTCCAGCGATCGATATCAAAGACGGTGCCTGTGTCCGGCTGCGGCAGGGCGATTACGATACCGCGCACAAGGTGGCGGAGGACCCGCAGCAAACGGCCAGCTCCTTTGCCGAATCCGGCGCACAGTGGATTCATATGGTAGACCTTGACGGGGCCAAGGCAAAGCACCCGGTGAACAGCGAGGTGTTCCTGCGGGCGGTCGAAACCGGCCTGCGGGTCGAAGTCGGCGGGGGCATCCGCACACTTTCGGACGTGGAATTTTACCTGTCGCGCGGAATTTCCCGGGTGATACTCGGCTCCGTCGCCCTGTACGACCCACAGCTTGTGCGCGACTGTGTACAGCGCTGGGGCGAGCAGATCGCTGTGGGCATTGATGCCAGAAACGGAAAAGTGGCCGCCGAGGGGTGGACCCAGACCTCGCAGGTGGATTATATTGAGCTGGCAAAGCAGATGGAAGAAGCAGGAGTAAAGTATATCATCTTTACAGATATATCGAAAGATGGAATGCTCACCGGCCCAAACCTAGAGCAGCTCGACTCGTTGAACAGGGCGGTCTCGTGTGATATTGTTGCCAGCGGCGGCATCGCTAATCTGCAAAATATCAAGGATTTATGCGGACTGGGACTGTATGGAGCCATCTGCGGGAAATCGCTGTACAGCGGCAGCCTGAATTTGAAAGAGGCCATTGCGGCGGCACAAGGAGAAAAATAATATGAGTGAAAAGTTAAACGCCTTTACAGTTCGAAACCTGGAGCGCTTCTTTCAAAAGAGCGAGCTGATCCCCGTGATCGTGCAGGAGCAATCTACCAAGGAAGTGCTGATGCTGGCCTATATGAATCTTGAATCCCTGCGCAAAACGCTCGAAACCGGGTACACCTGGTTTTACAGCCGATCCCGGCAGGAGCTTTGGAATAAGGGCGCTACCTCCGGCCATGTGCAGCGGGTGATCGAGCTGTACACTGACTGCGACGACGATACCCTGCTGGCGGTAGTCGAGCAGACCGGGGCCGCCTGCCACACCGGGAACCACAGCTGTTTTTACCGAACCATAGGGGAGGATGCACAATGAGCGTTTTACAGGAGCTGTATCAAACGGTAGAGAGCCGCAAAACAGAGCGGCAGGAGGGGTCTTATACCTGCTATCTGTTGGAAAAGGGCCTTGATAAAATATTGAAGAAGTGCGGTGAGGAATGCAGCGAGGTCATTATCGCCGCCAAAAACGGCGATAACAAAGAAACCGTGCTGGAGCTTTCCGACCTTCTATACCACCTGACGGTGCTGATGGTCAACGAGGGGATTTCCTGGCAGGACGTGGAGGACGAACTGAGCAAGCGAGAGCTGAAAACCGGGAATTTGAAAGAGTTCCATCAGGTGGATAAAAACACCTAAATCCTTCAGTAGTGAGTCCTTTCTTTTTTACTTTAATTAGGAAAAAGTGATTTTCAGCGAGTGCCTCCGTGTGTGGTTTCTGCTGACGCAGGGCTTGCCCCTCAGGCCGGGGCGGGCCCTTCCTTTCTTGACGAAAAGAAAGGAAGCAAAGATTCGCCAAGGGGGGAGTTTCGATTCTCTCCCCCTTGGAACCCCCTCTCAACGACCAAAGGCGCTGCCTTTGGAAACCGGGAGAAGCTCCCGCTCTGGTGCTTGTTCACGCACAGGCACAGCCTGCGCGCGAAGCGAGTGCATAAGGCGGGCTTCGGCGTCCGCAAAAAGGTACGAGAAGTTGCTGCTCTGTGAAACATCATCTGCAAATCGACAAATCGAAACTACCGTCAGGCAGCCCTCTGCGAGCCAACGAGAGTGCTCTGAAAATGCCCGCCGACAGATGGGATAGCAAGATTTTCTGATGTAGTTCGGAGAGTGGGCATTTTCATTGGAGCGCCTTACGTCTAGCTTTCGTTTGCACAATCAGGAGCCGTTCCCCAAACGGCTTCCAAAGGTGTCCTTTGGAAGGCCTTTGCTTCCTTTCGTCCTTTCACGAAAGGAAGTGCCCGCATCAGCACGAGGGGCATACTCTGCGCCAGCAGAATTACCCGTGAGGCAACTCACAGAAAAAATAATTTCTCTTGGTATCATCGAGATATAAAAAGACCTTCCGTCAACCATGTTGACGGAAGGTCTTTTTATGTTGTTCGGCGGATTTTCGTTCCAATAAAAGTAACTCCAGCAAACACGAAAGCGGCAGGTTGTCGGTGATAAGCTGAAAGTGCTGCTCGCCCTGTTCCGTCCAGCTCCGCACCGCCTGTAAAATGGCGATTTTTCGTTTGGTGCCGGGCTGTAACCGAAGCCGGTATTCGTAGTCGTCTACCTTCATGCTCACCTCATAGCTTGCATCCAAAGGGCCGGAGTGCCCCTGCTGAGCCAGATACCGGCACAGCAGGTTGTATTGTTCCGGATAAAGCTGACGAATAATCATATTCCCATCTCTTTCTGTACATGATTAGGCTACCAATAGCCTAATAGTAGCATGTATAGCCTATTTTTTCAAGAAATTTTTTATATTCTTAGAGTAAAAGGGATGGGAGTGATGTTATGACAACAACAGAAGCGATTCGTAATCGTATTTTGCAGCTTTGTGAAGAAAGAAATATTTCGATTAATAGGTTAGCGAATATTTCAGCGCTTCCGCCATCTTCGGTCAAGAATATTCTGTATGGGAAAAGCCAGAATCCTAAAATTCTTACAATTAAAATGCTTTGTGACGGTTTAGACATTACTTTGGGAGAGTTTTTCAGTACGAAAGAATTCGATCATCTGGAGCAAGAGGTGAAATAAAAGGCTTTGCCGAACATATTCGGCAAAGCCTTTTGGCTAATTTACTCCTTTACCAGAGAATAAAGAGTCATATCCAGAATTTCTCCATTTTGAAAGGCGTTTTTCCGAAGAGTGCCCTCCAAAATAAATCCTGCCTTTTCCAGTACCCGGCACGAGGCGGCGTTGTGGGCAAACGGCTCGGCGAAAATGCGCAGAATATCGCTGTTTTGGAATACATAGCCGCAGGCCTGCCGTACCGCGCTGGTGCAGATACCTTGGCCCCAGTAAGGCTCCGCCACATAATACCCCAGCTCGGCGGTGCGAAAATGAATGTTTGCCTGCCGGAACACGCCGATGCTGCCGACGGCCCGGCCGTCCACCTCGATTGCAAAGGCGTACTGGCTGCCCGGCTCTGCGCCGAGCATCGTGCGGATGTACTCTTCGGCGTCGGCCTGTGTGTAAGGGTAGGGGATGCCGTCCCGCAGGTTTTTCAGAATGTTAGGGTTGTTCATCGCTGCGGCCAGGTCAGCCGCGTCACTCGGCCTCCATGTGCGGATCGTGCATTGCATCCGTTTTCCCTCCTTGTTATGCGTTCCAGGAATAAAAATCTTTTAAAAACCAGATTTCCTTTGCCTCAAACTCACGGTGATTCAGGTATTCCAGAATTCCCGCGGGCGAGGTAAACTCGAACCGAAGCTTGTAGGAATACAGCGCCTGATACGGCAGGCCGGTTTTCTTGTTCTGGCGGTTCGTGCCGTATTTTCCGTCCCCGGCCAGCGGGTGGCCGATCGAAGCCATGTGTGCGCGAATCTGGTGGGTGCGCCCGGTCAGCAGATCAATCTCCAGCAGGCTGTAAGCGCCGCGCTCCTCCAGCACACGGTAACGCGTGCGAATGCTCTTCGCGCCCGGTACGCCGTGGCTCGAAATATACACCCGGTTCTGGCTCTCGTTTTTTTCAAGGAACCCTTCCAGCGTGGCGGATTTTTCCTCCATGCGCCCGCACACGATGCAAAGGTACAGCTTTTTCAGCTCGCGATTCTTCACCTTTTCATTTAAAATGCGCAGCGACTCCGCGTTCTTGGCCGCCATCACGATGCCGCCGGTGTTGCGGTCAATCCGATTCACAAGCGCGGGCGCAAAGCTGTTTTCCTCCTGCGGGCGGTACTCGCCCTTGTCGTACAGGTAGTGCTGCACCCGGGCGATTAATGAATCAAAATGGTAGTTTTCATCGGGATGAACGATCAGCCCCGGCTTTTTGTCCAGAATCAGAATGTTTTCATCCTCAAACAGAATATTCAGCTTCAGCGGGGCTTTTAAAAAATCATATTCCTCCGGCTCCTGCTGAAAGAATTCATCCTTTAAATACATGGTCAGCACGTCGCCCTCGTTCAGGCGGGTAGAAATATCGCATCTCTTGCCGTTGAGCTTGATGTCCTTTTTGCGGATGCTCTTGTACAGCATCGCCTGCGGCAGGTTGCGGTACGCCTTGGTCAAAAATTTATCCAGACGCTGTCCGGCGTCGTTTTCACCGATGGTTACGGATTTCATATGGTATCCCCTTATTGTTTTTGGCACGGCGCAAAACGCCGCCCAGTATTTGTATCAGTATAGCATAAATCTTAGGGATGACAACAGGGGCGGAAAGGCTTCCCAAATCATTTATTTTAGTATATAATATTTTTTTAGACATACAGTCAAATCACTTTAAAATATGGATGAAAACCGCAGTGTTTCTTTTTGTTTTGGCCGAAAAGAAACAGCTTTTTTAAAGTGAAATCAGAATACTGTCGAATTGAAAAAAAGGGGACAGCAAAACGATGATTACACAGGAAAGAGTTCTGGAAGTTTTAAAAGAGGCCGACGTTCTTTTGGAGGGGCATTTTCGCCTGACCTCCGGCCGCCACAGCAACCGATACCTGCAATGCGCGAAGGTGTTCCGCAATACCAAATACAGCGAGGAGCTCTGCGGCGCTTTGGCGGAGCATTTTGCGAACGATGGGGTAGAGGTGGTCATAGGCCCGGCGATGGGTGCGGTGCAGATGGCCTACGAGGTCAGCCGCGCGCTGAAATGCGAAAACTTTTTTGCCGAACGGGAAGACGGCAAGATGACTCTTCGCCGCGGCTTTGCGGTAAAGCCCGGGCAGAAGGTTCTGATCGTTGAGGATGTTGTTACCACCGGCGGCTCCGTTCGCGAGGTGATCGAGCTGGTGCGCGCGGCGGGCGGCGATTTGGTTGGCGTTGGTTCCATTGTGGACAGAACCGGCGGGAAAATCAATTTTGGCGTGCCGTTCCGTGCGGTGATCTCTTTGGATGTGGAATCCTGGGAGCCGCAGGATTGCCCGATCTGCAAAGAGGGGAAGCTGGAGCTGGTCAAGCCCGGCAGCCGCAAGGTGTAAAAGCGCAGCTGAAATATGCCACAGCAACGCACAGCCGCCTGTGGTAAAGACCCCCATTCTTTTCAGAAAGGCGGGGTGCGATTGAAAACGGAACGCATTCCTGAAAAATCCGCAGGGATTCACGAGGGACATCGAAAACGGGTGCAGGATCGTTTTTTAAAAGATGGGATTGACGGATTCGCCTCACACGAGGTGCTGGAGATGCTCCTCTTTTTCTCTATCCGCAGAGGGGACACGAACGAGCTGGCCCACCGCCTGATCGACCGGTTCGGCTCTTTGTCCGGCGTATTTCACGCGCCGTATGAGGAGCTGATTAAGGTTCAGGGAATGGGCAGAGTCTCCGCCTTTTTGATGAAATTGATTCCCGAGCTTTGCCGCGCGTATTACGAAGACTGCAACAGAGAAAGGGTCCGCGTGTTCGAGGTGGAGCAGGCGGCGGAGATTCTGCGCAGAAAGTACATCGGCCGCCGCAACGAGGTGGTCGTGCTGCTTCTGCTCGACAGCCAGTGCCGTTTGCTTTCCTGCGAGGTGGTCAATGAGGGTACGGTCAACACCGTGCCGGTTTACGTGCGCCGCATGGTGGAGCTGGCGGTTCGCTACAACGCCAGCGCGGCGATCATGTCACACAATCATCCCAGCGGCAACCCGGTTCCGTCTCGGGGCGACATTGAATCTACCATCTCGGTGTATCACGCGCTTCAGGCGGTGAATGTGCCGCTGCGCGACCACATTATTTTCGGCGACAAGGATTATGTATCTCTGTCTCATCTGGGCATATTGAAGGATATTATGGAGCCGTTTTAGTCAGTGATCGATTTTCTGCCCGAATGATGCAGGGAGGATCAGCGATGAGCTGGAAATTAACACAAATCTTTCTGCCAAAACCAAATTTGGCGGATGAATATTCAAACTATGAGAATCAATTGCAGCCGCGTATGCGTTTTGCCGATCCGGAGCTTCGGCTTCTTTTTGAACAGCATGAGGCTGCCATTATGGAAATTGTTGTCCGGGAAACAACAGCGTATTTGGCGGACGAAAGCGTTTGCAACGATGAGGAGGACATGTTCCCGCGCAGAAGTGAAATGACGGGCGAATGGTATGTGGGGGAGATTGAGCTTTTCAGAAAAGAAGAAAGAATTTGGGGCAGCGTTTTCACGCGTTTTTTAGGACATTATCCCGAGCCCTGCGCACGGCTGCCTGTGGATGACTATCTGGGCTTGGAGGTTTGGTTGACATACGACCCCCAACAGCAGACATTTTTGTTTGACGGAGGGCTCGACAGCTCCTCGATCTAACCCGTGCCAAATGCCTTATTTTCTTCTGAGATACCAGTTCTTACGAAAAAGCACTTTTGTGACCGGACGAGATGGTTATAAGGTGCTTTTTCTGTTCCTGGAGCAGTATCGTTTGATGCGCCGCGTTTTTCTTGCAATCAAATTATTTCAAAAACAGAAAATCCGGTCGGGTACACTCTCCGCCTGGGCGGGGAGAATGCCGCGCCGCATCTGTTTTTGCACGGATTGCCATGCCGGCACTTTTTTCCGCGAGGAAATGGCTGACAGTTGACAAAAACGAACAAATGTACTATTATGGTATTTGATCCGACTGTTCCTCCGCCGAAGGCGGGGGAGCAGTCAAGCACCGATGCATTCCTGTGAAAAGCGCTTGTGCAGATAAACTCTATTTGCCTGAAAACCGGACGGTTTTCAGGCTGCGGGGGCGCGCCCTCGGGCGCGAGCGGACTATGAACGGCGGTAAACGGCCGGCAATACCGGCGGCGCCCGGGAAACCGCGCGTTTCAAAACGGTCTCGCCTGGAAGTTTTTCAAGTATTAAATACTGCAACAACAGTGGTTGCGGGGAGGGAAAGCATGGATTTTAAGCTGGTTTCAAAATTTCAGCCGACCGGCGATCAGCCGCGGGCGATCGATCAGCTGGTGGAGGGGCTCAACCGGGGCGATAAGGAGCAGACGCTCCTTGGCGTGACCGGTTCGGGAAAAACCTTCACCATGGCGAATGTGATCGCAAGGGTCAACCGGCCCACGCTGGTTCTGGCGCACAATAAAACACTGGCGGCACAGCTTTGCTCCGAGTTCCGGGAGTTTTTCCCCGAAAACGCGGTGGAGTATTTCGTCAGCTATTACGACTACTATCAGCCGGAAGCGTACATCCCCACCACAGACACTTATATTGAAAAAGACTCCGCCATCAACGACGAAATCGATAAGCTTCGCCACTCCGCAACCGCTGCTCTGTCGGAGCGGCGGGATGTGATTATTGTGGCGAGCGTTTCCTGTATTTACAGCTTGGGCAGCCCGATCGATTACCACACCATGGTAATCTCTCTGCGTCCCGGCATGCAGACAAAGCGTGACGATCTGCTGAAAAAACTGGTGGAGCTGCAATATGAACGGAACGATGTGAATTTTGTGCGCAATAAGTTCCGCGTGCATGGCGACGTGGTCGAGATTTTTCCCGTACAGTCGAATGAAAATGCGATTCGCGTAGAATTTTTCGGGGATGAGATTGAACGTATTTCTGAAATAAATGCCTTGACGGGTGAGCTGAAGGCGTTCCTGAAGCACGTGGCGATTTTTCCCGCGTCGCATTATATTGTTCCGCGAGAAAAAATGATGGCTGCGGTGCAGCAGCTCGAGCAGGAGATGCAGGAACGGGTCAGGCTCTTTGAATCGCAGGGCAAGCTGATCGAGGCGCAGCGCATCCGCGAGCGCACGATGTACGACGTGGAAATGCTGCAGGAGATCGGCTTCTGCAAGGGAATCGAAAACTACTCCCGCGTACTGGCCGGGCGTGAGCCGGGCAGCGCGCCGTTTACACTGTTCGATTATTTCCCTGAGGATTTCCTCCTGTTTGTGGACGAGTCCCACGTTTCGCTGCCGCAGGTTCGCTCCATGTACGCGGGCGACCGGGCCAGAAAAGAAACGCTGATCAATTTCGGCTTCCGCCTGCCGTCGGCGTACGACAACCGCCCGCTGAACTTTGACGAGTTCTACGAGCGCGTGAATCAGGCGATTTTTGTCAGCGCCACGCCGGGCGATCTGGAGCTGCAAAAATCGGCGCAGATCGTCGAGCAGGTGATCCGCCCCACCGGGCTGGTCGACCCCGAGGTAATCGTCAAACCGGTAGAGGGGCAGATCGACGACCTGATTTCCGAGATCAATCTGCGGTCGGCAAAAAATCAGCGCGTACTGGTGACGACGCTCACCAAGAAAATGGCGGAGGATTTGACCGCTTACCTCGAAAACATGGGAATCCGCGTGCGTTACATGCACCACGACATCGACACCGTGGAGCGCATGGAGATCATCCGCGACCTGCGCCTTGGCGAATTCGACGTTCTGGTGGGCATCAACCTGCTGCGCGAGGGGATCGATCTGCCGGAGGTTTCTCTCGTGGCGATTCTCGACGCGGACAAGGAGGGCTTTCTGCGCTCCGAGCGCTCACTGATTCAGACGATCGGCCGCGCGGCCCGCAACTCGGAGGGTCAGGTCATCATGTACGCCGATTCCGTAACGCCCTCCATGGAGCGCGCGCTGCGCGAAACCCAGCGCCGCCGCGAGATCCAGCAGAAATTCAACGAGGAGCATCACATTACCCCAAAAACGATCATCAAGAGCGTGTCGGACGTGCTGGAAATCTCGACGCATAAGGACGAGGACAAAGGCAAAAAGGGCAAGCGCATGAGTGCGGCCGAGCGCAAGCAGACCATCGAAAAGCTGACCCGTGAGATGAAGGCGGCCGCAAAGCTTCTGGAATTCGAGCATGCGGCTTATCTGCGCGACAAAATCAAGCAGCTGAGCGGCGGAAAATAGAGTGCGTTCCCATTCAGTCTGAACAATACAGCGGCTGCTTTCCCCTGCCTGCGGGGCTCCCCGCGCACTTCTATACGGCTTCGTTTTGAGCTTTGTTCAGTACGGCGACGCCCGGTAAAACGGATTCAATCTGGCTTCGGAGGATTTATACAGTATGACGTCTAAAAACATTCTGGTCAAAGGCGCCAGAGAGCACAACCTGAAGAATATCGATATTGAGATTCCGCGCGACGAGCTGGTGGTTCTTACCGGCCTTTCCGGCTCCGGAAAATCCTCCCTTGCGTTTGATACGATTTACGCCGAGGGGCAGCGCCGCTATGTGGAATCGCTTTCGTCCTATGCCCGCCAGTTTTTGGGGCAATTGGATAAACCGGACGTGGATTACATTGAGGGGCTGTCCCCGGCGATTTCCATCGACCAGAAGACCACGTCGAAAAACCCGCGTTCCACAGTGGGAACCGTAACCGAAATTTACGATTATCTGCGTCTGCTGTATGCCCGCATCGGCATTCCGCACTGCCCGGTCTGCGGCCGGGAGATCAAGCAGCAGACGATCGACCAGATCGTCGACAGGGTGCTTTCCCTGCCGGAGGGCACGAAAATCCAGGTGCTGGCTCCGGTCATCCGCGCGCGCAAGGGCGAGCATGTCAAGGAGCTGGAGGCGGCCCGTCGCGGCGGCTTTGTCCGCGTTCGGGTGGACGGAATTCTGTATGATCTTTCCGAAACCATCAAGCTCGAAAAGAACAAGAAGCACTCGATCGACATTGTGGTCGACCGTCTGGTCATTCGGCCCGACATTCGCTCGCGTTTGTCCGATTCCGCAGAAACCGCGTCCTCTCTGGCCGACGGCCTGATGATCGTCAGCGTGGTGGATGGGGAAGACCTGCTCTTTTCGCAGAACTACGCCTGCCCCGAGCATGGGGCGAGCATCGAGGAGCTGACGCCCCGCATGTTCTCCTTCAATAACCCGGCGGGCGCGTGCCCCAAGTGCACCGGTCTCGGCGTGTTCATGAAGATCGATCCGGATCTGATCATCCCGGACAAGCGCCTGTCCATCAGCAAGGGCGGCCTGAAGGGCAGCGGCTGGGCGATGGAGGGCAGCAGCATTGCCACAATGTATATGAACGGTCTTGCAAAGCATTACGGCTTTTCGCTCGATACGCCTTTGGGTGAGCTCCCTCCGGAGATCATCGATATTCTCCTGTACGGTACCAAAGGGGAGAAAATCGAGCTGGAGCGCACGAGCGAATACGGCTACGGAAAATATAAGACCGACTTCGAGGGCATCATCAATAACCTCGAGCGCCGCTTCCGCGATACGCAGAGCAGCTGGATCAAGGAAGAAATCGAATCCTACATGAGCGCCATCCCGTGCGACGAATGCCACGGCAAGCGCCTTTCCGCGGCCAGCCTGGCGGTGACGGTGGGCGGCGTGAACATCAGCGATTTCTGCGAGAAATCAGTGTCGGAAGCGCTTGCGTTCTTAGACCGGCTCGAGCTGACGCCCCGCGAAAGCATGATCGCCAAGGCGATTCTGAAAGAAATCAAGAGCCGCCTGGGCTTTTTGCAGAGCGTTGGACTTGAATACCTGACGCTGTCGCGCTCCGCGGGCACGCTCTCCGGCGGTGAAAGCCAGCGCATCCGCCTGGCCACGCAGATCGGCTCGTCGTTGATGGGCGTTCTGTATATTCTGGACGAGCCGAGCATCGGCCTGCACCAGCGGGATAACGATAAGCTGCTGGGCACGTTAAAGCACCTGCGCGATATCGGGAACACGGTGCTGGTGGTGGAGCACGACGAGGAGACGATGCTCGCGGCGGATCATATTGTGGATATCGGCCCCGGCGCGGGCGTTCACGGTGGCTATGTCATCTACAACGGCCCGGCCAAAGAGATCGTCAACTGCAAGGAGTCCATCACCGGGCAGTACCTCAGTGGAACCAAACGCATCGAGATACCGGAGGTTCGCCGCCCCGGCAACGGGAAGCAATTAAAGATTGTCGGCGCGACTCAGAATAACCTGAAAAACCTGACGGTGAAGATTCCGCTGGGGGAATTTGTGTGTATCACCGGTGTTTCGGGCTCCGGCAAATCCTCTCTGATCAACGAGATCCTGTATAAATCGCTCGCGGCCCAGCTCAACGGGGCGAAAACAAGGCCCGGCGCACATAAAGATATTCTGGGCGTGGAAGAGCTCGACAAGGTGATCGAGATCAATCAGGCGCCGATCGGGCGTACGCCGCGCTCAAACCCCGCCACCTACACCGGCGTGTTTACAGATATCCGCGAGCTGTTCGCCTCCACGCAGGATGCAAAGCTGCGGGGCTTTACATCGGGGCGCTTTTCCTTCAACGTGAAGGGCGGCCGGTGCGAGGCGTGCCAGGGCGACGGCATTCTGAAAATCGAAATGCACTTTCTGCCGGACGTTTACGTGCCCTGCGACGTCTGCAAGGGCAGGCGCTACAACCGCGAAACGCTAGAAATTCGCTATAAGGGCAAGAATATTTACGATGTGCTGGAGATGACGGTGGAGGAGGGGCTCGAGTTTTTCTCCAGCATCCCGAAAATCCAGCGCAAGCTGCAAACGCTCTATGATGTGGGCCTTGGGTACATCAAGATCGGCCAGCCGGCCACTACGCTTTCCGGCGGCGAGGCACAGCGGGTCAAGCTCGCGACGGAGCTGTCGAAACGGCCCACCGGGCGCACGATTTATATTCTGGATGAGCCGACGACCGGCCTGCACATTGCGGACGTTCACCGGCTGATCGATGTGCTGCAAAAGCTGGTGGATACCGGCAACACGGTTCTGGTTATCGAGCACAATCTCGACCTGATCAAAACCGCCGATCATATTATTGACCTCGGCCCGGAGGGCGGCGACCGCGGCGGCACGCTGGTGGCCGAGGGCACGCCCGAGCAGGTGGCAAAAATCAAGGACTCGTATACCGGCCAGTATTTAAAAATGGCGCTGGAGCGCGACAGAAGCCGCGGGGAAAGTCTCGTTCCCGGTGCGTAGTTACGGCCCTTGCCGTTTGGTGCGGTTTTCGTCAATATCAATATTTTGCGTAAAGCGCTGTCATGCTTTTCATGACAGCGCTTTACGCAAAAATAGCCGTTGTCCCGGTTTTGCGAATGCGCTCCCGTTTCCCTGCATATATTTAAAAACAGCATGGATTTCTCCCCAATTTTGGTGGGGAAGAAGTGCCTGTTTCGTCGTTCGGCGATATCGTCCGTTCACTTGAAACCCGCCTGGCTTTCAAGCTGCGGGCGAATTCCCGCAGAGCGCCTTTCCGGTGCGGATGAATTGGAAACAGGCGGCGAACCGCCGGCAATGCCGGCAGTGATTCCCGTGCGCTTCAAAACGGTCTTGTTTTGAAGTTTGTTCAGTATAAAAGCAGAGGGACGGAGTGGTGACAATGACGATTCATGTGGTCAGGCCGGGGGAAACAGTGTATTCGATCGCGGCCATGTACGGGGTGTCCGCGCGGGATGTGATTCAGTATAACGAGCTGGATGAGCCGAACCGCCTTGTAACGGGCCAGACAATCGTGATTCTGTTCCCGCGTCGGGTTCATGTTGTGGAGGCCGGCGACACGGTCTATTCGATTACCCAGCAGTATGGTATCACGGTCAACGAGCTGTACCGCAATAACACCAAGCTGGGCGCGCTGCCTGTTCTGCGCCCCGGCGACCGGCTGGTGATCTCTTACGAGCAGCAGCGGCTGGGGGATATGTCGGTCAACGGCTATGCGTATCCGTTTGTCGACCGCACGCTGTTCCGGCAAACCATGCCGTTTATGACCTATATGACGCCCTTTACCTACGGGTTCACCTTTAACGGCGATCTGGTTCCGCTGGATGACGAAGCGCTGATCGATATTGCGCTGCAATACGGCGTCGCCCCGCTGATGCACCTTTCCACCTTAACGGAGGACGGGGGGTTCAGCAACGAGCTCGCACACCGTGTGCTGAACGATATGCAGGTGCAGAACCGCCTGTTGGACAATATTCTGATTAACCTGCGGCAGAAAAACTATAAAGGGCTGGACGTCGACTTTGAATTCATCTATGTCGAAGACCGCGACAAGTATACGGCCTTTATCCGCAACGCCACGCAGAAGCTGAATCCGGAAGGGTATGAGGTGATCGTGGCCCTTGCCCCGAAAACCTCGAGCGACCAGCCCGGGCTTTTGTATCAGGGGCACGATTACGGTGGGCTGGGGGCTGCGGCCAACGGCGTTCTGCTCATGACCTACGAGTGGGGCTATACCTATGGCCCGCCGATGGCGGTTGCGCCGATCCCGAATATCCGCGCGGTGCTGAACTATGCGGTCACGCAGATTGCGCGCAATAAAATTTATATGGGAATGCCGAACTATGGCTACGACTGGCCGCTGCCGTACGTGCGGGGGACCACGAGGGCGCAGTCGATCTCCAATGTGGAAGCCGTGCGCCTGGCAAGGGAGTACAACGCGGAGATTTTATACGATGAAACGGCGCAGTCCCCGCATTTTCAATACACCAATACCAGCGGCGAGCTGCACGAGGTTTGGTTTGAGGATGCCCGGAGCATCCGGGCGAAGCTCGCTCTCGTAACGGAATTCGGTTTCCTCGGGATCGGGTACTGGAACCTGATGCGCCCGTTCCCGCAGAACTGGCTGGTGCTCAACGCCCTGTACCGCATCCGTGCGTTCCAGGGGTAGGCCAAACGCAAAAAATGCGCCGAAACGGCGGGATTTCCCGCGCGTTTGGCGCATTTTTTTGTTAGAGATTGAAAAGTAACGATATGGAACCGGCCGTTTCATCAAAGTGATGAGACCGAAATTCAATTGTTATCTTCTGTTCGCAAAGCAGTCGCTGCAGTAAACAGGACGCTCGTCGCGGGGCTGGAAGGGAACCTTGCAGGTCGCACCGCAAGATGCGCATACAGCCGTATACATCTCTCTCGGGGCTCTGTCGGAAGAAGAATCCCCTCTGGAATTTTTGCGGTTAGAACGGCAGGCTTTGCAGCGCTGGGGCTCATTGGTGAATCCTTTTTCCGCGTAAAACTCCTGCTCGCCGGCGGTGAATTCGAATTCTGCGCCGCAGTCTTTGCAAATCAAAATTTTGTCTTCGTACATTGAGATACCTCGTTTTGTTTAATTTATACCCTGTTTTGGCGGGCATTGAATTCATTATATGGGAATCGGCAGAGTTTGTCAATCAGTTTACGGCAAATTTCCCGCATGTTTTGTAAAAATTTTCTAGAATATCTCTTGCTGTGCCAGATAAAATCGACGCTTTTCGACAGAAGTGAAAAAATTTACAGATTATTAATTAACGATACGCTTAAAATATAGTAGAATAAAACGTACAAGCTGAGTGTTAGGAGAATGTTGTGTTCGGTTATATCAAGCCTCAAAAATCCGAACTGCTTGTCCGGGAATATGAACAGTACAGGGGCGTTTATTGCTCCCTGTGCAAACAGCTGGGCAAAAGCTATGGCATTTTGTCCAGATTTACCCTAAGCTACGATTGTACGTTTCTGGCAATGCTGATGATGGCCCGTTCGGAGCGCCCCTGTAAAATGGCGCAGGGCAGGTGCACGTTCAACCCGACGAAAAAGTGCCCGTTCTGTGAGGGGGAATCCCCAGAGCTGGCGCTTGCGTCGGCGTTGTCCGTCATTATGACCTACTATAAGCTGCGGGACGATCTCAAAGACCCCGGCTTAAAATCCAGGCTTCGCGCCATGCTGCTCTTCCCGCTGTCCCTTCGTGCGCATAAAAAGGCGGCGCGGGATTACCCCGGCCTGGAGCAGGCGGTGGCCGAGGCGATGCAGCTGCAGGAGCAGACCGAGCGGCAGGAATCTCCTCCGCTGGACGCCTGTGCGGAGCCGACCGCAAAAATGCTCTCCGCAGTATTTGCGCAATTGGCCGGACAGGGTACGCCGGAATTCCGCATTCTCGAACAGTTTGGGTATTTTTTAGGCAGATGGGTCTACCTGATGGACGCCGCCGACGATATTCCGAAGGATTTAAAACAAAACGCGTTTAATCCGTTTATTCGGGATTACGGGCTGACGGCGGAGAGCACGCAGGAGCAGCTGCAGGAAGCGGCCGACCGGTGCAATCAGGTGCTGAATATGACGGTATCTCAGGCGATTGCCGCGTTCCGGCTTTTGGATTTGGGACAGTTCGCCCCGATTCTGAACAATATCGTTTGTCTTGGCCTGCCGCAGATGCAAAAAGAATTTATGCTGAAAATGGAAAAGGGGAAAAGCAATGTCGGATCCGTATAAAATACTTGGGGTTTCTCCTGCGGCGACGGATGAACAGATAAAAGCCGCTTACCGGGAGCTGGCAAAAAAGTACCACCCGGATAATTATGCCGGCAGCCCGATCGCTGATCTGGCCGGTGAAAAGATGAAAGAAATCAACGAGGCTTATGACGAGGTTATGAACCAGCGCCGCAACAATAAAAGCAGCGGCGGAGCGCAGTACTCCGGCGGGTATGGCGGTGCGGCAGGTTCCGGCGGCTACCAGAACAGCTACGGCAGCGCGGCGAATTCCAGCTTTCGCGATGTGCGCAACCTGATTATGGCAGGGCGCGTCGCCGATGCGGAGCAGATTCTCAACGGAGTGCCGCTGGGCAGCAGAAACGCGGAGTGGTATTTTTTGAAGGGCTCAATCCTCTACCAGCGCGGCTGGCTGGAGGAGGCGCACAACCATTTCACCCGTGCCTGCCAGATGGACCCGAACAATCTGGAATACCGTGCGGCGCTCAATCAATCCATGAATCAGCGCGGCGGTGTGTATGGCGGGTACAATACGTCGTACGGCGCCGGCGGATGCAACTCGTGCGACACCTGCATGGGTCTGCTCTGCGCGGATTCCTGCTGTGAATGTATGGGCGGGGATCTGGTTCCATGCTGCTGAACAGAAGCGCACAGGTGGCGTTCTGCGGCGTAGCGGCCGCGTTGTCCGCGGTTCTGATGTTCCTGACCGGGCTGATTCCGATTTCTACCTACGCGCTGACCGCGCTGGCCGGCCTGCCCGGCATGGTGATCGTGATCGAGCTGGGAACCCGTTGGGCCTGGCCTGTTTACGGTGTGGTCGGCGTACTTTCCCTGCTGTTTTCGGCAGATAAGGAAGCCGTTGTGCTGTTCGTTTTGTTTTTTGGGTATTATCCGATCCTCAAGGCTTTGGTGGAGCGCCTGTCCCGAATGCTCTCATGGATTTTGAAATTTCTGGCGTTCAATGCGGCGATGGTCGCCGGGTTTTTCATTGCGGTATTTGTTTTAGGGATTCCCAAAGAAAGCTTTCTGGTGTTTGGCAGCGCCACTCCGCTGGCGTTTTTGGCTGCGGGCAACGTGGTGTTTGCTTTGTACGACTATACCTTATCCGGCCTGGTGGTGGAATACTATAAGCGGTTTCACCGTTTGGCACAGCAGTGGCTTCGCCAAAAGTAAGCCAAAGAGTGGAGGCAGACGGTTTTTGCCGTTTGCCTTTTTTGTTATGTCGCATATAAAAAGCAGTACGAATTGTTGATTTCAAAAGTAAAAGCGGAAACGGTCTTTTTTTTGTTTACTCCATCGGTGACGGGGGGTGGTAAACAAAACGGCGGCCTTTCGCGCGCAGGACGGCGTCGTTTTCATTATGCTACGGAAAACGGGTTCCGATAGGGAGGTAAACGGGAGGGCCGTTCGGCCTGTCAAAAACCTTGCCGCGAGGCTTTGGACGGCATTCAAATGCAAAAGGACGCTTCCTTTGCCGGTGTGCTTTCCGCCTTTGCGTTTCTCTCTTTGACGCAAGTTGGCAATTCGGAAAATTTAACTTTTGAAAATTTTCAATTGCATGGAAAATCAATTGTTCCTGCAAAAATAAACCGTTCTTTCTGTTAAATTTCCCATTTTTCTCTTGATTTTTGCAGGCTCAGGCCTTAATATGAATAAAAGAGTTGCGCCTTCCTGCAAAACGAATCAAAAATTTGCAGGGGCAAAATGAGTGGAGGAATACACGATTATGAATAGTCAACTCACAGCCAGAATTCTCAACAATATGCCTGAATTTTCCAAGGGGCAGAAGTTGATCGCCAAATATATATTGGAGCATTACGACAAAGTAGCCTATATGACGGCCTCACGGTTGGGCGCTACGGTCGGGGTCAGCGAATCCACGGTGGTGCGCTTTGCAACGGAGATTGGCTACAGCGGGTACCCCGAGTTGCAGCAGGCCATGCAGGAGATGATCCGCAGCCGCCTGACTTCGGTGCAGCGCATCGAGGTTACCGTCAATAATATGGGGAATTCGGATGTCCTTTCGTCTGTGATGAATCAGGATATCGATATGATCCGCCGCACGCTGGAGGAAACCTCACGCGAGGATTTTTACGCCGCGGTGGATGCGATTGCGGATTCCCGCAAAATCTACATTTTAGGGGCCGGCAGCTCTTTGGCGCTTGCAACTTTTTTGTCCTATTATTTTGGATTGATATTGGAAAACGTACAGTTGGTCAATATTACCAGCGAAGCGGAAATCTTTGAAAAGATGATCCGGGTCAACGAAGCCGACACCGTCATCGGCATCAGCTTCCCGCGGTATTCCAAGCGCGCGGTGAAGGCGATGCATTTTGCGTCGAACCGCGGGGCCAAGGTGATCGCCATTACGGACAGCCCCTTGTCTCCGCTTGCGGAGCCTGCGGGGTATCTGCTGCTGGCCCGTAGCAACATGGCGTCCTTTGTGGATGCGATCGCGGCGCCGCTGAGCCTGATCAACGCGCTGATCGTCATGGTCACGATGAAGAAAAAAGAAGAAGTAACCGAGATTCTGCACAGTCTGGAGCATATCTGGGACGAATACGGTGTATACGAAAAGGTGGATGAAAAAAACGTTGACGCAAACAAACCGCAGGGCTGATCTGATCGTCGTCGGGGGCGGCGCCGCCGGAATGATGGCGGCGGGTACCGCCGGAGAACTCAGCCTGAACGTTATTTTAATCGAAAAAAACGCGCGCCCCGGCAGAAAGCTCGGTATTACCGGCAAAGGCCGGTGCAACCTGACCAATAACTGCTCCGTGCAGGATGTGATCGCCGCCGTGCCGACCAATCCCCGCTTTTTATACGGCGCTGTTTCCCGGTTCGCGCCGCAGGACACCATGGCCTTTTTTGAGGGCCTCGGTGTGCCGCTGAAAACGGAACGGGGGCGGCGGGTCTTCCCGCAGTCGAACCGCGCGGGCGACATCATCGACGCGCTGACGCGCTTTTTGCGGGAGCATCATGTGAAGATATTGCAGGGGGAAGCCCGAAAGCTCCTCATCGAAGAGGGGGGTGTTCGCGGCGTTGTTCTGCGTGACGGTACGGAGCTGCTCGCCCCGAAAGTGATTGTCGCCTGCGGCGGAGCGTCCTACCCCGGCACCGGCTCCACAGGGGACGGCTACCGGCTGGCACGCCAGGCCGGTCACAGCGTGCTGCCGCTGCGCCCATCTCTGGTTCCGTTGGTCGAGCAGGGGGGAGACTGCGCGCGGATGCAGGGGCTTGCTCTGAAAAACGCCGCCGTTCGGGTCTATGAGCGGCAGAAGCTGATCTATGAGGATTTCGGTGAGCTGCTCTTTACGCATTTCGGCGTTTCAGGCCCGGTGGTATTGAGCGCCAGCAGCCACATGCGACGGATGGAGCCCGGGGTGTACCGGCTGGAGATCGATTTAAAGCCGGCGCTGCCGCCCGAAAAGCTGGACGCAAGACTCCAGCGCGATCTGGAGGAGAACAGCAACAAGGATTTCATCAATTCGCTGGGAGCGCTTCTGCCCCGCAAAATGATTCCCATTTTGGTGGAACGGTCGGGAATTCCCCCCGAAACAAAGTGCAATGCCATCACCCGCGAGCAGCGCCGCGACTTTGCCGCGCTGCTCAAAGGTTTTTCCGTCAATATTCAAGGGTTTCGGCCCATCGAAGAAGCAATCGTCACCTCCGGCGGCGTGAATGTCAGGGAAATCAACCCCAAAACCATGGAATCCAAACTGGTTCACGGGCTGTATTTTGCAGGTGAGGTTCTGGATGTGGACGCTTACACCGGGGGCTTCAATTTGCAGATTGCCTTTGCCACAGGGCGGCTGGCGGCACAGGCCGCAAAGGAGGAACAAGAATGATTTCAATTGCCATAGACGGCCCGGCCGGCGCGGGGAAAAGCACGATCGCGCGCCGCGTTGCGCAAAAGCTCGGATACTTGTATGTGGATACGGGCGCGCTGTACCGAGCGATTGCCCTTCATATGCTGCGCGCGGGAAAGAACCCGGCGTCGCCGGAGGAAGTGATCCCGCAGCTCGAAGCGGTCGAGGTTTCTCTGCGATATGTCGAGGGGGAGCAGCAGGTGCTTTTAGGCGCCGAAAATGTGTCGGAATCCATCCGCACGCCGGAGGTGGCGGCCGCTGCCTCCAAGGTTTCGGCGATTCCGCGGGTTCGGGAGTTTTTGCTGTCTTTGCAGCGAGATATCGCGGAGCAGAACGACGTCGTCATGGACGGCCGGGATATTGGAACCGTGGTGCTGCCGCACGCGCAGGTGAAAATATTTCTCACCGCTTCGCTGGAAGAGCGGGCCCGGCGGCGCTGGAAAGAGCTGCTCGAAAAGGGGAGCGCCGACTTTGGCACGGTGCTTGCGGACGTAAAAAAGCGCGACGAACAGGATTCGACCCGTGCGATTGCCCCGCTGGCGCAGGCTGCGGACGCCGTTCTGGTGGATACCACCGGTATCACGCTGGAGCAGTCGGTAGACCGTATGCTGGCCGTAATCCGGGAGCGCTTATCCTGACCGCCTCCGGCGAATTACCGTAAGGAAAGGGAGTTTTATCATGAAGCGATCGGCGCTTTATGTATTTTGCAAATCGGCTGCGCTTGCTTTTTTTCGGCTGTTCATGCCGTACCGAATCGTGAATGCCGAAAACATGCCGAAGTCGGGCAGAGTTATTATTTGCTGTAACCATCTCACCTTTAAAGACCCGATTCTTTTGACGGGAGTCGCAGGAAAACGACAGGTCAATTTTATGGCGAAGATGGAGCTGTTCAAAAACCCGCTGCTCGGCAGCCTTTTTCGGAGTGTGGGCGCTTTCGCCGTCAACCGTGGCAAGGGGGATTCCTCCGCGATCAACCGCGCGCAGGAGCTGCTGCAAAAGGAGCAGGTGGTCGGCATTTTCATTGAGGGAACGCGGTCAAAGGACGGCGCGTTCCTGCAGCCGAAATCCGGGGCCGTGATGCTGGCGTTTCAGAACAACGCGCCGATTCTGCCGGTGTGCATTACCGGCAGAAAGGGAATTTTCCCGAAGCTGTTCCACCGGGTGGACGTTGTCTGCGGCCCGCTGATCACGCCCGAGCAATTGAAGATTGAGCATGGCTCCGGCTCCGAATACCGCCAGGCAAGCCGCCTGGTGATGGGCAGAATCATGGAGCTGCGCGACCCCGCTCTGGTTCCCAAAGCCCTCAAAGGGGAGGATTCCCAATGAAGATCCGTGTTGCGAATTCCGCCGGTTTCTGCTTTGGTGTGGATCGCGCGGTTCAGATGGTGTTCCACCTGCTCGACGAGGGAAAGCAGGTTTACACCCTCGGCCCGATCATCCATAATCCGCAGATCGTGCAGGAGCTGGAAGAACGCGGCGTTCGCATCGTCGACACCCCGGCACAGGTTCCGCCGGGCGGCACGCTGGTGATCCGCTCTCACGGGGTTGCGCGCGCGGTGCAGGAAGAAATTTGCAGCCGCGGGCTTGCGTGTGCGGACGCGACGTGTCCGTTTGTGCGCAAGATTCACAATATCGTTTCCCGGGCGTGTGAGGCGGGGCAGCCCGTACTCATTGCGGGCGATGCATCTCATCCCGAAATCGAAGGCGTGATCGGGTACTGCACGCCGCCACCGCATGTGTTTCAAAACGCCGCGGAGCTTCAGGATTTGCTGGAAAAACACCCTGAATTTTCCAGTCGGAAAGTCTGCGTCATTGCTCAGACGACTTTTAGTCTGGAGGAATGGGGAAATTGTTTGCAAATCCTAAAAAAGGTATGTACAAATGCGGACGTTTTTGCTACAATATGTAATGCAACTGTTCTAAGGCAGTCCGAAGCATCAGACCTTGCTCAAAATTCGGATTTGATGCTGGTTATCGGGGGGCGGCACAGCTCCAACACGGCCAAGCTTAGGGATGTCTGTGCGCAGAATTGCACTACTTACTTGATTGAAAAAGCGGAGGAAATCCCTTCGCAGGCCGTGAAAAAGGCCGTTTCTATCGGTATTACTGCGGGTGCCTCTACACCCGCAAGCATAATAAAGGAGGTACTTGATACCATGACAGAAATTATTGAAGGCGCGGGTCTCACGGAGCAGGAGTCTGCTGAATCTAACTTTGAGGAGATGCTCGAAGAATCTTTGAAAAGTTTAAATACAGATGAGAAGGTACGTGGCGTTGTTGTCGGTATTGCTCCCAATGAGATCTATGTGGATGTTGGACGCAAGCAGGCCGGTTTTGTTCCGCTGTCTGAGCTTTCCGCAGATCCGAACGCGAAAACGGAGGATCTGGTAAAGATCGGCGACGAGCTTGATCTGCTCATTATGCGCACCAACGACCAGGAGGGCACCATCATGCTCTCCAAAAAGCGCCTGGATGCTGTGAAGGGCTGGGAGACCATTTCCGAGGCGGAAGAAAACGAAACGGTTCTCACCGGTGTTGTCACAGAGGTTATCAAGGGCGGTGTAATCGCTGTAACCAACGGCGTGCGTGTATTTATCCCTGCGTCTCAGGCTACTGCCTCCCGGAATGATCCGCTGGATGCTCTGCTGAAGAAGGAAGTCAAATTCCGCATTATCGAAGTGAACCGTCAGCGCCGCCGCGCGGTGGGCTCCATCCGTTCCGTGCTGAAGGATGAGAGAAAAGAGCTGGCCGACAAATTCTGGGAAACCGCCGAGGAAGGCAAGGAGTTTACCGGTGTTGTCAAGTCCCTGACCGCTTACGGCGCGTTTGTCGATCTGGGCGGCATCGACGGAATGGTTCACATCTCCGAGCTGTCCTGGAACCGCATCAAGCATCCGTCTGAGGTTGTGAATGTGGGCGATACCATCGAGGTATATATCAAGGGTCTCGACAGAGAGAAGGGCAAGATTTCTCTGGGCTATAAGAAAGACGAGGACAATCCGTGGGAGATCCTCAAAAAGGATTACCCCGTGGGCACCACCGTTGAGGTGCAGGTTGTCGGCCTGACCACCTTCGGCGCCTTTGCCAGAATCATTCCCGGCATCGACGGCCTCATCCACATTTCTCAGATTGCCGACCACAGAATCGAGAAGCCGCAGGATGCGCTGAAAAACGGCGACAAGGTTAAGGCGAAGATCACCGACATTGATTTTGACAAGCATCGTGTCAGCCTGTCGATCCGCGCGTATCTGGAGGAGCAGGAAGCTGAAACAGCGGAAGATGCTCCCGCGGCGGAAGACGACAAACCGGCCGACGAGGAATAATCCCATCTGCAATTGAATCAATCGGGGGCACAAAGAGGCGATGCGTCTTTGTGCCCTTTTTGCAGAAATAATTCACCAATAGAAATACCCCTGTGTATTATATCGTTATACGAGGCTTTCATAAAACAGGCTGAAAGGCGTGTTCCCCCACCGCGGGCGTGGGAGAACACGAAATGAATTTCTGCTGCTTTATGGGCAATTCGTGCCGATCGCTTTGTAAGACAGCCTTTTTTGAAAACAGCGCTTCTTCCCGCCTTTGGCGGGGAAAAAGCAAAGGCTCTTTCTCAAACGAAGCACGATCGAACGACAGGGGGGAACGAGAATGAAGCGCTGGCATAAATATTGTCCCATCAACGCGCCCTACCGCGGGGAGAAAAGACGGAACAGCCCTGCCGTCCCGAAACTTCTGGTGTTTTTTCTCGGGGTTTTGGCTGCCGGTATCTTTCTGGATCTTCAGCTGGTGCCCGTGGTGGAGTCCCTCACGGTAAATGCCGCGCGGCAGACCGCGGTAACGTCAATCAACGAAAGCGTATTGGAAGAGCTGAATGCGGATAACATAACGTATGACGATCTGATCAATTTACAGAGGGATGCCGAAGGCAAGGTGCAGACGATCACCACCAATATGGCAAAGACAAATCAGATCAAGGCGAAAATTACCGATGCGGTTCTGAAAAATCTGCATGGGGGTAAAATCAATACGAGCGTTCCGCTGGGCACTCTTTTGGGCAGCCGTCTGCTGCACGGCCGCGGCCCAGATATTCCGCTGGTCGTCACGCTCAAGGGAAATGTGGAATCCGACTTTAAGACCAGCTTTGAGTCGGCGGGCATCAATCAGACCCGCCACCAGATTTACCTGGAACTACATACCGAAATCTATTCTTTTATTCCGGGACTTCATACCGCAACGGATGTGACCACCAGCGTATTGGTTGCAGAAACCGTCATTGTTGGGGATGTACCGCAGCTCTACTTGGGAGGATAAACAGCTATGGATGCAATCAAAGCAAAGGAAGAAGCCGTCAGACTGCGGCAGGAGATACAGTACCACAATCAAAAATACTACGAGCAGGACGCTCCTGAAATTGAAGATTACGAATACGACCGCCTGTACCGCCGCCTGGAAGAACTGGAGGCGGAGTACCCCGAGCTGATTACGCCGGATTCCCCCACGCAGAAGGTGGGGGCCAGAGGCATGAATCAGTTTGCGCCGGTGGTTCATACCGTTCCGCTGGAAAGCCTGCAGGACGCTTTCTCTGAGGAGGAGATGGCGGATTTTGACCGGCGGGTGCGCGCCGTGGTGCCGGACCCGGTCTATATTGTGGAGCCGAAGTTCGACGGGCTCTCCGTCGCTCTGGAGTATCGGAACGGCGTTTATGAGCGCGGCTCCACGCGCGGCGACGGTCTGGTGGGCGAGGACGTGACGGAGAATATCCGCACCATCCGCAGCATACCCAAGCGCCTGAAAAACGCTCCGGAATTTCTGGAGGTGCGCGGCGAGGTGTATATGGCGCACAGTGTTTTTGAGGAGCTTTGCGCACAGCAGGAGCTGAATCAGGAAAAGCCGTTCAAAAATCCGCGCAACGCGGCGGCGGGCTCCCTCCGGCAGAAGGACCCGCGCATTGCGGCGCAGAGAAGGCTGGATATTTTTCTGTTTAACGTGCAGCAGATTCAGGGCGTGGAGCTCTCTTATCACGACGAATCGCTCGAGTACCTGAAAAAGCTGGGGCTGCCTGCCACGCCGTTTTACCGCAAATGCCAGACCCTCGAGCAGGTGCTCGAAGCCATTCGGGAGATCGGCGAAATGCGCGGCTCCCTCGAGTATTCCATCGACGGCGCCGTGGTGAAGGTGAATTCCTTCGCGCAGCGGCAGCTGCTCGGCAGCACCTCCAAGTTCCCCAAATGGGCGCAGGCGTTTAAATACCCGCCGGAGGAAAAGCCGACAAAGCTGCTCGGCATCGAAATCAACGTGGGGCGAACAGGTGTTTTAACCCCCACCGGCCTGTTCGAGCCGGTCACGCTGGCCGGCACCACCGTCAGCCGTGCCACGCTGCACAATCAGGACTTCATCACCGAAAAAGACATCCGCGTCGGCGATACCGTCATCCTGCGCAAAGCGGGGGACATCATTCCCGAGGTTGTATCGGTGGTTTCTCACGAACCAACGAGCGAGCCGTACCGGATTCCGCAGATTTGCCCCGCGTGCGGCAGCCCCGCCGTGCGCGACGAAAACGAGGCGGCGACGCGCTGCACGAATCCGGAGTGTCCCGCGCAGCTTTTGCGCCACCTGATCCATTTTACGAGCCGCGACGCCATGGATATGGACGGTCTTGGCCCGGCGGTGCTGGAGCAGCTTGTGGCAAAGGAACTGATCGCTTCCCCTGCGGATCTCTACTTTTTGCCGATGGAGCAGGTGCGGGAAATGGAACGCATGGGCGAAAAATCCGCGCAGAATCTTGCGGCTGCGGTGGCACGCTCTCGGCAGAACGATCTGTACCGCCTGATCTACGCTCTCGGCATTCCCCACGTGGGCCTGAAAGCCGCAAAGCTGCTGGCTGGCCACTTCCACACAATGGAGAAGCTCATCGCCGCCTCCGAAGAAGAGCTTGCGGCGATCGAAGGCTTCGGGCCGATCATGGCGAAGAGTGTGCGCGCCTATTTTGACCTTGCCGGCACCGCGCATCTTCTATCCCGCCTGAAAGAGGCCGGAGTGAACATGACGGCACTAAGCGCCGCGCAGGATCTGCGTCTGGCCGGCAAGACCTTTGTGCTCACCGGTACGCTGCCCACCCTGACCCGCCAGGAAGCCACCGAGCTGGTGGAACGCTACGGCGGGAAGACCTCCTCCTCCGTCTCCAAAAAAACCGGCTACGTGATCGCCGGCGAGGACGCCGGAAGCAAGCTGACAAAAGCACAGCAGCTCAATGTTCCGATTCTGAGCGAGGAGGAATTTCTCAAGCTGCTGGAGGATTCCAAAGCGGAGGAATAAGCTCTCCCGATTCCAATGATCGTCCCCCTGAATTTTTTCAGGGGGATTTTTTTGCGTCTTTTTGTCGAGTTGCTTTTTTGCTGAATTTTTCTTTTCTCTCCTGTTTGTCCGGATTACAGGCGTTGTCTGTACCTGTGAACAAATTGTTTCTTTTGGCCCCTGAGGGGAGATGCCGAGGTCTGAATTTTCCGCCTGATAATCAAAGGGTTTTTGCATGGATTTGTCGAAGCGTGCTCCCGTTGGATTTTTTCTTCCTTTCATTTTTGTTCTAATCCATGGGCGTTGTCCATACTCATGAATGCTGCCTTCTCCCCGCCGTTGGCGGGAGAAACAATCTCAGCTACTCAGGAAATTTCTGTTCTAATCTAAAAGCTTTGTCCATATTTATGGTAGCAAGGGGAGGACAAGTAACATGAATCAGAATCATATCAATTCGTTTACTACGGCGATACAGCCGGTCTGCCAGCGGCTCAGGCCCGTACTCATGGAGCTGCCGGAGCATATTCAGGAATCCGTGCAGGAGATCCGCATGCGGGTGAATCTGCCGCTTTCTATTTTTAACGGGGTACAAAGCTTTTTTGTAACGGGGAACGGAATCAGCCGCAAGCCGGAGGAGGGGATTCCCGTATTCCGGGAGGATATGGAGGAGACGTTCCGCAGCCTTTGCAGCCACTCTGTGTATACGCATCAGAACGAAATCCGGAACGGCTTTCTCACCATCCGGGGAGGGCATAGGGTGGGAATCTGCGGCACAGCCGTTCTGGATCAGGGTCAGGTTGCGGGGCTGCGGGACATTTCTTCCTTTAATATCCGTGTCGCAAGGCAAATCTCCGGCGCGGCGGATGAGCTTCTGTCCCTCATTGGGGAGGAGATCGTGCAGGGCGTTCTTCTGGCGGGGGCGCCCTCCACGGGAAAAACAACGATTCTTCGCGATCTGGCGCGCCAGCTGGCGGGGGGAGGAACGCTGCCTCCCCGAAAAATCACAGTGGTCGACGAACGCGGCGAGCTGGCAGGCGTTTATCGGGGCGACGCCCAGAACGACCTTGGCTGCTGCTGCGATATTCTGGACGGCTACCCCAAAAGCCAGGGAATTCTGCAGGCCATCCGCTCCCTTTCGCCCGAGGTGATCCTCTGCGACGAGCTGGGGAGCGAGCGTGAAACCGCCGCTGTGGAAGAGGTGGTCAATGCGGGCGTTTCGCTGATCGTCAGTGTGCACGCGGCCTCTGCGGGGGATCTTCTTCGCCGCCGCCAGATACGCCGGCTGATGGAAACCGGGGCGTTTCGTACCGTGGTTCTGCTGGACTGCGCGGCCCGGCCCGGGAAAATCAAAGGAATTTACAAGGTGGGTGAGCTTCTTGGTCAAATTAATCGGGATCCTGTCGGTCATGGCGGCCTGCATTCTGGCGGGCTATATGGAATCGCGTAAGCTGGGCGGCAGGGTGAGGGAGCTGGAAGCTTTCTACTCCTTTCTGTGTCTCGCCAGAGAAGAAATCCGCTATTCCGGCATGCCGGTGGAGCGGATCATTGAAAAGCACGGAAAAAACCAGCGGTTTCTGGCTCTGTGCGCCGAGTACTGCCGAAAGGGAGAGAGCTTTCCGCGGGCGTGGGAGCACGGCATGGACGACGGCCTGCTGACGACCGGAATGAACCGCCAGGATCTAACATACATACGGGACTTCGGGCTGGGATTCGGCGCAAGCGATACAGAGGGCCAGCTTGCGCACTGCCAGCTGTATCTGGGCTTCATCAGCAGTGCTCTGACCCACGCGAGAGAAGAAAGAGACAAAAAAGCAAAGCTGTATTTTATGCTGGGGCTGTTCGGCGGAATCGCGGCGGCACTCCTGCTGAGTTAAAACGGAGGAAGCAAAAATGAATGTGGATTTGATTTTTAAAATCGCGGCGATCGGCATAATTGTGGCTGTGCTCAACCAGCTGCTGATTCGCTCGGGGCGCGAGGAGCAGGCAATGATGACGACCCTCGCAGGACTGATCGTCGTATTGATGATGGTGATCGAGCAGATTGATATTCTGTTTAAAACGATCAAATCCATCTTTGGGTTATAGCAGCCATGAATGTGATTGGAATTGCCGGACTGGCCCTTGTTTCCGCCGTGATTGCCGTGATGCTGCGTCGGTACAATCAGGAATACGCGGTGGTCGTCAGCATCACGGCAGGCGTCATAATTTTGGTTCAGATTTTAGCGAATATCGTCCCGGCGATCCGCCAGATCAACAGTTTGCTCACCGCCGCGCAGATGCCGACGGAATACGGCATCATCCTGTTCAAGACGCTGGGCATCTGTTTTCTGGCTCAGTTCGCGGCGGATTCCTGCCGGGACGCGGGGGAGAGCGCGCTGGCCTCAAAGGTGGAGCTGGCCGGAAAGATTTCTATTGTCATACTGGCGCTTCCACTGTTTGAAAAAATTGCTTCTACGGCGCTCGCGCTGATAGGAGGGTAGACTGTGAAAAAAATCATTTGCATGGTTCTTTTGCTTTTTCTGCTTGCGGTTCCGGTGCAAGCGCAGTCCGTTTCGCAGGAGGAGCTGTACCGCCAGCAGTACGAAGACAGCGGTGCGGCCGACCTGCCCGACGAACTGCCGGAAGAGACGCGGGAATGGATGGACAGCCTGGGGATCTCCTCGCCGGACTGGCAGAGCATCCTGAATCTGACGCCGGAGAAGATCTTCGGGCAGATCGGGTCGACGGCACTCCAGCAGAGCGCGGCCCCTGTGCGGGCGCTGCTGTCAGTGCTGGCGGTCATTCTGCTCTGCGCTCTGATGAACGGGATGAAGCTGAGCTTCGGCGACCGCCCCTTGAGCGGCGTGATCGGTATGGTCGGCACTCTGTGCATCTGCACGGTGGTCATTCAGCCGATCGTTACGTGCATTGAAAACGTGGCGTTTGTCATCAAGGGAGCCGCCGGGTTCCTGCTGGCCAGCATCCCGATCCTCACCGGGATCATGATTGCGGGCGGGCAGACGGTTTCCGCCGGGTCGTACAACCTGTTGATGCTCGGCACGGGCAACGTGATTTCAGTGATCGCCTCCACGGTGCTGGTGCCTCTGCTGAATATTTTTCTGGCGTTTTCGGTGGTATCCGCCGTATCCCCCGCAATGAATCTCGGCGGTCTGTGTGATTTGTTCAGCAAAACCGTAAAATGGATTCTCACCTTCTGTATGACGGTCTTTTCAGGTCTGCTCACGATGCAGACGGTGGTATCTTCGGCAGCGGACGGCGCGGGCGCCAAAACCGTTCGTTTTATGGTGAGCGCCTTCGTGCCGGTGGTGGGCAGCGCGCTCAGCGACGCGATCGGCAGCGTGCAGAGCAGCGTAAAGCTGCTCAAATCGGGCGTGGGAGCGTTCGGACTTCTGGCCACAGGGGCCATTTTTCTGCCCGCGGCGCTCGAATGCCTCATCTGGCTTTTGACCCTGACCGCCTGTGCGGCGGCGGGAGACATTTTTGAGCTGAAAGAAATCACCACTTTGCTGCGGTCTTCCATGAAGGTGATACAGATTCTTCTCTCAATCATTCTGTGCTGCCTTGTTATTTTGATGATTTCTACGGTACTGATGATGGCGATGGGGGGTGCGGTGACATGAGTGGTGTACGGGAATGGGCCTCCGTTATTGTTCTGGCGGCGCTGGCCGCGGGGATTTTGCAGTATTTGATGCCCACCGGCAGCATGGAAAGGGTGACACGGCTCGTGATCGGGGCGTTTATCATTTGCAGCATTCTTTTGCCGGTGGGGCGGCTGGTCCGGCAGCTCGACGTGCAGGCCTTCGCGCAGGGGGAGGGCGCCGCGGCGCCGAACCGGCAATATCAGGACACGGTAAACCGGCAGACGGCAGAGGCGGCACAGGACGCCGTTCGCACCGTGGTCATCGCAACGCTTTCCGAGAAGGGAATTCAGTGCAAAAATGTTGCGCTGAATATGGATACAAACGAGGACGGCCGCATATCAATTACTAAAGTGTTTGTCAGCCTTGACCAGAAGGAATCGGGAAAGCTACAGGAAACAAAAAAGCTGCTGGAGCAGGAATTGGGATTAACAACGGAGGTGACGGCCGATGGCGGCTCGTGAAAAAGAAGACAGAAAAGAGAGCGTATCCTGGATTCAAAGGCTCGCGGAAAACGACACTTGGCGTAAGGTGATTCTGATTCTGGGATTTGCCGGGATCGCCCTGATCTTTTTGTCGGGGCTCTTTCAAAATCGCGACGCCAGGGCAGCCAACGCCCAGGCGGAGAAGGAGCCCGCCAAAACCACTGCGCAGGAATACACGCAGCAGGTAGAAAAAAGCCTGACCGAGCTGATCGGCAATATCAACGGCGCAGGCTCTGTGAAGGTGTTGGTCACTCTGGAGCGAAACACGCAGTATGTGTACGCCACAGAGGAAAAGAAAACGACGCAGAGCACGCAGGATCAGGCGGCGAACGCTACCGTGAAAAATCAGGAGAATGACAGCCGCGAGACCAAGTATATTCTGGTCAAGGGTGCCGACGGCTCGCAGCAGGCACTGGCTGTAACAGAGGTCGAGCCGATCGTGAAGGGGGTAGTCGTTGTATGTGAGGGCGGAAATCAGCCGGCGGTGCAGAAAGATATTATAGATGCGGTGACCACTGCGCTCAATCTTTCTTCTGCGCGGGTGTGCGTGATAAAAGCAAAATAAACAAGAAACAGGAGGAATTGTCTTATGGGTATTGGTAAACGTCAGCTGGTGCTTGCGTCCCTGGTGGTCGCACTGGGAGCGGCTGTGTACTTAAATTGGGTGTTCCAGGGGGGGGAACCCCTGATTGCAACGGATACATTGACCTCCGGCGCGGAGCTTGGGGCGGCCCAGCTTGTGAACGGTAAGGGCAGCAGCACCCCCCAAACGTCTTCTTCTGCACCGTCCGCTTCCTCAAAGGCGGTGGAGACAGCCGCCAAGGTGGATGAATACTTTACAGAGGCAAAGCTCTCCCGTCAAAAGGCAAGGGATGCTTCGGTAGAAATGCTGCAAAAGGTTTTGCAGGACGCCTCCGCCAATGACACGGTGAAGAAGGAATCCCTCGAAAAGGCTGCCGAGATCGCTCAGAATATCGTTCAGGAGAGCAATATTGAAAGCCTGATCAAAGCCAAGGGCTTCTCTGACTGCGTGGTGTTCCTGCAAAATTCGGAATGCAGCGTCGTCGTGCGATCCGACGGTCTTCTGCCCAATGAGGCGATTGCCATCAAAGACATCATCGGCGGCCAGTCCGGCGTTGCCTATGACAAGATTAAAATCGTAGAGGCAAAATGAGAAAGCACCGCGCCGAATCGAAAAGGATTCGGCTTTTGGTGTGTGTTGAGAAGGGTTTGTGCAGCGGCAGAGTCTGGTTTTGCCGCCGCAGACAAACAAAATTGCCCGGAATCCATGTTTTCCCGCAAAAACAGTTGCACTGCCTTAAAATCATGGTATAATACTCATGAAGAGTGGTGCGGTTCATTTTCATGAAGTACCGCGGCGGGAGGAGCCTCTAGGTTTTTTCTGCCGTACCTGCGGAAGCTTGACAATGGAATGAAAAACGGATTTGATAACCCTCCACATATCTGTCTGGAGGGTTATTTTTTTGAGAGGATGACTCAAAGAATCCTGTTTGAGTCTTTCTCTGTCAGGGCGCGGGAAAAATACGCCTTTCTCTCTCATACGGGAATCATATTTTAGAAAAGGCGCAGAAAGAAAATCGTTTGGAGGACAAACTATGAGCAAAGGCAAAATGACACGGCGGGAAGAAAGAGAGCAGGCGTTTATTCTGGTATTCCAGCAGCTGATCAACCGGAATACCATTGAGGAGATCATCGACGCGGCGGAGGAATCGGCGGAGGTTCGCATCGCGGAGTTTGCGGAGCGGCTTGCCAGCGGCGTGGAGGAAAACAGCGCCGTGGTGGACGATAAAATCGAAAAGAATATCCGCGGCTGGTCGATGACGCGTCTTTCCAAGGTTTCGTTCGCCTTGCTGCGGGTGGCGATCTACGAAATGCTGTATGTGGACAGCATCCCCGTCAGCGTTTCGATCAACGAGGCGGTCGATCTGGCGAAAAAATACGGCGGAGCGGACGACGCGCCGTTTATCAACGGCGTTCTCGGCTCTGTGGCCAAGGAATTGGAACCGGCAAATGAAGAACGGTAACTATCTCGGAATCGATACGAGCAATTACACCACCTCCGCCGCACTCTACCGGGAGGATGAAAGCGTTGCGCACTCCAAACGGCTTTTGCCGGTGAAGGAAGGCCAGCTCGGCCTGCGCCAGAGCGACGCGGTGTTTCATCATGTGCAGCAGCTGCCGCAAATCCTTGAGCCTTTGCTCCGGCAGCATCCTGTTCTTCGGGCCATCGGCGCTTCGAGCCGTCCCCGTTCGGCGGAGGGCTCCTATATGCCCTGCTTTACCGTGGGGCTCGGCACTGCGAAAATACTGGCGGATACGCTCGGCATTGCGCTGCACCTCTGCTCGCATCAGGAAAATCATATTGCGGCGGCCCTCTATTCCGCCGGTCGGCTGGAGCTGCTGAGGCAGACCTTTCTTGCGTTTCATGTTTCGGGCGGTACGACGGAGGCGGTATTGGTAGAGCCGGACAAAGAGCATCTGATCAGAACCCGGCTCGTCGCTTCTTCTCTGGATTTGAAAGGCGGACAAGCCGTTGACCGTGTCGGGGTCATGCTGGGCCTTTCGTTCCCGGCGGGGCCGGAGCTGGAGCGTCTGGCGCTGCAAAGCGACGCGAAGTTCAAAATCCGCTCCGCTATGCGCGGGTGCGACTGCTCGTTGTCCGGAATTGAAAATCAGTGCCGCGCCATGCTCGATAAGGGCGCACCCAAAGAAGAGATCGCGCGTTTTTGCCTGCTCTCTCTTCTCGCGGCGCTCGACGCCATGTGCGGCGCGCTGCTGAAAGAATACGGGGATCTTCCCGTTTTGTTTGCGGGCGGGGTGATGTCCAACAGCATTATCCGGCAGGCGCTGACGCAGCGATACGGTGCGGCGTTCGCAACTCCCGCGTTTTCTGCGGATAACGCGGCGGGCGCGGCGATTCTGGCAGCCATCAAGGAGGAGGTAACATGAATACTCCTGTTGTTCTTACGGTTTCTCAGCTCAACCGGTACATCAAATCTCTGCTGGACGGCGACCGGATGCTGCCCTCCGTCTTTTTGACCGGTGAGATTTCCAATTTTACCAATCACTATAAATCGGGCCACATGTACTTTTCGCTTAAGGACAGCCAGTGCGTGGTGCGCGCCGTCATGTTTGCCGCGCAGGCCCGGCGGCTGCGCTTTCTGCCGCAGGACGGCATGAAGGTGATCGTGCGCGGGCGCGTGACGGTTTATGAGCAGAGCGGGCAGTACCAGGTGTATGTGGACGACATGCAGCCGGACGGCCTGGGGGCGCTGAATCTTGCCTATGAGCAGCTCAAAGCCCGCCTTGCGGCGGAAGGGCTGTTCGACGCTTCCCGCAAAAAGCCGCTGCCCGCTTACCCCAAAGCCGTCGGAGTCGTCACCTCTCCCACCGGCGCCGCCGTGCAGGACATCAAGCAGATTTTGGGGCGGCGCTTCCCGCTGGCGGAGGTGATTCTATGCCCAGTGCTGGTGCAGGGCGCGGGTGCGGCGGAGCAGATCGCCGGGGCGGTGGAGCGTTTTAACCGCCTCAATTGTGCCGATGTTCTGATCGTCGGGCGCGGTGGGGGTTCGATTGAGGATTTATGGGCGTTCAACGAAGAAATCGTAGCGCGTGCCGTGGCGAATTCCAGAATTCCCGTGATCTCCGCTGTGGGGCACGAAACGGATTTCACCATCTGCGATTTTGCGGCGGATCTGCGCGCGCCGACCCCGTCCGCTGCGGCAGAGCTGGCCGTTCCGGATATCCGCGAGCTGACGGCCTATGTTTCCGGCTCGGTGCAGCGGATGAAGAAATCCCTGGGGATCGAGATGCACCGCATGCAGATCGACCGGCTGGTCGACCGCATGAGCGGGAAGATGAAGCGCGATCTGGAAGCCGGGCGCATGCGTCTGGCAGAGCGTTCGGCTTCGCTGCAGGCGTTCAGCCCGCTGCGGGTTCTGGCGCGCGGGTATTGTGTTGCGCTGGATGCCGAAGGGAGAACCGTCCGCTCGGCTGCACAGGTGAGACAGGGGGATTCGCTGAACCTAGTTGTGCGCGACGGACGGTTGGTCTGTACCGTAAACGAGGCGCGGGAAGAACAAATTGGGCAGGAGGGAGATACTCCATGAAAAAAAATATGACCTTTGAAGCGGCGATGACGGAGCTTTCGCAGATCGTGGACCGGATGGAGAGCGGAGAGGCCACCTTGGACGAATCCTTAAAGCTGTTTGAATCGGGGACGAAGCTGGCTTCGTTCTGCTATGAGAAATTACAGAACGCGGAGCAGAAAATCAGGGAGATTTCTGAGCTGGAAGAAAGGCGAGAGGAATGAGCATGAAGCGTCAGGAGCAGTATGTGGAAATGCTGGAGGAGGCTTTGTCCCGCTATTTGCCGGGCGGCGATGAATTGCAGCAGGAGCTGTTCTCTTCTATGGAATACAGCCTGCTTTCCGGCGGAAAGCGGATTCGCCCGATTCTGACGCTGGAATTCTGCCGCCTGTGTGGCGGCAGTCTCACGGCGGCACTGCCGTTTGCCTGCGCCGTCGAAATGATTCACACCTATTCGCTGATTCACGACGACCTGCCCTGTATGGATGACGACGAGCTGCGGCGCGGGCGTCCCACCAATCACCGGGTATATGGCGAGGCTACCGCGCTTTTGGCGGGCGACGCCCTTCTGACGCTGGCGTTTGAAACAATGCTCTCTCCGCAGACCATCCGCACGGCGGGCGCGGTGAAAACAGCCACGGCTGCCGGTGTTCTGGCCCGTGCGGCCGGTGCGGTCGGAATGGTGGGCGGGCAGATCATCGACCTTGCCTCGGAGGGGAAGAAGATTCCGCTTTCCACGCTGCGTGTGATGGACGAGCGCAAAACCGGCGCGCTGATTCTGGCGGCGGCGGAAATGGGCTGTGTTCTTGGCGGGGCGGGCAATGAGCAGGTTCGTGCCGCGCGTGAATACGCGAAGGCCTTGGGGCTGGCGTTTCAGATCGTGGACGACATCCTCGATGTGACCGGCGACAGCGCGCTCCTGGGCAAAAACGTCGGCGTCGACGACCTGAACGACAAAAGCACCTATGTTTCCCTTATGGGGCTGGAGGGCGCGAAAAGGGCCGTGCGCGAGCTGACCGGCGAGGCTGTGGCTGCCCTTGCCAAATTTGACGGCGATACCGCCTATCTGGCTGATCTGGCCCGTGAGCTGGCGGTGCGAAAGAACTGACGCGGATGTGATATCCTCACGGCGTAAGCGGAGCTTTCAGCGCCTGAGAAAGCGTTTCAACAGGATGGGACAGAGCGGGAAACAGCCATCCATGAGTCAACTGAAGGTTGCGTCCGGTTTGTTCTGTTATAACAACAAAATACAGTCACTGTGCTTTCTGGTTTCCCCTGCCTGCGGTGGGGCAGAGAATGCCCGTTTTTTATTTTCGGTAATTGCAGACGAACGAGGACAGCCAGTCTTGACAAAATTGACAGGGTATGATACTATTGTTAGGCCGCATATTACGGGCTTTTGAAGTGATCGTTTGATCCGCCTGGGATAGCGAGATTGAAAAAAGGCAGGACACTCTATTTATGTATGCAGTAATTGAGACCGGCGGCAAGCAGTACAAGGTACAGTATGGCGATGTCATCTATATCGAGAAGCTTGCGGCGGAGCAGGACGCCACCGTTGAATTTAAAGTTGTTGCTCTTGGCGGCGAAGAAGGCCTGAAAGTGGGAGCTCCCTTTGTAGAGGGCGCAAGCGTAACCGGCAAGGTTCTGAAAAACGGCAAGCAGAAGAAAATCACCGTTTTCACCTATAAGCCGAAGAAGAGCTCTAAGCGCAAGATGGGCCATCGTCAGCCTTACTCAAAGGTACAGATCGAAGCCATTAACGCTTAATGATGATTCAGGTTTTATTTTTGCAGCAGCCGGACGGCGAGCTTTTGGGATTTCATATGACCGGACATTCCGGATTGGCGCAAGAGGGTTCCGACATTCTTTGCGCGGCGGTTTCCTCTGCGGCGTATCTGGTGGCAAATGCGATTACAGATGTGGTTCAGGTCAAGGCGGAGCTTTCTGTTGCGCAGGGCGATATGTCCCTTCAAATTCCTGAAAGAGCGGTATTTTTGTGCAGAACCCTGCTGCAAGGACTCAGGCTCCATTTGACGGGCCTGCAGGAGCAATATCCAGACAATATCAGGATCAATTTTACGGAGGTGTAAAGCTATGTTAAAGATAAATATTCAGCTTTTCGCGCATAAGAAGGGCGGCGGTTCCACAAAGAACGGCCGTGATTCCGAATCCAAGCGCCTGGGTGCGAAGCGTGCGGACGGTCAGTTCGTTCTGGCCGGAAATATTCTGGTGAAGCAGCGCGGTACTCACATTCATCCCGGCAACAATGTGGGCAGAGGTTCCGACGATTCTCTCTTTGCTCTGATTGACGGCACTGTGAAGTTCGAGCGTCTTGGCCGCGACCGCAAAAAGGTCAGCGTATACGCTGTAGAGCAGTAATTCACTTACCAGCTGGAACCGAAATCCCGGGATTTTCCCGGGATTTTTTGATATGATCGGGTCGATACTAAGCGGGAGCAGTCCTGCTGTTCCTCAACTGTCGATTCACACAAAAGCAGCCGGATGAAAGGGCGCCGATTTCTTTCCCCCGCCGCGGGCGGGGGAAAGAAATCGATCGTTTTTTGAAAGCGGCATTCCAATCTCCTTTGTTTTGACGGGGAGAAACCAAAAAAATTTTATATCGTTTTAAAACAGGGGAATAGTATAAGGAGCCGGAAAGCATATGTTTGTAGATATCGCGAAAATTAAAGTGAAGGCCGGCGACGGCGGCAACGGCGCCGTCAGCTTTCACCGGGAAAAATATGTTGCGGCCGGCGGGCCGGACGGCGGCGATGGCGGCCGCGGCGGAAATGTGGTGTTTCAGGTGGACAAAAACCTTTCCACCCTGGCGGATTTCCGCTATAAACGCAAGTACATTGCCGAAAACGGGCAGAACGGCGCGGGGAAACGATGCTCCGGCAAGGGGGCGCCCGATCTGGTGATCCGTGTGCCGCAGGGAACTCTGGTGCGCGATCTGGAAAGCGGCCGCCTGCTTGCGGATTTGTCTACCGATGAACCGCAGATCATTGCGCGCGGCGGAAACGGCGGATGGGGAAATGCTCATTTTGCCACCCCCACGCGGCAAACTCCCCGCTTTGCAAAGCCGGGCCAGCCCGGCGAAGCGTTCGACGTGCAGCTTGAGCTGAAGCTTTTGGCGGATGTCGGTCTGGTCGGGTTCCCCAATGTGGGCAAATCGACGCTCGTTTCCGTCGTGAGTGAGGCAAAGCCGAACATTGCGAATTACCACTTTACGACCATCACGCCGGTTTTGGGCGTTGTGTTTCTGGGGGAGGGACAATCCTTTGTTATGGCGGACATTCCCGGCCTGATTGAAGGGGCCGGGGAGGGCGCCGGACTGGGCCACCAGTTTCTGCGTCATGTGGAGCGCTGCCGTCTGCTGGTGCATATTGTAGATGTTGCAGGCAGCGAAGGGCGCGACCCCAAAGCGGATTTTGAGATTATTAACCGCGAGCTGAAAAAGTTTAACGGGGAGCTTTCCCAGCGCCCGATGCTCGTGGCGGGGAACAAGTGCGACCTTGCTTCCGAGGAGCAGATCGAGGAGTTCCGCCAGTTTGTGCAGGAGCAGGGCTACGAGTTCTTCCCGATTATGGCGGCCATCCGCTACGGGGTGGACCCGCTGCTCAAACGGATTCAGGAGAAGCTCTCGCAGCTTCCGCCGGTGATCCGCTTCGAGCCCGACCCGGTGCCGCTGCCCGAAATCACCCCCGAGCAGGCGGAGAAATTCACGGTTGCCAATCAGGACGGCGTCTTTGTGGTGGAAGGAGAATGGCTGCTTCAGCTGCTGCGCTCCGTCAACTTCGACGATTACGAGTCCCTGCAATATTTCCAGCGTGTTCTGATCAGCTCCGGTGTGATCGACGCCTTGCGTCAGGCAGGGGCCGAAGAGGGCGACACCGTCAGCATGTATGATCTGGAATTCGATTTTGTGGAATAGGGGGCGTAATTTTTGGAACGCTTTTTAGAGAAGGACTGCGATCCACGCCAGCTCAGCCCCCTGACTCTGGCCTTTGTCGGCGACGGCGTATTCGAGCTGTTTGTGCGCGAGCGCTTGGTCTGCCAGGCAAACTGCCCGGTGAATACGCTGCATAAAAATTCTGTGGCCCAGGTGTGCTGCAGTGCGCAGGCGCAGGCGGCGCAAAAGCTGAGCACTTTGTTTACCGAGGAGGAGGAGGCCGTTTTTCGCCGGGGACGAAACGCAAAAGTATCTCATGTCCCGAAAAACTCCAGCCCGGCCGATTACCATGCGGCCACCGCGCTGGAAACCTTATTTGGATATTTATATTTGAAAGGGGAACTGGCGCGCCTGCGTCAATTTTTTGCCTTAATCTGCGAGGAATGAGGTGCTTTCGTATGGGAGCTTTGAAAAAGCGCAATCAGATTGTTTTTATGGATGTTCTGTATTTTCTGATCGGCAGCGTGCTGTTTTCGGTTTCGGTCAACTGCTTTACCGCACCGAATCACATCGCGCCCGGCGGAATTACCGGTCTTGCGACGGTTCTCAATTACCTCATTGGTACGCCGATCGGAACCATGCTGTTTGTCATTAACGTTCCGGTGTTCCTGTGGGCCATCTGGGAGCTGGGCTACCGCCTGGTGGGGAAGACCATTCTGGCTACCCTGATGTGTTCCGTTACCATTGACGCGCTTGCTTCTTACCTTCCTGTGTATGAGGGGGACCATATGCTCGCCGCAATTTTTGGCGGCGTGCTGGAGGGAATCGGGCTCTCTCTGGTTCTGCTGCGGGGCGCGACGACCGGCGGCACAGACCTGGTCGCCCGTTTGCTGGAGCTAAGGTTCCGCGGCCTTTCGATCGGCCAGCTGATGATGGGCGTGGACGCGATGGTGATCCTGCTCTCCGGGTTTGTGTACCGCAGTCTGGAAAGCGCTCTCTACGCGTTTATCGCCGTTTTTGTATCCACCCGGCTGATCGATACGATCCTGTACGGCGCGGATTCCGGTACCGGCAAAATGCTCTTTATCATTTCTGAAAAGAATGATCAAATCGCGGCGAAAATCCTCACGGAAATGGATCGCGGCGTTACGGCCCTGAAATCGAGGGGCGTATACAGCAACCGCGACGGAGAGGTGCTGCTGTGTGCCGTGCGGCGCTATGAGGTCAGCAAGATGACGGATGTGATCCGCTCAACGGATCACAGGGCCTTTATCATTATCGGCGAAGCGGGGCAGATCACTGGGCAGGGCTTCCGTGAGATCAGAAAGGAAGATAAAACTCTGAAAGACTTTCTGGACAAAAACAAGAAGCCGGAGGAGCCGCCGGAGGAACCATAAGTACATCCAAAAGAAGGCCGGAAAATGAAAAGAGCAGACGGTTTTGCCATTCGGCAAAACCGTCTGCTCTCAAATGTGACCTGTTGTTTAGCGGTAGTTGTTGTTGTTCTCTACATTGTTGTAGGAGGAAGAATCCTTCTTCTGCTGAGTGGAATTGTTGGTCTTATTGTTGCTCTGGGTAGAGTTGCTGTTCTGAGTAGAGTTGTTGGTTCTATTGCTGCTGCTCTGGTTTTTGCAGTTGCTGGTAGAATTCTGGGTTTTGTTTGTGCTCTTCTCATAATTCTTATCCAAGTATTTCACCCCCTTCGCGATATATTGTTTTCCGTTCCTTTTGAAATATACAAACAATCTTTGGGAGCTGACCTGTTTATGAACGAATATCCTTCGGCGTTTTTGAGCCGTATGCACACGCTGCTGGGCGGCGAATACGCCGATTTTTTAGAGTGCATGAATCGGCCTTTTGTGCGCGGAATTCGCCTGAATCCGATGAAATGCGACGAAAAAACGTTGAAAAACGCACTTGATTTTCCAATCGAAATCAGCCCGTTTTCTCCATATTCCTACTATATTCCCGAGGGTGCGGACAAGCCAGGCCGCATCCCGCTGCACCACGCGGGGGCCTTTTATTCGCAGGAGCCCTCCGCAGCCTCCGCCGTAACCATACTGGGGCCGCAACCGGGGGAGAAAATACTCGATCTGTGCGCCGCGCCGGGTGGAAAATCCACGCAAATCGCGGCATTGATGGCCGGCAGGGGGCTGCTGTGGTCGAATGAAGTGGTTCGTTCCCGCGCGACGGCGCTGCTTTCCAATCTGGAGCGCATGGGTGTTCCAAACGCCGTGATCTCCTCGTGCCATCCCGAGCTGCTGTGCGAAACGCTCTCCGGTTTTTTTGACCGCGTGCTGGTGGACGCTCCCTGCTCCGGGGAAGGAATGTTCCGCCGCGACGCGCAGGCCGTGCAGGATTGGAGCGAGGAGCACGTGAAGACGTGCGCGGTTCGCCAGGGCCTGATTCTGGACAGCGCCGCACATGCTCTGCGGGAAAACGGAATTCTCGTTTACTCCACCTGCACCTTTTCACCGGAAGAAAACGAAGACACCGTCCGGGCATTTCTGCACCGGCACCCGGATTTTGTTCTGGAGGATTCCGGCGTTTCCTTCGGCCGGCCGGGAATCGGAATGCCGCAGGCGCGGCGCGTGCTCCCAATGGACGGCGGGGACGGGCATTTCGTCGCGAAAATGAAAAAGACTTCGCCCGCTGCTTGTCGTGCGGCGGAATATCCCTTTGCAAAATTATCCGCCGAGGCGGACGCAAAAGCGCTGTACGGCCAGATTTTCAGCACTCCGCTGCCGCGCCCGCTGATTCAAAGCGGCGGGGCGATCCTGATTGCGCCGGAGTTTCTGCCCGCCCTGTCCGGTCTTGGGGTGATCCGCGCCGGCGTGATGCTCGGGGAAATCCAGAAGGGACGCATCGAGCCGGCGCACGCGCTGTTTCTGTCGTCTCTGCCGCGCCAGCTGAGGCAGACGGTTGAATTTTCGTCCCGCTCACTGCGGCTCCGCGCGTATCTGCATGGGGAAGAGCTGGAGGTAGACCCCGCCCTGAAAGGCTACGCGGGGGTCGCCGCTGACGGTGTGATAACGGGGTTCGGCAAGTGTTCCTCCGGCAAAATAAAAAACCGGTATCCAAAAGGTCTGCGCAGCCATACCTGATATTTTGTGTATTTTTCTGTCCGTTTACGGATGACAGATGTCTTGAATTTAAAAATGAATGGTGCTACAATAAACTACATTGATATCACTTTAAATAGTTGATTGATTTCTTCCCCCGCCATAGGCGGGGGAAGAAATCAATGTACTTGTATCGGCTGTTTTAAAGGGAAGAACTATCAAGCGATAAAAAATCAGGGAGGGCTCACTATGCAAATCAGAGTTGAACACACTCAACACCCAAAGACCAAGCCTGCGGATGAAACCAAATTGGGATTCGGCCGTATTTTTACGGACCATATGTTTATTATGGACTACACCAGCGGCGAGGGCTGGCATGATCCCCGAATCGTACCGTATGCTCCCCTGAATCTGGAACCGTCCGCCATGTGCCTGCATTATGGACAATCTGTTTTTGAGGGTATGAAAGCTTACCGTACGGACGATAACCGGATTCTGCTGTTCCGTCCCGACAAAAACATGGCGCGTCTGAACGTATCGAACGAACGCCTCTGTATTCCGCAGATCGACGAGCAGTTTGCGGTGGAAGCGATCAAAAAGCTGGTCTCCGTAGACCGTGACTGGGTGCCTTCCACCCCCGGCACCTCTTTGTACATCCGCCCGTTTATCATCGGCGTTGATCCGGTTGTGGGTGTGCATCCGGCGCATCACCTGATGTTTATCATCATCTGCTCGCCCGTCGGCGCGTATTATCCCGAGGGCCTGAACCCGGTAAAGATTTATGTGGAAGACGGTTATGTCCGCGCGGTAAAGGGCGGCATGGGCTTTGCGAAAACCGCCGGCAACTACGCGGCGTCCCTCAAGGCGCAGGACGAGGCGGAAAAGCAAAACTATACGCAGGTTTTGTGGCTCGACGGCGTGGAGCGCAAATACATTGAAGAAGTCGGTACCATGAACGTGTTCTTCCAGATCGGCGACGAAGTCGTCACTCCTGCCCTGCAGGGCTCCATTTTGTCCGGCGTTACCCGTATGTCTACCATCGATATCCTGAAATCCTGGGGCGTAAATGTCACCGAGCGCCGCCTGTCGATTCAGGAAGTGGCCGACGCGGCCAAAGAGGGCAAGCTGAAGGAAGCGTTCGGCACCGGTACCGCGGCGGTAATCTCCCCGATCGGCCATCTCAAATGGGGCGATACGATCATGGAGTTCAACGACGGCAAAATAGGCCCGCTGTCCCAGCGCCTGTACGATACCATGACCGGTATTCAGTGGGGCAAGCTGCCGGATACTTTCGGCTGGACGGTTACGGTAGAGTAATCATCCGATCATTTTCTGATGTTCAGAAAGCGGCGGCTCCGGCTGCCGCTTTTTTATTGGAAGGGGAGAAATGCTTTGCGCACACTGACGTTTACGGTTCCCGCGGAATATGAAGGCTGCCGTCTGAAGGGGTTTCTGCGCGGGTATTGCAATGTGTCGGCCCGCCTTCTGGTAAAGCTCAAGCGTGTGCCGAACGGCCTTTGCGTCAACGGAACGCACGCTGCGGCGGTTTCTCTGTTGCGTGCGGGGGACAATGTTTGCCTGAATCTGCCGCAGGACGAGGAGACTGCCGTTCCGTCGGAGGTTCCGATTTCGGTTTTGTATGAAGACGCCGATCTGCTGGCTGTGAATAAGCCTGCGGGAATGGCGATGTATCCCGTGCCGGGCTCAGATTCGGGCACGCTGTCGAATGCGGCGGCGTTTCACTGGCGCGGAGCAGGGGAGAGCTGCCGGTTTCGGCCTGTATATCGGTTGGATAAAAATACAAGTGGAATTGTAATTATTGCAAAAAATTCCTATATTGCGGCAGCTTTGTCCCATAATATACAAAAAGAATACATCGCTGTCTGCGAGGGGATTTTGTTGGGAGAGGGAACGATCGATTCGCCGATCGCGCTGGCTCCCGGCAGCAAAATTCAGAGAATGGTTTCGCCGTGCGGCGAAGCGGCCGTTACCCACTGGCAGAGCGTATGCTCGAAAAATGATCTTACTTTTCTGAAAATACATCTGGAAACCGGTCGAACCCATCAAATTCGGGTGCATTTGTCGAGTATTTTTCATCCGCTTTCCGGGGATGACTTGTATGGAGGGCATCTGGATAAAATTGGGCGCCAGGCGCTGCATTGCCATTCCGCCCGCCTGATCCATCCTGTAACGAAAGAACCCCTTTTTTTGCAGGCTCCCCTCCTGGAAGATTTTGTTCTGCTGCTGAGGGAGCTGAATGTGGTAATTGCATAAAATTTGGGAGAGATGCCTTTTGAAAAGAACGAACCTGACAAAATTGGTTTTTATGAGATTTATGACTTGATTTATGTATAATTATGCGATATAATACATTCATATTTTCGTTCTGTGAGAAAAAATTGAGATTGAATAGAAGAGGGATGGAACCATGAAAAAATCAGTTAAGTTTTTAGCGGTCTGTCTTGCGGCCGCAGCCATGCTGTCCATGTCCGCCTGCAACGGCGGCGGAGCCTCCAGCGGGGCGGCGTCTGATTCCAGCAACAGTGGTGTCGGCACCAGCACTTTGGATGCGATTAAGAAAAACGGATTTATCACCATGTCTACCAATGCGGAATTTGAGCCGTTTGAATACAAAGACGGCGAAAAGATTGTGGGCATCGATCTTGAGATTTCCCAGAAGATTGCCGACAAGCTCGGCGTTGAGCTGAAGGTGAACGACGTTGCCTTCGATTCCCTGATTCCGGAAATTACCTCCGGCAAGGCGGATTTTGTTGCGGCCGGTATGACTGCCGACGACGAGAGAAGAAAGAACGTGGATTTCTCCGACAGCTATTTTGACGCGGGCCAGGCGGTCATCGTGAAAAAGGACGGAGACATTAAGGCGCCCAAAGATCTGAACGGCAAAAAAGTCGGCGTGCAGACCGGCACCACGGGCGACAAGTACTGCACCAACGAGGAAGGCACCAGCGAGATTAAGGTTGGCTCCGTTGAGCGCTACAACAAGGGCATGGATGCGGTTTCCGATCTGATCGCCGGCAGAATCGACGCGGTTGTCATCGATGATTTCCCGGCTCAGAAGTTCGTGGAGAAGAACAGCGATAAAATTGCGAAGCTCAACGATATGCTGACGAGTGAGCAGTATGCGATTGCCGTGAAGAAGGGCAACACCGAGCTTGTCGATCTGATCAACGAAACTCTGAAAGAGATGAAGGACAGCGGCGATCTGCAGAAAATTTTTGATAAGTATCTGGCACAGGAATCCTGACAGAGCTATTGTGATTTTCGGGCTGGGTAGCGGGGGTTCCCGCTGCCCTGCTTTGCCTTTTCGTCCCATTTAAGGAGGTTGCTATGGGGAATCTGATCCTGAACCCGCAATATCTGGCCGGTTTTGATATTGGGCGTTTCTTTCAAGATCTGTACATGAATCTGGGGCAGCATTTCTATGATGCCTTTATCGTGAAAAACCGGTATAAATATATTATTTCCGGTTTGGGGAACACCCTGCTGATCACCCTGTTTGCGGTCATGATCGGTATTGTGCTGGGAACACTCGTTGCTCTCATCCGCGTAACACATAATAATGATAAGAAAAAGTTTCGCTTTTTGAACGCGCTTTGCAGTATTTACCTGACAGTCATTCGCGGAACCCCTGTTGTGGTTCAGCTGTTGATCACCTATTATGTAATATATCAGTCCGCGGACAAGATGGTTGCGGCCGTCATCGCGTTCGGCGTCAATTCCGGCGCGTATGTGGCCGAGGTCATTCGCAGCGGAATTCAGTCTGTGGACAAGGGGCAGATCGAGGCGGGGCGCTCTCTTGGGTTGAACCAGAAAACGACGATGATCAAAATCGTGTTCCCGCAGGCGCTGAAGAACGTGGCCCCCGCCATCTTCAATGAGTTCATTTCCCTGCTCAAGGAAACCTCTGTTGCCGGCTATATCGGCGTGCAGGATCTGACCAAAGCGGGCGACGTCATTCGCAGCATCACTTACGACGCGTACACGCCGCTGCTGACGGTAGCCGCGGTTTACCTCTTGATCGTCATGATTCTCACCAGATTCCTCACCGTGCTGGAAAGGAGGCTGAGCGCAAGTGATATCCGTTAAAAACCTGGAAAAGACGTTTCACACCTCCCGCGGAGATCTTCCCGTTCTCATGGGAATCAGCCAAACGATCGAAAAGGGAGAAAAGGTGGTTATCGTCGGGCCGTCCGGCTCGGGGAAGAGCACCTTCCTGCGCTGCCTGAACCTTTTAGAGCGGCCAACCTCCGGTGAAATCTGGTTTGAGGATGAGGAAATCACCAACCCCAAATGCAACATCAATCTTCTTCGCCAGAAGATGGGGATGGTGTTTCAGCACTTTAATTTGTTCCCGCACCTGACAATTATGGAAAACATCACGCTGGCCCCGACATCTTTGAAATTAAAGACCAAGGAGGAGGCCGAGCGTTCGGCCATGCAGCTTCTCGAACGGGTCGGTCTGGCCGATAAGGCGCAGGCATACCCCGCTCAGCTTTCCGGCGGGCAAAAGCAGCGCATCGCGATTGTGCGCTCGCTCGCGATGGAGCCGAAGGTGATGCTGTTTGACGAGCCCACCTCCGCGCTGGACCCCGAAATGGTCGGCGAGGTTTTGCAGGTTATGAAGCAGCTGGCCCAGGAGGGGATGACGATGATCGTTGTTACCCACGAAATGGGCTTTGCCAGAGAGGTTGCCACCCGGATTCTGTTTATGGATCAGGGGCAGGTTCTGGAGGAGGCTCCTCCGCAGGAGTTTTTCGCGAATCCGAAGCACGCAAGACTCCAGGACTTTCTTTCCAAGGTTCTGTAACATGGGGCCGCTGCAAAAAGTGTATCAAAAATGCGTCTTGGACGGTTGAAAGCCGTCAAGGCGCATTTTTGTATTTAGGGGAGAAATTCGGTTTTGTGCGGGCATCGCAAGGATCAGGAATTGTTCTGTCTTTCCTGCGACTGCAGATTTTCGGCAATCGCTTTCAGCTCTTCGATTGAATGAATCTCGACGCTGGACTGTTGGATGGATTCCTGAATAAAATGGGGAAGAGAAGAAAAGTACCGGTTCATTTCCTGATCATTCGCCTGAAACATGTGAATCGCCTCCTGAAAAGTTCATTCCTGTTTGGTAGATTTTCCAGTTCCCGCCCAGATATTCATCCGCCGGCACTTTCATATTGCCGCGCGGCACGGAATATATCTGGGCAGGGGGGATTTAATGAAAGCGTTTGGAAAAGGAATTTTGCTTTTTCTGGTCGGCGGCTTGATCTATTTTTGGCTCTAGGTGCTGTGGCGCGGGTATTCTCATTGGAGCATGTTTTTGCTCGGCGGGCTGTGCTTTGTTCTGTGCGGGCTGATCAACGAGGGCGTTTCCTGGGAAATGCCGCTGCCGCTTCAAATGCTGATTTCGGCTTTGATGATCACTGCACTGGAATTTCTGACCGGCTGTATCGTCAATCTTTGGCTGGGCTGGCAGGTGTGGGATTATTCCAAGCTGCACGTTCAGCTGTTGGGGCAGATCAGCCTGAAATCCAGCGTGATTTGGTTCCTGTTGTCCAGTGTGGGAATTGTGCTGGACGACTGGCTCCGCTATTGGTTTTTCGGAGAAGACAGGCCGTATTACCGGCTGAGGTAAAGACACGCTTGCAAAGGCCGGGCAAAAACGGTAAAATAAAGCAATGAACAGCGAGGCCCGGCCTGTAACGTCAAGGGTCTTGTCTGCTTCGGCTGAAATTGCGTCTCCCGTGCCAAAATGCCGGAATTGCGGCAGGTATTCCCGCGTGGCTTCTCTGGCGGGCACAATCTCATCCCGAAAAACGATCTTCTCATCGAGAAACAAAACCAAACCGAAAATCTGCTGATAAGAGGGATTTCACATGGATAAAATTGCAAGCTTTCAGATCAACCACGACATTTTAACTCCCGGGATTTACCTTTCCCGCGTAGACGGAGATATCACCACCTACGACATTCGCCTGAGAAAACCGAATGTGCCGCCGTTTTTATCGAATCCGGCCATGCACACCATAGAGCACTTGTTTGCGACGATGGCCCGCAACTCCGCGTTTCGTGACCAGATCATTTACTTTGGGCCCATGGGCTGCCGCACCGGATTCTACTTTCTCGTCAGAGATATGAAGCATTCCGACGCCATTGCCCTGATGAAAGACATTTTTGCGAGGATCGCGGATTATTCCGGCGAGGTTCCCGGCTGTACCTCCGCCGAGTGCGGCAACTATCTGGAGCACGATCTGAAAGAGGCAAAACAGGAGGCCACGGCCTTTTTGCCGGTTATTTCGGACTGGACGGAACAGCTCCTTTCGTATCCGGTGTAAATTTCGTCTGCTTTCGTCCGGATTGACTAGAAAACTTTACCAAATTGTAAATTCCTTCCAAAAGGTTGCATAATTTTGTTTTTTATATTATCATATAGGAGTTCATTACAAAATTGTAACCAATTTCCTTGCGCGAAAGGAAGGACTGACTCAATGCAACAATTATCCCTTCATCGAGTTTCGATTCAGGGGTACGGCGCCACAGGCTGCCGTATAATGTATATCACCGGGATTCAGTCTGTCCGGATTTTAAAAAGACTGCGCAGAAGGTTTGTCCGTTTTATGACTCCAGCCGTGGAGCTGGCCGGGCTGATCTATGCGAAAACCATTGGCAAGCAATTAATCAGGCTGAAAAAAGAGATCCGCCTGTTTTGGGATAATTTTCGGAAAGACGGGGAGCATTTAAAAGAGCTCTCCAAAGGATTGACCCTCACGGGCGCGATCGGGCGTTTGCAGCATGTCGGGCTCCACTTTGTAATCCGCAGAAAATTTGTGATGTCCGTGCTGAATATTGCAGCTCCGGTTTGCTCCTTATTTCTGCTGCTCGGTACCATCAGCTATTGGAATCAACAGGATTATGGTCTGGTTTTGAGCTATGGCGGAAAACAGATTGCGACGATCAAGGACGAATCTGTTTTTGAGAAAGCGACAGAAATGGTGAATCAGCGCATGGTGTACAACACCGTTGCCTCCGCAGATTTGAAAATCACACCCACCTTTATTCTCACCGCGATGGACAGCGGCAGATTTTACGCCGCCAGCACGCTGTGCGACCGCCTGATACAGCAGTCGAACGGGATTATTGAAGAGGGCAGCGGACTTTATGTTGACGGGGAACTGATCGGCGCGGTGAAAAGCAGCGCGGACATGACGTATCTTTTGCAGAATATTCTCAACACCGCGAAGGCGGGCGATCAGACGGCAAAGGTTTCCTTTGCCGAAGATGTGGAAACCATCAACGGTCTGTTCCCGACCGCCAGCATTGTGAGCGCCGAGAATATGAATGAAAAGCTCACCGGTTCCGAGCAGGCCGCGGCGGTGTACACGGTAAAAGACGGCGATACCGCCACCTCAATTGCAAGACAGTACAACCTGACGTTATCCGAATTGAACCGCCTGAACAATAACCGGGTCGGCGACGATCTGAAAATCGGCATGCAGCTGAATGTGCAGACTCCGCAGACCCTGTTGCACGTGAAGGTGATCAAAAAAGAAACCCGGACAACCTCTTTGCCCTATAAAACCGTCACGGAGAAGGATGACAGCCGGTATACGGATTATTCTAAAATCGTAACGCAGGGGAAGGAAGGCGTTCAGGAAATTACGGAAGAGGTCACCTATATCAACGGGATAGAAACCTCGCGCACAACGCTCAGCAAGCGCGTCGTTACCGAGGCCGTGGATAAAAAGGTTGTAACCGGCACCAAAAAGCGCCCGCAGTACGGCGGTGCGGGCGAGAGCAGCGGTTCGCTGATGTGGCCGGTGCCTTCCATCCGCAATATCACCAGCTACTTTGCGTATCGCTGGGGCAGAATGCACACCGGTATCGACATTTCCGGCGGCAATTCCTACGGCAGAACCATTGTGGCGGCAGACGGCGGCGTGGTCTCTTATGTGAGGTTCAACTCCAGCGGGTACGGGTATCACCTGCAGATCAACCACGGAAACGGCATTTCCACCCTATACGGCCACACCAGCAAAATTCTGGTTACCTCCGGGCAGAGGGTCTCAAAAGGCCAGCCCATCGCGCTGATTGGCAGCACGGGAGATTCCACCGGCGCCCACCTGCATTTTGAGGTAATCAAAAATGGCCAAAAAGTGAATCCGTTGCTGTATGTGAGCCGCTGAGAAAGAAGGAAAAAGCATTTCGCATAAAACCGAAATGCTTTTTTTATTTCTTTACAGAATCGATAAATTTAGGGATTTTATTGACTTTTTTTCCTTGGTGTATTATCATCTTAGAAGTACAAAATAGCTTTGAAAGAAACTGTTTTCAGCCTCTTTTTTTACCAGAAACAGGAGGAATTTCTTCTGTTACAGAAACAGCATTTCAATGGAATTTTATCGACAATTTTTGTTTTGATCATATTTTGAGTTATCCCTTGTGTTTTATGACAATACTACCTGTTAATATAATGATTGGAGCGTGCCGCGTTGGATAAATTTGTGATTACCGGTGGCAAACGGCTGACCGGTGAAGTAATCGTGAGTGGCGCTAAAAATGCTGCTATTGCCATTATTCCGGCAGCTATTATGGCGGATGATATTTGCAGAATCGAAAACATTCCCAATATAACCGATGTTACAGCAATTACCCGGATTTTGTATGATATGGGGGCTAAAATCCGCAAGATCAACTCTTCTACCATTGAGATCGACCCGAGGCCGATTCACAGCTGTGTGGCTTCGTATGAGCTGGCCCGGCATATCCGCGGCTCGTATTACCTGCTGGGCGCTTTGCTCGGCCGGTTTCGCCACGCGGTGGTCAGCATGCCCGGCGGCTGCGATTTCGGCGTGCGCCCGATCGATCAGCACCTGAAAGGCTTTGCGGCGCTCGGTGCAACCTATGCGCTGGAAGGCGGAATGGTAGACGTTTCCGCAAAAGAGCTGATCGGCAACAATGTTTACATGGACGTAGTTTCGGTCGGTGCGACGGTCAATATTATGCTGGCGGCCGTACGGGCCAAGGGTACGACGGTCATTGAAAACGCCGCCAAAGAACCTCATATTGTCGATTTGGCGAACTTTTTAAACTCGATGGGGGCGGATGTTCGCGGCGCGGGTACCGATGTGATCAAAATCTACGGCGTCGAGCACCTCAAGGGGACAACCTACTCCATTATTCCGGATCAGATTGAGGCCGGAACATATATGGCCGCGGCTGCGGCCACCGGCGGCGATGTGCTGATCAAAAACGTGATTCCAAAGCACCTGGAATCCATTTCCGCCAAGCTGGAGGAGATGGGCGTCACTGTGGAAGAATATGATGATTCCATCCGGATCAAACGCGATCAGCCTCTGAATCGCTGCAATATTAAAACGATGCCTCACCCGGGTTTCCCGACCGATATGCAGCCGCAGATTGCGGTTGTGCTTTCGATTGCCCACGGAACCAGCATTATCAACGAAAGCGTATGGGACAATCGCTTTCGTTATGTGGAGGAGCTCAAGCGCATGGGCGCTCAGATTTCCGTCGACGGCAAGCTGGCGGTAGTGGAAGGTGTTGACCACCTGAACGCTGCTCCGGTAAGGGCTACGGATCTTCGTGCAGGCGCCGCTATGCTGATTGCGGCCCTGTGCGCGCACGGCGTCAGCCAAGTGGAGGATATTCAGCACATTGAGCGCGGGTATGAGGATGTGGAGAAAAAGCTTCTGGCTTTGGGCGCAGACATCAAGCGGGTTCATGTGCCGGATCCTTCGGTGGCGCAGGCGGTCTGAAACGGATAGAACAGTCACAGGGGTTCAGGTCCCGGTAAGTATGGCCGGCCTGAACCGTTTTTGTCAGTGAAGGAGCATGCTATGGCAAGGTTTTGCCCGCTGTTCAGCGGCAGCAGCGGAAACAGTTTTTATATCGGCAGCCGTGACGCGGGAATTTTGATCGACGTGGGCCGAAGCGCCCGGCAGATCACAAAAATGCTCGAAAGCTGCGAGATTCCCGTTGCGGCTGTCAAAGGGATTTTTATCACGCACGAGCATACGGATCACGTGAAGGGCCTGCGCGTGTTTTCAGAAAAAAACCGTATCCCGGTTTACGCTTCTGCCGGAACGCTCCAGGCGTTGGAAGAAGCCGGCGGGCTCACCGCGAAAATGACCTGCTGCGTGGCGGAGGAACGCGGAACGGAATGCGCCGAAATGATGATTCGCCCGTTCCCAATTTCGCACGACTGCGCCGAGGGCTTTGGGTATCGCGTCCATACGGGCGACGACAGAACATTTACCCTTGCAACGGATTTGGGGTACATATCCGACGAGGTTCGTCGGGAGCTGGAAAAAAGCGATCTGGTGGTGCTGGAATCAAACCACGATGTGGGGATGCTGCAAAACGGCCCCTATCCGTATTATTTAAAGCGCCGGATTTTGTCCGACGTGGGGCATTTGTCGAACGAGGTGTGCTCCAGTATGCTGCCGCATCTGGCCGAAACGGGGACGACCCGTTTTGTGCTGGCTCACCTGAGCGCGGAGAACAACACGCCGGATATTGCGTATCAAACCTCTCTGTGCACGCTGAAAATGGCCGGGATGCAGCAGCAGATCGATTTTGAGCTGACGGTTGCGCCAAGAGAGAACCAAACGGGGAAGGTTCTGCTGTTTTAGCCCCAAACAGTTCCCCTGCTTTTCGGTGGGGAGAACTTCGCTTATCAAGCGGCAGGTCGTTTCCCGGCGGCCCAAACCGGGCTTGGAAGATCAGGAGATTCTATGGTAACGATTCAAGTCTTATGTGTGGGCAGGCTGAAGGAAAAATACCTGCAGTCGGCCTGTGAGGAGTACGCAAAGCGTCTGGGTGCGTTCTGCCGGTTTTCCGTCACCGAAATTGCAGAGGAGCGTCTGCCGGATGCTCCCTCTGGGGCACAGATTCAGGCAGCTCTTAAAAAAGAGGGGGAACACCTGCTTTCTCTGGCACAGGGGACTGTGATCTCGCTGTGTATTGAGGGCAAGCTCCTTTCGTCGCCGCAGCTTGCGGCGGAGCTTGAGCGCCGCGCGGTAGGCGGAGCCAGCGCATTTACATTTATTATCGGCAGCTCGTTCGGCCTTTCGGACGAGGTGAAAGAGAAAAGCGCGCTGCGGCTTTCGATGTCGCCGATGACGTTTCCCCATCAACTTGCCAGAGTGATGCTGTGCGAACAGATTTACCGCGCGTTTCAGATCAACAGCAACGGAAAATATCACAAATAATTACAGAATTCCTCTTTATTTTCCTTTCCTTTTGTGGGAAAGGGACGAAAAAGAAAGCCTGGCTTTTATAACAGGGAAAACCAGGTCATTTGATTCGAGAATTTTGAAAAAAATCTTGCAGTTTTTACCGGGTTATGGTATGATATATGGGCATTTGGATACCGTTGGCCTTTCCGGCGGGGTTCAATGCCCGGGTTTTCCCGTGACATTGAAGCGGACAGTCCTCTGCACTGCATGAATGTCTGATATTTTAGGAGGAAAAAGAATGGATGCTTTAAAATTAATTGCTCAGGAATCTGCAAAGACCGAGCTGCCGAAGTTTGGAATCGGCGATACCGTTAAGGTCAGCGTAAATATCCGTGAAGGTGAAAGAGAGAGAATTCAGCTGTTTGAGGGCACCGTTATTGCCCGCAAAGGCAGCGGCATTACCGAAACCTTTACTGTCAGACGCGTATCCTACGGCGTAGGCGTGGAGAGAGTTTTCCCGATCCATTCCCCCAACGTGAAGGATGTTGCCATTGTGCGCAAGGGCCGTGTGCGCCGTGCGAAGCTGTACTACCTGCGCGACAGGGTTGGTAAGGCTGCCAAGGTGAAGGAGCAGATTCGCTGATTGGGCGAGCTACTCCCGTTATATTTGGATTTCAAAAGGCTGTGGGGGGAGGTTCCGCACAGCCTTTCACGGTCAAAAAGGGACATTGATTGTCCCTTTTTTGCTATTCGCGAAAAGGAGGCGCTCGTCCGTTGCAAGAGGAAGAAAAGAACCCGTTGGTGCAGGCCGCACCGAAATCAGAGCTGCAGCAGAATGATTCGGACCCGAATGATCCGTCTCCTCATCCCAGCGCGTTTACCGTAAGCTGCTTTGAATGGGTGGATTCTCTGGTGATGGCGCTGGTCGCCGTGGTGATTCTGTTTACGTTTTTGTTCCGTGTGGTGACGGTGGACGGTACCTCTATGCTGCCGAATCTGGAAAGCGGAGACAGAATTGTGGTTTCCAGCTATTTTTATCAGCCGGAGCAAGGCGATGTGGTCGTTTTAAAGCGCACCATCGGCCTGACAAAGCCGATTGTCAAGCGCGTGATCGCGCTGCCGGGGCAGACGGTGGACATTGACTATATTACCGGCACGGTTTCTGTGGATGGAAAAGAGCTGGATGAATCCACTTATATTGAAAACGGAATCACGCATGAGCCGATGACCTCGGAATCGCTGCTGCAATTCCCGCAGACGGTTCCGGCGGGGCATATCTTTGTGCTCGGTGACAACCGCGAGGTTTCGGAGGACAGCCGCTTTGAGGCGGTGGGCATGGTGGATGAACGATATATTTTGGGGAAGGCGGAATTGGTATTGTTCCCGATTTCCCGGTTTGGAAGGATTGGATCATGAGCGAGCCACAATCGGTTCATTGGTATCCGGGGCATATGACCCGGACAAAGCGACAAATTGAAAAAAGCCTGAAGCTGGTGGATATTGCGGCGGAAATGATCGACGCCCGCGTTCCGGTCAGCAGCAGAAATCCGGTGCTGGACAGCCTGATCCAGAATAAGCCGCGGGTCATTTTAATGAATAAATCCGATTTGGCGGATCCCGCGCAGACCGAGCGCTGGATCCGCTTCTACCAGTCGCAGGGGATTTCCGCCGTTGCGCTGGACAGCCGCTCGGGCAAAAATTTAAAGGCCTTTTTCCCGCTGGTGCGCGACGTTCTTTCTGAGCGCATCGCAGCGTGGAGAGCAAAGGGCATGGTAGGCCGTCCCATCCGCGTGATGGTGGTCGGGGTGCCGAACGTGGGAAAATCCTCGTTTATCAATAAGCTTTCCCGCGGAGGGAAGGCCAATGTGGAGGACAGGCCCGGCGTTACCCGCAGCAACCAGTGGTTTACGCTGGGCGGCGGCTTTGAGCTTTTGGATACCCCCGGCGTTCTCTGGCCCAAGTTTGAAGACCCTCTGGTAGGGGAGCGCCTGGCCTTTACCGGTGCGGTGAAGGACGACGTGCTCGACACCGAGCACCTGGCCGCCCGCCTGCTGGAGGTTCTGTGTGTGTCGTACCCCGCGCCGCTGAAAGAGCGGTATAAGCTTCAGGAGATTGATTTCACCGGAATGAAAGGGTACGAGGTGCTTGCGCTGATCGGCAAAAAGCGTGGCATGCTGGTTCCTGGCGGAGAAGTGGATACCGAACGCGCCGCGATTACCGTGCTGGATGAATTCCGCGGTGCAAAGCTTGGCCGCGTCACGCTGGAGCAGGTGCAGAAATGATGGATTGGTACGCCTATGAGCACAGGGCCGGGGAACAGGGCTTTTCGGCTGTTTGCGGCATTGACGAGGCGGGTCGGGGGCCTTTGGCCGGCCCGGTGTTCGCCGCCGCGGTGATTTTGCCGCAGCACTGCGAAATAGAGGGCCTGAACGATTCCAAAAAGCTCAGTGAAAAAAAGAGAGAGCTTCTTTTTGACCAGATTCAGCAGCAGGCGGTTTCGTATTCCATTGCGTTTGCCACCGAGCAGGAGATCGACGGCATCAATATTTTGCAGGCGACCTTTCTCGCGATGAACCGCGCCTTTTCCGGCTTGTCGGTTCCACCGGACTGCGCTTTGGTGGACGGCAACCGCGACCCGCACCTGCCGGTGCCCACCACCTTGATCATCAAGGGAGACGCGCAGAGCGCGAGTATTGCCGCGGCTTCGATTCTGGCCAAGGTCAGCCGTGACCGGCTGATGCTTGAAATCGGCAAGCTGTATCCGGAATATCAGTTCCAAAAGCACAAGGGGTATGGCACTGTGCTGCACAGAGAGCTGCTGCTGAAATACGGCCCCTGTCCCGTTCACCGAAGAAGCTTTTTGAAAAAAATTCTGGGAGAGGGTCTCGTTGGATAATCGCTCCGGAAAAACAGGCGAGGCGTATGTTGCGGATTGGTTGGAGCAGCGCGGCTGCCGGATTCTGTGCCGCAATTATCATTCCCGCTTCGGCGAAATCGACATCATTGCGCAGGACGGCGGTTATCTGCTCTTTGTAGAGGTTAAAACCCGCGGCGGGCATTGTCTTGGGGTACCGCAGGAGGCGGTGACCGCGTCGAAACAGCGAAAGCTGGTTCTGACCGCCGCACAGTACCTTTCGGAGCACGATTTCGGACTGCAGCCGCGATTTGATGTAGCTACGGTACGCACAGACAAAGCGGGGCAGGCCGTTTCGGCCGAATACTTTGAAAACGCTTTTGACGCGGAGAACCGCTTCGTATAATATCGCAGCTTCTCTATAAAATCGTGCGGCCTTTGCGGTCTGTTTTCGGTTCCGCCGCATTGTCCTTCTCGGCAGGCGCCTGCCGGTCTTCGCTTGCGGAACAAAAAGCATCCCCGCAAATATGGGATATTCTTTGAAAGTAAAACAGCCAATACTACAAGAAACTCCTCTTTGATCCGTTGGTTTTTGTATGGAAAAGAGAGGCGTTTTTTTTGAAATGAAATTCTGTGCCGTCGCCATTCTCAAATTCTCAGAATTCTTTGACACACCGAACAATTTATTATAAAATAAGGCAAGGAACGAACGAAAAGGGGGAATTCACCTTGCAGTATAAATGCACCAGAAACAAAGCAGAGTCACTTTCCGCCGCTCAGGCGATCGTACAGGGGATTTCGGCGGACGGGGGACTGTTTGTTCCGGAAAGCCTTCCGGCTTATACCGCAGACGATTTAAAGGTGCTCAGCAAAGGCAGCTACACCGAGCGGGCCGCCCGCATTTTGGCCGATTTTCTGTCGGAGTTTTCCGCGGAGGAAATCCGTGAATGCGTGGAAGGTGCCTATTCCGAACAAAAATTTCCCGGCGGTGCGGCGCCGCTTCACCGCATTCCGGAGAGCGGCGAGGCTTTTCTGGAGCTGTGGCACGGGCCGACCTGCGCCTTTAAAGATATGGCTTTGCAGCTTCTGCCGCATTTGCTGACCCGGTCGTTGAAAAAGACAAACTGCGATAAAACGGCTGTGATTCTCGTGGCCACCTCCGGTGATACGGGTAAGGCGGCGCTGGAGGGCTTCCGCGACGTACCCGACACCAAAATTCTCGTGTTTTATCCGGATAAGGGCGTCAGCGCCATGCAGCAGCGCCAGATGAACACGCAGGAGGGCGAAAACGTTGCGGTGTGCGCAATCGAGGGCAATTTTGACGACGCACAGACCGGCGTGAAGCGTATTTTTACAAATCCTGAAATCCGCAAAGAGCTCGATGAAAACGGCATGCTGTTCTCCAGCGCAAACTCCATTAACTGGGGTCGCCTTCTGCCGCAGATCGTTTATTATTTCTCCGCCTACTGCGACGCGGCGAAGCAAGGCATGCTCGAGCTGGGGCAGCCTCTGAACGTCGTGGTGCCCACCGGCAACTTCGGCAATATTCTGGCCGCCTATTATGCAAAAAAAATGGGCCTGCCGATTGGAAAGCTGATTTGTGCGTCAAACTCCAATAATGTGCTCACGGAATTTTTGAGCACCGGCGTCTATGACCGCAACCGCAAATTCTATACAACGATTTCCCCCTCAATGGATATTCTGGTATCCAGCAATCTGGAGCGCTTGCTGTTCGATTTGACCGGCGGCGATTCCGAACAGGTTGCCGGCTGGATGAAACAGCTCAATACCACCGGCCGGTACGAGGTTGGGGCCGAGCTGACCGCGGCTTTGAAGGATTTGTTCTTCCCGGGCTTCTGCGACGATGCTCAGACGCAGAAAACGATCCGCGAAATCTTCCAAAAGCATCACTATCTGTGCGATCCCCACACGGCGGTGGCTGCGGATGTGTATGAGCAGTACGTGAAAGCGACCGGCGACGAGACCCCCACGGTGATCGTTTCGACCGCCAGTCCGTATAAATTCGCGGACAGCGTGCTCGAGGCCGTCGCGCCCGGCGAGAAGCAGGAGGCCGACGATTTTGCGAAGATCGGGCAGCTCTCCGTTCTGACCGGCACCACAGCACCTGCGCCGATCGCGCAGCTTCGGGAAAAGACCGTTCGCTTCCGGAATTGCTGCGAGGTTGCGCAAATGCCCCAGGTGGTACTGCGGATGGCTGGGCTCGAAACTCCCAAAGCCAAAGTCTGATCAGATAGAAATGAGGTAGCACATGGCGCTGTATGCGATCGCCGATCTGCACCTTTCCCTTGGCGCCAATAAGCCCATGGATGTATTCGAGGGCTGGCACAATTACGTGGAAAGGCTGGAGAAAAACTGGCGCAGTATCGTGCGGCCGGAGGATACGGTGGTGATCGCCGGGGATATCTCCTGGGCGATGAAGCTGGAAGAAACCGAAAAGGATTTTGCGTTTTTGCACTCTCTGCCGGGAAAAAAGCTGCTCCTGAAGGGCAATCACGACTACTGGTGGAGCACCAGAAGCAAAATTGACGCGTATCTTGCCGCAAAGGGCTTTGATTCGCTGCGAATCGTGCACAACGATTCTTATTCCGTCGGGGAATATGGGGTGTGCGGCACTCGCGGCTGGCTGTATAACGCGGCCAGTGATGAAGACATCAAAATCGTCAACCGCGAGGTGGGCCGACTGAACGCCTCCATCGATCACGCGGCGGCGCAGGGGCTCAGGCCCATTGTGTTTTTGCATTATCCCCCCGTGTATGACGGAATGGTCTGCGAAGAGATTTTGAAGGTTCTGATCAGCCGGGGAATCCGGAAATGCTATTTTGGGCATATTCACGGCACACAGGCGTCCCGCAGGGCCGTGACGGGGGAGTACCAGGGAATCGAGCTGCACCTGATTTCCTGCGATTATCTCGGATTTGCGCCGCTTTTCGTCTGTTAAATAAATTATGAACATTTCCGTGAAAATATGGAATATTTGCCCCCGGTATGCTATAATAACCTCACGCCGCATGCCGAAGCGAAGCTCCGGGCGGCTGGGAGAGCCTTGGAGCACCGGTCCGGTAAATTTTAGTCTCTCGAGCTGTTTTTTTATCAATTTGCTTCTAATTTTGTGCTATAATAAATAAGATAATTTGCAATTAGCAGGAGGAAAACAAAAATGAGTTTAAAATCGTCCAATCAGGTAGAAACGAACCGTTACCAACTTGAGGTTGAGGTTGACGCGGATACTTTTGAAAAAGCGCTTAATCAGGCTTTTCATAAACAGGGCAAAAAGATCACGATTCCGGGCTTCCGCAAAGGCAAGGCTCCGCGCGCTTTTATCGAAAAATATTACGGAGAGCAGTTTTTCTACGAGGACGCTGTAAACGCTGTTTACCCTGCTGCTTTGGATGAGGCCGTGAAAGCGGCCCAGCTCAGACTGGTTGATGACAAAATTGATTTTGACGTTGTCAGCGTCGGCAAGGACGGACTGGTGTTTAAGGCAATTGTTACCACGTGGCCCGAGGTGAGCATCAGCGATTATAAGGGCCTTGAGGCGACCAAGACTCCGGTTGAGGTAACCGACGAGGATATTGAAAAAGAAATCCAGAAGGTGCAGGAGCGCAATTCCAGAATGATCACCGTGGAAGACCGCCCGGCTCAGCTCGGCGACGCGGTCGTCATCGATTTTGAGGGCTTTGTAGACGGCGTCGCCTTTGAGGGCGGCAAGGCGGAAAACCACACGCTGGATCTCGGCTCCGGCCAGTTTATCCCGGGCTTTGAGGAGCAGGTTGTCGGCCACTCCACCGGCGAAGAGTTCGATATAACCGTAACCTTCCCGGAGGATTATCAGGCTGCTACCCTCCAGAACAAAGAGGCCGTATTTAAGATCAAGCTGCATGAGATCAAGCAGAAGGAGCTGCCGACCGTTGACGACGATTTCGCAAAGGACGTCAGCGAGTTCGATACGCTGGAAGCTTATAAAGAGGATATTCGCAAAAACCTGCTGGAATCCCGTGAAAAGGCCGCCCAGGATGAGATTGAGGCCCAGCTGATCGACCAGCTGGTGGAGAAGCTGCAGGGTGAAATTCCCGAGGCTCTGTACCAGAACAAGATCAACGACGATCTGCGCGACTTCGCATATCGTCTGCAGTCTCAGGGCTTGGACTTCAACACCTACCTGAAGTATACCGGCATGGATCAGAACTCAATCCGCGACCACTTCAAGCCCCAGGCTGAGAAGCAGGTCAAGGTTCGCCTGGCTCTTGAGAAGATTGCCGAGCTGGAAGAAATCAAGACCACAGCGGAAGAAATTGAGGCTGAATTTGAAAAGCTCGCGAAGACCTACAACATGGAAGTCGACAAGGTCAAGAGCTTTATCTCCGAGGCCGACCTGGCTCAGGATCTGGCGGTGGAAAAAGCAGTCAGCATTGTTCGTGATACCGCAAAGATCACGGAGAAGAAGGATTGATGGCAAAGCCCTTTTTGGAGCTTTGACGATACAAATGGATATTCCGCCGCCGATTACCGTGCGAATCGGCGGCGGAAACACAAAGATACCCGCATGGAAGAAAGGTGGTTAAGATGAGTTTTGTCCGTATGGAAGATATGAGTTTAGTCCCTTATGTTATTGAACAAACAAATCGCGGTGAGCGCTCGTACGACATTTTTTCCCGTTTGTTAAATGATAGAATTGTGATGTTGAATGAAGAGGTCAACAACGTGACGGCAAGTCTCATAGTTGCGCAGCTTCTGTATTTGGAAGGCCAGGATCCGTCGAAGGATATCAGCCTTTATATCAACAGCCCGGGCGGCTCTGTAACGGCCGGCCTGGCGATTTATGATACCATGCAGTATATCAAGTGCGATGTTTCCACCATCTGCATCGGTATGGCCGCTTCCATGGGCGCGTTCCTGCTGGCTGCCGGTGCAAAGGGCAAACGCTTTGCGCTGCCCAACAGCGAAATTATGATCCATCAGCCCAGCGGCGGTGCGCAGGGCCAGGCGACGGATATTATGATCCACGCGGATCACATTATCGCCACGAAAAAGAAGCTCAACGAGATTTTAGCGGAGAAAACCGGGCAGCCTATTGAGGTGATCACGAAGGACACCGAGCGTGATAACTTCATGACCGCAGAACAGGCCGCTGCGTATGGTCTGGTTGATAAAGTGATTGCCAAGAGATAACTTCTATGTGAAGCAGGTGATAATAGAATGCCGAATAACGACGATACAAAGGAGAGGGAATTGTGCTGCTCCTTTTGCGGTAAGCCGCAAAGCCAGGCCCGCCGGTTGATCGCCGGCCCGGGTGTTTATATTTGCGACGAGTGCGTGCAGCTTTGCAATTCCATTCTGGAGGATGAGTCGCACTTATCCAACCGAAAAAAGACCTACACGGGCGATACCGGCACAATTCTGCTCAAGCCGCAGGAGATCAAAAAGAAGCTGGATGAGTATGTAATCGGGCAGGAGAAGGCAAAGGTTGCTCTTTCCGTCGCGGTTTACAACCACTATAAACGCGTTTATTACGGCGGCGAGGATGTGGAGATCAGCAAAAGCAATGTGCTGTTGCTGGGCCCCACCGGCGTGGGGAAAACTCTGCTGGCGCAAACGCTTGCAAAACTCCTCGATGTTCCGTTTGCAATTGCCGACGCCACAACGCTGACGGAGGCCGGCTATGTGGGCGAGGATGTGGAAAACATCCTGCTCCGCCTGATTCAGGCTGCCGATTTTGATATTGAACGCGCAGAGAACGGCATTATCTACATCGATGAAATCGATAAGATTGCCAGAAAATCCGAAAACCCTTCCATTACCCGCGACGTGAGCGGCGAGGGGGTTCAGCAGGCTCTGCTGAAGATTCTGGAAGGCTCCGTCTGCAATGTGCCGCCGCAGGGCGGCCGAAAGCATCCGCAGCAGGAATTCCTGCAAATTGATACCTCGAACATTCTGTTTATCTGCGGAGGCGCTTTTGACGGACTGGAAAAAATCATCGAGAGAAGGACAGCCTCTTCCTCAATGGGCTTCGGCGCACAGATCAAGAGCAAAAAAGAGCTGGATACGACCGCGTGGATGTCTGAGGTGATCCCTCACGATCTGGTCAAATACGGCCTGATCCCCGAGCTGGTGGGTCGTCTGCCGGTCATCACCGCGCTGAACGGCCTGGATGAGGAAGCGCTGGTGCGCATTCTGACCGAGCCGAAAAACTCGCTGGTAAAACAGTATAAGCATCTGTTCCAGCTTGACAAGGTCGATCTGGATTTCCAGCCGGATGCGCTGCGTGAGATCGCCAAGAAGACCATTGAGCGCCAGACCGGCGCGCGCGGCCTTCGTTCCATTCTGGAAGAAATCCTCACTCCGCTGATGTACGACGTTCCTTCGGAATATACGGTGGAAAAGGTGACGATTACACCCGAAGCCGTGAAAAAGGGCACCGCTCCGGAGCTGGTTTACAATGAAAACCGCAAGCCGGTTAAAATCAAAATATCAAATCCCCAAAAACGCGGGCGCAAGGATACCGCGTCTTAATTCACAGCATAGCTGTTGTTGACAAGGAACAGGAATCTCATCCTTGTTGGCAGCAGCTTTTTTCTTCACTGAAGACTACAGGAGTGAAATATGAGCAAAAAAATCCAAACAGAACTACAAACCTTGCCGGTTTTGGCATTGCGCGGGCTGGTTTTGTTTCCCGGTATGATTCTGCAATTTGATGCGGGAAGAAAAAAATCGATTTTGGCCCTGCACGAAGCAATGGAGCAAAATCAGACGATTTTCCTGGTGGCTCAAAAAGACCTTGAGGACAATGACCCGGATTCCGAACAGGTATTCCAGGTCGGCGTCGTCGCGAAAATCAAGCAGATTCTTCACCACACGGAGGACGGAGTCCGCCTTCTGGCCGAGGGGATCTGCCGCGCGCGGATAGAAGAGGTTGTCAGCGAAACTCCGTTTTTAACGGTGAAGGCCGCGGTGCTGCAAACGCCGCCGGCCCGTGTTACCCCTAAAACGGAAGCCTTGGTTCGCTATACGCAGAGCCTGTTTGAAAGATACCTGCAGAATTACAAGCGTATTTCGCCCGACATCGTGATCGGTGTTGTAAAAAATAAAAGCTGTGGTCCTCTGGCCGACTATATCGCTTCAAACCTGATGCTGGATTTTGAACAGAAGCAGGTCATTCTGGAAGAGCTGCACCCGGTTCGTCGGCTGGAAAAGCTGGTGGATATTCTCGAGCACGAGGTTCAGGTACTGGAAATCGAGAATGAGATCACCGAAAAAGCCAGGGAGCAGATGAACCAGAACCAGCGGGATTATTTTCTGCGCGAGCAGATCAAGGCGATCAACTACGAGCTGGGGGAGGACGACAACCCCCAGGAGGAAGCCGAAGAGCTGCGAGAGAGAATTTTACAGCTCGATATGCCCGAAAAGCAGCGCGAAAAGCTGCTGAAGGAATGCGACCGCTTTGGAAAAATGCCGTTCGGCTCGCACGAGGCGAGCGTCATCCGCAATTACCTCGATATTTGCATAGAGCTCCCCTGGAGCGCTTCCTCCAAGGAAACGATCGATCTTGCAAAGGCGCAGCGCGTTCTGAATCGGGATCATTACGGCCTGAAAAAGGTGAAGGAACGAATTTTGGAAACGTTGGCGGTCCGAAAGCTTGCGCCGGACATCAACGGGCAGATCGTCTGCCTTGTGGGCCCGCCCGGCGTCGGCAAAACCTCCATTGCCAAATCCATTGCCAAGGCGATCGGCCGCAAATATGTGCGGGTATCCCTCGGCGGCATCCACGATGAGTCCGATATCATGGGACACCGGCGCACGTATATCGGTTCCATGCCGGGGCGAATCATGAACGCGGTTAAGCAGGCCGGGGTCAATAACCCCTTGATTCTGTTGGATGAAATCGACAAGCTGAGCAGTAGCTTCCGCGGCGACCCCGCGGCCGCACTGCTCGAGGTGCTGGATACGGAGCAGAATTCCGCGTTTTACGACCACTATATCGATATGCCGTTCGATTTGAGCAAGGTGCTGTTTTTGACAACGGCCAACGACGCCAGCACGATTCCGGAGCCCCTTTTTGACCGCATGGACGTGATTTTCCTTTCGAGCTATACACACGAGGAGAAATTCCAGATTGCGACAAAGCACCTGATTCCCAAGCAGCTGAAAAAGCATGGCATCAGCGCGCAGACACTTCGGATTACGCCTGCAGCCGTGCGCGATTTGATCGACAGCTACACCCGCGAGGCGGGGGTGCGAAATCTGGAGCGCAACATTGCGGCGGTCTGCAGAAAATGCGCGAAACAGATTGTGGCGGAAACGGATGAAAATCTGAAAATCACAGTAAAGCCCTCCGACCTGGAGGGGCTGCTCGGCCCCCGCCGCTTTAAGCCGGAAACCCGGAACAAGCTCGACGAGGTTGGCCTTGTGAACGGCCTGGCGTGGACCAGCGTGGGCGGCCAGACAATGCCGATCGAGGTCGCGGTGATGGAAGGAAACGGAAAGCTGCAGCTGACGGGCTCGCTCGGCAACGTGATGAAGGAATCCGCCCAAACGGCGATCAGCTGCATTCGCTCCAAGGCGGCGCAGCTGGGAATTGATGGGCAGTTCTACAATAAAACGGATATTCACATCCACGTGCCGGAGGGTGCCATCCCGAAGGACGGCCCGTCCGCCGGTATCGCGATGGCCACCGCCATCACTTCGGCGCTCTCTCAAATTCCCATCCGCCACGACGTTGCAATGACCGGTGAGATTACGCTGCGCGGCCGAGTGCTGCCGATCGGCGGCCTCAAGGAGAAATCCATGGCCGCTTACCGCAACGGAATCCGCACGGTCATCATCCCGGAGGACAATTTCTCCGACGTATCGGAATTTGACGACGTAGTCAAGGAGAATATTCATTTTGTTCCGGTAAAAAAAATCGATGAGGTGCTTGGCTTGGCGCTGACCAAAAAGCCCCGCCCGCTGCCGCAGGCCAAAGCCGCGTTGCCGGCTGCGGAGCCTGCCGGCAACGCGGATGCCGTTGCGCAGCCCCAGCCGCCTGTGATACGGGAGCAGCCTCAATGCTAGAGGTGTTAAATTGAGATTTGATAATGCCGCTTTTGAGTTTGCCGCCGGTCGGGTGGAGCAGCTTCCGCCCGATGATCTGCCGGAGATCGTTTTCTCCGGCCGGTCGAACGTCGGAAAATCCTCTTTAATCAATAAGCTGGTCAACCGCAAGGCGCTGGCGCGTGTCAGCGCCACGCCCGGCAAGACCGGCACCATCAACTTTTACCGGCTGGCGGACTGCCGGCTGGTGGATTTGCCGGGTTACGGCTACGCGAAGGTTTCGCAGACCGAAAAGCTGCGGTGGGCCAATTTGGTGGAGGGCTATTTTTCCGCCGGCCGCCGCATCGGGCTGGTGGTGCAGATTGTGGATATGCGCCATAAGCCTACGGCAGATGACCTGCATATGATCGACTTTTTGAGTGCGGGCGAATTTCCTTTTGTGGTAGTCATGACAAAGAGCGATAAGCTCAATAAAGGGGAGCGCACCGCTCAAATTCAGCAATACGACGGCCTGTTTCAAAACCGGGAGCAGGTTCGGCTCCTGCCTTTTTCCTCGGCCAACGGGGAAGGGCTCGACACGCTGAAGGAATGGATTACGGCGGCTTGCGCCGTACAAGAGTAAGGAATACCAAAGGGGGAATTCGACCAATGTATGTTTCCGACCACTTACAAATCAATGAGCAGGGGAACCTGAGCATCGGCGGCTGCGATACCGTGCAGCTGGCGGAGCAGTTCGGCACGCCGCTGTATGTCATGGATGAAAACCAGATTCGCAGCAACTGCCGCAGCTACCAGAGCTCCTTTGAAAAGCATTACCGGGGCAGAGGCATGACCGTTTATGCCAGCAAGGCCTTTAACTGCAAGGCAATCTGCCGTATTATCGAAGAAGAGGGCCTTGGCCTGGATGTTGCCTCCGGCGGCGAGCTCTACACGGCGATTCAGGCGGGCTTCCCGGCAGAGCGCATCCATTTTCACGGCAACAATAAAACCGAGCAGGAAATCCGACTGGCGCTGGACTATGAAATCGGCCACTTTATTGCGGATAACCTGACCGAGCTGCAAACGATTGACCGCCTTGCGAAAGAGGCGGGCAAGGTTGCCCATGTTTCTCTTCGTGTGAAGCCGGGCATCGACGCCCATACGCACAGCTTCATCCAAACCGGCCAGATCGATTCCAAATTCGGTTTTGCGCTTGAGACCGGCGAAGCGATGGAAGCGGTAGAGGCCGCGCTGACATTCCGGAACATCGACCTCAAGGGCGTTCACTGCCACATCGGCTCTCAAATTTTTGAAAGCGCTCCCTTTGTGCTGGCGGCGGAGGTCATGTTACAGTTCATCGCGGATATCAAAGCGAAAACCGGCGTGGAAATAGAGGAGCTGAACCTTGGCGGCGGCTTTGGAATCCATTACGCAAAGGACGACGCGCCGCTGCCTTATGATCAGTATATGGAGCTGGTTTCTGCGGCTGTGTTCCGCAAATGTGGGGAGCTTGGCCTGAAAGTTCCCTTTATCTTCATCGAGCCGGGCCGTTCCATGGTGGGTGAAGCCGGAATCACCCTGTACCATATCGGCGGAATCAAGCACATTCCAGATATCCGTACTTATGTATCCATAGACGGCGGCATGACGGACAACCCCCGGTATATTCTGTACCAGGCAAAGTACACCGCGCTGATTGCGAACAAAGCCGGTCAGCCTGCCAAAACCAAGGTGACCATCGCGGGCAAGTGCTGCGAAAGCGGCGACCTCATTCAGGAGGACGCGATGATTCAGGAGCCGCAGGTAGGCGACGTGCTGGCGGTGCTCTCTACCGGGGCTTACAATTACTCCATGGCATCCAATTATAACCGCAATCCCCGCCCTGCTGTCGTGATGGTAAAGGACGGCAATCCGCGCGTTGTGATTCGGCGCGAGTCTTATGAGGATTTGATTCGTAACGATCTGTAAATCTTCGCCCGGCCATGCCGATTCGGGGCCTGTTGTCATGCCGTTATCGCTTTCACGCTTTAACGCTTGAACAAGCCGCGCCGGTATGGCCGCTCAGGGCGTTTGATGGCTTTAAGATTACGCATACCGGTTTTAGTATGAAAAAGAAGGATGGAGTATTATGAATTCTAAAATCAAAGACAAAAGCGTAGATCTGCTCTTTCAAGCCGTGTTATCTCTCAAGACCGTCGAAGAATGCTATGACTTTTTCGAAGATCTCTGCACCGTTCCCGAAATCAAGGCGATGTCTCAGCGCCTGACGGTGGCGCATATGCTGCGCAGCAAATGCGTTTACAGCGATATTGTTGCGAAAACCGGTGCGTCCACCGCAACCATCAGCCGCGTGAACCGCTCGTTGAACTACGGCTGCGATGGATATGAGATTGTGTTCAAGCGTTTGGAGGAGAATGGAGACACGGAACAATGAGCTCTTATTCCACCTTCGCACAGTATTATGATGAGCTGACGCAAAATGTCGACTACGCAGAGCGGGCGGAGTATTTCTGCGGGCTTTTGCAAAGTCTGCGGCATCCGGCCGGCCTGGTGCTGGATTTGGCCTGTGGCACCGGCAGCCTGACTTTGCAGCTGAAAAAACGGGGACTGGATGTTTACGGTGCAGACGCTTCTTACGAGATGCTGACCGTTGCCCAGCAGAAGGCTGCCGAAGCGCAGCAGGAGATTCTGTTCCTTTGCCAGCCGATGCAAAAGCTGGATCTGTACGGCACGGTGGATACCGTGATCTGTGCGCTGGACAGCATCAATCATTTGACCTCGGAACGGGATGTTCTGGCAGCTTTCCGCAGGGTCTCTCTTTTTCTGAATCCGGGCGGGTATTTTTTGTTCGACATGAACACACTATATAAGCACCGGGAGGTGCTGGCGAACCATATCTTTCTATATGATACGGATCACGTATACTGTGTATGGCAGAATCATTATGAAGGAAAAACGGACAGAGTCGGAATCCATCTGGACTTTTTCGGGAAAGAGGGCGCTCTGTACCGCAGAAGCTCCGAGCATTTCTATGAAAGGGCCTATTCTATAGAAAAGATCGGTGAGCTGTTACATACTGCGGGCTTAACGCTCGCAGCCTGCTACAACGACTGCAGCATGGAGCCTCCCAGGCCCGACAGCGAGCGCGTTGTTGTGGTCGCAAGAAAAGAACCCATATCAGAATCAGAAAAGGAACATTAAATCTATGGACAGAATAATTCGCTGCATCACCACAGACGGCAGTTTGATGGCCTCTGCGGTAGAAACAACCGATATTGTATATACCGCACAGCAGATTCACCGCACCAGCGCCGTTACAACGGCCGCTTTGGGTCGGCTGCTGTCGGCAGCTTCCTTGATGGGAAATATGCTCAAAAAGAAGGATGCCGTCGTCACGCTGAAAATAAAGGGAAACGGCCCTGCGGGCGCTGTGGTGGCAATCGCCGACAGCACCGGGAACTGCCGCGGATATGTCGAGCATCCTGAGGTATCTCTTCCAAATAAGTCGAACGGCAAGCTCGACGTCGGCGCGGCAATTGGCGCCGACGGCCTTTTGAGCGTTATGCGTGATTTGGGGGAGGGCGAGCCGTACATTGGTCAGGTTGAACTGGTCAGCGGCGAAATCGGTGAGGATATCAGCCAGTATTTTGCTGTGAGCGAGCAGGTTCCCACCGTATGCGCTTTGGGCGTTCTGGTGGATAAGGAAAGCGGGCAGTCTTTGCTTTCCGGCGGGATGCTGGTGCAGGTGCTGCCCGGCGCGGACACTGCCGCCATCGCAAAGCTGGAGCGCAATGCCGCTTTGCTCGAGCCGGTTACCACTATGCTGGCCAAGGGCATGAGCATTGAGGAAATGTGCCGTCAGGCTCTGGACGGCTTTGAGATGGAGATACTGGATGAGTCGCCGGTCAAGTACGTTTGTACGTGCAGCGCAGACCGCGTGACCCGTGCGCTCTCTACGCTGCGCCCGGAGGACATCCGTACCCTCGCGGATGAAAGCGGCAGGATGGAAGCCAAATGCCAGTATTGCGCCAGAACCTACGAGTTCACCCAGGAGCAGCTGAACCAATTGGCAGACTCTGTCGAGAGAGAGCGTGGACAAAAATAGCGTGGAAAAATATCCAACCAAATTTTGAAAAAATTTGAAAATACCTGTTGACAACTGACACAATATATAGTATTATATAACACGTCGCTGATGCACAGATGCACGGCGGCAGCCGAAATGGGAGTATAGCTCAGCTGGTTAGAGCACCTGCCTTACAAGCAGGGGGTCATAGGTTCGAGTCCTATTACTCCCACCATACGGCTCGGTAGTTCAGTTGGTTAGAACGCTAGCCTGTCACGCTAGAGGTCGACGGTTCGAACCCGTTCCGAGTCGCCAAAATTTGCCTCTGTAGCTCAGTTGGTAGAGCAGGGGACTGAAAATCCCCGTGTCGATGGTTCGATTCCGTCCGGAGGCACCAACAAACGCGGATGTAGCTCATCTGGTAGAGCGCCACCTTGCCAAGGTGGAGGTAGCGAGTTCGAGCCTCGTCATCCGCTCCATGGCTTGACTGGATAACGCTTAATTATCGCTTTAAGCGTTATCTTTGTCACCGTAACTCATCAATATGGCGTCATAGCCAAGTGGTAAGGCAAGGGTCTGCAAAACCCTGATTCCCCAGTTCAAATCTGGGTGACGCCTCCAGGAACCGCAAGCTGTTCAGCAGCCTGCGGTTTTTTTGTTTTACTCTGTTTGAAAAAGAATCGTATGAAAAATAGTGCTGTCAAAAGTTGCGGCAGCCTTGAAATAAAATGGAATGATTTAAGCCCTTTTCACAGATTTTATCTCTGTATACAAATGGCGTTGTTTTTTTGTTTATGGGCGCATATACTTCCTCAGAGGTGATGACTTTGAAGAAGCTTCGACTGCCCCTGCTGCTGCTGATCTTTTGCTGCATGATGTTTATCCGCCTGACCTATCTTTCCTTTGAAAAAATCGACCAGATGGTTTCTGCGCTGGCTGGAGACTATATGCCGACTATTGTTCTCGATGCGGGACACGGCGGGGAGGACGGCGGCGCTGTCAGTAAATCCGGAATTGTTGAGAAGGATATCAATCTTGCGATTGCGATGAATTTGAAACCCATGCTGGAGATGTCCGGGTTTCGGGTTATCATGATCCGCGAATCCGACATCTCCATTGGGGACAGCACGCTGGATACAGTGAAGGCGAGAAAGACCTCAGACATGCACAACCGCCTGAAAATCATTGAGGAGAATGGCGACTGCGTATTTTTGAGCATTCATCAGAACCATTTTACAAACGGCAAATACAGCGGCGCGCAAATTTTTTATGGCCCCAAAAATCCCAAAAGCCAGGTTCTGGCAGATACGACTCAAAAAACGATTTCCACCCTTTTGCAGCCCGATAACCAAAGAGAAACGAAGCCCGCTACGGATTCTATCTATCTGCTGAGAAACGCCGATGTACCGGCCGTTATTGTGGAATGCGGCTTTCTCTCCAATGCGGGGGAGGCGAAAAAGCTGAGTCAGCCGGAATATCAAAAGCAAATGGCGTTTGCAATCTACCAGGGATTTTTGAATTATTGGATTTCTGTTTCGCAAACCATGGCATAACGGTTGCCCCGGCCCCGCCGCAGCGCTATAATAGATATAAATAAATTCAAAATTCTTTTCCTGCGCAATGGCGTGAACCGGCAGTCCTCTTCGACGCTGGCAGGGAAAAATATGGATGACGAAAATAAAGTAAGATAAATGGAGATCATCATATGGCATCGAAAAGCAAATCGGTATTCGTGTGCTCCGGCTGCGGATTTGAGTCCCCCAAATGGTATGGGAAATGCCCCGGGTGCGGGGAATGGAACACGATGAGTGAGGAAATACGCGAGCCCGCTCGTTCGGCTCCCAAAACGGCCGGGCATCACTCCATGTCGCGCCCAATATCCATCAATGAAATCGATACGGAGGACGAACAGCGCTACCAGACGGGTCTTTCTGAGCTGGACAGAGTGCTGGGCGGCGGAATCGTGCGCGGTTCTCTGATTTTGATCAGCGGTGACCCCGGAATCGGAAAATCGACGATCCTTCTTCAAATCTGCGAGTATCTGGGTCGGCAGTTGCGCATTTTATATGTATCGGGGGAGGAATCCAGCCGCCAGATCAAGCTCAGGGCGCGCCGACTGGGGGTCAGCAGCAAAAATCTGCTGATCCTGACCGAAACCGATATCCAGCTTGTCGTTGAGCAGATTCAGGAGCTCAAGCCCGATCTTGTGATGATCGACTCCATTCAAACGATGAACCACCCGGAGCTCAATTCGTCACCTGGCAGCGTGACGCAGGTAAGGGAATGTACAAATTACGTGATGCGCACAGCCAAATCGCTGGATATTCCGATTATGGTTGTGGGGCATGTGAACAAAGACGGCGCAATTGCCGGGCCGAAGGTGTTGGAGCATATTGTAGACGCCGTGCTGTATTTTGAGGGCGACCGGCAGATGTCGTACCGCATTCTGCGGGCGGTAAAAAACCGATACGGCTCCACCAACGAAATCGGCGTATTCGACATGGGCGAAAAAGGGCTGTCCCAGGTGGACAACCCTTCCATGGCGTTATTATCCGGCCGGCCCAAGAATGTATCGGGTACGTGTGTGACGTGCGTTATGGAAGGAACCCGGCCGATTCTGGCAGAGGTTCAGGGGCTTGCGACCACAACCGGTTTCGGCAACCCCAGAAGAACCGCTACCGGCTTTGACTACAACCGCATGTCTCTGCTTCTGGCTGTTTTGGAGAAGAAAGCAGGCTACTATTTTTCAAATCTGGACGCCTACGTGAATATTGTCGGCGGCCTGCGCCTGGACGAACCCGCGGCGGATCTTGCGGTGGCCATGGCACTGATTTCCAGCCTGAAGGATGCGCAGATTGGCGATAACGTTCTGGTATTCGGCGAAATAGGCCTGACAGGAGAGCTGCGGTCCGTTTCTCACGTGAACGCACGCATTGCGGAGGCGGCGCATCTGGGATTTGAAACCTGTATTCTGCCGCAAGCGTCTCTCAAGCAGGTGAACCTAGAGCATGGCGGAATCCGGCTGATTGGTGTGCGGAATATCAGGGAAGCGTTTGAGGCGGCTGTTCTTTAACGGAACCTGGATCGGTACGGGGAACGCGGTTCCCCTTTCGGGAAGAGGCCTGTATGCGGTGAACGCAGCCTTGTCCGGTATCGTTTGTTACCATTGTGGGAATCTCGAGCGAACAATATCCTTCCCGCTGATAAATGCAGTCTTCGTCACATTGAATGATATTCATGCATTTCACCTCACCGGTATTCTTTGAGTTTTAGGTGCAATTATTCACTGAAAAACTGTGCTTTTCCATTCATAAAATGGACTTCCCATCACAAAATAAGAGTGTATGGGGGGATCGGAATGAAAAAGTATGGAATGCTTTTCAGCTTTACACTAATCTTAAGTTTGCTGATTATTCACGCGGGAAATGTCTATAAAGGTACTTATGTGCCGGTTTCTGTTGTAAAGGTAAGTCCCATTACAGCAGAAAGCTCAGTCTATTCCAACAACGGCACAGTCGAGCGAGTGGATTCCCGCAACATCTATGCGCAGTCCGGGGCGGTGGTGCAGAAAATCCATGTTAAAATGGGGGATTCCGTCAAGGCCGGTCAGATTCTGATGACGCTGTCGGCGCCGCTTGCAGAGGATATCCCCAACACGGTTCCTTTACCGGATCCTTTGGAGCAGCAAACATATCAGGATCTGCTCGAAACCTATTATAGCCAGATTGCCGGGGAAAATGGCTCCGCGGTGGTTCCGGGAATGCCTTCGTCTTCTGCGCAGGGCACTTCCTCCTCCGGTTCGTCCGCCCCCTCTCCGGAAAAACAGACGGAGACCGGGAAAGAGATTGAAATCACAGCGCCTGTGGCCGGTGTGGTAACCTCTGTTGCGATTTCGGAACAGGAAACGGTGGAACGCAACAAGGCGGTCATGACGGTTTCGGCTTCCTCCGATCTGCAAGTGCGTCTGGCCGTGAATGAGTCGCAGATTTCAGAAATCAAAATCGGGCAGAGGGCGGTGATCACCGGGGCAGGCTTTCATACCGTTTATGAGGGTAAGGTAACCTCTATTTCATCGGAGGCGAAGCAGGAATACCACACCACCGGCACAGAGACCGTGGTTGAAGTGCTGGTTCGCATTCAAAACCCGAAAAGCGATATTAAGCCCGGGTTCTCTGCAAAAGCACGAATCATAACCGAGGAAAGCAAAAATGTTCTGGTGGCGCCGTATGAGGCCGTTCGCGCCGACGACGACGGCAAAGAGTATGTGTACCTGCTGCACGGCCGCAAGGCCGTAAAGGTTCCTGTTACCACCCGGAAGGAATTTGAGTCCGGCTTTGAGGTTTTGTCCGGCCTGAAGGATCAGGATACCATTATTATAAATCCCGATTCCATTACGGACGGCGCCGCGGTGCTGCCGCAGGAGGAGGATTCCTCCAATGGCTGATATTTTTCGCTCCGCTTTTCAAAATCTTGGCAGAAAGAGGCTCCGCACGGCTCTGACGATGATGGGGGTCGCCATTGGTGTGGCATCTGTCATTCTGATCGGCAATATCAGCCAGTGCGGTACCGACGCGCTGACCCACGAGTTCGACAGCCTGGGGCTGAGTGGGCTGGCGATCAGCACTTTGGAAAACGACAGCCAGGTGGTGTTGACCGATACCGACCTGAAGGTTGTGCGGGAATCGGAGAATGTAGAGAAGGCCATGCCCGTGATGATGCAGGCGACGAGTGTGCAGACAACGCGGATCACCGGAAAGGCGCTGGTGTGGGGGATAGACGCCGACGCAAACCAGATCATCTCTCTGAACGTTCTGTATGGCCGGTCGATCAGCGTCAGCGATGTCAAATCCGGCGCGCGGGTCTGCATGGTAGACGAGAATTTTTCGCAGGCCTCTTATAAAAGAAATAATATTATTGGAAAAAGGCTGTCAATTACCTGCAGCGGCGGCACCGAAGAATTTGAAGTGGTTGGGATTGTAAAAACAGGCAGCGGATTACTCCAGAACTTTATCGGCAGCTACATTCCGAATTTTGTCTACGTTCCGTATTCCACCATGCAGCAGCTGCTGGGCAAGAATTCGTTCGACCAAATCGCCGTCAAAGTGAAATCGGGAACGGACGTGGACGAAACGGGGGATATGCTGGTGCAGTCCCTGAACCGCACGAACGGGAGCAGCAATGCCTTCGTTTCAAACAATTTGATGAAGCAGCGAGACAGCCTTTCCAATATTCTTGGGGTCGTCACGTTGATTTTGTCCTCTGTGGGAGCGATTTCGCTGCTGGTGGCCAGCCTAAGTATCATGACGGTGATGCTGGTTTCCGTCAACGAAAGAACGCGGGAGATCGGAATTAAAAAGTCCATCGGAGCCAGAAAAAAAGATATCCTGTTGGAATTTTTGTTTGAAGCGGTTTTGATCACATTGATCGGCTCCATATTTGGAATTCTGTTCGGGTACGGGATTTCTTATTTGGGCGCTTCTTATTTTGGATTTGCACTGGGCATTCGGTTGGATATTATGGCTCTCGCGGTCGGTTTTTCCGTTTTAACGGGGATGATATTCGGGGTGTATCCTGCCATGAAAGCGGCTAAAATGAACCCTGTAGACGCCCTGCGAATGGAATAGAACAGGTGTTCTGTCCAGCCGAGCCTTACAGGTTTTACCGGTAGCGATACAATTTTGTACTAAGTGACAGAAAGGAGGGTGGCTGCGAATGGGAACGTTATCAGATACGATACGAACAGAACGCTTTATTCATTCGCCGAATCTGCCGTCCTCCCAAGTGACCGCTGTGATTGCCGCCGACACCGTTCCGGAAGTGATCGCCGCATTGCGGAGCAGGAGAGTTCGTGTGATCACTCCACAGGAGAATGCGGATCTGCCGGAGCCGGTTAATCGGCATGCGGATTTGCAGTGCGTTCACTTTCAAGGGAAAAGCTGGCTTGTGGCTCGGTCAGAAATCGCGCTGCAGCAAAGCCTGCAAGCGGAAGGGGCCGAAGTGCTGCCGACGGAGCAGAGGCTGGGAAGTAAATACCCGGCAGATATTCGATTGAACGCACTGCTTCTCAATAAACAAATGTTCGGGAAAATAAAAGAATTGGATCCGGCGCTGCAAAAAGCGTGCAGCATGGCCGGAATACATACAATTTCGGTACGGCAGGGTTATACAAATTGTTCCGCCGCAATTATATCTGAAAAAGCGATCATGACGGCGGATGCCGGGATCGCGCAAGCGGCGGAGCGGCATGGAATTGAAGTACTGAGAATCGGCGCGGGAAATATTCGGCTGCCCGGATACGAATACGGATTTATCGGCGGCTGCTGCGCATTGATTTCGGAATCCGTTGTAGCGTTTACAGGAGCCTTGAGATTTCATCCGGATGGTTTTCGGATGCGCCGTTTTATTGAAGCGCAGAAAAAACAGGTTCTGGAATTGACGCAGCATCCTTTGATCGATATTGGCGGAATTCTGCCGGTAAAGGAAGAGGACAGATCGTAATCGAAAAACTATTTGATGTCTATTTTAAAAGTAGAATTGACAGTCGCTTTTAAAAATGATATCATTAGTCATAATAGTTATTTTGTATAATTCAGGGGAGTCAGATTTTAAAACCCGAATTTCAGCAAGCTGGTCAACCAATTCAGCAAGACCGGCAAGGACAAACACTGCGGCCGCAGTATCTGAAGCGTTTGTTCGAGCAGTCGTTGACATAAATGCACTGTAAACGAATATGAGATCAATGGAGTGATACAAATGGATCCGAAATTAATGCACGAATGTCCTTTGATTATCCGTGAATTTCTGGGTTATATCGGTACGGTCAAAGGAAAATCCGACCGTACAATGGAAGAATATTTTCGGGATTTGAGGACGTTTTTTCGTTATATAAAAAAGCAGCGCGGTATGGTTCCAAATGATCTGCCTTTCGATCAAATCCCCATTTCGGATGTGGATTTGGCGATGATTCAGTCGATTTCTCTGACAGACGTATTTGAATATATGAACTACCTTTCGTCGGTTCGCGCAAATAAAGCCGCGACAAGGGCCCGAAAGGCTTCCAGTTTGCGGGCGTTTTACGGCTACCTGACCAATAAGGCTCATAAGCTTTCCGTGAATCCCATGATGGAGCTGGAAACGCCAAAGCTCAAAAAAGCCCTGCCGAAGTATCTGACACTCGAACAGAGCATGGAGCTTCTGAATGCGGTGGATGGCCCGGATCGTCAGCGCGACTACTGCATTCTCACATTATTTCTGAATTGCGGCATGCGGCTTTCAGAGCTGGTGGGAATCAATTTGAAAGATGTTCGGCAGAATGCGTCGACCCTGCGCATTACGGGAAAAGGAAATAAAGAAAGGGTCGTGTATTTAAACGACGCCTGTCAGGACGCGATCCGGCAGTATCTGGCCGTTCGTCCGAACAACAATCTGATTGACCGCGAGGCGCTGTTCATCAGCCGGCAGCGCAAACGGATCAGCCCGAAAACCGTGCAGCATCTTGTGAAAAAATATCTGGCAAAAATTGAATTTGGGGGCCCTGGGTATTCCGTACATAAGCTGCGCCACACGGCGGCAACTTTAATGTATCAGCACGGCCACGTGGATATTCGGGTTTTGAAGGATGTGCTCGGGCATGAAAATTTGGCTACCACCGAAATCTATACGCATTTATCCAGCCAGCAGATGCGTGATGCGGCGAATGCCAATCCTCTGTCTAAGGTGAAATCCAGAGGAAATCGTGTTATTTCCGCGGCTGCAGTGAAGAAACTCGCGGTATCTGAAAGCGGCGATGAAGCGGAACAGGGAGAAGATTCGGAAGAAAAAAAGAGCCGATAAAACAAGCCGGAACACTGATGGCAAGTAAACTTCAGTGTTCCGGCTTGTAATTTATTGCTCTGTAAAGCATTGAAAGTTTGGAGCGCATTTTCTGATATAGGTTTTACATTAGTTAAATAGTTAAATTTGCGATATACATTTTTGGCACTTCCCTTGCTTTCCGAACTTTCCGGCTGCTATTCTGCTTCGCAGACTGCTTCAATCTCTTTGATTCGTTCTTCTGAAAGAACGATATTGGCGCCATAGGGATTGATCACAGCCCCATCTGACTGCTGTATAAAATGCTTAATATCCTCCAGCTTCACCAGCATTCCGTTGTATTTCTGCTCCGGATCATATTTCCGCAGTTCGTTCCAATCGGTGAATACCGGATAAAAATGCTGGTTCTCGCTATTGCTGATCGTGGGCAGAGCGAAGCTGGTGCCCTCCTTAATAATCGCCTTTCCGCTTGCGGAATCTTTTTGTTCCAGATTAACCTGACTTGCATCCATCGCCATTAAAAATTGCGCGTTGTAAATCTCCCGAAACAAATTGTTCTGGTGCTCTAAGGTAGCCTTTTTCTGATTCAAAAGCTGAAAGAACTGGTTGGCCGCCCTCACCAGAGAAGGATTCATAACAGGGCGCTGAATTTCCGGCAATTTGGAAAAGTCAGGTTTTTTCATTAGGGCAAACAGGCTCAAATGCACAGCTGGCTGGCCTTTATCAATAACCAAACCTTCAAATCCGCTTCTGTAAAAGTCCCCCAGCAAATGCATTCTATCTTTGGCGCTGTTTTCGACGCAGCTTACCTCAATTCCTTGCTCTTTGCATTTCTGCTGAAACTCCTCGAAAAACCGTTTTTCCGTAAATAAAAGTGTGCTTGGAACGGCGCCCACAAATTCCAGCCAATAATTCTTGGTATAGGAGCAGCTAACGGCCCAAATCGGCTCATCCGTTTTTAAACGTTCCAAAAGCAGTCTGTCATTTTTTTTGTCTCCCGAAATATGCATTTGAATCAAATCCTGAATGGTATGGCCGGTAGTATTTCCATTATTCTTTGTCATATCGCTTTGTATTCCTTTCCATTTCGGTCAGCTTCTGTCTTGAAAAATAGAATCCTCGTCTTTTTGCAGAGTGCTTTTCTTCACCAGTTTTCCCTGATAAAACACATATTCGGGCTCAGATTTTTTTTCTTCTTCCCCTTCCGCCTGCGCGCTCTCTTCCCCACTTTCAGCCGGCTCCGTTTGCGCCGGCTCCGTTTGCGCCGGCTCCAGCACCGGGTGAATCATCAGCTTTTCAATCAACGGGTAAACGGCAAAGTGAATTAAAAAGAAAGAGAAGGAAAATGCAAAAAACAGAACCAGAAGCCCGTTGATCAGAAGAACCACAGGCGGATTCAAATAATACAGGAAATAGTTGAGGAACAAAATCGCGCCGAAAATCGCCGTCAGCAAAATATTGCGCCACAGGCCGACAATGGCGAAAATGAACGCATTTTTATAAATCTGCTTCAGGCTCAGATCAAAGGTTACGATCATCAACAGATGATGCCGTGGATTGAAAACTGCTTCCAGTTGAGCAAAACCGCGTCTTTAAAATCAGACGCGATAAACGCGTGCTCTTCCCTTGCGTAGTTGCGGGTGACAAACGTCAGACCCGCCAAAAAGGGGCTGAGCAAAACGAACGGCAGATTCCACAAAAACGACTGCCCGGTAATGCGGCCCACCAGATAAGAAAGGATCGCCGCGACCGCAAACGGAATCAGGAACAGCAGATTCAGCTTTACCAGATCAAAAAATTTGCGGAACAGCACTTCAAAAAATCTTTGAACCGGCGGCTTTTGCGGTGCGTCTTTGTTTACTCCAGGCCCCGGCTTCTGGTAGCCACCGAACAGAGAAAATCCTGACAAACAGAGTCACTCCTTTTGTGTTCCCCACCCAGCGGGTTCGTTCTAGCTTACCCCCAGCTTGGCCTTGGGGTGGCAATGGTTGTATACCTCTTTAAAATGGTCGTTCATCAGCTGAACATAAACCTGTGTGGAAGAAATATCCGCATGTCCCAGCATCAGCTGAATATCCTTGAGGCTTGCGCCGTTTTCCAGCAGATGCAGCGCAAACGAGTGCCGCAGCGTGTGCGGGGTAATCTCTTTTGTGATTTTGGCCTGCTCGGCGTAGCCCTTGATGATCTTCCAGAAGCCCTGCCGGGTCAGTCGCCTGCCGTTCAGATTGGTGAACAAAGCCTGTCCCGCGTCCGCGCGGATCATGATGCTCCTGACGCGGAACAAATAATCGGAGACAGCGGCGATCGCCTTGGAATAAATCGGAATCATGCGCTCGCTTTTTCCGTGCCCCCCGCAGCAAAGCATCGCCGTATGCAGATTGATATCGGTCACATTCAGGTCCACCAGCTCAGACACGCGGATGCCGGTGGCGTACAGCAGCTCCAGCATCGCCTTATCGCGGCAGCCCTTCGGCTCTGAAATATCGGGCTGTGCAAATAAAAGCTCAATTTCTTCGCTGCTCAGAATCTGAGGCGGCTTTTTCTGAACCTTTTCCAGCCGTATGTTTTTGGCGGGATTATCGGACGCTTTTCCCGTCAGAATCAGGAACTGGTAGAACCCGCGGATGGAGGCCATGTTGCGCGTTACAGTCGATATGGAGCACTGGCGGCTGTTCAGCGCTTTGACGTAATCCTCCATAATAGCCTCGGTTACCTGTTCCGGCCCCCGAAGATTCTGCTGTTCTACATATTCTAAAAAATGCTCTACATCTCTGGTATAGGAATCCAGAGTATTCTGAGAAACCGATTTTTGAAACCGCAGATAGTCCCGGTAGTCGGAACAACATTCTTTCATCTCAATTGTACCCCCCTATTTGGCTTTTGGGCTCATACCAATCGCTCACTTACGGTAAGAATCTTCCCGCCGCAGACGGGAAAAATCCTGTTCGCCCGTCGTTTGGGGAATTAGTATGAGAAGGAAAACGCGCCGGTAAAACATACGGTTGTAATCAGATCGATTGCAGCCGCAGCAGCAGAAAGAATCAGGATGGAGCCAAATTGAACCGCATATTCCTTTAAAGAAAGCGTTTTGCTTTGCTCTCGTCTTAACGCTTCCAACAGGGTCTTTTTCGAAAACAGCATGCCTTCCTTCGCCGCAAGAAGAATGGCGATCATCGATAAAAAGGCGCCCGGCAAAACTACCACCGCATTGAATAAAACTCCCTGAAACCCATATGCCGCATACAGGTAACCGGAGGCCAGACCAAAGCCGAATCCCCGAAACAACGGAACCAGCGGGAGAACAAAAGCCCCCCACAAAGACATTCCCAACAAAAAACAAACCGCAACAAAGAAAAAAGAAGAACCGAGCGACGCCACAAACACTGAGCCGGAGGATTGCACGGCCCGGGCTTTCACGTCGCTGGCGAACAGCAAATCCAGCTTTTGCAGAACGGAGTCGTCGGCCCCTCTGGCAAACAGCGCGCCGAATACGGTTCCAACCAAAAGCAGAAGCGCCAGCACGGTCAGCAGGGGATGTTCCGAAACCACCTGAAACATGCTCTTCCAATCAAACAGATGAAACCGCGATTCATGAACAGGCCGCGATTTCTTTTGTGAACGGTAATACAGAGGTATGATTCTTGTCCCTTTTCTACTCATACAGATCCTCCTGAGGGCGGTTGCCTACTGAATTGTATGACTCGAAAAGGCGTAATATGAATCTATGGGCAAAACACTATTTTCATTATGGAGTAAAATACACCGTTTTAATCAGCGGGCCCGGGAGCGCTTATTTCCCGAGCTCCTCCGCCCGCTGCGTGCAGGCCAGCATCGCTTCGTCGATGATCGACTCAAAGCCTCTGCTGTAAAATACGTCCAGCGCTTTGAGGGTTGTACCGCCCGGAGAGGATACCATTTTGATCAGCTCGTCGGGCGTATGGCCGGAGTGCAGAAGCATTTCGGCGCTGCCGATCAAAGTCTGACTGAACAGACGCAGAGCCGCGTCCGCGGGGATTCCCTGACGGTCTGCGCTCTCCGCCGCCGCTTTTGCAAACAGATACACGTAAGCCGGGCCGCTGCCGTTGAGGGAGGTCGCCACATTGATCTGATCCTCCCGCAGGATTTCCACCGTGCCGCAGGCTTCAAAAATGGAACGCACAAACGCAAAATCCTCATCCGACACCTTCTCAGAACGGCACAGCGCGGTAGCGCCCTTGCCAACGAGCAGAGGGGTGTTCGGCATCGCACGGATCACAGGGCAGTCGCAGCCCAGCGTGGAGGTGATATAACGGATCGAAATTCCGGCCGCAATAGTGACAAAGCGAGTCTGCTCCGTCACCGTTTTTTTCGCGTCTTCCAATACCTCCGCAAAATTCTGCGGCTTTACAGCGAGAAAAACAATGTCGGCGTCCTTCACGACTTCAGAAACGGATGCGGCGGCCCGCAGTCCCTTTTGCTGAAATTCGGAACGCTTTTCTTCACTGATGTCAAATACGATCATGTCCTGCGCCGGGTGAATCCCCGCGCGAAGGATTCCATTCATAATTGCGCCGGCCATATTACCGGCCCCGACAAATCCTACTACCATACCATTCCCATTCCTTTACACAGTAATATCAACATCAAAACCCACCATTTTTCTGCCAAATTGAGCCAGTTTTGGATTTTGACCCCCACTTTTACAATATGAAATATAATATACTATAATACTTTTCCCTCCTCAAAGCAAGCAGAATCAGGGGGAAATGTAAAATTTATACAGTATGCAGAAAAATATACGTTTGAATTATGTAACCCTCTAAAATATTATGTAAACTTGATCGAGAGAATATAAACGCATAATTATGCACACGCCTGAGGATTACCAGCGAGCGTGTGCATAATGGGAATTCCATATCACGTTTTCGGGCAGGCTCACACAAACGGACACGATGGAGAAAATGCCCCGGCTTACTCGGTATCTGCCAGAGCGGCCTTTATCATAATGGCGCATTCCAGACGTTTTTTCTCCAGCTTACAGGAGATCGTATGAGGTTTCAAAATATCTCCTTCATACTGCCAGCTGTTGGCGTTGCATCCTCCGCTGCAGTAGAACTTGGCCCAGCAGTTTCGGCAATCCTTTTTGCTGTAAATATTATATTGGGCAAACCTTTCTTTCATCGAATGGTCGAAGGTTCCTTGCAGAATATTCCCCATCTTCCACTCGTCGTCCCCGACGAACTGATGACACGGGAAAATATCTCCCTCCGGAGTGACCGCGACGTATTCGTTGCCGCAGCCGCAGCCGCGCAGCCGCTTGATCGCGCAGGGGCCCTGGTCAAGGTCGAGCATAAAGTGGAAGAAATTAAAGCCTTTCCCCTCTTTCCTGCGCTGAATGAGGAGATTTGCCAGACGGTCGTATTCCTCGAACACACTGGGCAGATCCTTTTCTTTCAGGGAGTACTCCAGTTTTTCGTCTGACACCACCGGCTCGATGGAAAGCTGATCGAACCCCAGCTCCGCCATGTGCAGCACGTCTTTTGAAAAATCGAGGTTGTGGGTGGTAAACGTGCCGCGCACATAATAATCCTTGTCGCCGCGGGTAGAAACCAGCTTCTGATAATTCGGGACGATGCGGTCGTAGCTGCCGCGCCCATCCGTGCGCACACGCAGCAGATCGTTGATCTCCCTGCGGCCGTCCAGAGAGAGAACCACGTTGGACATCTCGCGGTTGATATATTCGATTTTATCGTCTGTCAGCAGCAGGCCGTTTGTCGTGATCGTAAAGCGGAAGTTTTTGTTGTGCTGCTTTTCAATGCTGCGGGCGTAGTCCACCACCTTCTTCACAACCTCAAAATTCATCAGCGGCTCGCCGCCGAAGAAATCCAGCTCCAGATTGTGGCGCCCCTCGGACTGCTCGATCAGAAAATCGATTGCGCGCTTGCCGACCTCAAAGGGCATCAGCATCCGTCCGCGGCCGAAATCACCCTTGGCCGCAAAGCAGTATTCGCAGCGCAGGTTGCAGTCGTGCGCTACGTTCAGGCACATGGATTTGACCGGGGCGTCCCGCAGCATGTCGCAGAACTGCTCGTACTCATCCCCGGAGTACAGCAGGCCGGAGCGATACAGCTCGAGCAGCTCCCCATAGGCTTCGTCAATTTCGGACTCCGAAAACCTCCCGAGGAGTTTTTTCTTGATTTCCTCCGGCTGCTGTTCCGGCACACTGTCCGTAAAGAAATCCAGCATGAGGTAGGGCAGCTCGTCAAACACGTGAACCGCTCCGCTGTTGGTATCGAGGACAATGTAATATCCGTTCAGGTAATATTTGTGTATCATATCTCTTTCTCCATCCGCACAAAATGGAAGGGACAGAATCCTGTCCCTTCCATCATTTAATCTTATCCGGCCGCAGTCTCAGTCAGAAGTTACGCTCTCTGCGCGTTCTCACACTTCTGGTTTGCCACGGTGCAGGAGGTTTTGCAGGCAGACTGGCAGGAGGCCTGGCACTCGCCGCAGCCGCCCTTAACAGCGCTCTCTTTCAGGTTGGCTTTATTCAAAGTTTTGATCTGTTTCATTTCAAAATCCCCATTTCACAAATTTTAATGCCAATATTATAGCACAAGAATGGAAACTTGAAAAGCCTATTTTCGCCTGGATTTTTTGTTTACCGACAAAATACCGGCGATGGCGCCTGTGAGCACCATGATCAGGCCCTTTGTGAGCATGAAGGCCGAAATGCTTTCTCCCGAAACGGCGAGTCCCGCCAAAAACAGCAGCCCAAACAGCAAAAGAGCCGAGCCGGCGCCGTACAGCATCCCGCGTTCACCGGACATGCGCGCGGCTGTATACCCGGCAAAAAATGCGCCCAGAGCGGCGATCAGCACGGTGATCGGCTGAATCAGGCTTTGCGGCAGCTGCTTTGCGGCAACCAGAACCAGAGAAAGCACCAGCAGCAGAGCGGTGCATATTGCCGCCCCGGCCAGAGTGCCGAACACAATCGGACGAAGTATTTTCCAAACGGGATTTTGGGAACGCTCTCTATTGGATTTCACTCTTTTTGGTCTTTTCATAATAAAATACCCCTCCTGCATGTTCTCTACATTTCATAGATATTCGCAGGAGGGGTAAAATATACTAGTTTTTCTTCAGCCGGCGGAGGATTGTTTATTTGTCATCCTCATGAACGGTGTTGATCTTGCCCAGCGCCCAGCGCTTGACAATGATTTTGGTGCGGTCGATTCCGGTTTCCAGCACAAAGCTATCGCTCTCGTCCTTAATGGCCACAATGCGCCCGACAATGCCGCCGATTGTCGTAATTTCGTCGCCGACCTGAACGTTTTTGCGCAGGGCCTCCTCCGCCTTCTTCTTCTTCTGCTGCGGGCGGATCATAAAGAAATACAACGCACCGAACAGCAGTGCGTAAATAACAATAATGCTCCAGATGGAATTCCCGGAAGACGCAGCCGCGGTTGCCGCCAAAGGTAATAAATGATTCATAAGAAAACAGCACCTCCATATTAGTAATTTTGATTATATCAATAAATGGGAAATCATGCAAGCGAAATTAGATTCTTTGTCCAAGTTTTTCAACGTTTTCCAGATAAAATGTGTCGAAGCTCCCCTGCTCCAAAGAGTGGCGAATTTTCTCCATCAGCGTATTGTAAAAATAGATGTTGTGCATGACAGCCAGACGCATTGCCAGCATCTCGCCGGCCTTGAACAGGTGGTGCAGATAAGCGCGGCTGAAGCTGCGGCACACCGGGCAGTCGCACTCGGAATCCAGCGGTGAATCGTCCAGCGCATACCTGGCGTTGAGCAGATTTCTTCTCCCCTGCCAGGTGAACAGGTGGGCATGGCGCGCATTTCGGGTGGGCATGACGCAGTCGAAGAAATCGACGCCGCGGCGAACAGACTCCAGAATGTTGTCGGGGGTGCCGACCCCCATCAGGTAGCGGGGCTTGTCCGCGGGCATTTCCGGCTCGACGATTTCAATGATCCGGTACATTTCTTCCGCGCTTTCCCCTACCGCCAGGCCGCCGATGGCATAGCCCGGCAGATCCAGCTCGCGGATCTGCTTCATGTGCTCGACGCGCAGCTCCTCATATGTGCTGCCCTGGTTGATCCCCCACAGCATCTGGTGCGGGTTGATGGTGTCCGGCAGGGTGTTCAGACGATCCATTTCAGCCTTGCAACGGTGCAGCCAGCGGGTGGTGCGCGCGCAGGACTGTTTGGCATACGCGTATTCGGCAGGATTTTCCACGCATTCGTCAAACGCCATTGCGATGGTCGAAGCCAGGTGGGACTGAATCCGCATGCTCTCCTCCGGCCCCATGAAGATTTTGTGCCCGTCGATGTGGGAGGAGAACGTTACGCCTTCTTCCCGAATGTTGCGCAGCTTCGCGAGGGAGAACACCTGAAAGCCGCCGCTGTCCGTCAGAATCGGGCCATCCCAGCGGGTAAAGCGGTGCAGCCCGCCCAGCTGATAAACGCTTTCATCCCCCGGGCGCAGATGCAGGTGATAGGTGTTGCATAGCTGTACCTGGCATTTCAGCTCCTTTAAGTCCAGAGCGGAAACGGCGCCCTTGATTGCCCCGGCGGTCGCGACGTTCATAAAGGCCGGGGTCTGAACCGTACCGTGTACGGTTTCAAACGAACCGCGTCGGGCTCGTCCCTGTGTGGTTTGTATTTTCAGCATTTTTCGTGTTTCCTTTTCTCTCTTATTTTTCGGCTCTGCACCGAATCGGTATGGCATCGCCCACGCAAACGAGACAGAGTGGCGCAATCTAAAAATGAGCATTGCGCCGCCGGTGCTTACGGAATACCAGATTTTTGCCTTGCCAATTTGTTATTGTATCAGCATGGCGTCGCCAAAGCTGAAAAAGCGGTATTTTGCCTGCACGGCAACCCGGTACGCGTTCAGAATGTGCTCCCGGCCTGCCAAAGCGGATACCAGCATGATCAGGGTGCTTTCGGGCAGGTGAAAGTTCGTGATCAGGCCGTCCAGCACTTGAAACTCAAATCCAGGGTAGATGAAAATATCCGTAAAGCCGCCGCTTTCTTTGATGCAGCCTTCTTTTTTGGCAACGGATTCGAGCGTGCGGCAGCTGGTGGTGCCGACGGAAATGACTCTGCCGCCGTTCTTCTTCGTCTCGTTGATCAAATCGGCGGTTTCCTGCGGCAGCCAGTAATGCTCCGAGTGCATTTTGTGATCCGTGATCTTGTCCACGCTGACGGGCCGGAAGGTACCAAGCCCGACGTGAAGCGTCACATACCCGATTTTGATTCCCTTTTCGCGGATTTTCTCCAGAAGCTCTTTGGTAAAATGGAGCCCGGCGGTGGGAGCGGCGGCGGAGCCGACCTCGCGGGAATAAACGGTCTGGTAGCGTTCCTTGTCCTCAAGCTTCTTTTTAATGTAAGGCGGCAGCGGCATCTGGCCGATCTGGTCGAGAACGGAGTAGATATTTCCCTGATAAAAGAATTTGACCAGACGGTTTCCCCCCTCTATGATTTCCAGTACTTCGGCAGTCATGAGTCCGTCGCCGAAGGAAAAGCGGTTTCCGGGCTTGGCCCGCTTGCCGGGGCCGGCCAGCACCTCCCAAACGTCGTCTCCTTTCGCGGCCAGAAGCAAAAACTCCACCCTCGCTCCCGTTCCCTCTTTGATGCCGTATATTCTGGCGGGGAGAACGCGTGAATCGTTCAGGATCAGGCAGTCGCCGGGGTACAGGTAATCGATCACGTCATAAAAATGCCGGTGCTGAATCTCACCGCTTTTCTTATCCAAAATCAAAAGCCGGGAAGCGTCTCGCGGCTCAATGGGAGTTTGCGCAATCAGCTCCTCGGGCAGGTCGAAATCAAAATCTTTTGTGTTTAAAGTGCTTTCCATTCTTTCTCTCCTAAATCTGCTTCGGATTATTTTTGAATTCTATTATAAATAAATTGACAACCAATGGCAACCCGTGCTATGATAAAGCAAGATAAAAATAAGAAGATAGAGGCGCGTCTTTCAAAAGTAGCGGGATGTAGGTTGCCAAAACCGACGAGAGCCTGTGAAAGGGAAAGTCGCCGAAGGGAATGCCACGGCAGGCATTTGCCTGGTTGTGTCTGCGAACAGCGGCATGACTGTCATCATGAGAGTATGGTGGAGAGCTATCACAGAGTATCAGCAGGAATCCTGCATCTGGAGTGCTTTTTATTATATTGGATTGATGACCGGTTTTCAACCGGTTTTTTTATTTCTTATTCCATTTTCTTACATTAGGAGGAACATCTCATGAAACAGTATAAGGTTGGCATTATTGGAGCAACAGGAATGGTGGGCCAGCGCTTTGCCACATTGTTGGAAAACCATCCGTGGTTCCAGGTAACCGTGTTGGCGGCGAGTGCCCGTTCCGCGGGGAAAACATACCGCGAGGCCGTAGGCAAACGCTGGCTGATGTCTTCTCCCATTCCTGAGAAGATGGCCGATATGATTGTACTCAATGCCGATACGGATGTGGAGAAAATCGCCTCTATGGTCGATTTCGTATTCTGTGCGGTAGACATGAAGAAAGAAGAAATCAAAGCGCTGGAAGAAGCCTATGCCAAGGCGGAATGCCCGGTTGTTTCAAACAACAGCGCGCATCGCGGCACCCCCGATGTTCCCATGGTTGTTCCGGAGCTCAACCCCGAGCATACCGAAATCATTGCGGCGCAGAGAAAGCGCCTTGGAACAAAGCGCGGCTTTATCGCGGTAAAATCCAACTGCTCCCTGCAAAGCTACGTGCCGGCTCTGCATCCTTTGCTGGACTTCGGCGTTACAAAGGTTCTGGCTTGCACCTACCAGGCAATTTCCGGAGCGGGTAAGAATTTTGAATCCTGGCCCGAAATGATCGACAACGTGATCCCCTATATCGGCGGCGAGGAAGAAAAATCCGAGCAGGAGCCCATGAAGATCTGGGGCCACATTGAGGGCGACAAGATTGTCAACGCCACTTCCCCTTTGATCACCGCCCAATGCATCCGAGTGCCGGTAACCGACGGCCACATTGCGGCTGTGTTTGCTTCCTTTGAAAAGAAGCCCGAAATCGAAGAGATTCTGAACCGCTGGAAGAACTTTGCCGGTGTGCCCCAGCAGCTCCAGCTGCCCAGCGCCCCCAAGCAGTTTATTCATTACTTTGAAGAAAACGACCGTCCGCAGACAAAGCTGGACAGAAATCTGGAAGGCGGCATGGCGGTATCCGTCGGCCGTTTGCGTCCCGACACCCAGTACGATATCAAATTTGTCTGCCTGTCCCACAACACCCTGCGCGGAGCCGCCGGCGGCGCTGTTCTGCTGGGCGAGCTGCTCTGTGCGCAGGGATATATGGACTAAGCATTTTTTATTCGATTTCAGATTATTATTTATTATATTATTATTTGTATAACAGGAGGTTGCTACTATGAAAAAGGCACCTTTTCTTGGCTCCGGTGTTGCGATTGTAACTCCTATGAATCAAGACGGCTCCGTCAACTATGAGATGCTGGGCCGCCTGATCGATTTTCAGATTGAAAACGGAACCGACGCGATCATCGCCTGCGGAACCACGGGGGAATCCGCCACGTTGTCGCATGAAGAGCACTGCGGTGTTTTGGAATACTCGATCAAGAAGGTCAATCACCGCGTTCCCGTGATTGCCGGTACCGGCAGCAACGACACGGCTTACGCCATCGAGCTGGCTTTGGAAGCCAAGCGCTACGGCGCGGACGCTCAGCTGAGTGTGACCCCTTATTACAACAAGACCTCTCAGGCGGGGCTGATTCAGCATTTTACCCATATTGCGGACGCAACCGATTTGCCGATCATTCTGTATAATGTCCCCTCCCGCACCGGCTGCTGCATTCAGCCCACCACCTACCTGGAGCTTTCCAAGCACCCCAATATTGTGGCGATAAAGGAAGCAAACGGGGATATTTCCGCCATTGCGCAGACGGCCGCCCTGTGCGGAGATAACCTGCACATCTATTCCGGCAACGATGACCAGACCCTGCCGATCCTCTCTCTTGGCGGCAAGGGAATCATCTCGGTGGTTGCGAACATCTGCCCCGCTTTGATGCACAATATCTGCCAAAGCTTCTTTGACGGTGATATTGCGAAGAGCCGCGCGCTTTCTCTGGAATATCTTGACCTGATGAACGCCATGTTTATTGATGTGAATCCCATTCCGGTGAAGGAAGCGGTTAATTTAATCGGCTTTGAAAGCGGCGAATGCCGTCTGCCCCTTGTGGCCATGAGTGACGCAAACCGCGAAAAGGTGGTTTCCATCATGAAGAAGCACGGGCTGATCTGACTTTGAAATCGACCGGTCGGAGAATACCGATTTCTAAAATAAAAGACAAAAGCGCCTTGTAATGCCGACGGCGGTGACAAAAACATCTTTTGTTTTTTGAGACTCGGTATAACATGGCTTTCGCGGCGGCCCGTGCCGCTGTCTGCCGCCCCGCGGCAGCAAGGGAATTGCAAATGGAATTGGATTCCTTTGGAAATGTATTAATTTAAGAATGGAATGATAAAATGACTAGATTTGTCATAAGCGGGTGCAATGGAAAAATGGGCAATCAGATTGCCGCCGGGCTGAAGAACCGCCCCAACTGCATCACGGTTGCGGGTATCGATGCTTTTACCGGCGTGGAGAAGGAATTTCCCGTGTTCTCTGCCCCAGCCGAGATCAGCTGCGAGGCGGACGTTCTGATTGATTTTTCCAACCCCTCTCTTCTCTCTTCCCTGCTGGAGCTGGGGCTTTCCCGTAAAATGCCCCTGGTCATCTGCACCACGGGCTATTCAAAGGATCAGGTGGCTCAAATCAAAAGAGCCGCCCAAAGCATCCCGATCTTTTACTCCGGCAATATGTCCCTTGGGGTAAATCTGCTGATCGAGCTTGCGAAAAAGGCTGCAACCGTTCTGTGGGGCCAGTTCGATGTGGAGATTATCGAAAAGCATCATAATCAGAAGGTCGACGCTCCCAGCGGCACCGCACTGATGATTGCGGACGCAATCTCTTCCGTAGTGGAGGAAGAGCCCCATTACGAGTATGATCGGCATTCTCAGCGCAAGAAGAGAAGCAAAACGGAAATCGGTCTGCATTCCGTTCGCGGCGGCACCATTGTTGGGGAACACGAGGTTCTGTTTGCCGGCCCCGACGAGATTTTGAGCATCACCCATTCGGCTCAGTCCAAAGAGATTTTTGCAACAGGCTCTATCAATGCCGCTCTGTTCCTAATCGGTAAGCCTGCGGGTTTATACAACATGAGCGACCTGCTGGCCGATCATAAGGAGGAATCATGATGCCAGGAGCGACCATTGCTTCGTCCAGTGAAATTACCCTGATCACTTTGCAGAACTGCTCGGCGAATATTTCCTTTTTGTCGGAGATATTCGAGAAGATCGCGGCGCTGGGAGTGAATGTCGATATGATTTCCCTCTCCCCCACACAAGGGGCCTTCACCTCTCTTTCGTTTACGATTGCGGATGAAGATTTGGGGAAAATGCTGCAATTCACCTCCGAGCTGCAGGCACGGCATGAAATCAAAATGATCGTCAGCAGCGGCAACAGCAAAATCACCGTGAGCGATCAGCGGATGAAGCATACCCCCGGTATTGCGGCCGCAGTGTTTGCCGCCGCTGCCCGCGTTTCGACCGATGTGCGGATTATCACCACGTCGGAAGAAGAAGTATCTTTGCTGGTTACCTTTGCGGATTATCCCGAAACTCTGACCGCCATTGAACAGGCGATGAGAGAACCGCAGGACTGAATTGATTCGGGAGAAATCCTGATTTAAAAAAGCACCTGAAGCTTCTTTGAAGAAGCTTCAGGTGCTTTTTGCGTGGTTCCATTTCAACTAAAAAATGACACATGACTGTTTTGATTGAAAACGACATGCAGCACAGAATCCTTATTGCTATAGTATCCGCTGTTTTGGGAAAACTGAATGCAGAGGAGGCGTTTACCGTGAATATGGGCTTTGATGCGGTTTATTACGAGCCGGCCGCACTCGATTACGAATTGGGAAAAATGCTCCGGGCCAAATACAGCGGTTTGCCCTGGAACGAAATTGAGAGCCATAACCGAATACCGGAATTAACTGCTTCGGAAAACCGGGAGTTTCCAAAGCTGAAACAGCATCTGATCATCGGCGTGAGAAAAACACATAAATACGTGCCGAATTATAAAGTTTCCGACTGGCTGGTGCCGTATACCTCTTCGGGGTGCAGAGCCATGTGCCTGTATTGCTACCTGGTATGCAACTATAATAAATGTGCCTATCTGCGTCTGTTTGTGAACCGTGAGCAAATGCTGGACAAAATTCTGAAAAAGGGTGCCGAGTCCCCCGCGCCGCAAACCTTTGAAATCGGCAGCAACAGCGATTTGGTGCTGGAAAATACCATTACGGAGAATATGATTTACACCATCGAGCGGTTTGCGCGCGAGGGCCGTGGGCACCTTACCTTCCCCACCAAATTCGATATGGTAAAACCGCTGTTAAGCCTTGATCACAGAGGAAAAACCATATTTCGCATGAGCGTCAACCCGGAGGAGATCATCCGCCGCATAGAGCTGGGAACATCGCCGCTACGCGCGCGCATCCGCGCACTGAACGATATGGCGGAAGCGGGGTATCCGGTGGGAATGCTGATCGCGCCGATCATTCTGGTACCGGACTGGAAGCGCCTGTATGGAGAACTGATCGGGCAGCTGGCGGAAGAACTGAGCCCGAAGGTAAAGCAAAACGGTTTCATAGAAATCATACTGATGACCTACAGCTTTGTTCAAAACGCCATCAATACCGATGCGTTCCCCAATGGCGTCAAGCTGTTTGACCGGGAAATGATGACCGGGCGCGGACGCGGCAAATACTCTTACCGAAACGAGATACGGGCAGAAACCGAGTCTTTTTTACGGGAAAAGCTGTTCAAAGAGCTGCCGGATATGCCGATTTTATATATTTCATAGAATGTTTAGAGAGGATTCCAATATAATTTTTACTTGATTTTATTACAGTCGGTTGTCAGGATTTGTGATCGATCAGGTGTGTAAAAAGGGCCACGCGTTTTCACGTGGCCCTTTTCGCAAATTCCATGCAAAAAATCAAGCTGAAAAACCCCTCTTCCCTGCTACCCGAATGCGTAAATAACAAGCGGGAATACATAAACCCCGGCCAGAACGGCGCAGAATAAAATCCGGTAGGCCCACAGCGCCAGCGGCTCCAGCGGCCTCAGGCAGCGGTAGCCTTCCTTTCTCAAGAACAGCCAGAAGCCCACCAGAGAAAAGATGCCCAAAACCGAAAGAAGCATACCGGGCCTCAGGCCCTGCGGCACAAACGTAACCGTTACCTTGTTTTCTCCCTGCTCGAGAGGAATGGCGATCATATCACCAAACACCTGGTACACCTCGGCTGTTTTCTCCGCATTGACCTGAACAGAATACCCTTTCTGGTAGGAGAGCGGCAGAAGCAAATAGGGATTTTTCCCCGAGCCCTGCACAGTTCCGGAAATGTGGTTCCCGTTTTGCGCCAGCTGCACCTTGGGCGCGGCAGTCTCGGCGGCGGCGAGTGTTTCCAGATTCATACCGAACACGCCGAACGATTTTGCGTGGAAATCGCGCAGAACCGAAACGCGGATATCTACGGTTTCATCGGTGAAGGTACCGAGATTCAAAAGTCCGTTTTCCTGCTGGGTTGGGTACTGATACGCCACTGTTTCGTCATTGACGGAAACGCGCAGACTCTTATAGGCCGGTTCCGTCAGATGATTGGTGACCTGATCAAAGCAGTCCAGATACAAGGTCTGCGTTCCCTCCACCAGAACGTGGTATTCCAGCTCGCCGTCCTTTTCGGAATTTTCACGCACCAGCTCCATCTGGGAGCCGGTGTCGTACACAAACACGTTCGTTGTGGAGGATGGTTCATACTCCTCCGTCAACGGTTCCTGTGAACCGAACACTTTCGTAAAAAGATACTGCTGAATTCCGCGGCGGGTCATGCCGGGCAGATTCTTCAGCTCACTGATGTTGTCGGACTGAAGGACGGTTCCAAAGGACATCGTCCCCTGGTTTTTAACAAGAGCGTAGCGGTCGTTTTGATAGAGGATATGGTCGCGGTCGGTCGTTTCATATTCCCGCTTTATGGTGTAGCGGTTTCCCCACAGGGCATCCGTCAGTTCGGTGCCGCCGTGGGAGCTGACCTCCATCCAGTAGGAGGAATACCCCATCCGCTTCATCGTGAACATAAAATCCTCGTCCGTCAGCGAGGTGTAGTGATTGAGCGTCGGGTAATTGATTCCGCCCAGAAGGTTCACGTCAAAATACTTGTGGACGTTTTTCACCCGGTACAAATCCGTGTCGTCTATTTTATCCTTTAAATCGAACACGGAGCTGTAAAAAGATACCGGGTTTGCCGCCGAACCGATAAACACGCTGCCGAAAAATACGGATTCGCAGCAAGCCAGCAGTAAAAGGAACAAAGAGAAATATTGTTTGGTCAGATATTGATGCCGGTATAAATACAGAATCAAATAGTAACAAAGGACGGCCAGCACCGTGAACAGCAAAAAATAGAGCGCGGCGTTTTCATTCAGCCACAGGGTTCTGGTGTAAATACTCAAATCGCGGTAGCGGTAATACAGCAAAAGAAATGCCACCAAAGACATGCAGCCCAAAAGGAAAATGCCGATACCGATTCCCGGCCAATCCTGATGCAGAAAGCGCCCCTCCTCCCGATTCAGGTCGGAGATTGCCTTGGCCAGAAACAGCAGGCCGAGAAAAGCCGTCATATACCCGTATCTTGCCGGGAAAGCCTGATAGCTGCCGGTGTGCCACATTTTATTGATCGGCTCGATAAACAGGGGCACAACCAGAAGCACCCACAAAACCAACAGGCTGCGCATGTGGCGATCCCGCCAGCATTCGAGCGGGTTCAGAAACGCCAGGGCGGCAAACACGCCCGCGCTGCAAAGCAGAATAGGCAGCGTGGTGTAAAAGCTGGTCAATAGTGTGCCGGAGGAGATGCTCTCGATCAAGCCGACGGTGCGGGCCGATGACAGATATTGAAACAGCGACGGCAGCCAGACCGCGCCGGTGGCCAGCAGTGCGCAAACCGTAGAAATGCCCAGCAGAAGAACCGATTGTTTTCTTTCTTCCAGTCTATTCTGCGTCAGGCGCAGGTAAATCCCGAATGCCAGAACCACAAAGAGAACGACCATATAGGTCAGGTAAAAATTCAAAACCATGATCGCCGCCAGACTCAGCGCGTAGCAAAGCGGCTTGCGCTGGCGGATCAGCCGATCCAGCCCGATCATCAGAAGGGGAAACATTGCCATGACGTCAAGCCATACCATGTTCTGAAAATACAGCATCGTGTACCCGCCAAAAGCATACATGATCGACAGCGCCAGAATCTGCACGGAATTGAGATTGGAAAACCGGTGCCGGAAAAAGAGCGCCGCGGTAAACGAGCACAACGCCATTTTCAGCAGCACGAGAATGTTGACAAACAAATACATCTGCTCCGCCGGAACCAGCAGTACCAAAAAGGTAAACGGGCTCGACACAAAAAAGAAAAAAACGCCCAAAAAGCTCATTCCGCCCGCATTCTGCATGTTTAAGAGAAAATCGGCGTTCCCCTTTAATATGTTTTGAAAATCGAGCAAAAAGGGAATGACCTGCTGCTTCATGTCGCACCAGGCCAGGGTCTGATTTTTGAAAGGATACAGGTCAAAGAGGAAGAACAGCAGCAATGTGAGCGCGGCGGTTGCAATCGGAGCAGGCCAGCAGCGTCGTTTCATGGTACCTCCCTCTCTCAGTTCTGAAAAATATTTCATTCAATACACCTTGTTTCTTCCCCTGCCAGGGGCGGGGAAGAAACAGCAAATAAAATGAATTCAATCTGAAAAGCGATATGCCTTTATTTTTGGAGAATTACCTTGTGAAATACCTTTTTCCCCTTTTTGATGATCACAAAGCCCTTTTCAAAATCGGCCGCCGTCAGCACATGCTCAACTGCGGTGATTTTCCGGTCGTCCACCGAAACGCCGCCCTGCTGAATCAGCCTGCGGCCCTCGCCCTTGGAGGGAATCAGCCCCGCCTTGCTCATTACTTCCAGAATGCCGATCGTGCCGTCTGTTAAATCAGAAGCGGAGAGCTCCGTGCTGGGCATATTGTCGGAATTTCTGCCGCCGAACAGCGCGCGCGCGGCCTCCTGCGCTTTTGCGGCCTCCTCTTCCCCGTGGATCAGCCTTGTCACCTCAAAGGCCAGAACCTCTTTTGCCTGATTCAGCTCACTGCCGGTCATCGCCTCATACTCCGCAATTTTAGAGAGCGGCAGGAAGGTCAGCAGCTTCATGCAGCGGATTACGTCGGCGTCATCCACATTGCGCCAGTACTGGTAGAAATCGAACGGAGAGGTTTTTTCGGGGTCGAGCCACACGGCGCCCTTCTCCGTTTTTCCCATCTTTTTGCCCTCGCTGGTGGTGAGCAGTGTAAAGGTCATGCCGTAGGCTTCTTTGCTCTTCATGCGGCGGATCAGCTCCACGCCGCCGATGATATTGCTCCACTGGTCATCGCCGCCCATTTCCAGCACGCAGTTGTAGCGCTCGTTGAGCTCGAGAAAATCGTAGCTCTGCATGATCATATAGTTCAGCTCAAAGAAGGAGAGCCCGCGTTCCAAACGCTGCTTATAGCATTCAAAGGTGAGCATGCGGTTGACGGAAAAATGCACGCCGACCTTGCGTAAAAAATCAATATAATTCAGGTTCAGCAGCCAGTCGCCGTTGTTTGCCATGATCGCCTTTCCGCCGGAAAAGTCGATCAGGCGCGACATCTGCTTTTGAAAGCACGCGATATTGTAGTCGATATCCTCTTTCGTCAGCATTTTGCGCATGTCGCTCTTTCCAGAGGGGTCGCCGACCATCCCGGTGCCGCCGCCGAACAGCGCGATCGGCGTGTGGCCCGCCTTCTGCATATGCGCCATAACCATAATCTGGACAAAGTGCCCCACATGCAGGCTGTCCGCCGTCGGGTCAAAGCCGATGTAAAAAGTGATCTTGTCCTCATTGAGCAGCTGCTTTACCTTTTCCTCATTTGTGATTTGGGCGATCATGCCCCTTGCTTTCAGTTCATCAAATACTCCCATGTTTCATTTCCTCCAATTCAGTCTGCAAGGGGAAAAATAAAAAGCCCCCTGCGTTTTTCTCCTGCAGAGGGCGGAAATTCCGCGGTACCACCTCAGTTTACCGCAGCCTCACGGCGGCGGCCTCACGGGTAAAAAATTACCCAAACGCGCTAACGGGCGCACCCGGACGGGCCTAAATCCGGCAATCTGCCGCTTTCTCAGCCCGACGGCTCCGGAATGTATTTCCGGGAAGCTTCCGCCCCTGCTTGCACCAACCGCAGGTTCTCTGTGCCGGCCGCTTTCCCGTACTTATTTCCTTCTTCGCCATTGATTTGCATTATAACGAATGTTTTTTGCCTTGTCAAGCCCCGGCCTTTCCCGGGGCCTGCTCCGCGAGCCGAAGCATTTCGCGGGCGTTTTCCAGCATCAGCTCCGTAACGGGGAACCCGCCCATAATGCGCGCCAGCTCCTTGGCGCGGCCCTCTGCGTCGAGCGGGATAATCTCCGTGAAGGTGCGGTCCTGCTGCTGCTTCTTTTGAATCAGCAGATGGTTTTGGGCCAGCGCGGCGATCTGCGCCAGGTGAGTCACACAAATCACCTGATGCCCCCCGGCGGCCTGACGCAGCTTGAGTCCCACCTTTTGCGCGGCGCTGCCGCTGATGCCCGTGTCCACCTCGTCAAAAATCAGGGTGTCCACTTCATCTTTCCCCGCCAGAACGGATTTAATCGCCAGCATAATGCGCGAAAGCTCACCGCCGGACGCGATTTTCGCCACCGGCTTCGGCGGCTCCCCCGGATTGGTGGAAAGCAGGAACTGAATTTTGTCGCAGCCGGTCGCGTTTAAAGGGCAGCGCTCCTGCTCCACCTCAAAGGACACTCCGGGCATATTCAAAAACTGCAGTTCTTTTTTTACGCTCTCGATGAATCTGGACGCTGCCTTTTTCCGCTGTGCGGAAAGGAGTTTCGCAAGGCGGATCGCCTCCTCCTTGGCGCTTTCGTACTGCTCGTTCAACCTGGCAAGGCGCTCGTCAGAAAGCTCGATGTTCTGCAGCTCGGCGCGGCAGTTTTCGAGATAGTCCAGCATCTCCTCTTCCGTTTCGCCGTATTTCAGGCTGAGCCGGTACAGAAAATCGAGCCGATCCTCCATCCGCTCCAGCTCTGCGGGATCATAGTCCAAAAGCTCCGCGGCGCGGCTTAGTTCCGCACTGCAGTCCTGCAGCTCGTATTCCAGAGTCTGAAAACGGTCGGACAATGACTCGACCGACGGGAGATAGCGCTTCGCGTCGAGCAAAGCAGAGCCGATCTGCGCCATGGCGGACAAAACGCCGCCCTCTTCTTCCCCGTCGAGCAAGGTACGCGCCAGCTGGAACTGCTGCGCCAAACGCTCGCTGTTGCGGTACAGTGTGCGTTTTTCCGTCAGCTGTTCCTGTTCGCCGGGGCGCAGCGCGGCTTCTTCCAGCTCCTGAATCTGGTATTTGAGCAGATCCATGCGGCGCTCCTTCTGCGATTCATCCAGATCAAACGCCTGCAGCTCGTCGCGGATCCGGCACATATTCCGGTAAGCGTGCTGATATTCGCCAAGCAAAGGCAGAAGCTCGCCCACACGGTCTATGTACCGAATATGCAGATCCGGTGAAAGCAGCTGGTAGCTTTCATGCTGCCCGTGGGTATTAACAAGGAACGGGGCGATCTCCTTTAATACGGATACCGTGGCCGGCCGGCTGTTGATGCGGCAGGTGTTTTTTCCCGTCTGGCTGATTTCTCTTTGAATCAGGACGTTGCCCTCCTCATCAGCGGAATAGCCGAGCTCCGTGAGCTTTTGCAGAACATGGCCGTTCGGCGAGGAGAACACGGCGCTGACAAAAGCGGAGGAGGCTCCGGTGCGGATCAGCTCGCGTGAGGTTCGCTCGCCCAGAATCGCGCCGATCGAGTCGATCAGGATGGATTTGCCCGCGCCGGTTTCTCCGGTCAGCACATTAAAGCCGGCGTCAAAATTCAGCCCGCATTTTTCAATAACAGCCACATTTTCGATATACAGCTGCGAGAGCATCTGTTGTCACCTGCCAACAATCAGTTTTTTCAGTTCCTCTGTCAGCTCAAACGCCGTTTCCGGCGTTTTGCACACAATGAGCACGGTGTCGTCGCCGGCCACGGTGCCCACCACCTTTTCCCAGCGAAGGCTGTCCATTGCGGCGCAAACGGCGTTGGCCATTCCCGTCAGGCACTTGACGACCACAAGGTTCATGGCGTTGTCCACCTCCACGGCGGAATCTTCAAACAGCGAATAGAATTTTCCGGAAATATCCCGGGACGGCTCCTGACTGTTTGCATAACGGTACTTTCCGTCCGCAGACAGAATCTTAACAAGGCGAAGCTCTTTGATGTCTCTGGATACCGTGGCCTGCGTTACATCGAATCCGGATTCTTTCAGCCGGCGCAGGAGTTCCTCCTGCGTATCGATTTGATGTTCGCTGATCAGCTCCAGAATTTTCGTATGACGTCTTGTTTTCATGTCACGCTCTCCGTTCTGAAAGTTTTTCATTCACTACTTCGTAAAAGGTTTGATATTTCAGGTCGATCAGGCTGACTGACCGGGCAGACTTTTGAAAGCGCACGCATTCGTTCTCTGTTACGGGGATCGTTGTTTCTCCGTCGAGAGTCAAAAAGATTTCGCTTTGCCCGTTCGGAACCGCAGTGATGTGCAAGGTGGTGTCCTCACCGAACACGACCGAGCGCGTCAGCAGAGAATGCGGGCAAATCGGGGTCAGCAGCAGGCAGCGCATGGCCGGTTCGATCACCGGGCCGCCTGCGGAAAGAGAATACGCCGTAGAGCCGGTCGGCGTTGCAACGATCAGACCGTCCGCACGGTAGTGACAAAGATTGTTGTTGTTATAAGAAACCTGAAAATCGAGGATTCTGCTTTGAGAGCCGCGGGAGATAACCCCTTCGTTCAGCGCGTAATACACATTTTGATACTGCTCGCTTTTTAGAGAGGCCTCGAGCATCAGGCGGCGCTCGACCTTATAGGTACCATCCAGCAGCTGATGCAGGCGGTGCAGCTGGTTCGGCTCCAGACCGGCCACAAACCCGAGCCTGCCGGCGTTCACGCCCAAAATCGGCTTGTCGGCCAGAGCGGCGTGCTTGGCCGCGTGGATGATCGTGCCGTCGCCGCCTACGGCGATCACAATATCGCACGCAGCTATCATGCCAGAAAAATCCTCAAAAAATTCAATATCGCGATACGGAAAGCTGGGGGAAAGAGCCGCGTTCATACAAACGTGGATTCCCAGACGGCGCAGCTCTTTCATAAGCTCCTGCGTCACCTGTTCCGCATTTGTTTTTGTCAGGTTGGGAATGACCGCTGCAATCAATGTGTATCACCGCCGTTTAGCTCGATGTGGGATCGCTCCACCAAATCCGACACGGATTGTCCGCTGACATCCTCCGGGCGCTCCGATTTCTGCAAATAGATCAAATACTCAATATTTCCCTCCGGCCCCTTGACCGGCGAGAAGGTAAGCCCCAGCACGGAAAACCCGTGCGCGAGGACGAAATCTCGAATTTTTACAATCACCTGTTCGTGAACCGCCGGGTCGCGAACCACGCCCTTTTTCCCAACTTTTTCCCGGCCGGCTTCAAACTGCGGCTTAATCAGGCAGAGCGCCCTCGCATGGTCGGAAAGAAAGGTTCTTGCCACCGGCAGCACCAGCGTCAGAGAGATAAAGGACACGTCCACACTGAAAAAATCGATGGGATCCGGCACCTGCTCCGAGGTTAAGTAACGCACATTCGTTCGCTCCAGGTTTACAACCCGGGGGTCTGTGCGCAGCTTCCATGCGAGCTGGCCGTAGCCGACATCTACCGAATACACCTTTTCTGCGCCGTTTTGCAGCATGCAGTCGGTAAAGCCGCCGGTAGACGCGCCAATGTCCATACAGGTAAGGCCGGAAAGATCGAGCGCGTACAGGCCGATCGCCTTTTCCAGCTTGAGGCCGCCGCGGCTGACATACCGCAGCCCCTGCCCGCGCACCTCTATGGCCGCAGCGGCGGGGAGCATGGTTCCCGGTTTGTCCGATTTCTGGTTATCCACATAAACGTTCCCCAGCATAATCAGGGTTTTCGCCTTTTCGCGGCTTTCAGCAAAGCCCTTTTCAAATACAAGGGTGTCGAGTCTTTTTTTCTCCGTCACTTTAAATACTCCGTTTGAATCCTGTGTTTCATGCCTTCGCTGTCAAGCTCCAGCTCTGCCAAAGACTGGCGCATGGTAGCCTGCTTGACAAAGCGGTTTTCCACCGCCTGCAGGGTCGTTTTTCCCGCATAATTCTGCCGGTACATCAGGTACAGAAAATGCTCACCCACTCCGCCTTGCCGGATGCCCTCCTCAAAAAAGAAGATGTGGCGGGCGCTCATGCAGGCGTTGAGCGCCTGCGGATCCACCGGGTGGATCCGGTTGAGCTTGATGATCCGAACCGAAACGCCTTCCTTTTGCAGCTTTTTTGCCGCAAGGCAGGCCATGGAAAAAATTCTGCCGTAGGTAACCAGCGCCACAGGTGCTTCGGGATCGCCGTATTCGTCGAAGGAGTTGCCCGTAATTGTAAAATCCTTCGGCTGGTACAGCTGGCCCCCACGGGGATAGCGCACCGCCGTGACCCCGGGACACTCGTAAACGGCCTGATGCAGCAGAAGCTCCAGCTCCCCATGATAGGCCGGGGAAAAAATGGTCGTGTTCGGGATGGCGCTGAGCAGGGAAACGTCGAACAAGCCCTGATGGGTTTCGCCGTCCTCGCCCACCACTCCGGCGCGGTCGACCGCGAGCGTTACCTTCAGGTTTTGCAGGGCCGCGTCGTGAATCACCTGATCGATGCCGCGCTGCAAAAAGCTGGAGTACACGGCAAACACCGGCAGCATTCCGCCGGCGGCAAGCCCGCCGGCAAAGGTGACGGCGTGCTCCTCCGCGATTCCAACGTCAAAAAAGCGATTCGGAAACGCCTTGTGGAAGCCGACAAGGCCGGTTCCGCTTTCCATGGCGGCCGTAATCGCACAGATGCGGTCGTCCTTTTTGGCCATGCCGCAAAGGGTTCTGCCGAATACCTTGGAGAAATTCTCACCGGAAGCCTGGGACTCCCCCGTTTTGATGTCGAAGCAGGAAACGCCGTGGAACGCATCCGGATTTTTCTCCGCAAAGGTGTAGCCCTTTCCCTTTGCGGTAATGACGTGCAGCAGAACGGGCCGATTGATCTCTTTTGCGCTTTGCAGCACGGAGATCATCTGCTCCACGTCATGCCCGTCATACGGGCCGTAATAGGCAAAGCCCATATCTTCAAACAAAGTACCCTTATAAAGCGCCTGCTTGAGCAGAGTTTTGGATTTTTGCAGAACATTGCTGATTGGCTCGCCGAGCACCGGCAGGTGATCGAGGATTCCCTCCACGGTTCCCTTTGCCTTCAGGTACCCCGGCTTCGTGCGGATATGCGCCAGATACCGGGCAATGGAGCCAACGTTTTTTGAAATCGACATTTTGTTGTCGTTGAGAATGACGATAAAGTTTTTCGGGAAGCGTCCCGCGTTGTTCAGCCCCTCATAAGCAAGGCCGCCGGTCAGGGCGCCGTCGCCGATCACCGCAACCACGCGGCCGGGGTCATGGTGTAGATTTTTTGCATTGGCCAGCCCCAAAGCGACCGAAATGGAGGTGCTGCTGTGGCCCGAATGAAACGGGTCGCAGTCGCTCTCTTTGGGGTTTGGGTAGCCCGAAAGCCCGCCCTGAGTGCGGATGGTACACAGCTGCTTTCTGCGCCCGGTCAGGATTTTGTGGGTGTAAGACTGATGCCCAACATCCCACACGATATTGTCAAACGGAACATCAAATACATAGTGCAGAGCAACGGTAAGCTCCACAACGCCCAGATTGGATGCCAGATGCCCGCCGTTTTTTGCCACAGTACGGATGATCTCCTGCCGGATTTCTCTGCACAGTATGTTCAGTTCATCCATTGTCAAGGATCGCAGATCCCTTGGGGATTCGATGCAATCTAATATTTTTTCCATCCAAGAAACCTCTGTTCATTGTAATGAAGGCATCATCCGGTGATTCCGCCGTGCCGTTTGGCTGCCTCCAGCGTGTTTTGCAGCAGCATGGCGACCGTCATCGGGCCAACGCCGCCGGGTACCGGAGTGATGTAAGACGCAACCGGCTCCACCGAAGCAAAATCCACGTCGCCGCACAGCCTGCCCTCTTCGTTGCGGTTCATTCCAACGTCGATGACGACAGCGCCGGGGCGAACCATGTCGCCGGTAATCAGGCCGGCCTGCCCCGCGGCGCTAACCAGAATATCCGCCTCGCGGCAGACCTGTGCCAAATTTTGCGTTTTGCTGTGGCAAATGGTAACGGTGGCGTCCGCATGCAGCAGCTGCATCGCCATCGGCTTGCCCACAATATTGCTGCGGCCCACCACAACACAGCGCCGCCCCGCCGGATCAATTCCGGATACGCGCAGCAGCTCCATAATCCCTGCAGGAGTGCAGGGAAGAAAAACAAAATCTCCGCGCATGATATGCCCAATATTTTTCGGGTGGAACGCGTCCACATCCTTATCGGGACGAATCCGGCCGACGAACCGGTTTGGATTCAAATGGCCCGGCAGCGGAAGCTGCAGCAGGATGCCGTCGATGTCCTCCCGGTCGTTCAGGGAATCAATCGTTTCTTCCAGCTCCTGCTGTGTGGCAGAGGCTGATAGCCGGTGTAATTTAAAGTCAATGCCGACCTCCTCGCAGGCCTTCCCTTTGTTTTTGACATACACTTCGGACGCGGAATCATCCCCTGCCAAAACAACGGCCAGGCCGGGGGTAATTCCCTGTTCTTCCTGCAGTGACTGGATCTCCTGCGCGATGCGTTTGCGCACTGCGGCAGCAATCGCCTTTCCATCAATCAATTGAGCCATAAAAGCCTCCCGTATTTTCCCCTTATTTCCGCTTCCCCACCAATTTGAGGCTCGGTTTATTCTTCATGTGTATCGGCGGACTCCTGTGCGGGAGTCTCTTCCGTTAGATTCTCTGCCGCTTGATCGGCTTGCTGCGGTGCGGCTTCATCAAAACCGGTTTCTTTTGCCGCGTCCTCTGCGGATGCCTGCGGTTGTGTTTCTTCAGATAGAATTTCTTCCGTTTTTTCTTCTTCCGATTCCCCTAATTCGGGCTTGGGCGTGATATCGCCGAAAATGGTGCTTTTCCCATCATCATCCGCACTCCCCGCCGCAGCAAAGACAATCCCGTTGAGGGCCATCACCTTGGGCGACCCAATGCCGGTCAGGCTGGTTTTGTTGCGGAAAAACGCCAGAAATGCCAGCGAAACCAGAACGGTGACAGCGGCCAGAAGCTGAGAAACCCGAAGGTTCAGAATCGGTGCGATCAGGCTGTCGGTACGCAGTCCTTCAATCCAGAAGCGGCCAAGGCCGTACCACATCAGGTACAGCAGAAAAACCTGCCCGTCGTATCTGCGCAGCCTGGTGGCAAACAGGTGCAGAAGGCCAAAGCCTACAAGGCACCACAGAGATTCATACAAAAAGCAGGGGTGAACCGGGCCCTCGACAACCAGGCGCGTGCGGTCACTGATCATGCCCCAGGGCAGATCGGTCGCAGTGCCGAAAGCCTCCTGATTCACATAGTTGCCCCAACGGCCTACGGTTTGTCCAATCAAAAAGCCGAGGGCCGCCAGATCGAGAACGGCGGCGATTTTCAGGCCGCGCAGCTTTGCCATCAGCGCGCCGCAGAGCAGCCCGCCGATGATCCCGCCGTAAATGCCAAGACCGCCGTTCCAAATATACAGAATGCTGAGAGGATCCTTCACGTATTGGTCGCCGGGATAAAAGATAACGTAGTACAGTCTGGCGCCGATGATTCCGCCGATCATACCGACGATCACGGCGTCGATCAGCCTGTCCTGGTCAACGTTGAACTTTTTGCAGCTGAACATCAGATACAAAAAGGCCAGTAAAAATCCCATTGCAATAATGACGCCATACCACTGAATCGTAAAGCTGCCGATCGAAAAGGCGGTTGGGTTTATGTTGAAGTCGAGTCCCATTTTAGGGAACTCGACGGTATGAACCTGGTACATGAAAGGTTGCCTCCAATTATTTGATAGGGAAAACCACCGATAGAGCGGAATTTTCCGTGAGGAGCTGTTCTTCCAACCGTTTCTGAACATCCGGAAGCTGAACGGCAGCCAGCGCGTCGATATAAGAGAACAGCTCGCGCTCTGCAAACGTCAGGGAAATCATGGCGTTCGCAATGGCCTCGGCGCTGTTGAGCGCAGCTACGTTGCGCCCGTACACTGCTTTTCTGGCTCTTTCAAAGGCCTCGGCGGGAATTCCTTCCCTGCGCAGACGCTCGACTTCGCCCCGGATTTCTTTCGCGACGGCGTCCGGATCTTTCGATTCTCCGGAAAAGATCACGGCGGCATAACCCGGCCCCTCAAAGTATTCGCTGCCGAAGGAGGCGGTGTTGATCAGATTCTGATCCAGCAGGCGGCGGTACAGCGGAGACGCGTCGGAAGCAAGGAGCTCCAGCAGAACATCCGTCTGCGCCAGCTCCTGAACGGTACGGCGACGCGCTGGCTCTTTAAAGCCAAGCTGGAACAGTGGAATCGTAACAGAAAGCTTCTGCTCCACGCGCTCCTGCACCACACCGGCAGGCTCTTCCTCAAAAATGCGCTCCACCTCAATCTGCTCCGAGGGTTTGAGCATTTTATCGCACAGCTCCAAAACGCGCTCGGGATCAATATTCCCAGCGACGCACAGAGCCATATTATTCAGATTATAAAACGTGTGGTAGCAGCGGTACAGATACTCCGGCGTAATTTCCGCAATGCTCTCCACCGTACCGGCAATATCGATCTTCACCGGGTGGTGGTGATACAGGGCCTTGAGCAGATTAAACATAACCCTCCACTGCGGGTCGTCGTCGTACATCCGGATTTCCTGGCCGATGATTCCCTGCTCCTTCTGCACGGTCTGTTCCGTAAAATACGGGGACTGCACAAAGTCCAGCAGGATTTCGAGGGACTCATACACGTTCTCGGTGCAGGAGAATAAATAGCAGGTCATGTCGAACGAGGTATACGCGTTGGCGGAGGCTCCGGTTTTTGCATAACGCGCAAAAGCGTCCCCGTCCTCGCTCTCAAACAGCTTGTGCTCCAAAAAATGTGCGATTCCCTCGGGAACTTTGCAGATTTCCTTTTCATCGGAGCGCCGGAAGGTGGTGTCCACCGAGCCGTAGCGGGTACCGAAGATGGCGTAGGTTGAGTTGCTCCCCTCTTTCGGGTAAACAAAAATACGCAGGCCGCTCGGGTGTTTGATGCTGTAGTAGCTGTCCTGTACGCGTTCGTTCGTGATTTTTTCCATTCTCATTCCGCTGCCTCCTCCTTTCCGACCATGCGGTAGACCGTATCCAGAACCACGCGGTTTGCGGCCTGAACCACCTGCTCCATGGTAACGGAGCTGATTTCTTCGGCCGCTTCCTCCGGCGACTGGATCTTTTCGCAGAACGCCTGAGAAACATACCAGTTCTCAAGGCCGCCCAGGTAATCCCCCACAGTGCGGTAGCTGTTGCAGATACTCAGCTTTGCCGCGAGGAGCTCCTCCTCCGTCACGTTTCCGGCACGGATTTCATCCAGCTGGCCGAGGATTTCCGTCTTGGCCCGGTCGATATTTTCCGTCTCCACGCCGCTTTCGATCAAAACAATTCCCTTGTTCCAGTCATAGCGGGAGGCGCAGTAGTAGCAAAGGCTCAGCTTTTCGCGAACGTTTAAAAACAGCTTGGAGCTGGGTGTGCCGCCGAGCACCGCAGACATCAGCTTGGTGGAAGCCACCGCGTCCTGCGGAACGGCGGCTCCGGCGCGGAGCCCCAGAACCAGTTTGGACTGGGCAACCTCCATTGTATCGGTAAATTCGCGCGGCTTTGCCACTTCCTTGATGATTTCCGTATGCAGCTCCGGCACAGGAGTGCGGTCGAGCTTTTTGAACGCGTTCAAAAAGCTGTCGTAAATCGGTACCGGGTCGCAGTCGCCGAGCGCCATGATCTCAATGCGGGCGGTGCGCAGCACGCGCTCCCATACCTTGGTCATCTCTTCCCGCCGCAGGGCCGTCACGTCCTCACGGCTGCCATAGCGGTTAATTCCGAAGGCTTCACGGTCACACATCAGCTCTTCGCAGCGCAGGCGCGCAAAGGTGCGTTTATCGTTGAAATCAGAATCGATCATTTCGATCGTCTGTCTTTTTTCCTGTTCAAAGCCGTCCTCCGGGAACAGCCCGTCCACAAGCGGCGGATCAAATAAGATGCTGCACAGCAGATGTGAAAGCTCTGCTGAAATGCTTTCTCCCTCCAGCGCGTAGCGGTCCGCAAGACCGGCCACCGCAACGGAAAGCACCTGGGCCTCTCCCAGCTTGCGCACATCGGCGTGAATCGCCGCGCCATACAGCTCCGAGAGGCGCTCATTCAAGCGTGTAAAATCCGGATATTCCCGGCTTGCACGACTCAATAAAAAAGGAAGCAGCGCGTGTGCCGCCGCCGTTTCTTTCTCCAAAGGCAACATGAAATTGACTGCAATACGCAGAGTTTTGAATCTGGTATCCGGAATACTGCGAAAACGGATCCCCTCAGTAACAGGATACTCCTCTGTTTTTATCATTTCTCTCATCTCCCTACCCGGCGATCAGCGGGGCCCTGGCAAACTGCCCAAACCGGCCGCAGACCTCCGTTTTCCTTTATCATTCCCGATTTATCGCTTTTCAGAACAAACCGGACATTAAAAAACAGAATATAACTTCAATCATGATTATATCATAAATTTCCAATATGAGATTATAAAAATACGAAATCCAGATATAAAATACATTCGCCCACACCGTGAGGTTATTATAACACAATGCCCGCTTAGATAAAAGCAACAATATTCTAAATATTTTGTGAATCAAATGATACGGCGCCTCGGCGGCCCGTTAAAAATATCTTCCCTTTTTCAGCAGAAGCATCAGCATCAGGTATCCGCTGACAATCAGCAAAGAAAAATTATAGCGCGACTCCAGTAAAACCAGAAACCCGGCCAGTGCAGTCGGAAGAATCACAAAGAAAGAAACGATCTCAACGATTTTTTCGCAGGTTTCCGCCGGGTATTTTCTGCAAAGCAGGGCATACAGAGTTTGGCCGCCGTCCAGCGGGCCGACCGGCAGTCCGTTTAAAAGCGCGAGCATCAGGTTCGCCGCGGCCAGATTCACCAGATACAGCGAGCGCGTCAGCTCATACCCTATCCAGCAGAGCACAAAAAAGAACAGGCTTGCCAAAGGGCCCGCTGCGGCGATCCAGGCATCCTGACGATAATTGCGGCAGCTGCCGCTTTTCTGGCAGATCTCGAGGCCAAACAAACTCATAGAGAGTCGCTCCGGCGGAGTGCCCACGAGCGACATCATCAGCAGATGCCCGCTTTCATGCAGAATCACCGCGACCAGCCCAATTCCGGCCATTCCGCTTCTGTCTAAAAACAGAGACAGCGTTACCAGCGCCATAAACCAGAACTGCACGGTAACCCGGCAGCCGCCAACCGTGAAGCGCATCAGACCGTCCTGTTTTTCAACAGCGGCTGCGGATCATAGCAGATGCCGGACAGAATCAGTTCAAAATGTACGTGCGGGCCGGTCGAATCTCCGGTGCTGCCAACCAGCGCGATGGGCTGGGAATAGGTAACGGTATCCCCCTTTTGGACCAGCAGCTTTTCGCAGTGCGCGTATCTCGTTTCAATATTGGAGCCGTGGTCGATGAGAAGGTATTTTCCGTAGGAGGAATTCTCTCCGCTGAATACCACCTTGCCGGGCATTGCGGGCACAATGCGGCTGTCGGCGTCAGCGGCAATATCGATGCCCAGATGAATGCCGCCGTCTCTCGGGCCAAAGCCGGAGGTGATCACGCCATTTTTCACCGGGGTATCGAGAAACACAGAAACAAACACCGGCGTTTTGGAGGAAACGCTGGTGGTATAGGCAACCCCGGAAACCGCGGAAGAAATATCCGGCAGTGAGGAGGACGGCGCGGATGAAGGAGCAGAAGAAGCTGGTGCGGAGGACTCCGGCTCGGAAGATTCCGAAACAGAAGATGCCTGCTTCCCCTGCTCTGCCGGGGAAGCGGAGAAAAACTGCACCCAGGTGCGGGTAAATTCATTGAAGGATTCCTGCGCGATGATGGAATCCCCGGCGTGGCTCAGGTACCATTCGCGAATGCTCTGGTAGGCGTTCCCGCCTGTGATTTTCAAAAGCATGACGGTTACCAAAACGGTGATACAGAGCAGCATCTGTACAAAAATCAGCATCTTCTTCGGCTTTTTCTTCTGCTGCAGCTGGAAATCCTCTTCGTCCTCCTCGTATCCCTGGGGCTTTATGTAATGGTAATCGTAGTTATACTCGTAGCCGTCCTCATCGATTCTGTCCGTTTTGTCGTAGCGGCTGCCGGTATCATCGGATTCACTGTAAATATCATTTGCCCGATTCAATCTGATGTTATCATCTTCCCTGCCGTCTGTTCTGTTATACTTACGATTCATTTGGATATCCCTCCCGTCAACTCTATTTATATGACAGCAAGTACCAAAAGAGAACGCAGAACCTTTTTCTCTCACAAACAGATAGATTTTCAGACTGCGGCATTTTCGGTTGATGCTGCAATGTAATATACAAAAGAATTCTTTTGTATATTATTTTTGATAAAAAAGAATCCGCTGCTTTGTAAGCGGCGGATTCCCGATCGGTTCAGGTTCAATTACTTTTTACTCTTGATGTATTCGTCGATGGAATTTGCGGCGCGCTTGCCCTCACCCATCGCCAGAATAACGGTTGCAGCGCCGGTTACCGCGTCTCCGCCTGCAAATACGCCCTCGCGGGTGGTTTGCAGTGTTTCTTCGTTGACAACCAGACAGCCGTGGCGGTTTGCCTCAAGGCCCTCCGTTGTTTTTCGGAGCAGCGGATTCGGCGAATTGCCGATGGCCATGACAACGCAGTCCACCGGCAGGCGGAAGTTCGAGCCTTCTACCTCCACCGGCTTGCGGCGGCCGCTCGCGTCGGGCTCGCCGAGCTCCATGCGGATGCACTCGATCTCGGTCACTCTGCCGTTTTCGTCACCGTGAATGGCAACCGGATTCGTCAGCAGGCGGAAATCGATCTCTTCCTCCTTGGCGTGATGAATTTCCTCACGGCGAGCAGGCATCTGCTCCTCTGCACGGCGGTATACGATATATACATTTTCGGCGCCCAGGCGCTTTGCGCTGCGGGCCGCGTCCATTGCAACATTTCCGCCGCCGCATACGGCGACGTTCTTCGGCTGGATGATCGGGGTATCGTACCCCTCCTTGTACGCCTTCATCAGATTGATGCGGGTCAAAAACTCGTTGGCGGAATACACGCCGACAAGGCTCTCTCCCGGAATATTCATAAAGCTCGGCAGCCCGGCGCCGGAGCCGATAAAGACTGCCTCAAAGCCCATCTCGAACAGCTCGTCCACAGAAAGAACCTTGCCGATCACCATATTGGTTTCGATCGTCACTCCATTGGATTTGAGCAGATCGATTTCCTTCTGCACAATTTCTTTCGGCAGACGGAACTGCGGAATGCCGTACATCAGTACGCCGCCCGCGGTATGCAGAGCCTCGAAAACGGTGACGGAATAGCCCATCGCGTTCAGATCGCCGGCACAGGTAAGGCCTGCGGGGCCCGCGCCGACAATGGCAACCCTATGTCCGTTGCGCTCTGTTTTCACAGGCGTTCTTTCGCGGTGATTCATGTACCAGTCCGCAACATAACGCTCCAGGCGGCCGATTCCGACCGGCTCGTGCTTAATACCGCGCACGCACTTGGCTTCACACTGCGTCTCCTGCGGGCACACACGACCGCAAACCGCAGGCAGAGAGCTTGTGGAGGTAATGATTTGGTAAGCCTTCTCCAAATCTCCCTCTGTAATGCAACGGATGAATTCGGGAATTCTGATATTGACCGGACATCCGCTCACGCAGGGCTTATGTTTACACTGCAGGCAGCGCTGTGCTTCTTCCATCGCCATTTCGTCGGTGTATCCCAGAGTAACCTCTTCAAAATTATGATTGCGCACCAGCGGGTCCTGTTCCGGCATCGGTGTTTTTTTCGGATTCATATTAGCCATTTTTTGCGCCCTCCATCAGATGACAGTTGTATTCGCGGGTCGCTCTCGCTTCATCTTCCCTGTAAGTTCTGGTGCGAAGGATCGCTTCGTCGAAATCCACCAGATGGCCGTCGAAATCGGGACCGTCCACACAGGCGAATTTGGTCTCGCCGCCTACTGTTACGCGGCAGCCACCGCACATGCCGGTGCCGTCGATCATAATCGGGTTCATGCTGATGATCGTCTTAATGCCGTACGGCTTTGTCAAATTGCTGACCGCGCGCATCATGGGCAGCGGGCCGATCGCAACCACCAGATCATAATCGGCGCCGGCATCAATCTGCGCCTTTAACGCGTCGGTGACAAAGCCCTTGTTGCCGTTGGAGCCGTCGTCGGTCATCAGGAACAGATTGTCGCTCGCCGCGCGCATTTCCTCCTCCAGAATGATGATATCCTGGCTGCGGAAGCCGGCGATCATATCGACATGAGCGCCCATTTCATGCAGGGCCTTTGCCTGCGGGTACGCAATTGCGCAGCCCGCGCCGCCGCCGATCACCGCGGCCTTTTTGTATCCTTCCAGGTGAGAGGCTGTGCCGAGGGGCCCGATAAAATCCAGAATCTTTTCCCCTTCCTCCAACTGGTCAAGCAGCAGAGTCGTTTTTCCCACCTTTTGGAAAATGATCGTAATCGTACCCGCTTCGCGGTCGTAGTCTGCAATTGTCAGCGGAATTCTTTCACCGAATTCATTGACACGCAGGATGATGAATTGCCCTGCCTTCGCTTTTTTTGCGATAAACGGCGCTTCCACCTCCATTAATGTCATGGTATCGTTCAGTCTTCGCTTTTTTAAAATTGGGAACATTCTGCCACTTCCTTTTATAGAGTATTGACTCGTGCAATATAAGCCACATGCGTATGACAACGATTGCAGAGATAACTTTTCAGCTATTTTATTATATCCTTCTTATGCTTTAAATGCAAGAAAAGTCATATGGCAGAAGCACCAAAAAAGGAAAAGGAATTCTTGCATCCCGGAAAAAAGAGCGATATAATAAAGACAAAGAACGGTATTTTTGGTTCTGTTTGGTAATTACAATTTCTGACAGATCGATTATACTCAAACTTAAATACCGCGAAGTAACATCCACCTTAAAACAAAAAAGCGCGCGCCGCCGACGGAAAGATCCAATGAAGGACTGATTCTGATGGAAAGCGCGCAAAACGGAAATACTATGCTATTCAGCCCGGGGGCGTGATCGCTCCGTGACATTTTTTATTCGCGCTGTTTTCAGCGGAGCCGCGACGGCTGAGCGAAAAACAGCAAACATCTTTTACTCAGGAGGTTGCAATATGAGCTTTTTGGAATTGGCAAAGGACAGGTATTCGATGAGAAAATTCAGCGACAAGCCTGTGGAGCAGGATAAGCTGGATTTGATTTTAGAAGCGGGCCGGATTGCCCCCACCGCCCACAACAGTCAGCCGCAGAGAATTCTGGTGCTGAACACTCCCGCGGAGATGGAGCTTCTGACAAAATGCTGCCCATTCCGTTTTCACCAGACTCTGGCGCTTGTGGTGTGCTATGAAAAAGAAGTGAGCTGGAAGCGCAAGGATTACGACAACGCCGACAGCGGCGAGGTAGATATGGGCATTGTCGGCACGCACATGATTCTTCAGGCCAGTGAGCTGGGGATCGGCTCGACCTGGGTGATGCAATTTGATCCGCAGGCGGTGCGCCGCGAGTTCCATATTCCCGAGGCGCTGGTTCCCATGGCCATTCTGATGATGGGCTACCCCAATGAGGAAGCAAAGCCCAGCAGACTGCATAACGACCGCTTAGAGCTTTCCAAAACGGTATTCTATCACACCTTTCAGGGCTGACGACAAAATAGAAGGAGTTCCGTTTTCGGCTTGTTCAAGCCTCTGTTTGCGGTGAACGGCCGAAAAAGGCCAGGAATCCTTCTCGCCGCCTGCGGCAGAGAGAAATTTCTGTTTTCTCAAAAAAGAATCGATCGTAAAGAAAAAGCCGCGCTCTGTCTTGGCCCAATGATAGCCAATGCAGAGCGCGGCTTTTTCTGTTTGGGGTGAAATAAATCAGCTTACTCCCTGCGGAGCAAAGAGATCGCGTTATGTTACAGGATGATACAAATGAGACCGTTGCAGCCGTCGTTGATGATACGCTCGATCGTTTCCTTCATCTTGTCGCGCGCGTCGGCCGGCATGCGGTACAGCTTGTTATGCATTCCCTCGTTGACCAGCTCATGCAGAGACTTGCCGAAGATATTCGACTCCCAGATTTTAACGGGGCTTTCCTCGAATTCCTTCATCATGGACATGACAAGCTCTTCCGACTGCTGCTCCGAGCCTACAATGGGCGTCAGCTCCGTTGTGATTTTGGTGCGGATCAAATGGATCGACGGCGCGGCCGCTCTGAGGCGGACACCGTACTTGCCGCCCTGCTTGATGATCTCGGGCTCTTCCAGGCTCATCTCGTCGATCGTCGGCATCATAATTCCGTAGCCGGTATCGAGTACATCCTGGTAGGCGTCTCGAATCTTGTCATATTCCATCTTGATTTTTGCCAGCTCCAGAACGGAGGAGAGCAGCTCGCCCTCGTTGTGCAGCTCCAGCCCCGTCTGCTCGCCGAGGATGCGGTAGAACAGGTCGTTTTTCAGCTGGATTCCGATTCTGGCACAACCGGTTCCCAAATCGACGGAAAGCGTCTGCGCGGAGCCGACGTGCTCGCATTTCGACACGTCATCCACCAAGCCCCCAACCTCGCGGATGCGCGAGATTTTCGAGGCGGACTGCTGAATGATCTGGAAGATCGCGGAGCGCAGCCAGTGCTTCTTTTCGAGCGTAGAGAGCCAGTGCGGCATTTCGACTTTGATTTCCTTGACCGGGAACTCGAACAGGATCTTTGCCAGAACATCGCGGATTTCCTTTTCGTTCAGCTCGAGGCAGTTCACCGGCTGCACGGGAACCTTGTAGCGCTTCTGCATGTTTTCCGCCAGCGCCTGAGACTGCGGCGCAGTGGGGTTTGTGCAGTTGAGAAGAATGATAAAGGGCTTTTTGATTTCCTTGAGCTCCGAAACAACGCGCTCTTCCGCCTCTTCATATTCTTCCCGCGGAATTTCGCTGATGCTGCCGTCCGTCGTAATGAGCAGCCCGATGGTGGAATGCTCGGTAATGACCTTTTGCGTGCCGATTTCCGCCGCCATATTGAAGGGGATCGGCTCGTCGTACCACGGGGTGCGGATCATGCGCGGCAGATCGTTTTCAATATACCCCAGCGCGCTGGGAACAATGTAGCCCACGCAGTCGATCATGCGCACGCGGAACGTGGCGCTGTCGTCAATATTTACGGTGACCGCCTGCTCCGGAATGAATTTTGGTTCCGTCGTCATAATGGTGCGGCCCGCGGCGGATTGAGGCATTTCATCGATCGCGCGGTCACGCCGGCTGTTTTCGTCCATGTTGGGGATGACGATGGTATCCATGAACTTTTTGATGAAGGTAGATTTGCCCGTGCGAACCGGGCCGACCACACCAATATAAATATCACCGTTGGTGCGTTCCGAAATATCTTGATAAATATTGCGCTCTTCCATTTTACCTCCCCCTCAGGCAGAGAATTTTATTTTTGGGATCGCTTACATTGGAATTAAAAGCATCCCCCTATTCTCAGCAAAATCTTCCTCCAGCTCGTTTTCCTTTTGAATTGCGGAAACGGAGGTGCAGTAGCGCCGGGCAATGTCCCAAAGGCTCTCTCCCGCGTCTGCAAAATAGATGGTTAGTGCGGCGGAGTTATCTTTTTTACGCGTTTTGGTTTCGTCCGCGTTTGCGCCCGCAATCATTCTGTGGCTGCTGGATTGGAACACGGCGGCGGTCAGCTTGAGCTCGGTCTTTACTTCAATTCCCGTGCCGCCGGTAATTCGGAAGCTGATATTGCTGATCTCTACCCGGGGTGCGCAGAAGACTCCACCCTCTTTTTTGCGCCACTCATGGCTGGCGGTGAAGTCGACGACCCGTTCAAAGTAGAAAGGCTTCTCCTGTGCGTTGAGTGCGAGAATGCACAGATTCAGCTTGCCGGTAAAACGAATTTGGTTTTCCTCTTCCTCTGCGGAAACACTGCTGATCTCGTTCCAGACGTCGATCACCTTCGTGATGCCGCCTTCGCCGATATCGAAGCTGTTCTTTTGCGTAACGGAGTCGTTGATCATCTCGATCAGCCGGAAGACCGGCTTCGACTGCGTCTGGGTTTCCAGCTCATATTGAGTGGAATAGGCGTCCGTTACAATGGCGATTTCCGTGTCCTCGTATGCCATCAGGTTGGCCGCCAGGCGAACCTCGGCCTCAAACAGCGTGTTTTCTCCGGAGGAGTCGCTCTTGATCTGCAGATCATTGCTCAGCACGTTGACGCTCACATCGCAGAGGTTCCCCTCCTCCAGTCCATCGCCGTCCACCATCTGGCTGTAGGGAATCACATATTCCATCGCCTCGGGGAGCATATCCTCCGATTCGGGAGCATACAAAAGCTTAACGCTCACTTCGCCCTTGACGATCAGCTTGCCGGAGACCACCTTGTAATCCGAAATGGTCGCCGTTGCGCCGGAGCGAATGATGTTATTGGCCGGCGGCTTGCTGTCGCTGATCTCCAGTACTTCAGAAACAGAAAACTGCTGCTGCGCAATCGACGTTACCTGGCTGGCCGGGATTTGCTCCTGCTTTTGCTGAATGTCATCGCCCTCAATATTGCTCACAAATTCATTGTTTACCTTTTCCGCCACCTTGGCGCAGATGGAAAACGCCCCGTGAATATCCAGACGGCGCGGACTCGTTGCCCGGCAGTTGATGTATTCCACACGCGAGCTGGTAAATATGACCGCATTGTCGGTCTGCTTCTTCAGCGGAATCGACGCCGAAAACGGCTTGACATTTTCGCAGCACCGGATACAGCTGCCGCCGGAATCCAGATAAATCACCTTAATCGCCGCGGAGCCCTCGATCTCCAGGTGATCCCCGATGATGCTCCTGCCGGTAATGCGGGGGCAAACCTGGCACTTCAGGATGCGTTGAATGTCGGGACAATAATCAGGAAGGCTGAAATCCAGGTCGATTGGCTGTTCCTGGCAACCGTCAAATATGATCTCACTTGCGCAGATGGACTGCCGGTTGAGTGTATACTCCATAGAGTTTCTCTCCTTTTCCTGTTTCTACCTAATTTCTATTCGCATCCTGTCCCGGATATGCTAAATCAAAACAGAAAAAGAAAGCCCTCCATCGCAACGGCAGCACAATTTGAAAAATTCCCCAACAAGAGAATATTCCCCCGCCGTGGGCGGGGGAATGCCGATATCTGATTCGTGCAGCCTGTTGCGGATATAATAAATCAAAACAGGGTGAAAACACCTCAATCAGAATCGTGCTTCAACTTGAAACATTTCCAAAAAGAGAATATTCTCCCGCCGTGGGCGGGGGAATGCCGATATCTGATCCGTGCAGCCTGTTGCGGATATGCGAAAGCAAAACAAGGCGGAAAAATCCAATCAAGATAATCAAATTCACCCTGAAACGGCAATTCCCCCCGCCTGTGGCGGAGGGAATCAATGTCATCTTTTCAATGGATTGTCATGAAAGACAAGCTTTTCTTGCGGCCTGAGGAGGCCACTCAATATAGCGTCATTTTACTTTCAGGATGAGCTGGTCAATATCCACGTCGTTTTCGATCATCGCGTTCTTTTTCATAAACTGTTCCGTCTTTTTCATGGAAGCGATGTCCGCGTCGGTGATCTCTGTGCCAAAGTCATACATGGGGTACATTTCCTTCACGGCATCGATGCTCAGCTCGGTTTCCTTTGCGGTTATTTCCAGAATCTCTTCGGGATTTTCCTTCATGTAGGAGGCAATCTGATCCTCCGCCTCTAAAAAGCGTTTGACGAGCAGGGGGTTCTTATCGTAGAAGGACTGACTGGTGGCCACGACGATGGTAGCATCCACAAGGCCCTTTCCGGTGGTGACGACTTTATAGCCGTCCTTCGCCATGTTATAAGCAGTGGGGCCGGCCAGCAGCGCGCAGTCTACCGTACCCCCGGCCAGCGCGGCCTGCGCGTCCGGAATTCCCATGGAGACAAACTCCACATCCTTTTCCGTAAGGCCTGCGGTGGCGAGGTAAGCAACCATCAGCTCATGCAGGATCGTGCCCTTGGGGCCGGCGATCTTTTTGCCCTTCAAATCCGCGGCGGACTGAATCTTACTGTCTTTGCCCGCAAACATGCGGAAGGCTTCGGGAGAACGACTGTAGGTGCTGATGATTTTAATGTCCGCGCCGTTGGAGGCGGACAGAATCACAGAGGTGGCGCCCACCGCATACAAAAACTGAATATCGCCGGAGGCCAGCGCCTGCGTCTGCTCCGGTCCGGCGGTCAGATTGGAGTATTCCACAGGCAGACCGTATTCTTCAAACGCCTTTGCAAAAATACCCTTTTTCTTTTCAACGATCGAAGGAACGTTCAGCGGGGATTTGACATAAGTGACGCCGATTTTGTCTACGGTAAACTCCGGCACCGCCGAAGAAACAGGCTGTGAGGGTTCGGGCTGGCTGGCCTGGCCGCCGGCTGCGCAGCCGGCGAGAGAGGCCGCCGCAATTGCCGCGGACAAAAGGACTGAGAGAATTCGTTTCATTGCATATGCTCCTTTTTTGATTGAATTGCCCCGAGAATCTCTTTTTTCCGTTCAATCATCTCATCGGAAAGCAGATCTCTCGGGTATGTGTATGGGGACAGAAAAAATTCCTGCGCCGCACCACCCGGGTTCAGCACCAGAATCTTCTGCCCGATCAAAAGAGCTTCATCCACGCTGTGCGTGACAAAGATGATGCTCTTTTTCTGCTGGGAAAAAATTTGGATCAGCTCGTTCTGCATTGCCTCGCGGGTGAAATGATCCAGCGCGGCAAACGGTTCATCCATTAAAATCAGCTCCGGGTCATAGGCCAGCGCCCGGGCCAGCGCCGCCCTTTGCTGCATTCCGCCGGAAAGCTGTGACGGATATGCTTTTTCAAAGCCGGTAAGCCCCGTCATCTTGAGAAGGCGGTCAACCGCGGCAGGGTCCAGCCGGTCTTTCGGAACGCCGAACGTGATGTTTTTCCAAACAGTCAGCCACGGCATCAGCCTCGGCTCCTGAAACACCATCCCGATTTTTTCCTTCGCCGGGGTAAGCACTTCCCCGCCGTTATGCGGCTCAAAGCCCGCCAGAATCCGCAGCAGGGTTGTTTTTCCGCAGCCGCTTCTGCCCAGAATTACCGTGATGCTCTGCTCGGGGAATTCCGCCGTCAGGTTCCGCAGCACCGGCAGCTCCTTCCCGGCAACCTGAAAGCTCTTGTACAGGTTTTCTACCTTAGCTCCAGCTATTGTCAACACCCCCATGCAGCGCTTTTTTGATGGCCAGTGAGAACAGTCGGTCGCAAAGATATCCCACAATCCCGATGACAAAAATGCCCACGATCACCTTGTCGGAGCGGGACATCTGCTGCGCGTCGAGGATCATGTACCCAAGCCCGCTGGCTGCCGCGATCATTTCCGCACCGATAATGGCGCGCCAACTGTACCCCATCCCCACGCGCATACCCACCAGAATATCCGGCAGAGCGTTTGGCAGCAGGATGCGCCGAAAGATTTGCCCCTGCGTAAAATTCAGGGAACGCCCCACCTCGACCAGCTTGGGATCACAGGAGCAAAGACCCTTTTTGATGTTGAGGAACATCGGGAAAAACGAGGCCAGCACGATAATGATGATCTTGGAGGTTTCCCCGATGCCGAACCATAGGATCAAAAGAGCGATTAGACTCAGCGGCGGAACATTGCGCAAAAACTCTACGATATGGTTATAGTACACGGAGGAATTCGGGCGAAGCCCGGCCAGTAGTCCCAAAAGAAACGCCAGCGCAAAGGCAATGGAAAAGCCCGTCAGCACGCGGCAGAAGCTGACCCAGATGTTCTCGAACAGAATTCCGCTCTGCGCCATCGCAGTAAAAGCGCGCAGCACCCGCCCGGGGCTGGGCAGCACATATTCGCTCCATAGGTTGGCCGAGGCCGCCGCCTGCCACAAAGCCAGCAGAACAGCCAGCGGCAGAAGAGCTTTCAGCGTCCGTTTCACTCTGCTCCCTCCCATACTCCGTCGCCGCGGTGGCAGCCGCCCTCACAGTAAAGTAGTTCCAGAAGCGCGGGAAGCGTTTTTGGGGCCGGCGCGGAAAAATAATCGTCCATCTTCACCCGGCTGTCCAGTATTTCGATCCGGTCGTTCAATTCCGCAAAAAAGCCCGGAGGGATCGGGCTTTCCTCCAATTCCTTTTTATGCAGGGAAATACCGTGCCGCCGGGCCAGCTCCAGAAAGGTAAGAAACTCCACCCCCGGCAGACGCAGGCTTGTCCCCAATTCCTTTAAGGCGCGGCAGGGCGTGGTAACCAGCAGCTCCCCTGCCCCAAGCAACCGCTGGTGCAGCTCTCTTGCGCAGTGCAGCAAAATCGGCTCAATGGGCGGGTACTCCAAAAAATCGGGCGCATACCTCTCTTTAACATAGTCCACCGCAAGGGGACATCGCATATCCGCGACACAGCCGCCTGCTTTACCCATGGCATGCCGATACTTTTCACGGACAAAACCCGCGTGATCCAACCGGCATTCCACCGGCTCCATCCCCTTTGCCTTTAATTGAGCAATCAAATCGTCTCCGCCGTACATTGCCACCGATACCGGATTGAGCCATACATACTGTTTCAATGAATCATACCCTCACGTTAGTTAGATTAAGCTAACCAAGATGATAGCAGAATCTTTTTATCTTGTCAATCTTTTATCGGCTGGATAAACAGCCCTCAGGCACACGTATCCTCCTTATTCCTTCCACAGATAACGCAGGCCGTTCTTTTCAAAAATTTTCTTCACCATGCCCAGTTCCTCCCCGGAAGGCACAGGGGTTCCCCCCAGTTCATAGCGCAGATTCAGTTCCTTCCATTTGAACTCCCCCATTTTATGGAAAGGAAGCAATTCCGTCAGCTCAACGCAGGAAAAGGAGCGCAGATAGTCCGCCATTTCTTCCAGCAGGGCTTTGTCCAGAGTCAGGCCCGGCACCAGCACATGGCGGAGCCACACCCGCTTTTTCGTTTGTTCGCAGTAGTCGAGCGTGGCCAGGGTGTTTTCCGGGCCCTGGCCGGTCAGCCGTTTGCACAGCTTTTCATCCAGACTCTTGATATCCAGCAGCAGCATGTCCGCCGCGTCGATGACGGGCTTTGAAATGGAAAGCGGAACGCTTCCCGCAGTGTCTACCGCCGTGTGTATCCCGTTGTTCCGACATCGCCGCAGCAGATCGGCGACAAATTCCGGCTGCAGAAAGGGCTCCCCACCCGAAACAGTGACGCCACCGGTGCGGATAAAATTGCGGTAACTGAAAATATCCGCCGCGGCCTGTTCCGAATCGACCGCTTTGCCGCAGGAGAGGTTCCAGGTATCCGGATTATGGCAGTACAGGCAGCGCAAACCGCAGCCCTGTAAAAATAAAACGTAGCGGACGCCCGGCCCGTCCAATGTGCCAAAGCTTTCTACCGAATGAATGTATCCCGTAATTCCCATTCCCGTTTCCTCCTGTGTTATGCTGCGGTACAGCCGATTGCTGCACTGAAAAAGTGCTGCTCTTTTCGCCCGCGCGAAAGACTCTCTCCTGTAGAAGGGAAAATCCGAACAGAGGAAAAGGCGGCAAACGCCGCCCTCTCCCCCTTTTGCGGGATTTTTAGAATCTATCGTGGAAGGTGCGGCTCAAAACTTCCTTCTGCTGCTCGCGTGTCAGCTTGATAAAGTTCACCGCATAACCGCTGACGCGGATGGTGAGCTGCGGGTATTTTTCCGGGTGCTCCATCGCATCCAGCAGAGTTTCGCGGTTGAGCACGTTTACATTGATATGGTGACCGGTCTCAAGGAAGTAACCGTCCAGCAGGGTGACAAGGTTCTTTGTTTTTTGTTCTTTCGTCTTGCCCAGCGCATCGGGAACGATGCTGAAGGTGTAGGAAATGCCGTCTTCAGAATCGTCGTAGGGCAGCTTTGCCACGCTCTTCATGCTGGCGACGGAACCGTTGGTATCGCGGCCATGCATGGGGTTGGCTCCGGGAGCGAAGGGCTCCCCCGCCTTGCGGCCGTCGGGTGTGGAGCCGGTCTTTTTGCCGTAAACCACATTTGAGGTAATGGTCAGTACAGACAAGGTCTGCAAAGAGTGGCGGTAGGTCTTCTGGCGGCGCAGCTTCCTCATAAAGCTGCTGACAACCTCGGCGGCGATTTCGTCCACAATCGGGTCGTTGTTCCCGTATTTGGGGTAGTCTCCCTCAATTTCAAAATCTACAGCCAGCCCGGCTTCGTTGCGGATCGGCTTTACTTTGGCGTGCTTTATGGCGGAAAGGCTGTCCGCCACCACGCTCAGGCCGGCGATGCCCCCTGCCATGGTACGCAGAATCTCTTCGTCGTGCAGAGCCATTTCAATCCGCTCATAGCTGTACTTATCGTGCATGTAGTGAATGATGTTCAGGGTGTTGATATACAGATTCGAGAGCCAATCGCACATGGCGTCGAACTTGCGGCGCACCTCTTCGTATTCCAGATATTCCGAGGTAACGGGAGCCAGCTCCGGGCCAACCTGCATGCCGTAGCGCTCATCCTTGCCGCCGTTGATGGCATACAGCAGCGCCTTGGCCAGATTTGCGCGGGCGCCGAAGAACTGCATCTGCTTGCCGATGCGCATGGCGGAGACGCAGCAGGCGATTCCGTAATCGTCGCCGTATTTCGGGCGCATAATGTCGTCGTTTTCGTATTGAATGGAGGAGGTTTCGATCGAAACCTTGGCGCAGTAGTCCTTAAAGGCCTCCGGCAGGCGCTCGCTCCACAGAACGGTCAGGTTCGGCTCGGGCGCCGGGCCGAGATTCGTGAGCGTATGCAAAAAGCGGTATGTCATCTTGGTCACCATGTGCCGCCCGTCGAGGGCCATTCCGCCAAGGGATTCAGTTACCCACGTGGGGTCGCCGCTGAACAGCTCGTCGTAATCGGGTGTGCGCAGAAAGCGGACGATGCGCAGCTTCATCACGAAATGGTCAACCATCTCCTGAATCTGCTCCTCGGTGAACAGTCCGTTGTTAATATCCCGCTCGGCGTAAATATCCAGAAAGGTAGAAACGCGCCCCAGGCTCATTGCCGCGCCGTTCTGTTCCTTTACCGCCGCCAGGTAGCCAAAATACAGCCACTGAATCGCTTCTCTGGTATTAGAGGCGGGCTTTGAAATGTCGAAGCCGTAAGAGGCCGCCATCTCCGTCAGCTCGCCGAGCGCGCGGATCTGCTCGCTGAGCTCTTCGCGCAGCTGAATCAAGTCGCTGTCCATCGCGGCCGCAACAGTCTCGTTCTTCGCCTTTTTCTTCTGCTCGATGAGGAACGCGGTGCCGTACAGAGCTACGCGGCGGTAATCGCCGATGATGCGGCCGCGGCCGTATGCGTCCGGCAGGCCGGTGATAATTCCGCAGTGGCGCGCTCTCTTAATTTCGTCGGTGTAAACGTCGAACACTCCGTCGTTGTGGGTTTTGCGGTACTTGAATACCTCATCGATCTCTTTCGGCAGCTCCCGGTGGTACGTTTCCAGCTCGGTATGCACCAGGCGAATCCCGCCGAAGGGCATGATCGCGCGCTTTAACGGCTCATCCGTCTGCACGCCAACAATGACCTCCAGCTCCCGATTGATATAGCCGGGCTTGTGGGAGGTAATCGTCGAGATGGTGTGCTCGTCAATGTCATACACGCCGCCGCGGTCACGCTCGATTTTCATTTTGTCGGAAAGCTGCTTCCACAGCTTTTGTGTATTTTCTGTCGGAGATGCCAAAAAGCTTTCATCACCGTCGTAGGGGGTGTAGTTTGCGAGAATAAACTCTCTTACGTCAATTTCCTTGGTCCATTTGCCTTCTGCAAAAGTCATCATCACAGGCTCCCTTCTTTGTCAATCCATATAAACCGGTAAGCTTTCGTTGCACACATATTATACTAAAAAGGTGTACATTAAACTGTGATTTACATCACGTTAATAGATTCTATACTGTACTTTAATTGTTTTTTTGACATTTTATTTCCAGTCGGATATAATTACGTTAGTTTCAGCTAATTCGTGCCGAAGGGGGAGTTCATGGTTGAACTGTAATTTGAAATGTATCAACTGCCTGAAGGAATTGTGCGTGCATAAGGTTCCCCTGTTCTCCGCATTGGAGCATGAAGATCTTGAGGAGATTGCGGGGCGGATGAGCTACCGCAAATATGAAAAGGGAGAAATCATTCTGGCGCAGGATGCAAAGCCCCATGGAATCACCATCATCCGCAAGGGCAGTGCCAAGGCCTGCCGGATCGCCCCCGATGGGCAGGAAAAGATTTTGTACCTGTTTTCTAAAAATGATTTCTTTGGGGAGCAGTATCTGTTTGGGGACGAACGGGCAAGCTACCATGTTGTCGCGCTGCAAAAAGCAGAAACCTGCTCTTTTTCGCGGGAACATTTTCAGCAGATGATCCTCTCCCGGCCGCTGCTGGCCAGGCAATGCATTGAAGAGCTCGGCCGGCGCGTGATTGCGCTGGAGCAGGTGGCGCAGAACGCGGGCAGCCAGAAAACCGACAGCCGCATTGCCCTGCTGCTGCTGGAGTTCGGCCGAAAATACGGGATGGTAACGGAACAGGGCCTCTCGGTGCTCCTGCCGCTCAGCCGGGAGGGCATTGCGAACTATTTGGGGATTGCCCGCGAAACCCTCAGCAGAAAGCTGAACCAATTGGAGGGGGACGGAATGATATGCTCCGTGGGGAACAAGCGGATCACCCTTTTACAGCCGCAGCTGCTGGCGGCCATGGCAAACGGAGAAACGGCTGCTTCCACTGCCTGAGCCCCCTTCTTCCTTCTGTGCAGGTGTGGGAAAAATGGCAGAGGCTGCAAAATAGTCCCTGCGAAAAATAAAGCATAAAAAATGCACCTTGAACGGTAAAATCCGTTTCAAGGTGCATTTTCTGTGACTCAGGCTGCCGCTGGGAATTTACGGCTGCAAATCCCCCACGGCAGCCCATTTGGATGGTCACCCTTATGAATCGAAACCTGAAGCTGACGATCGTTTTGCCTTGCCGGGAGTTACTGCTCCACGCGGGATTTGGGGATTCCGAACATTTTTCTTAAAAGGAAACCAAAGAACCCGGAGCTTTTTACCACTACTACTTTCATCGTGCAGACCTCCTAATTATGTTCAGCAGCGCAGCAGCGCAATGCCCAGCGCCACCAGCAGAACAGCCATGATGAACATGGTTAGCCCGATCGGAAGAAAACAGGAAAGCACCAGACCCAGGCCAAAGGCAACGGAGTAAGCTGCAAGACCACCTGTGCGTTTGCACCCTTTTCGCATACGATTCCACCGCCTATATCCAGAGTAAGGTCTTTTTTGCTTCCGCCTTACTACAGTATATACGCAATTAGAAATTTGGTTCCATTTTCAGGTATTTTAAAACGCTCCGATACAAATAAAGGCGATCCCTTTTTCCGCCTGCGGCAGGAAAGGGATCGCCTGTTTTATGGCAGCATGCTTCGGGATGATCTCCATTTAAGAAGGTTCTGCGGCTTCTCCCCTATCCGCCTGTGCATTGTCCACCGCGATGATCAAAGCGATGCCCGCATGCAGAATGATTTCGGCAACCGGCTCCGTGATGCGGTTGCTCACGCCGAGCGGATCCTGCGAATACAGGGTGTGGCGGTTGAGGGGATATTCCAGCCCCTGATAGGTGACCATACAGCTTGGCGTGCCGAACGGAAAAACCGAGACGGTCTGCCCCGTCATGTCGCGCAGCCGCAGCCGCCCGCTGGAGAGCACGAACACCTGACAGTGATCGCCTACCAGAACGCCGCGGCAGTTCTGCATGGCAATAAACTGCAGCGCGCAGAGCGCCGCGTAAGAATGGTCGAAGCGCTCGCCGCCCAGAACGCCCAGAAGTACAAATTCCTGATAGCCGCGGCGAATGGCTTCACGGATTGCAAACATGGTATCCGTATCGTCCTTGTGCACCGGCAGACGGATGGTTTCCACGCCCTGCGGCGGCTGGGTCCGAACCGAATCAAAGTCCCCCACGAGCAGGTTCGGCACAATCCCGTGCTGCGCCGCAACATCCAGTCCGCCATCCGCACAGATCACAAAAGCATCGGCGCAGAATTCCTCCATCTGCTTCCGGTTTTCTACCGGAGCAGCGCCGATAATCACGCAAGTTTTCATTTGAGTTCCCATTCCTTAATGTTTTTGATTTCATCGTACATTGTCACATAGCTCTGGTGCCGCGAGGGAGCGATTTTGCCCTCCCGCAGAGCGGCCAGAACAGCGCAGCCCTTTTCTTTTGTATGGGAACACGAGGGGAACCGGCATTGATCCAGATACGGCACAAACTCCCGAAAATCGCGTGCCAGAGTATCCTTTCGGATCAGCTCGGTCTGAATCATATCCACAGAAGAAAAGCCCGGAGTGTCCGCGACATAAGTATCCGGCCCAAGCTTTAGCAGCTCCACCTGCCGGGTGGTGTGGCGCCCGCGCCCCAGCTTCTGGCTGATCTCTGCCGTGGGCAGGCTCAGCCGTTCGTCCAGCCGGTTTAAAAGGGAGGATTTTCCCACGCCCGAATTCCCCGAAAAGGCGGACAGCTTCCCCTGCAGCAGCTCGCGCACCCGGTCTACCCCTTCCCCGGTAACGGAAGATACCGTCAGCACCGGAATGCCGGTTTTTTGGTAGATCTCCAGATATTCGCCGCAGTCCTCCAGGTCTGTTTTAGAGAACACAATCACCGGCGCAATCCCTTTTTCCTCCGCGCCGGCCAGCATTTTATCCAGCACCAGCAGATTCGGCGACGGATGCAGAACGGACACGACCAGAAACAGCTGATCCAGATTCGCGACGGGCGGGCGAACCAGAGAATTCTTTCTCTCCCCGATTTCTTCAATGGTACAGGTGCCGTCCTCCTCAATGCTGATATCGACGATATCCCCGGCAAGCGGCGTGATCCCCCGTTTGCGGAAAATCCCGCGTGCCTTCGCTTCATAGATTGTATCGGCGGCTTCTACATAATAGAAGCCGCCGATTCCCTTTCGCAATAGTCCACGTTCCATTTTCATCAGGGTGCCCTCGTAATTCCGCTGGAATCGCTGTTTTCGTCCGGTTCCTGGTACGTGTAGCTTTCTGTCTGGCGCGGAGTGCCCGTGTCAAAGTCCAGCAGGAACGTGTTGTATTTTTGGCCGTCCAGCTGAATGATCAGCGTCTTCTGGCCGGAGGTTCCCTTAAAGCTCATCTGGTACACGCTGTTGTAAGAGGGATTCACCGTTTTCTCCGAATACAGAGTGCCGTCAAGGTATGCCTTCAGTGCAATATCGTGTGTGACCTGCGACGGCAGCTGCACGTAAATATCGATTGTCTTTTCACTCTTTTTGCCGGAGCTGACGCTGATTTTTACCGGCGTACCCTTGGCAACCTTCACGCCCGGAAGCGGCGAGGTCTCAATCACAACGCCCTCGGCCTTGTCGCTGTCGTCCACATAGGTGATCTCGGCGTCCACCGTCAGGCCGACCGCCAGAATATCGGTTTTCGCCGCGTCCAGATTTTTGCCGATGACGGACGGAACGCTTACCTCCGTGGAGGAGGGGCCCTTGCTGACATACAGCTTGACGACGGTTCCGCTCTGCGCAACCTCCGCCCCCTCGGCGGGGACAACATCCTTCACATAACCCGCGGCGGTCTGGTCGTCCTCTACCTGATATACCTCATACTGCAGATTCAGAGCCTTCAGCTTTTCCTCGGCCTCCGCCTGCGTCAGGCCCTTTACCGGGGGGATCGTCACGGTCTTGCTCTCGCCGTTGACCGTCAGTGTGATTTCGGCGTTGGCCTTTACCTTTTTCGTGCCCTTGGGGTTCTGGTCCAGAACGATTCCAGCATCCTTGGCGGGGTCCTCGGCATACTCGATCTTGAACTGGAATTCCTTATACTTTTCGTTCGACTGAATGTCGGAGAGCTTCTGCCCGACAAAATTTGGCAGATCGACGTCTGCCACCTCCTGCGTGCTGCAGCTGCGGGTGAGCGCCATGATGCCGAACACCACCGCCGCCAGCAGAAACGCGGTTAAAACGCCGCTGATGACCAGCGTGGCCGTGGATTTCTTCTTCTTTTTGCCGCGGGAGTATTCCTCCTCGTAGGCATAGTTGTCGTTATAGTTTGCCATTTCCGTTCCGCGCACCGTATTGATGGCGTCTACGTACTTGGTCGGTTTTTCGTCGATAAAATATTTATACTGAAAACTGATGCTCGGGTTCCGGCGGAACTGCTCGATATCGCGCAGCATTTCCGCCGCGGATTGATACCGCTGCGAGGGGTCCTTCTGCATGGCCTTGAGCGTAATCTCCTCCAGACCGTCCGGAATGGCCGGATTGATGTCCTTCGGCGGACGCGGATCCGCCTGAAGCTGCATAATCGCGACCGAAACCGCGTTGTCCGCCTCAAAGGGAAGCTGGCCCGTGATCATCTCGTACAGCATGACGCCGACGGAGTAAATGTCCGCCTTTTCATCCGTGAGGTCTCCCCTGGCCTGCTCCGGCGCGATATAATGAACCGAGCCGATGGCCTTGTCGGTCATGGTGCGCGTTTCATTTCTGGAGAAGCGGGCGATGCCGAAATCGGTGACCTTAATGGTTCCATCCTGAAGCAGCATAATATTCTGCGGCTTGATGTCGCGGTGGATGATGCCCTTTTCATGCGCGTGCTGCAGAGCACGCAGAATCTGCACGGTAAAATGGATCGCTTCTTTCCATTTGATCTCTTTCTGCTGATCCAGATATTCCCGCAGCGTGATCCCGTCGATATATTCCATTACAATGTACTGAATCCGATCCCCAAAGCTGACGTCGAACACCTTTACGATGTTGGGGTGGGATAAAACGGCAATCGCCTTGGATTCATTCTTAAAACGGCGGATGAAATCCTCGTTGCCCAAAAATTCGTCTTTCAAAATTTTAATGGCTACCGTGCGGTCGTCAATCTGATCATAGGCACGGTACACCAGCGCCATTCCGCCAACACCGATCAATTCATGGATTTCATAACGGCCGTCCAGCCTTTTTCCGGTATACTTATCCAACAAGTATCACTCCAATCACATGGTCAGTTTTCGATTATGACAACCGTTATATTGTCACCGCCGCCCGCACGGTTCGCAGATTCGATCAGCTGGTCGCAAAAGTCCTTTGCGTCCAGCTCCTTCGACAGCTGAGAAATCTGCTGGTTTCCAACATAATTAGACAAGCCGTCTGTACAAAGAAGCAGCCTTGCCCCCTGCGGAAACGACTCCTCCATATAGTCGACATCCACCACGGGAAGAACGCCGAGCGCCCTTGTGATGATATTCTTCTGAGGATGTGTCTGAGCCTGCTGCTCGGTGAGGTCACCCTTGTCAAGGAGCTCCTGCACAATAGAATGATCGACCGTGATCTGACAGAGGGTACCGTCAGACAAAATAAGGTACGCGCGGCTGTCGCCGGCATGAACGATATGAATTCTCTGCTCCCTGACCACGGCCAGAACAACGGTGGTGCCCATGCCGCGCAGCTCCTCCTGCTCCTTGGCCAGGTGATAGACCGCCGTGTTGGCTTCCCCCACGGCCTGCGCCATCAGTTCTTTTAAATGGACTTCGTCCGTTTGGTTCAGAGCCTCGGCGGTCATTGTGTCCGCAATTTTCTGTACCGCGAGGCTGCTGGCGATATTGCCGCCGGCCGCGCCGCCCATGCCATCACAAACAACGGCCCATGCCCGGTCCTGCGCATAGAGTTCCCCGGCACAGGCGTCTTCGTTGGATTGCCTTACAAGGCCAACGTCGGTTTTACTGAATAGTTTCAAAGGCCGGTCACCTCCTCTTGCCGCCTGCGTCTCAGCTGTCCGCAGGAAGCGTTGATATCTGAGCCGAGTGTTCGCCGTACCGTGGCCGTCAGGCCGCTCTTTTCCAGAATACGGATAAACGCCCGCTGCCGTTCCACAGACGCGCTGTGGTATCCTGTTCCCGTCACCTGATTGACCGGGATAAGATTGATATGAGAAAGCGTGCCGCGAAGCTTTCCCGCAAGCTCTCTGGCACAGGCGTCGCTGTCGTTGACGCCGCTGATCATCGCGTATTCAAAAGAAATGCGCCGATGGGTCTGCTCCGAATAGTATCGGCAGGCTTTCAGCAGCTCATCCACGCCCCACCTTCGGTTGACCGGCATGGTCTGCGAACGGATGCCGTCGTTCGGTGCGTGCAGAGAGACCGAGAGAGTCAGCTGCAAACGCCGGTCTGCGAGATCATAAATTTTGTCCACCACGCCGCAGGTGGAAAGAGAAATGTGCCGCATGCCGATGTTCAGGCCGTGCTCCGAGGAAACCAGCTCCAAAAAGCGGAGCACGTTTTCGTAATTGTCCAGCGGCTCCCCCATCCCCATGAGCACAATGTTGGAAATGCGCTGGCCGGAGTCCCTTTGGGCCGCCTGAATCTGCGCCAGCATTTCTGCCGGGGTTAGATTGCGGGAAAAACCGCTTTGGCCGGTCGCGCAAAAGGTACAGCCCATTTTACAGCCAACCTGTGTGGAAATGCAGATGGTGTAGCCATGGTGGTACTGCATCAGCACGCTTTCTACCATTTCGCCGTCCGCAAAGCGAAAGAGATATTTCATAGTATTATCATATTGAGAAACGAGTTTCTTTTCAATAGATGCTACAGAGATGTAATATTTTTGCGCCAAAAGCTGCCGGATTACCTTAGACTGATCCGTCATCCGCTCAAAATCCTCCGCCCCGCGGTGCAGCCACTGGTATACCTGCCGCGCCCGAAAGGCGGGCCATCCCTGCGCGGTGAAATCCCGCCGTATTTCGTCTTCCGTCATTGAATTGATTTCTTCCCGTGCCATATTCCTACTCCCGTCGGCGGCGGAAAGCCGCGATAAAAAAGCCGTCTGAGCCGTGCACCGGCGGCAGCAGCGTTACCTGATGCTCCGGTTCTTCCACCGCCCGCCGAAAGGAGTTCGGCAGGCGGAGCGGCTCGGGCTCAAATTCCGGGTGAGCCTTTAAAAAGCGCGCCGCCACCGCGCCGTTTTCCGCGGGATTCAGCGTGCAGGTAGAATAGAATAAAAGACCGCCCGGCTCTGCCAGCCCGGAAGATCTACAAAGTATAAGGTACTGCAAATCAGGCAGGCTGTCAAGAGAATCCTGGGGCTTGTAGCGAATCTCGGGCTTTCTGCGGATGATGCCGAGGCCCGAACAGGGCGCGTCGCACAGCACCCGGTTTGCGGGGGCCAAAGCCTCCTTCGGCTCCACCGCGTCGCGCACCGAGGCCCGGATCACAGAGAGCCCCAGGCGCTCCGCACCCTGGCGGATCAGCCCGACCTTTCCTCGGTATTTATCGAAGGCGAGCAGCTCTCCGCTATTCTCCATTCTCTGCGCCATCGTAAACGACTTCCCCCCCGGAGCGGCGCACACGTCGATGATCCGTTCGCCGGGCTGCGGATCGATCAGTGCGCAGCAAAGCTGCGAAGAGAGGTCCTGAATATGGAAGAGGCCCTCCTGAAAGCTTTCCAAAGAGGCGATTGGCCCGGTGTTCTGGAGGATCAGGGCATCTGAAACCGATGTAATTGCAGTTGCCTTTACACCCTCCTGCTCCAGCCGCTGAATCAGCTCCTCCGCGGTGATTTTTACGGTGTTCACACGCGCGTAAATCGGCGCTTTTTGAAACAGGCTGTCCAGAATCGCGCGGCACAGCGGCTCCCCATACGTCTTTGTCCACAGATCAATCAGCCATTCCGGGCAGGAATAGCGAACAGAAAGTGCTTTTCTGGGCTGCCTCTTTTCATCCGGCAGTCGAAGAGGCTGTTCGGCGCGCAGCACGGAGCGCAAAAGGCCGTTGATAAAGCCCGAGGCCTTTACAGCACCGTTTTCCTTCGCGCAGTTCACCGCTTCGTTTACAGCCGCCGATTGAGGTATTTTTTCCATATATAGGATTTGGTATACACCGATCCGCAAAATCTCACGCACCGTGGGCGAAAGAAGCTGCCCGCGGTTGCGGGAAAAGGCTTCGATCACGTAGTCGAGTGCGATGCGTCGCTCCAGCACCCCGTAAAAAAGCGCGGTGGCCAAGGCAGCGTCGCGCGGCTCGAGTGAAAAGCGCCGCAGCGTTTTGTCGATGACGATATTGGAGTATCCCTCGTTTTCGTCCACATGAAGCAGCGCCTGCAGGGCCGCCGTTCTTGCATTTGATGTCATTCGTTATCTCCTTCGGTTCCCCGCGATCGCCAGCAGGCGAAGCAAAGATAGGATTGAGGCAAAGGCCGCGGCCACATACGTCATTGCGGCGGCTCGAAGTACCTTGGACGCACCGTGCAGCTCCTCCTCCGAAAGCATGCCGGAGCGTTCCAGCGCGCTGATCGCCCGGGCGCTGGCGTTAAACTCCACCGGCAGAGTTAAAAGTGAAAAGAGCACGGCCAAACTGTACAGAGCGATTCCCGCATAAATCACACCTTCATATTGAAGCGGCAGGAATAAACCGATCAGAATCAGCGGAATCGCCAAACGGGAGGAAAAATTCACAACGGGAACGAGAAGCGCCCGCAGCTTGATCGGAAAATAGCCGTGCGCATACTGCACCGCATGCCCCGCCTCATGGGCCGCCACGCCGACTGCAGAGATGGTGGCGCTGCCATAAACCGGCTGACTCAGACTGATGCTGTTGTTTCTGGGGTCGTAATGGTCGGTCAGCTGGCCGCCAATCGGCTGAATTGGCACGTCGGTAATCTCATGAAAGCGCAAAACCTGGCGGGCTGCCTCTGCTCCCGTCAGGTTTCGACGATTTGGAATCTGAGAATATTTGCGAAAGGCGGACTGCACCTGAAGCTGAGCCGCCAAAGAGAGGATCAGCGCAGGCAGAATGAAGATAAAATACGTTCGGTCATAAAAGAAATAATCCATTGTAACCCTCCGTCAGAATCCCATCCGGGTTTCCGGCAGCGCAGGATGTCCCCGCAGAAAATCGGAGCCGTCCATGCGTTTGCCGCCTTCATATTGAACTGTCATCAGCTTTAATGCTGTGTTTTGTCCGCAGCAGACGAGAAAATCTTTTCCGGGGAGCACCTGCCCCGGCTCTCCGGATTCCTTCCCGCTCACCTGGGTTTGATAGATCTTGATCCGCTTGCCCTGATAGACGGAAGAAGCCACCGGCCAGGGGGAAAGCCCGCGCACAAGGTTGTGAATTTCCCGGGCGGAACGGCTCCAGTCGATCGCAGAAAGCTCGCGGCTGAGCATCGGCGCGTAGCTGGCGCCCTCATTTCCCTGCGGCCTGCGTTCCAGAGTACCGGCTTCAAGCTGCCGCAGTGTTTCGACCAGCACCTGTGCGCCCAGGTCGCGCAGTCGGTCAAATAACTCGCCGGAAGTCTCGTTCTCGCCAATTTTTGTTTTCTCCACCAGCAGAATGTCGCCGGTATCGAGTCCCTCGTCCATCTGCATGGTGGCGACGCCGGTCACTTCGTCCCCGTTGATCACGGCCCACTGGATCGGCGCAGCGCCGCGGTATTTCGGCAGCAGAGAAGCGTGAACATTGATGCAGCCGTGCGGCGGAAGCTGCAAAATCTCTTTCGGCAGCAGCTTGCCGTAAGCGACGACCACAATCACCTCCGGCAAAAGCGAGGCAACCAGCGCGGCGGTCTCCGGCGTGCGCAGCGTGGCAGGCTGGTAAACCGGAATTCCGCGCTCCAGCGCCAGTTCCTTCACCGGCGGGGGAGCCAGTGCATAGCCCCGGCCCTTCGGCTTATCCGGCTGAGTGAAAACCCCGCACACCGCGTGCCCGGCGTCCAGCAGAGCCTGTAAACAGGGAACAGCGAAATCCGGTGTTCCCATAAAAACAATCCGCATCGGGTACTCCTCCTGTGTGGTTATTCCATTTCATCCTCGGAAAGGATGCGGCTGGCGCGCTCTTTAAATACAATTCCATTGAGGTGATCGGTTTCGTGGCAGAAAGCTCTCGCCAAAAAGTCAGTGCCCTCTATCTCGAAGAATTTCCCGTTTCTGTCCTGCGCGCGAACCTTCACGTGCATCGGGCGCTTGACCATGCCGTATTGCCCCGGAAAAGACAGGCATCCCTCGGCGCCGTCCTGCTCGCCGTCGCTTTCGATGATTTCGGGATTCACCAGCTCGATGATGCTGTCGTCCTCCACATTCACCACAACGATCGCGCGCCGCAGGATGCCCACCTGATTGGCGGCAAGTCCGGCCCCGTTCGCAGTGAGCACCGTTTCTCTCATATCATCCAAAAGGATAGCGAGTTTATCGTCGAATTTCTCAACAGGCCGGCATACTTTTTTCAGAATCGGGTCGCCGTCCTGTACGATTTTACGAATTGCCATGTTCTATTCCTCCATTCGTTATAAGGCGGACACAGGGTTTGTATCCACAAAAGCCGTAACCTGCGCAAAGCGCCGTTCGGCGGAAAATTCAATGAAAAGACGCGAGAGCATCTCGCGCAGCCGCCTGTCGTTCCTGCATTTGATCAGCAGCTGATAGCGGTACTTATTGCTGACCTTTGTCACCAGCGCCGGGGAGGGATCGAGCACCCGCAGCGGCAGATCGGAATATTCCCGGCCGGCCAGATTGCGCAGCAAATTCATAAAATACAGGCTGGCCTGGCACACCTGCTCTTCTTTTTGCCCGACAAAGCCTACCAGAACAAAATCGGCAAACGGCGGGTACAGCATCGCCTGCCGGAACTGGATTTCTTCCCGGTAAAAGGTGCCGTAGTCCTGCGCCGCCGCCAGACGGATGACACGGTTTTCTGGAGTAAAGGTCTGAATGATGGCCCGACCGTGATTTGAGCCTCGCCCGGATCGGCCGACCACCTGCGTCAGAAGATCAAAGGAGCGTTCGGAACATCGAAAGTCGTCTCCGTAAAGCGACTGATCGGCGGAAAGCACGCCGACGAGCGTCACATTGGCGAAATCGAGGCCTTTTGCGACCATTTGCGTTCCCACGATCATATCATATTCCCCATTTTTAAAACGGCTAAGCTTCTTTTCGTAAGAAAAACGCCCCATGGTGCTGTCGGTATCGAGCCGCAGAACCCGGGCCTGCGGGAACAGCTGCGCCAGCTGTTCCTCCGCCCTCTGTGTTCCCGCGCCCGAAAAACGAACCTCGTCCTGCCCGCAGCTCGGGCAGCGGCGGGTGACCGGTACGGAATAGCCGCAATAATGACACATCAGGCGATGATTTGCCGCGTGGTACGTTAACGAAATGCTGCAATTCGGGCAGCTCACCACAGAACTGCACGCTTTGCACGCAGCGAAGGTGTGGTACCCGCGCCGGTTTAAAAGCAAAATCGCCTGCTCGCGCTTGGCGAGGGTCTCTGCCAGAGCCTCTTTGAGCGCACCGCTGAATGCCGTGGAATTCCCGCGAAGGATTTCCTGGTTCATATCCGCAATCGTTACCTGCGGCAGCTCGGCCGGGCCGTATCTGCTGGGGAGCGGGACCATCGAATACCGGCCTCTCTGGGCAAAGTAGGTGGTTTCGACCGACGGCGTGGCGGAGCAAAGCAGCAAAAGCGCTTTGTGGTACGCGCACCGGAATTTTGCCACGTCGCGCGCATGGTAGCGCGGTGCGGATTCCGATTTATACGTGGCCTCCTGTTCCTCATCCATTACGATCAGGCCCAGGCGCTCAAAGGGGGCAAATACGGCGGAGCGGGTTCCCACGACAATCTTTGCCTGTCCGTTTTTGACCCGCTTCCATTCGTCGAGCCGTTCCCCCAGAGAAAGCCCGCTGTGAAACACCGCGACCTGCCTGCCGTATCTTTGATGAAACAAAGCGACCGTCTGTGGGGTCAGAGAAATCTCCGGCACCATCACGATCACACCGCGGCCGTCGGCGATTACGTCCTCAATCAGCCGCAGGTAAACCTGTGTTTTTCCGCTGCCGGTTACGCCGTACAGCAAAGAGACCGCCGCACCGGAACGATACCGGCCCAAAAGCCCCTCATACGCCGCCTGCTGCTCGGGAGAGAGCGAAACATCCACCTCTCCGGCGGATTCCTGCGCCTTTTCATACGGGTTCCGAAACTGCTCCTCCTCGTAATAGGATGCCAGACCCTTTTTCACCAATGCGTCGGGCACAGATACTGTAACTCCCGCAAAATAGCACAGCTCTTTCACCGACACACAGCCGATCGAATGCAAAAGCTCGAACACCTCCCGCTGCTTTGGGGAAAGAGAATCGGGCATTTCTTCCGCGGTAAGGCGGATCATCTTGCGCATGGCATCGCCGATTCGCCGGGTGGCCGCGCTTTCCTTCCGGATGACACCGAGAGAGCAAAGTCTCTCCAAAGCCAAAGGCCCGTTCCGGGAATCAAGCAATTGCAGCAGTTCTGCCTCGTTCGCCGCTTTTTTGGAAAGGCGCCCCAGCAGAATCCGCTCTGTTTCGGAGAAATCCTGTTCAGAAAGCTCCTGCTTTGGGGCGGCCAACACATATTGTGTGGATATTTTGAAGTTGATCCCCGCGGGAAGCAGCAGCTTCACCGCGTCAAACAGGCTGCAAAAATAGCGTTCCCTCAGCCAGGGAACCATCCGGAGCTGTTCCGCGGAGAGCAAGGGCGTTTGATCCAGCACCGCCGTTACCGGCTTGAGCAGTTCTGGCTGCTCGCAGGACTGCAAAGAGAGAATCATCCCCTGCCTTCCCCGGTTGCCGCTGCCAAAAGGCACCATCACCCGACACCCGGGGGCAGCCTGCATCCCCGGCGGCAGAAAATAGGTAAACTCTTTGTCAAAATGATACGCCGTGTTTTCAACGGCCACGCCAACCGCGGTCATTTGTTCCATGAAATTATTTCACCTGCCGGGATTATTCCTGAAAAAAAGAATCCGGGTTTTTCTCCTGAGTCGGCACAATAATCTTATATTTATGCTGGATGAAATCGCGCACCGCCAGATCTACCGGCTTTTCAATCAGAATATCCCCTGCCTTTTCGGCTTCATCCGCGATTTCTCGCGCGCGTTTTGCAACCGCAACCACAATCGAGTATTGGCTCAAATTCGGGGTGGAAAAAGCTTCATGTGATGGTCTCAGCATAATTCAGCATCCTTTCAATATCAGCGTCGGCACGACCAAAGCGGAGCTTTTCCGCACACAAGATGGAACAGATCTGCTCCACCGCGTGGTCTACCGTATCATTTACAATTAAATAGTCGTAATGCTTTGCCTCCAGAATTTCGCCGCAGGCGGATTCCATGCGCTTCCGAATCACCTCTTCGGTGTCTGAAGCACGGTGGCGCAGGCGCGATTCCAACACCTCCAGCGACGGCGGCAGCAAAAAAACGCTGACACAATCGGGGTGCTTTCGCTTGATTTGGGAGCCGCCCTGTACTTCGATCTCCAAAATCACGTCCAGGCCCTGCTCCTGCCATTCGCGTACGGGCACGGCGGGCGTACCGTAATAATTGCCGCAATATTCTGCGTATTCCAGCATTTCCCCGCGCTCGATCATTTCTTGAAAGTGCTCGCGGGTGACAAAGAAATAATCTTTTCCGTCCACCTCACCGGGCCGGGGACTGCGCGTGGTGGCGGAAACCGACAGCCGCACGGAATTATTCTGGTGCAGCAGCTCGTGCAGCACCGTGTCCTTCCCAACTCCGGACGGCCCCGAAAACACCAGCAGCAAGCCTTTAGTCATCCTCATCCAGCTCCTCATCCGCAATATCTTCCTCCCGATCGTTCAGCCGATTGGCGACTGTTTCGGGCTGAACAGCAGACAGAATCACATGGTCGCTGTCTGTAACGATCACCGCGCGGGTACGCCTGCCATAGGTTGCGTCAATCAAAGTGCCGCGCTCCTTCGCGTCCTGTATAATGCGCTTGATCGGTGCGGATTCGGGGCTGACAATTGCCACCAGACGATTGGCGGACACCATATTGCCAAAACCAATGTTTATTAGCCTCATGCCGTGTTTCCTCCTAAGAATGACTATTCGATATTCTGAATCTGTTCTCTGATCTTTTCAATTTCAGCTTTCATATTTACCACCATGTAGGCGATCTGAGAATCAGACGCCTTGGAGCCGATGGTGTTTGCTTCGCGATTCATTTCCTGAACAAGAAAATCCAGCTTTCTGCCAATGGCCTCCGAGGATTCCAGCATCAGGTGGAGTTGATCAAAATGACTGCGCAGGCGAACGGTTTCTTCCGCCACGGCAACCTTGTCCGCAAAAATGGCGGCTTCCGTCAAAATGCGCTGCTCATCAATATTGCTGTCGTGCAGAACGTCCTGCAGGCGGGCCAGCAGCTTCTGCTGGTATTCCTGCACGGTAACGGGGGAACGCTCCTCCACTGCCTGCACCAAAGACAGAATCGCCCCGGCGCGGGCCAAAAGATCCTCCTTGAGGCGGGCGCCCTCCCGTTCCCTCATCTGCAGCAGCTGCTCCATGGCCTGCCGCGACACCTGAGAAACACACTCCCAGGTCTGGTCCTCATCCTCCGGCGTGCGGTGAACGGTAAAAATATCGCTGTACCGGGCCAGGCCCATCACAGTGATGTCATCCCTTAAATCATATTTGTCGCGCAGCTCTTTGAGCGCATTCAGATAGCCCGCGGCCACTGAATGATTCACCAGAACCTGCGCATCGGCGTCCTCCAGCGTTTCAACAGAAACAAAAACGTCCACCTTGCCGCGGGAGATTCCCTGCTGCAGCAGCGTTTTCAGCTTTTCGTCCAAAAAAGAGTATCCCCGCGTAATCTTTGAGTTAAACTCAAAATACCGATGATTGACCGATTTGATTTCAACTATGATATATCGCCCATCCAGGGTTCCCTCTGCGCGGCCATACCCCGTCATACTTTTTATCATGGCGTATCATCCCAACGTTAGTAAGTTTGCGAAAGCCCGGCTTTCAATATCACTTCATTTTACCAGCTTTATCACACAATTGCAACCTTCGCCGTTTGTTATGAGGAAAAAAGCGCCAGCAAGGAATAACAGCCCCAGCGCCTGAAAAGGCCCTGGGACTGTTAACTGATTTCATGTGAATTACATCAAACCGGATGAACCTGCTTCTCTTCGTTTGCAAGCTTGCTGTTGATGCCGTATTTGGCGTCGCGGCGCTTGCGGAAGAAATCTTCGGCCACCTTCGGGAACTGGGCGTAGGAGAGAACATCCTCCTCCTGCTCCGTCCACTGGGCCGCTTCCTTGCGCAGAGTTTCCAGCTCGGGGGAAAGCAGATCGGCCGGGCGGCAGGTAATCGGCGTTTCGTCACCGATGATCTTTTTCTGGAACGCGGGGTCGATCTCAACCGGAGTCTTGCCGTACTTGCCGGCCACCATATCCTTGAATTCCTTGGTGCACATCTTATAGCGCTCGCCGGTGATCACATTGAACACAGCCTGTGTGCCCACGATCTGAGAGGTGGGCGTTACCAGAGGCGGATAACCGGAATCCTGACGGACACGCGGAACCTCCTGCAGCACCTCTTCCAACTGGTCGGCCTTGCCGGCCTGCTTGAGCTGTGAGAGCAGGTTCGACAGCATGCCGCCGGGTACCTGATAGTGCAGCGCCTTGGTGTTGGTGGCCAGCATCGAAGGATCGAGCAGACCGTTTTGAATATACTTCTCGCGCAAAGTCATAAAATACTCGCGGATTTCGTTGAGCAGAACCAGATCCAGGCCGGTGTCGTACTCGGTGCCCTCGAATGCGGCGACGATCGACTCCGTCGGCGCATGAGAGGTGCCCAGAGCCAGCGGCGACATCGCGGTGTCGATCCAATCCACGCCGGCTTCCACACCCTTGATCATGCACATGGAGGCAAGACCGGAGGTGTAGTGGGTGTGCAGCTGAATCGGCAGATCCACGGCGGATTTGAGCGCCTTTACAAGCTCTTCCGTGCGGTACGGAGTCAACAGAGCGGCCATATCCTTAATGCAGATGGAATCTGCGCCGGCTTCCTGAATCCGCTTGGCGTAGTCGACATAATACTCATCCGTAAAGACAGGGCCGGTCGTGTAAGAAATACCGACCTGTGCGTGTGCCCCCTCTTTCTTAGCGGCCTTGATGGCGCGCTCGAGGTTGCGCAGATCGTTCAGCGCGTCGAAAATACGGATGACGTCGATGCCGTTTGCAACGCTGCGCTGCACAAAATAATCGACGACATCGTCCGCATAGTGGCGGTAGCCGAGCATGTTCTGGCCGCGGAACAGCATTTGCAGCTTGGTTTTGGGGCAAAGGCGGCGGATTGTGCGCAGCCGGTCCCACGGGTCTTCGTTCAAAAAGCGCAGGCAGGAATCAAACGTGGCGCCGCCCCAGCACTCCAGAGAGTGAAAGCCCACTTTATCCAGTTCCGGCAGGATCGGGATCATCTCTTCCGTAGACATTCTGGTGGCAATCAGGGACTGATGCGCGTCGCGCAGAACGGTTTCGGTAATTCCAATTTTTTTAGCCATAATTCAGCCTCCCTTACTGGAAGGACACGAGAGCGTCGCCCGGATTTACGGCGTCGCCCTTCGATACATGAACACCTGCAATCACGCCGTCCTGCGCGGCCATGATTTCGTTTTCCATCTTCATGGCCTCCAAGATCATGAGAACCTGGCCCTTTTTGACGGAATCACCGGCGGAAACAAGAACATTCAGAATGGTGCCGGGCATGGGAGCGTTCACGGTGTTTGCGCCGGCAGCCGGTTTTTCCGCCTTGGGAGCGGCAGGAGCGGGAGCCGGAGCAGGTGCGGGCGCAGCCACGGGGGCCGGAGCAGCAGCCGGAGCGGGAGCGGCGACAGGAGCCGGGGCAGCTGCGGGAGCTACCGGGGCCGCGGCGCCGGTTTCTTCTACCTGCACATTATAAGCGACACCGTTTACGGTGACTATCAGATTTTTCATTTTTATATCCCCTTTTCATTCAATCGATACGAAAAACGTTCTGCGGACTGTTTTTACATCGGAATATTGCTGTGCTTCTTCGGCAGGGTGGAAACGCGCTTGCCGGCCAGCATTTCCAGATGAGAAACCAGCTTCTGGCGGGTTTCTTCCGGAAGAATAATGTCTTCCACATAACCGTCGGCGGCAGCCGCAAAGGGCGACGCCTGAACCGTTTTATACTCTTCAATCAGCTGCTTGCGCTGCTCGATGGGATTCTCTGAGCCGGCAAGCTGGTCGCCGGACTGGAACAGAGCGGCCGCAGCGGGTGATATGGGAGATACCACCGCGCTGGTCCATGCCATTGTCACGTCCGCGTTGGCGCCGCGGCCCGCGGTGGCAATATAGAACGCGCCCACAGCCTGGCCGGAAATCACGGTGATCTTAATGGTCGTCGCCTCGGAATACGCAGCAGAGAGCTTTGCGGCCTCACGCAGGGACGCAAACTTGTCGGCGTCCACAATGGTGATGAGCGGCAGAGAAAACGCGTCGCAGAAGCGGACGAAGCGGGCGGCTTTCGAGCAGCAGTACGAGCCGACGACGCCCTGATAGCCGATCACGCCCACAGACGCGCCGTTGATCAGCGCCAGCCCGGTAATGGCGGAGGTACCGTACTCGGGGCAAAACTCCATGAAGCTGCCGTCATCCACAACCGCATGGATGATATCCGTTACCTTTGCTCCCTCCTGCAGCTCGGAATTGCTGCAAACACCAAGAGCGTCCGCTTCCGGTGCAAGAGAGAGGTTATTCGAGGGCAGGCGGCAAAGCACCTTGCGCGCTCTGTCCAGAGTGTCCTCTTCGGTTTTCTCTACCCAATGGGCCAGTCCGAGTTTGGCCGCCGCCTTAGCGGAGCCGTCCTCATCTGCCGTTTCTATGGTAAAGGTGGCGTTTTCCGCCATGACGACAAAGTCGGCTCCCGCCGCAATCAGAGCGGAAGTGCCCACGCAGGGGCCGAGCACAACAGAAATTTGAGGAACCACGCCGGAAAGATTATTGCTTTTCAGCAGAATATCTCCATACGCCGCCAGCAGCTCGGCTCCCTCTTTCAGATGTCCGCCCACAGAATCGTAGATTCCCACCACCGGTGTTCCGGTCTTCAGCGCCAGATCATACAGCTTGCGAATCTTATACGCCTGCGTTTTGGACATTGCCCCTCCGTCGACCTCGCTGTCCTGTGCAAAAACATAGACCGGCTGACCACCGACATACCCAAAGCCGGTTACAACCTCTGCCGAATGCTCAGCAGATTTTGCATAAGCATCCAATTCCTGAAAGGAGCCTTCGTCTACCAAGAGGGAAATGCGCTGATACACTTTTTTACTCCCAGCAGCATCGCGAGCGCTTTGTAGCAATTCTTTATTGCCGACAACACTCATGTTTTTGTTCCTCCATTCCTTTGCAATATACTGATTTTTCACAATACAGACCATACAGATGACTCATGACTTATGCTCAATTCCGTTTCTTCTTCTCCAAAAAAAGCGAAAATGAATCCATAATTCAGCAATCAATACTTGGTATTATTATACTGTATTCCCAAGGGAATAACAAGCAGAAAGACACAAAAAAATCAATTCTCCTATGGAAAAATACGAAAAAAGACGGAATGTTCAAATGAGGAAGCATCCCGTCTGTTGGATATTATTTTTTGGAAGAAAACCTCGGGCCGCGCCGCACGGCGGGTCTGGCGGCGGTTTTCGGGCGCTCCGGCTCCTGCTCGGCGGCTTTGTCCTCTTTTGCCGCGGTCATCAGGCGCTTGACCTCTTCCCCGGTCAGGTTGCGCCACTGCCCGGGCTGGAGCATCCCCAGGCGAACGGGGCCGACAGCGGTGCGCTTGAGGCGGGCGACATCCAGCCCCAGGGCCTCGCACATCTTGCGGATCTCGCGGTTGCGGCCCTCATACAGAACGATCTCCAGCACAACTCTGCCCGGCTCCTGCGAAATGATATGCACATTGGCGGGCGCGGTTTTCTGGCCGTCGATCACTATTCCAACGGCAATCTGCGTCAGCTGATCCTCCGTTACACCGGGGCGCACAGTGACGCGGTATGTTTTCGGCACATGCTTTGAGGGGTGCGTCATCGCGTTTGCAAATGCACCGTCGTTCGTCATCAAAAGCAGGCCCTCCGATTCTCTGTCAAGCCGGCCCACGGGGTAAATCCGTTCCGGAATCTCGCTGACCAGCTCCGCTACACATTTGCGATCCATTTCATCGCTCATGGTCGTGATGAATCCGCGGGGCTTGTGCAGCATGATATATATATTTTTGCCGCGCTTTGCGACATTTCTCCCGTGAACCGTCACCTTGTCTTTTCGCACGTCCACCTTGTCGCCGATCTTCGCGACCGTTCCGTTAACGCGCACGGCGCCGGCGGCGATCAGCTCCTCCGCTTTTCTGCGGGATGCGATTCCGCTGTCCGCGAGCATTTTTTGCAGTCTTACATCTTTTGCCATAATTACTTCCTTACTGAGTTTTCTGAATGCATACTGACTTTCAAACAAAACAGGAATTGTGTTTGCCGACTCTTCCCCGCCGCAGGCGGGAAAAAGGCAGCTGTTTTTTCGTTTTCCATCGCAAACCAGTATTATCCGAAAATCGATTTGATTTTATCCCATATTTTTTCCATGCGTGTTTTTTCCGGCTGAAGGCGGTCCACCGCCTGCTCCGCCAAAAGCGGAACCTCGACGATCCTCTTTCCGTCCAGCCAATAGCCGACAGAGCCCACCATTTCCCCCTCCCTGACGGGAGCGTAAACAAAATGCGGAAGCTCTACCACCCGCGCAAGGCGCGCGATTTCGTCGTCCGTCAGCGAAACGCCGTCCGCCGAGCCGGGGATCACCGAAACCGCATCGGCCGTGCCGCCGACAATGGGAAGCTCGTAGCGCAGGGCAGCGGTGTCCGGTGTAAACAAATGCAGCTTTGCAAAGCCGTAGTCATAGAGCTTGATATGATCGTCCCAGTCGTTTGGCGCGTTGAGCGTAACCGCCACTAGACGGACGCCGTCTCGCCGAGCCGCGCTGACCAGGCACCGCCCCGCCTTTTTGGTAAAGCCGGTTTTGATGCCGATGCTGTCCGGGTACAGGCTGAGCAGGCGATTGTGGTTCCCGTAGCGGATCGTCTGCTCCGGATTGATGAATTTTACGGTCATCTGCTTTTGAGAAACGATCCCCGCAAAGCGGCTGTTGTTCATCGCCTCAATTCCCAAAAGCGCCATGTCGTACGCGGTGGAATAGTGCTGCTCCGAATCCAGGCCCGAGGGCGTGACGAAGTGGGTATTCTTCATGCCGATTTCCTGCGCACGGGCGTTCATCAGCTCCGCAAATTTTGTCGCGTTGCCGGCCATGGCGATCGCCGCGGTGTTGGCGGCATCGTTGCCCGATACCATCATCATCCCCACAGCCAAATCGCTCAGGCGAAGCTTGTTCCCGGGCATCAGGCCCATGGAGGAGCCTTCCACCCGAACCATCTCGTCCGTTACGGTCACAACCGGGTCCTTCACTTCGGCCTGCTCCAGCGCGAGCAGCGCCGTCATGATTTTTGTTGTGCTGGCCATGGGCAGCCGCAGGGATTCCTGCCTGGCAAACAAAACCTTGCCGTTGTCCGCATCGATCAATACTGCCGCTTTGGCAGAAATCTCAGGCGTGCCGGTTTTCGCCTGTTCCTGCGCAGACACCGCCGAAAACAGCGGGATTATCAGAACTGACGCGGTCAGTGCCGCAAAAAATCTCTTTAACAAACTCATCACCTGCCTGCTAATAGTATGCAGGCAGGCGCCGGTTTAGTAGTTAGATTTGAGGATCGTCCAGCTTGCCGGATTCAGAAGAGGACGCGGATTTTTTCGCTTTCTTCTGTGCGATCATGTCGTTGACCTTGTCGAACACCTCGGGCACCATCCCGATCACGCGGTCTACCGAACCGTGGTACGGGTCAACCTGCATCATACGCACATTCCCGCCGCTGATGGTGAGAAACGCCACCGGCTGAATGGTGATGCCCGCCGCGGCGCCGCCGCCGAACATATTCCTCTCCGCCGCGGCCTTTGCCGGCAGATCGGAGCCGCCGGAGCCGAAGCCGTAAGAGATTTTGGAGACCGGGATGATGATTGTGCCGTCCGGCGCCGTGATGGGGTCACCGATAATCGAATTGACGTCCACCATCTGCTTGATTTTTTCCAATGTAGTATTCATCATGCCTTCAATGGGATGTTCGCTCATTTGATTACACCGCTCTTTCTTTTTGTTTCATCAGTTTCTCTGTTGTGATTTTCCCGCGGCTTCTCCGGCCATTGCGGCCTGACGTCCTTCTTCCCGCTTTTGCCGCAGAACCATTTTGACATACCGCAGCAGCGCATACAGGCCGGCAGCGAGCAGGAATACCAAACGGGCACTGCCGTCCATCAGCATTTGCGCGAAGAGCTTTTCTCCGTTGAAATCGGGCGTCACCTGCACATCGTAGTGTTTGCACCGAAATGCCGTTACCAACGTGCCGGCAGCCGGGTAAACCACTCCGCTCACCGTACCGTACAGCACGGCGGTTGTGGCGGCGTCCTCCGCCCCAAGAGCAACGCGAATTTTCAGTTCCTTCAATACAAAATGGGAAAGCAGCCGCTTTGCCGCGCCCGCGGCGATGGAAGCAAGCTCAGAAAGGAAGTTCAGGAACCCTGTGAACCCCTTTTCTTTTATTATATCCCGAACAGACTGCTTTTTGTCCGGTTCGCCTTTCTTTTTCTCTTCTTTTTTCTGTTTCGCGGCTTCTTTTTCGGGTTCTTCCTCCGTGGGGAAACGATAACGGAAAAAAAGGTACCGCGCTTCTCCCGAAAAGCCGTCCTCCATATCGAAGGAGAACCGGATTTTTACTCGGGCGGCCAGCGCCAGCGCCAACAAGCCGAGAAAGCCCAGTAAACCCCAAACCCACCAGGTCATTGGCGCGCACCTCCTCCGATGTTATGTTTCGTTTAAAACCTAAAGCGTTTTTTCCGCAGCTTCTTCCTGCGCGTCCTCCGGGCCGCTCTGGGGCAGAGGCGGCAGCTCGTTCAGAGAAGAAAGATTCATGCAGCGCAGAAAATTGGGCGTTGTGCCGTACAGCAGCGGCCGGCCCGGCAGATCGAGCCTGCCCCGTTCCTCCACGAGCCCCTTTTCGCACAGGTTAGAGATGACCCCGGAGCTGTCTACCCCGCGCACCTGCTCCACAAAGGCCTTGGTGACCGGCTGCTGATAGGCGATCACCGCCAGAACCTCCATAGCGGCCTGTGAAAGGGGAGCATTTCTTCTCAAATCCAGTGTGCGCCGTACCGTTTCACCATATTCATCGGCACTGCACATTTGGTACTGATTTTCCAATTGGATGATCCGAATTCCCTTGGCCGACTGGTTAAAGGAATCCATCACGCTTTTCATGAGCCTTACCGCCGTAGCGCGGTCCAGCTCCAAAGCCTCTGCAATCCGTTCCAGCGGGACGGCGTCGCCGCTCGAAAACAGAATGGCCTCGATCGCGCCCTGCAACTTTTTTATTTCCATGAGTCTGCACCGCCAGTCAACAGAGTAATCGTCGTTGCGCCTTCCTCCCCGTCCACGCGGACCCGGTGGTTTTTCACCAGCTCCAGCACCGCCAGAAAGGTCGCGACCAGGTCTGATTTCTGCCGGCTTTCCCACAGAAGATCATGGAACGGCATCCGTCTTTGCTTCCACAAACGGCGGAGCACGAAAATAATCCGCGAAGCGACCGAAACCGGCTTGCGGGTAACGATGCCGTCAAAGGACTTTACCGGGGGAGGCAAAAAGCGTTTTCCCCTCCCCGCCGCGCTGAGATACGCCGCGAGCAGCTCGTCCGGATGATGGGAACGGCTGTACACCCGTTCCGGCGGCAAAGGCGCCGGCTGCCGGACAAACGAATCCCACGAAAAAAGCCCGCCCAGAGCCTGCGCCGTCCGCTTCCATTCCCGGTATTCCATCAGCTGCCCGGTCAGCTCCCGGCGCAGCTCCTCCGCTTCCTCATTCTTGGGGAGCAGTGAAACGGTCTTTAAATACACCAGACGCGCGGCCATTTCTAAAAACTCGCTCGAAACCTCCATCTGCTGCTCCTGCATTTTTCCGATCTGCCCCATGTATTGTTCGAGCAGCTCGGAAATCGAGATATCGCAGATTTCCACCTTGTTTTTGGCGATCAGAGCCAGAAGCAGATCGAGAGGACCGTCGAACACGTCCAGATGATACTCCAGCTTTTCCATCTGTCATACACCGAACAAACGGAACGGGAGATCGGCAAGCCACAGGATTCCGGACTGCACCCACGACTGCATCAGGTAAAGCGGCTCATTCAAAAAGCCGAAAATCAGCATCGCAAACAGCACCATCATAATAAACTGTTGGTTCTGGTAGTATCGGTACAGCGCCTTGTCAGACAAAAACGCGCCGACGATCCGGGAGCCGTCCAGCGGCGGCAGCGGGATCAGGTTAAACACGGCGAGCATGACATTGATGCTGATAAAGTACCCAAAGAACACCGCGATTCCAAACTGAATTGCCTGCGGAATGCTCCCCGCGAAGATGGAAATTGCGTTTAGAAGGATCGCGCCCGCCAGCGCGGCCAAAAGATTGGAAACCGGCCCCGCCAGAGCGGTAATCGCCATATCGCGCTTGGGATTTTTAAAATTGCGCGTGTCCACCGGAACGGGCTTGGCCCAGCCAAAGCCAAACAGCAAAATCGCAAGCGCGCCCAGCGGGTCGATACTGGCCAGCGGATTAATCGTCAGGCGGCCCTGATACGCCGCGGTATTGTCCCCCAGCTTTTTCGCCATCCAGCCGTGTGCGTATTCGTGTATAGGCAGTACGCAAAAAATGATGACCAGAACAGCCAGAATCTGCATGAGAACACTGATCATATTGATGGGAACGCCTCTGAAAATAGATTGAATTACCTGATAAAGCATTTTTACCGCCTTTCGCAGAACGGCAGCCATATTACTGTACTTCCGTTTTTTCGCAGGGCCCGTTCCTATCGTTTTTCCGGGGAAAAACAACCGAGCCTTGCACAACAAAGAGCCAGCCGCTGCCTGTACGTAAAAGTGTGTGATTTGTTAGCATTATAATACGTTTTCCAATAAAAGACAAGAGAATGTTCCCCGCGGATCGGGCTCGTCATACAGCGGAACATCCGGATTTTGGCTGATTTTTGCAATTCCTGCGCAAATGAGTGAAAAAAAGCTTGCATTTAGCCTTTAGATTTGCTAGAATATTCTTCGTAGTTTAAAGCCCTTTAAAGGAGGTGCAGACACATGGCGAAGTGTGAGGTTTGTGGCAAGGATATTGCTTTCGGTATAAAAGTTTCTCATTCTCACAGACGTGCGAACAGAACTTGGAAGCCCAATGTAAAACGCGTAAAGGCAGTTGTTAACGGCAGTCCGAAGCGTATTTACGCCTGCACCCGTTGTTTACGTTCCAACAAAGTGACCCGCGCAGTTTGATGACGTAAAACCGGAAAGTTTAGAGGAGCCTGATGCAGGTTCCTTTTTCTTTTTGTCTCAGGTAATCGAATCGTAAGTAGACGCAGGCAGCTCTGAAGTGACCCCAAAAAGCTGAACAGTAGGATATGCTGAAAACAAATGGGTTCCATTCACCTTGCCTGCGTTTCTCATATCTATGGCATAAAAGCCCGCAGGCAAGGCTTTGTCCCCGTCAAAAAGCGCGAAACGCCTCTTTCGACCAAAGTCCGATACCCCAATTCGATACATCGCAAAAAACTCTTCTCCATCGGCAGCGGCGGAGAAGAGTTTTCTTTATGAAGGCAATTAAAATCACTGTGGCGGGGCCTTGCGGGAACGCAGGCTGACTTTCTTTTCCGTCCCGTCCAGAATTCGCTTGATATTTCCCCGGTGCTTGATGATGACAATGCACCCGATGATGAAGGAGGATACCGTGGCGACCATAACATAAGACAGCGGCACCGTGGCGCTGGAGCGGAAATCGTAGAAAAAGGTCAGGAAGAAGGTTGCGAACGGATAGGTGACCGCACCGCATATCGAGCCCAATGATATCATTTTAGAACAGAACACCGCGAGAAAGAAAGCCGCCCAAACGATCAAAGAAACGCGCCAGTCGATAATCATAATCATCGCAATGGAGGTCACCACTCCCTTGCCGCCCCGAAAGCCGAAGTATAAGGGATAAATGTGGCCCAAAATACACACAATTCCGGCAATGTAAGCCCCCGTCTGCTCAATCACCATGGGAGAGATGGCGGGGATTTGAAAAAAGTAACCGAAAATTGCCCGGCCGGCCAGAACGGCCAGAACACATTTTAAAAAATCAAAGATAAAGGTCAGGGCCGCCGGCAGTCTGCCGACAGAACGCAGCACGTTCGTTGCACCGGCATTTCCGCTGCCCATTTGGCGAATATCGGTCTTTTGGCCGAACATTCGGGTAATCAGAATCGAAGAATTGACGCTGCCCAGCAAATATGCAACCAGAGCGGTCAGAACAATTGCCAGAATGATACTTTGTAGATTCTCCAAAGAAAACCCTCCTCCTTATTTGTCCCCGCGCTCCCGAACAATCATCCGGATCGGGGTGCCCTCCAGTCCAAAGGTTTCGCGAATTCGGTTTTCCAGATAACGCTGGTAGGAAAAATGGAACAAATCCGCAGAGTTGACAAAACAAATAAAGGTCGGCGGCTTTACGGATGCCTGCGTCATGTAATAGATCTTCAGGCGCTTGCCCTTATCCGTAGGCGGCTGAACGCGCGCCGTTGCCTGAGCCAGAATATCATTGAGCACGCCGGTGCTAATGCGCAGGGAATTCATGCTGGCTACCTGCCGAATGGTTTCAAAGAGCTTATCTACCCTCTGCCCCGTGTGGGCGGAAATAAAGAGAATGGGCGCATAGGACATAAAAGAAAAATCCTTTTCCAGCTGCTTGCGGTAGTCGTTCATGGTGTGGCCGTCCTTCTCCACCGCATCCCATTTATTGACCGCAATCACGCAGCCCTTGCCCGCCTCGTGGGCGCGGCCCGCCACCTTGGAGTCCTGCTCGGTAAAGCCGACGGTAGCGTCGATCATAATCACGCAGACGTCTGAGCGCTCAATGGCCATTTCGGCGCGAAGGATGCTGTAACGCTCAATGGAATCCTCCACCTTGTTCTGGCGGCGGATTCCGGCTGTATCGATCAGGATAAACGTGCCGGATTCATTTTCAATTTTGGTGTCGATCGCGTCGCGGGTCGTACCGGCCACATCCGAAACAATGCTGCGGTTTTCACCGGCCACATAGTTGATCAGCGAGGATTTGCCCACGTTCGGCTTTCCGATGACGGCGACGCGAATGACCTCTCCCTCGTCCTCCTCGCCGGTTTCCTCCGGGAAGAACTCGACAATGCGGTCCAGCAGATCGCCTGTGCCATGGCCATGAACGGAAGAAACAGCGACAGGCTCCCCAAGGCCCAGATTGTAAAATTCATAAAACTCCGGCGGCGGCTCACCGATTTGGTCGCACTTATTCACGCACAGAATAACCGGACGGCCGCTTTTTTGCAGCATCGCCGCAACCTCCACATCCGTCGCCACCACGCCGGAACGCAGATCCGTCACCATGACGATCACGTCCGCGGAATCAATCGCAAGCTGTGCCTGCGCCCGCATCTGCGACAGAATAATATCCTTCGACTCCGGCTCAATACCGCCGGTATCCACCAGACTGAATTTATGACTTCCCCATTCGCAGTCGCCAAAGATACGGTCTCTGGTAACACCGGGGGTATCTTCTACTATAGAAAGGCGCTGGCCGATCAGCTTGTTGAACAGGGTAGACTTCCCCACGTTCGGCCGGCCGACAACCGCCACAATCGGTTTGATCAAATTGCACTTCCTCCTACTGCTGCGTAACGCAGCTCTTATACTGAAAAACTTCAAAACAACGCCGTTTTCAACCGCGCGGCGAAGCGTGCAGAGCCGGCATTGCCGGCGGTTTGCCTCCATTCACAATCCATCAGCACACCGGGCGCGCCGCAGGAATGCCTCCGCAGTGCGAACACCGGAGGGGTTGCAAGCGAATGGAGCGTGTCGATTTCATGTTTGGGCAACACGGAACGCCAAAACCGCGAATCAAATTCCAGATACGGATAAAACGTCTATCCGCTTTGCCGCTTTTTGCAGCACCGTGCGATAATGCTTTGATATTCTATTTTGCCCAAATAATTCAAGCCATCGCGTTTTAACACGTTTGATTATGGCATTTAATTGGTGATTCGTCAAGTAATTCCACAATAAAAATACAAATGACTCTCCCTGTTTTGTGCAGAAAGATTTTCGCCGCCTTTTCCCCTGCTCCGATGCATTGCCGACACCCCTGCCGCGCGGGGAACTTGCCGAACACGGCGATTTTCAGCCAAGAAAAAACAGAGAAGGATCTCTCCTTCTCTGTTCTGTGCGAAAATGTAAAGAAATCAAGCTTCTTTTTTCAACACTTCTCTGCCGTTATAGTAACCGCAGCTGCCGCAAACCCTGTGAGCCAGTTTGTACTCACCGCATTTCGGACATCTTGCCAGAGCGGGGGCGCTCAGCTTCCAAACATTGGAACGTCTCTTATTCTGTCTTGCGCTGGATAATTTTCTCTTTGGTACCGCCATTATCAGCACCTCCTTATATCTTTAGATTAATCTATCAGTTGTTTCAGAACCGCCAAACGAGGGTCTGTCTGCCGGGAAACACATTGGCACATCCCCTGATTCCGGTTTTGTCCGCATTGCGGGCACAGGCCCTTGCAATCCGGCGAACACAAAAATCTGGTGGGCAGCTCCAACAAAATATCCTCCCGCAGCAGCGCATCCAAATCCAAACGATACTCCTCCGCGACAATGTATAGGTCGCTGTCCCCGTCCGTTAAAGAAGAGACCACAGTGTGTGAAAAGGAAAGATCATAATGGGTGCGAAATTCGGTCGTGCAGCGATCGCAGGGAATTTCAAAATCAAAGGAAACCCGGGCATCCAGCTTTGCGGAGCCCGCATGACTTTGAACCGTTCCTGTTACCGCAACGGGAGAAACGAACGGATGAAAACCGTTCACAGTGGTAGAGGAGAAAGACATTTCATAAGTAAACGGGAGAACCTCACCGTCGCTCAGCATGATCTTTTTCAGTTCAAGAATCATATCATTTTACCTCGACACTACAATATGCTATTATATCGACTTGCTTCGCTTTTGTCAACAAGAAATCAGGATAAATCTGCTTTTTTTATCAAAATCAGCGGGGTCAGTTCATCCGATTGCCCGGCAGGGTTGTCCTTGATCATCGCGATCAAATCCTGATCCGGCACTGGGGCCAGCGTATCGGATTTTCCGAAAATGACCACGCTCAGATCGTTGGCGTCCACCAGCAGACAGTCGATGCCGAGCTCCCGCTGAATGTCGTTGCAGACCTTGACCGGTTCCTTTGGGTTCAGCAAAGCCAGATCATGGTACAGCTCAAACGAAGAGCCCATGTAGAACCCGTCGATTCCATCGATCCCGTGCCCGGCAATCTTGTAAAACACACCGCGGATTCCAAACAGCTTTGTCACTGCAGAGCAGAACGCCGCCAAAAGGATTCTGGGCAGGCCCGCCAGGTTGATCGCCAGCTGAAGCTTGTACGGCTCGTCCATGGCGATCCCGTGATTGTTTGAAGAAGCAAATTTGGATAAAAACCGTGCCCAAAAGCCGATTTTTACATCCTTCTTCTCCACCACGTTATTCTGGCACATGGAAATGATCTTCTCGCTCAGGGACAAAATATCCCCGGGCTGGTATAAGGGCTGAACATATTTTTTTACCAGCTCCACATACGACTCGCCGCGCTGTACAAAGTGCGTTTGAATCGCATACCGCTGGTGCTCCTGACCGTTCACCGTTACGGGCTCCCGCAGAAAATAGGTAATCCCGTTTTCCTCGCGCCTGGCTTCCGGCAGATTTCTAAACGACATACAGATGATCTCCTCGCTGTCTTTTTGCACAAAAGCGCTGCCGGCAGTAACAACTGCCAGCAGCCCGCTTTTACAATACTGACGTTCTAAAACTGTGATCGAAAGCAAAACGAATCAGATCTCAGCGATCTCCGCCTTGATGCCTTCGGGAAGCTCGTTCTGGTCCAAAGAAACGGAAAGAAGGATTTTGGTATTGGCCAGTTCAGACAAAGCGTTCGCCTTCTCCACAAGAGAGGACAAAACCGCGGAATCGGAACCGATAATTTTCAGCGTGGAATCAATAAAGAGGTCGGTCACATCATAGTTTCCAGCGCAGATGCCGCTGATGAAGCCGTACAGGCCGTCCATGCCCTGCACTCCATAAGCGTCGATGTCAACCAGTCTGGCCCTGTGGGAGATATCGTAAGTGAGCTTGAGACCCTTTTCGATTACCACCACGTTGCCGTCCGATTTTTTAACAGCGGCATTCGCCATTTCAATCAGCTTTTTTGTCTTTCCGGAACCTTTCTTACCGATGATGAGAGTGACCATATCAAAACTCCTCCTGCTATTTTTTAGTATTTCCGCAAAATGCGGATTTCAATCCTGAAAGCAAAGAATCTATCAATGTTTCAGACGGGCCTCCAAAGCAGCCTTTTCGGCCTCGTACCCGGGCTTGCCCAAAAGAGCGAACATATTTTTCTTATAGCTTTCCACGCCGGGCTGGTCAAACGGATTGACCCCCAGTAGATAACCGGAAACCGCGCACGCCTTTTCAAAGAAATAAATCAGGCTGCCGAGCGATTTCTCTGAAAAATCCGGTACCCGCAGCACAATGTTGGGGACACCGCCGTCCACATGAGCCAGAACCGTACCTTCAAAGGCCTTTTCGTTGATATAGGACATCGTTTTCCCCTGAAGGAAGTTCAATCCGTCCACATTCTCCGGGTCGCTGCCAAGCGTAATTTCCTGCTTGGCGTGCTCAAACAGAACCACCGTTTCCAGCAGAATCCGGCGGCCGTCCTGCACATACTGGCCCATGGAATGCAAATCGGTCGAAAAAATAACGGAAGCCGGGAACAGACCTTTTTGATCCTTTCCTTCGCTTTCGCCATAAAGCTGCTTCCACCACTCGCACATCACGGCAAAGCACGGCTCATAGCTGGCCAAGAGTTCAACTGTTTTGCCCTTTCTGTAAAACAGATTGCGAATGGCTGCGTATTGATAACATGAATTTTGTTGTAAATCAGGATTCAAATACTCGTCTCTTGCCTGTAAAGCACCCTGCATCAGTTCGTTGAGATCAGCACCGCTGACCGCAATTGGAAGAAGCCCCACCGCGGTAAGCACAGAATAGCGTCCGCCGACGTCATCCGGCACCACAAAGGTTTCGTAGCCTTCCTGATCCGCCAGCTTTTTCAGGGTTCCGCGCGCACGGTCTGTGGTACAATAGATTCTTTCGCGGGCGCCCTCTTTGCCATACTTTTTCTCCAGCAGCTCACGAAACACACGAAACGCGATGGCCGGCTCGGTCGTCGTGCCGGATTTCGAGATCATGTTGATGGACACGTCTTTCCCCTCGCAGATGGAAAGAAGCTCTGCCAGTGCGCTGGAGCTGATGCTGTTGCCGGCAAAATAAATATCCGGCGTGTCTTTTTTCATCGAATTATAGTACGGGGATTTTAAAAATTCAATCGCAGCTCGTGCGCCAAGGTAAGAGCCCCCGATGCCGATGACAACAAAAACATCGGTATCCGAACGGATTTTCGCCGCTGCCGACTGAATGCGTGAAAATTCTTCCTTATCGTACTCGCCGGGCAAATCCAGCCAACCAAGAAAATCGCTGCCGGAGCCGCTTTTGGAATGAAGCAACTCGTGCGCGAGCTTTATCTGGGGCTCGATCGCTTCCAGTTCGCCTGAATTCATAAAACCGGACAGATGCTGTGCGTCAAGCTTTACAGACATGAATGCTAACCTCCTGTCATTTTCTGAATCCTTTTGTTTATTTTACAATATCTCAGCAGTATTTGCAAGGCGGCGGCCGCAAGATTTTACGAATAATTTCGGTTGAAATTGCCAATCAAAAGCAGACCATCCCCATACAAAGCAGGCGGAATACAGAAAAGAACGTCATTTTTTCCACCGCCGCCTTGGCGCGAATATCGGTTTCGAGAAGCGTTTCGTCCCCCAGCTTATACGTTATTTTGCCAATGATCTGCCCGGGCTCAACGGGCGCCTCCAGCGAATCCGCCACCACGATCTGGCTCACCACCTCCGATTCTTTGCCCTTTGGCACCAGCAGGGCGGGGTTTTCGGTTGTTTCGGGCTCTACCGAGGACTGCATGCCGTTCGCTACCGGAACCTTTTGCAGCTCCGGCTTTTCGGGAGTGGCCATCGACCAGTTGGCAAATCCGTAATCCAAAAGCTTTGCCGCCGAAGAGAAGCGGTCGTCGGTTGTGGCACTCCCCAGAATGACCGCAATCAGGCTGATTTGCCCTCTGGTGGCGGAAGCGCTGATGCAGCTGCCGGCTTTGCCCGTGGTACCCGTTTTCAGGCCCGTGATCCCCTTATAGCTTTTGATCAGCTTATTGGTGTTGACCAGCTGCGTCTTGCCGTCGCGCACATGGTCGATCCACGTGAGGGTGTACTCTTTGATCTTCTCGTGCTTGAGCAGCTCCGCGGACATCAGGGCGACGTCGTTTGCCGAGGTCAGGTGACCTTCCTCGTCCAGACCGTTGCAGTTTTTGAACGTGGTGTCGTTCATTCCCAGCGCTTTGGCCTTGTCGTTCATCATGCGCAGAAAGTCATCCTCGGTGCCCGCCACATGCTCCGCAAGGGCCACGGCGGCGTCGTTCGCGCTCATGATCACGGTCGCCTTGATCAGATCGTTGACAGACATGGTTTCCCCCTGCTGGAGCCAAATATCCGACCCGCCCATAGAGGCCGCGTGGGCGCTGGCAGAGACCGTATCGGTGAGGGCAATTTTGCCGGAATCAATTGCCTCCATCACCAGCAGGAGCGTCATGACCTTGGTAATGGAAGCGGCGGGACGCTTTTCATGGGAATTTTTTTCATACAGAACCTTGCCGGTCTTTGCTTCCACCAGAATCGCCGCAGGGGCCTTTACCTCTTCGTCCGAAATCGCCGTTGCAGGAGCCGCGGCGGAAATCAGGACGCAGGCGGACAACAGCACAGAGATTGTTTGTTTTTTCCAATTCACCTTTCCTACACCTCCAGCATAGAAAACCGGTTTCCCGGTTTTTTCAGAAAATAAACCGAATTTGCACCATTCCCCGGCAAACACGGTTTGACCGGTTCGGGCAGAGGAACAGAACTTGGTAATTCTTATGCCGTGTCCGGCAAATCTATCCATAAAGCGGGAAATAATCGGAAAAAGAAGCGGATTTCAGCTCCCTGAAATCCGCTTCGGCGTACCCGCCGATCAGAACCGGACGGGAATCTGTTTTTCTTTGAGATATTCTTTCAGCTCCGGGATGGTAATCTCCCCGAAATGGAACAGCGAAGCCGCCAGAACGGCGTCGGCCTTTCCCGCGGTGAAGGCATCGTAAAAATCCTTCAGGCTCCCGGCCCCGCCGGAGGCGATCACCGGAACACTCACCCGGTCGGAAATGGCGGCGGTCAGCTCCAGGTCATACCCGTCCTTCGTTCCGTCGCAGTCCATGCTCGTCAGCAGAATTTCACCCGCGCCGAGAGAAACCGCACGCTTTGCCCATTCCACGGCGTCTATGCCCGTATCGATGCGGCCGCCGTTGAGGTAAACCGTCCACCCTCCGGAGAGAGCGCGTTTTGCGTCGATGGCGCACACCACGCACTGACTGCCGAATTTTTGGGCCGCTTCGCTAATCAGCGACGGATTGCGCACCGCCGCGGAGTTGACCGAAACCTTATCCGCCCCCGCGCGCAGCAGCTGGGTGAAATCCCCTACCGATCGAATGCCGCCGCCCACCGTAAACGGAATGAAAATGCGCTCCGCAACCCGTTGAACCAGCTCAACAATCGTTCCGCGTTCCTGCACGGTTGCGGTAATGTCCAAAAACACCAGCTCGTCCGCGCCCTGCTTGTCATACAGAACCGCGGCGTCCACCGGGTCGCCCGCGTCCCGCAGATTGACAAAATTGGTTCCCTTCACCACGCGTCCGTTGTTGACGTCCAGACACGGGATAATTCGCTTGGCATACATCAGCAGCTCTCCTTCCCTTCGCGGCCGGTTTCCGCCAACCGCGCAAAATTTTTCAGCATCTGCAGGCCGGCCTGTCCGCTTTTTTCCGGATGAAACTGGGCGCCGAATACGTTCCCGGACTGCACCGAGGCGTCAATCTCCACGCCGTACTGCGTGCGTGAGGAGACAATCTCCCGTTCGGGCGAGTGCAGATAATAAGAATGGACAAAATAAACGTAGGACTGATCCGGTACCTGATAGAACAGACCGTCCGTCTGATTGAGGGTTAAGGAGTTCCAGCCGATATGCGGGATCTTCAGGCCGTCTCCATCGGGGATGCGGCAGATTTTCCCGGGAAATACGGAAAGCCCTTTCACCCCTGGGGATTCCTCGCTCTCTTCAAAGAGCAGCTGCATGCCAAGGCAAATGCCCAAAAACGGCCGGCCGGCCGCGATGAAATCCAGCGCCGGCTGCCAAAGCCCGGATTGCCGCAGGGAAGCCGCGGCGTCCCCGAACGAACCCACGCCCGGCAAAACAGCCGACTGCGCCCGCATCAGCCGGTTCGCGTCGCGGGTGATTTCCACCTGTGCGCCGATAAACCGAAATGCGTTGACCACGCTTTTTAAATTGCCCGCTCCATAGTCCAAAATACTGATCATAAGCTCTTCCCTCTTTGCCCATTACCCGGTTCAAAATTTTATATTGCAAATATAAAATGCCGGAGTAATATCGATTTTTCAGAAAATAATATTGAATGAAAGCCACAGGCTTTGTATTTATTTTATCATGTTTTTACCGTAGTAGCAAACGAAAGCGCGTATTTTTTCAATGTGATGTCGCACAATAAATACGGAGGTGTTACGCATGCTGTTTCACAGAAAAGACAAAGAGGAGCTTGGCCGGAGCAACCGGCTGAATTCCGCCGCAAAAGTGACCCGCCCCGGGCCGGAACGGGAGGATACGGATAAATACACGATCCCGATTACCTATCCGGACAGACGATACAGCAAAACAAAGGCAGCCATGCCGTCTGACGATAACGTAAAGGAAGCCAAGGACTGGGTGGACTACAATATCAAATAATGCACAGGGGAAGAACGGAAATTTCTGTTCTTCCCCTGTGTTGTTTTCGTAAAAGCCCTCATAATTTCGGCCGTTCTCCAATATATTCTTTTCAGAAGCAAACTTAAAATCAACACGAAGGGAAGCTGCGTATGGACTACTTCTCCCTTGTGGGAATCGCTGTCGGCCTTTCTATGGATGCGCTGGCAGCCTCCGTCGCAAACGGTACCGCCGTACGAAAGGTAACGCCCGGGTTTGCCCTGAAGGTCGGCCTGACCTTCGGTATTTTTCAGGCGTTTATGCCCTGCCTTGGCTGGGCACTGGGAACGGCGGGCGCCGATCTCTTAATACATATCGAGCACTGGCTCGCTTTGCTGCTGCTGACCTATCTGGGCACACAGATGATTTGGGAATCGTGCTTTGGGGAGCACGCCGCAGAGGCCAGATGCCACACCGTGGGAAAACGCGCCCTGCTGATTCAGGCGGTGGCAACCAGCATAGACGCGCTGGCCACGGGGATTATTCTGCCCTCTTCCGTGGGGATTCAAAGTGTGCCGCAGATGATTTTTTCCGTTTCGCTGATTGGAATCATCACGCTCGTGCTTTGCTTTGCGGGAGTATACCTCGGCAGAAAATTCGGATGCCTGCTTTCAGGGCGCGCCGAAATCGCCGGGGGGATCATCCTGATTCTGATCGGCGTTAAGATTTTCGCCGAGCACCTGCTCAGCTCCGCCTGACGCCACGATTTTGCTTTCAACAAACTGTGGCCTTCCTGCCCGCTGAAAGCGGGCAGGAAGGCCTGTTTTTATTTCGGAGCGAAGATTCCAATCCGTTGTCTTCAGCGGCTGGTCAGAACAGCCGTGCTGCCGGTCACGCTTTTTTGTATCGTAATTTTTTTATCAATTTTTTCCTTTAATTCCGGCACATGAGAGATGATGCCGACCAGGCGGTCGCCGGTCGTGAGCGCCGCCAGCGCGGAGATTGCCTGATCCAGAGATTCCGAATCGAGCGTGCCGAAGCCCTCGTCGATAAACATGGTGTCGATCTGTACCCCGCCTGCATAGCTCTGAATCACGTCGGAGAGTCCCAAAGCCAGCGACAGCGACGCCTTGAAGGATTCCCCGCCCGACAGGGAGCGCACGGAACGCAGCTTGCCGGTATAGTAATCCATCACATTCAGCTCCAGACCGGACTGGCTGCGATTATCGTCGGAGATTTCCTTGCGCAGCAGCTCAAACCGGCCGTTCGTCATCCGGCTCATGCGCCGATTGGCCTCCTGTATCACCTTTTGAAAATACGCGGCCTGCACATACTGTTCAAACGCCAGCTTCTGGCGTTCGGGCAGCTCGCCGTTCGCCGTTTTGGAGAGGGAGGAAAGCATCAGATACCGCTGCTCCAGCTTTTCCTTATGCCGCAGCGCGTCTTGCAGCTGCTGCAAAATCCTCCGGTTCCCGTGATAGCGCTGTGAGGTTTGAGAAACCTGTTCGTCCAATACGGATTTTTCCCGTTTCAGTTCCTCCTGCCGCAAGGCCAGTTGATCAGTATCCACCGGGCTTTTCCCAGCCGTTTCTTCCTTCAGGCGGCGGATCGTCTCCTCAATAAACCGTTGGCTTTCCGCGAAGGCCTGCACCTCGTTCCGCCAGGCTTCCACCCGGCCTTGATCCAACAGCGCGGCGCGGTATTCCTCTTCGCTGAACCGGTTTTCTTCCAGCGCCCTGCGGTACTCCTGTTCGGCTTGCTCCAGCCTTTGATTCTGCTCTGCCAGCTGGTTTGTGTTTTCTCTCAGAACGGCGCGAACGCTCTCCAGCTCGCTGCGGCCTTTGGTAAGCGCGGCTTCGCTTTCCTGAAGCCGCTTTTTCAGCTTCTCCAAACGGGTTTCAGCCTCGGCGATCTGCCGCCGCAGCTCTTCCTCCGACTCACAGGGCAGCTTTCCCTGCACCAGAGCCGCCTCCGCCTGCTTTGCGCTCACCTGAGACGCAAGGCGTGACTGTTCCTCTGTTTCGCGCTGCACGAGCGGTTCGCACTCTTTCAACAGGCGCTGTGCTTCGTCGAGCTCTTTTGCCCAGAGCTCACGGTTGCTGCAAAGCTGCTTGAGCTCGACGCATCTCTGTTCCAGAGCCTTTTTTCGCCCGGTATTTTCGGTACCGAGCGCAATGATCCGGGCTTTGAGTGCGGGGAGTTCTTCCTGCGGGGCAACCTCCGGCAGAATCTGCTTCCACTGCCGGTAGAGCTCCTGCCGAGCGGACTGTACCTCTACCTCTTTTCCATGTGCCTGCGAGCTGGTCTCCCTCCGGCGGGCCTCTGCCTGCTCCCGCTGCCCCCGCAGCTGCTGCAGCTCCTGTTCGTTCGGAGCGCCCCCGATCATCTCCGCCTTGTGAGGATGCTCTTTTGAGCCGCAGACCGGGCACGGCTCCCCTGAACGCAGACGCCCGGCCAGAACGCCGGCCTGCTGGTCGAAATACAAACGCTCCTTTTCCTCGCACAGCCGGTGCATTCTGCCGTACTCCTCATCGGCGGCCAAATAGTCCCGCTGCGCGCGCCTGTGCTCCGCTTCTACAGCTTCCAAGCGCTTCGCCATCTCATGCAGCAAAAGCAGATTGGCGCGCAGCGCTTCGGCGGTATCCTTTTCCTTTTCGCATTTTACCAGAGAAACCGGTGCATCCGCGGACTGCGACAGCAGCGCCTGGCGCTCGTCGCGCTTTTGGGCAAGCGCCTCTCTTCGTTTGGTCACCTGCTCCAAACGGGAGGTATTCTGCGAAAGCGCTCGCTCCAAATCCCTGTGCTGCTGCGTCAACATTTTGTAATGCGCATAGTCCGGCAAAGCGGAGCGCAGGCCCGTTAAGCGCTCCGCAAGCGCCGTTCGCTGCGGCTCGGCTTCCCGCTCTCTGTTCCAGTCGGCTTCCAGCTGTTTCAGCTGTTTTTCCAAAAGAGCCGAGCGCTCACCGGAAGTGCGGATTGCGTTTTCCAGACGGTCTGCGTTTTCCTTTGCGGAACGATAGATTTTCTCATATGGCAGCACACGCTCCGCAGCGGCCGCGGCCCTGCGGGCCCGCAGTTCCGTCTGCCGGATCTGCGGTTCCTGCTTCAACAGCTCCTCGCAGCGAAGCAGAGCCTGCTCCAGCTCGCGGAACATCCGGTTGATCTGCTCCGCGCGGGTCAGCTCGGCAATCAGCTTCGCATCCGCTTCCTGCAGCTTTTCCTGCTGAAGTCTTTGGTCTTTGAGAAGCGCTTCATTCTCCCGCAGCATCCTGTTCCAGAGCGCGGTCATTTCATCCATGCGGTGCAGGTTCTGCTCTGCCGCCCACTCCTGCACCAGAGGCTCGGCGGTTTGCTCCTCACTGTAAAGCAGATTACCTGTGTACTGCACAATTGCTTTACAGGAGTCCTCCCATTCGATTCTGGCCGCCTTTTCCCGCTTTTTCAGTTCCAGCTGCACCGCTTCCAGCGGGGCCGTGCCGAATACGCGGCGGAAAATCTCCGCCCGCTCACGGTGATCTGCCAGCAACAGCTTCAAGAACTCCCCCTGCGCGATCATGGCGATCTGCTTGAACTGCTTATAATCGATCCCCAAAAGCTCGGTGACCGCACCGGTGACCCGCACATTCCCGGTGATCACTTTGCTGTCCGGAAAGGTCAGCGTCGCGTCGGCGGGCTCGTCCGTATCCCCCTCGCCGTTCTTTTTGGGGCGGCGGTATTTCGGGTTTCTCCGCAAAAAATATTCCTGGCCGCGGTGCAGAAAAGACAACTCCACATAGGTTTTCTCCTCCGGGCGCGCAAAATCGCTGCGCAGGCTCTCTACCGGGCGCACGGTACCGCTCGACTCCCCGAACAGCGCGAAGGAGATCGCATCAAACAGCGTGGTTTTTCCCGCGCCGGTATCCCCGGTGATCAAAAACAGCCCCATAGAGCCGAACTGCTCAAACGGAATCTCCACCCTGCCTGCAAAGGGGCCGAACGCGCTCACGGTTAAATGCTTCGGCTTCATTGCGTCTCCTCCCGACTGCCGCAAAAGAGCGATTCCATCACTTGGGTCTGCTCCTGCGTCATTTCCTTCTGATTTTGCATCCGGAAGAAATCCTTAAACAGCTCCATCGGCGATTTTTGAGAAAGATCTTCCCCAGACGCGGCGTTTTTCGTCTGGATTCCCCTGCTGAGACGATTTTCAAAATCCAGGCGCATAATATTCGGGTAAAATCTGCGCAGGCGGCCAATGGGATCCATCAGCTCCTCCGTGTCCGTCAAAGTGACGTGGATGTAGTCCTCCGCGTTCGCGGAACTTACAACTTGCGGGTCGGTCAGCTGATCGATCGGGCCGCGGATTTCGCGCATATCGCGCAGCGGAACAAGGGGAATCTGCCGAACGCGGGTGTTCCCTTTTTCCAACAGCTCGACGATCGTCACGGATTTTTTCTGCCGGCTTTCCGAGAAGGAATATTTGAGAGGGGAACCCGCATATCGAATGGTATCCCGCAGCATTTTCTGCGGGCCGTGAAGATGCCCCAGCGCCACATAATCAAAGGCGTGGAAAACCGCGGCGTCCACCGCGTCCGACCCGCCGACATAGGCGGTTTCAGAATCCGACTGCTGCGGCAGCTCCCCCCGGCCGGTCACGAACTGATGCGCAACCAATACCCTGCGGCAGTCCGGCTGATCGGGCACCGATTCCAGAATGGAACGCACGGCGTCCTCGGTGCTTTCGAGCTCCTGTCCGGGGAAAAAAGGAGCTGCCAGCGCGGGCTTGACAAACGGCAGCAGGTACAATTCCACCGGCCCGTACTCATCTTGCAGCAGAACCGGTTCAAAGGTGCCGTCGTAGGCCGCGGCGATCGTAATGCCCTGGCGGCGAAGAATCCGGCTGCCAAAGCTCAGGCGCTCCGCGGAATCGTGGTTCCCGCAGATCATGAAAACCGGCAGCTTTAAAAACGCCAGACCGGTCAGGAAGTCGTCCAGCACCGAAACCGCCTCCCCGGGCGGAATGGTCTTATCGTAAATATCCCCGGCAATCAGAACGGCGCCGGGCCTCTCCTGCTCCGCAATGTCTAAAATCTGCTTTATTATGGCGCGCTGGTCCTCCAGCATGCTGAATTCGTTGACCCGTTTGCCAATGTGAAGATCCGCCAGATGCAGCAGCTTCATACAATCCTCCCTTTTCTGTAAAGAAAACCGGCGCCGGGGCCGTTTTCAGCCTGCCGCGCCGGATATGCTTTCTTGGATTGGTGAATGACTCACCGGCTCTTTTTCAGGCTGACAATCTGGAGCACGGTCAAAGCGATGCTGATCATTGTCGCCGCAATCCCCAAAACGAAGCTGGCAATCGATAAGCTTTTTTGCATGTTGTTTCACCTCATTCTTTCTTTTGGAATATCACACGGCGGCAAACAGAACGGCCCGCCGCCCAAAACACATGGATTTTTCGTGCGGTACGGCACCCCGATACCAATGGCTCCATTATATCATTTTCTATTGTTTTTGCAAAGAATGGAAAAGCTTTCCCGCAAAAAATTCCGTAACATCCGCTTGTACACGGCTGGCAGATGTTGCCGGAGCTGCATAGTATATTCATACCAGCATCTGTGCGGAGGTGGAAACATGGAGATCAGAACCAAGATTTACGACTGCAAAAATCCTGAGCAGAATCCGGTGCCCCGTTGGATGGGGTATTACGGAAAATCGGATCAGAGCAGTGTTGAACTGGATCCTGTCGAGCAATTCAAACAGAATCCGGACAGCTTTTTCCCCGAGTTCACCAAGAAAAAGTGAAAGCGCCGCGCCTGGTAATACACCGGCGCGCGCCGATTTTGCCGCCAGCTGAAACTGCGGCGTTAGAAATGCCCCGGCCCTGCGTACTGCAGGCCGGGGCAAGCTGTTTTTATTTCTTATTGAAGCTGTCTTTGAGCGAAACCGAACGGTTAAAGACCGGGTGCTCCGGTGTGCTGTCAAGATCCGGGCAGAAATAGCCCTGGCGCATGAACTGGAACGAAGCAGGCGCACAGGCTTTCGCCACATCGGGCTCCACTTTGCAGTCTTTCAGAACCGTCAGCGAATCCGGGTTTAAAAGCTCCAAAAACTCGCCGGCTTCCGGATCGGGAACGGTGAACAGGTTGTCGTACAGGCGAACCTCTGCCGAAACAGCGGATGCCGCATTGACCCAGTGAATGGTGCCCTTCACCTTTCTGCCGTCCGGCGTGTTGCCGCCGCGGGTGGCCGGATCGTATTCCGCGTACACCTCCACCACATTGCCGTTTTCATCCTTTTTGCAGCCGGTGCAGCGAACAATGTACGTCGTTTTCAGACGAACCTCGTTCCCGGGGAACAAACGGAAATAGCCCTTCGGCGGCGTTTCGGTAAAATCGTCGCGCTCAATCCAGACTTCCCGCGAAAAATCGACCTTGCGCGTTCCGTCCTCGGGCCGGTTCGGGTTATTCTCCACCTCGAACTCCTCCACCTGATCCTCCGGATAATTGGTGATGACCAGCTTGATCGGGTCGAGCACGCACATCACACGCTGCGCGTTCAGGTTCAGGTCCTCGCGCAGGCAATGCTCCAAAAAGGCATACTCCACCGTGCTGTTCACTTTAGATACGCCCAGGCGCTCAATAAAGTTGCGAATGGAAGCCGGGGTATAGCCGCGGCGGCGCAGGCCGCACAGGGTGGGCATGCGGGGATCATCCCAGCCGGAAACGTATTCTTTTTCCACCAGAAGGCGCAGGCGGCGCTTGCTCATGACCGTGTTGTTGATGCCAAGGCGCGCAAACTCGATCTGGCGGGGCTTGGAGGGCAAATCCACATTCTGAATCACCCAGTCGTACAGCGGGCGGTGATCCTCAAATTCCAGGGAGCACAGCGAATGCGTAATATCCTCCATCGCGTCCTCAATCGGGTGCGCATAGTCGTACATGGGGTAAATGCACCATGCGTCGCCGGTTCTGTGGTGAGCGGTATGGCTGATGCGGTATAAAACAGGGTCGCGCATGTTGAAGTTACCGGAAGCCAGATCGATCTTTGCCCGCAGCGTCATGGCGCCGTCCGGGAATTCCCCGGCGCGCATTCTGCGGAACAGATCGAGGCTTTCTTCCACCGGGCGGTCACGATACGGGCTTACCGCCGGATTTTTCAGGTCGCCGCGGTTTTCCCTCATCTCATCGGGCGTCAGCTGACATACATACGCAAGGCCCTTTTCAATCAATTTTTCCGCAAGCTGATACATGGTTTCAAAATAATCCGAGGCATAATAAAAACGGTCGTCCCAGTCGTAGCCAAGCCAGTGGATATCCTCCTGAATGGCGTCGACATATTCGGTGTCTTCCTTGCTGGGATTCGTGTCGTCCATGCGCAGATTGCAAATGCCTCCGAACTTTTCCGCCGTGCCGAAATCGATGCAGATGGCCTTCGCGTGGCCAATATGAAGATAGCCGTTCGGCTCGGGAGGAAAGCGGGTGTGAACGCGCTTGCCCTCAAAGCGCCCGCCCGGCGCGATATCCTCCGCAACGAATTCATGAATAAAATTGCCGGCAGACTCCGGATTCAACGGTTCTCTTTTTTCTTCGCTCATCGTATTCTCTCCATTACCCTTCACATTTTTTCAGGCCCAGCTCCAACCGACGCAGGGATTCTTCCCGGCCGAGAATGGCCAGAATCTCCATCGCGCCGCCCGGCGTAACCGTCTGGCCGGCCGCCGCAATCCGCACGGGCCAAAGAAGCGTACCGTTTTTTACCTCGAGCCGCTGCGCCAGCTCCAGTAGCGCTTCGTGCAGGCTCGGCACCGTCCAGTCGGGCAGTTCTTTGAGGACGGAAATCGACTCGCGCAGCAGCGGCGCGGAATTTTCCAGCGTCGTTTTGCTCTTCTTATTCACAAAGAAATCGGCAGGATACTCCGGCAGATCTTTCAAAAAGCCGATCATCCCGGGGATTTCGCTCAACTTTGTCACGCGGGGCTGCAGAATCAGCGTCAGTACAGACCAATCCGCCTCGGTATCGCCGAATGCCTGGCGATAATATGGCATCGCATGCTCCGTGAACTGCTCCGGCGTCATGGCGCGCAGGTACTCACCGTTGAGCCAGGTCAGCTTGTCGTAGTCAAATATAGCGGGCGACTTGCTGATGCCCTCGATGGAAAAACGCTCGACCAGCCCCTGCATGTCCATTTTTTCCTCGTTGTCTTTGGGGCACCAGCCTAAAAGAGCGATATAGTTGATGATCGCCTCGGGCAAATAGCCCTCCCTGACCAGATCGGCAAAGCCGGTGGAGCCGTGGCGCTTGGAGAGCTTCGACGCCGTACCGTCGGCGTTTCTGCCCTTGATCAGCGGCAGATGCACATACGTGGGAATCTGCCAGCCGTAGGCCTCATACAGCAGATTGTACTTCGGCGTGGAGGAGAGGTATTCGCTGCCGCGCACCACATGGGTAATCTCCATGAGGTGATCATCGATCACGTTAGCAAAGTTATAAGTGGGGAAGCCGTCGGACTTGAGCAGAACCTGATCCTCCAGCTCCTTATTCTCTACGGAGATATCGCCGTAAACGGCATCGTGGAACGTAGTGACACCCTCTGCCGGCATCTTCTGACGGATGACATAGGGCGTGCCCGCCGCGAGCAGACGGTCAATTTCCTCCTGCGGGAGGCTGCGGCAGTGGCGATCGTACCCGCCGAACGTATTTTCCTCATGCAGCGAAGCCAGGCGCTCCTTCGTACAGAAGCAGTAATATGCTTTTCCTTCCTGTACAAGCTGCTCGGCATACTTTTTATAAGTATCCATGCGCTCGCTCTGCACATACGGCCCATAAGGCCCGCCGATGTCGGGGCCTTCGTCGTGCTGCAGGCCAACCGTTTTCAGGGTGTTGTAAATCACCTCGACAGCGCCCTCCACCTGACGTTCCTGATCGGTATCTTCAATCCTCAGGACGAAATCCCCGCCCTGATTCTTCGCAATCAGATATTCATACAGCGCTGTGCGCAAATTGCCCACATGCATAAACCCGGTGGGACTGGGAGCAAATCTGGTTCTAACTTTTTTCTCTTGCATAGTAACACCCCTTCAGGATTGAGTTGTTTCCATAGTTGACATCAATCTGTTTCCCCGCTTTCGGCGGCAAAAATTGATTCCTTTGTCTTTCAGACGAAAACAGCCTCTTTCTGTTATTATATCAAAATTTGGAATTTATTCAATTATTTTCTTTGTTTTGTGCCAGGTAATTCACATATTCCTCCAGGCACATCCCCAGTTTATTCATTCTTTGCGCATTTTCTTTGCCGACATAGCGGTAATGCCAGGGTTCAAACATGATTTTGGTGACGTTCTCTTTCTCTCTGGGGTAGCGGAGAATAAAACCGTATTCCGCAGCGTGCTGCGTCATCCACTCATAGCCCTTCTCTTTTTCAAATTCCGGGCGCACCCCGTTGATGTCGATCGCTAGACCGGTATTGTGCTCGCTGTGCCCCGGTTGTGCCACGGCGATAGCGGCCTTTTCTTTGGCTTCTTCCGGGCCCATTCCCTTTTGTTCGTTTTCCCTGATTTCGCGTTCCAGCAGCTCTTTTTGCAGCTCCGGCGCACGGTAGGCGGAAGAAATCCAGAGCGTTACTCCGTCTTTTAAGGCTGCGGCGGCCATCTGCCGGTACGGCTCCACAATGCGCTCGTCCATTTCCATGTCAAACGCTTTGACCAAATTGGGCTTATATGGCTCCGGAAGGCCGAAGTCGCAATTGACAAGGAGCAAATTGCTGTCTTTCTCCCAAACCTCTGCCAGCTGCGCGGCAGAGGCCGAAGACTCCGCCGGCGAAGATTCCAAAGCTGAAGATTCGATTCCCCCGGAGGATGACGCTTGCGAAACACTGGGCGTAAAGGTTTTTACCCAATAGATCATCGGTTCATTTTGCGCAATGAATAAAAACAAAACAGAAGAGGCCAGAATTAAAAGGCAAAGCAGCAAGAGCGCCGCCGTATTTTTCATTTTCGGGTGATTCATGATATTGCTCCTTATTTTCCATTGTTTCCCTTAGAATACCTCATTTTTTTGAAATTATGAAACATTACGGGATATGCGGTTCAAATGCAGTGAAGGCACAACAACGCCGCCAATTTTATCCCGCCTTTGGCGAAAATGAAAATGCCCCGTTATAAAAAGTCGTAAAAAGTCATATTGCTTATAGTACCATTCTCGCCCGATGGAAGCAATCTCAAAATTTACACTTCATAATTCTTTTTCTTTTTCTCATACTAAGGACAGCCTTTGAGTGAAAGGAGGCGAGCTCAGATGATGAATTCCAACGACCGTCCCAATCCGTCGATCGGATGCAGCGTAGACCAGTGTCAGTACCACTGCGGAACACAGGATTTCTGTTCTCTGGAGAAGATTCAGGTTGGTACCCATGAAAAGAATCCTACCATGGATCAGTGCACAGACTGCCAGTCTTTCCGCGTAAAGCAGTAAAGAAGGTTCTGTCAAGGCAGGCGTTTTCACCGCCGTGTTTCGGCACAGCGGTGAAAACGTACATAATTCGCTTCGGTGCATAGGATATAATAGCCTCGCGGGGCCAAAGCGTGGCTTTGGACGAGTGAGAGCATCATCATCCACTTTTCGGTTTCGCATCCGGGATGAAACCGCAAAGCTTGTAGGATGATTTATGATTACGGATCTTATTTAAAAAGTAGTGGAGGAAAGTTCCATGCTTCGCATCGTAGCCTATCACCGGGACGCTGCCGTAGAGTATGCCCGCAAATGGGCGTTTCAGAGAAATCCGGCCTATTATAATTTTGAAAATTTGGGAGGCGACTGCACCAATTTTGCCTCGCAATGTCTTTACGCGGGCAGCGGTGTAATGAACTACACCCCCACGTACGGGTGGTATTACAACAGTAGCAGCGACAGAAGCCCCTCCTGGACAGGAGTCATTTATCTGTACCAGTTTTTGACGCAGAACAAGGGCCCGGGCCCTTTTGCCACAGAGACAGACGCCTCTGAAATGATGCCCGGGGATATTATTCAGCTCGGCGACCAAACCGGCAGGTTTTATCATTCCCCTGTGGTTGTGGCGGTGGAGCCGGACGAAATTTACGTCGCGGCCCATACCTTCGACGCATTCATGCGTCCTTTGAGCTCTTATGTATACGACCGCATTCGTTTTCTTCACATTGAGGGCGTCAGAAAATATCAATAATACGGTTTTTCTAAAATTTCCTCTGTTTACCTGAAATTTTTATGAAAATCAGTGCAGAATATAGTTGGTTACACTTTAAAACAGATGATAAATATGGCGATTTCTTCCGCTACCGTAGGCTGCGGAAGAAATCAACCCCTTTTTAAAGCGAAACGACTATAAACACAGAGGTGAATTTTATGGAGAAAAAATATCCCGATTTATATGCTTTGATGAAGGACGACCCGGCTGCCAGACATTATTTCGATTCCCTGCCGGAACACGTGCGTTCGGCTATTGCCCAGCGCCCCGGCGGCGTCAATTCCTTTGAGAGCCTGTGCAGCTATGCCGACAATCTGACACAGGGGGACCGATAACGATGATTTTGCCGCCCGACGTACCCTGGAGTCAGCCTTTTCTGGAAGAAGAGATTTGCGACGACCCGCTGAAACCGATCTCTCAAACTTCGGAAGAACCCCCGTTTCTTCCGTTTCCATTTAAAGACGATTTTTATCGTCCGGAACAGACCCTGTAACAAAAACACTGTACCGTTGTCGGTACAGTGTTTTTGTTTGACTTGATTTTATTTTACAATATTGTTTCCCGTGTCCTTCAGTACAACGTCGTGGGCGCCGCCCTCTACGATAGAGGTGGCGGAAACCAAAGTGATCTTGGCCTTTTTCTGCAGCTCTGGAATGGTAAGCGCACCGCAGTTGCACATGGTGGAGCGGATTTTATTGAGGGTCAGGTTTACGTTGTCCTTCAGCGCGCCGGCATAGGGAACATAGGAATCGACGCCCTCTTCAAAAGACAGCTTGCTGGCGCCGCCTAAATCGTAGCGCTGCCAGTTTCTGGCGCGGCTCGAGCCCTCGCCCCAGTACTCCTTCATATAGCTGCCGCCGATGGTCACTTTTCCGGTGGGACTTTCGTCGAAACGGGCAAAATAGCGGCCCATCATCAGGAAATCCGCGCCCATTGCCAGCGCCAGAGTCATATGGTAATCGTAAACCAGACCGCCGTCGGAGCAGATCGGCACATAGATGCCGGTTCTCTCAAAGTATTCGTCGCGGGCCTTGGCCACATCGATCAGCGCGGTAGCCTGGCCGCGGCCGATGCCCTTTTGCTCGCGGGTAATGCAGATGGAACCGCCGCCGATGCCCACTTTCACGAAATCGGCTCCGCTTTCCACCAGATACAAAAAGCCTTCTCTGTCTACTACGTTACCGGCGCCAACCTTCACCGTATCGCCGTAGTTTTCGCGAATCCAGCTGATGGTTTTCTTCTGCCACTCGGAGAAGCCCTCGGAGGAATCGATGCACAGAACATCCGCACCCGCTTCGATCAGCGCGGGAACACGCTCCGCGTAATCGCGGGTGTTGATGCCCGCGCCGACTACGTAACGCTTGTGGGAATCCAGCAGCTCGAGCTTGTTCTCTTTATGGGAGGCATAGTCCTTACGGAATACCAGATACACCAGATGCTGATTCTCATCCACAATCGGCAGAGCGTTCAGCTTGTGATCCCAAATGATATTGTTTGTCTCTTTCAGGGTAACGCCCTTTTCGGCATATACCAGCTTGGCGAAAGGAGTCATGAATTCAGAAACCTTCGTGTCCGGGTCCATACGGCTGATGCGGTAGTCGCGGCTGGTAACAATTCCCAGCAGCTTGCCGGTTGCGGTTCCGTCCTCGGTTACCGCCACGGTGGAGTGGCCGGTTTTCTCTTTCAGATCCAGAATATCCTGAAGCGTCTGGTCCGGCTTAATGTTGGAGTCGCTTACCACAAAACCGGCCTTATAGCTTTTGACGCGCTGTATCATCGCGGCTTCCTCTTCAATGGTCTGAGAACCGTAGATAAAAGAAATGCCGCCCTCTTTTGCCAGAGCGATCGCCATTTTATCATCCGAAACAGACTGCATGATCGCCGATACCATCGGAATGTTTATGGTGAGTGCAGGCTCTTCGTCCTTCTTAAATTTGACAATAGGTGTTTTCAGGCTGACATTGGCCGGAATACACTCGGCGGAGGAATACCCCGGAATCAGCAGGTATTCGTTAAACGTACGGGAGGGCTCTTCAAAATAATAAGCCATGGATTGATCGACTCCTTTTTCATTCAGACTTCTATTCTTGTTCATTTATAATAATTAGATAATATTATAGTCATATTTTTCACCAATGTAAACAGGCTTGTCCTACAAAATCCTCCGTATCCTCTGAAAAATCATAGCCATTTTGTCAATGTGCGGAGGAGGTTCCCTTTTCGCGCAGGTAGGTCGATTCCAAATCTGCCAAATGCAGCTTCACCGCGATCGGATATTTTTGATAGGCAAGGCTGATCGCGAAGTTCCCGGAGCGGGCGGAATCGTCGAAGCCGCCCATATGCCAGCGGATCGCCACGGCCTCCGCCGGCTTGAGGCGAAGAAAGCGCTCGATCAAAAAGACGGACTTCTCCCCGTGCCCGAAGGGAAAGCTGTCCTCCACCATATAAAACGGGCGTTTCTCCCACGCGCCGGTTTCCTCATTCTTTACATTCTTCGTAGAGGTTTTGTAATACTGCGACTTGCACACATCGTGCAGCAGCCCGCAGATCGCGAAGCTCTCTTCGTTGTCTTTCCCCTCTTCAAAATGCTTTTCTCGCATCACGCGGTACACATTGACGCTGTGCTGTGCGAGCCCGCCCAGGCAGGCGCAATGGAACCTGGTGCTGGCCGGGGCGGTAAAAAAGTCGGTTGTGGAGAGCCACTCCAGCAGCTCCCGGCTGCCATTGCGGTGAATATTCGCGGTATAAATTTCTTCAAATTCTTCTTTGGCATTCATTTTCCTTCTCCCCCATTTTGCACACAATAATGCGTTGGATCACACGATCACTTTTCTACGCTGCCTTGCAGCGGGCCTAAGCCTACATGCCAACACAGATACTGCTGTTGCTTTTTATATCTGATCTGAAAATACGAATTTTCTACGAGTTCCCCATACGGAAATTCTGCCAGTTTCGTGTAAACAGAACGTTTATTGCTCGCGTTGGCGGCTGTTTCTTTCAGTGCGCTCTCAGCGCTCTCCGCCGCCAGAAGCTTTTTCTTCGGCTTGCGCCGTGAGGTTATTATAGCATAAAACCTTCCCCCTTACCATGTTTTTCCCGCAAAGAGAAAAGCCCACTGCCGAAAGGACACCGCAGGCAGGGGCAAATTTTTCTCTATTTCTGGCAAACCGGTGGGCATTCCAGCTGATCGAACGGAATGGAGAAAGTAACGATTCCGGAAACATACGGCGCGATTTCATACAGCTGGAAATAAAACGCAACGCTGTTATCCGTGAGATAAAACCGGTTGGGGTTAAAATACCGGGTGATCAGCTTGCGGTAATTATCAAAATAAATGCCGGGGCATTTCCTCATGTTTTCATCGGCCTGAAACAGGATCTCATCAAGAAGCGCTTTGCGAAAGTTCGTTTTCGGATGAAAAAAATCACATACCTGAACAGCCCTGCACGCTTTCAGAGACCAGGTGTCGGAACGGCGGATGGTATTGCCGTGCGCCCCTCCCGTATACTCATAGGCGTCGCGGTACAGACTGACATAGCAGGAATTGCAGGCGGTCACCCGGTACTGCAGAACGGCGTCGTACGGGTGGAAGGAATCCTGATCCTCCGAGTTGTTTGCGTTATGCAGCGCACACGCTGCCTGACGAAACAGGATTGTCGCCGCGTCATGGAAAAAGCTCTCCACCTGCCCCCAAATGCAGCGATTGATGACGGTTTCTATTCTTCCGCATTCGGGAAGCTCAAATTTGGGGTATTCAATTTTTACCGACAATACCTCGGTTCCGGCGCTGCTGAAAGTCTTATCCAGACTGCACATCAAAAATCTGCACTCTTCCGGTGAGCTCATTATCATCCCTCCCGTTTTCAATGATATGCCCCGAATTTTGCTTTAGACCATTTTGCGGGAGGATTTTCATAATCCAATGGCTGCATGGAAAAAGGCCCCCGCACAAAGCGGAGGCCCTCCCAGAAACAAATGAAAAAGCAGATTAATTTTTAAATACCGCCGCGCCCTGATTGGAGTGTTCCAAATAGCCGGTGGCTGCCGCCAAACGCTGACGCACCCGAAGGATTCCGCCCGCGTAAACAGCGTTGATGCCGGTGGAAGAAAAAATCAGGAGAAACAGCATTGCAGTCTGGCCCCAGAAGATGGTCACATCTGTAAAGCCGTGTACTAAAATGGCGCAGGAACAAGCCGCCAGAAGAATATTCATATTCCCGCAGATTCTGTTGCGGAAACGAGTCAGTACAATTTTACCCTGACAATACAAATATCCAGTAATCACCGCTGCGCCGACCAGACCAAAATTCAATAATGTATCCAGATACAGGTTGTGAGCGTGATATGTTTTGTATCCAAAATATTCTTCGCAGGCCAAACGGTAGGCCGCAGCGCCCTGGCCAAAGAACGGATGATGCTCGATCCCCTTAACGGACGTCGCCCAGATGTTGACCCGCTGATCCCACGATTGATCAATAAACTCAATGCGGGGGAACAGCTCCGGCATCATCAGGCCGGCCGCCACCAGGAACAGTCCGCTGACGCCGATGATTGTCGCGATTTTGCGCTTCCCTTTCAGGTAGAGAAACAAAAGCACCGCAAGCCCGAGAGAAAAAATGGCCGACATGCTGGCTGAAAGATAAAGCCCCACAAGATTGCTGGCGATCACGATCAAATAAAACCGACGATTCTGTGCATTGGTTATCATCCGGTAAAGAGCGATCAGAACAACAAATTCGATCATGGTCGCATAGTAATTTGCATTGGTAAACGTTGAGATCGGGCGGAACGAAGGCACCGTCGCGTAGGTGGAAATCTTTTGAAATACCGCCACCGCCGCACACGCCACACTGCTCAGGCAGGCGGTATCCATCGCCTGATCAAAAAGCTGCTTTGTCATAAAGCTGCGAATATAGAACCCGCAGACCAAAAGAGCCGCGGCAAACAATGAATAAGCGCTTCCAATGTGGTTATTGTATACTTGCCCGACAAAGCCGGTAAACAGAAAAAATAATACAATTCCTATAGAATACGGATCCCCAAAAGCCTCCGCCCGTCTTTCATAATTGATAACCGTCATAAATGCAATCAATGAAACGGCCGCCATACTGACATAAAACGGTAGAAAAATAGATATCGTCAGAAACAGCACCAACATGCCGTTCAGATTTTTGCCCGATTTTAAAGAGATAAAATCGAACGCGTCTTGCTTAAAAATGGTATCAATCTCCTTTCTTTCTGCGGCAGAAATTCACCTGCACAGAATTGTGAAATTACAGCGCATTTTCTGTTCACCTTCACTAATCATTCATTATACCACAAATAACATTTGCAACAAGACGCATAATTGTTAAATGAAGAAATACCATATCTGTGTTTTTTGGATAACTCTACAAAAATTATGACGTGATTTTGAATTTTCAGAGATTGAGGCCAATCCTGTTTTCTATTTCGGGTATACTGTTAAAAAACATAAGGTGGATGAAAACAAATGACAGAACCGTCACAAACTTATTTTGAACGGTTTCATCCCGACTATTCAACCGGACTGACGCAGGAACAAATTGACCAGCGGCGTCAGCAAGGTCTTTTTAACGGGGAATCCGACATAAAAACAAAGTCGGTAAAAGAAATTGTTTTGCAGAATATTATTACGCCCTTCAACATATTGAATGCCGTTCTGGCCTGTTTGATTTTACTGGTGGGCTCTTATAAGAACCTGCTGTTTATGGGGGTCATTCTAAGCAACCTTCTGATCGGTATTTTTCAGGAAATTCGCGCCAAACGAACCATAGACCGTCTGGCTCTGATCGCCGAGCCGAAAGCCAGAGTGATCCGAAACGGCGAGCAGCTCACCATTGAAGTGCACGACGTGGTTCTGGACGATATCCTGCTTCTGGAGGCGGGCAACCAAATCTGCACCGATTGTATTGTATGCAGCGGCGAGTGCGAAGTAAACGAATCCCTGCTGACGGGTGAATCGGACCCTGTTCCCAAAAAGCCGGGCGACACGATGCTTTCGGGCAGCTTCATCGTCAGCGGAGCCTGCAGCGCGCAGGTAGAGCATGTGGGAAAGGACAATTACGCGGAGCAGATATCCCAGGACGCCAAATACCTGAAAAAGCCGAATTCCGAAATCATGACCTGGATCAACCGGATTATTCAGGTGATTGGAGCCCTCATCGTGCCGGTCGGCCTAATCCTGTTTTACAAGCAGTACTATGTTCTGCAAAGCGGATTTTCCAAATCGATCGTCAGCACGGTGGCCGCTCTGGTCGGCATGATCCCTGAGGGGCTGGTGCTGCTGACGAGTGTCGTGCTGGCTGTCAGCGTCGTTCGCCTTGCTTCGCACAAAACGCTTGTTCAGGAGCTGTATTGCATTGAAACGCTGGCCCGCGTCGACGTTTTGTGCCTGGACAAGACCGGCACGATTACCGAAGGCACCTTACAGTTTGACGACCTGATCCTTTGCGACAAAACTGAGCGGGAGATGGCGGAAACCGCCCTGTGCGCACTGACCACGGCGCTGCCGGACAACAACCCCACCATGGATGCGGTGCGCAAAAGCTTCTCCTCCCCGCCCGGCTGGACCTGCGAAGAGACTGTCCCTTTTTCCTCCGCCAAGAAGTGGAGCGGCGCCTTTTTTGAAAACCAGGGCAGCTTCATCCTCGGCGCGCCGGAGATTCTTCTGCCGGACAAGTCCTCCGACATTCGGCGCGATGCAGATTCTTATGCGCAAAGCGGGCAGCGGGTGCTGCTTCTCGCAAAATCCGCCGGACGCTTTCAGGAAAAGGAGCTCCCGGGCGGGCTGGAGCCGATGGCTTTGCTTTTGTTCAGCGACAGGATCAGGCCGGAGGCGCCCCAGACACTGATGTATTTTGCCGAGCAGGGTGTCGATCTCAAGGTGATTTCGGGCGACAGCCCCATCACGGTTTCAAACATCGCCCAAAAGGCCGGCATGAACAACGCAGACAGCTATGTGGACGCGACGACGCTGAACACGCCGGAAGCTTTGGCGGAAGCCGCCGAACGCTACACCGTGTTCGGCCGCGTAACCCCACAGCAGAAGCTTGATCTCGTCAAAATACTGAAGGCGAAACAGCACACGGTCGCGATGACGGGCGACGGCGTGAACGACGTTCTGGCTTTGAAGGAGGCCGATTGCAGCATTGCGATGGCTTCGGGAAGCGACGCCGCCAGAACCGTTTCTCAGCTGGTGCTGCTGGACTCGAATTTCGCCTCGCTGCCCAAGGTGGTGCACGAAGGGCGGCGCTCGATCAACAATCTTCAGCGTTCGGCCTGCCTGTTTCTGGTCAAAGCGTTTTTTTCAGCGATTATCGCTGTTTACTTTATTTTTGCGCCGTATGACTATCCCCTGCAGCCCATTCAGTTTTCTCTGATCAACCTGTTTGCAATCGGAATTCCGTCCTTTCTTCTGGCCATGGAACCGAATAAAGACAGAATCCGGGGAAAATTCATCGTCAACATCCTTGCAAAATCTCTGCCGGGCATGCTCGCCATGGCGCTCACGATCATCATTTTGATGCCGGTCGGCGACTTCTTCCATCTGTCGGACGATCAGGTGTCCACCGTCAGCGTGATCCTGATCGGCGCCACCGGACTGATGTACCTGCTGAGCATTTGCCTGCCGTTCAACACCCTGCGAAAGGTGCTGTTCTATGCCATGTCCGCAGGATTTGTAACCGCCATGCTGCTGTTCCACGACTTTTTCTCTCTGGTTCATCTCACCGCGCCCATGCTGCTGGTGATTGCGGTGATGATGATCTTTTCGGCGTGCGTTATCACAATCATCTACCGTACGGTCAAGAATTTTTACCATCTGCAGGCCCCTGAGGCCCCCGCTGCCGCACGCGCGGAGAAAACCCGCAAAAAGAAAAAGATTTTATGAGTATATCGTGTTGCAAACAGCCGCGCGCCGTCGCGCGCGGCAACAGGAAGCAACACTTGTTCTATAAAACAAACAAACGCGCAAAGCCCTTTCAGGCGCCGCCCGCACAGCGGGATTTTTTGGCTTCGGCGTCTTAACACCGGGAGTTCAGGATGTATCTCATTAAGCTCAGTAAAAGACACGCCGACGGTCTCAACGGCCGCCGTTTGTTGTGATACGGGGATCGCTTCTCCGGAAGCACGGAAATCCCTTTGATCTGCGTTTTCCCACATATACCCAAAGCTGCCAATAGATACCGGTTTCTTGATGCAGATCAATGGCTTATAATGAATTTGTATTCTGTTACAATAATCCAAAAAAAATTGAAGGAGTGTTCCAATGACCTGCACAAAATGCGGAAATACCACGAACGACGAAGAATCTTTATGCGAACAATGCTTGGGGGAAGAAAACGGATCGATCCCGGAGAATGGCGCCGGGCCGGGAAAGCCGAAAAAAATGAAAATAGCCGTCATAGCGCTGATATCCGTTTTTGTTCTGCTGGCCGGAGCTGTTACGGTTGGTAAGCTCTTTTTCAACCGCGATTTCATGCAGCTGCTCCAGGGCAAAACCAAATACGCGCAAAACATCGAGCTGGCAACAGCACAGGAAAGCGCGAAACAGCTCGTATCCATTCTGGATAAAAGCGTCGGCCTGGCCCAGAGCTATGATAAGCCGAAAACACTGAATTCCACCGTACAGTTCAACGTCAAATTACAGGATCAGCTTTTAAAAGACCTCAGCCTTCCGGCGGAACAGTCCGCGGCGGTTCAGAAAACAATGGACTACATGAATAGCCTGAACATGAGCGCGAAAACGCTGATCAATGAAAAAGGCACACAGACCAGCCTTACGATAACAGATCCGTCCGCGCTGAAGCTGACGGTTGACACACTGGCCTACAAGGGCGGGAATACGTATCTACATATCCCGCAAATTCTGGACAAATATCTGGTGGCCGAGAGCTATCCCGCTTCTCAGATTACCCCGTACGGCATTTCGCAAATAAAATACGATCCGGTGAAGCTGCAGGCCAGCCTGAACAGCCTTGCCTCTATTTATGCGAATTCCCTTTCCGGGGCCGCAATGAAGGCAGAAAACAACCAGAGCATTACGGTTGACGGCGCAACGGTTCAGGGCCAGAGGCTGACGGCCTCGCTGACCGCACCCCAGACCGCGGCCATGGTCAAGGCGGTTGCAGCGGCCGCCAAGAATGACGACTACCTTTACACCTTCGTATCAGACAATTACAGTCTGTTCGCAGGGGTAGCCGGAACCGACGTACAGACATCCTCGGAAAAGCTTACAAAAGAAAACTACGGCAAGCTTATCGACGAGCTTTTCACCGACCTGAAGCTGGAAGAGGACGGCGTCACTTTTTCCGCGGTCTCGTATCTCTCTCAGAACGGAGACCTGCTGGCCCACTCCTATGAAAGCCAGGACAACACCGCAAAAGCACAATTGAACTATATGATCACCGACGAGAAGTACGCGGTTGAATTCCTGGTCGACCAAACGGACGGTTTTCTTTTTACCAACACCAAAACCGCTGAGGGAACCGGTAAAATGCGCCTGGAGCTCCGAAGCGAACAGGAGCCGAAAAGCATCGGCGTAAACGTAGATTATTCCGGGTGCAAAATGGTTCCGTTCCTGGATTCCGAGACTTTGGTCGGCACTTATACGGTTTCCCTGTACGATCCCAATCATGAAATCGGGAAATATGTAAAGGAATCCGGGCTTCCGGCAGCGTTCAATCAGCTGGATCAGGCAAGCATAAAAATCGAGACCACTCTGAATGGGGACGAGCTCAGCGACCACGTTCAGCTGAACATTCCCAACCTTCTGTCGGCGCTGGTCGTTGAAAAGGCCAGCGGCACAATCGATAATCCGTCCATTCCCTCCCAGCCGGAGCCGGGCCAGGTGGTCGACCTTTCCAAAGAGGAATCCGCTGAGGCGATGAACGAGCTGTCCATAGGCTCGGTCAAATTTCTGGCCGAAACACTGAAAAAAGATCCCGAGCTGACGGCGGTTTTTGCCACATTCGGAATTACCAGAGAGCAGATTGAGATGATTGCCGCCTATTACGCCCAAGCGTAACACAGCAATTCCGGCAGACAATCGAAAAGCAAGAACCAAACGGCAACAGAACAGGGAGGCAGCTTCATCGGCTGCCTCCCTATTCTGTTGCCATATGCCTTGGTTGGAGGGTCTGAAAGGCATGCTTTTTTGAGCACCCTTTGGGTCTTTTTTAAAGGCTCCCCGGGCATGGTTTTACGGACGGGTACGGCTTTGGCTTCTCCCGCTCAAAGCAGCCCGCTGATTTTTCAGGCGGCGCTTTCACCGAATAAACTGGCTACTGGAATAACCGATGATGCCGTTGTAATTGACGACATACCACCCCTGCCATTCTCCCAAAACGGTAATTGTGGCGCCATTGGGAGCCTGACCGATCACCGCGGCATCCAGGCTGGGCCTGTTGCGAATGTTCAGGTTCCCTCCCTGCGTTACCACCTTTGCGGTACGCGCGGGCTGGGGATTGTCGATAAACGGGATCCCGAAAATCTCCGTCAGAGATTTTACCAGATTGGCCGCGATCTCCGGCATATGGGTCACCAGCCATTCCGCGTCCTCGGGGTTATCGTGGTAGGCCGTTTCAATCAGAACGGCCGGGGCGTTTGTCTTGGTGATCTCTGCCAGCGTTGTGGTGGGCATCGTGCGCACCCTGTCGGGCAGCGGATAGATCTCTTTGTAATTTTCGGCAATAATCTCCGCCGCACGTTTTCCGGCAGTGCTGTATGGATAGTAGTAGACATCGGCGCCGCGCAATTGGCCGGAAAGCTGCGGGGGCGCAGCGTTGGAATGCAGTGCCAGATGCAGATCGTAATACCCCGCGTTGGACTCGCGGATTGCCTGGCCGAGAGTCATGCCAATCGTATTTCGCGTAAAGCGGATTCCATTGGCGCGCAGGTACGGCTCCATATTGTCCGCGAGAATATTCATATGATATTGCTCACTTCCGCCGTTTACGTACTCATTATACGGCTGCAGGGATGGACTAAGATAAATATTGGGCATAGACAGCTTCCTCCTTTTGTTCCATGATATGCACAAAAGAAAGAAGCGGTAATCACAAGAAGGATTATTTTAGCCGCCCGGCAAAAAAACTTTCGCTCGTTTTGCCGGGAGCGCGCAAAAAGCGCCCCAGCAGATACAGGCATTCCGGGTCGCGGGTAATATCGTTGATTCGTTCCTCGCAGGTTAGGGAAGCCCGAAACCCCATATTGCGCACAACCGGGAAGGATTCTTTGCTGATGATTCCGAACGGATAGGTAAACGCGGTGGGGCTCCACCCCGTGTGGGAACGGACAAGCTCCTGCATTTCGGTCAAATCGCTGGTCAAAAGCGACGTATACGCCTGTGTGCTTTCCCGTTTGTTTTTCTGTGCGCCGAGGCGCCCCGTATCGGCGGTTCCATGCAGATGGTAGCTGTGATTTTGAATCTCCACCATGCCGGATTGCATCATTTCGTTGATTTGAGCCCAGGTGACATGAGTATACAGCTCATTTTCCTCACCGGACTCACTGTACTTTTGCGTAAAATACCCGATCGGCGAAATCACGATCTTCATATCATATTTTTGGGACAAAGGGTAGGCATATAAATAGTTGTTATAGTATCCGTCGTCAAAGGTAAGCATCACGGGCTTTTCCGGCAGAGGTTTGCCATAGTCGACATAGTCGATGAGATCCTGCACCACTACCGCGGTATAGCCCCTTTCTCTCAAATATTTCATATCGCTTTCCAGCAGCTGCGGAGAGATCATGTAGGTTCCCTGGTGCCGGCTGTCCTTCACCACCCCGTGGTACATCACAATCGTAAGCGGAACCCCCTCGAATTTTCGGCTGCCGCCCAGCGCGCCTGCGGTGGCCCCCGTCACCCCGGTGACCAGCAGAATCATAACCATCATCAGAGCGGCCAGATTTTTTTTATTTTGAAGGCTGACGGTGAAAAACATGAGCACAGGCCCCTTTTCTTTTTTATAATAAGCTTGATTCCTTTCAACCTGAAAGCAGTGACCGAATTTTTCCCCTCTTGGGGCACAAGAAAAGCTTACCCAAATAGAAAGTAAGCTTTTCGATTATTTTCTTGTATTTTTTTATGACCCATGATATACTAAAAATAAACAATAACTTTTCCTGAAATATCCAGACACACTTTGAATCTGTGAGTCTTTTTTACAAAATAAAACACGGTTTAGTTGCAGGATTTCTGTTCCGAATTAACGCAATCCATTTTTCCGGAGGCTCTCATGAAAAAATCAAGATCACCGCACACGAAGAGAATTGCGGCGCTTTGCCTGATGCTTGCCGGTGCCCCGCTGCTAGGCGCGTGCGCCCCGGCCTCTTTTGCCGGGGTTACGGCCCACAGCAGCGTGTTATCCGTGGCGGCTCCCTTGAACCGGCCCGCCCACGCGGAAAGCCGCGTCGCCGCGCCGAACGACGGCGTTGTAACGCGGATGGCCCTCGAATCCGTTCCGTTCCAAACGGCCGCGTCCGCCGTATACTCCTGTAACGGCGTGATCATTGACGCCGGCACCGCTTCCAACGGCTACATACAGATCAAGTATGCGGGCGCCCAAAAGCGGCTCAAGGTTCAGATCAGAAAAGACAGCGCGGCTTACAACTATGATCTCAACAGCAACGGGACTCCGGAAATTTATTCCCTGCAAATGGGCAGCGGGCAGTATTCCGTCCGCGTTCTGGAAAACGTATCCGGAAACTACTATAAAGAATTATACAATCTTCCTCTGGCGGTGACGCTCTCAAGCGAGACGGCTCCGTTCCTGCATGCGAATCAGTATGTCAATTACAGCGCTTCCTCCCTCGCGGCAAAAAAGGCCGCTGAATTGTGTGCGGCCTCCGGTACCGATGTGGAAAAACTGAAAGCTATTTATAACTATATGATCAAAACCATTAAATATGATACCGATAAGGCCGTCGGAGTGACCTCCAGCTATGTGCCGAATGTGGACGCTGTTTTAACCACCCAGAAAGGAATCTGTTTCGATTATTCCTCTCTGATGGCAGCCATGCTCCGTTCTCAGGGAATTCCCTCCAAGGTGGTGATCGGCTCTGTCGACACGCTCGCCGTTACACACGCCTGGAATGAAGTTTATTTACGGAGAACCGGATGGATCACCATCAAGATCGAGGTATCCAAAACGGGCTGGAATCTAATGGATTCCACACTGGGCGCATCCAATACCGTGGGAACAGGATACACGGCGGCCCGTATCTATTAAACGACGAAGGCCGGAGGGGACGACATGCGACAAAAAGAACGTACCGTTTTTACGGCAGGTGAGCTTTCGCTGATCTGCTCTCAAATTTCCTGGATGCTGGAATCGGCAATTCCTTTGGAAGAAGGAATTGCCGTAATTTGTGAAAACGCTGAAAACTCCAGACAGAAAAAGATGCTTCAGGTCGTGTGCGGCGCAATCGCACAAGGCGGCTCGTTCAGTCAGGCCATCCGCGAATCCGGTTTCTTCCCTTCCTATATGGTTTCTATGGTGGAGATCGGTAAAAAGACCGGCAGGCTCGACGACGTAATGGCACGCCTGGCCGTTTACTATGAACGGGAGGATCAGATCTGGCGCCAGGTCAAGGGGGCCGTCACCTATCCTCTGGTTCTTATTTTTATGGTTGCGGCAATTCTCGGCGTGCTTTCCGCCAAAATTCTGCCGGTTTTCCAGCAGGTGTTCGACGGGCTGAGCGAGGACTACTCCGCCGTTTCGTTCCGTGCGGCCAACATGGGGATCGCCGCCGGCCGGGTCACCGTGGTCATTCTGCTGCTGGTCGGACTTTGCATTCTTCTCGCCCTCCTTTTCGCCGGAACCCGGCGCGGCCATGCCGCTTTTCACTCCGCCTGCTACCGAGTTCCCTTCCTCGCCGGAATCGTCAACCGAATCGATTCCGCTCAGTTTGCATCCGCGCTGTCTATCCTGCTCGGCAGCGGTTACGATGTGTCGGAATCCCTGTATCTGATGCCGGAACTTTTGCAGAACTCGCGCAACCTTGAAAACGCGAAGAAAGCGGCCCAATCCGTGGAGGATGGCGCCGCCCTTTCGGCTGCCCTGCGGCAGACCGGCCTTTTCTCCGGGCCGCGCTACAGCATGATCCTCGTAGGAGAAAGCGCCGGCAGCATGGAAAAGGTGCTGTCGAAAATCGCAGACATCGATACCGCGGAAGCTTTGGAGCTGATGGACCGGAAAATCGCTCTGATTGAACCGGTTTTGGTCGGTCTGGTCTCCACGGTGATCGGCGCGCTCCTGCTCTCCGTAATGCTGCCGCTGATCGGGATTATGACCAGCATGATTTAGAGAGGGATTTTCCATGAACATGCGCCGTTTTTTATCTTTGGCCCTGTTTGCAGCGCTTCTTGCCGCACTTTCGGTCGGCTTTACTCATCTGGAGCGGGTCAATCACCAAAACACCGGCAGTCTGCTGCTCCAAAAAATCGACCGGGCCGTCGTCGACTGCTACGCGATTGAGGGAGCCTACCCGCCCAGCTTCGCATATCTGGAAGAAAATTACGGGATTCATGTGGACGAAAAAAAGTATTACGTCGACTATCAGATTTTCGCTTCCAATATTAAGCCTGAGATTCGCCTTGCAGAGCGGGGGCATTCCGAGGAGGCCAAGCCGTGAATCCAAAATCGCACCAATCTGCCCAAACCCTCTTCGCCCTGCTGATTGCCTGTGTTTTTACCGCCGCTTCGCTTTTGCTGGTGGTGTTGGGGGCCGATTCCTACCGGAACAGTCTGCACTCGATCACTGTCAATCACCAGATTCGCGCCGCACTTTCTTATACAGCCAACCAGATTCGTTCCGCAGACAACGCGGAAAGTATTACAATTGAATCGCTCGACGGCCGGCAGGTGCTGTTAATCCGTTCTGAGCAGGCCGAACGGAACGGAAACACCTATCTGTATTTCCGCGACGGATATTTAATGGAGCTTTTTTCCGGCGGTCAGGACCCCTTTGAGCCGGAATATGGAGAGAAAATAACGGAGATCAAACAGTTTGCCGTAACCAAAATCGGCAATTCATTTATCGTCTCCGCAACCGCTCTGAACGGCAGACAATTTTCAGTTTCCGTCTGTCCAAGAGCCTCTTAACAGAAGGAGGCATAGCCTGATGAAACGCGCCGTGCGCATTCATCCTTTTTTTATAGAGATTCTTTTCGTGATCTTCTTTCTGGCGGTTTCATCCGTCGCCGTATTACAGATTTATGTTGCGACAAACACTGCCGCGAAAAAGAATACCGATACCCAGTTTGCCATGGCGGCCGCGCAGACGGCTGCGGAAACACTGCACGCTGTGAAAAGCCCCGCCGATGCGGAGCAGGCCTTGGGCGAAAAGGAAACAACAGAACGGGGCGAGGTTTTTCTCACCCGGTACGACGAAAACTGGGTTCCGGTTTCTTCGGGCGGCGTTTACTGTGCGGAAAAGCAGCTTGAGTCCTCCCCGGCGGAAGCCGGCACCATCATCACCTTGCAAATTTCGGTTTACTCCGAAAAAAGCCAAGAAAAAAAAGAGCTTTTCTCTCTCACCTCGCAGCGCTATTTCCCCTCTTCCGGTTCGGAACAGGAGGGTGCGTAGATGAAGCAGAGACAGCCGTTTCCGGGCGTGGGCCTTACCTCTCTCTTTATGATGTTCGTCGTTTTATGCCTGGCCGCCTTTGGCATTCTGTCCTTTTCCGCCGTACAATCGGACTGGAACCTGACAAAAAAGCACGTACAAAGCGTTCAGGCTTATTATGCAGCCGATTCCAGGGCGCAGCAGGTGTTGGGCGGCATCGACGCGAGGCTCTTACGCCTTCGTCGGGAAAATCCCGCCATTGGCGAAGCGGAGCTGGCCCGGCACCTGAACGGCGCCGTGATCGACGACGTTTCTTTGGCCCTTACAGCGGATGCTTCCGGCAGCAAAATTGTTTTTTCGGTACCCGCCGGTTCCGTTCAGGAAATTCAGGTGGAGATACAGCCCATAGCCGGGCCGGAACGCTACCGGGTTCTCAGCTACCGGCTGGCCGCCTCCAGCGAATGGAACGGAGCCGACCAGCCGCTGGAGCTCTGGCAGGGCTCACAGCCTTAACTGAAACGAAAGGAATCTCTCCCCATGAACATTATGGAAATGCTTCAAACAGCCGTATCAAAAGGTGCATCCGATATTTTTATCATCTCCGGCTGCCCGGCTTCCTATAAAATCAACGACGTGATTCAGCCAATGAACGAAGAAAAGCTGATGCCGGACAACGCAAAGCAGATGATTTCCCGCATCTTTGAAATTGCTGGCCAGCGGGATTTTCAGTCCTTTTTGCACAAGGGCGACGACGATTTCTCCTTTTCCATTCCCAAGCTGGGGCGGTTTCGCTGCAACGCGTATTTGCAGCGAAATTCCTGTGCAGCCGTACTTCGCATTCTGGGGTTTGAGCTTCCCGAGCCTCACACACTCCATATTCCTCAGGCGGTGATGGATCTTGCCAATAAAGAACGGGGGCTTGTTTTGATCACCGGCCCGGCCGGCAGCGGCAAAACCACCACTCTTGCGTGTCTGATCGAACAGATCAATCAAACGCGCAACAGCCATATTATTACGATTGAGGATCCGATCGAATTTTTGCACGCGCATAAACAAAGCATCGTGAGCCAGCGCGAGATCGACAACGATACCCGGGGATATATTCCGGCGCTCCGCGCCGCGCTGCGGCAGGCGCCCAACGTGATTTTAATTGGCGAAATGCGCGACTACGAGACCATCTCGACGGCCGTAACGGCGGCGGAAACGGGCCAGCTGATCTTCTCTACGCTTCACACGCTGGGGGCTTCCAACGCGATTGACCGCATTATCGACGTGTTCCCCCAGAACCAGCAATATCAAATCCGCGTTCAGCTTTCAATGGTATTGCAGGCCGTCGTTTGCCAGCAGCTGATTCCCTCGGTTAACGGCACCCTGGTTCCCGCGTTTGAAATCCTGCTCGTCAACAGCGCCATCCGCCACATGATCCGCGAGGCGAAAACCCATCAGATCGACAACGCCATTTCCGCAAACGCGGCGATCGGAATGCTCTCGATGGACAACGACCTGCTGCGCCTGCACCGGGAGGGGATGATTTCCAGGGAAAATGCGCTGACTTACTGCACCAATGTGGAATTGATGAATAAAAAGCTTTCCACGTAATGTTCCATACGCACGAAAGCATTTTAATTCTCACCAGCAGAACTAGCTGTGGCTTTCGCTGACGCTACAAAGCAAAAACAATATCAGCGGGCTTGCAATAGATACCACCCAATTGAAAAGCCTCCGGAGGCAAAACCACTTGTCTCCGGAGGCCCTTTTTATTGATTTCAAACTTCACGCAGATCAAAACTTTTCTTTACAGCAGTTCCACCACATGGTAGATCATAAAGAAATGCAGAACGCTGCCGGCCAGCACAAACAGGTGCCACACGCAGTGCAAATAAGGGATCTTTTTCCCCTTCTGATAAATCAGCGCGCCCACTGTGTAAGCAACGCCGCCGGCAATCAACAAAATCAAATCGCGCGGCTGGAGCGCCTGAATCAAAGGCCCGAATGCAAACACAACGATCCACCCCATCGCGATGTAGCAGATCATCGACAGCTTGCGAAAACGCTCCATATCCACCACATTCAAAAGGATGCCGGCAACGGCGGCAGCCCATACGACCGAAAAAAGGACAAAGCCCGTCTGCCCCGCCAGCACGATCAGTGTGATGGGCGTATAGGAACCGGCAATCAGCAGAAAGATCGTGCAATGATCCAGCACCTGAAACACACGCTTAGCCTTGCATACGCCAAGCGCATGGTACATGGTGGAAACAAAATACAGCAAAAAGAGAGTTACCGCATAAATGCTCACAACCGCCTGCGGAAAAATCTCTTTGGGAGCCGCAGCATGCAGAACGAATAAAGCTACCAGTGCCAAAGCGGCACCCACACCGTGCGTAACCGCATTGGCAACCTCTTCTCCCACACTGTAGAGCGGCAATCCCAATTCGCCGCGCCTGGTTTTACGCCACTCGTTTTTCTCTTCTCTTGTTTTCTGTTTGAGCGCATAGCCGTTTATGTGCAGCGCCCGTTCCGATTGTTCTGCCAATTTGAGGCACCTCCGTCCCGTGGAATGTAGTTTTAAAAACTAGATGTTATCATTATATTAATCCTGATGAGTAAATTTGTCAATTGTTTTAAGATAAAATTCTATAATTTTTTTGCTGAATATGTATTTATTTTTGCTTGTATATGGATTTTTCTTTCCCAAAACAGCTTGAACAGAAAATAATAGAAATATACACTTATATCGGTAAAAAAGATGGTTTCAGCCACAGCCAAAACCATCCCCTTTCTCTGCGCTGAGTTCTCATGATCCGAATGATTTCCCGATTGCAAAGATCACGGCTCCCAAAGAGAATTCTGTTTTTGGCGGATGAAACTGCGGCGTTCCGCCGTTTTTTCCGCATTCACCGAAAGGGTTCCGTCGTCACCGATTTCCAGCACGTCCCCCTCGTGTACCTCCTTCGGAAGCTCCGACAGCTCAATGGCAAAGAATTTTTTCTCCCCGTCCTCGCAGATGGCATATACCCCCTCGAAACGGTCGACAATCAGATTTTTCATAGAATCACCTTTCTGTTTGATAGGTAACGCTGATTCCGTCACTACAGTACAACAGCGTACCGCTGACATCGGTACGCCCTACAATGGCGGAAAAACGGTTCAGACGATCCAATACCTCGCGGCTCGGCAGCTCATAATGACTGTCCGCCACAGAAACCGCGGCATATTTTGGGCGCACCGCAGCCAAAAAAGCGGCCGTACTGGAGGTTTTGCTGCCGTGGTGCCCCACTTTCAGCACATCTGCACGCAGATTCTGCCGGGAAGACAAAAGCGCCGACTCCTCCCCGGCCTCCGCGTCGCCCATCAGCAAAAACCGGGTCTGCCCGAACACGAGCAGCAGCACAATGGAATTGTTGTTTGTTGTGTCCAGCACCGACAGCGGAGCCAGCACCCGAACGGAAAGCTCCCCCAGACTCAGTGCGTCACCGCCGCGCAGATACTCTACCGGTATCTGCTTTTCTTTCAGGGCCTCTATCGTATTGGTATAGGCAAAATCCGACGGAATCAGCTGTTCCGGCAGCTGCGGCATAAAGTAGCGGCCGACTGAAAATTCTTGGATCACCCCGCCGAGCCCGCCGACATGGTCGCTGTCCGGATGCGTATTAATGACATAATCGAGGGCTGTCACCCCGCGTCTGGCCAGATAGCGGCTCACCTTTTCGGCCTGATCCGGCGTTCCGCCGTCCACCAGAAGATATTTCCCTTGACACTCCACCAAAATGGAATCGGCTTTTCCAACCTCGAGCACGTGCATCGACATGGGGGCATCATCCGCAGCACTCGAAAAGTCGGACAATCCGGCAACGGAAAACGCCTGCCGCCACCAGGCGGAATACCCGCCGGGAAACAAAGCCGGCAAAACGCCAAGGCAAAGCAAAACTGCCGCAAGAGCGGTGAAGCATGCTCGCTTTTTTCGGAATTCCACTTGGGTCGTTTGTGGCTTCATCCCGGGATTTCTCCTTTGTATGGGTTTCGGGCTTTTATCCCAATGAAAAAGGATGGATATTTCGAGGGACAGCAAAAGGAAGGCCGCACCACGGGAATCCTGAAAAAGTGAGCGTACGAAAAACACAGGGAATCATCCCCGAAATTTCGCGCAGCCGCGGCCTGCGCAATGAACTCCGAAAACGGTAGTCCCCTTAGGCCTGCTCGCCGTGATCCGCCTGCTGCATGGTCATTTCAAGATATTGCTGGCGGGTTAAAAGCACCTGACGCGGCTTTGAGCCCTCGTGGGGGCCCACCACTCCCAGCTGCTCCATCTCGTCGATCAAACGTCCAGCGCGGGCATAGCCCAGGCGAAGCCGGCGCTGGAGCAAAGAGGTAGAGGCCTGTCCCGCCTCAATGACGCATTTGATCGCTTCGTTCATCATGGGATCCGTCATATCCGAATCCGAAGCGTCCCCATCAGCGGTCTTCTTCTCCGCCACCGCGTTGCGCTCAATCTCCTCAATGACCGACTGATCATAGCCGGAATCCTGCACCTTTTTCACATAGGTGACAACAGATTCGATCTCACTGTCGCTGACAAAGCAGCCCTGAATGCGAATCGGCTTTTGTGAGCCGACGGGCGAAAAGAGCATATCGCCGCGCCCCAGCAGCTTTTCGGCGCCGCCCATATCCAAAATGGTGCGGGAATCGATCTGGGACGAAACCGCAAAGGCGATCCGGCTCGGGATATTGGCTTTGATGATGCCCGTAATAACGTCTACGGAAGGGCGCTGCGTCGCGATGACCAAATGCATTCCCGCCGCGCGGGCCATCTGTGCCAAACGGCAAATGGCGTCTTCCACCTCGTTCGGCGCGGCCATCATCAAATCCGCCAGCTCGTCGATGATGATGACGATCTGCGGCAGATGCGGCATGGGATTGCCGTCCTCATCCTGATTATTCTTGCTCTTTGCGAGCTTATTATAAGAAGCGAGGTCACGCACGTTATTTTCCGCAAAGATTTTGTAGCGCTTGAGCATCTCCGTTACGGCCCAGCCCAGCGCGCCGGCCGCCTTGCGGGGGTCGGTCACCACAGGCACCAGCAGATGCGGAATTCCGTTATAAATTCCAAGCTCCACCACCTTGGGGTCGACCATCAGAAAACGCACCTCGTCCGGGGTGGATTTATACAGAAGGCTGACGATCAGTGAGTTGATGCACACCGACTTACCGGAACCCGTGGAGCCGGCGATCAGCAGGTGCGGCATCTTAGCCAAATCGGTAACCGCCACCGCGCCGGCAATATCGCGCCCCAGGACGACCGTCAGCTTGCTTTTCGCCGACACAAAAGAATTCGATTCCACCAGATCGCGCATGCGGACCACATTGATATTTTTATTTGGCACCTCAATGCCCACGGCCGCCTTGCCGGGAATGGGCGCTTCAATGCGCACACCCGCAGCCGCAAGGTTCATGGCGATGTCGTCGCTGAGGTTGGTGATTTTGCTGATCTTCACGCCGGGCGCCGGCTGCAGCTCATACCGCGTTACGGCGGGGCCGCGGCTGATGTCGACTATTTTCGTCTGCACGCCAAAGCTTTTCAGCGTACCGACCAGCATATTGCCGTTGCTCTGCAGCTCTGCGGTAATATCCTCCTGGTTGACTCCAGCGGAGTATTCCAGCATGGAAAGCGGCGGGAAGTGGTATCCCTCCGGCTGCTGCACAGGCTCTGCCGCCCGAGCCGCCGTTTCGCGCACCGCGCTTTGCAGCATGGCGGCTTTCTGCACAAAGGCAGCCGCAGCCGCGGCGGAGCCAGAAGGATCCTGTGCCGCCGAAGCGGTGGGAACGGCGGACGCCGCCGGAACCGGCACGGGTGCAACACTGGGAACGGGAACAGACACCGGAACCGAGACCTGTACCGCCTGCGGCTTTTCTTCCGGCTTTTCCTGCGGAGCACCGCCGGTAAAATGAAAGAGTTTCTCCAGCTGCTCCAGCTTTTCGCTCTTTTCCTGCGGGTCTGCCGGCGGGCGGTCCGATTTTACCGGGTGTGCAGGCAGCTCGTCCGCATCCAGCGCAATATCGATGTTCGGGTCGCGCGATCTTTCTTTTTCGAGCGCGCGGCGCTCGCGAACGGCATCAATATTCTCCGCCACCACGTCCATCGGCTTTGTAACCGTCCTGAACAGCTGAATCAGGCTCGTGCCCGTCAGCAGCATAATCATGACAAACAACAGCAGAATGATGACGATCTTCGAGCCGACAGAGCCCAGAACCGAAACAAACAGCACGCCGATCAGGCCGCTGACCAGCCCGGCCCCTCGCTGGCCGACGCCCTGCACATACAATTCCTTCAGGTGGGCAAAATAGGTTTCCCGCTGAATCGCGGCTGTTTCCGGCCCAAAAATATACACGGCCGCGCAGACCATGATAATGATGCCGGAAATCATCCACACCTTAAAGCGCATGTTGTCGCTGACGCGCTCAACCGCTGTAATAATCGCTATGTACAGGAGCAGAACCGGCCACAAAATCGCGCAGTTGCCGAACAGGCCCAGCAGCACATTATGCGCCCAGTTCCATACATGATCGCCCTTTACAAGCACCAGAAACGCCATCAGCACCGCCACGGCGAACATCACCACCGCCGTCATCTGATTGCGGTGGCGCAGAGCCTCCAGCTCCCGTTCCGTTCTGGGCCTGGGTTCAGAACGCTTCGCCCCCGGCGCCGCAGAGGCACTCTGGCGCCGATTGGCCGCAGGCGGGCGTTTCGCTTTCTTTTTCGTCTGAGTGGGTTCCTTTTGAACTGATTTTTGTTTTGCCACAGCATTCTCACCTTGTTTTAAAATTCATTCACGGTATGATCGTTCCTTTTGAAATGGCCTGACGCAAGTACAATGATTTCTTCCCCTGCCTTCGGCGGGGAGAAACTCAGCGGCGAAACCGTTTCCTGATCCACTGGAGAAAGAAAATACCTGGTGATAAAATGTAATTCGATTTATTTTATGTTCGTTTCAAGTCAGGAAAAAAAGGTAATGATCTGCCCCGTCCGGTGCTCAAATACGCCGATCGCGATCGTCACAATCCCCAGTATCAGCGTGTACCACACAAAAATCACCAGCTTGTCGGAGGCCACCATCCAGCGCAGCAGCTTGATTGCCAAAAAGCCGACGACCGCGGCGGCGATAACGCCCGCAAAAATTGCAGCGATCCCAATGGTGACCGGCTCATGCAGAGCATCCTTCAGCTCCAGTGCCGCCGCGGCAACAATCGCCGGAATTCCAATGACAAAGGAGTAATCCAGCGCCGTCTGACGGCTGATGCCTCGCATCAGCCCGACGGAAAGGGTGGAGCCGGAACGGGAAAGGCCGGGGAATACCGCCGCCACACATTGTGCAAAACCGACCGCAAGCGCATCCGGCACGCCGAAGCTCCTTCTGCCCGATACGGTCCCGGCCCTTCCCCGCTGGCGTTTCGTTGCAAAAATGCCCAGCGTCAGCAGAATCGAGGTTGCGACCAGCGCGCAGCCCTCCACCACAATATCCGAATCCGTCGCCCACAGATCAGCAAAATCCTTTACCTGGTACCCCGTTCCCGGCACAGGCACGAACAGAAGAAACAAAGGCAAAAGACCGATCATCAGCATCAGCAGCAGTCGGCGGTCGGCGCTCATGTGAGACCAGCGGAATTTCCCGGTGAAAACGTCCCGCACCAGGCGGATCAGCGCCACAATCAGGCGGAGAATCAGCTCGCGGTAAACAATCAGAACGGCCAGCAGCGTGCCGATGTGAAGCATCACATCAAACAAAAGGCTGTCTACCTTTACCCCCATAAAGTGCTGTGCCAGCGAAAGATGCCCGCTGCTGGAAACTGGTAGAAACTCTGTGGCGCCTTGAACGATTCCCTGAATAATTGCTTGCAGAATACTCAACGTGAACCTCCGTTATATGTAGTTTGGCGGCAGCCGCAGAGCGGAGCCGCCCGTTTTGCGGCAGGGACCCATTATTTTGTGTCCTTTGCCGATTTCGGACTTTTTCTGGCAGAACGCGATTTTGTCTTTTTCTCTTTTGCCCGATTTTCATCGATCATATTGCGCAGACAGTCAATCGCGTCTGAAAGCGTACCTACCGAATCAATCAAGCCTTCTTCTACGGCATCGGAGCCGGTAAGCACTGTTCCCACGTCCATCACAAGCTCCTGCGTGTTCATTGAAAGCTCGTAGAAGCGCTCCGGCGACATTTTGGAATTCTGCGTGACAAACCGCGTGATCCTCTCCTGCATCCGCTGAAAATACTCCAGCGTTTGGGGAACGCCCAGCACCAGGCCGCTCATGCGAACCGGGTGAATTGTCATAGACGCGGACTGCGCGATAAAAGAATGCTTTGCGGCAACCGCCAGCGGCACTCCAATGGAGTGTCCTCCGCCCAAAACCAGCGAAACCGTTGGCTTTTTCATCCCGGCCATCAGCTCCGCAATGGCCAGACCGGCCTCCACGTCACCGCCTACCGTGTTCAGAATAATCAGAAGCCCGTGAACCTTCGGCTCCTCTTCAATGGCTACCAGCTGCGGGATCACATGCTCATATTTTGTCGTCTTGTTCTGCGACGGCAAAATATAATGACCCTCCACCTGACCGATAATCGTCAGGCAGTGAATCATGTGTTCGGGATCCCCTGCCAAAATGGAACCATTTTCTGTAATTTGATCCGTTTGTTTTTCACTGCCAACCTGTGCGGGCTCGATCTCTTCACTTTCTTTATCGTTCTCGCGCGGGGATGGATTATCGATCTGCTGACTGCGGTGTTTACCCATTTATTCAGCCACCTCCTACGTATTAGTGTGCCGTAAGGAGCGGCTTCTCATTCACCGGGCAGAGTAATTTTCCCTTTTCTTCAAGCTGCGGAAAGCCCGCACATGAAAAACAAAGCGGCCAACCGAAAAACCAACATGATCTTCATAAAAGACATGATGCTCTCTCAGGCGCCCAAAGCTTCGCTTTG
>KB911066.1:229376-699405 GCA_000383295.1 Faecalispora sporosphaeroides DSM 1294
TGTGATTCCAAATAAAAAGCCGGTGAAATCATTCGACAAACCCTGCATCTTTCTCAAAAACACAAAAATCCCCCAGCTATGAACCGGCTATGATTGGGCAATACCCTAAAAAACGGACAGTGAAAAAAGACCTCCTGTTGTGGAATTGAGCTGCGGCAGGAGGTGCTTTTATTCTGAAAATTCGTCGGCGTCCATTACTTTTATGCCCATATCGAGCAGGGCCATGGCAAACAGGCCCTGACCGGGAATCAATCTGCCGGAAAAGCTGCCGTCATAGATCTGCCGAACGCCGCAGGTGGGGCTTCTCGGCTGCAAAATCGCCAGATCGACCGGTACGCTCCCAATTTTTTCTAGCGCCAGACGAACCCCCTCCCGAAACTTTTGATCCACATCATTTCCCAGGCAATCCACGACCTTTCCGTTTCGGATTTCCGCGGGATTGCGCGGAGCGCCCAAACCGGCCAATATTTCAGGACAGACGGGAATGATTTCTTTATCCGCCAAAAACGCGGCGACACATGGATGATGATTATTGCCGCCGTTGTATTTACAGTTTTCGCCGAGCAGGCACGCGCTGACCAGTACCGTCACAAAAAGGCCCCCTTTTTCTTTCGCGGGGTTCCGAAGCAATGCTTTGGAACCCCCGCGTTATATTGTCCCATCATACCACGCGCCGCGGCGGATTTCTACCGCCAGACGCTATTCATTCAGAAAAATGAAGGAGTAATGATGAACCACTTTATTCATCACTCTTTGAGGTTTGATTCAGCAATCGTTTTCTATTACCGAAACAGAAATAATTCCAGCAGAGCAGACCGCGGCAGGTTATCCGTAATCAGTTTGAAGCGCCGCTCTTTCCCATCCCGGCAAACCTGTACCGCCTGCAACGCTTCGAGCTTGCGTTTCTTGCAGGGCTCAAGCCGAAGCAAATACTCGCAGTCCTCCACCGGTATCGTCACCGCATAGCTTGCGTCAAACGCACCTGATTTCCCCCGCCGATTCAAGTTACTGCATACCTGCTCATATTGATCTTGACGAACACTGCGGACAATCCTTTTTCTCATTCCTTTCCATGATTGGTTTTTTGATTTTTTAAGAATATCGGAAATGACATTTTCCTCATTTTCTCCATTATACCGCATCATGGGCAGATAGCGTTATGTTCAATATGGGACATAGCAGAACGGCCGTGAAAGAAGTTCACGGCCGTTCTGCTATGATTTATTCATGTTTCACTCTTCGCCCAGACAGACCAGCTTGCCGCAGGCGAAAAAAATCAGTGCGCAACATATCGCTTTTGGGAAAGTATTGAGCCGTTGGTACTATGTACGCATGGAATACTCTTTTTGCTCATGCTTTACAAGCAATTCATTTATCTTTGCTGCCCATTCTTTCGTATCATTTACTACGAACTTTTCCCATTTGCCATCTGTCTTTTCGATTTTCAGCCCTGTTTGAAAGGCAAGAAGCTTGCAAGGGGCGACAGATTTTATGGCATTCATTGGAATCGACAGTTCGTGATTTTGAATGTTGAATTGATGCGATTTAAAAAACAGGGATTCGGACGTTAAAAAAAGCCAGCCGCCGACGCTCTCTTTGTTTATAAAATGGTTTGCCCCACTCTCAAAAACAACCCGATATTCCGCTGCCATTTGGCTGCGTAGCGGTTCAAATTTCTTTGTCTGTATCATCACAAAAATGTCCATAAACAGGCCGAATAAAACACCCGAAAGAAGCCCCCCGGCCAAGCTTAACAGTATCCCCGGCACCAGCGCGGATATTCCCTCTTTCTGGCCGTTTGTGATTCCGAACAGCAAGGCAAAAAACAAACCCATAAGAGCCCCGAAAGACAGGCCCGCCTTTACACTGACATTCATTTTCATGAAAAAACCCCTTATCATAAATGTAACCGTTGGCGCCAAAGTCTCTGCGGCAATGCGAAACCGGGCAAAGACGGCCCGAGACAGCGCTGATTATGTTAATTAGATATACGCATATTTTATCAATATTTCAAATTACTTGCAAGATATTTATTCTTTTATGAAAATATTGACAGATCAAATTGCGAACAAACCAGGCTGCTCATTCACATGATCGCCGGTTGATAATGTGGCCGACGTCTTTGAACGCGCATGGAATTCCACCGCCTGATTTTGGGGGTCTTTGAAAATGGATTGAGCGCGTCACGGTTTTGCCCTGCCCGTCACAACGAAAAAAGACGGACAATCGGCTTTACGTCGATTGCCCGTCTTTTATAATTCATCTGTTTTCCGGCTGCACCATCGGGATGCTCCCCGAAGCTTTTGGATTTGACGTCCGCACCGGCACGCGCTCTTGGTTTCATTCGTTTATTACCGGGAAACCGGAATCCCCCAAATCTCTTGCGCGTACTCGCGCACCGTGCGGTCGCTGGAAAACTGCCCGGCATGCGCGGTGTTCGTGAGGCACTTGCGCGAGAACTGCTCCGCGTTGCGGTAATCGCGGTTCGCGCGCAGCTTGGCGTCGCAGTAGGACTCAAAATCGCGCAGCAGGTAATACTGGTCGGGGCGGTGCCACGAAGCGCCCTTGAGCAGCGAATCGTACAGTTCGCGGAACAACCCGGTGCCGCCGTCGTCGAGTGTGCCGTCGATCAGGGCATCCACCACGCGGCGGATGCGCGGGTTCGATTCATACAGCGCTTTCGGGTCGTAGGTGTCCGAAATCTGCGCGATCTCTTCCACCGTCGCGCCGAAGCTATAGTTGTTCTCCGCCCCGGCCTGCTCCACGATTTCGATGTTCGCGCCGTCCAGCGTGCCGAGCGTGACCGCGCCGTTGAGCATCAGCTTCATGTTGCCGGTGCCGCTGGCCTCGGTGCCCGCGGTGGAAATCTGCTCGGAGACATCCGCCGCCGGAATCAGCTTTTCGGCATAGGACACGTTGTAGTTCTGCACAAACAGCACCTGAATTTTGTCGCGCACCCCGGGGTCGGCATCGACCATGTGGGCGATCTCGTTGATAAATTTGATAATCCCCTTGGCGCGTTGGTAACCGGGGGCGGCCTTGGCCCCGAACAGGAACGCGGTGGGTGTAAAATCGGTCAGTGTGCCATCCTTGAAGGCAAGGTAAATATCCAGAATGGAAAATGCGTTTAAAAGCTGGCGCTTGTATTCGTGCAGGCGCTTGATCTGCACATCGAAGATAAAATCGGGATTCAGTTCATAGCCGTATTCATGAATGCGGACATGATTGCACAGCTCCTTCTTTTTCTGCCGCTTGATCGCCCGGAACTGCGCGAGCGACGCCGGGTCGTTCAGGTATGGTGTGAGGCGCTCGAGCTGATTTAAATCGGTGATCCACCCGTCGCCGATGCGCTCGGTGATGAACGCGGCAAGCTCCCGGTTGCACAGGGCCAGCCAGCGGCGCTGGGTGATGCCGTTCGTCTTATTCTGGAAGCGCTCAGGGTACATGCGGTACCACTCGGGCAATACCGCGCTTTTCAGCAGCTCACTGTGAATTTTCGCCACGCCGTTGGTCGCGTGAGAGGCGTACACCGCGAGGCGCGCCATGTGAAGCTGGCCGCCGCTGATGATCTGCAGGGCCGCTCTGTCCTGCTGCGGCACATTGCGCGACTTGATTTCGCGGCTCAGGCTGTTTTGCAGCATAACCACATACGGGTACACCTGCGGTGCGACGGAAAGGAACAGGGAAACATCCCATTTTTCCAGCGCTTCGGCCATGATGGTATGGTTGGTATACGCAAAGGTGTCGCGTACAATCGGGAACGCCTGCTCAAACGAAAGCTGGTGCTCCTCCATCAGAAGGCGCAAAAGCTCTGGGATCGCGACGACCGGGTGGGTATCGTTGAGCTGAATCGCGTAATCCTCGGCAAAGCGGGAAAAATCCTCGCCGCGGCGGCCGAGGAACTCTTTCATCAGGCTTTGCAGGGACGCGCTGCAGAAGAAATACTGCTGCTTGAGCCGCAGGCGCTTCCCGACGGGAGTATCGTCGTTCGGGTAGAGCACCGCCGTGATTTCTTCGGCGCGCACCCGCTCCTCGACCGCTTCATCGTATTTTTGCAGGTTGAACCGCTCGAAATCAAACGCAGAAAGCGGCTCTGCCTGCCACAGGCGCAGCCGGTTGACGGTATGCCCGCCCCAGCCGATCACCGGCATATCGTAGGGTACGGCGCGTACGGTCTGGTCGGCAAACGTAACCGCAACGGCTTCGCCCTCCCGCCGGATTCCCCACGGGTCGCCGGCCTTCTGCCAGTCGTCGGCGGTTTCCTTCTGAAAGCCCTTTTCAAAATACTGGCGGAACAGGCCGTATTTGTAGCGGATGCCAAACCCGTGCAGCGGAATGCCGTGCGTGGCCGCCGAATCCAAAAAACAGGCGGCGAGCCTGCCGAGGCCGCCGTTGCCGAGGGCGTCGTCTTCAATGCTTTCAAACACGCCGGGGTCAAAGCCATTGCGGCTCAGGTATGCGCGGCACCGCTCCAGCAGCCCCAGATTCAGCAGATTGCTGTAAATCAGCCGGCCGAGCAGGAATTCCGCCGAAAAATAGCAGGCCATTTTTCCGGAGTTCTGCGAAAAGGACAGCGACTTCATCGCCGCCTTGGACACCGCGTTATACAGCTGCTCCACCGACGCCTCCCGTGCCGTTACGCCGTAGTCGTATTCCAAATACCGATCGATCTGCTGTTCAAACTGATTCATGCGCTTTTCCTCCTGCGTATCGCGAATCCGCTTTCTAAAATAAAGTTCACTGAAAACCGTCCCATCCAAATCATCCTTTTTCCCGCCCGCGGCGGGGAAAAGGAACCCACAGCTTCTTTAAGTGCCGTGTCTTCCGTACAGCCTCATCATGCGGCGCAGATTCCCCGCAAGCTCCGGCGGTATTTGGCCGGGAGCCAGCCGCCAGCGCCAATTTTGCCCCAGTGTGGAGGGCGTGTTGATCCGGGCGGAATTATCCAGCCCCAGCAAATCCTGCATTTGAAAAATCACGGTATTCGCAACGCTGGCATACCCCGCGCGGATGAGTGCCGCGGGAACCTCACGGCTTGTTCTCACATTCAAATATTCTCTTGCAAAGCGCACGTGCTTCCGCTTTTGGTGCGCAAAAAAGCCGACCAAAGTCTCGTTGTCGTGCGTACCGCCGTACACGACCAGATTGCGGTCGAAATGGAACGGCAGGTTGGAATTGGTTTCGTCGCCGTCAAAGGCAAACTGCATCAGCTTCATGCCGGGGTAGCCGCTGATTTTGAGCAGCCGATCCACCTCTGGAATCACAACGCCGAGGTTCTCCGCGATCACGCGCTTATTTCCCATCACCTCTGCGATGGCTTCAATCAGCGGGCAGCCCGGGCCGGGATTCCACCAGCCGCTCATGGCGGTGGTCTCCTCTGCAGGGATGGAGTAGTAATGTGCGATGCCGACGAAATGATCGATGCGGATGATGTCGTACAGGCACGCCGAAAAACGCATGCGCCGCTTCCACCAGGCAAACCCGTCGCGCTCCATAAAATTCCAGTCATACAGCGGGTTGCCCCACAGCTGGCCGGTTTCGGAAAACAAATCCGGCGGAACGCCCGCCACCAGCGTGGGTCTGCGCTGTTCGTCGAGCTGGAACTGCTCGCCCTGCGACCACACATCCGCACTGTCGAGCGCGACATAAATGGGGATGTCGCCGATGATCTCGATTCCCCTGTCGTTGGCATAGTCCTTCAGGCGGAACCACTGGCGAAAAAACTCAAACTGACAGAACTTCCAGAAATCCATTTCCTCCGTGCTGCGCTCGCGGCAGACCCGCAGTGCTTCCGGCTCGCGCAGGCGAAGCTCCTCCGGCCAGGCCAACCATTCCCTGCCGCCGAATTTGGTTTTCAGGGACATGTACAGCGCGTATTCCTCCAGCCATTCCGAATTTTCGCCGCAGAACAGCAAATAATCCACCGTTTTCCGGTGCCTGCTGCGCGCAAAGGCACGGCGCAGCACCGCAAATCGCTTTTCGTACAGCGCGGCGTAATCCACATCTGTGGGATTCTGCCCGCAGTCGGCCCGCTCCAGCTCTTCGGCGGTCAAAAGTCCCTGCTCCCGCAGAACATCGAGGTCGATCAGGTACGGATTCCCCGCGAACGCCGAAAAGCTCTGGTACGGGCTGTCGCCGTAGCTGGTCGGCCCCAGCGGCAGCACCTGCCACCAGCGCTGGCCGGCCTGAGCCAGAAAATCCACAAAATCATACGCCGCCTGCCCGAAGGTGCCAATCCCATAGGGGGACGGAAGGCTCGTGACCGGCAAAAGCACCCCGGCCCCGCGCTTCATAGGTTTTTGCTTTTTCATTTTATTCCCCCTCAGCCGTACCGCAGGCCGGGAAAGCTGCCCCCACGCGGCGGACGCTTTCCCCCTCCCTCAGGCAGAAATCCGCCAACTCATGAACTGCTTCCGACTGATTTTCAATGCAATCAATTAATATTTGAACTCCACGCTCCGCCATTTTCGATTTGGACTGCTCGATGGTGGCGAGCTTCGGGTTATAATACCGCGCAAGCTCGATTCCGTCGAAGCCCATCACGGAGATATCCTGCGGGATGCGGATGCCGCGGTCAAGCAGGTACCGGCACGCGCCGATCGCCATCACGTCGCTCATGGCGAATACCGCGGTGATCTCCGGGGAGCTTTGCAGCAGGCGTTCCATGGCGTGGTAGCCCTCCCCGTAAGAGAAGCGGGCTTTCTGGTACCGCCGCTCCTCCGGGAACAAAATGCCGTACCGCTCAAAGGTTTGCCGGCAGCCCAGATACCGCAGATAGCTGATGCTGTTGGTATCGAGCCGGTTGCCGCCGATCACACCGATGTTCCGGTGGCCCATCTGAATCAGGTATTCCACCGCGCGGGACGCAGCGGCCGTGTCGTCAGTGCTGACACTGGAAAGATATGAAAAGCCCAGACGATCCGCCGCGGTCGACACCAGCACGCTTGGCAGCGAAATCTGCCCGAAGCCCTCTACAAAATTCTGCAGGTTGCCGCCCAGGAACAGCAGGCCGAGCGGTTTGCTCTCGCGAATGAGCTGCTGCGCCTGAATGACCTCATCGTCCTCTTCATCCAGGTAGCACACCTGCGCGGTGTACCCGGCCTTTTCAATCAGCACCTGCATCTGCTCCAGAACCGGGGCGAACAGCATGTTTGAAATGCCCTTGACCAGAATCGCGATGCTGTTGGTCGCCGTTTGCTTAAGCTGGCGGGCGTTCTGATTGGGAACAAAGCGGTGCGCCTCAATGACCGCCTGAATCTTCCGCTTTGTTTCCTCACTGACGTCGGGATGATTATTGAGGGCTCGCGACACCGTGCTGACCGCAAACCCGGACTCCCGTGCAATATCTTTAATAGTCAATAAAAACGCCCCCAGGGTGAAAATTTGAATTCCGGGTTATCCCTTCACCGCGCCGGCCAGCACGCCTTTGATGATATACTTCTGGCAGGTTAAGTAGAAAACGATGATCGGAATGATCGAGAGCACCAGCATCGCCATCAGCGCGCCCATATCGCGTGAGCCGTACCCGCCCTGCAGGTACTGAATCGCAATCGGGATGGTGCGGAACTTGGTGCCGATGACGAGGTACGGCAGCAGAAAGTCGTTCCAGACCCACATCGCGTTCAGAATCGCCACCGTGATCGCCGTGGGGCGCAGAATGGGAAACACGATGAGAAAGAAGGTCTGAATCGGGCTACAGCCGTCAATGACAGAGGATTCCTCAATATCGACCGGCACGCTCTTGATAAAGCCGCTGAACATAAAAACCGACAGCCCGGCGCCAAAGCCCAGGTAGATCACGATGATGCCAAAGGGGTTATCAAGCCGCAGAACGTTGGCGACCTTGACCATGGTGTACATGACCATCTGGAACGGAACCACCATGCTGAACACAAACAGATAGTATAAGACGGAGGTCACCGGACTCTTTACCCGGGTAATATACCAGGCCGTCATGGACGTAAAGAGGATGATTGCCGCAACGGAAAAAACCGTAATAAATAAAGAATATCCAAACGCGCGGAAAAAATCAATCTTCTGCACGCCATTTACATAGTTATCGATGCCGGAAAAGGTGGTGGCATCCGGCAGTGCAAACGGGGCGTTGGAAATAAAGAGCTGCCCCTTGAAGGAATTTACCAGCACCAGAAGAATCGGGATCAAAAACAGAAAAAACAGAATCAACAGAAAAACAAACAGTATGGTATTGAATCGTTTCCCGCTATGCTCCATCAGTTTTCCACCTCCCTGCTGCGAGTCAGCATCAGCTGCACCAGAGCGATTCCCGCCACCAGCAGGAAGAACACGACCGCCTTGGCCTGACCGACGCCCTCATACCCCATGCGGCCATAGAAGGAATTGAAAATATCCAGAGCCAGCATGGCGCTCTGCCGCGCCGGCGCGCCGCCGGTGAGAGCAAAGTTCTGGTCGAACAGCTTAAACGAATTGGTCAGCGTTAAAAAAGTACAAATCGTGACGGACGGCATCACCAGAGGAATCGTCACATAGAGCAGCGTCTGGCGGGGAGTGGCCCCGTCGATCTGCGCCGCCTCAATCACGTCGCCGGGAATGTTCTGGATTCCCGCAATATAAATAATCATCATATAGCCGATCATCTGCCAGTTCATCAGGACAACCAGTCCCCAAAAACCATAGCTTGCATCGAACGTAATGTCAACCCCGAAATTCAGCAGCACGCCGTTGATCAGCAGCTGCCAGATATAACCGAGCACAATGCCGCCGATGAGGTTCGGCATAAAAAACGCGGTTCGGAACAAATTGGTGCCGCGGATGCCGCGCGTGAGCAGCAGCGCCAGCAAGAAGGCCAGCACGTTGATGGTGATGACGGACACGACGGTAAATTTTGCTGTAAAGCCCAGCGCGTTCAAAAAATTCGAGTCTGAAAACGCGCGGACGTAATTGGCTGTTCCCACCCATTTGGCGTTCGTTACGGTGGTGAACTTGGCAAACGACAGATACACGCCCATGAAGAACGGAACCAAAAAGGCGATCACAAACGCGATAACCGTCGGCAGCGCAAAAACGGCGAAATATTTTTTGAGTGTTTTCTGCATGCTTTCTTCTCCCCTTCCAAAGCAATCCCGGAGTGTGCGCCTCGTCACCGGCTATTGTCCACTGACAAAATAGGCCGCCCCGCGCCGCAGGGCGCGGGGCGGCTCTCCCGTTCATGAAAACGCAGGGATATGATTACTGGGCGCTTTCGCTCTTCCATTCGGAAACAACCAGCTTTTTCACATCGTCCCAGGATTTGCTGCCCTGCGAATACTGCAGCAAAGCCGCGCCGAAATCATCCTTAAAGGTCTGGCTGGGGAACACGGTGAAATTCCACGGAACCGTGTTGATGCCGTCCTTAGACATCCAGTTGAGCACTTCCTTCGCCAGCGGGTCCGCCGGCTTCTCGGAATCGGTGAAAGTGTCGAACGGAGCGATGAAGTTCAGCTTGTTGGTAACGAAATCCTTGCCCGTCTTGCTGGAATACAGCCAATACAGAAAGTCTTCGGCCGCCTTCTGCTTTTCGGCGGGGGCCTCTTTGTTGATCGCGAAGAAGTTCTCGGTGCCGATGCACAGGCCCTGCTTCTCTTCGCCGGGCATACCGGTATAGATGGGCAGGAACTTGACGTCCTCCGCTTTTACGGTATTCCCCTGCACCCCGGAGATCTGGCTCCACGCCCAGTTGCCGTTCTGCACCATCGCAGTTTGGCCGAGAGCAAATTCCGACATGGAGTCGGTGACCTGCTTGGTGCCGAGCAGATTCTTCGGCGTAATGGAGTTGTTCACATACAGATCAAAGATATTCTTATAGTTGTCGGAATACTGGAACTTGATTTCCTTTGTGGCGTCGCTGGTCAGATCAACCTTGTTGTCTCTGAACTCATAGTAAACCGGTACATTGGCCAGATGGGTCTGCCAGCGCCAGTCTTCACCGGGCTTTAAAGAGGTGGAAGAGAACACGCCCTTGATGCCGAGTTCGTCTTTCTTCGCCGTCATGTCTTCCACAACGGCCTTGAGCTTGTCAAAGCTGTTGATCTCTGCCATGGAGGCCGCCTTCGCGCCGGAGGTCTTGAAATATTTGTCCATGATGGCCTGATTATAGATGATACCGTAGCCCTCTACCACATAGGGGACGCCGTACACGCCGTCGCCGTCCGTAATGGCCAGACTCTTATCCGTCAGGTGTTTGTACAGCTCGGTGTCTTTCAAATCCGCGCAGTAATCCTTCCAGCTGGCGTAGCCTCTCGGCCCGTTGATCTGGAAGATCGTCGGCGCGTCCGCCTTGGCGATTTCGGACTTTAGGGTCTGCTCATAGGTACCGGAAGCCGCGGTGACCACATTCAGGGTAACACCGGTTTCTTCTTTATACGCTTTCGCGATCTCTTTGTAAACGGGAGCAACCTCAGGCTTAAAGTTCAGATAATAGATGCTTTGTTCCCCCTGAGGAGCCGTACTGGCCGCGCTGCTGGGGCTTGCGCCGGTGCTGTTGCTGCACGCGGCCAAAGACGCCGTCATCGCCGCCGCCAGGCAAAATGCTAAAACCCTTTTCATCGTTTTTCCTCCTAACAAAATTCTCTTCAGTATTCCAGTAACGTTACCGGAAACGTTACCGGGCTCTTTCGGTTTTTAGTATAGTACATTCTTTGTATGATTTCAATAGTAATTTTAAATTTATTATTATTTTTCTCCCGAACATGCCATGACCATTCGCAGGCAGCCCCTGAGAATACCGGTTTCTTCCGCCTGTTCGGTGCGGGGAAAAGGAATGCTGTTTTCGGTCTGTTCTCCCCCAACCGAAGCACTGCGCTCTCGTCAACCAGCTCGAAAATCAGACGGTGTTTAAGCCGCAATGCCCGCAGCGCACCTTTGGGGGCTAGAATCAAAAAGGCGACAAGCCGCCGGCTGTGCCGGCGGCTTGTCGCCCATGCGCTTTGAAATTTGTTAAGAGGGCTAGAGCCGCTGTGAATCAAGGGCACGGTGAAAAAGCGGCCGCGAGGGTTTGCCGCCCGCACATTTGCAGACAATAAGCCTTCCTGGCCGCCCGGTCAAATTATTTCTCTCACTTTTGGGGATCGCTTCAAAGAATCCGTCCCCTGTTCTTTTATTCTGCTTCACGCCGATTCCGGCGCGTTTATTTCGCCTGATTCAGATGCTGGATAATGATCCCCGCGATGGAGGGGCACGGTGCCTGACGAACCACTGCGCCGATATCGAACGCGACCATCGGCATGCCGTAAACAACACAGGACGCTTTGTCCTGGCCGATTGTGAAGGATCCCCGCTTTCTCATTTCGAGCAGGCCCTTGGCCCCATCGCTGCCCATCCCGGTCAGGATGACCCCCATGGCGTCCTTGCCCGCCGTTTCGGCGACCGAACGAAACAGCACATCCACCGACGGGCAATGCCCGCTGACCTTTTCGCCCGCAGCGCATTTGATGTAGTAGCCTCTGGAATCTTTGGCGAGGGTCATGTGCTTATCGCCCGGCGCAATATAGGCCGTGCCCGGCTCCACGCGTTCGCCGCCTCTGGCCTCCGCCACAGAAAAGCTGCAAAGGCGGTCGAGGCGCTCCGCGTACATTTTGGTGAATCCGGGCGGCATATGCTGCACGACCAGAATGCCCGGAATATTTGCCGGCAGCTTTTTCAGGATTTCGAGCGTCGCCTCGGTTCCTCCGGTAGAAGCGCCGATGGCGATGATTTTTTCTGCCTTGTTATTGGGGGAGAGCGCGGGCGTCGGCAGAGAATCCAGCGGGGAGGGAGCCTTCGCCTTGACTCTTGCGGTCGAGGCGATCCGGATTTTCGTCGTCAGCTCGGTAAAAAACATATTGTAATCGGTTCTTGCGGCGGGCTTGCGGATAAAGTCGACGGCGCCCGCGTCGAGCGCATCAAAAATACCGAGATCCAGCGAGCTGACCAGCACAACCGGTACGGGCCGCCGGGGAATCAGTTTTTTTAAAAAATCCGTGCCCTTCATATCGGGCATTTCCACGTCCATGGTAATGACGTCCGGCGAAAGCTCCTGAATCTTCTTCGCCGCTTCGGCCGCACTGCCTGCGGTACCCACCACAGATATTCCCGGATCCTTCAGCAGGGCGTTCTGCAGCGCCGTCCGAAAAAACAGCGAATCATCCACAATCAGAACCTTGATGATACGATTGAGCGACATAGGTTCACTGTCCTTTCTGATACACCGACGGCTCCAGGTAAATAAATTTAGAGCTATCCCTTTGTATGGTTTCTGAATGCCCAATCAGCAAAAAACCACCCGGGACGAGCATGTCGTAGTATTTATTAATCAGTCTGTTGCGGTCGTTCTGGTCAAAATAGATCATGACATTCCGGCAAAAAATCAGATCAAACGGCTGCATCGGCGGAAAGGGCTGCATCAAATTCAGCCGCTGAAACGTCACATGACGGCGAACATCGTCGTTGATGCGGTACTGGTCCGCCCCCTGCTTGACAAAATAACGGGTCAGCCAGCCCTGCGGCACGTTTTTGAGAGATTCCGCGCTGTACACGGCGGCTTTGCCCGCAGACATCGCCTTTTCGGAAATATCCGTGGCGAGAATACGAAAATCCCAACCCGCGCGGCCCAGGCTGAAGTAATCCTTCAGAACCATGCAGGTGGTATAGGCCTCTTCACCGGAGGAACAGCCCGCGCTCCAAATCCGCACAAGCCTGCGGCGATTGATGCGCTCCTGAAGCGGCAGAAATTTATTCTTAATAAAATCAAAATGGGCCGGTTCCCGCATGAAATACGTGTGATTTGTCGTCAGCTTGTTCAGCAGAAGGGTGATTTCTTCCGGATTCTTCTGCTGGATCAGGTTCATATACTCCGAAAAGCTCTTCATGCCCTTTTCCGTCAGAACGGAATACATGCGCGCTTCTATTAACTGGCGTTTGTTTGCCAGATTGATCCCATAGTTGTTTTTGATATAGGTGACAATAGTCTGGAATTCCTGGTCTGTCAGACGTATCATATTGATCCTTTCTTCAGTGAAAAAATTCTGGGTGTTGAGGCCCCCGCCCAGTACAGCGCCCGAATGAAACGATCACCGGCCCAAACGGGACACGATCTCGTCGCCAACCTGCGCCGTGGTCGCGGTTCCGCCCATATCGGGAGTGAGGATCTTCCCTTCTGTCAGCACATCCTCCATCACGTCCAGAAGCCGCCTGCCCCAAGCATCATGGTGAAAGAAATCCAGCATCTGACTCGCTGCCCAAACGGTGGCGAGCGGGTTCGCGATCTGGCGGCCCGCAATGTCGGGCGCAGAGCCGTGAATCGGCTCAAACATGGAGGGATATTTGCGCTCGGGGTTGATATTCGCGCCGGCCGCAAGACCCAGTCCGCCGGCGATCGCGGCGCCAAGGTCGGTGAGGATATCGCCGAACAGATTGGAGGTGACGATCACCTCGAACGCCTCGGGGCGCTTTACCATCATCATGCTGGCCGCGTCCACCAAATAGGAGGCGGTCTTTACATCCGGGTATTCCCGACCCACCTCAGCAAATATCTGATCCCAGAACACCATGGAGTAATTCAAAGCGTTCCCCTTGCTCACGCTGGTCAGCGTTTTCTGCTCACGGCGCGCCAGCTCAAACGCATAGCGCATGATCCGCTCGCACCCGTGCCGTGAAAACACACCGTTCTGGAGCACCACCTCGCGGGGAGTATCGCGGTAGAGCCAGCTTCCGCTGCCCGCATATTCACCCTCGCTGTTTTCGCGCACGAAAACCATGTCGATGTCTTCCCGCCGAACATCCTTCAGCGGGCAGGGTGCTCCCCGCAGCATCTTTACAGGGCGAAGGTTGACATACTGGTCAAAGCTCTTGCGGATCGTTAAAAGCAGCCCCCAGAGGGAAATATGATCCGGCACGCCGGGGAACCCGACCGCACCGAGGAAAATGGCGTCGAAGCCGCTGAGCCGCTCGATTCCGTCCTCCGCCATCATTCTGCCGTTTTTCAAATAATATTCACAGCCCCACGGAAACGTGGTGAACTCAAACCGAAAGCCGCCGTCCAGCCGGGCGACCTGCTCCAGCACCTTACAGCCTTCCGAAATGACCTCCGGGCCAATCCCGTCGCCGGGAATAACCGCGATTTTATGAATCTGCAAATCAAACGCCTCCCCTGAACCGTTTCTTTAGTTGTTTGTTCCCTGAAATCAGGCAAAGCCGCCCCGTATCTTTGGGTTCCCCCAGAACGGAGCGAACCGCTATACGCCGGGCGGCAGTTTATCCTCCATCAGGCTGCGCAGGCAAAGAGTCTCTCCATCCGCGCGAAAGGTTCCGTCACCGTTCGCGTGAAATGTGCGACGCTCCCTGCGCTCCAAATCCATCCAGGCCTGAGTGCCCCGCAGGATAAAGATGCCATAGGGCTCCACATAATCCAGAACACGGCACTCCAGGCAGGCCAGACACTCGGAGATCAGCGGCGCTTTTCCCCCCAGCCCCGGAACCGGCGTCAGCCCGAATTCCCGGAATTTGTCCACATCGGCGCCGGAGCAGTCCCCAATTGCGACCGCCTTTTCCGCAAGGTCGACCGTCGGAACCGCAAGCACACATTCCTTGGTGTCCCGCAGCGCCTGAAAGGAGTGGTTCCACGGGCCGGTCGTCAGAGCGATCTGCGGGGTAAAATCCATTACCATATGCCAGGTGATCGTCATGATGTTGTTTTTTCTCCCGTCATTTGTCGTGACAAGAAGAACCGGGCCGGGTTCCACCAGCATAAACGCCTTTTCAAGAGGAAGCTTTTGCAGCGCCATCCCCCCACACCGCCCTTTCTTTGCCTATGGGCTTGTGCCGTTTGACTCGAAACCTCTGCGATTTAATTGTTATTATAAAGGTTGACGACATCGAGAATCAGGCTGATGCTGCCATCGCCCAGCACGGCACCGCCGGAAATCCCGGTATCCTTAATATTGAACTGATTGAGGTATGCGGGCAGCCCCTTTACCACAACCTGCTGCTCCCCGAGCAGATCATCCGCGAGGATACAGTACACCTTCTCGTGGCTTTCCACCTGTACAACGATGGAATCCTCCAGCGTTTTCGCGCGGGGCTCAAGGCCGAACACAGAGTGCAGACGGATGAGCGGGTAATACTGGTTGCGCATGGTGATGATTTCGTTGCCGCTGGTATCGTACAGCACCTGATCGGACGTCACCTTCACCAGCTGCTTGATGTTATTGGTGGGGACGATGAACATGGTGTCGCCCACGGAGACCTTCATGCCGTTGACGATCGCCAGAGTGAGCGGAATCTTGAACAACACCTTTGTTCCCTTGCCGGGTTCGCTCGAGATCGTCACGTCGCCGCCAACCTTTTCCACATTCTTCTTCACAACGTCCATTCCCACGCCGCGGCCAGAATATTCGGTGACCACCTCGTTCGTGGAAAATCCGGGCATGAGCAGAAAATTGTAGACCTCGCGGTTGGAATATTCCTTTTCGCTCTTTTTGAGCATGCCCTGGCGCTTGGCCTTGGCCAGCACCGCCTCGCGGTTGATTCCCTGGCCGTCGTCCTCAATGGAGATCAGGATTTCGCCGCCGGTGTTCTGCGCCGTCAGGGTAATGGTTCCCTTTGCGGGCTTGCCGTTTGCGATGCGGGTCTGCTTATCCTCCAGGCCGTGATCCATCGAATTGCGCACCACGTGCATGATCGGGTCGTTGATATTGTCCACGATCGACTTGTCCACCTCGGTATCCTCGCCGACCAGCACAAGCTCCGCGTCCTTGTCCAGATTCTTGCTCATGTCGCGCACAATGCGGCGCATTTTCTGAAACACGCCCGAAATCGGAACCATGCGGATGGACATGACGATCTCCTGCAGCTCGTCCGTCAGCTTGCGCAGCTGGCGCGAAGCCTTGGTGTAGCTGTTATCCACCCCGCTGTCGTCGGTCTGCACGGAATGGGAGGACGTTACCATGGATTCCGTAATGACAATCTCCCCGACAAGATCCATCAGATTGTCGAGCTTTGACAGGTTGACGTTGATGAGATTCTGCTTGACGGCCAGATGATTGCCGTTCCCGTTGTTCGCGGCGGGCTCGCTGCTTGCGGCCGTCTTTTCCTCTTTAATATTTTTCGCCTGTTCCTTCTGTTGCGTCAGCGGGGAAAGAACGGTATAATTTTTGGTGTACACAAAGTTTTCGATGCTCTTGAGCGAGGACTCCATTTCCTCTTTTGTGCGGAACAACACCAGAAGCCCTTCTCTGCCGATGACATCCGCCGCAGTGGAATCGGAATCCAGATGCTCCGGCACGCTGCGCACCGGAACGCCGGTTTCGGCGATGGCGTGCACCAAAAGCATGGCGCGCAGGTGAACCATCTCCGTTTCTTCTTCAAAGAAAACGCGCACCGGGTAGAGGTATTCCTCGCCGTCGGCGGCGGGCTGCCAAGCCTGTACGGGGGGAACGGCCGGGGCCGGAACGGGTGCCTCGGGAATCGAGGCGGCAACAGGCTCCGCAGCCGGCTGCTCCGCCGGGGCGGCCGGCTGCGCCTGCACGGCTGCCCCGGGGTCTTCGGGGACTTTCCCGGAAATCTTTTTGAGGAAAGAATTAATTTCTTCCTCCAAACTGCCGATATCTGTAATAAGGGGTTCGTTATTTTCGATTTTCTCAACTTCCGTCTTCAAGAAGTCGCTGGATTTGAACATCAAGTCCGTGAGCGGCTCGTTGTACTCCGAGGAAATACCGTGTTCTCTTACGTAATAAAACAGGTCTTCCATCTTGTGAGTCACCGTAGCCATGCTGTCAAATTGCATCATTGCAGAAGAGCCCTTGATCGTGTGCATAATGCGGAAGATCTCGTCGATACTGTCCGAATCGAAATCGCTCGCTTGCTCGCAGCGAAGAAGGATTTCATCCAGGTGCGTCAGCAAACCGTTGGTTTCAAATAAAAAAACTTCCAGCAAAGATTCCATATTGTTATCCATGAATGATAGCCACCGCCTATCTTAATAAATTCCGAAAAGGAATAAACTTGAAAAGCCAGAAAATTCTGTCTTTCTCATAATGTTATATCGGATTGAGTCGCAAATAATTAACTTTTTCCCATCGATTTCTATAAATTTTAATTTTAGAGGTACCCGTTTATGGCAGATAACCTGAGAATCACCACTCCTATTCCAGGCGGAGAAAATGTGAACCGGATGAACCCCGCAAAGCCGGCCGACCGCGCCGTGGTCAACCCGGCGCTGGTGCCGCCCGCCAATGCCGACCGACAGTCCGGCCAGCAGGGCAGCGCCGAATTTTCGTTTCTTCTGAACCGGAACTCCGTATTCAACCGCTTTATTCAGCAGCTTGGCAGAACGCCGGATCTTTCGCAGAGCCTGGGCAAGCTGGTGTTTGAGGTTATGGGACGGGCCGGCGCGGAGCAGACTGCCGGCATTTCCGATCCTTTGCGCCAGCTGACGCAGGTCATCAATATGGGGCGAGAGGAAATCGTGCAGAATCTGCTGTTTCAGGAAAATAACCGGACGCAGTTTTCGGGCGCGCTGTTTCAAATGATGCGGCAGATTCTCGAGCAGAACCCGGGCGAGCAGCTGGAGCAGAAAACGGCGCAGTTTTTGAAGGCCTTTAACGCCTACACCGGCGCCGCAGACACCACCCGCTCGGTGATCCGCCGGCTGATCCAGATCAGCGAACAGATTCCTCAGCCGTACAGCGGCCAGCTGCAGCAGATGACGCAGGAGCTGACCGAGGAGTTGCCGATTGAAAACCTGAACCGGAACCTCTCTGTGCTCAAAGAAAAAATTCTCCCATTTATCCGGCGGTATATCTCCGCCACCAACGACTTTGGCCGTGTGCGCGACAACATCACGCTGCTGGTACACGATCTGTCGCGCCTGAACATCAGCTCGCGCGAGGAGCTGGCGGAAAAATACACCGCTCTGCTCGATTACTGCAAATACGATCTGAATTTTCCGCCTCATAAGCTCAACGAAATGACCTCCGTCTTTCTGAATCACATGGGGCGTCTGGAAACCCCAAAAGAAAACAAGCTGCTGGATTCCGTACTTCAGCTGCTGACGGAAAACGCAAACGGCCCGTCGCAGCGCGGGCAGGAGTTGTTCCAGAGCACGCTTTCCTCCCTTTTGATGGACAACAGCGTGTATATGCCGTTCCACCATCTGTTCCTCCCCCTCGCCTTTGAGGGCAAGTACCTGTTCGGCGAAATCTGGATTGAAAAGGAAGAGGAAGCCGACGAAAAACGAACGGCGGAGGAGCAGGAACGCAGCCGCCGGATCATTCTGACGTTCGACATCAAGTCCAAGGGCTACTTTGAAGCCTTTCTGACACTGACCGGGAAAAAGATCAGCGCCCGGCTCAACTGCCCCGCGGAATTCGCCCCCGACGCCAAGGTAATCAGCGCAGCGGTTGCCGGAATTTTTGCCCGGAACGGCCTGGAGCCGGAGACGGTGGAGCTGTCGGCAGGGGCCCCTCCCTCGGCCGCAAAAACCATTCTGAAAAAAATTCATGAGGGAAGGCGAATCGTCGATGTCACAGTATAACAACAAGCAGCGCGCGGCCGCCCTGCGCTATTCCGAGGCGGAAAACAACGCTCCGGTCGTGGTGGCGGCGGGAGTCGGCTATACCGCATCCAAAATCATAGAGGTTGCGCAGGAAAGCAACATCCCCGTTTTTCAGGACGACGCGCTGGCCTCCCTGCTGTCGCAGATGGACATGGGCGCCGAAATTCCGCCGGAGCTGTATCAAGCCGTGGCAGATTTGTACCTGTACTTCCTCAATTACGGCGAGCCGCAGTCGCCCCCCGCGGCCTCCGATGCAAAAAAGGGCCCATCGGCGCCCGAAATGCCGGAATTCTCTGAAGAATGATCGATTTTGGCGCCGTTTTTTTTGAGAATACTCTTCATTTTCTTTTTCGTTCGGCCGATATATAAATTGAGTAATAGACGATTTGACGTATATTTTCTTTTCAAATTAACCGCCGCGGCCGCGGCGGAAGAAGTGGTGAAATGATATGAGTAATAACCCGAATCCGGTTTCCTCCCTGGCGGCAGGAAACGCAGCAAAACTGAATGCGTCTGAAAAATATCTGACCTTCTATATCGATCGTCAGATTTTCGCCATTCCCAGCAGCCAGGTGGTGGAAATCGTGCGCATTCAGTCAATCACACTGATGCCGAAGCTGCCCCCGTATGTTAAGGGTGTGATCAATCTGCGCGGCAAAATCGTGCCGCTGATCGATCTGCGGCTGAAGCTATTAAAGCCCGAGCTGGAATACGGTGAGCAGACAAGCATCGTGGTAACGCAGTGGGAGGACGCCGTCATCGGCCTGATTGTAGACAGTGTGGACGACGTAACCGATATTGCCGTCGCGGACGTCAACGAAACGCCAAGCCTTGGCCGCGAAAAAAGCAACCCCTTTGTAACCGGGATCGTAACGCTTTCCAAGGGGCCCGCGCTTCTGCTGAATCTAAAGCGGATTCTGACCGAAAACGAGGACGAGCACCCGCAGAACAAAGCGAATGCGGACAACCAGCCGGAAGACAAGGGCGCCTGAGGCTTCGTCGCGGCTTTCGAGGTTCCCCGGCAATACACAAGCTCATTTTAATATCACTTTGAAAGGGTGACGAAAGTGCAAGATACCATTGATACCATCGACTTTCTGGACACAGCCAATCAGGAGCTCGACGGAAAATATCTGACCTTTTTTCTGGACAGCCAGCTCTTCGGCGTCCCGATTTCAGACGTGGTGCAAATCATCGGCATGCAGGAGATTACCCCCGTGCCGGATTCGCCGGCCTACGCCAAGGGCGTGATCAATCTGCGCGGCAGCATCATCCCGCTGATCGATATCCGGCTGCGCTTCGGCAAGCCCGAACTGGAATACACCGACCGCACCTGCATTATTGTGACGAAGCTGGAAGAAGCCTATATCGGCTTTCTGGTGGATTCCGTCAACGAGGTTTCCGTCATTGAGGAGGAAAACATCTCGTCTACCCCCACCGTGATTTCCGGCAACAGCGCCAACACCTACGTCACCGGAATCGGACGGTTGCACGACAAGGTAGTGCTGCTGGTAGACCCGAAAAAGATTCTGAACAACGATGAAATCAAGCAGGTGGAACAGGCGCTGAAGCAGCTGTAAAATCATTCTGCCGCACATGCCTGCGCATTGACGGGAAAGAAATCCGCCAAAGGGAAATCACCCGGCAACGCAAACCGATCGCCGGACGAAGCTGTTTCCCGACAGGCCCCGGCAGGAGACGTTTGATCCTTCATTGCGCATTTCATAGTACCCTGTTTGTGAGGCGGCCGAGAGATTCCGGCCGCTTTTTTTCATCAAAAAAACAGTCTGCAAAAAAAACAGTCTGCGGACGGATTGTCCGCAGACTGTTCACAGCTTTACAGCTTCATTTGATGATCTTTTCTTCCTGCTCCTTCTCCTCCTCGGGCTCCTCATCCAGATCTTCCGTGGAGATATTGCAGGCGTTCTCGATCACGAGCGAAAGATAGTTTCGATCGTTGTACAAATCCAGTATCTTGTCCGGCGTACTGAGCAGCCGAATCTGGGGGCGAAGCGGGTGCCGGGCATTCTGCGCCACAACAATCGCAATTTCGCCGTTGCTCAGCCTGACACAGGAGCCAACCGGGTACGGAGAAACCTTTCTTAAAAACGCCTCGACCACTTCCACGTCAAAGGCGGTGCCGCTCCCCCCCATAATATATTCCAGCACTTCCGTGGGGGAAGACGGCTTTCGGTAAGGCCGAACGGAAGTAAGCGCGTCATACACATCCGCAACCGCAATAATACGGCCGAACAAGGGAATGCCGTCGCCCTTCAGGCCGTTGGGGTAACCGGAGCCGTCAAATTTTTCATGATGCGTCAAAATCCCGGCACAGATTTTTTTGCTGACAAGCTGATGCTTTAAAAAAAACTCAGCACCCTTATACGGGTGGAGCTTCACAACTTCAAACTCTTCCGGCGTAAGTCTGGCCGGTTTTGCAATAATCTCAATCGGGATCGACATCTTCCCAATGTCATGCAACAATGCGCAAAGGCCCAGGTCGTATAAATCTCTGGTCTTCATTCCCATGGAAATGCCGATGGCAATTGCCAGAATCGACACGCCGAGTGAATGATTATACGTGTAGTCATCGTACAGCTTTAAATTAAAAATGCTGAGTTCGATGTTTTTATTGTTTTTCAGTGCTGTAACGAGCTGTTTAGAAACATCCAGAGTCTGATTGATATGGCTGATATTGATACTCTGCGCATTCTTATCAAACATCTCGTAAACGTGTTCGAGATTGGTGACGGCTTCCTGCTTAAGCGTCCTTTTAATCGGCGGACGAGGTCGCGGCAGCCTGTGTACCGGCTGTTCCTCCTGATCATCATCGGAATGGATATATGCCCCTAAAACCTGCAGTTCGCAAAGCTTTTGAATGTACGCGCTGGTCAAAACCTGCCCGGAACGCAGCATGGCAACTTTACAAGTCTTGTAATCATACAAATACACGTCCCGATCCAGCCTCATGCCTTCTTTCAGCTGATCGATTGGAACAAAATTCATGGGCTTCCTTTCTTTCTTGCTCACATTTCTGAGCAATAGTACAACAAAACTTATGCACTAAGTGTACAATATTCATTCGGGAAATGCAATTGTTATTTCCGAAAATCGCAGCGAATTCTTCTGATTTTTTCTCTAAGGATTTATGAAAATAGTACGATATATAAAGTAAGAAGTATATTTGATCGGACAGGAGGATTTCTAAATGTCTTCTTTAAGTACCAATTCCAGCACATCTTCCTCTTCCCTTTATGCCACCGCAAGCTCTTCCAAGCGTATGAGCGGCTTAATGTCTGGATTAGACACCGACGAACTGGTGAAACAGCTTACGAGCGGAATACAGAAAAAAATTGACACTGCCGGCCAGAAAAAACAGGTTGCCAGCTGGCAGCAGGAGGCTTACCGAACTCTGTTAAAATCGGTCGCTGAGTTTCAGTCCAAATATCTCAGCTCCTCCTCGAGCAGCAGCAGCATTTTAAACGCCAATTTCTTTAACAGCACCTCGATTAAAAACAACTTTTCTTCCTATGTGAATGTTAGCGGGTTGTCTAATGTTGCGAAAAACATGAAAATTAAATCGATTTCGCAGCTTGCGACGCAGGCGTCGTTTACCGCTGGCAACAAGGTATCAAACCAGACGATACAAACCGGAAAAATTGAGTCTGTATGGACAAAGAGCGCCGTGACCGGCGCTTCCATGAAGATCAGCTTCGAGGGGAAAGAGTACACCCTGACGGTGGGTTCCGACGGAAACACCAAGACAGCTGAGGATATTAAAAATCAAATCAACCAGCAATTGAAGGATCAGGGGCTTAGCGACAAATTGGCAGCCTCTATAGACGGCAACAAATTCACTCTGAAAAATATAGATGCGGAAAACACCACCGCTGCTGTTACCGTCAAAAGCGGCTCGGACGCTCTGCTCAACGGGCTTGGGCTGAAGGCGAATGATTCCGGCACAGCCATAACCGGAGAAACAGAAATAAACGAAGCCTATTTTAAAAACCATTCGATCGCGGCTGGTTCCAAACTGAACCTGAATATCGGCGGCACTGACTATACCCTGACCGTCCCCTCCGCTTTCTCGCTCCCGGTTGAGGGAACGGACGCTTATAACCAAGGGTACAACAAGGTTTTGGAAATCCAACTGAACGAAGCAGTAAAGGCGAGCAAGGATTTGGCGGGTAAAATTAACTTTACCGTGAATGCCAGCGGCAAGGTTTCTGCCAGTTCCTCTCTCGGCTCGGTATCTGTTATGGGCGGCAGCCAGAATCTGCTCGGCGGGCTGGGGCTGACTGCTCAAACAGACGGCTCGGGCAAGATTACGGGTTACGATTTCACAAATGCGGTCGACAAAGGCGCCTTATATTCCACTTATTTAAGCGACTCTCTTTCCGGCTCCACCCTCACGTTTGACCTGAACGGACTTTCCAAAACCGTTTCTTTTGACGCAACCCAGGTGGAGAACTATGACACGCCGGATGAACTTGCAAACTATTTGCAGGCAAAGCTGGATTCTGCTTATGGTTCTGATAAAGTAAAAGTTTCCTTTGATAATACAACGGGGTCCCTTTCCTTTCAAACCCTGGAAGACAGCACCAATGTACTGACCCTTTCCTCCTCCAGCAAGAGCGGAGTGCTGGGTGTGGAGGGCGCCTTGCGGGTGTATGCCGGTGAATCGAACCGCATCAACCTGAACAAAACCCTGCGGGATGTGCAGGGAGAGCTGAAAACTCCCCTGTCTACTGCAACGGACACCAACGGGAATACCGATTTGCTTTCCGAATATAAAATTTCCGTCAACGGAAAAGAATTCTCCTTTAAAGCGACCGATAATATCAACACGATCATAAAAACCATCAATAATGATCCGGATGCCAACGTTACCGTTACTTATTCCAGCACGCTGGATCGTTTCAGCATCGTCGCGAAAAACGGCGGCGCCAACAGTCATGTGAACATTTCAGATGTATCCGGCAATTTGTCTCAGGTTTTATTCGGTGACACCGGCAGCGGCATCACCGAAAACATAATCGGCCAGGATGCCGTGATGGAGGTCAGCTTCGACAACGGGCAGTCCTATCAAACCATCACTCGAGCCAGCAACAGCTTTACCATGGACGGCGTGAACTTTGAGCTGCAGAAAACGACTCCGACCAAAACGGTTGACGGAAAAGAAGTACCGGATATGGACCCCATCACCTTTTCGGTGGAATCGAAAACCGACGATCTTGTGACAAAGATCAAAACGTTTATCGACGATTACAATGCCATTCTGACCACAGTCAACGGAATGTACACAGAGAAGAAGCCGACGGACGGCACCTACGCTCCTTTAACGGACGAACAGAAAAGCGGAATGAGTGAAAGCCAGATCACCGCCTGGGAGAAAAAGGCAAAGCAGGGCATGCTGTTTAACGATTCTACGCTCAGCAGCTTTGCTCAGGACTGGCGCCACAGTATGACGGATGTGGTTTCTTCGATGAGCAGCGCTCTGTACCAGATCGGCATCTCCTCCGCCAGCTATTCCGACAACGGAAAGCTGACTGTGGACGAGGATAAGCTCAAAAAGGCGCTCAATTCCGATCCCGATAAGGTTTCTCAGCTGTTTACCTCCACAGACGGCATTGCCACTCGGATGCAGGATCTCCTCAAAAAGTACACAAACGACAGTCTGGTCGATACAGGGCTTTTGATTTCAAAGGCGGGGTCTACCACCAGCAAGGTGGATCAGAGCGATCTGGCTAAAAAGATGAAGGACTATGACGCTCAGATCAAAACGCTGAAAACCCGGCTCAAATCCCAGCAGGAATATTATTATAATAAATTTACCGCTCTGGAAACTTATATCGCGCGGATGAATAGTCAGGCGAGCTTCTTTATGCAGTCCAGCTCCACCTGACGGTAAAATCAGAGGTGTATCATGCAAAGCAATGCAATTTTTCAATATAAGCAGCAGTCCATTTCCACCATGTCGCGCGGGGAACAACTGGTGCTTCTGTTCGATGAAGTCATAAAGAACCTTCATCACGCCTCTCTGCTGATGAAGCAGGAGGACTATACCAACTCTGAAAAATGCACGGAAAAGTGCAAAAATATCTTTCAGTATCTTTCTTCGGTGCTGAACTTCAAGTACCCGATTTCAAAAGAGCTGTATGATTTGTACTACTTCTGCAATCAGCAGATTATTCGTTCAGAAATCCGGCGTGACCCGCAGCTTTTGGACGATCTGCTCCCGCTTGTCGACGAAATGCGTGACACCTGGGTACAGGCGGAAAAGCTGGTTCATATGAAGAAATAAAGATCGCCGCAGAAAAGATTGGAGTATATCATGCTTACGCAGGACATTTTGGTATGCCTGGAGCAAAAGAAAATACTGATGGAACAGATTCTGAACATCACCAAGCAGATGGAGGTTCAGTCTCTGGAAGAAACGGTTGACTTGGACTTGCTGCTGGAGCAGCGCGGCCAGCTGATGCAGCGGGTGGACAAATGCAACCTTCTGATTCGATCAAAAACAGATCTTCAACCCCCCGCCGAACAGGAAAGACTGCGCGATTTGATGTCTTTGCAGTTAGAGGAAGCAGTCTGTTCTCCGGACGAAAAACGGGCCCTTGTTTTGATTTCGGAAATCAATGAGCTGTTCCGCCAGGCTGCCGCTCTCAATCGTTCCACAACGGATCTTTTGTTGGTACAGCGTGAAAATTCAAAGAAACAGCTTGCCGAACTGAAACAGCAGGGGGAGCAGAACAACTTGTTCACTTACCAGTAAGCAGCCCGGCGAAGGCATAGTGTACCGGCACAGGCGGACACTATGCCTTGTTTTTTTATTTCAAAGCGTGTAAAATGAAAACAATATGGTATCGTCAATGAGTTTTTACACCGTCCGGTTTCCAACCTGCAACCCCCGCGGCGCACCTTTCGGGTACTCATTGATGAAAACCGACGACAACCGCCGCGATGCCGGCTCCGTACAGTTTCCCCATTCGCTACAATGCCTCGTTTTGAAGTTTGCCGCGTATCCTTCCTCTTTCAGAAAGTGAATAACTTCGCCTCCTGCGCAGGCGGCGAAGAACCCGCTGTACCAGCATTGTGCAGGCTTTTTGAAAGCGGTATCATTATTAAGAAAGGACTTACCCTGTTTTCCATGATTTTTGATATGCATGTTCACATGTTTCCAGATTTTCTGGCTCCAAAAGCACTTTCCGGAATTAGCGAGACGAGTCATGTTCCCCCCGTGACGAAGGCGACGCTCTCCGACACCAGGACGCGGTTGAAGGAATGGGGGATTTCCGGCGCCGCCGTTTTGAATATTGCGACCAGGCCGGAACAGCAGACCAACGTGAATAACTGGGCCGCAGAGGTTCAGGATGATTTCTTTTACTGCTTTGGCTCGGTTCATCCGGATGCACCGGACGCCGTTGAGGTACTTTGGCGCATTCGCGGCCTGGGGCTTTTTGGGGTCAAGCTGCACCCGGAGTACCAGCGCTTCTTCGTGGATGATAAAAAGGCGTACCCTGTTTATGACGCGCTTCAGGAATTGGGGCTGCCCGTTACCTTTCACGCAGGGTGGGATCCGGTTTCCCCCCATGTGGTGCACACGCCGCCGAAGGCTCTGGCAAAGGTGGCGCGCGATTTTCCGCGCATGACCGTTATTGCGGCGCATATGGGCGGAATGCGGCGCAGCGAAGAAGCCGAAGAATACCTGATCGGTATGGAAAACGTTTATCTCGACACCTCGATGTCTTACCTGCTCATCGACCCGGAGCAGGCCAAGCGGATGATTCTGCATCACGGTTCGGAGAGAGTGCTCTACGCCAGCGACTGCCCCTGGAGCCTGCCGAAAGAACAGATGCGCTTTCTCGAACGGCTGGGTCTGCCAGACCGCATGCTGGAGGACATTTGCTGGAACAACGCCCGACGGCTGCTGGGGCTGGACAAAATCTCCGGGCAGAAAGAACCCGGAACAATGCGGAGGATAATCTGATGAAACATATTATGGTCACCGGCGGCGCCGGTTTTATTGGGAGCCACACCTGCGTGGAGCTGCTGCAAAACGGCTACGATATCTGCGTGGTGGATAACTTCAGCAACTCCTCCCCCGCCGCACTGGACGCGGTGCGCACGATTACCGGCCGCGATTTCTCATCCTGCTGCTGCGACCTGCTGGAGGAAGAGAAATTGGGGCGGATTTTTGAGAAACAGCCGATCGACGCGGTCATCCATTTTGCCGGCCTGAAGGCGGTGGGAGAAAGCGTTCAAAAGCCCGTTCTGTATTATCACAACAACGTGACCGGCACCCTGAATCTGCTGCGGCAGATGGAGCTGCACGGCGTCAGGCGGCTGGTATTCAGCTCCTCCGCCACGGTATATGGGGAAAACAATCCCATCCCTTACCGCGAAGACATGCCCACCGGGCAGACCACGAATCCCTATGGAACAACAAAAGCGATGATCGAACAGATTTTGCAGGATCTTTGCAAAAGCGACAGCCGCTGGAACACGATGCTGCTGCGCTACTTCAACCCGATCGGCGCGCACCCGAGCGGACTGATCGGAGAAAACCCGAACGGCATCCCCAATAACCTGATGCCGTACATCATGCGGGTGGCGCAGGGCTCCCTGCCCTATCTGAACGTGTTCGGCAACGACTACCCCACCCGCGACGGCACCGGCGTGCGCGACTATATTCACGTATGCGACCTCGCCGCAGGCCATGGCAAGGCGCTGGACGCGCTGTTTGCACAACAGGGCGTCAGTATCTACAACCTGGGAACCGGGCACGGAAGCTCCGTTCTGGAGGTCGTAAAAACCTTTGAGCGGGAATCTGGGGTTCCCGTGCCGTACCAATTTGCTCCCCGGCGGGCCGGCGATCTGCCGGAATACTACGCCGACGCCGGCAAAGCGCAGCGGGAGCTGGGCTGGCAGGCCCGCTACACCTTGGCCGACATGTGCCGCGACTCCTGGAACTTTATTCAAAAGCAGGGAGCCGCACAAAAGAAAGCAGGTGGCGCGAAATGAACCTTGCCGTCGAGTACAATTGCGGCGGAATCGACTGGGAGGAGCTGGCCTGTGTCATCGAGGCCGCGGGCCTTGCCCCCCACCCGCCCGAAACGTTCCGCAAGGCGTTTGAAAACAGCTTTGCTGTCGTTTTTCTGCGGGACGGGCAGCGCCTGATCGGCTGCGCGCGCGCCCTTTCCGACGCGGTGGTTCAGTCCGCCCTTTACGACGTGGCCCTGCTGCCCGAATACCAGGGGCGGGGGCTTGGCAGAACCCTGCTGGAGGAGATGCTCCGGCAGCTGCCGGACGGCAATACCATTTTATACGCATCACCGGGAAAGGAGCCCTTTTACGAGCGTTTCGGCTTCGGCCGCCTGAAAACCGGAATGGGGAAATTCTCCGACCCGGAACGTGTCCGCCAAAGAGGAATGCTCGAATAAAAGGATGGCCCCGCCGATTTGGCGGGGCCATCCTTTTATTCTTCTGTATGGGCGGAAGGAGCGATCCCTTTTCAGGCCCTTCCTTTGCTTTCCTGTGGTAAAAGGCAAAGCGGCCGATCAGCACCTCCAGAACCATCAGCGACGCGGATTTGCTCCGGTTCCACATAAGGTCGCATACAGTGCCGACCCTTCGGCTATAAAAATCAGTGATACTATCTAAAATCATACCGGATTCTTCAGGAAAATCCAACGGTAACGCGATATTACTTTAAAAAAATAGGGAAGATTTCTTGTTTTTCAGGGCACAGTACCTGAATTTTACGCCTGCAAGGAGTGGGATTATCCTTTTTCTTTCTCACTTTTCTTTGCAATTCTTGTTCTGTAAAAGAAGATTGCACCGATAACGAACAGAAGGATCAGTACAACGAGAGTGGCGTGCGCGTACAGGTCGATGTATTCCGCAACTCGTTCCCACGATTCCCCCGCGAACACGCCCAGATGCACCAACACGGTATTCCACAAAAAGGTTCCCGCGGCGGTGTACAGCAGGAACACGCCCATCGACATTTTCGTCATTCCTGCCGGGATGGAAATCAGGCTGCGGATGATCGGGATAAAGCGGCAGAGGAAAACGGTGATTCTTCCCTTTTTTTCAAACCAGTGTGCGGCACGCTCCACATCCTCGCGCTTAAAGTGAAGCATCTGACCCAAGCGGCCGTCGAGCCAGCCTTCGATCCGCTCCGGCGGGAAAAAGCGCCCGACGCTGTACAGCACCAAAGCGCCGATCACCGCGCCGACGGTGGCCGCAATGATCACTCCCCATACCTTCATATCTGTATACGTGGTCGAAAAGCCACCAAAGGTCAAAATCACCTCCGACGGAATCGGGGGGAATACGTTCTCTATGGCAATCAGCAGCATAATTCCAATATATCCAAACTGATTCATCGTCTGGATGATCCATTCCTGCATTGCAAAGTTGCTCCTTTCCTGCGTTCCTGCGATTTCACGATTCCGATGATAGCAGAAACATGACAGGCAGACATGACGAAAGTGTAAATTTTCGGTCAACATTTCAGGGATTGTCGGAATTCTTGCCGGATTCAGCCTGCTTATCCGCCGATTTTTCATCGGACTCGGCCGCTTTTTTCTCCGCCGCAGGGTCCGGCACCTCAACAGGGGGCTTCCCCATTACTTCTTCTTCCGAAATTTCTTTTTCCTTGAGCTTTAACTCCGTTTCCTGACGCAGCAGCGCGTAAAACACGGAGAACATCGGCACGCCGAGCAAAATGCCGATCACGCCGAACAGGCTGCCGAACAGCAGAATCGCGACCATCACCCACAGGCCGGGCAGGCCGATGGAGTTGCCCACCACGCGGGGATAGATGACATTCCCCTCAAACTGCTGGAGCAGAACGAGGAAAATCAGGAACCACAGGCTGTACACAGGGTTGATCATCAGCAGGACGAACGCGCCCATTGCTCCGCCCAAATACGCGCCCAGAATCGGAATCAGGCTTGTCATGGAAATGATCACGCTGATCATCACGGCGTAGGGCAGCCCCATAACGGTCATGCCGATGTAGCACAGTGAGCCGATGATTACGGCCTCCGTCATCTGCCCGGTGACAAAGCCCGAAAAAATCCGATTGGTCAGCACGCCCACCGCAACCAGGCGCTGCGCTTTTTCCCTGGGGAGAAACGCGTACAGCACACGGCGAATGTTGCGGATCAGACGCTCTTTTCCGAACAGAATATAGATGGAGAAGATCACGCTCAGCACAAATGAAATGATACCGGAGGCCACGCTGATGGTAGCAGACACCAGCGAGGTGGCTACGTCGCTGATGGTGGAGGTGATCCTTTCCAGAGGCTTCGTCCAGTCTATTTTTAAAAGGCTCTGGGTTTCCTTACTCCAGTCGAACTGCTTGGACACTTCCGTCAGCCACTGGGAAAGCTGGTTGACATAGGCGGGCAGATTCTCTGAAAAGAAGCTGAGGGAGCTGATAAATTCCGGCACAATATAGACGATGATCAGCCACACGACCAGCGACAGAAAAGTAAACGCCAGCAAAATGCTGATGCCGCGCCGAAACTTCAGCCAGAGCCTCCAGCCCTTTTGATTCAGAGGATAAAACAGCTTGTTCTCAAAAAAGCGCACCAGTACATTCACCACATAAGCGACGCCCACGCCGACCAGCAGCGGCCCGAACAACGACAGAATGTAAGAAATGACAAAGGATACATTCTCAATATGAAACAAAAGAAAAATCAGGCCAACGGTGAACACGATTAAAAACATCATCTTACTGCGGATTCTCTTCCACAGCTTGGGATCCGACAGGATTTCTTCCCAATTCATAACCTGCCGCACAACCTTTCCAAAAATATAGTTTCCGACCGCCGCTCCGGAAAAGCGGTTTGTTTTCTCCTCCGCCTTCGGCGGTGGGAACTGCTGTTTGCACCATGGTATCTTCCAGCAATTTGGCAATCGTCCTGTTTTTCATGCTAACGCAATCGCAGAGAAAAGTCAACGAAAAGCATGACGGCACCGCATTGAATTTCCAGTCGGATAATAGCATGACCCGTTTGTGCCCGGATATTTGGCGCACGGCATGTCTGTTTTGCCGATTGACGACAAAAACGCCGCGGCGAATTCGATTTGACCGCCGCAGCGCTATCGATTATTCCTGACGGATCGCGGTAAGCGCGCTGATCTTAACAGCGCGGTTCGCAGGGGAAAAGCCCGAGACCAGGCCAACCATGGTAGAGAACACCAGCGCCCCCAGAGCCAGCCAGGCCGGGATGATCGAAATCTGCCCCCCTGCCCCGCCAAGGCCCATTACACCGCCCCCGTTCGCCGCCAGGGTATTGAGAAGAAACGAGAGCAGGTAACTGATTGCGATTCCCGCCACACCGCCGATGAAGCCGATCATGCCGGCTTCGATCAAAAACATGGTGCGGATATTCCCAATCACACAGCCGAGCACCTTCATCACACCGATCTCCCGGGTGCGCTCATAAATGGACATGATCATCGTATTCGTGATTCCCAGCGCCGCAACCAGCAGCGAAATCGCGCCCAGCCCGCCCAGAATCATCTGGATGGTTCTGGTCTGCGCTTCCATGGACTCGCGCATGCTGTCCATACTGTACGTCTGAAAGCCGAGCGCCTTGATAGCGTCCTGCACCGGCTCGACCGACTTGATATCGAGCGCCTTGACCACAACGCTGCTGTACTGGAACTTTTTGGATTTGTCAACCTTGATATTGTTCAGCTTATTGTACTGCTCCGTCAAAGCACGAACATACTTCACATCCATAAACACGCTGTAGCCGGGCGAGGGGCTCTTGCTCCAGTCCTGCGCCAGAATGCCGAGTGCCTTGAGCTTGACGGGCTTTACCGTCTTTTTGTTATTCTCGTCGGTCTTTTGCAGCACCAGCTCCAGCTTATCCTTCATCGGGTTCACATAGGGGTCAGGAATTTTTCCGGTGGCGTCCGGCTCCGGGTAGATCATATTATTGTTATTCTTTTTGCTGTTATAGAAATTATACAGTGCATCCCTGCCGAACAGAACCGCGCCCTCCTCTACGGTTCCCTCCGGCAGCTTCCCCTCCTCCACCTCATAGCCGAACTCAGAGAGGGCATCCATATACACGCCGGTGACGGACCCGCCATATACATATTTGCCGCTGCGGATCTGAAAGGCGGAGAAGTCTGCGTCGAACATCGGAGTCAGGGTCTGCACCCCCGGCAGCGCACGGATCCTTTCCAGCATGGCGTCGTTCAGCGGCTCCGCATCGGGGCTGGAGTTGTAGTTTTCGATCTGGATCACCGTAAGATCCCCCATGCTCTGCATCGTTTCGTCCGTTGTCTTTTTGATGCCGATGCCAAAGGAGAGCATTACCACAATGGCGCAGGTGCCGATGACGACACCGGCCACGGTAAGCAGTGTGCGCACCTTGCGCTTGAACAGGCTGCTTAAGCTCATGGCGATCATGTCTGTCCATTTCATGGCTGATCCTCATTCTGATGCGGTTCGTCCGGCAGCTCCGGCGTTTTCGGCTGCACGTCGTCATAGTCGTCCTCCTGCTCCAGCAGGGCACGGCGCTTTGCGGCGCGCCTGCGGCGAATGAGCACGACGGCTGCGGCCCCTCCGGCCGCCACGGCCAGAAGGAGCACCCATACCCAAGCCGCCACCCCGGAGGACTGCTCCGGCATCGGCTCGCTGACATCGGGGCCCATGCCATCCTGATCGACGGGCATCGCCGGCTGAACCTCGCAGGAGAACTCCTTGATGATTTCACGGGTTTCCCCGTTCGGATCCTCGTAGGTGATCGTGGCCTTCCCCTGCAGCGTTCCCTCTTCCGTCGGGGTCAGGGTCGTATCGTAGCTGTCGGAAGAACCGGATTCCACATTGCCGATATAGATATTCGTTTCCGGCGCGGTAAAATTGCCCTCGAGCAGAACGGAAAGATTGTAAACGGTGCTCTTCCCCTTATTGACATAACTGATGGACAGCTGGCCCTCCGTTCCCATCTGGATCGGCCCCTGTACCTCCGCGTTCGTCACCTCAAAGCGGTCCGGCTGTGTGAGCGGAATGGAGATCGTTTCCGTTGCTGTGATCTGCTCGTGCTTGGTATCCGCGGCGGACTCGTACTCAAACTTCACGTCGATGCCGTAGGATTTCGGCTTGGCGTCCGCCTTGGGGTACAGCTCAATCGATTTGTCGATGGAAGCGCCCGCCCCCAGCTTTGAGATAAAAAACGTATTGGAAGAATTGGCGGGTGTAAAAACGCCGCCGGTATCTTCATCCGCCGTGGAGGTGATGGTGATTTTCAGGTTCTGAATCGCGGTGCCGGTGTTCGCGTTGCGAAAGCGAAGCGAGAGCGGAAACGTTTTGCCGCCGGTCACCGAGGTTCCGCCAAAGCTGTAGTTCTCGATGATGATGATTGGCTTTCCGCCGCTGGAATCGCCCGTTCCCACCACAGAGACAAACACCTTGGTGGCGACGGCCTCCGTCACCTCGTCTGAAGTGAGGTTCACCCCAATCGCGTAGTTGCCCGATTCCATTTTGGAGGCGGCCTGCATGTGGAAGGAAATCGTCGCCGTCGCGCCCGGGGCCAGGCTTGCGACCGTTTTTCTGTCGAGCGAACCGACGACTGTAAAGCTCTCTGTCGCAAGGCCGTCGAGCGCGGCGTTAATATTGTGATAGGTCTGGCCGCCGGTGTTCTTCAGCACCAAATCCATGCGGAAGGTGCTGCCGGAATAGATGGTGGAACGGTCCAGCTTATAGGAGTCGATTCTTACGCCGCCCTTTCCCTGGGCGCTGTCCAGCACCTGAATATAAGCGGTTACTTCATTGCCGTTGATCGTGAGGGTAATAGGATAAATCCCTGCCGCAACGGACGAATCCACACGGAGCGGAAGATTAAGGTATTTCTTTTCTCCTGACACAAAATTCATTGTATAGACAGCCCCGGCCGAGGTAAGCAGAATTTTCGGTTCTGGCGCTAACTTCACTGCAATCTGCGCGTCCTCCAATGTACTGCCGCTGATCAAAGGAATCGCCACAGTAGCGCTGGTTCCGGAGATAATGGTCGGTGTGGAGCTGCTTTCGTCCACACGCACCGTGTTGTCCGCGGAGCCTTCGCCGGGAATCAGGGTTTTGCGGATAGAAACTTTATAAATTTTACTTTTACCGTTTTCGTCTTTTATTGTTACCTCTTTACCCTCAGTAGGTTTTGAATCCTCATAGTAAGTAATCGTAAGCCTGATCACGCCAGGCCCGGATCCAATATATTTCAGATAATTTTCAGGAATATATAGAGTGTATTCTTTACCATCATCGTCATCTGCTGTGGAATCAGTTACAGGAACTGTAAATTTATTACTTTTAACGTTCAATCCACTATAATTTGCAATTTCAATAACTGCGCTGTAAGCTTTTTGGATATTACTATCATTATGATAAAAATTAATACTAGTATCGAATGATTGTCCCTTTTGTACAGATTGCCCCGACTGTACTGTAACAGACTTGATTTCCGGTTCCGTCACGTCAAAACTGGAAGAAGCCGCCGCGGGAGATGGTAGTAAAAAAAGCAGCATGGTCATCGTAAGCACCAGCGCCGCCAAAGGACGCAGCTTATTTAATTTCATTCTGTTTTTCCTCCCGATACCGTAGTCAATTCCTGTACTTTTTCCCGCTGTGCGGGGAAAACAGATTCGTTTGTATGATCCGACTGAATATTTCCGTCCACAATCGTAACGATTCGATCCGCATAGCGGGCAATGTCCTGGTCGTGCGTAACCAAAATCAGGGTCTCATGGTACTCCCGCGCCATACCCACCATGATCTCCATCACCTCTCTGGTCGTTTTGGTATCCAGGTTGCCCGTAGGCTCATCCGCAAATATGATTTTGGGGTGCGCGACAAAGGCACGCGCAATGCCCACCCGCTGCTGCTGCCCGCCGCTCATCTGCGTCGGCCGGTGCAGCAGGCGGTTGCCCAGCCGCACCGCGCGCAGCATTTTAACGGCCTCGCGGGTTCGCCTGTCTTTGCTGATTCCCCGGAACATGAGCGGCATAGCGACATTTTCAATGGCACTCAGCGTCGGCATCAGGTTATAGGACTGAAACACGAAGCCGATATTTTTCTGCCGAAACAGCGCCAAATCCTTTTCGGAAAGCGCCGTGACCTCTACGTCATCTATCATAACCCGGCCCTTCGAGGGCTTCTCCAACCCCGCCATAATATTCAGCAGCGTCGATTTGCCCGAACCGGAGGTTCCCAATATACAGCATACTTCTCCCGATGCAACCGTCAGATTGATGCGGTTGAGCGCAACAATCTTTTCCTGGTCCACCCGGTATACCTTACGAAGGTTCTCCACACGAATCAGGCCCATGTCTAACTCCTTTGCCAATGCTTTCATTTTCCTCATTATACCAATGAAGCCCAAAAATTATTTTCTTTAAAAGAAAATATATTTACAGTTGAGATAACAAATTGACTACAAAATTGAAATTTCTGTTAGAAATTTGTCCCGCACAATGACGGAAAATGAAAAAAACGGGGAAAGGATTCTCCCCGTTTCGACCGGATCACCACCATTTGCATCCCATTAAAAATTTCTTAAATTATTGTATCCGCCCAAAAACGGCTTGTTTTTCAAAATAAAAAAATTTATACTTGTAAAAATAAAAATCCGTTAGGAAAATGAAAACAAAAAGTCTAAAACAAAGGAGATTTGAGCTATGGCACTGAGATTTGCAACTCCTGAAGACGCCCCGCGTCTGATATCGATTTATGCTCCTTACATTTTAAACACCTGCATTACTTACGAATACACGGTTCCTTCCGTGGAGGAATTTGCGGAACGAATCCGCAGCATCAGCAGTAAAATGCCCTATTTGCTCTACGAAAGCGACGGCGACATTCTCGGGTACGCATACGCCGCGCCCCACATGACGCGGGCCGCGTATCAATGGGACGCGGAGCTTTCTATCTATATGAACGAACAGCACCACCGCGGCGGAATCGGCACCATGCTTTACAAGACGCTGATCGCCCTGCTGAAGGAACAGGGGTACTACAACCTGTACGCTCTGATTTCGGTGCCCAACGACCGCAGCATTGGCTTTCACCGCTCTCTGGGCTTTGAGCAGGTCGGCGTTTACCCTCACACCGGATATAAATTGGGCAGGTGGAACGACCTTGCGATTCTGGAGTACTGCACCCAGCCGCAGCTGGGGCACCCCGTCCCGACAAAGTCCATTCACGACCTGCCCAAAAACCGGATTGAGGAAATATTTGAGACTATGCAGCGAGTGCCGCAGACTTTACGGTGACCGGCACGGTTTTCAGCCCGCCGTCACTGGTGGTAACCAAAATTGTTGCGCTGCCGGCCCCCTGATACACCACGCGATACTTTGCTCCGCGCGGGTCATTCGCATTGACAAGCTGAACCGAGGCAACCGCCGGGTTGGAGCTGGTCACGGTGACCTGCGTTCCCTTTTGGTAGGGCTTTGCGATAAACTCGGAATAAGCGCCCGCCGAACCGGACAGCGAAGCGACGTCCAACTCCGCGCCCCTTGCGATTGCCGTTCTCACCATGCGGTACTGCGACCAGTCGGTCACGTTGTCAAACTGTGTGCTAACGGCGACATAGCCCGCGGAATCCCAGGAATAATGCTGGTTGACTCCGCCGGTCATCGCGGCGTCGCTCTTGAGCAGCGCATATGTCTGCACCACCCCCGCCCGGTCGGGAACCGGGTCATCCCAGGTGACATCCACGTGGTACCATTCGTTGTTAAACCGCACCATGTTCCAGGCGTGGTTCATCGCCGTGCTCTGCACCACAATACCGGGAATTCCGAGCTTCTGCATCAACAGCTGAAACGCGGCCGCATACCCCTGGCAAACTGCTTTTCGCTTCACCAGCGCTCCGTATGCCGTATAGGAATCATGCGGGGCGCTGTTTGTTTCCACGCCGGTATCGTAGGAGCAGTTCAGCACCAGATAGTCATGGATCGCCACAATCTGCTGCAGCTGCGTCATGTCGGGGGTAATGACCGAAGAGATCACCGCCTGCGCAGCCTGCTCGATCTGCGCCGTTTTGGCCGCTACCTCCTGCTGGGGGGCGTCGTACTTGGGCCATAATCCATAGACTCTTTCCTGATTGTCGATCGTGTATTCATAAGAGATGACACTGGCAATCTGCGGAAAATTCGTAAACGAAGAGTAATTGAGGATGCGCAGCAGCTGATCCTTAGTAAGCTGGTACGGCCTTAAATCCAGCACGTTGGCGCCGTTCATCAGCCCCTCCGAGATCACCGTCTCGGCCGCTTTGGCGTTTTGCTCCATCGCCAAGAGCGAAACCGACGCGGCCGACTGTGTTTGTGTGGAGACGCTCTGCAAATAGCGGGGAAACTCGACTGTTTCTGTATGTAAAGCAGGAGTTTGCTGCGCCCCTGCAACAGCGGCCATGCTTCCCATCAGCGTCAGAGAAAGCAGAAGGCTGCAAATTCTCTTTTTCCAGTTTACCCTAAATAACGCATTCATTTGAAAACACGTCCTTTCATGGTTGTTATCCATATTTTAACAGGTAGAAGAATTATGTAAAGGGGAAATTTATGAATTTTTTCCCTCTCATGAAAATTCAACCGCTTTTCTGCCCATTTTTATGCTATAATTGTCCGGAGCATAAAAAAGAAAGCTTCGAGCGGCCGAGAGATCATTGAAACCCGGCGCACAAAAAACGACTGCTGCCATTTGATTTTATGCGATCCTCAATTGATACTGATCAAATAAAGCGGATTTGTTTTAAATCCCCACCGAAAGGATGCCTTACATGTTTGGAACCATCGTCAACACCGTCGCCATCGCCGTAGGGGGAGCTCTTGGCCTGCTGTTTCAAAAACGTCTGAACCCACGGATGGAGGAAAGCCTCTACAAGGTTTTGGGAGTGGCGATTTTCATTCTTGGCATGAACGGCGTAATCGGTTCCATGTTCACGGTGAAGGGCAGCCAAATTTCCGGCGGCGGGGAGCTTCTTCTGGTGATCAGCCTGGTGCTGGGCACGGTTGCGGGCGAGCTGTTGAAAATTGAAAACCGGCTGGAAGCGTTGAGCCGGAAGGTGGAGCAGAAGATGCAGCTGTCGGGATTTTCCGGCGGATTCGTCGCCGCCTCTGTCTTGTACTGTGTTGGGGCCATGGCGATTGTGGGAGCGATCAACGACGGTCTGCGGGGTGACAGCAGCACGCTGCTGGTAAAAAGCATTCTGGACGGCGTCAGCGCCGTCATTATGGCGTCCACACTGGGGGTCGGCGTGCTTTTCAGCTGTATTCCCGTTCTTTTGTATCAGGGCTCGCTTTCTCTGCTCTCCGGGTGGATTGGCCCGGCTCTGACAGACACGCTGCTGGATCAGATCTGCATGGTGGGCTATGCCATCGTGATGTGCATCGGCATTAATTTCTGGGGCGTCACCAAAATCAAAACGGCAAATCTTCTCCCCGCGATTCTGGTTCCAATTTTATACTGCGGGGTCACTTCCCTGATTCCATAAACTAAGGGCTGTTTCAAAATGAATTTGCGATAGTAAATGAAACAAAAGAAATCGACTAAAAAATAAGGAAATGCGCCTTGGAACGACTTTTACAGGTCAAACCAAGACGCATTTTTGTGTATATTTTGGATAAGGCTATTTTGCAGCAGCCCCTTTTCTGAGATATCAAAAGATATCAAAACATATTACGCGCCCGATGGAACAGCGATTCCGTCCTGCGCCAGATCGGTGACGGTCTGATTTTTCCCCTTGCGCTTGGCCTCGTAAAGGGCGGCGTCGGCGCGGTTAAAGAGGGTGCTGCTTTCCTCCCCCGGCTGATACTGAGCGACTCCGCCGCTGAAGGTTACGTGGATCACGCCAATATAGGACAGGCGGCTGTCTGAAAAATGACGCCTGAGCTGCTCGATACGTTCGTAGGCCTGATCTCTCGTCATGCCCTTGAAAATAATGCCGAATTCCTCGCCGCCGTAGCGCGCCACAAATTCTCTTTTCGGCGAGAACACCATTCCCATCAGGTCGGAAAGACCCTCCAGCACCTGATTGCCGGCGGAATGGCCGTAGGTATCGTTGATCGCCTTAAAATTGTCAATATCGAGAATCGCCATGGAGAATCCCTCGTTCTGCTGCTCGGCAAGCCTGACGCTTTCTTCGAGCTTCTTGAAAAAGGTATGCTGGTTATAGAGGTTCGTCAGAGGATCCATTTTGACCTTTCGGTCGAGAATCAGCTGAACCCGATAGCTGGAAAGCAAATCTGCCTTTCCCTCCTGTATGTAAGCCATGATAATGTTGGAGAGCAGGCATGCGACCAAAACCAGAAAGAAAGGCACCGCGATATTTCGGACCAGGAACGGATCGCCCACGACCAGCAAATAGGAATGTGCCGCACATATGCACATGGCCGCCAAACTGACCGCGCAGATCAGGCGCATTTTTTTCTTACTGACAAAAACAGCGGACAGCACAACCGGCAACACAAATACGGACAGCGCGCTGACCAATGTGTAATGAACCCATACGGTAACAGAACAGAGGAGCAAGACCGTAGCGATCATGCTGTCGTTTTTGCAAACCTCCGTTGCCGTTTCTTTCGTCTGAACCGCACGGTTCAGCAAAAGACAGCCGTAATTGAAAACGGATGGAAAAAGGATGCGCGTGCGAATGTACATGCCTCTGTCTTTGGGGAGCAGGTCCCCCGAATCGACCAAATAAAAATAAGAGGTTACTTCCAGTAAAGTGACAGCGATTGCCATAAACAAAAGAATACAGTTGATTTGTTTTCTCCATTTGGTGAGCTTCATGTCCGGCATTTTGATCCGCAACGTCAATCACTTCTCAGTCAATTTTTCCAACATTATATCATATGACTTGCAATAAAAATAGCTCTTTCTGTCATTTTTTGTATTTAGATAAACATTTTTTGTCTTTGTTGATTTTCCATAATGATATAAAATGATAGAAAATTTAATATCTCACTCTTAAAATAAAATATTTTTCGTGCAATTTCTTTTTCTTCTTGCATATGCAATTTGACAAATTTTGCTCCCCGCCTTTGTATAATGAAATAAAAATTTGAAATAGATCCGTATCAGTGCGGTGAATTTTTCTAAAAATAGAATGTATTCCGATTTATGGAATTCCAACTGAATCGATCTATTCAAATTGCCGTTTTGAAAGGACATGTGTCCGCTTTTGGCAGTCGGCGCTTTTTTGCATAACCCTTGCGGCACAAACTGCATTATGCTATACTATGGATATTTTGAGGAAAGGGGGAAACAGCTATTTTATTAACGGTAGACATTGGGAATTCTCACATTACGTTGGGCGGCTTTGAACAGGAATCTCTGCTTTTTGTCGCGAATCTGCTGACATGCCCTTACCGCACGGAAGATCAATATGCGGTGGAGCTCCTGCAGATTATGAATCTGCACTGCGCCGAGCTGAAAGACGTGGACGGCATTGTCATTTCTTCCGTTGTGCCGGAGGTATGCGCCCCGATTCAGCGGGCGTTCCTTCACATCTGCGGAGTGCAACCGCTGCTGCTTGGCCCCGGTGTGAAAACCGGGCTGAATATTCTGATCGACAACCCGGCACAGCTTGGCTCCGACATGGTGGCGAGCGCCGTGGCCGCGATTGCAAAATACCCATTGCCGTGCGTGATTTTTGATTTGGGCACCGCGATCACCGTCAGCTTTTTGGATCAAAAAGGAAGCTTTTTGGGCGGAATGATCTGTGCGGGCGTGAATATCATGTTGCACGCACTGACGACTCAGACGGCGCTGCTTCCTCATATCAGTCTGGAAAACCCGGATCATTTCATTGGAAAAAACACCGTGCAGTCCATGCAGTCCGGCTTGCTGTACGGCACCGCCGCCATGCTGGACGGACTTGCCGCCCGCTTTGCCACGGAGCTGCACGAGCCCCCCACGCTGATTGCCACCGGCGGCATGGCCCACCTGATAACGCAGAACTGCGTGAGCCCTTTTCTGGTGGACAAGCATCTGCTGCTCGACGGCCTGCGGCTCATTTATGAAAAGAACCGCAAAAACCCGAAGCTTCCCCGGTCAAAACAGGGATGACCCTGTTCCTGATAAATCTTTTTTAGTGCGCTGCATCCAGGTATTGGAGCAGCAGCAGGGAGGAAACATGAAAACGAATAAAAGAATCCTGTTCCTGGCACAATTTTCCATGCTGTTGGCGATCCAGATCGTCGTATGTTTTACGCCGCTGGGCTCCATCCCGATCGGCCCCATGGTCGCCACTCTGGCGGGTGTACCGGTGATCATTACCGCCATTATGCTCGGCACAAAGGCCGGTGCGCTGATGGGCTTTTTTACCGGCCTGTTCAGCTTTTTGGTCATGACCTTCGCGCCCCCGTCCCCCGTTGCGTTCGTGTTCACGCCCTTCTACAGCATCGGCGAAGCCAAAGGCAACTTTTGGAGCCTTGTCATTTGCTTTGTGCCCCGTATTCTGATCGGCGTGGTAGCCGGCGTGGTATTTCAGGCCCTCAGCAAGGCGCTCAAGGGCAAAAAAAGCGCCAAGGTCGTCCCCTATGCGGTCAGCGGCGTGCTGGGCAGCATGACAGCTACCGTTCTGGTTTTGGGCGGCATCTACGTTTTCTTTGGTCAAGCGTATGCCGCTACCCTTGGAATGAGCTATCAGCTTCTGCTGGGAGCGCTCGGCGTTACCGTGGCCACCAACGGCCTTTTGGAGGCCGTAATTTGCGCGGTCGCCGCCACTGCGGTGTGCTATCCCCTGCGCAGATACAGCACCTCCGCTTTGGTTGAATCAACATAACGAACGGTCTCACAACAAAATTTCGACCCCGAACGGCACTGCCGTTCGGGGCTTTTTTACGGTATCATCAATGAGCTTGAAAGCCGTTCAATTTTCCAGCCGCAATTCACGCAGCGCATCTTTCCGCTGCCGCTTGATCGGGAACGGCGTGCGCCTGCAAACGGTCTCGTTTTAAAAATCTGCCATATATTAAACAGTCCGCCGGCAACACCGGCGGACTGTTTTGATAACGCTTAGGACTGATGAAAGGTGAGACAGCTGGTTTCCCCTTTTTCAGAAGCACCGCTGCCGCTGATGCAAATGCTGCTGGCCGCGCAGCTGCCGCCCGCATTATAAGAACAGTTGATGGCGGTACAGTCGACAGGCATGGATTCATTCGGAATCGAGCCGACCGCCGCATTGGAAAACGCCCCGGCCTGCTGGGAAACGTAGGAAGAACAGCAGGTCTGCTCGCTGTTAAAGGCCATCGCTCCCGATACCTGAATATTGGGCAGACAGCAAAAATTGGCGGAGTTATTCGCACAGGAATTTACGTGACACTCCAGTTTCGTCATGACGCAACACCTCATTTTCAATTGATGCTGCTAGTATTTGCAGGAGCGAATTCCTTATGCGCTTCGGTCACCAAAAAAGCCGCTCAACCGTTTTCTCCGGTCAGAAAACGGTTTTCCGCCACACTGAAAACCCCGCTGTCCGTCAGGCGGATTTCCGGAATCACGCACAGGGACAAAAACGAAAGATTTTGAAACGGGTCTAAATTTTCCGGCACTCCCATGCTGCGGCAGAGCTTTCCCATTTCGTGCTGGGCCGCGGCAACGTCCAGATCGGCCCGTTCCGTAAACAGGCCAGCCACGGGCAGCGGCAGAACCTGCCGCACTTTGCCGCCGGAGCACACCGCATACCCGCCCTGACAGGCGCGCAGCGCATCCACGGCGCAGAGAATGTCCGCATCGTTGTCGCCGATCACAATCAGATTGTGGGAATCGTGGGCGATGGTGGAAGCGATCGCCCCGTTTTTCAGGCCAAAACCTTTGACGACGCCCACCCCAAGCTGACCGGAACCGCTGTGACGCTGTATTACCGCGGCCTTGAGCAGATCGCCCTGCGGCCGGAACACTCCCTTTTGTCCGGGCAACTCCAGGTACTCCAGCCGGGTGAGAATCTCACCGGGCACCAGCGTGACCACCGGGAAGTTTTGCTGCGCGGGCAGGGCCAGCCGCGCCGCCGAAATGGCGGGAACATGCACGGTGTGCGTCAGCTCCGGCTCCGCCATGGGCTCGGGAATACCGGTGATTTTCTCCGACGCGGGAACACCGTCCTTATAGACCTGAACGATTCGGAATTCCTCCAGATCATCCAAAACCACCAAATCGGCGCGAAAGCCCGCGGCGACCGCGCCCAGATCGCGCAGGCCGTAGAAACGGGCCGGCTGAAGGGTAGCGCAGCAAATCGCTGTGACCGGGTCGAGCCCCAGGCGGATGGATTTGCGAATGTTATGGTCAATATGCCCCTGGCGCTTGACATCATCCAGATGCAGATCATCGGTGCAGAACGCAAAGCAGTCAAACGGCAGGCCATCTTTTAATGCGCCAGAGACGATCGCTTCCAGATTCCGCGCGGCGGAGCCTTCGCGAATCTGCACCAGGAACCCGGCCTGCACCCGCTCCAGCGCCTCCTCATAGGTGGCGCATTCGTGGTCGGTCTGCACCCCGGCCAAACAGTAGGCCTGCAGTTCATTCCCCCGAACCGACGGCGCGTGGCCGTCGATCACGCCGTGCCGCATCAGCTCGATTTTCTCGAGCAGCTCCGGTTTTCCGACCAACACGCCGGGGCAGTCCATCACCTCGCCAAGGCCGAGCACGCGGGGGTGACGGCACAGACGCTCCATCTGGGCGGCATCGTACACAGCGCCGTTATGCTCCAGACTGTTGATGGGAACACAGGAGGGCAGCATCCAATAAACGTTGACGGGGACATTCTCGCTTGCGCGGAGCATGTACTCCATTCCGCGCTCCCCCGCGACATTGACGATTTCGTGCGGGTCGGCGATTACGGTGGTGGTGCCGTGCGGCAAAATCTGCCGCGAAAACAGGGCGGGCGAGGTCATGGAGGATTCGATATGTACATGGGCATCGATCAGCCCCGGGCACACATAGCGCCCGGCGAGATTCTCCTCGCGCTTACCTCGGTACTCCCCTACGCCGACGATCCTGCCCTCCTGAATCGCTACATCCGCGGTTCGCACCCGTTTGGAAAATACATCCACCACGTTCGCGTTTTTCAGCACCAGCTCCGGCAGTTCTTTGCCCAATGCATACGAAACCCATTCTTTCTTCCATTTCATCACAGCCCGCCCCCTTTTCCGTTCGCCAGCATTTGTTTTTGATCTGTAAAAAGTTTAAAATTTTCCTTCCCCTGCCATTGGCAGAGGAAGGAGTTTTATTTTGTAAGATTCAATTTGCTTTTGCCCATGATAGCACAGACAAACGGCTTTGACAAGCTGATTTTCTCGGAAAAAGGGAAACAAAACGGGGTTTATTCAGACATCAGGCTGCAGATCTGGTTAGAGAATGCCACAGGGTCTTCGATGCCGATGCCCTCGATCAGCAAAGCCTGCGTATACAGAAGCTGAGCGTAATCTTTGAGTTTATCCTGATTCGTTTGGTACAGCTTCTGCAAAACAGCAAACACCGGATGGGTGGGATTCAGCTCGAGCACGCGCTGCGCCTGCACTTTTTCGGCGTTCGGCATGGCGTTGAGCACCTTTTCCATCTCGAGGGAGATGGCCCCCTCACTGGAGAGGCAGACCGGGTGTGATTTGAGGCGTTGGGAAACGGTGACGGATTTCACCTTGCCCTCGAGCGCCTTCTGCAGAAATTCGAGCAGCTCTTTGTACTCTTCCTTTTTCTGTTCGGCGGCCTTCTTTTCCTCTTCAGTTTCGAGCCCCAGATCGTCGGAGGAGACATTCTTGAACTCGTGGCCGTCGTAGGCGTGCAGAACGCGCAGCGCGAACTCATCCACCTGGTCGGTCAGGTACAGCATTTCAAGTCCCTTTTCGCGCAGAAGCTCCGTCTGCGGCAGCTGCTCGATGCGCGCGACGCTTTCGCCGCTGATGAAATAGATGTCCTTCTGGTCTTCCTTCATCCGGCCGACATATTCCTTTAACGTAACCGGCTTTTTCTCGCTGGACGAGTAGAACAGAAGCAGATCCTGCAATAGATCCTTATGCTGGCCATAATCGGAATACACGCCGTATTTCAGCTGCAGGCCGAAGCCCGCAAAGAACTTTTCGTAATCCTCGCGGCTGTTGTTCAGCATTGCCTCCAGCTCGGACTTAATCTTCTTTTCGAGCCGGCTCTCAATCAGCTTGAGCTGACGGTCGTGCTGCAGCATTTCGCGGGAGATATTCAGCGACAAATCCTGAGAATCGACCAGGCCGCGCACAAAGCTGAAATAATCCGGCAGCAGGTCTGCGCATTTCTCCATGATCATCACGCCGTTGGAATAGAGCTGGAGGCCCTTCTCGAACTCCTTGGTATAGTAATCGTAGGGTGCCTTGGCCGGGATGAACAAAAGCGCGTTATAGGTGGCGGTTCCCTCCGCGCTGGTATGAATGACGCGCAGAGGCGCCTCATAATCGTAAAATTTGTCGCGGTAGAACTGCTCGTATTCCTCTTTTGTAATTTCGTTCTTGTTCTTGCGCCACAGCGGAACCATGCTGTTCAGGGTTTCGTCCTCACGGTAGGTTTCCGTCTCGTTTTCGACGCCTTCCTTCTGGCGATGCTTTTCCACCTCCATGCGGATGGGGTAGCGGATGTAATCGGAGTATTTTTTCACGATGGAGCGAATCCGGTACTGCTCCAGAAACTCATCGTAGTTTTCTTCTTCAGTGTTGGGCTTGAGCTCCAAGACAATCTTTGTGCCGTGCCCCTCTTTCTCGCAGGGCTCAACGGTGTAGCCCTCAACACCCTTCGACTGCCAGCGCCAAGCCTCTTCGCTGCCATAGGCGCGGCTGTACACGGTCACGCAGTCGCTGACCATGAACGCGGAATAAAAGCCCACGCCGAACTGGCCGATAATCTCTACGTCATCCTTCTGCTCCATCTGCTGCTTAAAATTCAGCGAGCCGCTTTTGGCGATGACGCCCAGGTTATTTTCCAGCTCGTCCTTTGTCATGCCGCAGCCGTTATCCTCAATGGTAAGGGTACGCGCTTCTTTGTCCGGCGTGATGCGGATGTAAAAATCGTCGCGATTCAGGCCCGTGTCGCCATCCTGCAGCGTTCTGTAATACAGCTTATCAATCGCATCGCTGGAGTTGGACAAAAGCTCGCGTAAAAAAATCTCGCGGTGCGTATAAATGGAATGAATCATCAATTCCAGCAATCGTTTTGATTCCGCTTTAAATTGCTTCATAACGATTTTCCTTTCCGTACAAAAAAATAAATTTAGCACTCTAATAGCTAAAGTGCTAAATTTATGATAATACAAAAACGGGCAAAAAACAAGCCTAAATTATAAATTTTACCTTTCGCGCGCGGGAGGCGAATCGTCGTGGTCAACCGTGATAATCGGCTCGCAATGCGGCTCCTGCGATTTGATCTTCTCGCTCAGGTACTCCTCCAGCCGCTCGTCGCTCCACGAGAAGCGGTAAGGCACGACGATGTCGAAAATCACACGGGAGCCTTCGGGCTTCCACACCGCTTGAAAATCGTGCATCGTGATTTCATCCGAAATGGCCCGCAGGCTTTCTTCCACATAAACCTTCAGCCGATTGGCCCGCTCGTCGCCCGTTACCACCGGGTCGAGGTGAATCACCAGGTGAATGTTGCCGTCGGTGAGAAAATCGCGCTCAATGCGGTCGATGATCTCGTGGCTTTCCACAATATTGTGGTCGGCGCACATCTCACAGTGAACCGAAGCAAAGCAGCGATCCGGCCCATAATTGTGAATGTTCAGATCGTGCAGGCCGATGATGCCGGGGTAGGACAAAATCCTGCGGTAAATGTCGTCCACCATCTCTTTGCTGGGGGCAAGGCCCAGGAGCGGATTCGCCGTCTCCATCACCAAACGGAAGCCGGCCACCAGAATGAACACCGCAACGCCGAGTCCGAGCCAGCCGTCGAGCTGCCAGCCGGTAAAATACGAAATCACAAGGCCGACCAGTACCGCGGCGGTGGAAAGCGCGTCGTTGCGGCTGTCCTGCGAGCTGGCAAGCAGCGCAGTGGAATCGATGGTGCGGCTGATCCTGCGGTAAAACAGGCTCTGCCACACCTTGAGCAGCACCGACGCGATCAGCGCAATCAGCAGCGCCGTGCCGAACTCCGTGGGGTGCGGCTCCAGAATTTTGCCGACGGACGTCTGCGCGAGCTGAAAGCCCACCATCACGACCAGAAAGGAAACCACCATGCCCGCAATGTATTCGATTCGCGCATGGCCGTAGGGATGCTCGGCGTCCGCAGGCTTTGCGGAAAGGTGGAATCCGAACAGCGTCACCAGAGAAGAAGCGGAATCCGTCAGGTTGTTGAACGCATCCGCCATAATCGCGATACTGTGAAATACCAGCCCCGTAAGCAGCTTAATGAAAAACAGCACCAGATTGGTCGTAACACCGACCCACCCGGCCAGCTTGCCGTACCGTTCCCGCGCCAGAGGTAGATTTCCGTTTTCCGGGTCGCGGAGAAACAGACGGATCAGCAGCTTTATCATCAAAAGGCTCCTTTCTTTAGTGCTTTGGGAAATTTACTTTACAATAGGGTAAGAGCGGTCTCTTCCCCGCCTGCGGTGAAGCAGACACACCGCAGTTTTATTCTGAAAACAGGCTGTTCCCTTTGGAATCGATCGCCACCACCAGCGGCAGATCGCGCAGCTCCAGCCGCTTGACGGATTCACAGCCCAGATCATCGAACGCCACCACCTGCAGCGACTGCACGCACTGGGCGGCCAGCGCCCCGGCGCCGCCGATGGCGCACAGGTAAAGCGCCCCATTGCGGCGGATGGCGTCGACTACCTCTTGAGAGCGGTTGCCCTTGCCGACCATCGCGGCAAGGCCCATGTCGAGCAGGCGCGGCGCAAAGGGGTCCATCCGGCCCGAGGTGGTCGGCCCGCAGGAACCGATCGCCATGCCCTCCGGCGTGGGGGTGGGGCCTGCATAGTAAATCACGGCACCCTCCATCGCAAACGGCAGGGGGTTGCCCTCCTCCATTAGCGCAAACATCCGCTTGTGCGCGGCATCGCGCGCTGTATATACCGTGCCGGAAAGCAAAACCTGATCGCCGGCCTTCAAATGTTTCGCCTGCTGCTTCAAGTCCTTTGTATTCAGCCTGATTTTTTCCAAAACAACACTCTCCTTTGTTATGATAACCCATTCCCGTTACAACAAGTCTTACCCGGAATGCGACACCCTTCCCTCCCGCCCAAAGCGCGGGAGGGAGCAATCATTCTCATAAGTGAACCCATTCGTGGGCAAAGGCGCATTCTGCGCCAAAGACACGGCAATCATCCTGCGTTTTTTTGCGAATATGCCAAATTTGCGAAAGTGGTTTGTTTCCGAAATAAAATGCGGTATAATGGCAGTAGAAGCCGTAAATCCGGCGGCACCTTCACATGCAGGCATTCTGCATTATTTTACACAACAGAAAGGACTGCAAGCATGGCAACACCAGAAAAACTCATCGTTTTTGATTTGGACGGCACTCTCCACCGCACCGACGCTTTCGCCGTAAAGATTCACCAGATCGTGCAGGGAGAAATGAAATACCCCGTACAGACTCCGGATGAAATTCGGAGCACGTTCGGCATGCCCTCAAAGGAATACATGCCCCTGCTTCTGCCCGGCTCCGACGAAGAGACACAAAAAATTTATGGCAGACGGGTGATCGAGCTGGAAAACGAATATCTGCATCTGGCCGAAGCCTACGACGGCAGCGCAGAGATGCTCGGGCAGCTTCGCGGAGACGGATGGGTGACGGCGGTGTGCTCGAATTCTTCCGTGCGGTACATCAGCGCCGTGCTGAAAGCCATTCGCCTGGATGCGCTGATTGACGAAATTCAGCCGCTGGACCCGGATTCTCGCGGGAAGGACGAAAGCCTTGCCCGGCTGTTGGAACGCGTGCAGCCCCGCAAGGCGCTGATGGTAGGCGACACCATCTTTGATCTGGAAGCCGCCCGCAAAAACGATTTGCCGTTCATCGGCTGCCTCTATGGCTTTCGGCCCGCGGAAATGGCCGCGGCAGACCGAAAGGTAGCCGCTGTGTCCGAAATTCCGGCCGCGGCGCAGGAGCTGCTGTTTTCCTGAACCGCCCGGGCATTGCGGTTCCCACCAGAAAACCCGATACTACGCAAAGGGGAGCCGAAACCGGCTCCCTTTTTCTGTGCTGTCGGGAACACTCCGCAGGCAGCTAAAGCATATTCTTTTTGCGCAGGAAATATGCCGCCGCCGCCATGCAGACCACCGCCATCGCAACCGGGAACCAGAACTGCGCAATCGGCAGACCGTCCACGTTCATGCCGTACATACTGGAAATAACGGTCGGGATGGAAATAATCAGTGTGATCGAAGCCAGCACCTTCATCACAATGTTCAGGTTGTTGGAAATAATCGAGGCAAACGCGTCCATGGTGCCCGACAAAATGTTCAGGTGGATGTTCGACATTTCAATCGCCTGCTTGACCTCAATCAGCACATCCTCGAGCAGATCCTGATCCTCTTCGTACAGGCGCACGGCGCGGCCGCGCATGATCTTTTCGATCGTGATCTCATTCGCCTTGAGCGAGGAGGAAAAGTAAACCAGCGATTTTTGAATGCTCAGCAAATGGAACAGCTCCGAGTTCTTCATCGATTTGCGAAGCTCCGCCTCCACCTGCATGCTGATCTTATCGATCTGCTTCAAATACTGCAGATACCGTGTGGCAACCCGCAGCATGATATTCAAAATAAAGCGGGTTTTCAGATTGGTCTGAACGCCCTTGACAACGCCCTCGGAAAATTCGTTCAACAGAGGATTTTCGCGCGTCACAATTGTGATCACACTCTTCTCCGTCATGATAATGCCGAGCGGCATGGTGGTGTACACCAGCCCATCCTCGGTTTTTTCCACACTGGGAATATCGATGATGATCAGGGTATTGCCGTCTTCCGAATCGATATGCGAGGATTCCTCCTCGTCGGTCGCGGCGCGAAAGAAATCCGGTTCGATCGAAAAATCACGGATCAGGCCGTTGATTTCTTCATCCTTCGGCGCAATACAATGAATCCAGCAGCCCGGCTCGTACTCCGGAATCAGCCGAATTTTGCCGTCGATGGTTTTATAATAGGACAGCATTGGCACTCAACTCCTTACCGCGCGCAAATGCTCCCCTGCATCCCTAAGCAAAGGCCGCACCGCGCGTTACTTTTTCGTATGGGATAATCGCCCAAAGGGTCCGCTTTCACGATGCCGCCTCCTTTAAAAATGGAATTTTTTATTTGACCCAAAAGTAATTATAGCACAAAAAACCGTGATTGCAAGAGAAATCGGGTCTTTTCGGAGAGCCTTACCCATAAATTCCGTCAATTCGGCCTTTTTAGAGCTTTTTTGCCCGAATTTCATTCAATTTAGGGCAAAAATAACGAATTATAGAGTTGTGGTAAAGCTGTAACCGTGCCGCTCAAAGCCCAGGGATTCATAAAAATGATGCGCCCTCTCACGTTTTACATTGCTGGAGAGCGCCACTTTATAACACCCGGCCTCTTTGCCGCGCTCAAGCGCAAAGCGGATCATCTGCCCGCCGACGCCCTGCCCGCGGCAGTCTTCCCGCACCACCACGTCTTCGATCACGCCGGCAAAATCGCCGCTCAGGCTCTGCAAAACGGCGAGAGAAAAGGTACCCACAACACAGCCGCCGTCCAGCGCGACAAACACCTTGTAATAGGGGTATTTTTCGATTTCGTCCAGAATGCGCTCCGTCTGCTCCATCGGGATGGGCTCCCCGTTATGAAAATCCGGCTGATAATAGAGTTCCCGGATCGCCTGCAAATCTTCGCGCCGTACCTGCCGGATCATTACTTTTCTCATGGATTCCGCCTCCTCTTTTCTCACAGTCATTTCAAAAATACGAAACCGGGTTTCTATTTCATTTCTCCCGCCAAAGGCGCCGAACAGAAACAACCCGCTTTTCCAATTGATCTATATGAAACTTTTTGTGGTTTTACCCCACGAAAAACAGGACAGAGATGTTCCCCCTGTCCTGTTTGATCGTCATTTAAAAAAACGGATTACCGGTTGAAGATAGACATAATATCGGTAAAGGTGTCGTCCTCATCGAGTCCGGTCGTCTTTTCCACACGCCCCTGCTGCGGGCGGGCCGAGGCACCGGGAGCGGAACCGCCGGTTTTTGCCGCCGCGGGGTTCACCTGCACTGGCGTGCCGTCGTGCGTCGCAAAGCCGGTGGCGATTACCGTTACGCTCATTTCATCCTCCATGGACTCATCGAACGCGGTACCCCATATAATGTTAGCCTCTTCGTGGGCCTGTTCCTGAATCATACTGGCCGCTGTTTCAATTTCGTCCAGCCCGATGTCGGGAGAAGATGTAATGTTGATGATGACGCCCTTCGCGCCGCTGATGGAGGTTTCGAGAAGCGGGCTCGAAATCGCCATGCTGGCGGCCAGCTGGGCCTTCTCTTTTCCGGAGGAACGCCCCACGCCCATGTGCGCGTAGCCGGCGTCCTTCATAACAGCGCAGATATCCGCGAAATCCAGATTGACAAGACCGGGCAGCTTGATCAGGTCTGAAATGCTCTGTACGCCCTGGCGCAGAACGTCGTCCGCAATGGTAAAGGCGTTGAGCAGGGTAATCCGCTGCTCGCTGACAAGCTTGAGACGCTCGTTCGGTATTACAACAAGAGAATCCACATGCTCGCGCAGTGCGGAAATTCCGCTTTCGGCCTGCTCCATGCGGCGCTTGCCCTCAAAGCTGAAGGGCTTTGTCACAATGCCGATGGTCAGGATGCCCATGTCCCGCGCGATTTCCGCAACGATCGGAGCCGCGCCAGTGCCGGTGCCGCCGCCCATACCGGCAGTGATAAACACCATGTCGCTTCCGCGCAGAACGGCCGCAATCGCCTCGCGGCTTTCTTCCCCGGCCTTCTGCCCGATTTCGGGCTTGGAGCCGGCGCCCTTTCCGTGGGTGATTTTATCGCCGATCTGGATCTTCTGCATTGCCTTGGAGCGGAACAGGGCCTGCTTGTCCGTATTGACCGTGATAAATTCAACCCCCTGTACTCCCGAGACCACCATGCGATCTACCGCGTTGCCGCCGCCGCCGCCAACACCAATCACTTTTATCTGCACGATGTTATCTTCATTATCGATTTCAAAAGGCATCTGCTGCATCCTCCTGTCGTTTTATATCAAAAGAATTATAATCACATTGAAAAGCAAGAACAGCCCATTTATTCGGGCAGAAATACAATCTGACACACGCCTTCTTCCGGTGCCGATTTGCTATCTTATATAATTTAACACCTTTCCGGCAAAATTTCAATAACCTGTCCCCCGTATTCACAGAAAATTAAGGGGATTTCCCCGGGGCGGAGCGATCCCTCGGGAAATCAGGCCCCGGAAGAAACCGGCGGCGAGGGAGCCTGAGAGCCCGAGGCCGCCCGGGCCGGTGCGCTGGAGAGCACCCCGTTGGGGTCGAAATAAGCGCGATCGTCCTCTTTTGCGCTGCTCAGGTTCAGAACGCCTTTTTCCTGTTTTCCAATATTATCCTCTCCCTCGGCATTCTTGCCGGTCAGTATTTCCTTCCCGAACCGTATTTTATAATCGAGATCGGCCGAGGAGCCCAGATTCATCGTGACCCTGCCGTCGTACACCATTAGGATGCGGTAAGGGTCGCTGATGTCGATTTTGGTGATGGAAGCGAGCGAATGGGTTTTGATAAGCGACGCAAGCTGTTCGTACAGCGCTCTGGAAGAGGCGTCCTTATACACCGCCTGCTTGCCCGGCGCCGCGGACGACAGGGCCAGTCCAACTATCATGGTGGTGTGCTCGGGGAGCTGCTTGGTCTGCTCGAGCACCTTGCCCGAGGCGTTTAAAAGCACATAGCTCCCATTCGTCTCCACTGCCCCGGCCACCTGCGCGGCCTCTACCTGAATCGAGATTTCGGCCGGGAGCCTGCGGGACACCTTCACCTTGCCGATATAAGGAAGCTTCTGGCCGATCGCGGCTTCCGCCTGCTTTGTTTTTGCCAGAAACAAATTCTCTCCCTTCTGAATGCCGCATGCGGAAATAACCTGCTCCTGGGAATAGCGGGAGGTGCCCGTTACCTGTATGGAATGAATCTGAAACAGCACGGTCAGCGAAAGCGTCACGGCCGCCCCCAGCACTACCAGGAACAAAAGAACGTAGAATATTCGTAGCCTTCTTCTTCGTTTTTTCTGCCGTACCCGTGGGGCGCCGCTGCTCTCGGCATAGCGCGCCCGTTCCGTCTCCGGCCGGGTATCCGATTTTCTGCGTCTTTTCTGATCCATTGTTTGAAACCTCCGGAAACCGGGGGCTTTGATAACCCCGCTTTCATACAATCCTTTGAATCGAGGCGCCCACCGCGGCAAGACTCAGCTCCATTTGCTCGTAGCCTCTGTCGATGTGCCGCAGACCTTCCACCTGCGTAATTCCTTCCGCCGCCAGGCCCGCGATCACAAGGGCGGCCCCTCCCCGCAGGTCGGGGGATTCGACCGACGCGCCCGAAAGCCTCGGCACTCCCTGCACCACGGCCACGCGGCCTTCTACCTTTATGTTCGCGCCCAAACGCAGCAGTTCGCCGACATGCTTATACCGGCTCTCAAAAATATTCTCCACGAATACACTCGTTCCGTTCGCCAGAGCGGTCATCGCCATCACGGGGGCCTGCGCGTCGGTGGGGAACCCCGGGTACGGCATGGTGCGCACACTTTTGACGGGTTGAAGACGCTGGGGCGCCGTGATCTTGAGTTCGTCCTCACAGAACATCAGTCCGCAGCCGCTTTCCTCAAAGACCGGTATCATCGGCTCCAGATGACGGGGGTCGATCCGGCTGATCAGAAGGGTGCTGCCCGTGGCGGCTGCTGCCGCCATATAGGTCGCCGCCGCGATGCGGTCCGGAATAACGCTGTGCTCGCAGCCGGAAAGCTTTGCCACACCCTCGATCATAATCGTGCTCTCCCCCGCGCCGCGGATTTTGGCGCCGCAAGCGTTGAGAAAGTTCGCCAGATCGCAAATCTCGGGCTCGCGCGCCGCGTTGGTGATCACGGTGGTTCCCTTGGCGCACACCGCGGCGATCATCACGTTCTCCGTAGCGCCCACACTGGGGAAGGAAAACCCGATCTTCGCCCCTTTCAGTCCGCCGGGAGCGCTGCAGTTCAGGCACCCGTGATCCTCCTCGATCTCCACCCCCATTCGGCGCAGCGCCGCCAAATGCAGGTCAATCGGGCGCGGCCCGAGTTCACAGCCGCCGGGGAACGAAAGCTTGGCGCGTCCGGTTCGGGCCACAATGGCCCCTAAAAACACAATGGAGGACCGCATCTCTCTCATCAGATAATCCGGAATATCACTGTGGATGATTCCCGAGGAATCAATCGTCACGTCTCCGCCGCTGCGGATGACCCGGCACCCCAGATACCGGAGTATCTTCGCACAGGTTTCCACATCTGACAAAACAGGGCAGTTATGTAACACTGTCTCTGTGTTACAGAGCATGGACGCCGCCAAAATGGGCAGAGTGCTGTTTTTTGCTCCATGGACAAGAATCTCCCCCTGTAACCTCTTGTGTCCTTCTATCAAAAATTTTGCCACATCAAACACCCTTTCTTGCCTATTGTGCTTTGCTATATTATGCAAAAGCAAGTCGGGTGTGTGACAGGGGACAATCATGCCGTTTGCACTGTTTCGAGCATAATTTGATAAATTCTTTCGTTGGCATCTAAAATTGCCATTTTTTTTGCGTTTCTTCCCAGCTCCTGTACGCCGCCGGCAGACGAAAACGCCTGCCCGACCATTTTCAGAAGTGCCTCGGAGGATAGGTCTTTTTCCTCCAAAAGTATTGCCGCCTTGCGGCGCACCAGCGCCATGGCGTTGTGATACTGATGATTTTCCGCCACATTCGGCGAGGGAATCAGAATAGACGCTTTGCCCTGCGCCTGCAGCTCGCTGAGCGTGATGGCCCCGGCCCGGCAGATGACAAGATCCGCCGCCGCCATGCAGTCCGGCATATTGCGTATGTATTCCTTGAGCTGAATGTTTTTCGCGGCCCCGGAATTCAGCCCCCGCTCGCGCAGAAGCTCCGGCAGCCACCCGCCGTGCTGACCGTAGCCGTGAATGTGCTGATACTTTTGATTTTTCGCGCTGGAGAGCAGCAGCTCCACCACCGCCTCGTTGATGCTCCTCGCACCGAGACTGCCGCCGAACGACAGGATCACGGGACGTTCGTCCAATCCAAGCGCACGGCGGGCGCGTTCGCGGTCTGCCCGCAGAATCTCCTGCCGCACCGGGTTGCCGGTAACCGTACACTTTGCATCCGCAGCCATATACTGCTTCGCGTCCTCCACCGCCAGCATCACACGGTTCACTTTACCGGAAAGGAGCTTGTTCGTCACGCCCGGGTATGCGTTCTGCTCGTGGATCAAGGCTGGAATCCCCAATTTGACCGCCTCACGAATGACCGGGCCGCTGACATAGCCGCCCGTGCCGACGCACAGGTCAGGCTCGAATTCGCGCAGAATGCGCCTTGATTCCGCGGTGGAGGTCACGATGCGCACCAACGTTTTTACGTTGCGGGCCAGCGCCTTCACCGTCAGCTTGCGCTGAAAGCCGGAAATGGTAATACTCTCAAACGGAAAGCCCGCTTCCGGCACCAGTCGTTCCTCCATCCCGCCTTTGGCGCCCACATATAATATCTGAGCATCCGGCTGCTGCTCGCGCAGGTAGCCGGCAATGGCAAGAGCGGGATTGATATGCCCGGCGGTTCCGCCGCCGGCAAATAAAACCTTCATTGTGGAAAAGCCCCCTAAGTTTTCTCGATCGCCGATGTTCGTGAAATAGACAGCACCACGCCCATCTGCGCTAAAAGCAGCACCAGCGACGTACCCCCATAGCTGAAAAACGGCAGGCTGATGCCGGTATTGGGGATCGTATTGGTGATAACCGCGATATTCAGAACCACCTGCAGACCGACCTGCAGCGTAAGGCCGATGCCGAGCAGCATGCCGAACTTATCCTTCGCCTTGAGCGAGATCGTCACCCCGCGCCACACCAGCAGAGCAAACAGAATCACGATAATGAGCGCGCCGATAAACCCCAGCTCCTCACAGACGATGGCAAAGATAAAATCGTTCTGCGGCTCGGGCAAATATAAATATTTCTGGCGCGACTGCCCAAGGCCGAGGCCCAAAAGGCCGCCGGAACCGATGGCGTACAGCGACTGGCGGGTCTGCCAGGTATCTGCCAGCAGATTCTTTTCTGTGGTAAACGGATCCAGCCACGCGACGACGCGGTCGTTTGCGTAGCTGAACTCCGACGTAAACAGGACGAGGTAAGCGATTCCGGCCAGAGCGACGCCGAAGGCTGCGCCGAACCAGCGCAGCGGCACGCCGCCAATAAACAGCATCATCCCCGCCAGAGCGATAATGATGACCGCGGCGGACACGTGCGGCTCACGGATGAGCAGCAGCACCGTAACGCCCAGCAAAAGCACATACGGCAGCACACCGTAGCGGGCCGTATCCATGCGCTTGAAATTGATCGAAATCAGGTGCGCAAAGCACAGCGTCATGGCAAACTTGGCGATTTCAGACGGCTGAAAGCCGAACAGACCCAGGTTGATCCAGCGGTGCACCCCCTTGACGGCGGGCAGAAACAGCACGATCACCAGAAACGCATAGCTCACCAGCAGCAACGGAATTGCAAACCGGTGCAGATGATGGTAGTCAAAGTACGAGATCAGCAGCATCAGAATCACGCCCAGCACCGCAAACGCCACCTGGCGGATGATGAAGTAGTAGCTGTTCCCATAATTGTAATAGGCGTAGGCATAGCTGGCGGAAAACAGCATTACAAGGCCGATCACCACCAACACCAGCACCAGAAACAGAAACGGCATATCCAGACCGGAGCGCACAGAGAAGACCCGGAATTTTTTTCTGACCCGTTTGGTTAAGGGTGTCGCCTTTGCGGACGCCGGCTGCTTTGGCTCCGGCGCACTTTTCTCCGCGTACGGTTTTCTCTGCTGACGCGGCTTCGGCACCGGATTTCTTCTGCTTTCTCCGGACATCGACACCCCTCCTTTTTCACGAAATACATCTTAACACATTTGCGCGCCGCAATCTGTCAAAGCGTGCCGACAAGCGAAAGACTATGGGCTATTACAGCCCTTTGAGCACGCTGTACAGAGCCAAGGCCCCACCGGCAAGAGTTACCAGTGAGAACACCAGACAAATCTTAATTTCGCTCCACCCGCACATTTCAAAATGGTGATGGATCGGACTCATTTTCAACAGACGCTTGCCATGCGTCGCCTTAAAATAGCTGACCTGCAGCACCACGGAAAGAATCTCGCAGAGATACACGATCCCGATCGGGACAAGCAGGATGGGCAGGTTCAGGCCAAAGCCGAGCGCGCAGACCATTCCGCCCAAAAACAGAGAGCCGGTATCGCCCATAAACACCTTTGCCGGGTTAAAGTTCCACAGCAAAAAGCCAAGGCAGCCGCCCGCGAGCGCGCCCGCGACAACGCCAAGGCCGTTCAGGGCCAGCACACCGGAAATCACAAGAAAGGACAGCGCGGCGAAAAAGGTGACCGAAGCGTTCAACCCATCGATTCCGTCCGTAAAATTAACCGCGTTAACCACGCCGACAATCACCAGCAGCGCCAGCACCCAGTACAGCATGCCGAGGTTGATGCTGCCGGCAAAGGGGATCAGCGTGGAGGAACCGGCGCCGGAAAGATACAGCGCCGCAAGGTACGCACCGGCCGCCAGAAATTGCAGCACGAGCTTCTGCCGCGCGGTAAGGCCGAGATTGCGCTTCTTTACCACCTTAATATAGTCGTCAAAAAAGCCGATCGCACCGAACGCCAGGGCCATTCCAAGCCCGCCGTAAACACGCGTTCTCATATTCAGCGGCTCCAAAAGCGATTTGTCCGCATTTGCGCCATAATAATAGACGGGGATAAAAATTGCGACCGCCGCCGTGATTCCCAGAATGAACATGATGCCGCCCATTGTAGGCGTACCCTGCTTTTTTTTATGCCACTTCGGGCCGTCGTCCAGAATTGTTTGCCCAAAATGAACCCGGCGCAGAAATGGAATCAACCATTTGCCCGATATTCCGGTAATGAGAAATGCCGTACCTGCCGCCGCTCCTATTTCAAACCCTGCCATCACTGTTCCACCTTTTGTATGTTCTCTTATTTTCTCCCGTTCGTCAGCCTAAATTCCGGCTCAACAGCGGAATTTCATTGAGCGCATCCGTTACCCGCGCAAACGGAATCCCACAGCGGATTGCCGCAAGGGCCGCCACAAGGGCCGGTAGGATTTCCCGCTCCTCGCCGAGCGTGACACGCCCCACGATTCCGCCACTTTCCAGCTCAAACACGACCCCATGTCCGCCTGAGCGGATATTCCGGGCGAAAACGTCCGCTTTGGGGCTGTGTACGGAATAGCTGACCCGCTGCGCTCCCGGCAGCACCGGGAGCGCCGTTTCATATTCTACCGCGTGATAGCGGAAAGGGCAAGAGCTACTTTCCGTCATTCTTCCCGAATTTTCCAGGAGCATGTATTCCAGCCCTTCCGCCCGCTTTGGTGCGCCGCCGGGCGGCACCAGAAGAAAGTCCGCCCCGGGCAGCTCCGCCGGGTCACACACCACCCGGTAGCCGCTGCTTTCAAGAAGGTATTGCAGCAGCCGCGCCGCCTCCGGGTTTTCAATCGCCAACAGCCGCGCCGGATATTTCTTTTGTACAGACTGCCACTGTTCCATATGCTTCCTCCGCAAAGCGCCGTCTGTAAAAAACGCCGCCTTTCCAAACAGCTCATTTTGTTTCTTTCCCCGCTTTACTCGGGGGGAAAACAGTTATTTGAAAGTGTTCGGGCAATATTGCGATTACTGCACCTGGTCAAATTCGATGAAACCGACGTTGACCACCGTGCCGGGAGACACCTTTGTTCCCACGGCGATGCTCTGGGAATGCGACTGCGCTTTTCCGCCCGTCAAAGCCGCGCCGGAAACCGTGATGTTGATTCCCGCTTCGGCCGCGGCGCTGTTGGCCTGCGTCAGCGTCATGCCCACCAGATTCGGCACCGTCACCTGGCGGCTCTCGCTCTCGGCGTCCGTCATGAGCACCACCGTGCCGTTCTGCGGGATGCTCTTGCCGGATTCTGGAATCTGCTTGAGCACGGTATCGCCGCCGCCGTACACCTTCTGCTTCAGGCTCAGCTTTTGCAGCGCGGCTTTGGCGGCGTCGAGCTTCTTGCCGGTTACATCCGGCGTCGCCACATCGAGCTTTTCCATTTCCGCATCGGTATATTTTCTCTCAACACCCAGATAGGGCAGGATTTCTTCCATCATTTTGCCGAATACGGGGCCGGCCACCGCGCCGCCGTAGTAGCTGTCGCCCTGCGGCTCGTCAAAGAATACCAGCAGCGCGATCTGCGGGTCGTCCGCCGGGGCAAAGCCGCAGTAAGAGGCAATGTATTCCATCTTTTTCTTGCCGCCCGCATTGTACTCCGCCACCTTTTCAGAGGTACCGGTCTTACCCGCTACCCGGTAGCCGGGCAGGTAACCGTTTTTCGCGGTGCCCGTGGTGGCGTTCATTTGCAGAATCTTGCTCATACGGCGGGAAACATCCTCAGAAATGACCTGACGCTTGACCTTGGTATCCACAGACTGAACAATGTTGCCGTCACTGTCCAGCACCTGACTGACCACATGAGGCTGCACCAAATAGCCGCCGTTCGCCACCGCAGCCGCAGCGGTAATCATCTGCAGGGGAGTAATGCTGAAGTTCTGACCAAAAGACTCTGTCGCCAACTCAACAGGATTCAATTGATTGGCGGTGTAATACAGGCTGCCCGCTTCGCCGGGCAGATCGACCCCAGTTTTTTCGGTCAGGCCGAACGCCGCAAAATACTTAAAGAAGCGCTCCGCGCCCAGCATCTCACCCACCTTGATAAAAACCGGGTTGCAGGAGTTCATCAGGCCCTGCACAAAGGTTTCGCCCCCGTGCCCGCCGTGTTTCCAACAGCGGATGGTGGTGCCGGAGACGACCGCCGCACCGTTGCAGAAGAACTGTGTGTTTTCGTTGACAACGCCTTCCTCCATCCCCATGGAGCCGGTGACCATTTTGAAAACAGAGCCGGGGTAGTAAGTATCGCTCACCGCTTTATTTCTCCATTGGGCTTGCTGGGCGACTATTTTCGCCTGCGTTTTGGCCTGCTTTATTTTTTTGCCCTCTTCGGTCGTACTGTCACCCTCAGGCATATTCGCCACACGCGCCGCTTCGGTTGGGTCTGAAATAATGAGCGGGAAGTTGGGGTCAAAATCCCCCTTGACCGCAAGGCCGAGAATCGCTCCGGTTTTCACATCCATCGCGATGGCAGTCGCGCGGTTCTTTACCTTATTATTGACGACGCCCTCTTCCAGATATTTTTCGAGGAAGTGCTGCACGATCTCGTCGATGGTGAGCACCAGACTGTAGCCGTCCTGTGCCTCCACCTTCTGTTCATATTGGAAGGGCATGTCGGTGCCGATGGCGTTCTTCGCCGTAACCAGCCGCCCGGCGGTGCCGGTGAGCTGCTTGTCATAATAGGCCTCCAGGCCGGATAGGCCCTGGTTATCCGTTCCGGTAAAGCCCAGAATGGTGGCCGCAAAGCTCCCAAACGGGTAGTACCGCTTATAATCCTCAATCAGCCGTATGCCGTTGCCGATTTTCTTTTCTTCCTTAAATTTCAGAATCTCATCCTTGACTTCGGTTTCCACCTTGCGCTTTAAAACGTCGTAATAGCTTTTTTTCTTCGTGTGCTCCAAAATTTCCTTTTTGTCCATGCCCAGAATCTGAGAAAGGCCCGCGGCAATCGTCTCCCGCTGCTCATCGGTCGTGAGATAGGCGGGCTCCAGCACAACGGTCCATACCGTTGCGCTCTGTGCCAGCGGGCGCATGTTGCGGTCGTAAATTGCCCCGCGCATCGCCGGAATGGTCGTGTCCTTCATCTGCTGCTCCACCGCGCGCTCCTGAAGGCTCTCGCCCTCCACCAGCTGCAGCTTGATCAAACTGAATATAATTGCCCCGAACCCCACTACCATAAATACAGCCAGCAGAAACAGCGTTCTGCGCCACATCCGGATGGTTGTTCCCTTTGCCATAACACATTCCCCCGCACTTTCCGGCTTGCCAGCTTCTTCTATAAAAATGAGAGTTAAGATTATCTCTCAACTCTCGGCTTTCCGTCCCCGGCACTCGCAGTACCGGTATTCATACTTATTTGTGAGCAGCCATAATTATGACAGCAGGTTTTGCAGCGAATTCCATGCGGAAGTCCACCAGTTACCCGCGGCGTTTGGATCGAGAACCTGGCCCTTGTCGCCGGGAGACAGCTTGATGCACTCCACCTGGGCGTATGTAATCTTGCTCATCCCCAGCCGATCCTTGGCGTACACCTCGGCCGCCTGCAGGGGCATGCGGGAATCTGATTTTACTTTCAGCTGCGTATGCAGACTTTTCTGCTCCTCCATCTGCTTGGTGGCGGAGTTCAGCTGCTCGGTCAGCTCTGTCAGCTGAACCTGTCCGTACACCAGAGTGCCCAGAATGGACACCATGAAAGCCATAAAGCAGAAGGTAGCCACCAGTCTGAACGATTTTCGCTTTGGCCGTCGATTTTCCTCGAGCTGCTGCGAAGGGAGCTCGATGACATTGCTTGGCTTTCGGGGCAGCTCTTTCCGCTGCGGCTCAAACAAAGAAAAATCGTATGCCGTGTTCTGCTTACTCATTGACCGGTGCCACTCCTTCCTGATTGCCGTAATTCTTTTTCATTTTCGTTTACCACTATCATTTAATCCAATTTTGTGCACACCCTCAGCCTGGAGCTGCGGCTGCGCGGATTATCTTTCAGCTCTTCCTCCGACGGAGAAAGCCCCCTTTTATAGAGAAGCTCCGCCTTCGGCATTCGGCCGCACACACACACCGGAAAATCCGGCGGGCAGATGCAGCCCCGGCACCACTCGGCCATTCTTTTTTTCACGATCCGATCCTCCAGCGAATGGAAGGTGATCACCGCAAGGCGGCCGCCGGGCTTTAAAAGCGAGAACGCTGCGTCGAGCCCCTCCGAAAGGCGGTCAAGCTCGCCGTTGACCTGAATTCGCAGCGCCTGAAAGGTTTTGCGGGCCGGGTGCCCCGGTTCTCTGCGAACAGCAGCCGGAACCGACTGCCGCACAATTTCCGCAAGCTGCAGCGTTGTGGTAATCGGCTGTTCTTCTCTGGCGGCCACAATACCCTTTGCAATGCGAACCGCGCTTTTTTCCTCGCCGTACCGGCTCAGGATTCCGGCCAGCTCCTGCCACGTCAGCGTGTTCACCAGATCGGCCGCGCTTGTCCCCTGCTGGCTCATGCGCATATCGAGCGGCGCGTCCTGATGATAGGAAAAGCCGCGCTCTGCCGTGTCGAGCTGATGGGAGGATACGCCGATATCCATCAGCACCCCGTCGACCCCGGCGATCCCGCACGCTTCGGCCAGCGAAGTCATCTGAGAAAAGTTGCCCCGCCGCACCAGCACATTGGGGAAATCCTTCAGGCGCTTTTTTACGGCCTCAATCGCGTCCGGGTCCTGATCAATCGCCAGCAGAACGCCCGCAGCGCCAAGGCGCTTTGCGATCGCTTCGGAATGACCGCCTCCGCCCGCGGTGCCATCGATATAAATTCCATCCGGCTTGATGTTCAGGGAATCAATCGTTTCCTGAAACAGCACCGGAATATGTTCAAAGCTCACAGACCGTCACCCACCTTACCTAACGAGAATCGGAACGTTTTATCTCAAGCGGCGGGTACCTCCCGCTTGGCGTTTCGGCATAAAGTTCTGATCACGAGAATTCAATCTTCCCGCCTTTGATCGGGAGCAGACGCCGGAGGTTTCATCTGGCTCGGGTTCACGGTGCAAGGCTCTTACAATTCGAGAGTATCCATCGCCTCCGCGATGCTCTCCTCCGTCAGGCCGGAATTGAATTCCGCCCAGCGGGCCGCGTCCCAAATCTCCGCACGGCTGGAAGCGCCGATCACCGCCACATCCTTCTGAATCTGCGCGTAATCCCGCAGCTGCTGCGGAATGAGCACCCGGCCCTGCTTGTCCGGCTCAACCTCGGCCGCGCCGGAAAAGAAAAAGCGCTGGAGCCCTCTGGCCTTAGAAATCGGCATCTGCCGGATTTTCTCCTGCAACCGTTCCCATTCCACACCCGAAAGCACAAAAAGGCACCCATCCAGGCCCTTGGTGATGTAGAACCGTTCGCCCAAATCCTCACGGAATTTGGCGGGAACGATCACCCGGCCCTTCGGATCGATATTATGTTGGTATTCTCCAATCAACATAACGGCCTGTCCGGGGAGCAGCGGCAAACCACTTTGCTCTACTTCCCTCCACCTTTCACCACTTTTGTTTAAATTATACTGGATCGAAGCGGAAAAAGCAATCTTTTTTTTCCGCCCCTTGACAAAAGAAATCAAGCAATTTCGGGCAAAACCCAGCAATTCCTCAGTGAAATGGCAAAAATTTCCTTTTATTTTTTCAATAATTTACCAATAACGAAATTATGAGTTATTACTAAAAAACACACAGAAGCCCGATTGCTGGCTACTGTGTGTTTTTTCGCTGTTATTTTGTTGTGATTATTCCAAAAGCTTCTTTCGCAGGCCTCACAGAATCACCTTTTTCCTGCGGGAAACCTGCACCTGAGTCATCCCCAGGGTCTGCGCCGTTTGCGCCTGAGGCGATGACAGTCCTAATTTTTTTGCAACCCACGCATTGACATCACCGCTCTTGACGTGATGCATCAGTCCCCTTGTTCAACAGCTTAATCCAAGCGATTTCGTCCCGCATGGTTTGTGACTGGGACGCCAATTCCTCGCTGGAAGCAGAGCTTTCTTCCGCGGTTGCCGCATTGGTCTGCACAACCGCGGACACCTGCGCCAATCCTGTATCAATCTGTCCAATCGCTTCCACCTGCTCAGTGGATGCTTCTTCAATTTTTTTCATGGACTTCCCTACCATTTCCGCCTGTTCCGCCACTTCAACCAATACAGCAGCCGTTTCTGCCGACATTTTTTCACCGTCCGCAACGACCAGGGAAGAATGCTCAATTAAAGAAGCAGTCTGTTTCGCCGCATCTGCCACTTTGCCTGCCAATTCACGCACCTCTTCCGCAACCACCGCAAAGCCCTTGCCGGCCGAGCCGGCGCTCGCAGCTTCAATTGCGGCGTTCAGCGCAAGAATATTGGTTTGAAAAGCGATGTCCTCTATCACCTTTGTGATATTGGATATTTTTTCTGACGCTTCAGCGATTTCACTCATCGACTGACTCAATCTCTGCATATGAGAATTCCCTTGATTCACCTTTTGGTTTACCAGCATCACATGTTCCCCAGCCTGCCTGACTGTTTCGGCATTCTCCTGCGCCTGCTGTGCCACACTGGAAACAGAAGCATTCAGTTCTTCAATCGTTGCGGCCTGCTCTGTTGCCCCGGAGGCCAGCAGCTGGGCCCCGGAGGATACCTGATCAGCCCCCGCGGCCACCTGATTAATCGAATCGCGGAAATTCCCGAAAATGGTATTTAAGTTTGAAATAATACCGTTGAGCGCTGTTTTCAGCGGAATAAAATCACCTTTCAAATCCAACTGAGAGCTTACGGTACAGTCCCCTTTTTCCAGACTGCCCAATACAAAGGAGGTTTCCTCAATGATTGATTTCAGCGCGGTCACCATGTAAGCGAGCGAATCCGACAGTGTGCCAATTTCGTCTTTGGTGCGAAACTGCGGCACTTCCGTATGAAGATCCCCCTCATCCGCAAGCAGCGTCAACCGCCGCACCATACTGATGATGGGATTTGCAATCGGATTCGCGATTCTGGCCGCCAAAAAGAAAGAAGCAAGAATAAATAAAACGAGAAGAATCATCATCAAACGCATCGAAATATAAAAATTATTCATCATTTCCGCTGTCTGCGCGGTCACTCCGATGGACCATCCGTCCGTACCCGGAATTCCGGTGTACCCCACTGTCATTTCGGTACCCTGATACTGGACGGGCCGCACGCTGGTATTCCCGGAAATCATGTCGGTTATTACCGAGGCAAGCCCGGCATAGCTGCTGTCCTTTTTTGCCTGCTCAATATAGTTCAGCTGCTGAGATACCGTCTCCTGTTTTTTATGAGCAACAATGGTTCCAGCTTTATTCACAATAAAGCCGTACCCAGAGGCGCCGATCGAAATATCATCGATCATCTGGCTGAAAACATCACTGGAGAGCCTTGCGAATACAATCCCCTTTCCGCCGCTGAGCTGTGCGGAGATAATCAGAACCATCTTACCAGTCGCTTTGCTTAGCAAAGGCGACGAAAGATAAGTTTCTCCCGCGATCGATTTTTGAAAATATTCGCGGTCTTTCACATTGGTCCCGTCAGAGGTATCGCCATTTGCATCGGATACTACCACAGACTCGAAACCAAATTTCTTCGCGGCAGCGGCCAAGGCATCACTCTTCTGCTGCGCGCTTTGGGCAGAGTCTAAAATAGATGCACTCTGCGCAATTGTCTCTATTTTGGCCTTATAAGTATTAATCGCATTTTGAACCGACTGGCTGTACGCGGCAGCCCCTTCCTGTATCCTCAACGTCATGTTTTCTGTGGCGTCCCGCATGAGCAGAGCGGAACTCACAATACTCAAAATAGAAGATACTGCTACTACCAAGACTACAATGCTGATTTGCAATCTTTTTTTTATAGAGCCAGAGCCGCCGCCGAACATCTTACGAACCGCATTTCTCCCGCGAGAATCGCCTGTTTTTTCTTTGACCATGTTCTCTCCTCCATGTGAAATACTTATTTTGTAGAGATATACTATACATAATTATATTCTATTTATTAAAAGCTTTCAAGCCCACCCGAAAAAGACAATAAAAAAGAAGAATCCGCAAAGGATTCTTCTTTTTTATACTGATTCACTTTTTTACGTATCCAGAATCGCGTCAATGATGCGTTCCACCATTTTAAGCTGCTCCGGTGTAAGATGCTTGCATTTTTCAGAGATTCCCGATAAAACGGTTCGTTCGTTCCATTCCACGCTGTCCTGTACAAAATAATCCAAAGATCGATGTAAAACATTACCAAATTTAATTAATGTTGAAATACTGGGCTGGTATTTTCCAGATTCGATTTGTCTGACATACACCGCACTGATATTACATTCCGATGCTAATCGCTCAGAAGTGTATCCGCTTTCCTTACGGGCTGCCGACAATCGTATTCCAAGTGCCTTTCGATCCAGTAAGCCCACCTCCAACTGTTAATAATACGCTACAAAACTCTTACTATTAGTTTACTTTCTTTCTTTTATTTTTAATAGCAGGATATAAAATACAGCACTGTATTTTATATCCTGCTATCCTGATTTTAGGCACTCTCTTCCCGGCTATTCCAAAAGCTTCTCCCGCAGACCCCGCAGAATCACCTTTTCCCTGCGCGAAACCTGCACCTGAGTCATCCCCAGGGCCTGCGCCGTTTGCGCCTGTGTCTGACTTTTAAAATATCGGTATACGATAATGCTGCGGTCCTTCGGCTCAAGCTCGCCGATCACCTGCTGCAAAGACAGCAGCTCCGAAATCCGCTCGTCGGGCGCCTCCACCGGCACATCGATTTGCCCGCCGCCCTCGTCCTCCGCCGCGGTGAGTGAAAGGGGCTGCTGGCCGGCGTTCACCGCCTGCGCCGCTTCGGTGATTTCGACCCCGAGCTCCGCCGCAAGCTCCCCGATGGTGGGGGTTCTGCCGTGAACTCTGTTAAACTCCGCGGTAGCCCTTGTCGCCTTGAGCGAAAGCTCCTTGAGGGAGCGCCCTACCTTAATGCTGCCGCCGTCGCGGAACAGGCGGCGCATTTCACCGAGGATGACCGGCACCGCATAGGTGGAAAAGCGCAGCCCGCGCTCCTCCTCGAAATGATCGACCGCTTTGACCAGCCCCATACACCCCGCCTGGAACAGATCCTCATACTCCACGCCGCGCGCCTTAAAGCGTTTGGCACACGCGTGCACCAGACCGATGTTCTCGCTGATCATGCGGTCCCGGTCAATCATGAGAGGCCCGCCTGCGGGCCAGCTTCTTCTTCAGTGTGACGGTGGTGCCCTTCTGCACGCGGGAGGTCACGAGGACGTCGTCCATAAAGCTTTCCATCACCGCAAAGCCCAGCCCGGCGCGCTCTTCCCCGCCGGTGGTAAACAGCGGCTCCCTCGCCTTTGCCACATCCTCTATGCCACAGCCCTTGTCGCGAATGCGGATCTGCACCCCGCCGTCCTCATACAGCTTGGCGGTTATGTAAATCATGCCCAGCGTATCGCGGTACGCATGGACAATGCAGTTTGTCACCGCCTCCGACACCGCCGTTTTAATATCGGAAATCTCGTCGATGGTCGGGTCCATCTGCGCCACAAACGCGGACACGACCGCCCGCGCAAAGCCTTCGTTTGCGGAACAGCTGAGAAAGGACACGTTCATTTCATTCATCGGTTTCACGGTATACCACTCCTTTTTCAAATTTCACCAGCTTGTCCAGCCCGGCCATGGAAACCACTTTTTCCACCTTCGGCGGCAGATTCGCGATGGTGACGGAACCCCCCAGCACCTGCATCAGCCGGTAACGCCCCATAATCAGCCCCACGCCCGAGCTGTCCATAAACTGCACTCTGGAAAAATCCAGAATCAGCTCTTTGGGCTTCGTTTTCCCGGCCGTTTCGTCAATGGCCTCACGAATCCCCCGGGCGTTATGATGGTCGATTTCGCCGCTGAGCAGGGCCGTCAGCGTGCCTTCCTTTAAAATCAGCCTGACATCATTCATGATCTTTCCTCCCGGATGTTTACCCGCATTTGTTTTCTTCCTTTATTTTTTCCAGAAATTCCCGATTATACACACCATTGCAAGAAATTCGACAAAATCGGAGTAAATTCTAAAAAAATCATCGGGAAACGGCTTGTCCCATTCCCGGAAAAACGCTGCGGGAAATAAAAAAACCTCTACCCATTAGGATAGAGGTTTTCTGGTAAAATTTTACTCGAATTATGCGGACGGAGCCATTCCTTTTAAAATTTCGATGGCAACCGGGCGAATCTCGGCCGCAAGGTAGAGCGAACCGCACACGATGACCGCGCCGTCGCTCCCCGCATGGGCCAGCGCCAGTTCCACCGCCTGCCGGGGCGACTGCGCCGCCTTGGCAGAAACCCCCATTTCCCGCCAGAGAGCGGCAAACTCCTCCGCCTGCATGGCACGGGGATTATCAGGCGTGAGGGTGTAGACCTGATCGAGCAGGCCGTTCAGGTAGCCGATTGAGGCATGGCTGTCCTTATCGGCAAGCATGCCCATAATGGCCGTGATTCTCTTGCCGGAAAGATACTGCCGCAGCGCCGCCGCCAGCGCCTGCACTCCGTTCGGGTTATGCGCGCCATCCAGCAGAAAGACCGGATGTTTGGAGAGCAGCTCCAGACGCGCCGGGAAGGATACCTGCGCAAAGCCCTGTGCCACTGCCTGCAAAGGCAGCTCGAAGCCCTTTTTGCGCAGAACGTCCAGCGCCGCCAGAACGGTGGCCGCGTTGAGCACCTGATGCTCGCCGATCAGCGGCATGTGCATTTGGGTGCCGCGGTACACAAAGCGGGTGCCGAGCAAATCGCTTTCCACCTGCTCCATCTCTTCCGGCTCCGCAACGCAGAAGCTGTTGTTCCGCTGCTGCGCCGCCTCGCGCAGTACCTGCATGGCGCCGTAGTCCTGCCGCGAGAACACGACGGTATCGCCGCCCTCTTTGATGATGCCGGCCTTTTCAAACGCGATTTTCTCCACCGTATCGCCGAGAATGCCGGTGTGATCGAGCGAGATGGACATGATGACCGACACGAGCGGAGTCCCTATGATATTGGTCGCGTCGAAGCGGCCGCCCAGGCCGACCTCCAGCACCACCACATCACATTTGCTGCGGGCAAACCACTCCATTGCCAGAGCGGTGATGAATTCAAATTCCGTGAGAGCGTCGCCGTCCTGCTCCATCTCCTGAATGAGCGGCAGAAGCTCCTCGGTGAGCGCGGCCAGCTCCTCCTTCGGGATCATCTGCCCGCAGATCTGCATGCGCTCGCGGAACTCCAGAATATAGGGGGAAATATACAGGCCAGTTTTGTAGCCCGCCGCAGTCAGCACCGAAGAGAGCAGCGCACAGGTGGAGCCCTTGCCGTTGGTGCCGGCCACATGCACAAACTTCAGCCGATTCTGCGGATTGCCCATTTTATCGAGCAGCTTTATAATGCGTTCGAGACCCGGCTTAATGCCGAACTTTGCCTGAGAAGAAATTTGTTCCAGCGCTTCTTGATATGTCATAATCGCGTCCCCTTTTCCGGCCATCCGTTTTGGGGCCTTGCAAGGTCAGTTAAAGGACAACGGGTTTCAGGAAAAACTGTGCCGGACAGGAAAACCGCACAGGAACACGTTCCGCATTCCGGGCATTCTGGATGCCGGGCAGACAATTTCAGCCGAAACAGAGACGTCCCTTCCTTTTTCAAACAAGGCCTGAATCAAAGTCGCCGGCCGCCAAACATGGCGGCGGCACTTGGATCAACCGGGTTCCTTCGTTATTTGCTGAGATTTTGAATCGCCAAACGGATACCGGCGGCTTTTTCCGCCAGCTTCTCCGCGTTTTTACGCACACCGTCCACCACATTGTCGGGCGCTTTGGAGAGGAACGTTTCGTTTTTGAGCTTGGCCTCGGCGGAATCCAGCTGCTTTTGCGTGGATTCCAGCTCTTTTTCGAGCCGGGCCAGCTCTGCCTTTTTATCCACGAGCTCGTCGGTAGGGATATACAGCGTCGCGGCATCGGCAACGATCGTCACGGCGTCCGGCAGGTTCCAGGCATCCGCGATTTCCACCCGGCTCGCGTATGCAAGGCGGGAGATCACGTCCACATTTGCGCGGAACGTATCCGCGGCTGTGCCCGTTACGGCGACGGAAAGATGTGCCTTGCGCGACGGCGGCACGTTCATTTCGGCACGGCGGTTGCGCACGGCGCGGATGGCGTCCATCACGCGGCGCATCTCCACGTGGTCCCGCTCAAAGCTGAGCGCCGCATCGTATTCCGGCCATTGGGAGACCATAATGGAATCGCCCTCATGCGGCAGCGACTGCCAGATTTCCTCCGTGATAAACGGCATAAACGGATGCAGGAGCTTGAGCGTATTGGACATGACCCACACCAGCACCTGCCGGGCGCTCTGCGCGGTTTGCTCGTCCTCGCCCTGCATGCGGATTTTTGCAATTTCAATATACCAGTCGCAGAAGTCGTCCCACAAAAAGTCGTAGAGCTTCTGCACGGCGATGCCGAGCTCGAACTTCTCAAGATTCTCGGTGATCTCCCTTGCCACCTCGTGGAAGGTGCCGATGATCCAGCGGTCGGCCTGCGTGAGGTGCTCCGGCAGGCGGTTTTCCACCTCATGGCCTTCAATATTCATGCGGATAAAGCGGGCCGCATTCCAGATTTTATTTGCAAAGTTGCGGCTGGCGCTGACCTTGTCGTCTGAAAAGCGCAGGTCGTTGCCCGGGCTGTTGCCGGTCGCGAGCGTAAAGCGCAGCGCATCCGCGCCGAAGTCCGCGATGACCTCCAGCGGGTCGATGCCGTTGCCCAGCGACTTGGACATTTTGCGCCCCTGCGCGTCGCGCACCAGGCCGTGGATCAGCACGGTGTCGAACGGCACCTGATCGGTCTGCTCAATGGCGGAGAAGATCATGCGCGCCACCCAAAAGAAGATGATGTCATAGCCCGTTACCAGCGTGTTGGTCGGGTAGAAATAGTTGAGATCCTCGGTATTCTTTGGCCAGCCGAGTGTGGAGAACGGCCACAGTGCAGAGGAGAACCAGGTATCGAGCGTGTCGGGGTCCTGGTGCAGGTGATGGCTGCCGCACTTGGGGCAGGTATCGGGCGCTTCCTTCCTAACGATCATTTCGCCGCAGTCCGCACAGTACCACGCGGGAATGCGGTGCCCCCACCACAGCTGGCGCGAAATGCACCAGTCGCGGATGTTTTCCATCCAATGATAATAAATTTTTTCAAAGCGCTCGGGAACGAATTTCACTTCGCCGTCCTTCACGCGGTCGATCGCGGGCTCGGCCAGCGGCTGCATTTTGACAAACCACTGCTTGGAGACGCGCGGCTCTACGATGGTGGAGCAGCGGTAGCAGGAGCCGACATTATGCTTGATCGGCTCAACTTTCAGCAGGTAGCCCTGCTCGTCCAGATCCTTGACAATCTGCTTTCTCGCATCCAGACGGTCCATCCCCTGATATTTGCCGCCGTTTTCATTGATGATACCGGCCTCGTCCATCACATTGATGACGGGCAGGTTGTGGCGCAGGCCGACCTCGAAGTCGTTCGGGTCGTGCGCCGGGGTGATCTTTACCACGCCGGTTCCGAAATCCGGCTCCACATACGTATCCGCAACAATCGGAATCTCTTTGCCGACCAGCGGCAGAATCACGGTTTTGCCAACCAGATGCCGGTAACGCTCGTCGTCCGGGTGCACTGCCACGGCGGTATCGCCCAGCATGGTTTCGGGGCGGGTCGTCGCAAGGCGGATGTCGCCGGAGCCGTCGCTGAGCGGGTAGCGCAGGTGCCAGAAGCTGCCGTCGTGCTCGCTGAAATCCACCTCCGCGTCGGAAATGGAGGTGCGGCAGTGCGGGCACCAGTTGATGATGCGCTCGCCGCGGTAAATCAGGCCCTTTTCGTACAGGCGCACAAACACCTCACGAACCGCTTCGGAGCAGCCCTCATCGAGCGTGAAGCGCTCGCGCTCCCAGTCGCAGGAACAGCCGAGCTTTTTTAGCTGGCCGATGATGGTGCCGCCGTATTTCTCTTTCCAATCCCACGCGCGGCTCAAAAAGCCCTCGCGGCCGATTTCTTCTTTCGTGATGCCCTCTTTGCGCATGGCCTCCACAATCTTCGCCTCCGTGGCGATGGAGGCGTGGTCGGTACCCGGCAGCCACAGGGCCGAGTAGCCCTGCATTCTGCGCCAGCGGATCAGAATATCCTGCAGGGTTTCGTCCAGCGCATGCCCCATGTGGAGCTGGCCGGTAATATTCGGCGGCGGAATGACAATGGTGTACGGCTTCTTCTGCGGGTCCGCCTCCGCGTGAAAATAGCCGCCGGAAAGCCAGAACTGGTAAATTCTGTCCTCTACCTCCTGCGGCTCATAGGTCTTCGCAAGCTCCTTGCTCATTCTGTTTCCTCCTAAAAATCGATCCAAATCAAGCGGCGCCGCAGGGCGCGCCGACCGGGCCGAAGGCCCGGCCGGACTTAAAAGCAGACCACGCTGCGTTACCCGCCCGAAAAGCACAAAGCGCGGGGATTCCCACGCCCTGTTTTCCGCAATTTTCCGCACAAAGCGCGGCAATTCGCGGCTGTTCGCATCTTTCTCATATTATTACATCGTACCGGGGCTTTGTCAATGCTTAATTGGCCGGAACCGCGCACCCCGGGCCGCACAGCGCCGCATTGTCCACAATCACGGCAAGGCACAGGGAAAGCGGCACATCCTGCTGCCGTTCTACGTGAATTCCGTAGCCGTCGCCGTGGGCCGTCCAGCAGGGCGCGTGAGTCATGCGCACGTTGCCCCGGCCGTCTACCGCGTCGAAGCTGCGGGTGAGAAGATCGCCGCGAAGGCTCCAGTCCGTCTTGCTCAGGCGCAGGCTGCCGCCCGACGACGCGAGGTTATGCGTCACGCGCATGCGTTCGCGCTCCCCGACCTGCACGCTGTACTTGCACAAGCCGTGAATTCCCACGCAGCTGATTTTGGCCGTTTCGGCCCCGGAGGCGTCGCGCAGGTACAGTTTGCCCCCGAACGAGCCCCAGTCGCCTTCCACGGTATAAAGACAGGTACCGGCTGTGTCGAATACATCAAACAGAGTCGAACCCGCTTCGGTATGTCTGTTCAGATAATAGTCCATCCGGATATCCCCTTCGATATTCCATCGATTCTCTTACCCTTATTTTTTGGTAAATTGGTAAGAATATTCCGTTTCTTTCATAACCACCGCTCCGCCCAGAATGCGCTCCGCCGTGCGCTGCGTAACCGGCTCGGTGCCGTTATTCACGCCGTAGGGCGCCTTGACCACATAGAGAAGGGCCGGCCGGTTCTGCGGATTTTTCTCAAAAAACACGTCGATTCGTTTTGACGGCAGCTCCGAGCGCCAGAGCGACGGCGGCGCGGGTCTTTGCTGGCCGCACAGATAGCCGAACGGCAGCAGCTCGTTAAACATTACTCTGCCGTCTCCCGGGGGCATGGCGTTCTGAATGTCCTCCACAAGGCCGGTATAACGGGCCGCCGCGGCCGGCGTGGTGTAAAGGCCCTTGGCCGGGCCGGTCGTCAGCTGCGTGCGCAGGTACACGATCGGCTCGTCGCGGTAAACGGCCTGAGCGCGCATGACGGTGTTGCACAGCACCAAAAGCACCAGAGAGCTGGCAAACGCCGCCCACAGGGTTTTCAGCACGCGGCGGCGCGCCGCGGGCGCCTCGCGCTCCGCCGTGTAAAAATCATACGCCGTTAAAACCAGCGCCAGCGAAGAAAGATTCAGGATGTACGACGCGCCCGTCATCCCGTTATTGCTGGCGGCATACACCGCCCAGCTGAGCACAAGCGACGGCACATACAAAACCCAGACCACAATCCGGCTGCGGCGCTGCGGCCGGTACGCCGTTAAAATCAGCGGCCAAAGACCCGCACAGGCCTGAATATAATTCACCTTGGACGTAAAGGTCAAATCGGATTCCGACTGGATCAGCACCATACCCACATTAAAAACCAGGCTCAGCGGCATGCAGATCCAGATCATCACTTCCAGCACCGGCGCAAGGTCAAGGTCTGTTTTCATCTGGCGCGACAAAACAATGAGCACCAGCAGCGTAATTTCAAGCAGAGAAAGAATGGTGAGCATCTGGTAATCCTGCAAAAACAGAGAGGTTTTGACAAGCAGGCTCTGGTAGGGGTGCTCCGGGTCCTGAAACAGATACCTGACGTTGTCGAGAATCCCCCAAACGCCGCTCACCGCCAGCAGATAACCGGCAGCCAACAGCAGCGTCGCCGCCCCGCCGCAGAGCATCCCGAACAGCGGCGCGCGCGATTCCGGCTCGAGTCCGTTTTTCCGCACGCGCGGGCGAATCCGGAACAGCGCCAGCAGAAAAATCGGCACCATTACAATGAAAAACGGGTAGGAAATGCACGCGAACGCCAGCAGGGCCCCCGAAAGCGCCCCGACGCCAAAAGCCCCCGGCGCCGAAAAGGAATCCCCGTAAAGGAAAAACAAAAGCATGGCGGCGGATGTCGTAAACAGATACCCCATGCTGTTATAAGAAAAATTATTGATTCCGAACGGGGTAAACGAAAAAAACAGGCCCGCGCAGATCAGCGCCGGAAGCCTGCGCCGGTACAGCCGAAATACCGCCCGGTACACCAGAACGGCCGCGGCGGCATCCACGCAGATATACAGGATGCGCATGAACAGAAGAATTCCCGTCATGTCCCCCACGGCCAGCCGGTACAGCCATAAAATCGGCGCAATCAGCAGGGCCCCGGTCTGGTGAATGTCCCAGGAATCCAGAAACGGGCGGTCGCCCAGCGAGAACCGGTAGGGCAGGGCCAGATAGTAGGTTTCGTCGGACCAGTCGAATCCAAAAACGGAACGAACTAGAAACAAAACCGCCATCCCCGCGATGACAACATAGGGCAATATGTGAAGCAGCTTGGAACGAGATTGCAAAAGAGATTTCAGCATGGCCGGCTCCCGTAATTAATGTCTGAACAGCGTCGATTCAAAGTCTCCCATAAAAATATGGAATCGTGGCCGGTGTTTCCCCTGCCCTGAGCGGAAAAAACACGATATCTTCCATTTTTTCACCGTAAATTTCAGCATGGCGCGAATCAGATCGTGATTGGGTTTATTGTATCACAATCGACCAGCATTTGCCAAGCGCAGAAAGCGGTTTGCGGAGAAAAGAAACGTCATTTTTCCGCCGGATTGCCCCTCACAGACGAAAAAAAGACAATTTTCTTTTACTTCTGATATTTGATGCTATATAATGACCTCAAATGGGAAGTATCATAGCCGTTGTGTGGCTATGACGAATCACCAGGCTGATGATTCATTTCTCTCCCTGAGGAAGGCCATGCTTTCGATTTTACTGCGGGATATCCTGCAACGTGTATTGTGCCCGTGGTATAATTTTAATCGTAATACAAATTCGGGAATGTTCGTATATCGGGAGGTTGATTGTCATGAGTGTCGCCGATGTCTCACTTTGCCTAAAAAAGCTGTTGTAAGAATCTCATTTCAATGTGGAAACTTTGGCGAAATATCTTTCTCTCAGCGTCGAAAGTGTGTATCAGATTGCTCAGGGAAACAGGCAAGCTCTTCCGGATGGTTTTATGGAACGAACAAAAGCTTTAGATAAAATCATGTTTTTAGCCATGATACCGGAAGAACTGCCTGACCTGAAGGTAAAAGCCTTTTTGGAAATAGTATTGTCTTATCATCAGCTTTCAAAAGAAACCATCGCAAAAATGGCAGGAATTAAAGTCGCTGATGTAGATCGATTTCTGAATGACCAATGGGAAAAGACGGACGCCGAAATCAAGTATAAAATAGCTGCTGTCACAATGGCGCTCCGATTTTTCTTAAAGGACAATGAGCCTGAACAATAATCTAAGAGGATAAGGAATACTTATGAAATCCCTGCTTTCATTTAAACGAATCCGGCTTTTTCTGCTGCTGCCGCTTTCACTGGCCGTTTCATATGCCGCCTCCAGAAATCCTGACTGGGCGGAGTGGTACGCCGCAACGATTTACCCCGTCTTTTCTTTGGGTGAGAACCGCATCACCTCTCTGCTCCCTTTTTCCATCATGGAGCTGCTGCTGGCGAGTTTGATTGTATTTCTCCCCGCTCTGCTGATCCGCCTGATCGTCCGGGTGATCCGCCGCGGGCAGGAGCGAAAAACGCTTTTGCTGCGCGCGGCGGCCTCTCTGCTCTGTGCGGCGGGCGTGATCTCCTTCTGGTTCACGTTCAGCTGCGGCATCAACTATTCTCGTGACCCGTTCGCTCAGGTTGCGGGACTGACGGTGCGGCCCTCCTCTGCAGAAGAGCTGAAAGCGCTTTGCACGGAGCTGGCGCAGAGCGCCAACCGCGACCGTGCCGGAATAAAAACGGACAGCCATGGCGTCGCCGTTCTCCCAGACCGAAACGCGGCTGCCGAAACAGCGCGCGGCATCATGGACGCTATGCAGGCGCGGTACCCCACCCTAAAAAGCGGCTACGGGCCGCCAAAGGCCGTGATGGCCTCGCGGCTGATGTCATACCTTAACATTACCGGAATCTATTTTCCCTTTACCATGGAGGCAAACGTCAACGCGGACGCCCCGGCATACGGCATCCCGGCCACCATGCTGCACGAGCTGAGCCATATGCGGGGCTATATGCGCGAGGATGAAGCCAATTTCATCGCGTATCTGGCCGGCCGGAGCAGCACCGACCCCGCGTTTTCCTACTCCGGCACCTTACTGGCCTTTATTTACGCAAACAACGCCCTGTATTCCGCCGACCAGAAGGCCGGGCGGGAAACCTATGCCCTTTTGGAAGCCGGCGCGCAAAAAGACCTTGCCGCGGCCAGCGCTTACTGGAAGCAGTTTGAAGGCCCGGCGGCAAAGGCAGCGACAACGGTGAACGACAGCTACCTGAAATCGAACCGTCAGGAGGACGGCGTAAAAAGCTACGGCCGGATGGTCGATCTTCTGCTGGCGGATTACCGGCAGCGCCACGGCCTGAAATAACCTTTATTTTGCCGCCGCGGATAACCCCTTCCCTCCATCCGTCTGCTTTCATCGCCCGGCAAAGGATTAAAATGCTTTGGGGACGGGGGCAGTTAGCCTCTTCTTTTCGTTTGAAAAAGAGTGATTGCAAAACAAATCCGCAATTCCAAATTGCACTGCAGCAACATCCGGAAGAAACAGAAAACGCGCCTTGAACCGCCAGGGAAGAGCCGGTTTAAGGCGCGTTCTTGTGTACTGTGTTCAGTGGGTGCTTTATTGGTTCGCAGGCGGACGGACGGGGCCGCCGCCCGGCGGCATTCACTGGGCCGGGAGCTTAAAGATGATTGGTTTGACGGAGGGGTCAAGCTTATCAAAGCGATAACCGTTCTTTTTCAGCGTCCCGATGATTTTGGGGAGCTCTTTGACCGTATCGTGTTTGGTGGAAGAGTCGTGAAACAAAACAACCGCCTTTTCAAACTGAACGGCTTCGTTGACGGTATTCTGGTAAATCGACTGCGCTGTCGCACCCTTTTCCGCATCACCCGCGCTCACGTTCCAGTCATAATACGTGTAGCCTCTGCGCGTCAGCTCGTCTGCGACCGGGCGCGCAATGCCCTTATTGTAGCTGTTCACACTCCCGCCGGCAAACCGCACGATCTGCGGCTTCACTCCGGTGGCCTCGGTGATCAGATCGTTCAGCTCTGACAAATCGGTGAAAAACGCGGTGGGCGACGCGTAAATCTTTCTGTAATTGTGAGTGTACGTGTGCATCCCGATGGTATGACCCTGATCGACGATTTCTTTCATCCACTTTTTGGACTGCGCATCACTGCGCCCCACCACGAAGAAGGTCGCCTTCACATCGTTGTCCGCCAATATTTTCAGCACCTGCGGAGTCAGCTCGGACGGCCCGTCGTCAAAGGTGAGGTAAGCCACCTTATCGCCGGCCTTATGTGCGATTTTTTCCGTAGGCTCCACATAAAAGCTGGGGAACATGGCCCGGATCGCCTCCATTTCTTTTGCGATCACCGCCGGATCAGGCGCGGAGGACGCTTTGGTGGAAGACGCTTTTGAGGAGGACGAAGGAGCGGAAGCTGGGCTTGAAACCGACGAAGAAAGGGGCTTTGAGGACGGAATTTCAGAAATTTCTACGGCAGACGAAACCGGCCGCTCAGAAACGGGCTGCGACGTGACCAATTGCGAGGGGGCTTCGCCGACCGACACCGCGGAGGAAGGAGTATTCGCAAAAGCAGACTTCGTAACATAACCGGCAACGGACCCGATCAACACCCCAATACAAATCGCAACGGCAAGCATAGAGGCGGCAATAACAACACGTTTTTTCCCGATAGACACGATCAGCACTTCCCTCTTTTTAACTTTTTTTATTATAGCACAAGCGCCGAAAAATGGGTGCTGTTTAACAGGATTGTAACCTTTATTTTGTTTCCAAATTACGCCATCGACACAACATCCGGGATGATTCGATCAAAATGAGAAAAAAGCATCATCTTAACCAACCACTGTTTTATACCGCTATAAACTGTCGTTTATAGGCTTGCATTACATACTATAAAAAGCAATTTTATATGGATATTCAAATCTATTAAAGAATACCATAGACAAGGATAAAATATAGTATTGATGATTCATACACATATTTTATATGATTCTTTTATATAGTTAGCCTTGTCTACGGTCTGAAGGAGCTGTTTCAAAATAGCCTTATCCAATAAAATACACAAAAAAACGCGTCTTGGTTTGACCTATAAAGGTCGTTCCAAGGCGCATTTCCTTATTATTAAGGCTGTTTTTTGTTCCATTTGCTATCGCAAATTCATTTTGCAACAGCCTGTTTAAAAATCCTGAAAATTAATCAGAGAATAAAGGAGTAGAGAGATAGCGCTCGCCGGTGTCCGGGAGAAGCGCCACGATCGTTTTCCCCGCGTTTTCGGGGCGTTTTGCCAGCTGTTCCGCTGCCCAAAGCGCCGCACCTGCAGAGATACCCACCAGCAGTCCCTCTGTTTTGGCGACCTCCTTGCTCTTTGCAAAGGCGTCTTGATTCTCTACCGGAATGACCTCATCGTAAATCGCGGTGTCCAGAACATCCGGAACAAATCCGGCGCCGATTCCCTGAATCTGATGCGGGCCGGGAGTTCCCTTCGACAGAACGGGAGAACCGGCGGGTTCCACCGCAACGATCTTCACGTTGGGGTTCCGGCTTCTCAGATACTCGCCGACACCCGTGATGGTGCCGCCGGTGCCGATCCCCGCCACAAAGAAATCCACCGTTCCGTCGGTATCCTGCCAGATTTCGGGGCCGGTGGTTGCCCGGTGCGCCGCCGGATTCGCCGGATTCTCAAACTGGCCTGGAATATACGCATTCGGGATTTCCTTCGCGAGCTCATCCGCTTTGGCGATCGCGCCCTTCATCCCCTTGGAGCCGTCGGTCAGGACGACTTCCGCGCCATAGGCCTTGAGCAGGTTTCTTCTTTCAACGCTCATGGTCTCCGGCATGGTGAGTATGATCCGGTAGCCTCTGGCCGCCGCGACCGACGCAAGGCCGATGCCGGTATTGCCGCTGGTCGGCTCAATAATCACGGAGCCCGCTTTGAGCAGGCCCTTTTGCTCGGCGTCATCCACCATGGCCTTTGCAATGCGATCCTTTACACTTCCCGCCGGATTAAAATATTCCAATTTTGCGAGGATCGTCGCCTTTAAGTCATTTTTTTTCTCAAAGTTTGTCAGTTCCAGCAAGGGGGTCTTCCCTATCAGCTCCGTAATATTTTTTGCAATTTTCGCCATAAACGCAATCTCCTTTTCCAAATAATCTATCTGAATGAGCAATCCTGATTGGAACGCAGCCATTTTGCAAGGCGAGAATCCCAATCCTCCGAAACCGCGCGTTCAAATAATTCATATCTATTTTATATGGTTTTATTATACCATACCCCTCATCCTTGTCAATAGAAAGGGGGCGGCCTTAAAAAGCGCATCCTTCTATGTAAAACCGGCGGTTTTACGCAAAAGGGATCCGTCGGCAAGACGGACCCCTTTTTCAGCATTTTGGGATTGCCTGTACGACCCTGTCGTAAAATTCGCCGTAGGAGCTGCACCCCTGCATCAGCCGCAGCTGATCCAGCTCGGGAAGAGCATCAAAAAACGCTTTCAGCTTGCGGTCTTCCGACAGAGCCTCGAGAAAAGAAAAGTTAAAATCCTCCATACAAAATCACCTCGGGAATAGTGTATGGAAAATCCATGTTTTCATACAGCCCGCGCACCATCCGCTTTCAAAGCGGATTCAAGTACTGCACCCGCTTTTTAATCATACCACGGAATACAGTGACCGTTATAGCAGAACCACCAATGACAACAATACCAAACCCACATATCAAACCCTCCTTTTTGATAGGTATTTCATTATATGTGGGAAGGACAAGGCGGGACAATCAGCCCCCGGAGAATCCCCCGCCGGAGTTTCGAGCCCGATTTTCCGAACATTTTGGCCTTTTTTAAGCAAACCGGCAAGCGGCAGAACGGCACAAGCCGCCGCGGAAATCCTGTATGATATTGCCCTGTGACTTACAGCAAATTACAATCATTCTTCATTCAGCGCCTTTTTGCGCGAAGATTTTTTGAACGCATGCCGCCGCTTACCTTGCAGCCTGCTCCGTGCCCTGCCACGCCCGCTTTAACAACGCCACAGCCGCCGGAATTTCTTCGATTTTCAGGCAGGCGAACCCCAGCAGGAGCATACTATCGCACCCGTTCGTCGGCGGGGCAAAATAGTATTGGGATACCCCGTACACCCTCACTCCCTGCTGAAAAGCCGCCTGAATCAGCTTTTGCTCCTCCCAGCCGTTGTTTACACGCAGTAGAAAATGCAGCCCGGCAGAATCCCCCCTGATTTCAGCCTCCGGCAGCAGGCGGCGCACCGCGGAAACAGCCGTTTCTCTTTTCTGGCGGTACAGATTGCGCATCCGGTTCAGGTGGCGCTCAAAATGCCCCTCGTCAATAAAGCGGCGCAGGGTTTTCTGATCCATTTTCGGTACGGGACAGATGTAAAAGCTGAGCTTTTTGTGGTATGCCTCGAGCAGATGGCGCGGCAGCACCATATAGCTGACCCGCAGCGCGGGCGAAAGCGATTTGGAGAAGGCGCCCATGTAGATCACCCGCCCCGTCTCGTCCATCCCCTGCAAGGATGGGATCGGCTTGCCGGAATAGCGGAACTCACTGTCGTAATCGTCCTCAATCAGGTAGCGGCCGGGCTCTTCATTTGCCCAGTTCAGCAGCTGAATTCGGCGGCTGACCGGCATAATGGTGCCGGTCGGGAACTGATGCGACGGTGTAATGCAGGCCACGTTCGCCCGGCTCTCGCGCAGTGCGTCCGGCTGCATTCCGCTTTCATCCAAGGGAATCGGGAGACAGGCCGCGCGGCTGCTTTTGAAAATCATATTGAGCTTTTCATAGCCTGGGTTTTCAATGGCGTACGCAAAATCCGCATCGAACAGCTGAATCAGCAGCAGAAGCAGAAATTCGGTTCCCGAGCTGATGATGATTTGATCCGCGCAGCAGTTCACGCCGCGCGAATAATGCAGATAGTGGGCGATGCTCCCGCGCAGGCCGGGGTCGCCCTTGGGGTCGCCTGCTGTCAGCAGGTCGCGGTCGTACTCGTTGATCACCTCTTTGGTGAGCCTGCGCCAAACCGAAAACGGAAAGCCGTCGTGATCGACCCCCTGATGGGAAAAATCATACCGAAAGCTGACGCTCTCGCGCGGCGGGACGACCTCTTTTTTCGGCTCCCGGTTCATGCGCAGAATCCCGCCCAAATCCGCGACATAATATCCGCTTTTCTCCCGCGCGACCAGATACCCCTCCGCCACCAGCTGATTATAGGCCGCCTGAACGGTATTTTGGCTGCAATGCAGATAGGCGGAGAGCTGCCGTTTTGACGGCAGCTTTTCATCCTTGAGATAATTCCCGCCGGTGATCTCGCGCTTAAAAAAGTCATACAGCTGCTGAAACAACGGAATATCCGCCCGCTTTTCCAACCGCAGAGAAATCTCATTCAAATCGCCCGCCTCCATCTGATCCCCTCAAAAGTGTTGCATCCAGCACTTTTTATATGATCAGTTTTTTCTATCATAAAGCAAACCTGAAAAACATGCAAGCATTATATGTAACAAATTTCAGTACAAAGCTGTTTAAAAGCACACAGGGCAATTGCCGGCGATTTGCTGCTGGTCAATTCTCACGGAAAGGTACGCTGCGGAGATGACGGCTCAAAGCCGAGAAGTTTTTGCGTGAATGGGCGATACCGGTGCGCTTACTATGAGAGGGTTGCTTTAAAAAGCGCCGTCAAATCGGCCTTTCGGTAAATGTTTCCCCTAAGTCAGGACACAGAAAGGCTCCGCCCGAAAAAGAGCGGAGCCTGATTTTTTTGTCTGGCAAAATCAAATTAGAATGATCAGAAGGAAAGCACAATGCCGCCGTCGTCGGCATATACCGTACTCAGGCCGCCGGCCTGAAAAATGATGACCTCCCGGAACGAAAACAGGCTTTTGATTTTCTCGCACAGCTCTTCCGCCTTCGCTCTGGCGTTCACATGGCTGATCGCCAGAACCGTTCCCGTCATATTCACCGCATCGCGGCGAATGATGTTGAGGAGCTTCTCCAACGCCTGCTTTTCCCCGCGGGCCTTCTCCTTGAGCTCCAGAACGCCGTCGCCGTTGGAACCGAGAATCGGGATGATATGGAGCACTCTGCTGATAATCATCTGAATCCCCTTGATGCGGCCGTTCTTTTCCAGATTATCCAAGGACACCGGTACAAACAGCGTCTGCAAATTGGCAATATAACGGCTGAGACGGAGAAGAATCTGGCTGTTTTCCATCCGCTGCTCCAGCATCCGCTTGAGCTGCAGCACCACAAGGGTCTGCCCCGCAGAAGCGGATTTGCTGTCGATTACATACACCTTGCTGGTGCTGCCGGATTCCTCCAGCATTTGCTTTGCCGCCATAGCGCTTTGAAAGGAACCGCTCAACCGGGAAGAAATCGTGACCACATAATTGACTGCGCAGGACTTATAAGCCTCCAGATAATCATGCAGAGACGGACAGGCCGTGGTGATTTTACGCTTACTGGCTTTCATTTTCCGGATCAGTTCATCGGAATCGAGGCCTTCGTCCGTTAACGCCTCGTCGTCAATCAACAGCTGAAACGGGATTCGCTTGATCTCACTGGGGTCGCCGAATGCCTCTTCGTTAAAATCGACACAGCTGTCTACGATGATTTGATACTTCACTGGGCTTTCCTACCTTTCATTCCCGGCATTGGGTATGATCTTTTTCGATATGAATCAGTTTACCACTTTTTCACAGCAACTTCAATAAGTAATTTTAATAATCAAATGTAAAGATTTTGAAAACTAAATGAAAAGGCACTCACCTGACGGTTATTTGACCGCGAACCGACCCGCTTATTTTCTGCTCTTCCCCGTCAGATGATCCACTGTGATTTTGATCACCTTTACCCTGCTGTCGGCTTTTTTGATGTAATCAAGCCCTTTCTGCATGAATTCGGGGGAATATTTCTGCACCAGCAGCTCCATCGCCCGCTGCTTTTCCCCGGCAAAGACCTCATCCGCCTTCCCAAACAGCACCGCGCTTTCATAATTTGTGGTGAAATCCCCCGGCAGAACCTGTGTTGCACCGACAATGCAGAAAGAAACCCTTGGATTTCTGGTGATATTCTCCAGCTTGCTGCCGACGACGGCGCAGTGAATATAAACCGCCCCGTTCTCATACACGTAGCTGACCGGAACGCCGTAAGGGTATTCCTCGCCCATGGTGGACAGCACGCCGTATTCGCCCTTTTGGAGCAGCTGCTCTGTGTTTTCAGGGGAAAGGATACGGTCTTTTCTTCTTATTTCCGGAAACATTTTTTCACATCCTGTTCTTGATATCAATGTCTTTTCAATTATGAATAAAGCCAATACAGGTACACGGATTACTTGTCCCGCCCGCGGCGGAGAAAGAAACCGGCGGCGTTGAAAGAGGCGCGGCGGTCAGGTCACTCCCCCGGCCTCCAAAGGCTGCGCGCAAGATCTACGGTGCCGTTTTCCCGAAAGGGAACGCCTTCGCTCTCCAGCAGGCGGCGCTGCTCCGGCCAACCCGGCGCCGTACGGCCCAAACGGTTTACCACCCGGTGGCAGGGCAGCGACAGAAAGGAAGGGGTATGGCTCAAAGCATTCCCAACCTGCCTTGCGCTGCGCGGCGCCCCAATAAAAAAAGCGATTTGCCCGTAGGTGGCCACCCGCCCACAGGGGATTCTTGCGACAATCTGATAGACCCGATCCGTGAAAGTCCCTTGCTCCATGGCATTTTCCCTTACTATGATAATTCACTTTGATTATATCGAAAGCGCCCGCAGAATACAAGAATTTTATCCTGCGGCGCGCCGGTGTGCGGCCGCCGGCCTCACTGCTCCGGTTTGGACCTTAGCAGTGTTTTGAGGTCATTCCCGCCCGGGTTCTGCTGTATCCTCAGATCAAAGGCGGGAACAATTGCAAAAACATGGTCAAAAATATCCGCCTGTATGGACTCATATTCCTCCCATACGGTTGTGCCGGTAAAGGCGTAAAGCTCAATCGGCACCCCGTTTTCGGTAGGGGGCAGCTGCCGAACCATGATGCCCATGTCCTGGCGCAGACCGGGATGATTCTTCAGATAGGCCAGCAGATATGCACGGAAGATTCCCAAATTGGTCGGGCCGTCCGCGCGGAGCGCGCCGGGCAAATCCGCCATATGGGGGTCGCCGTGCCCGCGCGGCGCTGCGGCCTTCCCATCCAGATATTCCCCGACATACGGGATTTGCCGATAGCGCCGCAGCATTTCATCGTCACAAAAGCGCACGCTGGTTATATCGATATTCACGGCCCGTTTCAGTCTTCTTCCGCCGGATTCCTGCATCCAGCGCCAATTTTTGAACGGCTCGTTGACCATCGAATAAGTGGGGATGGTGGTGACGGTATTGTCCCAGTTCTTCACCTTCACCGTATGCAGCGAAATCTCGATGATCTGCCCATCCGCCTGCCCCGGCTTTTCAATCCAATCCCCAAGGCGCGCCATATCGTTCTCCGTCAGCTGGATGCTGGACACAAAGCCAAGGATCGTATTCTGAAACACCAACAAAAGAACCGCGCTTGCGGCGCCGATGCCGCCAAGCAGCAAAAGGGGCGAACGGTTCATCAGCACGCTGACGACGACAATCAGCCCCACCGTGTAGGCCAGAATTTTGAGCACCTGAAAGTAGCCCTTCAACGGGCGGGTCTTCGCGGTTTCTCTTTTCTGGTAAATGGCGTCTAACGAGTCTAACAACCGGTCCGCGGTTTTCACGACCCCGATCACAATCAGGCACGACGCCCCGCGCTGAAGCCACTCCTGTCCGCCCCGAAACAGGGGCGCCATCGCATAGACGACAAACGCGGGAACCACCAGCGCCAGCTGTTCAAACACCCTGTGAGCGAATAAAACATCGCCCCACTTCATTTTGGATTTGGAGACAATCGCCCGCAGTACCCGCAGGACAATATTTTTGGCGATGAAATACGAAACCACGGCACTGAAAAAAACGATCAGCACCAAAACAATAACGGAGACGATTTGTGCGGTGGTCTCACCGGCGCCATAACTTATGATCGTATGGTTCAGCCATTTCAACATGATATTTGCGCTCCTTATCTCAAACCAGTCTTTTTTCCTCATTCCCGCCCATACGGCCGGCAGCGTGCAGAAAAACGCAACCGATTCCCGCAATGCTTGCGAAAGCGGGAAATTTTTATGGGGAAAGTCCATCCGGTATCGCACTATTCCTGCAAAGAAACAGGGGTTTCATCCTCAGAACCGCACGAACGGCAAAAACCGGGGCGGGGAGCCCCTCTGCCGCATACTCTTTTGCCCTTTTCATCCCCTGCGATAAGTAAGTATACCATAAAAAATCCCGGCAAATCAAATACAAACCGCATTGATATGCCGGGAGTAGCGGACTACGCCGAAAAGGCCGCATCGGATATCGCCGTCCGCTGGGCCGACGGGTTCTACATTGACAAAAAACGTTCCGCGTTGACTGCGGAACGTTTTCACTAAATTATCCTGCCAGCGCGGCGACCCGGTAGACTGCCCGGCAGAGCGCATACAGATTTTTTTCCGGCAGATCCTGATCCGCAACACATCCCGGCCCGATGATCAGGCCCCTGTCTCCGGCGGCGGCGATCGCCTCCTGCACATGCTGCTCTACCTCGGCCACGGAACCGGAGACCAGAAGGCTTTCGCGAATTTTTTCCCCGTTTTCATTATAATAAGGGGTTTCGCGGATTCCACCCAGCAGGCACTTATCTGTTATCTTCCGTGCCTCCGCCAGAGTCGGACTGCTCCACCGGTCGTGCCAGTTGATGCAGTTGACGGGGTAATCCGCAATCAGCCGGAACATTCCGTTGTCCCCATGCAGGTGCGCCACGTTGAAAAAGGTTTCCTCCTGATATGCGGCGATGACCTGACGGTCGTAGAATTCCCCGAATTCGCGGTACTGCTCCTCGGTCAGGAAATCGAAATTGGCGCATTGGGTGGCAAAGAAAAAGCCGTCCACCCCCGCCTCGATGTTGGCTTTTACAAAGTGAATGGTAGTTTCCGTCAGGGCCTGCAGCGCCTGCTTGAACAGGCGCGGGTTCTCCTTCATATCCAGCAGAATCCGATCCCCGGCCAGCTTTCTGGCCGTGGTCAGAGGGCTGAAAATCGTCTGGATCACCGGGAACTCTTTCTTCGCCAGAAGAATCGTGTGCCGGGCCGCCTGAAGCTGCTTGCCGTAAGAGCCATAAATGGCCGGCAGCGGCTCAATCCGCTCCCAGTCGCTGATTCGGTGAATGCCGTAGTCATCCACAATCGGCGGAAAATTCACGCGGTTGAAGATTTTCACCTTCACGCCGTAATCCTGAACGCCGTACAGCCCAAAGGGCATCAGCTTAATGAAATCGAAGTCGTACTTTTGCGCAAAGGCGACCTGCGTTTCCGCCAGACTTCTGGGGTCCTGATCCACGGCGGAAAAATGCATCCAGACATTCAGCGGAATCTTATCCACCTCCTGCCCTTTCAGCGCTGCCTGAATTCGCTCAAACTTATTCATAATACACCTACCATTTCTTAAATGCCAGCTCAATTCGGCTGAACACCACATCCAGCAAGCCGCACAGCGCCCAATAGATCAGCGCCGCCGCAATATAAGCCTCCAGGTAATGCGCGTTTTGAGCTGAAGCCAGCTTTGCTTGGGACAAAATATCTGCCACACCAATGGTAAAAGCAAGGGAAAGCCCCTTGATAACGCCCAAAAAGGTATTGAAAAACACAGGTACCACCACCGTGACTCCCTGCGGCACAATGATCCGAAGCAGCGCCTGAAGCCCGGTCATGCCGCTGGCATAGGCGGCGTCCCACTGCCCGGGGTCGATGGAGTAAAACGCGCCGCGAATATTCTCCGACTGCCCCACCGAAATATAGAAGGCATAGGCCACCACCAGCACGGCAAGCGGCGATACCTTCACGCTCTGCTCGATTCCGAGCGCGCGGCAGATGCCGTCGATCGCCATGGGCAGAATAAAATACGCCAAATACAAATGGATGACTAGCGGGATTCCCCTCGTGTAATCCATAAAAACCCGGGCAATCTGTTTCGCCACCGGAATCTGGCGGATTCGCACCGCCGCCACCACAAAGCCCAGCAGAATGCCGAAAATCAAAACGATCAGCGCCGTTCCAAGGGTAAAGGGAACCACGGAGAGGATAAACCGCATATCTTCCAGAATGACTGTTCCGCTCAACATTATCCCACCCGCTTTTCCGTTGGATTGCCAATCATAATCTTCTTTTCAAGCAGCTGGCAGAGCTTGCTTACCGCAAACGTGATGCACCAGTAAATGGCGGCCGCCGCCAGGTATACCTCCAGCTTTTTTACGCCGTAATCGTTGGAAATAATCTTCTTCGCCATTCCCATAATATCCGTCAGCCCGATCACGAACAGCACGGAGGTATCTTTGACCAGCTCTACAAAGGCGTTCTCCAGATTGGGCCACGCAATGGGCAGCATCTGGGGCAGAATAATCCTGCGCAGCTTCGTAAAGCCGGTCATCCCAATGCTGTCCGCCGCGTCGTGCTGCCCGCGATCCACCGCCAGATAGGCCGGACGCAGGTATTCCGACATGTAGGCGCCGTTGAACAGAATCAGGGCCAGAGAGACGTAAATGGTCTTGCTCCAGTCGTCGGCATCGATGCCGAATTCGCGCAGGAGCAGCGGCAGGCCGTAATAGACCAGAAAAATATGGATCAAAGGAGGCGTGCTGCGAAAGAAGGATACATAAACATCTGCCAGCGGGGAAAGCACCTTCCATTTTCTGATGCGGATTGCAGCGATGCCTGCCGCCAACAAAATCCCAAAGCTGCCCGAAATCACAATGATCAACAGGGTATACGGGATCGCTCCGCTGATTCGGTCAATGACTTTCAGAACGTAAGAAAAATCAATTCCCATGGCCGCAGGTGTCACTCCTTTCCGGTAAAAGCTCTGTTATTCGGTAAAGTATTTGATGGTGTCTTCTCCGTACCAGGTTTCGGAGAGCTTTGACAAAGTGCCGTTTTCACGCAGGGTCTTCAGCGCCTGCTCCACCTTTGCGGAAAGATCGGTCTGATCCTTGGCCAGGGCAAAATACGTGCCGTTGATCTTTACGGGAGGGTTCACAGCCTTAACCTTCAGGCCCAGCTCTTTCTTGATCTCTGTAAAGCCCAGGTTGTTTGGCAGCACCAAAGCGTCGTATTGCTTGTCGCTGACAGACTTGAAACGGTCCGCAACAGAAATGCCTTCACCGGTGGTAATCGTGATCTGCTTGTCGGGATGCTCTTTGTTATAGGCGGTCAGCAGGTTGAAAATGCCGCCGTTGGGGGTGGAGGGAACCAGCTTTTTGCCTACCAGATCGTCGAGGCTTTTAATGGAATTGTCGTCTTCATTGACATAAATGTTGATCAGGCTGACGCCGTTGATCGCGTTGGGGATCAGGTATTTTTGCTCTCTTTCGGGGGTCTTATACAGGCCGCCGCCGATCAGCACATACTTGCCGGTCTCCAGGCCGATCTGGGTGGCGTCGCTCTCCACCAGTTCGACATTGAAATTGTAGTCGGGGATCAGCTCATCCACCGCCTTGAGCACGTCGACCTCATAGCCGACCTTTTCGCCCTTATCATTTTCAAAGCTCAGGGGCTTGGAGCCGGATTCCAGCGCCACATTTACGGTTTTTACCTGAGCTGCCGCGGAAGGCTCCCCTGCGCTTTGAGCGGCAGACGCGTTGGCGCCCGCGCTTTGGTTGGATGCGCAGCCGGACAGCACCCCTGCGAACAGCGCCGCCGCCAATACAGAACCAAACAGTTTCGTTTTCATAAATTCTCCTCCTGATTTGTGTGGAAGCCACATGTTTTTCTGTTTTTGAAAGAATGATTATATTTGATAAACAAAAGGCTGATAGATACAATCTAAAAACCGTTTTGTTGCCGCTTCTTTGGGCGAAAGAAAAACTTCTCGGGGCGGCCCCTGCTCCACGATAGTTCCGCCGTCCATGAAGATCACTTTGTTGGCGATGGTCTGGGCAAAGCTCATTTCGTGGGTGACCACCACCATCGTGATCCCTCTGCTCGCCACCTGCTTCATCACCGAAAGGACTTCTCCCACCAGCTCGGGGTCGAGCGAAGACGTGGGTTCGTCAAAAAGGATAACAGAGGGATTCATGGCAAGGGCCCTGGCGATCCCGACCCGCTGCTGCTGGCCGCCGGAAAGCTGATTGGGGTACGAGTCCTCCTTTCCCTCCAGCCCGACGCTTTTCAGCTGCTGTTTCGCCGTTAAAATCGCGTCCGCTTTGGGAACCTTCTGCACGGTAATGAGGCCCTCCGTGATGTTCTCCAGAGCCGTTTTATTTTTGAACAGGTTGTAGTGCTGAAACACCATGGCCGTTTTTCTGCGCAACGCCAGAAGCTGCTTTTTGGAAGATTTTTTATAATCGTAGTGAACCTGATCGATCGTAATACTTCCCTCGTCGGCCTTCTCCAGGCCATTCATACATCGCAGCAGCGTGGTCTTGCCCGTTCCGCTTGGCCCGATAATCACCGCCACATCGCCCTGCTCCACCGTCAGATGGATGCCTTTCAAAATCTCTTTGGAAGCAAAGGATTTGCGAATATTTTCTATGACAATCATGACTGCTCCTCCTTCCACAACTCCGGATTTTTCACTTTAGCACCGCACTAAAACATACTAATCTTATATGGTTAAGATGCTTTGTTTAATAAAGAATACGTTGCGCACCGCAATAAGTCAACACTTTTTTCACAAAAAAAGATTTTTTATTCAAGTTTTTCTAAAATACATGTATGTTTTATAATTTTTTGGTTACATTCATAGGTTGCGTCAGAAGAAAAGAGGATCAGAAGCCCGGGCCGCGACGACACCGAGGCGCTTTTTCGACGGCTCGTCTGTTCCCGCCTTTCTTTCAAACTGGAGGAAGCGTAAAACAAAGGACCGGATTCGGTTTTTCGTTTTCACGCCGACGGGGCTGCTGTAACATGCATCTACCGAAAAACAGTGCGCAAAAATGCGCTTTGATCTGGCTGCCATGCCAGATCAAAGCGCATTTCTTGTTTTTTCGGATGCTTTTATCGTACCGTTGCAAAATTGTTTTCAGAAACGGTTCGCGGTGAAAAAGCGCATCTTTTTTGTGAAGCTCATATTTCAAAGAGAATAGTTTTATACAGTGTTACGTATTTTACGGCGCGTTTGATCCCTGATATGATAAAGAAGGGAAAACGAACCGATCCGGGCAGCACGGAACCGCCGAAGCGTTTTGAGACAGAGCGGTGGTTTTTGCACGGAGATGTCCAAAGAAACGATATGAAACCAATACGAAAAGGAGAGATGGATGATGGAACTCGGGCTCAAGGGAAAAGGAGCGCTGGTCATGGCTTCCAGCAGCGGGCTGGGGAAAGCGATTGCGCTGGAGCTGTGCCGGGAGGGTGCGAAGGTAATGCTGTTCAGTCCGTTTGAAGAGCAGCTCAGGGAGGCACAGGCTGAAATCGCAAAGGAAACCGGCAATCAGCCGGAATTCTTTACCGGCAGCATCACCAATGCGCAGGACATTGAGAATCTGGTTCAAGCAACCGTGGAAAAATGCGGCCCGATCTTCGCTTTGGTCAACAATACGGGCGGCCCGAAGCCCGGCGTATTCGACGCATTTTCCGATCAGGACTGGCAGGACGCCTACGAGCTCTGCCTGCTCTCGTACATCCGCACCATCCGCGCGGTTCTGCCCTCCATGCGCCAAAACGGCGGCGGGCGCATTCTCTGCTCCACCTCGTCCTCCGTGAAGGCGGTGCTGGATAACCTGATCCTGTCCAACACCTTCCGCATGGGCGTGATGGGCCTTGCGAAAACGCTTTCGCAGGAGCTGGGCAAGGATCACATTCTGGTCAATGTGATCGGCCCCGGCCGCATCGGCACAGCCAGAATCGACCAGCTCGACGCCATCCGCGCGCAGAAGCTGGGGATCACCGTGGAGGAATTGCAGCGGCAGACCTGCCAAACCATCCCCCTGGGCCGCTACGGCAAGCCGGAGGAATACGGAAGGCTCGCGGCGTTCCTTTGCTCCGAGGCCAACACCTTTATCACCGGGCAGACCGTGCTGGCAGACGGCGGCATGGTCAAGGCGTTTTAGAACTCATCCGACGCGCCGCCGAACAGCACGCCGGAGTCTGCCTTTTTGGGGGCCAGCGTCTGGTTCTTCATAAAGGCGATCAGCTTTTTCTGCACCTCGCTCGACTGTTTTTTGCGGTATGAGAGAAAGATGTTCCGCGTGGCAAGCGGATCGTCGAGCTGGTAAAAAATCACCTTGTCCGTATGCGTCACATATTCGGGAATGGTAGAGCGCAGAAACGAAACGCCCCTCCCCTCACAAACCAGGTAATAGGCGGTCATCATCTGCGTGAGGTATAAAGAGGTTTTGGGAACAAAGTCGGCGTTTTTGCAAATGGCAATGCTCCTCTTGTAAATATCATTCCCCGGCGTCAGCATAATGAATTCTTCCTCAGAAAACGCCGAGAGGGGAACCGGCGGCTTTCGGCGCCCTTTCTCGCGGCGCAGTAAAAATTCGTCGAAGGTGTAGCCGAACTCTTTCAGCCGGCCGTTGATTTCAAACTCGGCCGGAACCGCCAGAATGATTTCCTCTGTCGCCCACGGTATGGAGTGGAGCAGGTTTTTATCGGGGCCTTCCGCCTCCAGAAGAAAATCCAGCTTGTCCTCCAGCAGGCGTTCGGTCAGCATGGGGCTGCTGCCCTCGGAAAAAGTGACGACGACATGGGGGTACTTCTCGCGGAATTCCGCCAGCATATTGGGCAGCACATAGGTGCAGAAAAACATGGAGCTGCCGATGCGCAGCTGGGTTTCGAGGGAATGAGCCATCGTTTCAAAATGCCGCTGCATTTCTTCTTCAATCGCCATGATCTTCTCAACCTGCTCAATATAATACTGCCCGGCGTCCGTCAGGCTGATCGGGTTGGTACTGCGGTTAAACAAAGGGGTTTGCAGCTCCTGCTCCGCCTTTTTCACGGCGGAGCTCAGCCAGGGCTGAGAGACGTACAGCTTGCGGGCCGCTTTGGAAAAGCTGCGTTCCTGGTAAACGGCGTAAACGTACTTCATGTAAGGCATCATGGCGCTTCGCTCCTTTGAATCAATCCGCCGTGAGGCGGCGGGCGGCAGAACGGCGGCAAGCCGGCTGCTTTCTCTGCTCCATTATAAAACAAAATCTAACAAAGAGATAGTCAATTTCACTGTAAAATCATTAGGCGCAGGCGCAGCGGACTTCTCCCCCCGCCGCAGACGGGAAAGAAATCGGCCGCTTGCTTCAGGAAACGTAACTGTAACATGACTGATGAGAGGATGATCGGGATGAACAAAAAAATTGCCGCCCGCATGGATATGCTGGAGCCCTCCGGAATTCGCAAGGTGAATGAGAAGGCGCTGGCCATGGAGCGGGCCGGAGAAAAGGTTCTCCACTTTGAGATCGGCCGCCCGGATTTTGATACGCCGGAATACATTAAAAAGGCCTGCGAAAAGAGTCTGGAAGCGGGAGATGTGTTCTACACCTCGAACTTCGGCTCCATGGAGCTGCGCACCGCGATTGCGGAAAAGCTCAGAAAGCAGAACCATATCGATTACAAGCCCACAGAGATTCTTGTGACGGTCGGGCTTTCCGAAGCCGTGTTCGACGTTCTCTGCTCCATTTTAGACGAGGGGGATGAAATTCTGGTGCCCGATCCGGTGTGGATCAACTACAAAAATGTTCCCCGCCTGCTGGGTGCGGTACCGGTCAGCTTTGGGCTCAAGGAAGAAACCGGGTTCCAGATTGACCTGGCCGAGGTTCGTTCTAAGGTGACCGGCAAGACGAAGGCGCTCGTGCTGATTTCCCCGAACAACCCGACCGGCGGCGTTCTTTCGGAAGAAACCCTGCGCGGCCTTGCGGAAATCGCCATTGAAAACGACCTGATGGTCATTGCGGATGAAGTGTATGAGCGCCTGGTGTTTGACGGTGAGCGCCACATTTCCATTGCGTCTCTGCCGGGAATGAAGGAGCGCACCTTCACGATGAACGGCCTTTCCAAGGCGTATTCCATGACGGGCTGGCGCCTTGGCTACGTGGCGGCGCCCGAGGAGTACATTGCCGTGCTGAATAAGATTCATCAGCACAACACCACCTGTGCGCCGTCGTTTGTGCAGACGGCCTCAATCACCGCACTGCGCGACGAAACCGACGAGGTGGAAAGGATGGTGGCGGAATACAGCCGCCGCCGGGACTATGCGGTGCGTGCGATCAACGGGATCCCCGGCCTGAGCTGCCAAACCCCAAAGGGCGCGTTCTATATCTTCATCAACGCGAAGAAGCTCGGCGTGTCCTCCGCGCGGCTCGCGGATTACCTGCTCGATCACGCGAAAATTGCGATGGTTCCCGGCGATGTGTTCGGCCCCGGCGGCGAGGGCTATCTGCGGATGTCCTTTGCGAACAGCTACGAAAATATCATCGAGGGCTGCGAGCGCCTGCGCAGAGCGGTAGAAGAGCTGCGCGGATAAAAGCCAAAAGTGCCAAAGAACCGTTTTTGCCCGGGCGGGGTCTTTGCAGCGCCGCCCGAAACGCCGCCAAAAGCGCAGAAAAACGACTGTATCCGCACCATCCAATGAGAGCCAAAAACGAAAATAATTTTCGTCGATAGAATAAGACGGGCTCTATCTGAAAGAAAATCGCGGCCGCAAAGCTGCAATTCAATATGGGAAAGGAAGACAGAACATGAGATTTGTAACCATTCGTCTGGAGGAACAGGAGGTTGCCGCCGTAGTCACCTCGAAGGGAGCCCTGCCGGTTTTCCGCATCAATCAGTGGAAGGGCACCGCGTGGAAAACCGAGCTGTATGACCTGATCTGCGCGGAGCAGGTTCCCGGCCTCACCGCCTGGTACAATGCAGGCGGAAAAGAAGAACTCGAACGCATTCCGGGGGTTGTCCCCGCCGATGAGGCAGTATACGCCCCGCTGTACCGCAACCCACCCCGCATTTTCGGAATCGGCCTGAACTATGTGGATCACGCGGGCGATCTGGGCGAAAACGCCCCGGTCGGCTTCCCGGGCAGCTTCTATAAGCCGGCTTCCAGCATTGTGGGCCCGGGGGACGACGTGTGCATCCCCGCCCTGCCCGAAGCGCAGAAAACCACCGGCGAGGCCGAGCTGGGCATCATTCTCGGCAAAAAATGCAAATTCATCGACGAAGAGCACTGGATGGACTATATCGTCGGCTACACCACGATTCTCGACATGACCGAGGAATCCATTCTGCGCCAGAACCCGCGCTTTCTCACGCTCGTGAAGGGCTTTGATACCTTTTTCAGCTTCGGCCCCCAGCTCGTCACTCCCGACGAGGTGGACGACGTTTTGCAGCTCGAGGTTCAGACCGTGCACAACGGTGAGGTTCACGCGAAGAATATTGTCAACAACATGACCCATAAGCCGGCGCGTCTGGTTTCGCTGGTGTCTCACCTGCAGGGCTGGCTGCCGGGAGACATCCTCTCCACCGGAACGCCGCGGGCCGTGCACATTGAAGACGGCGACACCATCGAGTGCCGCATCCATGGCCCGAACGGATTTTCCATGGAGCCGCTGGTTAACCCGGTGGTGGACTTAAAGCTGTGTAAACCGGCGGATGATCCCCATCAAAACGGACAGTGAAAAGGCTGCTGTGTAAAGTTGTAGAATGAAGGCCGCGGACTCCTTTTTGAAAAACGGGTACAAAAAAACCTCCTGCTGTAGAATGAACCTACGACAGGAGGTTTTTTACTGCCCGGAAAGCATACCGGCAAACAGCGATGCAAAAGAGCCCCAGCGCCGTGCGCGGCAGCAGGGCCGCGGCGGCTGAGAGCGCTTTGCACCCCGAATTCATAAGATGTTGTTCATGTACGGCATTTCGGTATCCATTAGTGTGTGGAGCTGATTCAGCGCGCGGTTGCACTCCGCCCGCGCTTCGTCCTCGGTTCCGCTCTTTAAAAAAGACTGTGTGGTGGAAAGCGTCTGGCTGACTGTTTCAAGACGTTCATGAGGAATAAAATAAGACATCAAATGATGATACCCGTGCCAGGTATTGACCACCTGCTGAATCAGCGCTCTGGATTGCTCGGTATCCCCGCTGTCCATGGTGTCCTGAACCTGTACCAGCATTTCAGTAACCTCGGTAGTCATGCGCGACACCTCATTCATTCCCCAGAAACTGCCCCCGAAAAGGATTACCAGAATCGCCAGCGCTGCCCAGATACGATTCATTGTGTTTTCCCTTCCTTTTTAATGATTTGAAAATCCCCCGCCGTGTTCGCGGTCATCAGGAATACCTGGTCGGCGGTCAGATTTTTGCCTTTCAGCACGCCTTCTACCCACGCGACGGATTTTTTGCACAGCTTGGCGGAGGTTTCGGAAATCACGCCGTCGCTGATCACAACGGTTTCGATTCCCGTATCGGGAACCACCAGCTGGAGCATATCCGGCGTGACGGATTCCTTGCCGGGCTTTTTGATCACGCTCAGTTTGCCGTTTGTTTCCACAATGGCATAGGCTACGTCTGAAATGGAAACAATGCTGTTCTGGCGCAGGTCTTCAAATAAATCTTCGGTCGTCATGCGCAGGCGGCGCAGCTCGTTCTGCTGAATTTTCCCGTCATTGATGACAACGATCGGCCGCCCGCAGATCACCTTGCGGAAACGGCCGCTTTTCAGCATTAAGACAGACAGAATGATTTCAATCGCAACCAGCATAAAAATAGGCACCAGCCCGCTGACCAGGGGCTGGCCCGTGTTCTGCATCGGGATGGATGCAATGTCTGAAATGAGAAGCGTCACCACCAGCTCCGACGTTTGCAGCTCACTGATCTGGCGCTTGCCCATCAATCTGACGGCAAATATGATGACAAGATACAACAGAAACGTCCGAATCAAAGAAATGATCATTTTTTATCACCTAGCATCTATTTTGGCCTTCCGCACCTGTTTTATACGGCAGCGCAGCTTGTCCAAAAGACGGAAAAGGCGCGCTTTCAAACACCTGAATATACGCGCACCATTCTGAAAATCTGTTTGTCTGCCGCATTGCCGGTATGAATACAGCAAACGCTTGACACTGCATCCGGCCGGATGCTACACTGTGCTTATATCTATTTATGTCAGCAATGGAGAACCATATGGAGTTTGCAAAATTATATCAAAAACTGGAAACAACAGATAGGTGTGCTTTCTACCAAGTGGATGCTGATTTCCTGCTGGAGACCCTTCAAATGAGAAAGGACGATCTTCCCGATTGTCTTCGGATCTACAGTACAATCTCTCAATGGTTCGGAACCTCTCTGCGAAGCGGGGTATGGACTTATTATGAAATGGAAGACATGCGGGAATTACAATTAACAGCACAATATTTATCCGGCGATTCGTGGAAAGAGCTATACCGTATGTTTTGTCTGGGTATCCATGCCTATCAGTCTCCTCAATTCATTGGAAATTTTAACTATCCCCGTGAATGGATCGATGAATCGTCTTCCATTGACGAATGGATTATGAAAAACGAGCAGAAGCTGTACGAGTGGCAAAGAGAATTTTTACTTGAGCACAGAGATGAAATTTGCTCTTTGTAACACCGCAGCAATGAGCGGGGTCTGCGGAATCAAGTGATTCCGCAGACCCCGCTGTTATTCCTTATGAAGCATATCGCTTCATAGAGGCTTTTGCCGGCTGCGTCAAAGCTGAATGCTGATGTCGTAACGCTTAAGCCAGAAATTGATCTGAAGCAGATAGGCCATCAGCTGCGGGCCGGCCATCAGCTGCCCGAACCACGGCTTGCCGTAGTCGGACTTTTCGGCCAGCAGCGCCCTTACGGCGCCGTCGTCGATCAGCTGGTGGATTGGTTCAACCGGATCCTCCATGATTCTGGTCAGGCGGTGGCGCACCAGCGCCTCATAGGACGGATTGTGCGTTTTGGGGTATGGGCTTTTTTTGCGCATCAGAATATCTTCGGGCAGCCAGTCTTTGGCCGCGTCCCGCAGCAGCCCTTTTGTTACGCCGCCGTGGGTTTTGTATTCCCAGGGAGTGTTGAACACATACTGCACCAACCGGTGATCGGCGTAGGGTACGCGAACCTCCAGCCCGCTGGCCATGCTGCAGCGGTCTTTGCGGTCGAGCAGCGTGGACATGAACCAGTGAATGTTCAGGTAGCTGATCTCTCTGCGGCGGCGCTCCTCGGCGCTTTCGCCCGCAAGGCGCGGCGTGGCCTCGACGGATTCGGTGTAGCGGCGATCCACATATTCGTCAAGGCCCAGCTCACGGAGGATTTCGGGTTTAATCAGCGACTTGCGGATGCTCAGATCGGGAGACCATGGGAAGGTTTTGCCCTCAAAGGCTTCTTTTTTATGGAACCAGGGATATCCGCCAAAAATTTCATCGGAACATTCGCCGGACAAAGCGACCACGTGGCCCGCTTTCACCTGCGAGCAGAAGTGCAGCAGAGAAGAATCCACATCGGCCATGCCGGGCAAATCCTTCGCGATTACCGCGTCGTACAGGCAGTCTGCCAGCGTTTCGGTATCGCACTCCAAAAAACGGTGCTGCGTTCCGAACTCCTCAATCATGCGGTCTACCCAGGGGCGGTCCTCATCCGGCTGGAACGCCGTCGGCTTGAAATACTTTTCATTATTCTTATAGTCAAAGGAATAGGTGTCGAGAAGCCGGCCCTCGTTTTTGTACTGGACAGCGGCCAGCGCCGTGATGATGCTTGAATCCAGCCCGCCGGAAAGAAAGGTGCACAGGGGCACATCCGAAATCAGCTGACGGCTCACGGTGTCTGCCAGCAGCTCGCGCACGCGCAGCACGGTATCTTCGTAGCTGTCGGGGTGTTCGTAGCTTTCCAGCTCAAAATACGGATACGCGCGCAGCCCCTCGCGGTTGAACACGGCGGAATAGCCGGGCTTTAGCTCCCGGATTCCCTGAAACACACCGCACCCCGCCGTTCTGGCGGGCCCCAGGCCGAACAGCTCGCACAGGCTTGTTTTGTCCAGCACGGGATTGATGCCCGGGTACTCGAACAGAGCCTTCATTTCGGAGCCGAATACCAGGCGGTCGTTTACTGTGGTATAAAACAACGGCTTTACGCCAAAACGGTCGCGGCACAAAAAGGTGCAGTTCCGCCGCTCGTCGTCGATTGCAAACGCGTAGATTCCGTTGAGCTTTTCCGCGCAGAACGGCCCGAAGTGAATATAGCAGTAAAGCAGCACCTCGGTGTCGCTGTGCGACTGGAACTGGCAGCCCAAAAGGCGCAGCTCTTGCCGCAGCTCTTCCGTATTGTACAGCTCACCGTTGTAGGTGATCGTATAGCGATATCCGTCCTGCACACGGGTCATGGGCTGGCGCCCGCCCTCAATGTCGACGACCGCAAGCCGCGCATGGGCAAACGCCGCATGGCTCGAAACATGTACTCCAGCGTCATCCGGGCCCCGGTGCCTGAGTCGGTTGCCCATCCGTTTGGCCAGCGCGCCCCACAGCGGGGCTTCTTCTGTCAGTGTGTCGTGATAATCGCAAAATCCCGCAATTCCACACATAGCATTCCCTCATTTCTGTAACAGCATCGTTTTTTGTCTTTTGCTATAATATGAGGAAATATGATTCTGGTTAACCAAATAGAGGGGGATGATTCATCTAAAGAATTCTTCCAGCATTAAAACACCGTGCTCGAAAAGCTGCCCCAGTGTGAACCGAATGCCATTTTTCATTGACTTAAAAGTCTTGCAAACGGTTCTCCCTCATTCTCCATCTTCTTTTGGCGAAAATGAAATTACCTTGAGCTCAGGCGCTGAATCTGCGACCAAAAGCTCCTCGCATTCTTGCTGTACACTCAGGATTAGAGCAAGAGCTTTCTCCGAAGCATGAAACATCTTAAAATACATCGTTTTGTAATCTGGCATCCCTTTCTCCTCCACCTTTTATCCGTCATATTTTCACCATTTTACCACCATTTTCGTTATGACGCAATATTTCCACTATAATTGAATCAAAATAACATCAAATTGGTGAAGTGCAGGAGGAACTATGGAAGAGAAAGTATTGAGATACACCCTGCGGGTAGATCGTATACTGTTTCAAAAGTTTCGCTACATTGCAGAATCGGAAGGTCGTTCCGCCAACAAAGAGATTGAACAATATATTAAAAAACGTGTTTCCGAGTTTGAAACCGTTCACGGTAAAATTGAAACAAGCGGCGAATAGTACCTCCCCCCCGGCACAGCCGGGGGTTCTTCCTATGCGGGCAAAGCCCTGTTTTACTGGCTGCGCCTCAAGGCGCTCGGGGTTTCTTACACTTGCAACGGTACTTCTCACCCCTGCCCCCTCCCGCACAGTAAGCAAACTGAAAATCGAAAGCAATCTTTGTGCAGAAGAGAATGAATACGGGAGTCGGCTGCGCCCCTTCCCTACCAAATCCTTCACATTTCATGGAAGCCCCCTATGTTGCTTTGAAAACGCAGTCAACAGGATTGTGTATCAGGTTTAGCTTACATTTTTGCTCATCGCTAAAGCTTTTTGGAACTCCCGGCACAGCCGGGAGTTTTCCCACTATAAAAAGAGCAACAGGGAATTTTCATTCCCTGTTGCTCTTTGTTCGTATGATCTTCCTAATTTTTGAGAATCTTATCACTCATTGTCCGAAAGACCTGAAAATACTTTTGGATTCCGTTCGACCCAATGATATAGATGTTAGGCATATAGGATAATCTTTTTCTGGAGTATGCGATACGTTCCAAACCATTGTCGATCGCCGTGTGATTACTTAAAACCACATCCACATTTTTGCACATTGCCGCGTCAACGAAATAATCCAATGATTTTAAGTATTGATTCACCCCATCCTTTTCCCATGGAGGTGTCGTGCCGCCCCATAAGGCTGCCATGTGGATATCCCCGTCTTCTTCTACAGGGAATATATAACTGAGGCATCCGGGCGTATGACCGGGTGTACTGTAGGTATAGATCGTCTTTTCCCCCAAGGTTATGGTATCCCCATCCTTGAGAAAATGGTCAATCTCATAGTCCTTCCACGTTTCGGGCCTGTCCGGCTTTGCCGGATGTTCCTTCCAGAAAATCTCATCTTCTTTTGAAAGGTATGTGTCAACATGATACTGTTCAACAAGCCACCTACCGCATCCCGTATGGTCGACATGGCCATGCGTTAAAACCAGCTTTTGAATGGTATCCGGATCCCATTTTACCTCTTTTACTGCATTCACGATGGCGTCAAAAGCCCTTTGGTCCGGCCAAATGGCATCCATAACAATCAGCCCATCCTCCGTCTTCAGCACAAAGCAGTTCGTTTCTTTTTGCGCCACAATCAGCAGGTCATCAAAAATGAGAGAATGGGTAAAAAACGACATATCCTCCATCGCCGTGATAGTATCACTCGTTATGTCCGGCATATCTAATCGATTCATTTATTTTACACTCCTCTGTACAATTTATCTTATCTTTGCACAGAGGAAAAACGGTTCTTGGGAGGCATATCATCACTTCTTCGTTACTCTTTCTATGTATTCTGCTCGTAATCTCCCGATGAACAGAAATTATTCTTTTCTCAATATTTCTTTCGGCGGCTCAATTTCATAGGAAATGGTATGTTCGGTCAGTTCTGACAGCGGCTTGATTTTTTGATTGATCATCGGCCTCATGCAATTGGGAACATGCTCCTGGTGCGCCCTGTGAATGGCAACACACTCTTTGCAGTTCCCATGATAACGGCACGCTTTTTTGCATGGACAGTGATCTTTGTTTTTATACTCTTCCCGAAACTCCGAAGCAAACTCTTCCTGTAACCGTAAGCCCTCTTGTCTGTCACCGCGGTGAAATGCTTCCATTGCTTCTAATTCTTTCGGGTTATTATCAATGAGCATTTGAAACCTCCACAAAGTTTAATACCGGAAATCCCACAAGTTTCTGACCTGCTGTACGTCCGGCTATCACGCCACAAAATAGGTAACAACGGTATATAACGTCAGCAAAATGGCAGCCGCCAGCGCAAACAGATCGCGCACGATAAAGGACACCCGCGTGCGTTTGTTCCGGTAGCTGCCGCTCCGAACGCTGTCTGCAATGAGCGCGGCCGTGGACACCCAGAAGCAGGCGCACATCAGGACAAAAGAAGTAGCCATGACGGTCGGATTGTTCCAGCCGCTGGCCAGCCACGAAAAAATGGCAAGGGCGATGACAATAAAATTCAGCACCGTAGAAATACGGTTTAAAAGACTTAGCTGTTTCAAGACGGTTTCTCCTCCGTTTTCTCTTTTGAGCGGGAAAGCTCACTTAAAATCCGTTCCGCGGCGATTCGCCGGGCAGAAGCCTCAACGGCCAGAGCGCAGGCCAGGGTGCGCAGCTCCTCTTCCCCCTGCCCGGCCGCCTGCCCTACCCGTTCGCAGACTCCGGCCAGTTCCCGCTCCTGCGCGATCCGGAAGCTCTCGTAAATCTCTTTCTGGTAGTCCTCCCCAGAGCTATAATTCAGCACGGAAGAAATATCCTGAATCGACAGCACCTGCTTTAACAGGCAAACCACCGTCAGCATGGCCAAATGCTCGCGAGTGTACTTTTTCTTATCGGGGCGCGGCAGAACCCCGTCTTTCACATAGTTGTTGATCATGCTGGGGGTCAGCAGAACGCTTTCGTCGTCCCGCCCGAACAGGTGCAGCTGGCGCTCCATGTAATTGACGACCTGATCCATATAAAGATAGATCTCCGGCAGGGAATCCCAGCCGGCGGTGCGGTGCTCCTGCACCTGCCGCACCCAGTCCTGTATTTTGTCACAAGCATTGTTCATATGATTACTCCTTCTCCGCCTTTCGCGCGGACTCGGCAAATTTGCTGGGAGGAACTCCTTTGAGCTTGCGGAACACCCGCGAGAAGTACAGCTGATCGGAAAAGCCGGAGGAATACGCCGCCTCGCCCACCGAAAGATTCTCGTCTTTCAGCAGATCGGCCGCCTTGTTGATGCGGTATTTGGTCAGGTACTCGTTCGGGGTCATATCCGTGTGCTGCAAAAACAGCCGGTATAGGTGGCTGCGGCTGATTCCCGCGTTGGCCGCGATCTGCGTGATATCCAGATCCTCGCGCGAATAGTTGAAGTCGATAAACTGGATCGAGCGCTGCACATAGGCGTAGCCCGTATCCTTGCGGCAATTGCGGTCGCCGTGCAGCACCATCAGCGCCGCGAGAAAGCGCAGCAGCGCCGCCGTCATCTGGGCCTCGTTGCTGGGGTTTGGCCCCGTTGCGGTGTAAATGTCGTTGAGCATATTTTCGATGGCGCCGTCTTTGTCGTAGTGGAACAGCGGCGATTCCTCCGAAAGCCCGGTCTCTTTGACAAGGCGGCCGGCATCCGCACCGTTGAAGCCCACCCAGCAGTATTCCCACGGCTCGTCGTGATCAGCCTGATAGGAAGAGACCACCCCGGGAACCACAAGAAAGCCGTCCCCTGCGGAAAGCGCGTACTTTCTTTTTCCGCTGTCAAACGTTCCTTTTCCGGAAAGGATATAATGGATCAGGTAATGATCGCGGACTCCCGGCCCCCAGGAATGGTCGGGCGCGCAGCGCTGCAGCCCGGAGCGGTATACGGCCAGACCCAGACTGTTCTGAAACGGAGTGCGGAAAGAACGCTTGAATTTTTCGTTTTCCACCGTACGGCCCCTCCTTTGCCGGATTGTTTTTCACATTTATTATAAAGCCTGCCACCTGAGGATGCAATGATAAACTTTGCGAAAAGCCGTGATTGCTTTCTGTGAAAAAGAATTGAAATCACGCGGAAGATCGGGTATAATAACCTCAATTGGGATTTTATTCTACGTCAGGGCACAGGACAACCTCCTGACATCGGCCTGAAAACGGGTCATGCGCCCGAATGGCGGCACACTCCCGAACAGAATACTTATTTAAGAAATGGGGATGTTTTTGATGGAGGCTACACAGCTTCAGATTTTCACCGCAATATCGGCAGTCGCGGCAATTGCATTGTTGGCCATACTGGTTGTTTTGCGCGGTACCCTGCAAAAGCTGAACGAATTGAATGAAAAACACGAAGAGACGTTGCGTCGGGCACAGGCCGCGCCCGCAACCGCGCCCGCAACCGCGCCCGCTTCAGCCCGGCAGACTGCCACTGCCGCACCCGCGCCTTTGGCCGCGCCAGCTGCGGCGGCGCAGGGAATTACCGGTGAAATTCTGGCGGTTATCGCAGCGGCGGCCTATACTCTGTACGATGTGCCGGCCAGCGCGATTCAGTCGGTGACTCTCGCAGAGCCCGCTCCGCTTGCAGTGGCCGCCGCCCCCGCTCCGGCCCCCCGCACACGCTCTGCATGGGCCACCGCCGGTTTGCTGGAGAACACCCGCCCGTTCTGATTTGGGCCCTGTTTTGCAGGCGCCCGGGCCTTTCGGCCCGGGCGCTTTTTTCATCAGGTGATTTGCCATTTACCGCAAAATGGAGTATAATGGTCTTTAGCGTAACCGAAGGCAGCGCTTTCGGCCAGAGCATCGAATCATCTGCCTTGTGGTTCCGACCACTTGAGCAGCTTTTTTTGTGGGCGTTCTTTCAAAATGTATGGTATAATAACCACAGGGCGGCTGTTATATCGGCTTGGTCAATGGATCAAAATATTACAACGGCGTTTGGGCCTGTGGTATAATGAACCTTACGTCATGTGCGAAAGCAAAGCTTTCGACGCCTGAGAGAGCACTGAATCATCAGCTTGCCGGCTTCAGAATCTGCGGTCCGCGCGTTTGTCAGCTTGCCTGATGATTTATGATAGAATCAGTTCAGAAATCGGCCAGAGCGCCAAAACAGCCGGCATCCAAAACGGAGCTCCCGCCTTGCAGGCTGCCGAAAACCATGGCGGAACCGGTCCGATGAAAGGGCAGGCTCCCTTTTTCTTTGCTTTTCGCTTGCGGAGTGTGCACAGCACACGTTGATTTGAAAAATGGCAAAAGAAATGCCGCAGCGCGGGGGTTCCCGCCGGTACAGGAACGAAACAGGAGGATTGTATTGAATATGTCTACACAGAATGAATCGCTGCTTGCGCAGAATTTTTCTAAGATGAATCCCAGACAGCAGGAGGCCATCCGGCACAAAGATGGACCTCTTTTGATTTTGGCGGGAGCCGGCAGCGGAAAAACGACCGTTCTGGTCAACCGTGTTGCGTATCTGATTCAGGAGGGCTGCGACCCTTACCGGATCATGACCATCACCTTTACGAACAAAGCGGCGGGCGAACTGAAAGACCGCCTGGTTGCCATGCTCGGCGAGCAGGGCGGCCAGGTGTGGGCCTCCACGTTCCATTCCACCTGCGCGCGCATGCTGCGCCGCGACGCGGACAGACTGGGATATACTCCTCATTTCACCATTTACGATACGGACGATTCCCGCAGGGTGATGAAGGACTGCCTGAAGACCTTGCAGATCGACGAAAAGGAACTGCCGGTCAAATCGGTGCTGGGTGAGATCGGGCGCGCAAAGGATTCGCTGGTAGACGCGGAGGAATTCGCCGGCCGGGCCGGAGACGATTATCGCCTCAAGCGGATTGCGGAAGCATACCATATGTACCAGAGCCGCCTGAAAACCTCCGACGCGATGGACTTTGACGACCTGATCTTCAACACGGTCGAGCTGTTCCGCGCCTGCCCGGATGTGCTGGAATACTACCAGAACCGCTTTCACTATTACATGGTGGACGAGTACCAGGACACCAACCATGCGCAGTATGTATTCGTGTCGCTGCTGGCGCAGAAAAATAAAAACCTGTGCGTCGTCGGCGATGACGACCAGAGCATTTACAAATTCCGCGGCGCAACCATTGAAAACATTCTGAGCTTTGAAAAGACGTTCCCGGGCACGAAGGTGATTCGGCTGGAGCAGAACTACCGCTCAACCAAAAATATTCTGGACGCGGCCAACGCGGTGATTGAAAACAACACCCAGCGCAAAGGGAAATCACTGTGGACGGAAAATCCCCAGGGCTGCCCGCTGTACCTGCACACCTCGTTCAGCGAGCAGGATGAAGCGGATTACGTTGCCACGCATATTCTGGATGGAGTGGCAAAGGGACGCAAGTACTCCGACTTTGCCGTTTTGTACCGGATGAACTCACAGTCGAACTCACTGGAAAAAATGATGGTGAAATCGGGCATTCCCTACCGGATCGTCGGCGGTGTGCGCTTTTACGACCGCAAGGAAATCCGCGACATGCTGGCGTACCTGAGCGTGATCAACAACCCTGCGGATGAAGTCCGCCTGCGCCGCATCATCAACCAGCCCAAGCGCTCCATCGGCGAAAAGACAATTTCGCAGGCGGTGGATATTGCCCGTGAAAACGGCATGCTTCTCTTCGACGTGATCAGCAGCGCTGAGGATTTTGAGCCGCTGCGCCGTTCCGCGGCAAAGCTGCAGACCTTCGCCCGCCTGATGCAGGAGCTAATCGACGCTTCAAACCATTCCGATATTTCTTTGAACGATCTGTACCAGCTGATTTTGGAAAAGACTGATTACATCGCCTCTCTGCGGGCGGAAGAGGATGACGCGCAGGATCGCGTGGACAACATCAACGAGCTTTCTTCCAGCCTGATTAAATACCAGGAGGAGAATCCCGACGCCTCTCTCTCCGGCTTTTTGGAGGAGGTTTCTCTGTTTACCGATATCGATCAGCTCGATTCCAACACCGACCAGGTGGTGCTGATGACGATGCACTCCGCAAAGGGCCTGGAATTCCCCGTGGTGTTCCTGCCCGGCTTGGAGGACGGCCTCTTCCCCGGAATGCAGGCCATCTACAATCCCTCCGAAATTGAGGAGGAACGCCGGCTGGCCTATGTGGCCATCACCCGCGCGCGCGAGGAGCTGCACCTGACGAACGCCGAAAGCCGCATGATCTTCGGCTCCACCTCGCGCAACAAGCCGTCGCGCTTTTTGAGCGAGATTCCGGAGGAGCTTGTCGAGCGCAGCCGTTCCAGATCGTGGAAAAAGCCGGAGCCCGGCACGGATCTGCCGACCTCCGCCTATGAAGCCCGCACAATCTCCATTCACGCCGCGCGGCAGTTCGGCCCGGTGGATCTCCCCGCGCAGAAATCCGCCCAGTGCTACCAGACGGGCGACCGCGTGGAGCACAAGACCTTCGGCGTCGGAAAAATTCTCTCCGTTACGCCCATGGGCAACGACCACCTGCTGGAAATTGAATTTCAGCAGGTGGGCACCAAAAAGCTGATGTCTAATTTTGCCCGCCTGACAAAGCTGTAACCACCGGCCAAAAGACGGCGCCGGGCTCCCCCGGCGGGCGGAACAGCCCCCGGCGGAACAACGGGAAACTGCCGGGGAAGCAATATTGTCCACGCTGCTGTTCTTTGTGATAATTACCCTGTAACAAAATTGAATCTGAGCCATAAAATGTTATAGAGAACATGGGAAATTAACCTGTTAGGAGGAACATTTTATGGCTCAAGATTTTAATATTGCGTCCGAAGAGCGCGGAGCAGGATGCTTTAAAGAAGCTGTTTGCATTGACGCCATGCGTATCTATGATTCGTGCAGCGAACAAGAGTGTGCATAGGGTAGAACGGCCCACCCTTACCGGTTATTCCGGCGGGGTGGGCTTTTTTGATTTTTATTTGCAGCCTGAACGATTCCCTCTGCCCTGCCAAGGCTTTCGCCAAGGATAGGCCAACTCCGCAAAAGCGCCTTCGGAATTTGGCCGATTGCCTGAGCGGCCCCGGTTCGGAGCATGTTCGGCGCACCGCGAGATTGCCTTTAACCGCCCAAGGTCACATCCTGATTCTGGTACCAGTCCAGAGCCTGATACAAATCCTCCGGGCTGTAATCCGGCCACATTTTATCCAGAACATAAAAATCGGCGTAAATGGACTGCACCGGCAGAAAGCCGCTCAGCCGCCTTCGGTCCCCCCAGCGGATGATCAAATCAATTCTCGAAATATCGCAGGAGGCGATCCTTTGGCTCAGCCTCTGCTTTTCCGAGGAACGATTCTCCAAAGAATGATTCAAATCCCATTCCCACCCGTAATTGACCAGAAAATTGACATTGATCAGTCCCCGGCCAACCTTGACGCGTTTGGTATAGGGGATCAGCTCGGGCGGGAACAGCGGGGAATCGGTATTCCCGATCACCAGCAGGTTTGCGTCGTACCTTGAAAGCTCCTGAACCGCGTCCACACACGCCTTTTGAAACGCCTGTGTCTGCACCGAGGGGCGCTTCGTGTTATCCTGCGTGAATCCGTAAAAGGTGATCTCTTTGACGCCTAATTCAACGCATTGCCGGTAAAGCTCAAAGCCCGGCCTGACCCCGTGGGAATACCCGTCCTGCTTTTGCAGACCCTTGCTTTGCGCCCACCGCCTGTTTCCGTCCGGAATGATTCCGATATGCTGGGGTAATCTTTGAAATGTTCGCATGCTGCAATCCCTTTCGCCTATTGAAATATTACATAATACCTTACAAACTGCAAAACGAAACGTTTTGCAGCCGTTCCTGCTCCATTTGCACCGAAACGGTGCGCCGCGGGGTTCCCCGCAGCTTGAAACCTGGACGGTTTTCAAGTGAATTGACTATATAATTGAACAATTGCAAGCAAACTATTCCTCGGCAAAAGGTAAAAAATTCCGCAGCCGGAATTGCACACCGCACAAAACCCTCGGCCACAGATTGTGACATCATTCTGAATCAATCGCCGCCCTACCCTTGACAGTTCAGAGAACATAAAAAAAAGCGGGGCAGGATTTTCTCGATCCTGTCCCTGCGCGCCCTGAAAGCCGCCTTTCACATGCCGCTGGAGCTGCCCGCGCGGCCCGGCTTTTCATTTCGTCGATTGATTTGATTTGATTCTCTGCTCCTGATGCTCCGCCGCCAACGCGTCGGCCTTTGTCTTGTGAACCGTGCCGTGTGGGTGATGGGGCGGCGCGTAAATCGTATACAGCTTTAAAGGAATGTTCCCCGTATTCACCAGATTGTGCCATATGCCCGCCGGAATAAAGATGGCGCAGCCGGAAGAAACACACGTCTGGAAGCTGAGATTCTCCTTGCCGGTTCCCATCCGGATCGTGCCGTTCCCCTGCTCAATGCGCAAAAACTGATCGGTGTCCGGGTGAATCTCCAGCCCGATGTCTCCGCCGACCGGAATGCTCATCAGCGTTGCCTGCAGGTGTTTTCCCGTCCACAATGCGGTACGGTAGTTGCTGTTTTGTTTGGCGGCCGCCTCAATATTGATGACAAACGGCTGCGGGCCCACATCCGTTATTTCGCAGTCGGAACGACGGCAGGAATTGGAATACCTGTTATTCATCCTATTGCTTCCCCCTTTCTTTCACATAATATGAGAGCAAAGGAAAATGTTTATCCGAACTGAAGCGGCGGCCGACGATTGCCGGGCGCCGCACAGCCCTCCCTAACCGGGCAGCCGTCTGCACGGCCTTTTCACCGCAGCGCTCCGGGCACGGGTGCCTTGTCTTGATTCCCGAAAATAAGGATCCCCAAAAATCTGGCCCGCGGCAAGATCTCTTTCATGAGAAAAGCACGGACGAGTTAAGAGCAGACGCATATTATGTACTATCACCTTAAAAAGGAGGTAAGAACATGGCAAGAACTTCTGCCGATTTTTGGAATGAAAGAGTTTCCGGAAGCAACGACAGCGAGAATTCCAGCCGCAGCAGCAATAATTGGTCAAGCTGTGACCGCGAAAGCTCAAAAGCGTTAAGGAACATTCTGTCCCAGCTGGACGATCTCAACAATTCCGATTTACGTCTGCTCGACGATATTATCGAAAGATTATTGTGCGAACGCAAGTGCTAAAAGCAATATAGCATAGCAAACTCATGATTCGCAGAAAAATCAGTACTGATCCGGCAGGATGGGTACTGATTTTTTCTTTTGGCCGCCGCTCTTTCTCATCTGACCGCCCATTCGCCGCAAAAGACGATCTCTTTGCTCCTTTTTTTGTGCCGGCTTTCCAAACGGTCTTCAGCGAGACTTTGCGCCGACAATCACAGGCTGGTATTCAAAACAGCGATTGCAGAATAATATGGAGTGAGGTGAATGACATGCTGAAAGATTGCGGCCCGGAGGAATTATCCTATTTATCCACAAGCTTTGCGGTAGCGATCGCAAAAGGCCAGGATATTCATTCTTTAAGGGTATTGTGCAGCTTTTTTACGAATGTCATCGCCACTCTGAATGTGATCATCAATCAGCAGGCGCTGATTGATCACCACCGGCACAAGCACATTGACGAATGACGCGCCGTACGCCGATGCACGCTTTGATCTGCTGCGGGCGGGCCCCAAAAGCGTCACGGGCCGCAGCTGTCTTTCAGATCGCTGAGATTGGTGATCTGCCGTATGCGGGAAAAGGCTTCGTGAATATTGAACAGCTGTCTCGCCTCATAGGCAAGCGTTAACTGATTGATCTCTTTTAAGCGCCGACGCAGCTCCTCGTTGGTTGCGGCAAGGGGATCCGGCTTATATGCTTTGATTACAAGGCCATTGTCCTGACAGATTATTTCGAGCGGGTCCCCAACTTCCCATTTCAGGGTGCGGCGCAGCTCTTTTGGGATGACAATGCGGCCTGCCAAATCAATGTTTCTAACGACACCTGTAAACTCTTTCATACTCCAATCCCTCATTTCACAAATTTTAGCGGCAGGCCGTACTCCTTCCAGCCTGCCGTTTCAGCCTGAATTCCCGGTTTTCGTGCTTAGGATTCCTTTCGTCCAAAGGATCGCTGCTGCGAACAGGGAAACCGGAAGGACGCCGCCGGGAAGCGGGGATTTCGGCGGCCGGCTGAACCAGTCCATTTTACCATAAGTTTGCCTCCTGTAGGTACACCGCCCGTTTCTTTTTCCGGCTGAAACACACGAAGGGTTCCCGGATGTTCCGCCCGGCCTTCAAACCGATGTGGTATCCTTTCAACCCGGCAGGCGCAGGTAGGCTTGTCCGGTTATCGGCGTCCCGATGCCAGCCGCATCGGGTATGTTTTCCTTTCACTCGCCTGATGTTTCCTGCTCTTTGCGCTTTCTTTCGCGGTACCGGCGGCAGTTCTCCTCGTTGCCCTCCCAGTCCGGCTCAACCGCGGTTTTGCAGCCGTTCAGGCGGGAGAGCCCCGTTTCAAGCGCCGCCTGAAACGCGGCCCGGTTCATTGTGACCTCCCCTGCCGAACCGGGCAAAAAATGCACAATCACCGCGGGGGTTCCCACGTCTCTCTTCTGCAAGCGGCTCACCTCCCGTTCCTCAAAATATGATTCCGCGCGATTGTCCTATGACTGGCGCGCTCCCTTTCGGGCAGGAGGAATAAAGAGAATCGATTTCTCATACATAACTACCGGGCCGTACAGGGAATCCCGGTAACCACGGAAAGGGGGGAGCAGCATCGCGAACATAGCTATTTACCTGCGCAAATCGCGCGCGGACGACGCCGACGAGCCGGTGGAGGAAACCTTGGAGCGCCACCGGAAAACCCTTCTGGAATTCGCGGAAAAGAACGCGCTGACGATCTCGGAGCAAAACATTTACAAGGAGGTTGTTTCCGGCGACGCGCTGTACGCCAGACCCGAAATGCTGCGGCTGCTGAAGGATGTGGAGGCGCAGGCGTTTGACGCCGTGCTGTGCATGGATATCGACCGCCTGGGCCGCGGCTCCATGGCGGAGCAGGGCATCATTCTGGAAACGTTCAAAACCAGCGGCACCAAGATTATGACGCCGGCAAAAACAGTTGATCTGGATAACGACGCCGACGAGGATTACACCGAGTTCAAAACCTTTCTTTCCCGGCAGGAGCTGAAAATGATCAAGCGCCGCCTGAAGGCCGGTACCCAGCGCACCATCAAAGATGGCGGATACATTGCCAACGCCCCCTACGGCTACGAAAAAGCCTACAGAAACAAAAAGCCAACCCTGTGCATCAGGGAGGACGAAGCGGGAATCGTGCGCCTGATGTTTCAAATGTACGTTGAGGAAGGCGCCGGCTGCCAGATGATCGCCGAAACGGTCAACGCCATGGGCGCCCGGCCGCGCCGGGCCGATCGGTTCGGCCGTACCAGCGTGATGAAAATTCTCAAAAACAGCGTATACATCGGGAAAATCGTCTGGAATCAAACAACACATCTTCGCAAAGGCAACGGAAAAAGCGTCGCCGTTTCCAACCCGAAAGAAAAATGGATCATTACCGAGGGCATTCATCCGCCGATCATCGACGAAAAAACCTTTGAGAGGGCACAGGAGATTTTCGGGAGTCGGCACCATCCCCCGTCTTACACCGGCCGGGTGGAAAATCCGCTGGCCGGGCTGATCTACTGCAAAAACTGCGGCGGCCTGATGCAGCGGCAGGTTATGAGCCGCAGCCCCGAGCCATACCTGCTGTGCCAGAAGAGAGGCTGCGTTGTCTCGAGCCGGCTGCCGGCGGTGGAGCGGGCCATCCTCCGCGAGCTGGAGCAGCAGCTTCGAAAGCTGCGGGCAGTGCAGCGGCCGGAGCCCGGGGCCGAGCACCCCTATACCCAAACACTCGACGCGATCGACCGTGAGATCCGCTCCGCCCAAAAACAGCTGGACGCCGCCTGCGAGCTTTTGGAGCGCGGCACCTACACGCCCGAGCTGTTTGTACGCCGCGAGGCCGCCGTTCGGGAGCGCCTGGAGCAGCTGCGCAATACCCGCAGGGAATTCGCCGGGAAGCTCTCTGCCGGGCCGCCCGCCGCGGTGATAAGCGGGAAAATCGAGGAAGTGCTGCGCCTCTACCCCCATCTGGACGCGCAGAGCAAAAACCGGCTTTTAAAATCCGTTCTAGAGCGGGCCACCTATTATAAAGAAAAAGGCTGGAAGCCGGCACAGTTTCGGCTTGAGCTTTTTTTCAAGCCGCTCTACCTCTAAGCCGCACACTCCTGCGACAAAGACTGCTTAGAAGATTTGCGTGTATACTTTACGCCGGATAGACAGCAGTTGATCAACGAAGCGGCAACTGTCAAGATTAGAAATGTAGAGGTCATCACGGTTTATCTGGATCTGGAATCCGTCCCCTTTAACAAGGGCTTCTATTCCGTAGACATGACCTTCTTCTTTGATGTTGCACTGGATGTTTACTGCTCGCCTACCGCCGGTTCCGTTCAGGTGAACGGCATTGCCGTATTCAACAAAAAGGTGATTCTGTACGGCAGCGAAGGCAACGTAAAGATGTTCAGCTCCGATAATGGGCTGGATGATCTGGAGGTTCAGTCCTGGGCCTGCCGCGCGCTGCCCAAGGCAACCGTGCAGGTGGCGGAACCCGTTGCCCTGTCTGCCAGAGTGTGCGACTGCCCCGCGAATCCCTGTGAGATCTGCTGCCGCATTCCCGACTGCATCTGCAGAAGATATGGCAGTGATTTTGTGATGGATCCTGTTCGCCGCACGGTATACGTCACCATCGGTATTTTCACCATCGTGCAGATTGTGCGCAATGTGCAGATGCTGATCCCCGCCTATGATTTCTGCATTCCGGAAAAAGAGTGTGAGGCCACCTCGGATGACCCGTGCGAGCTGTTCCGCCGGATCGATTTCCCCACGGACGAATTTTTCCCGCCGAAATCCGGGGACTGCGGCTGTGAGGACAGGGGCTGCCGCCAAAGGTAAGCGGTCAAACCAACCCATGCACCCTCCAAACCGTCAAAAGCGCTTTATGAATTTCAGGGTGGATTCCTCTTTTGCGGAATCGCCCTGAAATTTTTTATTGGAGCTTACAGGGGCGAGTCAGGTGCGGAAGTTTTTTCATAAATGCACCGCGTGGCATTACCGGCCCGACATTTGCGACTACCGTGCGGCTGCTAAAACAGGCAGGGCCTGCTCTTTTCGCCGGAGCACCCGCCCCACGGAGCATTTGGAGAGACGAACCGCCGATTTCTCCCGGCTGCCGCAATACCCGCCGCTGTGCAAAGAAAAAGAGCCTGCCGCCTGCAATTCGCAGGCAGCAAGCCCTCTCGGCCGCTAATTAAAATGATTTCTCACCCTTTTTGCGATTCATTTCCATCACGCCCTGCCGCTGCTTTTTGAGCTGCCGGTTACGCGGCAGGCGTGTGGGGAGCTTTACATATCCCCGCCACAGGCGGAATGGAATGTCCTTCCGGCTTCATCGGAAAACAGAAAGGGCATGGATGAGAAATGACACTGAATCCATGCTCTTCCGTGTTATCTCTGTTTGGGCAGCAGCACCGTAAAGCGGCTGCCTTCGCCCACGGTGCTTTCCACGGTGATCTTCCCGCCGTGCGACTCGACGATGGATTTGGCGATCGTCAGCCCGATTCCTGTTCCGCCGGTCTTTCGGTTGCGGGATTTATCCGTGCGGTAAAAGCGCTCGAAAATATACGGCAGCTCCTCTTCCGGGATGCCGATCCCGGTGTCCTTTACCCGAAGAATACTTTCCGACTCTGTTTCAAATGTCTCCACCTCAACGCGCCCGTTCGGGGGAGTGTAACGCAGCGCGTTCGACAGAAGATTCATCACAACCTGAATGATTCTCTCTCGGTCTGCGTCCGCATAGGCCGGGCTGCCACAGGCCGAAAGAGCTATCCGCTTTTTCATGCCCTCGGATTCCAGATTGCGAACCGCCGTCAGCGCAATCTCATGCAGATCCACCCGGGTTTTGACGAGCTTCAGGCTGCCGTCCTCAATATCGGCCAGCCGCTGCAAATCGGCCACCAGGCTCGCGAGCCGCTTGATTTCCTCCTGGCAGCTTTGCAGCCTTTCGGGGGTCGCTTCCCAAATTCCCTCGATCATCGCTTCCAAATGTGAGCTAACCGCCGACAGCGGCGTGCGCAGCTCATGCGCAACATCGGAGGTCAGGCGCTTGCGGAGGCTTTCCTGCTCAGACAGCGCCTCGGCCAGATGATTGATGGCGGTCACCATTTCCTGCAACTCGCGGGTATTGGGCGTGCTTTCAAATCGAATTCCGTAATTCCCCTGTGAAATTTGCGTGGCAATATAGGCCGTTTTCGAGATGGGCCGCGCGATGCGGCGCGCCAGCAGGGTTCCCGCAGCAACGGCGAACGCGGCGGACAAAAGCCCGACCGCCAGCAGGATGCCGTTCAGGGTTTTGATGAACCGGTAATCGTTCTCCGTAAAAAAGTAAGGCCCGTAATAGGTGATGGAGACCGAACCGGCCTGCTTCCCATTGCGGCTGATCGGATAGGTGCGGGTGACGAAAGCCCCGGATTTTTTCGCGTCCTTCATCCGGTCTGAAATTTCGCCCATGATCTGCCCGCACAGAGACATATCGTGATTTTCGGCGTCCCACAAAAGCGTTCCGCGCGCGCCGTAGATTTTGAGAATATAGCCGTCGTACAGCGAATACATGCCGATGGTATGCAGAAAATCCCGGCTCCAGCCGCCCGTAAGATCGTTGTATTGATGGCCGAGATCATTGACAATGCTCACGCTGCGGTCGTTTTCCTGCCGGATCATATACTCCTCAAATTCGCGGTTGATGAACCAGTTCGAGGCGGCGCTGATCAGCGTGACCATCACCAGCAGAATCAGTAAAATAGACAGCGACAGCTGTGCCCGAAGACTGCGCAGCATGCTCATTCCCCTCCAAACTTATACCCCAGGCGGTGAACCGTGAGAATATACACGGGGTCTTTGGGGTTATCCTCTATTTTTTGCCGCAAATTCTTGATGTGACTGTCCACCGTGCGGTCATAGCCGTCAAACGCGCTGCCGAGCGCCACGGCGATCAGATCGTCGCGGGTAAACACCTTGCCCGGGTACTTCATCAGGGCGGCCAGCACCCGCGTTTCAATCGGCGTCAGGTTCACCGGCCGCCCCGATTTTAAAAAGATGTTTTTTTCAAAATCAACCACCAGATCGCCCCCGCAAAATGAATTGCGGGCCATGAGCGGCACCAAATCATCCTGCGCTCTGCGAAGCACCGCTTCCGCCCGCGCGGAAAGCTCTTTCAGGCTAAACGGCTTGGTGATGTAGTCATCCGCGCCGATCCCGAGGCCCGCGACCAGATCGTCCTCTTCCGACTTGGCCGTGAGCATTAAAATCGGCACACGCGAAATTCTGCGGATCGCTTTGCAGACCTCCTCGCCGGAAATATCCGGGAGCATGAGATCGAGAATCACGAGCGCTATATTCTGCGAATGAAAGATTTTCAGCGCTTCGCCACCGCTTTCCGCGGAAAAGACCTGAAAGCCCTTGCTCTCAAAAAGGGCTTTCAGGACTTCCAGAATTTTGGGTTCGTCGTCCACCAGCAGGATATTTTTGTTTTTCGGTGACATTTTCTTCCCCTCAACCGTAAAGGATGCGCCAAACGGGAACCGCACAATCGCGGTTCCCGTGCTCAAATGCGGCAATGTGTTACCTTCAGTTTACCGGATCGGGCGCGATTCGGCAACGTTTATTTTCAGAAAGCGGCAAAGCGCCCAATAAACGCTTTCCCTTCTTCCCGCCCGCCGTCTTCCCGTTTCTTTTAGTCGCAATGCCCATTTTAAAAAAGCTTTGATTCCCTCCCCGCCGAAACGGGGAAGGGAATTGCTTTTATCCTGACTTTTCAAAAAAAACTGAACTATCCCCGAAGCGCTCTTCCTTAGTAGGTCCGCTTCCAGTTTGCAAAGATATCCTTTGATTTTTTCAGAAAATCATACGAGACGGTGATGGATTCCTCTTTCACCGTCTTATCCTGCGCAAAAATCGGCCACGGATTGCAGCCGCCCGCTTCTACCTCCACACGATCCATAGAGAATTTGTTCCCGCAGCTTTGGCAGATGAGCAGATCGCCGGACTGCTCGTAATACCCCCGGCCGGAATCATAGCAGACCTGGCAGGTATTGAACGCCGTGCGGATTGTTCCGTCCGGGGCCTTGACAGCGATGACCTCCATTTTGGTGCCGTCTACCACCACCGGGTAAAAGGCTGCCTGTTCCGTCACGTTCGAGGCGGGGATCACGAGATCGCCGTCCTGTACGGCCGCCTGGCCGGAAGCCTGCTGTGTGCTCTGCTGCTCCGCCGCACCGGCCGGATTTTCGGAGGGCGCTCCGCCGCTCGCGGAACAGGCGGTCAGCGCGAATGTCACCGCAAGTGTGAAAAGGATGGCCGATACCGCCTTGCGCGCCGGTTTTCGACCTGCCGTAATTTGTTTCGTCATCTCCATAACTCCTTCTCTTCCAGGGAATCCTGGGGGGTTCTTTCGTCCGCAGGGAGTTTGCTCTGTGCCCTTTAGTCTCTGCCCGTCAAAGCCAAACCGATCAGAATGGCCGCGGCCGGTAATATGCAATGCCAGTGGAGCAAGAAAAACTGCATGCTGTTCCTGCCTTTCCCGCTATCCGCAGCAGCCGTCGGGCAGTTCATCAGAGCCGTCATCCTGTGCGGCCGCCACCGTACCGTCTTTGCCCACTACCGTAATGCTGGAGCGCACCATACCCATCCAGCAGCTGAACGCAAAGGTTCCGGATCGTTTCGGCGTAAATGCAATCCGATTATCGCCGGTTTTCAGGTCGATTTTCAGATCGTATTCCGGTATCACAATGGATTGGTTGCAGCCGTTCAGGGAACCCTCCGGCGCTTTCAGCGTCCATTTGACGGGAACCCCCTGCTGAACCCGGATCGCCCCGTACCCACCGCTGCTCACCGTGGACGTGACGTATTGCACGCCGTCCTTTACTGTGGACTCAGCCGCCCGGGCCGCGTCGGCGTCCGCTTCCCCCGCGCCCGTCTCAAAGGTCTCCGGCGGCCAGATCATCGTGCGAAACGCCGCCGCTTCTTTTTTGACCGCGGCTTCATCCACGTTTTTCAGGCTGTCCACCACCTTCACGTACCCATAATAGGCGTTGTCTCCGGTGGAGAAATCAAAGCTCTTTTCCGGAGAAAAGAACACCGGGTTCTCCCCTTGATTTACGATGAGCTTCGTGGCATAATCAGGGATTAAAATCTGCGTTGTGCTCTGTTGATCCGAAGCGGCGTTTACGATATTCCACTTGACGTCCATTCCCGACTGAACCACGACAACCGCGGGGCTGAAGCCCTGCTCGGTCAGCTTGACGGTGACCTCCTGTACCCGGTAGCTGCTCGCGTACTTCGTTTCCTTTGCAATGGCCAGCCGGTCGGTCGGGATTTGATACCCGGCAGGAACCGCCCCAGCCGCGTTATTGCCGACCGGGTTCGGGGAAGCGCTTGCCGGAGCGCCCGCCTGCGTTACCGTAATCGAGCCGTGTATCATTCCCATCCAGCAGCTGTACTGGAATTTGCCAGCCGCGGTGGGATTGAATTCAATCACGTTCTCTCCCGTTTGAAAGGAATATTTTGTAATTCCGAATTCCGGAATGTTGATTTGATAATTGCAGCCGTTGATGCTCCCCTCCGGCGCGTTGATCACCCATTTGACGGGAGTTCCCGCCTGTACGGTGATATTGGGGTATTGCCCCGAAGAGAGGGTGCTGGCAACGACCTGCTTGCCGTCCACAATTTGAATTCCGCTGCCCGCGGAACTGCTGCCGGCTGCCGCCGCCGTCGTGCTCCACGTGCTCCACGCGGCTATGGCCATCACCGCCACAACGGACGCCGCGATGGTGGAGGCCGTTTTCTGGTCGGGCTTGCGGAAGGGAACACTGGCCACGACCCCGACCGCGCAAAGCGCTAAAATCACAGCGAGCAGGCGATCCGGCGGCAGGAAGCCCGAAAGGCTCCCCCCCTGGGAGAGCATCGCCAGCCCCAGCACGACAACCAGCACCGCACCGACGCGCATAACCCTGTTCGCGAATTTCTTGCCCAAAGCCGAAACCAGCGAACCAAGCCCCAGCATCAGCGGCACGGTGCCCAGGCTGAACAGCAGCATCGAAAGGGCGCCCGCAAACGGATTGCCGGAGGCCAGCGCGACGATCTGCATGGACTGCAGGGGGCCGCACGGCATGAACCCGTTGAGCAGCCCGACAATCAGGGGGCTTTTGTTTCTCGCCTTTTCCATGTTGACCCTGCGGGCGATAAATCCGGGTACTCTCGGCTGCAATCTGCGCAGCCACGGGAACAGGCCGAGCATATTTATGCCCATGACGACCATGAACACGCCCGCAATCAGCTTTAAAATTCCCTGCGCCAGCACCGGTACCCCCGCACCGGAGCCGCCGCCGAACAGCAGGCCGATCGCCCCCAGAATAAAACCGACGGCAGTGTACGAGACGACCCGCCCCAGGTTATACCAGGCAGCCGGTGCAACGGTGGAAAATCGGCTGGTCTTTGCGTCTTCCGGTGCTCCCGGGCCTTGAGCCTCCCCGCGCGGAATGCATTGGGAAAGATTGATGCCGCCGCACATCGCAACACAGTGGAGCGACGTGATCAGTCCGACCACAAACAGCATTCCGTACCCCATCCGGGTGTCCGCAAGCTGGCTCGGCACGAGCAGATTCAAAATTCCGAACTGCTGTAAAAGCACATACAGCGACACAATAATGACCAGCATCCCGACGATGCCGCCCACCCCCGGCGAGGAGCTTTTGCGTTCGGCAAGCACCTGATAATCCAGCTTTTCGATCACCGCGCAGATGTCGTGCAGAGAAACGAGATCCGTATCGTAGGTGATTTCGGCGATTCCGTCGTTGTAGCTCACCTTCGCGCTTTTCACGCCGGCGGTGTTGCGCAGCTTTGCTTCAATTTTGTTTTGACAGTTGACGCACGTCATTCCGCCAATGTGCAGCCGTTTGCTCTTTACAGCGGATTCCATTGGGAAGCCTCCTCCCGAGTGATTCTGAAAGAAAGTATACCGTGTAAATTTGAAGAAGTTATGAAGGAAAAAGCAGCGGCTTTTGCCGTTACGCCGAACAGCCTTGCGCACTGAAATGCGGTTTTGCCTCCCGATTTGTCAAAATAAAAATGGCACGAATGGGGAATCGCCCGTCATCCATGCCATATCCCAAATTTTTTTTGGCCCTGAAACAGCAACCGTCCGGAGCGCCTGCTGAAAGCGCTCCGGACGGTTCAAAAACGGATTGTATATTTTATAAGGGGACAATTCTGCTTTGGAACAGCCGGTTCAGCCGTATTTTTCCTGCAGCTCCCGCAGCATTTGCAGGTAGGTCTCCTGCGTTTGGGTCTGCTGCGCGTTTTTCTCAAATTCCTGCACCCGCTCATCCACCGACTGCAGAACATCCTGCGCCAGATGCTTTTCCGCGTAGGTATAAACAATCTGGTTTTCTTTTTCGATATGGCGCTGCAGCAGATTGGCATAGCCGGCCGCCTCGGCCAGAATATTCAGCTTGTAAATGGTTTTCGGGTCGTCCCGGTACTGATTGAGCGCTGTTTCCAGATTGGAAAGGTGCAGCCGCCCCAGGTCGTGCTCTACCAACATGCCGTGCTGAATCAGATTGACGCCGATTTGGCCCAGACGCTGCGTCATCTCCTGAAACAGAATCTGCTCCTCCTTGCCATGGTGGTGCTTGTCGGCATAGTTTCGGGCGAAAGCAAGCATCCTGCGAAAATCGCCGTCGTCCACTTTCTTTCCCTCCAGCACACCGCAGCAGGCCTTCCTGATGACAGTCAGCAGCTCCAAAATATGATCGTGTTCCTCTACCATCAATTCAATGCTGTACATTTCGTCATCCCTTTCCAACTGTAAACCGTCCGTTTTCTCCGGCGGAAAAAGTCAGTCCGCTCCCGGAGAGCATCCCCTGTATCATTCTCGCGCGAAGCGCGTAATATACGGCCGCGTCGCCGCCGGCCTGCTCCCAAAATTCGTGATGCAGGCACTGGGTCTGCCGCCACGCGACATGATCCTCCTCCTGCTCCAGAACCTGATTGACATGGTCGCAGGGCATACCGTCCAAAAGGGTGTCGCCAAGGAGCCGGAACGCCCCTGCGGCGCTCGTCCCTTGCGGCACGGCATTGGCCTGCCCAAATCGGTAAGAAATCTCTTCCAGCGCAGAAAGCCGGGAGGCGTCCGCCTTTAAAAGCTCCGTAACGAGCACGGCGAAGCGCGCTTCCTCCGCATGGATTTTCTGCTGCAGCCACCCGTGAATATTCCCCTGGTCGATGCTCTCTTCCAGCGGGCGCAGATCGGCGGGGCCGCAGTCGGCATCCAGCTTTTCGGCAAAGGAGCCCCAGCCGTTTTGCTCCGCCGCATGCAGAATGCTTTGAATCCACTCCTCCTGAAACTGAATCTTATGATAAAGCCAATGGTGAATCGGGCCTAAAAAAGCGCTCATATCGGTATCCTTTCCTGAAAAAGAGGGCTGTGAACGACACACATATGCATCTTTCACGGCCCCCTCTGCTCTGTTTTATTTTAGATTATCTCGCAACCCGCTGATTGAGCTGACCAAGCACCGCTTTCGGGTCAAGACCGTGCACCATGCAGGCCTCCGAAAGGGACTCCATCTGGGAAGAAGGGCAGCCCAGGCAGTGCATGCCGCACTCCACCAGAACGGGGGCGGCGTCCGGATACTGCCGCAGGATTTCGCCGATCAGCATATCCTCGGTGATGGAGGGCTTGCTCGCCGCATCCTTGCCGAAAAACAGCTCCAGGTCGTCCTCTACGCTGCCGATTCCGGCAATGCCGAAGTTCTCAACCAGTACCTTTGCCACATTGGGAGAAAGGAAGGCGGGCAGCGTCGGGCCAAGGTGAATGTTCTTTACGCCGAGGTGCAGCAGCGCCAGCAAAACGATGACGGCTTTCTGCTCGTACCAGGCAATGTTGTATACGATCGGCAGGTCGTTGATATCGTCCAGGCCGAACACTTCCTTCAGCTTGAGCGCGATCACAGCCAGCGAGTAAGAGTCGTTGCACTGTCCGGCGTCGAGCACGCGGGGAATGCCGCCGATATCGCCGAGGGCGAGCTTATTGTATTTGTATTTTGCGCAGCCCGCAGTCAAAATAACCGTGTCCTTCGGCAGTTCTCTGGCAAAATCGGTGTAGTAATTTCTCGATTTCGCACGGCCGTCACAGCCGGCCATGACCACAAACTTTTTGATCGCGCCGGACTTAACCGCATCAACCACGGCGTCTGCCAGAGCCAGCACCTGATTGTGCGCGAAGCCGCCGATGATCTCGCCGCGCTCGATCTCCGCGGGGGAGGCGCAGCGCTTTGCGTGCTCGATGATCTCAGAGAAATCCTTCTCATCGCCGATCTCGCCCGGGATATGCTTGCAGCCGGGGAAGCCTGCGGCGCCTGTGGTATAAAGGCGGTCCTTGTAGCTGGCCTTCGGCGGCACGATGCAGTTGGTGGTCATCAGGATCGGGCCGTTGAAGCTCTCGAACTCTTCCTTCTGCTTCCACCATGCGTTGCCGTAGTTGCCGACAAAGTGGGAATATTTCTTGAACGCCGGGTAGTAATGGGCGGGCAGCATTTCGGAATGGGTATATACGTCCACGCCGGTGCCCTCGGTCTGCTTGAGCAGCATTTCCAAATCGCGCAAATCGTGACCGGAAACGAGAATGCCGGGGCGTGTGCCAACGCCGATATTCACCTTGGTTATCTCCGGGTTGCCGTAGGCGGAGGTGTTGGCCTCGTCCAGAAGCGCCATGCCCTTCACGCCGTACTCACCGGTTTGGAGCGTCAGAGCGATCAGGTCGTTCACCGTCAGGGAATCGTCGAGCGTTTTCGCCAGCGCGCTCTGCAGGAACGCGTCGACCTCTCCGTCGTCCTTCAGCAGCGCATTTGCGTGCTTGCTGTAAGCGGAAAGGCCCTTGAGGCCATAGGTGATCAGCTCGCGCAGGCTGCGCACATCCTCATCCTTTGTGGAAAGCACGCCCACCTCGGCCGCTTTTGCCTGAAAATCCGCACGGCTTGAAGAGGTCCAGCGCGCCGCCTCGGGCAGAGCCTCGGGGTGAGCGACCTGCTTGAGCAGATCCTGCTTGCGGAACAGCGTTTCAAAAACGCGGTCAATGATCGCGTCCTCATCAAAATTCGCGTTGGTGATCGTGGCAAACAGATTCAGCGTAATCAGGTGATTGGTCTCGGCGGAAATCTCCTTGCCCTCTGCCCGCAGCTGTGTGGTAACAGCGGACAGGCCCTTTGTCACATATACCAGCAGATCCTGCATGGCGGCAACCTCCGGATTTTTTCCGCAGACACCCATCTGCGTGCACCCGGTGCAGCCGGCAGTCTCCTGACACTGATAGCAAAACATTTTATTTTCCATGAAAGTATCCTCCTTCATTTTTGCTCGGTGGCCTCGCAGCCTTTTGTTGTTCTCATCATACCAGCCGAAATTAAAAAAATCCGTAACACCGGTTACGGATTGGGAAAATTATCATCCAGTTTTTTGAAAAATTGATTTTGCGTGAAAATAGAAATGTCTTCCCCTGCCGCAGGCGAGAGAAGACATAAACGGCCTATTCAAAATGAAATAACAATATCAATTGTTTTGCAGTGCATCAAAATCGACAATTTGAATCTTTCGTTTTTCGATTTGGATGATTCCCTCCTCCTGCATCTTCATCAGCTCTCTGGATAAAGAGGGCCGCGCGGTGTTCATAAAATCGGCCAGCTCCTCCCGGTTCATTGAGAGCGTCACCCGGCCGTCGGGCGACGCATTTTGCAGCAGCACCTTCGCGATCTTCTGCCGGAGGGTAGCACACGATACGATTTGAAGCTTGCGGTTCAGGTAATACGCCTTCTGCGCAAGAATCGACAGCATATTGGAAATCAGCTTTGTGTGGTAGCCGCAGTTTTCCCCGCAGGTGTTGTACAGAAAATCCCTTGGAATCTGCAAAATCTGCGCGGGAGCAACCGCCTGCGCATAGTGGTCGTATTCCTGCTTGTTCAAAAACAGAAATACCTCCCCAAACAATTCCCCGGGCTGCTCCAGCGTGGCCACAATACTGCGCTTCCCCGAGCTGGAATCGTTGCCTACAACGACCGCCCCCTCCAGCAGCACCAACAGCTTTCGGGGAACATCGTGCTGGCGGAAAATCATCTCGTCCTTTTCGTAGCGCACGATTTCCGACCGGCTGCATGTCAGGCAGTTTTCGATGTCGCTCTCCGACATTTCAAAAAACAGCGGGCTCTTTTTCATTTTTGAAATCATAGTTCATTCCCTTCCTACCGCAATGCCGTAAACCGGAAGACAGTGAAATCCTTCCTCCGCATTTCTATTGTACCATGGCCCCCGCACGAAGCAAAGAGATTCTTATTTCTAAAAATAAATTGAAATACATTGCAGTCAAACACAAAATCAGATATCATCTAGGTGAAGGTGATAACATGACGCATTTGACAGAACAACTGAAGAGCTTTTCCCTTTTTGAGGGAATGGTTCAGGAAAACATACAATCCGTCCTGCATTGCATTGGCTATACCGTTCGCACCTACAACAAAGGGGAATTTATTTCTCTGACCAGCGAACAGGTGAAATGGGTTGGAATCCCGCTCACCGGCTCCGTACAAGTGCTCAAGGAAGATTTGTGGGGCGACAGGGTGATCCTGGCATCCATCTCGCAGGGCCAGGTGTTCGGCGAAACCTTTGCCTGCAGCCGGGACACCGTCTCGACCGTGTCGTTTCTTTCGGCGGAAACGTCGCAGATTCTGTTTCTGCCGTTCCACCAGCTTTTAACCTCCTGCGGCCGTTCCTGCGCGTTTCATCACAGGCTGATTGAAAACATGGTGACGCTGATTGCAGAAAAGAATTTTCAGCTCATGGAAAAAATCGAAATCATTTCCAAAAAGAGCCTGCGGGCAAAGATACTCACCTACCTGGGGCAGGAAGCCCGCCAAAATGGCAGCCTGCGGTTTGAAGCGCCGTTTGGGCGGGTGGCGCTCGCGGAATATCTGGGTGCGGACCGAAGCGCATTGACCCGCGAGCTGCACAGCATGAAAGCGGACGGGCTGATCGAATTCCACAAAAACACGTTCACCCTTCTTCAGCCTCAGGCTGGGGGGTACGACGGCTAACGGGCCATTTTAACCCGCCGTACATTTCGGAAGGGTCATCCCTTCCCGTTTTCTTCGTACAGCCTGCGCAGCTCCTGAACATTGTATTTTAAAATCAGCCCGTGTCCCGGGGCGATGATCTGAATAGGAAGCTTCGTTATCTCGAACACCACTTGTTTTTCTTCCGAAGAAGCGGGGCCGAACACCTTGGTGTAATACTCCTTTGCCGCCTCCAGCAGCCGGCCGGCCGGGTAATCGCGGTCAATCGGCGGCTCCGCCGCGGCATACTGCCCAAACAGGTCATTCGAGAACAAAATACGGGGCGCCTGCCAGAAGGTGACCATGTTGTCGTCCCAGTGCAGGCCCGGCGTTTCAATAAAAGAAAAACGGTGCTCCCCCATTTCTATGGTGTCTCCGGTGTGAACAACCCGGTAATCCGCCGCAGGCAGCACCGCCGAAAGGCGTTTGCGGCAGTTCTCCGTACAATAAACCGGCACATTCGGATTTTTTTGAAGCACCGCAGGCAGCGCGCCGCTGTGATCCTCCTCCGAGTGATTCATGATGACGGCGTCCAGCGGCTTTTCGTCAATCGCGTCTGCCAGCTCCTCCAGGAGCATGGGGGCAAAGCGCTCCGGCAAAGTATCGATCAGAACATTCACCTTCCCGGTGATCAGGTAGGCCAGAAAAGAAAATTCCCTGTCCGGCTTGATAATTGTTTTTGCGATGGTACGGCATTGATTTGAAATGAGATATCTCATTGTTTTTACCTCCTTATTCCTTTGGCATTATTCAAGCAGAAAAAATCCGTCAAAGATGTTGCGTGTGCAACATCTTTCAAAAAATATCTCTTATATACTGTTTTTGATGGAAACAAGTGATACCCTGACCATTTTTCGGTAAACTAACGAAAGATAAATCGAACGGAGGTACTCCAATGGGAAAGAAATTAACAGATAAAGTCAGCTGGGTCGGCAAGGTGGACTGGGAGCTTACCAGATTTCACGGGGATGAATATTCTACACACAGAGGGTCGTCCTACAATTCTTATTTGATACGCGACCAGAAAACCGTGCTGATGGATACGGTGTGGCAGCCCTTTGACAAGGAGTTCGTCGCCCGCCTGAAGCAGGAGGTTGACCTGAACAGCATAGATTACATTGTGATGAACCACAACGAGGTCGACCACAGCGGCGCTTTGCCGGAGCTGATGCGTGAAATTCCGAATACGCCGATTTACTGCACGGCCAACGGCGCAAAGATTTTGAAAGGCCACTACCATGAGGACTGGAACTTTGTGACCGTGAAAACCGGCGACACGCTCGAGATCGGAGACAGCAAGCTGATTTTTGTGGAAGCGCAGATGCTTCACTGGCCCGACACCATGTTCACCTATATGACGGGAGAAAACATTCTTTTCAGCAACGACGCCTTTGGGCAGCACTACGCAACCGAGTCTTTGTATGACGACGTGGTGGATCAGGCGGAGCTGTTTGCCGAGGCTTTGAAATATTATGCCAATATTCTCACTCCGTTCAGCAAATTCGTCACCAAAAAAATTCACGAGGTTTTGGGTCTGAACCTGCCGGTCAGCATGATCTGCCCGAGCCACGGCGTGATCTGGCGGTCTAACCCGACGGCGATTGTGGAGCAGTACCTGAAATGGGCGGACGATTACGAGGAAAACCAGATCACGCTGGTATACGATACCATGTGGAACTCCACCCGCAAAATGGCGGAGGCCATCGCGGCGGGCATCCGCGACACAGACCCCTCCATCACCGTTAAGCTGATGAACTCCGCAAAGGAAGATAAAAACGATATCGTTTCCGAGGTATTCCGATCCAAGGCCATTTTGGTAGGCTCCTCGACCATCAACAACGGCTACCTGTTTTCCATCGGCGGCATGCTCGAGATGATCAAGGGGCTGAAGTTCAAAAACAAGCGTGCGGCGGCCTTCGGCAGCTACGGCTGGAGCGGCGAGGCAGTTAAGCAGATGACCGAAGAGCTGGAAAAGGGAGGCTTTCAAATCGTGAACAGCGGGCACCGGGCCCTGTGGGTTCCCGACGAAGACGAGCTGGAAAGCTGCCGGGAATTCGGCAGGCAGTTTGCCGCCGCCCTTTAAAAAGAAAGACAGGCTTTCACAGGCCGCAATCAGCAGATAAAGGAGGAATTCTATGAGCGCTGAAATCAACAACAGAGAATACCGCCAGCAAGTGTTAAAGGAACTGATTTCTCAGCTGCACGACGGCAAAAGCGTGGATGAGGTAAAAGAACGGTTTGCCGAAGTGTTCGGCAATGTTTCCGCGGAAGAGATCGCGCAGGCAGAGCAGGCTTTGATTCTGGGCGGGCTGCCCGTGGGCGAGGTGCAGCGTCTCTGCGATGTTCACGCCGCGGTTTTTAAGGGGTCGATTGAGGAAATCCACCGGCCGTCCGACCCGGCCAAGATTCCCGGCCACCCGATCAACACGCTGTGGCGGGAAAACCGGGCGCTGGAAGCGCTGATTCAGGACTTGCAGAGCAAGCTGTCCTCCGAAGCCGGCACGCAGAGCGAGCTGAAGGACGGCCTTGCCGGACTGATGGAAATCGACCGGCATTACAGCAAAAAAGAGAATCTGCTCTTCCCTTATCTGGAGCGGTATGGGATCACCGCTCCGCCCAAGGTGATGTGGGGCGTGGACGACGAAATCCGGGACGAGCTCAAGGAGATTGTGAAAGAGCTTGCGGCGGAATCCGCCGGCCGGCTTGCGCCGCGGCTGGAGGCACTGTTCAATCGGATTACCGAAATGATCTTTAAAGAGGAGAACATCCTCTTCCCCATGCTGATTGAAAACCTGACGCAGGACGAATGGAAAACCATCGCCGACGAAATCGCCGACCTGGGGTATTGCCTGATTGACGGCGCCCCCGACTGGAAGCCCGCGGCGGAGAACAAACCGCAGGCGGAGCTGCGGGAGGAGGCCGGCCTCGGCGTTATCACCCTGCCGACCGGCGTCTTGAAAACGCAGGAGCTTGTCCGGATGCTCGACACCTTGCCGATCGACATCACCTTTGTTGACAAGGACGACACCGTAAAATACTTTTCGCAGGGTGCGGAACGGGTCTTCCCGCGGACAAAGGCCATCATCGGGCGAAAGGTTTCCAACTGCCATCCCCCGGCCAGCGTGCACATTGTGGAAAAGCTGGTGGAGGATTTTCGGGCCGGCCGGAAGGATCAGGAGGACTTTTGGATCAAGATGGGCGACAAATATATCCTGATCCGGTACTTTGCGGTCCGAAGCGAGGCCGGCGAATACCTGGGAGTGCTGGAGGTCACGCAGAACATCCGGCCCATACAGGAGATTACTGGGGAAAAGCGGCTCGTTGAGGACGCCGCACAAACAAATTAGGAGGGCATTCATATGAGCGCACAGTATTTGAAAAACATTGAATTTGAAAAGGAACTGGAGCTTTCCTCTTTGGTGCAGTACCAGGAGGGTCAGGTCGTAAGCCGCACTCTGGCCCAGAATCCGGCGGTCAGCATCACGCTCTTCTCCTTTGACCGGGGAGAGGAAATCAGCACGCACTCCTCCGACGGCGATGCCATGGTGACCGTGCTGGAGGGCGATGCGCAGATCACCATTGGCGGGCAGGTGCATTCCGTAACACAGGGGCAGACCATCGTGATGCCGGCGGGAATTCCGCATGCGGTCGCCGCGGAAAAGCCCTTTAAAATGCTGCTGACAGTGGTGTTCCCCTACCCCAGAGCCTGATCATTCTTCGGCAGGCGCTTTCCGTTATGACGAATACCGACAAGCTGAATCAACCGGGCGGCGGCCGTATTCAATGGCCGCCGCTTTTTTATCGGTTGATTTCTCCTTACCGAACAAAATTCAATCACATCAGAAACAGAAATGTGTTTTCATGTTGCAAATCCAACGGAAATGCGCTTTTAAATGAAGTATGATAATACCAGAGTTTTCCACAGACAAGAGCCGTCATAACCCGCATCGAGGAGGAAAAGCATATGGGGAATCTGGATATGCTAAAAAAACAGCACGAAGAAGTTCTTGCGCTTATAAAAACCATCCGTGGCATGGTTGCCGAGCATCCGGAAGAAAAATCGAAGGAGATTGCATTCCATATCAACGCCTTGTCCGGCAAATTAAAAATGCACCTGATGTCGGAGGATCAGTTCCTTTACCCCTCACTGATGCAGAGCAGGAGCCAGACCATTCGGAACACGGCGCAGACCTTCAACCGCGAAATGGGAAATCTTGCGCAATTATTTCATTCCTTTGCGCAGCAATACAACACCCCCTCCAAAATCATTCAGAACAAACATCAGTTTATTGCGGAAAGCCAGAAGATTTTTCGGCTGATTGAAGAGAGAACAAAAAATGAAGACACTAAGCTGTATCCGCTGATCACAGCGAAATAATGCGAATACACTGGGATTTGACCCCATTGCCCACCCCCGGCGCGCCGCGAAAAAGCGGCGGGAAAAAACAATGTAAATGCACAGAGACGAAGGGACGGTTTCGGTACCGCCCCTTTTTTGTTTGCGGATATAGGGAAATCCACAACCGCATTTCCATATTTGATATCCACCCGGTGTCATCCAATCCTCATATTCCATTCTGTCTGTTCTATGGATGATGGATCCCGGAAAAAACGAACCGAGCCAACGTTCTTTGGTTAAGCCCCCTTCACATGCTTGTATTTTCCAACATAGTATATTTCATATATCAACACCTGTGAAAAAGGGGGGCGATCCGTTGGTAACTTTAAGCTATCTACACATCTTATATATCGCGCTGATCCTCGTTATGCTCGTCCTGATGGCCTTTCGCAAAAGCATTGTTCTGCCCTGCGTGGCAGGCATACTCATCATCGGTTTGGCAGCTTCCCAAAGCGCGATCGGCGGCATACAGGCGCTGTTCAACGCGCTTGTCTGGTCCGGGGGAGAATTCTGGGGCGTTATCGCCGTGATATCACTCGTCGTGGCAATGTCCAAGGCACTCTCTGCCCTCGGCGCGGATGCGCTGATGATCCGCCCGTTCAGCCGCTACATGAAAAGCAGGAGCGTAACCTTCCTCCTGCTGGGCTTCGTCATGTTTGCCGTTTCCATCTGTATATGGCCTTCCCCGGCAGTCGCGCTCGTAGGGGCCGTCATTCTGCCCCTTGCACTTGAGACGGGCATCCCCGTTGTGTGGGCCGCGGTAGCGATGAACCTGTTCGGCCACGGCATGGCGCTTTCGGGAGATTTCTTCATACAGGGCGCCCCCACCATCACCGCAAAAGCCGCAGATACAACGGTTGGCGCGCTGATGCGAGAAAGCGTTGTGCTCTGGGCCGTGATGGCCGTTGTCACCGCAACGGTGGCGTTCATCATGTTCCGGCGCGATGTGAAGGGACTGCCGCCGGTCAAGGTGGAGCGGGCCGCCGTTTCTGCGGAAAAACCCCAACCGGCCGCGGTGGCGATCGCGATCGCCACGCCCGTCGCATTCTTGCTGGACGTTATATTCATGCTGTCCTTCAAGCTGCAGGGCGGGGACGCCACAGCGCTTGTGGGCGGCACGGCGCTGCTGATCCTCGTGGCCGCAACCTGCGTCAACGGCGGTGTTATGAAGGCGTTCGACAAGGTCATAGAGCATCTTAAGGCAGGCTTCGGCTTCGGCATCGACATTTTCACGCCGGTCATCTTCATTGGGGGATTTTTCTTTCTCGGCGGTGCGGACGGCGCGAAGGCCGTTCTTGGCAGCGATACGGGCATCATGAATGATATCGGCCTCTACCTTGCGCAAAACGTGCCGATTTCGCGCGTGCCCGTGGTGATTGCGGAGGCGCTCGCGGGCTTTGTCACCGGGCTTGACGGCTCCGGCTTCTCCGGGCTGCCCATTGTCGGCGCGACAGCAGCCACCTTTGCGCAAGCGCTGCCCGTCAACAAGGAAATGCTCGCCGCTCTCGGCCAGATCGTCACCATATGGGTGGACGGCGGTACGCTCATTCCGTGGGCGGTCATTCCCGTCGCCGCGATCTGCGGTGTAAGACCGGAGGATCTGGTGCGCAAAAACCTCCTCCCCGTGTGCTCCGGGCTCGCCGCGACCATCCTCGTCGCCTGCATTCTTGTGTAAATGAAATAAGATGATAATGCCCTATTGCCTTGGTATCCTCCCACAACCGAGGTTCTCCGGGTACGGATTCTTCGCTTTGGGGCACCCGTTTACCTGCCGCACTTCCATTGTGAATTCAAGATGCAAAAGAGCGGTTACAAAATACACCTGCCGAAAAACAGTGTACAAAAATGCGCGTTGATCCGGCATGCCGAATCAATGCGCATTTTCCTGTTTTTTTCGTCTGTTCGTCTGTTTGAATCTGCCTGTTTCCATAAATCAGGCTCCCCCTTTCGGGGCGGTCTCAATTCGCCGCACGCTCTGGCAGGCTGTTCATTCAAAGTGTTCAGGGGGCGGTCCGCCGAGGCATATTCCGGATTGGGGTCGGGTCAGGGCTCGATGATCGGACGGGCCTTCTCTTTTGTATGCTTCGCTTTCCCTTGCAGCTCCGGAACAGGCGGAACATCGTTTTTGGGCAGATGCGTTTTGTGATTGCTCTCTGTTCCGTGCGGCTCCTTCGGGTCAGGCCGGCGCATTCCTGCTTTTGCCATAGACTTGCTCCTTTCGTTTGTTTTTCTTAGCATTCCCGCACCGGCGCGGCGTCATCCTCCCGTTTTGTTTCTAAAAAAAGCGACTGCGCCTAACGCCAAAAAGCCGGATGCAAAAAGCATCCGGCGCTAAAACAATTCCGCAGCGTCAGCTGCGGTTCTTTACCAGCTTGTTGAGTTCGTCCATAAAGGTGTTAAGATCTTTAAACTGCCGGTATACCGACGCAAAACGGACATACGCAACCTCGTCGATATTCTTGAGCTTTTCCATCACGTACGTTCCAATCAGGCTGGAGGGAACCTCACGATCCAGAGAATTTTGCAGCATCGTTTCGATCTCGTCCACAACGCGTTCGAGCGTATCAATGGAGACCGGACGCTTCTCGCATGCACGCAAAAGGCCGTTGAGCAGCTTGTTGCGGTCAAACGTCTGACGGGATTTGTCCTTTTTAATCACCACAATGGGAACCGTTTCGATCACCTCATAGGTGGTAAAGCGTTTGGCGCATTTCAGGCATTCCCTGCGGCGCCGGATTCGCTCGCCCTCGTCCGTTGGGCGGGAATCGATTACCTTGCTTTCCTCAAAACCGCAATACGGGCATTTCACAGGCATGACCCTCCTCTGTTCTTTTACAGCAGCTTTTAAAATTATAGCATTATCCTTGCGTAATTTGCAATATTTTCGGCGATTTATTTCACCAGTTGTTCTACAAAATGCCTGCTGTGAAGCAAATGATCCAGATTCGGGAAGCTTTTCCGGTAAACCTCGATGATAAAATCTCCGCTGTACCCGAAGTCATCCAGCAGCCTCATCAGCCGCGCATAGTCCATGGTGCCGTCGCCGGGCAAAAGGCAGTCGGATTTGCCGTTGTTGTCATTCAGATGGATGTGCACCAGCCGATCCCCCATGGCGCGGCACATCTCATAGGGGTCCTTGCCGGCGCGCACGGCCTGCTTGATATCGAACACAAAGCAGCAGCCATCGCCCAGATACTCCCGCATTCGGCGGATAAAGCCGGGGTCTTCGCTGCGAAAGCGATTGACGTTCTCCTGCGCCACCTGTATTCCGCATCGGCGGCCGGCCTCATGGAGCAGCGCGTACCGCTCGAAGTATTCTTCTTCGCTCAGCGTGCTGTACAGGTAATCGCGCTGGCCGTGCAGCACCAGAATTTCAGCCCCGAGCCGGCCGGCGGCTTCAAAATATTTACGGTAAAAATCCAGAGAATCCGTAAAGCGGCTGTCGTAATCCGAAAAGAACATCATGCTTTCAAAGCCGGATGTAAAGGGGTGGATCGATTTGACAGCTGATCCCGAAGAATCCAGAATCGATTTCAAATTGTTCAGATAATCCGGCCTGAGCTCGCCATAGGTATTAAAAAAGATCTCGAATAACCGAAACCCCATATTGGTCAGCTGGGCCAAGGACCGGGCGGTCTCCTGCGGATACAGGCACGCCGTAGATATACCGTATTGGATAAGCAGTCCCCTCCTTTGGCGGTGATACTTGTACACAGGTACATAAGTTTATTATATCATCTGCTGCCCTGTTTGGTGCAACAAACAGGCAGAATGTTTTGTTTTTTCAATGATTCAGGGTTGCATTTTCCCGATCGCCCGGCGGTTCGCATGCCCCGGCCTGTGGGGCATGCCCGCGCAAGCGGAATCTCACGCGGGGGAGCACTCACAGAAAAATGGCAGAAAAAACAAATCAATGCTTTGGCTCGAAAAGCAAGCCTTGCGCCGGCAGCATTCACCTTCAGCGAAACTTAAAAAATTGAACGCAACCATGTGGTTATTATATCACCGACGCTGCAAAAATGTCCACAAAATTGCCCGTTTTCCCTCAAAGGAGCCGATGTTGCGCGTTGTTCTTGATTTCATCGCGAAATTCCTCTATAATAATATGGAAAGAGAAGCGGCGGCCGGTCTACGGCCTTTGGGCGGTTGAACACCGCCTTTTCTATTGTTCTGCCGTTTTAAGAAGGAGCTTGCATTAACATGGCTTTGCTGAGTACGAGCAATTTAAGAAAGACATTCGGCGCCGAGGATCTGTTCAGCGGCGTCTCCTTTGAAATACAGTCCGGCGACCGGATTGGCCTTGTGGGGGTCAACGGCTCCGGAAAAACCACCCTGTTTAAGATGCTGACGGGCGATCTGCCGAGCGACGGAGGAGAAATTCACCTTTCACGCGACGCTGTGATCGGCTATATGGAGCAGCATGTATGCAATAATCTGGAGCAAACTGCTTACGCCGAGGTGCTCAGCGTATTCGCCCCCCTGCTCGGGATGGAGCGCGAGCTCGAGGAGCTCAGCCTTGCTCTGCAGGGCAAGCCGCAGAACCAGGCCGAGCTGATTGAGCGCCAGATGCTTCTCAATGAGCGCTTTCTGCGTGAAGGCGGCCTTACCTGCCGCTCTCGTGCCCGCTCCGCACTGCTGGGCCTGGGGTTTGACGACGAGCAGGCCGCCATGCCGGTCGGCGTGCTGAGCGGCGGGCAAAAGGCCAAGCTGCAGCTGGCAAAGCTTCTGCTTTCCGGCGCGAATCTGCTTTTGCTGGATGAGCCGACAAACCATCTGGACATCGCCTCCGTCGAATGGCTGGAGGATTTTCTCAAAGGGTATTCCGGCGCTTTTCTGGTCATTTCGCATGACCGTTATTTTTTGGACCGCGTGACGGGGCGTACCTTTGAACTGGCAAATCACCGGCTGACGTGCTATAAGGGGAATTACACCGCGTATCTGGCGCAAAAGCAGGAAAACGACCTGACGGCGCAAAGAAAATACGAGAACACCAAAAAAGAAATCTCCCGCCTGGAGGGAATGGTGGCGCAGCAGCGGCAATGGAACCGCGAGCGCAACATCCGCATGGCGGAAAGTAAAATGAAGGTGATCGAGCGGCTCGAAAGCACGCTCGTAAAGCCCGACGAGGCGGAGGACAGCATCCGCTTCCGCTTTGAGCCCTCGCAGCGCGGCGGCAACGATGTTCTGGATGCCGCGGGCCTTTCGCTGAGCTTTGACGGAGCCCTCCTGTTCCGCAATGTCAATCTGGAAATCCGACGCGGCGAGCGCATTTTTTTGATCGGCCCAAACGGCTGCGGCAAGACCTCTTTGCTGAAAACGCTGCTCTCACGCTACCTGCCGGACAGCGGCGAAATCCGCTTCGGCGCGGGGATCGACGTCGGCTACTACGACCAGATTCAGGAGGATCTGCACCCCGAAAAAACCGTGATCGACGAAATCTGGGATTCGTACCCGTCCATGACGCAGACGGAGGTTCGCAACGCGCTGGCGATCTTCCTGTTTCAGGATGACGACGTATTCAAGCCGGTCGCCGCTTTGAGCGGCGGGGAGCGCGCCCGCGTTCTGCTGCTGCGCCTGATGCTCTCGCGCGCGAATTTTCTGCTGCTGGACGAACCGACGAACCATTTGGACATCGGCTCCTGCGAGGCGCTGGAAAACGCGCTGCAAAATTACGAGGGCACTTTGCTGATCGTGTCGCATGACCGCTACCTGATCAACAAGCTGGCCGACCGAATCTATTTTCTGGACAAAGACGGTACCACGGAATACATCGGCAATTACGACGCGTACCTGGAACGCGCCAAGGAGACGGCCAAGGAGCCTGTGAAGGAGCAGCAGGAGCCGGAGCAGAAAAGCCTCTACAAGCAGCGCAAGGAACAGGAAGCAAAGCTGCGCAAAACCCGCGCCGCCATCAAACGCGCGGAGCAGGAGATGGAGCGGCTTGAGCAGGAAATGGAGCGGGTGCAGGCCCGCCTGCACGCACCGGAAATCGCTGCCGACTACGAAGCGGTGATGGAGCTGACGAAGGAGCTGGCCCGGCTGAAGGAGCAGGCCGATTCTGTCTTTTTCACCTGGAGCGAGCTGTCCGAGGAGCTGGAGCAGGCAGGCGAAAGCGCATAAAAAAAGCCCGGAATATCCGGGCTTGAGACTGCTGAAAAAACGTGCGGCCGCGGTACTTGCCGCCCTGCCCCACGCAATTTTCGGCAGTCTGCGTTCCTATCACCATGCGATCTACTATGCGTTCTTATGCGTTCTGCGGCTGAAATTCCGCAAGCTCCGCAATAAAATGTTCCGCCTGAGGCCCTTCAAGCTCTACCGTGACCGGTTTGGACAGGTCTAAGCTGAATACGCCCATAATGGACTTTGCATCTATTGTGTACTTGTCGGTTCTTAGATTGATCGGAAAATCATATCGGTTCGCCAAAGTGACAAACTTTTTGACTGCTTCTATGCTGGACAACAGAATATCGGTCGTATACATGGTCGACATCTCCTATTCTTTGAATCAATCTGTGAAGATCTGTACGATTCCTATCATAGCGTACAGTCGTCTGTTGGTCAATATCAAAAATCCAGTTATTTCTACTTGTTTTGACATTTTTTTGGATTTTGATCAATTATCTTCCTTTATCTTCATTTTTGTCGGGGACGGCCTTCAAAAGATTTTTCTAAAATGAAATCAGGAGAATCCGCCGATCTGACAATGAAAAATTTTCCCTGAAAGGATCCTTCCATGAAAGTACATGTGATTACACTGGGCTGTAAGGTCAATCAGTATGAATCGCAGGCGATGCTTCAGCAGCTGCTGCACGCCGGATTTTCCCCTTCGATGGGGGAATCGGCGGACGTGGTGCTGATCAACTCCTGCACCGTGACCGCAACCAGCGACCATAAGGTGCGCCAGACGCTGCACCGCGCCCGTCGGCAGAACCCCGGCGCGGTGATCGTGCTGACCGGCTGCATGCCGCAGGCGTTCCCCGAGGAGGCCGAGGCCCTCACGGAGGCGGACGTCATTCTCGGCAACTCGAACCGCGGCTCCCTGCTGCCGGATATTCTGACGTATCTTTCAACACACCAGAGGATTGTGGATATTGTTCCCCACGAGCGCAAGGGTTCGTTTGAGCCGATGCAGATCGAGGACTTTCAGGAACGCACCCGCGCCTTCATTAAAATTCAGGACGGGTGCAACCGGTTCTGCTCCTACTGCATCATCCCCTATGCCAGAGGGCGGGTGCGCTCAAAGCCGCTGGAGGATTTGGAGCGGGAGCTGCGGCTTTTGGGGGAACGGGGCTTCCGCGAGGTCGTTCTGACCGGCATCAACCTTTCCGCCTATGGGCAGGAGCTCGACCTGCACCTGTGCGACGCGGTGGAAGCGGCGTGCCGCACGCCGGGCATCGAGCGGGTGCGGCTCGGCTCGCTGGAGCCGGAGCAGCTCAGCCAGCCGGTGATTCAGCGGCTGGCGGCACAGAAAAAGCTGTGCCCGCAGTTTCACCTCTCCCTGCAGAGCGGCTGCGACGCGACCCTGCGCCGCATGAACCGCCACTACGACACCGCGGAATACCGCGAGATCGTTCGGAATCTGCGTGCGGCATTCCCGAACGCGGCCATCACGACCGACATCATGGTCGGCTTTGCCGGGGAAACTGAGCAGGAATTCTCCGAATCCCTCGCGTTTGCCAAAGAAATCGGCTTTGCGAAGGTGCATGTATTCGCCTACTCCCGCCGCCCCGGTACCGCGGCCTATTCCGCGCCGGATCAGCTGACAAAGGAAATCAAGGACCGCCGCAGCAAGGCGATGATCGAAGTGACCCTCGGCACCATGCGGGAATTCTTTCAGAGGCAGGTTGGTCAAACCGCCGGCGTCCTGTTTGAGCGGGAATGCGCCCCCGGCGTTTACGAGGGCTACACCGAAAACTACACCCCGGTCACGGTTTCCTCCGAACAGCCGCTGCACGCGCAGATTCTGCCGGTACGCATCACATCTGCCGGCAGGGACGGCTGCACCGGAGCGCTTCTTTCTCATTGATAAGCCGGACGGATGGTGAAAAGAATACGGGCCCGCGCGGCCCGACCCGGTCAATTGAGCAGCTTGATGACATTCTGCACCTCTTCGCGGCTGTGCTCGGCGTCGAGCTGATCGTAGGCGTAGAACATAAATCCGCCGCCGCCGATCTGCCGCCCCAACTCCACCTGCTTTTGCAGAATATCATTGGATTTTTTCCAGGTGCCCTCATCCGCATCGGAGCCGGCCTTGTAGACCGCGAGCCCGAAATACAGCTGCACGCCTTTGGCCGTGACCATCTGCCGCCACTGCTTGGCGCCGTCGTCAAACGGGAGGATGGGGTGTTCAAAATTCACATACAGCTGCGGGCATATGTAATCGACGTACCCGGCTGTGGAAGCCCACGAAACCACATCCGCACCCATGCGCAAGTCGTTCTGCACATTCCCCTGCGGAGAAATTCCGAACACCACGCCCGGCTTGATGCTCTTGATCTCGCGGTACACCATCGACACCATTTTGTTGATATTGGCGCGCCGCCACTCGAACAAATCCATGGCGCTGCCGTTCTTCTTCGCCTCGGCCAGGTAAGCCCCGTAGGAGCCGGTATCGAAGATGCTGCTTTCCGTGGGGTAAAAATAATCGTCGAACTGCACGCCGTCCACATCGTATTTTTTCACGATTTCGGCCACACCGTCGGTGATGAGCTTAAGCACCTCAGGGTATGCGGGATTATAATAAATGCCGTTGTCGAGCGTCACCGTCCGCCCCGAAAGCTTTTGGAGCTGCCATTTGTTATAGGGATTGCTCTGCGCGAGCGCCGTGGGCGTATTGTTTGTCCGAATGCGAAGCGGATTGATCCACGCGTGGATTTTCAGGCCCGCCTTGTGCGTGGCCTGTACCATATACGCGAGCGGGTCGTACCCGGGGTTGACCCCCTGCACCCCCGTTAAAATGTGCGACCACGGAAAATAATCCGACGGATACAGTGCGTCCCCGAACGGGCGCACGTGAACAATCAGGGCGTTCATCCCCTTGCTTTTGGCATTCGCCACAATCGCGTCGAATTTTTTCTGAAAGGCGGCCTTGCTTTGATCTGCCTGCGCATTCATCGCCAGACTCATATAGGGAACCCATACGGCCCGCATTTCGTCCTTCGGAACGGTGTTCACCGGATTGCCGCCGGAGCCGGGCGACGACTCCGAGGCAAAGGGCGCTGCGGAGGACGCTGCTGGCTCCCGGCCGGATGACTCCGAACCCGATTGTTCCCGCCCGGGAGGCCCTCCCTGCACCGCCATGGTCAGAAGAACCGAGGCGATCAGCAAAGCCACCGCCGCCACGCTGGCCCCGCAGCCCTGCCAAAGACGCTCGTGTTTCATTTTTACAATCCTCCCTTTTTGAAAAATCAATTCGCTTTCAGAATCACTGTACGCGAAATCAACAGCTTTTGTAAAGGACTGCCAAACCTGTCCCTGCCGTTCTCTATATTTATAATGCGGCACTCGCCAAAAAAGACCTGTCCGCTCTTATTTGAGGAAAAATTCGGACAAGAAAGAGAGTACAAATATGTTTGAGCTTATTTTCTCACACCCGACGGGAATCGTTTTGTACCTGGGCGTGATCAATCTGATCGCCGCCGCGGTGACGATATACGATAAAAAGCAGGCCCGCACGCACGGGCGGCGCATTCCGGAAAAGGATCTGTTCACCCTGGCGATCCTCGGCGGTTCGCCCGCCATGCTGGTCACGATGCACATCATCCGCCACAAAACCCAGCACAAGCGCTTTATGCTGGGCCTGCCGCTCATCCTTCTGGCGCAGCTGAGCATCGCATCGCTGGTGTATCAGTTCACCCGTTAAAGGTATTTACCGCGAGCGAAAAATGCGTTATAATAGCCTCACGCCGCAGGCAAAAGCAAAGCTTTTGGGCGGCGGAGCGACTGTACTGATGGTACCATATTCCCCGGCCGCCGCTCAACGGAAAGTTCTGGGCAGCAATCCTGCCGGCCCGGGGCGGTCAGTAAAATAGAACTCTCTTTCATATTCATTTTCATTACACAGACCATGCCGCGCAGAAAACGGCAAACAGGAAAGGAAGCCTCGGAATGCTCAACGAATTTTCAAGAACACAGCTCCTGTTGGGAGAAGACGGCATGCAGCGCCTGCACCGGGCAAAGGTGGCGATTTTTGGAATCGGCGGAGTGGGCGGCTTTACCGCGGAGGCTCTCGCGCGCTCCGGAATCGGCAGCTTTGCGCTGTTTGACGACGACCGCATCTGCCTGACCAATATCAACCGCCAGATCATCGCCACCCGAAAAACGGTCGGCAAAAAGAAGGTTGAGGTGATGAGAGAACGCATTCTCGACATCAACCCCAAGGCACAGATTGAAATCAACGAGGTGTTTTACGGCGCGGAAAACGCAGACCAGTTTGACCTGAGCGAATATGACTACTTGGTCGATGCCATCGACACCATTTCTTCCAAGCTGGTGCTGATTGAGCGCGCCAAAGCGGCGAATGTGCCGATCATCAGCTGCATGGGGGCCGGAAACAAGCTTGACCCCACCCGCTTTGAGGTCACAGATATCTATAAGACCTCCGTGTGCCCGCTGGCCCGCGTCATGCGCAGCGAGCTGAGAAAGCGCGGCATCGATTCCCTGAAGGTGGTCTATTCCCAGGAGCCTCCCCTCACCCCCATCGACGACGACGAAAACAGCTGCAAGCACCACTGCATCTGCCCACCGGACACCAAGCGCAAATGCACCATCCGCCGGCAGGTGCCGGGCAGCATTTCGTTCGTCCCCTCCGTGGCCGGGCTGATTCTGGCGGGAGAGGTCGTAAAGGATCTGACAAACGCGTAAGGAATACCACCGGCTGACACGGTGGTATTCCTTATATGGATATCGCAGTGATAAAGCCTTCGACATACATCCTTAAACAGAACAAAATTGAAAAATATGAAAATAAAAGGACTTAGCCGGATGAAAATTAACAGACCTTATTAGCTGGAATACTAATCGCCATATCCATTGTGATTGCCGGCATATTGATTGCAAATGCGATTCAAACTGGTCTGGATTCGCTCTACATGGGCGTGACTTCGTTGCAGTAGCTGATTAAAGCTACGTTTTCATCATAAAAGCGTCAGGATTGATATCCCGCCGCTTCAGGCAGAAGAAAAAGCTGCGCAGCCGCAAATTGCAGAGCAATTCTGCTCCCTGTGCTGCTCTTTACCTGCAATTTCGGTCACATACACAGAGTGTGCTCCCTCATTTGCGGTGCTTGCCGCCTTTGCCGTGCACGATTTTCGGCGGCTGTTTGCCGAAAAACTGAAAAGACCCGTTCCGCCTTAGGCGGAACGGGTCTTTTTCATCTTTTATGGCTGGGCGTCTGTGCCGTAAATAAACTCGCGCAGCGCCTTGCTGTTTTCTTCCAAATCGGGGTCGAGCACATCGCCGACACCGGGAATTGCATTCCCGTTTTTTTCGCTTCGATCGATATACATCCCGCTCTCCGGCATGTGCATCGTCTCCATCGGGTAGCTCATAATGCTCATCGCACTGGCGGCCAGACTGAGCATCTCACCGTCGGAAAGGTTCGTCGTCACATAACCCATATAATCGTGCAACAAAGAAGAAAGCTCGATGGGGTTCTTTGATTTGAGCTTGTCCACCATACAGCCGATCACCTTTCGCTGGCGGTTGGTTCGCCCAAAATCGCTGTCGATGATCCGGATGCGCGAATAATACAATGCCAGCGTACCGCGCATATGATTGGTACCCGCGCTCATCTGCGCATGCTTTACCCGATTCATCTCGTCGGCTTCTGCCTGACTGATATTGACCTCGATCCCGCCCATCTTGTCAATGATCTCGGCGAAGCTGTCGACATCAATGGAAACGAATTTATCGATATTGATACGGAAGTTATTCTCAATCGTCTGCATCGTCAGCGCGGCGCCGCCGTTGCTGTAAGACGCGTTGAGTTTATTTTTGCCGACACCGGGAATCTCTACATACAAATCGCGCAGAAAGGAGGTCAGCTTCACTTTTTTACTCTTGTTGTCGATCGAGACCAGCATCATGGTGTCGGAGCGTCGCAGGCCGTCCTTCACGCGGTCGGTACCGATCAGCAGAATATTCGTCACCTGCTTGTCCGAGAGCACATCCCACTGCGGCGCGTCGGAAGGCTGCTGCACATAGCTGTTGGCGTCTGTGTTGTCGCGGTTGATCTGCGACAGCAGGGAGGATGCGTAGGCGTAAACGGCCGCACACAGCAGAAGAACCACCGCTAAAACAATCACCCCGACTTTTCTGCCCCTCTTTTTCTTCGGCGGGCGGCGCCTTTGGGATGATTTTCTTGACGAAGCGGCAGAGCTGTATCCATCGCGGTCGCTGCTGCTGTAAATGTCGCGGTCTACATAATTATAGCGGTCTATCTCTCCGCTCGGCCTGCGGCTCGCGCCGCGGCTGCTGCGATTATCCTCTTTTCTTGCCATATCCTTCTCCTGTTCTTCACCTTCCATGTTAACAGAAACCATTCTATTGCAAATAGTATCGCTTGTCAAGCATGAGGGCCCTTTGATCGATTTTGCGATTTCTTATTATTTGTTTACAGCTCGGTAACATATAACCCGATTTTTTTAGGTATAATACAAAAGGTTATGAATGGAGGGAGAACGTATGCCGCAGCAAAAAAAGACAAACGCAAGCAGTCAGGCCCTTTGGGTGCGAATCGTTGCGCTAATCTGTGCCGTACTGATCGCCGGCTCTGTTCTTTCCATCGTATTTTACCTGTAAACCCAGTTAAGAATACCTTGGGCGCCCATCGTAAGCCTGCCGGAGCTTTCCTGCAGGTTTATTTTTCTGTGTTTATTTTCAATATTCAGGAGGTCAATTCATGTTTGAGTACGACGTAATTATCGTGGGGGCCGGCCCTGCGGGCATTTTTGCGGCGCTGGAGCTGGAAAAAACCGCTCCGCAGGCAAAAGTTCTGATGATCGACAGCGGCAGCACCATTGCGCGCCGGGCCTGTCCCGCAAGAACGAGAGGCATCTGCGCGCACTGCAACCCCTGCCATATTATGAACGGATGGGCCGGCGCCGGCGCCTTTTCCGACGGCAAGCTCTCGCTTTCTTACGAGGTGGGCGGCAATGTAACCGATTATCTGCCGCGTGAAGAGGTCACTGATCTGATCCATTACGCAGACGGAATCTACCTGGGCTTCGGCGCGCCGGAAACCGTATACGGCCAGGGCGACAAATTCGCGGACAAAATCGCCTACGACGCGAAGAAGCACAATGTTCAGCTGGTTCCCTGTCCCGTTCGCCATATGGGAACCGAATATTCCTACGAGGTACTCAGCCGCATGTACGATTACCTGAATGCGAAGGAAAATTTCACGTTCCTGGAATACACGACCGCCGAAACGATTCAGAATGAGAACGGCAAGGCCACCGGCGTGTGGGCGGTCAACAAGCAGGGCGAGCGCAAATGCCTGACGGCGCCGTACATTGTTCTGGCCCCCGGCCGCGGCGGCGCAGACTGGCTGACCCGCGTTGCGGCGGAGAACGGGATCTCCACCACAAACAACGCGGTGGATATCGGCGTGCGCGTCGAGGTGCCGAACGCGGTGATGGACCCGCTGACCACCCACCTGTACGAGGCAAAGCTCGTATATTACTCCGACACCTTCGAGAGCAAGGTGCGCACGTTCTGCATGAACCCGGGCGGAATCGTCAGCGAGGAGCATTACGAGGGCGGCGTGGGCGGAAACGGAATCGCGGTGGTCAACGGCCACAGCTATGCAGACGAGGGCCGCCGGACGGACAACACCAACTTTGCGCTGCTGGTTTCCACCAACTTTACCGAGCCGTTCCACCAGCCCATTGAATACGGCCGTTATATCGCCCAGCTGGGCAACATGCTGACCGGCGGCGGCATTATGGTACAGCGCCTGGGCGATCTTTTGATGGGCCGCCGCACCGATGTTTCCCGCCTGAAGCGTTCGACGACAGTGCCTACCCTGAAAAACGCGGTACCGGGCGATTTGTCGTTCGTTCTTCCTCACCGCCACCTGACCAGCGTGGTGGAGGGCCTGCGCGCGTTTGACAAAATCGCGCCCGGACTGTATTCCAAAAACACACTGCTGTATGGCGTTGAGGTAAAATTCTACTCCTCGAAGGTCAAGGTCAAAAACACCTTTGAAACGTCTGTGGAAAATCTGTACGCCATCGGCGATGGCGCGGGTATTACCCGCGGCCTGATGCAGGCCTCCGTGACCGGCGTAGTGGTCGCGCGCAACATTGCGAAGAGCATGCAGAAGCAGAAGTAATCTTTACACCATCAATCCCCTTTTGGCGGTTTACTCCGCCTGAGGGGATTTTTTCTTTTTTCATTTTGATTGGAAAGAGTTGGTTTTTGAGGGGTACCACCGCGTGTGGTTCCGCTTACGCAGGCTTGCCCTCGTGCCGGGGCAGACTTTTTCTTTTTCTTGGTATGAAAGAACTGATTTTCAGCAGGTGCCCCCGCGAAGGAAATATGGTATAATAAAAATAAAAAAACTGCCGAAGGCTGGCACAGAAATTACGTGGAGGAATGTATTATGACGCTGCAGCAGCTGAAATACATTATTGAAATTGTCAACAGCGGTTCCATCAATGAAGCGGCTAAAAAGCTGTATATTACCCAGCCGAGCCTTTCCAGCGCGGTCAAAGAGCTGGAATCTGAAATGGGGATTGAGCTTTTTCTGCGCACGCCCAAGGGGATCACGCTTACCTCCGACGGCGCGGAGTTCCTCGGCTATGCGCGTCAGGTCGTCGAACAGGCCAGCCTGCTGGAGCAGCGGTACCTCAACAAAAAGCCCTCGCGTCAGCTATGCTCGATTTCTACCCAGCACTACGCCTTTGCGGTCAACGCGTTCGTCAATATGATCCAAAAAAGCGGAGCCGACGAGTATGAATTCACGCTGCGCGAAACCAGAACCTACGAGATCATTGAGGATGTCAAAACGCTGCGCAGCGAGCTCGGAATTCTGTACCGCAACCCGTTTAACCAAAAGGTGATCGACAAGCTGCTCAAAGAGAATCATTTGGAATTTCACCCGTTGTTCACAGCGGAGCCGCATATCTTTACCAGCTCGAGCAACCCTTTGGCAAAACGCCCATCCGTTACGCTGGAGGATTTGGAGGAATACCCCTACCTGTCTTATGAACAGGGCGATTACAACTCCTTCTATTTTTCGGAGGAAATTTTAAGCACGGTTTTTCATAAAAAGAGCATCCACGTCAGCGACCGCGCAACGATCTTTAACCTGATGATCGGTCTGGACGGCTACACCATTTCCACCGGAATCGTCAGCGCCGACCTGAACGGCGACAACATCACCTCGGTTCCGCTGATTGTTGACGATAAGATTCAGGTGGGCTGGATCTCTAACCGTCAGATTCAGCTGAGCAAACAGGCTCTTTCGTATGTGGAAGAGCTGCGCGATGTGATTAGTGGGTATGGACTTACGCTGGAAGAATGAGTTTGAAAGCGGCACACAAAACCGGGCAGCCATCCCACTTCCCGCGCGGCATCCGTTGTCTGCCGGCCTACCGCTGAAAAAAGCTTCTTTTGCATCTTCTGCCCTACGGCTGCTAACGCAGTTATTAGCCGGCACAGCCGGGAGTGTTCGTTTGACAAACAAAGAGGCTGTTGCAAAACAAATTTGTGATAGCAAATGGAACGAAGAAATAGCCTCAAAAATAAGGAAATGCGCCTTGGAATGACTTTTACCGGTCAGACCAAGACGCATTTTTGTGTATATTTTTAGATAAGGCTGTTTTGCAACCGTCTCTGTTTGACATGCAAAACAGCATGACTGTATTTGCTTACAGGCAGGTTCAGAGCAGGGCGAGAATATCGGCCTCCAGATTTTCCGGTTTGTCCGACGGCGCATAGCGGGCAATCACATTGCCGTTTCTGTCCACCAGAAACTTTGTAAAATTCCATTTGATATTGGAGCTTAGAACTCCCTTTCGCTGAGACTTCAAATACGAATACAGCGGGGATTCATTCGGGCCGTTGACCTCAATTTTTGCAAACTGAGGAAAGGTGACATGATAGGTCAGCTGACAGAAGCTTTGAATCTCCTCTTCGCTGCCCGGCGCCTGATGACCGAACTGATTGCATGGGAAATCGAGAATCTCAAACCCGCGGTCTCGATACTTTTGATATAAAAGCTCCAGCCCCTCATACTGCGGGGTAAATCCGCACCCGGTTGCGGTGTTCACAATCAGCAGCACCTTGCCTTGATATTGAGAAAGCGGCACCGGCTGTTTTTTCATGTTCAGCACGCTAAAATCATAGATACTCATTTGGATGATCCCCCTGTATTATCAATATTAATTGTTTCCTATTTAATAGTACACAATTTATATGAAGTCGTCAAGTGCTTTTCTTGACCTTTTCAAATAAATTTGATACTATTTAATTGTGCAATAGATAAGAGAGGGGTACCCAATGAACAATACCGATGAGATTTTAAGGCTGGATAACCAGCTTTGCTTTGCCCTTTATGTCAGCTCGAAAGAGATCATTCGCAGGTACAAACCGCTTTTGGAGCCGCTCCATTTGACCTACACCGGTTATATTACCATGATGGCACTGTGGGAGAAGGACGACATTTCCGTAAAGGAGCTGGGGAACCGCCTGACACTGGATTCAGGCACTCTGACACCGCTGCTCAAAAAGCTGGAGTCACTCTCATATATTGAACGGATCCGTAGCGGCGACGATGAGCGGAGCGTGCACATTCGCCTTACGGAAGCCGGACGCAGCTTAAAAGCGAAGGCCGCGTCGATTCCGGAGCAGATGATCTGCTCCGCCGGCCTTACGCCTGAAACACTCGGCCCGCTGTTAAAAAGTCTGCGGGCTTTTATCGGCGACCTTACGGCTGAATCCTAAGCAAATATTCAAGCAAACTGAAAGAGCGGTTGAGGAGAGGATTTTTTCTAATCGCTCTTGAAAATCTGTTTGCCGCATGCTATAATATTGTTTGTTACATGATCGCTTTTTGGGAATGAAGTTCTCCCACGGCATTGCCGAAACTGCTTATTGAGCTGATGACTTCTGCGCTGGCAGAAGCATCGGCTTTTTTGTTTGCTTTTTATTTCAGAGGGTTCTGATGAATATTTGGCATGACATTTCTTCAATGATGTGACACTGCCATTTCAGTGATCAAAAACGGCATCACCCGGTATCACAAAGTCTTTTACAAAGGAACAAATCCATGAGAAAATATATTTTCCTTGCCTGCGGGTCAATCGTCGGCGCGATTGCAAGATACCTGATGGAAAGGGTCAAAATTCCCGGCTACCACGAAGCTCTTCCGCTCAACACACTGTTTATCAACATCACAGGCGCTTTTTTAATCGCCTTTCTCCTGACCATCGGCCTTGAAATCCGGGAGTTTGATCCCGACGTTCGTCTCGGCCTGACGACTGGCCTGATGGGAGCGTACACCACCTTTTCCACCCTGTGCAAGGAGGCCTCAGCACTGCTGCTTCAGGGAGAATACATCTCTGCGGCCTCTTACCTGACCGCAAGCGCCGCGCTCGGGCTGGGAGCCGTTGCTTTGGGAGTCACAGCCGCCCGGGCGCTGGGAACAAGACTGCCAAAACAAGGCGGAGCGGAATCTGCTTGCCATTCCAATGAAAACGAGGTGGATTAGTTGGAGATTGCTCTGGTCGCGGTCGGCGGGCTTTTCGGCGGGCTCTGCAGATTTGAATTGGGACGGTTTATTCTACAGAAGGCCGGCACCCGATTCCCGCTTGGAACCTTTATCATCAACATAACAGGCGCATTCCTGCTCGGCGTGTTGACGGGCTCCGAGCTCCCTGCGCAGGCCTATGTTCTGCTGGGAGACGGTTTTCTGGGCGCGTATACCACCTTCTCTACCTTCATGTATGAAGGCTTTCAGCTGTTTGATCAAAAGGAACGAAACGCCTTTCTTTACATTTTCAGCTCTCTGTTCATCGGCGTTATCGGGTATGTATGCGGCTACGCGCTGGCAAAGGTATTTTAATTTTTGTACACACCTTTCCTGAAAGTAAACCAGCAATGAACATAGCAAAACGGGGCTGCTGCAAAACGAATTTGCGATCGCAAATAGCATAAGGCAACAGCTTTAATCATAAGAAAACGCACCTTAAAACAGGCTTTGAAAGCCCATGTAAGGTGCATTTATGTGCATTGTTTTATTGAGAGACTGTTTTGCGTTTGGGGCAAAGCACAAATAAAACTATTTTCTTTGCAGAATGAGTTTATTCAGAAAACAGCGGAGTCGAGAGATACCGCTCGCCGGTATCCGGCAGAATGGCAACGATCACCTTGCCCGCGTTCTCGGGGCGCTTTGCCAGCTCTGTCGCCGCCCAAATGGCAGCGCCGGAAGAAATCCCCACCAAAAGACCCTCTTCCTTAGACAGCTCCTTGCCGGCAACAAAGGCGTCCTCGTTCTTCACGCGGATGATTTCATCATAAATGGTGGTGTTGAGCACCTTGGGCACAAAACCCGCTCCGATTCCCTGAATCTTGTGGGGGCCGGACTTGCCCTCCGACAATACCGGAGAAGAATCGGGCTCTACGGCAACCACTTTCACATTCGGATTCTTTGATTTGAGGAACTCGCCCGCACCGGTGAGTGTTCCGCCCGTACCGACGCCGGCTACCAAAATGTCCACCTTGCCGTCGGTGTCCTCCCAAATTTCAGGACCGGTCGTTTTTCTGTGAATATCCGGGTTCGCGGGGTTTACAAACTGGCCGGGAATAAAGGAATGCGGAATTTCCTTCGCCAGCTCGTCAGCTTTGGCAATTGCGCCGGACATGCCCTTCGCGCCCTCGGTCAGAACAAGCTCCGCGCCGTAGGCCTTGAGCAGATTTCTGCGCTCAACGCTCATGGTCTCCGGCATCGTGAGAATAATACGATAGCCGTGCGCGGCCGCCACGGAAGCGAGACCGATACCGGTGTTTCCGCTGGTGGGCTCGATAATGACGGACTCGGGATTCAAAAGGCCCTTTTCCTCGGCGTCTTCGATCATCGCCTTGGCAATTCTGTCCTTCACGCTCCCGGCCGGATTAAAATATTCCAGCTTGCCAATCACCGTTGCCTGCAGTCTGTGCTTCTTTTCATAATTGGAAAGTTCCAAAAGAGGGGTTTTTCCGATCAGATCCGTCAGATTCTTAAAAACCTTTGCCATAAGACGACCTCCTAAAATCATTTAATCATATATGATATATATGTTTTGTTGCTATTATAATACAGCACTTTTTGGAAAATGTCAACCATGAAACTCATATTATTTTTATCGATTGGATGCAATGTAAGCATGCGATGTTTGCAGCATTTCATTTAAAATCATGTGATCCTGTAATCATATTGGAATCAGCGCTCCCACCTGCATTGGCTATTGACAAACGCGGTTTTTTCTCTTATTATCTATTACATATAATACATATTATTTTTATATGAAATAGGTGATTCTATGAAAATATCCACAAAGGGTCGTTACGCTTTGGCAGCTACCATTCATATGGCGCGGTACTATCAATGTGGTGAATATATTACGGTCTCCAGCATTGCGGAAAGCCTGGGAATCTCTAAAATTTATCTGGAGCAGGTTTTTTCCATGCTCAAGCAGGCGGGAATCATTTTTTCTGTGAAAGGCGCTCAGGGAGGCTATCAGCTTGCGCGGCCGCCCTTTCAGATCACCGCGCTGGATGTTCTCGCCTGCGTAGAGCTTTCTTTATTCAAGAATACACAGGAAACCGTTGCCCAGCGAGCTCCCGATATTGAAAAGGCTCTGCGGGCGTCCGCCTTTGATCTGCTGGATCAGGCAGTGCGGGGTACCCTGAGCGAAATCACGCTCTCTGACCTTGCCGCGGAGGCGGTAAAGAACGAGGGAGAACATACCATCATGTTCTATATTTAGAAAAAGATCAAAGAAAGGTCTGTTTGCCAACAGGCGCAGCGGCGGCTTTTTGCAATCCTCCATCAGGGGGTACGGGCCGGCCCATCGGCGGCATCTAGAAAGATTCCATTCACTCATTCTCAAATCAAACCGCGTTTTGGGGGAAAGCACAGTTCAGGTGCTTTCCCCTTTTTTGTTCTGCAGAAGATGTTTCTGCCACATTTTACATTTAACATATATGTAAAATGTAAAATATTGTCTAAGCTGACAAGTTTTATCCAAAGTTGATTTGTTCGTTGTCCCAAAGATGCCGAAACACCCCGTATTTCCATTGACAACCAAAAACCGAATACATATAATGCTTATAAGCTTAATATGTATTATATCAATCGCAGAATGGAGGAACCACCATGGCAAACAGAAAAAGCTTCGCCGCAATGAATTGTACCTTGATGGGGATGCAGAGCTCCTGTATCCTCTGTTGTGCCATGTGTCAATATGATACCCTCAGCGGATAGGTCTATTCTTGCGCATGCTTTCGGGCAGTCGGGATTAGAAAATCCCGACTGCCCTTTTTATTTTTAGGAACGCACGGAAAGGACAGGATGCTTTTGATTGAACTCGTAAACGTAAAGAAAAGCTACCGGAACGCCACAGGACAGATTGAGGCCCTGAAGGGAGTGTCCCTGAAGGTTGACCGCTCCGACATTTACGGGGTGATCGGTTACAGCGGGGCGGGAAAAAGCACGCTGATCCGCTGCATCAACCTTTTGGAGCGCCCGGACAGCGGCCAGGTGCTGCTCTCCGGAAGCGACATCACCGGGTCTTCTCAGACTCAGCTCGAGAAAACGCGCCAGCAGATCGGGATGATTTTTCAGCACTTTAATCTGCTTCGTTCCAAAACGGTATTTGAGAACATCGCGTTTCCGCTCCGGTACCTGCGAAAGAGCAGGCAGGAGATTCGGCAAAAGGTAGAAGAGCTGCTGCAGCTGGTCGACCTGAGCGACAAGGCGGACTGTTACCCCTCCCAACTGAGCGGCGGGCAAAAACAGCGGGTTGCTATTGCCAGAGCGCTGGCCAACGACCCACAGATCCTGCTCAGCGACGAGGCAACCTCCGCCCTCGACCCACAGACCACGGATTCGATTTTGCAGCTTCTGCTGGAGCTCAACCGTCGCCTGGGCTTGACGATTGTAATCGTCACCCACGAAATGCATGTGGTTCAGGAAATCTGCAACAAGGTCGCCGTGATGGAAAACGGGCTGATCGTGGAGCAGGGCGATACCTTTGAGGTGTTCTCCTGCCCGCAGACCAAAACAACCAAGTGTTTCACGGCCTCGTTATTCCGGGAGGGGAATGTTGAAAAGCTGATCGAGCAGATCGATCAGAATCTGGGAACTCTCCCGAATCGGAAGCTACTGCACCTGCTGTTCGTAGGGCCCAAAGCGAATAACGCGTATATCTCTCACGTGATCAAGCGGTTTGAGGTGGAGGTCAGCATTCTTTACGGGTCTATCGAGCTGGTGCAGTCCCGGCCCATCGGCAGCCTGTTTGTCGCCATAAGCGGCGATGAACTCAAGATTTTTGCGGCAATGGAGTACTTAACCACAGAAGGCGTCGGCGTGCATATTTTGCAGGAGCTCCCCTGTGACGGCCGGGAGGAGGTTGCGGTTTGAAGGAATTTCTCATTAAACTCTTCCCAAACGTGTACGAAATGTTCGGCGATTTGCTCGATTCCATCTGGCAGACCTTTGTGATGGTCGGCATCGCGGGAATTTTCGGGATCACCATCGGGACGCTGCTTGGAATCGCACTGGTCGCTTCCGCCAAGGGCGGCCTGTATGAAAACGACCTGTTCAACAGCATTCTGGGCAAAATCGTGAATACCATCCGCTCGATTCCGTTCGTCATTCTGATTGCGCTGATGGTTTCCCTTACCCGCTTCCTCGTCGGAACCTCCATTGGCGTTCGGGGCGCGATCGTCCCCATGATCGCCGGGATCATTCCCCTTGTGACGCGAATGACCGAGCAGGCCCTGCTGGAGGTAGACCCGGGCGTGATGGAGGCCGCCCGTTCCATGGGGATTTCGCGGGCCTACATTATCGTTCACATTCTGTTGCAGGAAAGCCTGCCGGGGCTTCTGCGCTCGCTCGTTACCAGCTTCATCAGCCTGATCGGCCTTTCCGCCATGGCCGGCAGTGTGGGCGGCGGCGGAATCGGCAACTTTGCCATCCGTTACGGCTACTCGCGGTATATGAACGACATCACCGTTGTGACCGTGCTGCTGCTTTTGCTGATCGTCAACATCGTGCAGAGCGTCGGCAACCGCGCGGCACAGCGGCTGACACACTGAACGCTCCCCAATATTCCCTGTTTTAAAATCAACAGATCAAATTCGTATCAGGAGGATGAACTACCATGAAAAAACAAAATCAACTTTCCCGGATCGGCTCCGTGTTATCCGTACTGCTGGCAGCCAGCGTATTTCTTTCCGCGTGCAGCGGCGCCGCCGCAAATGCCGGCATGTCCGCGGCCTCCAACGCCCCGGCATCTTCCGCCCAGCCCAAACCGGTGACGGTGAAAATCGGCACTACGTCCGACGAACCGCGCGTGTGGAAGGCGGTGCAGGCCGAGCTCGACGCCGAAGGCGCAAACATCAAAATTGAGACGATCAATTTGGCGGGCGGTGAGCCGAACAAGGCCCTGGCCGAAGGAGAGGTCGATTTGAACGCATTCCAGCATTACGCGTATTTCAACAAAAACAAAGCGGAGCTCAAGCTTGACCTGACCGCGATCGGCGACACCCTGATTGTGCCGCTGAACCTCTTCTCCCAAAAGCACAAATCGCTGGAGGAGCTGCCGAACGGCGCGCAGATCGCGATCCCTGATGACCCCACCAATCAGGGGCGCGCGCTGAACGTTCTGAAAAACGCCGGCCTGATTAAGCTGGATGAGAAAGCCGGAAACAACGCACTGATCAAGGACGTAACGGAGAATCCAAAGAAGATCAAATTTGTGGAGATCACCGGAGCTCAGCTGCCCCGCTCGCTGCAAGACGTGGACGCGGCTATCATCAACTGCGGCTACGCCGTGGATTCGGGGCTGGACCCGGTGAAGGACCCGATCTACAAAGACGACATCGACCTGAAAAATCCGGAACAGCAGCCGTTTATCAACCTGATCGCGGCCAGAACGGCAGACAAGGATAACCCGGCCTACCTGAAAATCGTGGAGGCCTACCATACCCAGAGGGTGGCCGACGCAATCGCCGAGGTGTATTCCAATGCGGCGGTTCCCGCCTTTGAGGTCAAATAATTCTGAGGAGGCGGGTTCCATGCCCAAAACACTTTATGAGGAAGCGCTCGAGCACCAACCGGAAACAACCGAGCTGCGAAGATGGTTTCACAGCCACCCCGAACCAAGCTTTGGGGAATACGAAACCGCCGCACGCGTGCGGGAAGAGCTGGACCGGCTCGGCATTCCATTTGTCACGGCGGGCGAAACCGGCACCGTCGGCATCCTCCGCGGGAAATCTGAAAAACCGGTGATCGCCCTTCGCGCGGACATCGACGCTCTCGAGATCGAAGAAAAAAACGAGGTTCCCTACCGCTCCCAAAACTCGGGGCTGATGCACACCTGCGGACACGACGCGCACACCTCTTCCCTGCTGACGGCGGCAAAGCTTCTGCTCCGCCGCCGGGAGGAGCTGCCCGGCACGGTCAAGCTGATTTTTCAGCCCGCCGAAGAGGTGGGCCGGGGCGCGAACTCGGTTATTTCATCGGGTACGCTGGACGATGTGCAGGCTTTCTTCGGGCTGCACGTGCGGGCGGGTCTCCCGGTTGGTAAGGCCGCCTTGCAGGCAGGGCCCATCATGGCGGGCGCCAACTCTCTGAAAATCGATGTGTTCGGGAAAAGCGGGCACGCCGGCCACCCGGACAACGCCATCGACGTGATCGCCGCGGGCGCGGAGATTGTGGAAGCGCTGCAGCACATCGTCTCCCGCGAAATTCCGCCCACGGAAGCGGCGACGATTTCGGTCTGCCAGTTTCACGCGGGAACCCGGGATAACATCATCGCAAATCACGCCGGAATTTCAGGTACCGTGCGTGTGACAAGCGAGCAGACGCGGGAGCAGATTGCGAAGGCCGTTCACCGCGTGGTGAACGGAATCAGCGCGGCGCACCGGGTGACCGCACAGGTAGAATGTGAATTTGCCACACCCATTCTCATCAATTCCGCCGAGCTGTACCAGACGGCGCGCGCCGCCGCACAGGAGGTTTTGTCGCCGGAAGGGGTGCAGGGGGTTCTCCCCCAGCTCGGGACAGAGGATTTCAGCGCATACGGGCAGATTGCCCCGGCCTTCTTCACCTTTGTGGGTTCCGGCGGCGAATACCCGCACCACCATGAGAGGTTTGACATCGACGAGCGGGTTCTCTCCATTTCAGCGGCGCTGTATATGGCTTTTGTCCTCCACTATTTTAACTTGAATGAAAAGAGTGATTTGGATGCCTAAGGTAGAAAGCTTTGCATTGGACCACACCATCGTACAGGCGCCTTATGTGCGCGTGGCCGGTGTGGAACACAACGGAAAAGGAGCCACCGTTCAAAAATTCGACCTGCGCTTTTTGCAGCCCAATACCGACTCCATCCCTACGGGGGCGCTGCACACGCTGGAGCATTATCTCTCCATCTTTCTACGGGAGGAGATCGACGGGCTGATCGACATTTCCCCCATGGGCTGCCGGACAGGATTTTATCTGGTGGTGTGGGAGGAACACCCGGTTTTGGAAATCGCCCTCGCCCTGCATCACGCTCTGCAAAGAGTGCTGGAGCAGACGGAGGTGCCTGCAGCCACCGCGAAGGAATGCGGCAATTACAGGGATCATTCGCTGTTCTCCGCAAAGGAATACGCCCGGCAGGTGCTTATTCAGGGAATCAGCACAGACCCCTTTGACCACAGCCGGCTGATTCAGGCGGACTGAGACCCCGATCATTCTAGTAAAAAGGAGAAATGCAGTATGTTCTTCCGGAACAGCAAAGCTGCAAGACGCCAGTATGTTGGATGAATATATTCAGATCTCTGATCTGCACAAAACCTATGTCACGCACGGGGCATCGCTGCAGGTGCTCAGGGGGATCAATCTTTCCGTCAAAAAGGGGGAGATTTTCGGGATCATCGGTTTCAGCGGCGCGGGAAAATCCACACTGGCGCGATGCATCAATCGGTTGGAAACACCCGACAGCGGTCGGATTCAGGTCGGCGGAGTAGACATTCTGCGCCTGCCCAAAAAGGCCCTGCTCAAAGAGCGCAGAAAAATCGGGATGATTTTTCAGACCTTCAACCTGTTTGAAGCCAAAACGGTGTACCGCAACATCTCTTACCCGCTGGAAATCAGCGGCGTGCCGAAAGAGGAAATCAAAGACAGGGTGCTGCGGACAGCCGAGCTCGTCGGGCTGACGGATAAGCTCGAGGCTTACCCGGGCGGGCTCTCCGGCGGGCAGAAGCAGCGGGTGGGAATCGCGCGGGCTCTGGTCAACAATCCCGATCTTCTGCTCAGCGACGAGGCGACCTCTGCCCTCGACCCGCAGACCACGCTTCAAATTCTGGACCTGCTGAAAAAGATCAATCAGACCACCGGCATCACCATCCTGATGATCACGCATGAGCTGGACGCCATCAAATACACCTGCGAACGCATGGCGGTGCTGGAGGATGGGCTGATCATTGAATCCGGCCCGGTAAGCGAAATCTTCAGCAACCCGCACAGCCGCACCGGCGAGCTCTTTGCCAAAGTGTTTTTTGAACTGCAGCATTCGGGCGAACTGGTAAACGGCGAGGGAATTTAAAAGACAGATCGCCCCGATTTTAAAGTGAAAGGAGTGGTTCTTTGAGTTTATTGGATCATTCGATATGGGAGGTCATTATCGCCTCCTTCGCGCCGGACATCTGGCAGCGCATGGGCTCCCCCGTGCTGGAAACCTTGTACATGGTGGCCCTTTCCTCCGCCATCATGCTGTTTTGCGGCCTGCTGCTCGGGATACTGCTGACCGTGACAAACCCCGACGGCCTGGTGCCGTTAAAGCCGCTGTATGCCAGCTCGGGGTGGCTGATCAACTGTCTCCGCTCTCTGCCCCAGATGATCATGATCATCCTGATGATCCCGGTGGCCCGCCTGTTCTTTGGAAAATCCTACGGAACCAACGCCTGTATCATCGCCATTGCCGCCAGCTGCATCCCCATGTACGCCCGCATTGTGGAAAGCAGCCTGCTGGAAATTGCCAAGGGCAAGGTAGAAGCGGCAAAGTCCATCGGCAGCACCAACGTGCAGATCATCTTTCGCATTCTTCTGCCGGAAACCATCCCCTCCCTCATTCGCGGCTTTACCGTCGCTGTGATCGCCGTCATCTCGATGACTGCTCTGGCCGGGATGTTCGGCGCGGGCGGCATCGGGGACATCGCGGTACGGTTCGGCTACCAGCGCTTTCAGCACGATGTGCTGTTTGCAGCCGTTTATATTCTGATCATCCTGGTTCAGTTGGTTCAGTGGGTTGGGGACCTTACCTCCAAGCAAATCCTGAAAAAGCGAAATTTGATTTAATTATGTGGTTTTTTCGCCTCCTGCGACGGAAAAAGAACCGAAAAAATTCATCTGCGTTTATTAAAACTCTGTAAAAAAACATAGTAGGAGAATTCATTATGAAATCGATCAAAGCAGCATCTGCCCTTTTCGCGGCGGCCCTTTCTCTCAGCCTGCTGGCCGGGTGCGCCGGCACCGCCGGCGGTTCTTCCTCTCAGGCGCAGTCCGCACCCGCCGCGTCCGGCGACAGCTCGCAGCAAACCGTTACCCTCAAAGGAATTGTCGACCTTGTCCCCCACTCGGAAATCATCAAGTACGTTACCCCAAAGCTGGCAAAGCAGGGAATCATCATCGACCTGGTGGCAACCGCAGCAGACAACACCACAAACGAAAAGCTCGCGAAGGGCGAAATCGACTTTAACTACTTTCAGCATGAACCGTACCTGCAGGAATGGAACAACACGAACGGCTTCAATCTGGTCAATGCCGGGGATATTCACGTGGAGCCCATTACAGCCTATTCCGACAAATACAGCTCTACGGATAAAATTCCGGAAAACGCGACTGTCGCCATCCCGAATGACGGCACCAACGAGTACAGAGCCCTGCTCATTTTAGAGCAAAACGGCTTTATCAAGCTGAACGAAAAAACCGCCACCTCTCTGAGCGCATCGGTAACGGATATTCAAAGCTATGTGCGCCCGATCAAAATTGTAGAGCTGGATTCGGCGCAGATCATTCCCACCAAAGCCGACTACGACTTCTTCATCACGAATACCAACAAGGCGCTGGAAGCGAAGATCACCTCCACCAAGCTGTTCAGCGAAAGCGGAGACAGCCCCTACGCCAACATCATTGCCGTGCGGGAAGAGGATAAAGACAATCCCGCGATTGCTGCTCTGGTGAAAGAGCTGCAGTCGGAGGATACCAGAAAGTTTATTGAGGACACCTACAAGGGCGCTGTCATTCCGGCCAAACTTGGTTCCTGATCCCCTGCTGCCGGTCGGTCCAAAACAGGAAATCTGTTCCGTCATTTTATGCAAGCTTACCGTCGAACCATTTTTACATTGGGAGGGATTGTCACTTGAAACATTATGAATTTATCGAGTCCGCACTGATTCATGGCGGCATTTACGGTGATGAACGCACCGGCGCGGTCAGCACGCCGATCTACCAGACCTCAACCTTCATGCAGGATGAGCTGGGAAAGCACCGAGGGTACGAGTATTCCCGAACCGGGAACCCGACCCGCGAGGCTCTGGAGGCGCTGATCGCCGAGTTAGAGGGCGGTGAAGCCGGTTTTGCCTTTGCGTCCGGCATGGCGGCGATCACCGCCGCACTCAGCCTGTTCCAAAGCGGCGACAGGATCGTGATTTCCAGCAACGTATACGGCGGAACCTTCCGTGTTCTGGATCAGATCTTCCGGCACTTCGGCTTTGCGTACACCATTGCGGACACCACTGACTTGGAGGCGTTGGAAGCGGCCGTTACGCCGGATGTAAAGGCCCTGCTGGTCGAAAGCCCGGCGAACCCGCTGCTGACCGTAACCGACCTTGCGGCGGCCGCCGAAATCGCGCACCGCCACGGCGCGCTTCTGATTGTGGATAACACCTTCATGACCCCTTATCTTCAGCGGCCCCTGGAACTGGGCGCAGACATTGTTCTGCACTCGGCCACCAAATATCTGGGCGGCCACAGCGATGTGATCGCCGGGCTGGCGGTTGTAAAAACAAAGGAGCTGGCCGAGCGGCTTCATTTTATTCAGAATGCCACCGGCGGAATTTTACAGCCGTTTGATTCCTATCTGCTGATCCGCAGCATTAAGACCCTCGGCGTGCGGATGGACCGGCACGTGGAAAACGCCGAAGCACTCGCCAAACTGCTGCGTGATCACGAGGCGGTAAAAACCGTGTACTACCCCGGTCTGCCGGATGCGCAGGGCTTTGAAATCAATGGGCGGCAGGCCAAAAACGGCGGCGCCATGATCTCGTTTGAGCTGAACGACGGCTATGACATCCGCCGGTTCTTTACCGGTCTGCGCCTGATTGCCCTGGCGGAAAGCCTGGGCGGCGTGGAATCGCTGGTGTGCCACCCGGCCAGCATGACCCATGCCTCCATTCCCAGAGAGATTCGCCAGAAGGTCGGGATCACCGACGGGCTGATCCGCCTTTCGGTGGGCATTGAGAATCTGCGCGATTTGATACAAGACCTGCGAATGTCGGTGGAGGGGGCAAAAGTATGAGTTTGTACCCCTCCATGCAGGAGCTGATCGGGAACACGCCGCTCGTGCGGCTCTCGCAGCTTGGGTTTCCGGAGCGGCTGAACGTCTACGCCAAGCTGGAGCTGTATAACCCGGCGGGCAGCGTCAAAGACAGAATCGGCAAATCGATGATTGCGGACGCCGAAAGGCGCGGCATTTTAAAGCCCGGCAGCACCATTATTGAAGCTACCGCAGGCAACACCGGGCTCGGCATTGCCTTTGCAGCCTTAAACCGCGGCTACCGGCTGATCTTTGTGGTGCCGCAGAAATTCTCTCAGGAAAAACAGACGCTGATGAAAGCGCTGGGCGCCGAAATTATTCACACCTCAACGGAGGAAGGAATGCTGGGCGCGGCCCGAAAAGCAGAGGAGCTGCGCACAGAGATTCCCAACTCCGTCTCTCTGGAGCAGTTCAAGAACCAGAGCAACCCGCAGGCCCACTACGAAACGACCGGGCCGGAGATTTACCGCGACCTTGACGGCAAAATCGATTATGTGGTGGCCGGCGCCGGAAGCGGCGGCACCTACACTGGTGTTCTGCGGTATTTAAAAGAGCAAAATCCGGCGATCAAGGGCGTTCTGGCCGACCCGATCGGCTCCACCATCGGGGGCGGAGAGCACTCTGACTATGAAATTGAGGGCATCGGGAACGACTTTATCGCCGACACAATGGATATGAGCCTTGTTGATCAGGTCATCAAGGTCAGCGATGCGGAAGCCTTTGAACAGGTAAGAATCGCCGCGAAGAAAGAAGGCATCTTTGCAGGCTCATCGTCTGGGGCCGCGCTGGCTGCTGTGAACAAGCTGTCAAAAACCGTTTCTTCCGGAACGGTCGTCGTCATCCTCCCCGACAGGGGTGAACGCTATTTCAGCAAGCACATTTTCGGTGAATAGGATTTTTCAGAGTTCTTCCTTTCGGGCAGACAGGCGGGGTACCGCTGTATTTCCGGTACCCCGCGCTCATAAGCATACTATTTATAGATGCTTACTATTATTCGATTCCAATATTGAATCAGGAGGAATACCATGAGTAAAATTAATTTGCAAATACCGGAGGTTTCCATCCGGGAAATACGCCTTGGCTCGATCACGGGCTTTCAGGGCGGCGCAGAAGAACTGGTAAACTGTTCGCGCTGCGGACTGAAGGACAAAAGCCGTTCCTTCTCCCAGTGCCTTGGCTGCTCTACCTCACAGGCAGCGTGTATGGTGATTTTGGTGCAGGATGCCGCCGTGATCAGCCACGGGCCGGTCGGCTGCTCCTCCTGCTTCCATGAATTCGCGTTTACCTACCGGGTTAACTCCCCCCTGCGGGGAGTGGAGCACCCGACACAGCGGAAGATATTCTCCACCAATTTGCAGGAGACAGACACCGTATACGGCGGCGCGCAGAAGCTCACGAAGGGAATCCACGAGGTGTATGAACGCACGCACCCGAACGCCGTATTCGTGCTGACCACCTGCGCGGCCGGGATCATCGGCGACGATGTGGAGAGCGTGTGCGTCGAAGCGGAGGCGGAGCTGGGGGTTCCCGTCATCGCCATTTTCTGCGAGGGCTTCCGGTCCAAGGTCTGGACGACGGGCTTCGACGCCAGCTACCACGCCATCGCGAGAAAGCTGATTCAGCCAGCCCGCGAGCGCCGGAGCGATATGATCAACGTGATCAATTTCTGGGGCTCGGATGTGTTCGGCGACTGGTTCGAGGCATTCGGCGCAAAGCCCAATTACATTACGCCCTACTCCACCATCGAAAATCTGCGCCGTTCCTCAGAGGCCGCCGCCAGCGTTCAGATCTGCCCCACCCTCGGCTCTTACCTCGGCGCCGCTTTAGAGCAGGAATTCGGCGTTCCCGAAATCAATGCCGCGCCGCCCTACGGCATCGCGCAGACGGACCGCTGGTTCCGCGCACTGGGGAAGCTGCTGCACAAGGAAGAGGAGGCCGAACGCCTGATCGCGGCGAAGCGGGCGGAATATCTGCCGAAAATAGAAGCGCTGCGGGAAAAGCTGCGCGGAAAAACCGCATATGTCACGGCCGGTGCGGCCCACGGCCACGCGCTGCTCAATCTGCTGGGCGAGCTTGGAATGAAAGCAAAGGGTGCGGCCATCTTTCACCACGACCCGATCTACGACAACGAGAACGAGGAAAGCGATCTGCTGGTGAACCGAGTGAAGGAATACGGGGACGTCCCGAACTTCAATATCTGCAACAAGCAGGAATTTGAACTGGTGAATATGCTCAACCGCCTTCAGCCGGATGTTCTGCTCGCCCGCCACGGCGGCATGACCCTGTGGGGCGCGAAGCTCGGCATCCCCTCCCTTTTGATCGGCGACGAGCATTTCAGCATGGGCTACGAGGGAATCGTCCGCTATGGCGAACGCATTCTGGAAACGATCGAGAACGATGAGTTCGTGAAAAATCTGAAACAGCACGCGGTCAATCCCTACACCAAATGGTGGCTGGATCAGGAGCCCTATACCTTTTTGAAAGGGGGTGCGGCGAAATGAGCGGCATCATCGAACAGGAGCGCTACACCTGCGCCATCGGCGCGCTGCAAAGCGTGGTCGCGATTCCCCGGGCCGTGCCGATCCTGCACTCCGGCCCCGGCTGCGGCAACATGATTCAAGGCTTCTTTGAGCGCTCCACCGGGTACGCCGGGGGCAGCACCTCCCCCTGCACCAATTTCACGGAAAAGGAAGTGGTGTTCGGCGGAACCGACCGCCTGCGCGAAAACATCGCCAACACCTACAAGATTCTGGACACCGATCTTCAGGTGGTTCTGACCGGCTGCACCGCCGGAATTGTGGGCGACGACATAGAGCCCGTGGTAGAGGAATTCCGCGAGGAGGGAAAGCCGATCGTCTCTGTGGAAACAGCGGGGTTCAAGTGCAGCAACCTGGAAGCCCACAGCCTGGTGGTCAACGCGGTCATCGACCAATATGTCAGCCGCTTTGAAGAGGGAAATCCGTTCCGCAGCGAAAAGAATACCGTAAACCTGTTCGCCTCCCTCCCCTATCAGGACCCGTTTTGGAAGGGGAACCTGCGGGAATACAAGCGCCTGCTGGAAGGGATCGGACTTTCGGTTCACGTGCTGTTCGGCCCGGAATCGGGAGGCGTTCGCGAATGGCAGCAGATTCCGAAAGCGAATTTTAATATTCTCGCTTCCCCCTGGTACGGTCTGCCGATCGCAGAGCATCTGGAAGAGGTGTACGGCCAGCCGTTCACCCAATACCCCAACATCCCGATCGGCGCCAACGAAACGGAGCGCTTTCTGCGCCAGGTGCTGGCCTTTGCGAACGAGCAGGGCGCGGAGCTGGACACAGATGCCGCGGAGGAGTTCATTCGGCATGAGCGCGAAGCCTACTACGAGGAAATCGACAATCTGGCGACCTTCCTGCTGGAATTCCGCTACGGCCTGCCCAACCATGTGCATATCGTGCACGATGCCGGTTATGTTCTGGGGCTTTCCAAATTCCTGCTGCACGAGGTCGGCATCGTTCCCAAGGAACAGTTCGCGGTAGACAATACCCCGAAGAGATTTCAGGAGCAGATTGCGGCGGAGCTGCAGAGCACCTCCGATAAAAAGGTGATCCCTCTTACTTTTGAGCCGGACGCCGGCAAGGTGCAGGACGCCATCCGTTCGCTTCATCACGGAGGCCGGGGTCTGCTCATCGGCAGCGGCTGGGATAAGGAGCTGGCGCGGGAAAAGGATTACGATTTTCTCTCCGCCTCCGTTCCCACCCCGTACCGGCTGGTGATGACGACCAATTATGCCGGGTTTTCCGGCGGGCTGCGGGTGATTGAAGACATTTACGGTGCGGTTCTCGCAACCTACCGGTGAGGAGAACGCGAATGAGTACACGAATTGCCTTTGCAAGCACAGACGGCTTTGAGGTCGACCAGCATTTCGGCAGGGCGCGCATCTTCCAGATTTACGAAACGGACGGTTCGGATTATCAGCGGGTGGAAACCCGAAAAACGGACGCTCTGTGCCAGGGAAGCTGCGAAGGCGGCTTTGATCACCTGTTTCAGGCGCTTTCGGACTGCGACGCGGTCTTTGTGCTGAAAATCGGCCAGGGGGCCAGCGCGTACATGATCAGCCGCGGGAAGCGGGTATTTGAAGCCTACGGCTCTGTGGATGCGATTATGGAAAAGGTGATCGAAGAAAACCTGTTTCAGAAAGGGTGAATCATTTTGGCAAAAACATTTCGAGAGCTGACGCTGACGCATCCCTGCTTTTCGGTTGGCGATAAGGTCAATAAGGGCCGCGTTCATCTGCCCGTATCGCCCGGGTGCAACATCTGCTGCCGCTTCTGCGACCGGAAAATCAACGACGTGGATATCCGGCCGGGAGTGGCGTCGATGATCATCACACCGCAGGAAGCGGTGGAGGTGGTCCGCCGGGCCGTGGAGCTTTGCCCGGACATTACAGTGGCCGGGATCGCGGGGCCGGGCGACACGCTGGCCACGCCGTACGCGCTGGAAACCTTCCGGCTCATCAAGCAGGAATTCCCCGACATCATCAAATGTATGAGTACGAACGGCCTGCTTCTGCCGGAGCACGCACAGGAGGTCATCGACGTGGGGATCGACACCCTCACCGTCACCGTCAACGCGCTGGACCCGGAAACTCAGGCACGGATTTGCAGTGGGATCGTGTACCACGGCAAGCGCTACGAGGGGGTGGAGGCCGCGGAAATCCTGATCGAAAACCAGCTCAAGGGGATCGAAATCGTTTCGGAGGCCGGCATTACCGTAAAGGTCAACACAGTGCTGATCCCGGAGATCAACGCCGACCACATTGAAGCCGTTGCCCAAACGGTCGCCGAGGCGGGAGCAAGAATTTACAACATCATTCCGCTGATCCCGCAGCACGAGCTTTCGTGGTGCTCGGCTCCGGGGTGCGCGGTACTCAATCAGGCGCGCTGCGAGGCGGAAACATATATCGATGTGTTCCGGCACTGCCAGCGCTGCCGGGCCGACGCGGTCGGAATCCCCGGAGGAGAAGATTTTGCCCGGCAAATCTACGTTCGTCCGGTGGTACAGCAAAACACTTTTTCTCACGGGTAAGGCTCTTGCGGGAAACCGGGAGGAATTAGAAGCAAAAGGGGGTGGTGTTATATGATGTGTGACTGTGAGCTTGCGGATTGTAGCCGTTTTTTAAAACCGAAAGGAGACTCGACATGTCAAATGACACAGTGCCCAAAACATACTTATTCGATACTCTGAAGGTTCGGGCGGGGTATGACCCGAAAGACCATAACTACGCCGTCTCGCCCCCCATTTACCAAACCACAGCCTATGAATTTCGGGACGTGGAGAACGCCAAAGGTTTGTTCAGCTTTCAGGAGGCGGGCTATCTGTACACCCGCATCGGCAACCCAACCGTAACGGTTCTGGAGGAGCGGGTGCGGATTCTTGACGGGGCCGCCGCGGCCATAGGCATCGGTTCGGGAATGGCGGCCATCAGCTACACTCTGCTGAATCTGGCCGAGGGCGGCGGAAGGATTCTGACCTCCCCTTTCTTATATGGCGGAAGCGCCGACAGCTTTAAAAAGATTTATCCCAAACTGGGGATTTATTTCGACCAAGCCAAAAATATCGAACACCCCGAACGGCTGGCGGAGGAAATCACGCCCGATACCAAAGCCATCTACATTGAAAGCATCAGCAACCCCAGTGCGGTGCTGCTGGATGTGGACGCAATCGCGAGGGTCGCGCACGAGCACGGCATTCCGCTCGTCGTCGACAACACGGTAGCGACGCCTTACCTTTACAACCCCATTGCCCACGGCGCGGACATTGTGGTTTACTCCGCCACCAAGGGTCTAAGCGGCCACGGCAACCTGATCGCCGGACTCATACTGGAAAGCGGTCATTTTGATTTTTCATCAGAAAAATTCCCTCAGTTTTCAGAAAAACACTATACCCTGCGCGATCAAAGCGGTACCCCGCGCAGCTATCTGGAGGTGTTTGCGGTCTCTCCCTTTACATCGCGCATCCGCCTGAATTACCTCAACTATTTTGGCGCTGCGCTCTCCCCCTTCGACGCCTACCTGGGCATTCTTGGGCTGGAAACACTGTCGGAGCGGCTGGGCAAGCAATCCCGCACGGCGCATACGCTGGCCGAATACCTGTCATCGCACGAGGCCGTGGAGTGGGTACGGTATCCCGCGCTGAAATCCAGCCCCTATCACGCGCTGTATGAACGCGATTTTGGAAAGGGCGCAGGCGGAATCCTGACCTTCGGGTTTAAGGGAACGCAGGCACAGCGCGAAGCGTTTCTCAATGCCGTCAAGCTGTTCCACTACCATGTCAATATTGGGGACGCGCGTTCTCTGATCGTAAACTCCCCCCAGACAACGCATGGAGAACTGGAACCGCACGAAAAAGTGCCGGCCGATATTCCGGATAACCTGATCCGGATTTCCGCCGGACTGGAGGACCCGGCGGACCTGATTGCGGACCTGGAACAGGCCTTTGGGCAGGCCTTTCAAATCAAGTAAGGAAAAGGGAGAAATGAAGATGAAAAAGACAAAGAGAGCGATTTGCTCTGTATTAGCGCTTGCAATTGCCGTGAGCACGGCGGCCTGCTCGTCCGGCTCCACCGTTTCCAAAACTGCCTCGGTCAGCCCGGCGTCAGCGGCCCAAACCCAATACAAATATGGAAAAATCGACATTCCGGGCAAAGACGGCGCACTTTGCGGAGCCCCGATCTACATTGCATACGACAAGGGCTTTTTCGCGGAGGAGGGGTTCGACGTCAACCTGATCTCCGCCGATTCCGAAACCCGCAAGATCGGCCTGAACAACGGAACAATCCCGCTGGTCAACGGTGATTTTCAGTTCTTCCCTTCCATTGAAGAAGGCGTTCAGGTCAAAGTGGTAGACGGCCTGCATAATGGGTGCATCAAGTTCGTCGTTCCCAAGGATTCCAAAATCACCGGCGTCAACGACCTGAAGGGCAAAAAGATCGCCGTTGATGAAATCGGCGGTACGCCGCATCAGGTAGCGAGCGTATGGCTGGAAAAGGCAGGGATTTCTGCCAAGCAGGAGGACGGCGAGGTTACCTTCGTCCCGTATACGGACGGAAACCTGGAGCTGGAGGCCGTAAAGAAGGGCGACGTAGACGTGGCCGCGCTGTGGGATCCGCTGGGTTCGGTCGCGGAGGAAAGCGGCAATTACCGCGTGATTTTCGATTTGTCCAAAGACCCCACCTTTGCCGGGAAATACTGCTGCTTCCTGTATGCCTCTTCCAAGGTTCTGAAAGACGACCCGGAAAAGGTAGCCGCTCTGCTTCGCGCCGTTCGGAAGGCACAGGATTGGATTTCCCAAAATCCGAAGGAAGCGGTCGATATTATTTCAGACAAGAAATATTCCGCGATTGAAGATAAGAAGCTGGCGGAAAAGCTGGTTTCCAGCTACGAATATCCGTCCACGGAAGACCGCAAGGCGAACCCGGAGCGCGTAAAAGAAAACGTGCAGTATTTTGTGCAGCAGCTGAAGAACATCGGCTACCTGAAAACAAACGACCCGGATGCCTTCGCCAACCAGATTTTTGAAGAGGTAGACGTCTCCTCAGGGAAATAAAAGGACTTCTGTTGGGAGGTTATTCTGTGAGCATCCTTTCTTTGATTGCAAAGGGTACGGCGCTGCCTCGGCCAAAGCCGGGGCGGCTCCCCCACCTCTTTGTATCCAATTCCAGATATTTGTTTGAATCCGCGGTATCCGTTACCGGGTTTGTCGCCGCCATACTGGTCAACGTCCTCTTCCCGCAGGTTGCCGAAATCGAAACAAAGGTGTACCCTGTCGGCGGCCTGGAGCTGACGGCGAATCTGGCTTATCGCCTTGTGCTTTCGGGAATTGTGCTGCTGTATGCCGGGCTTTCCGTCTTTTCCCTTTTCGACCCGGCGCGAAAAGAAAAATTTCTAAGCCGCGTCTCTTTCTGCTTTGCCAGCGGGTTGGCACTGGCCCTTTGGGATATTCTCGGAACAAAGCTGCAATGGCTGCCGATGCCCTTTTTCCCCGGGCCATCCAGAATCATCGAATCGTTCTTATTGGAAGGTGGATTCATCTTTCAGAACACGCTGTATTCCCTGCGCCTTTTCACCGTAGGCTTTGTGTCTGGCGTCGCGTTTGGGGTCGGCACGGGGATTCTGATCGGCTGGTTTCCGAAGGTCTATTACTGGGTTTTCCCGGTTCTGAAAATCACGGGAGTCATTCCGGCTGTGGCCTGGATGCCCTTCGCGCTGACGCTCTTCCCCACCCCGTTTTCAGCGGCCGCTTTTCTGATCGTCATCTGCGCGTGGTTCCCCGTGGCCTTTTTAACGGCGCAGGGAATTGCCAGCACCCCCAGAACCCTCTTTGAGGTTGCACGTACTCTGGGCGCAAAAACGCCCTATCTGGTTTTTCACGTGGCGATTCCCCACGCCACGCCGCAGATTTTCACCGGTATCTCTACGGCCAACGGGTTTGCCTTTACCACGCTGGTCATGTCGGAAATGATGGGCCAGCCCGGCGGACTTGGGTATTACATCAATGCCTCCAAGGTATGGTCCGCCTATTATAAGGTCTTTGCGGCCATTCTGGTGATGGCGATCCTGTTTTCGGCGATCATGAAGGCCATTGGAGCGATTCAGGGCCGTGTTCTGCGGTGGCAGAAAGGAGTGGTGAGATGAGCGGCGAAATTTTGCTTAAGATTGAATCCGTCAACCGGACTTACCTGGATACCGACGAAAATTCGGTGGAAGCCCTTCGGGATATTCATCTTTCGGTTCGGCGCGGGGAATTCATCTCCATTATCGGGCCCTCCGGCTGCGGCAAAACAACGCTGCTGCGGCTGATTGCCGGCCTGGATTTCCCGGAATCCGGGAAAATCACATTGAAAGGGGAACCCATAACAGACCCCAGCCCCGACCGGGGCTATGTATTTCAGCAGGGGAGTCTGTTCCCCTGGCTGACGATATCACAAAACATCGCATCGGGATTAAAGGCTCGAAACACATATCAGGCCTGCAAAGGAGAAGTACCTCAGTTTATTAAACTGATCGGGCTGAACGGCTTTGAAAAGGCGTATCCCCATCAGATTTCCGGCGGCATGGCCCAGCGGGTGGCCATTGCCCGGGCCCTCATCAATCACCCGACTGTTTTACTGCTGGATGAACCCATGGGCGCGCTGGACGCTTTTACAAGAGCGGATTTACAGGATAAGCTGCTCGAGCTGTGGAAAAACAACGAAACAACGATGATACTGGTGACCCACGACGTAGATGAAGCGCTCTATTTCAGCGACCGGATTGTCATCATGACACCCCGGCCCGGAAAAATCAGCGAAATACTGGAGGTTCCCCTGCGCCGCCCAAGGCCGAGGAACAGCCATGATTTTGCGGCAATGCGCGGCAGCATCCTGGAAAAGCTGCACCTGGCCAGCGCTGCCCCGCAGCCGGAATACACCATTTAAGGAGATTATAGCATGTCAGACAAAAAGCCACTCAGACAGATTGCCATTTACGGCAAGGGCGGAATCGGAAAATCCACCACAACACAGAATTTAACAGCAGGATTGGCGGAAAGCGGCAAAAAGGTGATGGTCGTAGGCTGCGACCCAAAGGCCGATTCCACCAGACTGCTTTTGGGCGGACTGTCCCAGAGAACCGTGCTCGATACCCTGCGCGAAACAGGAGATTCCATTGAGCTGCCCAATATTCTGCGGGACGGATACCTTGGAATCAAGTGCGTGGAATCCGGCGGGCCGGAGCCCGGCGTGGGCTGTGCCGGTCGCGGAATCATCACCTCGATCAATCTTCTGGAACGGCTCGGAGCATATACGGAAGAGCTCGACTACGTTTTTTACGACGTGCTGGGCGATGTGGTATGCGGCGGGTTTGCCATGCCGATCCGGGAAGGAAAAGCAAAAGAAATCTATATCGTCGCCAGCGGCGAAATGATGGCCCTCTACGCCGCGAACAATATTTCCAAAGGAATCGCACGGTATGCCAGAACAGGCGGTGTGCGGCTTGGCGGAATCATCTGCAACAGCCGGAACGTGGACCGCGAGCTGGATTTGCTGCGGGCCTTTGCCGCGGAGCTGGGTACCCAGCTGATCTACTTTGTTCCCCGCGACAACGTGGTGCAGCGGGCGGAGATTCGCCGCAAAACCGTGATCGAATTCAACCCGGGCTCCCTGCAGGCGCAGGAATACCGCAATCTTGCCAAGGCCATTGACGCAAATACGCAGTTTACGATTCCGAAACCGATGACACAGGCCCGGCTGGAGGAAATCCTTTTAGAGCACGGGCTGATGGATTCGGTGGAGGATTACGCAATTTAAACCAGGCCGGGGCCTCCTACCCGGTTTTGGCGGGGCCAATCCCGAAAATTGGCCCAAACTCATCAAAGTCCGCCGGTGCTGCCGGCGGACTTTGATTTTGCGCTTTTATTCACTTGGCGAATTTTCCAAACGCGCTCCCGCTTCCGCATCGGGGCCGCAGAAAATGCGGATAAAGTTCTCCGCGACCGGCGAAAGAGACACGTCCTTTCTCCAAATGACCGCCGTGCCCGTCATCAAAAGCGGCTCCTCCACCCGCACCGCACGCACCCCGCTCTCCGGCTTCCAATGAAAACGAGGCTGCGGGATGAGGCACACGCCCATGCCGGTTGCGGCCAGAGTCAGCATGGAGCGCACATCGTCACACCGGCAGAACAGGTTCGGCACAAATCCATGGGCCGTACACGCCTGCGTCACATTCTGCTCGTGCCGGCGGTGAATGATCAGCGGCTTATTTTTCAGCAGATGGAGCGGCAAATCCCCGGCTCCAAAATCCGGAATCCACTGCGGCTGAAAAACGGCCAGCATCGGGCTGCGGTTCCCGGAGCCGTCATCCGCATAGCTGTAATTTCCAAAGGAAAAGGGGGTGCGGATGATTCCGATCTCCGCAACGCCCTGATCCACCAAACCGGCGACCCGGTTTGTGTCCCCCTCCCACAATTGCAGCCGGGCCTGCGGGTAGCGGCTGTGGAACACCGGCAGGCAGCTTTGCAGAACAAACGCGGAAGAGGACATCACCATGCCAAGGCGCAGGGTTCCCTGACGCCCCTCCCCCATATGGTAAAGATCCCTTTCCGTAGTGCGCACCAGAGCCAGAACCTGCTTTGCCCGCTCGTACAAAAGCGCCCCTGCCTCCGTTGGGAAGATGCGGTGGCCGTTTCTCTCGAGCAGAGCGGTACCGGCCTCTTCCTCCAGCTTTTGAATCTGCTGGCTCAGCGGCGGCTGCGCCATATTCAGGCGGCGGGCCGCCTTTGTAATCTGCCCCTCCTCGCATACCGCGAGAAAATATTCCATTTGACGGATATCCATCCGGCTCCTCCCCTTTGAAACGAAATACATATCAATTGATATGTAACCGATATTTTACTCCTCTTTTACGGCATGCTATACTGAATTAGTATTCATAGAAGATCTCCCGCCGGAACGGGATTCATGATTTGTCCATTCCGGGTGGGACAATTCAAAAAAACAAAGTGAGATTCGAGGTTTTTCTGCTTGAAAAAAGGGTATCTTTACATTCTTTTGGCAACCGTTCTGTTCAGCTCCATGGAAATTGCGCTGAAGCTGACCGCCGCATCGCTCAACGCGATTCAGCTGACCTTTCTGCGCTTTTTCATCGGCGGGCTTATTTTGCTGCCACTGGCCGCAAAGGAGAAGAAAGAGAAAAAATTAAAGCTGCAACGGTCAGATTTCGCCTTCTTCGCTTTTACGGGATTCATCTGCGTTGTCGTGAGCATGATTCTGTTTCAGCTCGGGATTTTGTACTCGAAGGCTTCTGTTGTAGCGGTTCTGTTCAGCTGCAATTCCGTTTTTACCGTCCTGTTCGCTTACCTGATGCTGGCGGAAAAGGTGTATCGGCACACCATCCTTTCCATTCTTCTCAGCGTGATCGGAATGCTCACCATCATCGACCCGCTGCATCTGGCGCCCTCCAACTTTATCGGCATTCTGTTCACCATCGGCGCGGCCCTGACCTTTGCGCTGTACAATGTGATTGGCCGCACGCGCAGCGGGCGGTACGGAGGGATCACGCTGACCTGCCTGAGCTTTTTGTTCGGATGTGCCGAAATGCTCCTTCTGATCGGGATCGGGCACATCGGCCCGGTTGCGGACGGTTTGAACGCCGCCGGCCTCAGCCTGTTTGCCCGCGTTCCGCTGATCAGCGGAATCGGCCTTGGCACGCTGCCCGGCCTTTTGTACGCCGGTATTTTCGTTACCGGGCTTGGGTATACCTTCTACTTTTTGGCGATGGAACAAACATCGGCCGCGACAGCTGCGCTTGTATTTTACATCAAGCCGATCCTCGCGCCGCTTTTCGCCTTCCTCATTCTGAAAGAAGCGATCACGCTCCCCATGACGGTGGGCATCCTCTTTATTTTGACCGGCTCCGTCGTTGCGTTTGTCCCCGGAATCCGGCTCCAGCGCAACAAGGGGCTTTCTGAGGATTTGAAAGAGGACGTGGAGGAAATCATCAGCGAAGCGCAGGCGGAGATCGACGAAACCTCGATCAAGCCGTAATCCCATGATACGCCTGTATCCGGCCGGAACAAGCTTTTCCTCTCATGTATGGCCGGAACGGGAGCTTCCCATACAAAATATTTACAAGCTTCAAAGCTGATGGAAAAGGGCGGCGCGATTCATCCCTTAGTGGAATCGGAACAAAAAGGGCAAGCAGATTTTTTGAAAAGAGCCTCCCGCTGCGTTGCCTTTCACGCGCGTATCGCCCTTTATTGCTTTGGGGGCTGTGAATGTGCTTTCCCCCAATCGCACATGGCGATAACGATCGGAATCAGGCTTTCCCCTTTGGGAGTGAGAGAGTATTCCACCTTTGGAGGCACCTGAGGATATTCCTTTCGGGAAACAATACCTTGCGATTCCAGCTCCTTCAGCTGTGTGCTTAACATTTTATGGGTAATTGCGTCTATATTCTTTTTCAGGAAATTGTATCTTGCTGGAGCAGTACAGGCAAGGAGGTAAATAATTTTTAATTTCCATTTTCCGCTTACAATAGATAATGTATATTCAAACGGCTCCTTGTTGCTGACAAAGCATATTTTTTCAGCCATCGTTTCACTCTCCTTTTCGTAAGTATCCTACAAAAAAGTGCATTCTTCCTTTTCTGTACAAAACAATTATAATACAAAGGAAAGGATCCTTCAACTTACAGAAAAGGGGATATTTTTATGATCATCGACGGGCACTCCCACGTTACCTTGCCGGTTCAGGAACATATAAAAGCGATGGACGCGGCCGGGATCGATAAAACCGTTTTATTCTCCACAGCCTTTCACCCGGAGGCAGCCAAGAACTTTGCCGAAGTGAAATCCTCTATGGAATTTCTGAATGACCTGTTGGCCGGGAAAAAGGGGTCTATGGTAGAGGAGCGGCAAAAAGCCGTATTGGAGCTTAGGGACGCGATCCGGCAATATCCCGACCGCTATATCGGGTTTGGCGCGGTTCCGGCAGGCCTTGAACGAAAGCCCACGCTTCAATATGTTGATGAAACGATTCAAAAAAACAATTTGGCAGGGATGGGTGAATTCACACTCGGAAGCGGCTAAATCCGTCTTTTAAAAAATATTTTTTGTGCTTCACAGGAGTTTCACAATCTTCCAATCTGGATACACGCTTTTTTTCCGCTGACAGCCGCGGATATAAAAAAAATTTCAGAGCTGGCAAAAGATTACCCGGAAACTCCTGTCATTTTAGGGCACCTGGGCGGGAGCAACTGGCTTGCAACGGTGGCGCTTGTAAAAGAAATTCCCAATTTATATCTGGATACCTCCGCATACTATTCAACCTTTGTTTTGGCGAGCGTTATCAATGAAGTGCCAAAGAAATGTTTCTTTGGGGTCGACCGCCCCTTTGGCGATTTGCAGCTGTCTAAAAATGCCGTTTTGCAATTTGCCAGGACCTCTGCCGTAGCAAACGCGGTTTTAGGTGAAAACATAGCCCGGCTGCTGAAGCTAGCGTAAGTATCCGCCAGAAAGACAAATGCTCTTATTTGCCATGAACCGAAAGGAATGTAAATGGTATGTTCGATATATTTAGTCCGATTCAAGTAAAAAACGTCTATTTCACAAACAGGATTGTTATGGCCCCCATGGTACGCTTCGGCTTGCCGAGCGAAAACGGCGTCATGGGGGAAAAATTGCTGCAGGATTATCTGGTGCGGGCGGATAAAGGGATCGGCCTGATGATCAGCCAGACGCTTGGTGTTTCAACCGAACGGGAGACAGCGGGCGGGGCCGGCGCTTATTCTGATCAGCACATCGGCTACCTGAGCAAAATAGCGAAAGCCTGCCACACAAACGGCACCCGCTTTTTTGCGCAGCTTGGCTTGCCCGGATTCGGCTTTTATGACGACCGTTCGGACGATGTCAACAAGCTGACAAAACAAGACTTGATCAAAATCAGAGATTGGTTTATTCGCGGCGCCGAGATCTGCCTGAAGGCTGGCCTTGATGGGATTGAACTGCATGGTGCGCATACCTTTTTTCTGAATATGATGGCTTCGTCCTATTCCAACAAACGAGAGGATGCTTACGGCGGCGACTTGACCGGAAGATTGACTCTGGCAAGGGAAATTACGGAAGCGATCAAAAGCTTCAGCGGAGATGACTTTATTTTGTCGTACCGAATGGGTTGGGGAGGCGACCTGGATATAGATGTTCAGACTGCGCAAGCTCTGGAGCATATGGGAATTGATATGCTGCATGTGTCTACCGGCATACCGAAGGATAGAAAACTGCAGCTGCCTGCGGGTTTTGAGTATAATGACGTAGTTTACACCGGATGCCATGTCAATAAGCATGTGAGCATCCCCGTCATCGCGGTAAACGGTATTCAGACATTGAGCAGAGGAAATGAGTTGATTGAAAATGGCGGCTGTGATTTTGTCGCATATGGAAAGCCCTTTTTCGCCGATTCGGATTTTATAAAACATTCCGCGAAAAACAGCGATTACAAGCCCTGTTTTGAATGCCGCGAATGCAAATGGTTTACAGACGGTGAAAAATGCCCGGCACAAATAATCGCTAAGGCTCATGCCAATTAACCGCGCAAGGCGACGATAGAGGAACGTATTTTTATTAGCTTTATAAAAAACCGCTGTTCGGCCGGTATGTTCCGCAGCAAAATGCTGGAGCGAGAAACAGAGCGTTTTCATTTTGAAAGCGTGCCGGCCCGCATCGGCAGATGAAGCGTTCAAAGAACTGCATTGAAGCAAAAAAAAGCCTGCAACCATTAAGTTACAGGCTTCTCTTATTTGGTGGAGATAAGCGGGATCGAACCGCTGACCTCTTGAATGCCATTCAAGCGCTCTCCCAGCTGAGCTATACCCCCACAAAACAATTCCGTGGAAAATTCGTCGTTTTTCGCTGAACTGCCTGACTATAATATCATGATGTGTCCAAAAAAGCAAGGCTTTTTTTTAAAAAAATAGCTTTTTAGGAATTTGCCCAATCATACAGTTAAATCTTATGAAATCATGATAAAAAACACCCCGATTCCGTGCGGCGGAGCAGGTCTTTTTTCAGCCCGTGCGGATGATACAGATCCGCTTGATATCTCGTTCTGATGTATACTGAGTTTTCTTTTCCGCCGCGCGGATGACAAATTTGCTGCAGTTTGCTATAATGAATAATCGGCTGATTATTGGGGCAAAACTTCATATGAATCAGTGGAAGAAGGAGGTTTTATCTATGGGTATATTCGCTTGGGTCGTTATTGGCGCACTGGCCGGGTGGATTGCAAGCAAATTTATGAATACCGATGCCTCTATGGGCGCGTTTGCAAACATCGTAGTTGGCATCGTCGGCGCATTAATCGGCGGTTTTTTAATGAACGTGCTCGGCGGTGTGGGAATCACCGGATTCAACCTGTGGAGCCTGTTGGTTGCTGTGATTGGCTCTATGATTCTCCTGTGGGTCCTGAGGCTGTTTAAAAATCGTTGAGGAAGGCGGTACCCGCCCCGCTTTTCTGCAGCCAGGAGCGTCGGGCCAATGGCCCGACGCTCCTGGCTGTTATGCAAAACTGTATGGCGTAAACTCTGAGAAATGGTTTTTGCAGCGGGCACTGTCGCCGCTCCGCGCGGCGGTCAGCCCTTCACCGCACCGCTGGTCATGCCGGAAATAATCTGCTTCTGGAAGAACGCATACCCCAGAACGCTGGGCACAATCGCTATGATAATCGCCGCATACATCGATACATAATCCGTTGTAAACTGGTTGGTAAAATAACGGATCCCGATCTGGATCGTTTTATTCTGCGGCGATGAGGTCAGCAGATTGGCGTAAACAAATTCATTCCAACAGGTGATGAACTGAAACGTGGCCGCCGTAATCAGCCCCGTTTTGGAAAGCGGCAGAATGATCTGAAAAAAGCGCCCGAAAAATCCGCAGCCGTCGATGTACGCCGCCTCCTCGATTTCGCGCGGCAGAGAATCCATAAATCCGCGGATAATGATGACCGCAATGGGCAGACCGATCGCCGTGTACAAAATCCGCAGCGCGTTCATGGAATCGAGCAGGCCGATCCTGCTGAAAATCGTAAAATACGGAACCATCAAGGCATTGAGCGGAACCATCACGCCGGCGGAAAAAATGGCGAAGAAGATTTCTTTTCCTTTAAAGTCAAAGCGGGAGATCGCATACGAGGCCATAGCGGCCACAAACACATTCGCCGCGGTGGCAATCACCGCAACCGTTACGGAATTCCAGATCATCTGCCCCAAATTTGCCTGAGAAAACGCGTTGATATAATTCTGAAACTGCGGAACGGCCGGGAAAGAAAACGGATTATTGAAATACTCGGCGTTGGTTTTCAGCGATGTAATCAACAGCCACAGCAGCGGGAACAGCGTGTACACCGCAAACAGAAGGATGATAACCCATTTGAGAATCAGACACAACACGCCACTGGCGCTGTTACCGGCTTTTCCTTTTACAATTCCTTCCATAACGCTCCCCCTATCTTCTCTTTTCCGCAAACAGCCTGCGCACCACAATAATCACCAGCGTGCCGGTCAGAATCAGCATCATGCTCGAAGCATTGGCGCCGCCGTAATTGTTATTGCGCATCTGATTGTACAGGTACAGCACCAAGACCGAGGTACGGTTGGCCGGGCCGCCGTTCGTGAGCAGATACAGCTGCTCGAAGGTGCGCAGCGCGTACACGGCTGCCAGCGTTACGCAGGTCATGATGGAGTACCGAATGAGGGGAATCGTTATATGCCATTCCATCTGCAGGCGGCTCGCGCCGTCGATGGTGGCTGCTTCGTAATAGCTTTCGTCAATATCGCTGATCCCGGCCATCAGGATGACCATAAAATACCCGATGTAGAATAGGCCGTACACCAGCACACAGGGAAATGCCGTTTTGGGGTCTCCCAGCCAATTGCGGGTCGAATCCCCCAGGCCCACCAGCTTGAGCAGGCCGTTCAACAGACCGAATTCACTGTTGTATACCGCCGACCACAGCATGGCAATGGCAATGCCGGAGATCACCTGCGGCAAAAAATAAACGGTCCGAAAGATTTTCCATCCGCGGGGCTTTGTAGAAAGCACCATCGCCATGATCAGTGCCAAGGGAACCTGCACCAGGCAGGCACCTGCTACCCAGATTAAATTATTTCTGGCGCTGCGCCAAAAAACCTTATCTGAAAAAATCTTGGCATAGTTCTGCCATCCGCTGAATTCCGGCGCAGTGATCCCATTCCATTTAAAAAAGCTGGTGACGCCAACGGAAAGGATTGGGACGATAAAAAATACCAGAATCAACAAAAGCGCCGGTGCAAGAAAAAGAACGATGCCGATCCTGTCCTGCTTTGTGATCTTCATAGTAAACTCCCCTGTTTCCTTTTCAAAGAAAGGCCGCGGGCAGCACAAGAAACACGATCCCGCCCGCGGCATAACCGATGTCGCCCGAAAACCGGATTTGTCAGCTGTTGCTGTCCTTTACTTCCTTCAAATGCTGCACAAATTCAGCAGGGGTAATGTCGCCGATCACAAGGGATTCCAGCGCCGCAGGGAACTCATTTGCCACAGCCGTGGGAACAGAGCCCTGAAAATGGCCGATCATGAAAGACGCCGCGGCGCTCTGCTTTACGATCTCGGCCTGCAGCGGGTCTGCGATTTTTGAGGCATCCATTTTAATGGCGAACAAAGCGCCGGAGGAGTTTGCAAGCTCTACCACACGTTCGGGATCGCTGACATAGCGCAGGAACGCTTTGGCCGCCTCGGCCTTCTGCGGATCATCCTGCTTGCCCGCCACCAGATACGCCTGAATGGTGCTGATATACGCGCCGCCGTTTTTGCCGCCGTAGCTCAGGCCGGGTGCAAGCACCAGATTGTCGTACAGGCCCTGCACGCCCTCTTTCTTAATGCGGCCCAAAATCCAGGAGCCGTTGGTGTAAATGGCGGCACGCTCATTGAAGAAGTGGCCGTTTACCACAGTGGCGTCCGCACCGACCGCGTCGGACGAGGTGTTCTGGAACAGTTTCACCATGATCTCCGCCGCTTTTTCAAACGCGGGGTCATCAAAGCCGTTTTTATAAACGTCCGCGCCGCCGCAGGCCGCCAGAGCATAAGAATACCAAAGCATGGAGGTCCACGCGTTGGCGCTCGTCATCTGCGTTGTCGGGAAAATGTTCTTCGCCTTGAGCTTGGCGCAGGCGTCCCAGAATTCATCATATGTAGTGGGAATGGACGTTACGCCGGCTTCTTCCAGCAGCTTTTGATTGTACATGATCGGAACAACCGCGCTCTCATAGGGCATCGCATAGTTTGCGCCGTCGATCTGCGCTCTCTCGACGATCCCGTCTTCAAAACGGGAAGCCATGTCGGATTCCGCCAGTAAATCGGTCAGGTTCATCAGCTTGCCCGATGAGGCGTACAGCTCCAGATCCGGAAAATCCTGCACGGTAAACAGATCCGGTGCAGCCCCGGTGGAAATCAGGGTGCGGATCTTATCGCGGTAGGCGTCGTAGTCCGTCTGCTCCTCCAGTTTAATCTGATACTTCCCGGCATATTCGGTGTTAAAGCCTGCGACCATTTCACCGAACACCTTTGCCTTGCTGTCGGAGCCGACCCAAATACAGGGGAACGTCAGAGTGACCTCCTGCCCCGCCTGACTGCTGCCGGCGCCGGATGCCGTTCCCGTCTGGCCGCTGCAGCCCGTAAAGGAAAGCACTCCAATCGCTGCCGCCAAACTGAAAGCGATCCACTTTTTCATTACACTACCTCCTAATACATTAAAATACGCTCAGATTTCTCGATCGAAACAAATCTGGCCCCGCCGTTGCAGCAAGTTATTTAAGTGCCTAAACTTAATCCTGTTTTTCCTATTCTATTCTGCTTTGGCGGGTGCCTCCCCGATTCAAATTATATCTTAGAATTTGTGTAATGTAAACAATTTTTATTGAAATACTCCAAATTTGTTTACTCTACTATTTTTAAATATCACAATTTGTGCTATATTATTAAATCTTTTAATTAAATTGATTTTTGATTGCTTTTCCCTTTCAAATTATGCTAAGATCAAACCAAAAGAATAATCTGCCCTGTTTCAAATCACGCAGTCTTACGTTCGGCGGACATTTTTTTGCAATTCACTTAACGATTTGAAAATTTAAAATGCAATGAGGGAGGTTGGAATGTGTATACTGATCTGGTAAAGAAAAATCCGGCGCTGTCTCTGCTCCCCGTTACCGACGACTCCTTCCGGCAGTATGGCCGGATTGTAGAGGAATACGATTTTACCCCGTGGCTCAAAACAATGGAGCAAATCGCGGTTCCTGAATCGGGTAACGTTTATGTAGCCGACGACCCCAGGCTTACCGACACAGAGCTGGCCGCCGCCGTAAAAGAAAAGCTGAACGGCTCCATGCCGATCGAGGTCGGCTACTGCATCGGCAACGGCAGCCGCCTGAACGCGTTGGAATACCACAAGATGCCGGAGCTGGATCTGGCCGTGACCGATCTGGTGCTCTTGCTTGCCGACGCCCGCGATATCCGCGACAACACGCTCGACACCTCTTTGGTAAAGGGCTATTATGTTCCCGCCGGAACCGCGTGCGAGCTTTACGGAACCACGCTTCATTTTGCCCCCTGCAGGGTAAGCGACGAAGGATTCAAATGCGTTGTCGTTCTGCCGCAGGGCACAAATTTGCCCTTGGAGCGCCTGCCTGAAAACGCCCGAGGGGAGGAGCGCCTGCTCTGGATGCAGGGAAAATGGCTGATCGCACACCCGGAAAGCGCCCCCGCCAAAAATGGCGCTTACGCCGGGCTCACGGGAGAGAACATTCCGGTTCTCTATTAATTTAAAGCACAGGAAGGAGGGCGTACCGATGCCCAATGCGCGCGAAAACGGAGTCAATATGCTGGCAGTAAAAAAGCAGAACCGCGGCTCCATTCTGCAGCTGATTCACCTGAGCGGCAGCATCTCCAGAAAAGAAATTGCCTTGCGGCTTGGCCTGACGCCCGCCGCCATCACGATGATCACCGGCGAGCTGCTCGACGAGGGCCTGCTCTGCCAGGTGGAAGCGGAACGGGAAAAAAGCACCAACCGAAAAGGGCGGCGCGAGGTGCTGCTTCAGATCAACGGTGCCCATTACGCCGCGCTGGGAGTGTATATTACCCGGCACAAATTCCGGGTACTGTGCACCGACCTGAACAACACCATCCTGTTTGAGGATTTGATCTATACCGGCGACTGCCGCCGCAAGGCCCCGGCCATTCTGGAAAAGCTGACGCATACGATTCAGGCGAAGCTTGCGGAATACAATGTGCTTTCCACCAGAACGATGGTGGGGCTCGGCGTGAGCATCAACGGCATTGTGGACAGCGTGAGCGGGATCAGCGTCAATCCGTTTCAGGTATGGGAGGAGCGCAATATCCCGGTCGCTTCCATTTTATCGGAAAAGCTCCGAATGCCCGTGCTGCTGACCAATAACATCTGCGCACTGGCGCATGGGGAAAGCGTGCTTTCGAGCCACCGCCGGATTCACCCGATGCTGTTCATCAAATACGGCCCGGGCCTTGGCGCGGCCTACACGCTGGGGGACGGACAGTCCAGCGTATTCAACTACCGGGCGATTCAGCTCGGCCACATGATCGCCGACCCGAACGGCGCGCCCTGCGTATGCGGCAATCAGGGCTGCCTTGAGACAATCATCCATTACGATTCGATCGAAAACACGATGAAAAGCATGCTCAGCGAGCAGCGCACGCCGGCGCTGTGGGATCTGACCGGCGGCGACGCTGCGAAGGTGACAATTCAGGAGGTCATCCGCGCCTACAATGCCAAAGACCCCGTCGTGGAGCAAACGCTCGACCGGGTGATTTTCTACCTTTGCCTCGTGATCAAAAATATGCTGACGCTGTTTGACCCCGAAAGCGTGGTGCTGTACGGGGAGCTGTTTGAAAACGAGCGCTTCCGGCAGTCTTTGCAGCAGCAATTGACCCGCTATGCCAATACTGAACGGGTCAGCTTCAGCCATTACAACATGGGGCTGGAAACGCTCGGTCCCGCCGCCACAGTGGAAAGCCTGTTCTTTGAAAACGGCGGCCTGTTGAGCAGCGAAGAAAAGGAGCTCTGACTTTGTTTCCCATTCAAAAATCCCGCGAGCCGAAGTTCGGCTCGCGGGATTTTTGAATGGGAAAACAGGCGCAGACATGGTAACGGGAGTTGCCAAAAGCGATCCGCTTGCAGGGAATCATTGACCCACATGGTAAACAGATTCTTCAATTGCGCTCACCCTCTGTTTTGCGCCTTTCAAAAACGCCTGCCGCCATTCCTCCAGATTCTCGGTAAACCCGGTGGTGAGGAAGGTTTCTGCCATTTCACAGCCCAGAATCCCGGCGATGATCCAGCCGCCCATGGTGAGGATATTCGCGTCGTTGATGGCGCGGCATTTTTCGGCCGCATAGGTGCTTTCGCAGCAGGCTGCGTAAACGCCCTCGAACTTATTGGCGACGATCGCCATGCCCATGCCGGTGCCGCAGATCAAAATGGCGCGCTCGAACTCGCCGTTCTGAATTTTCTGCGCCGCGATCGGCGCCACCTCAAAAAAAGGCTTCGGCTGCTCCGGATCAAGCGTGCCGCAGTCGGTCATTTCGTAGCCTTTGCCGGTGAGATACGCTTTGACCTCTTCTTTCAGGACAAACCCGGATTTATCCGATCCAATCAATACCTTCATCTCAAATTCTTCCTTTCTGTCACTTCATGCGCCGCACGGACGATCTCCTTTGCCGTGAGGCCGAATTTTTCTTTCAGGTAGTCGGTCAGGCCCACCTCGCCAAAGCAGTCGCGCACCCCGACCCGCCGCAGGGGAACCGGGCAGTTCTCCCCAAGGCATTCCGCGGCGGCGCTGCCGAGCCCGCCGATGACGGAAGCGTTTTCCGCCGTAACCACCGCTCCTGTTTTCATCGCGCTGCGAAGAACCGCTTCTTCGTCAAACGGTTTGACGGTATGTACATTCAGCACCTCGGCGCTGATCCCCTCACCGGCCAGCTCCTCAGCCGCCAGAAGCGCCTCGGCCACCATGATTCCCGTCGCAAGGATCGTGACGTCCCCGCCCTCGCGCAGAAGAAACGCCTTGCCGAGCGTGAGCTTATCGTCCTTAGAATAAATCCGTACCGCGGGCCGGCGCAGCAGGCGGATATACACGGGGCCGTCGTGCGCCAGAATCTGCGGGAACGCCGCGCGCAGCTGGGCGCTGTCCACCGGCTCGTAAACCGTCATTCCGGGAATGTTCCGCATGATGGACACATCCTCCAAGCTCATGTGGGTGCCGCCGTTCAGCTCCGCCGTGATTCCCGGGTCGCTGCCGACCATCTTGACGTTCAGTCCCGCGTAGGCGACCGAAAGCGTCACCTGGTCGCACACGCGGCGGCTTGCGAACGCGGTAAAGGAATGCGTGAACGGTATTTTCCCCATGGCGGCGAGTCCCGCCGCAACGCCGATCATATTCGCCTCGGCTACGCCCACATCGATGGCCCGGCCCGGCATCTGCCGGGAGAAGCGTTTCACACTCGAGGCCGCCATTAAATCCGCGTCCAGCGCGACGATCCTGTCATCCTTCCGGGCGTATTCCAGCAGCAGATCCACATAGGTATCCCGCAGCCAATGCTCCTCCAGCTTCCCCTCAAACGGCTGATTCATTTTACGCTCCCTCCTTTTCCAGCTCGGCGACCGCCGCTTTCCACATTTCTTCGGTCAGCTTCATATTGTGGGAGGAGAGTTTTCCCTCTGAAAAAGAAGCCCCCTTGCCCTTGATCGTGTGCAGCAGGATCATGGAGGGTTTCCCCTGCGCGCGCTTGGCCTGCTCCACCGCGCCCACAATCTCATCGGTGTTGTGGCCGTCGATCGACTGCACATGCCAGCCGAAGGCACGCCATTTGTCCTCCAGCGGCTCGAGCGGATTGATCTCCTGCGTATAGCCGTCGATTTGCATTTTATTGTAATCGGTAAAGGCGACGAGAGAATCGAGGCCCCTTCCGCCCGCAAACATGGCGGCCTCCCAAATTTGGCCCTCGTCACTTTCGCCGTCGCCGATGATGGTATAAATCGTATTCGGCAAATGGTCCATCTGAACCGCGAGCGCCATTCCGACCGCGGCGGAAAAGCCCTGCCCCAGCGAACCGGTGGTCATATCGATGCCGACGGTGCGCCGCATATCGCAGTGGCTGGGGAGCATGGTGCCGGGGCGGTTCAGGGTATCGAGAAGCTCTACGGGGAAATAGCCCTTCAGCGCCAGCGCGGCATACAGGGCCGGGCCGCCGTGCCCTTTCGAGAGCACCAGCCGGTCGCGCTCCGGCCAGCCGGGATTTTGCGGATCGATCTTCATCAGCCGAAAATACAGCGCCGCGAGAACCTCGCAAATGGAAAGACTGCCGCCGACATGCCCGACACCGAGCTTCCCAATTTCCTCCAGCGTCAGCCTGCGGATGACATTGGCCTGGTGCTGCAAATCGATTTGTTGTTCGCTCATCTTTCTCCTCCTATTGGAATCACAGTATGGAACGAAGCAGCGCCGTCACCGTCCGCTCGTTCATCTCCGCCGGGGTCAGCCGGATGATCGCCGCCTCCAGCCCGACCCGCGCGATCTGTTCGATATCTTCCTCCCGCACCCCGACCTCGTGCAGTCGTGTGCGCATGCTCATGCTGCGCATCAAATCTTCCACCGCCTGCGCCAGCGCCGGAACGTCGGCAAACCCAAGCCAGCCGCACAGCTCACGCATTTTCTTCTGCTTCTTTTCTTCGCTGACGCGGATAAAAGCAGGCAGCGTGATGGAGCACGCTTCGCCGTGACTCAGCCCGAATTCCACCGTCAGCGGGAAGCTGACCGCGTGAATCCCGGTGGTGCGGGTCTGGCTGAACGCGACGCCCGCGAGCGTACTGGCCAAGCTCATGTTTCGCCGGGCCTGCGCATCCTGCGGGTGATCGTACGCCGTTTTGATATTGTCCAGAATCAGCTTCATTGCGCGCATGGCAAGCATGTCGCACATCGGCTGTGATTCCCGGTTCCAGTACGCTTCAATCGCGTGGCAGAACGCATCCATCCCGGTGGAGGCCGTGACCGCCGCAGGCAGCGTGTGGGTCAGGGTGCTGTCGACCAGAGCGATATCCGGCCAGAAAAGCGGACTGAGCATAGGAACCTTCTTCCCGGTTTTACGGTTGGTGAACACACCGACATTTGTTACCTCGCTGCCGGTGCCCGCCGTGGTGGGAATGCAGATCAGCTGCGCTTTGCGGTGTTCCAGCTGTTTGGTTCCGCCGCCGTAATAGTCGTAAATGCTGCCCGGATTGCTCACAAGACAGGCAACCACCTTTGCTACATCCAGCGAGCTGCCGCCGCCGAGGCCGATCACGCACAGAGCGCCCGTTCCCCGCGCGGCCTGCGCCGCCGCATCCACACTCTCGCAGGAGGGGTTCGGCTCAATTTCACTAAAATACGCCACTTGCCTGCCGCCAAGACCTTCGCCGATTTTTCGGGCAACTCCGCTTTGATATAAAAATGGATCTGAAATCACCAGTACGCTTTCCCCCTTGACCTGATCTCCCGCGTGAAAAGCTGCGCCGTCTTCAAAAATGATTTTGGTCGGCATCGTAAACTGAAAAACCGTATCCATGCTTTCTCCCCTCACATTCAGATAACGCTTTTAACTGAATCGCGTGTTTTGCCGCAATCCCGTCGTTCTACTTTTGATTTTAGATGCCGCCAAAAGAAAAGTCAATTATTTTTTAATTGTTTTAATTAAATAATTTCACCCGCTTTTTGTGCTTTTTTACCTTCTGATTTTTTTGACAGCGATTTGGCCAGACCCTGATGCGGCTTATTTATTGAAACCGTTCCAAAGCACTTCACGCTCCTGAATTCCCGATTCGTTTTCTGATCATCCTTAAAAACCGGCAGTACAGCTGTGCTTTCTTTGGAAAATGAACTTTTGTGGGCCCCTGCGTTCCACCCAGTTCCCACAGGACTGCCGGCAGAAAATTCGTGTTGCCGGAAATGAGACTTCTTCTCATCCAAAAATTTCAGCTTTGATTTAGTCGTTTTATAGATTGACATTGATCCCCGCCTATATTACTATTTAATTAAACTTGTTAAAAATAGTTTCAATCCACGCGGCAAGGTAAAGCGACCGGCGTTTTGCAGTTCGCTTAATTAACATTTGGGAGGCCGTTTATGAGCATGGAAGAACTGCTGTTCGGGCTGCTTTCTTTTGTCACGCATGTCGTCGAATCGATTACGGGGTTTGGCTCCACCGTGCTGGCACTCCCGTTTGGAATTGCTATTGCGGGCGTGTCGGTCGCGGTGCCGGTGCTCTGCCTGCACGCGTGGCTGCTTTCCGCCTATGTTGTCGCGACGGATTTTCAAAAAATCCAATGGAAGCAGTACGGCATTGTGATGCTGTTCGTGCTTCTCGGCCTGCCGATCGGCATGTGGGCGTTCTCCGCACTGCCTGAAATGGTGCTCAAATCCCTGCTGGCGGTTTTCATGATCCTCGTCGCCGCAAACGGAATCCGTCAGGGGATAAACAAAACAAAATCCGCCGACACCATACCGCAGGGCTTTCGCAAATACATACTTTACTTTCTGCTGTTCCTTGGGGGTGTTGTTCACGGTGCTTTTAGCTCGGGCGGCCCGCTGCTGATCATCTATATCACGCGTACCATTCATGAAAAAAGCAGGTTTCGTGCCACCATGTGCTCGTTTTGGTTCAGCCTGAATTTGATTTTGCTGATCCGCTATATTGCAACCGGCGTTTTCACTGGAACAGTTCTGCGCATGAGCCTGATCACTCTGCCGTTTTTGGCGGCCGGTATTCTGCTCGGCACCTGGATTCATCAAAAAATTCCGAACCGGCACTTTCTGCTTATGGTATATATCATACTGCTTTTGTCGGGCTGTTTTATGGCCTACTCCTCTCTGCCGGCACTGATCGCCGGGTGAACAAAGAAAGTGAGGCACAAATCATGCAAGCCTGTTGGAATCATACCTCCTGGATTCTGCGTCATAACGATACCATTCTGCTCGAGTCCTCGCCGCAGCGGCCGATGATCTATGTGGGAGTCGGGCAGGAAAGCGTTGAGATGTACCGCGGCAATTTCAAAATAGAGGATTACTTATTGGAACGAATGCCACTTCGCGTCACCGTGGCCGAAGCAACGGATTCCGGCTGGACACTGGATTTGGAAGGGCGGCTTCGCGTTCAGGTGATGCTTCAGGGCGAGCTTGCGGAGCTGTCTTTTGAACAGCTCGATCCGGCCATCAACCGTTTTTGGCTGCGTGTGTGCGCCGACGCAGACGAATCCTGCTACGGCTGCGGCGAGCAGATGTCTTATCTGAATCTGCGCGGCCGGCACTTTCCCCTGTGGACGTCTGAGCCCGGCGTGGGACGCGACAAAACAACCTATATCACCTGGCGCTCCGACGTGGAGAACAAGGCCGGGGGCGACTATTACAACACCAACTACCCGCAGCCCACCTACGTTTCGTCCCAGAAATACTACCTGCACGCGGACTGTACCGCCTACGCAGATTTCGACTTTCGGAACGCGCTGTTCCACGAGCTGCAGTTCTGGGCGGTGCCAAGCCGCGTTCGCATTGAAGCCGCCGACAGCTGGGAGAACCTGCTGTATCTGCTCAGCGAATTCTTCGGCCGCCAGCCGCTGCTGCCCGACTGGATTTACAACGGCGTGATTCTCGGCGTGCAGGGCGGCACCGAACGCGTCTTTTCCCTTGCGGAGCGCACTTTGCAAAGCGGCGTTCCCCTGGCCGGAATCTGGTGCCAGGACTGGGCTGGGAAGCGCGAAACCTCGTTTGGCAGACGGCTGCAGTGGGACTGGAAGCTCAATGAGAAGATGTACCCCGGCCTGCCGGAAAAAATCCGCGAATACAAGGAGCGCGGCATCCGTTTTCTGGCTTACAACAACGGATATCTGGTGAACGATGGCGAGCTGTATCAGGAAGCAAAAGCAAAGGGCTATCTCGCTCTTGCCGCGGATGGCAGTGATTATCTGGTGGATTTTGGCGAGTTTTACTGCGGCGTAGTCGACCTGACAAATCCCGAAGCCTTTGAGTGGTACAAAGACTGTATCAAAAAACAGATTCTGGCTCTGGGAATCGACGGCTGGATGGCCGATTTCGGGGAATATCTGCCCACCGACGTCAAACTGTTCAACGGCGTTTCCCCCATGCTGGAGCATAATCACTGGCCCGCTCTTTGGGCGCGCTGCAATTATGAGGCGGTCGCGGAAAGCGGAAAGCTCGGCGAAGCCGTGTTCTTTATGCGCGCCGGAGCCACAGGCTCGCAAAAATACTGCCCACTGCTCTGGGCCGGGGATCAATCCGTGGATTTCAGCAGGCACGACGGCCTTGGCACCACAATCACGGCCGCATTGAGCGCGGGAATGTGCGGCTGCGGGCTCAGCCACAGCGACATCGGCGGTTACACATCGCTGTTCGGCAATCGGCGCACCAAGGAGCTGTTCCTTCGCTGGGCGGAGATGGCGGTGTTCACCCCCGTGATGCGAACACACGAGGGCAACCGCCCCGATGAAAATTTTCAGGTATATGACGACGAGGACGCACTCCGGCAATTCGCCCGGCTTGCCAAAATCCATGTGGCGCTGAAGCCTTACCTCACACAGCTTGTGGAGGAAAACGCGGCGCGCGGCCTGCCTGTACAGCGCCCGCTGTTCGTGCATTATCCAGAAGATCGCGCGGCCTATCAAATCCAGACGGAGTATCTGTTCGGCCGCGAGCTTCTCGTCGCCCCGGTTCTGAAAAAAGAGGCCTGCAAATGGCGGGTATACCTGCCGCAGGACAGCTGGGTGCATTTGTGGAGTAATACGGAGTTCGGCGGCGGAGAGCATCTTGTTGACGCGCCGATAGGCTGCCCGCCCGTGTTTTATCGAAAAGAAAGTGAGTACAAGCGCTTGTTCCGCGGGCTGGCAGAGCTGTAATGCAGCATTCACAAGCCGGTACGAAGTGATTTTTCCCGGGAAAAAGTCTGCGGGGGAACGGTACAATCCGCGGGCACGAAGCATCTATCGCGCACAATCGCAAGGACCAACGAAAGGTGGAATTGTTATGTCGGAATATCAGGTGGCCTATTTGCCCATTGGGGTGCCCACGTTTCATCTGGAAAGCGCTCAATCCGAATTTGAAAAATCAGTCGGACTGCTCACTTCTTTATCGACTCAGGTGGTGTGTCCGCAGAACATGCTGCTGACGATCGAGGAGCTGAACGCGTTTTTGGATACGATCTCTCCCCAGCTTTTGATCATCCAGAATATCACCTTTGCCAATGCGGCCTACGCAAGCCAAATTCGCTTTCGCTTCTCCTGCCCCACCCTGCTGTGGACGCTGCGGGAACCGGTGATCGACGGCGGGCGGCTGCGCCTGAATTCTTTAACGGGCGCCTATTCCGCCGCAAACGCCATGCGCGCACTGGGCGACGATCGATTTTCATATGTATTCGGCGCGCCCGAGGAGGAAGCGGTAATTCATCAAATCCGCGCGTTCCTGCGTGCCGGGAAGGTTTACCACAAGCTCCACTCGCTGAAAATGGCGGCGGTGGGCCATACGCCCCAGGGCTTCGGCTTTGGCCGCGCACTCGATTCGGAGCTGCTGCACACCTTTGGCGTTACGCTCGAATCCATTGAAACGCGCGAGCTGATGGAAAAGGCCGTGAGCTACACGGAGGAAGAATGCGCTGACTGCCGCAAAGCCGCCGAGCAGGCCATGGTGGGGCTGGAAAACACGCCCGCCCAAAACCGCGACGCATTTGTGCGGCTGTACAAGGCCTATGACGACTATGTAAAAGCAAACGGGATCGGCGCGCTTTCTTCGCGCTGCTGGCCGGATTTTTTTACCGCCTATGGCACGCCGGTATGCTCCGTTCTGGCGCTGCTGAACGACAATCTGGTTGCCGCCAGCTGTGAATCGGATGTTTACGGCGCGCTGTCGATGTACATCGGCACCCAGCTGACTGGTCTGCCGACCTTTTTCGGCGATCCCGTTTCTCTGGATGAAGCGGAAAACACCATTACATACTGGCACTGCGGCACTGCCGCCTGCTCTTTGGCCCGCACGGACACCGGCGCGCAGGTAGGGGTTCACCCGAACCGGAAGATCGGCCCCACGATGGAATTCGGATGCAGGCCGGCAGAGCAGGCAACGGTTTTTCGCGTGGGCCGAAAACCGGACGGAACCTTCCGGCTGTTGATTCTGCCGGGCCGCGCGCTTGATAAGCCAAAGCAGTTCTGCGGAACCTCTGTGGTGGTACAGCCGAAGGCCGACGCTCTGCGTGTGGTGGAAAGCAGTGTAAAAGCCGGTTGGGAGCCGCACTTTACCATGATTTACGGAGATGTAAAAGACGAGCTGCTGGTGCTGGCCGATATGCTCCGACTTGAAGCAGAAGTATATGAATAAAGCGTCTTTCGATTTAAAAAAGAACAGCAGAAAGCGGTCAGGGCGAATGCCTTGACCGCTTTCTGCTGTGATAGAGTCTGAATTTAACAGAGTACCTCTGAACTTATGTTGCGGAGAGCGTTTTGAGGTATCAGCGATTTCCCCCATGCTGGAACAAATCTTCCATTCCGACAAAGACCTCCGCCGTCATCGTAATCCCCAGCTTATAGCAATGCTATAATATTTACGCAGCATTTGCTTTCGGGCATTTGTTGGTTGGGGGAAGCGGTGCCTTGCTTTGTGGGTTGGACGCCGCTTCCTTTTATTTTTCTTTGAGGTTACACAAGTTGGAATAGATCAGCTTAATACCAGCCCGTATCACCTCTGACCTCGACATCTTTGTCATTTTACAGCAGTAGTCAAGTGTTTCCAGCTCTTTGTTCGTCATCCTCGTTTCCACTTTTTGCTGCCGCGCATTACCAGATGGGGGCCGACCTGTGCGTGGACTCAAATTATCACCTCACTTATCGTCCTGACAATAATATATTATATTGTTGTATGGACGATAAGTCAATATAATTTTATTAAAAATTTCTTATTATAAAACTGTCTGCTGACACAAAGCCCCCTGCATTCTTCCATAAAGAATGCAGGGGGCTTGACATTCGTAAAAACAAAGCGCCGCCCCGGCGCAAATGGTGCCGGGGCGGCAAAAATGAGTGAGAAATACGGATTAGAACAACCCGGAAATGCGGCCGTTTTCATCCACATCGATGTTCTCGGACGACGGCTTCTTCGGCAAGCCGGGCATCGTCATCACGTCGCCGGTCAGAGCGACGATGAATCCGGCGCCCGCGGATACCTTCAGGTTCCTGACGGCGATCTCGAAGCCTTCGGGAGCGCCCAGAGTCTTCGCGTCATCGGTAAAGCTGTACTGTGTTTTCGCCATGCAGATCGGCAGATTGCCAAAGCCAAGCTGCTCGAGCTGCTGCGCCTGCTTCACGGCCGGGCCGGTCAGTACGGCGCGGCTGCCGTGGTACACTCTCTGCACGATCGCGTTGAGCTTTTCTTTGATCGACAGCTCGGCGTCGTACACATAGCTGAAGTTGTTCGGGGCCTCGCACAGACGAATGACCTCTTCCGCCAGCTCTACGGCGCCGGCGCCGCCCTTTGCCCAAACCTCGCTGAGGGCGACCTCAACGCCCAGCTCTTTGCACTTACTGCGGATCAGGTTCAGCTCGGCTTCGGTATCTGTTGGGAAACGGTTGATGGCGACCACGCAGGGCAGGCCGTACACCTTTGTGACGTTCTCCACATGGCGGAGCAGGTTGGGCATACCCTTCTCCAGCGCCTCCAGATTCTCGTTGTTCAGGTCAGGCTTTGCAACACCACCGTGATGCTTGAGCGCGCGGGCCGTCGCGACGATAACCACCGCGCTGGGAGCAATGCCCGCCATGCGGCATTTGATATCGAGGAATTTCTCCGCGCCCAGGTCGGCGCCGAAGCCTGCCTCCGTAACGGCATAATCGCTCAGCTTGAGCGCCATGCGGGTCGCCATGAGGGAGTTGCAGCCGTGGGCAATGTTCGCGAACGGGCCGCCGTGGATGAAGGCCGGGGTTCCTTCCAAAGTCTGCACCAGATTCGGCTTGATCGCGTCCTTGAGCAGAGCGCACATCGCGCCCTCTGCCTTGAGCTGAGCCGCGGTGACGGGCTCTTCGTTGTAAGTATAGCCGACGATCATTTTGCCAAGGCGCTCTTTCATGTCGCTGATGGAAGAGGACAGGCACAGAACCGCCATGATCTCGGAGGCAACGGTGATGTCGTAGCCGTCTTCACGGGTAACGCCGTTGGTACGCGGGCCAAGGCCGTTCACAATGCTGCGCAGCTGGCGGTCATTCATATCGACAACGCGCTTCCAGGTAATGCGCTTGGGGTCGATGCGCAGCTCGTTGCCCTGATAAATGTGGTTATCCAGCAGAGCGGCCAGCAGGTTGTTCGCCGCGCCGATCGCATGGAAATCTCCGGTAAAGTGCAGATTGATGTCCTCCATCGGTACTACCTGGGCATATCCGCCGCCGGCCGCGCCGCCCTTTACGCCGAATACCGGGCCAAGGGAGGGTTCGCGCAGAGCGACAATCGCCTTTTTGCCGATTCGGCGCAGGCCGTCGGTCAGGCCGACGCTCGTGGTGGTCTTTCCCTCACCCGCGGGAGTCGGGTTAATCGCCGTGACTAAAATCAGTTTGCCGTCCGGTTTGTCCGCCAGATCGCTCAGGAGCTTATAGTCCACCTTTGCCTTGCCCCGTCCGTACACCTCCAGATATTTCTCGTCGATGCCCGCGGTCTTTGCGATGTCCCGAATGTCTTTTGCTTCGTATTGCTGTGCAATTTCAATATCAGATAAAAAGCCCATTGTTACAATTCCTCCTGATCCATTTATAAATTCGGCCCCCGAACGCCGTCATAGCCGCCACACACGGCCTGCCGGGCGTTTGAAACCACTCTTTATTCCAAAATACCACACCGAATTCCTCGTTACAATAACCAAATGACCGCAAAACGTCCAATTTGACGATAATAAGACGAAAAGCCATAGGGATTCCAGACGCTAAAACCGTCAAAAACCCAGCGGACATCCCGTTTTTAAGAGAAACCGAGGTATTTCAAACGAACTGCTCCGGCTCTTTCCTTACGTCGAAAACAAAAGGCTCATGTTCAGAAATCCGCGCCAAAAAGGACGAATACAGCCAAACGGGCAAGTTCCGGGGGTGGAAACGTACTCATTTTCAATCGATGGGAACGCGAATGTCAGGAAAGAAAAGACACCTGCGCCACCATCAGCCGAACGGGGGAATCCCCCTTGTTCCGAATTTTCACAGCTACGGTGGGCGCGCCGGCCTCCGTTTGCAGACGGGCTGCGTCGCGCGGTGAAAGAGCGACGGTCTCCCCTCCTGCACCGAGCTCAGCGGCTCCCTGCACACACCAGCACAGCAGAACGCTGCGGCCCGGTTCGCCGCTTTGGCAGCAGAATTCCGCAGTCTGCCCCACGCCGACAATCAACGCAAACGCATTGCCCCGGCAGACGCCCTTTCGGGTCATCAGATTATAATCCACAACCTTTCCGCGGCTGCGGGTCTCCCACGCGCCGTCAAACGCGGCGCATTCCAGCTCCCGCAGAATTACCGGCGTTTCGCTTCCCTCATAAAAAAGGGAAAGCTCCCCCTCTACCGGCGCGATGATCCGGTCATAATCCGGCAGAGAGGTAAAGTTTGATTCCTCAAGCTCCACCGTGGCTGAGCTCAGCCGAAAATGAAAGCTGCGGTCGGCATACAGCGCGCCGGGCGGGTCGATGGCGATCTGCGTTGTTTTCCCGCCAGACCACTCGCTCACCACAAAATCCTGCGGTGTGATCTTCTCCAGTTTTGTCATTTTGTCCCACTCTCCTTCTGTAAAACAATGTGAATAAAGACGCTTTTCTCACACTATATCCGCTCTCTCGTCTAATAAACGTCACAAAGGAGGGCGTTCCATCGAAAAAGCCGGTTTCGGTGGTTGCACTTGCCGAAATCTTCTATTATGATTGTTTTGTAGCCGATTCCGTTGCCGGATTCCCGTTCTCAGCGCGGATTCATCCACCATAAAAATTTCAACATAGAAACGGAGCCGATCATTATGATGAACAAAATTCTGGAATGTGTACCCAACTTCAGCGAAGGACGCGACCTGGAAAAGGTTGAGAAAATCGTCTCCTCTTTCCGCGGAAAAGAAGATGTAAAGCTGCTGGACTACAGCACCGATAAAGACCACAACCGCTGCGTCGTCACCGTAGTGGGCGAGCCCGAAGCGGTGCGCGACGCAGTGATCGAGGCCATTGGCGTTGCCACCGAGCTGATCGACATGACCAAGCACGAGGGCCAGCACCCCCGCATGGGCGCAACCGACGTGGTTCCCTTCATCCCCGTGCGCAACTGCACCGTAGACGAAGCCAACGAGATCGCCAAACAGGTCGGCGCCGCCATCGCGGAGAAATTCGGCGTGCCGAGCTTCCTGTATGAGAAGTCCGCTACCGCTCCCCACCGCGAGAATCTCTCCGAGATCCGCAAGGGCCAGTTCGAGGGCATGCCCGAGAAGATGAAGGATTCCAAATGGAAGCCCGACTTCGGCCCGGATCACATTCATCCCACCGCCGGCGTAACCGCGATAGGCGCCCGTATGCCCCTGGTTGCCTTTAACATTAACCTCGACACCCCCAACCTCGAAATCGCCACCCAGATTGCCCGCAAGGTTCGCTTCATCGGCGGCGGCTTCCGGTTTGTCAAGGCGATGGGCGTTATGCTCGAGGACCGCAACATTGCTCAGGTCTCCATGAATCTGACCGACTACACCAAATCCGCCGTGTACCGCGTATTTGAAACCGTTAAGATGGAAGCCCGCCGTTACGGCGTCAACGTGGTAGGCAGCGAAGTGATCGGCCTGGTTCCCATGGCCGCTCTGATCGACTGCGCAGAGTATTACCTGCAGATCGAGAACTTCAACATGGATCAGGTTCTGGAAACCCGCCTGTAAGCAATCAATTTTGGAGGGAAACATACCAATGGAAATGAAAAATATGACCCTTGAGGTCTTTTGCGCCACTACCGCCTCCAACGAGCCCGCGCCCGGCGGCGGGAGCGTTGCTGCTCTGGCCGGCGCACTGGCCGCCGCCTTGGCGGAAATGGTAGCCCAGCTGACCATCGGCAAAAAAGGCTATGAAGAGGCCGCGGACGAAATGAAGGCGATCATCCCTGAGGCTGCGGCGCTGCGCGCGGAGCTTCTCGATGAGATCACCCGTGACAGCACCTCCTTCAACGCTTATATGGAAGCGATGACTCTGCCGAAGGACACCGACGAGCAGAAGGAAGTTCGCCGCAGCGCAATGCAGGAGGCTTTGAAAAAGGCCGCCGAGGTGCCGCTGCATGTTGCCGTAACCGCGGCAAAGATTATGCCGATGGCCGCCACTATGGTGAAAAAAGGGAATGCCAACGCCGTAACCGACGGCATGGTGGCCGCGATGATGACCCGCACCGCAGTGCTGGGCGCTCTGCTCAACGTGAAGATCAACCTCGGCTCCATTAAGGACGAAGCGTATGTAGCGGATATGAAGGCAAAAATCCACGAGATTGAAACCGCTATCATCCGCGATGAAGCCGCCGTTCTGGCAGCCTCGCCCCTGAAATAGGAAGCGTCTCCTCTCAAAGGCACCGAACAGAAGAAGTGAGCGACAGGAACGGTCTGAGAAATCAGGCCGTTCCTTTTTGCGGTCTTAAAAGCACATCCAATAATCTTACCAGTGGTCTGTAATCTTTTCCGTTTCATACCGATTATCCCCTTTGGCTTCCTCATAGCGCCACCCGGTATCGGTTTTCGCAAGAATCTGGTCGGGATACTGAAGATTCAGCGGAACGTCCGACGGGGAATCATAGAACCCCGTGTAGGAAGAGGATGGAGCCAGACCAAAGCCGCCGCACAGAAACTCGACCACTTTGCTGTCGGAATGATAGACGATCTCCCAAACGCCGGAGACAGAAGCGCCCTCCGCGCTTCCGCGCTCTATGACGGAGGAAGCAACCTCTGTCAGCTGCGCTTCGTTATTTTTCACCCGGGAGACAATGGCCCCTTTGCTGCTGGGATACCAAACCGATACAAGGGAAATGCTGATGAGCAAACAAACCGTAAGAAACAGGATTGGGATCGGATGCCTCCGGATAAAAGCTTTCATCGTGAATTCCACCTCTTGATTTTCCTGTCATTTCCATAGTACCGTTATCATACCACAGACGCGCCGATCGTTCCACCCTCAAAAAGCCTGCGCGGGCTGTGATCGTTTTGACGCAAAACGCTGCCGTCAGGCCAATTTTCGACGCATAAAATCAACCAAAGTTGTTTCTGAAAACAAAAACAAGGCGTTTGCTCCTTTCCTTTTTTAAGAGTGCAAACTAGCAAAGAAGAAAGGAACCGTTCCATATTTTGATAAAAAACCAGCTATATCAGGATTATTTCGGCTCTAAAATGAAATGATGCCCTTTCCTATTTTTCATTTTTTCATATAATCTTTATTTACAGCTCCGAAAGAGCAATATTCAAAACTTGCTTTTGTAGAATATTCTACCCATATCGTCAACTTTCGAGCATATTTTTAATTTTTTTGATAGAATTTGAAATTTTTTCGGGAAAATAAAGCCATTTTCTTATTTTCAAACTATATGGTTCGACGCAGGAAAAATCAGGGAAAAGACACGTTCCCCCAGAAAACCCAGTCAGAATGCGCATTCTATTGTTTGCTAGCAGATTAGCACAGTAAAATTCCATCTTATTTCCGTCTTATTCATAAAAGCAAATTAAGGCTCAACAAAGAGAGACAAGCGCCGTTTTTCTCCCTGATCATAGCGGAAATACTTGCGGCATATAATAAAATAGACGGACAAGTCTCTGGGAATTCCAGAAAAAAAACGGCATTTTTCCCCGTTTAGAGGCTTCCCGATATAGCCTTCGATTCACTCAAATTCGCGCGTTTTAAATTGAGTTTAGTACGGTGATTCATTAGCTTGCTACCAAATCATTCAAATAATGAAATAAAGCAAATTTGGAATATTTAAGTCAAAAACACAGGTGTGAAAACCTGCGCTTTTTTCATTCCGTCTAAGAAATAAATCCACCCGGGTTAAGTGGGCAAAAGCCGCATTATATCTGGTTTTTTTAAGGATTTTGAGGCATGAAATTCCACCTGTCAGAATCACAACTTTTTTCTATTGATCAATCTTTTCAATTTTTTCACCTTTGTCCCCTTCTCTTTTGTGTCTTTTCCCCGTAAAATAAGAGTGAGCGTAAATTCGAGGCCAACAATCCGGGGTTCGACTACCCCGAAATCATGATCTTTTTTGATTCATTTTGTCGGTTTTGATGATTTATTCCGGTTTGCGATCGTTTTTACCCAAGTTTGTTCCTTTTTGGTCTGCCTCTGTAATTCAGCAATTTTTGCAGCCTGTTTTTTAGTAAAACCAGAGGATTCACTTAGACGTTTCTTTGACATGCGGCGATGTATAATCTGGTCAAATGATTTGTGTGAGTTGCATTGAAACCAAAATGGTAAAAGGAGATTGTACATTATGAAAACTGTTATTTTGACCGGCCAGGATCTGACCCTGGAAGAATTTGCGCTGGTTTGCCGCGAGGACGTGCCTGTTGCCTTATCGGAGCAGGCAAAACAGAATATCATCGATTCCCGCAAGGTTGTGGACCAGATCGTTGACGAGGATCGCGTTGTATACGGCGTGACCACCGGATTCGGAAAGTTCAGCGACGTCGTCATCAGTTGCGACGAATGCAAGCTGCTGCAGAAGAACCTGATCATTACTCATGCGGTTGGCGCCGGCAATCCGTTCCCGCGCGACGCGGCCCGCGGTATGCTGCTGCTCCGCATCAACAATATGGCAAAGGGCTTTTCCGGCTGCCGTATGGAAGTGGTAGACGTTCTGATTGAAATGCTCAACAAGGGCGTTACCCCTCAGATTCCCGAGAAGGGCTCTTTGGGCGCTTCCGGCGATCTGGCCCCCCTGGCGCACATGGTTCTGCCGATGATCGGCCTCGGCAAGGCGGAGTACAAGGGCGAAATTCTCGACGGCGCCGAAGCGATGAAGCGCGCGGGCATCCCCGTTGTGGAGCTGAGCGCAAAAGAGGGTCTGGCCCTGATCAACGGCACTCCCGCAATGACCTCTACCGGAGCTTTGACCGTCTATGACGCTCTGGAGCTGCTGAAGGTTGCCGATGTTGCCGCTGCTTTGAGCTTTGAAGCACACAACGGCGTAATCGATGCCCTTGACGAGCGCATCCATGTGATCCGCTCCCACAAGGGCCAGTTGGACACGGCCAGAATTTTGCTGCAGCTGCTCAGCGGCAGCAAAAACACCACCCATCAGGGCGAGATCCGCGTTCAGGACGCCTACTCCCTGCGCTGTGTGCCGCAGATTCACGGCGCGAGCAAGGACGCCATCAACTTTGTCAAGCAGAAGGTCGAAATCGAGATCAACTCGGTTACCGATAACCCGATTATTTTGAAGGACACCATGGAGGGTATCTCCGGCGGCAACTTCCACGGCCAGCCGATGGCGCTTCCCTTTGATTTTCTGGGAATCGCGATCGCGGAGCTTGCGAATGTTTCCGAGCGCCGCATCGAGCGCCTGGTAAACCCCGCGCTGAGCGGCCTGCCCGCCTTTTTGACCAAGGACGGCGGCGTAAACTCCGGCTTTATGATCGTTCAGTACTCCGCCGCTGCTCTGGTTTCTGAAAACAAGGTTCTGGCGCACCCCGCCAGCGTTGACAGCATTCCCTCCTCCGCAAACCAGGAGGATCACGTCAGCATGGGCACCATCGCGGCGCGCAAGGCCCGCGAGATTCTGGGCAACGCCCGCCGTGTTCTGGCAATGGAGCTGATGTGCGCCTGCCAGGCAATCGACATGCGCGGCGACAAGGGCATGGGCGCAGGCACGAAACCCGCCTACGACACCATTCGCTCTCTGGTGAGCAAGCTGGAGGAGGATCGCCCGCTGTATGAGGATATCAACCTGTGCGAAAGCGCCATCATCGACGGCAGCCTGATCTCGCATGTAGAAGAAGGCGCCGCGAAGATCGAGCTGTAATTCATAGAAAGAACAAACCTGAGCGCCGCCGGCAGTTCTGATCCAGCGCGAGAGCATTCCCCGTAGGAGTCCGGAGTTTGGGCGGAGATGGTTCGGCGCACAATGAATTGATTTGGCGCTTCCCAAAACTGTTGTTTTGCTCTTGATGGGTCGCCCGAAAGAACGGGCGGTGTTCGGTTTTTTCTTAACCCCCATGGTTCGTGCGGATAGCTCCCGCGGCGAATGAGATTCACAGCATACACAAAAACGCAACGAAAGGGGAAATGAAACGCACTGTTCACGCTGTGTTTGCTGACCGGCCGCAGCCTTGCGAAAAGGCCCGTGCCGGAGCTGAGAAGGCTTACCTTTTGCTTTCTCGGTTTGTGCTCTGTGAATCCTCATACTGCCAACGGGGCTTGTGGCATAAAGAGGGGATGTTTTCTGTATTGGTTTTACAGTGTTTCCCTTTATTAACAAGAGGAGGTTATTTTATGGTTTTAACAAACCCGGTACTCATTGCCGTAGTTGTACTGCTTATTTTGTGCTTCTTGAGAGTGAACGTTCTGCTGGCTCTGTTTGTCTCTGCCGTTACCGCTGGTCTGGTTGCAGGCATGGACGTCTCGACGACAATGACGACCTTTATCACCGGCATTGGTGAGGACCCCGAAACGGCCCTGTCTTATGTGATGCTGGGCGGTCTGGCCGCCACCATCAGCTACACGGGTGTTTCTGATATTCTGGCGGTTAAAATCGCCAAGCTGGTCAACGGAAAATCACTGGTATTCGTCTTTTTCCTGGGCTTTATTTCCTGCTTCTCGCAGAATCTGATTCCTGTACATATCGCTTTCATCCCGATTCTGATTCCGCCGCTGCTGATCGTTATGAATAAGATGAAGATCGACAGAAGAGCTGTGGCCTGCGCCCTCGCGTTTGGTCTGCGCGCTCCCTATGTCGCTATTCCTGCCGGATTCGGTTTGATTTACCACGGCATCATTTCAAACAACATGAGCAAAAATGGCATGGAAATCGACAAAATGGATGTTTGGCGTTACACCTGGCCCCTCGGCGTTGCCATGCTGGTCGGCTTTGTTCTGGTCGTTTTGTTCTTGTATCGCAAGCCAAGAGAGTACAAGAACGTGGAAGGCTTCGCGGTTGATCTGGATACCGTTGACACCACCATGACCTTTAAGCACTGGGCTGCGGTGATAGCCGCCGTCGTCACCCTGGTGATTCAGCTGGTTTGGGGCTCCCTGCCGCTGGGCGCTCTGGTCGGTTTGGCCATTATGTTTCTCACCAAGGCGGTCAAATGGGCCGACATGGATAAGATCATTGACGAAGGCGTTCAGCTCATGGGCTTCATCGCATTTGTTATGCTGGCCTCCAACGGCTTCAGCGCCGTACTCCGCGACAGCGGCGGCGTTGACCAGCTGATTCAGAGCTCTTTGGGCTTCATCGGCGGCAGCAAGCTGCTCGGTGCGTTCGTCATGATGCTCGTCGGCATGTTCATCGTAATGGGCACCGGTACTTCTTTCGGTACCGTTCCTGTGCTGGCGGTTCTGTATGTACCGCTTTGCGCACAGCTGGGCTTCAGCGTTGGCGCAACCACGCTGCTGATTGCCGCCGCTGCTACCATCGGCGATACCGGCTCCCCTGTTTCCGACACCACACTCGGGCCGACGGCCGGACTCAACGCGGACGGACAGCACGACCACATTTGGGATACCTGCGTACCAACCTTCATCGCATCCGATATTCCAATCTTTATTTTGGCAATCGTTGCTCCCCTCTTGATGTGATCGGGATTCTCAAAACAAACGGAGCGCCGTGGAAATTTCCGCGGCGCTCTTTCTTTATTGGGAAATCCTTTCTCCCCTCGAAAGGCAAGGGGAAACTGAATTTAAACTGCCGTAATCCTAAACGATTTTGAAAGAATTCTTGCAAGAGATTTAAAAGGTGTTATGGTGCGGATAGTTCATCAATCAGGAGAGATTTTTATGACTTATGAAATAGAACCTATATCGGCAGGCCGGGCTATGGCGATGCGGCGCACCGGCCCATACGGCCCGGGCAACCACGCTCTGATGGAACCCTTCAAGGAATGGGTCAGGTCCAATGGCCTGTTCACCGAATAGGCAGTCATTCTGGGGATGTCACAGGAGGACCCCCAGACCACACCGCCGGAACACTGCCGCTGTGACGTCTGGAAAAATATGTGCCGGCAAAGCTGCAAAAGCATCTGTGTGAAATCTGCGTCCCGGTGTGAATGTACTTTTCCGTACAAATCATCCATCAGCAGCCCCGTCCGCAGCGTTCTGTGGACGGGGCTGCTAACAGGGGGATGGTCTCCGCGTTGATGCCGCCGATCACAACCATCGGAAGGCTCACGGCGGAACGGCTTTTTCGAGCGAACACCCTCCAAAATGCCCTCGACCCGCTCTAGCCATTTTTTGAGTCATGCCATATCTTCCCCTTCGTTTTATTTGCTCTCGGGCATCAGTTCGACGTCGAGCCCCTCAAGAATCCGGTTCATGGTGCGCACGGCGCACATCTTCCCACACATGGAGCAGCTGTGCTGATCCTCCGGCGGGACACTCTCAAAATAAGCCCTTGCCTTCTCCCCGTCGAGCGCGAGCGAAAAGGTTTCTTCCCAGTCCAGCCGCCTCCTGGCTTCGCTGATGCGGTAATCCGCCTCGCGCACGTGTTTGATCCCTTTGGCGATATCTGCCGCGTGGGCCGCGATTTTGGACGCGATGATGCCCTCCTTCACGTCGGAGAGATCGGGCAGGCGCAGGTGCTCCGCGGGGGTGACATAGCAGAGAAAATCCGCTCCGTTCGCCGCGGCGATCGCCCCGCCGATCGCGGAGGTGATGTGGTCGTACCCGGGGGCGATATCTGTCACCAGCGGCCCGAGCACGTAAAACGGTGCGCCGTGACACAGCCGCTTTTCGAGCTTCATGTTGGCGGCGATCTCATCCATCGCCATGTGGCCGGGGCCCTCTACCAATACCTGCACGCCGCGCTCCCACGCACGTTTGGTCAGATTGCCAAGCTCCGTCAGTTCGGCGATCTGAGAAGCGTCTGTTGCGTCTACGATACTGCCGGGGCGCAGGGCGTCGCCGAGGCTGATCGTGACGTCGAATTCGTGCAGAATATCAAGCAGCTCGTCGTAATGCTCGTAGAACGGGTTTTCGTTCCCGGTCATTTTCATCCACGCGAACAGCAGCGAGCCGCCGCGCGAAACAATATTCATCTGGCGCCGCTCCCGCATAAAAATCTCCACGGCGCGGCGGTTAAGCCCGGCGTGAATCGTCATAAAATCCACACCCTCCTCCGCGTGGGCGCGCACCACCTTCAGAAAATCCTGCGCCGTGATCTCTTTCAAATCCTTTTCCAAATACCCCACCGCGTCGTAAACCGGCACGGTGCCTATCATGGCGGGGGAGGTTTCGATCAGCTTCTGCCGGAATTCATGTGTCTTGCCGTAGTTGCTCAAATCCATAATGGCTTCGGCCCCGAAGCGTTCGGCAAGGCGAACCTTATCCATCTCGACCCGGTAATCCACACAGTCGCCGGAAACGCCAAGGTTGACGTTGATCTTCGTGCGAAGCCCCTTCCCCACACCGTGCGGACGCAGCACCGTATGCCGCACGTTGGCCGGGATGACAACCTGCCCGCCGGCTACCAGCTCCAAAAGCTCCTGCTCCGCCATAGCCTCTTCCTGCGCAACCTGCTGCAGCTCTTTTGTGACAATTCCCTTGCGGGCGGCGTCCATTTGTGTTTGAAATTTCATTTTAGTTCCCCTCTTTTCCCTGTAATCCGTTCTGATAAAGATCGTAAAAATGATGCGTGGGGCCGCAGCCCTTGCCAATCGCGAGCGAATGGCGGATCGCGGCGGTAACATACGCCTTTGCTTCTCGTACCGCATCCCCCATGGGGTAGCCCAGCGCCAGATTGCAGGCGATGGCGGAGGAATACGTACAGCCCGTGCCGTGCGTGTTTTTGGTCTGGATTCGCGTTTCGCTGAATTGGTAAAAGCACTCGCCGTCGAACAGGATATCCAGCGCGTCGCCGTCGGCGTGGCCGCCCTTTACCAGAACGCCCTTCGCCCCCATGGCGTGGATTTTCTTCGCCGCGCGCTCCATATCCTCCGCTGAGTGAATCGCAAGCCCGGTGATCGTTTCCGCTTCGGGAATATTGGGCGTGAGCAGATCGGCCAGCGGCAGGATTTCGCGGATCAGCGTATCCATCGAATCCGGCTGCATCAGGGGGCAGCCGTTTTTTGCCAGCATCACGGGGTCGATCACCACATTGTTCGGGCGGTACTCGCGCAGCTTTTCCGCCACGGCCAGCATACAGTCGGATTTGGAGAGCATGCCGACCTTTACCGCGTCTGTGCCGATGTCCTGAAACACGGCGTCGATCTGCTTCCCGATTATATCGGGCGAAATGTCCTGCACGCCGAGAACCTCGCACGTATTTTCCGCCACCACGGAGACGATCACGCTCATGCCGAAGGTGCCGTGCGCCGCAAAGGTTTTCAGGTCGGCCTGAATTCCCGCGCCGCCGCTGCAATCCGAGCCGGCTATGGTCAAAAGCTTTTTCATAGTAATCCCCTTTCTCTCCTTGAAACAAAAAAGATGCCTGCCGACTTGGCAAGCATCTGTTCGATCGATGTTTTGCTTCCCTACGCCAGTGTTAACTAACAGGTTCAAAGGGTCAGGTTTTACCTTCTCAACTCCGAAGAGTCCCCCCGCAACAGATTCAATTGTGAATGGTCTTTTTCTTTAAAACATCCCTGGAGCTTTCTTTCTCCCGCCTACGGCGGGAGAAAGAAACGGTTGGTTTTATGGATACACCATTTTAAAATGAAACAAAAAAGTGCTTTCCCTTAAGAAGGAAAGCACCGATTGTTCGATCTCTGTTTGCTTCCCTGCGCCAGTGTTAACTGACAGGTTCAAAGGGTCAGGTTTTAACCTTCTCAACTCCGAAGAGTCCCCCCGCAATCTATTCGATTACTCATAACTTAGCACGTATTTTCTTTTGTGTCAATACCAAATGGGAAAATATACAGTCAGCCGATTTGGAATCAGCCCCATACCTCGTTTGCAATTTCACGTACCAGACGCAGCTTTGCCCACTGCTCTTCTTCCGTGACTTTATTGCCCTCTTCGGTAGAAGCAAAGCCGCACTGGGGGCTCAGGCACAGACGATCCAGCGGTACAAACTGCTCTGCCTCGCGGATTCGTTTGATGACTGCTTCCTTATCCTCCAGCTTGGGGGATTTGGATGTAATCAGGCCCAATACAACAAGCTTGTCGCTGCTGACATACTTTAACGGCTCAAAATCGCCGGAACGCTCATCATCGAATTCCAGATAATACGCATGCACATTCTCGTTTGCAAACAGTTCTTCGGCCACGGCGGCATAGCCTCCGCTGGCAGCCCAGGTAGAATGATAGTTGCCGCGGCAAACATGCGTTGTAATGGTCAGATCCTCCGGCAGATTCGCGATCGCAGCGTTATTCAGGCGGATATACAGCTTTTTGAGATCATCCGCACTTGCAGTACCGTTTGTTCTGGTCGCCCAGTATTTTGCGTCGCAGAGCATCCCCCAGGTGCAGTCGTCCAGCTGAAGACTGCGGCAGCCCTCTTGATACAGCGCCAGAATGAAATCGTTATAAGCCTTTGCAAGGTCGCGGTACAGCTCTTCGCGGTCAGGATATACCTGATCCAGATGCTGCTCGTTCTCGCCGCGCACCAGCTCTGCCAGAAACTGAGCCGGAGCGGGGATTGTCTGGCGGGTGAGTACCCTGCCGCCCACTGTCTCTTTTAAAAAGCGGTAGTGTGCGAGAAACGGGTGACTCTGAAACCGGATTTTTCCGCTGACTCTTGCGGAATCTGCGCGGGTTTCTTCCGCGTGGAACAAATAGCCGCGGCTCATCGTAACGTGATCGATGCCGTCAAATCCCCACATGAAATCCAGATGCCAATAGCTGCGGCGGAATTCACCGTCTGTAATGGACTGTAACCCTACTGCGATTTCTTTTTCCACCAGCTCGCGGATGCAGTCGTCTTCCACCTTTTGAAGTTCTTCTTCGGAAATACTGCCGGCTTCCAACTGCTTTTTGGCCTCTTTCAGGCGTTCCGGTCTTAAAAAGCTGCCTACAATATCTGCGCGAAAGGGCGCATGTTTTCTCTCTGTCAGACTCATATGGAAACTTCCTTTCTCGAATCGGTTGTTATCATTTGCGGTTTTTTATGGTGCAAGTATACCATAGAAATCTGTGTTTGTATAATACATATCTGTTTTGACTTGATATAGTTTCAAACTATATCTTCATCTCACTCTGCTTATTTGTCTTGAATAGAAAGCAATGGTCACAATCAGATTCCTTCTTTCTAAACCGGCAACAAAAAGAATTTGTAAGCCCAAGAAAAGCCCGCCGACGGCGCAAGGCCGTCGGCGGGCTTTTGGAATACAGGGAAAAATCAGAATTCCGGCAGAGTAACGGCGATTTCTTCCGACAGGCTCACCGGGCCGCCCATGCGGCAGCGGACAATTCTGCCGTTTTCGACGGCGGCGGCAGCCTCGATCACGCCGCCGGGCTGGTGCAGGCGGAAACGATGCTCGCCGTCGCCCCGCTGCAAAGCCAGAAACACCGCGACCGCCATGGAACCGCTGCCGCAGCTGCTCTCCCAGATCAGGGAATCCGTGTCGCACACATACACAACGGGCACCATGTTTTCTCCGTTCAGGAAAAGAATTCCGTAGGCGCTGGCGGGCGCGGCGGCCTGAACGGTGCGGAGCAGCTCCCGCACAAACGCCTCCTCCTTGGCCTCCCCGGGAACGATGGCATGCACAATGCCGTCAAAGCAGACGGCGCTGTATTCCCGGCCGTCAAACGGAACCCGAATGGTCGCGGCAGGCAGAGGCATTTCCGTTTCGCACCGGCCGCCCTCCCGGTCAATCCGCACGGTAAGGGGCTGCTCGGCGCCGCTGACCTCTACCGTTACGGTATCGGGGTTTCCCGGCAGTTGTGTGCTGAGCAGGTACCCAAAGCTGCGGGTCGCGTTGCCGCAGAACTCGCCGCCCATCATCTGAATGCGGCCCTGTGCTCCCATGCGCGGCGGCACCTGAAACGCTACCTGCTCCGCGCGGTACTCCTCCATGGACAGCAGCTTTGCCGCAACGGGGGCATACTGCTCCGGCGGCACATCGCCGAGTACAAAAATGGTGATATTGCCTGCGGGATCGGCTACTCTGATCGAAAACTTCACTCGAAAGCCCCTTTCCTGCATACCGGTCACTCCCCGGTATGATCTTTTGCCCTTACAGCAAGGTGAAAACAGCGCGGATCGGATTTCGTTTTGTCCCCTCGCCAAGGCCGGGGACAAAACGCTTATCTTTTCGGATTCGATTTGTATTTGCTACAGCATACCATGTGCGCGTCTTTTTTCCATTTAAATTGTCATATCCGCCAGCTCCAGCGGCAGGTATAATTCATAGGCCCCCGGCAGGTGCCCCATGTGTTTTTCGGCGTTTGCGCAGCACGCTTCATAGCCCTCCGGAATCACGTCCGTAAACTCCTCGGGATAGTTCTTGATCAGGATCGCCTTGATCCGCTCCAGAATGCCCAGGGACATGGGCGAGGCCAGTATCTGCGCATGCCGTTCGGCCTCCGCGAGCAGGAGCTTGGAATCCTTAAAATTCCCCTCGGCGGCGTACAGCAGCGCGCAATAGGATTTGGTGATGCCGCGCCCTACCAGAATGCTGGAGGCGTCGTACAGCTTATTCGCGGTAAAGAAACGATCGGCCGCCTGCTCTTTTTTGCCCATTGCGAGCAGCGCGCGTGCCTGATTGGAATAGAAGGTGGGGTTTTTGGGATATTTGCGGTCGCTGCAGATTTCCAGCGCGCGGTCGTAATATTCCAGCGAGTGCTCAAAATTCTGCTGCTTGCGCTCCAACTCGCCCAGGTAATTATAGCAGGCCGCGAGATTCAGCACGTAGTTCTGAGCGTCCAGCGACGCGGATTCAAACCGGTTGATCGCCTGATTCAGCTGCTCGCGGCTTTCGTCGTAACGGCCGCACATCAGCAGGTACAGCCCGTACAGCCGGCATTCGATCGCGTAATCGATCCCAAGGCGATTCTCCTTCGCGATCTCCATACTCTTCTGAATGTTTTCGCACATCAGCCCGGTGTCCCCCACCTGAATCCCGTAGAAGGTGAGCTGGCGCAGGCAGGCAATGTGCATCTGCGGGTGCTCCTCCAGGTATTCGGCATGGCTCAGGCTGCGGTGAATCGCGTCGAGCCCCTTTTTGTACTGCCCCTGCGAAATGCAGTATTTGCCGATGACAAGATACAGCCATGTTTCCATCTCAGCAAAATCCAGCGCGTTCGGCTGGTAGTTGTACAGGCGAACCAGCTCCGCCGTCAGCTCGTCGAAATACTTGGTGAGCTGCTTCGGCGCCTTCAGTGCCGAATCCTTCTGCAATTGCAGAATCGGGTACAGCTCGTAGTTAAAGCGGGAGTAATCCGAAAGGCTCAAAATCTTATACTGCAGCACCTTGGCGTCGTTGCCCGCCTGCGCGTAGTGGTAGATCACGCGCTGGTACCAGCTGTTGTTGCGAACCAGCTCGGCCGCCTCCTCATAATAATTGGCGACGCGGGCGTGCAGCAGCCTGCGCTTGGAGGGCGAAAGCTGCGAATGGACGAAATCCTGCATTTTCGCGTGGCGGAACTGGAAGCGGATCTGCCCATCCGACACTTTTTCGCGAATCAGGCTGCGCTGCTTGAGATCATCCGTCAATTCTATGATTTCCAATGTATTGCGGTTGAAGATATATTCGACGATATCGAGCGTGATGGATTCGGGGCAGACCGAGATGGTGTCGAGCAGCTGCCGCGAATCGGTGGAAAGCTCCTCCAGCCGGGCCAGCAGAATATCCTGCGGATTCGTCGGCATGTGTACGCCGGATGCGCCCGCATCCTGCGTCAGGTAGCTCATAAGCAGATCGAGGAAAAAGCCGTTGCCCTCCGAATCCTGATAAATGTGGCGGATGATCTGGTCGTTCAGAGCGTCCGGCCCCAGGCGGTCGACGAGAATATCCTTGACCACCTGCTCGCTGAAGGGCTCCAGCAGAAGCTGTGTGGCGAATTTTTCGCGCAGCAGGGCATTGATCTGCTTTTGCAGCTGCGGGGGCTGTACATCCAGGCAGGTGCAGATGCACATAATATTGGGGTTGCGCTCGCGGATAATCAGCGAAAGCAGCTCGAGGCTGAGGTTATCCATAAACTGGATGTTGTCGAAAAACAGGATGATCGGCGTCTCCTCCCCCACAAGAGAAAACAGCTTGAGCACGCTGTTGCGGGTGGTGCGGTAGTTGTAAGAGATCATGATGTCCTCCGGCACCTGCACCGAAAGAGGCCGGTCTCCGAACAGCGGGAACAGCGTGTTGATGTGGTTCATGTAGTTTGCGGGAACCGAAATGTTGTGGCTGCGAATGTATTGATCGAGCTGCAGCATAATGGTGTTCCAGGGCTGGAGGATAAACTCCCGCTCCTCCTGAAAGCAGATGGTTTTCAGCACGATGCAGGAATCCTCGCCGATGCTGTCGAAAAAATGATTGATGAGGTATGTTTTCCCCACGCCGTTGTCGCCCAGAACAAAAATGGCCGTGGGGGTTCCCAGCAAAAACGAGCGGTACGACTTCATCAGGTACTGCATCTCTTCCTTGCGGCCAATCACGTGCACCATCGGCTGCTCGGGCTCCTCGGTGCTCGACTGCGTCCACGCGCTGAGCAGCTCGCGGTGCAGCTGGGCGAGCTCGTTGCACGGCGCGATGCGCAGCTCGGCGTTGAGCAGCTTGCTGATGTTCTGGTACACCTTAATCCCCTTATAATACAGGCCGTTTCTCTGGTAGCATTCCATCATCAGCTGATAGACGCGTTCGTCCAGCGGGTCTTTCTTGACGTATTTGGCAAACAGCGATTCCGTCTCGGGAACATCCTTGCCCGCGGCGTGAATCATGCTGTCGTACAGTTGGCGCAGATAATACTCCTTGAGCTCGGTGCGCTCCATATCCAGCCAGTTTTCAAACGCGTCCGCGTTCTTCAGGCTGAAGCCCTGCATCAGCTCGCCATCGCACAGCGAGAAATCGCAGTTCTTCATGAAATTGTCGTAATCGATGTCGTAGCTGAGCTCGGGGTTCAGCGTAAGCAGGTGCTTTTTCGGCGAAACGATCAGTTCCAGATCAAACGTCTTTTTAATGGTATAAAGCGTGTGGCGCAGATTCTTTTTGGCAACCTGCGAATCGTCGGAATCCCACAGCAGATTCGCCGCCTGTTCCCTTGAAATCGTCTTTTTCAGGGCCAGGCAGTACAGCAGCGCTTCCGCCTTTTTAAATGGAAGCAGAACCTGCTGTCCGTCTAACAAAACTCTTGGTGTCTGCAAAAGCTCAAAAGAAATAGTCGGCATAACGGAAACCCTCTTTCTCATATTCAACAAAAAAACAGAACGAATCGGCTTAATTTTCTCCTATAAATTTAATTATACACGATTTCTCATCAAAAAGCATCTATGAATTCAAATTTTTTTGAGTCGGCATCGCATATTATAGACGTTATTTAGACAGCGCTGTGCTACTATATAGTTGCAAAGGAGGTTCTACCACATGAACAATATTGAGATCGGTAATGCTATGACAATCAAACTCGACCCCGTTCTGCCGGAATATCCCACCTTTAAAGAGGGGGTTCGCCGCGCGCCGAAGCGTGAATTGACCTTGAACGAAAGAGAGATCAAGCTCGCTCTGAAAAACGCGCTGCGTTATATTCCGGAAGAGCTTCACGAGCAGCTTGCTCCGGAGTTTTTGGAGGAGCTGATGACACGTGGCCGCATTTACGGCTATCGCTTCATGCCGAAGGAGCGCATCTACGGCAAGCCCATCGACGAATACAAGGGCAACTGCGTAGAGGGCAAGGCGTTCCAGGTCATGATCGACAACAACCTGGACCATGCTGTCGCTCTGTACCCCTATGAGCTGGTCACCTACGGTGAGACCGGCCAGGTCTGCCAGAACTGGATGCAGTATCAGCTCATCAAAAAATATCTGGAAGCGCTGACTGACGAACAGACGCTTGTTATGATGTCCGGCCACCCGATGGGCCTGTTCAAGTCCCACAAGAACAGCCCCCGCGTCATTATCACCAACGGCCTGATGATCGGTATGTTCGACAATCCGCACGACTGGGCCAAGGCCACCGCAATGGGCTGTTCCAGCTACGGCCAGATGACCGCCGGCGGCTGGATGTACATTGGGCCGCAGGGCATTGTTCACGGCACCTTCAACACCCTGCTCAACGCGGGCCGCAAGGTTCTGGGCATTCCGCAGGACGGCGATCTGAGCGGACACCTGTTTGTCACCTCTGGCCTGGGCGGCATGAGCGGCGCGCAGCCCAAGGCGGTTGAAATCGCCGGCGGCGTGGGCATTGTTGCCGAAGTGGATGCTTCCCGCATTGAAACCCGCCACAGCCAGGGCTGGGTCGGCAAGGTTGCCGAAACCATTGAAGACGCTTTTGCCTGGGCAAAAGAAGCCATGGAAAAGAAAGAGGTTCTCTCCATCGCTTATCACGGCAATATTGTAGATTTGCTGCAGTACGCCGTAGACCACAACATTCACATCGACCTGCTCTCCGACCAGACCTCCTGCCACGTGCCGTACGACGGCGGCTACTGCCCGCAGGGAATGACCTTTGACGAGCGCACTGAAATGCTGAATTCCGACAAGGAAACCTTCTGCAAGAAGGTGGACGAATCCCTGATCAAGCACTACCACCTGATTAAAACGCTGGTTGAGCGCGGCTCTTACTTCTTCGATTACGGCAATGCCTTTATGAAGGCCGTATTCGATGCCGGCGCGAAGGATATTGCCAAAAACGGCGTAGACACGAGCGAAGGCTTCATCTTCCCCTCCTATGTGGAAGATATCATGGGCCCGATGCTGTTCGACTATGGCTATGGCCCGTTCCGCTGGTGCTGCCTTTCCGGCAAGCCGGAGGATCTGCGCAAAACCGACCACGCCGCCATGTCTATTATCGACCCCAACCGCCGCGGCGCAGACCGTGATAACTATATCTGGATCCGCGACGCGGAGAAGCACAAGCTGGTGGTCGGCACCCAGTGCCGCATTCTGTACCAGGATGCGCTCGGCCGCCGCGACATCGCCCTGAAATTCAACGAGATGGTCAGAAACGGCGAAATCGGCCCCGTCATGCTCGGCCGTGACCACCACGACACTGGCGGAACCGATTCCCCCTTCCGCGAGACCTCGAACATCTACGACGGCAGCAACGTGACCGCAGACATGGCGATTCAGTGCTACGCCGGCAACGCGGCCCGCGGCATGAGCCTGGTGGCCCTGCACAACGGCGGCGGCGTGGGCATCAGCAAATCCATTAACGGCGGCTTCGGCATGGTGCTCGACGGCAGCAAACGAGTAGACGACATTCTGATGGCTTCGATTCCGTGGGATACCATGATCGGCGTGGCCAGAAGAAGCTGGGCCCGCTGCGAGCACTCCATTGAGACCGTTGCGGAATACAACCAGACCCGCCAGGGCCAGGATTATATCACCATGCCCTATATCGCCTCTGACGACCTGATCGACAAAACCTACGACAAAATCGTGAAATAAGAAAGCGGAGGAACCGATCATGAGCAAAAAACTGATCTGCCATGCCGCAGAGCTGGTCACCTGCGCCGGGAAAGGGCCGAAGCACGGCAAAGACATGTCCGACATCGGGTTGATCCGGGACGGCGCGGTTCTGACCGACGGCGACAAGATCGTTGCTGTCGGCACGACCGAGCAGCTGAAACAGCAGTGCAGCGGAATCGACTGCGAGATCATCGATGCGACGGGCAAAACGGTTATGCCAGGATTCGTGGATTCTCACACGCACTTTGTGTTTGGCGGCTACCGCGCGGATGAATTCTCCTGGCGCCTGAAGGGCGACAGCTACATGTCCATTATGGAACGCGGCGGCGGAATTAACGCGACTGTTTCCCAAACCCGTGCGGCGTCGCTGGAAGAACTGGTGGAGGTGGGCCGCCACCGGCTCGACCGCATGCTGGAATTCGGTGTGACCACCGTGGAGGGAAAAAGCGGCTACGGGCTGGATAAGGAAACCGAATTAAAGCAGCTTCGCGCCATGAAGGAGCTCAACAGCACGCACTGTGTGGACGTTGTCTCCACCTTTATGGGCCCGCACAGCGTTCTGCCGGAATACAAGGGCCGCGAGCGCGATTTCATCGATTTTCTGCTCCATGAAGTGATGCCTGTGGTCAAAGAAGAGCACCTTGCTGAATTCGCGGATATTTTCACGGAAAAGAACGTGTTTTCCATTGAGGATTCCCGCTACTATATGACACAGGCAAAGAAGATGGGCTTTAAACTCAAGATTCATGCCGATGAAATCGTTCAGCTGGGCGGCGCGGAGCTGGCAGCCGAAATGGGCGCTATTTCTGCCGAGCATCTTCTGCAAAGCTCCGACAAGGGGATTGCCGACATGGCCAAGGCCGGCGTGATCTGCAATGTTCTGCCCTGCACGGCGTTCTGCCTGAAGGAGCCGTACGCAAACGCCCGCAAAATGATCGACGAGGGCGCGGCGGTTGCCCTAGGCAGCGACCTGAACCCCGGCAGCTGCTTTACCAACTCCATTCCCCTGATGATTGCACTCGCCTGCATTTACATGGGCCTGTCGATTGAAGAGACCATCACCGCCCTCACCATCAACGGTGCGGCCGCGGTGGACAGAGCCGACCGAATCGGCAGCATTGAGCCCGGCAAACAGGCGGATATCATTGTGCTGAAATACCCTTCGATTCATTTTCTGCCCTACCATACTGCCATTAACCTGGTCGAAACCGTCCTCAAAAACGGTGAGATCGTTCACAAACGGTAAACCCTCTCCTTACAGCAGAGGAAAATTCGGCGGAGCAGCAATCTGCCTGCCACTCCGCCGAACACTCCTCGCTCTTCAATTTTCCAATACGTTTATGCACAAACGGTGCATGACTTCTGCCCTAGGAGCAACATTTTCCCGGTTTTTTTGGCGGCCGGAATACCTGCCAAAGAACCGGAATCATGTTGCTCCTCCTCTTTTTTCGCAGCTTTCCGCACCCTCCGGGGCAGAACTCTCCCGGAGCAGCATACAATAAACCAACGAACAGGCATTACCAAATGGCAGATGGAAAGGAACGACTTCTTCAGAAACCGCTCAATTGGAAACGAAAGCAGGCAGCCCTGCTGGTCGGCGGGCTGCCTGCTTTCGTTGAGTTATTTTATGGTAATGATAAAAAGGAGGTGTACGCAAAATCATTGGGGCAAGGTCAGGCGTTTTGGCGCTGTTCCTTGATTTGGGCCTCGATCTGACCCATGGTGTGCAGCATCATCAGCGCGCCGAGGCGCACCGTAATTCCGGAGGGGTCAAACGAAGGAGCGATTTCTACCAAATCTGCCGCGACGATACGGCCCATTTTGGCCACTCCGGAGATAATGTCGCACACCTGGTCAAACAGCAGGCCGCCGGGATACGGCGACGCCACGCCGGGCGCAATCGACATATCGAAACCGTCAATGTCTACGGTAATATAATAATTTTTTGCCTTGGGAACTCTGGCCAGCACGCCCTCCACCCCTATTTGGTCGGCTTCACGCGATGAAATGAGAACGCTGCCGTACGCTTTCGCGTCGTCAAAGTCTGTTTTTTTGCTGCTGCCAATACCGCGCAGGCCAATCTGAATCATGGGGCCGATGTGCTTCATTTCAGACAGACGGCGCATCGGGCTGCCGTTGCCGTAGCGGAGCGGGCCGACGTGATCGTTCCAGTCGAGGTGCGCGTCGAACTGCACCACGCAGATTTCTTCGCCAAGCTCCTCCAGCGCATTGCCCACCGGCGCGCTGATCGAATGGTCGCCGCCGAGTACAATCGGCACCGCACCGCGTTTTAGAATGCCCCGCACGCCGTCCGAAATCGCGTCGAAGGTGTGCTGCGGGTCTGCCTGAAGAATATCTGCGTCGCCGCAGTCCACAATCTTTAAAGGAGCGGCCAGGCGCTGGCAGTCATGCTCAAAATCGTAATAACCGGCTTCCCCGCGGCTATACTGGGTAGAAGCCTCTCGAATGCGGCGGGGCCCAAGGCGCGCGCCGCTCATATACCCTACTGCAAAGTCAACAGGCGCGCCTAAAACAGCAATATCGGCGTCTAGCTGCTCCAGATCGGTACAGATGGGATATTTGCCAAATGAGCATATGCCGGTAATTGGAAGATTTAAGCGCTGCATGAAAGTTCCTCCTGTCATAATTGTATCAACAAATGATTTTTCACGGCCCCTTGCGGGCCTCTTTGAATGTGTATTTATTATAGCACCCGGCCCGGGAATCTGTACAGCGAACTTGTTTTGTGGTATAATCCATTTGCTTACGATTGTTCGGCAAAGTGCCGCTTATGCTTTACAAAAATGTTTTGAGCGAGAAGGAGCCGTTCCATGGATCAGACGGATATCAGGATTATGAATATTCTGCAGCAGGACTGCAAGACCCCGATGCGCGAGATCGGGCGTCGGGTGGGCCTGACCGCGCCTGCCGTTTCGGAACGGATTGCCCAGCTGCGCGATTGCGGCGCGATTCGCGCCTTTCGGGCCAAGCTGGATTTTGCGGCGGCCGGTAAAAAGCTGGCGGCCTATATCATGATCAACGTACCGCCGGACACCTACGGGCGCTTCTGCGCCTTTGCCGAGGAGAACCCGGTCATTACGGAGCATCACCATATTATTGGACCGTACAACGCTCTTTTGAAAATCCATGTCGCCGATTCCGAGGAGCTGGAAAGCCAGCTTTCAGAAATCCGCTCCTTCGGCATGTCGCAGACCGCAGTGGTGCTCAAAACCTATTTTGACCAAAAGCCGCTGCCGGAGTGACGCTGTTCGTATTTGCCGACCCGCCGCCAGCCTTCTTTCTGCCGTATGCCGCCCGGGTTTTGAAAAGAATTTGAAAAAGCATCCCGTGTCCCGGGATACGGTGAAGGCGCCAATATACACCTGTAAAAAAAACAGGCAAAACCGCGCACAAAGGGAGCCATGGAGCATCCAGTTGCCCCATGGCTCTTTCTTACACCGTTCTTTTTTACCGGGACGCAGCCGATACGTCAGTCTTTATGCTGGTGCTGCCCATCGTTCTTCTGCTTGTTCAGATACATCAGCCGGTCGATTCGAGTCAGGAAGGAGGAAGCCGTCAAGCCCTCTTTCCGGTCAAAGCAGTCACAGCCGATCGTTAAGCCGATCTTGTAGGGGACGATATTCCGGCGATTAAACATCTCAATATTCTCGCGAAGCCTTTCCAGGATTTCTTTCAGCTCGCAGGGCTCCTGAATCTCCATCACCACCACAAACTCGTCGCCGCCGTAACGCGAGATGAAATCCTGTCGGCGGAACGTCTGCCGCAAAATCCGGGATACGTTCCGCAGCGCCTGATCCCCGCTGTCGTGCCCGTACTCGTCGTTGATCTTTTTAAAGGAATCCAAATCGATCATCAGGCCGGCCAGCAGGCGGTTATCTCTGGTTTTGACCTTCACGGAGAGGTAATGGTCGAGATACCGGCGGTTATAGAGCCCCGTTAAATAATCGGTTCTCAGTTGGTCGTTCTGAACATTGATGTACAGCATCAATATGGAAAGCGTGGTGCAGGTCCAGATCAAAACGCCCCTCGGCATAAAGAGCTGAACCGCCGCGCCAACGGTTGGAAAAAGCCCGAACAGAAAAAAGGCTGAAGAACTCCTTGAAGTTCAACCGCTTTCGGTTGAGAAACAGCAGCACGCTGGTGGCAAAAACATAAATCAGACAGAGAATCATTAAAATGACGATGTATTTGCCGCGGTGGTACGTATTATATTCGTCGAGGAAAAAATAGATATTCCTGAAAACACTGACAACGGACAGCACGAGATTGAGTCCCACCGGGATCAGCAAAAGACACATGTAGCTGCGTATGCGCTTTCGGCTTCCAAAAATATAGAAATCCACATACAGGTACCAAAGCAGGCAGATCACCGGGTTGAGGGCGTTATAAACCACCATCGTGCCATAAGACAGGATGCGGAACACACGTCCCGGTCTGCCGTCGATCATCCACATCAGCGTGTCCAGAAGAAGCATTGCGGCAACAGCACAGATGATCGACAAAAAAAGCCGCTGATCCGGAAAATACTGGTGATCCTGACGGCGTACATTCCGAAAAACAAAAAACAATATGATTAAAGCGTAGCAGTTCATCTCAATAAATTGAACAATCAGGTTCACTGTAACGACGGCTCCTTCCGGATATTTTCCTCCGAGTCCTCCCCTAAGATCGTTCGGGACGCGAAAAATCGGCGGGCGGTATCCTCACGGTTCATTTTGATAATAACAGCTAAATTCCGGCAATGCAAATAGTGAAACCTATTTTTGTGATTATTTTTCACTAGAAGGGCAGCCCTCATTCTCTTTTTCAGCCTTACGGTGCAAAGCGCGCAGACCGGGGAATCTCGCTTTCTCGATTTCGCGGTGCGACCCCACAGATTTGCATCCAATCATATAAAATTTCAGGTTGACAAATTCCTTACTTCGCACTATGATTTAAAACATACATGATATATATGAATTTTAAACCGGGGCGATTCCTCTGCCGAGCGGGAGAGAACCAGGCGGGCGGCTTTGGCCGCGGGCAGATCATTCATCACACAGCGATCCATTTGAGGAGCAGAATACGAGGTGCAACCATGCTGACAAATAAAGAACGGTTAATCGAGCAATTCACCAAACTGATTGCCATTGACAGCCCCACCCTTGGGGAACGACAGATGGCCGACTACCTGAAGGGCGAGCTCACCGCACTGGGCCTTACGGTGCAGGAGGACGACGCGGGAGAACGGCTGGGCGGAACCAGCGGGAATCTGTATGGATTTTTAGAGGGGGACAGCGACCAACCGCCGCTTTTGCTGTGCTCGCACATGGATACGGTGGAGCCGTCGCACGGGAAACGCGCCATACTGAAGGACGGCGTTCTGTACAGCGACGGGCGCACCGTTCTGGGCGCGGACGACTGCTCGGGAATCGCCGCGATTCTGGAAACGCTGCGCGTGATTCGGGAGAAAAAGCAGATTCACCGCCCGGTGGAGGTACTGTTTACAGTCGCGGAGGAAATTTACTGCAAGGGTGCGGAGCAGTTCGATTTTTCACGGGTGCGCTCCAAAGAAGCCTATATTCTCGATTATTCCGGCCCCGCGGGAACAGCGGCCTGTCAGGCCCCGACGATCCTGTCCTTCACCGCCGTGGTTCACGGCCTGTCGTCACACGCAGGCTTTGCCCCGCACAAGGGCATACACGCCGTTCAGGCCGCGGCCAGTGCGACAGCCGCCCTGAAGCTGGGGCAGATCGACCCGAATACGACGCTGAACATCGGTACGATCCAGGGCGGAAAGGGGAACAACATCATCCCCGACCTGTGCACGGTTACCGGCGAAATCCGCAGCTATTCCCACGAAACGGCGCTTTCTCTGGCAGAGAAGGTACATAAGCAGTTTGAAACCTCCGCGGCGGCATTCGGCGCCACGGTGGAATTTGAGAAAAAGCTCGGCTGCCGGGCCTACCAAACACCGAAGGATCACCCCGTAACAGAGCGGTTCCGGCGGGCCTGCCGCGAGTTGAACCTGCCCGGAACGCTGGAGAAAACCTTTGGCGGCAGCGACAACAACGTATTTGCCCAAAACGGCATTGCGGGGCTTGTCGTATCAAGCGCGATGTACCGGTGCCATTCGCTCGGGGAATACGCCCCCGTGGAAGAAATCGTTCAGCTGGCCGAGCTGACCCGGCTGCTGATTACTCTGGAATGATTGAGAGAGGCTTATGAAAAACCCGCTGAATTACCAAACAACCGAATACGACTGCGGCCCCACCACACTGCTCAACGCGATCAGCTATCTGTTCCGGCGGGAGGAAATCCCGCCGGACATCATCAAGCACATTATGCTTTACTGCCTCGACTCCTACAACGGAAAGGGAGAGTTCGGGAAGAACGGAACGTCGCGCATGGCGATGATGTTTTTGAGCGACTGGCTGAACCAGTTCGGCAAGGTAAAAAAATTCCCTATCCACTGTGAATACCTCACGGGACGGGATGTGTGCGTGCACCAGAACAGCAAAATCGTCTCTGCCTTACAGCAGGGCGGCGCAGCGGTGGTGCGGCTGCGCTATGGCTACTGGCACTACGTGCTTTTGACCGCCGCCGATGAAGAAAGCATTTACCTGTTCGACCCGTATTACCGAAAAAAGCCGTTCCAGCAGCAGGGAGCCGAGATTATTTTGGACATGCCCCTGAGCAGAAACCGCCGGGTTTCCTATGCGCTTTTGAACAGCTCCGGCCGGGGACTGTATGCGCTCGGCCCTAACGAAACAAGAGAAGCCATTCTGCTGTTCAACACGGAAACGCAGAAAACGCCTGCGAACACCATCGAGTATTTTATCTGACGAAGCCTGTTTCAAGAGGGAGCGAAAGCGGGGCTTGCCGGCTTGTGGAAGAAGCAGCCGGCGCAATAGAAGGCGCATGTCTGCCGTACGCAGCTGAACTTTACAACACTTTGCCGACAATTTGGCGGGAGCGAAACTGTGCTCCCGCTTTTTTGCGTGATTTCGGGTGTACAGGCTCCACCAAGGGGTCTCTGTGCAAAAAATGGGCAAAAAAGCCTTGGTTTCGCGTCGCGAAACAAGGCTCATTGACAGCAAGCTCGGATTTTTTAATGCTCCCGCGCGTCCGCGGCCAGCCGTACCGGCGCGGCGGAGGAGGATAGCGGCATGGTGCGGATGCAGGCGCGGTACACACAGCGGAACAGCAGCAGGCTTGCCGCCAGCGAAAAAATCTCCGCAATCGGGAAAGCGTACCAGACCGCGTTCAGCGAAAGATGGGCCAGCAGATGCGCCGCAGGCAGCAGCACGATCATCTGGCGCAGCAGAGAAATGGCAAGGCTGTAAACGCCCTTGCCCAGCGCCTGAAATACCGTGCTGAACGTGATGCCCACCGCGGCAGGCACAAAGCAAAGGCTGATAATCTGCAGCGCCGGAACACCGATCTGCACCATTTCAGGGGACGCCTCAAAAATCAGGAGCAGAGGCCCGGGTATCACCCAGAACAGGAGAACGCCAGCCGCCATGATCAGCGCGCTGACCACAAGGCCGATGCGGATGGCCTGCACCATTCTCGGCTGCTTTTTCGCGCCGTAGTTGTACCCCAGAATCGGCATCATGCCCTGCATCAAGCCGAACACCGGCATAAAGACGAACGACTGCAGCTTAAAGTAAATACCGAACAGCGCCACCGCCGTATCGGTAAAGCGAACCAGAATCAGATTCATGCCCATTACCATCACCGACGCGATCGACTGCATGATGATGGTGGGGATGCCGACCGCATAAATTTCGCGGACAATTTTGAAATCCGGGCGGAAGCCGCGGAAATTAACTTCGATCTCGTGCTTTTTCTTCATCAGAACGGTCAATGATACACACATGGCGATGCACTGGGCCAGCACGTTGGCGATCGCCGCGCCGGGCACGCCCATGGCGGGAACGCCGAACCAGCCGAAGATGAAGATCGGGTCCAGAATCAAGCTGGTGAGGGCGCCGATCAGCTGAAAGACCATCGGGTAGATCATATTGCCGGTCGCCTGCAGCGTCTTTTCCACGTTGATTTCCACGAACACGCCGAACGAGAAGATGCAGATGATCTGAACGAACCGAGTGCCGTCCTCAATAACGGTCGGGTCTGTGGAGAAGCCCTCGATGAATCGGCGGGCAAAAAACAGACCGAACAGCGCAAACAGCGCCCAGTTGACAAGGCCGAGCAGCAAACCGTGGGTTGCGGCGCTGTTGGCCTCCTTTTTGCGGCGCTCCCCCAGCCGGCGCGAAACCAGCGAGTTTATGCCGACACCGGTGCCGACGCCAAAGGCTACCAGCAGGGACTGGATCGGGAACGCCAGTGAAACCGCCGTCAAGGCCTCCTGACTGATTTTAGCGACAAAAAAGCTGTCTACAATATTGTAAAGGGCCTGCACCATCATCGAGAACATCGCGGGCACAGCCATGCCCGCAATCAGCCCGCCGACCGGCGCGGTTCCCATCTTATTTTCTTTGATTTCTGTTTTGATTGTTTCCATGTGTTCACTCCTGAAATACGTTATCATGTTTTTTTGATCCGGTTGGGCCTGAACAAGCAAATTTTCCCCCTTGTTTTCTTCCCGCAGGGAAAGCGGCGGAAGGGATTTTTTCTTTACTTCTGGGCCTGTCTATGCTATAATTTTAGTTCACAAAGTATGAATGATGGGAGGTTATCAGTTTGAGTAACGAAAACGAAAAAGAGAATACCACGAAGTTTCCCACCTACCGCGGAAAGCCCCTGGTGCGCTGCGGCGACGTGATTTACTATGGAAGCATGAAAGACAAATACGTGGTAAAATTGGAAATTAAGAGCAAAAAACGCGTGCTGGATATGGACGTTGCCGACAAGGTCGGCATTCAGTTAATGTATACCAACCCCGACATTCGCGCCCGCAAGCAAATTGTAAAATCCAGTGAAAAGGAAGGGCTGTACCTGGCCATGGACATTGCCGACGCCTGGCTGCAAAGAGCTCTTTCCGAATAACGCAATTCGGATCGCTTTGGTCAATATTGAGAAGCCACCCGTTTCTCACACGTTTGAAACCGCCGGGAATGCTCCCGGCGGCTTTTTGTTTGCATCTTTTTTGGGGGAAGGCTGAACAGCCCACCCCCGCTTTGTTTGTCAGACCTTCTGAATTTTCCCGATATCGCGGCGATAGTGAGCGCCCTCGAAATGGATGCCGGAAACCGCACGATACGCTTTTTCCAGCGCTTGTTCCAGCGTTTCCCCCGTGGCGGTCACGCCGAGCACACGCCCGCCGTTTGTGACGAACTCCTCGCCGTGCAGCGCGGTGCCGGCGTGATACACCGTGGCCCCCGGCACCTGCCCGTCTTTGGAAAGGCCGCTGATCGCAATGCCTTTTTTATACTGCGCGGGGTAACCTCCCGAGGCCATCACCACGCAGGCCGCCGCCTGCGGCGACCACTGAATCTCCTGCTCCTCCAGACGCCCGTCGATGACGGCCTCCATAATGTCGAGCAGGTCGCTTTCTAGGCGCGGCAGAACCACCTGGGTTTCGGGGTCGCCGAAGCGGGCGTTATATTCGATCACACGAGGGCCCTTCGGGGTAAGCATCAGCCCGAAATACAGGCAGCCCTTAAACGGCCTGCCCTCGGCGTTCATGGCATGGATGGTGGGAAGAAAAATGGTTTCCATGCACACGCGCGCCGTTTCGTCGTCGTAAAACGGGTTGGGACTGATGGTACCCATGCCGCCGGTATTCGCGCCCTCGTCGTTGTCGAGCGCGCGCTTGTGATCCTTGGAGGACACCATGGGGCGCACGCACTTGCCGTCGGTAAACGCCAGCACAGAAACCTCCGGCCCGGTGAGGAACTCCTCGAGCACAATGCGGCTGCCGGATTCGCCGAAGATTTTATCCTCCATCATCGCGCGAACCGCCTGCTCCGCCTGTGCGTAATCCTGCGCGATCACGACTCCCTTGCCGAGCGCAAGGCCGTCGGCCTTGATGACGACCGGGTAGCTGTTCTCACGGCGGATTTCCGCGAGCGCCGCTTCCGGCTCGGTAAACACCTGGTACCCCGCCGTGGGGATATTGTATTTTTTCATCAGATTTTTGGAAAACACCTTGCTCGCTTCAATCTGCGCCGCAGCCTTGTGCGGGCCGAATACGCGGATGCCCTCGGCCTCCAGCGCGTCCACCATTCCGGCGGCCAGCGGATCGTCGGGCGCTACGACAACCAGATCGACCCCGTTGCTCTTTGCAAACGCCACCACGCCGGGAATGTCCGCCGCCTTGATGTCTACGCATTCCGCGTCTCGGGCGATGCCGCCGTTGCCGGGCGCACACCAGAGCTTCGTCAGCCGGGGACTTTCTTTCAGCTTGCGCACCAGTGCATGCTCGCGGCCGCCGCTGCCGATTACCAGTACCTTCATATTTTCACACACTCCTGTTGTAAACTCATACGGATTCCCGATCCTCTATGCGGAAGAGATTTTCTCCCCCGCCTTCCTGCTTCTCGCAGATCAGTACCGGGTTAATTAGTGGTGGAACAAACGCAGACCGGTAAATACCATGGCAATGCCGTACTTGTTGCAGGTATCGATCACATGGTCGTCGCGGATGGAGCCGCCGGGCTGTGCAATAAATGAAACGCCGCTGCGGTGGGCGCGCTCAATGTTGTCCCCAAACGGGAAAAACGCGTCAGAGCCCAGCGAAACGCCGGTGATGCCCGAAAGATAGCGGCGTTTTTCCTCGCGGCTGAGCGGCGCGGGGCATTCGGTAAAGAACTGCTGCCAGACGCCGTCCGCCAGTACCTCTTCCGCGTCGTCGGAAAGGTACACGTCGATGGTGTTGTCGCGGTCGGGGCGGCGGATATCCGCACGGAAGGGCAGGCTGAGTACCTGCGGATGCTGGCGCAGATGCCACAAATCCGCCTTATTGCCCGCAAGGCGGGTGCAGTGGATGCGGGACTGCTGCCCGGCTCCCACACCAATGGCTTGTCCGTCCTTTGCGTAGCAGACGGAATTGGACTGCGTATATTTCAGCGTGATCAGCGCCACCAGAAGATCACGTTTCGCTTCTGCGGAGAATGTTTTGCTGTCGGTGACGAAATTGGTCAGCAGGCTCTCGTCGATCACCGCGCTGTTGCGGCCCTGCTCAAAGGTGATCCCGAACACATCCTTATGCTCTACGGGGGCAGGAACGTACTCCGGATCGATCCGAACCACGCTGTAAGAGCCCTTGCGCTTTGCCCTCAGAATTTCGAGCGCTTCAGCCGAATAGCCGGGCGCAATAATGCCGTCGGACACCTCGCGGGAAATCAGGCGGGCGGTCTGCGCGTCGCATTCGTCGGAGAGCGCAATCCAGTCGCCATAGGAGGACATGCGGTCCGCCCCGCGGGCCCTGGCATAGGCGCACGCCAGCGGGGAGAGCTCGAGATCGTCGACAAAGCAGCTCCTTTGCAGCTTGGGCGACATCGGCACGCCCACCGCCGCACCGGCGGGGCTGACATGCTTAAACGATGCGGCGGCGGGCAGTCCCGTTGCCGCTTTCAGCTCTTTTACCAGCTGCCAGCTGTTCAGCGCGTCCAGAAAATTGATATAGCCGGGCTTGCCGTTCAGCACCGTGACCGGCAGCTCGCCGCCGTCCTGACGAAAAATCCGCGACGGCTTCTGGTTGGGGTTGCAGCCGTATTTCAGCATCAGTTCCATCCTCTGTTCCTCCCCTTACTGATTCTTATTGATGATCTGGGTTTCCGTTTCGCCGGTTGAAAGGCGAATGCGGCGGGTAAACAGCGAAACCCGGTTTTCCGTGTTCAGGGAATCCCAGATCAGCCGGGTAAACTCCTCCAGCTCCTGCGGAACGCTGACGCAGACCGGCTCCCCCTCAAAGGAGGGAAGCGGGCTGCCGTCGCAGCGGTAAGTATGGATCAGGTGCCCCTGCCCCGGCACCGGCGTTTCGTACTCGAAAAACATGCGCTGCACCGAGGAGGGGTTGCCGCCGGCGCTTTTCAAAATCGAAAGGCGGTAGGCAAAGTCGGTGCCCGCGTTCATCCAGCCGGAAACGCGGGGGGTAAAGTTCGGCTCGTCCGGCTCAAAGGTGCGGCTTCTCAGCGCATCCTCAAACGTTTCGCCGCGGCGCAGAAAATCGCGCACCGTATCGGTCTGGTCGCCGTTTGTCACAATCACCTCGGTGCCGACCACGCGCACCGGCGCATAGATGATCAGCGACGGATCGGACAGCTTTGAGGGGTCGAACGCCTGTGTGCGCAGCCCGTCGCCCTCCCGCACAAACACACGGTTGCGGCTGTTTTCGCTGCGCCCCATAATGAAATAGGCGATCAGCGCATACGCGCCATCCGGAGATTTTCCGAACAAAATTCCGCGCCCGGGGTACCCGTTGCCCGCCAGAGCCTGTTCAATCGTTTTGGTTGTCATTCGGCTTCCTCCCGTTGTTCCTTATTGATTTGCAGCACGCGGTTCCCGGCGACAGAAAGCCGGCCCTCGCAGAACAGAGACACCGCGCGGGGCAGTATCTTCCACTCGGCCTCTTCCATCACTCGCTTCTGCAGCGTTTCCGGCGTGTCGTCGTCGCGAATCTCCACCGCCTGCTGCAGGATGATCGGCCCGCCGTCGCACACCTCGTTGACAAAATGGACGGTTGCGCCCGTCACACGCACCCCGCGCAAAAGCGCGGCGCGGTGCACCGCGAGGCCAAAATACCCCTCCCCGCAGAAGGAAGGGATCAAAGACGGATGAATATTCATCATCCGGTTGCGGTAGCGTGCAATCACCGCATCCCCGATGATCGTCATGAACCCGGCCAGCACCACCAAACCGGCCTCACAGCGCTCCAGAAGCGACAAAAGTGCATGGTCGTAGGCAGTTTGGCTGTCGAATTCTTTGCGGCGCAGAACCTCGCAGGGGATGCCTGCCTGCGCAGCACGGGTCAGAGCGTATGCATCCGGTCTGCTGGAAATGACGCACGAAAGCCGCCCGCCGGAGAGTTCTCCCCGGCGTTCGGCATCGATCAGAGCCTGCAGGTTGGTTCCCCCGCCGGAAACCAGCACCACAATATTCAGCATAGAACAACGCCCTCCGTGCCCTGCTCCACCCGGCCGATTACGGACACGCGTTCGCCCGATTCCCGCAGCAGCGCGGCGGCCTTGTCCGCTTCGTCCGGAGACACCACAAGACACATGCCGATTCCCATATTGAAGGTATTGTACATATCATGCTCCGGAATATTGCCAACGGACTGCAGCAGGTGGAAAATCGGCAGAGAAGGCAGAGCGGCCTTTTCCAGCTTCGCGGTCAGGCCCTCCTTCATCATGCGCGGCACATTCTCGTAGAAGCCGCCGCCTGTAATGTGAGAAACCGCCTTCACATTGCATTGCTTCATCAGATTCAGAACAGACTTAACATAAATCCGGGTTGGGGTCAAAAGCTCCTCGCCCAGCGTTTTGCCCAGCTCGTCCACATGGCGGCCGATGTTGCCGGAATCCAGGCGGAACACCTTGCGCACCAGCGAAAAGCCGTTGGAATGCACGCCGGAGGAAGCAAGGCCCAAAATCACATCGCCCGGCTGCATCTGTGAGCCGTCGATGATCTTGGAGCGGTCTACCATGCCCACGCAGAAGCCCGCCAGATCGTACTCGTCCTCGGGGTAAAAGCCGGGCATTTCCGCCGTTTCGCCGCCCACCAGAGCGCAGCCGGACTGCACGCAGCCCTCCGCCACGCCGGCGACGATCTTCTCGATTTTTTCCGGGTGATTTTTGCCCACCGCGAGGTAATCCAGAAAAAACAGCGGCTGTGCGCCGCCGCAGATCACGTCGTTGACGCACATGGCCACGCAGTCGATGCCGATGGTGTCGTGCTGATCCATCAGAAAGGCAAGGCGCAGCTTTGTGCCCACGCCGTCGGTACCCGAAACCAGAACCGGCTCCTGCATGCCCGAAAGATCGGGACGAAACAAACCGCCGAAGCCGCCCAGGCCAGACAAAACCCCGGGCGTCGTCGTTCTGGCCACGTGGCTTTTCATGAGCTCCACCGCACGGTACCCGGCGGTAACATCTACCCCCGCCGCTTTATAGCTTTCGCTGAAACTTTTCATACCCTTCCCCCCATTTGGCGCTTACAGAGCCTTTACGGCCGACTGAATTGCCTCATCCTTCTTTTCAATTTCATCCGCCATTTTCTGCTTCATCTGCCCGAGCCGATCGGCCAGCGCTTCATCCGCAAGGGAAAGCATCTGAACCGCCAGCAGAGCCGCGTTGTCCGCCCCGTCGATCGCCACCGTGGCAACCGGAACGCCGCTGGGCATCTGCACGGTGGCGAGCAGCGCGTCAAGGCCGTCGAGAGTGGAACACTTGATCGGGATCCCGATGACCGGGAGCGTAGTGTGCGCCGCGAGCACTCCCGCCAAATGCGCCGCCTTGCCCGCAGCGGCGATGATAACGCCGAAGCCGTTCGCTCTGGCATTTTTTGCAAACTCCGCGGCCGCAAGCGGCGTTCTGTGAGCCGACATCACGTGCACCTCTGTCGGTACTTCATATGCTTTGAGCCGCTTAATCGCGGCGGATACAACCGCAAAATCACTGTCACTGCCCATAATAACCGCAACTTTTTTTCCGCTTGACATGAAACAGCACTCCTTTTTCAAATCATCATTTTGAAGTCTCAACTGCCGGAATTTCATCCGCCTCCTGAGAAACGAATTTTGCGCGACGCCGGATTTGACAAACAAAGCGGCGCACTGGTTTTGTTCCGCCCAAAATCAGAACGGGGCTGACCCGCCGGCGATTTTCACGCAGAACAAAAAGCAGACCGCACCCTTACAGGGTGCAGCCTGCCCATTTATTCAGGAACCCGGTTCCATCCGGCACATTTATCCAGACTGGCGAAAATCAACAGAACCGATCTCATGCCTTTCCCTCCGGTCTCTCCTGAATAATCCATCCCTTTCAGTTTAGGTTAAAAACACGTAAAATGCAATAGAAGCGGCTTCAAAAATCATATTTTCGTAAGGTTATCATGAGCTTTTCTCAGGAAGCACCGCCTATTTTGTCTATTTTGCGCGGTTCGGTTTTTCACCCTGCGGATCGTCTGTGAAGAACTCCTTCACAGAGGTTGCGAGACCGGCCAAACTTTGAATTTCGGACGGAATGATGATCTTTGTGGCCTTGCCGTCGGCGGCCTTCTGGAACGCCTCGAGGCTCTTGAGCGCGATGACGCGGTCGCTGGGAGCCGCGTCGTTCAAAAGCTTTAAGCTGTCGGCCAGGGCCTGCTGAACAGACATAATGGCCTGCGCCTCACCCTCGGCCTCCAGAATATGAGACTGCTTCTGCGCGTCGGCAGCCAGAATCGCCGCCTCCTTCTGGCCCTCGGCGATCAGAATTGCGCTGCGCTTCTGGCCTTCGGCGTCCAGAATAATGGCGCGGCGGTCGCGCTCGGCCTTCATCTGCTTCTCCATCGAATCCTGAATCGCGGGCGGCGGAAGAATGTTCTTGAGCTCCACGCGGTTGACCTTGATGCCCCAGGCATCGGTCGCTTCATCCAGCACGATGCGGATTTTACTGTTGATAACGTCGCGGGACGTCAGGGTGGTATCCAGCTCCAGCTCGCCGATGATGTTACGCAGCGTGGTGGCACTCAGGTTTTCAATCGCGGAGATGGGGCGCTCCACGCCGTAGGCGTACAGCTTCGGGTCCGTGATCTGAAAATACACAACGGTATCGATCTGCATCGTCACGTTATCTTTCGTAATAACGGGCTGCGGCGGAAAATCGATGACCTGCTCCTTGAGGGATACCTTTTTGGCAATCCGGTCAATAAAAGGCACTTTGACATGCAGACCGGTCTCCCAGGTTGCGTGGTAGGCTCCCAGCCGTTCCATAACGTAGGCATGCGCCTGCGGAACGATCTTGATATTCGTGATGATGACCACCACGACAATCAAAACCAGGGCCCATAGAATGATCCATCCCATAGTGAAACCTCCTGTTAAATAGAATACAGTTTTTTAAGATTCGGGCGCCACGATCAGCTTGACCCCTTCAATGCGCAGCACCAGAACATTATGTCCTGCCGGGATCACAGCGCCGCTGTCGGAACGGGCGGACCATACGCTGCCCATTACCGTCACCTGACCCTGGCCTTTTTCGTTATCGATTTCCGACATGACGATACCGACCTTGCCGACATAGCGGCCGGCGTTCGTTTCTTCTCGTTTGACCTTCAGCGCTTTTTTGATCAGCGGACGGGTCAGCGCCAGAGAAAGCGTTGTAACCACCGCAAACATCCCTGTCTGAATCCAGATCGGCGCACCAAAAAGATTCGCGATCAGCGCCGCAATGCCGCCGACCACCATCCAGATGGATACCAGCTGCACGGTCACGGCCTCCAGAATAGCCGCTCCGACAATCACCGCCAGCCACACAAAAGGATAATAAGCCTCCATCGTTTCGCACCTCCCGAACAGAATACTGACTGTATGACAATGCTATGACTTTAGTTTACCATAAATGCGCATTGAAATCAAATTTCAGTATTGATACCATTCGCAAATCGATGAAAAACAGTTTCCTTTTCTGTAAAAATTTAGCTTTTGCTCTTATTTGTTTTTTATACGTGCAAACGGATGAATCCTGCTGGTACCATTTTAATCTGCCCCCAGCCCGCTACGCACCGTTTGATTCTCTCGCATTTGCAGGCGGCGGTAGCTTTCCGTCACCTCGTCGATGAACTCCCGCTCGGCGTCTGAGAGCTTCCCGCCGCGCTTGGTCACGATGCCGAATACAATATGCTCCGAACAGTTCATCAGCGGAACCGAAACAACCCCGTACAGGGAATTCTGGCCCGAAAATTCCGAAATTCCAATCGTGAAAAAGCCGCCGGTCGAAATCAGATTCATCTGCTCGGCGCGGTCGCTGACATACACGATCCGGGAGGAATCGTTCAAATCCAAGTGAAGGTTTTCGGCGGTGATATGGTAGATAAAATCCTCGAACTGGCCTATGTATCTGACAAACCCGTAATTCTTCAGCTCCGAAATATCAATGCCGCTGCTGCCGTTGAGCAGCTCGTGATTGCTGGCCAGACACACATACGGCAGAAAGGTGGCCAACGGGTGAAACTCCAGCTCCTTATCGGAAAAAAGCTTCTGCATGATATTCGATTCCTGAGACGCAAAGTGGATCACCCCTACATTCGCGCCGCCGCTGATCACGTCGTCTATCACGTTCATCGTGGAGTCCTCGTTGAGCCGGTAGGAGTAATTCTCCAGATTCCAGTGTCGGCAGCATACCCGGTTAAAGCACTCCGCCGTATGTGAAAATTTCGTCATGGAAATGCTCATCACGCTTTTGCCGGCCTGTATCTCACTGCTGAACTGTCTCAGATTTTCAATTTCGCGCAGGATGACCTCACAGTGCTTCAAATACTTTTTCCCGTTCTTCGTGAGCACACAGCCCTGCTTTGTGCGCTGGAACAGCTCGAACCCCGCCTCCTCTTCCACCTCTTTGATGATGTGGCTCAGATGAGGCTGAGAAATGTACATCACCTTCGCCGCTTGATTGATCGACCCATAGGCCGCCACGGCCTGAAAGTATTTCAAATACTTGATCTCCAACAAAAGTTCCTCCTTTACAATCTGCATCTCAAGCATATGAAACAGAAAAATCGCCTTCTTCGTTCTACTTGAAACAAACCTCAAAACAAGATCGTCCGAAAGAGCATGGCTTCCCGTGCGGCGCCGGCACAGCCGGCGGTTGGTTGACGATTACCGCCCATTCGCACCGGAAGAGTGCGCCGCGGGACTTCCCCCGCAGCCTGAAAGCCATCCGGTTTTCAGGCTCATCGACGATATCGCAATTTCATATCTATCACATTTGGTAAAGTTTGTAAAGAGCCTGTTTTGGAGAAAACGATTTCCTTTTTGCCCTCTAAGGCAAGGGGCTCTTCCCGCTTTACAATGCATACCGCATGCCGCAAAACCATAGGTGCTCCCCTTATATGGATTTGCTATAGACATTATCCTCAAAGCGAATTACCTTTTTTTCCGTTTTCATGGTATTATAATGACATTCCATAAAAAACATCGCATTCAAGGGGTAATTCTATGATGATGCCACAAGACATTGACCTTATTTTACAGGAGGCTTTGCTCTACGGCAGAAGCTTTCTTTCCCGCGGTAAGGTTGCCGACTATATTCCCGAGCTGGCCAAGGCCGACCCCTCGCATCTGGGAATCTGCCTGATTCTGCCGGACGGCACTACCTGCCGCGCAGGCGACTGGAACGTTCCGTTTACAATGCAGAGCATCGCCAAAACCTTTTCGCTGATTCTGGCGCTTCAAACCGTCGGCTATGAAAAGGTATTCAGCAAGGTGGGAATGGAGCCTACCGGCGACTGCTTCGACAGCATCGTGCAGCTCGAATCCAAGCAGCTTCCCCCGTTTAATCCCATGATCAACGCCGGAGCAATCGTCACCGTAGGCTGCATCGATCTGCCCGATCCCTTCGAGGCGTTTCTGGATCTGGTGCGCCGCCTTTGCTTTCACGATGCCATCCGCCTGAACGAACAGGTTTACCTTTCTGAAAAGCACTCGGGGCTGCGCAACCGCTCGATCGCCTACCTGCTGCAAAGCGACCATATTCTGGAGGGCGACCCGGAGCAGATATTGGACCGGTACTTTCGGATGTGCTCGGTAGAGGTAACGACGGAGGATCTGGCCCGTTACGCGCTGATTCTGGCCAACGACGGCCTGGACCCCGTCACCGGCGGGCAAATGATAGACGAGTGGATCGTGCGCATTGTGAAAACGCTGATGCTGACCTGCGGCATGTACGACGAATCCGGTGAATTTGCGGTAAAGGCGGGAATCCCATCCAAAAGCGGAGTAGGAGGTGGAATTGTAGCGGCGGCGGAGCAAGGGATGGGAATCGCCACCTATGGCCCGGTTCTGAACAAGAAGGGAAACAGCATCGGCGGGATCCATATGCTGGAATACTTGTCCGGCAAACTGAACCTGCACTATTTTGCAAATAAGACTTGCACTTCGGTGTAAACAAAAGAAGGGGTAAAAAACATATGAGCGTATTCGCAGATCAACTGAACAGACTTCTCGACACGACAAACGGCTTTTTGTACGGCAGTATTCTATTGGTTTTACTGTTATTCAGCGGCGTTTACTTTTCCATTCGGACACGGGTCGTGCAGTTTAGAATGGCAAAGGAGGGAATTCGGCTGCTGTTTCAGGAAAGTGACAACAAAGAGGCCGTTTCGGGCTTTCAGGCCCTGATGGTTTCGTGCGCTTCCCGTTTGGGGGTAGGCAATATTACCGGCGTGGCCTCCGCTATTATTCTGGGCGGCCCCGGCGCCATTTTCTGGATGTGGATGACGGCGGCCCTTGGCGGCGCTTCCGCCTTTGTGGAAAGCACTCTGGCGCAGCTGTATAAGGTAAAAACGCCCGAGGGCGGTTTTCAGGGCGGCCCCTCGTACTATTTGGTGAAAATATTCAAACGCCGCTGGATCGGCGTTGTGTTCGCAATGTCTTTGATCATCACGTTTTCCTACGGCTTTCAGATGCTGCAGGCCAACGCGGTTACCGCCGCCTTTCAGCGGAACTTCGGCGATTCCACGGCGGTCTCTTACGGCGTTGCCATTTTCATGGCTCTGCTGACCGCTTACGGCGTATTTGGCGGCCAGAAGATCGTTGCAAAAATTTCAGAGGTGATTGTTCCGATCATGGCAATCGGCTTTTTGGTCGTCAGCCTTGCGGTTATTGCGCTGAACATCAAGAATCTGCCCCATGTGTTCTCACAGATTTTCTCGATGGCATTTGATTTCAAATCCATCTCCGGAGGATTTGCGGGCACCGCAATTTCGATCGGTCTGCGCCGCGGTCTGTATTCAAATGAAGCCGGTATGGGCAGCGCGCCGAACGCGGCGGGCACGGTGGACGACACCCACCCCGCAAAGCAGGGCTTGGTACAGATGCTGGCCGTTTTCATCGACACTCTGATTCTCTGCACCGCAACCGCTCTGCTGATCCTCTGCCCCGGCGTCTCTTGGGAAGGAAAGGACGGGGGCTACGCCATGCCTCTGGTGCAGGCCGCCGTACAGTCTCAGTTTGGCGACTTTGGCATTTGGTTTGTCTCTATTTCGGTTCTGTTCTTTGCGTTCGGAACCATCATCGGCAACATCTATTATATTGAAACCAACGTGTATTATATTTGGCACCGGGCTCCTTCCATGCTGTTCCGGCTGAGTATTGTGGCTGCCGTATTTGTCGGCTGCCTGATGAAAGCGGAGCTCGCCTGGAATCTGTCGGACTTTACCATGGCGATTATGGTTCTGCTCAATTTCCCCGCACTGATGATTCTGGCCAACACCGCCATCAAGGTCTTAAAGGATTACGAAGCGCAGAAAAAGCAGGGCAAAGAGAAAATCTATTTCTACGCGCCCAGCATCGGAATTCACGATACCGACTGCTGGAATGAAAACCGGGAATCCGAGCCGAAATCCGTTTCCGCCGAAACGGCAGTCAAGAAATAAACCGGCACTGGATTTTTGGAATGAACCTGCTCATCCCTCTCTTATGATCCATAGAATTTTGGAAGGCAGCAAGAGCCCTTTGGGGCCCTTGCTGCCTTCCCTCCAATTCAGTCTAATCTTGAAGTCCGGAAAGGATTGATCGTTGGATTTCTTTTGAAATCTGTTTGGTTCGGCTTACTCCAGCACGCAGGGCAGCATCAAAGGAAGCCCCGCTGCACAGGCTATTGATAATTGCTTCTGTAACGCCCCCCTTTGTGACCATTTTTTCAATATATTGATTCTGCTCCTTTTGTGTTTGAAAGTGTGGTAACACACTGACAGCCCATTGATAAAGCTCTGAAAAAAGAGGATATTCGTCCGCGATTTCGTAAATCGCCTTTTGCGCCTCATCCCGATGACCTGCTTTTAAGATTGCTGCTGGCATACAGACTCCAGCAGTAAAAACATCCAGATCATTTTCACTCTTCGACCGGATATGTGTTAGATTCATGCAGCGCAACAGCAGCTTCAAATCCTCGTGCTCTGGGAACATAGATGCTACACCACTCTCCTGTTCTATGGTGTCCGGCCCGCTAAACATCATTCGACACACCGGTGCATTCAATGCGGTATTGATTAATGAAATGGGAACGCCCGCCATACAAGAAACAATCAGTCCTTTTCCCGGTACCATTGTTTTTTTCAGCTCCGGGAGATCCTGAGGTCTTATTGTGATTAAAATAATGCCCGCGTTTTGAAATATTTCTTGATTTGTCTTAAGATTTTGGGCCAGTCCCAATGCTTGTAACCTACTTTGAGTCTTTGGATTTCCCCTACTGGAAAGAAAAAGGGTTTCTCTTTTCAGTCCGTTCTTTATGAGTGACAGGGCAATTGATTGCCCCAAATGACCGCAACCAACAATTCCAACTTTGCGATCGTTAAGAAATTCAATTTTATCTTTTTTTATCATGCACAATGCTCTCTTTCAGTTTTTCCGCACCAGCAATATAAGCATAAAAGACTTTCAAAAACACCCGATTGTAAGCTTATTCTATATCAAAAGAAACAGATTGTCTGCCCAGCAGCGAAAGTCTTTTTTGTATTTCAGGTACCTTCACAACAGCCTTCTTTACAATGAAACAGGGTGATACCTTTTGGTATCACCCTGTTTACGGAGAATATTTATTAATACATGCCGCCCATGCCGCCGTCTGCGGGCATTGCGGGAGCAGCCGCCGGTTCTTTCTTATCGGCAACCAGAGATTCGGTGGTCAGAATCATGGCCGCGATGGAAGCGGCGTTCTGCAGAGCGGAACGGGATACCTTGGTAGGATCGACAATTCCTGCATTAATCATGTCGCCGTACTCCTGGGTCAGCGCGTTAAAGCCGTAACCAACCTTGTTATCCTTCTTCAGGTTCTCTACGATGACAGAACCTTCGAGGCCGGCATTCACAGCGATCTGACGCACGGGCTCTTCCAGAGCCTTCAGAACGATCTGCACGCCGGTTTTTTCGTCGCCGTCCGTGCTTTCCAGCAGCTTTTCCACCGCGGGGATCGCGTTGATGAACGCAACACCGCCGCCGGCCACGATGCCCTCTTCCACGGCAGCCTTGGTCGCCGCCAGAGCATCTTCAATGCGCAGCTTCTTCTCTTTCATTTCCACTTCGGTAGCGGCGCCGACCTTGATGACGGCAACACCGCCGGCCAGCTTCGCCAGGCGCTCCTGCAGCTTCTCACGGTCGAAGTCGGAGGTAGTGGTCTCGAGCTGAGCGCGGATCTGGGCGACTCTGTCCTTGATCTCTTCGGACTTGCCTGCGCCGTCCACAATGATGGTGTTCTCTTTGTCCACCTTCACCTGGCGGGCACGGCCGAGCTGGTCGATCGTGGTGTCCTTCAGCTCCAGGCCGAGCTCCTCGGAGATTACCTGGCCGCCGGTGAGAACAGCGATATCGCGCAGCATTTCTTTTCTTCTGTCACCAAAGCCGGGAGCCTTCACGCCAACGCAGGTAAAGGTGCCGCGCAGCTTGTTGAGGATCAGGGTGGTCAGCGCCTCGCCCTCAATATCCTCGGCGATTATCACAAGCTTCTTACCGGACTGTACGATGCTCTCGAGCAGGGGCAGAATCTCCTGAATGTTGGAAATCTTCTTATCGGTAATGAGGATATAGGCGTCGTCGATTACGGCCTCCATCTTATTGGTGTCGGTTACCATATAGGGGGTGATATAGCCGCGGTCAAACTGCATGCCCTCGACAACCTCGGAGTATGTCTCGGCAGTCTTGGATTCTTCCACAGTGATTACGCCGTCGGAGCTGACCTTTTCCATCGCTTCCGCGATCAGCTTGCCGATGAATTCATCCGCGGAGGAAACGGTAGCGACTCTCGCGATATCGTCGGAGCCGGAAACCTTTTTGGAATTGTCAATGATCGCTTTCACAGCGGCGTCAACCGCCTTCTGCATTCCCTTGCGCAGGATCATGGGGTTAGCGCCGGCCGCCAGATTCTTCATACCCTCGCGAACCAGAGCCTGTGCCAGCAGGGTAGCGGTGGTGGTACCGTCGCCGGCCACGTCGTTGGTTTTGATCGCGACCTCTTTGACAAGCTGTGCGCCCATGTTCTCGAACGCGTCTTCCAGCTCAATCTCTTTTGCGATGGTCACGCCGTCGTTGGTGATCAGCGGAGCGCCGAACTTTTTATCGAGCACCACGTTGCGGCCTTTCGGGCCCAAGGTAATTTTAACGGTATCTGCCAACTGGTTTACGCCGCTCATCAGAGCTTTTCTGGCTTCCACGTCGAAAATAATCTGCTTTGCCATACTGCATTCCTCCTAAATTTCTGAATCAAAATGAAAAATCATTCCACAACAGCAAGAATATCCGACTGCCGTACAATGGTGTACTCTTCGCCGTCGATCTTCACTTCTGTTCCGGCATACTTGCTGCTGATAACCTTATCGCCCACCTTTACGTACATGGTAACCTCTTTGCCGTCTACCATACCGCCGGGGCCGACCGCGATAACGGACGCGATCTGGGGCTTTTCTTTTGCGGAACCGGCCAGCAGGATACCGCTCTTTGTGGTTTCCTCCGCCTCTTCCATTTTAATCAGAACTCTGTCGGAAAGTGGTTTGATCGTCATTTCCTATTTCCTCCTTATAAAAAATCAAATGATTGGTTTGGTTTAGCACTCAATATCCCCGAGTGCTAAGACTTATTTTAGCCGCTGTCCACATAAAAATCAAGAGGTTTTTTCCTAAAATACGGAATTTCACAATTTTTTTACAATTGCACGTTCTCAAGAAAAATCCGGGAACCCGCCGTGGATTCCCGGAAGTAGTCTTTCCTGAATTTTACATTTTATCAAAAGTATATCCGCGCCAAAAGCCTCTGCTTTCTCCTCCGATTGTCCAAAGAGAAACGCACTGCCGCCGCGCAGGGCCGCCAATTCTGTGATTACGCTTTAAAATAGCTGTACAGCTGGCATTTGATCATTCCGTTATACAGCTTGCGGCGCTTGTCCGCGGGGCGGCCGAAGCAGCTTTCAAACGTTTCGTCGGGGCTGATGATGTGGTAGCTCCAGCCGCGTTTGGGAACGAAGCGCTGCCCCATGGCCGTGTACAGCTCCTCCGCCTGGCTCAGGTCGAGCAGGCGCTCACCGTAGGGCGGGTTGCAGATCACGCAGCCGCGCTCACCCTCCTCCGCAAAGTCACGGATATCGCGCTTCTCCGCCCGGATGTGAGCAATGACGCCGGCCTTTTTCGCGTTTTCCAGCGTCAGGGCAACGGCCGCGCCGTCGATGTCGTAGCCGGTGGCGAGGAAGGTGCTGTCACGCCGAACCAGATCCTGCGCGCGCTCCCGCTCGCGTACCCACACGCTTTCGTCGACCCCCTTCCAGCTTTGCGCCGCAAAGCGCCGCTGCAGGCCGGGGGCAATGTTCATCGCGAGCAGCGCCGATTCGATGAGAATCGTTCCGGAGCCGCAGAACGGGTCGTATACGTGGGAATCCGGCCAGAGGCGGGCCAGCTTCGCCATCGACGCGGCCAGCGTTTCCTTAATCGGGGCCTCCGCCGCGTTGGGGCGGTAGCCGCGCTTGTGCAGTCCCACGCCGCTGGTGTCGAGCATCACGCTGACGGTGTCTTTTAAGATCAGAAACTGCACCTGATACATGTCGCCGGATTCCTCGAACCAGGGGATGCGGTATTTCATCTTCAGGCGCTCCACAATGGCCTTTTTGATGATGGACTGGCAGTCCGGAACGCTGGAAAGCTGAGAGCTGAGCGAGCGGCCTTTGACCGGGAACTTATCCAGCTTACCGATCCACTGCTCCCAGGGCAGTGCCTTTACCCCCTGAAACAGCTGTTCAAAAGTGACCGCACGGAACGTGCCGAGCAGCACGAGCACCCGCTCGCTGTAGCGGGAGCAGAGATTCGCGCGCGCCAGCATTTCTTCGCTGCCCGCGAACACCACGCGGCCGTTCTGGGGCTCTACCTGCTGCGCGCCCATATCGCGCAGTTCTTCCGCCACCAGGCCTTCTACGCCCAGCACGCAGGGGCATACCAGTTGAAATTGATCCATTGTGTTTCTCTCCGTATCTGAAAAATAGCGGGCAAAAATGTTTTGTTTTACCCGGGAAATAAAACGGGGGCCGCGTCAGACTGCGGCCCCCGCTGACTACTCTGTATTATTCCGCGTCCGGCTCCAATAAACCGTAATCGCCGTTTTTGCGCTGATAAACTACGTTGATCTCACCTGTGGCGCCGTTGCGGAACATATAAAACTGGTGCCCCAGCAGGTTCATCTGCAGAATTGCTTCTTCAATGGTAAGGGGTTTCACCGGGAAATGCTTGGTGCGCACAATCCGATATTCCTCTTCTTCGGCAACCTCGGCAGGCTCGGCCTCTTCCGGTACCTCCGCTACGAGCTGATCCAGCGCCGCGGAATGAATCTGCTTGTCCAGGCGGGTCTTGTTCTTGCGGATCTGCCGGCCCAAAGCGCTGATGACCTGATCCAGCGCGTCGTTCATTTCAAAATCGGTAGCCTCCGCACGATAAATCATGCCCTTGCTCCGGATTGTGATTTCAACCGTCTGGCGGTTGCGCTCCAGCGTGACCACCACATGAGCGTCCGCGTCCGCATCGAAGATCTTATCAAAACGGGAAAGCTTTTTGGTTGCCAGATTCTTGAAGTGATCTTTCAGTGTGACCTTACGTCCAATAATTGTGATATTCATGTACGCATCTCCTTTGCAAATGGAAATCGCAGAGTTTTCGGAACAAATTCCTGAAAATTCACCCGAACCCTCTGGGAGTATTATAACATAAATACCGAAAAAATAGAAGTAGTTCGATCTTAAATGATCATTTTTTTATGCCGGGTCACATGGCAGCCGACATTGACCGCAACGGGCAGGCCGGCAATGTGTGTTGCGTAGGTCTCGATATTCACGGCCAGCGCGGTCACATCGCCGCCAAAGCCCTGCGGGCCGACGTTCAGCCCGTTGACCGCGCGGAGCATATCCTGCTCAAGCCGGCGGTAAAACGGGTCGGGGTTCGGCTCATCCAGCGGGCGGCACAGCGCCTTTTTGGCCAGCTGCGCACACAGCTCGAAATCGCCGCCGATCCCGACGCCCAGCACGACGGGCGGACAGGGATTGCCTCCCGCGAGGCGGACGGTCTCCGTGACAAAATCGATCATCTGCTGCGGCCCGGCCGCCGGGGTCATCATGTTCAGGCGGCTCATGTTCTCGCTGCCAAAGCCCTTGGGGCAGGCGGTCAGCGTCACACGGTCGCCGGGCACAATGCGGGTGTGCAACACGGCAGGGGTATTATCCTCCGTATTCACGCGGCGCAGCGGATCGCCCACCACGGAGCAGCGGAGCAGGCCCTCCACATAGCCGCGGCGCACGCCCTCGTTCACAGCGTCCTCAAACGAGCCGCCGGTGAGGTGCACCTCCTGCCCGATCTCCGCAAACACAACCGCCATGCCGGTATCCTGGCAGATGGGCAGGTTCAGCCGCCGCGCGGCGTCCAGATTTTCACACAAATCCTCCAAAATCGATTTTCCCAGAGGATTGCTCTCCTGCTGCACCGAGCAGCGGATGCAGCTCTCCAGATCGCCGGACAGCTCGCGGTTCGCCTCAATAAACATTTGGCGCAGCCCGTCGCTGATCAGGGAAACGGAAACCTCTCTCATACTTCACACTCCTTTTTCTCTGCGCCGCACGGGGGGCGGATCGAACACTCTCATCCGCGTGCCGAACGGCGGAAATGCATTTCGCGCTCCCTCCGCAGGCGGAGAGAAGAATGAAAAGCAACGTCTTTTTTACCGGCTTGGTGAAAGCCCGGGATCAAAATACCCGCCGGCCGGATACGAACACCATTTCCGGCTTAGTGCTGATCTGCAGCGGGTCGGCGCGGAACAGGGAGAAATCGGCGTCCTTGCCCGGCTCCAGAGAGCCGACGCGGTTATCGATGTGGCAGATGCGCGCGGGGTTGATCGTGATCGCGCGCAGCGCTTCTTCCCGCTCGAGCCCTTCGCGCACCGCGAGCGCGGCGGACAGCGGCAGGTACTGTATCGGAACGACAGGGTGATCCGTGACAATCGCAATGCGAATGCCCTGCTTTTGGAGGATGCCGGGGCATGCCGGCGTCAGATTTTTCAGCTCGGGCTTGGAACGATCGCACAAGATAGGGCCGGAAAACACCGGCACATTCTCCTCCGCCAGATCGTCGGCAATCAGGTAGCCGTCCGTTCCGTGAATGATCACGTAATCGAGATCGAATTCGCGCCCCAAGCGCATGGCGGTAAAAATATCGTCGGCCCGGTGCGCGTGAAAATGCACCTGCAGCTCACGCCGCAGCACCGGGATGAGCGCTTCGCATTTGATGTCGTACTCCGGCGGATCGATGTCCTCATCCTTGCGCGAAAGCTCCAGATCCGTGAGGTAGCGCCGGGTCTTGTACAGCTCCTCGCGGATGAGGGCCGCCGTGGCCATGCGGGTGGAGGGCGTTTGACTTTTGCCGTGGTACGTGGATTTTGGGTTTTCCCCCAGCGCCATTTTCATCGCCACAGGCTCTTTGATAACCATATTGTCAACCCGCCGACCCGCCGTTTTAACCGCGGCCAGCTGCCCGCCGATGGGATTCGCGCTGCCCGGGCCGGTGACGACCGTGGTCACGCCCGCGGCGCATGCCTCCTCAAAACAGCGGTCGAGAGGGTTCACGGCGTCGATGCCGCGCATCTGCGGCGTGACGGGGTCGGTATCCTCATTGCCGTCGTCGCCCTCAAAGGTCAGGCCGTCCTCCCACATGCCAAGGTGGGTGTGGGCGTCCACAAAGCCGGGGTAGAGGGAGGCGCCGCCGGCATCGATCACCTCTTCCCCCGCGGCACCGGGCGCGGGCATGGGGCCCACCGCGGCGATCTTGCCGTCTCGCACAAGCAGGTAACCGTTCGGGATCGGGTCGCCCGCCATCGTATAAATCATTGCATTTTGTATCAGCATGTGTTACCTCCAAAAATGGACAGACGCCCGGAAAGCGCCGGGCTTGTCTGTAAATTGATATTGATGGATATTAAAAGAGCAGGGGCGGCCAGGGCGACGCGGCGATCATAACGCGCGTACCGCATGGATTCCGGGCATTGGAACGGGGCCGCCCCGCTTTATATGGAGCAAACTCAAAGCGGAATCGCTTTGAAGCGCACGGGAAACCGCCGCCGTTTCTCATCCATTCGCACCGGAAAGTCGCGCTGCGGTATCGTCAATCAGCCCCTGAAAGTATTGCACAAAAAAGCGGAGTGTAACCACTCCGCCTGCTCTATTTGGATGAGCCGCCGTGCTTGGTAAAGCCGCCGCGCTTGGAATCAATGCACCTTTTGAGGTCGGACATTTTTTCATCGCTGGACTGCTTGAACCGAGACATCATTTCCTCAAAGCTGGACGCTTCGGGTTTCTTGCTCGCCTGCCACTCGTAGCTGCCCGGCCGGCCTGCGGAACGAGGTCCGGAAGGACGTGGCCCGGAAGAACGCGGCGCAAAGTGACGCGTGGCGGGGCCGTTGTCACGAGGCGGCGGCGGAACAGCCTTTTTCATGGAAAGGCTCACCTTGCCATCATCGCTGATGCTCAGCACCTTCACCTTGACCATCTGATTTTCCGTTACATAGTCGCGGATTTCCTTCACGAAGGTCGGAGCTACCTCGGAAATATGAACCATCCCGGTCTTGCCCTCGGGAAGCTCTACAAAAGCGCCGAACTTTGTAATTCCAGTAACCTTTCCCTCAAGAATTGTCCCTACCTCAAGTTGCATACAGTAATAATATCCTCCTCTTAAATTCAGAGCCTTTAATTCCCCGCAATATTTACAAAAACACGTTCGCCGGGTTTGGCATAATCAAGCCCCTCCCGCACAACGCGCTCTATGTACTCGTCACTGACGCCGCTGCCGGAGGACAAGCTGTGTTTTAAGTCCTCGTTTTTGATCTCCTGAATTTTGATCTGCTGCTTTAAATCGGCCAGCTGCCGCTTCTTTTCACTGATCTGCATCTGCTGGTTCACAAGGGCGACCGCCGCGTAAACCGCAAATACCAGGATGGCAAACCGCAGCAAAAAGCTCTTTTTTTCTTTTTTTGCTTTCAGCACCCTCATAAATTCAAACAGCCCCCCTCTTTGCAGTCCGCTGTCATCGGGCAAATTCAGAATCTATATAGTTGATTATACACTATCTGACGGGGAGGTTTCAAGCGATTTTTTTCTTTTCTTCCGAAATTTTAAGGGTTTTGTTGTGACTTTCGCGATTTTGACGCAGACAGCACGCACCCCGCGAAAGATCCGGCGGAACAAACGCCCGATCGGCCGGAGGATCCAGCGCAGTAGAAAGCGCTTGATCGCCGTTAAAATCCACAGCAGAAGCTTCGCCAAACGGAAGGTGATTTCGCCGAGGGTAAGAAAGTAAACGCACATGCCGATGGCCTCGCCCGCCAGCAGATAAAACCGAACCTCTCCCCAATTCACCGCGAGGGCCAGAAGAAAGCTGGCCACGGCCGCGACAAAGCAGACAAAGATATCCTGCCAGATCACCTGGTGCTTTTCACTGCGGGCAAACACCCGAAAAATGCGAAACACATCGTAAAACGCGCCGAGCGCGAACCCAACCGCCAGAGCCATCAAAAAGCCCTGGCCCTGCTCCTCCAGAGTAAGACCCAAAGCGCCATCACCCCGCTATCGGAACATCTTGGAGAACACACCGCCCCCACTGCTCGGTTTTTGATCGGTATAGGTAACGGAATAGATTTCCCCCGTGATCGTCAGCTCGCCGGTTTCGGTATTGAGCTTGCCGATCTGCAGGTTCCGGCCGCGGATGACGATTTCGCCAAGGTCGGTATACGCCACCACCGTCTGGTCGTCGAAGCTGTCTACATTCGAGACTCCTGTTGCCGTAAGCGTCTTTCTGTTATCCACAATCAGGCTGTGCGGCACGCGCACCGTTTTGGCTGCTGGTTTCTTTTCTTCCGCCATGATCGTACCCTCCCGACAGTATAGTATGTCACAATTCCGCTTTTCCCGGGGCTTCCCGCCCGCGGCAAGGGCGAGGGATCCGGCGCAAAAGAGGATTGGGCCACAGCCGCTTCTCTCCCAAACCAATCCGGTTTTTCAGGGGAAGCGGCTATACTACATATATGCTGGCGCAAAGGGACATATTCTGGCTCAGTTCAGGAAACCGCCTCGTACATTTCGGACGCTTCCCCCTTGGGGGCGTATTCGCTCACCCGCACCACACGCACTTTCAGGCTGCGCGCGCCGAGCTGCAGCTCCAGCACGTCGCCCTCCTTCACCTCGTAAGAGGCGCGGGCAGCCTTGCCGTTTACCGTCACCCGCCCGGCGTCGCACGCTTCGTTCGCAACGGTGCGCCGCTTGATCAGGCGGGACACCTTCAAATATTTATCCAATCTCATGAGACAAATTTTCTCCTTTTCCATCTACCGCAGGGCCATTGAAGCCGGGGCCGCCGTTTCTTCCGCCCGCGGCGCAAAAAGACGCGCTCCAACAGACCCCGCCGCCGGTAACACAAAAGGCCACGGCAAACGCAAAACGCCTGTCCGCAGCCTTCAATATCGAAAACAATTTATTTGTCGGTAGCATCCTTAAATGCCTTGCCGGCCTTGAACGCCGGAATTTTAGACGCGGGGATTGTGATGGGAGAATTGGTTCTGGGGTCGCGGCCCTGTCTTTCGTTGCGGGAACGAACCTCGAAAGTGCCGAAGCCAACCAACTGAACTTTCTCCTCCTTCGCAACGGTCTCGATGATCACATCGATCACTGCGTTCACTGCGCTGTCGGCGTCTTTCTTGGAAATAGCGGCTTTCTCTGCCACTGCAGAAATCAATTCTGTTTTGTTCATAAGATTTGTTACCTCCAAAATTTTATTTTTCAGTCTGGTTTTCCAGCTGGGGAATGGTACGCTGTTTTACTTCATCCCAAAGCCTGTCCAACTCTTCAGGCGACAAAGCGTCCAGCCGCTGTCCCCTTTCCTTTGCCAACTCCTCCGCCGCGGTAAAACGCGCGATGAATTTGTTGCAGGAAACAGTCAGCGCCTGCTCCGGTTCCGTTTTCAGGTGCCGGGCCGCATTTACCACCGAAAACAAAAGGTCTCCGACCTCCTGCCGGCAGTCCTGCGCATTACCCTTCCGGATCGCCTCCTTCAGTTCCGCGGTTTCTTCCTCCACCTTTTGCAGCGTCTGCCAGACATCGGCAAAGTCATACCCCGATTTTGCCGCTTTCTGCTGCACCTTGGCGCTGCGCATCAGCGCCGGCAGTGCGGGCGAAACGCTTTCCAACACCTGAGCCTGAGTGGACTGGTGCTTGGTGCTTTTTTTGATGGCATCCCAGTTTTTGAGAACCTCCGCGGAATCCTGAACGTGGACATCCCCAAACACGTGGGGATGCCGAACAATCAGCTTTTTACAGATGCCGTCGGCAACCTGGTCAAAATCGAACCTGCCTGCCTCAGCTTCCAAATCTGCATGGAACACTACCTGAAGCAGCACATCACCCAGTTCTTCCTTTAGAAGCTCCGTATCCTCGGTGTCGATGGCCTCGACCGCCTCATACGTTTCTTCAATCAGGCAGGCGCGGATGCTGTGATGTGTCTGCTCCCGGTCCCAGGGGCATCCCCCGGGCGAACGGAGAATTCTGACGATTTGCAGCAGGTCCTCAATCGTATAAGTTTCTTTTCTTTGAAAATCCAACCTGACAGGTCCTTTCCTGGAATATAGCCGGCGAAAACTAGTACTATATTACCTTATCCATCCATGTTTTTCAAGTATTTTTGCAATTTTTTGCCCGTTCGGGAGCATCAAAATGTCATCGCGACAAATTGCGCGCAAACACAGCAGCGAAAGCGAATAAACCAGCACCGCCGCGCCCACTCCGCCCAGGGTAGAGAGATTCTCTGTAAGAACATGCGAAAGAAGACCGCGGGCCGACCACGCGGCGGCGCAGCACAGGATCGACGCGATGAGCGGCTTGCCGAAAATCGAGAGAAAATCCGGCAGGATTCCGGTCTCGCGGCACAGGCAGGTCAGCGCCGCCACCGTGAGGAAGAAATAGCAGGCCAGCGTGCCCGCGCCGGCGCCCAGCACATTGATTTGGGGGATTCCCACCAGAAAATAATTGAGCGCCACCTTGATCGTGAGCCCGACCGCCAGAAGCTTTACGGGCAGATCGACCCGGCCGACCGCCTGCAGCATGCTGTTGACCGGTGTGCTGAACGACGCGAAAATCGCGCCGACCCCCATGATGACCAGAACATGGGAGGTAATGGGCAAAGAGGGGCGCGCACCGAACACCAGGCGCGCCACCGGCCCGGCCATTACGGCAAGGCCCATGCCTGCGGGGATGCTGAACAGTGCGGTGACCCGCAGAACCGCCTCCATGCTCTTTTTCAGGTGCGTTTTCTCCCCGCGCGTATACGCGGCGGTCACGTTGGGCAGCGCGCTGATGCCAAACGCCTGCGTGACGGCCGGCACCAGCATGAACAGCGTGAGCGCCATGGAGAAGCAGCCGAACAGAAAATTCGGGACGGTATGTGCTTCTATATTGATTTGTGGTATCATTCCCTGATACATGGAAAGTAATACCTGCGGATTTTGCTCCATGACATTGTGTATCCGGGTCTGCAAAAAGGTGGTGTCCACCATGGCGGCCACATTGACCGCCATGGCCCCCACACCGATGGGAACCGCCGTTCTCACCAGGCGGGATACCGTTTTGCGCATGCTGCGCGGCGGCGGGGAATTTTTCAGGTTCTCTTCCGTAATGCCGTCGCCGAGCAGTCTGTGGCGGCAGAACAGGAACAGAAAGCTCAACGCCGAGCCGACCGTCACGCCAAGGATCGCGCCCGCGGCGGCGTAGGGCAGCACCGCGCTCCTCGCGTAATCGCGCGAAGCGGCGGCCACACCGAACACCGTGCCAAGGGCCTCGTATTCCTTCATTCCCCGATGCAGGATCAGGCAAGCGGCGGAAAGCCCGACCGTCAGCTTGCTCAGCGCTTCGATGATTTCCGAAATTGCGGTGGGATACATATTCCGCAGACCTTCATAGTATCCCCGATAAATGGCGGTTAAACAGCTGAACAAAATCGCCGGAGCCAGCGTGTACAGCGCGGGCAGGGCGCTTTCGTTGCCGATGATCCTCGCGTAGGCGGCCGCACCGAACACCATCAGCGCGAAGCCAACCGTTCCGGTGCCGATAAAGATCGGGGCCGACGCGCGGTGGATGCGCCGGATATCCCGGTAAGCGCCGCGGGTGCAGCTTTCAGAAACGAGGCGCGAAATCGCGATTGGGAACCCGGCCGTAGCCAGGCTGTAAATCGGCCCGTAAAAATTATAGGCCGTGTTGAAATATCCCAAGCCATCCTCGGTGATGACCCAGGTCAGCGGCACCTTGAACAGGGCGCCGATCAGTTTTACGATTAAAACGCTTGCGGTCAGAATCAAAGCGCCGTGTAAAAAGCTCTGGCTCTTCCTGCGGGAAGCTTTCGCCATAGTAGCACATCCATTCCCCAAAAATCCCGTTCGGGCGTTTGCCCTCTCTTTGGAATTTATATTAACCCCGAGGATCGGTTATGCCCGCAGAAAGAACGGCGGCGGTCTGTTCCGCCCGTTCTGACCCCAAATCGGGCGGCCGTCGCGCGCTTATTTTTCTTCAGGAACTTCCGATATACAGAGTGAGCGGAAACAACACGGAAAAATTTCATTTGAAACCTGTATACGGAAAGGAAGATTGGAATGGGTATGACGGTTTGCTACACACAGGCAAATTCCTCCCTGCTGAACACACTGCAAGTAGCGGGTGACCCGGAGGAAATACTGGAACAACTGGAGGCTCTGGGAGAAGAAGCGGAAAGCTGCTATCTGGATAAAATGTGGGACGGCCTTCACTGCTTTTTGACCGGCGCTTCCGCCGGCACCCCGACGGAAAACGATCCGCTCAGCGAAGCGGTACTGGGCAAGGGACACTTTTTCGAGGACGAGGAATCGGACTACATGGCATACCTGATGCCGGAGGACGTAAAAAAATCGGCCAAGGCGCTGGACGCGGTTGATCTTGAGCGGAGAAAGGCCGCTTTTTCACCCAAGGACTTTCAGGAAAAAGAAATCTACCCTGCCATTTGGCTGGAAGATGACCGCGACAGCCTGCTGGAGGAGCTGGTTGAGAATTTTAACGCCTTAAAGGAATTCTACCGTGCGGCCGATGATAGCGGCAAGGGGATCCTTATCAGCATCTATTAACCGGAACCCCGCAAAGGCAACACCGGCAAAAAAAGCAGACTCCGCTTCCCGTTCAACGGGAGAGAGTCTGCTTTTCATTTCATTCAAAGATACGGCGGTTACAGCTGGGCAGAAGCTTCCTTAATCTGATCCTCGAGCGCCTTCAGCTGATCCTGAAGCTCGTCGATCGCGACCATTGCCTCCGCCACCAAATCCGCAGGATCGCTGTCTGCTTTTTTGGCGTCGTAAACCGCCTTGCCCAAAGCCTCGTACTTTTTGTTGATTTCGTTATTCAGCTCGGCCGCACTGATTTTCAGTTTGGATACATCCACAAGCTGACCGGCTTTTTTCCCGACCGCATTCGCGGCCGATTTCGCATTGATGACAACATCTTCAAAAAGGCCCATCGTAGACACGCTCCTTCGATTTTTGATATTACGATTATACCACCTGTTCGGCTGATAATGCAAGAATCTGTCCTGTAAACAAATTATAAATTATTTGGGTACAAAATGATAGGAACCTGTAAAATTCTCCCCGATTTCCAAAGCCGCAGAGCGGCGGGAAACCGGAGCGGTACCGTTCCAACGTTCCGCAGCCCGGCGGCGCGGCTTATTCTGCGGCGCTCTGGTAGATGCTCCCGCCGATAAACTCGCGCAGAATGGAGTTTTCGGGCACGAGGCTTTCGTCCACCGGCACAAAGCGCTCGAGCTGCGTGAGAAGATGGCTGGTGTAGGAATAGCGGGGGTGCTCACACGAGATTTCGCGCAGCAGCGGAATGGCCTTGCGGCGCAGAATGCAGGGCTCATACATGTGGATGGAATTGATCGTGATGTTGCTCACACTCTTGTACGGGCGGATATAATTGTTCTCGCCGTCGAGCACATTCTGCCACATGGAGAGCGTGCGCTCGGGGCCGGCGCCGCGAAAGCTGTAATCGCGCACCACGCGGCGAATAAACCGCAGATCGTTGTGCGAAAGCACCACGCCCGCGCTGTCCTTAATATCCTGCTTGACGCTGATGTACAGCTTGAGCAGGCGATCCTGCGGCAGGTGCGCGCTGATGCGCGGATTCAGCGCGTGGATGCCCTCGAAAATGGCCACGCCGTTTTCCGGCAGATCCACCGGCTTTGTACGTCCCGTGGGCTGGTGGATGGAAAAATCAAATACCGGCACATCGCAGCGGCCGGTTTTGATCAAATTCATCATGCAGCTCTCCAGCACGGGAACATTCAGCGCGTCCACCGATTCATAATCATGATCGCCGTTTTTCAGCAGAGGCGCCTGGCTTTCTCCCCGGTAAAAATCGTCGAGAGAGATCGTCGCGCAGCGAACCCCGCGGTTCTGGAGCATTTCCTTCATGATCTCCATGGTTGTGGTCTTGCCGCTGCTGGACGGCCCGGCCAGAAGAATGATCTTATTCCGCTCCGGATTATCCGTGATGGTATTGACGATGGAGCCAAGGTACCGGCGGTAGGCGGATTCAATCTGCTCGATCATGCCGACCGGGTCGGTTTTGGCCGCCTCGTTGATCTGCTCGAGGTGATCGACATATTTGACGTAGCTATTTGCGAAATAATTCATACAGCTCTTTCACCTGCTCCTTCCTTGCAATCATTTCCTCATGTCTGCTGACATATTCATACGGAAATTTAAAATTGAAAATACGCCGCAGCGTATCGGAATACGGATCCTTCACCTTGCTGACGGCGCCCGCGCCGCAGGCCAGAATGGTGTGGGTCTCGTCCATGATGTACACGTTATAATCGCTGTAACAGCCGGGCTTGGCCCAGCCGGTATTCTCCAGATTGCCGACCATGCGGCTCTGCCGGTACAGATAGTACGGCTCGTACCCGGACGAAAACAGGCTTTTCGCGGTATCGTCCAGCATCTGCGCGGCAGCGGCGGCGTCGGGGTCAAAGCCGTCGCGCCCCGACTGGTTCAGCCGGGAGGAACGCTTCAGCGCCAGCGTATGCACGGTGACGCTCTCCGGGTCGAGCCGCAGCACATGCTCCAGCGTGCTGCGGTAGCCCCCCACCGTGTCCCCGGGCAGCCCGACGATCAAATCCATATTGATATTGTCAAAGCCCATTTTGCGGGAGAGCTCAAATGCCGAAACCGTCTGCGCGGTGGTATGGCGGCGGCCGATCCGCTCCAGAATTTCGTCGTTCATCGTCTGGGGATTGATGCTGATGCGCGTCACGCCGAATTCTTTGAGCGCCTGCAGGCGCTCGGGCGTGACGGTGTCGGGCCGGCCGGCCTCCACCGTGAATTCGCGGCAGGATGAAACCGGGAAATGGGTGCAGAGCGTATCGAGCAGCGTGCGCAGCTGCTCCGGCGAAAGGGTGGTGGGCGTTCCGCCGCCGATGTAGACGGATTCGAGCCGCAGGCCCAGCTCCCCGGCCACCTTTGCCGTGTGCTCCAGCTCCCTGCACAGCAGGGAAACGTATTCCGGCATGAGCCGAATCGCCTTGTCCACCGACTGCGACACAAACGAGCAGTACGCGCACCGCGTGGGGCAAAACGGGATGGAAATGTAAAGGCTGTACGATTCGGGACGGGACTTGGAGAGAATTTTCTGCTCGTTGTCCATCGTCACCACACTCAGCCGCGTTTTTTCGGGTGTGACGAGAAAGCCGGAGGTAAAATGCCCGATGGCCCGCTCCCGGCCCATCTGCCCGCACAGGCGGCGCAGCAGCTTAATCGGGCGCACGCCGGTCAGAATGCCCCACTGCGGGCGATGACCGCAGCGCTCGGCGAACAGCTCGAACAGCATCACCGCCATCAGGCGTTCCGCTTCCTTGTCCATTTGCAAAATGGATTCCGGGAAGACCCTGCTGTCCTCCAGCACCCGGCCGCCCATATGCAGCCGCACAAAAAGCTGCACCTCGCCGCCCTGCCGCCGAAGGCCCGTGTAAACGGTGGTCTGCGTTTCCGGCAGCGCCTCGGGGGCTTCATATACCGTTTTGATTTCTTCATAAGGCAGGAACACCCGGCACAGATTTTCCATTTCATAGTGGTACGGGTGCCCGTCGACCAACAGAACCATCAATAAAATCCCTCTTCATTCAGAAACGGGTTGTACCGCCTTTCTCTCTCCAGAGTCGTGGAGGGGCCGTGGCCGGGATAAACATTGTAGTCGCCCTCCAGATCGGCAAGCCTTTTCAGGGATTCCCGCATGTCGCGGCTGCTGCCGGTGGGCAGATCGGTTCTTCCCATGGAGCCGGCAAACAGCGTATCGCCGCTGAAGATCGCGTCATTCACAAGAAAGCAGCAGCTGCCAACGGTATGCCCGGGCGTAAACAGCACTTTGATCTTCAGGCTGCCCAGCTCGATCACATCCCCGTCGTCGAAAACGCGGTCCGGCACAAAGCTCTCGTGCCGAATTGAGGGCAGCATGCTGCCCTGGCTGATATCCGGGTCGCCGGCGCAGGGCGCGTCGGGCCGGGAGATGCACACCTCGCACCCCGTCAGCTCCCTGACGTGCGGCACGCCGTCAATATGGTCGAAATGGCCGTGGGTCAAAAGGCAGAGCGCCACCTTTTCCGCGGGCAGAGCGCGAATGGCCTCATCCAGCCGCGCAGAAGTAAAACCGGGATCGATCACGGCGGAAAGGCCGGTTTCGTCGTCGGTGAGCAAATAGCAGTTTTCTTCCAGCAATCCGCCGGTAATCGCGTTGATTTTCATAAGCCGAGTCTCCTTTTCATCTGTCGTGAGGGCATAACGGGCCCTCAGGAACGGCGAACGGACAGAATGCCCTCGATTCCGCTCAGCTTAGAGATCACGCCGGCCAGATGGTCGATGCCGTTGACGGTGATAGTCGCGGAAATAATGGTTTTGCCGTCCTTTGTTTCGCGCGAGTTCAGCGAGTGGATGAACAGGCGCATGGTAAACATCTGCTGGGTCAGGTCGGCAAGAAGGCCCGAGCGAACCTCCGCCACGATTTCAAGGGTGGACTTGAATTCCTCCTTAACCTCGCCGCTCTCCCAGTGCGCGGAAACCCAGCGTTCCGGCTCGGGGGATTCCGCGATATTCCGCGGCACGTTGGGGCAGGACCGCTTATGCACGGACACGCCGAAGCCGCGTGTGATAAAGCCGATGATCTCGTCGCCCGGCAGCGGGTTGCAGCAGCGCGAGAACTTGATCAGGCAGTTTTCCATGCCGTCGATGAGAACGCCGCCCGCCGCCCGTTTGATGGGGCTCTGGGGCTGCTTGCGTTCCGTCGTCTGCGCCGGCTTTCTCGTTTTCAGGTATTCCTCGCGCAGGCGGGGCATGTTCTTCCACAGCTGAATTCCGCCGTAGCCGATGGCCGCGTACACGTCGTCCATCGTATTGCAGCTCACCTTGCGCCCGATGCCGAGCAGAAAGTTCTTCAGCTCCTCGTCGGTGAGCGCGATGCCGTTGCGCTTTAATTCACGCTCTACCTCGGCACGGCCCTCCACAATATTTTCGTCGCGGCGCTCTCTCTTGAACCACTGGCGGATCTTATTGCGCGCCTCGCTCGTCTTTACGATCTTGAGCCAGTCGCGGCTGGGGCCGTGGTTTGCCTCCTTTGTGGTGAGAACCTCGATAATCTCGCCGTTTTTTACTTTATAGTCGATCGGGACGATGCGCTTATCCACCTTGGCGCCGATCATGCGGTTGCCCACCGCGCTGTGAATGGCATAGGCAAAGTCGATGACCGTTGCGCCCATGGGCAGGTTGATGACCTCTCCCTTCGGCGTAAAGACAAACACCTCTTCCGGCACAAGGTCGGATTTGATGTTGCGCACGATATCGGTCGCGTCACTGTCCTTCTGGTTTTCGAGCATCTGGCGAATCCAGGCCAGGCGATTCTCCAGAGAATCGCCCTTGCCGGCAATGCCAAGCTTGTATTTCCAGTGCGCGGCGATACCGTATTCCGCCGTGTGGTGCATCTCCCAGGTGCGAATCTGCACCTCGAACGGGATTCCCTCCTTGCCGATCACCGTGGTGTGAAGCGACTGGTACATATTCGGCTTCGGCGTGGAAATATAATCTTTAAAGCGGTTCGGCAGCGGGCGGAACATGTCGTGAATGATGCCGAGCACGTTATAGCAGTCGTTCACGGTATCCACAATCACGCGCACCGCGTAAATATCGTAAATTTCATCCATGCTGCGGCCCTGCATAAACACCTTGCGGTAAATGCCGTGGATGCTCTTGACGCGCCCTTGCAGGTACACATTGGGGATCATGCGGGAAACGCGGTCGTAGACCAGCGCCTTGGTCGTTTCAATAAAGTGGTCGCGGTCTTTTTTGCGCAGCTCGAGCGTGTTTTCAATCTCCTGGTAGGCGATCGGGTCAAGGTAGCGCAGAGAAAGATCCTCGAGCTCCTCCTTGATGGCGCGGATACCGAGACGGTGCGCGATGGGGGCGTAAACCTCCATGTTCTCGAGCGCCTTGTCGCGCTGCTTTTGGGGGGTCATGTATTCCAGCGTGCGCATATTATGCAGGCGGTCCGCCAGCTTGATGATGATGACGCGGATATCCTCGGACATGGCGATCAGCATTTTGCGAATGTTCTCCGCCTGCTGCTCCTCGCGCGAGGAATAGGGAATCCGGCCCAGCTTGGTAACGCCGTCGATCAGGTTGGCGATGTCCTGCCCGAACTGCTTTTTGATTTGATCGAGCCCGACGGAGGTATCTTCCACAACATCGTGCAGAAGGCCCGCCGCCACGGACTCCGAATCCATGCCGAGCTCCACGAGGATGCACGCGACCGACACAGGGTGAATGATGTACGGCTGGCCCGAAAGGCGCTTTTGCCCCGTGTGGGAGCTCTCCGCAAGCCGGTATGCGCGCCCGATCAGTTCAAGATCAAAATCGTGGCCGCTCGCCTCCATCACCTGCAGAAGATCATCATAGGTTTTTGAAGTTGTATCAGTCATGTGCAACACCATCTTCTTTGATTTGGTTAATATCACATAATATTGGGGATTCAAACAAATTGACCTTCTGATCTGCTTCGCACAGCTCAATATTCAGCTGGTCGCCGCTCTGCCGGAGCAGAATCAGGCCGCGCTCCACAAATACCTCCAGCGCGGTCAAAAGCCGGGCATAGCCCATTTTGCCGCCGTCGAGCCGGTAGAGCAGAAGCTCCGCCCCGCCCGACCAGCCGCCCCGCTCCCGCAGAAAGCGGTACAGCTGCGCAAAATTGGTGTAATCCGGCAGCAGCTCCTCCGCCTCTTTCAGAGTGAGGTCGTCTCCCCGCTTATACTTTTCAAAGGTTAGCTTGCCCAGAATGAGCGCGTCCGTATCCAGCGCCGACAGCTTCATCTCCCGAATGAACACAGAAAGCTGCATTTCGCCGCGGAATTCCTTTGCGTCCAGCGTGACGGCCAAATCCAGCTCATCCCCGGGCTCATAGGGGAACTCCTGCGCGGCGGTGTGGAACAGCATGCAGTTCGTCACGGTTCCGTCGCGCGAGAACGTCAGCCGCAAATGCTTCCCCTCCCCCACCGGGGTGATTTTTTCGAGACGCATGCGGTACAGCCCGAACAGCGGCGCCGGGTTGTCGGTGCCGAACGGCTCCAAAGCCTGCAAAAGGCCCGGCAGCTCCGGGGTGAGCGTGGCAGGGCGCAGCTTGCAGTCGAGCCGCAAAGTGGGAACCGCCACCGGAACACCGGCCGCGTAGCGGTTGACCGCCTCGCGGAACGCCCCGATATTCTCCGCGGGCATGCTGATGCCGGCAGCCATGGGGTGCCCGCCGAATTTTGTAAACAGCTCCGAGCAGGAGCAGAGCGCTTCAAACAGAGAAAAGCCCTCGACACTGCGGCCGGAGCCCTTGGCCTGCTCCCCCGAATACGAGATCACCATGCAGGGCTTGCCGAAGTGATCCACCAGACGCGCCGCCACAATGCCGATCACGCCGTGGTGCCATTCGCGCCCGGCGACGACCAGCACGCGGTCATACAGGCGTTCGGGGTGCTCACTCAAATCCTTCAGGGCGCTTTGAAACAGCTCGGATTCAATCTGCCGCCGGCAGTCGTTGTCGTCGCAGATTTCCTCCGCGAGCTCGCGCGCCTCGTCGGGGTCCTCACTGACCAGCAGGCGCACGGCCCTGCCCGGCGAACCGATGCGGCCCGTCGCGTTGATGCGCGGCACAATCGAAAAGGCTACGTTCCCGGCGGTCAGCCGACGCCCAGCCATACCGGAGCGCTCGATCAGCTCGCGCACACCGAGACGGTCTGTGCGCGAAAGCAGTTTTAACCCCTCGCGCACCAGCAACCGGTTTTCGCCGGTGAGCGGAACCACGTCGCCGATGGTGCCCACCGCAACCAGATCGGCATAGTTTTCGATCAGCCCTTCCAGATCGCAGTCCTCGCCCTCGAGCGCCATGATCAGCTTAAAGGCAACGCCCACTCCCGCAAACTGCTTATAGGGAGAAGCATCGTCCGGCCTGTGGGGATCAACCACCGCCACCGCGTCCGGCAGAACCTCCTGCGCACGGTGATGGTCTGTGACGATCAGTTCCATGCCCAGCTCTTTGACATACTCGGCTTCCCTGACCGAGGCGATGCCGTTGTCCACCGTAATAATCAGGTTGACCTGCCTGCTGTGCAGGAATTCCACCGCGTTCAAATTCAGGCCGTAGCCCTCCCCCTCGCGCTCCGGAATATAGTACATCACATTGCCGCCGCAGGATTCCAGGTAAGAATACAGAATCGCCGTGGCGGTCACACCGTCGGCATCGTAGTCGCCATAAATCGCGATTTTTTCAAAATTGTCCAGCGCACGGCGGATTCGCTGTGCCGCCTTTTGCATATCCGCTGTTAAAAACGGGTCGGACAGCTCCGACCTTTCTCCCAGCAATTCTTCTATCTGATCACGCCGGTGTGCGCCCCGAATCTCCAGCATCATCGCAAGGAAAAACGGAAGACCGTACTCCTCCGCAATCTGCGCCGCACGCTCTTTGTTCAGAGGGGACACCAGCCATTTTTTGAGCCTCAACCTGTTCACCTACCTCATGAAAATTAATTGTACCATTTTGTGTCAAAATATTCAATCGTTTGACAAAAATACTACATTTACAACAAAAGAGCTTTTCTCCCTGAAAGAATCAAAAAATTCGTTTTTCTCTCCCTTTACAGGAAAGACCGCATCGGTATGATTTGAAAAAAGCATGCCAGCATTAATTATGATACCGAATAGAGTTCCATACGAAAGCGGACAAGGCTGCAACAGAAGCCTTGTCCGCTTTTCATCAAGAAAGAGTGGGATAGATTATCATAGAATAAACTCAACACGGCATTTCCGGTGCTTTGGGCTTACTTGTTATTTCTTACTTCTTTGATCAGCTCCCGCACATCGCCGTCGATCGCCGGAAATTCCAACGACAGCTGTTTCATGGTTTTGACAATGACGCTCAGGACAAAATAATCCCGGAACCACCGGTGGTTGGCCGGAACCACATACCACGGCGCTTCTTTTGTGCTGCAGTGCGAGAGCACGTCGGAATAGCAGTGCTGGTATTCGTCCCAAAAACGCCGCTCCTTCAGGTCGGCCGCGGAGAACTTCCAGTTCTTTTCGGGGGTTTTCAGCCGCTCCTCCAGCTTCTTCTGCTGAAAATCCTTTGAGATATGCAAAAAGAACTTGAGCAGAATCGTATTGTTGTTAACCAGGTATTTTTCAAATTCTCGGATTTCATCAAACCGGCGGTGCGCCGTTTCGTCGTCGATCGTCCTGTGCACACGGGTCACAAGCACATCCTCATAATACGAGCGGTTAAAGACGACGATGTCCCCCCGCTTCGGCGTTTTCTGGTGGACGCGCCACAAATAATCGTGATTGAGCTCCAGCGGCGTGGGCACCTTGAAGTTTTCCACATAAAAGCCGTTGGGGTTGATGCCGGACAGCGCCTTTCGCACGGTGCCGTCCTTCCCGCTGCAGTCCATCCCCTGAAGCACGATCAAAAGAGCATACTTTTTCGAGGCATAAAACGTTTCCTGCAGCTCCTCAAACTCGTCATGGAGCTTTTTGTATCTTTCCTCAATATCCTCTTTGGAAAGGCCTGCAGTGTCGTCGGGACGAAAGTCTTTCACGTTGATGTGAGCCTGACCGGAACTGACCGTAAATTTACCGAACAACTGGATTCCCTCCTCTTTTGAAACGCAAACCGAAGAGCCCACAGCGTTTCTGATTGATTATGCAAACGAGTTTGCGTTCCTTCCCCGCTGAGAAAGAAGAACGTATCTTGCTCGAACAAAAATAGAACTGCCGTAAGATTGATTTCATTATATTCTTCTGTATCTGATTTCTCAATATGCAGAGAAAAATGTAAGAAAAAGCATCGCAAATATGGTATGATAAAAAAGCGAAGCCACAATCTGGAATTGACCAAAAACAGGAGGACTTTTATGCACTCAATTCTATTTTCCGAATCGCCAATTGCCCGCTTTGCCGCCGAAGTATGCACCGAAAACGAATGCAGCTATTTTTATTTGTATCAGATGGAGCCGCAGGCGCAAAAGCTGAACACCCTGGCTGCCTGCTGGATCAAGAATCACGCAACGGTGGAAGACGGTTACTCCCCCAAAGAGGATATGCTGAGCGGATTGCAGCCCAAAATACCCACCTCGCTGTGCCGCTACCCGCAGGATTTGTCTCTCTTTCAGGAGGAAGAGCTGGAGATCGTATGGGGCGAGGAGGGCTGCCTTGCCGGCTTGTACCAGAACGGGGAGCTGATCTGCGTGGTACCCTATTGGGCTGAAGCGAATTTTACAGGCTACTCAAAATATTCCAATACCGATAAAATGGGGATATATCCGCTGCCCCTGCAGGACGGCAATGCCATGTTCGGCCGGCTGGAAGCCGCCGCCCGATTTTGGCAGCAGGACTTTTCCGCCGTATGGGAAAGCTACCAACAGGAATATCTGGAGGACTTGACGCAGAGGTACGGCAAGCCCGTGAAGTACTATGGCATCGACGGCGGCCATTTTCCGCCGCGCGGCCTTGTGGTTTTTGAAAAAAGCGGGTATCGGCTTGCCTTTACCATTGGGATGGGGCTATTCACCCAGCCCTCCGCCGAGCTGTACCACAAGGATTCCCGCCTGCACGACCACGTTGAGCTTGCCTTTGGTTGGAAAGCGGACCTGCCGTTGGAGCCGACCCGGATTTATTCTCAAATCTCCTCCATCGCGGCAATCCCGTGGATGTACAAAACCTTTTTGGATCATCATCACACCATTGACCTGAACGTAGAACAAGAATACCAGAATGCTGTTTTCATCTCTGACCAACAGGCAAAGGTACTGAACAGCACATTCCTGCGGGAAAAGCAAATCAATCTGCTGTGGCTGATGCCGATTTCAGAATCACTGTGCCGAAAGCTGACGGCGGAGGAACCGGATTACGCCGGTGTGGAGCAGCAGCTTGAAGAATACGGAGTGATGCTGGAACACCTGTAATTGCAGGGCGCTCTACTCCACTTTTCCTTGGAGGATTGCGAAACGCACTTTAACATGCTAATATGAGAAAAACACACCACACAACATACTGATGGAGGTTCAAGCATGGAGGAATTTCAGAACGTAACCGTAGTGAAAAAAGCCAATATTTATTTTGATGGGAAAGTGACCAGCCGCACCGTGCTGTTTGAGGACGGTACCAGAAAAACTCTCGGCATCATGCTGCCCGGGCAGTATGAATTCGGAACGGGCGACAGCGAGCGGATGGAAATTCTGGCAGGCACGGTAAGAGTGCTTCTGCCGGGCCGCACAGAATGGCAGACCATTGAGGCCGGGCAGAGCTTTCAGGTTCCCGCCAACAGCAAATTCCAGATTGAAATGCAGGAGCCCGTGGACTACTGCTGCTCTTACGGCAAAGAATAACTCACGGACAAAGCAAACAGGAGGCTTTTCTCATGGGTCTTTTTTCTTCCCGCTGGCAGGAGGTCTTTTTCAGCACAAGTGCACAGTCGTTTTTCCGCGGCCAGAATGTGCTGAGAGAGCACGGCCTGCCGTTTAAAACCAAGACGGAAAACCGTGCCTTCCGGGAATCCAGTAATCATCTGGGCGGAAGATCCCCCATGCCGGGCAGGGTGCGGTTCGGCCCGGAAAGCGGCGACGAATACCGGATTTTCGTCGCAGAGGAAAACGCCGCGGCGGCCAGATTCCTGCTGCAAAACGACGAGAGAACGGACGGATAAACACAAAGAAAACGGGCCAGAAGCCGGAAAACAAATCCGGCTTCTGGCCCGTATTTTCGGGGAGCAAAATCGCGAACGATCCCGTCCCCGTTTTCTTAAATCTGATCTTTACGGTTTGCTCAACCTGCTTACGAAACCTTCACGACGCCAAACGTGGTCTGCTCCCCGTTAACGTCCCATTCGGCGGTGTAGCCGTCTGTTTCGCCAAGGCGGATTTCGTCGGCCAGCACCTCGCGGCTGATCTGTTCGCGGTTCTTCCACAGCAGGTCTGCTAGCTTATCGTTGCCGTTCTGGTACACGACAATGCGGTCGGTCACCTCGAAGCCGGCGTCCTTGCGCATGGACTGCAGCTTGCTGATGATCTCGCGCACAAAGCCCTCCTCCACCAGCTCGGGGGTGAGGGTCGTATCGAGCACGATGGTCACGCCCTTATCGGACATAGACTCAAAGCCCTCCTTCTGTGCGGTTTCAATCAGGAGCTCCTCCGCGGTGAGAGAAATCTCCCCGGTAGAGATCGAGAGCCTGATCGAGCCGTTCAGAGCCAGCTCCTTCTTCGCGGCGGAGCCGTTCAGAGCCGCCAGAGCCTCGCGAACCTCGTTGATCTGCTTGCCGTACTTTTTGCCGAGCAGCTTGAGCTGAGGCTTAAAGCGGTAATCCGAGAAATCGGAGGCGTCCGACACAAAGTGAACCGTTTTGATGTTCAGCTCCTCGCGGATGATTCCGCGGTAATCCTCTCCCAGATCGCGCTCCGCGTGGATGAACAGGTTTGCCAGAGGCTGGCGGATCTTCATGCCGACCTCGTTTCGGGCCGCGCGGCCCAGCGTGACGATTTGCATGGCCTGCTTCATGTCCTCTTCCATCTTCGCGTCAATCATGGATTCCTCGCACGCGGGGAAGTCGCACAGGTGCACGCTTTCGGGCGCTTTGGGGTCGACGCTGCATACCAGATTGCGGTAAATCTGCTCCGTCATGAACGGGATCATCGGGGCGGCGGCCTTCGCCACCGTCACCAGAGCGGTGTACAGAGTCATATACGCGCTGATCTTGTCCTGGGTCATTTCCTCCACCCAGAAGCGCTCGCGGCTGCAGCGCACATACCAGTTGCTCATGTCGTCCACAAAATCCTGGAGCGCGCGGGCCGCCTCGGGAATGCGGTAATTTTCAAGGTTAGCGTCCACGTCGCGCACCATCGAATTCAGGCGCGAGAACAGCCATTTGTCCAGCAGCGTCAGCTTGTCGCGCTCCAGGCGGTACTGGGTGGCGTCGAACTCGTCGATGTTGGCGTACAGCACAAAAAATGCATACGTATTCCACAGGGTGGAGAGGAACTTGCGCTGGCCCTCCACCACGGCCTTGCCGTAAAAACGGTTTGGCAGCCACGGGGCGGAATTGCTGTAAAAATACCAGCGGATAGCGTCCGCGCCGTACGTTTCGAGCGCGTCGAACGGGTCGACCGCGTTTCCCTTTGATTTGGACATCTTCTGCCCGTTTTCGTCCTGAACATGGCCCAGCACGATGACATTGCGGAACGGCGCCTGATCGAACAGCAGCGTAGAGATCGCCATCAGCGAATAGAACCAGCCGCGGGTCTGATCGACCGCCTCGGAGATAAAGTCCGCCGGGAACTGCTCGTGGAACAGCTCCTTGTTTTCAAAGGGATAATGATGCTGGGCAAACGGCATGGAACCGGAATCGAACCAGCAGTCGATCACCTCCGGCACGCGGTGCATCTGCTTGCCGCAGTCGGGGCAGGTGATGGTGACAGCGTCGATATAGGGGCGGTGCAGCTCAATATCCTCCGGGCAGTTCGGGGACATCTGTTTGAGCTCCTCGATGCTGCCGACCGCATGGCGGCAGCCGCATTCGCACTCCCAGATATTCAGCGGGGTGCCCCAGTACCGGTTGCGGCTGATGCCCCAATCCTGCACGTTTTCCAGCCAGTCGCCGAAGCGGCCCTTGCCGATGGCCGGGGGAATCCAGTTGACGGTGTTGTTGTTGCGGATCAGATTTTCGCGAACCGCGGTCATCTTGATAAACCAGGATTCTCTCGCGTAATAGATCAGCGGGGTGTCGCAGCGCCAGCAGAACGGGTAACTGTGCTCAAACTTCGGCGCGGAGAACAGCAGCCCCCTCGCTTTCAGGTCATCCAGAATCAGCGGATCGGCGTCTTTGACAAACACGCCGGGCCACGCGGTTTCCTTTGTCATCTCGCCCTTGCCATCCACCAGCTGAACGAGCGGCAGGCCGTAGGTACGGCCCACGCGGGCGTCGTCCTCACCGAACGCGGGCGCGATATGAACCACGCCGGTACCGTCCGTCAGTGTGACGTAACGGTCGCAGGTGACGAACCAGCACTTCTCCTTCGGCTGCACGAAGGGGAACAGCGGCTCATATTCCTTGTATTCCAGATCGGTGCCGATAAAGTTTTCCAGAATTTCGGCGTCCTCGCCGAGAATGGTGCTCACAAGCTCCGCCGCCATATAGTAAACGGTATCGTCTTTTTTAACCTTTACATATCTTTCGTCGGGGTTCACACAAAGGCCCACGTTCGAGGGCAGCGTCCACGGGGTGGTCGTCCACGCCAGAATGTAGGCGTCTTCTCCCTTTACCTTGAACTTGACAATCGCGGAGCGCTCCTTGACGTCCTTATACCCCTGCGCCACCTCGTGGCTCGACAGCGGCGTTCCGCAGCGCGGGCAGTAGGGAACGATCTTGAAGCCCTTGTAGAGAAGCTCTTTTTCCCAAATCTGTTTGAGTGCCCACCATTCGGACTCGATAAAGTTGTTGTCATAGGTGACATAGGGGTGATCCATGTCCACCCAGAAGCCCACCGTGCGGGAGAAATCCTCCCACATGCCCTTGTACTTCCAGACGCTTTCCTTACATTTATCGATGAAAGGCTCCAGGCCATAGGCCTCAATCTGATCCTTGCCGTTGATGTGCAGCAGCTTTTCCACTTCCAGCTCCACGGGCAGGCCATGCGTATCCCAGCCGGCCTTGCGCGGCACCTGCTTGCCCTTCATGGTCTGGTAGCGGGGCAGCAAATCTTTGATGACGCGGGTCAGCACATGGCCGATGTGCGGCTTGCCGTTTGCCGTGGGCGGGCCGTCATAGAAAATATAAGGCGCTCCCTTGCGGCGGGTTTCCACGCTTTTTTCAAACACATGGTTTTCCTGCCAATATTGCTCCACTTCTTTTTCACGGTCCACAAAATGAAGGTCTGTGGATACTTTTTGATACATGCTCTGTACCTCCTACAATATTACACTCACGCGAACAAAAAAACCTTCGTCCTGAATCAGGACGAAGGCCAAGCTTCGTTATACCACCCTTTTACATACCGCCATATGCTATCCCGGTAACGGGGGAATCCCGGCACGGCCTACTCTGATTCAGCCTGCGGCTCCAAAGTGATCTTCGGCTTTCCCTACTCTGGCCGGGCTCGCACCCTCCCCGGCTCGCTTTGCATTTGGTAAAAAGCGTACTCTCTTCGTCTCAGCCTTTTTGATTATTGAAAATAACTGCTCTAAGGCTACCACCAAACACACATTTTGTCAAGAATTCTGCGGCGGGCTTTCTCTGCACCGCACGGCCCTACCGCAGGAAGAGCCTGTATTCAAACCCCTGACGCTTTACACGGAAACAGCTTTGCAAAGCAGCAGCGACGTAATTTCACAAAATGATCTGCTGCCCCGGCATGAGGCGAAACCGCAAAGCGATGAAAGCAGAAGTCTTTACAGCCATTTTTTGAACTGAGCAGCGTCCTTTTTTGTATTGAGTCTTTCAAAAATCCGGCACATTTCATCCTCATCATAATACTCTCTCACTTCAAAATTCAAGAGAATTCCTTTGCTGGGAAATGAGTCAAAAAATCCCTCTGCTTTCAATTGTTCTATGTTTTGAATCAAATATTCAAAAAAATCGTCTCTGAACTGCATAAAATCTTTTGTATAGCAGCTTTCTTCATCTGAGATTGACGCCTCGTTGCGGATGATATAATCGCGGATAATTTCGTTGGACCGGGGAAAGTCATTGTCTGAAAGAGAATGGTCCTCCCATTCCTCCATATTATATTGATAATACAATTCATCGGGATCCTTACTGTTATAGGAATGACCTTCCTCCTCGAATTCTTTCACAGTATTTCCATTAAAACAAATACAGTTGGAATTCGGATGGTTGATCGCAATATAATCCGGCACAGATATCGTGAAAATATAGGGCCTTTTTTCTTGATTCCGCGTGACAAACTGCTGGTACACAGCTTTTATTTCATTGACAAAAGCTGTTTGAAAAAGATCGAATGGAAACGGATCCATTTGCTATTCCTCCTATGTATTATGCCATCAGCATAGCATGGCAAAGGCCTCTCTTTGTTCTTTCAAAAAAATTAGAACCACATCGTTTTGTTTTTTCTGCATTAGCGAAAGAATCAACGGAAAGCTGGATGTGCGAAATCTTTCCCGGTGATCTGTTGACAAGCGCTCCGTCAGCGGGCATACTGTTAGTACATTTTGCTTCTGTTTTCCAGTCTACAAAGCGTAGGTTGCTTTGGGACCCCAGTCCCGTTATTCTGAAAAAGGAACAACTGCTGACAGCGCTTTCTCTCCCCATATCAGCCGTAAAGAGTGAGCGGCCTACATTTTACACTTTTAGAAATCGCTGTGCTGCCTTAGTGTGCTTAGAAGATGCCAGACAATATCAGCAGAATGAGAACCGGAAAGGGATTCAGAAAATATGACACAGTATGTGACGGGAACCACCATAAAATTCCTGCGTGAGAAAAAAGGATATACCCAGCGCCAGCTGGCCGACCTGCTGGCCGTGAGCGACAAGGCCGTTTCCAAATGGGAAACGCAGCGCGGCCTGCCGGACATCTCTCTTCTGGAGCCGCTGGCAAAAGCGCTCGGAGTCTCCGTCGCGGAGCTTTTGTCGGGGGAACAGGTGATCAACAGCAACCGCTCCGGCAATATGCTGCGCACCTGCATTTACGTCTGCCCGGTATGCGGGAACGTGATCCAATCGCTTGGCCAGGGCTCGTTCACCTGCTGCGGCATCACTCTGCCGGTGCAGGAGGCGGAGGAGGCCGACGAGGCGCACGGCGTCTGCGTGCAGCAGGTAGAGAACGAGTACTATGTTACGCTGAGGCACCCGATGGAAAAGGATCACTATATTTCGTTCCTCGCCCTGATCTCACCGGATCAGATTCAGATGAAAAAGCTGTACCCGGAGCAGAATCCCGAGGCTCGCTTTGCGATCTCCGGTGCGGGAACGCTGTATGCTTACTGCAACCAGCACGGCCTATTCCGGGTGAGTGCCAGCCCAAGAAGGAGCGTGTCACCGAAATGACGTTTTTTGTTTTTCTTTCGGTGGAAAACGCGCCGGCGCGCGATGATCCGGCCATGCAGGCCGGGCCGGGCGATTTGACCGGAACCGCGCGGGCCCATTTTTCGGTGCCGACGTAAAAGTGTGGGATTTCGACCTGGCGCGGCAAACAGCTTTGAGGAATTTCTTCTTGACGGCCTGCGGAGTGCAATTATATCCTGACCCTGCGCGGTACGGAGCGGAGCATTCCGCGGCAGAGCCTTTTTTTGACGCAGCGCGGTTCCACACGGCATTCCCAAGCATTCCGAATCGGGCCGCGCCTGCGCAAAAACGGAAAAAATCCATATTCCACTCTTGCCAACGGAATTGGAATCTGCTATAATGCTTTTGTTAGTTTTTTCTAACACAATTGTTCTGCGCGTTTCCATGGAAACGCGCCCACTGTAACAGCTATTTGCGGCGGGGATCACCGCCCCGAGGTTAGCTAGCGCTAACATCCAGACTGCAAAATCAGAAACGAATAAAGGAGACAGACAGGAATGGCAACAAGAAGAGGCCCTCGTTTTAAGGAATGCCGCCGGTTGGGGGTGAATGTTTGCGGGCACCCCAAGGCCATGAACCGCGCGGGCGCACCGGCATTCAACAAGAGAAGAAAAGTTTCGGAATACAGCATGCAGCTGACCGAAAAACAGAAGGTAAAGGCGTATTACGGCATTCTGGAAAAGCAGATGGCGCGTTATTACCGCGCGGCGGAAAGATCCAAAGGCAAAACCGGCGACGTTCTGCTGCAAAAGCTTGAGTGCCGCCTGGATAACATGGTATACCGAATCGGGTTTGCCAATTCCATTCGTCTGGCCCGCCAGCAGGTGACGCACGGCCACATTCTGGTGAACGGCAAAAAGCTTTCGATCCCTTCCTACGCGATTCGGCCGGGGGATGTGATTACCCTGCGCGAAAAATCCAGAAGCAACGAGCTGTTCCGCACGAATTTTCTGGAGGGAAAGGGCTTTGCGGTTCCCTATCTGGAGCGTGATTTCAACGCCTTCAGCGGCACGCTGACCCGTTTGCCCAACCGCGAGGAAATCCCGGTGGAAGTCAACGATCAGCTGGTCGTTGAATACTATTCGAGGTAACCGCCATGCGCAGCCCGGCCTGTAAATACCAGCAGCCCGGCTTCTGGGAGTGGACCCTCGGGAAGCAGGATGTGTGGAACGACCTGTTTGTGCCGCCGGAGCAGCTCCGGCAGCCCGTTTTCGTCAACGCCTGCGTGGCGGACGAACGCCGTTTTCTGCTCGACAGCAACTGGGCCTGCTACCCGGACACCGAATCCGTATTGGGCTTTGTGCAGTATATTTTTCTTCCCACCGTGTTTTACTATGTGCTTCACCCCGAAAACGATCGTCTGATGGTTCCGATTCAGTCCACCGCAGAGCTTTTGGAGATGGTTCAAAAAACCGATTCCCCCCATCGCCTTGCGATGAGCGGCTTTGTTTTCGAGCTGAGCGCCGTATGGCAGCACACCGGGGAACAGCGCGAAAATGCCCTGCGCCGCTTTTGCAGCCGATTTAACCGATACTGGCAGCGCGAGGATTTTCAACTCAGCCTGCATATTTTCTCTCACGCGGAAGAAGTGGCTTCTCATTTAAAGGAGCTGGTCTGGTGCGAAGAGCTGTTCGAGGAAGAGTTCGGGTATTCGTACGCCCAGCTGGATGAACTGTGCACCCGGTTTACAACAGAGCCGTTCGCGAAGCATCTGCTGCTGAATTGGCTAAACACCCGGGTCGGCAGTCTTACTTAAATTCGCAATCATCTTAATTTTCGATAAAAAGCTGAAAAACATCGCCCGGCAGAGCAATCTGCCGGGCGATGTTTTGTTTCGGGAACGCAAAAGAATTAGGTGCTTCACTTTTTGTTTGAGCCAGTGAAAAGCATCCAGCGTCAAGTATCCTGCTAGTTCAAAGCTGGAATAAGCAAGCTGTTTCCGCTGCGCGGATTCAAGTCCGCATTTTTTTCCCGCCGCTTCCACAACCAACGCCAGGCAGCATCCAGAAATGTTACCAAAATCACGGCAAACACGATTACAGCAACAGACTGGTTGTCAATCCAATCCATCCATCGCAAAAGTCCCAGAACCAGTGCTGTCCATACAACGGAACTGAAAAAACCAATTACCCTTACCTTCATCAGCAGCAGCCCTCCCGAAAAGATTTCAAACAATTGGTACCTCAATTACCTATAAGTCTCCGGTCATTCCGCCCACGCAGTAAAATAATAGTATAATTATAATAATAAGTAAAAGCCGATTTATTCCGAATAAGAAATATAGATAGTGTTATTCAAAATTGAGAGAATCGCACCGCCAACAGGTAACTTCCATCGCGGTTCTGAATTGGTTAAGAGGGTGACAATACCTTCAGCCCCACTACCCCGCCGATGATCATCAAGACGCACAGCACCTGCGGCAGCGTGATCGCCTCCCGAAACCAGAAGATGCTGAAAAACAGCGTTCCGGCCGTGCCGATTCCCGTCCAAATGGCATAGGAGGTTCCAATCGGCAGTTCTTTCAGTGACAGCGACAAAAAATACATGCTGGCGATCAGCCCCACAACCGTTACCGCACTGGGGACGAGTTTGCTGAAGTTTTCAGACATCTTCAGCCCAACCGCCCAAACCACCTCGAATAATCCCGCAATCAGCAAAAAAATCCATTGCATTTTACTACAGCTCCTTCCTAAATTTTCACAGAAAAAGGCCTGGAAAATCTGAAAGACCTCCCAGGCTTTTATCCTTCCGTGAGCACAGTATTCTGTGTGTTTTATCTTGGTCCAGCCCGGCAAACACCGCGGAACCCTATAAAACTTTATTTTAGTATACCAAAAAGAATAGCAAATGTCAAATATTATACCGGCTGGTTTTTTTCGTACAGCATCCGCAGGCCCTCCAGCAGCAGGTTGCAGCTGTAAATGATCTCGCGCCGGCAATAGGTAACGATATCGCGCGACAGCCCGCCGGTGGCAATCACCTTGCACTTTGCACCCAGCTCTTCCTCAATGCGGTCGCACATGCCGTCCACCATCGAGGCCTGTCCGTAAATCAGGCCGGAGCGCATGCAGTCCACCGTATTGGCACCGATCACTTTATCCGGCGCTTCCATACTGATGGCCGGCAGCTGGGCCGTGCGGGAGGTAAGCGCCTCCATGCTGATGCCCGCGCCGGGAATAACGCAGCCGCCCAGCATGCTGCCGTTTTCGTCGATCACAGAAACCGTTGTGGCCGTGCCCATGTCCCAAATGATGCAGGGGCCGCCGTACAGCTCAATTGCCGCCACACAGCCCGCCACCAGATCCGCGCCCAGCGCTTCCGGCGGGTTCAGGCGCACATCCAGCCCTGTCACGGTTTTTTCCCCCACGACAACGGGCTCTATTTTGGCCAGCTTTCGGATGGCACGGGTAATATAGGTCGTTACCGGCGGCACCACCGAGCCGATGATCGCCCCGGTAACATCCGTCACCTTGATTCCGTAAATATCCAGGATATCGCGCAGCTCGATTGCGTACTGATCCTCCATTCGGGAACGGTCCGTCGCCATTCGGGATACAAATCGAAGCTTCTTCCCCTCGTAACCACCGATCGTAATATTCGTATTGCCGACATCCAGCGTTAAGAGCATAAGTGCATCCTCCCCCGATTTTTCACGAAGGTTATTATACCCAAATTAGACTGAATACGCAATACCTAAAACTGCTCTCATTCGGCATTCCCGCTGTTTTTTTCTAAAAAAGCCGCTCTTATTTTCCGTATATTCCTTGCCAGAATCAAAACCGTTTCAAAGGAGCGTGATTTTGGAAAACAGGCCCCTCCCCGCACCGATTTTATTCCGTCGAACTGTATATTTATTAATGGCCCCGAAGCGGGAATATTCCTCTGCTAAAGGAAAAGCGACTGGTTTATCTGCTCCCGCAATAAAAGCCCCGCGCTGTTCACGGCGACAGGCTGCCGGCGGCTGAGAGAGCCCCGGGACCCGGGAGCGGCATATTCCCCGCCGCTCCCGTCAAAGGAAAAGAAGGCGAACCGCCCACACCGAAGCAATGTACCCCACCAAATCGGCCGTGAGGGCTGCGGGGATGGTGTGGCGGGTCTTTTTGATTCCCACCGCGCCGAAATACACGGCAATCGCGTAGAAGGTGGTTTCGGTTGAACCGTTCATCACAGACGCCACGCGCCCGACAAAGCTGTCCGGCCCGTAATCACGGAACAGCTGCAGCAGCAGCGCGTTTGACCCGCTGCCGGAAACGGGGCGCATGAGCGCCAGCGGCATCACCTCAGGCGGCAGGCCGAGCGCCAGTGCCGCAGGCCGAAGAAAGGACGACACCAGATCCAGCGCGCCGGACGCACTGAGCATGTTTACCGCCAAAATCAGTCCGACCAGAGACGGCAGAATATCAAAGCATGAAACCGCGCCCTCCCTGGCCCCGCTGACAAAAACGTCGAACACCGGCACCTTCCGAAGGAAGCCGAAAATAAGAATAAAAAAAATCGTGGCCGGTACCACCACGCTCCCCAGATCAGCCAAGCCTGTCGTCCCGCCTTTCCAGCAGTTTTGCGGCCAAAATCCCCAGCCCCAGCGCCACAATGGAAGCAAGCCATACGGCCGGCACTATGTCAAAGGGCTGAGCGGAACCGTACTGCGCCCGCAGCGTTCCCATAAAGGTGGGCACCAGCTGAATCGACGCCGTATTGATGACCACAAACATCACCATATTGTTGTCGGCCTCCGCCGGGCGCTTGCTGATGCGGCTCATCTCTTTCATGGCCGCAATTCCCAGCGGCGTGGCTGCGTTTCCCAGCCCCAGCAGGTTGGCTGTTATGTTCATGCAGATCGCCCTCATGGCGGCGCTGTCTTTGGGGTACTTGGGGAACAGCAGTCTCATCACGGGGTAAAACATCCGGCTGAGCAGCTTTGTCAGCCCTCCCGCATCTGCAATTTTCATCAGACCCGTCCATACGCACATCATACCCAGCAGAACAATCACCAGCTGAACCGCGCTTGCCGCGCCGGAGAGCACCGCGTCGGAAAGCTCCGGCAGCCGCCCGGTCAGCAAAGCGCAGATGCAACTGAACAGAATCATGCCGGCCCAAATGTAATTCATCATATTTCTTCACCCGTACATACATATGTAGCAGCGCTCTGTTCCATACCCAAAGCATTTTGATAGATAAAACAGGAATCAAAGTCAAGAAAATAAGTTTATTTGTACAAATACATACTGTAAAAATTAAAGATTTATTCACTGTTTGTTGATTGACACAAATGCCAAAAAAAGGTATTATTAACACGCAATATCAATTTATCGGGAATACAGCTTTGTTTTTGGCAATGGCATTGGTATTGGTATTGGTTATGATTAGGAGGAACCATCATGAAATCTACGGGGATTGTTCGGCCGGTCGATATGTTCGGGCGTATCGTACTGCCAAAAGAGCTTAGATCCACTCTCAACATCACAGAAAAAGATTCTTTGGAAATTTTTGTGGAAGATTCTGCGATTATTCTGAAGAAATACCAACCTTCCTGTATTTTCTGCGGGAGCATGGATCGCATTTCAAAGTACAAAGACCACAACGTATGCCACAAATGTATGGAACGGTTAGCAAAGCGGCTTGAAGAAGAATCTGATTGAGCACACCCGTTCGTTACGGCAGTTTTTCAGAAAAATCCTCCGGTGTTCTTCATTGGGAGGTTTTTTTTGAACCCCAGCCTGTTTTCGCAGAGGCACAGCAAACGGTAAGCCTGACGCCGGACGTATTCCTCGCCGTCCCTCTGCCGAAGGGTACAAACCCTTTGGCATTCCGGGCAAGGGGACAGATGCCCTCACGGCCGTCTGCCGACCCATGGGGTTCTGCCAATGCGCATTTGTCCGTATTTCCTTCACTTGGAATGATTTACTTGACTTTTCCGCCTGCGCACAGTATAATAAGGCCACAATTGAAAACTCATGAGGGAGTAGTTTGCATACCTGTTGTATGCGGCAAGTCAACATAATGACTTTATCCGGTCTGGCTTGCCTTAATGAACGAGACTCATGTATACCTTTACCGGCTATACATGTGTTCTCAGTGTTTCGATGAACCCACCCAAGTATGGCTGTACAGCTATACTTGGGTTTTTCTTTTGTCATTTTTAATTACAAACGGAGGAAGTAGAATGGGAATCACAGCCTTAGCCTTTTCACTGGGCGCAGTCGTTTTAGCCGAAATGGGAGACAAAACACAGCTTTTGGCAATGGCCTTCGCGGCAAAATACAAAGCAGCCAAGGTCATGGTCGGCGTATTATTGGCCACGATTTTAAACCATGCGCTGGCCGTGGCCGTTGGCCATATGCTGACGCGGTTTGAAACAATTCAGGTATGGATTCAGGGAATTGCCGCGCTGTCGTTTATCTTTTTCGGGCTATGGACCATCCGCGGGGACAAGCTGGAGGGAGAGGAAAACAAAACAACAAGGTTCGGCGCCGTCGCAACCGTAGCGCTTGCGTTTTTCGTTGCGGAAATGGGAGACAAAACCCAGCTGACCACAGTGGCGCTTGCCGCGAAATTCCCCACAAACCCGCTTTGGATTCTGGCCGGCACCACGCTGGGCATGCTGGTCGCCGACGGCATTGGGATCCTCGTCGGCGTCGTATTGTGTAAGAAGATCCCGGAGCGGACGGTAAAGCTGATTTCAGCCGCGGTGTTCCTCTTCTTTGGTTTTCTGGGCAGCTATCGGGTCATGAGAAGTGATTTGGGCCTGAATACCGACAGCATCCTGCTGGTTATGACGCTCCTTTATGCCCTGACTGCCGCGGCGGCCATTTATCTGCTGAAAAAGGAGCGCGCGCAGGAGCCCCAAGACTCTGTTTCTCCCGCATGCTGTCAGGTCAAAAAGGGAATGTGATCTTCTTTTACAAAGCATGCAGAACACCGAAAACAGCGCAGGAGAAAACGGCAAACCCGGCAAGAGCATACCGGCTTGTATGCTCCTGGATTTCGGGGTGCGGCTGTACTGCAAAAATATTTCTGAAAACAGGAAAAACGCTTTCAAACGGCATAGTAGGATCATGAGCTGCACCCCATTGGTTCCCGTATGGCATACGGAAACCAATGGGGTGTTTTGATGCCGAAAGGCGTGCGGCGGCCACTTTTTCTCTGCCTCCCGGTACGGGGTGTTTTGAGCCGTCTCGGAAGCAGCGTCTCTTCTCAAAACGACAGAAAAGCTTTTGCTTTATCGCAGGGAAAAGTTCCCTTGACGGCAGCAAATATTCTTTTAAACAGTTTTCCCCGGCACGGCATTGCCTGAAAAGCGAGATGCAGAGCCGATTCTTTGAGAGATTTGTTAAAAATTGCTTTTAGGGTTATTGATTTTTATCGTTCAAGCTGTTATTCTGAAAGCATATGAGTGGGTTCCGAGTGTACGAAATCGGTTCCGAATACTGCCGGCGGGTTTTCTGCCCGGTGCGGAAAACTGCGGTAAGGAGGTTCTTTCGGATGGAGAAAAGCGCCCGGCCCGAATGGGACTGGGAGATTCCGGCCCGCCGGCAGCTGGAGCTGCTGGCGGAATCATCGTATCGTTCGTTCAGCGAAAAGCTTCTGCCCGGAACCTCTCACATTTTAGGCGTGCGGCTCCCCACGCTGCGACGGCTGGCAAAACAGATTGCGGCGGGAGACTGGCGCGGCTATCTCGCGCAGGCGTCGGACGACACCTTTGAGGAGATTATGCTTCAGGGCCTTGTTCTCGGGTGCGCCAGGGCAGACACACCGGAGCTGCTGGCCCGCACCGCTGATTTTGTTCCCAAAATCGACAACTGGTCCGTGTGCGACAGCTTTTGCGCCGGCTTCCGCCTGGCCGGGCGCGAGCCGGAAACCGTGTGGAATTTCCTTGCACCCTATCTGGACTCCGAACGGGAGTTTTTTTGCCGCTTCGGTGTGGTGATGCTGCTGGATCATTACTGCGGCGCGGAATACCTGGAGCGCACGCTGCTTCGGCTGACGAGGCTGCGGGCGGAAGGGTATTATGCCAAAATGGCGGCCGCATGGGCTGTTTCGGAGTGCTTTGCCAAAGACCCGGAGCGAACGCTCCCTTACCTGGAGCAGCCGACCTGGGATGTTTTTATTCACAATAAGGCGATTCAGAAGATCACGGAATCCTACCGGGTTCCCCCGGACAAAAAGGCTTTGGCTCGCGGCCTGAAACGCACAGCCCCAACCTGAAACGCACGCCCCGGCCCCAACAAAACCACGGCGCGGGCACTTTACCGAACACCGACATCGTGTCGTTTTCTGAAAACATGAATCAAACGGGCAAAGGAGGTCTATTATGGAACCGCAGCTAGATCTGGCAATTGACTGTACCTATGCTGATTCCGACATGCCGATTCAACAGCTTTACTTCAACGTATACCGTCAGATTTATATCAAACAGGGAAAAATTCGGCTGACTGTCAACGGAGCAAATTACATTATTCCTGCGGGACATATGTTCTTTTTCAGTAATTTGGATGAATGCTCACTCGAGGTGCTGGAAGCGCCGTATCAACGGTATTTGGTAACGATTCAGCCGCTGAAAATTCATCACATACTGTATGACAGCCCTTTGATGTCTGTTTTTCAGCATCATTCCGCCGAAAGCTTCCCCACCTTCGATTTAACCGACTGCCAGGAGGAAGCCGAAACGCTGTTTGAAGGAATGACCCGCGAGAGCGCTCATTTTCGCCCTTACCGCGGCGACTACATGGTATCCTTTCTGCAGCAGTCCCTGATTCTGGCCTACCGCCGTTCCGCCGGGCAGTTTGCCTCGTACGACGGCCGGCACTCCTCGCACATTTACGAAGTAAAAAAGTATTTGGAGGAGCATTGCCTGGAGGATATCCAGATCAAAGAGCTGGCGGAACAGTTCTACATCAGCGTTTATTACCTGTCGCACAGCTTTAAAAGCATGACCGGGTACAGCCCAAAGCAATTTTTGCTGATGAACCGGCTCTCCTACGCCAAGGATTTGCTGTGGAATACGAAAAAACCGATCGCCCAGATTGCGGTGGAATGCGGATTCGGCAACGCCAACAACTTCATCCGCGCGTTTAAAAAGCACACGGGAGCCGCTCCCGGAAAATTCCGTTCCTCCACGACCTCCGGCAATCAGCTGTAACCGAATTCTGTCTCTGCAAACGAAGCGCTGAGTCAAACATCAGTTTTTTTGGTCTTTTGCACAGAGGCTGATTGAGCATTTGTAAAAAATTGCGCTGCTGCAATCAAATTTGCCCTGATAAATAAGCGACCACCGGCAAGGCCGGTGATTGCTCTGCAACGAAAAATGCGCTTTGATCCGGCTGGGCCGGATCAAAGCGCATTTTTGCGCACTGTTTTTCAGCGGGCGCATTTTACAGCAGCCAACATCCCTTCGGCTTGCGGCGAGGCCACGACAGGCTTTGCAATTATTTACGGAAATACCCTACCAAAATGGCGCCCGGGCCGGCGTGCGTGCCCACCACGCTGCCCATCAGCAGGGTTTGCCCCTCTCCCAGGTCCTGCTTGAGCGCGTCAAGATCCTGCTGGTTAAAGCTATGCGAATACGCAATCGGCATCGACGAATCAAAATCCGGGAGCTCGCGCAGATGGTGAACGACAAACTCACACGCCTTTTTCATGCCGCGCTCTTTCCCGATCACCTCGAGAACGCCGTCCTTTACCCGGATGATCGGTTTAATCCCCAGCAGGTTGCCGATCGTCCCCTTCGTGCTGGAAAGGCGGCCGCCCTTGACCAGATATTTCATTGTGTTGAAAACCGCCAGCATTTCCACGCGCTTTGCCAGCCCGGTGACGTATTCGGCAATTTCTTTGCCGCTCTTCCCCTCGTCGCGCAGGCGGATCGCCTCGCGCACCAGCAGAGCCGCGCCGGCGGAAACCGTTGCGGAATCAACCGGGTAAACATCGTCGCGTCCACATTCCTCTTTCGCAATCACGGCGGACTGATAGGTACCGCTCAGCTTTTGAGAAATGTAAATCCCCACAATCTCATCGTTCGGGTACTCGGCATAAACGTCCAGAAAGCTCTGGGGGCTCACCTGCGTCGTCGTCGGCATCTCCGCCTCTGTGTTGAGCATCCCATAAAACTCTTCGTCTGTGATCGTATATTTATCGATAAACTGGCGATTGCCGAAGTGCACGGTCAGCGGAACAATCCGGACTCCGAGCTGCTCGGCCTCCTCCCGGGACAAATCTGCCGTACTGTCTATTAAAATCTGAACGCTCATGCTGTCATTCCGCCTTCCTTTTTTTCTTCAAAAAAACGACTTAAGATTTTCAGGGATTCCAAAAGGGAGCAAAGCCTTTCTTCCGAAAGGGAATCGCCGATCATCTGAACCATATCGCGGTGAAACAGACGATGCTGCCACTCCGCCCTTTCCCCCTTCGGTGTCAGTACAATCCACACAACCCGGCGATCCTGTTCACAGCCGCGGCGCTCAAGGCACTGCTTTGCAACCAGCACACCGACTGCCGTGGTGAGCGCGCCTACGCTGATTCCCAGCCGCGCCGCGATCTTCGACATGGTGTTCTCCTGCCGGGCCTGCATCTGCGCCACCGCCTCCAGTATGTGCAGCTCCTTCATGCTCAGGCCGGCAGTGTCTCCGGCAGAAAGCGCGGCTTCCTCATACTGCAGAATCTTATTAAAGGTTTCTACAAAAAAGTGATTCAGCTCCTCCTGCTGAACAGAATTCATGAATATGGATACTCCTTTAAACTTTTAAGTTAAAAGTATTTTACCGGAAAACAGAAGCGTCTGTCAAGTTTTTCAAAAATTACTTTACTTGTCGTAGTAGTTGTGCTATACTCAAATTACTTCAACAGACGTAGTAATAAAAGGAGGGAGAACGCATTTGATCAGCAGCGATATCATGCGCGGCTACAACGACATTATGATTCTGTTCCTTCTGCTGGAGCACGACTCCTACGGATATGAAATCTCAAAGGAAATTCAGACGCGCACCGGGGGACTTTACAGCATGAAAGAAACAACCCTGTATTCCGCCATCAACCGCCTGGAAAAAGGCGGATATATCGCCAGCTATCACGGTTCTGAATCCTTCGGCAAGCCCCGCACCTATTTCACCATCACCAATGCTGGAAGATCGTATTACCGCGAGAAGTGCGGCGAATGGAAGCTGACCAGGCAGATCGTAGACTATTTTACCAGTGAGAAAGAGGAGAACAAGCATGAGCATGAGTAAAATTCAGATTTACGTAGAAAATTCCTTTGCCTCCTTGCCCCGCACGAAGGAGGTCGCCGAAGTGAAAATGAACATCATTGAAAGCATGGAGGAGCGCTATGAAGCGCTTTTAAAAGAGGGAAAGAACGAAAACGAGGCGTTCGGGGCCGTGATCTCGGAATTCGGCAGCATGGATGAAATCCGGCAGGAGCTGGGGATTTCGGAGGATCAGAATTTCCCCACCGCAGCGTCTCCGGCGGGGAGCTACCCACCCTCCATTCCCGAAGAGCTGCTGCGCGGCTATGAGGCGTTCCGCGGCCGCTTCGCCATCGCGATCACCGCAGGGGTGGTCTGCTGTATCCTCGCCATTGTGATGCAGCATATTTTTGAAGCGATTTTCGGCGATGGCTTTCTGGCTACGACCATCTTCTTCCTCCTGGTTGCCGCCGGAGTCAGCCTGTTTGTTTACTTCGGGATGCAGAAATCCTACTGGGAGGAGCAGCTGCAGCAATACCAGCTGTCCGCACCTGTTTACCACCGCTACGCTTCCAGGGGGCAGGACGATACGCTCGCGGGTCGGCTGAGCGGCGCCATTATGCTGATAGCGACAGCGGTGTTTCTCCTCCTCGGCTTTCTGTTTGGCCTGTGGCACCCGGGCTGGGTGGTGTTCCCCGTGGGCGGAATCCTGTGTGGGGTCGTATCGACTCTGCTCGGCGACAGAGCCTGACCTGATTTCCCGATTTCTGTCTTTTCAAGAAAAACAATTTTTCTGCCTGTCCCTCTTGACAAACCAAAAACAATCGAATACTATGATAACAACAGAAAAAATGCTTTGACAGGGACACGAATGTGAGATACCGTCTTTTCAGAGAGCTGCCGGTTGGTGCGAGGCAGCAGGGCGCCCACAGGACATCACCCTTGAGCAGACGGCTGAAACCGCTGGGTAGTAAGCTGAGTCCGGATTTCCTCCGTTACCGGGAAGCATATTGTTAGATATGCAGCAAGAGGCTGCCTATACCGGGCAGCAATACAGAGTGGTACCGCGGGAGCTGACGCCCTCGCCTCTGGGAAACCGGAGGCGGGGGCTTTTTTATTTGTCCCCCTTCCGACGGAACGAAAATTCATTGCAGGAGGAAAAAACATGCTGTTAACCGGCGCGCAGATTATTATGGAATGCTTACTGGAACAGGACGCCACCACCGTATTCGGGTACCCGGGCGGGGCGGTGCTGAACATTTACGACGCCCTGTACGAGTACCGGGACAAGATCAATCACATCGAAACCTCTCACGAGCAGGGCGCTGCTCACGCCGCCGACGGCTATGCCCGCGCCAGCGGAAAAACCGGCGTCTGCCTTGCTACCTCGGGCCCCGGCGCGACAAATCTTGTGACCGGCATCGCCACCGCGTACATGGATTCCGTTCCGATGGTCGCCATCACGGGGAACGTCAATCTCGGCCTTCTGGGTCTGGACAGCTTTCAGGAGGTGGACATCACCGGAATCACGATGCCCATCACCAAGCACAACTTCATCGTCAAGGACGTCGGCGACCTGGCGTTCACCCTGCGCGAAGCGTTTCGCATTGCGCAGAGCGGCAGAAAAGGCCCCGTCTTGGTGGATATCCCAAAGGATGTGACGGCGCACAAGTGTGAATTCACCTCCCAAAAACCGGATCATCCGGTCGGCGCGCCCGCCCTGCCGGACGAGAGCAGGCTCCTGCAGGCGGTGGAGCTGCTCCGGGAATGCCGGCGTCCCTTTGTTTACGCGGGCGGCGGCGTCATCGCGTCGGAGGCCGCCGGCGCTCTGCGGGAGCTGTGTGAAAAGCTGGACGCTCCTGTCTCCTGCTCTTTGATGTGTCAGGGCGGGTTCGACCAGACCGACGAGCGGTACCTCGGCATGCTCGGCATGCACGGCACAGTTCCCTCCGCTCTGGCGCTGAAGGAATGCGACGTGCTGGTCGCGGTCGGCACCCGTTTTTCCGACCGCGTGATCTGCAACGCGGATTTGTTCGCGCGCGGCTGCCGCGTGGTGCACATCGATATCGACTCCGCCGAGTTCAATAAGAACATCTATGCCGACCTCCGCCTCAAGGGCGACGCCCGCACCGTACTGGAGGCTTTGAACAGCCGGCTGGAACCGGCCAGCCGCCCCGAATGGACGGCGCAGATCAAGGCGTGGCAGCGGGAATATCCGCTCTCGCAGGCGGCCGGCTGTAAAGACGGCGTGACCCCGCAGTACCTGCTGGAAACGCTTTACCGGCTGGCCGGGGACCAACTGATCCTTTCCACAGAGGTGGGCCAGCATCAGATGTGGACCGCGCAGTTTTATCCCTTCCAAAAACCGCGCCGCATGATCACCTCCGGCGGGCTGGGCACCATGGGCTTCGGCCTGGGCGCGGCGCTCGGCGCGCAGGTGGCGCAGCCGGGGCTGCGGGTGGTCAACGTTGCGGGCGACGGCAGCTTCCACATGAACTGCGCGGAGCTTTCCACCGCCGCCAAGTACAATATCCCCGTGATTGAGCTGATCGTGAATAATAACGTTCTGGGAATGGTTCGCCAGTGGCAGAAGCTGTTTTACAACGGCCGCTTTTCTCAGACAACACTGAATAAGGCGACAAACTACGAGCTGTTGGCCGAGGCGTTCGGCGTAAAGGCCTTTACCATCCGCACCTGCCGCGACGTGGAGCCCGTTCTGCGCCAGGCGCTCGACTACCGGGGCCCGTCCCTGATCAACTGCCTGATCGACAGCGACATGAACGTTCTGCCCATGGTTCCTGCGGGAGCCGCGGCGGAAGAACCCATTTTGGAAATCGACGAAAAGGAGCAGCAGCAATGAGTGACACAAAAGCAACAGAGTACATTTTGTCGGTGCGCGCCAAAAACACCCCCGGCGTTCTGCTGCGCATCTCGGGCCTGTTCAGCCGCCGGTGCTACAACATCATGAGCATCGTGGCCGCGCAGACGGAGGATGAGCAGTATTCCGAAATGATCATTGTCGTGCGGGGTGACGACCGCATTGTCCGCCAGGTGGATAAACAGCTGAGCAAGCTTGAGGAAATTGAGCAGGTGACCGTTCTGGAGCGGGACAGCGCGGTGGTGCGCGAACACCTGCTGCTGCGCGTTTGCCGCACACCCGAAAACAGCGAGTTTCTCGTCACGCTGGCCAACGCGTTACACGCCTCGATTCTGCAGGTCTCCCCCACCGCGATGATTCTGGAGCTGGTGGGCGACGCCACGGCGCTGAACAGCCTGATTGAGCTGTGCAAGCCGTGCCAAATTGAACAGATTCTTCGCACAGGGGCAATGGCCATGAGCACTCAGGGGGTAGAAGCATGCTGACCTTAGATAAAATATACCACGCCGCGTTCGTTTTAAAGGATGTGATCCGCCAGACCGATCTGATCCACGCGCCCAAGCTCAGCGACGACTGCGAGCTTTACCTGAAAACAGAAAATCTTCAGGTCACCGGCTCCTTTAAGGTGCGCGGCGCTTACTATAAAATAGCATCCCTCAGTCCGGAGGAGAAGGAGCACGGCGTGATTGCCTGCTCCGCCGGAAACCACGCGCAGGGCGTGGCTCTGGCGGCCGCCAGAAGCGGCATCCCGTCCTGCATCTGCATCCCGAATTCCGCCCCCATCTCAAAGGTGGAGGCCACCCGTGCATACGGCGCGCAGGTGGAGCTGGTGGACGGCGTATACGACGACGCGTACCAGCGCGCGCTCCAGATTCAGAAGGAAACCGGCAGCACCTTCATCCACCCGTTCGACGACGAGGACGTGATGGCGGGCCAGGGCACCATCGGCCTTGAAATTTTGAGCCAGCTGCCGGACGTGGACGCGGTGATCGTTCCGGTCGGCGGCGGCGGGCTGATTTCCGGCGTGGCCTACGCCATCAAGTCGCTGAACCCCAACTGCAAGGTATACGGCGTGCAGTCCAGCGGCGCGCCGTCTATGGTGCAGGCGCTGGCGCACCATCAGGTGGAATGCCTGAACGGCGTATGCACAATCGCGGACGGCATCGCCGTCAAGCAGCCCGGCGACCTGACGTATTCGATCTGCGACCAATACGTTGACGAGATCGTGACCGTGACCGACGACGAAATCTCCACCGCCATTCTGACGCTGATCGAGCAGCAAAAGCTGATCGCCGAAGGCGCGGGCGCCGTTTCGGTGGCCGCCGCCCTGTTCAACAAGCTGGACCTGAAGGGCAAAAAGGTGGTCTGTCTCGTGTCCGGCGGCAATATCGACGTCACGATTCTGTCCCGCATCATCAGCCGCGGCCTGCTCAAGGCCGGCCGCTCCTGCGACATGACGCTGGAGCTGGTCGACAAGCCCGGGCAGCTCAAAGAGGTTTCGGCCATCATCGCAGATCTGGGCGGCAACGTGGTGGCCGTTCGCCACGACCATTCCGGCGAGGGCAGCGACATCAACGGCTGCACCCTGCGCATCGTGATGGAAACGCGCAATCACCAGCACATTCAAGAAATTCGCAGCGCGCTTCTTACGGCAGGGTACCGGATGATTCAGCACTGATCTCCCCCCAAAAAAATCAAAATGCGGCGGCTCCCCCTTCTTTTTGGAAGCGGGAACCGCCGTTTTTGCGGCAGCCGAGCACAGACCGGCTGCCAGAAAATCACAGGTGGATCAGTCTTTTTTGTATTTCATTCTGGTGGCCATGCCGCCGCGAATATGGCGCTGAGCCTTGTTGATCTCCAGCACATTCTTCACTTCTTTGTACAGCTGCGGATCAACATATTTCAGACGTTCCGCCACATCTTTATGTACAGTGGATTTGCTGACGCCGAATTTTTTCGCGGCTTTGCGAACGGTCGCGTTGTTCTCTATGATGTATTCTCCCAGCTCTACGGCTCGCTCTTCTACTATGCCTTTCACAGCTCTGCCTCCCAAACTAATCTGATTGGTTATAGATATGCGGCCAAAAATCAGAATATGAAAGCAACCGGAAAGAATCGAACGTTCCTCCCCATTTCTTCCCCAAAAACGGGAGGGAGAATTGAAATCTGCGCAATTGTATGTTATAACTAACAAAGAGAGCCAAGCTTCCTGATTTTGGCAAAAGCTGTCATCGAGCTGGAGTATGCCTCCGGAGAAACCCGGATGCTGGCCGAACACTGAAAAGCTCCGGAGCCGGCCAGTCGGCCCTCTCCGGAGCTTGGTTCTTGATGAAGGAAACGCAGCCCCGCCAAGGCAGGGCAAAACACGCGGCGACCCGCCGAGCTTTGGCGGCCCGGGAGCCGTCAGCCCAGTTTAATCTCCAGATACGCCTTCACAAGCCGGACACACTGATCCCACGAAAGCTGGCTGCTGTTGAAGCACAGGTCGTAGTTGTCCGCATCCTTCCAGTTCCTCCCGGTGAAATACTCGTAATATTCCGCGCGGCGCTTGTCGATTTTTTGAATCAGGCGGCGCAGCTCCGCGTCCGAAAGATTTGGGTGGAATTCTCTGGCGCGCTCTATGCAGGATTCCATTGGGGCGTGAACATACAGCCTCAAAACGTGATCCATGTCCCGCAGGATATAGTCCGCACAGCGGCCGATGATCACACAGGATTCCTGCATCGCCAGCTCGCGGATCACCTTAGACTGAAACTGAAACAAATTGCTGTTGGATACAAAATCCTCGCTGTCCGGCGGAATCGGTTCGCCCGTATACGATTTGCGGAACGCCTTCCACAGCACGGTGCTTTTCACATTTTCGTCCGCTCTCGCAAACAGGGCCTCGTTAATTCCGCTTTCATCGGACGCCATGCGAAGCAGCTCTCTGTCATAAAACGGAACCCCCAGCTCCTCGGCCAGCAATTTGCCGACGGTTCTGCCGCCGCTGCCGTATTCACGTGCAATCGTAATGACAAATTTTTTCATGATATCACTCTCCTGCTGGTTCCTGTTTGGTATTTTCATTTCCAGTATAAGCCTTTCCGCCGCCACGGTCAACACAAAAACAGTTCCCCGTTTTGGGATCAAGCAGTTTTTTCAGTCTTGTTACTTTTCTTGCAAATATTTCCATCTCATGATACATTATAGTTATATTATCAATCAGAATAAAATGACATCTTATGCATTTTTAAAAAGGGAGCGTGTTTCTATGAAGAAATACAAACTGCTGACTCTGGTCATCGGTTTCGTATTGGCTGCATCGGCTTTTTCTGCGCCGTCTGTATTCGCCGCATCCAGCGATTTTAAAATATCGAACGGAGTGCTGACCAAGTACAGCGGAACCGACACTACCGTAAAAATCCCGTCCACCGTTACCGAAATCGGCGCCAACGCGTTTTCGGGAAACAATCGCATCACCTACGTGACGATCCCCGATTCTGTTGAGACAATCGACGAGAAGGCATTCTACGACTGCGGCCGCCTTGCCTCGGTCTCCATGCCCAGCAGTGTTGAGTCGATCGGTTCCCGCGCCTTTGCGGAATGCCCTAAGCTGCGCAATATTACACTGCCCAAAAAACTGACGGAAATCAGCAGCGGGCTGTTCAGCGGCTGCACCGTTTTAAACAACATTTCGATTCCGTCGAATGTGACGGTCATTGAAGACGCCGCCTTTTACAACTCCGGCATCACAAGCATATCCATTCCGCCGGACGTCAATACTATTGAAGAAAACGCGTTCAGCTACTGCTCAAGGCTCACCAGCGTCAACTTCCGCAGCGGTCTAACCGAGCTTGGGCAGGAAGCGTTCAGCTACTGCAAGGCCTTGACCTCTGTTTCTCTTCCCCGCACCATCTCAGAGATGGACGATTCCGTGTTTGCCTACTGCACGGCGCTGACAAGCGCCAGCCTGCCGGACGGCATGGAAGAACTCCCGGCCAAAACCTTTTTCAACTGCACCTCTCTGACCAATATCAACTTTCCGCGCTCACTCTATTCCATTGGGGAACGCGCGTTTTACAACTGCCGCGCAATGACGGGCGTTTCGCTGCCCTCGCTTTTGGAAGAAATCAAGTCGGAGGCGTTCGCCTACTGCGTCAATTTGCAGTCCGTCAGGCTTCCCCAGTATCTTTCCACGCTGGAAGACGGCGCGTTCTCTTACTGCTCACGCCTGCAGTCCGTCAATATTCCCGCCGAGCTCGGCACGCTGGAGGACGACCTGTTTGCTTACGACCAGATGCTCAGCTCCGTCACCATTGAGGATGGGCTGAAGGGAATCGGCGACGGCGTGTTTTACGACTGCGCAAAGCTCTATACCCTTGTCGTCCCCGACAGCGTGCAGGACATCGGCCGCAGCGCGTTTGGAGACAACACCACGCTGCGCGGCTCCGCGGATTCCTATGTGCGCGCATACGCCAGCAGCAAGGGGTATTCCTTTAAGCTCAAAAACGATCCCTCATCGGATATCCCCGCCGGCGAGAACACCGGAACGAACAACGGCTCCGCTAATACCGATCTGATTTACAACGGCGTGCAGTACGCCGGCTCTGTCATGATCGATACGAACACCTACACCATGGCGCCCGGCAACATTTACGACATCGGCGTCGTTCTGGCCGGAAACGCCTACACCAAAACCATCAACGTTTATTCCAGCCGCACCGGAATCGCCAGCGTGCAAAGGCTCCCGAACGGCAATTACCGCGTAACGGGAAAAGCCCCCGGCACCTGCTATGTTGTGGTGGATGTGCTGAGCGGTTCTACCGTACTGAATCATGTTTCCATCCGCTTTGACGTGGCGTATAACGTGGTGCAGCATGGTCAGGCTGCACGCAACCGCAGCTATTTCAACTGATCATTTTCCGTTGACTTATCAGGGCGCGGCGCCTGCGGAATCTTCCGTGAAGAGGCTGCGCTTTGCTGTAGATGCTCTGAAAGCTTCCGGCAAAACCGGAAGCTTTTTGCATACTTTGCATAGACTTTTTGAAATCTCTTTACTTTTTCTTATGAATCGAGTAGAATAAAAAACGTTATCGCGAACGCTTTTTAATGCTACTATACTAAAGTGAACAAAATGATCAAAATCGGAAGGACTGTTATTATGAAGAAATTATTGGCTTCGCTCCTCGCTCTTACGATATCGCTCGGCATGACCGCCTGCGGCCAGGGAAACCAGCCGGCATCTTCGGCGGCCGGCGCAGATGAATCCTGGAACAAGGTGGAAAAGGCCGGCACTCTGGTGGTTGGGCTGGACGATGCATTCCCCCCGATGGGCTATAAAGATACCAAGACCGGCGAGTTGATCGGATTCGATATTGATCTGGCGAAGGAAGCCTGCAAGCGCCTTGGCGTAGAACTGAAGCTTCAGCCGATCGACTGGAGCAACAAGCAGGCCGAGCTGGACAACGGCAACGTGGACTGCCTGTGGAACGGCTTCAGCAAAACCCCCGAGCGCGCAGAGGCGATGGCCTTGAGCATTCCCTACATGAGCAATAACCAGATCATTCTGGTCAAGACGGAGTCCGCCTACAAAACGCTCAAGGATTTGAGCGGCAGGGTGATCGGCGTGCAGAGCGATTCCTCCGCCGAAGCTGCGCTGAACGCGGTGGAAAATAAGGAATTCAAAAGCTCCCTGAAGCAGGTCGTGCAGATCGACGACTACACCAAGGCGATTCTGGAAATTCAGAACGGCACCATCGACGCAATCTCGATCGACGAGGTTGTCGCGCGCTTCTACCTGAAAAACCAGCCCGGCTCCTTCCGCATTTTGGAGAACGGCGGCACGGCGATCTCTTTGGCGTCTGAGGATTATGTTGTCGGCATGCGCAAAAACGATCTGGCCCTGAAGGATAAGATCGACGAAACCCTGCACGCAATGGCAAAGGACGGCACGATGAAAACCATTTCTGAAAAATGGTTCGGTGAAGATGTTACAACGGTGGACGTAAAATAAAACCCGCCTGCAAAATTGGTCCCGGAGGTCTAAGCTATGAATTATCAGGTGCTATTAACAGAAATGTTTACGGCAACGCTGATGTCCCTGCAAATTTTCCTTTTCACCCTGATTGTCTCGCTTCCCTTGGGACTTTTGGTGGCGCTTGGCAGAATGTCGAAGCTGAAAATCGTCAATCTGCCCGTGCGCTTCTACATATTGATCATGCGCGGAACCCCGTTGATGCTCCAGCTGCTGTTCATGTTCTACGCGTTAAAGCCCCTGTTCGGGATCCAGCTGGATCGTGTATTGGCTGCGGAGGTTGCGTTCGCCCTGAATTACGCCGCCTATTTTGCCGAGATTTACCGCGGCGGGCTGGAGGCCATCCCCAAAGGGCAGCGGGAGGCCGCAAAGGTTTTGGGGTACACCAAATCGCAGGCCTTTTTTCACATTGTTCTGCCCCAGGTGATCAAGCGGATCACGCCCCCGATGGGGAACGAATTCATCACTCTGGTAAAAGACACCTCTCTGGCGCAGGTGATCGGCGTCGTGGAACTGCTGAAGGTCACCTCTCAGTGGGTTTCGAGCGCTGTGGATATGACTCCTCTGGTAATCGCCGGGCTGTTCTACCTGGTAATGAACGGGATCGTCACCCGGGCATTTACGGTGCTGGAAAACCGGCTGAGCTATTACCAATAAGGAGGGATTTCCAATGAGCCAGACAATTCTGACCGCGACAGACATCAAAAAAGGCTTCGACGGCGAAGAAGTCCTCAAGGGGATCTCGCTGGAGGTGCGCAGGGGCGAGGTGCTCGCCATCATCGGGCCGTCCGGTTCGGGAAAAAGCACTCTACTGCGCTGCATCGCCCAGCTGGAAAGCGTGGATTCGGGCCTTATTTCCGTCTGCAACGATGTATTGGTACAAAACGGCCCCGATGGAAGGGCCGTGTATTCCTCCCCTGAGCAGTGCCGGAAAATCGGCCTGCGCCTGGGGCTGGTATTCCAGAACTTCAATCTGTTCCCGCATTACAGCGTGCTGAAAAACATTACGGACGCGCCGGTGCGCGTGCTGCAGAAAAGCCGCGAGGAGGCCGTCGCTGCCGCGAGAGAGCTGCTGAAAAAAATGGGGCTTTCTGAAAAAGAGGACGCTTATCCGTACCAGCTTTCCGGCGGGCAGCAGCAGCGGGTTTCGATTGCCCGGGCACTGGCCATGAATCCGGAAATTCTGTTTTTCGACGAGCCGACCTCGGCCCTTGACCCCGAGCTGACGGGCGAGATTCTGCGGGTCATGCGCCAGCTGGCCGCAGAGCACATGACCATGGTGGTGGTAACGCACGAAATGCAGTTTGCCCACGACGTGGCAGACCACGTCATCTTTATGGACGGCGGCACGGTTCTGGAAAACGGCACGCCGGACGAGATTTTCTCCCACACCCGCAACGAGCGCACCAGAGCGTTTCTTTCGCGCTTTACGGAATAATTTCTTTCACCAGCCCGGGCCGCTTGATGGCGCCCGACCCAATTCGCTTACGAGTGCAACTCACAGGATATACAATCTTCTGAACCAAGCAGGAGGCTCCGCCAAATGGCGGGGCCTTTCTGCTTGGGAAAAAAACAGCCTTCCCGATTCGCATTGCGCGATTGGGAGGGCTTATTGATAAGGGTACGATAGTTGTATTTTTCTGCCATAGAAAAAAATGAGAGTGTTCGGATACGAGCGAATTGTTTTAGGCGTATCTCTCCTAATCTCAATTTCTAATAAATACAGCTTAACCGCATCTTTCGTCAACATATCAAACACTCCTTAAACAATGTTTGTATGTAACAATACAGTTAAGCTGTTTCTCACAATTCAATGATGTTTTACACAATTCAGCCGAATTCTGCTATTGCAAAATCACCCGAAAACCCGCCTGAGCACCGGAAAAATCACGGGATTATTCCGCGTCGTCCGCGTTCTCCCAATTGTGCCACACGTTCTGCACGTCGTCGTTGTCTTCCAGATTATCCAGAAGCTTCTGCATTTTCGCAATGGAATCCGGGTCGGTCAGCTTGGTGTAGGTAGTGGGAACCATCTCCACCTCGGCGGACACAAACTCATACCCCTTGCCCTCCAAGTCGGAGAGCACGGCGCTGAAATCATCCGGCTCGGTATAGATTTCAAACACATCGTCATCCGCCTGAAAATCGGAAGCGCCGGCCTCGAGGCAGTCGGTCATCACGGTGTCCTCCGACAAGCCTTCGCGCTCGATCACCAGCAAGCCCTTCTGCGAAAACAGGAAGGAAACGCAGCCGGTGGTGCCGAGGTTGCCGCCAAATTTATCAAAATAGTGGCGCACATCCGCTGCGGTGCGGTTGCGGTTGTCCGTCAGAGCCTCTACAATCACCGCCACACCGTTGGGGCCGTAGCCCTCGTACACGATGCTCTCATATTTGGTGCCGTCACCGTCGCCCGCCGCCTTTTTAATGATGCGCTCAATATTATCATTGGGCACGTTCGCGGCCTTGGCCTTCGCGATGCAGTCCTTCAGCTTGGAATTGGATCTGGGATCCGGCCCTCCGCCCTCTTTTACCGCCACCGCAAGCTCTCGTCCGATTTTAGTAAAGACCTTGGCTTTGGCACCATCTATTTTCTCTTTCTTTCGTTTAATGGTACTCCATTTTGAATGGCCTGACATACTAATAAGCCTCCCGTAAAAATAGCTTTGATATTTTATTCTATCACGTTTTTTCCATCATAGCAAGCGCCGCCTGGTGCGCCTTCTCCATAACCTCCGGCGGAATCTCCGCCGTGCCGGTTTGATCCGTATGCGGCCACTCCACCACATGCTCCAGCTTCGTGTTCATAACGGTAAAGGCCAGCTCCAATTGGCGGGTCATCATATGCGCCCCCTCGGGGTTGCTGGAGCCGTAGGCAGTTAAAAAGGCAGCGGTTTTCGGCTTTTCGATCGGCGGGCGGATCCCCATGGCGAACCGCGCTTCAAAATACCGCTGCCAGCGATCCATCACGGCCTTGCACGGTGCGGGGAAGCTCATATGGTAGACCGGCGCCGCGATCACCAGATAATCCGCGGCGCGCAGTTCGCGGTCGAACTCATCCAGATCATGAAACACGCACGCCTCACGGGTCTGACAGTACCCGCAGGCGATACAGGGGTGATAGTTCCCCCGGTACGCGTCGAATGTCGTCACCCGAACAGCTTCGGGGTCTATCTTTTGCAAAAATGTCTGCAGCAGCCGCGCGGTCGCGCCGTGGGGCCGCGGGGAGCCGAATAAGACCAGCATATTCTTCTTTTCCATCTGCGGGCCTGCCTTTCTTTGCGTCATGAAACGATTGTAGCATGGCCGCTTCTCTTTCGCAAGGCAAAAATCACATGAAAAAAGACACGCGCTCTGCATATCCGGCGGTGCGGTGCAAAAGCTAGAACAATGCTTTTGGGCTTGTACGGGAGCGAAAAGTATGTTATACTAGACTAACAAAATGGAGGAAAGGAAGTGTTTTCATGTTTGAGCAAGTGAAGCTTTCTTACGATTTCAACGCGTTGGAGCCGACGATCGACGAGCTGACCATGGTGACCCACTACACAAAGCACCACGCTGCGTACACCAAGAACCTGAACGCTGCGATGGAACGCCTGCCGGAGCTTTCCGGGGAATCCATCGAGCGGATTCTGTCGCATCTCGAAACCGTAAAGGACCCCGCTCTGCGGACTGCGGTGCGCAATAACGGCGGCGGATATTACAACCACAACCTGTATTTCGATACGCTTTCCCCGAACGGCCCGCGCGCCCCCGGCGGGAAGCTGGCCGCGGCGATTGACCGCACCTTCGGCAGCTTTGAGGTGATGAAGGAAAAGCTCGCGGCGGCGGCCGTGGGGCAGTTCGGTTCCGGCTGGGCGTGGCTTTCCGCAAACTCCAGCGGAGACGTAATGATCTCCGCCAGCCCAAACCAGGACAACCCGATCATGGAGACCCGGGGAGAATGGCGGCCGATTCTGGGCATCGACGTATGGGAGCATGCCTATTATTTATCGTACAAAAATCTGCGGGCAGATTATGTGGAGGCTCTTTTCCGCGTGATCGACTGGGCCAGGGTGGATGAATACTACCACCGGGTCATCGACTAAAAACACCAGTCGACGAGGCTTGCGCGGCAGTAAAACGGTAAGCTGCGGCCTCACAATCTTTTGACAGCCGGAGCGGCAGGGGAATTCCCCTGCCGCTCTTTGTTAGATAAAAAAAGCCGGAAATCCCCAAGAAGCACTTAGGATTTCCGGATAAACTGAGCCTTGCACACCGGGCAGGTCACTTCGATCTTGCCGCGGCCTTTCGGCACGCGAAGCCGGGTCGTGCATTTCGGGCATTTAAAGTAACGGTATATTCTACGATCCTGCAAATATTTCTGCTGGGAGCGGAACCACTTGGGCACCTTGTTCCAATACTTTAAAAACATCTGGTTTTCCGCATAGCGGCGAGGAATGTTGCGGGAAAGGATGCGAAACATACTCCACCCGAAAATCACATAGGCCACCAGCGTCAGCGGATAGAAATTCGTCAGCCGTGAAGCCGTTACGAGCACCATATAAACCACCAGGCTGCCCACCATCAACTGATCGCCGCCGTAGCGTCCATACATGACTCTTCTGATTCTCTCCAACACGCTCGATCACCTCTCTTCTATTGCTTGTTGCAGGTTTGTTTTTTACTCTGATACAATAATATCGGGCACAAAATTTTTTGTCAAGAACTATCCATCAGTGTTTACATTCTGTACTTATTTTGAGACGATTGTTTCCACTTTCGTCATAATAAAACGGCGGATGATTTGTCTCCTCCCCACCGGACGCTTTTTTCGCTCGGATGCATTCGGGAAAAGAAATCTGTTTTTTTTGAATAAATTCTTCAGAAAAAGCCCCAAAATAGAATTAACAGGAAAATTGTTACAGAAAGTTTACGGTAAATTTACCGATCGCCGCGTATTCTGTTTTGACGCGATATCCTTTTTAGAGTATAATAACTTCACGATATCATACATTTGCAGCAACTCACAGCACATCTGAAGAAAGGTTCGGGCGCCTGAGAAAGCATGGTATCCCTCTGGTCGGACGGCGCGGCATTTTATCTGGCCGCTTCCCGAACGGATGATATCATTCCTTCATTTTCCGCATATGATTAGGCAAACGGTTGTTGGCCTGATCGCCTCTGTTTTTGTTCCTCTGCAGATAAAACCGGCGGCATCTGCAGAAAAATCCGCATTTTTCTTGGCCGGCAACCCAAAAAGGAGGGGACCACTCTGTTTGACAAGCTTCAACTGACCCGGTTAAAGCCGTTGTTCGTGTTTTTCATCGGGTACACGATCTGTTTTTATCTCTTTGCCCTGACTCTGGGCTTTACCTTCCCGTTTGTAGCGGGGTTCCTGCTGGCGCTGATATTGCAGCCGCTGGTGCGGTTTCTGAAAGAGAAGCTGCACCTGCGGCCGGGGTTCGCGTCCATTCTCGTCACCCTGCTGTCTTTCTTCATCCTGTTTGGTTTAATGGCGCTGCTGGGCTACTGGCTTGTAACAGAAATCACCACGCTGGTGGTGAGGCTCTCTTCCATCGACATAACAAAAATCGTCGGGCCACTCAACGAACAGATGAGACATCTCGGAATTTATGTGGACAGAATCGACTCGGAATTTATCCGCCAGAATCAGGAGCAGCTGATCAAGTTCCTGCAAACGGGCGCCGGCGTTCTCACCTCTGTTCTGAACACGGTTCTGCAGATTCTGACTTCTTTGCCCGCAATACTGACGATGTTTATCGTCATGATTTTTTCCACCTACTTTTTTGCGAAGGATATGCCGAAGATCAAACGCCAGGTGGCGTCGTTTCTGTCGCAGACCACGGTGATCAACATTCGCTCGGCCTCCCGCCACAGCCTGACGATGAGCGGGAAACTGCTGGCCTCCTTTCTGCTGATCTACTTTATCACCTTCGTGCAGACCCTGGTGGTGTTTTTCCTGCTGGGGGTGCCGTACCCGCTGGTGCTCAGCCTGATCGCCGGCATCGCGGACGTTCTGCCGATTCTCGGCCCGGGAACGGTTTACATCCCGCTGTCCTTAATCAGCCTGGCACAGGGCGATATTTTTACCGCGGTGGCCCTGATCGTTGCGTGGCTGCTCATTTCCACCATCCGTCAGGTGATCCAGCCGAAGATCGTTTCCGCCTCTATAGATATTCATCCTCTCTCGATGCTGGCCGCAATCTATTTTGCGCTGGTGGCCGGCCGGGTGAGCATTCTGATCTACATGACGCTGTTCTTTGTTCTGTATCAGGTTCTGTGTAAAACCGGCGTACTGCCCCGGCTTTTTGAGTCGGATTCCGACTTGGACAAGCAGAGCAAGCGCCCCATTCCGCCCACGCAGAAAAACGGCGCCGCACAGCCGGAGCCGCCTGCAGATTCCTGAAAGCTTACAGAACTGTAACCCAAAAATACCGCGCGCTTCTTGACAGTGGGAAGCGCACATGTTATATTCAAACTGTACTAATCGAATTAATACACACTAATACACAGAGAGGTGAACCGGATGTTTCCGCTGGATTATAAAAGCAGACTGCCCATTTATGAGCAACTGAACAAGTCCATTTCCAAAATGGCCGCTTTGGGCGCTCTGGAACCAAACGAACAGCTGCCGTCCGTTCGCACGTTGGCCCAGGATCTGGGAATCAACCCAAACACCGTGCAAAAAGCGTATCAATTATTGGAGCAAAATGGAATTATTTACTCCGTTCCGGGGAAAGGTTCCTATATCTCACCGGATCTTTCCGTGTTGTCGCGGCAGAAGTCGAGGGCACTGGAAAAGCTGACCGAAGCCATTGCCAACGCGGCAGACTGCGGGGTTACTCAGCCGGAAATGATTCAGCAGGTGGAAAACCATTTTAACGGGAGGGGTTCTGAGCAATGATTGAAGTCAAATCACTGGTAAAAAAATTCGGCAGCACAGTCGCTTTAGACGGAATTTCTTTTACCATCGGCGGAGGCTCCGTATTTGGCCTTGTGGGCAGCAACGGCGCGGGCAAATCCACTTTGCTGCGCAGTCTGGCGGGCATTTACCGGCCGGAAAACGGAGAAATCCTTGTGGATGGCCAGGCGCCGTTTGAAAACAGCGCCGTGAAGAGCAGGCTGTTCTTCATTTCGGATTATCCGTACTTTTTCCAGCAGGCCAGCATGAAGGAAATGGCCGATTTCTATTCCAAAACGTACACGTCGTGGGACGCGCAGCGCTACCAGGAGCTTTGCTCGCTGTTTCCGCTCGACACAAACGCCCGCATCATCAATATGAGCAAGGGCATGCAGCGTCAGGTGGCGCTGATCAACGCGCTTTCCGTTCGCCCGAGCTATCTGCTGCTGGACGAAATTTTTGACGGCCTTGACCCGGTGATGCGCCAGCTGCTGAAAAAGCTCGTTTCGAGCGAGGTTTCGGAGCGCGGCATGAGTGCAGTGATCGCCAGCCACAACCTGCGCGAGCTGGAGGATTTGTGCGACCACGTCGGCCTGATGCACAAGGGCGGCGTTATCTTTGAGCAGGAGCTCGACACCCTTAAGCTGGGCATTCACCGCGTGCAGGCCGTATTTAAGCCGGTGCCGGCGCAGGATGCGTTCCAGGGGCTCGACATCATCAAGCAGGATTCCCGCGGTTCTCTGCTGAATCTTGTCATTCGCGGGCAAAGGGAAGAAATTCTGGAGAAGCTCAACGCGCTGAACCCGGTGTTTATCGAACTGCTTCCCCTTACGCTGGAGGAAGTCTTTATCAGTGAAATGGAGGTGGCCGGTTATGACATCGAAAATATCCTCAAATAATCTGCGCGGTGAACTGATTCAAACGTTTCTGTGGGAGCTGCGCCATCGCTTTGGCCTGATCGCTCTGTTCTGCGGTCTTCACTTTGTCACTCTGCCGCTGGTTGAAATTCTGGCTATGAACAACGCCCAGCGCATCAATATGGAAAACGGATACATGATCGACATGTCTCAGCGGTTTTTAAACGCGCTGAGTGTCGTGCTCCCGCTGTGCACCGCTTCTTTGTCGCTGCTGATGGTGCTGATCCTTTCCGTGCTGGCGTTCCAATACATGCACCAAAAGCGCAGTGTGGATCTGTTCCATTCCCTGCCGGTCAGCCGCAGTGCTTTGCTGGGCGGCCGGGTACTCAGCTGCCTTGTGGCGCTGCTGATTCCGCTGGTGCTGAATTTCGCGCTCACGCTTGTGGTCGCGGCCGTTTATCAGGTTGCCCTTTCCGAATTTATGGGATTCTTCCTCGTCTCTTTGGGCTGGATTTTACTGATGGCGTGCGCTTCGTTTTTCTTCTGCTCCTTTATGGCGGTTTGCAGCGGCACCACCTTTGACATGGTGATCTCGATCGTCGTTGTGAACATTACCTACCCGCTGATGATCCTCCTCGGGCGTGTAACCGCCGGAATGATCATCCCCGGCATGAATATGAACATCGATTTTCAGTCGGTTCCCTATACGGCGCTCTCCCCCTTTGTGGCCTCCTACCTGCCACTGATTTACGGCAGTCTGGGCGAAGAAGCGTTTTCTTCCGTGCCGTTTCTCCTCTGGTGGCTGATCCTCAGCGTTGTGATGATCGCTTCTGCTCTGTACCTGTACCGCAGCAGAAAGAGTGAGTGCGCGGAGAGCAACTATGCGTTCCCGATTCCGAAAACGCTGATCCGATTTGTTGCCACAGCTGCCGCAGGCCTGGCCGGCGCACTGGTCTTCCATTCCACCTTCGACTCCAGCGCCAGCTTTTTTGTCGGACTGTTCGTCGGGTCGATCATCGCCCATATCATTGCCGAGGCCGTTTACGGGCGCGGCTTTAAGGGACTGAAAAGAAGCTTTGCCTACTATGGCATATTTTTGATTGCCTTTGCGGCTTTTTACGGAATTTGCGTTACCGGCGCATTCGGGTACGATACCAAAATACCGAAAGCGGAAAATGTCAGCTATGTGGAAACCCGCCTGGGCCATGTGGACGCCAGCTACCCGACCAGAGGCTTCAACATTATGGATGAAAAGGGCAACAGACAGATCGCATGGATTCCGCAGACCGTAAGGAAAGCTGAGAATGTGGAAAAGGTGGTCGCCCTTCACACCCTGCTGGTAGAGGAAATCCGTTCCAAGGGCTACCCGTACCGGATTCAGGATTCCTACACCGATGTTCAGCTGATCTACCACATGAAAGACGGCTCCGTGATCAAGCGGTATTTTGCCTCCGACCTGATTTCAAATCACAATAACCGCTACGAAGAGGCTGTGAAAAAAGTGGCAGATACCAACGAATACAAAATCTCCGGCAATCCCTTTTACTATCTGCCCCCTGAGATGATCGAATCCATTCAGCTGTACGGCACAAAGGACGACGAGCACGTGCTGGTGCCCGACCGCGAGAAGCTGCAGGAGCTGATCGACGCGATCAAGCTCGACATGCAGCAGTCCGCGGAAAGCGATTCCTACAAAAATGTTGACCGCCAGATCTGGCTGGAATTCCGCACCCGCGCAATTACCCCCGCGCCGGGCAGCGAGCTGCAAAAGCTGGTTGGCAACTATACGGGGAAAATCACGCTTTCACTGCCCGGCATGCCCATCAACGATGATTTCCCCCATACGAAGGCGCTGATTGAAAAATACGGATGGACAGAAGACAGTTCCGTCTCACCCACGGCCGCGTCGGATTTACACGCGGCAACCACCTCGGCCGACAAATCGGCAATCCGGCTTACTGTCGCAAACTGATCGATTTCCTCCCTTTTCAATCCCCGGGAGCACGAATCATTTTCGTGTTCCCGGGCTTTCTTTTTGCCCCCCTCTCACAGAGCGCGAAGAGAAGCTCCTTCGCGTTTTGGCAATCCATGCAGCCCGATCAACCGGTGCAGCCGGCGGTTTCCATCACAATATAAAATGCGGTCTGCCGGAACCCCGGCAGACCGCTTATGTTCTGATTCAGCTTTTATGTGCAAACCGCAGAGACGGCCTGACCATTTTGACTTTTATAATCGACAGGATACATGTTATAAACGACTCCCTCTTTTGAAACCATGGAAATCGGAATCCTGGGCACTATACTATGCAAAACTTCAATAAATCCGGTAGATGCAAACCCCGCCATGCCCGTTACCACATGAACCGCGCCGATTTGGCGGATAAATCCCGCCGCAACCAGGGGACTGTCATCCTGAAAAATAATCGTCATTTCGGCGCCCGCTTCCCGCGCCGTTTGATACAGGTACTCCAGTTCTTCGCTGCACGTGCCATACCCGGCGGACTGCGGCTGAACACACAAAACCTGCATTGGGAGCGCCTGTTCTTCGGCAAGCTTTTTTCCCACGCGGATCAACCGATCACAATCACGCTGGCCGGTAACGCACACGAGAACAGCCGCCTTCTTTTTTTTCACTGCTTTACCTCCTTTCACCATTGCATCTTCTCTTGGATGCATCTTAAGTATACGGTATTTTTAAAGAATATCAATAGATAAATTATGAACGAACTGTAAAAAACGTTGTTTATTGTCCACAAAATTAAGATAAAATTAAAAATTGGTTAGTAGGATAAGCACAAACAAGCCAGTGAAAATCGGCATTTTTCCTCCACCGTTTCGGTGATTTTATTTTTGCCCACGACCACGATAACCTGCTCGGGCCCGTACAGCATGGGCGCAACACGGCTGCCGTTGCCGTCGATATGAAACAGCTTCCCATCCTGCGTGATGGCGTTGGTGCCGGTAATGAAGGTATCCGCGCCGAAATTCTGCAGATAGATGCTTCGTTTCTCCTCTGAGGAAAGCCCCGGGCGGTGCTTATCATAAAATACATAGCTTTCTGTTCGCAGAAAATCAAACACGCCGGTCTGTTCCAGAGTGACAGAGTCCCCGCAGCCCACACTGCTCCCTTCGGGGATCAGCTTTTTTAACAACGCAGTCAGTTCCGTTTCATCTTCCACGTAATAGCCGTCCATATTGTTTCTTTGCAGGCTCTGTATCGTCGTTTGAATTCGTGAATCCATTCCTATTCTCTCCGTTTGTCCGCATCTTCCTCACAAGACACAGTCAATTGAATTTAGGATAGCACACAGTATCTCAAAATACAAAGGCTGGCCGAATCGGCCAGCCTTTGTTCTGATTGCACTGTTTCATTTGTTCTCCAACGCAAAATCATTCCCTTTTTGATCAGTCATTCTGCTGCAAAAGGGCAAGCTGCCGCTTGACTGCATCCAGCTCCTGCACGGGGGCGGCGCAGGTGCCATTTTGGCAAAGGTAATACCGCACGCCCTCCTGCGGCAGCGGATATTCCGCCGTGAAGGGAGCCACGGCGGCCAGCTCACGCTCATTTTTCGCGCATTTGAGCAGAACCGTCAGGTTCGGCAGCGAATGCCGGCGCAGAAAATCGCGCACCTCCCCGAACGCCTCCTCTCCCTGCGCGGTGCAGACCAGCTCCTGCGAGGGATAAAGCACCGCAGAAAGCGCGATCAGCGACATTCCATACCCGGCCGGGTACTCCTTGATCCATCCGGAGAGAAAACGGATTTGCCGCTCACCGGCCTGCCGCCAGCGTTCTTCGCCCGTCAGCGCGGCAAGGCGTACAAAAACCTCTCCCGCCACAGAATTGCCGGAGGGAATCGCACCGTCGTATACCTCCTTGGGCCTGCTGATCAGCTGCTCGCTGTCATCGGCGGTGAGATACAGGCCGCCCTGCTCCGCGCTGGAAAACAGCTCCAGAATCTGCTCCGCGATTTGCGCGGCACGACGAAGATATGAGCAATCAAACGTGGAACGGTACAGCTCCAGCAGAGAGAAGGCGTAGAAGGCATAATCGTCCAGCTGGCCGTCGTTTGCCGCTTCTCCCTCCCGCCAGCGCAGCAACAGCCTCCCGCGCTCATCCACCAGATTTTCTTCCAGAAAGCGCTGCGCCCTCTGCGCCGCCTGTCGGTACTCCGGCTCGTCGAGCAGCCACCCCGCTCTGGCCAGAGCGGCGATCATCAGCGCGTTCCAGGAGGACAGCACCTTATCGTCGCGGTGCAGGCGGGTGCGCTCCAGCCGGTACGCATACAGCTTTTGGCACAGCTGCGCAATATGCGGGTTCTCTTCGTCATACGCGGAAAAGTCCAGCAGATTCGGAATGCTCTTCCCCTCAAAATTTCCCGCTTCGGTTACGCCAAAGCGGCTGCAGAAGCGCTCGCCGTCTTCTTTCCCCAAAACTCCCTGTACCTCCTGTGGGGTAAAGACATAATATTTGCCCTCGACTCCGTCGCTGTCCGCATCCTGCCCGCAGTAAAAACCACCCTGTTCATCCGTAAGCTCACGAAGTACATAGTCGAGCGTGCGTTTTGCCACGCTGCGGTAAAGCGGCCTGCCGGTAACGGCATAGGCTTCGAGATACGCGTACGCCAGCAGGGCGTTATCGTAAAGCATCTTTTCAAAATGCGGAACCAGCCATTTCACATCGGTGGAATAACGCGAGAATCCGCCGCCGATATGATCGAACAGCCCGCCGCGGAACATTTGAGCCAGCGTATGCTCCACCATCTTTTGCGCGGATTCCTCCCCCTCCAGCACGGAATAGCGCAATAGGAACAGCAGATTGTGCGGCGCCGGGAATTTGGGCGCACCGCCAAAGCCGCCCCAGCGGGAATCGTAGGAGACGCTCAGCTGAGCGACGGCGCCGCGGAGCAAATCCAGCTCCGGCTCGGCCGATTCGGGAGATGAACCGGCCTGCTCGCGCAGGTATTTTGTAATTTCTTCCCCGGCGCTCAGAAGCTGCCGGCGGTTCGTGCTCCACTGCTCGCGGATGAGCGCCAGAAGCTCCAACAGACCGGTGGAACGGAACGTAGACAGTTTGGGCAGGTAGGTTCCCGCCCAGAACGGGCGCTGCTCCGGCGTCATGAGGATCGTCATCGGCCACCCGCCCGAGCCGGTTATGGCCTGGCAGACCGCCATATACACCGCGTCGATGTCCGGCCGTTCCTCGCGGTCCACCTTAATGCACACGAACCCCTGATTGAGCGCCGCGGCGACCTCGTCATCCTCAAAGGATTCATGCGCCATCACATGGCACCAATGGCACGTGGAATAGCCGATGCTCAAAAAGATGGGCTTGTCCTCGCGTTTGGCTTTCTCAAACGCCTGCTCTCCCCACGGGAACCAGTCGACGGGGTTATTGGCATGCTGTAAAAGGTAGGGGCTTTTCTCCCTGGCTAAGTGATTGGAATTTCTATGAGAGTGAGTCATTTCATCATCCTTCTCTTTTCGGTATCATCGTGTTTATTATACCTGAAAACAGAAAGGATACCACCCTTTGCAGGCAATATCCTTCGTATTCTTATTAAAAGTAAACATTCGGTAGTAAGAGAGGTATCCTCCAACACTTTTAAGAACATCAATATTTAATGATATAAAAATCCAGACACAACAAAATGATTGTAGCATATTGTAAAAACCTGTTGGCAGTACTCAACGATTACTGCTATATTAAATACAGTAATAATCTGTTAGCGCTGCAGAATTAGTACAAAATCACATTATTAAGGGGTTAAAAAGGGAGGTTTATCAATCAATGGAACACACCTCTACCGCGAAACCCAGTCGCTTTGAACGCTTTTTAAAGGGAACGGAAAATTTGGGAAACAAAATTCCGCACCCGATGATGCTGTTCATTTGGCTGTCCATCGCGGTCATTCTGCTGTCCTTTATCTGTTCGATGTTCGGAGTATCCGATGTAAATCCCGCTACGGGCGAAATTGTTACGGCTTATAACCTGTTGTCGGTTGACGGCTTGGTTAAAATGATTACTCAGGCTGTAAATAACTTTATTACACTGCCGGCACTGGGAATGGTGCTTGTCTGTATGATGGGCGTCGGCTTATGCGACCATTCCGGTTTGTTTTACACGGCATTGAAGGGCTTTGCCGATTTTTCCAAGGGCTCCGATACGGTGGTAATCGCCGCATTCAGCTTTGTCAGCATTATGGCAGGCTGTGCCGGAGGCGCCGGGTTTGTGGTTATGCCTGCTCTGGGCGCCATGATCTGGATGGGCATGAAAAAAAATCCTTTGGCCGGCATGTTTGTTGCTTATTCTTCCGTGTCCGGCGGGTATGCGTCCAGCCTGATCATTACCGCATGGGACGTTGTCAATGCAAGCTTTACCACAGCCGCCGCACAGCTGATTGATCCGAACATCAGCCTTTCCCCGGCAATTAACTGGTATTTCTCAGCGGTTTCCGTGCCGATTCTGACCATTGCTTCCGTCGTTTTAACGCTCAAGGTGCTGGAGCCTCGGATGGAGAAATATGATCCGGCTTTCAGCGATCTGGAAGCGGAGGACACGATTTCGTTGACATCGGCGAAGGAGAAAAAGGCGCTGAAAATGGCGGGACTGTCTGTGCTTGCTTATGCCGCTGTGGTGGTTGTACTGGTGGTTACAGGAGTTCTCTGCGACCCGAAAACCGGTTCCCCCATTGCAACGAACGCTCCCCTGATGAAGGGCATCACGATCTTTATTGCCCTGATGTTTGCTGTTCCCGGTACAGTATACGGCGTTGTGTCCGGTAAATTCCAGGGAATTTCAGATATTGCGAAAGCGTTGGAAAAAACCATGGCCGGAATGGGCGGATACATAGCGCTGATGTTCTTCATCGCGCAGTTTCTGAACTATTTCAACTGGTCAAATCTGGGAATTATCCTCGCGATCAAGGGGGCCAATCTTCTCAAGGTGTCCTGATTCCCGATCTGGATGGTGTTAATTCTGTTTATGCTGATGTGCATGCTTCTGAATCTATTTATCGGCAGCGCCTCCACTAAGTGGGCCATATTGGCCTCGGTGTTTGTTCCCATGTTTATGGTACTGGGCTTCCACCCCGGTTTGATCCAGATGGCTTACCGCATCGGCGATGCGGTTACGAATCCGATTTGCGCAATCGACGCTTATTTTGTAATGCTGCTGGCTTTGGCGCAGCGCTACGACAGAAGATGCGGCGTGGGCACCCTGCTGGCCAATATGATGCCGTTTGCACTTACGTATGGTGCTTTGATGATGATTCAGCTGCTGCTGTGGTATTTTCTCAACCTACCGATGGGCCCCAACGCGCCAATCCTTCTATCTTAAACCCGATCAGGTATTACCTGAATAAAACTCTGCTCGAAACAGAAAGGATATTCTCTTATGATGAACGCAAAACCATACACAGCGGCACGAATAGAGAAAATGCGCGCCATAATGGAGCGCAACGGGATTGAAGCAATTGTTCTCTCCCAACCTGAAAACGTATTTTATTTCACCAATTTTAATCCGATTCTCACCAGTCACCCGGCTTACTTTCTTCTGGCGAAAAATCAGGAGCCATGCCTTTTGGTACATTGCATCCGCAACGACCACGCGCACGAAGACAGCACGATGGAAAACATCCAGCTGTACGGCGCATGGGGAAACAATGTAGCTCTTTCCGAAAACGCCAACGGCGCAATGGAACAATTAATTGCCGCAGATGTAAAAAAAATTGGTGTGGAATTCGATTTTATCAGCATCAGCAGCTGCAAGGCGCTGCAAAAAAGCTTTCCCAGCGCCGAGCTGGAGGATGTTTCCCACGACATCGCAATGATGAAAATCGTCAAGGATGCCTATGAAATTGATTTATGCCGCAAGTCCGCCGAGCTGGTTGACCTTGGTGTAAGCACGCACATCGAGTGCCTGCGCAAGGGGATGAACGAGGCCGAAGCCTGCACCGAGGGCCAGTACCGGATGCGCCGCGCCTGGCACGAAAAATTTCAGGAATATGAGGTGGCCGGGTTCAGCAGCAAGGAGCAGGCGCAGATTGATTCGCTGTGTGTATGGAGCATGGCAAACGAGCGGATCGCTTACGGCTGCGATTGCCCGCGCGATCACGTTCCGGCACAGGGCGACCTGATTCTGCCTATGAGCTGGGCCAGAGTCGGCGGGTACTGCGTAGAAAACGAGCGCGTCGTCATGGTCGGCAAGGTCAGCGAGACCAGAGAAAGGGCTTATCAGGCAATGCTGGAAGCACGGGGAAAGGTCTTTAGCATGATCCGCCCGGGCGAGCTGTTTGAAAACCTGTATCTTTCTGCGATGGAGATTTTCAGAAAGTACGGGTTCGGTGATATTCTTCCGGGCCGCTGCGGGCACGGAATGGGTCTGTCCACCCACGAATTCCCCAGCGTAACCAAGGGCAATCAGCTGAAGCTTGAGCCCGGCATGATCTTTACCGTAGAACCCGGCCTGATGAGCCGCGAGCTTGGGGGAGTACGCCATTCCGACACGGTTCTGGTAACAGACTCCGGTTTTGAAAGCCTGACCAAGTACCGCAACGATATTATTACAATTTAAGAGAGTCCGCCTCGTTTTGGATCTCATCGGGAGGGAGCGCTCTCATTCGGAAAGCCGTCCCCACCGAATCCACAGCAGACCCTTTGCAGATGGAAACAGCCTCTTGCCGACACCGGCAAGGGCTGCGCCCATCACTTTTTGAAAAGGAGTAAGCCATGAATAAAAGAGAAAGAATTCAGGCCGCGATTTCCGGGGCCCGCCCCGACCAAATTCCGTACTCTCTTTGGAGCCATGTTCCGGGAATTGATCTGGACCCAAAGCTCAACGCGGAGCATACGTTTGAATTTTACAAATCGCTGGATATTGATTTCATCAAGACAATGAATAACGGTATGTATGCCATTGAAGATTTCGGCTGCGAGATCGATTATTCCGAAATTCAGAAGGGGGGCGTCGCCAAGGTGGTCAGTACGCCTATTGCGGAGCCTGACGACTGGAACCGGCTTTCCGTCTGCTCCTGCAGCGAGGGCAGCCTTGCGCGGGAGCTTCTTTATCTCAAGCTGCTGCTCGAAAAGCTCAAGGGCGAAAACGTACCCGTCATCTTTACCATTTTCAGCCCGATCACCACAGCGGATAAGCTGAGCAACAAGCAGCTTGTCAGTCACATTCAGCAGGGCTGCCACAAGCAGGTGAAGCACGCCCTCGAGGTGATTACGGAAACCACCGTAAACCTTGCAAAGGCGGCGATCGGGCTTGGTGCGGACGGCGTGTTCTTTGCCTCGCAAATGAGCTCGTATGACGTTATGACTGCCGAGCTGTACGAGGAATACGGAAAGCCGTATGACCTTCGGGTACTGAACGCGGCGAGCGGCGGATGGATGAACGTTCTGCACGCGCACGGCAACAACATCATGTTTGAAATTCTCAAAAATTATCCCGTTCCAATTTTTAACTGGCATGCATGGGAAACGCTGCCGGCCATTGACGAGGCACTGACCCTGACCGGAAAATGCCTGATGGGCGGCCTGAGCCGTGCGGACATCACCGCCCGCAATAAGAACGCCATTCAGCATCAGGTGTTTGAATGCTGCAAGCACACCAACGGGCGTCACCTGATTCTTACCCCCGGCTGCGTCATCCGTTACCCACTGGATCAAAGCATGTTGGAATATGTGAAAAAGGTAAAGGAGTCCGTCGAAAGCATCACGATTGATCTGAGCTGAAAGTTTGGCGCGTCATTGTGATGAATTCCTTTAGCGCGCGCGTGCGGTATTTGTTCTTCAGATAACTGATAGAAATATCGTACTGGCCTGCGGGATAGTCGAGCGGAATCAGCGTCACCTCGGACAGCGTTTCGGATTTCAGCAAAGTGGTGCTGTGCAGAAAGGTATCCGGACAGATACAGATTCCCATACCGACAACCGCCAGAGAAACGCAGGTCAGCAGATTTTCCGTTTCCAGTATCACATGAGGAGTCATATTCGCCGCGCTGCAGCAATCCTGAAAAATTTTGCCCGAAAATGTGTGTGCAGACTGCATAATAAATGGAAAGTCCTTGAACAGGGAAATGGGGGCCGGACCTTTGGGCAGATCTCGTCCGGTATTTTGTAATTTTTCTGTTAAAAGATCATTGGGAATCACGATAGAATAGGTTTCCCGGTACAGGTTAATGCTGTGAACCTGAGGAAACTCGATGGGGTGATAGCCGATAATCAGATCCGTTGCGCCCTGAAGAAGGGCCTCTGTAATTTGCGAAGTAGTTCCTTCCACCAGATGCAGATTGACCTGAGGGAATTTTTTATGGTATGGCAGCAGGATGAGAGGCAGCATGGCAGTTCCCCGGGTAACGGGAATACCGATCGTAAGGTTTGCGCTTGAAAAATTGGCGATGTCTCCCAACTCCTGCTCTGCCTCGCGCTTTTGAATCAGAATTGTTTTTGCATGCCTCAGCAGAGCTTGGCCGGCCTCGGTTAGGGCCATAGGAATTCCGCGGTCGAACAGCTTGATGCCATAGTATGTTTCGAGCTTTGAAATATGATTGCTCAGGCTCTGCTGTGAAATATACAGCCGCTTTGCGGCATTGGTAAAGCTTAGCTCCTCTGCTACCGTGACAAAGTATTGCAAATTTAAGAAATTCATCTTTTGCACTCCGCCTTACAATCATTTGATTTATTCATTCTTTTATTATACAGATCATTCTTTGTTGTTTCAATGTTTCTTTTGTTTTGGAACCGAGCGTTTTCTCGCCCGCCGGAAAGCAAAACGATGAAAGTCAATTTTTGTTTTTTGGGCAAGCAGTAGAGAGCTTACTTGACTCTACAGAGAGGAATACTATTATGGATACAGAATATTACCAAAATCACCTCAAAATTTTGAAGGAAGAGCTGATTGTTGCATTGGGCTGCACAGAACCGATTGCCATTGCTTATGCGGCAGCCCGCGCACGCGATTTGCTGGGCGCGATGCCGGAGCGGTGCGTCGTTCGCAGCAGCGGAAATATCATCAAGAACGTCATGGGTGTCACGGTGCCGAACTCCGGAGGAATGCGCGGTGTGGCAATCGCCGCCATTCTGGGTATTGTGGGAGGCGAAGCCGACCGCGAGCTGGAGGTGCTGGAGGCCGTAACGGAGCAGAACCGGGCCGAGGCCAAAAGGCTGAGCGAGTCGAATTTTTGCACCTGCGAACTGATTCAGAACGTTTCCAACCTTTATATTGTAATAGAGGTGTGGGGCGGCGGGCATCAGGCACTGGTCGAAATTCAGGACACCCATAAAAATATTACCCGGATGGAAAAGGATGGGGAGAAAATTCCGGTTCAAATAAGACTGGAACATTCGGACTCCTCTGAGCCAAAGGGAGACCGTTCCCTGCTGACGCTGCGGAACATCGTGGAATTTGCAGACGCGGTATCTGTCGAGGATGTAGCGCCGATTCTTGAGCCGCAGATTCAATACAATATGGCAATCTGCGAGGAAGGTTTGAAGAATCCGTATGGCGCAGAAGTGGGAAGAGTGCTTCTGGACGGTTCTCACGAGCCTACCGTCGGCCTGAGGGCGAGAGCGTATGCCTCTGCCGGCTCGGATGCCCGAATGGGCGGCTGCGCACTGCCGGTTGTTATTAATTCCGGCAGCGGGAATCAGGGAATTACGGTAAGCGTACCGGTGGTCATTTATGCACAGGAATATCACGCCGAACAGGAAAAGCTGCTGCGGGCTCTGGTAGTATCCAATCTGGTTGCCATTCTTCAAAAGCGGTACATCGGCAGCCTGTCCGCCTATTGCGGCGTTGTCAGCGCGGCCTGCGGCGCAGCTTGCGGAATTTGCTATCTTCTGGATTATCCGTATGATGTGCTGTGCAGCACGATAACGAACACAATCGGCACAGTGAGCGGTATGGTATGCGATGGAGCGAAATCCTCCTGTGCAGCAAAGATTTCAACAGCGCTCCAAACCGCGCTGCTGGGAATCAAAATGAGCCTGCATGAGCGTTCCTTCCAACCTGGCGAGGGTTTGGTCAATGACGATGTAGAAACAACCATTCGCAACATTGGCCGTATGGGTAGAGAAGGCATGAAAGGCACCGATCTTGAAATTCTCAATATCATGTTAGGAAATTGATCAGGTATTAGGAAGAAATTTTTGCATACAGAAAGAAAGTGCAGTGCGCTCCACCGCACTGCAAACACCGTTTGACCGATCCCCCTGAAACGGCAGACTCGTCAGGGACGTGCGGAAATTTCTTTCTCTATTCCTTACGATTCATTGACGCCTAATCCTTATCGGAGCAAAATCAGGGCGATAGCCGGCCGCAAACGGAGAAACCGGCTGGCGGCGCCTCATAGGCGATCACTCCGCGGGTCATGACCAACCGCAGACCGAACGCTTCGTCCACAACGGTAAAGTCCGCGCGTTTCCCCTCCCGGATCGAGCCGATCTCGCCGTCCCTTCCGATTGCGGCGGCGGGGTTGATCGTGGCCGACCGCACCGCCTGCCGCAGCGGAACGCCGAACCGCACCAAATTTCTGATTTCGTCCAGCAGATTTGTCGTGGAGCCCGCAAGCGTCCCATCCGCCAGACGGGCCGCTCCGTTTTTGAGAAAAACCGTTTGCCCTCCCAGCTCCGATTCCCCGTCCGGCAGGCCAGCCGCCCGCATGGAATCGCTGACGACGACGCTCCGCTCCTCCCCCAGCAGACGGAAGGCCGTGCGCAGCACCGCCGGATGGACATGCAGCCCGTCGCAGATCAGCTCCGCGCGGACATCCGGAGCATCGAACACAGCCCCGACCATCCCCGGCTGCCGGTGGTGAAGACCCGTCATCGCGTTGAACAGATGCGTCGCATGGGTGATCCCCCACCGAAAGCTCTGCATCGCCGTGTCGTAGTCCGCTTCGGAATGGGCGGCGGATACCGTGCAGAACTCGGAGGCCCGGGTGATGAATTCCCTGGCGTTTTCGCATTCCGGGGCAATGTCCACCAGGCGAATGGCACCGCCGCAGCCATGATAAAGCCGTAGAAATTCCGCAAAATCCGGCGAGCGGAGCGCGTCGCCCCGCTGCGCGCCCTTCTTTCCTTCCGAAAGATACGGCCCCTCCATGTGCGCGCCTAAAACAGCCGCTCCCTGCGGCGGGTACTCCATGCAGTCCCGAACGGCAAAAAGCGCGGTCGCAATCTGTTCGGCAGAGCCTGTCATGGTGGTCGGGCAGAACGAGGTCACTCCCTTTTGCACCAGATGCGCGGCCATGCGCGCAATGGAATCCCGAGTGCCGTCAAAAGTATCCGCCCCCGCGCAGCCGTGGATGTGAATGTCCACAAGGCCCGGCAAAATCAGGCACCCGCGCAGATCACACACCTGCGCGCCTGTCAATTCATGGCCGATTCGCACGATTCTGTCTCCCCGCGTTTCAATATCGGCCTGCACGACCGCAAAATCATCGTCAAAAAGCCTGGCGTTTTTTAAAATCAATTTGATTCTCTCCTTCCCAAGGGCTTGTTATTTACGAGCGGCGGCAGCGCCCGTACCTACCGGCAAGGGATTCGCCGAGCCGCCAAGGAGATCCGATATCCTTTTACAATCTGAAACGGGTTGTTGGCGACGCCGCGCAAATATTTATCTACAAAGAATGGATTCCCGTAAAGGATATCCATTCTTTGTTCTGCCCGCCGTCAAAACATCTTCCGTTTCTTCTGAAACCGAGCCACTCAAAACAGGAACCTGCCGCTTCCCTCAAAAGATGTTCGCACCGGTCAGAGATCGAGCTCGCGGATCGCCTTTTTCATTTCCGGAATGCGGGAGGGCGCAACGGAAAGCTCATCCACACCGATTTTCAGATAAAACGCGGTCAGACCGGTATCTGCCGCGGATTCTCCGCAGATTCCCACTTCGATCCCCGCCTGCTTTGCGCTGCGCACAGTCGTCTCTATCAGCCAAAGCACCGCCGGGTGCCGCGGATCATAAAGCTCCGCGATCGAGCTGTTCATACGGTCCGCCGCCAGAGTATACTGCGTCAGGTCGTTGGTTCCTATGCTGAAAAAGTCCACTTCTTTTGCAAGCGAATCGCTTACCAGCGCCGCAGCCGGCGTTTCTACCATGATGCCGAACGGAACATGCTCCGAATACGGAAGCCCCTGTGCGCGCAGTTCCGTTTTTACCTGCTCCACGATTTTCTTCGCGGCCCTGACTTCGTCAATCGAAATGATCATGGGAAACATAACGGACAGATTCCCGAAAACCGATGCGCGCAGCAGCGCCCTCAGCTGTGTGCGGAAAATCTTCTCATTTTTCAGGCAGATGCGTATTGCCCGGCACCCCAGCGCTGGATTTGCCTCCTTCGGCAGGTTCCAATACGGAATCTGTTTATCCGCGCCCAGATCGAGCGTTCGGATGATGACGCGCTTATTCCCCATCTTTTCAAGAACGGTTTTATACGCCTGAAGCTGCTGCTCCTCCGTCGGGAACGAAGTCCCTTCCATATATAGAAACTCACTGCGGAACAAACCGATTCCGTCGGCGCTGTTCTCCAGCGCTCCATCCACGTCTCCCGGGTGGCCGATGTTCGCATTGAGCTCGATGGAGCGGCCGCTTCGCGTGACCGCCTTTTGCCCGGCCATGCTCCGAAGGCTTTCGCGCTCACGGGCGCAGGCATCCCGCTTGACGCGGTACTCTGCCAGCAGAGCCTCGTCGGGCTCCAAAAAAATCTCTCCCGAAAAACCGTCGACCACTGCGGTGACGCCATCCGTTAATTCTGAAAAACCGCTCCCCAGCCCCGCCACCGAAGTAATCTGAAGAGTTCTTGCCAGAATGGCCGCATGGGAGGTCATGGAGCCTTCCCGCGTCACAAAGGCCAAAACGCGGGCGGTATCCATCTGGATGGTATCGCTGGGCATCAGATCCTCAGCGCAAACCACAGAGGGGGCGGCAAACGGGGCGGGGCTTTCTTCGCTTTTGCGCTCCAACACCCGGATCAGGCGGGAGGAAATATCGATCACGTCTGTCTTTCTCGCCTGCATGTAAGAGTCATCCATTTGAGCAAAGCGTTCGGAAAATAATTTGCCGGTTTCCCAGACCGCATATTCCGCGTTGACCCGCTCGTTTTCTATCTTCTCCCGAATTTCCGCGAGGAAGTCCTCGTCCTCCAGCATCATACTGTGTATTTGAAAGATGGAGGAATTCTCATCCCCCACCAGCTTTAAGGACCGGTGATAGATTTCATCCAGCTCACGGATTGTCTCTTTTCTCGCCGTGTCCAGGCGCATAAACTCCGCCGTCACATCCTCGACCGTTTCTTTTCTGGCGCCGGTGCCGCCTTGATTCAGCAGCACGAGCGGGCCGATCGCGATCCCGCCCGAGACGCCGATTCCCTGAACTCGTTTCATTCCCTGCCCCCTGTTTCAAATCGATTCTTTGCAGAATGCCTTCAGTTTTTCGCAATCCGGGCTCTCGTTTTCCCCTTCCACTAACAGGGTGATGGTATCACCCCGTTTGATGCCAAGCCCCATGACCGCGAACAGTTTTTTTGCACTCGCCGTCTTTTCCCCCGACAAAATCCTGATTTCAGAGTTGCATGCCTGAGCAAATTTGACGAGCTTGCCCGCGGGCCTTGCATGCAGGCCTTCGGGATCCTGAACGATATGATCAAACTGTATCAAAATAAAGAATCCTCCTTGTTGCTTTACTGAACTCCAGTGCTGTTCGCGGTTCTCAAAGAAGCTTCGGCTCCTGCCTGCGAATCACGGAAAGAGCGTCCTCTGTGGCGACCACCGTCACATTCGGATGGAACTGCAGGATAGATGCCGGAAGCTCCGGCGTTACCGGGCCGAAAAGCGCACGGTACAATATTTCTGCCTTTTCGGCCCCCGAGGCGGCCAGCAGCAGCTTTTTTGCCTGCATGATCGCCTTGATCCCCATTGTGACGGCATATTCGGGCACCTTTTCGGGAGTTTCAAAAAAGCGTGCGTTGGCCTCGATGGTGCGCCGACTCAGCCTGATGCGGTGGGTCGTCTTGTCAAAGCTCTGATCCGGCTCGTTGAATCCGATATGCCCCGTGTGCCCGATCCCCAGCAGCTGGAGGTCGATCCCCCCAAGTGACGAAATCAGCTTATCGTACCGAATGCATTCCGCTTCGATATCTTCCGCGTTTCCATTGGGAAGATTATAGTTTTCCGCCGGAATATTAATATGATGGAAGAAATTGCTTTCCATGTAATACCGGTAGCTTTGCTCGCTGCCGGCCGGAAGGCCGCAGTATTCGTCCAGATTAACGGTATGCACCTTTGAAAAATCGAGGTCGCCCTTGCGGTACCAGTCCGCCAGCTGTTTGTAAATCCCCAGGGGAGTCGAACCTGTTGCCAGGCCCAGAACGGAGCGGGGATACAGAATGACCTGCGCGGAAATCAGATTGGCCGCTTTTCTGCTCATGCTTTCATAATCTGGTGCAGAGATGATTTTCATAATTTCAGTTTCCTTTTAGAAGTGTTCACGCAAGGATTTTCCGCCTCAAATGCAGACAGAAGCGTTTCATCCTTCCTTTTAAATTACAGTCCGCCTCTTCCGCACTGCCAAAGCGCATGCGGGCCGCCGGCATAGAAAACGATACCATCCGCGGTTTGAGTATTCGGAAGCCCACAAAAAGGAATTCCGAATACTTTTGCGCGGCAGCGCGTTCAGGCCTGCGGGCTGCTCTTCATGCCTTTGACAAATCGAGAAGTGATGATTTCCGGCCGGGTGATTGCCGTGCCAACCACGACGGCATGTGCGCCGGCTTTCAGCGCGGCGGCCGCCTGCTCCGCATTTTTGATTCCACCCTCGGCTATAATCGGAAGATCAGTGATTCCCTTTATTTGCGATATCAGGCCAATGGCGGGCAATTCCACGCCCGCGCTTTCGGGTGTATAGCCCGCAAGCGTTGTCGATATGAGATCGCATCCGGAATTTACCACCGCTTTCGCTTCATCGAAAGTTGCGATTTCCGCCATGACGAGCACCTCCGGGTATTCCGCCTTTATTTGCTTTAGAATCGACAAATAGGTCTCCCCATTGGGCCGCGTGCGGTTTCCGGCATCGATCGCTAGGATCTCCGGCCCTTCCTTCAGAACACCGACAGCATCCTGGAGGGTGGGCGTAATGTAGGATTCGTATTCATCCGTCCAGTGCTTTTGAATTCCGATCACAGGCAGTTGCACGCGGCGTTTGATTGCGGCAATATCTTCCGGACCGTTTGCCCGTATTCCCACAGCGCCGCCTTCCTGAGCGGCGGCGGCAAATGCCGCCATGATTTCCGAACCATGCATCGCCCATCCTTTACGGGCCTGGCACGAGACAATCAGCCCGCCCTTGATAGACTGAAGCAGCTTGCTCTTTTCCATTCAGATATCCTTCTTTTCATCAATTTTAGAACAACCCTATGAGCACCCCGACAAACGCAATTACAAAGGTACCGCCAAGGCACCAATAAACCCCGCCTTTGACCTTTTCCATAATTTTATACATGGCAATTACAATCAGTACGGGCAGCAAATTGGGGAATATGGCGTCGAGCACGCCTTGCAGGGAGACAGATTTGGCAGCGGTGTTCGCGGTTTCGGCAACATATACCCATTCCGGCTTGAGTTTAAGCGAAACAAAGCTTGCCGTCATTGCCGCAATGACCATCAGCCCAACAACCGTGGCGCCTTCTATAAAGCTCTGGAACAGGTTGGAGGAGCGGAGCTTGACGACGAGATTGATGCCGGACCGATACGCCGCTTTCAGGAAGCCCCAGCGGCTTCCCCATGCAAGCGCCATCTGCGGAATGATATAAATGATCGGCCCAATCGGGTTCCCGTCCATAGCAAAACCCGCGCCGATTGCCGAAAACAGCACGCGGTAGGTTCCCTGAAATACGGAATCCCCAATTCCGGCGAGCGGCCCCATAAGGGCTGCCTTTGTGGAAGAAATAGCGGTAACGTCAAATTCCGGGTTTTTGGAGTTCTCTTCTTCCAGCGCGAGCGAAACCCCCATAATCAGATTCGCAAAATACGGGTGTGTGTTAAAAAACTCCGTATTGCGGGTAAGCGCCTCCTGATATCCTTCGGGATTGTCTTTATAGATTTTCTGCAGGCCCGGAATAATACTGTAAAGATAGCCTATGGAGTTGTAGTTCTTGAAATTGAAGGAACCGGAGCTGGTAAAGGAACGGAAGAAAATGCGTCTGAGGTCCTTGTTGTTCAGCACCCCTGCCGGTTTTTCGTCCTGCTGCGGCGCTTCCTGCGCATCTGCCTGCTCCGTATTGGCGCGGTACTGAATGGCCGCGATGGCAAGGCCCAGCAATGCAATGGCCATAATGTCCAGCTTCATGTATGAGGCCAGCAAAAATCCCACAAGAAAGTAGGGCCAGCCCTTTTTCACCCCAAGAACCGCAAGGATGGACGCCATTCCGATTGCCGGAAGAATCCCGGTGGCTACCTTGAGTCCGTTAATAATGAAAACGGGAAGCGAATCATAGAAATTCTGAATGACTGTGGAACCGACGAGCAGCGCAATAACCGTTGGCAGAAAGAACTGAATGATCAATCTGCTGAAGATGGACATGTAATGCCAGAATTCAAACTGCTTTACCTTGGATTTTTTGATCGCGCTTTCCGCTTTTTCCACCCAGATCAGATTGAGGTTCGACACGAGGTAGTTCAGCCACTGAACAAGCAGCCCGATTGGGTAGGCCAGCGCAACGCCCAGCTCAATGTTTCCCCCGCTTATAATGGCCAGCGCCGTTCCGACCATTCCGCCTATAAAAGAGTTCGGGGGCGAATAGGCCCCCATCGCAAGTCCTCCGAGGAACACCATTTCGATCATGCCGCCGCATATAAGGCCTGTTTGCAGGTCGCCCATAATAAGGCCGATAATCGGGCCCGCGCAAACCGGCCGGGCTATGTAGATGGTGCCGCCCCACCAGTACGTTTCCATGGCCATAAAGGCGATGAAAAGACTCAGCAGGATAATTTCAACCGTGTTCATTCATATCCCCCTTTTCTCTTTTGAATCTATTTTTTAAGGTCGGCTATAATGTCAACCTCAAAATCCCGCGGAACCTGACGATGCTCAACCTTGGTATTGGGGAATGCCTCCAGGGAAAGAATATCCTGCTTGAGCTTGTCGTCCAGAAATATGGTTTTGTACAGCTTGGTGCGGCCGGGCTTATCGTAAATCCCCCCAATATTGATCTGCGGCACCGCGACGCCCTCTTGGAGCAGATGGAGAAACACAGAGGGGTTCCCCGCACAGAGGAACAGCTTTTTCCCTATATTCTGTTCGATTTTTTCCTTGGCGGCCGTTTCATCACAAACAATGCATTTGATCACCCCGGCCGCCATTTCGAGCAGCATTTTTTTCATTGCGTCGTGCGCGCTGCCGTCGTCGATTACGATAACGCAGTCCGCGTTATAGGTTCTGAGCCAGGCAAGCGCCATCTGTCCATGAATTAATCTTTCGTCAACACGAGCCATAACAATAGGCATCATTTATTCCCCTTTCTGTTTGAGCCGTTCTTCTTCGTCAAAATGGAGTAAAACCACATTGTGGAACTGGTTGCGGATCTCCTGAATTTTCACATTGTCCCGGCTGGGATGAATGCGGTTGGTCAGCAACAGGATGCCGCAGCAGCGGACAAAATCGACATAGACCGACGTCCCCGCAAAGCCGGTATGAAACAGGCACACATCGGAATAATAATCCCCGAATTTTGCGGTGGGATCGTTGCATATCCACCCGAGCGTTCTGCGGGCGGAATAGCCCTGCGTATAGCACCTTTTCAAAAGATTTACGGTAGATTCGGACAGGATGCGCGCTCCGTCCCATTCGCCGCCGTTTAACAGCATGAGCACAAAGCGCGAAAGATCTGCCGTGGTAGAGAACAGCCCGGCATTGCCGCTCACGCCCGAAAGCCTCCACGCTTTACCGTCATGAACCTCGCCGCAGATAATCCCGCGGTCGGCGGTCTGCTCGGTGGGAGCGCATCTGTGCCCAAGTCCCTTGGCCGCCGGGCGGTATACGGTTTCGTTCATCTTCAGCGGCTGAAAAATGGTTTTCTCCGAGAATGTTTCCAAACTGCCGACAAACTTTTCCGCCGCAAATCCAAGCGCGATGTACCCGAAATCCGAATAGGAAAGATCGGTACCGGGTTCAAATTCAAGAGGTTTGTTCTTGAAGAAATTCCAAATATCGCTTTTCCCATAGAACGCCTTGTACGCCTTGTCGTCGTGACATATGCCGGACGTATGCGTCAGAATTTGCTTTATCGTCACTTTTTTGTGGGGAAAATCCGGCAGCAAATCCGAAAGCGGCGTATCAAGCGTGAAGCAGCCCTCCTCGATCAGTTTCAGCACCACGGTTGTGGTTGACACCGCCTTCGTCACGCTTGCAAGATCATACAGGGTATCGTTCGAGACTTCCTCAAGCCGCGGCACAAGAGACTTGTATCCGGCGCATCCAAACCGCGTCCCCTCCCGGGTGACGAGCGCAAAACAGGCCCCGGGAATCTCTTTGTCCCGCACATGCGAATCGATGATTTTTTTTCCGTAATCCAATGCGTTCATGCCATCATTCTTCCTCTTTTCTTTTCTCGAGTATGATTTGGCTCAAATCCTGAAACCCGAGTCTGGAAGACACCAGGCACTCCTGAACAAGGGCTTTGGGATCGTTGATTTCTTCGCGCGACACGATCGCTTCCAGCAAAAACTGCATGTTCATCCCCGCAATCAGCCTGACAGATTCGGTGACCAGCTGCGTTGCGCAATTACACGGGGTTCCGCCCACAAAATCCGCAAGAATGAGGGTTCCGTCGCCGTCCTCCACCTCGCCGAGCGCATCCCTGAGTTCCTTCAAATAGCTTTCTCCGCTTTCACCCTCCAAAAGTGAAACGGCCTTCATCTGCCGGATGTCTTTCAAGAGCATTTGGGCCGCGTTGAGAAGTCCGCCCGGGTAGCCGCCATGGCCCGCCAAAATGATTCCGATCAATTGCTTTTTCCTCCTTCGTCTGCAAAAGCAGAAATTAAAATAATAATGAACTGAAATGTTCAACAGCGCTTGCCAGCGGGCCATTGTCATGATCGGCCGCAATGAACACGCTTCTTCCCAGCAGGCTGGCGGTGCCATCCTTCCATCTGTCGATTACGCCGTCGAGCAATTCTGCATCCGACGGAACAGCCGCCCGGCCTGCCGAGGACAGCATGTCGATATCATTGTTGCTGTCGCCCACGGCAAGAACATTTTTCAGTGAAAACCCGTACCTTCTTCCGGCCGATTCCAGACCCTTTAATTTATTGACGCCGTAAGGCTGTATCTCCGCGCTGAAGGTACCGTCCTTCCGCTCGTAGATGCAAAGGCCGGACTCCCTGAAGCTGCGCCGGAATTCCTCGAGCCTTTCGAGCGGAATTTTCGTCACCGCGAACTTGAGGATTCTGTTATTCAGCGAGCCGTGAAGCTCATCGATATATCCGTAATCTGCGCCGTGGCAATACAGCGGCACCCCGTTCCTGAAGAAAGCGGAATCCTTTTCAAAAAGCCGGCGGTCGTCTCTGCGGTAATACGGCAATTCCTCCGTATATACCGTGCAGGGATATTGGCCTTTGGAGATCCATTCAAAGAAGGTCTTCACCTGATTTTCAGGAAGATAACGGATGCTCCACGGACTGCTGCTGTTCGTGTCGATCAGACAGGCTCCATTTAAAGAAACAATCCCCGTCACATTACGAAACCCCAGCCATTGGAGACAGGGCCTGACGAAGCGGATGTGCCTGCCGGTGGCAATGATCAGCTTTACGCCATTTTCCCCAAGCCTTTCGGCTGTTTTCATGTCGCTGCCACAGACGTCTCCACGGCTTGTAATGAGCGTCCCGTCAAGGTCAACGGCCACCGCGCTGATCTTATGCATCGTTCTTATCCCCTGAAAGGACAAGCTCAAAGAGCTTTCGTAGGCTGTCGTCACATTGAGACAACAAAACTTTCGTCTCTTCGGCGCTTTTTCCGGTTCGCATCATTGCCGCCGCAAGCTTCACACTGCCGTTTGCCTTCTCAAGGGCCGCCTCGAATTCCTCCCGCGTTTTCTCCGGAAAGATTTTGCCAAGAATGAGGATGCTTCTGTCATGTAACTTTCGGTTGCTGGCGCTCAAATCCACCATCAGATTTCCGTATGTTTTTCCCTGCTGAATCATGGTTGCGGTAGAGAGAATATTCAAAATGATTTTTTGAGCGGTTCCCGCCTTGAGCCGGGTTGACCCGCTTAACGCCTCCGGGCCGACCACGGCCTCTATGGCTACGTCGCTGTATTCGGCCAGCTGGCAGTTCTTATTGTTGGATACGCAGATGGTCTTGCAGCCGATGCTTGCGGCGTATTGCAGCGCGCCGATCACATAAGGCGTTCTGCCGCTTGCGGCTATTCCGCAAACGACATCGTTGCCGCAAAGGGCAATATCACGAAGCTGGGCCTGCGCGGCGTAAGGATCATCCTCGGCGTCCTCCACCGCGTCTCTGATTGCGGCGTCGCCCCCCGCGATCAGCCCGATAAATCTGTCCGGTGCGACGGAAAATGTCGGCGGGCATTCGGACGCGTCCAGCACGCCCAGCCGCCCGCTTGTTCCCGCTCCAATGTAGATCAGGCGCCCTCCGCGCTTCATGTGGAACGTGATGATATCGACCGCATTCGCAATGTTTTCCGCCTGCTCATCAATGTCATCCGTAATCCTGCGGTTTTCCTCATTCAACAGTTTTACCATCTCTAAAGTTGAGGCCTTGTCGATTGTCATCGTTCTTGGGTTTTGCTGTTCTGTTTCCAAGGACCTTAACAGATTGATTTCAGGATCATTCATAAATAGGGGTTCCTTTCTGCTGATTTATATGTATAATAAAAACATAACCAAGACGTGGAGGTACAAAATGAGCTGCTTAACTAGGATTTTAAATTACTATGAATCGCTGACTCCATCTGAACAGAAGATAGCGGATTTTATAAACAACAATCCTGAGCTTGTGGTAAAATTCACGATACACAAGCTGGCTTCGGCAATCGGCTGTGCACCCTCGTCTATTACCAAATTTGTACGCAAATTAGACTATGCGTCCTTCAGCGCCATGCGGATCGAACTTGCAAAGAGCGTGGATTCCGTAAGCGCTCAGGACTTCAGCGAGATCCTGAGCTGGGGAAACAGCCGCGAGCATCTGAGCCAGATTTACATCAAAAACATATCCGGCATCTGCAGTGATACGCTTGAGATAAACGAGTTTGACAAATTTCTTGAGGTCGCCAGACTGGTCACGCAAGCGCAAAATGTGTATTTGTTCGGAGTGGGTACTTCCGCGGTGATAGCGCAGGATCTTCAGCACAAGCTGATTAAGCTGAAAAAGCACTGTATGTACTCGCTTGACGGCAATTTCGGGTTACAGAACGCTTCTCTCGCCACCGAAAAGGATGTTGCCTTCGCCATTTCGCACAGTGGGCAGACGGACGAGGTCAACCTTGCCGCACAAAAAATAAAGGAAGCAAAATGCCCTTTGGTGGCGCTTACGAGATATTCCAAAACACCGCTCGCGGCCATGGCGGATATCAACCTGTATGTGCCGAACACAGAACCCGTAAACCGTGTGACCTCGATATTTTCGAGATACGCTTTCCTTTTTCTGGTAGACATTGTGTTTCTGAACGTCATGCAGCTGATCGGCGAGGAGCCGGAGAAGGTTCTGCATAATTACAGGGGTCTGCACAACATCCCATAAAACGCGGCTCTAAAGCCGACCTTTTGAAAAACTTTTTGAACCAGAGCGCTTCAAACGCTCTGCTTTCGGTGTCTTTGGCCAATTCCTGGTTCAATGCCGCGCACGGAAAGCGTTTTGAGAAAGCCGGCCCATCCGCCCACGGAATACGGAAAGCCCTTCGCGCTCACAGATGTCTTGAGGCGCTTCGGCACTGTTTCAGCGGTGGAAGCAATTCTTTTTTGTCTGTTTAGAAATTTTATTTCTTAATAACTATACAATATAGAAAATATTATTTCCATTGCCGAATTGTATGAATTCAATTGTGATAATATGTGAAGTTTTTTGAAACTCATCCTCCCACATGGATAGAATTGATTGAAACTTCTCTGAAAAACCGTTGATTTTGCCGGCACCCTCTTCTACCGCTTTTCCATAAAGAAAGGCCATTCCACCGCAAACGAAGTGTTCGCAGTGAAATGGCCTTTCCATTTGATAAGCCTATCCATTTGATAAGCTGAGATCTGTTTATGCAAGAAAAGAGATCCTTTTCATCATGATAAGCCTCATGATGAAGCGCTCTGGCAAAATCGAAAAAAACGCAGCGCAATTAGCCTTCGTCAATGACATTTCCCTCAATGTTATGCTTCTTCTTCAAGGTGTTAATCATAACAGGAGCAAGACAGAAAACAAAAATCAGCAGAATCAGTACGATAGAGATGGGGCTGCTGACAAAAATTCCCAGACTGCCGCCGCTCATATCAAACGACTGGCGCAGGTACATTTCGAGCATGGGGGTGAGTACATAGGCCAAAAGCAAGGGGGCCGACGGTATCTTCGCCTGCTTTAAAATGTAAGCAATGGCCGCAAACGCGATCATCACATACACATCGAACATGCTGTTGTTGGTTGAGAACGTCCCCATCACGCACACCGCCGTAATACAGGGAATCATGTAGCCGGTGGGAATGCGCACAATGTTCGCCAAAAACGGAATGAACGCAATCGAGATCAGCAGACACACCACGTTGCCAATGTACATGGAGCCAATAAGTCCCCACACAAAATCCGGGTTTGTCTGGAACAGCATGGGCCCGGGCTGTAAGCCCCACATCATCAGTCCACCCAGAAGCACGGCCGTCGTTCCGCCGCCGGGGATCCCAAGGGAAAGCAGCGGCGCAAACGCTCCAATGGCCGCGGCGTTGTTCGAGGACTCGGAGGCGGCGACTCCTTCAACGGCGCCTTTCCCCATCAGGTCGCGGTTTTTATTGATCCGTTTTTCAATAATGTAGGAGAGGAAAGCGGACATTGTGGCGCCCGCGCCGGGCAGCACGCCGACAAAGGTGCCGATACAGCTCTGCCGGAAGGATACCGGCAAAATGCGCTTGAGCTCTTCCTGACTCAGCAGGCTCTCTTTGATGGTGATGCGTTCGGTTTTCATCTTTTTGAAATTGTCGCGGTTGACCACCATGTCGATGACCTGCCCGAAGCCAAACATGCCAATAACCATGGGAACCATATTGATTCCGCTGAACAGGTATACATTATTAAAACTGAACCGCGGCAGCCCCAAAGCTGCGTCCAAACCGATCGAGGCCACCATGATCCCCAACGCCGTGGCGAGCAGCCCGCGGGAGGGGCTGTCGCCGATAATCCAGCCGATTGAGGTGAGCGCCAGAATGATCAGCCACGCCAAATCCGGCGAACCGAACTGCAGGCCGAATTTTGCAGCCAGCGGCCCGATCAGGGTCAAAGCCAGAATGCCGATGGCGCCCCCGATCCACGAAGCCAGGTTGGCGGAAAACAGCGCCTTGCCGGCCTTTCCCTGCCGCGCCAGGGGGTAGCCGTCCAAAGCCGTCATAATGGCCGGCGAATCGCCGGGAATGTTTACCAGAATGGCGGAAAAACACCCGCCATACATGGTGGAATAATACAGAGCAGCCAGCATGATGATCGCTGCCGTGGGATTCATTTTAAAGGTGAGCGGCAGCAAAAGAGACACGCCGGCCAGAGAGCCTACGCCGGGCATAGAGCCAAGACACATGCCCAAAAGGCCGCCCACAAGACACGCCAGAAGATTTTCCGGCGTTAACGATATGGCAACGCCCTCCATAAGAAGACCTAATGTTTCCATTGAAATTCCTACCTTTCTTTCGCCGAATCACAGCAGTCCCAAAAGCCCCTTGGGCAGCGGGGAACCCAGCCACACCACGAAAATCAGATACAAGAAACCGGGCCAGATCACCGCAGTTAAAATGGAATTGCGCAAAGGGAACTTTTCAAACAGGTACAGCCACAGGAATACAAACAATACGAGCGAAAGAAAGATTCCGATGAGCTTTCCGCAAAGTATCATACCGATCAGCGCGCCCCACGGAATCAAAGCCCGAACACTGAAAGCCGTATCGGATTCCTTGTGCCATTCCCTGAGCAGCATCACTCCGCTGAAGCCGACACACAGAATTCCCGCAAGCAAAGGCAAAAAGCCGCCGCCGGGGCCGTTGCGCACCCACAGGTCCAGCTGCAGGGAACCGATAATCCAATACACGCCGGCCAAAAACACCAGCGCCAGAACAATTTTTTGCGCGTTTACTTTTTCTTTCAATCTCAAACACCTCCATACATTTAAAAGGAGCACCGCCAGCCGGCGCTATCCCTGAATAATTCCAACCTCTTTAAAAATGCTATTATATTTTTGGGTTTCCTCATCGAAAAACTTTTTGGCTTCGGCGGACGTCATATAAACCGGCGTCAAATAATTTTTCTCAATGTACTCTGTTTTCCAACGCTCGGTTTCCGTAACCTTGCGGATCATATCGTCATAAAACGCGATGGCTTCCGCAGACATTCCCGGAGTTCCGGCCAGTGCGCGAACCTCGGTAACCAGAATATCGGGATAACCGATTTCTTTAAACGTGCGCACCTGCGCAAATTTGCCGCTCAGGCGATTCTCGGCAAAAGTCGCCGTCGGCTGAATCTCGCCCGCCTCTACCTGACCAACGCATTCCGAAGGATTGAAAATACCAAAATCGACGTGGTCGCCCAGCAAGGCGGACATGGTTTCTCCGGAAGAATTAAACTGTACATATGTAATATCCACATTCAAATACTTGCGCATCATCTCAAAACACAGGTGATCGGTATTGCCCCTCTGGCTCCCCCCTATTTTCACACTGCCTGGGTTTGCTTTGGCCGCCTCGATCATCTCTTCCACCGACTTGTATTTTCCGTTTTTATTGATACACAGCAGCAGGTTATCGAATGCCACAACGGGCAGATAAGTGAGATCGGACGCCACCACCGGAGATTTGTTCACCAGTGTGGACATAATCTGACCGTTGTGCAGCACCATCAGAATTTCATCGTTGCCCTTTTTGGTCGCCATATAGGAAAAAGCGACGCCTCCGGAGCCGCCGGGCATATTATTCACCTTAAAGTTCTTTGGGGAAAAGCCGCCGGTAAACGCAATGTCGGCAATCATTCGGGCGTTGGTGTCGGAACCGCCGCCGGGAGCCGACGGAACAACAAACTCAATTTCAGATTTCGGCGCCCAACCGCCGGATGTTCCCTTTGATTCGCTTGGCGCGGCAGAGCCGCTGCAGGCAGTCAACAGCACACTGGCAGCCATGAAAGATGCACAGATGACGGAAAACCATTGTTTCATAATAACGAGATCCTTTCTCCTTTAGAATACCGGTATCCGCAAACGCTCTGTTTGAGGGCGACCGGGCTCCGCGCGGAGCGTTCAGGGTACAGGTGGAATAAATACGGTGCTTTTTCCGCAAAACGCCGCCCGCCGGAATACAACAAAATCTTGTGTGGAAAATGTGCAGCCGCCGACAGCCGGACGATGGATTGCGTTTTGATTCTTAACAGCAGGGATTTGTTCGCTGACCCGCAAGACTCCCTCTCATCCTTCCTGACAGGTTCTGCCGTAACTACCATAACGCATTGGGAAGGGTGATGTCCATCGGTTTTTGTTCACCCTTCGCTGCTTGGTTAGAACAGCAAATCCCGTGCCAACCTAAAAGCAAACTTGGGAATTTGATCCATATATTGAAAACACACCGCAATTTATCTGGTGATTTTTTATAACAATTCTTTTTTTCGTCCAGCTCCGATTGATTTTTGCGGCGTGTTGGCGCGAAGCAATATCGTGACATTTTGTTTCATATTAACCATTTCGTTTCATTGTTTCAAGTAAAATATTTATTTTTATTTTATCTTGTTTATTTTTTTTATTAATTATATCTGAAATGTTTCTCACAAATCAATTAAAATCGGTTTACGCTACTTCAAAATCATGCTAGAATAAAAAAGTCCGGGGAACATCAGCCACCGGGTACCCAAAGGGGAGTGTGGAAACAATGGTTCAAGTTCTGATTATTATCCCTTACAGCCAGGTACAGGACAAAATGCGGCTTTGGGCGGAAAAGATAAGGGACCCTTCGATCTCTGTGCAAATGACGCACGTTTACGGCACCTCCAATCCCCCGGAGCAATACCGCAATGCGGACATTATCGTTGCTCGGGGCATGACCTGCAGCGCCCTGCGCCGCCAATACCCCGAAAAGCACATTATTGAAATCAGCATGACCAGCTTTGACGTGCTGGACGCCATTGCCGAAAGCAAACGGAAATACCGCCCGAATAAGGTGGCCGTGTGCATGCAGTCGGCCTCTATTATGGATGTGGCCAGCTTAGAGGAGCTTTCGGGGCTTACCATTCTCACCTACGACGTCGCCGATGAATCGCAGCTGGAGGAAGCGCTGCGCAGAGGGCAGGCCGCGGGGGCCGAGGTTTTTGTCGGGGGGCTTACCCTGTGTCGGCAGTGCGGCAACCAGAATCTGGCGTGTACCCATATCAAAACCAGCGACCTGAGTTTGGAACGCGCGGTGTCCGAAGCGATCAGCACGGCGCAAACGATCAATCAGGAACGCACCAAAACGCTGGTGATTCAGTCGGTGCTCAATAACACCCCAGACGCTATTTTCGCCGTGGATAACGAGGGCTGCATCACCGCGCTGAACGACCAGGCCTACCATATATGCCATATTCCCGCACAGGAAAAGCCGTACGGAAAAAAACTGGACCGCTACTGCCCGGACATTGGGTGGGAGCAGGTCATTCTCTCCCGCACGGAATCGGAAAAATTGCAGCGCTTTTTCGGTTCGCTGTATTTTGTCCGCTGCCGGCCCATATTGACGGATGAAAACTGCGCGGGCGCGCTGATCACGGTCATGGCGGCCGACAAAATCCGCGCGGCGGAAACAAAAATCCGAAAAGAACTGACCACAAAGGGCCTTACGGCAAAATACAGCTTCGACAACATCATCGGCGTTTCCCCCGCTTTAAAAAGAGCGGTTTCCATCGCTTACAAATACAGCCAGGTAGACGCCAACGTGCTTCTGGTGGGCGAGACCGGCACCGGAAAAGAACTGTTTGCCCACAGCATTCACCGGGCCAGCAAGCGCAGCCACCAGCCCTTTGTGGCCGTCAATTGTGCCGCTTTGCCAGAAAATCTGCTGGAAAGCGAGCTGTTCGGCTATGTGGAGGGTGCCTTCTCCGGCGCTTCCAAAGGCGGTAAAATCGGCCTGTTCGAGCTGGCGCATAAGGGCACCATCTTTTTGGACGAAATCGGAGAGCTGCCCATTGCCCTGCAGGCAAAATTGCTGCGGGTGCTGCAGGAAAAGGAGATCCGCCGCATTGGCGACGACCGGGTGGTTCCGGTGGATGTGCGGGTCATTTCCGCCACCAATATCGACATAGAAAAGCAGATTTCAACCCGGGAATTTCGCGCCGACCTGTTTTACCGGCTGAATTTGCTGAATTTACAGGCGCCCCCTCTGCGCGAACGCAGCGAGGATGTTATGGCGATGGCGGATTATTTTCTGCGGCTGTTCGGGCAGGAATACCAAAAGAGCATTCCCACCTTTTCCCCCAAGGCCGTCGCCCTGCTGCAACGCTATTCCTGGCCCGGCAACGCCCGCGAGCTCCGCAACTTTTGTGAAAAGCTGATGGTGCTGAACGAAAGCCCCGTGGTAGACGATATTCAGCTGCGAAACATGGGGCTTCGCGCATCGAACCCACAGCCTGCCGAAGCGGTTTTGGAGCAGCCCGACAACATAAGCCGGGAGCAGCTGATGCAGCTTCTCTCCAGACAAAAGCTAAAGCAGGAGGATTTGGCGCGAATGCTGGGGGTCAGCCGCACTACCTTGTGGCGCTGGGCAAAGAAACAGCAACAGTGAAACATTTTGTTTCTTTTCGTTACATGTTCCATCGAATTGGGGAGGGCGTCGCCCTTCTCCCTTTTGCAGGACAGCGGAAAATTCCGCTGTCCTGCTTTCTTTTTTTCTTTTTGCACCGTGCTTCTTCTGTTTGGCACGCTTCTTGCTGTAATACCCGAGTGTGTGGAAACCATATGCAGCCGCGGCAGTTCGGCAACCAGAAGAAAGGATGCCAGACACTATGAATGCAAAACCAGTTTTAGGAATCCTGTTGGGGGATTCCACCGGCGTAGGCCCGGAAATCGTGGCCAAAACCGCCGCCAGCGGCTTTTTAAGCGAGCATTGCCGACCGATTCTCATCGGCGACAACCGTATTTTTGAAAACGCGCTCCGCATGGTAAACGCGGCCGCGCCCCATTACACCATCTCCGAAACTTCAGAGGCCGACTGGAGCAAAGGAATCCCTGTTCTGGACCAAAAAGATCAGGATCCCGCCGAGATTGAAATCGGCAAAATCAACGCGGACTGCGGCAAAGCCGTGAACCGAATGATCCGGCTGGCATGCCGGCTGTGCCAGGAGGGTGCAATTGAGGGCTTTGTCTTCGCGCCCTTCAATAAGTCCGCCATGATCGAAGGGGGCTGCTCCTTTGAAAGCGAGCACCACCTGATGGCTAATATTTTCGGAGTGACCGGGCCCTTTGGCGAGATCAACGTTTTGGGCGACCTGATGACCACCCGTACAACAAGTCACATTCCCATCAGCGCGGTCAGTGAAAGCCTGTCGGTAGAACGAATCCTTCGGGCCATTTTGCTCTCTTACCAAACGGTAAAGAACACCGGCGTGGAGCACCCCGTTTTGGGCGTTGCCGCACTCAATCCCCACTGCGGCGAAAACGGGCGCTGCGGCCGGGAAGAACTGGACATCATCGGCCCCGCAATTGAAAAAGCCCGCGAAATGGGGATGGATGCGCAGGGCCCCTTCTCCGCCGACATCCTGTTTATCAAGGCGTTCCGCGGGGATTTTCACAGCGTTGTCACCATGTACCACGATCAGGGACAAATCGCGTTAAAGCTGAAGGGCTTCGACCAGGGCATCACCGTTGCGGGCGGGCAGCCCTACCCCATTGTTACCTGCGCGCACGGAACCGCCTATGACATTGCCGGAAAAGGCGTGGTGCATACCTCCGCTTTTGAAAACGCGGTAAAAATGGCCGCCAAAATGGCGGTGCACAAGTACGCAAATTCCTGACGGAAACAAGCAGACAGAAGGACCTTGGGGATGCGCGGGGCCGCCGGAAATGGAAGGCCGCACCGCGGGGATTCCCGGGGTATGGGGAGGATTCCCAAGGCCCTTCTCTGCCGCAAGGAGGATCAAAACGATGAAGCTATGTTATCAGGTGGCAACACCGGATGTTGCGGTCGCACCGTCCGTTACGGCCTTTCAGGGAGATTTGGAGCACACCTTTTCCCGTCTGGCAGCCATTGGGTACGACGGCGCAGAGCTTATGACGCTGAATCCCGCCGAATTGGATTGGAACCGCGTCAAGCATACCGCCGAGCGTTACGGGCTCGCGATTCCGCTGGTCTGCACCGGAGAAATTTTCGGTCAGCTGGGTCTCTCTTTTTCCCACCGTGACGAAAGCATTCGCCGGGCCGCGGTGGACCGCGTAAAAGAAATCATTGCATTCGCCGGTTTTTTGGGGGCGAACGTAAATATCGGCCGGGTACGGGGCCAGTATTCCGACGACATCCCCAAAGAGCAAAGCTACCGCTGGGCCGTCGCCGCTTTGCGGGAGATCAGCACCAGCGCGGAAAAAGAGAATGTGAAAATCGCGCTCGAAACCGTCACCCTGATGCAGACGAATTTTATCAATACCCTTGAAGAGGCGGTGCAGCTGATTCAAGATGTGAACCACCCCAGCTTTGGCCTGATGATGGATGTCTTTCACTTGAATCTGGAGGAGAAGAACATCTACGACGCCATCTGGACATACCGGAAATACAATCTGCACGTTCATTTGGCAGACAACAACCGGCGCTACCCCGGGCACTGCGGGCTGGACTTTTTGAAAATCATACAGTGCTTTCGCAACGCAGGGTATGACGGCGCTTTCAGCACCGAAATTTTTCAAATTCCCGACCAGGAAAGAGCCGCGCAGGGCGCTATGACCCATTTGGGACCGATTTTGAAAAAGGTGTACGGGCGTCCCTGTTCCCCCGCTGCATTGGAGGTGGATCTCTCTTGAAACGAATCGCTTTGCTGCACACCGTCCCCAGTGTTTTTCTTTCTTTCGAGAAACGCATCCGCACCGCTTTGCCGGGCGAGGAGCTGAACATCCACAATACGCTGGACGACTTTTTGGCTTCGGACGCGAATGTGCGGGGCTTTACCCAAAACAACCGCAACAGGCTGTTTTTTCTGCTAAAAGCGATCGAGCTGGAAGAGCCGGACGTGATTACCGTTACCTGCTCGACGCTCACCCCCGAAGTCGCGCGCATTCGGCCCTTTCTTTCGGTGCCGTTGATCGCAATAGACGACGCCATGGCGAAGAAGGCCGTTGCCCTGGGCAGTAAAATCACAGTGATGGCCACGGCGCAAAGCACCGTGGAACCCACCTGCCAAAAGCTTTTGGAGGAGGCCGCCAAAATCGGCGGAAAGGTAGAGCTTTCTCCCATGGTGTGCCACGACGCGTACGAAGCCATCAAGCGCATGGATCAGCCGGCTCACGACGCGGTTTTGCGCAAGGCGGCCGGGGGAATCCACGACCAGGATGTCGTTGTGCTGGCACAGGCCTCTATGGCGCATATGGAAAACGAGCTTGCCGCTATTTGCGGGGTCCCGGTTTTATCCAGCCCCGCGCTTTGTGTGGAGCAGATTGTTCACACCCTTTATCCGGCGCGATAAACGTTGCAATCATCAACCAATGCAAAAGCTCCCTGCCTTTGCGGAATGGAGGATTCATTTATGAGCATCAGCGAAACGCGGCTGGCAGAGCTGAACACCTTCTGCCGCCGTCTGCGCAGCGAACTGATCGACACGCTGCACAGCGTGCAGACCGGTCACCCGGGAGGGTCTCTCTCCTGCTGCGAGATTTTAGTCACTTTATACTTTCACCATCTGCGGGTCGACCCCCGAAACCCGCAGATGGAAGACAGGGACCGCTTTGTCCTGTCCAAAGGGCACGCGGCCCCCATGCTGTACCTTTGCCTGGCCCATAAGGGATTTTTTCCCCTTGTCGATCTCAAAACTCTGCGCCAAACGGGCAGCCATTTGCAGGGCCACCCCTGCGCGCATAAAACCCCGGGGGTAGAGCTTTCCACCGGCCCGTTGGGTTTGGGGCTTTCCGCTTCGGTGGGCATGGCGGAGTCCGCCCGCCTGAACCGGCTGGATTACCAGGTGTACACACTTTTGGGCGACGGTGAAATTCAGGAGGGCATTATCTGGGAGGCCGCCATGACCGCCGCCAAGCTGAAAACCCCGAATCTCGTCGCCATTCTGGATCACAACGGCGTTCAGCTGGACGGCACCAACGAAGAGATTATGCCCATGGGGGATATCGGCGCCAAATTTGCCTCTTTCGGCTGGCATGTCCTTTCCGCCGACGGACACGACATCGTGTCGCTTTCCAACGCTTTGGAGCAAGCCAAAGCCTACACCGAAGGCCCCGTCGTCATCCTCGCCAAAACGGTTAAGGGAAAGGGCGTCTCATTTATGGAGGGCAAAAACACCTGGCACGGCAGGCCGATTTCGGACACAGAATACGAAAGCATACAAAAGGAATGGAAGGGAGCTGGTAACCATGGGTAATCTGGTCGCCATTCGCGATGCTTACGGGAATGCGCTGGCCCGTCTGGGCGAGGCAAACCCGAAGGTAGTCGTGCTGGAAACCGACGTCGGCTCCTCCACCAAAAGCGCGGTGTTCGGCAGCAAATACCCGGAGCGTTATTTCAACATTGGCATCTCCGAGCTGGATATGAACGCCATGGCGGCCGGATTTGCCTCCTGCGGGCTGATCCCGTTCACCAATACCTTTGCCGTTTTTATGACCCTGCGGGGCGGCGACCCGATCAACAGCCTGATCTGCTACGACAGCCTGAACGTAAAGCTGGCGGGCGCCTACAGCGGCCTTTCCGATTCCTACGACGGTGCCAGCCACCACTCCACCGGCGACCTTTCGGTATTGCGCGCCTTACCGAACCTGACCATTCTTTCTGTGTGCGACCCGGTCGAAACGGAAAAAGCCGTATTTGCCGCCGCCGCCCACCCGGGCCCGGTATACCTGCGGCTAAGCCGCGCGGCGGTTCCCGCCATCTTTGACGAAAGCTACCCGTTTGAAATCGGCAAGGGCGTGGTTTTGCGGGACGGAAACGACGTCACCATTTTTGCAACCGGGTACCCGGTTCACAAAGCGCTGGAAGCGGCCGAACTGTTGGAAAAAGACGGCATTCACGCCCGCGTGGTAAACCTGCACACGGTCAAGCCTCTGGACGAAGAGCTGGTAGTCCGCTGCGCGGCGGAGACCGGGGCGGTCGTCACCGCCGAGGAACACAGCATTTATGGCGGCCTGGGCGGCGCGGTTGCAGAGGTGCTGGCGCGCGAGCGCCCCACCCCGATGGAATTTGTGGGCACTTCCACTTACACCGAAAGCGGCGATTATGAAGAGCTGCTTGCGAAATATGGACTGAACGGCCCCGCGATTTACCGCAAGGCCAAACAGGTGTTAGCGCGCAAAAAGAAATGATTTTTGCTTTCGCATCCCATCACAAAGCAGAGGGTTCTCATTCACAATACAAAGTGATCTATGAAAAGGAGTGGAAACGCATGAAAGATTCTATTCACAAGTATTTTCAGGTCGGCACCATCCATTGGATGTCCTTTCCGCCCGCACGGTATGATTCGCTCGAGTCGCTTCAGCTGATTGCACGGGACGATTTTTATGATGCAATCGAGATTTCACAAATCAAAGACGACGCCCTGCGCAAGGCGACGAAAGATATTTTGGAGCAATCTCATTTAAAAGTGTGCTACGGCGCGCAGCCCCGGCTGCTGGGGCCAAAGCTGAACCCCAACGCCCTTGCCGAAGAAGATCGTGTTTTGGCGGAGCAAACGCTGCTGGAAGCTTTGGACGAAGCGGAATATCTGGGTGCGAAGGGCATTGCCTTTTTGGCCGGAAAATGGGAAGCGGCCAAAAAGGAGCAGGCGTATTCTCAACTGATAAAAACCACCCGCAATGTGTGCAAACGGGCGGCCGAGAAGGGTATGTTCGTAGAGCTGGAGGTTTTTGACTACGATATGGATAAGGCTGCGCTCATCGGCCCGGCTCCTTATGCGGCAAAGTTTGCCGCCGATGTGCGCTCCTGCTGCAGCAATTTCGGCCTGATGGTAGACCTTTCGCACTTCCCCACGACGTATGAAACCAGCAAATTTGTCATTCAGACCCTGCGGCCTTACATCACCCACCTGCACATAGGCAACGCCGTGGTGAAAGAGGGCTTTGACGCATACGGCGACATGCACCCGCGCTTTGGGTACCCAAACAGCGCCAATGATACCGAGCAGCTTCTGGACTTTTTTACCGTGCTGAAACAGGAAGGCTTTTTCAATGCGCAGAATCCTCTGGTGCTTTCCTCAGAGGTTTCCCCCCGCCCTCACGAGGACGCCCACATCGTTTTGGCCAATACCAAGCGGGTCATCAACCGTGCATGGGCATTGCTGGAGGAGTAAGTACCGTTTTTTAATCAAATTCAGAACGGAGGTCTTGTCATGAAAATCGTCATTTTAGACGGTTATACCGAAAACCCCGGCGATTTGAGCTGGGATGGCTTTGCGGCATTGGGTGAGCTGACGGTATACGACCGCACCCCTGCCGACCAGATTCTTTCGCGCATTGGCGACGCGGAAATCGTGATTACAAATAAAACCCCGCTCACCCGTGAAACATTTGCCGCCTGCCCCGGCATGCGCTATGTGGGAGTGCTGGCTACCGGCTATAACGTGGTGGACATAGAGGCCGCGAAAGAAAAGGGAATTCCGGTCACCAACATTCCAACTTACGGCACCACCGCCGTTGCGCAGATGGTGTTCGCTCTGCTGCTTGAAATCTGCCACCATGTCGGTGATCATTCCGAGGCCGTTCACCGCGGAGAATGGACCAGCTGCCCCGATTTTTGCTTTTGGAATACCCCGCTGATAGAACTGGCGGGCAAAACCATGGGTATAATCGGCTTTGGGCGAATCGGGCAAAACACGGCGCAGATCGCCCGTGCCTTTGGCCTGCGGGTATTGGCCTATGACGAATACCCAAACGACGCTGCCCGCGCCCTGGGCGACTATGTCACGCTCGACGAGCTGCTGGCGCAATCGGATATCGTCTCCCTGCACTGCCCTCTGTTCCCGTCCACAGAGGGGATCATCAACAAAGACAGCATTGCGAAAATGAAGGACGGGGTCATCCTGATCAACACTTCCCGCGGCCCGCTGGTAGAACAGGCCGATTTGGCACAGGCACTGAATTCCGGCAAGGTGTATGCCGCCGGGCTGGACGTAGTAGCCACAGAGCCGATTCGGGCAGACAACCCGCTGCTCAGCGCCAAAAACTGCATCATCACTCCCCACATTGCCTGGGCGCCCAAAGAGAGCCGCGCCCGCCTGATGGAGATTGCGGTGAACAACCTGAAGGCGTTTTTGGAGCAGAAACCGGTGAACGTGGTAAACGCATAATCCCTACTCATATTTCATAGAAGCACAGCGGCGGGATTCCCTGCCGCTGTGCTTCTAAAAAGGACGGATGATCATGAAGAAATTCCTATTGATTCCCGATTCTTTCAAGGGCACCATGAGTTCCGCGGAAATCTGTTCCCTGATGAAAGAAAAAATTCAGGAATATTACCCCGCCGCGGAAGTTCATTCGATTCCGGTCGCCGACGGCGGCGAAGGAAGCGTGGACTGCTTTTTGCAGGCTCTGGGCGGTGAAAAAGTGTTTGTAACAACACAAAATCCCTTTTTTGAACCGGTCGACAGCTATTACGGTTTGATCGACGACGGCCGCACGGCTGTAATCGAAATGGCGGCCAGCGCCGGGCTCCCCCTCGTCGAGGACCGCAGGAACCCGATGAAAGCCTCGACCTTCGGGGTGGGGGAATTGATCCTGCACGCGGCCCGAAAGGGCGTATCCAAAATCGTCATGGGGCTTGGGGGCAGCTGTACCAACGACGGCGGCTGCGGCGCCGCCTGCGCGGTGGGCGTCCGCTTTCTGGATGAAGCCGGTAACAGCTTTGTTCCAACAGGAGACACCTTACACCGCATTCGGCGGCTGGATCTTTCCCAAACAGAACCGATGATAAAAGACATTGAATTTGTCACGATGTGCGACATCGACAACCCGATGTACGGCCCCACCGGCGCGGCGGCCGTATTCGGCCCCCAAAAGGGCGCAACGCCGGAAGAGGTTGCGCTGCTGGACGCAGGCGTACAGCACCTGAGCCAAATCATTCGGCAGGCCATGGGGCTTGATCTGGCGTTTGTTCCGGGAACGGGAGCCGCCGGAGCCATGGGCGCCGGCATGGCGGCGTTCTTCCATTCCCGGCTGCAAATGGGAATTCAGACCATACTCGACACGGTACAGTTTGAAAAACTCGCCGCAGGGGCCGATATGATTTTTACCGGCGAAGGCAAGCTGGACAGCCAGAGCCTGCGCGGCAAGGTCGTTATCGGCGTCGCCCGCAGGGCCAAAGCGCTTGGGGTACCTGTCACCGCTTTGGTCGGCGACATCGGCGACGATATAGAGGCCGCTTACGACGAAGGCGTCAGCGCTGTTTTCAGCATTAACCGGGTCGCCGTGGATTTTTCGGTGGCCAGACTGCGTTCACGGCAGGATTTGTCTCTGACGATAGACAACTTAATGCGGTTTTACCGGGCGATGAAGCTATAAGGCTCAGGGAAAAACTCCCATTTTACCGCTTTTCATGGATGCGCTGTTTGCCGCAGAGGGAGCTGATTTTCTCATTCCCGCCGCTGCGGAAACCGGCGAGACGCATGAAAACAACCCAGCGCGGCGCCAAAAGCATTCGTTTAATGTTTTGGAATCCCGTTTGCACCCTCTTTTGCATAAGTCTCAAGAATGTTGTCAACATCCTACAAAAGATGAAAGGATACCGTCCTTTGCGGGCAGTATCCTTTCCGTTTTATTTCTGGATTAAAGAGTTTCAAACGGGGCGATGATTTCGCTGATTTTTTCCATCATCTCCTCATCGATCTCCCAGGTCAGGCAATGGATGTTCTGTTCCAGCTGCTGAATCGAGGATGCGCCCCCGATGATGCAGGTGACCTCCGGCTTTTGTCTCAGCCAGTTCAGCGCGATTTCGTTCATGGGCCTCCCGTATTCATCCGCAAGCTTCTTCAGCTTTTTCCCCGCCTCAAAATACCGCTCAAACTGGGGCCCCACCAGCTTTGGATTCTCGTTGCGGATATCATGCCTGGAAAAGGTGATCCCGGAATGGAACTTACCCGCCAGCAGGCCCTGGAACAGCGGGCTGTAAGGCAAAAACGCCTGCCCGTGTTTTCTGACGGCGGGCAGCACCTCCGCCTCCGTGCGGTACTCCAGCGGAATACCGTGGTAGCTGGTGGTGTTCCGCTCCAGCATGTTATACAGGCTCTGCTGACAATGCACCGGTGTCAGCTTTCTCATCCTCTCCACATCCGCCTGAGAAAAATTGCTCAGTCCCACATAACGGATTTTACCGGCCTGTTTGATCTCCTCCAGCGCTTCGGCGGTTTCCTCCAGCGGCACGTTGGGGTCGGGCCAGTGCATCTGGTAAATATCGATATGGTCCGTCTGCAGCCTTGTCAGGGTTTGGTCAATCTCCTTCATCAGGCTCTTTTTGGAAAGGTTGTTGGTCGTTTCGTGCGCATCGTTCCAGAGGAGCCCGCCCTTCGACGCAATCAAAACCTTATCCCTCAAACGCCCCTGTTTCAGGGCCATTCCCAGCACCTGCTCCGAGTGCCCCCATCCGTACACAGGGGCCACGTCAAAAAAGTTGATTCCCAAATCAATCGCCCTGTGGATGATATCGACGGATTTCCTATCGTCCGTCGAATCCCAGTCGCCGCCGAAATTCCAGCAGCCCACGCCGATGACGGAGATTTCTTCCTCTATCATCTTCACCTTTTTGTAAAGCATAATCGCGCACCTCCACCGCTCTAATAATTGTATGGTTCAATTTCTTTTTTTCCGCACCTTATCCAAAACAACCGCTATTACAATCAGGGAACCGATGATGATCTCCATGATAAAGGAATTGATTCCCAAAAGGGTTCCGCCCTGCCGCAGGGTAGCCATGATCATGGCGCCCAGCACCGCACCGATCACAGAGCCCTCACCGCCGTCCAGACTGGCTCCGCCGACCACCGCGGCCGCGATGGCGTCGAGCTCATACCCCGTGCCCGCATTCGGAACCCCGTTGCCAAGTCTGGAGGCGAGGAGGATTCCTGCTACGCCGCACACGCTGGAGCAGAATATGTATACGCCGTACACCACGGAGCGCACGCGGATGCCGCTCAGTCTGGCGGCCTCTTTGTTGCTGCCGTAGGCGTACATGTTGCGCCCGAATACAGTCTTCTTCGCAATGAACAGGCCAATGCAGACGAACGCGGCCCACGAAAGAAACAGATAGGGAATGCCGAGCAGGCTGTCTGCCGCAAAATTGGTAAATACCTTTGGAAGATCCGATATGGTTTTCGCACCTGTGATCAACAGAATCAAATTTCTGACGATGGTCAGGGAGCCCAGTGTGGCGATAAAGGGCGGAACGTTTGCGTCGTACACCAGAATCCCATTGAACAGCCCCACCAGAGCGCTGGACGCAATCGCCAGCAAAATGGCGATTGGGATAGGCACGCCGTTCACCATACCCATGGCGACGATCACGCCGGAAAGCCCGACCACGGAACCGACGGAGATATCGATTCCCGATGAAGTGATGACAAACACCATTCCGATTGCGATGATGCCGTAGATGGAGGCCTGCTTCAGGAGCTTCATCAATGTGTCCAACTGAAAAAACACCGGAGAGGTATTCCCGAAAAACAGAAACAGCACGGCGAGAATGCCGACCAGAAGCAGCTCTGTTTGGTAGCGCGCCAAATAGCTGTTGTATTGCCTTTGTTTCAATGATTTATTTTCTGCCGTCATCGTTTACTCCTTTCCCTTTATCCCGGAGGCCAGGCGAAGAATCCGTTCCTCCTGAAATTCGTCTCTGGATAAGATCCCGGTCTGCCGCCCCTCATACATAATCAGCATGCGATCGGCCAGCCCCATCACCTCAGGAAGATAGGAGGAAATCATGATGATCGTTTTGCCCTCCTTGAGCAGGGTTTCAAAGATTTTATAAATCTCCAGCTTCGCGCCGACATCCACCCCCACAGTCGGCTCGTCAAAGATGAACAGCTCGCTGTCCTGCTCCAGCCATTTGGAAATGACGACCTTCTGCTGGTTCCCGCCCGAAAGATTCTTGACCCGCTGGTAAACGGACGGTGTTTTGATCCTGAGCGCATTGCAGAAGCGTTTGGCGATTTTAACGCTCTCGTGATTATTCACCACGCCATACCGGCTGATTTTATTCTGTGCCACCATATTGATATTGTCTGAAACAGACAAGCCCAGCGCCAGCCCCTGCGCGCGTCTGTTTTCGGGGAGCAGAGCGACCCCCGCCTTAATTCCTTGCGCCGGCCTGACAAAATCCGCCTGTTTTCCGTAAAGGGTGACGGTGCCGCCCTCTTTGACATCGGCGCCGAAAAGACTCCTCACAATTTCTGTCCGCCCGGAGCCGACCAGGCCGAACATGCCGAAGATCTCCCCTTTTCTCACCTCAAAGCTGATATTGGAAAACGCCCTTCCCCTGGATATATTATCAACCTTCAGTATCGTTTCCCCTGGAGCCTGATGCTGAATCTGGTACATGTTTTCCACGTTTCGGCCCACCATCATGGCGATCAGCTGATCCTGCGTGGTTTGGCCGATCGGAACAGTGCCCACCAACGCGCCGTCCTTTAGCACAGTGGCCCGGTCGCAGATGGAGAAAATCTCTTCCATCCGGTGCGAAACGTACAGGATTCCCACCCCGCTGTTCTTTAGCCGCCCGATCATTTGAAAAAGCTGCTTCGTTTCATCGTTCGTCAGCAATGCGGTGGGTTCGTCAAAAATGACCAGTTTGGCTTTTTGAAATATGGTCTTGCCGATTGCGACCATTTCCTGCTGCGCCACCGACAACGTTCGGATAATCGCTTTGGGATCGACATGCACGTGAATAGATTCCAGAATCTCCTTCGTGGCCCGATGGATCATTTTAAAATCAACGGTGCCGAGCTTGGTTTTGGGGAGCTGCCCCATAAAAAAATTTTCGGCCACGGACAGATGCTGCGCGAGATTGACGTCCTGATAGACCGCGCCGAATCCAAAGGCCTGGGCCTGAACGGGCGATCGGGCTTCTTTTAATTCGCCCTCCACATAGATTTCGCCCGCCGTTTTGGAGTAAATGCCCATCAGAATTTTGATGAGCGTGGACTTTCCGGCGCCGTTTTCCCCAATCAGGGCATGCACCTCCCCCGGGTACACCTCTAAATCCACACCGGACAAAGCGCGAACTCCCGGAAAATCCTTTACCAGTCCCTTTATGGCGACGATTGGCTGTGCTTGCGTTTGCATACGAACCTCCCTGTCTGAAAACCAGACTTCCTCCGCCACTCCCTCATGCTTGGAACCATCGGCTTCGGAAGTCTGATTTTCCCCCTTTAGAACGTATCGATTCTTTATTTGCCGGGATACAGCAGCTTCTGCACCGCATCCTCCTGAATATTCTTCTTCGTCACCAGCGTCGTTTCGGAAACCTTATCCTTTTCAAGCTCCTTGCCCTCGAGCTTCGATACCGCGGCCAACACCCCGTTATAGCCCATCCCGAAGGGGTCCTGAACGACGATGCCGGTCAGATTACCGTTTTGAATCGCATCGATTTCGGTATCGTCCGAATCGAAAGCATAGGTGACGATTTTATCGCCCTTTTTGCTTTGCTCCATCGCTTTCGCAATGCCGTCGCCCATGTGGTTGTTGTCGCCAAAAATCCCGATCAGGTCCTGATTGGCCAAAACTAGGTTATCGGCCGCGTCAAGCGCTTTCTGAATGTCGTTGTCGCAATACTGGGTTTCAAGAACAACAATGCCCGGAACAAGGCGCTTGATTTCATCCGTGAACCCCTTGCAGCGCGCCTGGTTGACGGCCGAACCGGAATCCGCACTAATTAAGGCCACTTTTTTGCCCGCGGGATCAATGCCCTTTGCCTTCCACTGCTCCACCATATCTGCCGCGGCGGTGGCGGCGGCCGCCGCGTGGTCTGTGGCGATATGCTGGGTATACGCATCCGTTTCCAGCTTATTGTCCACCGTTACCACGGGAATGCCTGCTTTGACTGCCTGCTCAACCGCCGGCACGGTGGAGGTGGAGCTGATGGAAGCGAGCACAATGCCGTCCGGCTTTGCGGCAATCGCGTTTTCCAGAATGGTCACCTGCTTATCGATGTCGGTCTCCGAGGCAGGGCCGTCTGTTGTAACCTTGATCTTCCCATTGCTTTCCTCCGCCGCGGCCTTCGCCCCGAGCAAAAGCGTCTGCCAATAAGAGGAGTCGGTGGCTTTGATGATTACGGTGACATGGTAGGTGTCTTTCCCCGCGCCGGAAGCCCCGGAAGCGGCGGACGGCGCCGGCGCCGGGGCCGCCGTACCCCCGCAGGCCCCAAGGGATACGGCCATCGAGGCCGCCAGAAGCACTGACAAAACCTTCTTCTTCATACTAACATCCTCCATTTCTTCAATAGAAAAATATATAACAGAAAAATTTCTGTTAACGATAAAGGATTCCCGTTTTATGGAACCGGTTCCATATCCTTTGCAGCAAATTCACTCTCCCTGCTTTCTTTCAGAACCCTTCAGTTCCAATTTACAGGGCACCACCCATATGTTTCTGCTGCCGTCCGGTTCCGCCATGCGGCGCATCAACAGTCTGATCGCCATTTTCCCCATTTCCTCCGTGTCGCGGGAAACGCAGCTGAAATGAAACCCCAGCGCATCCAGTGTGGGGATGCGGTCAATTCCAACGGCTGCGATGTCCTTCCCCACGGTGATTCCCGCCTCCACCATCGCCTTGAGGAACCCCATGCTGGTGCGGTTGTTTGTGGTCACCATGGCGTCCGGCAAATCCCCGGAGGCGATCATCCGCTTCATCAGTTCATAGGCCGTGTCTGTGGTGAAATCGCCCTTCCATACATCTTTATCGAGAATCACCCTATGGTACGCCGCCATCGCGTCCTGAAAGCCCCGGTAACGCTCTCTTGCGATCTTCAGCTGCATATCACCCAGAATAATCGCAATCCTCTCGTTGCCCGCCTTAATCAGGCTTTCCGCCGCAAGATAACCGCTTTCATAGTTCTGAAAATAAACGGTGTCCCACTCCGAATCATCTAAATCTCTGTCGACCACCACGATGGGAACCGCCAGCTTGGAGAGCGCCCCTTTGATTATATCAATGGATTCCTTCCCATAGCCCATGGCAGGCGTGATGATGACCCCCCTGACCCGTTGCTGCTCCAGCATCCCGAGTGCCTTCAGCTCTTTTTCGCCGCTGTTCTGCGTGTCGCAGAAAATCAGGGAAAAGCCGTTTTCATCGGCCATTTTGGTGATTCCCTTCAACACCTCGGCAAAAAAGGGGTTGTCGATTTCGGGGATCACCACGCCGATAATACTGCTCTCCTGCTTGGAAAGGCTCACCGCGGCAGCCGAGGGCTTATACTGGTGTTCTTTGATCACCTTCTCGATTTTCTGCCGAGCCTCGTTGCTGACATAGCCGCTATTATTCAGCACTCTGGACACTGTGGATTTGGACATTCCGGCTAATTTGGCCACTTCTTTGATCGTTAGCATTATGAAACCCTGATTCCATTTCAGTATTTGTAAAACCGTTCCCACTACACATTCCTATGTATTTCAGATAAATAATATTAATAAATTTAAAAACAGAAAAGCATTTTTACCAATAAATATGTTGAAGAGTGATCAAAATATGTTCTTTCTAATTTCAGTTTCCCCTTTTTTATGGAACCGCTTCCAGAATCTTGCTTATCTAGGTCGGCAAAAAGCGGACTATAAGACCGGAATTTCTCTCTGCCCCACAACTGAATTCTCTATTGAAAGAACATGTGGGGAAGTTCACAGTCATTTCTTTATAAAAATTGCACATTTCATTTGGAATGACTTTTTGATAATTGTGGGGTAATCTAAAATCCTGAAAAACTATTGACAACTCCATGCAGAAAGCTATATGATAGCGGCATAACACAAAGAGAATATTCCATAAACAATGGCGTTTTGAAAATGACTTTTCAAAGCGCCTTTTTTGTTTTCCTTTTGGAATTCACGCTTCAAAGGCAAGACACAGCATTCCCGGCGCACTCTTATTCATCAAATAATAAATAATTTTATCATCCTTATTCATTTTAGAATGAAATCATCATTTTCAGGAGGAGCTCATGAATTGTAAAACAGATGCCCTGACGATCAACAGAAGCCGGCTGCAAGAGAACCTGCTGGAGCTTTCTGCAATCGGAAAAAATCAGCAGGGCGGAATTGACCGATGGCTGGGCAGCGAGGCGGATTCTTCCGCCCGCAGGTGGCTGCGGGACTACTGGGAACATCACACAAGCACAGAATTTCATACAGACGCGATCGCCAATCTGTGGGCGAAGAGTACGGGGACGCTTTCCCTTGCCCCACTGGTGATCGGTTCGCATCACGACACCGTTCCAAACGGGGGAATGTACGACGGGGCGCTGGGCGTGTTAATGGCCACCGAAATTTTGCAGACGCTTCAGGAATCCGGTAAAAAGCTGCGCCACCCCCTCTGGGTCGTATCCCTTACCGCAGAAGAGCCCAACCCGTTCAATGTATCTACCCTGGGCAGCAAGGTGCTGGGCGGAGTGTTGAAATACAAAGACCTCAAGGATGTCAACCATATGCAGACCGGCCAGACCCTGGCGGACGCCATCCGCCGCATCGGCGGAAATCTGGAGAAAATCGATTCTCTGCAAATTGCGCAAGGGCAGATAGCCGCCTTTCTGGAATGCCATATCGAGCAGGGCCGGCGGCTGGCCGACCAAAAGCTCCCATCGGCTGCGGTGTGCAGCATCACCGGGATTTACCGCGAAATCATCACCGTAACGGGAACTGCCAATCACGCCGGCACCACTGTGATGACAGACCGGCAGGACGCTCTGTGCGCCGCATCCGAGGTGGTTCTGCTGGCGGAAACCTCCGCGGCGGCACTGCACAGCGACGAAGCCGTTGCCACCGTGGGCTTTTTGCAGATCAGGCCCAACTCGACGAACATCATTCCCGCGTCGGCAGAAATGATTCTGGAAATGAGGGCATCCGACCCCGCAAAAAAGGAAGAATTTTTGAAGCTGCTCACACAGGGAGTGAACCAAATTGCCGAAAACAGAAAGCTTTCGATCCAACGCAAAATGATTCTGGACCAGCCGCCGATGCCGATGAACCCCACCGTGATCAAGGCAGTGGAGCAGGGCATTGAGCAAGGCGGCCGGCCAGCGGTTCAACTGGTGAGCATGGCGGGGCACGACGCCGCGCACATGGCCAGAGTGACACGCTCCGGCATGATTTTCGCCCAGAGCGTGAACGGCAAAAGCCATTGCGCCGATGAAGCCGCCGAAATGGACGACATTGAGTATACCGCAAATGCAATGCTCTCTGCGTTGCTGATCCTGGATGAGGAGCTGGACTAAATGGATTTATACTATCCCTCTTACTTATACAGCAAAAAACAGTTTTTAAAGGACTATGCTCTGGCGGTGGAAAAGGGAGTGATTCAAAAAGTGAGCCCCTTCGCCGAGCTGCGGGCGCAGTTCCCGAACAGCTATGTACACCGGTGGGAAAACCAGGTGCTGCTGCCGGGCACGGTCAACGCGCACAACCACTCCTTTCAAAGCCTGCTGCGCGGAATCGCGGCAGACCGCCCTTTTCTGGAATGGCGCGACTGTTCCCTGTACCGCTACTCCCCCAGAATGCGGCTGGAGGACATTTATAACGGAGCGGTGTTCGCGTTTTCCGAAATGCTGCAATGCGGCGTGACGACCGTGTCGGATTTTTTTTACCTGCATAATTACGGCACGGAAAGCGACGAGGCGATCATCCGCGCCGCACGGGATGTCGGGATTCGTCTGGTACTGGCCAGAACCATGTACGACTGGAACGGCGCGCCGGAGGGTTACCGCGAAACGGTATCTCAGGCGGTGGAGCGAACGAAAGCACTGGCACGGATGCACCGGGATGATCCCATGGTAACGGTGCTGCCCGCGCCGCACAGTCTGCACGCCGCCTCGCCGGAAATGATTCAGGCCGGCTATGAGCTGGCGAAGGAGCTTGGAACAGGATTCCACATTCATGTGGCGGAGGAACGTTTCGAGGTCGAGGAGGTCAAGGCGGCGCACAACGGCCTGCACCCGATCGAATATCTGGATCAGCTGGGTGTTGTGGACGAACGCATGATGATGATTCACGGCGTGTGGCTCAAGGACAGTGAAATCGATCTGGCCGGGTCACGCGGCGCAAAGCTGGCCTACTGCCCCTCGAGCAATATGTTCTTGGCGGACGGCATCACCGACATTCCCCGCATGGTAAATAGCGGCGTGACCGTTGCTTTGGGCAGCGACGGCGCCTGCGGCAACAACCGGATCAGCGTGCTGGAGGAAATGCGCATGGTTTCGCTGCTACAAAAGGCCCATACGCTCAACGCCCTCTGCGTCAACTACGAGCAGGCGTTTGAAATGGGAACGGCGGCAGGCGGCCGGGCGCTGGGCCTGCCCGTGGGTGAGATTGCGCGCGGCTGCTACGCGGATTTCTTCGGGGTCGATCTGGGAGATTTGTCCATGCAGCCCCTGAGCGCCTCTATGGAGCAGCTTCTGCCGAACATCGTTTATTCCATGCAGCCCTCGGCGATTCAGAACGTCGTCGTCAACGGGAAGCGGGTTTACAGCTGCGGCGATTTTCTCACGATCCAAAAATCGCGGGTTCTGCTAAAAATCAAGGACACGATGGAGCACCTGCAAAGCGCCTGACCGGAGCAATCGCCCCGATGAACAGATACCAAACGGAGCGCGTCCCTTCCCCGCCCGCGGCGGAGAATATGCCGGCGCACTGCCGATCAAAGGAGGAAGCTATGAAACTGACAGCACAAGAGCAAGCCATGCTCGACGGAGAATATGGAACCGGAGTTCAGCTGGCCATGAAGGTGCAGGTTGCGGTGGGCGAAAGCTACGACGCACCTTACATGGTACCCATTACCCGGGCTCACGTGGCTCTGAGCAATCAGGAGGCCGACCTGTGGTTTGTGGAAAAGCTCGTCAACGGCGGCGCCGTTTGCCGGGTTCGCCCCACGGTAAACCCCAGCTTCAACTGGGAGCAGTTCAAGGAGTTTACCACGTTGGAGGCGGAGGACGAAGAAATCGTGCGGCGTACGCACGAGGCCTACAAAAAAATCGGCGCGATCATGACCTACAACTGTACCCCCTACCTGGAAAAGAACGTCCCCCGCTTCGGGGAGATCACCGCGTTTTCGGAATCCAGCGCCACGCCGTTTGTCAATTCGGTGTACGGAGCCAGAAGCAACCGGGAGGCCGCCGTCAGCGCCCTGTGCGCCGCCGTGACCGGCGTGGTGCCGTATTACGGCTATCTGCTTAACGAGAACCGCAGGGGCCAGATTCTGGTGGAAGTGGAAGCGGAAATGAAAAGCGATTTCGATTATCAGCTGCTGGGGTACTGCACCCCGAAAAAGACCGGCTTTAAGCTCCCCGTGTTCAGCGGATTGAAAAATCCCGGGAAAGAAGCGCTGATGAATCTGGGGGCGCAGCTCAATACCGGCGGAAATGTGGCGATGTACCATATTCTCGGCTTTACGCCGGAGGCCCAAACCATGGAGGCCGCCTTTCAGGGCAAAGAGCCGGAGGCGGTGGTCAGAATCACGCAGGAGGATCTGGACATCATGCGCGGTGAGCTGACGGATCCCTACGGCAAAATCGACTTTGCGCTCTTCGGGTGTCCTCACCTGACGATCGACCAGATCGCGACGGTCGCCGGGATGGTTCAGGGGAAGCGTCTGGCGGTGCCGCTGTTTATCATGACCTCCTCGCTTTCTTACGTGCTGGCGGAAAAGATGGATTACATGCGGATCATACGCGAGGCCGGCGGCTGGATCGTTTCGGACACATGCATGGATCAGCCCTGTTGGAAGTTCCTGTATGGCAAAAAGGGAGTTACGGATTCCCCAAAATGCGCTTACTACACCCGCCGCCGCCAGATGCAGTTTGTGATTACCGAGCTGGAAAACGCCGTAACGGCCGCTTTGGAAGGAGAGATTACCCTATGAGCAAGACGTTTGAGTGCCATAAGATTTCGGAGGGTCAGGCCAAGGGCGAGGTGCTCATTTCTACCGACGATTTCTGCTTTTATCTGGTCGACCCGCAAACCGGGGTGGTCATCGAAAAAAATCACTGTCTGTACGGGCAGAGCATCGCGGGCAAAATTCTGCTGTTCCCCAACGGAAAGGGCAGCTCCGTGGTGCAAACAGACGGTATGTTTCAATTAAAGATGAAGGGCACCGAGCCCAAGGCGCTGGTGATTCAGAATCCGGACACCACCCTGGTGGCAAGTGCGATTTTGATGGAAATGCCGATGGTGGACCGGCTGGAGCCCGAGTTCTACCAAACCGTTCAAAACGGCGATTTGGCGGAGCTGGACGCCACAAACGGAGTGCTGAAGCTGCTCGGCAGGGAGGAGCGCGAATGAAGCCGCTGTTCTGGTTTATCGACGAGGAATGGAAGGACTACGATATAGAAACCGCCGTTCTAAGAGAGCAGTACCCCGACTGTGAGCTGAAATTTTCCAATTATAATTACGAACGCGATCTGGAGGAATTCGGGTACCGTGCGGACGCAATTATCGCGCAGGTGTACGCGCAGATTCCCGCCTCCACCATACAGCGCCTGCAAAGCTGCAAGGGAATCGCCGTACTTGGCGGCGGCTACGACCGTGTCGACACGGCGGCAGCCCGGGAAAAGGGGATCTGCGTCACCAACGTGCAGGGCTACTGCGCGGAGGATTTGGCGGATTACGTTCTGGCGGCCATCTTCCATTTTTATAAGGGATTGACCGAATACCACAGCAAACTGCAAAGCGGAGCATGGGGCGCACAGGCAGTCGAGCGGCTGCCGAGGCGGATTTCACACTCTACGCTGCTCATCGTCGGATGCGGGCGGATCGGCCTCACCGTCGCAAAGCGCTGTCAAAGCCTTGGAATGAAAATCCTCGGCTACGACCCTGACCGGGACGCCGCCTTTTTGAAGGAGCGGGGCGTGAAAAAGGTTTCTTTGGAAGAAGGCTTGCGTTTGGCCGATTATGTGAGCGTCAATGTGCGGCTGGACGAAAGCACCGCCGGTCTTTTGGGAGAGCAGGAGTTTTCCCTCATGAAGAAAAGCGCGTATCTCATCAACACGGCCCGCGGCGCCGTTCTGAAAGAGGATGAGCTGATCCGCGCGCTGGAAGCCGGCACAATCGCCGGCGCGGTGCTGGATGTCATCACGCATGAGCCGCCCCGGGAGCAGGAACCGATTTTCAGCGCGCCAAATTGTGTGGTCACACCGCACGTTTCGTACATTTCGCAGGAATCCTTTGAGGAGCTGCGCGGCCGGGCCGCCTGGAACGCCATTCAAATGCTGCGCGGGGAACAACCGGCAGACCTGGTGAACTGAGTTTTTCGCCTTTATGAGGGGGCATGCTCTTTCATAAAAATACAGCTTCGCTTGAAAACGGACTGCGGCTTCTCCTCCTGCGGCGGAAAAGCCGATGACCTCTCAAACAGGCCATTTCAAGGGAAAGCACAACACATGCGAAAATGAAATTGAGACAGGATGAAGGAGAATCTACTATGAGAAAAGCATCTGCAAAAATTATTTCTCTGGCTCTAGCCGCCGCCATGAGCACTTCGCTTCTGGCCGGCTGTTCCGGCGGCAGCACAAGCAAGGCCCCGGCGGAAAGCGGCGCCGCCTCGCAGAGCGCGGCATCCGGCGGCGTTTACGACGGTACCGTCACGCTGGCGCATTCCAGCTGGATCGGCTTCTACCCGCTTGATCTGGCTGTGGAAAAAGGGTTCTTTAAAAATCACGGCGCAGACGTAAAGGTAGAAATCATCGAAAGCAAATCCGACAGCAAAAGTGCTCTTGCCGCCGGCAAAATTCAGGGCATTGCCACCTCGCTGGATACCAACATCATGAGCGCCGCCAGCGGAATCGACCTGCAGGTGGTTCTGGCGCTCGACACCTCCTCCGGCGGCGACGGCCTGGTTGCGAAAAAAGAGTTTAAAAGCTTTGAGGATCTGAAGGGCAAGACCATCGCGCTCGACACAACCGGGGGCGCGAGCTTCTTCTGGTTCAACTACCTGCTCAAGGAAAAGAACCTGTCCATGAGCGACTTTGACGTGCAGTCCATGGGCTCCGGCGACGCGGGCGCCGCGTTTGCCGCCGGCAAGGTGGACGCCGCCATGACCTGGCAGCCCTGGCTCGACAACGCAAAGAAAACCACCTTCGGCCAGGTACTGCTCTCCAGCAGCGAATATCCCGGCGTTATTGTGGACGCTCTCGGCCTGAGCACCGATTTCGTCCAGAAATACCCCGAGACAACGCAGGCCATCATCGACGGCTGGAACGACGCGATCGATTACATGAAGAGCAACCCGGACGACGCGTATAAAATCATGAGCGTACCCGCGGGCATGAAACCGGACGCCCTGAAAGCCGCCTGCGAAACAGAGGTTCAGTTCTACGACAAGGCCGGCAACAAGAGCTATTTTGGAACCGCGGAAAACAAGGGCGACATTTACAAAATTTCTGAATTTGCCGCACAGCTTTGGGTCGACACCAAAATGGTAAGCAGCAAAGCAGATATTGATAAGGTACTGAATTCCACCTTTGTGAACGCCGCCAAATAACAGGCAGGACAATCGAAATAAAACCCATCCTTCTCTGGGGAGAGCGCTCCGCTCTCCCCAGGAGATGTTGTTATTTGGAGCAAAGTGTGCCGCAGGGAACGGCAGACGGCGCCCTGACGAAAGGAGCTCGTGCTATGGCAGAAAAAACGACGGCGGTTCCCGCCGCGGCCCTGACCACAAAATCCGCAAAACGAGAAACGGGGAACAAATCGATGTTTGGCGATAAAATAACAGCAGCCTTTCAGCCAAAAGGGAAAATCAAACAAAATACCGCCATGATTCTCGGCATTGTGGCCTTTCTTCTCATTTTGATTTTATGGAGCGGCCTGAGCTACGGAAAAATGGTCGATCCGCTCTTTTTACCCACCCCTACCGCCACTCTTCAGGCAAGCCTGCAGCTGTTTGGCAGCGGCTTCTGGACGGACATCGGCATGACGGTGTTCCGCGTAATGACCGGATTTGTCATCGCGGCGGTCGTGGCGATTCCTCTGGGGGTGCTCATCGGAACCTACGCGCCGATCTCGGCCTTTTTTGAGCCGGTGTTTTCGTTCGTGCGCTATATGCCGGCCTCGGCCTTCATTCCTCTGTTCATCTTCTGGATCGGCATCGGCGAAAGCGAGAAGGTCGCCATCATCATTCTGGGCAGCCTGCCGCAGCTGGTTCTGATGACCGCAACCAACATCCGCAACGTGCATTCCTCGCTGATCGAGGTTTCGTACACGCTTGGCACCAACCGCAAAAACGTGCTGTGGAAGGTCATCCTCCCCAAGGCGATGCCGGATATTACCGACACGCTGCGCATCGTGCTCGGCTGGGCCTGGACGTACGTGATCGTGGCCGAAATGGTGGGCGCGTCCTCCGGCATCGGCTTTAAGATTCTGCAGGCGCAGCGCACCGTGGACGTGGGAAAAATCTTTGTGGGGATTCTGATTCTTGGCCTGATCGGCCTGATGATCGATAACCTGCTGCTGTTCCTGAACAAAAAGCTGTACCCGTGGAACGAATGACAGAAAGAGAGGGATTGTTATGCAGACAGCGGTAATGGAAACCACCGCCAAGCGCCCACATCAGGGGCTTGAAATCAAGAACGTCTCAAAGCTGTTTCAGAGCGAGAAAGGCCCGGTAAAGGCTCTCGATGGAATTAACCTCCACGTGCGCTCCAAGGAATTTTTAACCCTGCTGGGAACCTCGGGCTGCGGTAAATCCACGCTGCTGCGCATCATTGGCGGGCTCGAAACCGCCAGCAGCGGCACCATCAGCTATAAGCAGCAGGAGCTCAGGGGCGCGGGCTCGGACAGAGGCATGGTGTTCCAGAATTACACCCTCTTCCCGTGGCTGACCGTTCTGGAAAACATCGAATTCGGATTAAAGCAGAAAAACGTGCCCGCAAAGGAGCGCCGGGAAATCGCGGAAAAATATGTGGACCTGGTCGCGCTGCGCGGCTTTGAATCGCTGTACCCCAAATCGCTTTCCGGCGGCATGAAGCAGAGGGTGGCAATTGCCAGAGCGCTGGCCAACGACCCCGATATTCTCCTGCTGGACGAACCGTTCGGCGCGCTGGATATGCAGACCCGCGAGCTGATGCAGGAGCTGCTGCTGAATGTATGGCAGCAGTCCCCGAAAACGATCATTATGGTCACACATGATATCGACGAGGCGATTCTTTTGGCAGACCGCGTGGTGGTCATGTCCGCAAGGCCCGGCCGGGTCAGAGAGATCATCGACGTGGGGCTTGAGCGACCCCGCGATCACCACACCCGCCTGACGCAGGAGTTTTTGCAGTATAAGGAGCGCGCCTCCGAACTGATCCGCGAAGAAAGCCTGCGCCTGATGAACGCGATCTGATCCCTTCAGAAAAGAGGTGCCGTTTTGATTCAGCTGATTCCGCGCGCGCGGCAAAAAACGACGAAATGGTCGGGAGGGGAAACCTCTGAGCTGTTTATTGATCCGCCGCAGGCTTCGTTAGCGGCACAGGATTTTCTCTTTCGGATCAGCACCGCCTCGGTTGCCTGCGGTGCCAGTGAGTTTACCCTGTTCCCGCAAAAGCAGCGAATTCTTCTTTTGCTGGAGGGGGACATCACGCTGACCTTTCGCGAGGGAGAAAGCATCCGCCTGAAGCCGATGCAGAGCGCCGCGTTTTCCGGCGCGTGGCATACCCAGAGCCGGGGAACCGGGAGGAATCTCAACCTGATCCTCTTGCCGTCTGCCAAAGGGTCTGTTAAAGTGATAAAGCTCCGCCCCGGAAAAGTGTGGCGTTTTTCGCCGCAAACCCGCTTTACCGGGCTGTATTTCCCGTTCGGTTCGGCACACGTGACCGCCGGGGATTCCGGCTATTCCATACAAAAAAGAGATTTCTTGTTGATTTCCAATCCTGCAGAAGGTATGATATTTGATGTGGATACGCTCTGCGAGCAGTATCTGATCATGACGGGAGTGGAGCTTGATGACCAATAGAAGGGCAGCCTTGCAGACAGAACCGATTCAATTTTTAATTGCCAAGCTGTCTGCCGCGGCAAAGGAATCTGCCACTTACGAAAAACTGGCTTATTATATAGAAAAGAATTATATGCGCGTCATTTTTATGACCGCCGTCGATGTGGCGCTGGACGCCAAGGTGAGCCAGGGCAGTGTTTCGCGTTTCTGCATGGCGCTCGGCTATAACGGCTATAATGAGTTTCAGCGCGAGCTGCAGAAAAGCGTCAGCGAAAAGATAACCGGACCCCAACGGCTGAATTATGTACTGAAGGATCGGCACAGCGCGGTCGGCGACATTCTCTCGAGCGAAGTGAATAATTTAGTGGAGCTGGAAGCTTCCATCGGCGGCCCCGCCTATGAAGCTCTGGTGAATATGGTGGCAAACGCGCGGGATTTGATACTGCTGTCGTCCAGAATGTCCGCCACCCTGCTGCCCTATATGCAGTATATTTTGAACAAGCTGCGCAACAATGTCTACACGGTAACGCCGGAAACCCCGGCGTGGAATACGCTGGAATACCGCGACCCCAAGGATACAGGGATCGTTCTGCCGATTTTCCCCCGTTATCCGGATGCTTTGCTGAAAAAAGCGCGGGCGCTCAAAAACGGCGGCTTTCGGATCATTGCCGTTACGGACAGCCTGCTCTCCCCCATCTGCCAGATCGCGGACGAAACCAATGTGGTTCCCATCACTGTGGCTTCGCTGTTCGACATTTACAGCACCCCCATGGTTTTTATGAACCTTGTCTTTCGGGACGCGGCCAAAAAGATTCCCGATGTAAACGCGCGGCTGGAGCAGATCGAGCTTCAGGAAAAAAGCTCCGGCGTTTATCATATCTCCGGCCGCTGAAAATCAATCAGACTATTCCGGGCATGACGGTCGTCAGACTGTCATGCCCTTCTTGTTGTAAGAACGCTCCGTTTATGGCTTTTCTGCCCAGTCGGAAAGCTCATTCGGCCAGATTCCCGAAGAAAGATGCATTGTCTGACCAGCAGCCGTTTATTTTTCTGTGAAATTTCAGCCGTTCTATGGTAAAATAGCCTTATCAATACGAAGCAAATGAAACAGCAGGAAGAGGGAAATGTATGGATATGATCGCGGAGCTGTCAAAGGAATTCCGCCTGAACCAGCAGCATGTGGGGAACATCATTACACTGATCGACGACGGGAATACCATTCCGTTTATTGCGCGGTACCGCAAGGAAATGACCGGCTCCTGCGACGACCAGGTTCTGCGCGAGCTGTCGGACCGCCTGCAATACCTGCGGAACCTGGAAAAGCGCAAGGAAGAAATTTTAGAGAGCATCGCGGCGCAGGGCAAAATGACCGACGCGCTTTTCCTCGCCGTTCAAAGCGCGAAAACACTCGCGGAAGCGGAGGATTTATACCGGCCTTACCGCCCCAAGCGCCGCACCCGGGCCACCATCGCGCAGGAAAAGGGCCTGCGCCCTCTGGCCGACCTGATCATGGCGCAAACACAGCGCGGTACCACACTGGAAAAGCTTGCCGCTCCCTATGTCAATCTGGAAAAGGGTGTGGAATTCTGGGAGGATGCGGTGCAGGGCGCGCAGGATATTCTGGCCGAGGAGATTTCAGACGACGCGGAGATGCGAAAAAAGCTGCGTCAGATCATACGAAGGGACGGGCTTGTGGTATCCCGCGCCGTTCAGGAAAACCCGGTGTATGAAATGTACGCCGAATATTCCGAGCCCGTCAGTAAAATACCGAGCCACCGGATTCTGGCGATTGACCGCGGAGAAAAGGAAGAATGCCTGAAAGTAAAGCTGGAGCTGAACGATGTGCCCGCGCTTGCGGCCTTGTGCGATCGGTTTGTAAAACTTGGCAGCGTCACCTCTGCCTGCGTCAAAGGGGCCGCGGAGGATTCCTGGAAACGCCTGATTCTCCCCTCCCTTGAGCGAGAAATCCGGAACGAATTGACGCAGCGGGCGGCCAAGCAGGCGATCTCGATGTTTGCCCTGAATTTAAAGCCCCTTCTGCTCCAGCCCCCGGTGAAGGACAAGGTGATCATGGGCTTTGACCCCGCCTACCGCACGGGCTGCAAGATCGCGGTGGTGGACGCGACCGGCAAGGTGCTGGACACCACCGTGGTGTACCCCACCCCACCCCACAAAAAGGTAGAAGAAGCAAAGCGGGAGCTCAAGCGCCTGATTGTCAAGCACGGCGTCACAATCATTTCGATCGGGAACGGCACCGCCTCCAAGGAATCCGAAATCTTTGTGGCAGAGCTCCTGCGTGAGCTGGAAACGCCGGTCAGCTATATGGTCGTCAGCGAGGCCGGAGCCTCGGTGTATTCGGCGTCAAAACTGGCCGCCGCGGAGTTCCCCGAGTTCGACGTTTCCCTGCGCAGCGCGGTCTCGATTGCGCGCAGGCTGCAGGACCCCCTGGCGGAGCTGGTAAAAATCGACCCCAAAGCCATCGGGATCGGCCAGTACCAGCACGACATGCCGCCCGCCGAGCTGGACAGCGCCCTGGAGGGCGTGGTGGAAAGCTGCGTCAACAGCGTGGGGGTCGATTTGAATACGGCGTCCGTCTCACTTTTGACTCACATTTCGGGCCTGAACGAAACGGTCGCCAAAAATGTGGTCGCCTACCGGGACGACAACGGGCCGTTCCAGAACCGCAGCCAGCTGAAAAAGGTTGCGCGGCTCGGGCCGAAGGCCTACGAGCAGTGCGCGGGCTTTCTGCGGATTCCGCGGGGAAAGAATATTCTGGACAACACCTCTGTCCACCCGGAATCGTACGATGCCGTCACAAAGCTTTTGGAGCTGCTCGGGAGGAAGCCCTCCGACCTGACAATGCAGGGAGTGGGCACGGTGTCGCAGCAGATTGAGAAGATCGGCTGGCAGAAGGCTGCCGCAGCCTGCGGCGTCGGCATTCCCACGCTGACCGACATCGTCGCCGAGCTGCAAAAGCCGGGACGCGATATCCGCGACGAGCTCCCCCCGCCGCTGCTGCGAACGGATATCATGAGCCTGTCTGACCTGAAAGCCGGGATGGAGCTGACCGGCACGGTGAGAAACGTCACCGATTTCGGCGCGTTTGTCGACATCGGCGTGCATCAGGACGGGCTGGTACACATTTCGCAGATGTCGGATCATTTTATCAAGCACCCGTCCGATCTGGTGAAGGTCGGTGATGTGGTACAGGTTACGGTGCTCAGTGTGGAGGAAGCGAAAAAGCGCATCTCCCTGACAATGAAGCGCACGGAAGCACAAAAAGCAAAGGCGTGAGTTTCGTTTGATCATACGTTTTCTAACTTTATTCCGGATGCGAAAAATCAGATAGAACTGATAAAAAGGCGTATCGAGCCGATGCTTGAGGTCTGTGAATCCTAGCACCAGACCATTTTTTTAAAATATCCAGAACAATTAAAATCGCATGGCCGGCAAACCGAAATACGGCTGCCGGCCATGCGATTGATTCTATATTTGATTTATTTGAGGAGGCATATTCAGGCCTTCACATCCCGTGAAAGCATAGGACAATCCGATTCTCAAATTCCTTGATAACACAAAACGCCAGTCATTCGGCTTATGTTATGCAGGATAGCTTGGCGCTGAGCACCTCCTCCCGCCATGGGATGGAGGGAATGGCTCCCTTGCGGGAAACCGCCAGAGAGGACGCGATGGACGCAAGCCGCAGGCATTCCTGCGGGGAATCACCCCTTGCGACCCCGGAGAAGAAATAGCCGGTAAAGGTATCCCCCGCCGCTGTGGTGTCCACCACGGGAACGTTGTAAATACCGTGGTAAAAGCGCTGCCTGCCAGCCTGATACACCGCTCCGGCTTTCCCTAAGGTTAAAACGGTGTGAACCTGCGGGTACCGCTTTTGAATCTGCTCGAGTACGGCATCGGGATCACGCTCGCCTGTGATCTGGCTGCCCTCAACCTCGTTCATCATCAGCCAGTGTACCTTGTGAAGATCACATCGCTTCACCGCATCGTCGTACGGGGAAGGGTTCAGCGCGATTTTCATCTTTCGCTGTGCCGCACGTTCGATGAGATAATCGAGCAGGTTGATCTCATTTTGGAGAAGCAGCAGATCGCCCGCTCCAAAATGAGAGAGCACTTCGTCGACATACGCTTTCTCATTTCTCCGGTTGGCCCCGCCGAACAGAACAATGCTGTTCTGCCCTTTGCCGCTCACCTGAATGATCGCGTTGCCGCTGCGTTCCTCCACAGTACGGATCAGGGAGAAATCCACATGATTTTCTTCGCAGGTCTTGCGGAGCATTCCACCGTCTTCCCCCAGCATTCCCGCATGGAACACCGTGGCGCCGCCCCGGGCCATCGCAACCGACTGGTTCAGGCCTTTCCCGCCGGGGTAGACATTCAGCTGCGTGGAGGAGATCGTTTCGCCGGGGGCGACGATGTGATCTACGGAATAAACATAATCAATATTGAGCGAACCAAAGTTCAGGATTTTCATTCGATTTCCTCCTTTCTTTCCAGCAAAGCACTGTTTTATCATCAATTCACTTTAGTATGGGCCAATGCAGCTGCCAAGGTCTATTCCCCGCCTGCGGTGGAGAAAGAGACCAATGATTGCTTTAAAGCCTTTGTTACTGTGCGGCGTTTCTTTCTTTTCGCTTCATTTCCTAGAAAGACGCAGCCGGTAAGCCGACAGATCTTATATCTCTACCAGCAGCTCCATCAGCGGGGCGTGCTGCTGCGCGCCGTATACGTCTCTGTCAAAGCTGGTGCCGGATGAAATCCGGCGGGCAAACGTGATCTTGAACCCGAGCGCCGGGTCAAAAAACACGATGTTGGTGATCAGGCTTTCGGGAATGTGATACAGCTCTGCCACCAGCGCACGGTTGATGACACCGCTTTCTTTGATCTTCCGGTAGATTTGTTCGTCGTCGAACAGGCAGTCCAGCGTCATTTCAAAGGGCCCGCTGTTTTTGGAGCGCAGCACCTTCGCGCATTCATACAGCCGCTTTTTCATTGCGCGCCGCCCCCTTTCCATTCTTCCACAGGGAACATCTCTTCCCCGTCCCGCACATCCATCAGGTGGTACAGAGAAAATTCGTATACCCTGCCGAAGGGCACGTCGCTCGGCGCAAACGGAAACGCCAGATTCCCCGCCGTGGATTTGCGGCCCTCGTACCCGTAATGCAGAAACGTAGAGCGCACCGTGGAGCAGATGGTATCGGCCAGCTCCTGCGTTTTGGCGATTACCTCGAACACCACGCCCACCTCATGCGGAAGGTCGCGGCAGGGCTCCATCTCGCCCATCACGCCGTTGATGCCGTAATTGATAAAGTTGATTTGGTACTCGCTTTCGTTTACATCGCTGTAATAGTCGCGCACCTGTGCTTTTACCTTATCCTGCACCTCTTCCAGCCGGCCGATCAAAAGCGGGTCGCGGATACCGGCCACGACAAAGGTGCGAAACGCAACCGGCATGGCCCCTTCCAGCTTGATGCGGTAGGGATTGGTTTTCTCGATTCGGCTGCCGGTAACAAAAACGCTTCGCCCATCCTCGAGCTCGGTAAAGGTGCAGTGCTCCAGATTCAGCACAATGCCGGGGCCGTGCAGAAGATAGGGATGATCTTTTTCGTAAAAGGTATGGGCCGCAACCGAGGTTTTTGTGCACACCCGGTCTTTCGATAATGGAGTGACGATAAAGCCATCCTCACGGATGACGCCGAGCATGCAGTCCTTGGTGGTGCCGGGCTGTGCGCACAGCGCCGCGCATTCCAGAATTTTGCCCGCGTGGTAGCCGTAGGCCAAATCGAACCCGTGGAACACGGCAACGGCGGCAAAGGGCGAGGGATCGTAGGCGCGGCCGCAGACGATGATGTCCGCCCCCTGCTCCAGCGCCCGCACAATCGGCTCATGGCCCATTTGCGCCACGATGCCCGTTGTTTTCTCAATGCGCTCCGGGGTGAGCTCGCCCACGGTCAGGCCCAGCGGGTCGATCTTCCCCTCGCTCAGGCGCTGCTTGACGACCTCTTTCTCTATATCGGCCCAAATGACGGTGAGCTTCAGATGCCGGAGCTCGTGCTCCTTTAATATTTCCTCTATGATCGAAAGCGTCCACTCCACGTGAACGCGGCCTCCCGCCCCACCGGCGGAACCGATCACCACCGGAATCTTCGCCCTGGCGCCGTTCGTGATCATAATTTCCAAATCCTTTTTGCAGGCACGGCGGCTGACGATTGCCACCCCGGCCCCAAGCTTATGGGGGCCGGCGTCCGTGCTGCCCGCATCCACCACAATCGCGTCGGGATTCATTGCCATCCCGTTCAGAAAAGAGCTTTCCGGAAATCCATACCCGAGGATTCCGCAGGGGGAAAGCAGCCTGAGCTCTTTCATGTTTATTCCTCCTTTACGGTGAAATCTCCAAAGGCGGTGCGGCCGATGCTCAGCGAACCACAGCCGAACATGCCGTATTCATAGGAATCGTCTTTGGCGGAAAGCATCTCTTTCCCGTCGACCAAAAGGGTGATCGTATCGCCAACGGCTTTGAGCGAGAGCTCATAAGCCTGCTCCTGCTCCCACCCGAACGCGGCGCTGCCGAGCTCGCGGTAGCCAAAATCATTTTTGTACAGCTTCACGGTTCCGTCCGCGGCGAGACCTCCGGCGTAGCCGCGCATCGCGCCCTGCGCGCGGATGGTAAGCAGGTGGCTGTCGCCGTTGAGCGGCGTAACCGGGGCCGTAACGGTGTAATCCGCCGCGTAGTAATTGCCCGCGTAGGCAAAGGCCGGCTCGCAGCGCATCAAAAGCAGCCGGCTGCCCTCCAGATCCCACGCGCCGTGGTCGAACGAGAAGGGCGTCACGCAGCCAAACTCCGTTTTCTGCTTCGCGAGGGCAATGCGGTACTCGCTCTTCCCGGTAATCGAGAAATCATCCAGATACAGCATTCCGAGTGTTTTGGATTTTGCCGGGGAGTAGCCTTCGATCACGATACCGACCTCATCGACCATATCGCCGTCGGTATCCGGAATCCGGAAGGAAACCTCCAGCCATTTGCCCTGCTGAAGCTTGATGTAGCCCTGCAGATGATCCTTTTTATCGCTGGTGGTGCGCACGTAAGGCGCGATGCCGATGGTCTCCCAGCCGTTCCACTGGTCCAAATACAGCTTCATGGAAACGATCTGGCCCGGGTAGGCGGTCGGCGTGAAAACAGGGCTGTACCGCTCATCTGAAAAATCGTCGCGGCGGTAGAACGGCTTGTAAAACAGCTTGCACTGGTGGCCGCGCTCCATGCGGTCCACCAGCACCTTCAAAGAGCCGGTGCCGCTTGCCGCCTGCTCGGTGGAATGCCAGGTGCGGCAGAAGAACGGGTCGGACACGCGCATGTTGTGCGTGGAGCCGGGCAGCTCAAAATCGAAATGAACCTCGCCCTGACGATAGGAATCGCTGATTTCGGCGGGCATCTCTTCCCCTGCAATACGGTAGCCCAAAGCGGCGACCTCTTTGCAGTAGGTGGGGACATCCAGAATATTCAGGTAACCGGAAATACCGGAAAGCACAAGACCGTCATTGATCGGGCCGCGGTAGCGCTCCGGCAGCCCATCGATGCCGCACGCCACGCCCAGCACAGTGCCGACGTTCCCGGCGTTGCAGTCGGTATCCCACCCGCACATGGTGGCAATCTCCACCGTGCGCGCAAAATTCCCCTGCCCATACGCCATTGCTAGGATGCACACACCGGCGTTCGGAATGATATGGCATACTCCGCCGTATTTGTCGTAGCCCCAGTCGTCCACCAGCATCTGGTGGCAGGCCCGCCAGTCCTCCGGGTGCTCTGCGTGGAAACGCAGTACCGCGTCGGCAACCCGTCGGTACAGGGAGTCCTCCGGGATTTCCGCAAACCCGGCGCTCATGATCTCGTTGATGTCGCTGGTTTCAAATGCCTTTGCAATTGCGGCGCAGAAGAAGCGCGCCCCGTAAACGCCCTCACCGTCGTGAGAAACGCTGGCCGCCGCCGCGCCGTACTCCGCCGCGCGGTGCGGCTCGCAGGGGTTGACCAGACCCCATGTATCAATAAAGATCTGCCCGCCAATCTGCTCGGCAATCGTCTTGCCGTTCTGCTGGATCGAGCCGGAGCGCGGAGCGGGAATGCCCGCCTTCAGGTTCAGGTACGCGGTGTGCTCGGTGCTGCGGCCATAGCCGCCCCACCAGAACATGCCCACGCCTTCGCGCGCATAATTCAGCCAAGCTCTGGCCACATCCTGCGGTTCCAACGGACGGTCAGCCGCGTCATCGTACAGCGCTCTTAAAAAATAAACAGGGCCGTTTACATCGTCGTCGGCTGCGAAATTTTTAAAGTCCTTTACATAGTCCGTAATCTCTCCATATGTATTTCGGATGCGCTCATAGGTCCAAATGGTCGGTTCCACCGGAGCGCCGAGCCGAATGCCGATGTTCATTCCCAAAAATCCGGAATAAACCTTTTCGAGATAATCCTTGATCATTTTGTAGCCTCCCAATCGTTTCACTTATTGACGGCAATGCCGCTAGAAAAGCCGTTGTTTTTACACAGACTCCCTTTGCAAGCGGATGCATTTTAAGAAACCGGTTACTCAGTATTATACTCATTCTTTTGTCGCTTTTCAAGAGGCGTTATCCATAAAAATACGATAATTCTATGGTTATTGTCCTTAAATTTCTGTGGGAATCGGGAATAAAAAAGAAACCGCTTGCTTTTTGTTTCTCAGTTTGTTTATAATAGGACAAAAGAAAGTTGCAGGCGCAGCGCGTTTGAGGCGCCTGGATTCGGCCGTTTGGAGGGAAAAGCATGCAGAAGTACAGTATTGCGGATATTGCGGCGATTTGCGGAGTTTCAAAAGCGACTGTTTCGCGTGTGATCAACAACAAAGCCACCGGCGTGGGGGAAGAAACCAAAAAGCGGGTACTTACCACCATAAAAGAGCTCAACTACCGCCCCAACACCCTGGCCCGCAGCGTAGCCACCTCCTGCTCAGGCGTGATCGGGGTGGTGGTTCCGGATATTCTGAATCATTTTTTCCCCGCCCAGGTGCGCGGGATCAGCGATGTACTGGACAAAAACGGGTACTCCATGTATTTTGGCAATTCCGATTTTGACCCGGAAAAAGAAAAGCACCATTTGTTATCGATGGTGGACCGCCGGGTGGACGGCATCATCCTTTGCTCCGGCGTGTCGAACGACACGTTTTTGGCGCAGTTTTCCAAATACAATATTCCCCTTGTGCTGATGGGGCGCAATTTTGATCACCACGTGTGCGACGCCAGCATCGCCAGCGACAGTGAATACGGCGCCACGCAGGCCATGCGCCAGCTGCTGTCCACCGGGAATCGCCGCATTTTGTATATGGACGGCAACGCGGGCGTTTCCGGCGCCGTTCAGCGGCACCGGGCCTATGAGCAGGTGTTGAAAGAAGCCGGGATTCCGATAGATGAACGGCTCGTTCATTTCGGGGATTTCTCCGCGCACTTCGGGCAGGAAACAGTGACCCGGCTGCTGCGGGAAGGGCTCGATTTCACTGCCGTTTTCTCCGGCAGCGATATGATCGCCATCGGCGCGCTGAAAGCGCTGAAGGAGGCTGGCAGGCATGTGCCGGGAGAAGTTGAGGTAATCGGTTTCGACGGAATCGAAATCTCCGAAACCTACGACCCGGCACTCTCCACCGTACTGAAACCCAGACGGGAAGCGGCCGAGCAGGCCGCCACCATGCTGATTTCGATTATCAATGGTACGATCGGCAGCATGCGTCACATGACCATTCAGCCCACTTTGGTTCTTCGGGAAACAACCAGAAGGTAACCGGTTCCTGATAAAACAACTTCTCACAGCGGATCTAATTATCAATTTACTGACACCTATTTGTCTATTGATGTAAATTGTATATTAAATTCGCTGTATTTTTGTGCAATAAAATGATTGAACCTGCAAAATAAACCTTGTATAATGAAGTCCATGAGATAAACCGGTTTCCTAAATCGCTTTTCCATATCATTCTTCCCTTTTGCCTTTGATGATATGGGTCTGCGGCAGAAGCAGCGGCGTACGATTCTCTTTCCCTGTTTTATGAAAGATCGGTCTTGTTTGTAAATGCAAGACGCCGAACCTTTTGAGAAAGAAGAGGCAAAGCGGCTCGTTTTCCAAAGGGAATCGCTGCACCGATTTTACAGGCGACTCCGGTATGACATTCTGCGATTGATGGTTAAAGGAGGTTCCCTTATGAACGACCGACTGCTGTCGGCGCCCCGTCGTGATCGATGGAAAGCGGCTTTCAAGCAGATGCGCACCGACAAAATTTTGTATGTGCTGATCGCGCCCACGATTCTTTATTTTATTATTTTTCGTGTGTGGCCAATCTGGAACATGCGCATGGCTTTCTTCAATTACAAAGCAAGAGGCCCCTGGGAATGGGCGGGACTGAAATATTTTCATATGGTGTTCAGCACGTCGGCATTCGCCGATATTCTGAAAAACACACTGATCATCAGCTTTATGAAATACATACTGTTATTCCCCTTCTTCGTTCTGTTCGCGATTCTGCTCAACGAAATCCGCAGCCGCCGGGCGCGCAATGCCATTCAGGCGGTGTCTTACCTGCCCCACCTGTTGTCTTGGGTCGTAATCGCGGGCATCTGGATTTCGTTCCTCAACCCGTCCAGCGGCGCGGTAAATCAGGTGCTGGGCTGGTTCGGCGCCGGGCCTTACGATTTTATGACGAGCAAGGGCGCAATTCGCTGGGTGCTCTTCTTTTCAGAAGCGTGGCGCAGCCTTGGCTGGGATTCGATCATTTTCTTTACGGCGATCATCAATATCAGCCCCGACTTGTTTGAAGCCGCAGACATGGACGGCGCAAACCGTGCGCAGGTCATCCGCGCAATCATTCTGCCGGCTTTGGTCATCCCCATGACCACCGTGTTCATCCTGAATCTGGGGTTCTTTATGACGGCGGGCTTTGATCAGGTATTTAACTTTACCAATCCGGCGGTCAACAGCGTGGTGGATATTCTGGATACCTACATTTACCGCCTGGGCCTCGATAACGGCCAATACTCGCTGGCCTGCGCGGTCAGCCTGATCAAGGGCGGAGTAGGGCTGATTCTGGTACTGCTGACCCACGTCACGTCAAAGCGCCTGACCGGGCAGGGCGTTTGGTAACACCCGAACGCGCATTTCAGTTGGAGGTGTCTGTATTGAAACAAGCAAAGCTGCGTAAAAAATTCCGCGTTGGTCAGCTGATTTTGATCCTCATTATGGGCCTGTTTATCCTGACCATTCTGATCCCGCTGCTGCATATCGTCGCAAAGTCTCTCTCCGACCCCGCTCAGTCCGCCCAGATGAAGGGGTTGGAGATTCTTCCGCGGGGGTTCAGCTTCATCAACTATCAGATCATTATGAGCAACCCGGTGCTGGTGCCGTCCCTGATTACCTCCGTGTTTATCACCGTGGTGGGCACCGCGCTGAACATGCTGCTGACCATTTCGGCAGCCTATGTGCTGACCCGCCCGAATCTGGTGGGCAAACGGGCCTTTATGGTTTTCTTCATCATCATGATGCTGTTCGACCCCGGCCTGGTTCCGGAATATTTCGTGGTAAAGGATCTGGGCCTGATCGGCAGCCGCTGGTCTGTGATTCTGGCTTTGGCCGTCAACGTCTATTACCTGATCATCATGATGCGCTATTTTGAGGAAATTCCCCCCTCGATTTACGAGGCCGCCAAAATCGACGGCGCGGGCCATATCCGCACCCTTTTTTCCATCGCGACTCCCCTGTGCCGCTCCGGCATCGCAACGCTCACCATGTTTTACGCCGTCGTCCGCTGGAACGAATACCTGCGCTCCGGCGTGTACATCAGCAAGCTCAAAGACAGCGTGCTGCAGGTGGTTCTGCGAAAGTTTTTGGTGGAGGGCGATACCACCACGCTGATCGGCGCGCAGAATCTGCTCAACTACAACGAGCTGGCCAAGATTGACTATACGGCATTGTCCTATGCAGTCATTGTCATCGCAATCATTCCAATCCTCGTATTATTCCCTCTGGTACTGAAGTACTACACGAAAGACGTGATGGCAGGGGGGGTGAAAGGCTGATCTTTTCAGCGTTCTAACCGGGAATCAAGAACAATCATTAGGAGGAGAATCATGAAAAAGAGTATTGCGCTTATATTGGCCATGACAATGGCAGCTACAGCCTTTACCGGCTGCGGAAGCTCAGCAAACACGGCGTCCGGCACCGCCTCCGAACCGCAGTCGGCGCCCACGGGCAGCGGCCCCTGGCCGGAAATCGGCAGCAAGGACGCTCCCGTAACGGTGAAGGCTCTGATCAAGGACGTTCTGCCCACAGAGGAAGATGTGATCGCCATGTGCGACGCCGTCGAAAAGAAAATGGCAGGCCACGGGCAGTACATCGATCTTCAGTTCGTCGAGCCCCCGGCCGGTTCTTACGCCACCGCTCTGCCGCTCGCGATGCGCACCGGCGACATCGACGCGGACATCATCTATTTTCAGGGCGGCGGAGATTTGGCCATCTCTCAGGAGGGGCTGCTGGAGGATTTGACCCCGTACATCGAAGGCTCCACCTATGTCAAGGAGCTGATGCTGCCCGTCAACCAGGCCCGCATGAAAAACTACCCGTACCTGCTGTGGCTGGCCCCGGCGCGCACCTATGTTCCGGTGATGAGAAAGGATTTGACAGAGAAGCTCGACAGCTATGACGCCCTCGTCAAAGACCCCACCATCGACCATTACCACGCTCTGTTTACCGAGATGAAAGCAAAGGGCCTTGTGCAGTACGCAATTACCGCCGACGACTCGAACAACGCGGGTGAAGGCAACATGCGCCGTCTCAACGCCTTCTTCAATCAGGCGTTCGGCGTGAGCGCCACTCTGGTAAAGGAAAACGGCCGCTGGGCTTTCTCCCGAGCGACCGAAGCGGAAAAGAAGAAGCTGGAATTCTATGCCGCCCTGTACAAAGAGGGCCTGCTGGACCCGGAATACCTGACCAACACCTGGGATGTGCTGGAGCAGAAATTCTATGAGGGCAAGGCCGGCGTCATCTCCGGCACAATAGGCGACGTCATTCAGATTTACAACAACAAGATGTCCTCGACCACCGGCAGCGACCTTGTGGTTCTCCCCCCTGCAAAGGGCGTGGCGCAGGGCTTTCAGGCGGTTGACGTCACCAAGGAGGAGCGCGGCTTCGGCATCAACATTGACAGCAAGAACAAGGCTGCCGCATGGGCCTTCCTTGAATTTATGGCCAGCCCCGAGGGCCGCATCATCGACAAGTGCGGCATCGAGGGCAAGCACTACAACGTTGAAAACGGCAAGATCGTCTTTACCGACAAATACCCCGAGTGGTGGTCGCGCATTTGGGTGACCACGAACAAGTTCAACCCCGACCCGCCTCTGGCGCGGCCGGTTTACACCGAGGCGGCCCAGAGCTCTCTCGATTTGGCAAACCAGTACTACGTAGAAGATGTCAACGTGCTGATCCCCGAAGAGCTGGCGCCGCAGTGGGATGCCATGAAATCTTTGTACGACGAGTATTCCGCCGATATCATTCGCGGAACCAAGCCGATTTCTGCCTTTGACGAATTCGTGGCGAAATGGAATCAGGCCGGGGGCGACAAATTTGCGGAATACCTGAAGGAAAAGCTCGGCTAAAGGAATACTGACAAGTGATGGAGGATTTATGATAACAAGATCTGAACTGGCCGGCAACCCGGCCAAAGCGTTTGACAAAGCATACGGGGCTCTTTCGGGCCTTGCAATCGGCGATTCGCTGGGAGATGCCGCACGCAAACCGGAAAATCGTGCCAATTACGGTATCACTACCGACTTTAACAAGGGTGCTTCCTGGAGCACAGACGATACGGAGTTCGCACTGCTTACCGCAAAGACCCTCATCGGCTGCGGCGGGAACCTGACCAGCGACATTGTGGTGCAGGCCTGGCTGGAGGATGTGGCAGTGCAGGACGAATTTAAACGTGGCGGCGCCAGTGAGATTGAAGCGGCCAATAACCTGCGCAAGGGAATCCGTCCACCGCTTTCAGGAAAATACAACGCGTTTCACATGAGCGACGGCTCTGCCATGCGGATTGGCCCGGTGGGCATCATCTGCGCGGGCGACCCGGAGCGCGCCGCCGCAATGGCGGAAATCGACGCTTCGGTCAGCCATTACCGCGACGGCATCTGGGGCGCGCAGGCTGTGGCCGTGGCGGTATCTATGGCGATGGCGGACGCGAGCATGGAAGAAATTTTCGACGCGATCATGAAGGTGATCCCCGAGGAATCCTGGTTCTACCACGCGATGAACCGCGCCTTCGAGATTGTGGATAACGCGAACGGTTCCATTCTGGACGCCTGGATGCCGCTGCACGACGAGCTTTACACCAGCAGCTGGGCCACGACGGCCGAGGCTCTCCCCTCCGCCTTCGCATGCCTGCGCATGCGAAACGAAACCTTCCGCGAGGGCGTTGTGCTGGCCGCCAATTTTGCCCGCGATGCGGACACAATCGGCGCGGTGGCCGGGGCCATTCTGGGCGCGAAATACGGCGCCTCTTCCATACCGGCTCATTGGGTGGAGAAAACGCGGTATCCCACCGGCACCTGCCTGCAGTTTACCAAAGGGCTGGACATTAAAGAAATGGCCGGTGAGCTCGCCAAACTGATTGATTGAGAAGAGCCTCTGATTCCCTGACATAACCAAAGAGTGATTTCCAAAAGGGCCGGCGTCATCTTGAAATGAACCGCCTAATACGGACAATGACAAAAAGAACCTCCTGTCGTAAAACAGAAACTACGATAGGAGGTTTTGTTTTGCCCAGAGAAAAAAGAACACCGGATATTAAAGCGACGCCGCTCTATCCTCTCTTTTCGGCTGCCGTTATGGGGCGGCACGTTCTTCCCAATTGCTCTCGAAGCTGGCCTGATCGCTGACAAAATCGATCCGGAACCGGCTTCCCTTAGAGCAGGTATACCGCACCGTGCAGGCGGCGCTCTCGTGAATCAGCCGGATCATGCCGCCGTTCTGCGGCGCACGCAGAGGCTGCGCGCGGCTTTTGAGAAGCTGAATTTTCAGCTGCAAATCGCCCTGCCGGAGCAAAATCGTATCCTCACTGAGATACAGCAGTCTCGCGCCGCAGTACGTGGCGATCCGGTATTCTTTTCCGTTCAGGTACACAAAGCCGGTGCAGCCCGTAAAGCACATCCCGCCCCACGGCACGTCCGCCGCCGAAAGCATGATGCTGTTCCGCCCCCACGCGCAGTGCGTCCACAGGTAACGCCTGGGGAAGGACACGCCGCGGTCGCCTTCGAGATAACCCGTTCCGTTTTCAAATACATATTCCCTGCCGTTGATGGAAAGGGAACCGTCCACCTGATGAAACAGGCTGAAAACGCTGTGGCGGCACTCCATCATCGGCAAACAGCAAAACGGCCCCATGATGTCGCAGGCGGGCGGCGTCAGAGGCCCAAACCAAAGTACCCCGCGCAGAATGCAGTCCTGCGTTTGCACGTCGAGCCCGATCCCCTGTTCTGAAAACAGGCATTTGCCCAGCCGAACCGGCAGCTCTTTTTGCGACGCCTCGTGCGCCTGCGGCGGAAAGTCCACGTGGAACACCCGATCGTTTGTAATCACCTGAAGCGACGCCGAGCAGTTCCCGCAGTCATCCGTGTGGAATGCCGGGATCAGCGCGACGGTGTCGGTGCCGTTCTGCTGCTTGAAATACCATCCCTTAAAATACCCGTGCGGTTTTTGAAAACCGCCTGCCGCTTTCATGTGGGAATCTCCTCCAGATCGGTCTGGGCAGGGCCTTCAAGCAGGCCGCCCTTTGCGTCAAAGCGGGAGCCGTGGCAGGGGCAATCCCAGCTTTTTTCATCGGGATTCCATTCCAGCTGGCAGCCGAGATGCGGGCACTTGATCGAAACCGCCGTCACATCCCCCTGCTCCTCCTTATAGGCGCCCGCCTTTCTCCCGTCGGCAATCACCATGCCGCCGTGGCCGTCCGGCAGCGTCTGCGGCTCGGCCGCGTCCGCATCCGGCAGCGAAAACGTCTGCTTGGCAAGGCCCTTCACGGCCTGCCCCATTCCGGAGAGAAAATTTTTCGCCGAAGCGCTCGGCGTAAAGCGCGCCGGCGAAAACACCGGTGCAAACGGATTTTCAACCCCTGCAATCTGCTCGGAGAGCAGAATGGCGGAAACCATACTGCTAGTCATCCCCCATTTGCCAAAACCGGTGGCAACATACCAATTCGGTGTGGAGGAAGAAAACTGCCCGATGTACGGGACGCTGTCCAGCGTCATGCAGTCCTGCGCGGACCAATGGGCCAGCTCTTTGCTTTGCGGATAAAACAAAGCGGCCACTTCGCGCAGCATGTCGTATTTTCCCCCGGTCTTATTCTCGCCCGTGCGGTGATCTCCCCCGCCCAGCAACAGGGCATCCCCATAGTTGCGCATCGAAAGACCCTTTTCCCCAATGCCGAGGTACATGCCGTCGAGCTCCGCAGCGTTCCGCAGCGCCAGCGCATAGCTGCGCTCCTGATACATGCGCATAAAGTAATAGCCCGGCGCGTTGACAAACGGAAAGTGCGACGCAAAAACGATATGCTCCGCCGTTACGGTGCCGCGGTCGGTCACGACGTTTTTCCCCTCCACCGACAGAGCCTTGGTTTTCTCATACACTGTAAGGGGTTCTGAAATCGCCTGTAAAAACTTCAGCGGGTGGAACTGTGCCTGCCCGCCGAACTTGATCGCCCCCGCAACCTCAAAGGGAAGGGTGGTCTTTCTCGTCAGCTCCGCGCGGATTCCCGCCCTGCAGGCATACTCCACCTCCATCTCCAGAGCGGGAATATCCTCCCGATCGACGGAGTACAGGTAAGCGGGGCGCTCCTCAAACTGGCAGTCAATCTGCTCCTGCGCAATCATCTGCCGGTAGCGCCCGATGGCCTGCTGGTTGGCGGAGGCATACTGCTTCGCCTCCTCCTCGCTGAAATTCTGAAACAGCTTTGTGTAGATCAGATTGTGCTGAGAAGTAATTTTCGCCGTGGTATTCTGTGTCTGTCCGCTCCCGATCCGGTTTGCCTCGAGCACGACGGATTCGATCCCCTTCTGCCGCAGCAGGCAGGCGGTTAAAATCCCCGCAAGGCCGCCGCCGATGACGGCGACGGGCACTGTGATATCCCCGGAAAGGGCCGGGCGTTCCCGAAAATCGGATGTTTCTCTCCAAATGGACTGCATAAAGCTCACCTCACGGATAGGCTGTGCAAAAATATGGAAAATAATCATCCGCGGGGAGCCTTTGAACAAAATGGCTCAGTCGCAGCCGTCGCAGCTCTTCCCGATATGTACCGCAGCCGTGCCGGCCTTTACCGCCGTTTCGTAAAACCGGATTTTCTTCTCAATTTTCTGAATATGCTGCTCCAGCTCGCGCATCTGCCGCTCGGCCCGGCGCTTCTGCTCCAAAAACAGCTCCAGGCGCTTTTGCAGCGTGGAATCCCCTTCTTTACACCAATCCATAAACTGGCGGATCTCCCGGATCGTCATGCCCGTGTTTTTCAGGCAGGAGATCACCTCGATCCACTCGTAGTCGTTCTCTTGAAAGGAACGGCATCCGGAGGAATCGCGCCCGATCGAAGGCAAAAGCCCCTCCTTTTCATAATACCGTAGGGTGTGCTCGCTCAGGCCCGTGTGTTTTGATGCCTCCGCAATCGTATCTCCCATGGAAAATACCTCCTGATCACAATCCGAAATTTGTCGGTTTCTCTGCTCCCGTTATACCTTAGAGCGCTCTCAAAGTCAAGAATAAAAATTCTTGCCGCAAAGGGCTTGACTTTGAGCATACTCGAAGGATTATAGTAATAAAAGAGATTGATTTCCTTCTCCTGTGCAGGCAGGAAAAGAAATCGCCGCACTTGCGTCAGGCTATTCAAAAGTAAATGATACAATAGAAAATGGAGGTATTCAAATGCAATTCGATTATTTTGTCCCCACGAAAATTCTATTCGGAAAGGGCCGGCTTTCAAGCCTGCACAGCCAGAAGCTGCCCGGAAAAAGGGCGCTGATCGTGATTTCCTCCGGCAAATCCACCCGCTCCAACGGTTACCTGGCCAGAGTGGAGGAGCAGCTGGATTTGGCCGGAGTGTCGCACGCCGTGTTTGACAAAATCCTCCCCAACCCCATCAAATCGCACGTAATGGAGGGCGCGGCGCTTGCCCGCACCGAGGGCTGCGACTTTGTGGTGGGCCTCGGCGGCGGCAGCAGCATCGACGCGGCCAAGGCGATTGCGGTAATGGCAGCGAACGAGGGGGATTACTGGGACTATGTCTCCGGCGGCTCGGGCCAGAGAAAACCCGTGCCGAACGACCCGCTGCCGATTGTGGCGATCACCACAACGGCGGGCACCGGAACCGAAGCCGATCCCTGGACGGTGACCACCAAGGAAGACACCAACGAAAAGATCGGGTTTGGGTATGAAAAGACGTTCCCGGTTCTCTCCATCGTAGACCCCGACCTGATGCTGACGGTGCCGCCCCACCTGACGGCATACCAGGGCTTTGACGCATTGTTCCACAGCACGGAGGGCTACCTTGCCAAAATTGCCGACCCGATCAGCGATCTGTTTGCGCTCAAGGCGATCGAGCTGGTCGGCAAAAGCCTTGCGAAAGCGGTGGCAGACGGAACAGACGAGGCGGCCCGCGCCGACGTTGCGCTGGCCAACACACTCTCCGGCATGGTGGAGTCCCTCTCCTCCTGCACGTCGGAGCACAGTCTCGAGCACGCGCTCAGCGCGTTCCACCACGAGCTCCCGCACGGGGCCGGGCTGATTATGATCAGCAAGGCATACTATACGCATTTTGCGAATACCCGCGCCTGCGACGAGCGTATGATCGCAATGGCAAAGGCACTCGGCAAAGCCGACGCTTCTTCCGCCATGGATTTTGTTCACGCGCTCTGCGATCTGCAGTCGGCCTGCGGCGTGGCGGAGCTCAAAATGAGCGACTACGGGATCGACGGCGCCAATCTGGAAAAATACGCGGACAACGCCAGGCAAACCATGGGCGGGCTGTTCCTGGTGGACCCCGTCCCGCTTTCCAGAGAAGACAGCATTCGCATTCTGCGGGAGTCATTCCGGTAAGCGGCAACGAATTGCATCCTGCAGCACGATCTCTTGGTAAAATTCTGAAATGCACAAGAATGCACCTTGGTCGGGCGTTACAGACCCGTTTCAAGGTGCATTCTTCTGGTATTGAAGCCGCTGCTTTGTGCAGCTTGCTGCCGCAAACTCGGTTCGCGAAAATCCCCGGAAAATTTATTTCATTTTCACAGGGAAGCAGACCTCGGTAACCAGTTCATCCGGATTCCGCGTTTCCGCGGGGCTGACGTGATAAATACTGAACATCGATCCATCAAAATCGTAATGATTGTCTTTTACCCAATTGGCGACCGCCTGATAAACCTCGCCGACCTGCTCATAGCTCCCCTGGTAGGTTGCGGAAGCGATCTGTACGGCCGGAACCGTTTGGAAAACCACGTTTTGCGTATTTTGATAGCTGCCCTGTACGGAAATCTGAATTTCCACGTCGGGGTCGATTTCCTTATACTCGTTGTCGTGAAAAATCGCAAGGGCGTTGCAGGGGGTGGCAAATTGAACGTTCTGCGGGCCGAGCTCACGCCGGAGCTGTTCCCAGAGAATTCCCTCCCTCTCATAAGCAGGAATAATCTTCCGAAGACTCGCGACAGTTCTTTCTGGCATTTCTTTGAGTGTTACCGTGTATTCCATCACATTTTCATCCTTTCCAAGTCGGGTGATGGCTGTTTCCAGAAGCAGCAGCTGCCTGCCGATTTTTTCCTCCTGCTCCAGTATTTCCTCCCGTTTGAGCAGAAGATACTGCCGCAAGGCCTCGGGATCACGATACGTTTTCAGGATTTCAGCAACAACCGAAAGGCCGAACCCCATTTCTCTGAGCGCGTGGATCCGATTTGCTGCCGGAAGCTGCGTTTCGCTGTAATACCGGTAGCCCGTTGCGGGATCAATGCTCTCCGGTATGAGCAGACCAATTTCATCGTAATGCCGCAGCATGCGGATACTGATTCTGGACAGCTTTGAAAAATCACCTATTTTCAGCATGTTTGTTCCCTCACATATATGTGTTTTTTGAGCTCATACCCAGTATAAAGCATCTCACTGTGTGAGAGTCAACCGGTATTTAAAAATAATTTTTGAGTACAATTGCGATACAGGTGATGCTTCGGGCTGGAAATATTCACAGGAGCTTGTTTTCCACGGCAGTACCCCAAAGCAGCTTTGCGGATTCTCCTGCGGATATTTGCCGAATGATTTTTCATTTTCAGACGGCCGGGTCTGTATCGCGGCAAAAGAAGCTTGCCCCCCCCCCCCCGGCCGCTGACTTGATTGCCGGGCATACAGCCTGAAAAAGCGGCCCCGACACCATTTTGGCGTCGGGGCCGCTTTGATTTTCCTTTTTTCTTTTGGCTACGCCAGTCCCAGCAGGCGCACGGTATTGGCCACAAGCATGCACAAAATAATTCCCGTAGCCGTCGGGATGGCAAAGGCGGCAAGGGTCCATTTCAGGCTTTGGGTTTCTTTTTTTACTGTCAGGCAAGTGGTGCCGCAGGGCCAGTGCAGCAGGCAGAACAGCATGGTGCAAACGGCGGTCAGCCACGTCCAGCCGTTGCTGACGAGCAGGGTGTGAAGCTCAGAGAGGTTTTCCAGCTCGGTGAGCGTTCCGGTCGCCATATAGCTCATGATAATGATGGGCACAACGATTTCATTGGCCGGGAAGCCCAGAATAAACGCCATTAGAATATATCCATCCAGCCCCATCAGCCTTGCGAACGGGTCAAGAAACGCCGCGCAGTGCGCGAGAAGGCTCATATCGCCGACAGAGATATTGGCCAGCACCCAGATCACCAGGCCCGCGGGCGCGGCGACGACCACGGCGCGGCCCAGCACAAACAGCGTGCGGTCAAAAATGGAGCGCACGATCACCTTCCCCACCTGCGGGCGGCGGTAAGGGGGAAGCTCCAGATTAAAGGACGACGGCAGCCCCTTGAGAATGGTCTTTGAAAGCAGGCGGGAAATCATCAGCGTCATAAAAACGCCGAGCACGATCACCCCTGTCAGCATCAGGGTAGAAACGACGGACTGAAACGCTCCGCCCACCGCGCCGGCAAAGAACATCGTGATAATCGCGATCAGTGTTGGAAACCGGCCGTTACAGGGGACGAAATTATTGGTCAGAATGGCGATCAGGCGCTCCCGCGGGGAATCGATAATCCGGCAGCCGATCACGCCGCAGGCGTTGCAGCCGAACCCCATGCACATGGTAAGGGCCTGCTTGCCGTGCGCGCACGCCTTGCAGAAAAAGTGGTCGAGGTTAAACGCGATGCGCGGCAGATACCCGGAATCCTCCAGCAGCGTGAACAGCGGGAAAAAGATCGCCATGGGCGGCAGCATGACGGAGATGACCCAGGCCAGCGTACGGAACACACCGTCTACAACAATTCCGCGCAGCCAATCCGGCGCCGATAGGAAAAGAAAGAAATCGTTAAGCGGCTGCTCAAGAGAGAACAGCGCTTCGGAAAGCATGGCCGACGGCACATTCGCGCCGCTGATGGTGATCCAGAAAATTCCAAACAGCATCGCGATCATAATCGGGATCCCCGTCAGCTTGGAGGTCAGAATGCGATCGATCCGGCGGTCGCGCTCCGCATATTTCTCCTCCTCAAACCGCACGGTTTCACGGCTGATCTCCTCGCAGGTCTTTACGATCCTCGTAACCACCTCATCCCGGAACTCCTCCTGCGGAATCCCAGCGGCCTCCAACTCCCGGCGGGCCTGCGCAACCTGCTGCAACACCTCTTGCGACTCCAGCAGATCATAGCCGAGGTAGTTTTTCATGGAACGAAGCAGGCTGTCGTCGTTGTCGAGCAGCTGCAGCGCCACCCACCGGCTGTTGACGGCGCCGTGTAAAACGTCCGCAACCACAGGCTCGATCAAAGCCACGGCGCTTTCGATCTCGTCGCCATACCGGATGCGCAGCGGATTCTTCTTTTCTTCCTCTCGCGTCAGCGCCGCCACGGTGTCCATCAGCTTGTCGAGCCCCTTGCCCGACCGCGCGCTCATGCCTACCACCGGAATCCCCAGCCGTTCCGACAGGCGGGGAAGATCGATGCGGATTTTCTTCTTCTTCGCCTCATCCATCAGATTGACGCACAGCACAACGCGGTCGGTGATCTCCATGGTTTGCAGCACCAGATTCAAATTGCGCTCCAGGCAGGTGGCGTCGGCCACCACAACCACCGCGTCGGCCCCGCCGAAGCAGATAAAATCCCGGGCAACCTCTTCCTCGGCGGAGTTGGCGATCAGCGAATACGTTCCGGGAATATCCACCATGATGTAATTCGTGCCGTTGTGGCGGTACTTCCCCTGCGCATTCACCACCGTTTTCCCCGGCCAGTTGCCCGTGTGCTGGTTCATGCCGGTCAGGCCGTTGAAGACGGTGCTTTTCCCCACATTCGGATTTCCGGCCAGCGCGATGATCAGATCCTGCTCGGTCTCCTTTTCAATATGTAGACCGCAGTGATTCAGCACGCCGGCTCCCGTAGATGCGTTTGTTAATCCCATTCAAAAACCTCCCAAAATAGAATCGGCGGAGCGGGAATCCGGCCGGCCCGTATCCGCATGGCGGCCGCGCTTCCCGCTTCTTTGCGTTCATTACGATACGGAAACGACTATTTTCTTCGACACGTCGGAGCGCAGCGCGATCACCGCGCCGCGGATCAGGTATGCAACCGGATTGCCGGAGGGGCTTCTATACAGAGGCTCGATTTCGGTTCCGCCCACGACCCCGAGGTCGAGCATACGCCTTCTGGTGGTTCCGTCGGATGTCAGCATGGTGACATTTGCTTTCCTGCCTACCGGCAGCTGATCCAAAGTGATCTGATTTCGATTCATAAATAGTTCCTCCTAAAACAAGCCTTCCAATCAGGCCGAGTCAGCGCGGGGCAAAATTGTTTCCCTGCGCTAATATATGATGCCTAAATAAATTGTGTTACGAATATAATGTAATGCCGGCAGAAATCCGGCGATTTTCTCCCCCGCCTTTGGCGGGGGAGAAAATCAACCCTTTGAATCAATTTGTTCCCACTGTGAAACGAACGGAAAATACAGGTAAAGGTTTGATTCTATGAACAACAGCAGCAATTCCGATTTCAGAACCGTGCGGGGGTACCAGCTGGCGAACCACCAGGACGGCCAGCTGACCCCGGCGCTGGAGGATTATTTGGAGATGGCGTACAGGCTCCATCTGGAAAATCATTACGCCCGTGTGGGACAGCTTTCTGAGCTGCTCCACGTCAAGCCGTCGTCCGCCTCTAAAATGATTTCCAAGCTGGCCGCTCTGGGCTACCTGAAATACGACCGCTACGAGGTGATTCTGCTTACGGAGCAGGGCCAAAAGGCGGGAGAATACCTTCTGGCCAGGCACCGGACGATCGAAGCCTTTTTAAAGCTGCTGGGCAGCTCGAATCCACTGGAGGAAACCGAGCTGATCGAGCACACGCTGAGCCCCTCAACCGTTTCGGACATCGAAATGCTCAACCGCTTTTTCACCGATCACCCGGAGATCCTTCGGCAGTTTACAGAATTTCAGGAAGCATCGGTCACGGCACTTTCACAGGGAAATTAACAATCTGCAAAAGGGCCTTCCGCCAAAATTGGCAGAAGGCCCGAATCAGGAAAGCCTGTCATATTGACGAGAATAAAGTGCCGGATTTCAAGTGACCAGGTATGCTAAGCGTGCTTTGTTTGCAGCTCTACCATATGATGGAAAATTCCCTTTGTCTTCATCAGCTCCGCCGGCGTGCCGTGCTCGGCAACCGTTCCGTCGGAAAGAACCACGATCTGGTCCGCACCCGCTACCGTGCGCATTCTGTGCGCGATCACCAGTACAGTCTTGTTTTTGACCAGCTCAGAAATAGCGGACTGGATCAGCGTTTCGTTCTCCACGTCCAAAGAGGCTGTGGCCTCATCCAACAGCACGATAGGCGCATCCTTGAGCAGGGCGCGGGCAATTGAGATTCTTTGGCGTTCCCCGCCGGAAAGCGCGGTTCCGTTCTCGCCGATCATCGTCTGGTAGCCGTTTACCATCTGCGCCACAAAATCCTCGCAGCGGGCCGCCTTTGCCGCCGCAATCACTTCTTCGTCGGTGGCGTCGCGCCGCCCGATGCGAATGTTCTCCATCACCGTGTTATTAAACAGGGTAACATCCTGAAACACGATGGAGTACATAGAAAGCAGTGTCTCAGAGTCAACCTGCGAAATATCCTTGCCGCCAAGCGTGATTTTCCCCTGACTTATGTCCCAAAAGCGAGCCGCAAGACGAGAAACCGTGGTCTTCCCCCCGCCGGAGGGGCCGACCAGCGCGGTCACTTCTCCCTGCTTTGCGGTAAAGGAAACGTCTTTGAGCACATCCTCTTCCCCATTGTAGGCAAACGCGACATGGTCAAAGACAATATCGCACCCATCTGGATCAAATTCTGAAGAACCGCTCTGTACCGGATGGTCGAGAATTTCATTCATGCGGGCTACGTGCATTCGTGTGGCAATCACCGCCGCAAAGTTCTGCAGCGCGGCCTGGAAGGGATCGTACAGCCGGGAAGCCACCAGCAGAAACAGAAAGAAAGTCATTACGTCGAGCGTTCCGTTGATCAGAAGGACAGAACCGGTAAGCGCAACAGTCGCAATGCCGACCTTTAAAATCAGCTGCCCGGATACAACAAACACTGCGGTGCCAAGCTCAGACACAATTGCCCGCTTTTCCACCGCCTTGATTTTTTTGTCCAAGCCCTTCAGGTAATTCTGCTCCGCGTTATTGGACTTCAGGTCGCGCACCGATTCCAGGCACTCCTGAATTCCATCCGCGCAGGCCATTTTGGCATCGAGCTGTTTGCGGCTCAATGCATCCTGCACTCGAATCGAAAAAATAACAATTAAAAGAGAAATCGGAATGACCCAAAGCGAAGCCAGAGCCATACGCCAGTCAAAAGCAAATAGGCTGAACGCAACCACAACGGTGGAAACGATTGACCCGAACAGCACGGGGATATAGTGAGAAAACGAGGTTTCCAAAACCGCGCAGTCCGCCATGATGGTGCTGGTCAGATCGGCCAGATCTTTCTTTCCAAAGAAGGAAAGCGGAATCTTACGCAGCTTTTCCGCCAAAGAAATGCGCCGTACGCCGCTTTCTTTGTAAGTAGCAAGAAAGGTTGCGTTGTACTGAAAATAAGTGGTAACAAAAATCAGCGCGAGGCAGACCAGAATTCCAATGACATAGAACGTACCGTTGGGAGCCGTACCGGTAAGCAGATCGCGAATCAGGTAATACATCAGGCCAACAGGGAACATCAGTGCCAGGTCGCGGAACACGCAGGCTACACTGCCCTTAATCAGATCCTTTGCACCCTGCTCGGACAAAGCAAATGCTCTTTGAATTTTCTTCAGCATGACACAGCCTCCTTTCCAACCTTCCATTTGATGGAGGTCTGGTAGTTATTCCACATTTTTGTATACAGGCCGCCCTGGGCTAAAAGCTGTTGATGCGTGCCGTTTTGAAGAATCTTTCCGTCCTTTAAAACGAAAATTTCATCCGCACCTACTACCGTAGTCAATCGGTGGGCGATCATAATTACTGTTTTTTGTTTGGAAAGCTCGGCAAACGCGGCCTGTACCCGGCTTTCATTATCCGGGTCGGCAAAGGCTGTCGCTTCATCCAGAATCACGACCGGTGAGTTTTTCAGCATCACGCGTGCGATGGCGATTCTTTGCTGTTCGCCGCCCGAGAGAAATACACCCTTCGTGCCGACGATCGTATCAAGTCCGGCAGGCATTTTTTCAATAATATCCATACATTGCGCCGCTGTCAGGGCCTTCATAACCTCTTCCCGCGAGGCGTCCGGCTTTGCAAGGCGAACGTTATCCAGAATAGATGCTTTCAGCAGCCGACTGTCCTGAAAGACAAAGGATACCGTTTTCATCAGCTCTGCTTTCGGAATTTTGCGAATGTCTGCCCCGCCGATGAGAATGCTGCCCTCACCGACATCAAAGAAGCGGGCGATCAACGCCGCCAGAGTCGACTTGCCGCCGCCCGACGGGCCAACCAATGCCACGGTTTTCCCTTGCTCAATTTTGAGCGAAACGCCATCCACCGCCCGATGGGTTCCATCATAACTGAAGCACACGTTCTGAAGCTCCACAGAAGCGTTTTTCGAGTGAAGCGGATGTTCTGTTTCCTCCGCCAGCGGCTGTATGTTCAAAACACTGTCAATACGCTCCAACGCGTCCTTGACAATCATCTGATTTTCACTGGAATGCATGATTTTTGTCAGGGTGATGGAAATGACCGGAGTGATAATGATATAAAAGATCAGGTTAATCAGGAAGGTGTTGGTCACACCGCCCTGTGTAAAGTAAATGCCCGCACCGATCAAAAAGGCAAACACGCCGTTGATCGCCGTGGTGTAGACCATCATAGGCAGGCGAAGCTGCTTGGTGTAAGAAATCACCCATTTGCCGTAATTATCGATTGCAGCTTTAAAGCGCTTAAAAGAAAACACCGTCTGCCCAAAGGTTTTCACCACAGGCACACCGCGAACATATTCTACCGCTTCGTTCGACATATCCTCCAGTGCGTTCTGGTACTCCTTCATCTTCTGCTGCATCTTCTCGCCCGTCATTCTGGACATAATCACAAAGGCAAGGATCACCGGTACAATGCTGAGCAGCCCCAGACGCCAGTCAAAGAAGAAAAGCAGGCCCAGCAGGCCGATGGGCGTAGCGATTGCCCCCGCCTTATCCGGCAGCTGATGTGCCAGATACGTTTCGGTAGCCGCGCTGGATTCATTGATGATTTTTCTCATTTTGCCGCTGCCAAAGCCGCCCATAAAACCAAGCGGCAGCGTAACAATATGGTGCATGGCTTTTGAGCGGATATTGGCCGCGATGCGAAACGCGGAAATATGGGAGCACATCAGCCCGCAGACATAGACAAACAAAGACAGAGCCGCAAACAGTACCGCCATCCACCCGTTGTGCGCAAGGCCTTGTGCCGACGAAAAATTCGGGGCGACGTCCAGCACCTCTTTAATGATTGCCCAAATGTACACAAACGGCACCAGGGCCATCAATGCGCTGACCGCGGATAAAATCCACGACGCAATTGTCAGATACCGGAACTTTCCGGCGTACTGAAACAACTGCGATATACTTGACTGTTGTTTCAAATTCTTTCCCTCCTTATACACTCTGCCTGACAGAGCAGGCAAAAAAATTGCGAAGTCTGCTTTGGCCCTCGGCATCCATCGGATACTGGGCCTTTACCCGGCCGCGCTCCATATGAACCACATAGGAACAACAGGTTAGAATAAACTGCGGGTCGTGTGAAACGACAAACAGCGTCTTCCCCTTATTTCTAAGCTCATCCATATGACTTGCCACCTCTTTCATGTGGCGCAGATCCAACCCGCTGGTCGGCTCGTCGAACAAGATGTAGTCCCGCTGAGACGCAACCGCGCAGGCAATGGCAACCCGCTGCTTCTGCCCGCCTGAAAGGGCCATTGGGTGAACGTCACGAAGCGAGGACAGATCAAGCGCTGAAAGGATTTGCTCGGCCTTCCCCCGGTCCTCTTCCTCCATGCTGAGCAGCACTTCGTCCAGCACACTTTCGCAGAACAGCTGATGATTGACATCCTGCATCACCATATAGCAATGCTTCAGCCGTTTTCCACGCCGAAGGTGCTGCGCGCCGTCCTGAATCGCCCCGTTACACCGCTTTTCAAGCCCGCACAGGCAACGGGAAAAGGTTGTTTTCCCTGCACCGTTATGGCCGATCACAGCGGTGCAGCTGCCCTTGGGCACAGAAAGCTGCGGAATGTTCAGAAAAGGCGTTCGCCCCTCATAGGCGAAGGCCAAATCACGGATACAAACCGTTTGCCCGTCGCCCTCTTCCCTTTTTCGGGTCTGCGCAAGGCCGTCCAACGTAAGGGGCCTTAGCCCCATTTCTGCCAGCTCGTTACCGCTGAGCGCATTCAACTCCCCGCCGCTTAAAATACGGCTGACTCTGCCGCCCTTCAGATAAACCGCCCTGTCCGCAAGTTCGCGAAGATAGTACAGCCGGTGCTCGGCGATGATCACGGTTTTCCCCTGAGACTTCCAATCCTGAAGAATACGGCGCAGATCGTTGATGGCGAACACGTCCAGATTCGAGGAGGGCTCATCCAGCACAATGACCTCCGGCGCACTGACAGAGACCGACGCGCAGGCGATCTTCTGCTTTTCGCCGCCGGACAGCTCGAAGAGGCTTCGGTTCATCAGCTTCTGAATGCCGAAACTCTCGACAGTATGATCCATTCTCTGTTCAATTTCCGCCTCCGGCATTCCCATATTTTCACAGGCAAAGGCAAGCTCACTGTTGGTATCCACGTTAAAAAACTGCGAACGCGGATTCTGGAACACAGACCCGACCTTTTGCGCCGTTTCGTACAAGGGCTGACTTTCCACCTGTTTTCCATCGATGCAGACGCTGCCGCTCAGCCTGCCGGCATAAAAGTTCGGAATCAGCCCATTCAGCAGCCTTGTCAGCGTGCTTTTGCCGCAGCCGGATTCCCCGCACAGCAGAATCATCTCGCCATCGGCAATCTTCAGCGAGATGTCCTTCAGGCTGTTGGCAGAATCCGCGTTTTCGTACTGAAACGAAACATTCTTAAGTTCAATCATGGTTTGCCCTCATATTATCTTTTTGCTGTAAAAGCAATTGAATTCTTCCTCCCGCCGCAACAGAGGAAAGAACCACTCATTTCGCGTAAAATCACTTTTCCAGTCAACGCGTTTTATCTCATACAAACAAGGAATTCATGATCCACATTCCAAATGCGAGCAGGCACAAAGCCAGCACAATCACATCTGGTAAGCGGAAACCGATTCTGCAAATATTGGTTCTTTTCACCGGTGCGCCAAGCCCTCTTGTCAGTGCAGAAGCAGACAGCTCCTCCCCGATTTTTACTGAGCAGATCATCATCGGGATCAGCCGGTATTCGAGCATGGCAGTCACCTTCCCGCCGCCGAAGCGGACGCCCCGCATGCGCATCGCGTCGTTAATGGCGGTGTACTCCTCCCCGACCGTAGGGAAAAAGCGAAAAATGACCGACATGGGGATCACGATCTGCTCGGGAAGGCGCATCCGCTCCATAGCGGCAACGAACTCGCTGACCGTCGTGGTGGACATGACGAAGTATGCCATCGCAATGCTCGGCATAAAGCGGGTGACGATTCCCGTCATCGCGATCACCATAAAATTGACAAAGCCGCTGGTCATCGGTATCAGGTAAATCTGCATCCAATAAAAAGTGGAAAACAGAAGCGCAAAGGTAACAGCCGCTCTCCACTTTCTAGAAAACAAAAGGAAGAAAAGCGGCATAACCGAAATAACCAACCGAAAGCTCTCCATTTTAGCCCCGCCCAGGCCCCCAAGCACGAAGACGGCCATGGTAACAAGCAACAGCAGCTTTGTTCTGGGGTCGAGCGTCAGGGTTCGTTTCCCTGTATTGGAATTGAGCAGAAAAGCGGGCATTACACAATCCCCGCCTTATGAAAGTGCTTTTTCAGGGCAGCTTTTCCAAGCAGGCCGCCGATGATGCCGCTGATAAATGAGACAACCAGCAAAACCGGGCACATCCAAAGAGGCATCAGTCTTGTCAGCGCAGCAATATACTCCTGACCATACCCCTGCCGGGTAGAAAAGTATGCTTCGATATTTAAAAACAGCGGGACAAAATTCCCCCAGACCCAGACGCTGAACACACCAGAGGTGAGCACAGCCTTAGAGGCACTTCTGTAATTGCCGCTTTTAAAGATCAGTTCGGCGATCAGCCCGGATACCGCTCCCACCAGAATGGAATAAAATCCCATACCGGTCAACAGCATCAAGATTCCCATAATCACGCTCATGATCCAGATCATCCCGAACTTTTTCACCTTGGTCAAAAACAGCATGAACGGGATTCCGCCGACGATCGGCACCAGCACGCAGAGCAGCGGCATAAAGATTGGTATGTACCCCAGCATGGCGACCGCGAAAACGATGACAAAGTACATCGCGGTAAAAACACCTACGTTAATCAGATCTTTCCCCTGTAAGCTTTTGTTTGAGCTGTTGTTTTCAGACATAAAGTCCCTCCTGTAAGTTAGCAATAGCTAACCAAATCCTCTTTTTTAAGCGCCCAGCGGGCGCCGTTTGATCCTCAATCTATTGTATTGTAGCGAATCATACTCTTTTATATCTACTCTAAAGCGTTGCGTTCTGCTCCATTCGGTCAAAATATTACAATGGTGCCGTGGATTCACGGGGCAAACTCTTTTGCCGCGGCGACTCGACCGCATCGACGCTTGCGGCATAAATCCCCCGCCCGCCAGACGGATGTTATGATATAGGATCATGCAGGGGGATCCATTTTATTTTTATTTTACATAAAAGCTCGTCGACTATGTTGGTAAAAAAACAATGATGAAAAACGCACGCATGCGTGCGAGCCGGAACAACAGAAACCGCCCTATGAATCGCACGTTAACCATTCCGATCGACTCATAAAATTCCTCGGCCTGCACACACTAGTGCCGAGGTGATTTTGATGTCTTATATTGATCCCAGAATCCGCGATAAATTTGAATCTCTGTCCATCGATTTGAAAAATGAAATTCTTGGCCGCGATGTAAAGCTGTATACAATGAACGACCTGATGCGGTGCTTGCAGGACATTGTCGACGGCAAATAAATCCCCGCAGCCGAACGCACGGCTTCGCTTGCCCCATTGTTTTTATTTTTCCAATCCATTCAGTTTATTTCAACCAGCCGATCCCGAGGTGATCTTATGAATGAACAAAACAAAGCTTTGAACACCGGCGAGCGGTCAAGCAACAAGGGAATCAGCGCAGATATTTCCAAGAGCAAGACCGAAAATCAGAACCAGAACCATAGCACCAAAAAGGCGGCGTTAGGGCCGAACACCAAACGATAAGGGTAAAATCGCAGCGTCCCAATTTGATAAGAGGGAAAACGGAAGTCTCAGCTCCTGCCATCAGGCGGGGGCTGCTTTTTTGCTCTTTATGTAATCCTGTCGTGAAACAGCGGACAAACTTCGGCTGTTATTTTCTATGAAACGCGGCGCCTTTTCGGCACGCGCCGGGAGCACGCGGTGCCGCTGTAAAACGGCACACAAAAACGCGCCTTGAGCTGGCCCTGTAATACCATTTCAAAGCGCGATTTCTTGTTTATCCCCATGGTGATGCCGTACAATTCGCTATCGCCGATTGATTTAGCGGCAGTTCTCGCCTTTTGGTTTTACCCAACCCGTTCCAGGTCTTTTTTCAGCCGTTCGATGATCCGCTTTTCGAGCCGAGAAATGTAGGACTGCGAAATTCCAAGTGTGTCGGCGACCTCCTTCTGCGTATGCTCGCGGCAATTGTTCAGGCCAAAGCGAAGCTGCATGATCTGCTGCTCACGGGAGGAAAGATGCCCCACCGCCTCCAGCAGCAAATCCTTTTCCACCTCCTTTTCAATTCCTTTGTTAACGGTATCCTGTTCGCTGCCCAGCACATCGGACAGCAACAGCTCATTGCCGTCCCAATCCACATTTAATGGGTCGTCAATGGATACTTCGTTTTTCAGCTGAGAGCTCTTGCGCAGGTACATCAGAATCTCGTTTTCAATGCAGCGCGACGCATAGGTCGCCAGCTTGATGTTTCTCTCCGGACAAAACGTATTGACCGCTTTGATCAGACCGATCGTCCCGATGGAAATCAGATCCTCCACACCGGCCGAGCTGGATTCAAATTTCTTCGCAATGTAAACAACCAGGCGAAGATTGTGGGTAATCAAAGGTTCGCGCGCGTTTTCTCTGCCCTGACGCACATTGTCCATCACAATGGCCTCCTGCTCCGGCGTCAGGGGCGGGGGCAAGGTTTCCGGGCCGTTTATGTAGTGCACCTCCGCCGCGGGCCAAAAGCGCCAGAGCAGCCGCAGCAGCCACCTCCTGATTCCGGAAATCAGTTTTTCCATTCCCCTTTTCACAACGATTTCTCCTTTCCGGCAATCCGCTTGCCTTGTGTGATCAGCTCCGGGTTCAGCAAAGCGCTGAAGCCTGTCGTGCCCAGTTTTTGGGCGGAAACAGCCAGGTACACCTCCTGAACTGCAATCCTCTCTTTCGCTGTCTGAATTTCAATGCAATCCGGCCGAAACGCCGGCAAAATTCCCTCTCCGCCTACCGCGCGGAACGGTACCAGTCGAAGCCCCGGCTGCACCTCTTCCCGCTTTTCCCCCGCTGCCACGAACAGATAGGAGCGCACGGCGGGCGGCACCAGCTCCTGTACGCACCGATATTCGGCCACGATCACCGGGTACCCGGAAAACGGCTCCTTGAGGCTGTTCCCCGTATCGATTTTTGTGGTAAGGCGCACACTTTTCCCCTGCGCGCGGACCGTGACAAAGCAGAACAGCGCGGCGGGCTGCCGCTGCCCGGTAAGCCGGTTCAGCAAGGTGACCCCCGCGTAGCAAACAACCGTCAGAGCCAGCAGCATCAGCGGGGAAATATCAAAATAAAGCACGGAGTTTTTGATGATCATTCCGCTCGGCGCCGCCAAATACCACAACGCCAGCATTGCCCCCGCAAAGCCGAAGCTGGTCAGGTAAAACCCGCCGACAGTGCGCAGAAAGAAAAGCAGGGACGGAGCGCCGAACGCTGTAACAACAATAAAGACGGAAAGAACCAGCTTGATCAAAAAAGACACAGGCGGCGGCAGCGACGGGAGCAGTATGACGAGAGAGCCGATGGCCCCAATTGCCGCCCCCAGCACCATACGCAGCCGCGAAGCGGAGATATGAAAGAATCCGGCGACCGTCAAGAGCAAAAAGTAATTGACGAAAAGGTTGACGGCAACCAATACATCCACATAGATAATCTGCTTCATCCCGCCCCCTCCTTTTTGCGCCGCAAAATTATTATAGCCGCTCAAAACGGCTGTTTCTGTCAAAACTTGGTTCCGCCGGAAGAATAAAAAGCCGGAAACAAAAGTAGGCAGAGCGGCTGTTTCATTTCGATTCTCATCAGAATTGCAACTTCATCAGCATGATGCTCAATTACTTATTTAATAAATTTTATTTATTAAATATATATTATATTTTAAATTTACATTTTATATTTATCTATTTTCTTTCCGCCCCTGTACGGATATAAGCTTTGAATCTAAAGCTGCACCTTTCTGTAAATATTTTATGATTTACTATGAAAATCATAGTAAAAAGCTTGGTTTTTTCTTGTGAATCTATACATTTTTGTTTTTCTAGATTCATCCATTTTTGATTTTTGGGGAAAATTATTGTGAACATTTACGTCTTTTTTCGCTGAAAAATGCGCGATCATTGATATAGTTTGAGAACTTTTCTTTTTCCATATAAAAGTTCTTTCGCTTGCGAAAAGATGTGATATAATGAAAACGAACAATTTTAAGAAACGGTTAAAAATCGATTAAATTTTCATGTAAGGGGAGTGTAAATGACTGTTTCACTAACAGATTTTATATCGTGGATGTCGGCTTACCCCATGCTGGGAATCACAGCGCTGCTGACGACCGGAGTGATTCTTGTAAACGGCTGGACGGACGCCCCCAACGCGATTGCCACCTGTGTATCCACCCGCGCCATGGCGCCAAGGCCCGCCATCATGATGGCGGCTGTATTCAACTTTTTAGGCGTTTTTGTTATGACCTCCATCAACGCCAGCGTGGCCGCCACCATTTACAACATGGTAGACTTCAGCGGCAATACGCACGAAGCTCTGGTTGCCCTGTGCGCCGCACTGCTGGCAATCGTTATCTGGGCTACCGCCGCCTGGTGGTTTGGGATCCCAACGAGTGAAAGCCACGCGCTGATCGCCGGTCTTTCCGGCGCGGCAATTGCCCTGCACGGCGGCCTTTCCGGCATCAACGGCGCGGAATGGATCAAGGTGATTTACGGCCTGGTGCTCTCTACCCTGCTGGGGTTTGCCATGGGCTGGGTCAGCGCCAAGATCACGCAGTCCATCTGCCGCAACATGGACCGCCGGCGAACGACCGCGTTCTTCCAGAAAGCGCAGATTGGCGGCGGCGCGGCAATGGCATTTATGCACGGCGCGCAGGACGGCCAGAAATTTATGGGCGTGTTCATGCTGGGCATGTTCCTGGCCAAGGGCGAGGCAAACGTGCCGAACTTCCAGATTCCCATTTGGCTGATGCTGTTCTGTTCTCTGGTGATGGGCCTTGGAACCTCGATCGGCGGCTACCGCATTATCAAGGCCGTCGGCATGGACATGGTAAAGCTGGAAAAGCACCAGGGCTTTACGGCAGACCTTGCCGCGGCGGCCTGCCTGCTGCTCTCTTCCCTGACGAGCATCCCGGTTTCCACCACACATACCAAAACCACCTCTATTATGGGTGTTGGCGCCGCAAAACGTCTGTCTTCCGTTAACTGGGGCGTTGTAAAAGAAATGGTGATGACCTGGGTGCTGACCTTCCCCGGGTGCGGAATGATTGGTTTCGTGATGGCGAAACTGTTTATAACGATCTTTTAAATCCGGCCTAGGCCGACACCTTGACGAAACAGGAGAATCGAAACTATGGCGAGAAAAAGTGATCAATATTATTATCATGTATTGTCCGAGGGCATCGATTACTGCATGCAGGCCGCTGATTTGCTGCTGAAAACACTGAAGAATTACCACCCGGAAAAAATGGACGCCTGTATTCGGGATATGCATGCCATTGAGCACGCGGCAGACCTTGGCAAGCATGTGATGATGAGCCGCCTGGTCAAAGAATTCATCACCCCCATTGAGCGCGAGGATATTATTGAGCTGGCCCAGACGATCGACGACGTGACCGACGAAATCGAAGACGTGGTGCTGCGCCTGTACATGTTCCACATCAAAACCATCCGCCCCGAGGCACTGCAGTTCGGCTCGATCATCGTTTCCTGCTGTAAAGCCATGAAGTCGATGATGGAGGAGTTTCATAACTTCAACAAATCCGGCACCATCCACCAGATGATTATCGACATCAACCGTATGGAGGAGGATGGGGACAAGCTGTATACCGACGCGATTCACTCGCTGTACTCCAACCCCTCCGATGCGATCGAAATCTTTACCTGGACGGAAATCTTCAGCCGCCTGGAGCGCTGTTGCGACGCGTGTGAGGATGTGGCCAACGTTGTGGAAAGCGTGATAATGAAAAACACCTGATTCTTTTTTTAAAAAATCACACATATTTGCGGCGGGCAGTGATCAGCTGTCCGTTTTTTATTTGAGGTATGGCCAAGCAGTTTCCGCTTGGCCATACCTTTTTTATTTTCGGCAAAATGACGATTCCCTGCGCCGTTCCACACGAAGCCATGATTGCTCTGCGCCTTTACGGAACCGGCAGAGAACATTCTACACGGCCCGGCGAAACGCTGTGGGGAAATGAATGATCTTCCATACTCCGAAACGTTTTCTATATCATGGAATCCGCTGATTTTCGGATACTCTGCCCGAATTTGCGTGTCATTTTTTGAAAGCCTTTCCGGCTTTCGTCAGATTTTCCAAAGAGGGAATTCTCTTCCTGTATTGGTAGAGCCAATAATCTTTCGTTTTCAATGTATATTCTTAACATTTTTCTTATAATCAATCGAAATGCACAAATTTTGTTATTGACAAAGCATTTTTTCCAGAGGATAATAAGACAAAGTGACAGTGCAAGGGGAGTGCTCTGTCATTTCATGCGCAATTTGGTAGTATCAATTTAATTATCAAAGGCGCCAATAAGGAGGAGCAATTGTGTTTCTGGAATTTATTCTTGCGCTGCTGCCGATTCTATGGCTTGTTGTATCCTTGTGCTACCTGAAAATGCCCGCCTACAAAGCCTGTCCCGTAGCGCTCGTCATTACCGTTCTGCTGGCACTGCTGTATTGGAAAGCACCCGGAATTGAGGTATTTACCGGCGGACTGGAAGGCGCGACAATGGCGCTTTGGCCCATTTCTCTTGTCATCGTCGCTGCGATCTTTACATATAACCTCACCGTGAAAACCGGGGCTATGGCGCGAATTCAAAAAATGCTGACATCCGTTTCAAACGACAAACGGGTGCTGGTGCTGATCATTGCCTGGGGCTTCGGCGGATTTATGGAGGCCATGGCCGGTTTCGGAACCGCCGTCGCCATCCCCGCCAGCATTTTGTGCGGCCTCGGCTTTCACCCCATTTTTGCCGCCGTCGTCTGTCTGGTGGCAAACGCCACCCCAACGGCATTTGGGTCCATCGGCATTCCCACCGTGACGGCCGCGTCCGTTTCGGGCCTTGACCCGCAGGCTACGGCGGTTGTGGTGTCGCTGCAGCTGTTCCTCATGGTCGTTCTCACGCCGCTTCTGCTGGTCACGATCACCGGCGGCGGTCTGAAGAGCCTGAAAAGCAGCTGGCACATTGCGCTGATTTCGGGCCTTGGGTTTGCGGTGGTACAGCTTCTCGCGGCCCGTTTTATCGGTGCGGAGCTGCCCGCAGTGACCGGCTCGGTCGCGAGCATGCTGCTGACCATCTGGGCGGCGAAGGTTTTCTGCAAGAATCCCCCGAAGGAATATCAGCTTTCTGAGGAAACGAAAGACGAGCTGCAAAAGCAGGAGCTTCCGAACCTCCGCGAGGCTGTGATCTCGTGGTCGCCGTTCCTTTTGATCTTCGTCTTTCTGCTCACCGTTTCAAAGCTGGTGCCCCCGGTTTACAACGTGCTTGCCGCAGTGAAAACCAGCGTCGTCATCTACTCGGGCGCGGGGGCCGCGCCTTACACCTTCTCCTGGCTGACCACCCCCGGCGTACTGATTTTTATCGCCGCGTTTCTGGGCGGGCTGCTGCAAAAAGCCAGCCTTTCCGACATGGCTCAGGTGCTGGTTCAGACTCTGAAGCAGATGCTGAAAACCATGATTACGCTGATCACGATTCTGGCCGCCGCGAAGATCATGGGCTACAGCGGCATGACGCGTGACATCGCCGCGTTTCTGGTGGCGGTTACCGGCACGGCCTACCCGCTCGTAGCGCCCCTGATCGGTTCGATCGGCACCTTTGTCACCGGCAGCGCCACCTCCTCCAGCGTGCTGTTCAGCTCACTGCAGGCAGAGACCGCGCGCGCCATCGGCATACAGGAAATCTGGCTGGTGGCCGCCAACACCATCGGTGCCACGGCCGGCAAAATCATTTCGCCCCAGAGCATCGCAATTGCGGTGGCCTCTACCGGAACCAGCGGAGAGGAAAGCAACATCCTTCGCATCACCCTCAAATATTACCTGCTGTACATTGTGATTTTCGGTTTGATTTCCTATTTTGGGTACAGCCTGCTCTCTTTGGTCTGAAAGTGACGCGGCGCTTGTTCCCCAGAGCACGGCGCCTGCCCGAATCTCCCCTTTGGGCAGGGAGTTTGCCGGGATGAAACGCTCCCGGAGCAAGCGGCCTTTCGATTGTTTGGATACATCATTAGTAGTAATCAGGAAAGGAACATGCAGTTATGAGCCAGTACAACAAGGTCACACCTGAATTGATTGAACAGTTCAGGCAAATCGCACCGAACCGTGTTTCCGTCAACGGAGACATCAACGACGATTTCACCCACGACGAGATGCCGATTTACGGCAAAGCCTGTCCCGAGGTGGTCATCGAGGCCACCTCCACAGAGGAAGTGGCGGCTGTGATGAAGCTTTGCTACGAAAACGGCATCCCCGTTACCCCCAGAGGCGCGGGCACCGGTCTGACCGGCGGCGCGGTCGCGCTTTGCGGCGGCGTAATTCTCTCCACCACCAAGATGAACAAGATTCTGGGCTACGACAAAGAGAATCTGAACGTGCGCGTTCAGGCCGGCGTTCTGCTCAACGATCTGGCGGAGGACGCCGCGAAGCAGGGCCTGCTGTACCCCCCGGATCCGGGCGAGAAATTCGCCACCCTCGGCGGCAACGTCGCCAACAACGCGGGCGGCATGCGCGCCGTGAAATACGGCACCACCCGCGACTATGTGCGCGCCATGACGGTTGTGTTGCCTACCGGCGAAATCGTCCGCATGGGTGCGAGCGTATCGAAGAGCAGCAGCGGCTACAGCCTGCTGCACCTGATGATCGGCTCCGAAGGCACGCTCGGCATCATCACCGAGCTGACGCTCAAGCTGATCCCCCAGCCGAAAGAGGTCGTCAGCCTGATCGTTCTGTTTGAAAATCTGGAGGAGTGTATCGCCGCCGTTCCGCAGATCATGCTGGCGCACCTGCAGCCCCAGGCGCTGGAATTTATGGAGCGCGAAATCGTTATTTCTTCCGAGGCCTACCTCGGCAAGAGCGTGTTCCCGCAGGAGTTTGAGGGCAGCCAGGTCAACGCCTACCTGCTGATCACCTTTGACGGCGAAAACGCCGACCAGCTCGACGAGATCATTGAGAAAGCCTCTGAAGTGGTTCTGGAGGCCGGAGCACTGGATGTTTTGGTCGCCGATACCCCGGCCTTGAAAAAGGATGCCTGGGCGGCCCGCAGCTCGTTCCTTGAGGCGATTGAAGCGCAGACCAAGCTTCTGGATGAATGCGACGTGGTCGTGCCCACCAGCAGAATCGCGGAGTACCTCACCTACATTAAATCCATTGAGGCCGATTACGGCTTTGAGGTGAAGAGCTTCGGTCACGCCGGCGACGGCAACCTGCACATTTACACCTGCTCCAACGACATGGAGCTGGAGGAGTTCAAGAGCCAGGTGCACGACTTTATGAAGAAGGCTTACGCCAAGGCAACGGAATTCGGCGGTCTGATTTCCGGCGAGCACGGCATCGGCCACGGAAAGCAGGCCTATCTTTCTGAAATGGCCGGCCCGGTGAACATGCGCCTGATGAAGGAAATCAAATCCGTTTTCGACCCGAAAGCGATTCTGAATCCCGGAAAAGTTTGCGTAAAGCTGTAAGAAGCGCCTCTTACCAAGCGCAAAGGTTCTGATTCCATGCTTTTCATAAAAGTGCTGGATCAGAAAGCATACGATTCATATTATTTTGAGCGGAGGAATAAGCGATGGCATATATCATTTCTGAGGAAGGCCAGGAGCTGCTGGGTGCAGTGAAGGAATTCTGTGAAAAAGAAGTAAAGGAACAGTGCAAGGAATATGACAAAACCGGCGAATGGCCGAAAGAAATTTACGATAAGGCGATTGAAATGCAGCTGCACATGCTCGAGGTTCCCGAGGAATACGGCGGCATGGGCCTTGACCGGGTCTCTGTGGCGGCTTTGATCGAGCAGATGGCGATTGCCGATTCCGGCTTTGCCACCACAATTTCCGCAAGCGGCCTCGGCATGAAGCCCGTTCTGATCGGCGGCACCGAGGCACAAAAGCAGCACGCGTGCGATTTGATCGTAAACGGCGGCTTCGCCGCTTTCTGCCTGACGGAACCCGGCGCGGGCTCCGACGCTTCCGCCGGCAAAACCACCGCCGTTAGGGATGGCGACAGCTACATTCTGAACGGCCGCAAATGCTTTATTACCAACGGCGCGGTTTCGTCCTTTTACTGCGTGACCGCCATGACCGATAAATCCGCCGGTACCAAGGGAATCTCCATGTTCTTCATCGAGAAAGACACGCCCGGTCTTTCTACGGGACATGAAGAGGATAAAATGGGAATCCGCACCTCCAACACCTGCGACGTGGTGCTCGAGGACTGCCGCATTCCCGCTTCTAATTTGATCGGCGCCGAAGGACAGGGCTTTTCCATCGCCATGAAAACGCTGGATCAGGCCCGCGCGTGGATGGGCTGCATCGCCACCGGCATCGCCCAGCGCGGCATGGAGGAAGCCATCGCCTACGGCAAAGAGAGAATTCAGTTCGGCAAGCCGGTGCTGAAAAACCAGGCACTCCAGTTTAAAATTGCCGACATGGCCATCAAGATTGAAACTGCCCGCCAGATGGTGGCCCATGCTCTTACTCTGATGGATCTCGGCCTGCCCTTCAGCAAGGAATCCGCAATCGCGAAGTGCTACGCGTCCGACATCGCGATGGAGGTTGCTTCCGAAGCGATTCAAATGTTCGGCGGGTACGGCTACAGCCGTGAATACCCGGTGGAAAAGCTGCTGCGCGACGCGAAAATCTTCCAGATTTTTGAGGGAACCAACGAGATTCAGCGCATTGTGGTTGCCAATAATACCATCGGGCGCTTCTGATTTACCAAAGCACCTGCTTACCCTTGCCGCCCTTCAGGCGGCATTGCGCAAAACCTGCGATTGCTTCCCCGCCGGGGGCGGGGAAGCAATCGACCGTTTTCAAAGCGAATGATTCTGCAAGAAGAATGAAGCCCACGCGTGGGAGCAATCCTTCCCCGCTTTCGGCGAGAAGAAAGCCAAAGAAATTCTTTTATGGAACGAAATCCACGCATGAGAACGGTCTTTCCCCCGCTTTTGGTGGGGAAGAAACCAAACGTATTCTTTCTGCAAGAAGCACAAAATGCAAGCATACAGCAGTTCCTTTCCCGCCCTTGGCGGGGAAGGAGAGAATTGCTTTACTATTCTGCAAGGAGAACAAAACACATGGAAATACTGGTATGTATCAAGCAAGTGCCGGACGACGCGGCTGAAATCCGCCTGAAGGCGGACGGAACGCCCGACTTGGACGGCGTGGCGCAGGTGGTCAACGCGTTTGACACCTATGCCCTGGAAATGGCGACCCGCCTGAAGGAAGCAGTCGGCGGCGAAATCACGGTGATCAGCGTGGGCGGCGAAGGCGTCCGCGACGCGCTGAAAACCTGCCTGGCGGTCGGCGCGCAGCACGCCTTTCTGCTGACCGACCCCGCGTTTGAGGGCTCCGACAGTCTGGGCAAGGCCCGGATTCTGGCAGCGGCTAAGGCAAAGCTCGAAGAGAAATCCGGCAAGCCCTTTGATTTGATTTTCTGCGGCCTGGAAGCCACCGACAAGGCCACCGGCCAAACCGGCGCACAGCTGGCCGAGCTGCTGAATCTGCCTCTAATCACCAACCTGACGGATATTTCTTACGAGAACGGCACCGTCACCGCAAAGCAGGAAACCGATTTTGGCTACAACCTGATCGATTCCGCCGCGCCGTGCGTCGTTACCGTGAATACACCGGCCTACACGCCCCGCTACCCCACCATCAAGAGTAAGCTGGCCGCGAAGAAGATGCCCATCGACCCCATTTCTCTGGCAGATTTGGGCGAGGGTCTCGGCAAGGTCGGCGAGAAAGCGGCTCTCACCCGCACCGTACGGTTTGCGGAGCCGCCCCAGAAGGTTGCCGGGGTAAAAATCAAAGAAGAGACCTGCGAGGATTCCGCCCGCCGGGCCGTAGCCATGATGGTCGAAGCAAAAGCGCTGTAAGGGAGTACTGAAACATGGAACAAAATCAAAATCAGAACGTATTGGCGTATGTGGAAACGGCCGGCGGAAAACCCGTGAACGTCGGTTTGGAGCTGCTGACGCTGGCCAGAACGATCGCCGACGCCGCCGGGCAGAAAGTGACTGCCGCCTTGATCGGCAGCGGGCTGGACGAGGCCGCGCAGCGGGTTGCCGCCCTCGGCGCAGACAAGGTTGTTGTTGTGGACGACCCCGCTTACACCGCCTTTTCAATGGACGAATACACCGGCGTGCTGGAGCAGCTCGTAAAAGACGAAAAACCCGCCGTATTCCTGATGGGAAACACCCTGCAGGGCAAGGGGATTGTACCCCGCCTCGCGGCCCGCTTTGAGAGCGGCTGCGTTGCGGATGTAACCGCCGTCTCCGCTCAAGACGGCGCAGTGCGCTGGACTACCCCCCGCTTTGGCGGCACCGTGCTGGCGGAAGAGGTCATCGAAAACTCCGCGGTTCAGTTTGCCACCGTGCGCACCGGCGCGTTCCCGAAGCCCGAAGCCGCACAGAATACCGCCCCAGTAGAAAAGAAAACGGTTTTGGTTCCGGCGGACTCCATCCGCACAAAAATCCGCGAGGCGGTGAAGGAACTGACCGAAAGCGTAAACCTGGAAGACGCGGATGTAATCGTATCCGGCGGCCGCGGCATGGGAAGCGCGGAAAACTTTAAGCTGGTGGAAGAGCTGGCGGCCCTTTTGGGCGGCGTGGTAGGCGCTACCCGCCCCGCAATTGAGGAGGGCTGGGTTTCAAGAGCGCACCAGGTTGGGCAGTCCGGCAAGATCGTTGCGCCAAAGCTGTACATTGCGTGCGGTATTTCCGGCGCGACACAGCATGTTTCCGGCATGTCCTCCTCCGGCTTTGTTGTGGCGATCAACAAGGATGAAGACGCCGCTATTTTTGATGTGGCGAACGTCGGCATCATCGGCGACGCGGTCAAGGTCATCCCCGCGATGATCGAGGAAATTCGCAAAGCGAAGGCAGAGGTCTGATTCCTCTTATCCCCTCTCCGTTTGCCTGCACCTGAGAGCATAGACGCAACGCTGCGAATGCGACGGTCTTCCCCTGCTGTAATCGAAGGGAAGCGAGCGAGTATGTGGTTGCCCGGCGCATCCGCGGCCTTGTTTTCCTTGCTCTGCGGGCACAAACGGTTTTTAATCATCCTTTTTTCTGCAATTGTACGGTTTATTTCAAATAGAGCAGGGCAGATCGAACGATCTGCCCTGCTCTATTTTCTGTTCATGATAGAACGGTCATACAAATCAGCCGACGGCGGCTCCCACGAAGGGTGAGGAAGCAATCGCCGCTTCTATGCAGCATCACTTCTTCAGTGAATTTCTGGAAAGCAGGCCGCCCAAAACAGCTACTCTTCGTCAAAAGAATCCTCTTCCTGAGCGGGAGAAAAATCGGCCATGAGGCCCTGCTCGAGCATGTATTCGTCAATCAGCGCAAAATGATCCTGAACCGCCAGCGAAAGATGAAGCTTGTTCCGGCGGCACAATGCGTTGACGATCTGTTCGTGCGCGTATTGCAGCTTGTGCCCCGTGTCGTCGTGCAGCAGAATATTGTAGCGCAGGTCGTGAATAAAGCGGTCGATGGAATCCGACAGCGCGCGCAGAATCTGAATGATCAGCTCGTTGCCCGAAGCGATGGCAATCAGCTCGTGCAGCTCCTTATCCAGCAGATCCGCCTCTTCCCCTTCATGGGTGCGCAGGCTTTGCACGAGTTCTTCCAGCCTCGCGATCTGATCCGAAGAAATACGGTCCACGGCAAGCATGGCGGCCTCCAGCTCCAGCCCTCTGCGCAGCTCTGCCAGCTGCCGGTAGCTGATCCTTTGCAGCAGCGACAGCAGTGTGAAGGTGTCGTTCAGGCTTTGGCTGATGTCGCAGCAGATGAAGTTGCCCGCGCCGTGCTCGCTGCGAATAAAGCCCATGTGCTCCAGCAGGCGCATGGCTTCCCGCACGGAATTGCGCCCTACCCCAAGCTCTTCCGCCAGCTTCCGCTCCGGCGGAAGGGAATCGCCCAGCGAAAGCGTGCCGTCCTTTAGCTTTTGCTGTAAATAGTCCACTACCTTTTCGTACGCTTTTGAGTTTTTTTCCTTTTCGACTTCCATTGGATCAACCTCCGCCGCCGGTGCGCAGGGCCATTCTCTCCGCACAGCCACCGGGCGATATTATCATTCTGATTTTATTTTTCTTCTGCGCCGCTTTGCAGAGTAACCACGACGATTTCGGGGCGGTTAAAGACCCGAACGGGGAAAAGACTGTTCCCCAGCCCCCGGCTGACGACCATCGTGGTCACGCCCCGTGTGTAAGAGCCGCTGGTATAGCGCGGAAAGATACCCTGCCCCGGCGCTACAAGCCCGCCCACAAACGGCAGCCGAATCTGGCCCCCGTGGGCATGGCCGGTAAACACCAATTCCATTCGGTGCTCCGCATACAGGGAAAACAGCTCCGGGCGGTGACAAAGCAACATCTGAAAAACATCCGGCGACGACCACCGGGCCAGACGGCCCGAGAGCTCCGCCGTATGGCCCCCGCTTGCGCTGTCGGAACCGACAAACGCGGGATCCCGCAGTCCCAGCAATTCGACGGAACTGCTCCCGAGGGATATCTTCTCCGCCGCGTCGTCGAGCACATGAGCCCCCGCTTTGGTCAAACGGCTTTTGATCTCGGGGTATTGCCTGAGCCTCGATTCATGATTCCCGGATACATAGTACACGGGGGCGATTTTCACGGCGCCGTTTACCAACCGCATGGCCGGAGCTAAGCGATACCGCCTGCTGTCTACCAGATCGCCGGTAATGACAATCAAATCTGGTGATACGCTTTCCAACCGATTCAGCAGCGGACGCTGCGCGCTGCCAAATTCTTTATTGTGTAAATCGGAAATCTGGGCGATCACATATCCGTTGAATTCCTTTGGAATTTTGGGGTTGCGACAGACTATCCTTGTTATCACTATGCTGTTGTTCTGCCAAGCGCAAAAGAGGATCACGCATAAACCAAGCAATAAGTAACCCATTCGCTTCTTCCTTTTCGCCAACCAATTCACGCACTGCCTCCGATTCCGCCGCCGGGAGAGCGACCGTTCTTGCGCAACAGGCAGGCGCCAGGCCCGATGCACGCTCACGGCGGCATATGCAATATCATAGCACTATTTTTCGCCTTCAACAAGCAGAAAGACCGTATTTTGCTTGTGAAAGCGAAAAAGTGCATTTATACTGAAAAGGCTGCCAAGCCAGACCGCTTTGCAGCGCACGCAGAATTGTCGCTGGCTTGCTGCCGTCACACAGCCCATTTGCGCCGCGGAGAGCACAGCCTGAAAGCCGGACGGTTTTCAGGCGAATAGACAATACGGACACACGTGGGCTCGCGGCCCGTTCTTCCGACAAAAAGCCGCAGGAATAATTTCCCTGCGGCAAATCCGACACCGGGAATACCGGTGAGAATATTTTTTATCTGTTCAGGCCCTTTTCACAGCGGTTGCCCCAGGCGTCCAGCAGGTCGTCGCCCCGGTAAAACCGAACGATCTCGCAGCGGTTCGGGCAGCCGGAGCATTCCCCAGCCTTCGTCGTAAAGGTCATTTCCAGCAAAGACGGATCGAAGGGCCGCTCCCTTGCCGCGGAACGCGACAGAATCGCCGCGCCGATCGCGCCCATCAGGTGAGATTCCGGATCCACCGTAACGCCGGCATGAAGCTCCTCCTCGAACGCGCGCACGACCCCTCTGTTTTTGCTCACGCCGCCCTGAAACACAATCGGTTCTTCAATGCGCTTTCCCTTGCCCACATTGTTTAAATAGTTCAGAACCACCGCACGGCACAGCCCCGCCACAATATCCTCCTTGCTGTGGCCGGTCTGGGCCTTGTGGATCATATCCGATTCCGCAAACACCGTGCATCTGGCGGCGATTTTGGACGGTGACCGGGAGCGCAGCGCCAGATCGCCGAGCGACTCCACCTCGAGCCCCAGGCGCTTTGCCTGCGACGATAAAAAAGCGCCGGTGCCGGCCGCGCACAGCGAATTCATCGCGTAGTCGGAGACCACCCCGCCGCGGATCAGAATGATCTTCGAGTCCTGCCCGCCGATCTCCAGAATGGTGCGCACCCCCGGGTGGCGCGACAGCGTGCCCACCGCGTGGGCGGTGATCTCATTTTTGACCACGTCCGCCCCCAGCATACTGCCGATCAGCCGCCTTGCGGAGCCGGTGGTGCCGACGGTACGCACGCTGACCGGGCCGGGCGCCTTTTCAAGCAGGATGCCCACCAGCCGCTTGACCGCTCCCACCGGGTTCCCCTCCGTCCAGAGGTATTCCTCCGAAAGCACCTGCCCATCCTCGCTCAGCAGCACGCCCTTGGTAGAGATGGAGCCGATATCAACCCCCAGAGACACGGGCTGTTCCATACGCTTTTTTCCTCCTCATGTCAATCATATCGGCAAAGGCCTCCAGCCTTGTCTCCACGCCCACCTCGCTGGTGTTGGCGTCGAAGCTCAGATGCAGAATCGGTATGCCGTAATCCTGCTCCAGTCGCGTCAAAGCGGGCATCACGTTCAGTTCCGGAATGCAGCCGAACGACTTCATGTGGATCAACCCGTCGTAGCCCAGCTCGGCATAGCGCTTTGCCTGGCAGACGCTGTCCACTCCATTGGCTCCCACCGTATATTTTAAATACCCTCCGCTTTCCCGCAGAGAGATGCGGTCTTTCTTCCCGAACAGCAGAAACGACACGCTCATCCTGCGGCTGACGCTGATATTTCTGCGCGCCAGCTGCTTTTCCAGATAAAAATTGCTGAACGGCTCCATCAGGGTGTACAGCTCCCCAATCACCCCGACGCGAAGCGGCATGGCGCTTTTTTTTACGGGGATTTCGCCCGCGGCGCGCGCGTACCCCTGCTTGAGGCGTTCCAGCCGGAGCATGGTTTGCGGCTCGCTCAACTCCTTTAAAAGCTGCTTCTGAAGCTTTTCAAAGGAGCCCGGGACGATCTCGAACCCGACGTTTTCACGGATATAATAATCCAGCGCGTCCATGATTCTCAGGCTTTCCGCGGTGCGCATCATCACGCCGAGAATTTCGCGCATGGAAAGCGGGCACCCCAGATTCCGGAGTACCCGATAGATCTTTTCCGGCTTTACGTGCGCCCGGGAAAAGCAGAGAAAATCAAACTCATATCCCAAGTCCCGCAGAATCTGCTCCTGAACCTCTCCGTAATAGCCGTAGCGGCAGCCAAGGCCCGTTTGCAGCAGCACGTTCGCCCCGGCCTCGAGCGCCTCAATATAGTTCCCCATGTTGTATTTAAACGGGGAGCAGACAAAATCGGGGCTGTATTTGCCGCCGAGCTCCAGCGTGCGCTGGGTGGTCGGCGGTGCCGAGATCACCCTCTGCCCCGGGAAAAGCTCACCGAGCATGGAGCGGATAACCACGTGGTAATCTCCCATGTGGGGAAAGCTGAACACAAGTTGCTTATCCATAAACCTTCTTCCTTTCCCCCAAAATATCCAGAAAGCTCTCAATGCGGGTCTGCAGCCCGGCGTCCGACTGCTGCTCGTCCATGAGCAGCTGAATCACCGGCACCTCGTGCACCCGCCGGATGACCAGCTCGTTGACAAGGGAATCCGTTCCGCAGGGGAACGCGGTGAGCAGAATCACGCCATCCACGCGGTTTTTATACAGCTCGATCGCGCCGATCATCTCTTTGTTCATCGTCCAGTACAGCTCGGTAGAAATCGCCTTGGATTTTCGGCTGCAAACGCTCCGGTTGCAGTAATCGGAAAATAAGACGGTTCCGTTCTGCTCCCGGATCATTCGGCAGACCGGTCCGCCGATAAACGAATCGTGGCTGATATAGGGCTGCGCGGCGATCAGGATCTTCAAGCCGTCGCCCTCGCTGACACGCTGCTGACGCTCCATGCGCGCCAAATCCTGATTTTGCTGGCGCTGTCTGGCGCGCTGGTACGCGCGAAAGCATTGGTCCGCGCTTTTCCCCAGCTGGCGGCCCATCGCGCAGAAGGCAAACAGCTCGGCGCGCGCGCTCCCCTTTAAATTGTAAGTAATCAGCTTGGCCCAGGGAAACGTGTGGCGCACAATATCGTACAGCCCCAAAAAACGCACGCAGAATTCCTCGCTGCCGCGGTTTCCCTCAAAGCGGGGTACCAGCACCGCGTCGCACTGCCCCAGCAGCGATTCCACATGCCCCAGATACAGCTTCATCGGCAGGCAGTTTTCCGCTTCGGAATGACGAATCCCATCCTCCAGAATCGTTCTGCAGGTTTCACTGCTGACGACAACCTCGCACCCCAGCTCCTGAAAAAATGTTTCCCACAAACAGCCGTAACGATAATATAAAAACGCCTTCGGTATTCCAATTTTCAAAGTTATCACCCAGATGCTATTATGGATTTTTTCCCTGCAAGTATTCATTCGGGCGACGCTTTTCCATAACCCCACGTCGGGCGCAGTCTCGACAAAAAGCAAAAAATCCGCTCCGGGCGTTTCGCCCTAAGTGGATTTTCAGGAATCACATCATTTTTTTGAAAGACAGCTCCGGGATTTTGATTTGAAAATAATCACCGTTTTGGATTGGAACACCCAGCTTATACCACCTGATCTCTTCCGGCGTTTTTGGCCTGATACAGCTTTTTGTCCGCAAGGTAAATCAGCTCATCCACAGCCTTTGGCGCATGGTCTGAGGTGACCGTCTCCACACCGATGCTGCAGGTGATGGCGATTTGCCCATAGGTGGTACGAAAAATATGACCGCGAATGGAATCACGGATGCGGCAGGCAATCTGCTTGGCGGAGTCGCTCTCCCACCCCGGCAGGCAAACCAGAAATTCATCGCCGCCGTAGCGGGCCGCCCACCCGCTTTTGGCCGGAACCATCTTTTGCAGCAGAACGGCGATTCCGTGCAGCACGCAGTCGCCGGCCACATGGCCGTTGTGATCGTTGATCTTCTTAAAATAATCAATATCGATAAACAGAATGCTCAGCGGCTGCTTCTGCTCAAAGCAGCTTTGCAGATCGGCGGGAAGCCGAAGATCGATGTACCGCCGGTTGTACAGGTGCGTGAGAAAATCGGTATAGACCGTTTCCCGGCATGCGTTTTCGTCCTCGATCCTTTCTTCCTGGCGGAATATGCGCCGGGCCATTACCAGAGTGCAGACTCTTTCCCCCACGATAAGGGGGATTTCGAGAATACTGCAGACCGTCGAATCCTCCGCAGATACACGCAGCGTTGTGCCCGGCCCGAAAAGGATTTGATAGTCGAAGCTTTTCTCGAAAGAGCGCTCAAACAGCCCTTGCGAATGGACGCTTTGCAATTCACCGTAAAGGATCAGTCCGCAGGTGGAATCCACAAAGTACAGCGAAGACGAAAACGCCCTCAATCCATACAGCAGATTCCCCACATCTGATAAAGATTCTAATACCATTACTTCCCTTTCTACCGATTCGGCGGACCGCAAATTCCTTCGATCAAAGCCGTACACCGCCAACCCGGAACCCGCAAAAATCGCTCAGCCATTGAAAATCGTGTTCTCTCAAAGCGCCCGGCAATTGCGGGGTTTCGGGCTTTGAGAGAAATGACAGAAAGGTATTCAAACTATTTCCGCAAACCCCAAAAACACAGAATAAGTGTTTTTATTTAAATTATACATATAATATTTGTGCAAGTCAATACGTAAATAGAGCGTGTGATAAGATCGTTTTCGTATTAATATATGTTGAAGGAAGGGTTGAAATGAAAGCAATAAATCAAATTATTCGCGATTTACGCGAAGATAAAGATTTAAGACAATCAGACATAGCAGCCGTCTTGGGAACAACACAGCAGCACTATTCCCGATGCGAAAAAGGGGAATCGCAGCTTTCAACTCGCTCCGTCATTGCACTGGCCGATTTTTATCACGTATCCACGGATTATCTGTTGGGCCGAACCGAATGCAAGCAAGGGGTGGACGTTCTGAATCAGCAAATTGCGGACGGTTACACCACCGGACGCCTTTTGACGGAGGCGCTTTCCCTGAGCATTGTCGGGCGCTGTGCTGTGGTGGAATACCTGAAGCTTCAGCTCCTAAAGGAAGAGGTGGAACAAAAGGGGCTCCTGTGAATTCCAGGCGAAATTTTCTTTTTTCCGGCTACCGACACGGGACAAAAACGAAATCGGCTCCCAAGGCGGCCGCCTTACCATGCAGACATCTGCAAAAGCACAGAAAGGATGAATGACAGATATATTAGTTAAAGATTCCGTTGTACGGAATTCGCCTTATTGGGATATGGGAATCACTTTAAAAACAGACTCCGAATGAAAATTTTGATTTTTCCCTGTCTTACACCCCGAATACAGATGGTTTTCCATGGAGATATTTCAAACGTCAATCCGAATTCAGGTTGACGTTTTCTCTTGTTCCAATTATCATATATTTATTAACCAGGATGCGGCAGGAGATGCTTATGATCTATTCTGAGATATTGTGTTGCGGATATCTACACTCTGCAAACAGCGGGGATCGCCTATAACAAGCTGGCATCCATGTGCGGCCTGAATCAATCTACCATTGACAACATCGTGCGCGGAGTAACAAAAGACCCGCGCGTTCAAACGCTCCATCATATTGCCCTTGGATTCAACATGACTCTGGCGGAATTTTTTTAGATTACCCGGAACTGAATGAGTATTCGTTTGACGAGGAATATCATTAACTTTGTGAGAGAGTTTTGGACAAGAAAAAGCCGCAGGACTTTCGTCCTACGGCAATGGAATATCTGAATTAATCTTTAAAAGAGAGCGGCGCTGCGCGCCGCTCTCTTTTATTTTTGAGAAAAGATTTAATTCCCGACCTCAAGGCTGATCTGATTAAAGCGATTCAGAAGATCGTCCGTAGACAGGGCCTCTTTTGCCTCGTCCGCGGCGTCGATCACCGCCTGGCCCTGGTGCATCATCAGCAGCCGGTTGCCATACTGAATCGAATATTTCAGATTGTGGGTCACCATCAGCGTCGTCAGGCGCTTTTCCGTCACCAGCTCCTGCGTCAGGCGCATCACATTTTCGGAGGAGCGTGGATCCAGCGCCGCCGTGTGCTCGTCGAGAATCAGCAGATCGATCGGCGTCATCGTCGAAATCAAGAGGGCCAGCGCCTGCCTTTGCCCGCCGGAAAGACTGCCCACCTGCACGCCGAGCTTATCCTCAAGCCCCAAATCCAGGCGCTGCAGCATGGTGCGGTATTCGTCGGTACGGCGGCGGCTCACGCCGCGGGAAAGCCCGTAAAACGAGCCCTTGTTGTCCGCAAGAGCCATGTTCTCTAAAATGGTCAGCTCCGGGCAGGTTCCCTTTGCGGGGTCCTGAAATACCCGGCCAATCGATTTGGAGCGCTGAAATTCCTTCCTCTTGCTGATATCCTCACCCTTCAGCAGAATGCTGCCGCTGTCGGGCACGATACTGCCGCAGATGAGGTTGAGCAGGGTGGTTTTGCCGGAGCCGTTGCTGCCGACCACCGAAACAAACTGCCCGGGCAGGATTTCGAGATTAAAATCGGAAAACAGAACCACCTCGCTCACGGAATCGGGAGAAAAGGTTTTGCAGATATTCCGCAGACTGACCATACTGTCAGATTTGAGTTGGGTTAACGACATGCGGATGCTTCCTCCTTCCCGAGAACGCCTGATTCCCCACCAGCGCCAATGTGAACAGCAGCGCCATCAGCAGCTTGAGGTAATTCGTGGGCAGGCCGAGCTGCATCGCGATCACCAGGCAGGTTTTGTACAGGATTGCGCCGATCACCACCATGGCGGTGGGGCGGATGAATTTGATCTTGCCGAACAGGCTGGTGCCGATGATGACCGAGGCCAGCGCCATAACCACCATACCCGTACCGCCGTAGATATTGGCGGTCTCTGTCTGCTGTGCCAGAATAGAACCGGCCAGAGCCGTGCAGCCGTTGCCGATCGCAAGCCCGGCGATCTTCATTCGTCCCGGGTCCTTGCCGAGCGAGATCACATACTGCGGGTTATTGCCCGAAGCGCGCAGCAGCAGGCCGGACTTCGTCTTTAAATACAGGTCGAGCAGCACCTTGACTATGACCACCACCAGCAGCACGATGAGCACCACGCGGTAATCCTGCATGCCGGGCGGCATCAGGTGAACAATGGGTCCGGAGGTAAAGATGGTCGGCTTATTGTAGAAGGGGAGCACCGCGGAGCCCCTTGTCACCACAAGGTTCACGCTCCACAGGCCCGTCATCACCAGAATACCGGAAAGCAGGTCGGTAATGTGCAGCTTTACATGCAGCAGACCGGTGACGCAGCCGGCAGCCGCGCCGGCCAAAAAGGCCGCAAGGCACGCGGCCCAGGGATTCACGCCAACGGCGATCAAGGCCCCAGTGACACACGCGCCCAGCGGGAACGTGCCGTCTACCGACAAATCCGGGAACCCCAGAATCCGATAGGTAATGTACACGCCCATCGCCATAATTCCGTAAATCAGGCCCTCCTCCATGACGTTGAAGAACAGGCCAAAAAAAACATCCATTCGCTGTTACCCGCTTTCCGTACAAATCAAGTTTGAACACACGGCGGTTTCTCCGCCGCGTATTCGGCGGGCAGAGAAACCGCAAATCAGATTCTGAATCCGGCGCCGTAAAACCGTGCGGCCGTTTGCGCTATTATTTGCTCGACGCCGGGGAATCTTCCGTAACCGCCTGCGCATTTTCGTACTCCTTCGGCAGAGTCATGCCGAAGATGTTCAGAACATCGGCGTTATAGACGGGAGCAAAATCCTTTACAATGTAAACGGGGGTTTCTCCGGCTTTCTTTTCGCCCTTCAAAATCGAAGCCGCCATTTTGCCGGTTTCTTTGCCGAGCGCGACATAGTCGATTCCCTGAGAGGCCAGGCAGCCGTTTTTCACCTGCTCAATCTCGGAGCCGAATACCGGGATGTTGCCCTTATTTGCGGCCTGCAGAACCACCTGCAGATTGTTGACGACGTTGTTGTCCGTAAAGTTATTGATGCAGTCGACGCCCTTGCTGACGAGCGACGCGGCGGCGGAAGCAACCTCCGACGCGTTGACGACGCCGGATTCCACAACTTCAAAATGATATTTGCTCGCAACCTCTTTCAAAGTGGCCAGCTGGCTGACGGAGTTCGGCTCGCTGGTTGTGTAGAGCACGCCGATTTTCTTCGCGTCCGGCAGGAAGGCACGGATCATCTTCACCTGCTCCTCCAGCGGGAGAACGTCGGAGCTGCCGGTGATGTTGTTTTCGGGTTTTTCGAGGCTCTTCACCAGCCCGGCCGCCACGGGATCGGAAACCGCGGTGAACACCACGGGGATATCGGTATCCTTGGCCGCGCTGTAAGCGGACATCGCGGACGGGGTCGCAATGCCAACCAGCATATCGTATTTGGAGGAAACCATATTCTTCGCAATCAAATCGCTGTTGGAGGCATCGCCCTGCGCATTCTGGTAATCGATGGTCAGGTTTTTGCCCTCTTCATATCCGGCTTCCTTCAGGCCCTCCACAAGGCCAGTGTAGCAGTTATCGAGCGACGGATGCGGCGCGTATTGAATCACGCCGATCTTCAGTGCTTTTCCTCCGTCGGACGCGGCGGAAGAAGCGGAGGAGCCATTGGAGCATCCGGCAAATCCTGCGGCCATAACAGCGGCCAGGGAAACTGCGGCAATTTTCGTAATCAGCTTTTTCATAGGAATACCAAACCTTTCTCTTTGCATTATTTCAATATCGTTTGGGAAGATGTTTTGATCGGTTTTGCGCTTCCACCAGCCATCCGGCATACGCCCCACCTCCTGTTTGGCAATAAAAAAAGCCCTTGCCCCCGATCGCTCAGGGACAAGAGCATCTGCTCCTGCGGTACCACCCAAATTGACGCCTCAGCGCCCTCTTTTCTCACATACCCGTTCGATATGCGCTCCACTGATAACGGGCAGAGCCCCCGTCGCAGACTACTTGGCACCATGGCCGTTCGCCCCGCCCTCATAAGTCCATTCCCCGCGCGATCTCTTGCCGCAATTCCACCGCATGCGGCTCTCTGGAAAGACATCCTGCCCGGCTACTACTCTTACTCACAGGTTTGTGTTATTGCCCCTATTATATGACGGCGCTTTGAATTTGTCAACACCGCAAATCCAAAATTCCATTTTTTCACCACCGCCGATTGCTTGCCACAACTTCTCCGCCCAATACGGCGATTCCCCACCCCACCTGCGTCCGGTAGAAAAAATGTCGATTTGAAACGCAATATGCTGCAAAAAGATCAGTTCCAGAATTTGACATTCGCTCAAAAAAACGGTAAAGTGATAGACAATGATTTCCGTTTTGGGATCATACTGCGCCATTTATTGCTTTGCTTTTACTAAATCAGGTGTATTTTAGAACATATCCATACAATATATAGAGAACGAATTGTGTAAATCTCTTAAAATTCCGTTAGGCGGTGCGCAGCGCTTGCCAAAACGTAAAATCTGCATTACAATAGGAACAGCAAAAAGTAGTTAAGCAACCTAACTAATTCAGTTCCGTGTCGGATCAAACACACAGGGCCGCCGAACCGGCCTGGCTCTGTTCATGAAATGCAACAGCCAAAACGGCCAAAAGATTGCGGAGGAAAAGGGACGATAGGATGAGAATCGGACTTGACGTCGGTTCCACGACCATCAAGTGCGTCGTGCTGGACGATGACAATCAAATTGTATATCAATCATATGAGCGGCATTTTTCACAGATCACGGAAAAAATGGCGGAGCTTCTGCACAAAATTCAGGCGGAGGTGTTAAACGGAGCGCCCGCTTATCTGTCGGTATCCGGCTCGGCGGGAATGGGAATTGCTCAAACCTGCGACCTGCCTTTTATTCAAGAGGTCTACGCGACCCGCGTGGCCATGGGCAAGCTGATCCCCGACGCGGATGTGATTATTGAGCTGGGCGGCGAGGACGCGAAAATTCTGTTTTTAACCGGCGGAACCGAGGTGCGCATGAACGGCTCGTGCGCCGGCGGAACCGGAGCGTTTATTGACCAGATGGCGACCCTTCTGCACCTTTCTCTGGAAGAGATGAACGAGCTGGCCGCGCAGCACGAGAAAATTTATACCATCGCTTCGCGCTGCGGCGTGTTCGCCAAGTCCGACGTTCAGCCTCTGCTCAATCAGGGTGCGCGCAAAAGCGATATTTCCGCCAGCATATTCGCCGCCGTGGCCAACCAGACCATTGCCGGGCTGGCGCAGGGCCGCCCGATTCGCGGCAAGGTGATTTACCTTGGCGGGCCGCTGACGTTTCTCTCTGAGCTGCGGCAGAGCTTTGACACCGCCTTGAAGGTGCAGGGCGTCTGCCCCGAAAATTCGTTGTACTACGTGGCGATGGGCGCTGCGTTCAGCAGTGAAAACGCCGTGGATTTGGGCACAGCGCTGACGAACATAGAAGCATACTGCGGAAAGAGCAATTTTCTGTCCATCCCCTCTCTGTTCCGCGACGAGCAGGAGTACCGGGAGTTTCAGGAGCGCCACCAGAGCTGCCGCGCAAAGCGCGGAGAGATCTCCCAATATAATGGAAAGGCGTACCTTGGCGTCGACGCCGGTTCCACCACGGTAAAAGCGGTGGTGCTCGGGGAGGACGGCGAGCTTCTCGACTCCATTTACCAGAGCAATTCCGGCAATCCGGTGCCGATCATCCGAGAATACCTGATGAATCTGTACCGCCAGTACCCCAATTTGACCATCTGCTCCTCCGCCGTGACCGGATACGGCGAAGAGCTGCTGAAAAACGCGTTCAACCTCGATTATGGCATTGTGGAAACGATGGCGCACTTTACCGCCGCCAAATACTTCATGCCGAACGTCGACTTCGTCATCGACATCGGCGGGCAGGACATGAAATGCTTTAAAATCCGAAACGGCGCGGTGGACAACATCTTCCTCAACGAGGCCTGCTCCTCCGGCTGCGGTTCGTTTTTGCAGACCTTTGCGAATACCCTTGGGTACGACATTGCGGATTTCGCCCGGAAGGGCCTGTTCGCGAAGCGCCCGGTAGACCTTGGCTCTCGCTGCACGGTGTTCATGAACTCCTCCGTCAAGCAGGCTCAGAAGGACGGCGCCACCACAGAGGATATCTCCGCGGGCCTTTCCGTCAGCGTCGTGAAAAACGCGATTTATAAAGTCATTCGTGCCGCTTCGGCCGAAGAGCTGGGCACAAACATAGTGGTGCAGGGCGGCACCTTCCTGAACGACGCGGTGCTGCGCGTGTTTGAAAAGGAGCTCGGCGTCAACGTCATCCGCCCCGACATTTCGGGCCTGATGGGCGCGTTCGGCGCGGCGCTGTACGCGAAGAGCCGGGCGAAGGGAACCAGCACCCTGCTCCCTTATGAGGAGCTGAGGGACTTTACCCACGAGGTAAAGGTGGCCACCTGCGGCCTGTGCAGCAACCACTGCCGCCTCACGATCAACAACTTTGGCGGCAACCGGCGCTTCATCGGCGGCAACCGGTGCGAAAAGCCGGTCACACGCCAGCAGGGCGGCCCGGCGCTCGATATGTACACCTACAAGCTCGATCTGCTGCAGAGCTACCGGCCGGTACCCGGCCCCCGCGGAAAAATTGGTATTCCGATGGGCCTGAATTTCTATGAGCTGCTGCCGTTCTGGCATTCGTTCTGGACGTCGCTTGGCTTTGAGGTGATCCCCTCTCCCCTTTCCACCCGCTCGCTTTATCTGAACGGGCAGCACACCATTCCGTCCGATACGGTTTGCTTCCCCGCAAAGCTGATGCACGGGCACATTGAAGCGCTGCTGCGGCAGGGGATCGACACCATCTTCTACCCCTGCATGTCTTACAATATCGACGAGGGGCTGGGCGACAACCATTACAACTGCCCGGTGGTTGCATATTATCCCGAGGTGCTTTCGGCCAACGTGGAGGAGCTCAAGCAGAAAACCTTTATCCACGACTATGTGGGCATTCACAGAAAGCGCGACTTCCCCATTAAAATGCACCAGATTCTGAACCAGTATTTCTCCGGCATCAGCCTGCATGAGGTTCAGAAGGCCGCAAAGGCCGCGTATGAGGAATACGACAAGTATTTCGCACAGGTGCACAAGGAGGGCGAGCGCATCATTGAGGAGGCGGAACGACTGCATAAGCCGATCATCGTGCTGAGCGGCCGCCCGTACCACCTTGACCCGGAAATCAACCACGGCATCAACAAGCTGATCACCAGCCTCGGCGCCGCCGTGATTTCGGAGGATGTGATCAGCAACCGCGTGGAAAAATTCCGCACCGGCGTGCTCAACCAGTGGACCTATCATTCCCGCTTGTACGCCGCCGCAAAGTACATCGGCACCCGGGCGGACATGAACCTGGTGCAGCTTGTCTCGTTTGGCTGCGGCGTAGACGCGATTACCACCGACGAGGTGCGCGAGATACTGGAAGCGGAAGGCAAAATCTATACACAGATCAAAATCGACGAAATTACGAATCTGGGAGCGGTGAAAATCAGACTGCGCAGCCTGTTTGCCGCGTTGGAACAGTGAGGTGAGCGTTCTTGGCAGAACTGAAAAGAGACAAAACCGGGCGTATTCTGTTTACCAAGGAAATGAAGCAGGAATACACCATCCTTTGCCCGCAGATGGCGGAAATCCATTTTTCGCTGATTATCAATGTTTTCCGCAACTGCGGCTACAACATGGTACTTTTAAAAAATGACGGCCCGAACGTGGTGCATGAGGGCCTGAAATATGTGCACAACGACACCTGCTACCCCGCCCTGCTCGTGATCGGCCAGTTTATGGACGCGCTGAAAAGCGGGAAATACGACCTGGACCGCACCGCGCTGATTATTACACAGACAGGCGGCGGCTGCCGTGCCTCCAACTACATTCACCTGCTGCGCAAGGCCCTGCGCAGAGCGGGCATGGAGAATATTCCGGTGATTTCCCTCAACCTTTCGGGCCTTGAGAGCAACCCGGGCTTTTCGCTTACCCTGCCCATGCTGCGCCGCCTGGTTGCGGGCCTTGTGTACGGCGACCTGCTCATGCTGCTCGACAATCAGGTAAAGCCCTACGAGCTGAAAAAGGGCGAGAGCGCCGCGCTGGTTCAGAAATGGATTGCGGAGCTTACCTCCCAGTTCAGCCGCAATGAAGGCTATTCCCTGAAGCAGCAGAAGGGCAACCTGGAAAAAATCGCCGCGGAATTTGCGGCGATCCCCGTTCACCGCGTGCCAAAGATACGTGTGGGAATCGTGGGCGAAATCTTTGTCAAATACTCCTCCCTCGGCAACAACCAGCTCGAGCAGTTCCTGGCCGAGCAGGACTGCGAGGTGAACGTGCCGGGCCTGCTGAACTTTATGCTGTTCAAGGTGGATAACCGCATGGAGGACATTAAGCTGTACGGCGGCAGCTCGGTGAAATTCCGCGTGGTGAAGGCCATGATGGATTACCTGATGAAAATGCAGGAGCTTTTGATCGCCGCCGTAAAAACACAGCCGTGCTTTGAAGCCCCGCTGAATTACCCCCACACGAAAGCGCTGGTCAAAGACGTGATCGGCTACGGCAACAAGATGGGCGAAGGTTGGCTCCTGACCGCCGAAATGCTCGAGCTGGTGGAATGCGGCTTTGAAAATATCGTCTGCACACAGCCGTTCGGCTGCCTGCCGAACCACATCTGCGGCAAGGGCATGATCCGCCGGATCAAGGAGATCGACGACCGCGCCAACATCGTGCCGATCGATTACGACCCAAGCGCCACGCGCGTCAATCAGGAAAACCGCATCAAGCTGATGCTGGCGGTAGCCCGGGAATCGCTGAAGCAGCGCACAGAAAAGCAGGCTACAACCGCATAGCACTGATAAAATATCCAAAAAAAATCAACTTTGTCCCCCGGTTTCCCTACCGGCACAAAGTTGATTTTTTTGACAAACTCTGATAAGATAATAATTATTATTTCTCTGCAGCCCGAGTGAACCATCGTTCTTCTCCGCACCTTTCGGGGAGAGAGACAAACACAGCTCGTTGCTTTCATGGGAAAGCGGGAGAACATTCTTTTGGAGTGGTAACATTATGGACAAACAGGAGGAACAGCATGTGAAAAAGTTCATCCAGGAATTTAAGGAATTCGCGATGCGCGGCAACGTGGTCGATCTCGCCGTCGGCGTGATCATCGGCGGCGCGTTCGGGAAGATCACCACCTCTTTGGTACAGAACATCATCACTCCCGTGCTTTCGGCAATCACGGGAAAAATCAATCTGGGCGACCTGGCTTTAAAAATTCCCGGTGCGTTCGGCGGCGCCGACATTGTCATCGCCTACGGCGCGTTTCTGCAAAACGTATTGGATTTCGTCATCACTGCGTTTGTCATCTTCCTGATGATCAAGCTGATGAACAAGCTGCGCCAAAAGAAGGAGGAGCCGCCCGCCGAGCCCGTGGCCCCCGCGCCGAGCAGAGAAGAGGAGCTTCTGACTGAAATCAGGGATCTGCTCAGAGAAACTAACGGCAAATAATCAATCGCACAGCTTCCTCCATTCCTTTTGGCGTGGGAGAAAGCGGAGAAGGATTCCGTGATACTTACAAAGCTCAAAACGAAGACCGTTTTGAAGCCCATGGGGAACCGCCGGCGATGTCGGCGGTTCCCCGTTGTTTATCGACGATCGGCACCGGAACGGCACGCTGCGGGAACCGCAGCTGGGAAACCGGACGGTTTTCCAGCGAATGGACGGTGCGAAACAAAAAGCTTTGCATAGAAACGGGACGCATCCGCAGTGGATGCGTCCCGTTTCTATCTAATAAATCGCCGCCGGGAAAGCCGCTTACCTCTCCCATTTCTTTGCAAGCGCCAGTATCTGATCCGCAAAACGGGCCAGATCCTTGTTGGTGCCGCCCTCGTTGCGCAGAATGATCTGGTGCAGCTGTTTCTCCGCCGCCAGCAGACGCTGAAAAGTGGAAGCCAGCTTGCGGGCTTTGGCCTTCTGGGGCTGCTCGCTGCGCTGCAGAGAGACATCGACGCCGAAATCCAGCTCCCTGTCGGCCAGCAGGTCGTACCTGGCTTCAAAGTTCGGCACATAAACGCCGTAGCCCAGGCCGCTCAGCTCCTCTGAGAAAGCCAGGCAGGTTTCGCGCTCGCCGTGCACAACGAACACGCGCTGCGGCTTTGGCCGAAACGCCCGCAGCCATTCGAGCAGGCCGTCGTGGTCGGCGTGGCCGCTAAGTGCGCGAAAGTTGTAAATCTGTGCCTGAACGGTGATTTCTTCGCCGAACAGCTTAACCTCCTTGATGCCGTCGACCAGCAAACGCCCCAGCGTACCGTTTGCCTGATAGCCGACGAACAGCACCGCGCATTCCGGCCGCCAGAGGTTGTGCTTTAAATGGTGCCGAATCCGCCCCGCTTCGCACATGCCGCTGGAGGAGATGATCACCTTGGGGGTCGTGTCGAAATTCAGCGCGCGGGAATCCTCTGCGCTCTGGCTGATATTCAGGTTGGAAAACGAGATCGGCTTGAAGCCGGAACGCAGAATCTCAAGCGTTTCCTCATCCGCGTAGCCCGTCAGGTCGCCGCTGAAAATGCGGGTGGCCTCCGCCGCGAGGGGGCTGTCCACATACACCGGAAAATCCGGGAAGCTCTTGACCAGGTGGCGTTCCTTGATCTCGCGTATAAAATACAGAACCTCCTGCGTGCGCCCCACCGCAAAGGCCGGGATGATCACATTGCCGCCGTTTGCCAGCGTTTTGTCGATCAGCTCCGCAAGCTGAGGGGTGTAATCATCCACATGCTCATGCTGCTTGAGGCCGTAGGTAGACTCCATCACGGCAAAGTCCGCCTCCGATACATATTGCGGATTGCGGATCAGCGGCTGATTTTTATTGCCAATATCCCCGGAAAAGACCACCTTTTTCGTCACATCCCCCTCCGTCAGCCACGCCTCTGTGAACGCGGAGCCGAGCAGATGGCCGGCGTCGGAAAAACGAACCCGAATGCCGGGCGCGGGCTCAAAAATCTCGCCGTACTCATGCGGCTCTAAAAAGGACAGGGTCTTTTCCACATCGTCAAGCGTGTAGAGAGGCTCCACCAGTTCGTGGCCGGCCCGGCGCCCCTTGCGGTTTTCGTTCGTTGCGTCCATCTCCTGAATGTGCGCGCTGTCGCGCAGCATTATGGAGAGCAGCTCGCACGTTTTGCCCGTCGCGTAAATTTTGCCGTGAAAGCCCTGCTTTGCCAAAAGCGGCAGCCGCCCGCTGTGGTCAATGTGCGCGTGCGTGCAGATCACAAAATCCACCGAAATGGGTAGAAACGGCAGCACGCGGTTATCCTTTTCGTCCTTGCCCTGCTGCAGCCCGCAGTCTACCAAAAAACGAATTCCGTTTGTATCCACACAGTGACAGCTGCCGGTAACCTCTTTATCCGCGCCAAAAAAAGTCAAATACATCCAAACGCCTCCCTGCTTTTATTTTTCAAATGCCGCCGGCCGCCGTTTCGCGTTCAGCCGGCCCGGGGATGCTCCCCGCCGGGGGGCACGGGAGCATTAAACGGTTTGTTTCTATCAGAATACCGGGGCCCAGCATGAATTGCAAGACCCCGGCACATATTATTTTGTCACCTTCGGCGAAAGCAGACCCTGCCGGTACGCGTTGAGCAGCATGGTCAGATCATAAATCTGGTTGCTGATGTCGTTCCCGTTGTCGGTATCCATTACCATCATGCGGGCAAAATGGGTCTCAAACACATCGGAGCGGGACTGAATGTCTTTGTTTTCCTCCAGCGCGCTGCGCACGCCGTCGAACGGCTGGTGCGACTTGATGCGCATTCCGTGCGAATTGTAAATGAGGGTGTACCCGGCGATCCCCGTGGTGGGGTGATACGCCTCGCAGAAGCCGCCGTCGATCACGATCAGCTTGCCGCCCGCCTTGATCGGGCTTTCCCCGTCGCCCGCGCGCACCGGCACATGTCCGTTGATGATATGGCAGAACGGCGTGTTCAGGCCAAACTCCCGGAGCAGCATTTCGCAGACCTCTTCCTGATTGTACCACTGGTAATAGGGATTCTTTTTCTCCGCCCAAGCGCTTTTGTCGTCGATGAACATGCGCTCAAACGTCGTCATCTTCTCGCGCCCGAACAGCGGGGAGTCCTTGCCGCTCCACAAATACCACATGTAATCGAGGCAGAACGGCTTATCCGCCGCGGTGGGCGGCGCAAAATAAGCCCGGCGCACCAGCTTGTCGGAAAGATCCATCAGCTCCTTGCCCTTCACGATCCGCCCCCCTACGTTGACGCCGGTCAGCTCGCCGTCAGCCGTCATGGGGATGCACCCGTGGAACAGCAGATTCTGGTTAAAGCATTTGTACATGCCGCCCTTGGCGTACAAAAAGCGCATGTGGCGGTGCAGCCTCTCGCTCTCCTTAAAATCCTCCATCAGCCCGTGTAGAATGTTTTTCTCTTCCACGGTGAGCTCATAGGGATTTTCGCGGCTCACGGTCGGGAACACCGTTGTGTTGAGCCGGTAGGTTTTCCCCTCGATTTCGATCGTGCCCTGCTCGTAATTGATCTGGTGCAGCAGCATCCGGTGCTCCATCCGGAATTCCGGGTGGCGGCGGATCAACTGGCCCTCGAGCTTAAACAGGATGATCGAGATCGCCTTGCGGATGGCGTGGTTCAAGTCCTCGCATTCCGGGTACTGCTCCTTTGCGAACATAGCAAGCCCGCGCATGCTGATGCCGTAGCCGCTCTCCAGCGTGGCGAGATTCCCGCCCGCCACGGTGTTGCGCACCACCGCCGCGGCGCACGCCTCGCTGCCGGAGGCCGCGCCCATCCACAGGATGTCGTGGTTGCCCCACTCCACATCCACGGCGTGATGCTGCATCAAAAGATCCATGATGCGGTCCGCGCCGGGGCCGCGGTCGAAAATATCGCCCACAATATGCAGGTGATCCACCGCAAGGCGCTTGATCAGCGAGCACAGCGCCGTAATAAACTCATCTGCGTTGTTAATGCCGATGATCGTGTCGATGATCTTCGCGTGGTACACCTGCTGGTTGCTGTCCTCCCCAGGCTGGGCGTGCAGAAGCTCGTCGATGATGTAGCTGAACTCCGGCGGCAGGGCCTTTCTGACCTTTGACCGCGTATACTTGGACGCCGTAATACGGCAGACGCTGATGAGCTGATGCAGCGTTTTCTGGTACCACGCGTCCAAATTGGATTCCGTCTGCTTGATGTAGCGAAGCTTTTGCTCCGGGTAATAAATCAAGGTGCAGATTTTGGAACGCTCCTGATCGGACAGGCTCTTTCCAAACACCAGATCCACTTTTTCGCGGATGACGCCGGAGCAGTTATTGACAATGTGGTAAAAGGCGTCGTATTCGCCGTGCAGATCGCTCATAAAGTGCTCCGTGCCCTTCGGCAGGTTCAAAATCGCCTGAAGGTTGATGATCTCTGTGCACACCGCCTGAATGGTCGGATAATCCTCCGCCAGAAGCTTTAGATATTTCAGTTCATGGTTCGACAGATGATATTCTGTGCCGCGCATGACTTGCGTCCCCCTTTGATCAGATAAAATCATACCGAACCGCAGTAAAGGCCGCGGATCACGCCTGTGCGCTCTCCGCTTTTTCCCCGCAGTTCAATATCAGTCCTACCGGACAGTGGTCGCTGCCCTGCACCTCTGAATAAATCACGCTGTCTCCGAGCTTTTCCCGCAGCCGTTCAGAAATAAGAAAATAATCAATGCGCCACCCCGCGTTGTTCTGGCGCGCCTTGAACATATAGGACCACCACGTGTAGGCGCCGGTCCGGTCGGGGTACAGCTCGCGGAAGCTGTCGAGAAAACCGCTCGCCAAAAGCTCGGTCAGCTTGCCGCGCTCCTCATATGAAAAACCGGCGTTGCCGATATTGCTCTTTGCGTTTTTCAGGTCGATCTCCTGATGCGCCACATTCAAATCCCCGCAGATAATCACCGGCTTTTTCTCGTCGAGCTGTGTGACATATTCGCGGAAGGCATTCTCCCATTCCATGCGGTAGGGAAGGCGCACAAGCTCGCGCTGGGAGTTGGGAGTGTACACGTTTACAAGGTAGAACAACTCGAACTCCAGCGTGATCGCCCGGCCCTCGCCGGTATGCTCCGGGTGCCGGATATCGTAGCAGACGGAAAGCGGCTCCTTTTTGGTGAACACCGCCGTACCGGAATACCCCTTTTTTTCCGCGGAATTCCAGTACTGAAGATACCCCGGCAAATCCAGCTCCGCCTGGCCCTCCTGCATTTTGGTTTCCTGCAGGCAAAAAACATCCGCGTCCGCCTCCCGGAAAAAATCAAGAAAGCCCTTATTCAGGCAGGCCCGAAGGCCGTTGACATTCCAAGACACAAATTTCATACTGCTTCTCCTTTTGCTGTACAGCAGCCGAAGCTGCCGAAAATCATGCCAATTTTCCGTAACATCCCGTATTTCCTTGCTGAAACCGGACTTTCGGTTTATAATAAACGAATAACAAAGTCATTGGAGGAATTTTAGATGAATCCTGTTGTAACGATCGAAACCGCCGAGGGCGTTATAAAAGTGGAGCTCTACCCCGAGGTTGCACCGAATACCGTGCGCAATTTTCTGTCTTTGGTAAAGAAAGGGTTTTATGACGGCACGATCTTTCACCGCGTGATCCCGGGATTTATGATTCAGGGCGGCGACCCGGAGGGCACCGGCATGGGCGGCCCCGACTACCATATTCGCGGCGAATTCGCCAAAAACGGCTTTCAGAATGATTTAAAGCACACCAAGGGCGTGATTTCCATGGCGCGCTCTTCCCATCCCGACAGCGCCGGTTCGCAGTTCTTCCTGATGGCGGGCGAAGCCCCGTACCTGGACGGCAGCTACGCGGCCTTCGGCAAAATCATCGAAGGGCTGGAGGAGGTTGATCGTATCGTGGCGTCTCCCCGCGATGCGAAAGACCGCCCAAGAGAGGATCAGGTGATGAAAAGGGTGACCGCCGAAACCTTCGGCGTGGAGTACGAGGAGCCCGAAACCCTTCCCTTTTGATTTTTCGTTTATTTCTAAAGAGCGTCTCTGTCGGAGAATCCGGCAGGGACGCTTTGTTTTCCTCCAGCCCCGTTGACCAAAACAACCAGATTTACTATTCAATAGTATAACATTTTTCATAAAAAGTAAAGGATCGATAAAAAAGCAACGCTCTTTTTTATCGATCCTTTTTTGCACCGGAAACCACCGTCTCCGCCGGTGGAGGTACCCTGTTTGCATTCGCTTCGGGCTCCGGGCAAAGCAAATGGCCGTCTATCAGCGCGTGCGGCTGTAACTGCTTTGGCAGTTACAGCCGCACGGGAAACGTGTGGGGGATTTTCAGGGCCTTTTCAAAGCAAGCCGGCAACATCCCCTTTTCGGGCCGGTACACCTCACCGGTTGAACGGGCGGTTTTGATTCTAGGGCGAAACCGCGCAAAGGAGAGGCGGAGCCCAAATGCTCCCCTCTCCTCTTTTGCATGGAAAATATAAGTAAAAATCGTGACTTGCAATCTTATCGAAACAGCGACAGCAGAATACCAGCCGCAACAGCGGAACCAATGACACCAGCGACGTTCGGGCCCATGGCGTGCATCAGCAGATAATTGCCCGGATTCGCCTTCTGCCCTTCCACCTGAGCCACTCTGGCTGCCATGGGGACTGCCGAAACACCGGCGGAACCGATGAGCGGGTTAATTTTCCCGCCCGACAAGAAGCACATCAGCTTGCCGAGCAGAAGCCCGCCGATGGTGCTGAAGCAGAATGCCATGAGTCCCAGGAAAATGATTTTCAAAGTAGCGGGGCTGAGGAACTGCTGCGCTGTTGCGGTCGCTCCGACCGTTACGCCAAGGAAAATCGTCACAATATTGATCAACGCGTTCTGAGCGGTACTGGACAGCCGCTCCGTAACGCCGGACTCTTTAAACAGATTACCCAGCATCAGCATACCGATCAGCGGTGCGACAGAGGGCAGCAGCAAAATGCAGAGGATTGTTACCATGATGGGGAAACAGACCTTCTCCAGCTTGCTGACTTCGCGCAGCTGCGTCATTTTGATCTCGCGCTCTTTCTTGGTGGTCAGCGCACGCATGATCGGGGGCTGAATGAGCGGGATCAGCGCCATATAGGAATACGCCGCAATCGCGATGGACGGCAGAAGATCCGGCGCAAGCTTCGAGGTGAGATAGATTGCCGTGGGGCCGTCCGCACCGCCGATGATGCCGATCGACGCCGCCTCCTGCGGGGTAAAGCCCAGTGCCACCGCCACAATAAAAGCGATAACAATTCCGAACTGCGCCCCCGCACCCAAAAACAGGCTGCTCGGCCGGGCAATCAGCGGGCCAAAATCCGTCATGGTGCCGATCCCCAAAAAGATCAACGACGGGTAAATTCCCAGCTTTACGCCCTGATATAAGTAATAGAGCAGGCCGCCGGCCTGCCCGTTCGCCGGCCCGTCCATCAACCCGATTTCTCCGGCCGGTATGGGCAGATTGATGAGCAGCATTCCAAATGCGATGGGCAAAAGGAGCAGCGGCTCGAATTTTTTAACGATCGCAAAATAAATCAATACGAGTGACAGTACAATCATGACAACGCTTTGACAGGTAAGGGCCGCAAAACCTGAACCCTGAATCAGCTTTTGAATCGCTTCAATAAACAATGTTCTTCCTCCTATCCTATGATCTGTTTTTTTCCGCACGCCTGCTTTCAAATTTGCGGATTCCGGCGGTGAAAATGCGAATTAAGAAGTACAATACCGCCAAAATCCCAAATACGAGAGACATGCAGAAAACACCGACCAATGCGGCTTCCGACACAGTCATTTCAAATCCTCCCTTTCTCTCTTAACGCCATGACCGGCTTACCAAAGGGGAGGGGATGCTCTGTGAGAAGCACCGGAAAAAAGGCGACAAAAAAGAGCGGGATGCTTCACACAGAAGCTTCCCACCCTTAAAGCTCAAAATCTTGAAAACAGAATTCAGAACCGAATCCTGCCCAACCGGTATTTTGTATTTTTCAATTTGTGCTTATTATACTCAAGTTTTCGACAGAAGTCAAGCATTCCCATCAAAATAGATTTTACTCATTGCCCGACTGACAAGGAGAGCACGAAGCCCATGCCGACCTCTTTTACAGAGATTTTTTCATGGATTGCCGCGCGCACGGCAAACGAGGTACAGTGGCAGGGATACAGCCGTCGGATTCCCGCCTCCCCGAAATACCGGATGGTGGCTTTTCCCCTTTCGTTTACCTGAAACAGATGAAAGCCGCCGATCACACCCGTTACTGTTTGAACGCCGCATACTCTTTTTGCCTGCTCTATGATATTGCAGATACCGCTGTGTGAGAGCCTGGCATTCGCCCGATCACCGAGGCTGAATAGAACAAAAAGCACCCTACAAAAAAGTAAGATGCCTTTTGCCGCGGCCGAGAAAGCGCTTCTCTGAAGAAACATTCCCTTTTGAAAAAGCCTTTCTGCCGCGATTCAAACCAAAATTAAGGACACAGAGCGTCAATTACAGCTCTGTCTTCCACAGGCCGTGCAGATTGCAGTACTCATAAACCGCAACCGGCTTTTCACCGTCCTGCAATGTAAATACAGCTTTCGGGGCCTCGCCGGGCTGAAGAGCCGTGCGGTGGCCGCTCGTGGTGGTCAGCAGATAAATCCACTGGATATAGTGCTCCGGCTGCATGGGATGCTCTACACTGCCGACAACAGCAGTAACGGTGTTCCCTTCAACGGTCACAACGGGAACATGCTTCTCGGTAGCGGCATCGGTCGTATTCGCAACCAGCTCGGTCATTTTATCCCCACAGCATACCATGGGAGCGCCGGAACTGAAGATCATTCCAACCAAATTGCCGCAATGCTTACAGATAAAGAATTTTTGTTCCTTGTTCATTTCTTTACTCCTTTCAATTGTCATAAAGCGGTGATTTCGATCACATAAATTATATCTCATTCTGCCGGTAAAATCCACCTGTAACGGCAAAATTCATTTGTAAGGATTGCCAAAATACACGGCTATTTTGTATCCGCCGTTTTCATTTGCTTCGCGACGATCAGCAGGCGCCCGTCCTCTTTGGAATACTCACAGGTTGACAGCAGCAGCAGACGATCCCCGAACGATACGCTTTCGCCGGTTGGATACAGCTCGCGCTTTTCACACGCGGAGAGAAAGGTCTGGAATTCCTTTTCATCCGAAGGGAAGGCGGCCTTTGTGTAATCGAACGCGCTAGGGTCATTCAGCAGCGCTGTGGTTTTGACGACCATGACAATCTGATAAAACCCGTACCGCTCCAGCGTATCAAACAGGATCACCGGATGCGCCTGATAATAGGACTGCCTTTCATACTCCACCAGAGCACCGAACATCCCCTTGTTTTTGGTGTGATGCCCGTAAATCAGCACGTTGCCGCCGGACAAATCGCTGCGGGAATCCGCATATGGAACTCCGTAGGGGCTGTATTGGCGCTGAAAATCGTGATCGAGATAATAATCCGGGTCTTTTGGGGTCTGCATCACCGGATAATTGATCGAGGTGCCCTCAATCTGAATCCACCCGGCCAGATCAGGATTTTGCTTTGCCAACTGACCATACCGCTGGCCGGCTGTTTGGGGAATGACTGCCGGGGAGTAGGGCCCCCCGGCAGTTGATAACGTCTCTGTCGATAGAATACCGCGCAGATCTTCAAATTCCTTGTCAGCCGTCATCTGGCGCTGGTAATCCAAAAACAGGATTGTACCGGAAATCAAGGCCAGAGCGGCAAATAAAACACATCCGACTACAGCCAGACGACGCTTACCCGTCTGTTTACTTATCGTTGGCATGACGTCCCCGTTTTCTCTCTACCAACAGTGAAATCACGGAATACCCCAGGCCGGCTAAAGACAGACCCAGCATCAGCGCCCACAAGGGCGATGCGCCGGTATAACCGGTTTTCGGCCCGAAGGTTTCTTTTCCGCCCTTCGGAACATCATTGTCTGGAATCACTTCAACCGGGTCTGTAGGCGGTGTGGGCTTAATACCGCCCTGAGGCACATCGTTGTCCGGGATAAATTCAGGACGCAGCTTATTGACAAAGCTGAGCTTTGTGCCAAACCCGGAAATACGCACTGTCTGCTCTGCCGGAATCACATATCTGTCCGTTACTCCCGCAACACTGATTTCGCGGACGGTATAGCTCCCGCTGGGTAGTTCGCCAGTCTCAATTTTGCCGTTGGAATCCGTCACAAAGCGCTCTGTATAGGTCTTGCCGTCCGTAATCTCGAAGGTAAAGCCGGATAGCGTACCGTCACCCTCAATGGACTTTTGAATCATAATATACCCGTTAGTAGAACCACCCGGATTTTTGGGCCCGCCGCTGCCACCGCCACCGCTGCCACCGCCACCGGGGTTACCGGGCTTGGTTGGAATTTTATTATTTGTAATTAAAATCGGATTCGTGCTGGTATCCACGGTAACGGTTTCCCCAGCGGTCGTTAGCTTTACGGGAATCGCCTTACCGTTCAGATAGTACCCATCAGGAGCATTGACCTCTTTGATTTCATACTCACCGGGGGCTGCATGGAATGTAAAGTTTCCGTCAGAACCGGAAGTGACAACCTGAAGCGGAGAATTTGAGCCTTTTATAAACAAGCCGATTCTCGCACCGGACAGACCCGTCACTCCGTTCTCTATCGTTTTCTTTCCGGTAATCGTACCTGTTTCATCAGTCTTTACATTCTTAAGGGTGAGAGAATAATGATAGGTGTCTGCCGCGATGGCCACTGCTCCCAACGAGGTAATGTCGTGCTCCGCTGTACCAAAAACAAAATATCGAACTGTTTCATCCGTGATATACCCGGTAGGAGCCTGTGTTTCCTCAACCCGATAAGGCGTACCCTCTTTCAGGAACAAGAAAGTCGCAAATCCCTTATCCGACGTTTTTTTCGTCATTGCCTTCGTTTCATTCAGAACCCATTCTGCTTTGGTATCGTTCCATTCCAAAGGAGTAAATTTAAACTCCGCTCCAGCCAGAGCTGTATTGCTCGAGTCTGTTTTCTTTATTTGAATGAGTCTGATATTTTTTGCAGTTGCATAGCTGTTCATATCAAAGCTGGCGCTACCGCCCGGCCTTTGTTCCCCAGTATTGGTAGAATTATTTTTCCCCCACGTTAATGTGACGTCGTTTGTCATGGAACTGTGCTCGGTATTTTCCAGGAAGTAGGTCTTGAATTTCACAATAAGGGGAGTTGTTTTGTAAGAAGCCGGGATATTAAACGTAAAACCGGTTACAGATGTTTCAATTCTAAAGTTTTTTAGTTCAGTCTCTGGAATCCCGGTTTCACTGTTAATTGTCCCGTTGGGCTGTAAAGTTGCAGAATAGAGCTGAAAGCTATTCTCGTCTAAAGCAAACCAGTTTTCCAGTTCATCTTTTACAGTAGCATTGGACAGGTCGATTTGATCTTTATTTAGCACGATCGTCCAATCGACCCACTGATTACCGTCTGCAAAGGTTCCGCTTTTCTCTACCGGAGGAACCGATACTGTACAATCCGCATGCGCTTCTGCATTGGTAATAGTTTCAGTATCTACCTTACCGTTCAGCTCAACATTGTTTGTGACAGTGTCTGCTTTCGTAAAGAAATTGTCGCGATAATTTTGCGGGTAAGCAGTAGTAAAAGTAAAGACATAGCTGTCGGTGTTTTCTGCTGAAGGCAGAGTAAAGGTCACTGTGCCACGATCCGGCTGTGTAGGCGGAGTCTTATCGTCAGCCTTCCAGTCCTTAGCAGCCGAATCATCCACCGAATAAGGAATGGTGGAACCGTCTTTGAACTGAATTGTGTCACTCGTTACAGAATCCAAGTCATACTTAGTGGTTCCATCTGCTTTGATCCGCTGCGCGGCAGTCAGTGTACCGAAAACAGCGCCGACAGGAAGCTCATCCGTCACCACACCATCCGTAATCGGAACGTGGTTGGGGTTTACCGTCACCTTCCAGGTAACACTGTGATTTAAAAAATCATAAGACCCTACCGCAGCTTTTTGAATCAATGTGTTGGAGATATTCTTCTTGACTTTCCCGGTATCCTTTGTTGTTCCGTTATAATTTAGGGTCGCTTCATTTTTGAGTTCACTATTGCCCTGTTTTGCCAAAATAACTGGATCAACCACTTCGGTGACCAGAGTCAGCTCATACACCTCATCATCGGCAATATCAGGCAGAGAAATAGTAAGAGTCTCATTTGCTGTTCCTGCATTGGCCAACTCATAATAAGGCTTTGTTCCACCAGCAATTGCTTTTTCCTTAATTTCAGTTAAGGCGTTACTGCTGAATTTGATTTTTCCATCTTCTAGCACGGCTGTTTTGTAATTCAGGCTGACAAATTTCTGCCCATACATTCCAAGCTCATCAGTAATGGATACGTTGTTTAAAGGCTGCCCAGCCTGATTCACTGTGAATTTCCAAGTCTGCTGATGCTTCGATTCGTTGTAATCGCCAGCAGGTGCTTTTTTAATCAGCGTATAGTCTGCGTTCACTACTTTATTAACAGAAGCGGAATGATCCCAGTTTCCACCGGTTCCACCTTCACCCTTTTCCCACCAAATCAAGGATGCCTTGTTGTTTAAATTCTTCTGGAACGTGCCGTCTGACCCCAATTTTGCTTCGGTCTGATATTCTATGGTGACTGGGGAGCTTAAGTCGCTGGCAGTAAAGGGAATAATCATAACCGCCTGCTTGGTTGACCCATTATTCACGGTATAATAGACGGCGTTATTTGAACCGACCAATGTTGAAAAGTAGTCTTCCGCAAGCCCGCTATCTAGTAGCTGACTGTAGGTTTTTAAATCAGATGCCGTTTCAGTTATGTCAACCGCATAGACCTCTGTGGTTGTGCTATCTATATCCACTTTAACCTTAACTTGATTCCCGCTCTCCATCTTATACATGTGGGTGTTTTCAATATCATCCACAGAATCAATCAAATAAATCTTATCACTACCCGAAAAATAGGTCTGTGCTGTAATTGTCCAGTCAAAGTATGGTGAATTCAGCGCAGCGCGCTTACCCTCTTTTGTCATAAAAGAGTTAGGCTTATCGGTTGTGCTCTTAGGAAGATTTGCCGTTGCCTTGCTCTCTATCGGGTCGGTTATTTTGTCACCCGAAAGCGTCGCGGTGTTTTCAAAAGATAGCGCATCCCCCTTGAGATATTTTGCGTAATCCTCTTTTGTCATAGTGCTTGGGTCAATTTTAACTGTGACAGTCAATGTCTCGTCTTTTGCCGTGGAAGTATCCGGAAAGATATACTCAAGTACCGGTGGGGTATCTGTTGAGAGGGTATAGTGCTTCCCTTCCGTACCCGGTGTCGTCGTATCCTGTGTCAGTGTTGTCTTGCCCAGCTTTACCTCACTTATTTTCAATCCAGCAGGAATCGTATCCTGAATCTTGGTACCGGCCAAAGTAGCATGGCTGGCAGTTGCTTTGATCGTATAAGTAGCAAAATCGCCGGAAAAGTCTGTGGCTGTTTTCTTCAAGTCATAAGAAGCGGTGGGCTTAGTCACAGTTATACTGACTTTAATTTTTCCGTCCTCCACCGTAATTTCAGGCTCAGCTGTGTCATCATTATCCATAATGATTTTGAGTGCCAAATCCAGGCCACCGGTTACATTTGTATGATTATATACAATCTTACTCAGTGTTCCGACAACCGTTAATGTTTTCTCTGTTTCGTCATATAGAACACTGTATGTTCCAATCTTTAAATCTTTACCAGCTTCGTCTTTCGCAATCAGTTCAACATTGCTTTTTTCCGCACTATCTACATTTTCAAAAATAGAATCATTCACTGGAATGGTAAACTGAAAACCAATCGGCGGAAGCGTTGTATCATCTGCACCTTCAAATGCAGAGTCAGGCTTACTGGTATCATCACCCAAAAAGTCAGCATACTTATCACCAAATAAATGTTCCTTCACCGGTGAGCAATGTAAAATCATATCGAAGATAAAGCGTTTTATCCGCATTCACTACCTTATATTTCAAATCAGCACTGTCAAATGCATCCTCTGTCGGTGTAAGAGAATCTGATAGTTCTGCTTTCAAATCGAGCGTTTTAACTCCGTCGGTATCTGTTTTCCAATTTGGTTTTGCACCCTCCGCCACAAACGGCAGCATCTGCAGCGAAACCAGCAGACACATTGCAGCCGCAAGCACTTTTTTCCCTATCCCTTTTTTCATGGTATAACCTCCTCAAGTACGCTCCGCCTGAATTTAGAAACATGTGACCAATCAGGTGCAAAAGCACCTTCTCATCATTCCTTTATTCATTCTATCGAATGAAAAGAAATAATACAATAATGATTTTTATTTTCTCCGTTATGCTAATTTATATGGTCACAAACTGGTAATTGTAAGTATTTTATTTTGGAAATTCTCTAATTTGTTTGTTAGCTTTTCCAAACAAGCCGGCACTTACGTTTGGGATTCTTCTCTCGGCGTGTCCTGTCTGCCCGATAAAACCGCTCCCCGGCATTTAGAAAACAGAAAGATATTTTTACAAATTGTCTTGCATTTCGGCCGGGATGGAAATACACTAGGAGGGAACGGCGGAATTGCCATTTTCCATTGTCTTTGAAAATCCGTTCGGTAGAAAGCGGCCCGCACCTTTTGCAGGCTCGCGGAGAAGGAATGAAAGTCACCATGGCGCAAAAAAACCAAATCAAAACCGTACTTCTGCATTTCGTTATCGTGCTTGCCCTGCTGCTGTCGGCGGCGGGAATCGGATACCTGCTGCGCGGCCTTGGACTGCCGGAGGCCAACATCGTAATCGTCTTCTTTCTGGCCGTATTATTGACCTCACTTCTGATTTCAAGCTACGTCTTTGCCATTCTGGCATCTGTGCTTGCGGCTTTTCTGTTTAATTTTCTGTTTACCGAGCCCTATTTCAGCTTTGCAGTACATGCGCCCAGCTATATGGTCACCCTGTTCATCATGAGCATTGCGGCTCTGCTCACCAGCACGGTGACGTTCCATGCCAAGCGGAACGAACGAAGCGCAATGGAACGTGAGCTCGAATCCCGTGCGCTTTATGCTTTGACCAATCTGCTGACAGACGCGAAAACCTTTCCCGAAATCGCGGAGCTGGCGGCCGACACCATCAGCAAATCGGTATGCGCGGGCGCGGCCTGTCTGTGCTTTGACGAGAACGGCAAGCCGGAGGATTCCTATATTCAATGCCTGCCGGGGCAGGCGGTGCGGCGCCGTACCGAGGATGTATCGGACCTCTTACAGCGTCTATCTGATTTGGACGCGGGTTTTGTCGCCGGCCCCGTATTTTACGACTGGCCGATTTACGCAAAGGATTCGATTCTGGGACTGATCCGCCTGCCGAGGGAAAAGGCGCAGCGCCTGTCTGCGGCGCAGATTCGGATTCTGCGCTCCATGATCGAAAGCACGGCCCTTGCGATGGATCGCTTTCGCGCCTCCCAGCAGCGGATTCACCTGCATGAGGAAACCGTACGGGAGCGCTACCGGGTTAATCTGCTGCGCGCAATCTCTCACGACCTCCGCACGCCCCTGGCGGGAATGATGGGAACCTCTGAAATGCTGCTCGGGATGACCGACCGCTCCGACCCCCGCTACCCGCTGATGGAAGGAATTCATCACGACGCAGGCTGGCTGCATTCGCTGGTGGAGAACATTCTGAGCCTGACGCGCCTGCAGGACGGCACGCTCGCCATCAGCAAGCAAATGGAAGCCGCCGAAGAAATTCTGGGCGGCGCCGCACGTTACGTCATGCGCCACCACCCCGGGTACGACATTGAGGTTCACGCGCCGGAGGAGCTGTTTCTTGTTCCAATGGACGCGAAGCTGATCAGCCAGGCGCTGATCAATCTGCTGGAAAATGCCATAAAACATACCGACCCGCCCGGCGAAATCTGCGTTTCTGTCGAAGAGGACAGAGAAAACCGCAAGGCCGTCTTTTCCGTACGGGATCGCGGCAGCGGGATCGGGGGCGCCGATCTTCCCCATATCTTTGAGCTGTTCTATACCTCTCACGCAAAGGAATCCGATTCCCGCAAGGGGGTCGGGCTGGGTCTTACGATCTGCGATACAATCGTAAAAGCCCACGGCGGAACCATCTGGGCGCGCAACCGCGCCGACGGCCCCGGTGCGGAGTTTGTATTCAGCCTGCCATTGGAGGTGGAAACCCATGGGTGAAGCCACTCATAAAATTCTGGTCGTGGAAGACGACAGGCAAATTCAAAGCTTTATCGGCTATGCGCTTGAGCAGGACGGTTTTTGCTCCCTGAGCGCAAACTCCGGGCACAGCGCCATGAGCCTGTTGATCTCTGAGCCGATCGAGCTTTTGCTGCTCGATCTGGGTCTGCCGGACTGCGACGGCATGGAAATCATCAAACGGGTGCGCGAGTGGTCGGACATGCCCATCATCGTCGTTTCCGCCCGGGATCAGGACAGAGAAAAGGCGGCGGCACTCGACGCGGGCGCGGACGATTACCTGACGAAGCCGTTTTCCGCCACTGAGCTGCTGGCGCGTATCCGCGTGGCCATCCGGCATTTGCGCAGGCAGAGCGGCGAAAAACCGCAGGCGGTATATCAGGTGGGAGAACTGAAAATCGATATGGAGAAACGCCTGACGTATCTTCAGGGAGAAGAGCTTCATCTGACCCCCATGGAATACAATCTGCTGGCCCTGCTGTTTAAAAACTGCGGCAAGGTGCTCACGACGCAGTATATCATTCGCGAGGTATGGGGCGTCGGCTATGGCAGCGACACCCAGGCTCTGCGCGCGCTGATGGCCGCGCTGCGCCGCAAGATTGAAAAAAACCCGGCAAAGCCGCGCTACATCGTAACAGAAATCGGCGTGGGGTACCGGCTGGTGGACGAATAACCGCCGCGTAAAAAGCGGGTGATCTCCTTCGCCCGCGGCGGAGAGAGAGAAAATCACCGCAGCTGCACAAAGCCCCTGAAAGCGGGCTATTTACTTTCTGTAAAAAATTGACTGGAAAAAGGATTCTTTTCTATTATTCATGAAAAAAGACCCGATGCGGAACAATATCCGCATCGGGTCTTTTTTCATAAAAAACGCGAAAAACAGAGCGGCAGGCGCCGCAAGGAAACGAATACGCACGCAGGCAAAACCATTTCATTCCCATTCTCACAGGATTCTCACACCAATCTCTGTCTTTTCACACCCAACTCACAGGCTCTTCGCTAAAATAAGAACGGAAATCGGGAAAGACAGGCAGGGCGATCCGGTAAGAAATCCGCAGTTCCCCTTCCGCAGCAGGGACTGACCGGGCTTACCGGAACGCAGCGCCGCTGATTGAAAAACAGAAATATGAAGAACGCAAACGGCCGGTTTCAAACGCGACGCGAACGTTTCCTCACGCGCCGCAGCCCCACAATCAAATGGGGGTTTTTTGCTAACCCGCCTGCCGTTGAAGCCGGCCCTGCAGCCTGGCTCCCGGCGGCAAACGCGCCCATAAGGGATCAGACTGCGGCGAACCCCTTCTTCCCGCGTTTGGTACCCGGCGGGATCCGAATGGAATGATACATGTTATGGAACGGAGAGCTGAACGATGAAAGAATCAAACGTACAAACCGCCACTCATCAGCCGGCCGCACCGCCGGTCAATGATCTGCCGCGCAAAATCCGGCAGCTGCCCGTATCGGAAGTATACGGGGCGCTGGGCACCGCAGAGCAGGGCATTTCCCCCGAAGAGGCGCAGGCTCGCCTGAAAAAGTACGGCAAAAATACAATACAGGAAAAGAAGGGCCAGCCGCTGATCTGGAAGTTTCTTTCCAACTTTACCCACCTGATGGCGATTCTGCTTTGGATCGCCGGTCTCGTCGCGCTAATCGCGGGTATGCCGGAGCTGGCCATCGCCGTTTGGATGGTCAACGTCATTAACGGCGTATTCAGCTTCTGGCAGGAATTCCGCGCCGGCAAGGCGACCGAAGCCCTCAAGAAGCTGCTGCCGGACTACGTTCGCGTGCTGCGCGGCGGCGAGGAGCTTCGCCTTCTGGCGGAGGATCTCGTTCCCGGAGACATTATGCTGCTGTCGGAGGGGGACATGATCTCTGCCGACGCGCGTCTTGTCGAGGACAACGACCTTCGCGTCAACCAGTCCACACTCACCGGAGAATCGAATCCCGTGCACAAGGCACGTGACCAGGTGCTTCGCACCGATATTTCCACAGTGGAGTCGCCGAACCTGATTTTTGCCGGAACAACGGTCTCCTCCGGCACCGGCAAGGCGATCGTCTGCTCTACGGGAATGGATACCGAATTCGGCCGCATTGCCAGCCTGACCCAGAGCCTCAAGGATGAATCCAGCCCCCTGCAGAAGGAAATGGGGAATCTGACCAAGAAGGTTTCCGCCATTGCTGTTTCGATCGGCGTGCTGTTCTTTATTCTGGCGATTTTCCTCGCGAAATCCGAGCCTGTGGCGGCGTTTATTTTCGCTCTGGGCATGATCGTCGCGTTTATTCCGGAGGGCCTTCTCCCCACCGTTACGTTATCGCTCGCCATGGGCGTGCAGCGCATGGCAAAGCGCAACGCGCTGATCAAGCGGTTGTCCGCTGTCGAGACGCTCGGCTGCACCACGGTGATCTGCACGGATAAAACCGGCACCCTGACTCAGAACGAAATGACCGTCAGCAACGTGTGGCTCGGCGGCCGCAACCTCGAGGTGACCGGGGTCGGCTACAACGCCGAGGGCGGCCAGATTTTGGAAGAAGACGGCCGCCCCGCCGACAAGGATAACAGCGACCTGTGCCAGCTGCTCACCGGCGCCGGGCTGTGCTGCGACGCCAGACTGCTGCCCCCAAGCGAAGAAAACAGCCATTACACCGTTCTCGGCGACCCCACGGAAGCCGCTTTGCTGGTCGTTGCAAAGAAGAACGGCCTGAATCTGGATGAGCTGTCCGCCTCGATTCCCCGCCTGCGCGAGCTGCCCTTCGACTCGGGCCGCAAGCGCATGAGCACCATTCACCAGCCCCTGAGCGGCGGCCGCCTTGCGTATGTAAAGGGCTCGCCGAAGGAGGTGCTGGATTTATGCACCCGCCAGCGCAGAAACGGCGTGGTTTCCGCCATGAGCGACGACGAGCGCCGCCGCGTCATGGCGGTGAACGACGAATACGCCAAAAAGGGGCTGCGCGTGCTGGCGGTCGCCTGCCGCGAGCTGACCGGCGAAGTCGCGCTGCCGACCAGCCTGAGCGAGTACACCCCCGAGCTGATTGAGCAGGATCTGACCTTCCTCGGCCTGATCGCCATGGTTGACCCGCCCCGTCCGGAGGTTGCCGCCGCCGTGAAGAAATGCCACAAGGCCGGCATCCGCATCATCATGATCACCGGCGACTACGGCCTGACCGCGGAGAGCATTGCCCGCCGTATCGGGATCATTTCCGGCAGCCACCCCCGCATCATCACCGGTCTGGAGCTTGAAACCATGAGCCAGACGGATCTGGAGGAAGCGCTCAAGGATGAAGTCATCTTCGCGCGCGTCGCCCCCGAGCAGAAGCTTCAGGTCGTCAGCGCTTTGCAGGATATGAAGCAGATCGTCGCCGTCACCGGCGACGGCGTCAACGATTCCCCCGCGCTGAAAAAGGCGGATATCGGCGTCGCGATGGGCCGCTCCGGAACCGACGTGGCAAAGGAAGCCGCCGACATGATTCTGACCGACGACAACTTTGCCTCCATCGTCAACGCGATCGAGGAGGGCCGCGCGGTGTATAGCAACATCCGCAAATTTGTTCTCTATATTTTCAACAGCAACATGTCCTGCGCCGTGCCGATGGTTCTGTACCTGTTCTCCGGCGGGCTGATTCCGCTTCCCCTGACGATCATGCAGGTTCTGGCCATCGACCTCGGCACCGATATGGTGCCCGCCATGGGCCTTGGCTCCGAAGCGCCGGAGGCGGGTGTGATGGACGCGCCACCGCGCTCCAGAAAGGATGTTCTCCTCAATCGTCCCTTGATTTTGAGGGCTTTTCTGTGGTACGGTATGCTTGAAGCAATCTTTGGCATCGCCGCATACTTCTTCCTGAACTTCCTGATGGGCTGGCCTGCGGTTCCGCTGGCCTCTGAGGGAATCGCGTACCGGATGACCACCTCCATTACCTTTGCCGCCATCGTGCTTTCGCAGATGGGCGCGGTATTCGCCTGCCGCACGGATCGCACGTCTGTATTCAAGATCGGTTTGTTCAGCAACCGCCTGATTCTGGTGGGGATCGCGGTGGAATTCACGCTCCTTGCGTGCCTTGTTTTCCTGCCGCTGCCGTTCCTGCACAACCTGTTCAACACGGCGCCCCTGCCGCTGAAACACCTGGGAATGCTGCTGTTCATCCCGTTTGCCATGCTGCTGCTGGATGAGGCGCGCAAATGGCTTCTGCGCTGGTGGGATCGCAGAAAGAAGAAGAATCGCAACGACCAAACCCACACCAACATGCCCAAAGACGCAAAAAGGGAGGCTATTTGATGAAGATCATTATTGTAGGGTGCGGACGCAACGGCTCCGGCCTTGCGCAGGCCATGAGCAAAGCCGGTCACTCCGTTACCGTCATTGACTCTGACCCGGCAGCGTTTCAACAGCTCGGCAAAGGCTTTCACGGAAAAACAGTCGAAGGCATCGGCTTTGACAAAGACGTTCTGCAGCGGGCGCAGATCGAGCGCACCGACGCGCTGGCGGCCTTTACCTCCAGCGACGAATCGAACGCCGTAATCGCCCGCATCGCCAAAGAGATTTACCATGTTCCAAAAGTGGTCGCACGCCTGTACGACCGCGAAAAGGCCGAGATTTACAAGCGCCTGGGCGTACAGACCCTCTCCTCCACCACGTGGGGTATCAAGCGTGCATCGGATTTGCTTTCGTACTCCTCGCTGAATCAGGTTTACAGCTTCGGCAGCGGCGAGGCGGAGCTGGTGCGCGTGGAGCTGCCCGCCCTTCTGGCAGGGCACCGGGTGAATGAGCTGACGGTGGTCGGCGACATTCACGTTGTCGCGATCGAGCGCGACAACAAAACTCTGCTGCCGACAACCGGCACGATTTTTCAAAAGGGCGACGTCGTGTATATCGCGGCAACCTCCGCTTCCGGCGGTCAGCTGCGCAAACTGCTCGGCAAAACATGGTAGGGGGATGAAATCATGAAGGTAATTATTGTCGGCGGCGGTCAGGTGGGCTGCTACCTTGCATCGCTTTTGATTGAACGCGGCCACAGCATCACGATTATTGAGGCAAAGGACAACCGGATCGAGGTTTTGAAAAAATCCCTCCCGCACGATACGATTCTGCAGGGCAACGGCGCGGAGCCGAAGGTGCTGGAGGCCGCCGGTGTGCGCCAGGCGGACGTTGTGGCCGCCGTGACCGGCTCGGACGAAAACAATCTGGTCATCGGCACGCTGGCCCGCCTGGAATACGGCGTGCGCAGAGTGATCGGCCGTGTGAACAACCCGAAAAACGCGTGGCTGTTCACGCCCTTAATGGGCATTGATGCCGCCGTGAACCAGGCCGACCTGATGGCCCGGCTGGTGGCGGAGGAAATGTCGATGGGCGACATGATGACGCTTTTAAAGCTGCACGGCGGCAAGTATTCGCTGGTTGAGCGCATCGTGAACCCGGGCTCCTCCGTGCAGGGCAAGCTGCTGCGCGACATTGAGCTGCCCACCGAATGCGTGCTCGTTGCGGTCATCCGCAACTCCGACCTGCTGATCCCCCGCGGCGACACCATGCTGCAGGGCGGCGACAAGGTCGTGACGATCGTTCATATTGACCAGCTGGAGAATATGGAAAAGATTCTGGGCGCGGGCCTGTAACACAGAGCAAAGCGGACTTTGGCCGATCTGCACCCAACAGAGCCGCAAAGCCAAGTTGCACCGCCAAATTGAATGCTGCAAAACAAGGTATCTTCTATTGAGGAAGGATACCTTGTTTTTTGCCGGAAAACGGGCTTCCCCCCCTGCTGCCCAAAGCCGGATTACAGCTCCCAAAACAGATAATTTCACCCGAATTTCAATATTTATTTATTGACAAACAATAAATAAATGCTATAATCGAGTTAACGATAGAGAATGGAGTGATTTTATGAAGCAGCGTGTCTCAACCATCTTTTTAACAACCGTCATTGTCCTGATCGGAATCGCCGTGCTCGTTTTCGGCGTTTTCCTTTTGCCCAGATTTGCAAACGCTCTGTCTGCATTCGTGCCGGCGGCGGCGTTTTTCAAACTCCCGTTCCTGATCTGCATGTATGCGGCAATGATTCTTTTCTTCTTTGCGCTGTACCAGGCGATCAGGCTGCTGCACTATATCGACAGCGGAAAGGTGTTTTCCGACGCATCCATCAGGACGCTGAGGAACATGAAAATCGCCGGAACGCTGATGACCGGGCTTTTCTATTTGGCCGGTATGCCGGCCGTATATCTTGTGGCACAATGGGAGGATGCGCCCGGCCTTATCCTCCTCGGCTTTGCCATGGCCTCCATCCCGCTTGTGGTTGCAACCTTCGTAGCCGTTCTTCAAAGACTGCTGCAGGAAGCGATCCTCATCAAATCTGAAAATGATTTTACCATTTGAGGTGAGCACATGGCAATGATAATCAATATTGATGTGATGCTCGCAAAACGGAAAATGAGCGTGACGGAGCTTTCTGAAAAGGTCGGCATAACGCTGGCGAATCTTTCCATCTTGAAAAACGGTAAGGCAAAGGCAATTCGCTTCTCCACTCTGGAAGGAATCTGTAAGGCCTTGGACTGCCAGCCCGGAGACATACTGGAATACCGGCATTCGGAAGCGCCTCAAGCCGACACATGAAGGAAGGCATTCCCTTGGTCACTGCCAGCAAGGGATTCCCGCCGATCGATTCACCGCGGCGTTTTTCGGGAATAAAACAATCCTTAACAAACAAAAAACGGGGCGGCTGCAAAATGCACCCGCTGAAAAACAGTACACAAAAATGCGCCTTGATCCGTATCCTGCCAGATCAAGGCGCATTCTCCTGTTTATCAGCGTGCTTTGCCGCGCGATTTGCGACTGCAACTTTGTTTTTGCAGCAATTCTATTTTTCTAACGGAATAAATCCTGTTTCATAAAAGAGCATTCGTTCCGGCGCTTATGCGGCAGCGTGTTTATTTGCCGAATGCGGCGGTATCCCTCTTTTGCTCCTCCACCAGCTCGTAGATCAGAGACAAAATGTTTCTGGACGACTGCGATTTATCGAAGCTCTGGCAGGACTGCCGCATTTTCTCAAGCTTTTCGCGGTTGCGCAGCAGCTCGGAGATTGTGCCCGCGCAATCGTCGCCCTTGCGGATCCTCACCGCCATATCGTGGCTCATCAGGAAATTGGCGTTGTCCTCCTCCTGCCCGGGGATCGCGTCGAACACGGCCAGCGGAACGTTGCAGGCCAGCGCCTCAGACACCGTGAGCCCGCCGGGCTTTGTGATGATGAGGTCGGACGCGTGCATGTACTTTTCCACTTCGTTCGTAAAAAAGACCAGCCGGGTGTGCTTGCAACCCATTGGAGGGCTCAGGCGGCACTCTGCAATCTTATCCTCGAAGGCCTGGAACAATTTTTCGTTCCGCCCGGTGATGACGATGATCTGGAACGGCAGATCCAGACAAACGATATCCTCGTAAATCTGGAGGATGTTTGAAACGCCGAAGCTCCCCGCCATAATCAGGATGGTAAGCTGGTCGGGCTTCATTCCCAGCTCTTCCAGCAGCGCGGCCTTGTCGGCCTTATCGAAAAACACATTGTAAACCGGAATGCCGAACGGGTACACGATTTCGCGCCGCACGCCCATGGCCTCCATCTCCGGCACCATGTCTTCACTCGACACGACGTAGGCGTCCACATTGTCCGAAATCCACGCCTTATGCGGGCCGTAGTCCGTCATGATGCAGATCAGCGGCACCCTGACCTGCCCCTTTTCTTTTAAATGGGAAACCATTTCCGTTACAAAGGGGTGCGTTGCGATGACCACGTCGGGCTCGTACTCCTCAAACAAGGGCAGCAGCCGCTGGCTGAACAGGCTGTTGAATTTCGGCACCATCTGCGCCAGGGGATTTTCCTCGTTGGATTTCTGGTACAGCAATCCGAACATTTTCGGAGTCTTCGTGGCCAAAAAGTGATATCCGTCGCAAATCGTTTTATCTAAGATTGGATGAATGGTTTTCAGCGCATCCACCACTCTCACTTCAACATCTGTGGTATTCTCCAAAAGATACGACTCAATTGCATGGGATGCACGTAAATGGCCGCCTCCGGTTGCCGCAGATAAAATAAGAATTTTCACCTGAAGGTTCCTCCTGTGAGAACGGAACGATTCCGTTCTGCGTATTTTTCAAAATACAGTCCCGACCCGGCAGTGCCCAAATGAAAAAGTCTGCATTTCTTGCCGCAGGGTCGCGTATTTATACAATATAGTATTTCCCACTAAGTTTCAAGCCTTGATATGTAAATATTTTACGGAATAAACGGCCTTTTGAAACTTATGTAAAAGCTGTAACTTTACATTCCTTGCAAAAGGCGATAAAATAGATTCGCGAAAAGCCTTGTTTTGCTGTGCCTTCAGCTTCCCGCTCCGGGAACGCGCAGGACGAATTTTGTTTCAGGAAGGAAGGATTGTTGTATGAATCAGACGACTCATCCCCACCAGGAAGAATCCCTGAAGGACCTGTATTCTTCTTCCCCGAAACACGGCAAAAACAGCTCCGGCCGGTGGAAAAAGATTGCGGCCGCCGCGGCCGGCGTCCTGATTTTGGGCGCAGCTGTGTTTGCGGGCGTCTCTTACTACCAGCAGCAGGAGAAGGCGAAGAACGAAGCCACTCTTCTGCGGGCGGACACCTACTACGCCGGAACGGTGGTAGAGGGAATCGACCTGGGCGGAAAGACAAGGGAAGAGGCCCAAAAGGCGCTGGAAGCCGCCGAGCCCGCTCTTCTGCCAAAAATCGACATCACGCTGACCTACGGCGATAAAAGCTGGACGCTCACCGCGCAGGATTTGGGGTACCGCTTCAACACGCGGGAGGTTCTGGACGAAGCCTACGGCTACGCCCGCACGGGCAGCGACGAGGATCGCCTGAAGCAGATCGAAGCGCTGAAAACGACCCCCAAAACCTATCGTCTGACGGCAACGCACGACGAAGCGGTGTTAAAACAGAAACTCTCTGAAATCGAGCAGGCTGTGAATGTTTCGCCGGTCAACGCAACGGTCGCTTCTTTTGATACCGCCACGGCCACGTTCCACTATAAGGACGGCAAAGACGGCCTCGCGGTGGAAAGCGACTCTCTGTTCTCTCAGGTGAACGCCCTGGTGGGCGGCAGCGGAACAGGAACGATTGAGATTCCCGTGAAAACGGTTCCCTTCGACGTGACGCAGGCGCACCTGAAAAGCCATATGCAAAAGCTCGGCACTTACACAACCACCTCAACCAACACCGCGGACGGCAACCACAACATGAAGGTGGCTTCGGCGGCCATCAACGGCAAGGTGATTGAGCCCGGCGCCGTATTCTCATTCAACAATGCAACGGGCGACTCAAATCTTCCCGAAAACGGCTACCGCAAGGCCGTGGCCATCTCCGGCGGAAAGAAAGTGCTGGAATATGGCGGCGGCGTATGTCAGGTGTCCTCCACACTGTACGGGGCGGCTATCCGCTCCAACATGGAGATCACCAGCCGCGCCAATCACATGTGGCGGTCCTCCTATGTTCCGCTCGGTCTGGACGCAACCGTCAGCTACCCTTATTTGGATTTTCAATTTAAAAATCCCACCGAATACCCGGTATACATCGTGGCCGGCATGGCCGGCACAAAAGTGACGGTTACGCTTTACGGCTACCAGTCCCCCGATTATGACGCCATCGAGGTCGTCTCTCAGCAGACCGGCACCGTGGCGCAGCCTGCGGACCAGTTCGTGGTGGATCCCTCCCTGAAAAAGGGCGAGAAGGTTCTCGACCGCAAGGGCAACGCCGGCATTCGCGCGTCCGCCAAACGCATTTTCTACCTCAACGGCAAGGCGGTCAAAACAGAGGCTCTGCCGAGCAGCTATTACCGCGCCATTGCGAACATTTATAAGGTAGGCCCCGGCACGGAGGGAACCGCTTCCGTATCCCCGGCCTCCTCGGCACCCGTCTCTTCAAAGCCTGCGCCGAGCGCGCCGGCTTCCTCTTCACAGGCTTCGCCTTCCTCCCACGCGTCGTCTCAGCCTGCTTCTTCTCAGCCGAACACGGCATCTTCCGACTCCTCCGGACAAACGGAATCGGGCCAATAACAGCCCCGCAAAGAGCTTTTACCTGTTCCTGCAACAGGGGCATGTATCAACCTGCGCAAAAAGCGGGATACTAGTTTCGTATGAAAGGAGAAATGAGCTTTGCCGAATCAAGCAAAATTCAAAGACCCCAAAATCAGCGTGGTAATTCCCGTCTACAATGTGGAGCCTTTTGTCGGCAAGTGTCTTTCCACTCTGGTTCACCAAACATTTCAGGATTTTGAAATCATCGCCGTCAACGACGGTTCAAAAGATGGTTCCCTTGCTATTCTTCGCGAATTCGAGCGGAATTATGTCAATATTATCGTGATCGACCAGCCCAATGCCGGCATGTCTATGGCGCGCAACCGCGGAATGGAGGCCGCCCGCGGCGATTACCTCTGTTTTGTGGACAGCGACGATTATGTTTCTCCCTACTTTTTGGAGGAGCTGTACCGCGCAGTCACCGAAAACGACGCAGACATTGCCTGCTGCTACTATTATTACCACTTTGTCCGCTCAGATGTATTGTACAAGTACCCGTTTCGCTGCCACGGCGTTTTCAGCCGCGACGTGGCCATGAACAAGCTGCTGCACGACACCCAGATTCAGAGCCTTGTATGGAACAAAATTTATAAAAGAAGCCTGTTTACCGATTACGGTATCACCTTCCCCTCCATGGCGTTTGAGGATCTGGCCACGGCAAACAAGCTGTTTTCGCACGCAAACAAGGTCGTCGTCATCGACAAAGCGCTGTATTATTATAGTCAGCAAAGCACCAGCACTCTGGCTACGATCAATGCGGACAAGATCAACGATTTTATCCGCGCCACCGCCATGGTGCGCGCCACGCTGGAAAACGTGGGCGTTTATTCCGATTATGAAAAGGCCTACCATGCCCTTTGCCGCAAGACCGGCCTGTGCTGTCTTTATTATGTGCTGAAAATGCACCTGCGGGAGAGAAAGGGCGCCAACTGTCTCAGCAATTTAAACCGGGTGCGGCGCGGTATTTTCTATTGCTGCAGCAAGCAGTTCAAGCTGGAAAATCTGCGGCGGCATATGCCGGACGTTACCGTTTGCCCGCCGGCGCTAAAAGAAAATTATTCCACTCGATAAAGAAGGGCGCGCGGCTGCGCGCCCTTCTATTTCCCAAAAATGGAGGAGAACAGTCCTATGAAAGACGGATTTTTCAGAATCGCCGCCGCTACCCCGGTGATTCGGGTAGCGGACTGCCGGCACAACGGATCTGCCGTGATCGACCTGATGCGCGAGGCGGAGCAGCAGCAGGCGGGCGTTGTGGTATTCCCCGAGCTGTGCCTGACGGGCTACACCTGCGGTGACCTGTTTCGCGACAATACCCTGATCGCGGGTGCGGAAGCGGCCTTATCACGCATTCTGCACGAAACCCGCGGTATGCGCATCATCGCCGTGATCGGCGTACCCGTTGCGCTGAACGCCGAGCTGTACAACACCGCCGCCGTGATCCATCAGGGCCGGATTCTGGGGCTGGCCGCCAAGCGCAGCATTCCGAATTATTCGGAGTTCTATGAAGCGCGCCATTTTTCCCCTGCTCCCGCTGCCTGCGAGGTCACACTCTGCGGACAAGCGGTGCCGATGGGCGGCGATTTGATTTTCCGCTGCGTGTCCATCCCGGAGCTGGTACTGGGGGTGGAAATCTGCGAGGACTTGTGGATGCCGGAGCCGCCCTCGGCCAATCTGGCCTCCTGCGGGGCGACGGTGATTCTGAATCCCTCCGCGAGCGACGAGGTGATCGGCAAGCCCTCTTATCGCCGCGCGCTCGTCACCGGGCAGTCGGCCCGGCTGATTGCCGCCTACGCCTACGCGGACGCGGGCGAAGGGGAATCCTCCACCGACATGGTTTTTTCCGGACATAACCTGATTGCCGAAAACGGCGCCCTTTTGGCGGAGGCGCCGCTGTTTACCACCGGCCTGACCTGCGCGGACGTTGACCTGCAGCGCCTCATTCAGGAGCGCCGCCGCATGACCACGTGGCAGAACGGTCGCCGCTGCACGGCGATCGAGTTCGATTTGGCCCCTGCTCCGCTGGAGCTTCGGCGCACCTTCCCCTGCCTGCCGTTCGTGCCGTCCGACTCCTCCGATCTGTACGACCGCTGTGAGCTGATTCTGACGATGCAGGCCGAGGGGCTGAAAACCCGCCTGCGCCACACCGGCGGAAAATCGGCTGTGATCGGTCTTTCCGGCGGGCTGGATTCCACTCTGGCACTGCTGGTCACGGTGCGCGCCTTCGACTCTCTGCGGCTTCCCCGCACGGGGATCACCGCGGTTTCGATGCCGGGCTTCGGCACCACCAGCAGAACCAAAAACAACGCTTCGGGCCTTGCGGAGAGCCTGGGCGTGAGCTTTCGCGAAATTTCCATCGCGGCCGCGGTGGAACAGCATTTCAAAGACATCGGCCACGACCCGCAGGTTCACGACGTGACCTACGAGAATTCGCAGGCGCGCGAGCGCACGCAGGTATTGATGGACATTGCCAACCAGACGGGCGGAATCGTCATCGGCACGGGCGACCTGTCGGAGCTTGCGCTCGGCTGGGCCACCTACAACGGCGATCACATGTCGATGTACGGCGTGAACGCCTCCATCCCCAAAACGCTGGTGCGCCACCTGGTACGCCACGCGGCGGAAAACAGCCTGCCCGGGGTGCGCGAGCTGCTGCTCGACATTCTCGATACGCCCGTCAGCCCAGAGCTCCTGCCCCCGGTGAACGGCAAAATTTCTCAGAAAACGGAGGATTTGGTCGGGCCGTATGAGCTGCACGACTTCTTCCTGTTTTACATGCTGCGCTTCGGCTTCCGCCCAAAGAAAATTTACCGCATGGCACGCATGGCCTTTGCCGGCGCCTATGACGACGAAACGATCAAAAAGTGGCTGCTGATCTTCTACCGCCGCTTCTTTGCCCAGCAGTTCAAGCGCTCCTGCCTGCCGGACGGCCCCAAGGTGGGCACTGTAACGCTGTCGCCCCGCGGCGATTTTCGCATGCCGAGCGACGCCAGCTCCCGTTTGTGGCTGGACGAAATCAAATCCCTGTAATCATAAGTGCCTTTGTTCTCCCCGCCCATGGCGCGGGAGAACTTTTTTTCTGTCTCCTGAAAATCGGGCAGACAACCAACAAAAAGTGTTTCTGACGCAGCGATAAAAAAACGCTTTGAGATCCCTCTCCCTGCGGCAAGGGGAATCCCTGTTTGATTGACGATATGCACGAATGAAAAGCGCGCCTTTGGAATACACCTGATAGTACAGGTTGTAGGAGGAGGCGCTTTCTTTTGAAAATTTCTGCGGTGATTCAGCAGCTGAACGATGTTCTGCATCCCCTGCTGTGGGGCTGGCCCGTTCTGGCCGCCATTTTGCTGGTGGGGGCAAATTTTACCTTTCGTTCGGGCTTTTTTCAGTTTACGCATTGTAAACTCTGGATGAAAAATACTTTCGGTAAACTTTTCAGCCGGAATTCACGCAGCGGGGAGGGAATTTCTCCCTTTCAGGCGGTTTCCACCGCGTTGGCCGGTTCCATCGGCACCGGCAACATCGTGGGGGTCGCCACCGCTTTGACTCTCGGCGGCGCGGGCGCGATCTTCTGGATGTGGGTCTCGGCGATTCTGGGAATGATGACGATCTTCTCTGAAAACGTGCTGGGCATGAAATACCGAATCAAAAATTCGGACGGCACCTGGCTGGGCGGCGCGATGTATTACCTTGAGCGCGGCGTTCACAGCCGGGGGCTGGCCGTGCTGTTTTCCATCGGCTGCGTGCTGGCCTCGTTCGGCATGGGGAACATGGCGCAGTCGAATTCCATCGCCGGTGCGCTGCAGGACACCTTCGGCGTCGCGCTCCCCGTAACCGGCTTGGCGCTGGCGGTTCTGCTGGCAGTCACGACCTTCGGAGGCATCCGCCGCATTGCCCGTGTTACGGAACGCCTGGTTCCGTTTATGGCGGTCAGCTACCTGCTCGCGGCGGGAATCGTTCTGTACTGCCACCGTCAGGTACTGCCGGAGGTGCTCCGGCAGATTGTGGAGGAGGCTTTCGGCCTGCGGCAGGCCGCCGGAGGAATCGGCGGGGCGGCGATGGCGAACGCGGTGAAAACCGGCGTTTCGCGCGGGGTATTCACCAATGAGGCCGGGCTTGGCAGCTCGGTCATGGCGCATTCCGGCAGCACGCTCAAAGAGCCGGTAGAGCAGGGCATGTGGGGCATTTTTCAGGTGTTTCTGGACACGATCCTCATGTGTACGGTAACAGCGCTCGTCATCCTGTGCAGCGGCGCGCTTTCGGGCGGAAAGGACGGCGCGGCGCTCTCGGCGGCGGCCTTCTCCTCGGTATTCGGCAATTACGGCGGCGCGCTGATCTCCGTGTGCATCTCGCTATTTGCGTTTGCCACCCTTTTGGGGTGGTCTTATTACGGTGAGTGCGGGGTGCGATACCTTGTGGGCAACCGGGCGGTGCCCGCCTACCGGATTCTGTTTGCCCTCTCGGCCATTGCGGGCTGCACGCTCGATTTGCATCTCGTTTGGGGAATCAGTGATATTTTCAACAGCCTGATGGCCTTCCCGAACCTGATCGCCCTGTTCCTGCTCAGCGGGGAGGTGCTCGACGAAACCGCCAACTACCTGGCCAAGTGCCGCCAGAAGGACCGGGCAGACGGAAAGCGCCGTCTCTTTGCCGGGATTCGGCGCAGTTATTCCTCGCACAGCAAAAAATACCAGAGCAATAAATTTTAGCTATATCCTTAAATAGAGAAATCCTATATGATTTCTAGGCTTTTTTTATTGACAAATAAGAGAGGGCTCTCTATAATAAGTGTAATCCCCGGAGAAAAAGGATTTCTTTTTTTACAAAACCCCGTTTCTGAAGCGATGCTCCCCATTTACTATCCGAGCGTTTTGGTATATACTAAGAGGGTTATTGTAGAAAAGGAGGGAATTTTGTGGCGCCTCAAACATTGATTGAGATTCAGGAGCTGGAAAAGACATTCCAAACCAAAAACGGCGCTGTTCACGCCTTAAAAGATATTAATCTGCAAATTCAGCAAGGGGACATATTCGGGATCATCGGCATGAGCGGCGCGGGAAAAAGCACCCTGGTGCGGTGCATGAATCTGCTGGAGCGCCCCACGGCCGGCCGCGTGCTGTTCGACGGCAAGGACATAGCAAAGCTGAACGACTACCAGCTGCGCACGGTGCGCCGTTCCATGGGAATGATCTTTCAGCAGTTCAACCTGCTGATGCAGCGCACCGCAGAAAGCAATATCTGCTTCCCGCTGGAAATTGCCGGGGTGGACAAAAAAACCGCAAAGGCGCGAGCCAGGGAGCTTTTGGAGCTGGTCGGCCTTTCCGACCGCGCAAAGTCGTACCCGTCGCAGCTTTCGGGCGGGCAGAAGCAGCGCGTGGCGATCGCGCGTGCTCTGGCCCCGAACCCGAAGGTGCTTTTGTGCGATGAAGCCACCAGCGCGCTGGATCCCACCACAACCGCATCGATCCTGTCGCTGCTCAAGGACATCAACCGGCGGCTGGGCATCACCATCATCATCATCACGCACGAAATGAGCGTCATCGAGCAGATCTGCAACCGGGTGGCCATCATTGACAAAAGTCACATTGCCGAGGTTGGCAGCGTGGAAGAAATCTTCTTTCACCCTAAAACCGCCGCGGCGCAGAAGCTTGTTTACCCGGACGGCCGCAAGAGCGAGCCGTTCTCGGCGCAGGATGCCGACGCCACCTGCTACCGGATCGTGTTCGACGGCAACTCCTCGTTCGAGCCGGTGATTGCGGATATGGTACTGGAATTCAAAATCCCCGTGAATATCATCTATGCGGATACGAAAAATATTGACGGCAAGGCATTCGGCCAGATCGTCATTCAGGTTCCCCAGCAGGAATCCCTGCGGGAAAACATGCTGCGGTACCTGCAGCGGCGCGGGCTGACGGTGGAGGAGGTGACCGGCTATGTGGGATAATGCCACAATCCAGATGCTGCTGGTCGGCATTGGGGAATCCTTATACATGACGGTGTTTTCCGCCCTGTTCGGCTATGTGATCGGCCTGCCGCTCGGCATTCTGCTGGTCATCAGCGCAAGGGATGGAATCCGCCCCAACGCTTCGCTTTACAAGGTGCTCGACGTGATCGTCAATGTGACACGCTCGATTCCCTTTCTTTTGCTGATGGTTATGCTGATTCCGGTAACGCGGGCTATTGTGGGCACCTCTTTGGGCCCCACGGCCGCCATCGTTTCACTAACATTCTCCGCCGCGCCGTTTATTGCGCGCATGGTGGAGTCCTCTTTGATGGAGGTCGACAAGGGCGTGATCGAGGCGGCTCATTCTATGGGTGCGTCCGACCGGCAGATCATTCTAAAGGTGCTGCTGCCGGAGGCGGTTCCCTCCCTGATCAACGGGGCGACAATCGCGATCGCCACCATTCTGGGTTACTCCGCAACAGCTGGCTTTATCGGCGGCGGCGGACTTGGCGCCATTGCGGTCAACTATGGTTACTATCGCTATCAAACCGATATTATGCTCGTCACAGTGCTGTTACTGGTTGTTGTGGTGCAGATTTTTCAGGAAATCGGAATGCGTTCCGCCGGGAAAAGTGACAAGCGTAAATCTTAAATATTCGGTGTGAAAATTGTATGGAGGTATATTGACAATGAAAAAAATTCTTTCTCTGTTATTGGTTGCGGCCCTTTCCGTTTCGGCTCTGGCAGGATGCTCCAACGGCTCTTCCGCCAGCAGCGCGGCGGCGGCTTCGGAGCCCGCTTCTTCCGCAGCGGAGCTGCAAACCATTAAGATCGGTGCATCCCCCACGCCCCACGCGGACATTCTGAAGAAGGCCAACGAGCTGCTGAAGGACAAGGGCTACCAGCTCGACATTCAGGAATTCAACGACTATGTGCAGCCGAACCTTGCGCTGGAGAACAAAGAGCTGGACGCGAACTACTTCCAGCACATCACCTACCTGAACGACTTCAATAAGGAAAAGGGTACCCACCTTGTTTCTGCGGGAGACATTCACTATGAGCCCTTCGGCATCTATGCCGGCAAAACCAAATCTTTGGATGCGCTGAAGGACGGCGCGACCATCTCTGTTCCGAACGACACCACCAACGAAGCCCGCGCACTGCTGCTGCTGCAGGATCAGGGCCTTATCAAGCTCAAGGACGGTGCAGGCATCACCGCTACCAAGAACGACATTGTCGAGAACAAGAAGAACCTGAAGATTCAGGAAATCGAAGCGGCCCAGACCGCCCGTTCCCTGCCCGATGTTGACCTTGCCGTCATCAACGGCAACTACGCCATCGCCGGCGGCCTGAAGGTTGCCGATGCGCTTGCCGCCGAGGCCGATACCTCTTTGGCCGCCACCGCATACGTGAATGTAATCGCCGTACGTGACGGCGATCAGAACAACCCGGGCATCAAGGCTTTGGTTGAAGTTCTGAGAGGCGACGATATCAAAAAGTATATCGAAGACACCTACGCGGGCGCCGTTGTCCCTGCGAAATAAGCCTTCCTTTCAAAAAACAGTCCGGTTTTCCCCACGGTGTCATAGGGACATTTTCTAAAACCGTGGAGAATTGAGCGGTATGCATCGGCAGTCAGTGAGTATTCGCTGGCTGCTGATTACTTTTATGCGACCTCAGATGGCTTTTGTTGTGTGGATTCATTAGTTTGTAACTCAATTACGTTGTCCAGCAGTCCGATATCCCGATAGTAAATGCTGATTTCCTGCATAGCGGTGCGAGACCATTTTTCTGTGCGTTCGCCGACTTCTATTCGCTCAATGAAGAGACGCAGGACTTCAGAAATCAATTCATCAATCTTCGTATATTGCTTTGCCTTATCAATAAATGCGCTCACAATTCTGATTGGAAGCGACTCTTGCACCGCTTTCCGCCTTGATTCTTGCAGAGGCTTTCCCCTTTTTACTTCAGTCTTTCGCATACCATTCGTTTGTAATGTGGCGTTTAGGAAAGGTTGCGAGAAATATGAAAAAACATTGCAACCAAGCGGGTTTGCGGCTGATTGCTCCCTTCAAGAGTTAAGCCATATAAGCCTGCTTACCACGATTTTTTCTGCAAACCGGGTGAAAAAGCTAAAGTCAGTCAAATGCTACTAACCTTTTACACTTTAAGAATAACATATATCTAAGGGGATACCCTGCTGCTTCAATGCGGCAGGGCATCCCCTTGTTCTATTTCTATGACAAAGGAGGTTCTGCCCATGGGAAAACACACACGCATCTACAACAAATTTGCGTATTGGAGTGTTGCGGACTGCGTCTGTACATACTGCCGGCACTACAATCGGAAAAAAGGCTGCATGCTCACGGAGTGCTGCTGGTAAGGGAAGTGCCTCTTGAACGCAAAAGTAATTTGTGCTATATTTTAATAGTTCACAAATGAACTATATTGCTTAAAAGGATATGCTATGAAAAATACGAATTCAGAAGACCTCATCCGCCCGTACTTGCCTTATATGGCGATGGCGTGGAAGTTTGTCAAGTGGTATGATTCCTGCTTTGTGCCGATACAGCAGGAATACAGGCTGACGGCCAATGAGCGGGATATTCTGTTATTTTTGCACAATCACCAAGGGGTTAACACCGCCGCGGACATTGTCAAATACCGCTCTATTTCCAAATCCTTGGTGAGCAAATCGGTAGACAGCCTAATTCAACGCGGTTTTTTGCAGCCGCATCAAGGTTCGGACCACAGGTGTGTCTATTTGAATATAGCGCCCGAGGCTCAGAACGCTGTTATAGAGCTGTCACGCATTCAGCAGCATCTTTTTATGATGCTGGGTGACGGACTGACGGAGGATGAGTGTCGCAGCTTAAATTCTGCACTGAAAAAAATGGGGGATAACGTTGAGCGTTACTCCCGAAAGGGGTAATTCACTTGCAACAGGACAAAAATACGCAATTGGCAACACAAAGCATCGGAAAGCTGTTGTTTAAGCTTTCCATTCCGGCTGTGACCGCGCAGCTAATTAATATGCTGTATAACATGGTGGATCGTATGTATATCGGACGCATACCCGATGTGGGGGCGCTGGCGCTCACCGGCATGGGTGTCTGCATGCCCGTCATTCTGTTGATTTCCGCCTTCGCGGCACTGGTCAGCATGGGGGGCGCACCCCGCGCCTCCATCAAAATGGGAGAGGAAAATCATGAGGAGGCTGAGCGCATACTTGGCAACTGCACGAGTACGCTTCTTGCAATATCCTTGGTGCTGACGGTGGTATTTCTTACCTTTGCAGAGCCGCTTCTTCTGCTCTTTGGCGCCAGCGCGGACACCATCGGCTTTGCCCTGGATTATATGCGTATCTATGTGATGGGAACAGTGTTTGTCCAACTGGCACTGGGGCTCAACGCATTTATCACAGCGCAGGGCTTCGCCGTCACCAGCATGCTGACGGTTCTCATTGGCGCGGTGCTGAACATTGTGCTTGACCCCATCTTTATCTTTGCTTTTGATATGGGGGTGAAGGGCGCAGCGCTTGCCACGGTCATTTCGCAGGCGGTTTCTGCCGTATGGGTAGTGCGCTTTTTGCGGGGCAAAAAATCTACTTTGCGCCTACACCTGAAAAATATGAAACCGGATCTGCCTGTGATTCTCCCCTGCCTTGCACTGGGGTCGGCCCCCTTTATCATGCAGGCCACTGAGTCGATTCTGATGATTACATTTAACACATCTCTGCAAAAATACGGCGGCGATATGGCAGTGGGCGCCATGACTATCCTCAGCACGGTCATGCAATTCGCTTTATTGCCACTGATGGGGCTTTCACAGGGAGCGCAGCCTATTATCAGCTATAACTACGGCGCCAAAAACGCCGAGCGGGTAAAAGCGGCTTTTATTGCTTTGCTGAAAGTATCCATTCTGTTTTCCGTCTGTCTCTGGCTTGCGGTTCAGTTGTTCCCACAGATATTTGCAAATATTTTCACATCCGATACTGTGCTTGTGGCATACACCGCTCAGTATTTACGGATTTATATGGCAACAAGCGTTGTAATGGGTGTGCAGCTTGCCTGCCAGCAGACCTTTATCGCCATTGGGAATGCCAAAACCTCGTTGTTTTTGGCGTTGCTGCGCAAAGTGTTTTTGCTTATCCCGCTTATTTATATGATTCCCGTATGGATGGCGGATAAAGTGACAGCCGTTTTTCTGGCGGAGCCTGTCACCGACTTTATTGCGGTAACAGTGACGGTGATTCTGTTTGCTTTGCAGTTCCGAAAGGCCTTGCGCGGTATGAGGGCTTCCGCATAGCTATCAGCATTGCCAGCTTTTTAAGATTGATGGCAGCAAATTTAAGCTTCACCCAATTCGTCACTTGAGTTAAGCCCTTGTAGAGCGTGTAGCGCATCCCATATTTCACCTTTGCATCGGCGAACACCCGCTCAATGGTTTCTTTTCGCCTTTGGTAAAGCTCTTTGTATTTCAGTGTGTGCCTAACGTCTTCCGCCATCTCTACATAATCCTGCCACACATGCCGCGTCACCGTTTTCGTACAGTTCTGACTTTCGGTGCACTGAGAACGAGAGAGGCATTTCTCACAAATACAACTCCGGCTTTTGTATTCTCGGTATCCCTCACGATTGGTTGTCGCGTTATGTGGACGTAGGCTTTCTTGTTCAGCTCGCTGATGGTCGAGGGGGATACCTTGCTGCCCCACAGTGCCTCCGTAATATCCTCCACCCGGTGTACGGATACTCCCGCCAGGTACATCTCAATCAGAGCCTCCTCCACGCTGCTTTCTCTGCGGCGATACCGCTCAATGATTGCCGTCTCAAAGGGTACGCCTTTCAGCCGGGGCACATTCAAGGTCACATCTCCGGAACTGGTGGTCAGATTGCGCTGGTAGTGGCCGCTGCGGTAAGCCTGCCGCTCCTTGCTGCGCTCGTAACGCGCGGCCTGCGTCAGCTTCTGCGCCTCTGCTTCCAGCAGACCGTTCAGTGTTTCCTCCACGCTGCCCCGAACCAATTCTTTAATTTGCCCCTTGATTACTTCCTCGTTTAACTGTACAAATTTTCGGACATGGTTTGCTGTCTCCTTTCAGAATGGTGTGTGGTAACTTCATTCTATCAAAGACTGCATACTATGTCTCTTTTTATTCCATTTTCAATTTACGTTACGCAATGTATTCTACCTCCACCCGTGGGCTTCTCCGGACTGTTTTTTGATGTCAATCGATGTGAAACAGCAAGCCTTCTCCACTTCTACGGGGGAACTTCAATGGCGCTTTGAACAATACATTACAAATTAATAAAAAAATTGAAAAAATGATAAAATAGGATTGACCCTGACGCGGCGTTATAGCTTATGATACTCTTTGAAAGGAGGAATTCCCACATGAACGCCAACGAGGTTGCGGGCCTGACCGGCCTGAGCGTGCGCACGCTGCATCATTACGATGCAATCGGGCTGCTGTGCCCGCGGCGGAATCCGGAAAACGGGTACCGGGAGTATTCCGAAGAGAATCTGGATCGTCTGCAGCAGATCCTGTTCTTTCGGGAATGCGGGTTCCCCCTTTCCGTCATCCGCGAGCTGCTGGAAAATCCCGAATTTGACCGGGAACAGGCCTTTCAGGTGCAAAAAGCGTACCTGGTGCACGAGCGCCGGCGGATCGACACCATGCTGGACACTCTGCTCAAAACACACAAAACATGGAAAGGAGATATCACCATGACGCCGAAAGAAAAATTTGAGGGTTTTGATTTTTCAAAGAATCCCTATGAAGAAGAAGCGCGGCGCCGCTGGGGCGACGAAACGGTTCAGAAAAGCAGCTCCATGCTTTCCGCTCTGGGAAAAGAGGAACAGGAGAAAATCGCGCGGCAGATGGAAAACATCTTTTGCACGCTTGCACAGTGCCGTCAGCTTCCGCCGGATTCCCCCGAGGTATTGGAAAAAGTCGGGGAGTTTTATCATTTTCTGAACGACAATTTCGGCCATCACTATTCGCCGGAAGCCTTCACGGGTTTGGGCCAAATGTATGTGGACGACCCGCGCTTCACCGAAAACATCGACCAATACGGCGAGGGCCTCTCGGCCTTTCTGGCACAGGCCATGAAGCACTATGCCGACACTTTGAACTAACGGCACCGAGTGATAACAGGGAAAGGATTTGCCCCTGCAAAACAAATTCAACAATACAAAGCGGGAGCGAGCCCTTTTCATAGGGCACACTCCCGCTTTTTCTTTATGATATAGAATGGAAAAGGAAATCAGTCCTTTACAAAGGTGCCTTGATCCAGCTCCAGAAACGCCTGCTGCAGCTCCTGACGGGTGTTCATCACAATCGGCCCGCCCCAGACAATCGGTTCTTTCAGCGGAGGGCCGCTGAACAGCAGAAAGCGCACGCCCTGCGCGCTTGCCGTAACCGACAGCTCTTCTCCCTCATGGAACAAAACCGCGTGCTTTTCCTGAACCGTTCCATCCTGCTCGGCAAAGCTGCCTTCCCCGCGCACCACATACACAAACACCGTATCCGCCGTGGGAACGGTCAAGCTCCATTCGCAGCCGGGGTTCAGCGCAACGTCCAGCATCGTCATCGGAACAAATTCGCCCTGCCCAGGGCCGGCTGTGCCCTGGTAGCTGCCGGCGATCACACGGGTGGTGCCCGCCTCTGTTTCTACCGCAGGTACCTGCTCGGCACGAATATCATGATATTTGGGGGCTGTCATTTTAGCTTTGGCCGGCAGGTTCAGCCAAAGCTGTACTCCCAGCATGCGGGGGCTTTCCTTCGGCATCTCCTGGTGCAGAATGCCGCCGCCCGCCGTCATCCACTGGCAGCAGCCGTTATCAATACTGCCCCGATTGCCCAAACTGTCGCCGTGCTCGATGGTTCCCTCGATCAGATAAGTGACCGTTTCGATTCCCCGATGCGGATGCCACGGAAATCCTTTCACATAATCGGCCGGATCGGTGGAATCAAATGCGTCCAGCATCAGGAACGGATCAAAATCCTCTACGTCCGGGCGGCTGATCACGCGTACCAGACGCACCCCCGCGCCGTCATATTGTGTATTCCCGGTAACTGTTTTACGAATGGTTCTTCTCATGCTGTTTCCCCTTTCCGTCCTCTTGGTTTTTTGATTAATTATGATAATCATTCTCATGTTATTGTATTATAACACACTGTTCCTGATTTTGCCAGACCTTACTTTCCGTTACCGAAGGATGACATTTCTCGTTCTTTGTGGTATATTATAATTAGAAAGGATGAGTGCCGATGGAAAAAATGATACCGCGGGAAAAAATGAGCAAATCGCAGCGCAGAAAGCTGGATCTGCAAAAGCGGGCCGGTTGGGGCGGACTGAATCCCATAACCAGAAGAATGCCGAACGGTAAGGCATATAACCGAAAAAAGATTCAAAAGGGAGTGGATGATGTGTTCCGCCGTTTTGAATCTTTTTCTTTTTGCCTTATTTCAGCAGGGCCTCTTCCCATTCTTTCTCCCGAAAGCCGACCAGCACGGTTTCTCCATCCGTCAGAATCGGCCGCTTAACCAGCATTCCGTCGGTGGAAAGTAGCGCCAGCTGCTGCTCCTCACTCATTTCCGGCAGTTTTTGGGAAAGTGCCTGCTCCCGGTAGGCCATGCCGCTGGTATTGAAGAATTTTTTCAGCGGAAGCCCGGATGCGCGGTACCACCGTGTCAGCTCCTCCTGTGACGGATTCTGCTCCTTGATATTCCGCACCTCAGCGGAAATTCCGTGCTCCTTCAGCCAGCGTTCGGCCTTTTGGCAGGTGGTGCATTTGGGGTAACACACAAATAAGCGCTCCATTATTTTTCCTCCTGTTCTTCTATTACATACTGCACCCGGCCAACAATTCCGGATTCCAGCATCACCTTTATGCCGTGGGGATGGCTCGGGCTTTTTGTGAGCAGGCGTGCAACCCGCCCCCGCGTCAAACGTCCCGTCGGCTGATCCTGCTTTTGAACGACGTCTACCAATGAACCAACCGCTATATTTTTTCTTTGCTTTCCATCCATGGATTTGTTACTCCTTTTTATTTTCAACAAAAGATTATTTCATTTTCTTTTTTGGGCTGATTGTTTTTACGGCTTACTTGAAGAAAGCGATATTCTGAAAGAGTTGGTTTTCAGCGGATGCCCCGCGTGGGATTCCGCTTACGCGGGCTTGCCCCTCTTGCCGGGTTGGACAGAGATAAAAAGGAATCCAAACAGCTTGCGTCTGAGATGATTATAACACAAATTCCATCCATTCCCAAACCCCTTCCGCAAAACCGCCGTATTTGAAGACCCCAAGCTCTCTTTCTGTGATATTTCTCACATGTTTCTGCAAAAGACTCTCTCCAATTGCAGGATCTTATCATACAGAAATTTCAGGAAGGGAAATATTGACAGAAAAACGCCTCGTTTTTCTGCTCCCTTTTGGGCCGTTATCCCGTGACAAACCGCTCTTTTCGTTGTATAGTAATACACATTGACAGTTTTTTCGTTCGATGCCATTTCAGGCCTTGTTTCTGAAAAATCTGATCGGCGCTTTGCATCTCAGTCTAATGGACAACGGCGCTCTCTTCGCCGCTACAGCTCCCGTACCCTTGCCCAAATACAGCTTTAAAGGAATTGGTGTGATTTTGTTGCACAGCAAAACGCTTCTCATCATAAAACAGCGAACCTCTCACTTACTGGAACAGTATCTTTCCGGAAAAAGCATCCATTACCAGCAGGTTCTTGCGCTGGCTTTGCCCGTTTTTTTAGAGCAGGCCTTTATTCTGGGCATCAATTTTTTTAACACAGCTCTCATCAGCACCGCGGGCGTTGCGGCAATCAGCGCCGTAAACATGGTAGATTCGCTGAACCTGCTGATGACGACGATTCTGGTGGCGGTAGCCACCGGCGGCACGGTCGTAGTGGCGCAGTACCAGGGCAGCCGCAATCAGGAGATGGTGTCGCGCTCGACCGAGCAAACGGTGGCCGCGGTTCCCCTTCTGGCAATCGGCCTGGGTGTGGTGCTCATTCTGTTCCGCGACCCGATTTTGTGGCTGCTGTTCGGCAGCGCCGACGCAGACGTTTTTTCAAACTCACGGCTCTATCTTTTGGGCAGTGTTCTTTCTTACCCCGCGTTTGGCCTGTATCAGGGCTGTGTCTGCTGCCTGCGCGGCGTAGGGCGCACCCGGCCCGCTCTGGCGCTTACTTTGATCACCAATGTGTCTTACGTTCTTTTGAATCTTCTGTTTATTTCTGTCTTCCACTGGGGCGTGATCGGGATGGCCGTTGCGGTAAACATCGCGCGCGGCCTGGGTGCGGCCTGTTCGCTTCTCTTTCTCATCCGCCTGGATGATACCCTCCATTTTGATTATCGGGGCGCGCTGCGCCTGAATCAGGATATTCTGAGACGGATCATGTACATCGGCCTTCCCTTCGCGGCGGAACAGGTATTTTTCAACGGCGGCAAGCTGCTGACGCAAACTTATATTGTCGCTCTGGGCACTTTGGCAATCACGGCGAACGCCATCGCCTGGTCGATCATCATGGTGTTACAAATTCCCAGCAACACCGTCAGCCAGGTTGCCGTAACGATTATCGGCCAATGCATGGGCCAGCGGCAGATTGACGATTCCCGCAAATTTATACGGACATTTGTGATCCTCTCGAGCGTATTCTATTTGATAATGCTGCTGCTTGTACAGCCGATGCTGCCCGGCCTGATCGGCGTTTTTAACCCGCCGGAGCAGATCATCCCCGAAGTCCGGCGCATCGTGATCGTGACCGCGATCGCCATGCCCTTCGTGTGGTCGCTCAGCTTCATCATTCCCGCCTCCATCCGCGCGGCGGGCGACGCCAAATTCAGCTCGGTTGTTTCTCTTTGCTGCATGTGGACGTTTCGCGTTGCCGGCGGCTGGCTGCTGGCTATTCCGCTCGGCTTCGGACTCATCGGCATTTATCTGGCGATGATCCTCGAATGGGCAATCCGGGCAGGGATTTTCCTGTTCCGGGTGAAGGGAAACAAATGGTATGCGCATCACCTGATCGATTAAACGCCCCAAAACTGGAAAGGATATCTTATGAAACCGGAATATACCCTCATCCGCTCCAGCCGCAAGACCCTTTCGCTGGAGATTACGCGAGACGCCGCCGTGGTAGTGCGCGCCCCCATGCGCTGCCCGCAGAGGGAGATCGATCTGTTTGTCGCCCAGCGGGAAGGCTGGATTCGATCCGCTCTGGAACGGCAGCGCAGCCGCATAGAACAGCATCCGGAGCCGAGCGATGCACAGCGTGAGCAGCTCATTCGGCGCGCAAAAGAGATCCTGCCGGAACGGGTGGCCCACTATGCCGGCCTGATGGAGCTGCGCCCCACCGGCATTACGATCACGGGGGCGGTTTCCCGCTTTGGCAGCTGCAGCCCCAAAAACCGCCTTTGCTTTTCCTGGCGGCTGATGCAATACCCGATGCGCGCTGTGGATTACGTTGTGGTACACGAGCTGGCACATATCCGCCATAAAAACCACGGCAGGGATTTTTATGCACTGGTGCAATCCATTCTGCCGGATTACCGGGAGCGTTGGCAGATGCTGAAAGATTGATGCTGTTTGGAAGATAAAATGCTGAAAGCAATCATTTTTTTGTATAGAAAATGAGCAAAATCCATTGACATAGCATACAACTTATGGTATCATAACTCTCGCACCTTGTGTTGGAGGGGTGTCCGAGTGGTTTAAGGAGCTAGTCTTGAAAACTAGTGATCCCGCAAGGGACCAAGAGTTCGAATCTCTTCCCCTCCGCCATTCGTAAAAAAGCTGACAAGCTTTTCAATAAAATAGATTCGGAGAAATACCCAAGTGGTGAAGGGGCTCCCCTGCTAAGGGAGTAGGTCGGGTAACCGGCGCAAGGGTTCAAATCCCTTTTTCTCCGCCAAAGTCCGCATTAACGCTCAGTTTTTGCGGGCTTTTCTTTTGCCTGTAAAATGGCACCACATGGTATAAGAAAATATAAAATTTCTTTCTATTCCCACTAAAAATTGCCCATAAATAGAAGAAATCCCTCGTAATTGGACTTACTCCAGCTATGAGGGATTGTCATTTGCTATGGTAAAACCGAATTCACAGCCACTTTTTCTTTTTGAAAAACAGGAGCATTACAATACTGACGGCCGCCATCACCGCCCAAACGGCAGGATACCCCCACGGCTGATTCAGTTCGGGCATGTACTTAAAATTCATCCCATACACACCCGCAATAAAGGTAAGCGGAATGAAGATGGTGGAAATGATGGTCAGCACCTTCATGATTTCGTTCATACGATAGCTGATGTTGGAGAAATGCAGATCGGCCAGGCCGGACAGCAAATCTCGATAAGTTTCGGTAGAATCGATGGCCTGCACGATATGATTGTAAACATCCCGCAGGTACGGCTCCGTTTCGGTGTGAATCAGCTCGCTCGATTCCTTGTCCATCAGCGAGGCCACGTTGCGCAGCGGCCAGATATGCCGGTTCACCCGCAGCAGATTTTTCTTGATCGCCCGAATTTGCAGCAAATGCTGCTTTGTGGTTCGCTCCATGATGCTGTCTTCCAGATCGTCGATCTGCCCGCCGATCGTTTCGAGCACGTCGAAATAGCCGTCAACAATGGCATCCATCAGCAGATAGGCCAAATGATCCGCCCCCATGGAACGCACACGCGCATCGGCCTGAATACGCCTGCGGATACTCTCGAACACATCCCCCTGGGTATCCCCAAAGGTGAGCACATAATTGCGGCCAAGCAGAATGTTGGTGTGCTCCACCGTAAGAACGTCGCCGGCAAAATAAATCATTTTCGTCACGATGGAAAGAAACCCGTCGTACTCCTCCACCTTGGCCCGCTGAAACTGATTGCGCAGATTGTGAATGACCAGCGGATGAATACGAAAAACGGCTCCGATCTCATTCAGCAGCTCTTCGCTGCAGGGGCCGTCCACATTGATCCACCGCGCGTGTTTTTCAGCAATATCGGCCAGAGAATCCAGGTGTGGTGCGGACGAAAAATCCCAAAAGAAACGATCGCATGCATCCTTACTGTAATCAAAAATCTCAATTGACGGCCATTCTCCGGATTTCTCCAAGCTGTTTTCTTGCTCCATTGGCACAAAATCCTCCCTGTTTCGCCCTTCCTGCATTTTATATTTTTACGCATTCCGCCTGTTTCTTCCGCCGCGAATGGATTTCCTTCTAAGTCGCGGCTCCTGCCCGTTTTCCTTTTGCGGCAGGCGGCTTCTTATCGCTATGGGATATCGATCAAATGGCAAAGCCGGTATCTTAAGTCGCTATGCGGCTATTATACCACAAATTTACAGGGAAATATCTACACCAAGAACCAAATGGTACGTGTACGGTTCCATATTTACGGTCATTTCAAGCGATTCTGAGCCTTGCTTTGTGCCGCGAGGCATGCTGTTCTATATTAGCCGCACGAAGCAACCGGATTCCGTTTGCTTTCGGGCCGATGGTTCTGCACCCTCTCATATGCCCGGGGCTTCGCCTCGGCATGCGGTTTGTAGCCGTGTTTCATTCCGTTTCAGAGCGCTTTTTGCCTATGCTTTTCAGCACACCCGTATCGTATGATTTTCCCTTGTCAGGAGAAAATAATTTGCGGACCATCTGGTAAATTTAACATCTTAGCTGTAAAATTAAGGAAGCCTGGTATTTATTGAGGCTGATAAGGAAAGAATTTCAACTGATACCACAAAAAGAAAGGGTGTACGTTTATGAAAGCAATGCTTGACAGATCGGGCTGTATTTCCTGCGGACTTTGTGCAGAAACCTGTCCGGAAGTATTTCGCATGGCAGATGACGGCGTGGCAGAGGTTTACCAGGAGGACGTTCCGGAGAGCGCGGAGGCGACTGCCGTTGAAGCGCAGGAAGGGTGTCCTGTTTCCGTTATCACGGTTGATTGAGTTTTCTGGAAAAGCTGCGGCGGCCATTGATGAGGCCGCCGCAGCTTTTTGATGGGAACACGTTATTTCTCTTTCAAAAACATCGTTTTCAGCAAATGCTTTCCGGTTTCTGTGCGAAACAATGTCGACAGAACATTGCGAACCGCCTGTTCGCTCAGCGCGTCCTCATAGGCGTTTACGAGAAAATCCGCCTCCACCAGAATCTGGTGATCTATTTGCTGAATATTGCCATAAGTATGATGATGCCCCACCAGCCAGCAAACACGGTCTACAAACGGCTCCGGGTAACCGAGCTGCCTTAAAAGCGCCCCAGCCTCCGGCGGGCCCTCAAGCTCCTGATACTTCCCCGAGCTGCTGCGGTATTTTTCCTCGCTGTTTTTGATCCCAATATCATGCACCAGAGCCGCAATCTCAAGAATTTCCTGCGTGTCGGGATCAATGCGCTCCATTTCTCCAATGAGCTTGGCGAAATGGTATACCTTAATAAAATGCTGAATGCGTTTCGGGTCACCGGCGTAATAGTTGATCATGGCGACCGCAACCTGCCGCGTGCTGCTCATGCCTGACTCCCTCCTTTTCACTGCCCTGCCGTTCTGTTATGCGTACAGATTCCTCTAAAAAATCTCCGGTGCCGGGCGGCGTCTGTTTTGCGGGAAAAGCGGGCGCGACCCTTCGGCCGTCCGCGCGGAACAGCGATTCTTTTCTTCCTTTATACCACACCTGCGGCATTCCCGCAACCAGATCACGCAATCATTTGCTAAAGATTTTGTAAAGGTTCAATCGGCCTGCTCCTGTACCTTTCGGCGGATCAGCTCCAGATTGGATTTCAGGCGTTCGTCCGCGGGCCTCATTTCGCAGGCCTTTTCCGCAAGATTCTGGGCCTTTTCATACAGACCCAGATAATAGGCGGAGACAGCCCCCAGATCGTACGGCTCCGCTCCCCAGCATTCCGGCTCCGTCAGATAGCTCCCGCTCTTTCGCGTGATCGAAAGCGCCGACCGCACCATGGTGTACACCAGCGGCCAGTTCTTTTCCCCATAGGCCAGTCTGGCGAACGCCAGATACGGCTCGCGCACCGTGGGGCATTCCTCCACCGCGCGAAACAGCCATGTCGTAGCCGCCCTGCCATCCCGCAAGCTTTCATAGCTCTGCGCGATCAACCGCATGGCGGCGCTTCTCTCTTCGCCCCACCGTGCCGTCGGAAGCTTTAAATAGCGTTTGAGCGTCTCAATTGCCGATTCGTATTCCCGGTAATACAAATACTCTCGGCCGAGCCAGAACATGGCTCTGTCGTCGAACGGGTTTTCCTTTACCGAAAGCTCCAGCAGGGGCAGGTACTGGCTTCTGGGCTTTGAAAGATCCGGGTAATGGTGCAGAACGAGCTCCTCGATCCACACCTCGTTTTCTCCGCCCTCCCCGGTGTATTCCAAAATCTCATGCACGGGGCGAATCCAGTGAAAATCATGCCGCCGGTGAATCTTTTCTCTTTCGTATTTCTGGTCGGGCGCGCCGTCGGAACGATGATTCCAGATATACGGGTATCTTGCGCGGGTATACGCCGGGCTCCAGGCGGATTCCAAAACCTTTCTCCACCCGGGCTCGTGGATTTCATCCAGATCGATCGACACGCAGATGTCCGCGTCGTCGGGAACATGGGCAAGCGCGCGGTTTCGTGCCTCATCAAACCGCCATGGAACAATTTTTTCTTCATAAACCGCCGCGCCGCGCTCCCGAAGCTTTTCGACCGTACGGTCTGTCGAGCCGGTATCCACCACAATCACCAGATCGGCTTCGCCGACGGAATCCATCCAGCGGTCAACAAACTTTTCCTCATTTTTACTGATTGCGTATACACAAATCTTATATTGGCCCAATCGCATTCTCCCCCTTACTCAAAATCATCTCCTTCTGATAGTATATGACCCGGCTTTGGGGAGAGTGCCGGGGAACGGGCGTTCCATTGAATACTCAGCAAGCTTCAAAACGAGAGCGTTCGTAGCGCGCGGGGAAGTGCCGCCGGTTTGCTGCCGATGTTTCCGTATTCTACAATCGAAATCTTAGACTTATTCTAAAAGTGCCTATTTGTGACTTATTTAAAAAATTGTTATAAATTTTGCAAGTTTGGTTTGCAAATACCACAATAGTCAAAAATGGTCTATAGCCTACACCGAGGCTTTTGAGGCAGAGAAACCATTTAAATGTGATTTTTATGTGTCAATTAGTTGACAATCTACTCCATTCCTTTTATACTCTAATTGAATTGTGGAGAAAAATACGCAATTCATCGGCCGCCGAAAAGCGGCAGGCGGCAGATGCCGCTATGAGAGCCTTGTCATATGAATCCCGCGGGCCCTTTGTTTTTTTGCGTGCCGCCGGCGGCGTTTAAAAAGCGTTTCTACTTCTATATGAGCATCAGGCCAGTCCCGCCATTTCTGCTAAGTGTTTTCTTCGCAGATCTGCCGGAAACCAAAATCCCACAGAAAACGAATCTGACGGAAAAGCACTGCTGATCTGAAAGAAACGGATGGATAGTCCTCTTTTACAAGCGGGCCGTCTGTTTTGCTGCGTTTTGATCAGACCCAAAAGCCTTTCCGAATATTCGGAAGGGCTTTTATTGATTTCAGGAGGAATGCGTTATGAACCGAGTCGCTGTAATCAGCGCCATTTTAGAGCAGCCGAATCTGTGCCAGCAGGAATTTAATCAGGTGATATCTTCCTTTCAGGGCATTGTCAAGGGCCGCATGGGGATCCCCATGCCGGAGGAGAACATGGCCGTGATTTCTCTGGTGGTGATCAGCAGTACCGACGAGATCAACAGCCTCACCGGGCGCCTCGGCAGGCTGGAGCACGTGACCGTTAAAACTTCGATTTCAAAAAAGGAGGTATCCTGAATGGAGCAAAATCAGTCCCCGCGTTCCGTGAGCACGCACATCGCGCTGTTCGGCAGGCGAAACGCCGGAAAATCGAGCCTGATCAACGCGCTGACCGGCCAGAACACCGCCATTGTTTCCGACCAGCGCGGCACGACCACCGACCCGGTGTACAAAAGCATAGAGCTGTTCCCGCTGGGGCCATGTGTGCTGATCGATACCGCCGGACTCGACGACACCGGCGAGCTGGGTGCGCTGCGGCGTGAAAAATCGCTGGAGGTGCTGGGCAGAACCGACATCGCCGTGTATGTGGCGGACGCCCAAACCGGCCTTTCCGCCGAGGAGGAGGATTTTCTGCGGCAGCTTCGGCAGCGCGGCCTGCCGGTGATCCTCGTATGGAACAAAAGCGACCTGGAGTGTCTTCCCGCGCCGGAGGGCGCAATTTCGGTTTCCGCCCAAACCGGGCAGGGAGTGCAGCAGCTGATCGAGGTGTTATCGAACACAAAGCCGCAGCAAAAAGCACCGGGCCTTCTGGACGGCCTTGTTTCACCCGGTGAGCTGGTGCTGCTGGTGACACCCATCGATTCCTCCGCGCCCAAGGGGCGGCTGATTTTGCCTCAGCAGCAGGTTCTGCGCGCCCTTTTGGAGCTGCCCGCCCCCGCTCTGGTGGTGCAGCCGGAGGAAATCCCCGCGGCGCTAGCCGCGCTCGCGGCCCCGCCCGCACTGGTGATCACCGATTCGCAGGCCTTTGCCCGGGTTGCGGAGCTTTTGCCTCCGGACATGCCGCTGACCTCGTTCTCCATCCTGTTCGCCCGCGCCAAGGGCGACCTTTCGGAGCTGGCGGCGGGCGCCCGGGCAATCGCCGCGCTGAAAGACGGCGACCGGGTTCTGATTGCCGAAGCCTGCACGCACCACCGGCAGGAGGACGACATCGGCAAGGTGAAAATTCCGCGCTGGCTGCGGCAGAAAACCGGAAAAGAGCTGCACTTTGATTTCTCCTCCGGGCTCGGCTATACCAAGCAGCTGCCGGAATACGCGCTTGTCGTTCACTGCGGCGCGTGCATGATCAACCGCGCCGAAATGCTCAGCCGCATCCGACAGGCGCGGGAGGCCGAGGTGCCGATCGTCAACTACGGCGTTTTGATCGCCTATGTGACCGGTATTCTCGACCGCGTGCTCCAGCCGATTCCCGAAACACACAAAAAGGAGGGAAGCTATGCGTGATCTTGCCCGTATGACCCGTGCGGAGCTTGCGGAATTCATCCGCGACGGCGGAGGGGCGGACTATGCGGAGCTGATGCGGGAGGCCGACCGGATTCGCCGCCTTTCTTACGATAACGAGGTCTACACCCGCGGCCTGATCGAATTCACCAACTACTGCAAAAATGACTGCCTGTACTGCGGCATTCGCCACAGCAACCCGCACGCGGAGCGCTACCGCCTGACCCAGCGCCAGATACTGGAGTGCTGCTCGTTGGGCTGGGAGCTTGGCTACCGCACCTTTGTGCTGCAGGGCGGCGAAGATCCATACTTTACCGACAAGCGGATCGAACGCATTGTGTATTCCATTCGCAATGCCCACCCGGACTGCGCCGTGACTCTTTCGATCGGCGAGCGCAGCCGCGAATCGTACCAGCGTTTCTACAATGCGGGCGCACAGCGCTACCTGCTGCGCCACGAAACCGCAAACGACGAGCATTACCGCAAGCTGCACCCCGCCGCCATGTCCCCCGAAAACCGCAAGCGGTGCCTTTGGGATCTGCGCGACATCGGTTACCAGGTAGGGGCGGGCTTCATGGTGGGCTCCCCGTTCCAAACGCCGGAATACCTTGCGGACGACCTGCTGTTTTTGCAAGAGCTGCAGCCGCACATGGTGGGGATCGGGCCGTTTATTCCGCAGAAAGACACGCCGTTCGGCGCCTTCCCCTCCGGCACGGTGGAGCAGACACTTTTGCTACTCGCGATGCTGCGGGTGCTGCTGCCCACGGCGCTGCTGCCCGCCACCACGGCGGTGGGCACGCTTGACCCGCTCGGGCGGGAAAAGGCGCTGAAGGCCGGCGCAAACGTGGTGATGCCGAACCTTTCCCCCACCGACGTTAGAAAAAAATACTTGTTGTACGACAATAAAATCTGTACCGGCGACGAAGCGGCGGAGTGCCGCTTCTGCATTCAGGGCCGCGTGGAGCGGGCTGGATTCCGCCTGACGGTAAGCCGGGGCGACCACAAAGAATGGAGAATGCAGCATGATGCAGTTGGATCATGACCGAATCTATCAATTACTCGAGCAGGCAAAAAACAGCACTCAAAAGCAGCGCGAAGCCACCGTTTGCCGCGCGGAAAACGGCGAAGCGCTGGATTACTTGGATATCGCGCTGCTGCTTGAAATCACCGAGCCGGAGCTTTTGGCGCGCATTTACCGGGTTGCCGGGAACATCAAGAAGAAAATCTACGGCAACCGCGTGGTGCTGTTCGCGCCGCTGTACGTTTCAAACCACTGCGTGAACAACTGCGTTTACTGCGGCTTTCAGCACTGCAACGAGATGCCGCGCCGCCGCCTGACCCGCGAGGAAATTCAGCAGGAGGTTCGCGCGCTGGAACGCATGGGCCACAAGCGTCTTGCTCTTGAGGCCGGAGAGGATCCCGTCAACTGCGATATTCAGTACATTCTGAACGCGCTCGACGCCATCTACGACACGAAGCTCGACAACGGCAGCATCCGCCGCGTCAACGTCAATATTGCCGCCACCACGGTGGAGGAATACCGCATGCTCCACGAAAAGGGCATCGGCACCTACATTTTGTTCCAGGAGACTTACCACAAACCTACTTATGAAGCTATGCACCCTCACTGTCGCAAGAGCAACTACGACTACCACCTGACCGCGTTTGACCGCGCGATGGAGGCCGGGATTGAGGATGTGGGCGCAGGCGTGCTGTTCGGCCTGTACGACCCGAAGTTCGAGGTGCTCGGCCTGATGATGCACAACGCACACCTGGAGGAACGCTTCGGCGTGGGCTTCCACACGATCTCCATGCCGCGTCTCAAGCAGGCCGAGGGTATGAGCCTGAAGGATTTTCCGCATCTGGTGGACGACGAAACCTTTAAGCATCTGGTCGCCATCCTGCGGATCGCCGTGCCCTACACCGGCATTATCATGTCCACGCGCGAATCGGCCCAGATGCGCGACGAGGTGCTGCGTTACGGGGTATCGCAGATCAGCGCGGGCTCCAACACGGAAATCGGAGGATACCATCAGGAGGAGGAGGCCCCGCACGAGGCGATACCCGGGCAATTTCAGCTTTCAGATGAGCGCCGCCCGCTCGAGGTGATCAAGACCCTGATCGAAAACGGATACATTCCCAGCTACTGTACCGCCTGCTACCGGCAGGGCCGCACGGGCGACCGCTTTATGCAGCTGGCGAAAAGCGGAACCATCCAAAACACCTGCACCCCCAACGCGCTGATGACGCTGCTGGAGTACATGCTCGATTACGGCGACCCCGAGCTGAGCGAAATGGGCGGGCATCTGCTGGAGAACGAGCTGAACAAGATCGAAAACCCGAATGTGCAGAGAATTGTCCGCCGGAACATTGAGCGCATGCGCGCCGGGGAACGCGACCTGTTCCTGTAAAATGTTATCGTTCAATCAAACAGAAAAAGGCGGTATCCTGCGAGCATTGCAGATACCGCCTTTTTCTGTGAACCCGAATTGACAGAGGCTTTGTCCGATGATATTGTCTCCCGGCCGCTTTCGGTTGAATTTCCCGTCTGGGTCTGCTACAATGTCAGGAAAAGAAATAGGAATAGAGGCGATCTCATGAACCGAGTCATTCGTAGGAATCAGATCAATCTGCCCTACAGCTTGCACGATGGGAAAGTGATTGGCTTTCAGGTGACAAACGACATCCTTCAAATGCAGCTGCAGAGCGGATTCATAGAAACCATCGAGCCCTTTGAACAGGTAACCGGCTATATTGAGCTTGAGAAAATAGATTGGGATTCCAGCTATGTGTACCTGCTGGAATATCAGGAGGTTCCATGCGGGAACTGCGGCAGCTTTACCGGTGAAAAAATGGGGCTGCACGAATTCATCGATCAGTTTCACAACGCCGGGTTCGACATCATGGAGGAAACCTATGGCTACAATATGTCAAAATTCAGCGGATACCTTTCAGCAAAAGGGTCTGTCAAAGAATGCATTATCGAGATATCCCATTTGGGTGATATGAGCTACATTGTGGAGAAATGATTTTTGATTGCCGCAAGCTTCTCACCAGCGGCAATCGCGGCTCCGCATTTTTCTCCCAAATCTTTCAAAACATCAATACTAATTGTATATTTTAGAATAATATATTCTATAAGTAATTCAAAAACCGGCCAGATTTCAATTTTGCTGTAAAATGGGAAATGAAAAGCCAATATTGTGGCTTATGAAAGCCCCTTTCTCTTTTTCACAGACTCGGTCAGCGCCGGCAGCACCTGAAACAGGTCGCCCACCACGCCGTAATCGGCCACTCCAAAAATGGGGGCGTCAGGGTCTTTATTGACGGCGACCACCACGTCGGAGCTGTTCATACCCACCAGATGCTGAATCGCACCTGAAATACCGGCCGCAATGTAAAGCTTTGGGCCTACGGTCTTCCCGCTTTGCCCTACCTGATGAGAGCGTGAAATCCAGCCGGAATCCACCGCCGCGCGGGATGCGCCGACCGTCGCGCCAAGCGCGTCCGCCAGCTCCCGAATCGTGCGGAATCCCTCGGGACCGCCTACGCCGCGCCCACCGGAAACAATGATCTCTGCTCCCTCCAAATCGACCAGCTCTTTGCTCAGTTCGCTGATCACGTCCAGCACCCTGGTGCGCAGGCGTTCCTCCGGAATGTGAATCTCTTCTCTGATCACCTCCGCGGAGCGGCTGCCGTCAGGCTCCTTCTTCTTAAAAACACCGGGGCGCACCGTGCCGATCTGCGGGCGGTGGTCGGGGCACAAAATGGTGGCCATCAGGTTTCCGCCAAAGGCCGGGCGGGTCCACGCCACATTGCCGCTTTGCTCATCGATATCCAGTCCGGTGCAGTCTGCCGTAAGGCCCGTTTTCAGGCGGCAGGACAAACGGGGGGCCAAGTCGCGCCCGTTGCCGGTCGCTCCGATCAGCAGCGTGGTAGGGCCATATTTTTCCACCAGCGCATACAGCGTGTCGGTATACGCGTCGGTTGTGTACCGGGCAAATTCAGGGCCGTCCACCACAATGATTTGATCTGCCCCGTGCGCCTGTGCGGCCTTAACCGCCTCATCCACCCGGGAGCCGATTACAACGGCCACCAGTTTCCCCTGCTGTCCCTCCGCCAGGCGGCGGCCCGGATTCAGCAGCTCCAGCCCGACATTTTTCGCTCCGCCGTTCTGGTCGGTTTCGACCAATACCCACAAATCCTTTGTCTTTGCTTCCATTGTTTTTCCCTCCCTCTTATATCGCACAGGTTTCGCAGAGCGACTCAAACAGCTTTTTGCCGGCATCTGTCCCGCTTTCTTCCTGAATTCTGACCCCACCGGACTTCTGCGGCGCCGTATAGGTCTTTTTCACTTTTGTCGGCGAACCCTTCAGCCCCACGCGGCTGAGGTCGATCGTCAGATCCGCGGAGGTGAGAGTGGGAATCTCGGCCTTATTCGCGGCCAGTTTGGTTCGGACGGTGGGGTACCGCGGCTCATAGGGCAGCTTTGTCACCGTAATCACACACGGCATTTTAACCCCCAGCAGCTCAAAATCATCTTCCGCCTCGCGCTTGACTTTCGCGGTGTCGCCCTCAACGGAAAGCCCAACCGCACAGGTTACCTGCGGGTAGTCCAGGTGCTCCGCAATCTCGGGGCCCACCTGGGCCGTATCGCCGTCGATCGCCTGCTTGCCGCAGAAAATCAAATCGAATTTGCCCTCCAGCTCCTCCACCCGGACGATGGCGCGCGAGAGAATATAGCTGGTTGCCAGCGTATCGGAGCCGCCGAACGCGCGGTCGCTGATCAGATACGCTTTGTCCGCCCCCACTGCCAGACATTGCTTGAGCGCCGCCTTGGCCTGCTCCGGCCCCATAGACAGCACGACGATTCTGCTGCCCGGCACCGCATCCTTCAGCCGGGCCGCCATTTCCATTGCGTAAGAGTCGAACGGATTGACGATGCTGGGTACGCCCGAGCGGATCAGCGTATTTGTTTTCGGGTCGATGCGAATTTCCGCCGTATCGGGCACTTGCTTGACACACACTAACAGATTCATTTTCGCTCTCCTTTTCCCACATAACTCCCCTTTGTGCCGGGGGCCAAGGCTCCGCTGCCGGAGCGCCGTGTTTTTCTGCGGAGCACCGCAAATAAGCGGCCGCAAGATTGCTGACCGTGCATATTGGTGCTACCAATATTTATATTAACTATAATACAAAGATCTGTCAATAATCGTTGTTTTATTGTCAAACTTCTATAAATAAATAACAATATTTCATTTGAGTAATTTTCTTATGGCAATTTAGAAGCACAAACCGCTGATGTAACTGATGCTTTTCACGCACTGGTATAACCAACAGCCGCCCCCGGCCATTGCAGCGCCTGATACGGCCTGATTTTTCAAGAGAATTCCATTTGCTTTATAGGCTGTTTGATTTTATCTTTCCTTCTGTTTTCGCCGGTTCTGCTTTTCAATACAGATTACAACACACGTTGAACAGGGTATTAAAAAGCTTTTGTGAGCGTTTTTTTCAGATTTCTACCAACCAGACACTTTTCCGATTCGCCGGCACAGCCGGTGGTTGTTCTACAGAAAAAGGGAAAGGAACTGTATCCAACAGTTCCTTTCCCTTTTCTATATGGCAGCGCCGGTAAAACGAAGCCATAATCATTTTATTTTTCCCGTCTGTCTCAGGGCAATTGCTTATCCACTCCGGGGCAGCCCTCCGCTTCCCCTTTCTCTTGTTCCTTCACGGAACGGCAGACCGCTCCGCACGGCTCCACCTGAGAAAAGGTGTAGGAATCCAGCTGCCTGCGCACCGATTCCGAAATTTCGGCATAGATGCGGTGATACCGGCAAGCCTGATGCGTACAGGCATATTCATCCTGCTGGCACCGGCTGATCATGTACGGGCCTTCCACCGATTCAATCACCTCGCGCAGGGTGATTCGGCTGCCGGGGCGGGCCAATGTATAGCCGCCGTGCGCCCCTTTGTAGGACTGCACAATTCCGTCGGAAACCAGCTTGCGCAGAATCTTGAGCGCAAACCGCGGCGGAACACAGGTTCCCTCAGAAATGCTGCGCGCATCTGCCTTTTGATTGGATGCCGCCAGAAAATCCACAATTCTGACCGCATAGTCCGTTTCTAATGTCATGTGCATGACGAGGCTCCTTCCATTAATCCAGGAAGTCCTTCAGCTTTTTGCTGCGGCTGGGGTGACGGAGCTTGCGCAGCGCCTTTGCCTCAATCTGGCGAATGCGTTCGCGGGTAACGTTGAACTCCTTGCCCACTTCCTCCAGTGTGCGGGAACGGCCATCCTCCAGGCCAAAACGCAGGCGAAGCACCTTTTCTTCCCTGGGGGTGAGGGTGTCGAGCACCTCGCCAAGCTGCTCGCGCAGCAGCGTGTGGGAGGCGGCATCCGCCGGGGCGGGCGCTTCGTCGTCGGGGATAAAGTCGCCGAGGTGGCTGTCCTCCTCCTCGCCGATCGGGGTTTCGAGCGAAACCGGCTCCTGCGCAACCCGCATGATCTCGCGAACCTTATCGACCGGCATATCCAGCTCCAGAGACACCTCGTCCGCCGTCGGCTCGTGGCCGTTCGTGTGCAGAAGCTGGCTCGATACCTTCTTTACTTTATTGATCGTTTCCACCATGTGCACGGGGATGCGGATGGTTCTTGCCTGGTCGGCGATTGCCCGGGTAATGGCCTGGCGAATCCACCACGTGGCATAGGTAGAAAATTTAAAGCCCTTGGTGTAGTCGAACTTTTCCACCGCCTTAATCAGGCCGAGGTTCCCCTCCTGAATCAGGTCGAGAAACTGCATTCCGCGGCCAAGGTAGCGCTTGGCTATGCTGACGACCAGACGGAGGTTCGCCTCGGAAAGGCGCTTCTTTGCGGCTTCGTCTCCGTTTGAAATGCGGATGGCCAGATCGATCTCCTCTTCGGGGGTAAGCAGCGGAACACGGCCAATCTCTTTGAGGTATACCTTAACGGGGTCGTCAATGGCAATTCCTTCAGTGGTCAGGGCCGCCTCCACATCCTCGCCTTCACCGGCGGGAATGTCGAGCCCCTCGAGCGGGATATTGGCAAAATCCTCTATGATCTCAACGCCCTGGCTCTCGAGTGTATCATAAAACTTTTCAATCTGCTCCGGCTCAAAATCCAGCTCGCCGAGAGCGTCCAGAATTTCTTTCGTCGAAAGCTGTCCTTTGCTTTTCCCCAGTTCGATCAGATCTCTGATGACTGTCTTCTTATCAGGCATTTCCATTGGTAGTTCCCCCTATTTTTTCTGCTCCCTTAGTCTTTGCAGATAGTCCCGAATGTCCTGCGGGGCCGCGGCGGCTGCGTCCTGCGGCTCCAGCTTTGCATTTTCCTGTAAAATCACATTCCGGTACTCCTTTGCGTCCTGAGCAGTCACATTGACCTGATGGTAATCTGCCAGCATTTTCGCAACGGAAGAAATCTCTTCCACAGAGAATTCCCCCGCAAGGTCTGTAAGGCCGCATGCCTTGCCATCCTTAATCTTCCCCAGAATGACCGTATATAATCGACGATTGAATGCAGTGACGAAATTTTCGGGCGGCAGAGCCGCTTCCAGCGCCTTTGCCGCGTCCGGATGCTGCATCAGGTAGACGATGAGCGCTTCCTCCGCATTGGCCGCGCGCAAATGCCGGCTTTTTTCCGGATTCACGGTGTCGCGGATTCCCGCCGTCTGCTGCTGAAACGCCCGGAACTCCCGCCGCTGCTGATCCTTTCGCCGCTTTTTCCTGTTTTTATCCACCTGCATCAAAATCGAGGATCGCTCGATCCCGATCTCTTCCGCCAGGCGGCCCGCGTAAATTTCCTGCTCCATGCGGCTGTCGAGCGTAGCGAGAAGCTCCGCCGCGCCGGTGAGGTACGCAACCTTTCCGTCAGCCGTTTGCAGGTTGTGCCCGGCCCGCAGCTTTTGCAGGCGGTACTCCACGTCGTTTCCGCTGCTTTCCATCAGCTGGCGGAAGCGCGCCGGCCCCTGCTCGCCGTAGGAGCGCATGAATTCGTCCGGGTCTTTCCCCGCGCTCAGGCTGAGCACCCGCACCGTAAGCCCCGCCTCCCGCAGCAGCGGAATCGCGCGGGAGCTGGCCTTCTGCCCGGCTTCGTCCGAATCGTAGCACAGAAAAACCTCGCCCGTGTAGCGCGCCAAAAGCCGCGCCTGCTCCGTTGTGAGCGCCGTGCCGAGCGTGGCGATGGCATTCGTAAACCCCGCCTGATGCAGCGCGATCACATCCATGTAGCCCTCGGCCAGAATCAGGCCGTCCTTCGCGTTGTTCTTCGCGAAGTTCATCGCGAACAGCCCCGTGCTTTTATGGAAAACGAGCGTATCGGACGTGTTGAGGTATTTCGGCTTGTTGTCCCCCAGCGTGCGCCCGCCAAACGCGATCACATTCCCGCGCAGATCGATGATCGGGTACATCACGCGGGCGAAGAAACGATCCATCACCCGACCGGTAGAGGCCCGAACCGCAACATTTGCCTGCAGCAGCTCCTCGGGCGTGTAGCCCTTGCCGCTGAGGAAATTGACCAGCGAAAAGCGCGAATCGGGCGCGTAGCCGAGCCCGAAATGACGGATGGTCTGCGGGGTCAAACCGCGGCCCAGCAGGTACTCCCGCCCCGGCGTGCCCTGCGCGCTCATCAGCTGCGTGTGGTAAAACCGCGCGGTTTCGCGGTTGATTTCGAGAATGCGTCCCCTGACTCTGGCAAGGCCCTGATCCGCATCGCTTTCCGGCACGGAAATTCCGGCCCGCTGCGCCAAATGCCGAACGGCCTCCATATAATCCAGATTTTCAATCCGGCGGATAAACGTGATGACATCGCCGCCCGCGCCGCACCCAAAACAGTAAAACGAACCGTTTTCGGGGTACACATGAAACGACGGCGTCTTTTCGCTGTGAAACGGACAGAGCCCGGAAAGGGTTCTGCCGCTGTGCCGCAGATTCACGTAGGATGAAACCACGTCGGCAATATCACTGCGGCTTTTCAGCTCCTGTAAAAAATCGTCCGGCAGCGCCAACGGATCCCCCTCCTATCTCCGGTGCTCAATGATCCCAGGATTTTGGGATGCTGATGTCCTGAAACAGCACCACGGCATACCGGTCGGTCATACCGGCAATAAAATCCGCGGCGGCCCGTTCGGTTCCCTCCCGCTCCGCTATTTCGCGCAGATCCGGCGGCAGATGCGCGGGATTCTTCGCGTACTCAAACAGCGTTTTGATCAGGAACGGAACCTTTTCCTCCTCCTTTTTGGCATAAGGATTCAAATAGACCTTTTGAAACATAAACTGGCGCAGCTCCAAAAACAGCGGGAAAATGTGCTCCTCCATGCGGATCTCCGCCCCGCCGCTCGCGCGGATCACGGATTTGACGAGCGTATCGATACGCACTGATCTTCGGGTGCCGAGCACACTTGTAATGTGCCCGGGGATATCCCGCTCGGACAAAACGCCCGCGCGCACTGCGTCGTCAATATCGTGATTGATGTAAGCGATCTTGTCCGCCAGGCGGACAATGCGCCCCTCCGGCGTTTGCGCCTGAGTGCCGCTGGTGTGGCACAGAATCCCGTCGCGCACCTCGTGGGTCAGGTTCAGGCCCCGGCCCTCGTTCTCGAGCTTCTCCACCACGCGCACGCTCTGCTCGTTATGCCGAAAGCCGTGCTCGCACAGCTCATTGAGCACCCGCTCGCCCGCGTGGCCGAACGGGGTATGTCCCAGATCGTGCCCAAGCGAGATCGCCTCGGTCAGATCTTCATTGAGCAGCAGGCCGCGCGCGATGGTCCGCGCAATTTGCGCAACCTCGAGCGTGTGGGTCAGCCGGGTGCGGTAATGGTCGCCTTCGGGCGACAAAAACACCTGCGTTTTGTGCTTTAACCGGCGGAACGCCTTGCAGTGGATAATGCGGTCGCGGTCACGCTGAAACGGTGTGCGCATCTCGCATTCCTCTTCGGGCCGGTCGCGGCCCCGCGTTTTTTTCGACAATGTCGCATAAGGCGACAAAATTTGCTCTTCCAGCAGCTCGGTTCTCTCTCTTACGGTCATAATTATCACCCGCAATCCTCTCATAAGGATATACGCAAAGAGGGCCTAAAACTCCTGCTTCCACTCAAAATATTTTTCTCCCGTCCGCTCCGCCTCCACCGTTCCGCCGGTCGCATCCGCCAACCGTTTGCAAAACAGGGGTACGTCGTCCTGCGCCATGTGAAAGCGCAGCGTGACGATCTCGGTAAAATCCGAAGCATCCACCACACCGCCGCACTCCGGAATCAGCGCCGCCAGGATCCCGTACTGCGAGTAATCGCACGAAAGCCGGAGCAGCAGGCAAAGGCGCATGACGATGGGCCTTGCCGCCTGAATGCCAAGCGAGGCCGCGTGGGAATACGCGCGCACAAGGCCGCCTGCCCCCAGCAGTACGCCGCCAAAATAACGGGTCACCACAATGGCCGCGTCGACAATGCCGGACTTTTGCAGAACCTCCAGCACCGGCATTCCTGCCGTGCCCTGCGGCTCGCCGTCGTCGGAGTACCGGCGCAGCTGGCCGCCGCGCAGCGAATAGGCATACACGTTATGGGCAGCGTCCCAGTGTCTCTGGCGGATTTCGTTCAGGAAAGAAATCGCGTCCTCCTCGGTGGAAACCGGCCTTGCATAGCCGATAAACCGGGAACGACGCTCCGTAAATTCCGCACAGGCATTTTGACTGATGGTTTTGTATTCTGTCATAAGCCCGCCCCGCCCTTTTCACAGTAAGGATAAAAAGACGGGCGGCGCATCGCGCCGCCCCCCATAATTCCAGCTAAAACTTCCGCAGATGCTTCAGGATGATTATTTGCCCTGAAGACCGTAACGCTTTTTAAATGTGTCCACGCGACCGCTAGTATCAATCAGCTTCTGCTTGCCGGTGAAGAACGGATGGCACTTGGAGCATATTTCAACGCGGATGTTATCTTTGGTGGACCGTGTCTCGATCTCATTTCCGCAAGCGCATTTAATGGTCGTCTTCTGGTACTTCGGATGGATTGCTTCCTTCATTCCTGTCACCTCTTTCAACGAAAGTACAACTTATTTAATATAAGTATAACAAAGGAATTTTAACACAATGCAATCAAAAAATCAAGTGGTATTTCCAGCAAAATCTTTATTTTTTCGATTGCTTGGAAAGATAAGAGACATATTCCTCCAGACAAAAGCCCATTTGGCGCATCCGCAGGGCGTTTTCCTGCCCCACGTAGCGAAAGTGCCGCGGCTCCGCATTCTTTTGAGTGACGCTCTCTTTGTTCTCCGGATACCGCAGAACAAAGCCGTACTGCGGGCCGTTGACCAAAAGCCATTGCGACTGCTGCCCGCCGGTCAACTCAAAATCCACCGCAAGGCCGGTCTGGTATTCACTGTAGCCGCCGCGCTCCACCAGAGACTGTGCCGCATCCTCGGCGCGCACCTGTGTGTAGCCCGCCGCCACCAGCTCCCGCACCTTCTGCTTGTACAGCTCCTCCTGCTGCTCCGCCGTAACATAGCCCCGCGTGATCTTCAGCGCAACGCCGTCATCCGCTGCGGCTTTCTCCATCTCTTCGTACGCCGCGGCCAGGCGCTTGTCCACCTGAACTCCGTCCAACTCCGTCAAATCCGGCACAACGCCCTCCATCAGTCCCCGGCCGCTGCCAACCAGCACCAGAAGATCCGGCGCACTGCCGGCCGACGACTGCACCGGCTCGGAATATTCCGGCGCCGAGGACGTGAACAGTTCCTTCTCCAAAGACGGGTGCAGCTGGAACCAAACCAGCAGCAGACCCGCCGTTACCGAAATCAGAATGATCACCGCAATCACCGTCATCAGAATCCGCAGCCGCCTTACCTGATTTACCCCGCGCCAGCCGGGCTGGCTTTTCAGCACTCTTTCCCCGCGGCGGCCGAGCCGGTCGTCCCTTTTCCACAGCCTCACGCTGCGCACTCCTCTCCTTACGGCACCGCGTCCCTGCGGCCGATTGCCGTTTCATTTTCTCATTTCTTTCTTCTTTACTTATTGTATATGTTATCGTAAAATTTTTCAATATCTGTTTGTAATCCGGAAAAGGTACCTATTTTCTTTTCCCCCATTAATATTTGTTTGATTTTTCACGAAATATGATGTAGTATTAGCGTGAAGAAAATCAGGATTTGCGCCGTGCGCCCAACCATAAAATCCGCCCGTTCGAATGGAGGAATTACTTGTGAGAAAAACGAAAATCATCTGTACGCTTGGCCCTTCAACCGATAAAGAAGCTGTGCTTCGTCAGTTGATGCTGTCCGGCATGGATGTGGCCCGTCTGAACTTTTCCCACCAATCCCACGCAGAGCAGAAGGTTCGCTCCGATATGGTGAAAAAGCTGCGTGAGGAGCTGGATCTTCCCATCGCGCTGCTGCTCGATACAAAAGGCCCCGAAGTGCGCATCAGAGCCTTTTCAACCCCGCAGGTCACGCTGAAGCAGGGCCAGAAATTTACTTTGACCACAAGAGAGGTTGACGGAACAGAGGAAATCGTCAGCGTCACCTTTGCCAATCTGCCGAAGGACGTAGACCATGGTTCTCACATTCTGATCGACGACGGACTGATTGAGCTGAGAGTGGAAGCCTGTACCGATACCGATGTTCTCTGCACCGTATTAAACGGCGGCACCCTTTCCGCGAACAAGGGTGTGAACGTGCCCGGCGTACAGCTTTCCCTGCCGTTCATCAGCGAGCGGGATCAAAGCGACATCGCCTTTGCCGTGCAGGAGGATTTCGATTTTATTGCCTCCTCTTTCACGCGCAGCGCCCGCGACATCCTTGAGCTGCGCAGCGAGCTGGAAAAGCTGAACTGTCACAGCATGCGCATCATCGCCAAAATTGAAAACCGCGAGGGCGTGGACAATATCGACGAGATCATCCGCGTGGCCGACGGCATTATGATCGCCCGCGGCGATCTGGGCGTCGAGATCCCGCTTGAGGAGATCCCCGTGGTGCAGAAGCGCCTGATCAAGAAGGGCTACAACGGCGGCATGCAGGTCATCACCGCCACCCAAATGCTGGATTCGATGATGAAGAACCCCCGCCCCACCCGCGCGGAGGCCACCGACGTGGCAAACGCCATTTACGACGGCACCAGCGCGATTATGCTTTCGGGCGAAACGGCTGCCGGCAAGTACCCCATTGAGTCTCTGAAAACGATGTCCACCATCGCCGAGCGCACGGAGCGCGATATCAACTACAAATCCCGCTTTTCCCAGCTGGTCGGCAGGGAATCGCCGAACGTTACCTCCGCGATTTCTCACGCCACCTGTACCACGGCGCACGATCTGGGCGCTGTGGCGATCATCACGGTATCGAAATCCGGCAGAACCGCCCGGATGGTTTCAAAATACCGCCCGGCCTGCCCGATTATTTCGGGCACCACCAGCGAAACGGTGCGCCGCCAGATGAACCTTTCCTGGGGTGTGATCCCGATTATGGTGGAGGAGCAGGTGAACACCGACAAGCTGTTCGACCACGTGGTAAAGGTTTCGAGAGACCGCGGTCTGGTGAAGGACGGCGACGTGGTCGTCATCACGGCCGGCGTGCCCGTGGGCTTTTCCGGTACCACCAACCTGCTGAAGGTGCAGATGGTGGGAGACATTCTCGTTTCGGGGCGCGGGGTCAACCAAAGCTATGCCTGCGGCAACCTGTGCGTCTGCCAGACGGAGGAAGAAGCCTGGCAGCGCTTTAAGCCCGGCGATGTTCTGGTGCTGCCACACACGACAAACAAGCTGATGGAGCTGATCCGCCTGAGCGCCGCGATCGTCACCGAGCAGGATGGGCTCAACTCCCACGCGGCGATCGCCGGGATGGCCCTGAATAAGCCGGTGATCGTCAATGCGGAAAACGCCACGCAGCTGCTGAAAAGCGGAACCACCGTAACGGTGGACGCCATGCGCGGAATTGTGTACAGCGGCATTCACAAGCAGGAAAAGTAAAAATCGATACCGGTTTTTTCAGTGAGGGGCCGCCGTTCCAAAAGAACGGCGGCCCCTCACAAAACATTTTTTGGACAAGCGCTTGATTTTTCATCCAAAATAGTTTATAATAAGCCACGTTGTTCTTGCCGGTGTGCTGGAATGGCAGACGGGGCGGACTCAAAATCCGTTGGTAGTGATACCGTGTGGGTTCAAGTCCCACCACCGGCACCAAACGCACATAACCCGAACATTCACTTTATCGGTGAAGCGTTCGGGTTTGTGATTTTATTGAACTAAAACGAAATGAGGGATAGCCGTTAGGTTATCCCTCATTTGCTGTTTTGCGGACAATCAACCTTGCTTTTCCGCTGCTTTTTCTTTTTGCTGTTTCTGCCATGCCATAAACTCCGCTTGCCCCTGCTCACTTTAAAAAAATTCCCGAATGGCAGGATAAAGCGTTGCGGCGAGGGCTCCCAGTTCGTGCTCAGGGATGGTTGTTCCCTGCTTCTTGGCCGATCCCCCGACTGTTTACATTTCTTGTTGCAATGGCGGTAATTGATGACGTTACAAGTCTTGCCGCTTGAAGTTGTTGGAACAATGGCAGAAAAAAACGATAACGTGAACAGGAGCGATGAAATCGCTTCTGCATACTGTTAATGTGCGACACATAAGATTCAGATAAATGGGAGATGATAAAAAAGGGGTGAACGCATGAATCGTTTGGCAAGTGCTTATAGTAAAATTAATGAAATTTTGCAAAAACACCAACAACACGGACTGAGCTCTGATGATATTATCGCTCTCAAAGATGCTCAAAAAGCAATATTGTTAATCGAAATGCTAGGTTTGTCACAAAAAAGTGATAACGCAAATCTCACTTAAAAATGTCACTATAAAGAGCTTTCGCTTCCGCAGGAATGTCTGTATTAATTAGATGAGCAATTCTACTCTTTATCGTATCTGGCTTATTCTGAACACCTACATTTGTTCCCTCGATAGATACCGAACCAGGTACCAGTGCGCTTAAAATTTGGACAAAGCTTGTGATTTCTGCGGTAGAAAAAGATTTGTTTAACTGTGAGTTTAATTCATGACGAATAACACTGATATTAGGCGGCTCATTATCTGTTGATTGAAGTTTGTAAATCAGATCGATGATTTCATAATATGGTGGGTTTTCAACAGTTTCGCCCTGAAGATCATCAATCCATTTTTTTACATCCATTGGCGCATAGCAGGTATCAAACAGGTTTCTGAGCTTATTTAATCCAAGCTGCTTTGGAGTCGCAAGGAAAAGAAGCCTAATCAAATCTTTTGCCCGAATAATAGTTACCTTTTGCTGAACGGCCTCTTTTGAGATAGCACTATTAGCATCATCTTCTCCCTGATAACCGATTGCGACTTCTAAAGCATAGTTTGCGTTATAGTCTGCTTGGTGACGTTTTAGACCTGACAAATGGGCTGTTCCTGCTGCAATTTAATCTTTAGCGGTACTTTTTGCGTCGTATGTAAGTGAATAACTTAACAATTGCCCACTTGCATTGTACCCAAGCCTTGCATCTGCTTTGCCATCTGGCTTACCATTTCCTCCAATTTTGATTGTTTCAAAACCAAGCGCCAATAATACGCGGTATACCGCATCTTCTAATGCAGTGGGGTTGGCTATGGCCTCCTTTAAGAAAAGCGCAACAGCGGGAATTCCTTCTCGGTCGGACAGTGCTAATTCACGCAGGGTAGTGTCGCGCTTTCGCATAACTTCATTAATTTGAGTTTCTTCAATACCCAATTCATATAAGTGTGCCTCTGTTAGGACCTCCGTGATAGCAATGCTTTGAAGAGGAAGTGTGTTTTGATAGGCATCTGCGTAGTTTGCGATATAAGGATGCGACGAATTAATTGTTAAAAGTCTCTTCTCAAGATTCAGTTTAGCAATGGGTGCTCCAGTTGAAAGCGAAGCCCACTCGACTGTTTCAATAACTTGACTCCCAGTATCAATATCCTTTTCATATGCATCCAGAATGGTCTGCCTTTTTGAATCACTAGGCCTTTCAATTAAAAAGGGATTGACTATTTCGCCAGCAAAATAACGTTTCGCAAAATTATATATGGGTCTCTTAGAAGTCGTATATGAAGTTTGTGATAGGCGATATGAGATAGTCCTTTTGTCTGCTTCCCGATTTTCTTCATCAAAATAATAGGTGCGGACTTCACTATTAAATTTTCTTTTTATATAATCCTTAAGCTGCTTATATGGTAAAGATTCTTTGACTGCTTCGCGAGTGGATGTCAAATTGTTGTCTAACTCATCAGCATCTATTATGATTCTAGTTCTATTAAACGCACCGTGAGAAAAAGCTTCCATCCCAAGTAATGGATCGTCAAGATTAATTAGCCGTCCTCGGATATTCAGAAATATTCCGTGGCTTCGCCCTAATCCTGATGATTTTCCGCTTACCAGAGAATCCTTATACAAAATGAACTTGCCTGAGACACCCTTTAGATTTTCAAAATCAATGGTATACTCTCCATTGTGTTCACTACAAACGGTACCCTTAAACGTCTCGGCTGTTTTATCATCTTTACCGACAATCCATTCTTTTAAAATTGGGACATCAATTTTTGACGATTCAACCCGTTGTCCATTGTAAAATAGGTTGAATTGGGGATTAAGCGGTAATGCCGTACGAAGTATCCATTTCAATCTGCCTTCTGAGATTTCTTGTACTTTTGGTCTCAAATCAGTTAAAATAGAAAATGTCCATGACGAAACAGCTTTTTCCCCGAACAAATCAAATTCTAGTTTCCCACCATTATAGCTATTAGTGTAGAAGGATAGAAGTTGCGTGGCTGTAGTTTCATCAATCTCTCGTTCATCAAGGTTTAGTTTATTGACGGAACCATGAATTTTATCATAATCCATGGTAGCTAGAATATATCGCCCCGTCTTTTTCGAGATGTATGTAAGTTTCCTAGCAAGAACATATGTGGCCAGCTTTCCTATGCCAAACTGTCCAATTTGCAGGCGCTTTTTGTCTCTATCCGTATTGAGCCGTTTTGATGACTCGCCTATATGCCACAAATCTTTCAGCTCATTGGTGTCAAGACCTTCGCCGTTGTCACACACCCAGATGAAAGTACCCTCTGCGGATAAGTCATTTGGTAAGTATACGCATACTTTGTCAGCAAAAGCATCATAAGAGTTGCAGACGAGTTCCTCAAATGCTTTGTTTGGGCTAGAATACAAACCGGCAGAAAAGAGCTGGATAATTTTATAGCTTATTTCAACCGGGATATCATCTATTTTTGTCCCAACTGTACTAATATCCACTCTTTTTACCTCCCAATAACAATAAATTCTTCGCTGTAAACCTTTCTTTTGTCTGAGCTAGCAGAAAAACGACCACTCTCGTCTCTATACGGTGTCAATATTTTTCCAGATATTTTTCGTTTTGTAACGGATACTTTCGCAAATCCGCTATTGAGCATTGACTCGCATAAATGTCTTACATTATCAATGTGAACGCCTTTATACTCTGTGTTACCAATTACCATAAGCATCATCCCGCCAGGAATCAGTACGTCCTTGCATACGCCGGTAATCTTTTGCATGTCCAAGTAGTATTTTGCTACGCTACGAGCTTTTGATTTGTCTACACCAGATAGCTTATCGAATATTACTTTTCCTGACCGATTAAGTGATTCAACACTTTTTTCATCGTAGTTGTTATGTGATGAGCCAATGGAGTTTTTACGCAAATCCCGGTAATCATTGGCATAATCGAGCCAAAGGCTTGATAATTGGTGCAAATCAGCGTATTCGTAGGAAGTAACATACGGAGGACTCGATATAATTAGATTTGCAAAGCCTTGCTTCTGAATATTTAATGCATTCCTACACTCTATTACAGTTTTTGAGGTCTTAACAACATCGTTTTCCGTGATAAGAGCGGCTTTCATTGATATACACTGATTAACAAAGGCATCCCGCACATGCATCGGCTTTTTATTTGGGTCAATTTGGGGTTTTATGGATTTTGTAAGCCACTTTGATGTTGATTTAAGTATATTTGAAAATGCGCATAGGAAGTAATAGCGATACTTACTGTTGTAAGGAATGCATTTCATAATGCATTCCTTAAGCAAACTCAATTCACGAATTTCATTTGGAAAAAACCAATATGATATACGTTGATTGATATTTTCAGGAGGCTGATAAAATGGGAGCTGTTCATCAAATCGAACTAATATGGATTGGTAATATATATCGATTGCCGACTCTATGTAATTGCCGCTTTTAGCTTTTGCAATTAAAACCGCGACTGGATTTAGATCGCAGCCCCAAAAGTCGATACCAGAGCGCTTTGCCTCATAAGCCACAGTTCCGCATCCACAAAAAACATCAGCAATACAATCAATTTTGATGCCTAATACCTGAGCATATTGTATGGCCTTTTGAGTAATAAATGCCGGGAACTTGGCAGGATATGCGTGTATTCTATGGCTCCGATGCTCGCGTTCACTACCGACATTCCAAAATGGATCAATATCAATATTTTCAAAATCAACTGATAAAGCATCAATGACATCAATCATATGCAAATATCCTTCTTCCTGTGGGCTTATTTGTACCTGAGAGCCAAATTAACCCCAGAATACATACATATATTTATTTTACCACAAGTCTTGCGGCTTCTCAATGAATTTTCGCTAATAATAGTAGTTAAGAAAAACAGCGTCCATAGTCTTTTACGCTTATCCCTCATTTGCTATTCTGCAAACATATTATTTTTGTTCTTTCGCTGCTTTTTCTTTTTGCTGCACCTGCCACGCCTTAAACTCCGCTTGCCCCTGTTCACTTTCAAAAAACTCACGAATGGCGGGATAGAACGTTTCGGCAAGGGCTTCAAGTTCATGCTTAGGGATGGTTGTTCCCTGATTTTTGGATTTTGACATTGGGAACACCCCCTATTGATTTGGATTTTTGCATTTATCGGTATCAAAAGGTAAATCGCCAGTATTTTCAATTTCTATCCAGCCATCCAACATCTTTTGGCGCGATGCAAAATATTCCTTTGTGGTTATTTCGTCATACTGATTTTCGCCAGTAAAATGCACCACCTTGTGAATGCGGCGTATAAAGGCGTTCCAGACCGCAGGAGTGTCTAAACGCACATTGGCATATTGGTATTCCAATGGAATGTTGCTGATGATGTACGCCCTTGTATAGCACGCTACACGGTTTGCATATCGGCAGGGTAGCATCAGCGGGTAGCCATCAAGGAAATTGTTCATATCCTGAATTTTCAGACTAGATGAAAATTCGTCAAAAACTATGACATCTTCGCTCTGGTATTTGTCAAAGCATCCATGCTGGTAGCCGGTTATCTGGCATATGTTTTCATATCCGTACCTCTCCATGACAAAGCGTGTCTTGCCAAGTCCTGTTGTGCCATATATATAGGTTGTTTCAAGTATGCGAAAGGTATCGCGGAATTGTTCTGCAATCAGTTCTTGCCTAATTTGCTCCAAAGTGGAGCGGTAACGCATTAAATGGGTTTGTACTCGAATAACATCCATTGCGCTGTGACCGTCCTCAAGCATGGCTAACGCAATATCCCAATCGGTACGCTGACCGGGATTTTCCGTCGGCAGCACTCCCCCTTCCTCAAATGTGCCGGGAATACTGGTATCGGATTTTTCATCCCCTGCCCATTTCCCGGACTTTTGCACATACGCCCGGTTTTCTTCGGAAGTGCCGCAGGCCGGGTCAAGATGGGCGGTGGGAAAATAGCCCTTGACGGTGGAAAAGCGAATGGCACTGTTGGCAACCAAGAACACATGCGTATGCGGGGTCTGTTCCTGCAATCCCTGTTCGTCAGCCATGCACCAATATTTTAGCTGCATTTTGCCAAGAACTGCACAGATTTTTTCATGTGACCATTTAGCGCCGGGATTATTGATTGTAAGTAAGTATTTTCTGTGTCGTGTATCTTTTTTCAAAGGTTTTCACTTCCTTTGTTTGATTTTCGCAGTTGTGGTACAAAGGTGTCTGGGTAATACTAGCCAGACACCCGCGCCGCGCGCCTTACGCTTCGCACGGCGGGCGGCGCGTGCATTTCTAAGACAATGCCTTTATGCATATCTGCCGCATTCGTTCTGAATTTTGTACCGTTCCTACCTTGATAAAATGCAGTTGCGAACCTTGAAGTAACGCAACACCTTCACTCTTTCCAAATATACGGCCTTTGACTTGCTCCATGAAATCAGGTAAGAGCATTTCATAGATACTCTTGATAGCCGCGCCGAGAATGATTACAACGCCGTAGTTAAGGCGCGAACCAGAGGGAAAAGCAACCGCGTCAGGACGCTGCATGGTGGTAATCAAGCGTACAGACAGGGAACGCCCAAGCAGTAATATTTCGCTTACCTTGTTCATCACCACCGCCGCCACTTTTTTATCCTGATTTACAAGCGACAAGACATTTGCCATGTATTCATCCCAAATCAGCGTAATGGGATGCTTGCTTTCGTCCTCTCCCGACTGCCGAGCATTTAAGCGGGCATACACGGCCTCTAACGCTTGCAATGTGCTTTTGTAAGAATAATATCGAGAACAGCTGTGCAGATACGCAAAGTTGTCATCCCCCTTGTAGTCCGCAAAATGGTATTCCCCGCCCGATTCTGCCATAATAAGCTTTGCAAACAGGGCGTTTTCAAAATAAGATTTTCCCGAACCGGACATCCCGCAAATGAGAATATGGCTGTTAGCAGTTGGGGAAACATCAGTGATTATGGGGATTTTAGCCCCATAACCGTTCCATGCGTCCAAATCGTAACCAAGTGTAAGCAGCTTCGGCGCGTCAGATTTCATCACACAGCACATCCTTTCGGCTTGTTTCCGCTCCGGGTGCGGCAGTAATGACAATGATATTGCGATTTCGTCCATTTCTGCCACCATACTTGATAGGCTCCACAAAATGGATGTTAAGCGCATCCTGTATTTCCGCGCGGTGTGTTTCCCATGTTTCTATGCCAACTCCCAGCGAATAGAACATCATCACGCTGACCTGTGTATTTTTGATACGCTTGCATGAAATTAACGCCGGGGCATACCCGTAGCGGTTGGCAAGACCGATTTGCAACAGACTGTTTTCAATTGTGTTTGCCCGGAACGGCGTTCCCAAAAGAAGCAGCAGCCCGACCAAAAACAGCAGGAACAGCAGTGGGATTAAAACCGCGATAATATAGCTCCAGACGGTGGACAGCAGAGGTATATCGCTGTGGAAGAGTACTAACGTATCGCGGACATTCCAAAGAAAGATAAATGCAGCACACAGCGGCAGGATGAAAACGCCTTTCCACGTTGTAGCTGATTCTTTTATCCCCGACCATAGGCGCAGCCGCAGAATGGCACGATTACGCCGCCTTTGAGCCAGAACTTTTGTCTGATGAACGATATTTTTTGATTCCATATTGTTTCCTCCACATCAAGCACCAGTTGCACCGCCGGGAGAAATTCCCCCAAGCGGTACAAGTTGTGCGGTTTAGAATTTACTTGCCAATGACTGTGATGGTCTCCGGCTTGCCCTTGCGGTTAAATGTAATGTCCAGCATATCACCCGGTTTGCAAGTGGGCAGCGTAAAGCCGTCCCGCAGGAAAAGCTTATCCGTCATTTCACCGACAACATTTTCTTC
>KB911067.1 GCA_000383295.1 Faecalispora sporosphaeroides DSM 1294
GAGGCTCACCGCATTTGCGAAAGACCTTGTTTCAAATTGTCAGTACGCACCTGAAACGCTCTCCACAGGACGAGCCGGTATACCAATTTCTTGACCGCAAGCGTGCCGAGGGTAAGCCTTATCTTGTTTACATGACCGCCGCTGCGAACAAATTCCTGCGCATTTACCACGCCAAAGTCAGAGACCATTTGAACGCTTTGGAGCAAATGCACTCGAATACATAGTCAGTCTCTGGATTTCACTTATTCAGGTGGGCGCATATTGTGGCCGCCTTTTTGTTATACTCTTTTTTCTACACTGAATTTTCTTGAATTTGGGGCTTGACTTTTGTTAGCAGGACTCCCCTCATTAGTGACACACCATACCATCAGATTGAGAGAATAGCTACATATCTTTTATGCCCTCAAAAAGAGCGTCAAATAGAAGGTTACTTGCCAACGACGGCGTGTTGAGGTAAACTGGAAACAGCAAGAAATCACACTATTAACCCATGCTGTTGTATGCCCGGCAGGGGTGGGGATCTATCGCCCTTCGAGCCACCAGCATCGGCGCATGGTTTTCCATGCAGGCCTTTGCAGAAGAGAAGTTTGAAAAGGCTCTGTTTGTTTCCCCGGTATTGGGCATGGAGAAGCTCATTCGCAACATAGCACGGATAACCTGACCGACCGGGCTACGGTTGATGAGTTTGTCCGTCGCTTCGGCTGCGGGCTGACCGTCATGGAGGATGGCGAGCATTGGTTTCACACTCCGGAGCAGCTGGCGGTTTTGCGAGACTGGGAGGAGGAGCATGCATGACAGAACAGAAATGGGTAGATGCTCTAAAGGTGCTGACTTCGATCATCGCGCGCTGTGAGCGGACACTGCCCAAGTTTGTCCCCGGCACCTCGCAACACACGTTGCTCAAAAACCGCATTCAGGCCCTGAAAATTGGATCAGTTTTGCTTGGTGGTGGCGATGTGGCAAAGGATTTCGACCAAACCCTCACCGCAGCATTGGAGCCTTTGGCCTCCATCATTCGCAAATGCGAAAAAGCCCGGTCAAAGTACGAGCCGGGCAGCGGGCAATATAACCGCTATGGCGACACAATTCGAGCAATAGAGCTATCACAAGAGCTTATTAAAAACGAGCTGCACAGGAGGTCTATATGATTCGGAAAATCATGCGAGAAACCGTGTTCCTTACCCAAAAAGCTGAGCCTGCAACGCTGGCTGATTTATCAGTGGCGCAGGATTTGCTGGACACCTTGGTCGCTAACAAGGACGGCTGCGTGGGTATGGCGGCGAACATGATCGGTGTAAACAAACGAATCATTGCCTTTGACAACGAGGGCAGCTATATGGTCATGTTTAACCCAGAGATTGTCAAAAGGGTCGAGCCTTACGAGGCGGAGGAAGGCTGTCTTTCCCTGACCGGCACGCGAAAAACGAAGCGGTGGAAATCCATTAAGGTGCAGTACCAGAACGAGCGCTTCAAGACTCGTTTCAAGACGTTCACCGGCTGGACGGCGCAAATTATCCAGCATGAGATTGATCACTGCGAGGGAATTGTTATCTGAGAAGGGTGCTCCATGCGGCTGCACTATCCTGGGGCGTGACGCCCGGCGAAAAAATGTCAGAGCTTGCGCAAATCCCGGCGGACACGGGATTTGCCGGTGTGCAAAAGTTGTATAAAATCTGAGCAAAACGGAGCGAGGGAGTATGGAACATCAATTTATCAACCTGACGGCGGAAAACCTTGCCGTCGAACACCTGTGTTGCATCATCCGCAGCAAAAAGCCCCATCCGGGCGTGGAGGCCAAGCGGAAGTGGCTAACCCAGCGGCTTTCCGAAGGGCACGTTTTCCGCAAGCTTGACGCAAAGGGCTGTGTTTTTATCGAATACGCGCCGCTGGAAACGGCGTGGGTACCCGTTATCGGCGAGAATTATCTCTACATCTACTGCCTGTGGATTAACGGCGAATACAAGGGCAAAGGATACGGAAAAATGCTGATGGAATATTGCCTTGCCGATGCCAAAGTGAAGGGCCGGTCCGGTGTATGTATGTTGGGCGCGAAAAAGCAAAAGACTTGGCTTTCCGATCAAGCCTTTGTGAAAAAATTTGGATTTGAAACGGTGGACTCGACGCCCGGCGGCTATGAGCTGCTGGCGCTCTCCTTTGACGGGACAACGCCGAGATTTGCGGAAAACGCCAAGAAAGAGCAGATTTCATCCGACGAGTTGACGATTTATTACGATCTGCAATGCCCATATGTTCCACAGGTGATCGAAAAGGTCGGACAGTATTGCGAAGCCAGTGCGGTTCCCGTGTCGCTCATTCAAGTGGATACCTTGCAAAAGTCGAAAGCGCTGCCCTGCGTATTCAATAATTTTGCCGTGTTTTACAAAGGCAAATTCGAAACGGTGAACCTGCTGGACATTGCCTATCTAGCACGCATCCTTAAGAAATGAGTTCACACCCACCGAGCCACATCTTTTCATATACAGACTCAATCCTTAACCAAATCCCAAAAGCCGAAAGAAAGCTATGAAACACGCAGGGCTGCAAAGCGCCAAAGAGTAAGGACGGGAGTGCTACAAAGCAACAAAGAGTGTGGGAAAGCGCCCGCTGAAGGCAGAGGAGTTTGACGCAGAGCTGAACGAGATCTTCAAAAAAGCTGCTTGGATTATCGACGGAAATTACCTGCGGACGTTGGAACCTCGTTTGCAAGCGTGCGATACTGTGTTTTTTATGGACTACCCGCTGGAAGTATGCCTCTCTGGCGCGGCATCCCGTATTGGAAAACGACGGGAAGACCTACCATGGGTGGAGACGACATTTGATGAAGAATTCAAACAACGGATTCTGGATTTTCCCAAAGATCAATTGCCGCAGATTTATGATAACCTAAAGAAATATGAGAAAAGTAAAGATATTATCATCTTCAAGTCGAGAAAAGAAGCTGATGATTACCTAAGATGGAGAATTGCCGAAATGGATAACGATAAGGTATATGAAATGCGCTTTTCCAAGGTTTACCCGCTTCTTGTCAATAAGGCCTTAAAAAAGGGGCGAACCCAAAGTGAGGTGGATGAGATCATACGCTGGCTGACGGGGTATGATCAAGCGGCATTGGAAGCCATTCGGGAAAGTGATATGAACTACGCCGCCTTTTTCCAAAATGCCCCCGCGCTGAATCCTAATCGAAAGCTCATCATGGGTGTGGTCTGCGGAGTCAGAGTTGAGCAAATCGAGGAGCCGCTGATGCGGGAGATTCGCTCTCTGGACAAGCTGATTGACGAACTGGCCAAGGGAAAGGCGATGGAGAAAATTTTACGCGGATAGGCGGTTTGCGTACCTATTTGCGCACAAAAATTTGATTGTCAGGAGCCGTGAGTATGGAGAAACGAACCGAGCGATCCAAAAGAACATACGACCGGATGGCGGCGGGATACGACACCTCGCCTGAGGGCTATTACACCCAACCCCATAAAGCGGAGCTCATCAAGCAGGTGATCCTCCGTGACGGGGACAGCGTTCTGGATGTGGCCTGCGGCAACGGTACGCTCTTAGGTGCGCTTTCTAAGAAAGCAAGCGTTCACGGGTTCGGCGTGGATTTGTCCAAAAATATGATTGCCGCCGCCAGAGAGCGCTATCCTGCCTGTACCTTTGCGGTAAGCTCCTGCGTCCCCCTCCCCTTTGATAACGAAAGCATGGATGTCATAACGGTGTCCTGTGCATTCCATCATTTTGAAGACCCGCGTGCCTTTGCGGGCGAATGCATGCGGGTTTTAAAGAAAAGCGGAATGGTTTACATGGCTGAACCGTTTTTCACCCCTGTAATACGGTGGCTTGCCAACACTGTGGTTTTTCCGTTTTCCAAGTCCGGCGATGTCAAGGTGTACAGCGAGCGGGAGCTGCGTGGGATGTTTGAAGCGGCGGGGTTTCGTAGCGCAGAAACCTACATAAAAGGCACTGTACTGTTCTTCTCGGCAATAAAATAATGCCAGTTGCGCTGGAGGGCCGCTTATGAACGAACTGCTGAAATTCTCCAACGGGACAAAGTTTCGGGCATGGCTGGCGGATCGGTTGAATCACAACTTAAAGTCTATGTAAGCGGCGGCATACCCTGTCATCACACCGCACGGAAAGTCAAGAAAGCCGGTCACTGTACTGGTAGAATCATCACATACGGAAGGAGGTTGGAAAGATGGATTGGATTACGGGGATACAGCGCTCCCTGGATTACACGGAGGCGCATTTGACCGAGAAAATCGACTATGAGGCGGTGGCGAAGCAGGCCTTTTCGTCAGCCTTTCATTTTCAGCGGATGTTCAGTATGCTCTGCGGGTTTTCTCTCGGCGACTATATCCGCATGCGCCGCCTGACGCTGGCAGCCGAGGATTTGTTGCGTACTGATCATAAAATCATTGACATTGCGCTCAAGTACGGCTACGATACCCCCGAAAGCTTCTCCCGCGCGTTCCAGCGGTTTCACGGGATTTCCCCCACCGAGGCGCGCCGGGGAGGAACCATCAAATCCTTTTTCAGCCTGTCCGTAAAACTGATTTTATCGGGAGGCAGTACCATGGATTACAGAATCGAGAAAAAAGACGCGTTCCAAATCATCTGCAAGAAAAAGCAGGTTACCAAGCCCCAGGGAGACACCGCAGCAGCGGACATCCATGTATTCTGGGACGAGTGTACAAAGGATGGCACAATCGAGAACATTTGCAAGTATGGCCGCTTTGACAAGCTGAACGGCGTACTGGGCATCTGCTTCTCTAGCGACATGGCTGACTCCGCTTTCCCCTACGGCATCGGCGCAGAGTACAACGGTACACCGCTGCAGGGAGAAGCGCTGACGATTCTGGAAATTCCTGCATATACCTATGCGGTATTCCAGTGCAAGGGCCCGATGCCCGAGGCATTCAAGACCACCTATCAGCGCATCGTCACCGAGTTCTTTCCCCAGAGCAACTACGAATACGGCAATGGCGTGGAGCTGGAGGTCTACCCCTCCGACAAGGTGGATGACCCCAATTACACCTGCGAAATTTGGATTGCGGTGAAGGAGAAGAAGTAAAAAAGCATAAGCATATGGGCTGGGCAGTGATTCGCTGCCCAGCCCATATTACGTTTCCAATCGAATGCCCTGACTTCTATTCTATTTTCTCTTTGGTGTTTTGCTTTCCATCTCCTGAAAAACAAAGCAATCGGAAAAATGGTCGTTCACCATACCCGTAGCCAGCATGAACGCATACATGATCGTTGCGCCAACAAACTTGAACCCCCACCTTTTTCAAATCCCTACTAATTTGATCCGAGAGAGATGTGGTCGCCGGCACATCCTCAATGCGTTCCCAGGGTCCTATGATCGACGTGTTATCCACATAACGCCATAGGAACGTATCAAACTCCCGTGTTTTTTCGCAACCTCCAGAAAGGCTCTGGCACTGTATGTTTACGTCGATGGGATCTGTCTTCGTCGAAGCTGGGGCGGTAAATATGAGAATGTCAGCATTCCGGTTTCAATCGCCTATCAGCGGATACACAGGGACGCCCCAAGGCGAAATGAAGTGACAGGCCCGCTTTTCTATGGTACAATCTGGGTAATCCCTGTTTTACCAAAGCGGAACAAAATCCCGGCAGTCAAAAACACACTTGGTCGGAGGAAGCGCATGTTTGCAGTCAACACCTATGAACAGATCGAAAAAATAGAGCGCGGGCTCGGGGAACAGCACATCGTGATCCTGCTGTTTGTTCGGCCGAGCTTACAGGGTGCCAAAGAGATCATCGATGAATTCGATTATATCCATTACAACTCCGGGAAGCTCTGCTCGATTTACGCAGTGGGTTACACCAATGATTCGCAGTTGGCCAGGACAAGCGGGTATCGCAAGCTGGACCGAAAGTACGGCGCCGACTGGTATTTCAGCGATAAGGCTTTTGTCGACTTTAAAAACAATCTGGAAAGCCGGCTGAACTGGAAATACTCCGGCGAAATCGAATTGATCGTTCTTCAGAGCAACCCCAACGGGAGCAAAATTCTGAACTTTCAGAACTATGTCGCCATTGACGTGAATTACGGAATCCGGAAAGAATACATCGATTCCTTCCCCAGACTGATGGAATCGCTGATCCGAAGCGCGCGTTCGGAGGTCACCGCGACCGAAGTGATGAAAAAAGTAGGGCATTCCCGCATCAGCGTGAAAAACGTGATTCTGAACACCATTCAAGAATGCAAAAAAGTACCGACTCCCGTAAGGAACATTGTGAAGGACCGGCTGTTCTACCTGACCTCGGGCCACCCGTTCGGCAACCGGCAATAAAATGCTCCCAGCGCACTGCGCATCTCACCCATATTGTCAAATTTCATCTTCCGGCACCTGAACCGGATGAGCAAAAGACCCTGAAAACGAAGCCTCGTTTTCAGGGTCTTTGATTTGACTGGAGGCCGATCCCCGGAGAAGCTGCAAGATCGATTGGCAGCGCACGGGGAACCCGCAGTCACGCGTAACCCGTTATTTGGATTCTGTCTTCTCTTTCAGAATCATCGGCAGGATTCCGTCGTTCCGGTAATACCGGATGTCCGCCTCGGAATCGAAACGGGCCACGGCTTCAAACGAAAGCTTTGTGCCATCCGGCTTTTCGGCGGTCACCTGCACGCGCTCCCGCACCCCGGGAGCTGCGGGCATGTGGATGCTAAACTCCTCCTCGCCGGTCAAGCCAAGCGACGCGGCGGTCTGATTCGGCAGATACTCCAGCGGCAGCACGCCCATCATCACCAGATTGGAACGGTGGATGCGCTCGTACGACTCCGCAATCACGGCTCTGACGCCCAGCAGCTTCACGCCTTTTGCCGCCCAGTCTCTGGAGGAGCCCATGCCGTAATCCTTCCCGGCCAAAATCACGAGCCCGATTCCATCCTGCCGGTACAGGCAGCCGGCGTCGTAAATGCTCATGATCTCGCCGGTAGGCAGGTAACGGGTAAAGCCGCCTTCCCTGCCGCCGGCCAGCTCGTTGTGCAGGCGCGTGTTGGCAAGGGTGCCCCGAACCATCACATGATGGTTCCCCCGGCGGGTTCCATAGGAATTAAAATCCTTCTGCGCTACGTCGTGCTTTTGCAGGTAAGCTCCGGCGGGAGAATTCAGCGCAATGTTCCCCGCGGGCGAAATGTGGTCGGTGGTGACGGAATCGCCCAATTTGGCAAGCACCCTCAATTTGCTCAGTTCAACGGCGGCCGTCCTGCCGGCAATCAGGTTGTCGAAATACGGCGGGTTCGCAATGTAGGTGGATTTTTCGTCCCAATTGTAGGTGTGTGTGCCAGCAACCGCAATCTCGTTCCAGCGCTGATTGCCGCTGGCAACCTCGCTGTACGCCGCACGGTAGCTTTCAGAGGTGACATAGTTTCTAACCTGCTCGTCGATCTCTTCCGTCGTGGGCCAGATATCCTTCAGGTAGATTTTCTCACCGTCGGCGTTGACTCCAACCGGTTCCACCGCCAGGTTTTTGCGCAGATTTCCCGCCAGCGCGTAGGCGACCACCAGCAGAGGAGAACCGAGGTAGTTGGCCTTGATCAGGGGGTGAATGCGGCTTTCAAAGTTGCGGTTGCCGCTGAGCACCGCTCCTGTCACCAGATTAGATTTTTTCAGGGCCGCCTCGATTTCGGGCTTTAACGGGCCGGAGTTGCCGATGCAGGTGGTGCAGCCGTAAGCCACGATATGGAACCCGACTTTCTCCAGGTACGGCACCAGTCCGGCGCTTTCCAGGTAGCGGGTAACCGCCTGCGAGCCGGGCGCAAAGGAGGTTTTCACCTTGGCGGAAACGGTCAGCCCCCGTTCCACCGCCTTTTTGGCCACGAGCGCGGCGCCGAACAGAACCGCCGGGTTCGAGGTATTGGTGCAGCTGGTGATCGCGGCGATCAAGAGATCGCCTGTTTTTAAAACTTCCTGCTTTCCGTCCAGCTCAAACGCGTATTCTCTGTCCAGCTCGTCCTTCGAGAGCCCGAAGCCCTGATTCCCCATGGGGCTGACGATCGCGCGTTCAAACGCCGTCGGGAGCTGATCCATCGGCACAAGATCCTGCGGGCGCTTCGGGCCGGAGAGATTGGTTGAAAGCTGAGAAAGATCCACCTCTATCACCTTGGTGTATTCCACAGCGTCGTCCGGGTCGTAGAACAGGCGGTTCGCCTTCAAATAGGCGGCGATCTTTTCAATGTCCTCCGGATTGCGCCCCGTCAGCTCCAGATAATGCAGGGTTTCCTCATCGGGCGGACAATAACCGCAGGTGGAGCCATACTCGGGCGCCATATTGGCGATGGTGGCGCGGTCGGCAAGCGAGAGGCTTTCGTATCCGTCCCCGAAATACTCGACAAATTTTCCCACCACATGATTTTCTCGAAGCACCTGCGTGATTTTCAGCGCCAGATCGGTCGCCACAACACCGGCGGGCAGCCGGTTGATCAAACGAACGCCGATGACCTCCGACATGGGGAATACGGAAGGCTCGCCGAGCATGCAGGCCTCGGCTTCAATTCCGCCCACTCCCCAGCCGAGCACGCCCAGACCGTTGATCATCGTGGTGTGGGAATCGGTTCCAAAAACGGAATCCGGCTGAAGAAACGGTACGCTGCCCGTTTTTTTCTCTGTCACCACGGGAGAAAGGTATTCAATGTTAATCTGATGAATGATACCGGTATCCGGCGGAATCACCCGCAGATTTGAAAATTCCTTCTGCGACCATTTGAGCATTTGGTAGCGCTCCATATTCCGCTCAAATTCCAAGCTGGTATTGCGGGCCATCGCCCCGGAGGAGCCGGCCATATCAATCTGAACAGAGTGGTCGATAACAAGATCCACCGGGATTTCAGGATTGATTTCACTTTCTTTCAGCCCCAGCTTAACGGCGGCGTCTCGCATCGAGGCCAGGTCAACGACGCAGGGCACGCCCGTGTAATCCTGAAGCAAAATTCTGGACGGATAGAACCCGATTTCGGAGCCGATGTTCTCTTTCCAGTTCAAAACCTTTGAGGCATTGGCCCGCAGCTCTTCTTCCGACTTTGAATTTCTTACCGCATTCTCAAGTACGACACGAACAGAATACGGCATCTTTTTCAGGTCGGCGCCAAACCGCTCCGCCGCCTTTTCCAAATCGCAGTATTCATATTCCTGTTCCTTTACCCAAAGCTTTGAGATAAAAAAATGATGCAATCTACTTTCCCTCTTTCCCGAAACTATTGCTGCCTGATTTATAAATACCAGGAAACACCATTGTGATATAAAACGTTCTGTGCATGCGCTTCGCCCAGCGCCTCCTGAATCAGCCGGATGTCCTGAACGGAGAAACGGTACCTTGCTCGTGTGGAAGGAAGATCCGACCCGAAGAGCAGCCCGCCGGGATTCTCCCGATAAAGCTCCGCCAAAAGCCGCTGCACTTCTTCGCGGCTGTAATCGACCCGGCCAAACCCGGTTGCGCGGATGGGCACGCCTTCGCTGACAAAGCGCTTGAGTCGTTCCGCTTCGCACTTGCGCATCCCCAGATGGTCGATGGAAACCTTAGGCAGCCGGAACACAAGAGCCAGAAACGCTTCGTCCATCTGAGAAGCATCCAGATACAGCTCTGTTTTCCAGCCGCACAAACCATAAACGCGGTTCGAGAGCTTCTCGATCTCCTGTAACGAAAAATGGAAGCCGCGGAACAGGTTGAACCGGATGTTTTTGATCCCGATCTGATCCAGTCTGAGGATTTCCGCATCGTCTGCGGCAGGGTCGAGCTGGGTAACGCCCACAAAGCGTTTGCCGAGCTTTGCGAGCGCGCCCTCAAAATAAGACTGGTCGAATCCCTGAAAAGAACCGGACACCACCGCACCGCCAGCCAGCTCCAGACCCATCGACTCCAGCTCCCTGCGGTATTCCTCCACCGTGTAGTAATCCGGCACAAAGCCCTGATTCTCCACAAGCGGATACTGCGGGTCGATAATGTGAAAATGGCTGTCAAAAATTTTCTGCAAGAGTATCACCTCATCTGTAAATAAGCATCAAAACGGCAGTCGCAACCATTGCAAACAGCAGGCAAAGGGGCGTCGCCTTATACAGCAGATCGTTGTAGAACCTTTGCTGTTCCTTCTCTTCCAGTCCGCTGGAGCCCAGAATCAGGCTGCCGCCGGTGGAGAACGGCGCGAGCGCGGTGGACTGAGCGCCGATAATGATCGCCACTACAATCAGGGACGGGTTCAGGCCGGTTGCCGCGACAATTCCGGGGATCATGGGGAACATCAGCGGGGCAACCACGCCCAGCGTACTGCTGAAGATGGACATGATACCGGCGACCACGCAGACCGATACCGGCACCAGCGGAGCGGGAATCTTGTTGATCAGGCTGGCCAGCAGGTCGATGGTTCCGGCCTCCACGGCGACGTCGATCAGCATGCCGACGCCGCATACCAGCCAGATGGTATTCCACGGCACCTTCTCCAAAACCTCTTTGGGTTTGTCCGCAAGATGCAGAAAATACGCGACGATCGCAAACACCACGGACAAAAAGCTGATATCGATTCGTTTGCTGACATAAACCAGCCATTCCACATCCTTAAACAGGTTGGCCAGCGCGGGAATGAACAGCACCATGATCATCAGCAGCAGAATCAGCACCAGATTCGTCTTCTGCTTTGGGGTAAACGGCTCGGGCTTTTCAATCTTCAGCTCCTGCGCGTTTCCTTTTTTTCTGGAGAAGAACAGGAGCATGGCCATGACGATGATCGGATACACAAACGAAACGACGAAAATATCCTTTGTCATTACGGCGGCCTGATCCACCAGGCTTGTTTTGCTCAGGATGGATTGAAACAGCACACCATGAGCGCTCGCCATAAAATTTGCGCCGGACAGGGCGCCCAGAGAAACCGCGATAGAGGCGTGCAGCCTGTTCATGCCGGAGGTTTTGCACAGCGCCATCGCAATTGCGCCCATGATGGCGACCGAGGTAAAGAACGCCGCGCCCAGACCGGAAACCAGCGCCGTGATGAAATAGAGGATCATCGGCAGAAAAAAGCTGAACTTTCTGGCTTTATAGAGCAGAAGGTTTGCCAGCTTATTCAGCGTACCGTTTACAACGGCAAAATTGAAGAAGAGAGAAATTGCGAAAATAACCAGGAACAATTTTGTGGGCCAGGTTCCCAAAAGATCGTTGACCGACATGCCCAGAACAAAGCAGCCGATCAGATACGCAAACGCCAAAGCAATCAGGCCCGTGTTAATGTCGAATTTTTCGCCCAAATAAATGGACAAGATAATCGCTAAAATAATCAACAGAGAATTTAGCATAAAAATTATCCCCTCAGATATGTATTTTTTGCTATAGCGTGTGTATTGTAGCATGGCGCAAAATCAGATACAATAGCAAATCCCGTCAATTTCTGTTCCTAAAGTGCACATGGTGTTTTTAAACTGTATATTTTGCAAAATAATATCTTAAAAGAATAAAAAAAGAAGTTTTTCACGGTTTTTATTGACAAATATATACCTCAAAGCAGCTGATGAGAAAACGAATTTGTTAAAAATAACAAGAATTGAATTTTGCAAAGATAACCAAAAAAGCCCCTGTTTCTTTGTGGAATAAACACCACAAAAAAGCAGGGGCTCCCTTTGTGCGGTTCAATCGGAAGATGCGCCGTGCAGCCGGCGATTGTCTTCAAAACGGCCGATCGTTTCCCGCTCCGAATTGGCGATATGCTGCTCTACCTCTTTGGCCAATTCCACGCGATCTGCGGCACGCATATGCTCTAGGATTTTCGTGTGCTCCAAAATCGCGCGCAGGCGCCGCTCCTTGGTATAAAAGGAATAGGTGCGAAAATTCTTCAGGTATTCCGAAAGCTGCTCCAGTAAAAGCGTTAACCGGGGCATGCTGGCCACTTTCATCACATAGGCGTTATACTCGCTGAACCGTGAGAACACCTCTTCAATATTGTCCTTTTCCTCCGCCCGCTTCATCTGATCACATAAGGACTCCAGATGAAGCAAATCCTCATCCGTCATATTCTCAAAAAACACATCAAACAGAACGACTTCCAGCGCTTTGCGAATGCGGTAGATTTCTTTGATGCTGCGCAGCGAAATATTATTGACAATTACGCCGTAATTGGGCACGGATTCCACCAGCCCCTCTTTGTTTAAGCGATCGATCGCCCCGCGCACCGGCGTTCTTGAAATATTCAGCTGATCGGCCAAAGATTTTTCATTGATTCTTTCTCCCAGTGGGAAGGTGCCGTCAATAATCGCATCCCGCAAGGCCTGATAAATAATATCTGAAAAGGGACGCCGCTGTGAAAAATCAACGGAGGCAATGATTCTCTGTTCATAGTCATATTTCATCTGTCCTTGTCCCCCTTTCATGAAATTGATTTTTTATCATTCCACAGAAAAATTATAAAAGAAATTTACAAAAATTGCAATGCCCCTGTTTTTAAAACAACTCTCTTCCAATTCGCCCGGCCGCCTTACCATACCGCTGCGTTCGGGTACGGCCACACCAGGATCACCACCAAGCTTGTTTTTTGCTGATTTTGAGCTGCGCTTGGCCAAAACAACAAGAGGGGCCGAAAAGAGCGCACTCTTTTCGGCCCCTCTTACCCGGGTTCCACCACCCGTTCCTAAAAGCTCAACCTGCCGGGCGGGGCGGCAACCGCGTAATCGGAGTGAAATACCGCTGTTTTGCGGGCTGTGTCAGCAATCGACTCCGCCGTCAACCCGCAGAAGCTGCCCTGTGACAAAGGAGGAATCCTCCGTCGCAAAAAACAGCGCCACGGTTCCGATTTCTCTGCCCTGGCCAACCCGTTTCAGGGGGGACATTTCCTTCATCCCTCCCACGGCGGCTTCGCCGCCCACGCTGTCGAGCATCGCCGTGCTGATCGCGCCGGGGAGAATGGCGTTCACCCGGATTTCCGGGCCCAACTCGCGGGCCAGCGCTTTGGTCAGCCCGTTCATCGCGTGCTTGGTGGTGCAATAAGCCGCAGCGCCCCATCTTGCCGAGGTTCCCGCGATGGATCCCGTATTGATGATATAGCCCTTCCCCTTCGCTTTCATGATGGGCGCGACCCTTTTCGACAAAAGCAAAGCGGCCGTCAGGTTGACCTGGATGGCCTTATCCCATTCCTCCACAGAAATATCAACAGCACTCTTCGTGCTGAGCAGCCCGGCGTTATTGAACAGGATATCCACCGTTCCAAACCTTTCCAGCGTTTCATCCACGATTTTATCCAGCGACTGCCTGTCGGAGAGATCGGCGATGACATAGGCAGCTTCTCCCCCTCTTTTTTGGATTGTCTCCACAACCTCCTTCGCCCTTGCTTCATCTCTTCCGGTGAGTACGACCTTCGCGCCCTCTTCCGCAAATACATAAGCAGTATCCCTGCCCATCCCTGAAGTCGCGCCGGTAATGATTGCTACTTTTCCGTCTAATCTGCCCATTTCCTTCTCTCCTTTATGTTGGTATCGTTTGGTTGTCTGCGATGGATAATTTTATAACAAACCAATTCGCTATAATAGTATAATGTTTCCGAAAAGATTTCAATATCGGGAGCGTTTTCAGTTGATAGAAGTTTGGCATAGCTTTATTGTATTTATTGCCTAATTTTATTGAACCCATTCTTTTTCACTTTATTTATTTCTGGAAATTAAATAAGATTTAAATTCGTTTTTTCGTCAATGAGGTTCCCAAAAATCGCGCTCTGCAGCGGTGTACACAGAGCCGTGAGCGCAGAGGGGCGGTATGCCATTTTTAAGATGCAGGTCCGAAAACGGCTGGCTTTTGCAGAAATAGATGTTATAATAACCTCACGGCATCAACGAAAGCGAGGCTTCGCGTGCCGGAGAGAGCACGGAACCATTCGCTCTGCGACAGGAGCATCCGGGCTTGCCCTTCGATCAGTTTGCCCGATAGAGAATGATATCATAACCTCACGGCACGAAAAAAGATTTTCGACGCCTGAGAGAGCCATTTTAAATTCAGAAAACGGCAGCCCAAAGGAGGTGCGCTGATGCAAACGGCTGAAGACCGGGCTCGATACGCGGCGTTTGAAGCCAAAGACGCACGGTTTGACGGACGCTTTTTTGTGGGGATATCCACCACGGGCATTTATTGCCGCCCGGTGTGCCGGGCAAAGCTGCCAAAGCCCGAACACTGCTCTTTTTATACCACCGCGGCCGCGGCGGAGCAGGCCGGCTTTCGCCCCTGCCTTTTATGCCGCCCGGAGCTTGCCCCGGGCAGCGCGCGTGTGGACGCCGTTTCGTCTCTCGCGCAGCGGGCCGCAAGACTGCTGGAAGAAACCTGCGGGGGCGGGCAAAGCATGGCGGAGCTGGCCGGACAGCTCGGCTGCACAGACCGCCATCTGCGCCGGGCATTTGCGGCGGAATACCATGTCACTCCGATTCAATATCTGCAAACCTGCAGGCTGCTTCTCGCCAAAAATCTGCTGACGGACACAGCGCTTTCGGTCACCGACGTCGCGATGGCCTCCGGCTTCGGCAGTCTTAGGCGCTTCAACGACCTGTTCCAAAAGCATTACCGGCTCGCGCCCACCGCACTTCGCCGGCAGGCTGCGGACAAAAAGGAAGCGCACAGCGAAGTGACCGTGGCACTGGGGTACCGCCCGCCTTACCAGTGGCGGCAAATGCTGGATTTTCTGGCACTGCGCGCGGTTCCCGGTGTGGAAACGATTCACGGCGGGGAGTACCTGCGCACCGTGTGCCTGGAACACGGCGACCGGCAGGTGTACGGCTGGGTGCGGGTCGGCCATCGGCCGCAAAAAAGCGCGCTGACCGTCACACTGAACGATTCCCTGCTGCCGGTACTGCCACAGGTGCTGTCGCGGATTCGCCACCTGTTCGATTTATACTGCGACCCAGATGCGGTATACGACGGCCTTGCTTCCATGAACCGCATCCGCTCCGGCCTTTGTGTGCGGGGCGCCCGCGTCCCCGGCAGCTTCGACCCGTTCGAGATCGCGGTGCGGGCGGTGCTCGGGCAGCAGATTACCGTAAAAGGCGCGCGCACGCTGGCGGCAAGGCTCGTGGCGGCTTACGGCGTTCCCATTCAGACCGGTACCGCGGGCCTGACTCACGCCTTTCCCTCGCCGAATACGGTGCTTGCCTTCGGCGGATCAATCGGTGACCGCCTCGGCCCGCTCGGAATCGCCGGAGAGCGGGCAAATACGATTCTGGAGCTGGCACGGGCCTTTCATCTGGGGAGCATCGATTTCAGCCTCTGCCCTCAACCGGAAGCAGAGCTGCAAAAGCTGATGAAGCGCCCCGGCATCGGGCCTTGGACGGCACAGTACATCGCCATGCGCGCAATGGGATGGCCCGACGCTTTTCCGCACACGGATTACGGCATTCAAAAAGCACTCGCGCCCCGCACATCAAAAGAAATATTGGATTTGGCGGAAACGTGGCGGCCCTGGCGCAGCTACGCGACGGTGAATTTGTGGAACGCTATTTAAAGCAGGAGGAAAATATGTACTATTCCGCACAGCATTCGTCACCTGTAGGAACGCTCACGCTGGCAAGCGACGGCAGCAGCCTGGTCGGCCTGTGGCTGCAGGGGCAAAAATACTTTGGCGGCACTGTGGCGCAAGCCATGGCCGAAAGCCCCAGGCTGCCGGTCTTCAACGCCGCAAAAGAGTGGCTGGACAAGTATTTTTCAGGCCAAAAGCCCGCAATCGCCGAGCTGCCGCTGGCCCCATATGGAAGCGAATTTCGCAGGGCGGTATGGGAGATTCTCTGCTCGATTCCCTACGGCGAGGTCATCACCTACGGCGAGATCGCAAAGGAAATGGCGGCCCGGATGCATCGTGCGCACATGTCCGCGCAGGCAGTCGGCGGGGCGGTGGGGCATAATCCCATCTCCATCATCATTCCCTGCCACCGGGTTGTGGGGTCAAACGGCAGCCTGACCGGTTATGCGGGCGGCATCGAGAAAAAAATCCGGTTGCTGGAGCACGAGGGAGCAGATCTGTCGAAGCTGGTTCTCCCGGCCAAAGGAACCGCCTTGTAATGATCATATCATCTAATAATTTTTTTTGAAATCTGGATAAAATAGGTAAAATAGGATTTCTTTTATTGGAATATTGACTTTTAAAAAACGCTTTGCTATGCTAATTTATAAAGTTAGGTTTAACTAACATATTTTTTTCGTTTTTATTCTTTGTCGATTCATTCAGATATTCGGCGGATAAATTTGCACTTGATTACGCTCTTATGTTAGCAAATACTAACTGGATAGTTCAGGCGATACCGTCAATTTATTTGAAAACCGTCCGGTTCTCAGGCTGCGGCCCCGCAGCGCGCCTTTCGGGTGCTGATTGACGGTGAACGGCAGCAAACCGCCGGCTGTGCCGGCTTCGCATGCCTCTTTGTGCGTTTTAAGGTTTGTTGCGGATACGACACATAGGATTGGATGTGACAAACTTGTATAAAATTGCCATTTACGGCAAGGGTGGAATCGGAAAATCCACCACGACCTCGAATCTTTCCGCGGCACTGGCTCTGCAGGGCTACCGGGTGATGCAGATTGGATGCGACCCCAAGGCCGACTCCACGAAAAACCTGATGAAGGGCCGCCGAATCCCCACGGTGCTCGATCAGATTCGTGAAAAAGGGAACAGCCTGAGGCTGGAGGACATTGCGTTCTCCGGATTTTCCAATGTGATCTGTGTGGAATCCGGCGGGCCGACCCCGGGCATCGGGTGCGCGGGCCGCGGCATTATTACGGCTTTCAACAAGCTGGAGGAGCTCAGCGCTTACGAGGTATATCAGCCGGATATCGTCTTCTATGATGTGCTGGGGGACGTGGTATGCGGCGGCTTCGCCATGCCCATCCGCGGCGGGTACGCGGACCGCGTTTTTATCGTGACCTCCGGCGAAATGATGTCTTTATATGCGGCCTGCAACATCTCGCAGGCGATCAAGAATTTCGGGAACCGCGGTTACGCGGAATTTTCCGGCATCATTCTCAACTCGCGGAACATTGAAAACGAGCTGGAGCTGGTGCAAAAGGCGGCCGGGGAAATCGGCGGCGACATTGTAAAGGTGATCCCGCGCAGCCCCGACGTACAGCGCGCCGAAAACGAGGGGAAAACCGTGATTGAGGCGCTCCCCGACTGCGATATGGCAAAGGAATACTTGGACCTTGCTTCAAAGGTAATGGAGGTGTGCGGCCATGAATCGCTGCGGATGCTTTGAATCCACGCTGCATTATGCCACCCCTGCCCACGGCGGATGGGGTGTTGTCCGCATGGGGATGCTCGCCCCTGAAAGCTACCAGCTTTTCATCTGTCCCTTTGCCTGCGGCCGGCACGGCGCGCTGGGCGCACTCAAGCAGGGACTGAAAGACCGAATTTCTTACTATTATGTGGATCAGAGCGACATCATCAACGGGTACGACGATCTAATTCTAAACGCGGTGGAGGAACTGCTGCGCGCGTTGAAAAAACGCCCGCGCGCCATGTTCGTATTCGTCAGCTGCCTGGACGACCTGATCGGCACGGACTGCGACGCAGTGGAGGCAGAGCTGGAGCTGCGTCACCCGGATATCCAGTTCCGCATGGCGCACATGAACCCGATCACTCTTGGTTCGGACGAGCCGCCGCCGATCGGGATTCAAAAAAGGATTTACAGCCTGCTCTCTAAGCAGCCCGAGCGCGACGGCGGGGTCAACAGCATCGGCAACCTGGTCGCGGTGGACCCGGCGTGCGAGCTGCACAAAATGCTGGAGCAGGAGGGCGTTTCCACATTGCGCCACGTCAGCCAGTATCAGGATTTTGACAAGTGGCAGGAAATGGCCAGAAGCTCCGCCAATCTGGTGCTCATGCCTCCCGGAATGAAGGCCGCAAAAGAGATGGAGGCACGCTGTAAAATTCCCTTCCGGTTTTTCCCGGTCAGCTATGATCTGGACGCGGTTGCCGGGCAGTACCGGGGCATCCACGAGTTTCTTCGCCCAAACACCGCTCCCGCCTATGATGTGGAAGCGGACAGACAAGCCGCCGAAAGGGCCGTTGCGCACGCGGTGAAAAAGCTGGGCGGGCTGTCCCTGATTCTCGATTCTTCCGCCGTGGTGCGTCCGTTCAGTCTGGCGAAGGCACTCGACAAATACGGCTTTACTGTTCACAGAATCTTTGCGCAGGAGGTCATTCCGTCCGACCGCGAAGCCTTTGAATGGGTAACGGAGCATATGCCGAAGGTGGAGATTTTACAGCCGGAGCACAACGACATCGTGAAATTCGACAGGCGCTTTCCGGGCAGCCTTTCCATCGGTGTGAACGCCGCTTACATTTCCGGCTCCGAGCATGTGGTTGATTTGTTCGCCGACGAGGGTCTGTTCGGGTATTACGGCATCCGAAGGCTGATGGAGCTGATGGAGGAGGCCGCGGAGACCGCGATCGACCTGCGCGCGCTGATTGAAGACTATGGATTGGTGGTGTGATCAGAATTGGGTAAACTCTGCGTGAAGCTCCCCCCCTTCTCTCCCGACTATTCGGGGGTGTGCTCGGCAATTTTTGATCTGAACTGCGTCGCGGTGATCCACGATGCTTCCGGCTGTACCGGCAATTACACCGGGTACGACGAGCCGCGCTGGTACGGGTCGAAAACCGCGATTTTCTGCTCCGGCCTGCGCGAAATCGATGCGATTCTGGGCGACGACGAAAAAATGATTCAAAAAGTGCTGGACGCCGCCGAAAGCCTGCACCCGGAGCTGATCGTGCTGATCGGCAGCCCGGTGCCCATGGTGATCGGCACCGACATGAAGGGCATCGCCGCCGACATTGAAGCCCGCACCGGGATTCCATGCCTTGGCTTTGACACCACCGGAACCAGATATTATTCCGACGGTATTGCGCAGGCCTGCCTTGCGCTGATGGAGCGCTTTACCCAAACGCCGGAGCGGAAAATACCGAACGGCGTGAACCTGCTGGGGCTGACCCCGCTGGATTTTGGGAGCGGCGCGGCAAGCGACCTCAAAGCGGCCCTTGCGCAGAACAGCCTGGAGCTTGTCTCCAGCTTTTGCGACGGCCTGACGATGGAGGCGGTTCAGAAGGCTGCGCAGGCTTCTCTGAATCTGGTGGTTTCGCAGTCCGGCCTGCGCCCCGCCCGCTATTTGGAAAAGCGGTTCGGCATTCCCTTTCTTGTTCAAATCCCGATCGGGAAAAGCGCGCAGGAGAAATGGCTCGAAGCCGTACATAGCTGTCTGAACGGGCAAAAATCTCTGGTTCCGCACACAGCGGGCGAAGACGCTGAAATCCTTGTGCTGGGGGACGAAATCCTCTGCCGAAGCCTTCAGTTGGGGCTGAAAGCCGACTTTGGCCTTGCCGCCGACTGCGGCTGCCTGTTCGGCACAGAGCCCGAACTCCCGGGGGCGAATATTCTGAATTTGGAGGACGAGCAGAAAATCGAAGAGACCGTCAACTGCGGAAAATACCGCCAAATCATCGGCGACCCGATGCTTCGCATGCTGATTCATCCGGAAACAGAGGTGGATTTTTTCGATTTGCCCTCGTACTGCATCTCCAGTAAAATGTCCGGCACACCGCCGGTCAGCTGCATTGGGGAACGGTTCAACGCGTTCCTTGCAAAAACGAGATAATGATCGCCGAACGGCGTTTATTATAATAAATTAAAGAAACCGGCGGCAGCCTGAACGCTTTCCCTCCTTCGCATTCAGACGAACACCGGTCAGGAAAGTTGGTAGAACATGTTCAAGCTCTCAAAAAGAATTCTATCCGCGGCAGTCAGCGCACTCCTGCTGACCTCGGCCCTCGGGGGCTGCGCGGGAACCGCAGGGCAGTCCTCCTCTGAGGCAGCCGCCCCGTCTGAGGCGGTTTCTTCCGCACAGGCAGGCACCCGTACAGTGACGGATCACGCGGGCAACACGATTGTGCTTCCCGCCGAGATCAACCGCATCGTTATTTCCTCCATCATGCCCCTCCCCTCCGTCGTGGCCCTGTTCGACGGCGCGGCGGCAAAGGTGGTCGGCATGGATCCCTCCTCCATGGCGGCGGCCAAAAACTCCATTCTGCCCAAAGTCCACCCGGAAATTCTGAACGCGAGCACAGACTTTCTGAAGGACGGCAGCATCAACATTGAAGAGGTGCTCAAGCTCAAACCCGACGTCGTGTTCTATTCCGCGGACAACACAGCGGACTACGAAACGCTGACGAAGGCCGGCATTCCCGCCGTGGGCTTCAGCACCAGCAAATTCAAGTTTGACACGGTGGAAACGTTCGACAACTGGGTCACACTGCTCGGCGAGGTGCTCGGCCAGGCCGACACAGCCAAACAGATTGCGGATTACGGCTATCAGGTAGAGGACGAGATTGCCGGCACCATCAAGGCGGCCGGTGATTCCCTGAAAAAGCCGAAAGTGCTGATTCTGTTCCGCTATGACAACGGCACAATCAAAACCTCCGGCAGCAATTTCTTCGGCCAGTACTGGCTCGACACCACCGGCGCGGAGAATGTGGCGAAAGACCTCAAGGGCATGGCCGAAATCAACATGGAGCAGATCTACCAGTGGAACCCCGACAAAATTTACATCACAAACTTTTCGCCTTACCAGCCCGACGACCTGTACGGCAACTCCATCGAGGGCTTCGACTGGAGCAAGGTAAAGGCGGTGCAGGACAAAAGCGTCTACAAATTCCCGCTCGGCATGTACCGCTGGTTCCCGCCGGCCTCCGACACGCCTCTGGCCATGAAGTGGCTCGCCGCGAAAAACCAGCCGGAGCTGTTCAAGGATGTCGACATGGAAAAGGAAGTCAAGGAGTACTATCAGAGATTCTACCACTATGATCTGAGTGAGGAAGAGCTCCGGCAGATTTTCAACCCCTCCAGCGAGGCTTCCGGTTTGAAGAAATGAGCAGGGCGACGCTGACCATTCGCAGCAGAATCCTTTTGCTGCTGCTTCCCTTTGCGGTTGCGGTCATATGCCTTGGCATCGGGCGGTATTCCATCAGCGTTGCGGACACCGTGAGGGTTTTGTTCTCTCCCCTGACGGGAACCGCCGCGGAAATGGATTCCACTCAGCTCTCCGTGCTGTTCGGCGTGCGCCTGCCGCGCGTGATTCTGGCGATGTTCATCGGCGCGGGACTGGCTGTTTCCGGCGCGGCCTTTCAGGGGCTGTTCACCAATCCGCTTGCCACCCCGGATACGCTCGGGGTGGCGAGCGGCGCTTCCTTCGGCGCGGCCATGGCCCTGATGTTCTCGAAGAATCTGCTCGCGGTTCAAATCTCTGCCCTGATTTTCGGCATGTGCGCGATCATACTGACCACTCTCATCAGCCGACAGAAGGGCAAAAGCACGATCATCATGGTCGTGCTGAGCGGCATGGTGGTTTCCTCGCTGTTTCAGGCGCTGGTATCGCTTGTGAAGTACGTGGCCGACCCGCAGGATGTTCTGCCGAGCATCACCTACTGGCTGATGGGCAGCCTGACGGGAATCAGCTATTCCAGCCTGATGCTGGGGCTGCCGTTCATCCTGGTGGGAACACTGGTCATCTTCTTTTTGCGCTGGCGGCTGAACATTATGGCGCTCAGCGACGACGAGGCCCGCTCTCTGGGGGTCAACGTCAAGCGAATCCGCCTGATGATCATGTTTGCCGCCACCTTTGTCACCGCGTCGTGTGTTTCCATGTGCGGGCAGGTGGGCTGGGTTGGGCTTCTTGTTCCGCACGTTGCCAGAATGCTGTTCGGCAGCAACAATAAAAACGTGGTGCCGGTCAGCATCAGCTTCGGCGCCGTCTTTCTGGTGGTGATCGACACTTTGGCCCGCAGCGCCACCGCGGCGGAAATCCCGATTTCCATTCTGACCGCCGTCATCGGCGCTCCATTCTTTATTCTCCTTTTAAGAAAGACGGGAGGAACTCAGCTATGACTTTTGAAGTAAAAAACGGCTGCTACCGCTACCCCGGCACAGAGCGGCAGGTGCTGCAAAACATCTGCCTGCAAGTGGAAAGCGGCAAGGTTCTGAGCATTCTCGGCTCGAACGGCGTGGGAAAAACCACCCTGCTGCGCTGCATGATGGGAATGCTGCAATGGGACAGCGGCGAAAGCCTGCTGAATGGCACCCCGCTGCGGCAAATACCGGAACGGGAGCTGTGGCAGAAAATCGCCTATGTTCCGCAGGCAAAAACCTCCGTGTTCTCTTACACGGCAAAAGAGATGGTCACGCTGGGCAGGTCGGCCCACTTAAAGATGTTTGAGCTGCCGGGCGCGGAGGATGAAAAGCTGGCGCTCGCCTGCATGGAATCGATCGGCATTCTCGACCTGAAGGACAAGCAGTGCAACGAAATGAGCGGCGGTGAATTGCAGATGGTGCTGATCGCCCGCGCCATGACCTCGAACCCCGCCATGCTGATTTTGGACGAGCCGGAATCAAACCTCGATTTCAAGAACCAGCTCACCGTTTTAAACTGTATTCAGGAGCTGTCGCGCCGGCGCGGGATTTCTGCCGTGATCAACACGCACTACCCCGACCACGCCCTGCAGATCGCGGACGACGCGCTGATTTTAAACCGGGACGGCACCTGCGTTTACGGGAAAAGTACCGAGGTCATAAGCGAAGAAAACCTGAACCGGGCCTTTTCGGTTCGGGTGTGTATCCGCAGCGTGGAGGTGGAGAACGAAGCCTTCCACTGCGTGATTCCCATCAGCTCAAGGTCTGCGGCCGCACATTGAAACAAAATCTGTAAAACACGGCAAAAGGCCGGGAACGATGCGTTCCCGGCCTTTCTTATGCCGATTGCAAATGATCTGCCAGCAAATCTGCCGGGCACCTGCAAACCGGATTGATTTTTTATCGTTGGCTGACCTGTCAATAGCGCTCCACACCGTCGCGCGTGACGCGCGCATAGATGAGCGGAATCTGTTCCGGCGCCTCGCCGCGAATGGTGACGGCGCTTTCAAACAGGCGCTCCGCCTGCGCGCAGCGGGAGGAATCGGACGTGTAAAACACGGCGAGCGGCTCGCCCGCCTGCACTCTGTCGCCCACCTTCTTTTTCAGGATGATTCCGGCGCTGTAATCGATGGGGTCATCCTTCTTCTCGCGCCCGGCCCCAAGCTCTACGGAAGCAATTCCGCATTTTTCGGTATCCATGGCGTAGAACCAGCCGTCCTGTCGGGCGTAAACCTCGTGGTGCACCTTGGCTTGCCGGAATTTGCTGTTGTCGTCCAGAACGGCGATATCGCCGCCCTGCGCCGCCACCATTTCTTTCAGGCGCGCATAGGCTTCGCCGTTGCGAAGCTGCCCCTCGGCCATGCGCTTGCACTGCTCAATGCTGCCCTTGCCCGCAAGAAACAGCATGTTGGCGGCCAGCTCAATGCAGATCTCCGTCAGGTCGGCGGGTCCGCGGCCCTTGAGCGTATCGCACACCTCGCAGATTTCGAGCGAATTGCCGATGGCGTTGCCGAGCGGGCGGCTCATGTCGGTGATCAAGGCGACCGTTCTGCGGCCGACGTGCTCGCCGATGGAGACCATCGCCTCGGCCAGCCGGATGGAATCCTCCACCGTTTTCATGAACGCGCCGCTGCCCTCCTTAACGTCCAGCAGGATGCAGTCGGAGCCCGCCGCGATCTTCTTGCTCATGATGCTCGAGGCGATCAGCGGGATGCTGTCTACCGTGGCGGTAACGTCGCGCAGGGCGTACAGTTTTTTGTCGGCGGGCACCAGATTGCCCGACTGGCCGATCACGCTCACACCGACCCTGCGCACGATGTCAAAGAAGCGCTCGCGGTCAAGGAACGTCTGCATACCGGGGATCGACTCCATCTTGTCCACCGTTCCCCCGGTGTGCCCAAGGCCGCGCCCGCTCATTTTCGCAACCGGAACGCCGAGCGACGCCACGATCGGCGAAATGACCAGCGTGGTTTTATCCCCAACGCCGCCGGTGCTGTGCTTATCCACCTTGATACCCGGGATAGAGGAGAGGTCGACCGTGTCGCCGGAGTTCGCCATACACATTGTGAGCGTGGCGGTTTCCTCCTCGGTCATCCCCTTAAAATAGATCGCCATCAAAAGCGCGGAGGCCTGATAATCCGGAATGTCGCCGGAAACATAGCCGCGGATGAAAAACTCAATCTCTTCTCTGGTCAGCTCCCCGCCGTCCCGCTTTTTCTCAATAATATCATACATTCTCACTGTGGGTCACCCTTTTCCAAATCGAATCGTCAAACTGATCGCTGCATCCCTTTGAAAACGGGGCAACGATATTGGCTGTTGATTTCTCGCGAAGCAGCAGAAACCGCTTTTGGTTCGCCTGAGAAAATCCGTATTACCTGTTTAAATCCTTGCCGCTGAAGCCGAGCGGCAGCAGCTCCTTCAGCGTGTAAGACTGCCATTCCTCCGGGCTTTTCGCCAGAAGAATCCGGAAGGTGTCCGGGTCGCAGAATTCCATCATCACCTGCCGGCATACGCCGCAGGGCGCGCAGTACTCGCCGATGGGCGCCCCATGCCTCCCGCCGACAATTGCAATCGCGGCAAAGTCCCGCTCGCCGATGCTCACCGCCTTAAAAAAGGCCGTGCGCTCCGCGCAGTTGCTGGGGGTATAGGCCGCATTTTCAATGTTGCAGCCCTGATACAGCTTCCCGTCGGCAGTCAGAAGCGCCGCGCCCACAGCAAATCCGGAGTATGGCGCGTAGGCCATTTCGCGCGCTGCAATTGCCGCTTTCACCAGTTCTTTGTCGTCCATCATAAGGCTCCTTCTCTCTGCTGTGATGGCAAAGGGCGGATCATGATCCGCCCTTTGCCCGTTGAAAAAACATTCGGACCGCACTCAATACTGCCCGCCGGAGTCCTCGTTTTTCAGAATCTGAATGATCCGGCTGGTTCCCAGCCTGAAAGCGCCAAGCGAAAGGAAGCGCTCCGCATCCTCCATACTCGCGATTCCACCGGCAGCCTTGATTTTGATGCCGGGGCCGACATGCTTCGCGAACAGCGCCACATCCTCAAAGGTTGCGCCGCCGGTGGAAAAGCCGGTGGAGGTTTTGATGAAGTCCGCGCCGGAGCGTGTGACGACCTCGCACATCCGGATTTTCTCCTCCTCCGTGAGGAGGCAGGTCTCCACGATCACCTTCAGGATGCGCCCGCCGCAGGCCTGTTTGATCTGTCTGATCTCTTCCGTGACCTGATCGTAAAGCCCGTCCTTGATCCATCCGATGTTAACGACCATATCGATTTCATCCGCGCCGTTGTGAACGGCATCCTGCGTTTCAAACACCTTCACCGCCGTGGTGGAGTAGCCGTTGGGGAAGCCGATAACCGTGCAGACGCGCATGGCGCCGCCCACATACTCTTTGGCCTGCTTCACATAAGAAGCCGGAATGCAGACCGACGCCGTGTGGTAACGCATCGCGTCGTCGCAGAGCTCTTGGATCTGCTCCCACGTGGCCGCCTGCTTGAGCAGGGTATGGTCTACCGTACCGACAATTTTTGCAAGTTCCATACGTTTCTCCTTCTGTCAGCGTTCGCCTTTTTCGTAGGGCACTCCATCTGCCTTCGGGGCGACGGAACGACCGACGAAGAGGACCAGCACAATAATGGTTAATACATACGGCAGCATAGCCAGAATCTGGCTTGGGAGCATCACGCTGCTGTCGCTGCCGCCAAGCACGACCGTGAGGGCCTGCGCCAGACCGAACAGCATGCACGCACCGTACGCACCGAACGGCGTCCATTTGCCGAAGATCACCGCCGCCAGCGCGATAAAGCCCTGGCCGCTGATGGCTGTCTGGTTGAACTGAGAGATAATCGCCAGCGTCATGGAGGCGCCTCCGAAGCCCGCCAACACGCCGGACATCAGCACGCAGAGATACCGCGTGCGGGTGACGTTGATTCCTAGGGTATCCGCCGCCGCCGGGTATTCGCCGACCGAGCGGATGCGAAGGCCCCATTTGGTTTTGTAAAGCACAAACCAAATGATTACCGTGGCAATCAGGGCGAGAAGAACGGTGACATCCACGTTCAGGCTCTCTGCCGGGGTGCCATGAAACGCGTTTTCGCCAAACAGCTTCGGCAGCGTCTTTACGGGGGGCGTCATCGCCGCGTTGTCAAACAGCAGGCGGCAGAAGAACAGCGCAAAGCCGGGGCCGAGGAGGTTGATGGCGATACCGGAAATCGTCTGATCCGCATTGAAGGTGATGGACGCAATGGCGTGCAGAAGAGCGATCACCGCGCCCGCCGCGCCCGCGGCCAGAAAACCGAGCCAGGGGTTGCCGGTATAAAAGCTGACCGACGCCGCGGTGAGGGCTCCCATCGTCATCATGCCCTCAATGCCGATATTGGTCACACCGGAGCGTTCCGAAATCACGCCGCCCAGCGCGCCGAACACCAGGGGGGTGGAATACATCATCGTAATCCCAAGCAAAAGCAAAATGCTAGTTAGCATGTTCGGCACCCCTCTTTCCCAGTCTGTCTGCCAGAATCGGAACAATCCGAGTCAGGGCAACAAAGAATACAATCGTACCGATCATGATATTGATAATCTCGGTCGGGGCGCCAACCACCTGCTGAACGCTCTGCCCGCCGTACAGCAGCCCGCCGAACAGCAGCCCGGCAAACACACAGCCAACCGGGGAGGAGCCGGCGATCAGGGCCACCGAAAGACCGTTGAAGCCGTTGTTTTCAAACGCGGCCAGCGTAGAGATGCCGTGCGGCGCCGTGCCCGTAATCGCAAGCGCGCCCGCCAGGCCCGAAAGCGCACCGGCAATCAGCATGGAATCGATGATGTTGCGGCTGACGTTGATGCCGGAGAATTCCGCCGCGTCGCGGTTAAAGCCGACGGCGCGCAGCTCGTACCCCTTTGTGGAACGGTACAGCAGAACCCAGATCACCGCGACCATCACAATCGCGATTAAAATTCCGAAATTCACGTCTGTACGAACCAGCGTGTCGTACAGCCACTGGTGGGGTTTCAGCGCCGCCACCCCCTCGGGGGAGGTTTTCCACTTTGGCAGCAGCATCGTGTAGCTCGACGCGTTCACCGGCAGGCTGGCGGTGGAATTCGGCTTATGGTATGCCTCTGAATTGACGATAAAGTTGCAGAAATACAGGCCGATCCAGTTCAGCATGATGCTGGTAATAACCTCGTGAATCCCGAATTTTGCCTTCAGCAGGCCGACGATTCCGCCGAACAGGGCGCCGCCCAGCACACCGGCCAGCACAACGATCGGAATCTGGAGCACCGGGGCCAGATCGAGCTTGACGCCCACAAGGACGGAAAACACGGTGCCCGCGATATACTGCCCCTCGGCCCCAATATTGAACAGGCCCGTTTTATAGGCAAACGCCACGGAGAGGCCCGTCAGAATAATGGGCGTCGCCTTGATGACGACATTGGAAATGTACTTTGGCTTGGAGAAAATCCCGCTCGCCAGGGCGCTGAACGCCTCAATGGGATTGTACCCCGCCAGAACCAGAACAATCGCCGCTACCAGAAAGCCGAACAGCACGGCAATCAGCGTGGAGGTGATTGGTTTTTTCAGTATCTTAACCAGCGTTTTCATTCCGCTTGCCTCCCGCCATTAATAGTCCGACCGTGTTTTCGTCGGCTTCCTTCTGTGTGAAGGTGCCGGTGATCGACCCGCCGTAGATCACGCAGACGGTATCGGCCACATTCAGAATTTCATCCAGCTCCAGCGAAACCAGCAGAATGCCCTTGCCCTTGTCGCGCTCCTGCACCAGCATTTTGTGTACATACTCGATCGCGCCCACATCCAGACCACGGGTGGGCTGCACGGCGATAAGCAGGTCGGGGTCGTTCGAGATTTCTCTCGCGATGATCACCTTTTGCTGGTTGCCGCCCGAAAGCCCGCGCGCCGGGCGCTCCTCGCAGCCGGCCGGGCGGATGTCGTAATCCTCCACAAGGCGCTTGGCGAAGGCCGAAATTTTATCCAGCAGCAGCATGCCGCGTCTGCTGAACTGGCTGCTGCGGTATTTTTCAAGCACGGTATTTTCCGCTACGGTAAACGGCAGCACCAGTCCGCGGCGCTGGCGGTCCTCATGTATGGTTGAAATTTTATGTTCAATGACGTTGCGCGGAGTCGTATTCTGGATTTCGGTTCCATTGATCCGAATGGCGCCGCTTTCCACCTTTGTCAGACAGGTAATCGCCTCTACCAGCTCTTTCTGACCGTTTCCGTCAACGCCGGCAATTCCGATAATCTCGCCTCTGCGTACGCGAAGCGAAAGGTTCTTGACCGCTTCGAGTCCGCGTTCGTCCTTTACTGTCAGATTTTCAATTTCAAATATAACCTCGCCGGGCTCGGCGGGGGTTTTGTCTACCACCAGCTTCACCTGGTGCCCCACCATCTTTGTCGCAAGCTCTTCCTCGCTCACATCATGAACCGGGAACGTATCGATATACTTTCCGCGGCGAATGATCGTGCAGACGTCGGAGGATAATTTGATCTCTTTGAGCTTGTGGGTAATGATGATGATGGTTTTTCCATTGGCCGCGAGCCCGCGCATGATCTCGATCAGCTCGCCGATTTCCTGCGGAGTGAGCACCGCCGTCGGCTCGTCCAGAATCAGGATATCCGCGCCGCGGTACAGCGCCTTTAAAATTTCCACGCGCTGCTGCATTCCAACGGAAATATCTTCAATTTTTGCATCGGGGTCCACCTCAAGGCCGTATTCCTTTACGATCTTCAGAACCTCTTCGCGCGCTTTCTTCATGTTGAGAACACCGAACTGGCCGGTTACTTCCTTGCCGAGAATGATATTTTCCGTAACCGTAAAATTGTCTACCAGCATGAAATGCTGGTGCACCATTCCAATGCCGCGCGCAATGGCATCGTTCGGGTTTTTGATGGCGACCCTCTCGCCGTTTAAAAAGATTTCCCCGGCATCGGCCTGATACAGGCCGTAAAGCACATTCATCAGGGTACTTTTACCGGCGCCGTTCTCGCCCAAAATGGCGTGAATCGATCCTTTTTTGACATCCAGATGCACCTGATCCAAAGCGCAAAAGGAGCCGAATGTTTTCACAATACCGTGCATCTGTACTGCGTATTCCGGACTGATTTCCATAGTAAATCTCCCCTAACCTTCCGTTCCCTCTTTTACGGGGAAAGGCGCCCGAAGGCGCCCCTCCGTAAAAAAGTGCAGATGCAATCGATTATTTCAGGTTTTTCACAAAGGTATTGTAGTCGTCTTCACTTGCGGGGGGAACCAGCTTGCCGTCTTTGATCTGATCTTGCAGAGCCACGGCAGCTTTGTAGGTTTCTTCGCCCATGAGCTTGTGCTCCTCGGGGATGCCGGCCGCGTCTTCCTTCACGCCCAGGCTGATGGTGGTGCCGCCGGTTGCCTTGCCGTCCATAATCTCTTTCGAGACTTCTTCAACAGCCTTGTCAACCTTCTTCAGAGCAGAGGTCAGAACATTGTTGGGAGCGAGGAACGCCTGGTCCTTATCGACGCCGATCGCGTATTTGTTCGCTTCCTTCGCGGCCTCGATAACGCCGGTACCCACATTGCCCGCGGCATGGAATACGATGTCGCATCCGCCGGAGAACATCTTGGAGGCGATGGCCTTGCCCTTCGCGGAATCGACGAAGCTTTCGGCATACTGGGCAACTACCTCGATCTTTTTGCCCATTTCCTTCGCGCCGTAAGCAACGCCGGCCTTGTAGCCGTATTCAAACTGACCGATAACGTCGCTCTTGACGCCGCCAACAAAGCCGACCTTGTCGGTTTTGGTGGTTTTTGCCGCAATGTAGCCTACCAGGAAGGAGGGCTCCTGCGCGCGGAACACCACCGCAGTCAGGTTGGAGGGGGTCTCTTCGTACTGGTTGTCCACAATTGCAAACCGAACGTCCGGGTTTGCCTTTGCCGCATTCAGAATCGCGTCACCCATCGCAAAGCCGACGCCCCAAATCAGGTCATTTTGGTCGTCGACGGCCTTATCCAGGTTTGTCGCATAGTCGGCTTCCTGCTTGGACTCCGTGTAGCTGACGTCCGCACCGACATCGGCCTTTAATTTCTGCAGGCCCTCCCAGGAAAGCTGGTTAAAGGACTGATCGTTGACACCGCCGGTATCGGTAACCATGGAAACCTTGTAGGTGGCCTTTGCCGCGCTGGAGGGGTCCCCTGCGGGCGCGGCGCTCGAGCCGGCCGCCGAAGAAGCCGCTCCACCGCTGGAGCACGCCGTGGCGGATACCGCCATCGCTGCTGCAAGTAAAAGTGCAATGATCTTTTTCATACATTTTCCTCCTGATATATTTTTTTGAATATGATATACCGCCAAAAAGCGGTATTTCTGGCTTTGAGGACGGGGGATGAGAATCCCCGGAAGCCGAACGCCGCCAAAACCGACAGAGCGCTCCGCTTTAAAAACCAAAAGAAAACGGTCAGGCAAGGGCGAGGGCAATCTCCATCATCTGGGTAAAGCCGGTCTGTCGCTCCTCTGCCGGGAGGGATTCCCCGGCCAGCGGGCGGTCGGAGATGGTGAGCAGGCAAAGGGCGTTTTTCCCCGCGCGGGCCGCGTTCATATAAAGCGCTGCGGCTTCCATTTCCACCGCAAGAACACCCATTTTCTTCCATGCCGGGAGGGCATCTTCATTGTCGTCATAGAACGTGTCGCTGGAAAGGACGTTGCCGACCTTCATCGGGATTCCCAGTTCTTCCGCTGCTTTCACTGCGCGGCTCAACAGGCCGAAATCGGCAATCGGCGCATAGGTGCCGGGCAGACGGTACTGGTCGGCATAGCTGGAATTGGTGCAGGCGCCCATTCCGGCCACCACATCGCGAAGCTGAACCGTGTCAGCTAAGCCGCCGGCCGAACCAATGCGGATAATATTGTCTACGCCATAGAAATTGAACAGCTCATAAGTGTAAATTCCAACAGAGGGCATGCCCATGCCGCCGCCCATCACAGAGACGGGACGCCCCTTATAGGTGCCGGTAAAGCCCAGCATGTTGCGAACCGTATTAAAGCAGGTCACGTTTTCCAGATACGTTTCGGCAATAAACTTTGCGCGCAGCGGATCGCCGGGCATTAAAACCGTTTTGGCAATCTCGCCTTCTTTTGCGGCGTTATGGGGCGTTGGTACATTTGACATCTTTGTTTCCTCCATCTTCAGCGTAATATTTCGTTCAGACTGGATTTTCCGGTAATGCGCGGCTCAATTTCAAAATACTCCAGAATTGTTGCGCCGATATTGGCAAAAGTGGGCCCTGTCCCAAGGTTCGCACCCGCTTTGACCTGTTTGCCGGCAATGACCCACGGAATGTATTCTCTGGAATGGTCGGTAGACGGTGTGGAGGGGTCACAGCCGTGGTCGGCGGTGATCATCAGCAGATCGTAGTCGCGCAGGCCCGCCAGAATCTGCGGCAGCTTCTCGTCAAAATAGGCAAGCGCCTTCGCGTAGCCGTCCACGTCGTTGCGGTGGCCGTACAGCATGTCGAAATCGACCAGATTGATAAAGCACAGGCCGTTAAAATCCTTTTTGAGATATTCCAGCGTACGCTCGATTCCGTCCGCGTTGTTTTTGGTGCCGATCGCCTCAGTAACGCCCTTTCCGGCGAAAATGTCGTTGATCTTGCCCACGGCGATCACGTCGAAGCCGCGCTCGCTGAGCTGGTCGAGCATCGTCACGGCGGGCGGCTCCATTGAAAAATCGTGTCGGTTCGAGGTGCGTGTAAAATTCGGGTATTCGCCGGTAAACGGGCGCGCGATCACCCGGCCCACACCGTGCTCGCCCCGGAGCATTTCCCTCGCGATCCGGCAATAGCGGTACAGCTCCTCCGGCGGCACAACGGACTCGTGCGCCGCGATCTGGAACACGCTGTCAGCGGAGGTGTAGACGATCAGCGCGCCGGTTTCCACGTGCTCTTTCCCATAATCACGGATGACGTCGGTGCCGGAATAGGGCTTGTTGCACAGCACGCGGCGGCCAGTTTTTTCCTCAAACTCGCGCATGATCTCCTCCGGGAAGCCCTCCGGGTAGGTAGGCAGGGGCTTTGGGGAATAAATGCCCGAAATCTCCCAGTGGCCGATCGTGGTATCCTTACCCTTGGACGCCTCCTGCAAACGCCCGAAGGCACCCGCGGGAGCGCTCTCCTTTGGCCGGCAGTCTACCCCGTCGATATTAAAAAGGCCGAGCTTCTGCAGATTGGGCATATGAAAATACGGGCTGGCCGCGCACGCGGCCAGCGTATTGCTGCCTTCGTCGCCGTATTCCGCGGCATCCGGCTCCTCGCCGATGCCGCAGCTGTCCAAAACAATCAAAAACACCCGTTTATCCATGATCATACTCCTTCTTTTCGTCTGGTTGTCTCCCGGATTTTCAAAGAAACCGGCAGCATGTTTTCCCGCTGTTGGATCGTGCCGTGCTCCGTCTGCTCCACGATAAGCTGTACGCACAGCCGGCCGATCTCTTCAATCGGCTGCGCCACCGTCGTGAGGGTCGGGATCATCAGGCGGCTCAGACCCACATCGTCGTAGCCCACGATCATCACGTCCTCCGGAACCCTGCGGCGCTGCTCATAAAGCACTTTGTACAGGGCGAACGCCACCAGATCGGTAGAGGCAAGAATCCCGTCCGTATCGGGATACCGCTCGAACAGCTCCCGCGCGCTTTGAACGCCCTCGTCGTAACTGTACCGGCAGCTCACAAACAGCGGCTCGATCCGGTGCTCCCTGCAAACGTCCACATACCCCCGGTAGCGCTGCTGGCTGCTGGAATACTGAATTGGCCCGCGCATGAGCACCAGCTTTCTGCACCCGCAGTCGATCAGGTGCTCTGTGGCGATCCGTGCGCCGGTGTAATTGTCGGACTGAACGGAGGCCGCGTAAAAGGCGTCCGCGCTTTTGTCCATGAGTACAATCGGGATCGGGCAGCTGCGGATCTCCTCCTCCAGGTGCTCGTTGTTCGCGGTGATGATGATGCCGTCCGCGTTCATACCCGTCAGCATCCTGATATACGATGCCTCTTTTTCGGGATTTTCATCCGAATTGCAGAGGATCATTTTATAGCCGCTGCGAAACGCTTCGTCCTCAATGGCCCGGCCCACCTCGCTGAGAAAAATATTGAGAATGCTCGGAACAATATAGCCAATCAGCCGGGAGGATTTTTTATAGAGGGATCGCGCGATTTCGTTGGGGTTATACCCCGTTTTGCGGATGGCTTCCTTCACCCGCCTTGTTTTTTCCTCGCTCACTTTAGCCGTACCGTTGATCACGCGCGACACCGTTGCGTTGGAAACGCCGGCCATGCGGGCAATATCGCTGATATGAACCAAAATGCTCACCCAAAACCTTCTTATGTATCAAGGTTTCACTCTCCGCACGGGAAGCGGCAGGCAATTACAAAACGTTCGCCCTGACTGCAAAGACGTGCCCGCCGGCACCGCAAAGCTTGAAACCGGTTTCATTCAACGGCCGGAATGGTCTGTTTGTCTACATTATAAACCACTTCTGCCATTTCGTAAATTAAATTTATAGAATTTTATGGAGTTTTTCTAAAAAGATCGATTTGATTCCAAAAGACAGGAACCTTACACCGTGATGCTTGAGGCGAAAGAGGCCCTCCGCCGACCGGGGAGAAAGGGTTGCATTTTCCCTCTCCCCGTTCTGAAACGAAAGGAATGCCTTCGGCAGATTGCGCCTGCCGACCGCCGTTATTTTACAACGATATTGCGGAACCCGACGGAAGCGGCCAGCTCCGCGAGCTGCTTCATCCTCTTTGCGGGCGGGGCGGAAAATGCCGCGAACGTGCCCTTCACGCCGTTATTTCGGAAGGAGATGAGCAAAAGGCGCGTGCTGCCGGTCAGCGGGCCGAGCAGCTCCGCGGTGCCGCGAATCGCGTCCTCGGCGTCGACATACCCTTCCACGTTGACAATACGCACCTCCTCGAGCTTCCCGCAGGAGGACAAAAACAGGAGGTTCTCCTTAACGGCGGCGTTGTCGCCGCCCGTGAGCGCCCGGAACACCCCCGGCGACCATGCCTTCACATCCAGCATCACGCCGTCGCAAACCTTCATCAGCTCCGGGTATTGGGCAAAGGGTACGGTGCCGTTGCTGTCCAGCAGGCAGGTAAGGCCCTTTGCTCCTGCAAGGGTGAACAGCTCCTGCAAAAACCGGGGGTACAGCCCGCACTCCCCGCCGGAAACGGTGATCCCGCGGATGAACGGAATGTTTTTTTCCACTTCCTTCATCACGGCGGGGGCGTCCATCCAGCGGATTTTCGGGGACGCGCGGTGCGGACATACCTCGATGCACGTGTTGCAGGATACGCATTTGGATTCGTCCCACACCACAGCGCCGTCTGCCATGGAGAGCGCGCCCTCGGGACATCGCGGCACGCAGACGCCGCAATTGTTGCAGAGATTCTGCGTTTCGGGATTATGGCAGTAGCCGCACGCGATATTGCATTTCTGCAAAAAGACGGAGGTGCGGCTGCCCGGGCCGTCGACCGTGCTGAACGGGATAATCTGGTTGACAGGCACTTTTATCATGCCATTCGGACCTTTCTTTCGGCAAGGTGATTTTTATCATAGTTTGGCGCGCCAAGCTGCGTGGTATTCTGCAGAACCGTTTCGTGCTTTCTGTACCTCTCCATTTCGCTGCGCTTGACAAGGAACCCGGTGATGCGGATGAGGTCGGTATCGGCGGAATAGAAGCTCATGTACTGAACGCCCAGGGAGAATGCGCCCTTCACCACATCCAGCAGCGCGGCCGGATTTTGATGGACGTTGCTCGCGATTGGGAAAATATCGCCCACACCCGCGGGGAAATAATGGTGGAACCTTGCGCTGTGGCGCAAATGGTCGGCAAAGGAAGCCGGCTCGTCGCCGATCGGGATGCGCACGCCGGACGTGATGCCCTGGTCGCTGTCGAGCCCAACCTGCGCGTGCAGCAGGAACTGACCGCCGGTAATCGGGGAATACAGCGCCTTGTACTGCGGCACCAGCGTGTTGATTCGCTCCATAATCCGCACGCCGAGGTCGTCGGCCTCCGGGTCATGCCCGTATTTCTTCCCCTGCTCCCGCATCAGCGCGTTGACGCACTCCGCAAGGCCGGTAACGCCGAACATGCCGAGGAAGCGGTCTTTGGAGAGCAGACCCTCCCTGACGAGGAAGTTCGACTCGAAGAAGCCGGATTTTTCTACAATAAAGCGGATGCGCTCGTTCATATAGTCGGCGATCAGGCCAAGGCATTCCGGCAGCAGCTCGTTCAGGAAATGCGCTTCGTCTTTCGCTTCCTTCACCAGCTCGGTGAGCGTGACGCGGGTGAGCGTGTATGCGCCGCCCTGCGTCGGCAGAATGTTGTAGCAGCTCGCCACGCCGTACTGGTCGCCGAACGGTGCCCGGTTGGCCGGGTGGTTGCAGATGGCCGGGTTCGAGCAGTCCAGCGAGCACTGAATCGCCTGCTCCATAAAGGAATCCGGCGTGACGGCCGGGTCGTATTTTATGGTAAAATTGGGAACCGTATTTTTCAGCTCCGCTTCCACCTGCAGAATCAGGCGGCCCGCGCGGGTATCCTCCGGCCCGAGATTGGCGTGACAGAACGAGTCGGTGATGGTGCGGTCAAGATACGTGAGAAACAAACGCAGCTTTTCGCGGATTTCCTCATCTGTGTGTCCGTCGAGGTACGGTTCCATCATCTTGTCAAGGCTGCCCAGATACACCGGGAAGTTCGTGATGGACGGCACATGGCGGTACAGGATCATCAGGGAGAAAATCAGTTCGTCCAGCGTTTTGGGCGGGCTCAGCTTCAAAAACTCGCTGCCCTGCTTCACAAATTTTTCGTAATCGGGCAGAATATAACGCGGGCGGTACGGCGCACCCCCTTCAAACAGGTCGTTGATTGCACCGGTTTCAAAAAAATGCTTTGTGCGCGGCGGAATGTTCAGCACATCCAGCGCGTTCTCTGCGCATTTGGCAAGGCCCATCAGCTTTTGCTCGTGGGTCAGCTCACGGGACGTGAGGGTTTTATAGGTGTTCTCCAAATCGATCATGACAATTTCTCCTTTCCGATTCTTCTGTGCGGAAACAATTGCGCGCAGGCGGCGATTCGCTCTGCGCAGGGCTTATTTCAAGAGAAAAGATTCCATCTCTTTTTTCAGGGCTTCGTATTGGGCGGCGGTGATTTGCAGTTTTCCGTTTTTCACGCTCACCAGGTGCTTTTCCACCAGTCGGGAAACAGCCCGGTTCACCGTGCGCACGCTGTTGCCGGTTGTTTCGGCAATCTCCATGCGCGTGTACGTGAGCCTTACGGTTTCGGGCATATCTCCGCATTTTTCATATGCGCGGATCAAAAACTGGACGACCCTTCCGTCCGAATCGAGAAAATGCAGGCTTCGCTCGTTGGCCGTCTGGTTGATGTAGCTGTTCAGAATCCAGCGCACATGCAGAAAAAACAGCTCCTGATCACAGCGCATCCACAGCAGATAGGCATCCACCGGGAAGGCGGCCAGCCTGCACGGGGTAACCGCGCGAACCTCGGCAATATAACGGGGAATTCCGCCGAGCGCCTCGTATTCCCCAAAAAACTCCGGCGCCGCAGCCTCGGTCAGGGTGTAGCGCGAAACGCCGGTCTGGTTGGTAACAACGGACACACGGCCTTTTATGAGGTAGTACACCATATTGGTCGGGTCGTCCTCATGGATCAGGCTTTCGCCCGCCGAAAGGGTGATCGGGTACACCTGGCCGTCTGCCGGGTATTTCGCCAGCATCTTACGAAGCTCTTTGCGGAACGGTTCGCTTTCCGCTTCTAAATATTCGCCAACCTTCACCATTCACCCTCCCCTCTGATCATATTGTATCTCAACCAAGGAGAGAAATAAAAGGACATATGTCCTTTTCTGCGAAATATAGCATATTTTCCATTCAGGCAAACCCGTTTTATGCAAAATGACGGTAATTGCACATTTTCCCGGATTTTCTCATTTTGTTCTTGACAGATGAAGACAGGATTGCTAAACTAAATCTTGAAATTCATAAGCATAAGATTACGAATATAAACATTTGATTATAAACAATGTACTGCAAGCACCAGACTGTCGGCGGCGGAGAAAGCCTTGAAGCCCGTGACAGACCACCGATTTCGCTGCTGCCGCTCGTCAAAGCGGAGACATTGGATTCTCAGTATGAAGGAAGTGATCGGATGATAACAGAAAGAGAACGGCAGATTCTTCAATGGATTGAAAAGGACCCCACCATTTCACAGCAGGAGCTGGCGGACAAAGCGGGAATCTCGCGTTCCTCCGTGGCGGTGCATATCTCGAACCTGATGAAAAAGGGAAGAATCCTCGGCAAAAGCTACATTCTGCAAAAAACGCCGTATGTCGTTGTGATCGGCGGCGCGAATATCGATATTGCCGGAAAACCCTTTGCCCCTCTGGTGCAGAGGGACTCGAACCCCGGGCAGGTTTCGCTTTCTCCCGGAGGAGTGGGACGGAACATTGCGCAGAACCTCGCCATGCTCGACGTGGAGGTCAAGCTGATCACCGCACTGGGCGAGGACGCCTATGCGGCGGAGCTGGCGGGCAGCTGCCGCAGCGCGGGCATTGACATTACGGAGTCGCTCACCGTGCCGGGCGGGTCGACCTCCACCTACGTGTTCATCACAAACGAACACGGCGATATGGAGCTGGCCATCTCCGACATGCAGATTTACGACAACCTGACCCCGCAGTACCTGGAGCGCCGCGCCGATTTGATCGGCAACGCGGCACTGTGCGTTCTCGACACCAACCTGACCGCCGAGACGATTCGCTATATTGCCGAAACCTTTCATGTGCCGCTGTTCTGCGACCCGGTTTCCACCGCAAAGGCAGGGAAGCTCTCCGGCCTGCTGGGAAATTTCCACACACTCAAGCCGAATCTTCTCGAGGCCGAGCTGCTCAGCGGCGTAAAGATTCACGATGAACGCTCGCTGGAGCGGGCGGCGAACGCGCTTTTGCAAACCGGCCTTTCACAGGTGTTCATCTCCATGGGACAAAACGGCGTTTACTGCGCAAACGGCGAGCGGCATGCCACCGTTCCCCCGTACCGGAGCGAGATCGTCAACACCACCGGCGCCGGAGACAGCATGATGGCCGCGGTTGTGTGGGGCTGGCTGCAGAATTTGCCGATGGAAGACTGCGCCCGCGCCGGAATGGCCGCCGCATCCATCTGCATTGAAAGCGCGGGAACCATCAGCCCGCAGATGAGCGGCGAAAACGTACGGAAGAAAATGCAGCAAAGAAAAACCACGCTCCCGCAAAGCGATACCGCCCATCCGCTTTGAAAATGGCCTTTTTACGAACCCGGCGTCCGCTTTTCCGCCTGCGGCGGAGAAGCAACCGAAGGCCCTTTTTAAATGAAATGCGTATCCATAAGCCGGAGCACCGCTGAAAGGAGTATTATTATGAATCAGCTGAAACGATATCTCGAAATTTCGCCCGAGGTCAAAGAGGCACTTGCGGCCAACAAACCGGTGGTCGCGCTGGAATCCACAATCATCTCTCACGGCATGCCGTACCCTCAGAATGTGGAAACCGCTTTAAAGGTGGAGCAGATCATCCGCGAAAACGGCGCTGTTCCGGCGACCATCGCGATAATCGGCGGCAAGCTGCGCGCCGGTCTCTCGAAAGAGGAGATCGACTATCTCGGCAAAAAGGGCCTGAACGTAACCAAGGCGAGCCGCAGAGATTTGCCGGTGCTGGCCGCCCGCGGCGAGGACGGCGCGACCACCGTTGCGGCAACCATGATCATCGCCGCTCTGGCGGGCATTTCGGTCTTTGCCACCGGCGGCATCGGCGGCGTTCATCGCGGCGCCGAAACCACCATGGATATTTCCGCCGACCTGGAAGAGCTGGCCGTCACCCCGGTGATGGTGGTGTGCGCCGGCGCAAAATCCATTCTCGACCTCGGCCTGACGCTGGAATACCTCGAGACAAAGGGCGTATCCGTTCTCGGCTACCAGACGGAGGAGCTGCCCGCGTTCTACACCCGCAAGAGCGGCTTTAAGGTTGATTACCGGGTGGATACCCCGGCGGAGCTGGCCGGCATCTTCCAGGCCAAGGAAGATTTGAACCTGAAGGGCGGCCTGCTCGTCACCAACCCCATCCCCGAGGAATTCGCCATGGAACACGATTCCATTGCAAAGTCCATTGACGAAGCCTGCGAAGAAGCGCACAAGCTCGGAATCAAAGGGAAGGACACCACCCCCTATCTGCTGGATAAAATTCAGAAGATCACGGGGGGCAAAAGTCTCGAAGCCAACATCCACCTGGTGTACAACAACGCAGCGCTCGGCGCGAAGGTTGCCTGCGAGCTTTGCAAATTAAAGTAATCCCCTGATCAGAATGGAAAAGCCGAGAGACGAGAAACCGTCCCTCGGCTTTTTGCTTGGAACTGCCGAATTTCACTTCGGATTTCAAATACATGCCGGGCAGAACCCTCATGCCGAAAAGCATTCTTCTGACGGCCCGGCACGCCCAATCGCGGAACTATAAAACACCGCTCAATATAAAAACTGCTCAGAATTGCTCTGAGCAGTTTTTATGTTCGGGGGTACAGCTTTCGTAAAATAAGAAGTTTTATCGATCTCTGGCAATATTTGATCATTCCGAAAGGGTCTTGGGACGGGCGCTCACAAATTAGTTATCTTAAACTAACTAAAAGAAATCTGTTTGCGCGCAACATTAGCAATCGCTCTGAACCAGCCGCATCTGCGCCCAAACCGCTTTCAGGATAAGATTTTTATTTTGCAGGAATAATTCTGAAAGGACAGGATCAAACTGCGTGTTTGCGCACCTTGCAATCTCGCAGAACGCCTCGTCCACAGGCCGCCTGTGGCGGTACGGCCGCCCGCTGATAATGGCGTCGAAGGCGTCGCAGATGGAGGTCACCCGGGCGACAATGGGAATATCCCCTCCTTTGACCCCGAATGGGTACCCTCTGCCGTCCCACCGTTCATGGTGGCCCAGCGCCGCCTCTGCCGTCAGGCGGAAAACCCGGTCATCCTGGAAGGCGCAGGGATTCATTCGCAGGGATTCCAGGATGTCCTTCCCATAAATAGGATGCTGCTGTACAATCAATATCTCCTCGGGCAGCAGCTTGCCCGGCTTTTCTAAAATACAATTATCTACCCAGAGCTTCCCGATATCGTGGAAAAAGGCGGCTCGTCCGAACAGCAGGCAGTCTGTAAGGCTCACCTCCGGATGCCTGCCGGACGCGATTCCAAAGCAAAACACTCTGGTATACAACTCCACACGGCTCATATGTGCAAACAGATGATGGGGCATTATTTGTAGTATGTGATCCAGAGTCAGGTGAGATCCCGACAAATCATTCATTTTTGTCATCTCCACAATCAAGGTTACCGTTGCCGCCAGAGAATAATAGTTCTTAGTTATTAAACTATTTAGTCTAACTGCCCTTTTAGACCATTATAGCACGGTCGAACTGCACATACAATACAAGTAACAAATATAATTTTGGAGGGAAAGAGATTATGGTGGACTACCTTGATATTGGAAAGCGGATTCGCAGAACACGAACCGCAAAAGGCATTACGCAAGAGAAATTAGCCGAGCTCATTTCCACCGGTACAACGCACGTGAGCCATATTGAAACAGGCAATACCATTCCCAGCCTCAAAACCTTTATTGCGATTGTAAACGCGCTTGAGGTTTCACCGGATGAGCTTCTTTGCGGAAACATTGACCAGTCGGCTTACGTGTTCCAAAATGAAATTTCTAAGCTCACCGCCGACTGCTCCCCAAAAGAAATCCGTGTGATCGCGGAAACAATCACCAGCATGAAAATCTCCTTGCGAAAGGCGTTTGGCAAACCCTAAAAGTTAATTCTGCGGCACGGCACAGAAAAGAAAGCCTGAAGAAAAGCAGGTTTTCTTTTCTGTATTTTCAGGCGTTCGCTCCAGCGGCAATCCGGCAGGGGCGCAGAAAGGCAGACAGCCGATTGATGTTTCATTATACAAAACCCGTTTCACCCTGACGCAACAAGCGGGAGAGAATCTTCCCGCCTCCTGCATTTTTGCTGTTTTCATCTTGCGTAAAATATACAATAATTATCTAAAAATTCAAAAAAAATCAATTCCAATCACAAATATGAATTATAATTTTAAAAATATTTCATATCCACCTTGACAAGTAAGGGTTTCTGGCATATGATGGTGGTGCTTAATTTTGCAGGATTGTCATTGATATCATGCAAAATCAGAAAGATCCTTTACAAGTCAGGGAGGTTGGTAACATGTTGAAAGAGGGCCAAGTCCGGATTCCGTCCGGATGTGCGATCTCCGGAATATTTTCACGGAATGGGAGAAGGCTCGACGGAGAAAAAATCATTGCGTCCATCGAAACGATGCATGTGCGCAGCAACGGCCTGGGCGGCGGATTTGCGGCCTACGGTATTTACCCCGAGCACAGGGATTGCTACGCGCTCCATGTATTTTATGATAACGAAACCGCAAAGGAAGAAGCCGAAACGCTTCTGCTCAAATATTTTGAAATTTCCGTATCGGAAAAGATCCCGACCAGGCCGATGCCGCAGATTACCGACGCACCCATCATCTGGCGCTATTTTGCAATTCCCTCCCCCCACTTCCTTCAAGACAAAGAACTGGAGGAGAAGGAGCTGGCGGTGGAATGTGTCTTTAAAATCAACGCCGATATTGCAGGGGCATATGTGTTTTCCTGCGGGAAGAACATGGGTGTGTTCAAAGCGGTAGGGTACCCCGAGGATGTGGGCCGCTACTATCGGCTGGAGGAATACGAGGGCTATTCCTGGACGGCCCACGGACGTTACCCCACGAATACGCCCGGCTGGTGGGGCGGAGCTCACCCGTTCGCGCTGCTGGATTACACGATTGTACATAACGGAGAAATCTCGAGTTACGACGCCAACCGGCGCTTTATCGAAATGTACGGCTACAAATGCGCCCTGCTGACCGATACGGAGGTTATCACCTACATGATCGACTACCTGCACCGCCGAAAGCAGCTCACCCTGACGGAGGTGGCCGACGTGATCGCAGCCCCCTTCTGGGAGGAGATTGACCGCATGCCGGAGGACCGCAGGCGCTACTACACCAGCCTGCGCAACATTTTCTCAGATATGCTGATTACCGGCCCGTTCTCGATTCTGCTGGGCTTTGAGGGTGGAATCATGGCCCTGAACGACCGCCTGAAGCTCCGCTCGCTTGTGGCGGCGGAAAAAGACGACATGGTTTACATCGCCAGCGAGGAATGCGCCATCCGCGCCATTGAGCCGGAGCTGGATCGCATTTTTGCTCCCAAATACGGCGAGCCGGTGATCTACACACTGAACAAGGAGGCGCAGCTGTAATGTCTATGGATTTTTTATATCCTGATTATACCGTCGTGCGCAATAAGGACCTGTGCACCAACTGTCAAATCTGCGTAAAGCAATGCGGGCTGGGCGTACATACCTACGACGCGAAAACCAAGAGCATGCGGGCCGACAGCACCAAGTGCATCAACTGTCAGCGGTGCGTGGCGTTCTGCCCCACACTGGCCTTGAAAATCGTCAAGTCCGACAACACCTACAAGCTCAACGACAACTGGACTTCCTCCGCGATTAACGAGGTGATTCAGCAAGCGGGCTCGGGCGGCATGCTGCTCTCCTCCATGGGCAATCCCCGCAGCTACCCCATTTACTGGGATAAAATCCTGATCAACGCCTCTCAGGTGACGAATCCTTCGATCGACCCTTTGCGCGAACCGATGGAGACCCGCACCTTTCTCGGCAAAAAGCCGAGCAAAATAGAGCGCGACGAGCAGGGCCGCCTGCAATTTGATAAGGCTCCGCCGCACCTGACGCTGAAGGTTCCGATTCTGTTCGCAGGCATGAGCTACGGCGCGGTGAGCTACAATGTGCACGAAAGCCTGGCGCGGGCAGCCGAGCAGCTCGGCACCTACTACAACACCGGCGAGGGCGGCCTGCACGAGAACCTTTACAAATACGGCAAGAACACCATCGTTCAGGTGGCGTCCGGGCGCTTCGGCGTTCACAAGGCCTATCTCGACGCCGGGGCCGCAATCGAAATCAAGATCGGCCAGGGCGCGAAGCCGGGCATCGGCGGGCACCTGCCGGGCTACAAGGTGGGCAGCGAGGTTTCAAAAACCCGCATGATCCCCGAAGGCAGCGACGCGATTTCCCCCGCCCCTCACCACGACATCTACTCCATTGAGGATCTGCGGCAGCTGGTCTACTCCCTGAAGGAAGCGACCGCCTACACCAAGCCGATCATCGTCAAGATCGCCGCGGTTCACAACGTGGCGGCCATCGCAAGCGGCATCGCCCGCAGCGGAGCGGACATCATCGCCATCGACGGCTTCCGCGCGGGTACCGGCGCCGCTCCCACCCGCATCCGCGACAACGTGGGCATTCCCATTGAGCTGGCGGTGGCCGCGGTGGACGACCGCCTGCGCGAGGAGCACATCCGCAACAATATTTCACTGGTGGTTTCCGGCGGCATTCGCAATTCGGCCGACGTGCTCAAGGCCATCGCACTGGGCGCGGACGCAGTTTACATCGCGACCCCCGCGCTGATCGCGCTGGGCTGCCACATGTGCCGCAGCTGTCAGACCGGCAAATGCAACTGGGGCATCACCACCCAGCGCCCGGATCTGGTGGCGCGCCTTGACCCCGACGAGGGAACCCGCCGGCTGGTGAATCTGGTATCCGCCTGGCAGCACGAAATCATGGAAATGATGGGCGGCATGGGCATCAACTCCATTGAAGCGCTCAAGGGCAACCGCCTGATGCTCCGCGGAATCGGGCTGAACCAGAAAGAGCTCGACATTCTCGGCATTAAACACGCCGGAGAATAACAGACCATTCCACCGAAAACGGAGCGGGATCAGGGCGCGGTGATTGCCCCCGCCGGGAGCGGGAGAAGCCCTTATCCGCTTTTTGAAAACAATATGACGAAGCCACAATTCTACAGGAGGTGCTGGTTATGAGAATCAACGCAACGAACAATTTGAATTTCCGGGTGCTCAACGAGCAAATCAGGAACACAGAAGACAAAAACGTGATTATCGACAACTGCCTGGGGCAACGATTCATCGGCAGCGGCATGGGGCAACGGAAGCTGACCATCAACGGCACGCCCGGCAACGCCCTTGGCGCCTACCTGAACGGCGCCGATATTGAGGTAAACGGCAACGCGCAGGACGCCACCGGCGACACGATGAACAACGGCAGCATCGTGATCCACGGCAACTGCGGCGACGCAACCGGATACGGCATGCGCGGCGGTGAAATCTATATTAAAGGAAACGTCGGCTTTCGGGCCGGTATTCATATGAAGGCGTATCAGGAAAACAGCCCCGTCATGGTGGTCGGCGGCAGCGCCGGGAGCTTTTTGGGCGAGTACCAGGCGGGCGGCACCATCATCGTGCTGGGCCTGAATGAGGAGGCAGAGGCCCCGGTAGGCGCGCAATGTTGCACCGGAATGCACGGCGGTTGCATTTTTCTGCGCTGCGACTCCCTGCCGGAGGATCTTCCCGCCCAGGTTGTCTCGAGAAAAGCGACGAAATACGATCTGGATCACATCGACGGGTACCTAGAAAGCTTCTGCGAGCATTTCAGCGTGGAGAAGGAGCAAATTCTGGAGAAGCCCTTCTATGTTCTGGAGCCGAATACCAATAACCCCTACCACTCCATTTACACCACTTATCTGTCGTAACCCCCCATCCCTTACCAATTTTTTGTTTTTCAGCTGAATGAGGATGCTGAAAGCCTTCTCCGGCAAAGAAGCCAGCCCCCTCCGCGCCGTAAGGGCGGCAAAAGGGGCTGGCCTCTTTTCGGGCGCGGCCGCGATTGTATTCTCTTATTTGCCTGCAACAATTTCCAAAAACAGCAGGAAGGGTGCTCCCAAACGGCGTCACCCTTCCTGCTGTTTTTGACCGTGCCGCATGACCGTTCCGTTCCCCTTCCATACGGCAGATCAGTCGGGCGTGCCGCTCCGCTTTCAGAGCGGCGCGGCACGGGAAACGCTTTCATTATATTGTATAATTTTCTCCAGTAGTTCCACATCTGCCGGGCAGAACTCGTATTGCGGGATTTCCTCGGGCGTGATCCAGCGGATATCGTTGTGCTCCAGCTTCTGCGGTGTCCCAGATGAAATCACAGCGTGCAACAAAGTCAGATGCACCGTAAGATCGAGGTAATCGTGCGTCACCTCGCAGAACACGCCGCCGGGCCGCACCGTAATCCCCAGCTCCTCTTGGCATTCCCGAATCAGCGCCTGCTCTTTTGTTTCCCCAGGCTCAACCTTTCCCCCGACGAACTCCCACAGCAGCGGCCGGGCCTTGCCGGCCGGGCGCTGGCAGATCATAAACCGGTTCCCGTCCCAGATCAGGGCGGCGACCACCTCTGTCATTGCTTTTCACTCCCTCCTGATTTTATCCTTCTCTTGCCTCATTTTCGCTTATCATGCTCCATTTGTCAATGTAAAGGCTATATAGCCCGTGTGCACCGCAAACAAAACTGCTGAGGTAATTCAAAAGAGCATCGGCATTCCGACAAGGCGGGGTTACAGCCGCCAAAACGCCGGAATGCCGATGCTCTTTTCGGGTAACAATCGAATGAACACACCCCTGATGAGGTGTTGTATGTGAACGGGACTCAGAGCGCGGCTTTCAGGCCATGCCCATCTTTCCCTCGTCGAAGATACGGGAATCCATCAGCGGAATTTCTCCGTTGATTTTGTCCAGAATCGGTGAGAATTCCATCTGCTGCAAAATTTGGGTTTCAAGGTCTATGCCCGGCGCGATCTCAATCAGATGCATACCGTCCTCCCGCAGCTCCAAAACGCAGCGCTCGGTGATATACCGGACATGCTGCCCGTTTTTGACCGCCATATCGCCGCTGAAGGTCACCTCTTCCACTTTCTTGAGGAATTTCTTCTGCTTTCCCTCCTGGTCAATCTGTACCTTGCCGTCGGCGACGCGAACTTTTAGGCCGCCGGCGGTAAAGGTGCCGCAAAAGCACACTCTGCCCGTGTTCTGAGAAATATCTATAAATCCGCCGCAGCCCGCGATTTTGGGGCCGAACCGGCTCACGTTGATATTGCCCTTCTCGTCACACTCCGCCAGCCCCAAAAACGCCAGATCCAGACCGCCGCCATCGTAGAAATCGAACTGGTAGCCCTGATCCAGCACCGCTTCTGCGTTTTGCGAGGAGCCGAACCGGGGCCCGCCCTGCGGAATCCCGCCGATCAGGCCGCTCTCCACCGTCAGGGTCATCCGGTCGCCGATGCCCTCCTCCGCGGCGGCCGCCGCTACATATTCCGGCGCGCCCACGCCCAGGTTTACCACATCCCCGGGCCTTAGCTCCAGCATTCCCCGGCGGCCGATGATTTTCTTGGCGCTCATGGGGAAGGAAGCGGTGGCGGCAACATTGGTCAGAATACGGCGTTCGCCGCAAATGGACGGATCGTAGCCGCAGCCCAGGCACTGCTCGTGATCATCAGCCGCGGCAACCACCACATAGTCCACATAGATGCGCGGTATTTTGATCAGCCGGGGGTCCAACGTTCCGGCCGCCACAACCGCCTCAACCTGCACCACCACAATTCCGCCGCTGTTTTTCACCGCCTGCGCCACCGAGGTTGCCTCCAAAGTGGCAACCTCCTTTTCCAGCGACACATTGCCGGTTTCATCCGCGTAGGTGCCCCGCAGAAAAGCGACTTGGATGGGAAAGGAGGGGTAGAAAAGATATTCCCTGCCCCCAATGCGGATCAGCTCCACCATATCCTCCGTGGTAACCTCATTCAGCTTTCCGCCGCCGTTGCGCGGATCCACAAACGTACCGAGCCCCACTTGCGTAACGGTGCCGGGCTTCTTTCCCGCAATGTCGCGGAACAGGTGGCACAGCGCGCCCTGGGGAAGGTTATAGGCCTCGAGCTCATTGCGAAGGGCCATTTCCCCCAAACGGGGGACGGTTGCCCAGTGAGCGGCCACAAACCGCTTGAGCAGGCCCTTGTGCGCGTAGTGCTCGCCGCCGCAGCCCTTTTTGTTCCCCTGGGAGCTGGCGTAAACATAGGTCAGGTTCTTCGGGTGCCCTGTATCCAAAAAGCGCTTTTCCACCGCTTTGTTGAGCGCCTCCGGAATACAGCTGGAGACAAAGCCGCTGGTGGTCAGGGTGTCGCCGTCCTGCAGAAGGTTCGCCGCTTCTTCGGCAGTAATGATTTTGACCTTCTCCATCTCGCCGCCCCCTTACAGAATTTCCGCAAAGCTTTGCAGACGGGTTCGCACCTGCTCGAAAGCGGTGGCTTCCTGATCTACCTCGATCATCAGGTGGAGAATGCCGGCCTCTTCAAACTGCCGCAGGTAGATGGGGTAATCCCATTCTTCCGGGTCGCAGAATTTCATCATTGCCGCCACCACGGCGTCCGCGCCGGTTTTGCGCACCATATCCACGAGCATGGGGCCGCGCCTTTTCCGGGTATCCACAGCCAGAGAGCACCCGTACATATTCTGCCATACGCGGGCCAAACGGTACAGCGGAGCTTCGTTCCCGTCCGGTACGTCCACGCGCACCTGTCGCGATTCCTGGGCCAGATCATCCGCCGCGACGGCCAGCTTCAGCTGATCCAAAATTTCCAGCAGGCCGTCCGGCTCCGCCAGAATACCGGTCAGGATGATTTTTCTGCCGTCCCAGGGCTGCGGCTCGATCGCCTGCAGCGCTTCGATCAGGGAGCGCACCATAGCCGTATGGCGGGATTTTTCCACAAACATGCGCGATTTGAACACCGCGTGACGGTCAACGGCGGAAATCAACTGGGGATACTGGGCAGCCAGCTGAGAAAACTCGCGCATGACGGCCCGGTTTTCATTATAAATCCGGATGGAATTTTCCAGAGCGGCATTGGTGATCTGCACGCCGGTGATCTTCTCCAGCTTTTCTTTCAGGATGAGATATTCGTGCTCCAAAAAACGGTTGGCAGCTTCCAGCCCCCGGTTTTGCGGGTGGGTAAAGACCAGCACGGGGGATTTTCCCTTCCACTTCTGGCTCATACACTTGAGGGTGTCGCACGGGACGGAGAAAACGACGGCGGCCAGGTCGTCGTAAGCGCCCTCGCACTCCAGCTCCATCACCTGCTGCATGATGGAACAGGCAAACGCCGGCAGGTATGCGCGGGCCTTGGTCACGGGCCGGTTTGCTCCCCAAAGCCCAATCGGCAAATAGCCCGTAGCGTGAACCAGCTCCTCCGGGGAGTACACGGGCAGAATGCCGATGGCGCCCTTCCCGGTTTCAGCCCGATAGTCCTCCATCATTTTGCGGGGATTGGCGGCAATGTCCCGAAACTGCTTGAATAACGTATTTATCTTTTGCATGCTGTTTTCTCCTCTCCTTATTCCACATCTGCCGCAGAAGACCGCTTCTTCATCATCTCTCCCAGCGTCTGCACACGGGTGTCGTACTGGGCGGGGGCAAAGTTCTGCGGATCGGTCTGGTCGCCGTCGAAGCTGGCGTAAGGCAGGCCGTTTTTCTCATGGATTAATTCCGCGGTTTCCACATTGAGGAAGCTCATCAGCTTACAGCTTCGGTTGAGGTGATAGAGCACCCCATCGCTCTGGCTCTTTTCCATAATTCCCAAAAGGACGTTGACCTTGTTCTCCAGGCACGTATTGATGTATGTACGGGTATAGGCCTCGGCCATGGAGTGAAGCGATTCATCCTCGGCGTCGTAAGTCAAATCCCACATATTGGGGTAGGCGGAGCCCGTCATGATGGTCCCCATATTTTTCAGGGATTTGAAGGTGTGCCCCAGATAAGGCCATACCGCAATGCCTTCCCACGTGATGCGGCTCTGTTCCGCTCCCTTGAAGGCGTACTCGCCGTTTTTGTATTTCTCCTCCAGCTCATCCGCGAACTTGCGGAAGGTGATTTCTGCGTAATCCCGGCTGCGCGCGCAAACGACCAGCGCCATGTAATTGAAAAGGTCGAAGCCGTTGAGCGGAGAGGGCTTGAACCGGCTCATAGAGGCGATCCGGTTCCACTGCGCAATGGAGCGCTGCGTCTGCTGGCGAACCTCGTGGAACTTTTGATAATCGAAGGGACGCCCGCAGATCACCTCCAGCTGAGAAATGGCGTTTCGGAACTGGTCGGCGATGTATTCCTTGGAATGCGCGGGAACGGGCATGGTATGATTGTAGGGAACATCGATCACGATACAGGGAATGTTCAGCTCCGCGGCCAGATTCTCGTACCATTTAAGCAGTGTGTTGCAGATGTTGTTGCAGGTGATCACCAAATCGGGCAGCGGAACACGGGCAGCCGGGGAGTTGGCCAGCGCCTCTGGAGTTTTGCCGGTGATGGCTTCCTCCTTGAGCAGCTTCATGTAGCCCATGTTGACCCGCCCGTAGGAACAGCAGTCCACCGAATAGCCGTCGCGGTCGGCCACCTCCAGCATATCCAGCGAGCCTTTGCGCGCACCGATGCCGGCGGCGTGTGTCTCCGGGTATACCATTGCAATATCCATGGCCACACACATCTCGGGCGGGGCCACAGAGGCCGACCAGCAGACCAGCTTGCCTTTGGCTTTGGCCTGCCTTGCCTCCTCATCCAGCTTTGCCTGATAATAGGCCAGCAGTTCTTTCGCAGTCATTTGGCTGATTGCTTTTTCACTCATGCTGATTTCCCCTTTCGTTTTGCTTCTTCATAAGCCAGGCGGGCGGCTCCCAACGCACCGGTGAGCTGAGGGCTGCGCGCAACCGCAAGCCTTTCGCCGAGCTCCGTTTGAATCGCGTCGGCGACGCCGTTATTCAGCGCCACCCCGCCGCACAGAACTACCTCGTTTTCAATGTCCACCCTCTGGGCCAGCGCGCAGGCCTTCGCCGCCACGCTGTGGTGGACGCCGGCGATAATATCTTCTTTCGATCTGCCCTGAGACAGGAGCGAGATCACCTCCGACTCCGCAAATACGGTGCAGGTGCTGCTTACCGAGGCCGGGTGCTTGGAGCGGAAATGGTACTCCGCCATTTCCCCCAGCCCCACCTCCAGCACACGGGACATAACCTCCAGAAACCGCCCCGTTCCCGCAGCGCACTTGTCGTTCATGTAAAATTGGTGGATGTTGCCCTGGCTGTCCAGCGAAATCGCCTTGACGTCCTGTCCCCCGATGTCGATGATGGTTCGCGCCGCGGGATTCTGAAAAAATACCCCTTTGGCATGGCACGAAATCTCACTCATCTGCAGATCGGCGACTGCCAGCAGCGAGCGGCCGTATCCGGTGGAAAGGATAAACGCCATATCTGCCGGCGAGAGGCCGCTTTGCTCCGAAAGCCGGGCCAGCAGCCGTTTGGGGCCGCTGGTGCCGGTGCCGGCCGGAACAACGGCGGCGGCAGCCACCTTGACGCCGTCCTGCAGAACAACCGCCTTGGAGGAAGAAGAACCGATATCGATGCCCATTGTATACATGCGGCGGCTTCCCCTTTCCCTATTTCATCGGCTTATTGGCTTTTTCCAGCCCCCGCGCTGCGGTCAATGGGGGCCACCGTTTGAACCAGCTCGATCAGAATGCCCTCCGAATACCGCGGCCGCAGAAAATTGACAATGATGTCCGACGTGCCCTCCACCGCCTCCGGCTCCAGCATCTCCAGGCCCTTGTCACGCAGCTCCTGGCTGGCGGCCTCCACATCCTCCACCTCAAAGGCAAGGTGGGCAATGCCCCCCTTCCCGTTGTTGAATTTGGTCAGCACCCCTTCGTGGGGAATGATGAATTCAATCGGGCTTTCCAGCCTCGGCCCATATTTGGTGAAGATCAGATCGGAGTGGTAGCTTTTGACGTACCCGCGGTAGTCCACCTCCAGCCCCAGCAGATCGATCAGGTGTTCCGCCTGCTCCACCGTAGGCAAAACGACGCCGACATGATGCATACGCATTGGTTTCAAATCGCTCATCCTTCCTGTTGTTTGTTGATTAATTTTGTGTATATTGTAGCATCACTGCTGCCGTTTAAAAATGAAATGCAATGGATTTATTTTGAATGAAATTGAATTCTATTTGAAACTATTTGCTATTTATGGTATTCTAAACAGGAAATAATTTGGGAGGAATGACGATGACGGACTATGGAATCATGCTGCGGCGCTTGATTGATTTTACCGGGAGCAAGCTCTATGCTGTCGCCGACGAAATCGGATACGACGTCTCATATGTGAGTAAGTGGTGCAACAAGGATCTTCTTCCTGCGCCCAAAACGGCTGCCACGGTAAACAAGGTTCTGGTTGGTTTTTTTGCTGACTGCATTCGGCAGGACGGGCGTGAAGCCGAATTTTTCACCGCGTTCCCGGGCTGCGTGGACGGGCACACGGTAGAGCAGCATATCTGCGCCCTGCTGACGAAGGCTTACGAATCGTCCGCTCACACAAGGGCGCCCTCCGCCTCTTCCAAAATCGAGCTGCTGACACATCGCAATCACATGCTGAGCGCTTTACAGAAATTTGCCTGCCAGCGCCTTACGGCGGGAGACGAGATATTCTGCAGCATCGATTTGCTCACGCTGCTGAAAAGCCGGGACTTTACCGTGCTGGATCAACTGGCAGGTGAAAAGGAACTTCATTTTCACGCCGTGATGAGTATGGAGCGCTTTCAGAAAGACCCTATGAAAAACCTGGGCCTGCTTTACGGCTTTTTAACCCGTTACCCCGCGCTTTCCCTCACGCTTTACGACGGCTCCGGACTTGAGGGAGAAGGGATTCTCGCGGTGAGAAACGGCTGCGCGCTCATGGCGGCGCTGAGTCAAAAAGGGGAGCTGGACGCCCTTTTGGTGCTGGAGCCCGGCGAAAACGCCGTTCAGCTTTGCAAAACGGCCGCGGCCCGCTTAAAGGAGTGTCCCCTGCTGCTTTCGCCCGCCACGCCCGAAAGCATGAATCACAACGGTTACCGAACCGATTTTTACAGCAGGGATCAATACAAATTTTTTTCTCCCTATGGATTTGAGTTTCTTCTCCCGGAGTCGATCTGCGACAAGCTCATTCAGGCCGGGGAGGCCGATGCGCCAAACCCCGCCCTTTCCAGGTTCATCCGCAGGCTTTTTATCACTTGGGAAGAAGTGTTTGAGAAAAGCCACATCGATTTTTATCTGCTGAAGTCCTCTGTTCTTCGGTATCTGGAATCCGGCGAGCTCCTGTTTGCCGATATCATGTACCAGATGACCCCCTCGGAACGGCTGGAGCATCTGGAAAATATCAAAAAGCAGGTCATGCACAATCCCGGAATCCGCTTCATCGTGCTGGATGACGACACGTTCTCCCCCGGCTTTGAGCCTATCTTTTCGGCATATATCAATCCCCAGAAGCTGTTTCTCAAAAATCCCGCCGCCTACCAAACCGGGAAGGGGCCGCTGTTTTACACGGTGCTGAACGAAACGCTGCTTCACGCCGCCGGCCAGTACATGGATTCCATTTTGAACCATTCGTCCTGTAAGGTGTACGATTCCAAAAGTGTGGAGGAGCTGGAGAACCGCTACGGCGGCATGCTCTACCGCATGCTCACGCTTTGAGCCGAAAGAAAAGCAAACCGCAGAAATTGGTTCCGCTGTTTTCTGCGGAACTCGACGGCAATCTCTTTTTGATGAGAAGCCTCCCGGCGATAAACTTTGCATTGAAAAAAGCACCTGACCCCAATGAAGAAACTGGGGTCAGGTGCTTTTTGCGGGAACGGCTGTGCCGCGTGCGAACAAAATGCGCGCCGCTGCAAAACGGGTGGATTCTCACGGGGCAAACGCCAGCAGTCCCATTCCAAAAAAGGCGATCAGCCCGTATATTACGATGTAAAGCAGATAGTATTTGAACGTTGTGCGAAGGATCTCGCTTTCTTTTCCGGTATTCCCGGTTGCTGCTGTCGCTACGGAAATATTCTGCGGAGAAATAATTTTGCCCGCCGTTGAGCCCATGGTATTTGCCGCAATCAACCAGATTTCCTGAACTCCGATGGCTCGTGCGGTTTCTGCCTGCAGCGCGCCGAACAGAACGCTGGAAGAGGTAGCGCTGCCCGTCACAAAGGTTCCGATCGAGCCAATCAGAGGAGCGACCAGCGGGAACGCCGTGCCGGTAACCGCCACCAGAAAGGCCGCGATGTCGCGCGTCATACCGCTGTATCCCATCACCTTTGCCGCTGCCAAAATCGTCATTAGTGTGATAATCGTTTTTGACATTTGCTTTAAAGTCTGGCCCATCACTGTCAGCATATCGGATCCGCTTGCCTTTTGCAGCAGCCCGCCAATGACAGCCGCGATCAGAATCAGCACGCCGGGAGTGGACAGCCAAGAGAACGTATAGGGAGAGGCCCCTTCTCCGGCATAGATGATAATGCTCGTTTTGACTGCGGACAGCACCTCGTAGACCGGAGGCACCAGCTTGGAGACAGTCAACAGGAAGACGAAGATCAGAATGAACGGCGCCCACGCACGCAGGGCCTCACGAAGACTCAGATGCTCCTGATCTGCGGCCTGTGCTTCTTCGGTGGGAACAACCTTGTACTCCTCGGGCGTGTTTTTGCAGAGAATTTTCGCTGCCAGAACCGTCAGCACCATGCTGGCGACAGATCCGGTGACCGCAGGCAGCTCCGCGCCGATAAAGCGGGAGGTAATCAGCTGCATGATTGCAAAGCCAAGACCGGAAATCAACGCAATGTGCCAGCTGGTTTTCAGGCTTTTCAGCCCTCCACCTGCAATCACGACCAGCAACAGAGGGGTGAATACCACCATAATAAACAGCTGCAGCGACACGACCGTTGCTGTGGTGATCGGGTCGTAGCCCGTGATCGAGGCAACCGTAACGGTGGGAATGCCGATGGAGCCAAAGGCCGTGGGGGTTGCGTTGGAAACCAGGCAGACAACCGTTGCAAAGATCGGGTTAAAGCCCAAGCCGCACAGAATGCTGGCAGGGATTGCAACAGAGGTGCCAAAGCCCGCCATGCCTTCCATAAATCCGCCAAAGCCCCAGGCAATGATGAGTACCAGAACGCGCTTGTCGTTGGAAACCGACGTCAGCATTTTTTGAATTTTTGCCATTGCTCCGGTTTTTACCGTCAAATTATAAGTAAAAATGGCGGCAATGATAACGATAGCGATAGGCCAAAGAGCCATAACGACTCCTTCCAATCCGGCGGTAAACACTTCGATTGCCGGCGCTTTCCAGTATACAAGCGCCAGAAGGATCGCAATCACCAGTGCAAGCGGGCAGGCCTTGTAGGCAGGCATTTTTAAGTAACAAAGAAAAAAAACAAGCCATAAAATCGGCAGAAGAGCCAATATAAATTTTAAGAACATAAATCTACCTCATTCAGCAGTTTTTCAAAGCCGTATTTTCACTCGGCCATTCCAGAGGAAAGAGAGAGGGGCCGCTGGCTCTGAAAGCCCGAGAGACAGCGGCCCGATATTCCGGTTATTTCAATCCCATCAGGCTGTCGGAGAAAATGCGGGCATCCATCAGGCGATTGTCTATCTTAGGCTGAAAATCCATCAAATCAAGGATCTGCGTCTGTACATCGATTCCGGGAGCAACCTCCGTCAGGAACACTCCGTCAGAGCGCAGCTCAAACACAGCGCGCTCCGTAATGTACAGAACCGGCTGATTCACCTTTTGCGCATAGACGCCGGAAAAGGTGATCTGCTCCACCTGATCGATGAATTTCTTCTCTTTGCCCTCCTGATCAATGACGAGCTTCCCATTTTCCACATGAGTTTTCAGGCCTCCTGCGGTAAAGGTACCGCAGAAAAATACCTTTTTGGCATTCTGCGTGATGTTGATAAATCCGCCGCATCCGGCAATTCTGGGGCCGAACTTGGAAACATTGATGTTTCCAAAGCGGTCGGCCTGCGCCAGCCCCAGAAAAGCGTAGTCGACACCGCCGCCGTCGTAAAAGTCAAACTGATAGGGTTGATCCAGAATTGCCTCTGCATTGACCGAACCGCCGAATTTCGGGCCGCCCTGCGGTACGCCGCCCACAGGGCCGGCTTCTACGGTAAGAGTCATGTAATCGCCGATTCCCTCTTCGTTCGCCACCATGGAAATGTATTCGGGGATGCCGATCCCAAGGTTTACGATGGAATTGGGGATCAGTTCCATCGCCGCTCTGCGTCCGATGATTTTTTTGGCGCTCATGGGCGGGTGATCCAGACTGTCCAGCGGAACCCGGTATTCTCCGCTCATAGAGCCGTCGTATTTGCATCCGACGCATTGCTCATGCTCGCTCGGATTCTGCGCCACCACAATGGCATCTACATAAATTCCGGGTATTTTCACCAGCTTGGGGTCCAGAGATCCGTTTTCAACAACCTGTTCTACCTGAACAATGACCTTGCCTCCGCAATTATGTACAGCCTGTGCGATAGAAGTGGCCTCAATGGACGCAACCTCGCGGCTCATGACGACGTTGCCGTTTTCATCCGCATAGGTGCCCCGGATAAAACCGATGTTCAGCGGGATCGCTTTGTAAAGGAGCTTTTCCTGCCCCAGAATTTCCACAACCTCTACCAAATCCTCTTTGGTAATGTCATTGAGCTTGCCGCCCTCCAGACGGGGATCCGCGAAGGTATTCAGGCCCACATGGGTAATGGTGCCGACCCGGTGCCCGGCAATGTCGCGGTAAAGCTGAGAGAGCGTTCCCTGCGGAAGGTTATAGCCCTCGATCTTGTTTTGCAGAACCAGCTCCCCCAGCTTCGGCACCATGTTCCAGTGCCCGCCGATGACGCGTCTGGTCATTCCCTCATGGGCAAAATGGTCTGCGCCGCTGCCGTCCCGGTTCCCCTGGGCGGCCGCATAGAAAAGAGTCAGGCTCTTCGGTGATCCGGTTTCCAAAAATCTTGCCTCCAAAGCACGGGTCAGCGCTTCGGGCATTACGCTTGCAACAAAACCGCTGGTGGTAATGGTATCCCCGTCCTTTACCCAGCCGGCGGCATCTGCCGCAGTAAGAATTGGCTTTTTAGACATGATACTCCTCCTCCGCATTTTTCCTTTGACCCAAATCAGCCGGATCAAAGCGATCATACTCCGGAATGATTTCCATCCGTTTTGCCGTATGCTTTCGGATTATTTGCCGATGAAGTGCTTTTCCTTGCGTTTCTCGAGGAACGCAGTCATGCCCTCTTTTTTATCCTGTGTGGAGAAGGACAGGCCAAACAGATTGGCTTCCAGCTTCAGGCCGCTGTTCAGGTCGGTATCGCTGCCGGTGTTGATGGCTTCCTTCGCCAGGGCAACGCCGACCGGCGCATTCTTCATGATGCGCCCTGCCATTGCCCTGCAGTAGTCCAGCAGCTCTGCCTGCGGAACCACCTTGTTTACAAGGCCGATGCGGTAGGCCTCCTGTGCGTCGATCATATCGCAGGTAAAAATCAGCTCTTTGGCGCGCCCTTTGCCCACCAGGCGGGAAAGGCGCTGTGTGCCGCCAAAGCCGGGCAGAATCCCCAAACCGCATTCAGGCTGTGCGAATTTGGCGTTTTCAGAGGCAATACGGATATCGCAGGCCATTGAAATTTCGCAGCCGCCGCCCAGGGCGTATCCGTTTACGGCGGCAATGCTTACCTGCGGCATCTCTTCCAGATGTGCAAAGGCTTTTCTGGCCAGCTGGCCCATGGCGCTTCCCTCTACGGGAGTAGCATTTACCATTTCGGAAATATCTGCGCCGGCAACAAAGGATTTTTCACCGGAACCGGTCAGAATCACCACCCTTACATCGTCGCGTTTTTCGATTTCTGAAAGGCAGGTGTCCAGTTCACTTAAGGTTTCGCTATTGAGTGCATTGAGAGATTTCGGCCGGTTGATGGTCAGCAGGGCAATGCCGTTTTGAATTTCCAGAAGCAGATTATTCATAACAAAAACCTCCGTAAAAAAATATAAAATTTAGATGAAGTATACAACTTCTCTCTTTGAGGCCTATTTTATAACGCATTTTATCTCGTGTCAAGAACATTTCCGATTCGTAAAATTCGTATAATGAAGTGTTTTTTGTTCAAAGTGTGGTACCTACAGGTAGCACCACTATATATTGCGTATCTTGGTAATATCTGGCTGAAAAAGCTTCTGAAAAAAGCTTCATTATTTTTTACAAGAAAAAAAGTTTGTTCCATTTCTAAAAAAATATCTTGACATGTATTTTATTTTATGTTAAATTCGCCTTGTAAACAATTCTTATGCAGAAATGTTTTAAATAAGAATTGTTTCGACACAATAAGTCACTCTTAAATCATGGTTTACCAAATGAAAGGAAGGATGATTATGAACTTTACACTGAATGATGAACAAAAGCGCATTCAAACCCTCGCCCGCGAATTTGCGGAAAGAGAAGTGAAGCCCGGCGCGATTGAGCGCGACGAAACTTCTGTTTATGATGTCGGACTGTTCAACAAACTGGGCAAGCTTGGCTTGATCGGCCTGCCGTATCCCGAGGCAGTGGGCGGCCAGGGGATGGGCTACCTCGAATACGCCCTTGCCGTTGAAGAAATCTCGAAGGTGGACGCTTCCCTGGGAATCTCCTACTCGGTGGCAACCTCTTTGTATGGCGGCACCGTTTACAACTCCTCCGTTTCTGAAGAGGAGAAGAAGAAGTTCATGGCTCCGGTTCTTTCCGGTGAACATTTGGGCGGCTTTGGTTTAACCGAGCATGGGGCCGGCTCCGACGCGGCCGGACAGCAAACCATTGCAAAACAGGACGGCGACTATTACATTCTCAACGGTTCCAAGTGCTTTAACACCAACGGCCCGCTGGCCGACTATTACGTAATTTACGCGCTGACAGACCCTTCTGTGGGCACAAAGAGCATGACCTGCTTTGCAGTGGAGCGCAGCACGCCCGGCGTCTCCATCGGACATATTGAAAACAAGATGGGCATTCGTTCCGCGCAGGTTTCGGAAATTCTTCTGGAGAATGTGCGTGTGCCCGCCGCGAACATGCTGGCCCGGCCCGGCGAAGGCTTTAAGCTTGCCATGAAGACGCTGGACTGCGGGCGGATCGGCGTAGCCGCGCAGGGCCTTGGCATTGCGGAAGGCGCCTTTGAGATTGCGCGCAAATACATGACGGAGCGCGAACAGTTCGGCAAACCCATCAGCAAGCAGCAGTATCTCGCGTTTAAAATGGCGGAGCTTTACACCAAGATTCAGGCGGCGAAGCTGCTGGTGTACAGTGCGGCTCTGGCCCACGACACGGGCGCCCGCTTCACCGTAGACGCCGCAATGGCGAAGCTGACGGCGACCGACGTTGCGATGGAGGTTACGACCGAAGCGGTTCAGATGCTGGGCGGCAACGGCTACATGCGCGAGTATGAGGTGGAACGCATGATGCGCGACGCAAAAATCACCCAGATTTACGAAGGGACCAACGAGATTCAGCGCCTGGTGATCAGCGGCCAGATTTTCCGATAATATTTGCCTCAACGCAATTTCATTCGGCCTCCTGTTCTCCTACAAACAGCGTTTCCGGTATTGCAGCGGTACCGGAAGCGTTGTTTTGCAGCGTTTTGTGAACCGTTTTCAAACGAAGCTTCTCCTTTTTCGGGTATCCTGCCCGAAATGGCAAAATCAGTTGAAAAAGATCCTGCAAAACGGTATACTTTTCTCAATGAAATCTTCCTTTTTGGGGTAGCTTTCTACATTCGGCGGGCTTTTGAGGGAATTGCCGGGCTTGGCGTTGCTTTAAATCGACCGCCTAAAAACAGGAGGACATTCCGCTGCCATGAAATTTCAAAATTGCATCAACTATCTGCTGACCATCTCTCAGCACGAGGTTTTTCAAAACTTTTTCGCCCGTTTGTCGCCCATGGGCATTACCCCGGGGCAGTATGGCGTTCTGAATTATTTATGGGAAAAGGGCCCGACCACCCCGAAAGAGATCGCGCGCTACCTTCGCCTGGAAAACTCTACGATTTCCGGCGTTTTAGACAGAATGCAGCGCCGGGGTTTGATCGACCGGGTGGTGGACCCCAATAACCGCCGCAGTATTCTGGTGGTTGCCATGCCGGCCGCCCAGGCCATCAAAGACGATGTGCTCAAGACGGTGGACGAGCTGAACCTTGAGATTTTACAGGATTTCACACCGGAGGAAAAAGAGGTTTTGATGAAGGCTCTGTGCAGGATTGGCCGCATTGAGGACGAGGAGCCAAATGAGAACAGAGGACGGCCGTAACCGAAACATCATCGTCTGTGTAAAACTGGTGCCCGATTTCGGCAAAAACGACAGGGAGCCTTGCGGCCCGGCCATGAAAAGCCAGGCCGTTCAGCTGAACCCCTTCGACGGATATGCCCTGGAAGCCGCCGCCCGCCTGCGGGATGCGGACGAAGGGGTGCGCATTATCGCTTTGAGTGTGGGCCGGTCGGGGGAAGACGAGGCCCTGCGCCGCGCGCTCTCGATTGCGGCCGACCACGCCCTTCTGGCCGCAGTTCCGAATCCGGACGCTCTGGACGCTCTGTCCGTCAGCCGTGTGCTGGCCGCGGCAATCCGGCGGCTGGAGGAAACGTTCGGAACGGCAGACCTGATTTTCTGCGGACGGCAATCGACGGACGGCCAGTCCGCACAAGTGGGGCCTCAATTGGCGCAGTGCCTGCACTGCGCCTTTATTGGCCGGGGATTGGAGGCGGCGCTGAACAAAAACACACTGCGGGTAAAACAGGAAGCCCGCGGCGGAACTCAAATCGCAGCGGCGGAGCTTCCCTGTGTCGCCGCGTTCACAAGCCCCGGCTGGAGCCCGCGCCTTCCCACGATAAAAAGCAGCGTTTTGGCCAGTGCCGCGGTGATTCCCACACTGGAATTTCCACAGCCCCCTCCCCCCGCCCTGATGGTGCGGGCAATGCGGCCGGTTCCCAAAAGAAGCGGCGGGATCACGATTCGGGAAAGGGATGCGGAGAACTCCGCCCGCAGACTGTTCCGGCTTTTGAGCAGCTCCGGCGTGTTGTGAGGATGTGATCCAATGAAAAAAGACATCTGGGTTCTGATGGAGCCGGGTCAGGCCGACGGCTATCGGGAATCCTCTCTGGCCTTGCTGCACCCCTGCCGGGCCCTCGCCGACACGCTGGGGGGAACCCTTACCGCCGTGGCTCTGTTCGGCGGCGACGTGGCGAAAGGAGCCGCGATCGCCGGCGCATACGGCGCGGATCGCCTGCTGCTGGCGGATCGTGAGGCTTTGGACCCAGCGGCTGCTTTGGCCTCGCTGGCGGAAAAGGAACACCCCTGGGCCATTCTGGCGGTATCCGCCTGCGAAACACGGGAATACCTGCCCCGGGCCTGCGCCCGGATGGGAACCGGCTTTGCCGCCGACTGCAGCGGATTTGCGCTGGACGCAAAGGCCGACTGCCTTGTCTGGACCCGCCCCGCTTTCGGGGGGAGCGTTCTGTGCGACGTCGTGTGCCCGGTGCGCCGCCCGCAGATCGGTACGGTTCGTTCCGGTATTTATCAACAGAGATCGATTCCCCGCGCTTTGCCCGCCGCGGTCAGCCGTTTCACTCCCGCACAGGGCGATTCCCCCCGCGTGCGGGTTTTCAGACTGCTGCGAAATCTTGCGGAGGATGGAATCGATTTGGAAAACGCGGATATCATAGTGGCCGGCGGAAAAGGGGTGGGAGGGGCACAAGGCTTTCGGCCCCTGCGCGAGTTGGCTGCCGCTCTGGGCGGTGCTGTGGGGGCTTCGCGCTCTGCCGTTGACCGGGGATGGATCTCCGGCAGCCATCAGATTGGGCAGACGGGGCATACGGTTGCCCCAAAGCTGTACATCGCCTGCGGCATATCCGGTGCGATTCAACACCTCACCGGCATGCTGGGCTCCGGAACCATCGTGGCCGTTAACGTCGACCCGAACGCCGCCATTTTTCAGTATTCCGATTATTCAGTGGTCGGGGATTTGTTTGAAGTGCTCCCCGCCCTCACGCGAGAGATACTGCGTCACTGAGGCTCCTTTTCGGCCGGCTGATTTTTACAAGGCAAAAGCAAAGCGTTTTTATTTTTTTCAAAAAACGCTTGTAGTGTTCCCACACTTTGTTATACTGAAAATACGGTACCGTAAATATCAAATCAGACGAGGAGATTCTTTATGGAGTTAACAGTAAAACAAATCGGGATTGCCCGCGCAGACGAACACGGCTTTCGGATCGAACTGAACCCGGAGTACAGAGAGGCCATAATCGGGCTGGAGGGCTTTGCGTATCTGAACATTTTCTGGTGGTTCGACCGCTGCGACACCCCTCAAAGCAGATCGGTACTGACACAGGAGCGGCCTTATGCCAAAGGGCCGGCACTGCTGGGAACCTTTGCCACGCGTTCGCCGGAGCGCCCGAACCCCATTGCGCTCACCTGCGCGCAGGCGACGTATTTGGACCCGGAAAAGGGGGTCATCGGCCTTGCCTATTTCGACGCGCTGGATCAAAGCCCGATTCTGGACATTAAGCCCTACACGCCCAGCCTCGACCGTGTGGAGTACCCGGACGTTCCGGACTGGTGCGCTCACTGGCCGAAAAATGTAGAGACCAGCGGAGATTTCGACTGGTCTGCCGAATTCAATTTCTGAGAAAATCGGCAGCCGCACATCTCCTGAAAGGCTTTGTGTTCTCTTGCAGAACACAGCGGATTCCACCATTGCACTGCGTTCGGTGGAAAACCGTCTTGCCACAGCAAAAGGCCCGCGGAACTTCCGCGGGCCTTTTCGCGCTTATTTCTGCGCCGGAAGAGAGGGAGCGTGCGCTTTCCAGCGATCTTGTTTGAAAGGCTGCGTATTAGCGAAGGCCCTGCGGGAGCGCCGCAGGGCCTTCGCTGTTAGCAGAATCGAAACGGTTACCGAATGGTGAGGAGAACATCACCGGCACCGACGGAATGATTTTTCTCAATGTGGATTTTTTCCACAACGCCGCCCGCGGGGGCAAGCAGCTCGTTTTCCATTTTCATAACCTCCAGCAGGATCACCGGCTGGCCGGCCGTTATGCTGTCGCCCTCACGCACCATAATATCCAGAATCTTTCCGGGGAACTCTGCCTTCATCGTTGTTGCTTCTGCACTCATTGTCAAAACTCCTTTTCCAACTCTTATTTTTACTGCTGCAACAGAGATTTTTTATATTGGGAATCAATCTGCGCACACGGGGGCTTTCCATTCTCTGCCGTCTGAGGGGGGACGCCGCGGCAGGGGAAATCCCCAGATTTCGGAAAGCCGGGCCCGTATTCTGCACCGTGGTGAAAAAACCAAGCCAAGGCGCGGCTGCACTGTTCCTGCTTTGCCCCTCCCGCACCGCGGGGAGCCGTCAGGCGTTTACCGGGCGGCGGGCTCTGGCGAACGCCTGGAGTTTTTCATAAAACATCCGCAAAAGCTGCTGCGCCTCTTCCACACTGACCCGCTGGAAATGGATTTTGGTGCCGGCCTGCGCCTGCGCCAGCAGGGGCAGGTCCGCCGTTGCCACGGTGGCGATTTTGGTATACCCGCCGGTGGTCTGCCGATCCGCCATCAAAATAATGGGCTGGCCGCTGCTGGGCACCTGAACCGCACCCATCACAATGCCGTCAGACACAATATCCGCTCCCGCCTTATGGGTAATCTCCTCCCCCTCCAGGCGGTATCCCATCCGGTCGTTCGCCGGGGTGACGACATACTCGGCGCTGAAAAAGCTGGCGATGCCCGCTTCGGTAAACAAATCCTCCTGCGGCCCGAGAACGGCCCGCAGAGTGATCTGCGCGGGGAAGTTCGGAATCCATTCCTCACCGGCGGCCCACAGCCTTGCCTCTCCGGACGGCGCTTTGAGCGGCACCATGTCGTCCCGTTTGAGCATGCGCCCCTCAAATCCGCCCACCTGCGCTTTCAGGTTGGTGGATTTGCTGCCCATGATGACCGGAACATCCAGCCCACCGGCAAACGCGATATAGGCGCGGCACCCGCCCTGAATGCCGGCAAACGACAGACGGTCGCCCTCTTTTACCGGGATGGTCCGCCACATGGGAACCGGCTGGTCGTTGAGCTTGGGCTGCATCATGGCGCCGGTCACCGCAATCCGCGTGCTGCACTGAAATTCCAGCACCGGCCCCATCAGGGTTACTTCCAGCACCGCTTCCTCCTGCGGGTTATCCACCAGCAGGTTGGCGGCGCGGTGGCTGTAGCTGTCCATTACGCCGGACACCGAAATGCCCGACTGCAAAAACCCGAACCGGCCCGCGTCCTGAACGGTGGTTAGGGCGCCCGGTGAAATCACTTTTACTGCGTTCATTTCTTCGCCTCCTTTTTGGGGTACAAGCGATACTCGTACCTGCCCTGCGCCACCTGCTGTTCGATCTCGGCATATTCCTTTTCGCTGACGGGAACAAATTTCAGGTAATCCCCGGTGCGGTACAAAATGGGAGGATTGCGCTGCGGATCGTACAGCAGAATTGGCGTGCGGCCGATCAGCTGCCAGCCGCCGGGGCTGGCCAGCGGGTAAATGCCCGTCTGCTGCCCGGCGATCCCGACCGAGCCGCTGTTGATTTTGGTGCGGGGCGTTTTCAGGCGCGGCGTCGCGATGCGCTCATCCATCCCGCCCAAGTAGGGGAAGCCCGGGGCAAAGCCCAGCATGTAAATCAAATACTCCCGCGAGGAGTGAATCCGAATCACCTCGTCGCGGCCAAGGCCGCTGTGCCGGCATACAAAATCCAGATCGGGGCCGCAGTCCCCGCCGTAGAGCGTAGGGATTTCCATCACGTTGGGCTTTGGCAGCTCCATTTTTTCAAGGCTGCCCTCCAGCTTTTGAAGCGTCTCCAGCATGTCGCGGTACGGCACGGCCAGCGGATCGTACTGAACCAGCAGAGAGCGGTAAGTGGGGGTTAAAGACACAATTCCCGGAATGGCGGCCTTTTCAATCGCCAGATACATTCCGCGAACCCGTTCATTGATCTGCGGGGAGATTTCGCTGCCGAACTCAACGACCAGCGCCGAGTCCCCCGCAATGAGATATTTCGCCTGCGAATACATAACATTCCTCCTGTTCGATTCAGATTAAAACAGGCTGCCCAGCCCGACGATTGCGAAGTACGCGAACAGAATCGCCGAAGCAATGCCGGTTGCGGTGAGCCAGATGGGATGGCGATAGTTCTCGCCCACAATGTCCTTTCGGTACGCGGCGACGAGGCTGATCACCAGCGCCAGCGGCAGTATGAGCGCGTTGAGTGCGCCCGCGATGATCAGCAGCGTGGCCGGCTTACCGATCAGCAGCATGACCAGCGCGGCGCAGGTGATGAAGGCGATCGTCACGGCCTTGTTGTGATTCGACACCGTCTTGCTCAGCGATTTGACAAAGGAAAGCGAGGTATACGACGCGCCGATAATCGAGGTGATTCCGGCGAAGAACAGCAGCAGGCCGAAAACGCGGTAGCAGATTTCTCCGCCGCCCTGCAAAAAGGCGTCGGCCGCAGGGTTCGTGGGGTCGAGCGAAACGCCTTTGACTACCACGCCGAAAACCAGGAGAAACAGGAAGAACCGGCTGAAAGCCGCGATCCCCAGGCCGCCGCAAGCGCTCTTTACGATTCTTTTCTCGTTTTCCTGCCCCACAACGCCGCCGTCGATCAAACGGTGCGCGCCGGCAAAGGTGATATAGCCGCCCACCGTGCCGCCCACCAGAGTGAGGATGGAGGGGAACAGCGCCGGCACCCCTGTGCTGGGCGCAAGAGTCTCTTTTAGCGCCATGCCCACGGGGGGCTGAACGACAATCATGACTCCCAGAATGATGAGGATTTTCAGGATGCTGAGAATCTTTGCGATATTATCCACCGCGCTCTGCGCGTTTTTCACGGAAAATACGATGACGGCAATGACGCCCGCTGTGACGTAACCGGCCCGCAGATCGAGCCCCAGCATAGCGTTCAGGCCGAGAGCCGCGCCGCCGACGTTGCCGATGTTGAAAATCAGGCCGCCAACAAATACGAAAACGGCCAGAAAATACCCCAGACCCGGCAGCAGCTTGTTCGCCACATCCTGCGCGCGCATGTTGGCCACGCACAGAACGCGCCACACGTTGACCTGCACGATCAGGGACAAAAGCAGCGAAGCAATAATGACGAAGCCGAAGCTGCCGTGAAAATCATTGGTGAATTTTGCGGTCTGTGTCAAAAAGCCCGGCCCCATTGCCGAGGCTGCCATCAAAAATACGCCGCCGATGGCCTGACTGCGCTTGGTTTTGGTCTTGGTTTCACCGTCCATTAACAAATCCTCCTAAACCCGGTTATCATTCTGTACAGGCCCGCAGATCGGCAATCTCAATTCCCTCTTTGGTCAGGCTTTCACGAATATGTTTTACAAACTCGACCGCCTCGGCGTTGTCGCCGTGTACGCAGATCGACTGTGGTTTGAGTGAAATCTGCTCGCCGGTGATCGCCGTCACCACATTGTCCCTGGCCATGCCGATGATGCGCCGCACACACTCATCCACATCGTGAATCACCGCACCGGGGGTTCCTCTGGCGACAAGAGTGCCGTCTGCATTGTAGGCGCGGTCCGCAAACACCTCGCTGGCACAGGTCAGGCCCACCTGCTGTGCGGCCTCGAGCATTTTACTGCCGGAAAGGCCCAAAAAGATCAGCCTGGGGTTTACCTCGTAAACCGCTTCCGCCAGCGCCAGCGCGAGCTTCATGTCTTTGGCGGCCATATTGTACAGCGCGCCGTGCGGCTTCACATGGGCAAGCGGCACACCGCTCGAAACGCAGAAGGCGTTCAGCGCGCCGATCTGGTATTTCATATAAGCCTTGGCCTCCGCGGGGGTGACATTCATGCCGCGGCGGCCGAAGCCCATCAAATCGGGGAAGCCGGGGTGTGCCCCGATGCTGACGCCTTTTTCTTTCGCCAGGCGCACCGTGCGTTCCATCACGCAGGGGTCACCCGCATGGAAGCCGCACCCGACATTCGCGGAGGAAATAAAAGCGATGACTTCTTCGTCACGGCCGATGGTATAGGCGCCGAAGCTTTCTCCCAAATCGCAGTTCAAATCAATTCTGCTCATTTTTCTTTCTCCTTTTGAAAAATTTTATGTAATTCAAATATCTGCCGTTCAAATGTTATAGCAATAAATGTGCCAACCTGTTGTTTCGCGTATTTTTCTGTATTTTGCTGCAAATTCAGTTCTTTTTTCGCATCGAAAATAAAGAAGACCGTGCGAATTCGCACGGTCTGCCTGTTCAAAATCGCACATGGTGCGATTTTGAACACTTCTATTTCACTCATCTGAACGAATCTAATCAAAACGCAATCTGACTTTTTTAAAATAAAAGGACTACCGGACCGTTACATCCGATCGCGAATTTTCGGTTTCTTCCATGCCGCTCTATCACGAATGAATTTCTACTGCTCCAGCCGGCGGCGCAGAGAAAACCGGCTGTACCCCAAAAGCTTTGCCGCCTGAGAATAATTGTTCCCGGTCAGCCGCAGGGCTTTATCGATATAGGCCTTTTCGAGCCGCTCCAGTTCTTTCTGCAAATCGATCGGGCTGCTCAAATCCCGCATGGGCCAGAACTCTCCGCTTTGCGGCAGAGCTGCCTGCGGAGCGCCGCTTTCCTCCAGCAGCTGGCCGGTATGCTCCAGCACATCGCCGCCGCAGAACAGCACGGCGCGCTCGAGCACGTTGCGCAGCTCGCGCACGTTCCCTTTCCAGGAATACTCCTTGAGCTTGTGCAAAAAGGCGGGGGAAATCTGCCGGATATTTTTGCCCAGCTTCTGGTTAAAAAAATCCAGATAGTACCGGCACAGCGGCTCAATATCCTCGGGCCGCTCGCGCAGGGGCGCCAGATAAAGCTGAACGACGTTCAGCCGGAAAAACAGATCGGCCCGGAACGTTTTTTCTTCAATGGCCTGTTCCAGCGGGCGGTTCGTCGCGGCGATGACCCGCACATTTACCTCTACGTCGCTCAGCCCGCCGACCCGGCGGAATTTGCGATCCTCCAGAAAAGTGAGGAGTTTGGCCTGCATCGGGAGCGGCATATCTCCGATTTCATCCAGGAACACCGTTCCCTCGTTCGCCAGCTCAAACAATCCCTTTTTTCGGGCCAGCGCCCCGGTAAACGCGCCCTTCTCGTGCCCGAACAGCTCGCTTTCAAACAGGCTTTCCGGCACAGCGCTGCAATTGATTTTCACCAGCGGAAAATTCCGGCGCGCGCTTTTCTGGTGAATCTGCGCCACCACCACGCCCTTGCCGCTGCCGGTTTCGCCGCGCACGAGAAGGTCTACGTTGTCTTTGGCGCTGAGCAGCTCCACCTGCCTTTTGATCTGCCGCATCTGCGGGCTGACCCCGATCAAATCGGGCGGCCCGCCCGAAAAAAGCAGCTCCAGCTTGCGGCGGCTTTTCAGCTGATCGAGCGCGCGGCGAATGACAATATCGATGGCGTCGATATCGAACGGCTTCTGCACGTAATCGTACGCGCCGCGCCGAATGGCCTGCACCGCCTGCGAAACGGAGCTGTACGCTGTAATGATGATAATCTGAATGTCCTCGTCCAGCTTTTTGATGGTTTCGATGTATTCCATGCCCAGCACGTCCCCGAGCCGGTTGTCCAGCATCACGACGTCGGGCTTAAACTCCTCCGCCAGCCGAAGGCCCTCCCCGATGGTTTCGGCCTCCTGCGTCAGGTACCCCAGGTCTGTCAGACCCTCCCGCAGCGAGATGCGGATGAGGTATTCGTCGTCAATAATCAGTATTTTACTTTGCATCGGTTTGTTTCCTTTCTTCCGCACTGCGCTCTAACGGCGGAAGGTGATCTTCGCTTTTGTTCCCTGCCCAGGCGCGCTCTCCATGTGAAAGGCGGCGTCATTCTGCCGCAGAAGCTGCGACACGATCGAAAGGCCCATTCCGCCGTCGCGGTTTTCCCCGCCCGGGCGCTCCGCCGCCATCCCCGGCCCATCGTCGATGATCCACAGGCAGACGCGATCCTCCCGCATATCGGCCCTCATCAGAATCTCTCCCCCGCTTTTCATCGCCTTGATGCTGTTGTTGATCAGATTGATGAGCACCTGCTTCATGGCGCTTTTATCGGCATACAAAAGAATATCCTTCGGTACCTCGCACCGCAGATGAATGTGGCTGTTTTCCGCAATTTTGGAATACAGCAGCAAAATTTCCCCAAACAGCTCGTCCACGGGGATCAGGTCTTTTTTCAGCTCCCGCTTCCGGCCCAGACTGCACAAATTTTCTACCAGAAGATTAATGCGGTCAACCTCGCCGACGATGGTTTCGCACAGAACCCGGTCATTCTCCTGCGTTACATGGCGCTCCACAACCTGCACCCCCACGCGGATTCCAGCCAGCGGGTTGCGGATTTCGTGCGCAAGCTCCGCGGCCAGCTTTCCGGTATAGATCAGCTTTTCATCCTGCACCGCCTGCTCCTCCATCAGTTTGCGGTAGGTGATATCGTCCACCGTGCAGAGCACGCCCCATGATTTCTGATTTTCATCCATCAGCCGCCACACGCCGAGCTCCACATCCAGCCGGTGATTTTCTTCGTCCGTCAGCTGGATCGGATCGTAAAATACCTTTTGGTTTTCGAGGCATTCTTCTAAAAGGGCCGACAGCGGTTTTCCCTCATGCCGGTACTCGGTTTTTGCCAGCAGATTCTGTGCGCGGCTGTTGCTCAGCAGGATATTCTGATCCTGATCGTAAGCGATAACGGCGAGCGGCAGGCTTTCCACAATGGTTTGATTCAGATTCTTTTCCCGGCGCAGATCGGCCGTGTAGCGCTGAAGATTCCGCAGCATCCCCTGAAATGCGCGCGCCAGCTGGCCCAGCTCGTCGCCGCGTTTGGTGAATTCCACATCCACGTCCCACGGCTCCTGCGGCTGCTCGCTGACGGTGCGGCAGGCGTAGCTCAGCCGCCGAATGGGCGTTGAGATGTTGTCGGCGATCAGAATACTGGCTTGCAGCACCAGAATCAGCTGGGCGATGATTGCCAGAACGGTATACTTCTGCTCATGCAGCAGTTCTGTCGTGAACACCTGCGGGTCGACCGTGTACGATATCTTCCAGCCGAGCCGGTTGTCACTGCTGGAATACAGCACCTCACCCGTTCCGACCGGGGTTCCGCCGATAAAAGCGCCGTCCCGGTCTTCAATCAGAATGTGGAACTGCGGGAGCTCCCTGTATTTTTCCCGCAGCTGCTGCACCTGACCCATCCGCACGGAATAATCGATATCGAATTCCATCAGGGCAATGTTGTTCTCCGCCAGATTCCGCTCTTTTGCCAGCTTTGTGCTTCGGCTCGTATCGTACAGAATCACGCCGAATATGGCGGTGGAGACGATCCCCAGCAGGAGGAACGGGAGCAGTATTTTTCGCTCAATATCAAAGATCGGTCTGCGGCGCATCGGCGGCCCCCTCCTTCCAGGTCAAACGGGACGTAAGAAAGAATCCCAGCGAGGACAAAACGGTTCCCGGGAACGCCGGGTGAACCGGCAGAATCTGGCGGTAGTACAGCGGGTAAAACGCCGCGATCGCCAGCAGCCCGACCAAAAGCGCCGCCCAGGCGCCCTGACGCGTGGCCTTCGGGTATAAAAACGCGCCGTACAGCGCCGGAAAAAAGATCACGCCGAAAATCCCCCAGATGTCGCCGCCGTAAGACAGCAGGCTGGCCGGAGGGTGCGTGGAGAACAACAGCGACAAGGTGCCGCCGATCAGCACCCCAAGGCGCGTCAGCAGAATCGTCGTATACTCCCGCGGCGGCTTAGGGCACAGGGGACGGATCACATCGTAGGCAAACGAAGTGGAAAACAACAGAAGCTGTGAATTTGCGACGGAAACGCACGCCCCCAGAATCGCAAACAGGAACAGTGTATTGAGGGGCGTGAACAGACGGTCGTTCAGGACGTACACCACCACGTCGTCCGCGTTCGTCACAGCAGCCAGCGACGGGAACAGCACGCGCATCCCCAGCCCGATCGTGAGCAGGGCAAAATAGAAAACAGCCAGGTAGCACAGCGCGCTGCGCACGGTGCTGCGGGCGGAACGCTTGTCCTTCGCGGAAAGCATACGGATCATATACTGGGGATTGCTGGCCAGCCCCAGCCCCCACCCAAAGAACATGGTGGTGCTCATGCGCGGGGTAAACTTCTCCCCGTCGAACAAGCGGAACAGATCGCCCGGCTGGTTGACCGAAACGCTGCCGCCGTGCGCATAGCCGGAAACCTCCCCCGCCTTCTGGAACAGCTCGGAAAAGCCCCCGGCCTGCCCCACCACCAGCAGATACACCGAAACGGTGCCCACCGTCAGCAAAAGGATATGCGCCACATCGATCCGCGTCACCGCGCGGTACCCCCCAAAGGTGGAGTACAGGATGAACAGATAGATCATCAGCGTCGCCACGTTGTAGGGGATATTGAACAGACCGGACGCCACCAGGCCGAACCCCTTGATGTGGATGATGATGTACAGCGTATAGGTCACCATCATGACCAGCGCAAATAAAATCTGAAGCCATTTGGAACCGTATTTTTTGCCGACCAGCTCGGGGATCGTCAACACATCGCAGTCATATAGGCGGCCGCTGATCATTTGCAGCAGAAAGGCCCCGAAGAACCAGGGCACCACCGAATACAGCAGCGGGGCCAGCCCGCTTTCAAACACATTGCCCGTAAAGCCGAGGATCGTCGCGGCGGAAATCCATGTTCCGATAAAGGTCAGCGTGCTGCGGAACAGGCTCAGCTGCCGGTTCCCCAGGTAAAAGTGCCGCAGGGTATTCTGCTGCTGCGTTCTGCTTTTCCCCACGATCAACAGAACGATGGAGTACAGGGCAAAACACCCCAGATAAAGAATCTCCTTATCCAAATTCACCGCTTTTGTCTCCTTTCCTCTTGATGAGAAGCTCCGCGGAGGGCCCCGGACTCTCTGCCGAAAATCAACAGACGCTTTTATATTAGCATATTGTCCCAAAAAAGCAACGCGGGACTTTCGATCTTGTTCCAGAAAACGAAAGCGGTTTTAATCAGAAATCAATTCGCTGCGCCCGGTAGATCCGGTATCGCAACTGAGCCCAAAAACCGTTTTATTTTCCAGCTGTGATTCATGCGACGCTCTCTTGTGTTGCTCATTGATCGGAAACGGCAGCAAACCACCCCAAAGTTCACAGGGAAATACCGGTGGTTTTTATAATATTGGCACAGAAAAAAACAGTATCATTTTATAAAACGCAAGTTTTGACATGAAAGGCCGCGGGATACAAACCAATTTACAGATTTTTACCTGTGCTATACAATTAAAATCCCGTTTTACCTCTTGGCCTCCATATGATAAAATAAATTCAAATACAGGGCAAACCCTCCAATAAAAAACACAAACGGCAAGCAAAGAAGTTGGCTGAATCGGTCACCGCTTTGTCTGCCGTTTTCTTTTTTGCCCAAAAATAGAGGCCTGCACTGTACTTTTCGCAAATGTTACCGATTTTTGCCCCTCTCTGGCAGCAAAGGCCATACGGCGGATTTTCTCAATACTCTTCCGGTTTTCGACCTTCCCAAAGGAAAAACAGAATCATCCTTTTTTGCTTTGCACCCAAAAATGGCAGAAAGAGTTTCTTGACATCATTTCAAAAACGTAGTACCGTATTAAATAATCAATTCATATATGATTAGAATGAATAAAATCAGGTCAAACCCAACTCCAAAACCCTTTCTCTTCCCTATTTGAAAAATCCGCCGCTTTTCCTCTCTATGAGATGGCAAAACCGCGGCCCGCCGCGCAAAATTCCCTTTCGCTCCGCACGGCAAAACCCTATTCAGCCCCCAGCCGCGGTTTTCCTCAGTCATTTTAATTTTGAGAGAAAACGCCGGAAATTACAAGTAAATCGCTGTGGGTATCAGGGTAAAAACTGCTTGAATTCCCTGTGGTGTTTGTTAAAATGGGACTCATAAATTGGTAATCTATCCAATTTAGCCAACTTTGTATCGCCCGGAACAAAAAGCGGCAGACAAAGGCGTTGGCTGAACCAGCGATCTCTTTGTCTGCCGCGCTGTGATTTGCCAGTTAAAAAACATTCTGGCCAAGCTTTGCTTTCGCAATGGAGATAAACTGCTGCATGGAGCGCGACACAACCGCGCGGTCCAAATAACAGATGGCCAGACTGCGGCGGGTGTCTCTTTCATTGATGGGGTAAATCCCCGGCGGCTCTTCCGCCGAGGCCTGCCGCGTCAGGTCCTGCAGCATTCCCGTGGGCGACAGGGTGATCCCCATGCCGGCCCGGCAAAAGGCGATGGCCGTTTCCAAAAAATCCGTTTCGGTTACGATGCGGGGCGTGATCTGATGGAGGCGAAACAGCTCGTTGCAGGAGTCGCGCACACTGCCCGACCGCGGAAGGACAAAGGGACACTCTTTGAGCAGCTCGATCTCCGCAGAGCGGGAAAGCGAACGCGCAACCTCCTGCGCGTTCTCGCGGAACATATTTTCCAGAGACGCCATGGGCGCGTAAATGCTGATGGTTTCCTCCAGAACCGGCACAGCCACCGTGTTGTTCGGGTATGGCGGGCGGGTCATGATCATGTCTACCTTGTGCTTGTGCAGCAGCTCGCTTAAATCCGAAAAATTCCGCTCGTAAAGCTCCAGCTTTACATAAGGGCACTTCTTCATCAAATCCGGAAAGATTTGCGGCAGCAGCGTGCGGGCATAGGAGGACGCGATTCCGATGCGCAGGTTCTGGCATTCCCCTTCGGAGAAATTCCACATTTCCTGCTCCAGCTGGCGGTGCAGAAACAAAATCTCATCCGTGCGCTGGTACAGCTGTTCCCCGGCTGCCGTCAATGTAAGCGGGCGTGTTCGCTCGAACAGAACGACGCCCAAATCCGCTTCCATCTGCGCAATGTGGGCGCTCAGGGTCTGCTGCGAAATGTAAAGCTGCTTTGCCGCAGAAGAAAAACTGCGGGAATCGGCAACCACCATGAAATAGCGGAGCTGCAAAAAGCTGATCACAGTGCTCTCTCCCTTTTTGGATTGTTTAAGAATACCTCTGCCTCAATGGAAAACAAAAACCTCGGTGAAAGGCGGCTGCTTTTTCCCTGGCCACGGCAGAGGGAAGAAACCAACTGCATGATACCATAACTCCGGCACGTTTGACAACCCAAAGCCGCCGCCCGGACCGGCGGCATGAGTGATGAAACGCAGAGAACATTTTGGAGAAAGAAAGGTTGTTTGATCAATGGCTTGGACGAAACGCGATCGTTTTCGGGCTGTGATGAGCGGGGAGCTGGCCGACCGTGCGCCGGTTACGGCATACCGCCACCACACAGAATTTGAACACAGCGGGCCGCGCGTCATGGCGGACCGGCTGCTCGGGTTCCAGCGGGAATACGACTGGGACGTGATGAAGATCAACCCACGCGCCGTTTACTATTACGAGGCGTGGGGAAACGAGTACGATTATGAACACTACAACGACGTGGTTCCCACACGCACCAAAACGCTGATTCACGATTACCGTGACCTGGAAAAAGTTTCGGTGCTGCCGGGGGATCAGGGCGTCTTTGCGGAGCAGCTGGAGATGTGCAGAATGATCGTACAAGACAGCGGCGGTGACGTTCCCATTATTCAGTCGGCGTTCACGCCGATCGGCATTCTGCTCAACCTGTGCGGGATGCGCAGCGTCGGGCGCTACCGCCCCTCTCCCAGAGAGGAAAGCCCGCTGATCGATTTGTGCCTTGAGCACCCCGACGAAGTGAAGCGCGCACTGAAGAACATTGCCGAAACCATGGCCGATTACTGCTCAAAGCTGCTTGCCACCGGAATCGACGGCGTGTTTTACGCGTGTCTCGGTATGGCGCGCAGCGGCTACTTTACCATGGAAGAGTGGAAGGAGTTTGTCGAGCCGTATGACCTGATGGTTCTGGAGGCTTTGAAGGGCTCTCAGGTGATCATTCACACCTGCGGCATTTACGGCAACCCCGAGCGGTTTACCTCGTGGCCGATCAACATGATCCACTGGGCCTCCAGCGCAACCGGCTGCCCGCCCATTTGGGGCAGCAAAGCTTGGCTGAACGGCAAAATCGCGATGGGTGGTGTGGATGAGCGCCCCTTTGGCCAGAACAAGGCCGACGAGATTGGCCGGCTTGCCCGCGCCACTTTGCAGAAGATGCGGGAGGAGCCGTTCCTGCTGGCCCCGGACTGTTCCGTCTCTGTGCACACACAGGACGACGAGCTGCGCGCATTCCGCGCCAGCGTAGAAGAATCTCTGCGCTGACCGGCGCACAGCAAAGAAAAAGAGAGGATTGTGATTTAAAATGACCTATCTTCACGCCGGCAGAGCGATCATCGGCGACGGAAAAACCGTGTTGACCCCCGCGTGGATCGGCTTTGACGGAAAATATATCACTTACGTGGATTCCCGGCAGCCTGCGGACGCCACGCCGGAAAACACCCGGGAGTTTGACAAAGCCGTTACCCTGACCCCGGGCCTGCTGAATATTCACGACCATATCAGCCGCAAATCGCTGCGCTTCCCCACCCCCGGCAAAACCTTCGGCGAATGTGCGACCAAGCTGATGAGCAATGATCTGCCCTACCTGATTCTGCACAGCTATGTCAATATGCTGAGTTACTTGAAAGAGGAGGGCATCACCTATGTGCGCGACCAGGGTCTGACCGGCTACACCTGCATCAACCTGCGGCAGGCCATCGACGAGGGGCTCGTCATGGGGCCGTACATCAGCAGCTGCGGCATGTCCATCAGCATCACCGGCGGCCACTGCTACCGCCAGAGCATAGAGTGCGACGGCCCCGACGCGGTGCGCCGCGCCGTGCGCATTCAGTGCAGCAAGGGCGCCGACGTGATCAAATTCATGGGCAGCGGCGGGCTGGAGCATTTCCCACAGGAGGACCCGAGCATCCCGCAGTTCACGCTCGAGGAACTCCGCGCCGGTGCAGACGCCGCGCACGATCTGGGCCGCGACTGTGCGATCCATGCCTATTCCAACGAGGGAATCCGCCGCGCGGTGCTCGCCGGAATCGACCATATTGAGCACGGATGCATGATGACCGAAGACCTGATTGAAGAAATGGCCAAGCGCGGCACCCGCCTGAACCCGACCATGACGGGCATCCGCGGCGCGGCGAAGGCCGGCCCCAACGCAAAATACTGGGACATGCTGCAGGAGCGCGTGTTCAGCCGGCAGGAGCAGGGCATGCGCTGGGCAAAGGCGGCAGGCATCCTGATCGGCGCGGGCACCGACACCGCCGGAACGCTCCGCGACGAAATCGCCATGATCGCAGACACGCTCGGCGAGGGCCCGGTGGAGGCGATCGGCCGCGCGACCGGTACAAACGCAATCATTGCGAAGCGCGGCGACATGGGCCTCTTGGAGGTCGGGCGCCTCGCGAACATCGCGGCGTTCGACGGCGACCTGACAAAGAGTCTCGACGGCCTCGCCTGCGTGGTGCAGACCTGGAAGGACGGAACCCCCTGCAAATAACAGTACCCCTATGCCGGAGAGGATGAAGCAACAGCAATGATGCAGGAAGATCTGATCAAGCGGGCCGAACAGCGGGTTGACGAGCTGGCCCCGGAGATACGCTCAGTCAGCCATACTATTTTTGAAAATCCGGAACTGGCATTTCAGGAATTCCAGTCCGCGGAGCTTCTGGAAAACACCGTAAAGGCACATGGCTTTACGGCAGTCCGCGGAACCGGAGAGCTGCAAACGGCCATCCGCGCGGAGCACAAGCCGCGGAGCGACGCTTTGAACATTGGGTTCATCTCGGAATTCGACGCCCTGCCGAACGGCCACGCGTGCGGGCACAACCTGATTGCGGCCTCCGGCGTTTGGGCGGCCATTGTGTTCGACGAGCTGGTGCGCCAGTGCGATCTGCCCGCCAACAGCATCTTTCTCGGCACCCCCGCGGAAGAGGGCGGAGGCGGCAAAATCAGGATGCTCGATGCCGGGATGTTCGACGGGATCGATTACGCCATGATGATCCACCCCTGCGACTCCACCATGGTGGAGGACTGGTCGCTGGCCGGGCAGACAATCACCTTCCGCTTTCACGGGCGCAGCGCGCACTGTGCCGCCAGCCCATGGCTCGGCGCGAACGCGCTGGCTGCCGCGACGGAAACGGTGAACATGGTCAACGCCTGGCGCAGCCAGTTCCGCGATTACAGCCGGGTTTTCCCCAATATTACCCATGGCGGAGAAGCCACCAATGTGATACCGGACTTTGCCGAACTGAAATATAATATACGCAGCGACGACGTCACGTATCACCGGGAGCTGGTGGCCATTGTGGAAAACTGCGCCGGGTGCGCCGCAAAGGCGTTTGGCGTATCGGTAGAGAGTGAAAAAACCTTTGCCTACGAGCCGGTTCGCAACGACAAGACGCTCGAAACGCACATGGCGGCCGCATTTGCGCATCTGGGCGAAGCCGTCGTCCCACGTTACCGCGACCACGGAATCGGCAGTACGGATATGGGCAACGTCACCCAGCGTCTGCCGGCGATCCACGGGCACCTGTTCCTGGCAAGGGAGGCCACGCACACCGCCGCGTTCCGGGAGGCCGCGGGCGGCGCGCCGGGGGATACATATGTGGTCAAAGCAGTCAAGGCCATGGTGCTCACCGCAATCGGCCTGATCACCGACCGACAGGTTCTGAACCGTATGCAATAGCCCCGAACCCCATCCATCCTGTTTGCCGACGCTGTGCGGCAGCATGTGATATGAGCAAGAAAATAAAGGAGAAATGTTATGAAACGAATTTTAGCAATGCTCTTAACCTTTGCGATGCTCCTCGGCGCCACTGCCTGCGGCAGCTCTTCCGGCAGCGCGTCCGGCGCGGCAGCCGCATCGGAATCCGGCAAAGGAAAAACAGATCTGGTCATCGCCACGGCCGCCGAGGCGGTCACACTCGACCCTCAGGGCGGCTGGGACGGCAACTCCCTGAACGTCATGCGCCAGCTGTACAACGGCCTTGTCAAGCTGAACGACAAAATGGAGATCGTGGGCGATCTGGCGGAAAGCTGGGAATTCACCTCCGACACCTCGGTCACCTTCAAGCTCAGGCACGGCGTGAAGTTCCACAACGGCGATGAGATGAAGGCCAGCGACGTCGTTTACAGCATTGAGCGCGCCCAGAAGAGTGCAAAGGTAAAGACCTTTACCGCCAACATTGCCTCTGTGACGGCGGACGACGACTACACCGTCACCATTAAGACGAGCATTCCCTATGCGCCGCTGATGTCCAACCTGTGTCACACCGCCAACTCCATCGTCAGCCAGAAGGCGGCGGAAGCGGCGGGCGATAAGTTTTCCGCTTCTCCGATCGGCACCGGCCCGTTCAAGTTTGTGAAATGGGATTCCGGCGACAAGATTATTCTGGAGAAAAACGCGGATTATTTCGCGGGAACGGTAAAGCCCACCTCTCTCACCTTTAAGCTGATGAGCGAGGGTTCGGCCCGCACCATCGCGCTGGAAACCGGCGAGGTCGACCTGAACCTGACGGTGGCGGCCTCCGACGCAAAGAGGATCAGCGAGGAAGACAGCGTAAAGCTCGTGACCAGCATGAGCCCCAAGATCGAATATGTCTCTATGAACCAGAAGGAAAAGCCGTTTGACAACGCGCTTGTCCGCCAGGCAATCAACTACGCGATCGACCGCAAATCGCTCAACACAGTGGCAACCGCCGGCTACGGCGAGGTAACCGACTCGGTGATGAACAAGCAGATCAACGGTTACACCGACGACGTCGCCCATTACGACTACAACCCCGAAAAGGCGAAGGAGCTGCTTGGGCAGGCCGGCTATAAGAACGGCTTTGAAACCACCATCCTCGTTTCGGGCGATACCCGCAATACGGAGGCCCAGCTCATCCAGGCAAACCTGGCCGACGTGGGAATCAATGTCACCATCGACACGGCGGAATCCACCGCGATGCTCGAACAGATCAACAACGGCGACTACAAGATGTTTATCATGAGCTACAACAACACTACCGGCGACCCCGACACCAGCCTGTACATGCTCTTCAACTCCAAGGTTCCCGCTTCCTCGGGCAACCGTTCGTTCACCAATATTCCCGAAGTGGACCAGAAGCTGGAAGCCGCCCGTGTGGAAACAAACGCCGACGCCAGAATGAAGATTTACGCCGAGCTGCAGAAAACGCTGACCGAGCAGGCCGTTTGGGTTCCCCTGTACTGCGTGCCGAACCTTGTCGGCATCCGCAGCGGTCTTTCGGGCTACACGCCGCACCCGCTGGGCAACGACGTGTTTGATCAGCTTTCCTACGAATAAGGACTTTCCTCCTGATGCGAAGCTTTTGTAAAACAGACGAAAGGCGGCTCCTCCCCCGCCTGGAACGGGGAAAACCGGAAAAGCCATTCTCTTTGTTCGGCGGAGCATTCGTACAAGAAGTCCTGTTGAAATAGCAAGAGTCCGAGTGGGGCGCTGCTGCAAATTCTCTTGCCGGCAGCGCCTGCTCGGAAATCGGGCGCTGTGCGGCGATATGGTCAATCCACCTGAAAACCGCCCGGTTTTCAGGCTGCGATGCCCGCAGCGCGCCTTTTGGGTACTGATGACTGTGAACGGCGACAAACTGCCGGCTGTGCCGGCTGCAGTTCCCTGTGTGCTTCAAAACGGTTCCGTTTTGAAGCTTGTTCCGTATACAAAGCCGATCCGCATCAGTAGTACACGCCTGTGGATTCAAAACAAAAGTGAGGGAGTGCCGTGCATAAGTATATCTTCAAGCGCATCCTGATGATGATTCCCGTCGTCATCGGCGTATCGCTATTGGTTTTCATGGTTCTAAAGATGACGCCGGGTGACCCCGCGCGCGTTGTGGCCGGGGCGGAAGCGGACGAAGCGACCGTCGCGCAGATTCGGGAGGAGCTGGGGCTGAACAAGCCGGTATTGCAGCAGTATGTGGATTACATGGCCGGCATGCTGCACGGCGATATGGGCAACAGCTACACCACCGGCAAACCGGTATTTTCAGAAATTCTCTCCCGCATGCCCACCACCTTTACCCTGGCGTTTGCCGGCGTTCTGGTGGCTGTGCTCATCGGGATTCCGCTGGGGATCATCTCGGCGACAAAGCAGTATTCCATTCTGGACAACATCAGTACCCTGCTGGCTTTGACCGGCGTCGCCATGCCGAACTTCTGGCTGGGGCTGATGCTGATTCTGGTGTTCGCGCTGCAGCTCGGCTGGCTGCCCAGCGGCGGCGCCACCTCGTGGCAGGGCTACATTCTGCCCGCCGTCACCCTGGGCGTGGGGGCAACGGCAAACTTTATGCGCACCACGCGCTCAAGCATGCTGGAGGTGATCCGGCAGGACTATATCCGCACGGTGCGCGCCAAGGGCGCGAACGAGCAGCGGGTGATTCTGCGGCACGCCCTGCGCAACGCGCTGATCCCCGTCATCACGGTGATCGGCCTGCAGATCGGCACGCTGCTGGGCGGCGCGGTGGTCAACGAAACCGTGTTTTCGCTGCCGGGCGTCGGCATGCTGATGATCAATTCCATCAACAAAAAAGACGAACCCGTTGTGCTGGGGTGCCTGATCACCTTTGCCGTCGTGTTCAGCCTGGTGAACCTGTTCGTCGATATTCTGTACGCATACATCGATCCCCGGATCAAATCCCAGTACCGCTGAAAGGAGGGCCCAGCATGAAAAATTCCACTGCCGCGGCGACCGAAAAAGAGCAGCTTAAAAAGCGCAAGCGCAGCCAGATGACGGAAATCTGGCGCAGAATGCGCCGCAACCGGCTGGCGATGTTCGGCCTTGTCATTGTTTCGATTCTGATTATTGTCGCCGTCTTTGCAAACCAGATTGCCGATTACAACACCGTGGCCATCAAGCAAAATGTCGTCGAGCGCCTGCAGGGGCCCAGCGCAGAGCATTGGGCCGGAACCGACGAGTTTGGCCGCGACATCTTCGCCCGCCTGGTACACGGCGCCCGAATCAGCCTTCTGGTCGGGGTGGTCGCCGTTTGCATCGCGCTGGTGACGGGCGGAATTCTCGGGGCAATCGCCGGTTATTTCGGCGGCACGGTCGACAACGTCATCATGCGCATTATGGATATTTTCCTGTCGATCCCGATTTTGCTGCTGGCCATTATGATTGTGGCTGCGCTGGGCTCGAGCATGCTGAACCTGATGATCGCCATCGGCCTTGCCAGCATGCCCACCTTTGCCCGGATCGTACGCGCCTCTGTTCTGAGCGTGAAGGATCAGGAGTTTGTGGAGGCTGCGAGAGCGATCGGCGCCAAAAACGATCACATCATCCTCCGCCACATTATGCCGAACTGTCTTTCCCCCATCATCGTTCAGGCAACGCTGCGCGTGGCGACCGCGATTCTTTCCACCGCTTCGCTGAGCTTTATTTCGCTCGGCATTCAGGCCCCCGCCCCCGAATGGGGCGCCATGCTGGCCAGCGGGCGCGCCTACATCCGTGACGCGCCCCACATCGTCATCATCCCCGGCCTTCTGATCATGATCACGATCCTGTCGCTGAACCTTTTGGGGGACGGCCTGCGCGACGCACTGGATCCGAAGCTCAAACGTTAAAGAGGTATTGCCATGAACAACCACAACATATTACTGGACATTCAGAACCTGAGCGTTGAGTTCCGCACCGACGACGGCGTCGTAAAGGCGGTCAACGGCATGAGCTTACAGATTGAGCGCGGCAAAACGCTCGGCCTGGTGGGCGAAACCGGCGCCGGAAAAACGACCACCGCACTCTCCATCCTGCGCCTGATTCCGGACCCGCCCGGCGTAATCACCGACGGGAGCATCACGCTGGACGGCGAGGACATTCTCGCCGCGGGCAAGCACCAGCTGGAGAAAATGCGCGGCAGCCTTGTCAGCATGATCTTTCAGGACCCCATGACCAGCCTGGACCCCGTGCTGCCCGTGGGCGAACAGATTGCGGAGGTTTACATTCTGCATGAGCGCATCAGCCGGCAGGAGGCCGAGAAAAGAGCAGGAGAAATGCTCGAGCTGGTGGGTATTCCCGCTTTGCGCGGGCGCGATTACCCCCACCAGTTCTCCGGCGGGATGAAGCAGCGCGTCGTGATCGCGATGGCGCTGGCCTGCAACCCGAAGCTGCTGATTGCGGACGAGCCCACCACGGCGCTGGACGTGACCATTCAGGCCCAGGTGCTAAAGCTGATGAAGGAGCTCAAGTCAAAATACGACATGTCGATGCTGATGATCACGCACGACCTGGGCATCGTGGCCGAGGTGTGCGACGAGGTTTCCGTCATGTATGCCGGCCGGGTGGTGGAGCACGGCACGCTGGAGGATATTTACGAGCATACGGCGCATCCCTATACGGAGGGGCTGTTTCACTCAATTCCAAATATCGACGCCCGCGCCCGCCGGCTGATCCCGATCCCCGGCCTGATGCCCGACCCGACCGACCTGCCGCCCGGGTGTCCCTTTGCCCCCCGCTGCAGCTACGCGGTGGAGGAGTGCGGCAAAGCGCTGCCCGCCAGCATATCGCTGAGCGACACGCATTCCGTCGCCTGCATTCTGCGCCAAAAGGAGGAATAAAGCATGGCAGAAGAACATCCGATTCTTGAGGTGCGCAACCTGAAGAAATACTTTAAAACACCCAAGGGAATGCTGCATGCGGTGGACGACGTCTCCTTTTGCATCCAGCGCGGAAAAACGCTCGGCATTGTGGGCGAAAGCGGCTGCGGAAAATCCACCACCGGGCGCTCCATTCTGCGGCTGATCGAGCCCACCTCCGGCGAAGTGCTCTTTGAGGGCCGCGACATTCTGCGGCTGAGCAAAGACGAAATGCGCCGGATGCGCCAAAAGATGCAGATCATCTTTCAGGACCCCTACTCCTCGCTGAACCCGCGCATGACGATCAGCGATATCATCGCGGAGCCGCTCCGGCTGCACAGGCTCTGTTCCAGCTCGGCAGACTGCGAGAAGCGCGTGCAGCGTATCATGGAGACCGTGGGCCTTGCGGAACGCCTGGTCAACAGCTACCCGCACGAGCTGGACGGCGGCCGCCGGCAGCGCGTCGGCATTGCCCGCGCGCTCGTGCTGCAGCCCAGCTTCATCGTCTGCGACGAGCCGGTTTCAGCACTGGATGTCTCCATTCAGGCGCAGATTCTGAACCTGATGCAGGATTTGCAGGAGCAGCTGCACCTGACGTATATTTTCATCACCCACAACCTTTCGGTCGTCAACCATCTGGCGGATGAAATCGCGGTGATGTATCTGGGCCAGGTGGTGGAAAAAGCGCCCGCAATCGAGCTGTTTGAGCATCCGCAGCACCCTTACACCAAAGCGCTGCTGTCGGCGATCCCGGTGCCGAGCCTGAAAAAGCGCACCGAAATGCAGCCGCTCACAGGGGAGATCTCCTCCCCCATCAATCCGCCGCAGACATGCCGCTTCGCCCCCCGCTGCCCCTATGCCTGCGACCGCTGCACCGAGGGTGTGCCGGCGCTCAGGCATTTGGGCGGCGAACATTACGTGGCCTGCTGTTTATGCCAGCAGTGACCCGTGCACCACTGGAAAAGAGGGATGCATATGGATCCAGAATTATACGAAAACCACCTCGCCATTCTGAAAAGCGAGCTGATTGTCGCGCTGGGCTGTACCGAACCGATCGCCATCGCCTTTGCCGCGGCCAAAGCCCGGGAAGTGCTGGGCCAAATGCCGGAGCGCTGTGTGGTTCGGTGCAGCGGAAACATCATTAAAAACGTAAAGGGCGTCGTTGTGCCGAAGTCGCAGGGAATGCGCGGCATGGACGCCGCCGCGGCCCTCGGCATTGTGGGCGGCGACGCTTCGCAGGAGCTGGCCGTTCTGGAAAGCGTGACGGAGGAGGATGTGGAAACCGTGCGCCGCCTGCTGGCGCAGGACTTTTGCACCTGCGAGCTGGCGGAGGGCGTGGAGAACCTTTACATCCTCATCTCGGTGAGCGCACAGGGCCACAGCGCGGAGGTGGAGATTAAGGACTACCACAACCATATTACAAAAATAAAAAAGGACGGCGCGGTGCTGTACGCCAAGGACGAGCAAAGCGAGACCGAAACTGCCAAAAACGGCGACAAGAGCCTTCTAAGCCTGAAGAATATCCTCGAATTCGCGGACTGCGTTCGCATGGAGGACATTGAAGAAACGATCGGGCGGCAGATCGCCTACAACACCGCCATTTCGGAGGAAGGGCTGAAAGACCCGTGGGGGGCTCAGGTGGGCCGTACGCTCGTGGAAAACAGCCGCGAGGAGGACATTAAGGTGATCGCCGCCGCGGCCGCCGCCGCGGGAAGCGACGCCCGCATGAGCGGCTGTTCCCTGCCGGTGGTCATCAACAGCGGCAGCGGCAATCAGGGAATCACGATCACGATGCCCGTTGTCGCTTACGCCAGGCGATACCAGATTCCAAAAGAAAAAATGTACGCCGCTTTGTGCGTCGCGAATCTTGTCAGCATTCATCAGAAAAAGTATATCGGCAGCCTTTCCGCCTACTGCGGTGCAGTGAGCGCCGCCGCCGGGTCTGCCTGCGGGATTGCCTATATGAACGGCGGCGGCTACGATGAGATCAGCCAGACGATCACCAACACAATCTGCACCGCGGGCGGCATTGTCTGCGACGGGGCGAAATCGAGCTGCGCGGCGAAGATTGCGGCGTCGGTTACAGCCGCGCTCACCGGGTGGCAAATGGCCAGCAAGCGGCGGGGGTTCCAGCCCGGAGAAGGGCTGGTGGAGGAAAACGTGGAGGACACGATCGCCAATGTGGGCCGGATGGGACGCGAAGGGATGCGCTCCACAGACGTAGAGATTCTGAATATGATGCTCGGCAACTGATGCTGCCCCCGGAGCCCGCGTACCGCAGGCGGCATTTTAAAAATGACCGGCACTCAGGCAAAATGGCCGGTCGTTCCGCATAACGATCGATGTCGGCAATTCACTTAAAAACCGTTCGGGCTTTCGGCTGCGATTTTGGCGGCACCCTCCGGTACGCATTGGCGATCAGCGGCGGTTCTCCGTGCGCTACAAAACGATCTCGTAGTGCAAAAGCAAACACGGCAGAGACCCTTCCCACAGGATTCTCTGCCGTTTTTTCTGTTTGTCGAATGCATTGATCCCATGTTCATCCTGCCAAAAGCAGCCTCTCCATTTTTTACATACGCTTTTTTTCTTTGAAAACAACCGATGGCAACTTTTTACTTTAAAATCCATTTGACTTCCGGCCAAACTACTGTATAATAAAAATTGCAAAAAAAATTGTTGATTTTGTGTTTTTTTGTCGGATTAAGACAGGAAGGGGGGATCGATGTATGGACTTTGGCAATGAGCTTACACTGGAACAGCGGCAGATTCTTTCTCAAAAGCAGCTGCAATCCTTGCAGATATTGGCCTGCAATAATCAGGAGCTTGACGATCTGCTGGCAAACGAGTACGCGGAAAATCCCATGCTGGAGCATACCGGCTCCCAGCGGGATGACTTTTTCACCAATATCGATACGCTGTACGAAACCAGCTCCTCCTTCCCGCAGGGCACACCCTACGGAGAGGAGGAGGACGAGCCGCGCAGGAACGATATTCCCTCCGTGCCTGCCGACGTGCTGAAAAAAGAGATTTTGATGCAGCTGAGCCGCGACCGCTATTCCGCCGAGGAATGGCGCTTGTTCCCCCTGCTGATCGACTGCCTCGACGACTCCGGCTTTTTCCCGTGGGATACGGGCGAAATCGCGCTTTTGGCCCGCTGCTCCGAATCGACGATACAGCGCTGCCTGAAAGATTTAAAGCAGCTGGAGCCGATCGGCATTTTCTCGAAGGATCTTTCGGAATGCCTGCTGCGGCAGCTGGAGCACCAGGGCTGCGAGGACCCGATTTTGCTGACGATCGTGCGGGAGCACCTTCCCGATATTCTAAAGGGGCAAATCAGCAATGTGTCGCGCTCCTTGCATTTGAGCACCGCCGCCGTGCGCAAGTATCTGCTGCAAATCGGCAAGCTGAACCCCCGCCCCATTATGAACGCGCAGGAAACACAGACGGAATACATTGTCCCCGATATTCTGGTTCGGCGCAAGAACGACGAGTGGGAGGTTTCCATCAACGACAAATGGATGGGCCGGTATCAGCTGAACCAGTATTATATCCACATGATGAAAAGTTCCGCCGACAGCGAGCTGAACGCCTATTTTCGCAATCATCTGGAACGGGCGCGCTTTCTGCTGCGCTGTGTGGAGCAGCGCCGCACGACGATTCTGAATATCACCAAAGAGATCATCGCCCGGCAGCAGCCCTATTTTCTGAATCAGGGCGGGCTGACCTCTATGACGATGCAGCAGGTGGCCGAGGCGCTGCAGATTCACCCTTCGACCGTCAGCCGCGCCATCCGCGGAAAATACCTGCAGTTCCAGTACGGCTCCGTGCGGATGAAGGACTTGTTCGTGACGGGCGGCAGCGAGCAGAAAAAGGCCGGCGGGCCTTCTCTGGACGCCGTTCGGGAACAGATTCGGGATTTGATCGCGGAGGAGGATAAAACCGCGCCTTACAGCGACCTTTCTCTGGTCGCCGAGCTGGAAAAACGGGGAATCCATATTTCCCGCAGAACGATTGCAAAATACCGGGGGGAAATGGGCATCCCCAACTCCGATCAGCGCCGGTATTTCGGCTGATTGCAGCGGTACACGGAGCCCTTTGGGGAACAGGCTTTGCCCGCCTGGGCCGTCCGTTCCTCCTTCACAGCCGCACACCGTATCGTTACCGTCAAAAAAAACTCCCGCGCCTGGCGGGAGTTTTTTTTGTTGTTTGCGCCTGCTCCACACTCATCGGGCGCAGGGGAAGCGTTTCTGGCAGGAATTACCAGATCCCGTTGATTTCGGCCTGTCGGCGCAGCTCCTCGCGAAAATCGGGGTGCGCAATGTTGATCAGTGCTTCCGCGCGCCGTCTCACGTTCAATCCCCGCAGCCAGGCAACGCCGTATTCGGTCACCACATAGTCCGTGTCGTTGCGGGAGGTGGTGACAACCGCGCCCTCATGCAGAAACGGCACAATCTTGGAATGAAGTTCCTTTTTGCCGTCGGCGTCTGTTGTGGTATAGGTGGAATGCATGGCGATAATCGACTTGCCCCCGGGGGACATCTGGGCCCCCTGCACTGTTTCCGACTGCCCGCCCGTACCCGACCACTGGGTATGCCCAACGGTTTCGGAGGCGCACTGGCCGGTGAGGTCGACCTCCAGCGTGGCGTTTATGGAAACGAACCGGTTGTTTCTGCCAATGGTATACGGGTCGTTGGTGAAGGTGCAGGATTTGAACAGAACGGAAGGATTATTGTCGATGTAGTCGTACAGCCGCTGGCTGCCCATTGTGAAAGAGCAGACCGAGTATCCGTTAAGCAAACCCTTCTGCGAATTGTCTACCGCTCCGCACTCAATCAGATCCACCATTGTTTCCGTAAACATCTCGGTATGAATGCCCAAATGGCGCTTTGTCTTCAGCTCCGCCGCCACCGCATTGGGAATATTGCCGATGCCGAGCTGAATCGTGGAACCGTCCTCTATCAAAGAGGCGATCTGCCTGCCGATCGCGGCGTCCGTCTCGGTGTAGGGGGCAAGCTGGGCGATGGGGATGGGCCGGTCGGACTCTACGACCGCCGCCACTTCGGAAATGTGAACCTGGGTGTCGCCAAAAGTGCGCGGAAAATGGGGGTTCACCTCAACAATGGCGAGCGCCCCTTTGTTGATGAGGTCACGCTCGTAAATGGCGCTGACGGAAAGCGACATGTAGCCGTGCTGATCCATGGGGGATACGGTAGCCAGCACAACCGGCCGGCGGCCCTCGAAGGCAATGCGGTCAAGGGTTTTACGCAGAATGGAGGTAGAGCTCTGCGGCATGTGGCTCACCAGCTTTTTCTTTTGCGCGTCGCGCAGGCCGGCGCTGAAAAACCAGCCGTTATGTGACAGAATCCCCTGCAGTTCAGGGTCTTTGAACGCCTCGTAATATTTCAGGGGCAGGCATGTATTCAGAATGGTATCCTTCACGCCGGTTTCTTTCAGGTGCTGCAGGTTTTCGAGGAGGGCCTGGGGCTCACCGGCCGCCTGAGCGGAGAACATATAGTCGCCGTCCCGAATCAGCTCCAGTGCCTGATTGGCGGTCATCTTCTTTTCACGGTACAGTTGCTCGAATGCTTTCATAAGATAACTCCTTTCGGGCGGCGGACTGCGCAGTCACTCCCCGCAGCCGTCGCCGCCAGATAAATGCTTTTATTTTTTAGACGCACGGCCGGTTTCCGGCAGAAGGAACGAGCCGAGGAAGAAGGTTGCGCTCATCACCAGCGCGATGGTCAGTCCGGCGGAATAGCCGGATTTGTCGATCACGACGCCGATCAGATAATAGACCACCGATTCAATGATATAGGACAGCGCCCAGAACAGGCCCATAATGGTGGTCAGCTTGGCGGGGGTCATGTTCGGCAGCTCCTGCGGAATCATCACCAGAGAGGTGATCGGCAGGAACATAAACACACCGATGGCAAACGCGGCTACCATAGAGAGCGTGCCGTTGTCGGTATGGAACATCAGCACGCCGAACAGGGTCATGGCCAGGCCGCTCCAGCGGATTACGGGCAGGCGCCTGAAAAATACCCTGGCCAGCAGAATCGCCAGAATGGAGCCGGCTACGCCGCCGAACGCCACAAGCATGCTAAGCGTTTTGGAGTTGATTGCGGTTGTGCCGGAGATGGGAAAAATATTGAGCAGTACAATATAAAAGGTGAGCAGCCCGGAATAGGTGAGCGGAAAGAACCAATTGAACTTGTCCTTCAGCGCATCCCCCGCCGTGTACTTTTCGGCCACGGTGCCGGAAGAACGGTTCAGCTCAAAATCCTGCCCCACGGCGGGCCACGCAAGGAACAGCACGCCGCTGACCGCCGCGAAAAACGCCATGCTGTACTGCCAGGTTTCCAGCCAGCGGATGACCGGGCCGACGATCAGCATTGCGATGATTCCGCCTACGTTGTATGCCACACCGTTGAGTGCATTTACGGTCGGGCGCTTTTCAGGGGCAAAATAGTGGATGACCACCGGGCTGAAATACACCACATACAGCGCGCCGCCAAAGCCCATGAAAAAGCGGCCCAAAACAAAGATCCAATACTGCGGCGCCAGCACCGCCAGCACGCTGCCGGCGACGATAAGCCCGGAGCCCAGCCCGATCGCCTTTTTGGGGAACAGCTTGATCAGAATGCCGGCGGCCAGAAAGTTGCCGACGATTTTTGCAATGGTAATGGCGTTGGAGATAAACGTTGCCGAAGCAAATGTCTTGAGCTTAAAATAATCCATGATCTGCGGCGTAAGCGTACTGCCGGCGATCCAGTTGACCGCAAAAAACGCGTAAGTAAAAAACATAATCGTTTCAATCAGTACGGCCCTGCCTGAAGAGATTTTTATCCTTTGCTCTTCCATAAAGGATTCCCCTTTCGATTGTGTGCAGACACACAAGCTGTGAAATTATGTTACCCTCCTGCTTCGGCCAAAGCATTTTCCGCCGTTATCATAGCATGGGGGATGAGAAAAGAGAAATACATGTTTTTCATACCGCCATGAAACCGATTCATGCAACTATACATTTTCAGGTGTTTCTTGTGCAAAAGAACTATGAATTCCCACAAAAACGTCCTTTGGAGCGCAGGTTGGCAGCCGGCAGCGCTTTTTGTTCCCTAACCGAAAAAAGAATGGGATTGAAGCTGAACATTTTTACGGTATAATAGAGGCAGAGACCGATGAGTGAGGAGGAGATTCCCCAATGACTATGATCCAGCTGGCCTATTATGTCGAAGTGGTAAAGCAGCATCATTTTACAAAGGCGGCCGAAAAGCTTTTTGTCAGCCAATCTACTTTGAGCAAAGCCATTCGTGCATTGGAGAAGGAGTTTCAGGTAGAATTCATCAATCGCCGCACAAAAGACCTGCAGATCACAGAGGACGGCCTGGTATTTTACGAGTACGCAACCAAACTGCTGGAGTATTACCACACGCAGACGCAGGAGCTGTACCGGCACCTGCACTGCGCGAACAGCACGCTGACGCTGGGCCTTCCCCCCACGGCCGGGCTCATCTACTTTTCTTCCCTGCTGTATCAATTTCGGGAAGCCTATCCGGAAACCGATTTGAAGATTACGGAAATCACCTCCAAAGCGGTGCGCGACCTTGTGGACGAGGGATCGCTTGATCTGGGGGTGGTGATCGAGCCGTTTTCAGACAGCAAGTTCTTCCGCCAAACCGTTTATTCTTCGGAAGCCGTGCTGCTGGTTTCAAAGCAGCACCCGCTCGCCGCAAGGCGGTGTGTGGAGTTCCGGGAGCTGGAGCCGGAGCGTTTTCTCATGGTCACGCCGGATTATATGTATCACGACCTTGTGCTGGAGCGCTGCAAGACCGCGGGCTTTACCCCGAACATTGTTTTTGAAAGCTCCCAGTGGGATTTGCTGCTGGAAATGGTCGCAAACGATCAGGGCATCAGCATTTTGCCAAAGCCCCTTGTCGATAAGGTTTACAGCGACCGCGTACATCAGCTTCACCTGAAAAACCCGGAGTTTCCCTGGGCGCTCTCTGTCATTTACCGCACGAACAAATTTCTCACCGTTCCCATGCAGCGCTTTTTGAAGCTGTGCGGAAAAGAGCAGTGGCCCTCATAAAGGCCTGAAATCGCCCTTTGGAACCGCACCGCGCATGACCCGTGCCGGTATTCCCCCGCGGTAAACGCGGCCGCAGCACGCTCCGCTTCCCCAACCGTAAAAGAGCATCGATCGCCGCGGCAAAAATCGCCGGTGCAAAGTTCACCTGCCGAAAAACAGTACAAAAATGCGCCTTGATCCGTGTTCTGCCAGATCAAGGCGCATTCTCTTGTTTGTCGTAATGCGGTTGCTGTGCAATTTGCAACCGCAAATTTGTTTTGCGGTAAGTGATGGATGGGTGATCAGCAGCCGGAAGCCTTTCTCTTTTCCAGAAAATCCTCGTAATCCCGCAGGTTTTCTTCCAGCAGAGCCGGAGTATCCAGTTCATAGGGACAATGGCTGCGACAGCGGTTGCAGTGGATGCAGCTGTGAATGCGGGCCATCTTCCGCTGGTTCTCTTCATTGAGGTAAACCGAAAGCGGCGCGCGGCGAATCAGCAGCGACATTCTGGCGCAGGTTGGAATCTCAATTGCCTGTGGGCACGGCATGCAGTAGCCGCACCCGCGGCAGAAGTCCCCGGCCAGCTCCCTGCGGTCCTTTTCAATCACCGCAGAGAGTTCTTCATTCAAAACCGGAGGGGTATCAATATAAGAAAGAAATTCGTCCAGCTCCGATTCCTTCTGCACGCCCCAGATCGGCAGCACGTTGTCAAACTGCGCCAGAAACGCATAGGCTGCGGCGGAATTCGTAATCAGTCCGCCGGACAGCCCCTTCATCGCGATAAAGCCCATCCGGTGCTCCCGACACAGCCGCACCAGCTCCATCTCCTTTTCTGTGGAAAGGTAGCTGAACGGAAATTGCAGCGTTTCATAAAGGCCCGACTCAATCGCCTCGTGCGCCACGGAAAGCCGGTGGTTCGTAATGCCGATGTGGCGGATCAGCCCTTTCTCCCTGGCCTCGAGCATCGCTTCGTACAGCCCGCTGCCGTCACCGGGCCTGGGACAGAAGGCGGGATTGTGGAACTGGTACAAATCCAGATATTCCGTATTCAGATCATGCAGGCTGGCCCGCAGCTGATCCCAGAAATCCTGCGTCCGTTGACACATGGTCTTGGACGAAATAAAAACCTGCTCCCGAACATCGTGGAGCGCGCAGCCGATCTTCTCCTCGCTGTCTGTATAAAAACGGGCGGTATCGAAAAAACGAATCCCGTGGTCATACGCCTTTCGGAGCAAATGAACGGCTTCGTCTTTTGAAATGCGCTGGATCGGCAGGGCCCCGAATCCGTTTTTATTCACAGTGATTCCCGTTTTCCCCAGTGTGACAACATCCATTCTCAAACCTCCTGTCTGCTTTGCGGTCTTTGAAAAAGCCTCTTATCCTACAAGGGCAGATCCTGCTTTCAATGCTCTCTCATCCGCCCAAGGCTTTGCCTTGGCTTGCGGCGTGAGGTTATTATAACAGGATAACAGGCACAAAATCGCCCCAACCATATAAAGTCGTTCCCTCAACCATATCATCCTGTTTCAATGCTCTCTCAGCCGCCCAAGGCTTTGCCTTGGCTTGCGGCGTGAGGTTATTATAACAGGATAACAGGCACAAAATCGCCCCAACCATATAAAGTCGTTCCCTCAACCATATCATCCTGTTTCAATGCTCTCTCAGCCGCCCAAGGCTTTGCCTTGGCTTGCGGCGTGAGGTTATTATAACACACCCACCAACCTTCCGTCCGTAAAACCTGCTGAAATCTCCTGACAAGTATGTTTTCATTTCACACCCTTTATTTGGCAATTATTCATATTTTTCAGCCTATTTCCTTTCATATTGACATTCATTACTGACGAGAGTAAAATAAAGGAAAGCAGATTGATATTTTTCTGGCAAACCAAAATAAAGGAGGCTTTTTTATGGCAAATATTATCGGCAGCCCGGAACGTTACATTCAGGGCAGAGGAGTTTTAAAGGAGCTTTGCAAGCACGTGGAACGCGTTGGTAAGGCGCCTTTTATTCTGGTTAGCGCATCCGGAAAAAAGCGCGTGGAAGCACCGATTGCGGAAAGCGCAAAAGAGCATAATACCCCTCTGACCTACGAAGTATTCGGCGGAGAATGCAGCCGCACCGAGATCAACCGTTTGATCAAGTCCTATGAAGCGTCTGGAAGCGACGTGATCGTCGGCATCGGCGGCGGCAAAATTCACGACACGGCCAAGGCGGTTGCCCACTATACCGATTCCCCGGTTGTAATTGTTCCCACGATTGCCGCAACAGACGCCCCCTGCAGCGCGCTGTCTGTCATTTACACAGACGACGGCGTGTTCGAGGAATACCTGTTCCTGCCGAAAAGCCCCAACATTGTGCTGGTCGATATCGATATTATCAGCAAAGCGCCCGCAAGACTGCTTGTCTCCGGCATGGGCGACGCTTTGGCTACTTATTTCGAGGCCCGCGCCTGCAAGCAGTCCGACAGCCTGAACTTCCTAGGCGGAAAATCTACCGTCACCTCCATGGCGATTGCACGGCTGTGCTACGACACGCTGCTGGCAGACGGTCAGAAGGCCATGCTCTCCGTAAAAGCCGGCTCGTGCAGCAAGGCGCTGGAAACCATTGTGGAAGCAAACACCTACCTTTCCGGCATCGGGTTTGAAAGCTGCGGCATCGCCGCCGCCCACGCGATTCACAACGGCTTTACCGCGATTGAAGAAACCCATCATTACTACCACGGCGAGAAAGTCGCGATCGGCACGCTTTCTCAGCTGGTGCTGGAAAACGCGAGCAAAGCGGAGCTGGACGAGGTTTACGGCTTCTGCCTGGATATCGGCCTGCCGACCACGCTGTCTGACCTTGGGATTCAGAAGGTCGACCGCGATCAGCTGATGCAGGTGGCCGAGCTGGCCTGCGCGCCGAACGACACCATGGGCAACATGCCGTTTGCCGTCACCCCGCAGATGGTATGCGACGCGATTATCGGCGCGGACGCGTTTGGCCGCTACTACAAGGAGCAGCGCGCAAAGGCGTAACGGCGGCCCGTAACCCGGCGGAGGAAAGGCAGATGTATCAATCGGTGCGTCTGCCTTTTGGCTATATTCTATACCGGGCGAAAGCGGTGCCACCCCTCGGCGAACGGCATTTCTGTTTTGTGGAAGGGGGAAATCCAATGAATGTCAACGTTGTTTTTCACATTGATGAATCCGCCAAATGGGAGCTGATGCTCAAAAACGCCTCCCACCTGGTGCAAGTGGCGGACACACCGGGGTCTGATATCAGAATCGTAGCCAACGCGGAGGCGGTGCGCGAGTTGGTTCCCCAATCCGCGGGCTCCGCTCTGCCGGCGATGCAGGAGCTGGCGGAGCGAGGGGTTCATTTTGCGGCATGTAATCTTTCCCTGAACAGCTTCGGCATCCGCCCGCAGGAGCTTGTGCCGTTTGCCGAAGTGGTGCCCGCGGGTGTTCTGGAGCTGGCTCTGCGGCAGCGGGAGGGCTACGCCTATATTAAGCCGTGAGGTTCACCCTGCTGATGTGAAACAGGAAGGAGACAGTAAGTTTGGGCGTCCATTCGCCGGGCAAGGCCATCCGTTCACTTGAAAACGGCCCGATACCCGCGCAGCAGCCTCTTCCCTGCCTGCGCATCACCACTTGACCACGGGGCAGAGCAGTTGATATCATTAAAACACCAGGAACTCACGCCGGGGCCCGAAAGGCCCCTGCCCGGCTTTGAAGGGCCTGTGTATTCGACGCAAAAGGAAGCCGCGCCGTGTGTCAAATTCGCCCTTCGCAGTATGCGCGGAATCTTATGGAAGCATCGTAACTGAAGGTATGCCTTTTTAAGGCATGCCCTTTTTATTGGCAATTGAGGAGGAACCCTTTATGGATACGGAAAGAGACGTTCTGTCTCTGCTGAATCATGTAGCTGACGGAACCGTTCGGCCACAGGACGCTTTGCTTCAGCTCAAGCTCGCGCCCTTCGAGGATTTGGGCTATGCCAAGGTGGACCATCACCGCGGCCTGCGCCAGGGGGTGCCGGAGGTGATTTACGGGCAGTCGAAAACGCCGGAACAAATTGCCGGGATTCTGGCGGCGCTTCGGGCGCGTGGCCACAGAAACATCCTCGTCACCCGCGTCCCGCAGGAAACCGCGGATTTGATTGCGAAAGACGCGGAACTCACCTACGAGCCACTGGCAAAGCTGGCCGTTGCATTCCCCGAAGAAACAGAAAAACTCGGCTCCATCGTGGTGGCCACCGGCGGCACAAGCGACATTGGCGTAGCGGAGGAAGCCGCCCTTACGGCGGAAGCTCTGGGGAACTCCGTGACGCGGGTCTACGACGTGGGGGTGGCCGGGCTGCACCGGCTGCTCGGCAGCCTGGAGCCCCTGATGACCGCCCGGGTGGTAATTGCGGTGGCGGGCATGGAGGGAGCCCTCGCAAGCGTGATTGGCGGGCTGGTCGACTGCCCGGTGATCGCCGTGCCCACCAGCGTGGGGTACGGGGCAAGCTTCGGGGGAATCGCGGCACTGTTATCCATGCTGAACTCCTGCGCCTCCGGCGTGAGCGTGGTCAACATCGACAATGGCTTTGGGGCCGGGTATCTGGCCAGTCAAATCAATCATATGGGAGAACCTGCACGCAAAAGTACCCCTTGAACCCTGAAACTGATTCGACAATATTTCAGAATGCGCGGCAAAAGGGCCGCCGTTGCACAGGCTGGCGTTTTGGCGGTTCTTCCTTTTATCCGCGGAGCGATGTGAACGCCCGGCCCTTCAAGCTTCGAGAATCTACATGGTATTCATAAAAAGAGGCGAGAAGCATTTGAATGGCGGAAAACGCCTCCATTGAAAAGGAACCGCAGACCATTGGTCTGCGGTTCCTTTTCAATGGAAAAACATTTTAAATCCGTAAAGCATTTTCCCTTTACAGACCCAGCTTTTTCGCCTGCGTCATAATCGCCTTGGCGATCGGCCCGGCGGAGGTGCGCCCGTAGTTGCCCTCTTCCACCACAACGGCGAAGGCGTAGGGCGTTGCGGGGTCGGACGAAAAACCGATCATCCAGCCGTTCGGCTTCTTGCCGCCGCCAACCTCTGCCGTGCCGGTTTTGGCGCACACGCTCATGCCGGGGAACATGTTGTCGCCGTAGTCGCTGGTCACATTGTAGCGCATGAGCTGCCCGAGCGTTTGAGCGGTTGAAGGGGTGACAAGCTGGGTACCAGGCTGCGTTTTCCCTTGCTGCTGCACAATTCCCAGGCCGTTTTTAATCTGCTTGATGAAATAGGGCTGCACCGGCGTGCCGCCGTTTGCAATGGCGCCCATCAGCAGCATCATGTGGTAAGGGTTCGTCATGTCGGTGTGCTGGCCGATGCCCGACCAGGCCAGCGCCTGCTTCTCCGCCCCTTTGACGTCATACTTGCTTTTCGAGGTGTCGATTCCATCCACAGAAAAGCTGCGGTTAAAGCCCATGGTGTTGGCCTCGGCGGTCATTTTCTCCTCGCCAAGCTCCACGGCGAGCTGCGCAAACGCCACATTGCAGGATTTTGCCAGCGCCTGCTTGATATTCACCTTACCGTGAACGCCGTCGCAGGTGATCTTGTTGCCGTTGATCGTCGTGCTGCCTTTGCAGATAAAGGTTTTGGTGTCCCAATCCGAAAGGGTTTCAATTGCGGCGGCGGTCGTCACGATTTTGAAGATGGAGCCGGGCGTATAGCTTGCGGAAAGCACCTTGTTCAGGTACGCCCCCTCAAATTTGGAACTCGTGTCGATATCCTTGGGCACATTGGAGGGGTCAAAATCGGGCGTGCTGACCATCACCAGCATTTCACCCGTTTTGTAGTTGTACATCGCCACCGCGCCGCGGCGGCCGTCGAGCTTATTGTACGCGGTTTTGGAAAGCTCGCTGGAGAGCGTGAGCGTAATGTCGCTGCCCAGGCGCTTGCCCGTGGGCGAGGTCAGCCCCGTGATGGGATTGTATCCGCCAATCTCTGAACGGTAGCGGTACTGAACCCCGGTGGAGATATAGCCATTCGTGTCCCCCACGGCATGCAGCATCGCGCGGCGAATCGTTTCGTCGCTGCTGTACACCCGCTTGCCGCCTTCGCTTTTGGCCAGCACCACGCCGCTGCGGTCCAGCACGTCTCCGGCGGTGGTCAGCTGGCTGTCGCCCGACGCATATTTATTGAACGGCTGCATCGCCCACGCGCTGCCGTCCTTCCCATATCCATACAAAAACACACCCAGCCCCACAAAAAAGCCCAGAATCATCAAATAGAGGATGCCGGCTCTGCCTCCGGTTGTTTTCATGTGCTTTTCCTCCTTGCGGCATACGTCCGTTCATCCGACGCCTTAATGAACGCCAGCAGCCCCCACACGGAAACCATGCTCGAGCCGCCCGCGCTGAGGAACGGCAAGGTGACGCCGGTCAGCGGAAGAACGTCCGTCGCGCCGAAAATGTTCAGCGCCGCTTGAAACAGCAGCATGCCCGCCGCCGAGCAGGCCGCGATGGAATAAAAGGTGGAACGGCTGCGGGTCGCTTCCAGCTTAGTGTATAGCGCAAGCATCACGATGCAAAGCGTGACGACCACCGCCAGAACCGTCCCAAGCTCCTCGCAGATCATACCGAACATCAAATCGCTGGTGCCGGCAAAGACATTTTTCAAATAGCCCTCTCCCATCCCCGCGCCGAACAGTCCGCCGCTCGCGGCATAAGAAAGCACGCGGGTCTGCTGGTAGCCGGTGCCGCCCGAATACTCCCACACATGCCGCCACGCGGCGAAGCGGTCCTTAATATAGGGCTTGAACTGCAGGATCATGAACGCGCCCAGAGCGGCGGCCGAGCAGGCCAGAATCACCGTTCTGAGGCTGCCGGAACGCATGAAGGAAATGAGCAGAAACGTGATGAAGAAGATGGAAGCCGTACCGAAGTCCTTCATCAAAAACAGCGAGCCGATGCAGATGCCCGAAAACACCAGGAATTCCGTCAGGTTCTTGGCGGTCTGCAAGCGGTCGAGCGTAGAAGCGCCGGCGAACACAAACGCTATTTTGATAAATTCCGACGGCTGAACCGTGACCGGCCCAAGGCTGATCCAGTTCTTCGCCCCGTGGGACGCGACGCCGAACGCCAGGTTTACGGCAAACAGCGCCACCGCGAACAGGCCGATTGCAAGGCGCCATTTGGTCACGCGATCCAGATCGCCCATAAAGGAAATCAGCACGCAAAACAAAATGATCCCGCCCGCCATCGCGGCCAGCTGCGTATAGGCCAGCTTTACGTCTGCACCGGCGAGCAGCATAATTCCGATTCCGCTGAGCAGAAAGCCGATGGTCTCAAGCTCAAAGCTGACATGGTTGCGCACCCGCATCAAGTAGTAGTATAACCCCCATTCCAGAGCCGCCAGCGCACCGAACGGAATCAGTGGCTGCCAGGCAAACGCCTCCCCGCCAAAGCAGAGCTGCGCCGCGAGAAAAATCTGGATCAAAAACACCGTGCTCATCAACCCGAGCGGCGAAGGCAGACGGCGATTCGACTGGAACAGCGTGCGCTTCTTTTTAAAGTCGCCCTCGTTCGCCCGCTTGAGCATCAGGGCGGTCGAGCCCATGGCGATCACGTCCCCCGGCACCACAGACAAAGTCGGCGCCGCTTTTGTTCCGTTGACAAACGTCCCCGACTTGGAATTCGTATCCGTAATCAGCCAGCCGGCTTCCCGGCGCATCAGCACGGCGTGGTCGCGGCTGGCGGTATTGTCCGGCAGAACAATGTCGCAGCTGCGGCTGCGGCCCATCGAATTTTCCCAATACAGCACCGGAATTTTGACATGCGTCGTCATTTCTTCAAGCAGAATGACCGGATCCTCGCGCCGGCGGCCGCGGCGGAGCGACACAAAGCAGCGCCACAGCACCACCAGAGACAGCAGCGGTATCATCACCCGCAGCGCAAACAGGATGACGGTCAGCGCGGTCCCCAAAAACTCCATGATCTGAGCCAGCAAGCGAATCCCCCTTTCTTTTTTCCAATATGCCCGTCCCCTTTTTGCCGAATGGCCGGAAAGCGGAGGAAAGGCGCTCTGCCGCCTAAAAAGGCAGCGGATAAAGGCAGTGTAAGGTTATTATGCCACGGGCCTGCCCGATTTCAGTCCGTTGAGAAAAAACGAAACAGAAAGCCCAACGGCAGAAAAATCTTCCGGTGGGTACCTGCCGGAAGATTCCGCATGAATTGCCCAAAAGTCAGCCGTGAAAATCAAACAGATTCAGCCCTACTTTTTCGCTGAAGCTTCTGTCCACCCTGCCGTCGATTACGCGGATGACCAGTTCGCAGGTGGCGCTGACAACCGCCCGGTTCAGATGGCCGCCCACCACGCTGCCGTCTTCTCCCCCGGCGCTCATGTGCAGGTGGCAGTAAAATTCGTCCTTCATGGTATTGATCGTGCCCGTGAGCGACACAATCTCATAACAGCCGTTAAAATGGTTCGCTTTGTATTCCTTTTCGGCTGTTTTGAAAACGCCCACCGTAAAGCTGTTCACGGCGCCCAAACCGCTGACAGACGCCAGCTTGATTTCTTCTTTCAAAGCGATTTCGCGAACGGACGCCAGAATCTCCTCGCCGGGATCGAGTCTGGCTAGGATCGAATCGTTGAATCTTTTATATTCCATATATGCTTTGTCCTTTCACAATGCTGGTCTGCGGATGCGGCGCAGGTAGCACCCCGCTTTCCGCCGTGCCGCCGGATTGCAGGCCGGCAGTACATTGATCCTTATTATACTGCGAAAGCAGGGGAAAGTAAATGAACAAAGCTTTTACAAAAGTTAACGGTTTTGAAAGAAATGGAGGCAAAAACAGGAGCCGAACCAAGCCCGAGCACAATGATAGAAATTGCTCTCGACGTCCTCCTCAGCGCATACATGCTAAATATGGATTTGATTTTACAGAATTTTTTGTTATAATGGCCACAGAGATTTTCGTTTTCATCACAGCGTATTGTTTAGAAAAGCCGCCGATGAAAGGCCGGCGAATCACACCGCGGGAAAAACCGGCCCGATCAGCCGCGCCGGAGCAACATCCCGTCTGTCTGACAAAGGAGGACGTATGCAGCGAAATCCTGTGCATGTGCACAAAACGACAAACTTCCCGGATGCCATGAACACAACCGACGCCCTGATCGCCATTCTGGAAAGCTCCTTTGACGGGATCTACATCACCGACGGACGGGCCAATACCATCTGGATCAACCATTCTTACGAAGTGATTTCGGGTCTGAACGAAAAGGATGTACTCGGCAAAAACATGACGGAGCTGGAAAAACACGGGATTATCTCGCGCTCCGCTTCCCTGATGGCCCTCAAGGGCAGAAGCACCATCACCATCGATCAAACCTTCCGAACCGGGAAGCGCGCTATCGTCACCAGCACTCCCGTTTTCAACGAGCAGAACGAGATCATCATGGTGGTTACCAACGTGCGCGATATTTCAGAGCTGTACAATCTGAAGGAACAGCTGGCGCAAAAGCAGGAGCAGGCCCAGCGCTACGAAGGCGAAATCGAGGTCATCCGCAGGCAGCTGATGCAGACCAGCGACATGGTGGTGGCCGACGCAAAAATGCTGAACCTGCTGCGCATGGTGGGGCGGGCCGCCCTGCTGGACACGCCGGTTCTGCTGCTCGGGGAAACCGGCGTCGGCAAAGAGATGGTCGCCTCTTACCTGCATAAGAAAAGCCCCCGAAGAGACGGGCCGTTCATCAAGGTGAACTGCGGCGCCATACCGGAGGCTCTGGCCGAAAGCGAGCTGTTCGGCTACGAGCGCGGCGCTTTCACCGGCGCCAACAGAGAGGGAAAAGCCGGCCTGTTTGAGATTGCCGACAAGGGCACCATCTTCCTCGACGAGGTGGGCGAGCTGCCGACCAGCCTGCAGGTAAAGCTGCTGCGCGTTCTGCAGGAGCAGGAGATCGTGCGCGTGGGCGCCGGCAAGCCGGTAAAGGTGGATGTGCGGGTTGTGGCCGCCACCAACCGCGATATGGAGAGCATGGTCAAAAGCGGCAGGCTGCGGGAGGATTTGTACTACCGGCTGAATGTGTTCCCCGTTCACATTCCCCCGCTGCGCGAACGGCAGGACGACATTCCCAAGCTGGCGCAGCATATGCTGGAAAAACTGAATAAAAAATACAACCAGAACAAATTCCTCACGCAAAGCGCTTTCATCAGCCTTTTGGAATACAACTGGCCCGGCAATGTGCGCGAGCTGAAAAACGTGATGGAGCGTTCCTTCATCATCAGCGACGCGGACGAAATCGACAGCGCGCACCTGATGCTGCAAAACGCGGGTCTGTGTCCCACCCCCAGCGGCGGCAGCGAGGACTTTGATTTGAAGGCGTATCTTGAAAAAATTGAAAAAGAGTACATCGATAAAGCATACGAAAACAGGAAAAATGTTCGCGCGGCCGCACAGAGCCTTCGCATGGACCCGGCCACCTATGTGCGCAAGCGAAAAAAATACAATAGAAAAGCTTAAAAGAAACGGATTTTAGAATTCCGGCTTTCCCCCATGTTATTGATAATGGAAAAAACCGATTCCCTTTTCCAATGCTGCTGCAATTCAATCAAAAATAAAACAGAGCCAGATTCCGGTTCTGACACACAAAACCAGCGCCGACACAGGCTTCGTTCTGTCGGCGCTGGTTTGTTTCATATCAGCATCGGTGTTTTAATAATAAAACAACAATGCGCAATCAATCGTATTAAATTTATAAAAAACAGCAGAGAACATTTTATTTATTATATTATTTTTGCAATTGGTCTTTGTTCAGAATGCAAGACTCCCTTCTATTCTCAAAATTCAATTGACGAAAGTCCAAAAAAGGCCGATCTAAAATTGTCGGATTCGTAGAATCGGACGATCATCTCACACCAATCAGCGCATATGGCACAGAACTTGCTTTAACTCTTTTACAACCGGCTTTCCACAAGAGCCAACTCAAATTATAAGGAGGAACCCAAATGAAACTGTACATCCTGAACACCGGTTATCTGGAGACAGACAAAAACAATGTAGTCGCCTGTTCCACCATCGGAACCTACAGCCAGCCGCAGGTCACCAACAAATGGATTAAACTGCCCGTCATGGCTTTTCTGATCGATACCGGGGACGGATACATCCTCTATGACACCGGCAGCAACCCGGAGGCCATGAACGGCTACTGGCCAAAGAATCTGCAGGAAGTGTACCCCCTCTACCAGAAAGAGGAAGAGCGCCTCGAAAACCAGCTTGCTCTGGTCGGCGTAAAGCCCGAGGATATCAAGACGGTCGTTGTTTCTCACATGCACCTTGACCATGCCGGCAACCTGCATCTGTTCCCCCATGCAGACGTGTATGTGCCGAAGGCAGACTTCCTCAATGCGCAGGCACAGGTACACCTGAATCCCGACCCGACCACGCACGGCGGCTATGTTAAGGGTGATATGGACGTTTCCGTAAAGCAGTATCATCTGATCGACAGCGACTTCGAGCTGGTTCCCGGTGTGGATGTTGTCAACCTGCCCGGCCATACCCCCGGACTGCTTGGCCTTGTGGTACATATGGAGAACAGCACCTTCATTCTGCCGCAGGACGCCGTATACACCTCCGAGATTTACGGGCCGCCCGCCAAAATGTCCGGCCTGCTGTATGACAGCCTGGCGCACTTCCAGTCTGTTCAGAAGGTTCACGATTTAGAAGAAAAGTATAACGGTAAGGTGATCTTTGCCCACGATTATGAGTTCTTCCAGACCTTAAAGACCGCCCCCCATTATTACGACTGATTTACCCGCAGAGCATTTTACAGCTTGAATCCATTTGAATTATTCACATTGGGAATTCATTCGACCCATTCACTCAGAAAGAAGGAATTTTACCATGGCACTTATGACCGGAGAACAATACATCGAAAGCATCCGCAGGCTGAACCTGCAGATTTACATGTTCGGCGAGAAAATTGAGAGCCCGGTAGATCACCCGATTCTGCGCCCGTCGCTGAATTCGGTGCGCATGACCTATGACCTGGCGCAGGACCCGCAGTACGAGGATTTGATGACCGCCACCTCTGCGATCACCGGGAACAAAATCAACCGCTTCTGTCATATCCACCACAGCACGCAGGATCTGGTAAACAAGGTGAAAATGCAGCGTCTGCTCGGCCAGAAAACCGCTTCCTGTTTTCAGCGCTGCGTAGGCCTGGACGCGTTCAACGCGCTCTATTCCACCACCTTCGAGACCGACCGGCAGTACAAAACCAATTATTTTGAGAACTTCAAAAAATTTGCGATCGCCACCGAAGAAAATGACTGGACGGTGGACGGCGCGATGACCGACCCCAAGGGCGACCGTTCGCTGGCCCCCCACGCACAGCCTGACGCCGACATGTACCTGCATGTGGTGGAGCGCCGCCCCGACGGCATTGTGGTGCGCGGCGCAAAGGCGCACCAGACCGGCATCATCAACTCCCACGAGGTGATCGTCATGCCCACCATCGCCATGGGCCCGGACGACAAGGATTATGCCGTTTCGTTTGCCGTACCGACCGACGCTGAGGGCATTTTCATGATCATCGGCCGCCAGAGCTGCGACACCCGCAAACTGGAAGGCAGCGAGATGGACGTGGGCAACAGTGAGTTTGGCGGCGTAGAGGCCCTGGTGGTGTTCGACAACGTGTTTGTTCCGAACGACCGCATCTTCCTCAACGGCGAGGTCGAGTTTGCCGGAATGCTGGTCGAGCGCTTTGCCGGTTACCACAGACAGAGCTACGGCGGCTGTAAGGTGGGCGTGGGCGACGTTCTGATCGGTGCGGCGGCGCTGGCCGCCGAGTACAACGGCGTGGAGCGCGCTTCCGCCGTGAAGGATAAGCTGATTGAGATGGTGCACCTGAACGAAACCCTGTTTGCCTGCGGCATCGCGTGCTCCGCAGAGGGCAAGCCCACCCCGTCCGGCAACTACCTGATCGATCTGCTGCTCGCCAACGTATGCAAGCAGAACGTGACCCGCTTCCCCTATGAAATCGTGCGGCTGGCCGAGGATATCGCCGGCGGCCTGATGGTGACCGCTCCGTCTGAAAAAGACCTGCGCGACCCGGTGGTAGGCCCCTATGTGGACAAATACCTGCGCGGCGTCAACGCCGTTTCCACCGAGAACCGTCTGCGCGTCCTGCGCCTGATCGAAAACATGTCTCTCGGCACGGCGGCCGTCGGCTACCGCACCGAATCCATGCACGGCGCGGGCTCCCCGCAGGCGCAGCGCATCATGATCGCCCGCCAGGGCAATATCGGCGCGAAAAAGAAGCTGGCCAAGGCCATCGCCCATATCGACTAATTCGCCCGTGCTTTCCGGTTTCGTACCCGCCGCCTGTGCTACTCCCGGGCGGCGGGGAATCGGAATTAACCAACCGAGGTGTTTTTTTATGACTCAACTGACTGAAATCGAACGCCTGCTGGAAGAACAGGTTCGTCCGCAGCTTGCCCTGCACCAGGGGAACCTCAGCATCGTCGGCCTGACCGACGACGTGCTGACCATTCGCCTGCTGGGCGCCTGCGCCAACTGCCCGTCCGCTTCCCTGACCACCGAGGAGCTGATCGCCTCCGCCGTGCAAAGCCGTTTCCCGCAGATCCGGCGCGTCGTGCTCGATACCGGCGTCAGCGATTCCCTTTTGCGGCAGGCGCGGGAGTTTCTGACCAGCCGGCATACCGGCACAAAAAAACAACAAGGAGTGACGTAACATGTCCTGGCAGGAACTGTATCAGCAAAAGCGGATGACGGCGGAGCAGGCCGCTTCTCATATCAAATCCGGCGACCGCGTGGTTGTGGCGCACGCCACCGGTGAACCCGGCGCACTGATCGACGCGATGGTAAAAAACGCCAAAGCGTACCGCAATGTGGAGATTGTTCACATGGTGGCGATGGGCAAAGGCGAATACTGCCTGCCCGAATACGCGGAGAACTTCCGCCACAACAGTTTGTTTTTAGGGGCGTCTACCAGAGACGCCATCGCGAAAGGGCGCGGGGATTTCACCCCGGTATATTTCTCGCAGATTCCCGACCTTCTGCGCGAAGAGCTGCATCCCAACGTGGCGCTGCTTCACCTTTCCCCGCCGGATGAGCATGGCTACTGCAGCTACGGCGTTTCGGTAGACTACACCAAGCCCGCGGCGGAAATCGCGGATCTGCGCATCGCCCAGATCAACCCCAATATGCCCCGCACCCTCGGCGACAGCTTCATCCACGTGAGCGAGCTGGACTGCATTGTAGAGGCGGATGAGCCCATCATCGAGCTGGGGCAGGCAAAAATCGGCGAAACCGAGCGCGCCATCGGGGAGCACTGCGCCTCGCTCATTCAAGACGGAGACTGTTTGCAGCTCGGCATCGGCGCGATTCCGGACGCGGTTTTGCTGTTCCTCAAGGAAAAGAAAGACTTGGGCATTCATTCCGAAATGTTTTCGGACGGCGTGGTCGAGCTGGTGGAAGCCGGCGTGATTACCAACCGCCGCAAGACCCTGCACAAGGGCCAGTGCGTCGTCACCTTCCTGATGGGAAGCCGCCGCCTGTACGATTATGTCAACAACAATCCATCCGTCGCGATGTATCCGGTGGATTATGTCAACAACCCCGCGGTCATCGCGAAGAACGACAATCTGGTTTCCATCAATTCCTGCATTCAGGTTGACCTGATGGGCCAGGTCGTTTCCGACAGCATCGGCCCGCGGCAGTTTTCCGGCGTGGGCGGCCAGGTCGATTTCGTGCGCGGCGCAAACCTGAGCCGCGGCGGCAAGAGCATTATGGCCATGCCGTCATCCTTAGTGAAAAAGGACGGCACGCGCGTTTCCAAAATTGCGGTGCAAATCGATGCGGGCGCGGCGGTGACTACCTCCCGCTACGACGTGAACTATATCGTAACGGAATTCGGCGTAGCCAAGCTGAAGGGCAAAACCCTGCGCGACCGCGCGAAAGCGCTTATTGAAATCGCTCACCCGGATTTCCGGGAGGAGCTGATGGAAGAATTCCATCGCCGTTTCGGAGGATAACCTCTTTCAACAATACACTCTCCCACACCAAAGGCACCGGAGAGGCTCCGGCCTCTCCGGTGCGCTTTCTACCAATACGCAGGCCGCCGAAGCAGGCGGCAGGCGCCACTGCCACTCTCTGGAGGAAATTGACACCATGACTCATTTGGAACAATACAATCAGGTATTTATGAAGCTGTTCGGCGTTGCGGAGGAAGACCTCCCCGCACTGATTTATCTGCGCGGCAACTGGGATTCCCTGCAGCATATCGAGATGATCACCATGATGGAGGACACCTTTAATATTTCCATCAACTCCACCGACGTCATCCTGTTTAACAGCTATGAAAAAGGAAAAGAGATTTTGAGGAAATACGGCGTGGAGGTCTGACCATGTTTTTTTCATTGGAACAGCATCCGCCGGAGCATCCCGCGCTGGTGGAACCGAACGGAGCCGCGCTGACCTATTCTCAGCTCGCAGCCGCCGTAAACCGTGTGGCGCAGTGGCCGGTGCGGCGCACTTTGATCTTCTGCCTGACCAGCAGTACCATCGGCTTTACCGCAGGATATGTGGGCTTTTTGTCCACGCAGGCGGTGCCCCTGCTGCTGGACAGCGAGCTGACCCCGGAGCTTCTAAGCCGCCTGATTACACTGTACCGCCCCAGCTTTTTGTGGGTTCCGCAGAAAAAATCCGGCGCGTTTTCCCAATACACGCCAGTACAGACACTGTATGATTACACCCTGCTGCAAACGGACTGTACCGACTGCCCGCAGCTGCACCCTGAGCTCTCGCTGCTGCTGACCACCTCCGGCTCAACGGGCAGCCCCAAGCTGGTGCGCCAGAGCGCGCGCAATCTTCTATCCAACGCCGAGGCAATCGCGCAGTATCTGGAGCTCAACTCCACCTCTGAGCGCCCGATCCTGACCTTGCCGCTGCATTACACCTTTGGCCTTTCAATTCTGCACAGCCACCTGCTGACAGGCGGGACCGTGCTGCTCAGCGAGTACAGTGTGATTCAGCAGGAGTTTTGGGATTATTTTGAGCGCGAAAAAGCCACCAGCATCAGTGGGGTACCCATGACCTACACCCTGCTGGAGCGCGCCGGATTCTTTGAGCGTGAGCTGCCGAGTCTGCGGTATTTCACTCAGGCCGGGGGCAAGCTGCCGCACCGGATGCACCGGCGCTGTGCCGAATTCGCCCGGGAACGCGGGCTGCGTTTTTACGCGATGTACGGCCAAACGGAGGCCACCGCCCGCATGAGCTACCTTCCTTACCAAATGGCGGAGGAAAAATGCGGTTCCATCGGAATCCCCATACCCGGCGGGGCCTTTCGCCTGGTCGGCGAAAGCGGAGAAACAATCGCGGAGCCGTACCGGGAGGGCGAGCTGGTGTACGAGGGGCCGAACGTGGCCCTCGGCTATGCGCAGGGCCCGCTCGATCTGGCGCGGGGCGATGATTTTGACGGCATGCTGTTTACCGGGGACCTCGCCATGCGGGATACGGACGGTTGCTATACCGTTACCGGGCGCAAAAAGCGGATGGTAAAGCTGTTCGGCAGCCGCGTAAGTCTGGACGAATGCGAGCGCCTGCTGCGCGAGCGGTTCGGCGGCGCGGATTTCGCGTGCCTGGGGCGCGACGATCATATCGATCTGTTCGTCGCAGAGTCCCCGCACTGCACCGCGCAGGACGCGCTTTCTGATCTGGCCGGAACGCTTCGTTTCCCCGCGTGGGCCTTTGCCGCACATCCCGTCGCGGAAATCCCCAGAAACGAGGCCGGTAAAATCCAATACCCGCGCCTGGAGGAGCTGCTATGACAAAGGATGTTGCGCAGCTGCTGGAAATACCGCCGTTTTCTCTGCCGCAGGCGGCAAAGGAGGCCCTGTTCTTCCCCGCAGCACTGGAGCTGACCCGTTACCACAGCGTCCACTGCGAGCCGTATGCCAATATTCTGCGCGCGCTGGAATTTGACCCCGAAGCTACCCACAGAACGCGGGAGCTGCCCTTTCTCCCCAGCGGCCTGTTCAAAGCCATGCGGCTGAGCAGTGTTCCCTCCGAGCAGGAATACGCCCGATCCCTTACCTCCTCCGGTACCACAGGAAGCCAGACCGTTCATGTGGAGCTGGACCGGGAGACTGCCGCCGACCAGCAGCGCGCGCTGGCGCACATTGCCGCGGATTTCATTGGCGCAGCGCGCCTGCCGATGCTGATTCTGGATCAGCCGTCCATCCTCGCGCACGGCAGCGGGCTTTCCGCGCGGGCCGCCGGAATCCTGGGCTTTTCTCTTTTTGCCCGGCGGCGCGTATTTGCCCTGCGGGAGGATTTCACGCTCGATCTGCCGGCCATCCGCATGTTTCTGGAGCAGGCAAACGGCGGGCCGTTTCTTCTGTTCGGCTTCACCTTTATGGTGTGGAAATACTTTTGTCAGGCGCTGCGCAAATCCCCGGAACATCTGGATTTCTCTGGCGGAATTCTCATTCACGGGGGCGGCTGGAAGAAGCTGCTCGATCAGGCAGTGCCGCCGGAGGAATTCCGGCGCGCCCTGAACGAATGCTGCGGTCTGCACCGCATTTACAATTACTACGGCATGGCAGAGCAGGCCGGCTCCGTCTTTTTTCAGTGCGGGGCCGGGCGGTTTCACGCCAGCGAGCTTTCCGAGGTATTCGTGCGCAGGGCGGAGGATTTCTCCCTGTGCGAGCCGGGAGAACCGGGCATTCTGCAGGTGCTTTCCCTGCTGCCGCGCTCTTACCCCGGCCACAGCATCTTAACGGAGGACGAGGGCGTTTTTCTGGGGGCGGACGACTGCCCCTGCGGCAGGCTGGGGAAAAGCTTTTGGGTCACCGGCCGTCTGCGGCAGGCGCAGCCAAGGGGGTGCAGCGATGTTTACGCAGGATGAGAAGCTGATGCCGCTCACGGGGGAGCTGTCTTCTCTGGAGCAGGTTATGCCGCCTTTCTCCATTTTTGAGAAACCGGTGCTTCGGTTCCTGAACGCATTGAGCATTCGGCTGCGCCAGAACCCCGAGGCACACTCCTTTCCCGATCTTTCCGCCTTCGCGTTTTGGTGCCGGAGCAATCATCTTCGGCGGCTCGCGAAGGACTGGGATACGGAAAGCCTCCGTTTTGGCCGCGGACTGGCGTTTCATGTGTGCCCCGGCAACGTTCCGCTGAACTTTGCGTACTCGCTGGCGGCGGGCCTGCTGGCGGGGTGCGCCTGCGCGGTGCGCCTTTCCTCGCAGGATTTTCCGCAGGCAAGGCTGCTGTGCCGCGAAATGGACGCGCTGCTGCACTCGGAATTTCGGGAGCTTCTGCCCTACATCACTTGTTTTCAGTGCGAGCACGATCACCCGGTTCTGGCGCGGCTGTCGGAACGCTGCGGCGTGCGCGTTCTGTGGGGCGGCGACGAGGCGATCCGGCAAATCCGGCGGCTGCCGCTTTCTCCGCGCGCGGTGGAGCTTTCCTTTGCAAGCCGCTATTCCGTGTGCGTCATCGACGCAGGGACATTCCTGAGCGCCCCCGACCCGGAGCAGCTTTCGGAACGCTTTTATGCGGACGCCTACTTTGCCGGGCAATGGGCCTGCACCTCTCCCCGCGCTCTGCTCTGGCTGGGGGAATACGCACGGGTCGAAGCAGCCCAGCGCCTTTTGTGGCAAGAGGTGGAACGCCTGTGCCAAAGCCGGGCAGATTTTCTGCCGGTTCACGCGGTCAAAAAACGGGAGCGTTTCTGCCTTATGGCGGCCCAAAACCCGCAAATCCGCCTGTGCGCACAAAGCAACCACGCTGTGCGGGTGCTGACACCTCACCTGACGCCGGAGCTGCTGGAGCTTTGGACCGGCGACGGCTTGTTTCTGGAAACCCATGCGCAGACACTCGACGCGCTGCTTCCTATCTTAGGGGAGCGCTGCCAAACGCTTTGTTATTACAGAATTCAAACGGCAGAGCTGCGGGAATTTCTGCGCCGCGCCCGTCCCGCGGGAATTGACCGTGTGGTACCGCTCGGCGGCAGCACGCAGTTTTCTCTGGTATGGGACGGAATCGATTTGATCCGCGCCATGAGCCGCGCCATCCATTTTTCATAGGATTTACCAACGGAACACCTCCTTCTCTCAAGGGGAGGGTTCTCCCCTCTTTGGCGGAGGAAAATCGGCCGCTTTCAGAAAGCAGCGTTCCTATAGGCATTAACCGGAAAGGAAGCAAGACGATGACATCTTTATCCGTTGGAGATTGTGCAGAGCGCACCAGAAGCTTTTCGCCGCGGGATCTGGAGGACTACATGCGGCTGACGGGCGATCAGAATCCCCTGCACACCCTGGAATCGGGAGAAAGCCGTTTCGGCGCGCCCATTGTTCACGGCATGCTGCTGGCCGGGATGGTCTCCGCATTGATCGGCACACAGCTCCCCGGGCCAGGCTCCGTTTACGTCAGTCAGGAGCTGCGTTTTGTGCGCCCGGTGTTTTGCGGTGACACCATCACCGCCTCCTGCCGGGTGGTTCAGATTTACCCGGAAAACGGGCAGGTGCGCCTGCGGGTACAGATCCGCAGCCAAAAGCAGGAGCTGGTGCTTTCCGGATACGCGGTGGTGCTGCCGCCCTGAACACATGAAAATGGAGGAAACCAAAGCGATCTCCCCAGCCTGTGGCCGGGGAGGTCGCTTTGTTTTCCCTATTTCAAAAAAGGATCAGCCCTTTGCAAAAAAGCGGGCAAACAGTTCGTCCTGTTCGGGCAGATGCGTTACAAAGCCGATCGCAATTTTCCCGTGCGTCAGCGCAATCAGCTCTTTGGCCTTTTCCTCGCCGAACGCGCCGCAGAGCTCCACGGCCCCAAAGCCCTCCTGCTCCAGCTTCGTCAGCTTTCGGCATGCCTGCTCGTAGCTCTTCACCGTAAAAATACCGGTAATCTGCTTTTCCGTTTCAAAGCGGGCCTGGTGCTGTTCCGGCGCATAATGTTCCCCCATCAAAACAAATGCAAACTTCTTTTTCATGGCAATTGCTCCTATCTGAAATTTATTTTTCTCTCGATTCAGGCTACCGCCCAACGGCAAGCGACGGCTATTCGTTCCAGTAGCGCGCCCTCTGCTCCGGGGTCAGCGACTGGGCAAAGGTGCTTTTCAGCAGCAAAAAATGCTCCAGCTCGTTAAAAATGTGCAGCAGGGCGGCGCGGTCTTCAAATTCCTCGCGGGTGCGGGGCAGCTCGCTGGCGCGGAATTCCGCACGGATTCTGTTCGCGTCGTCGAGCAGCGCCGCCGCATTGTTCGATTCCCCAAAGGTGGAAGAAATCCTGTGCAGGAACACGGCGATCGGCTCCGCCTGAGACGGCGCTCCGCCAAGCCGGAGAAGGCCGATCTGAATGCGCTGAAGAACCAGAAACTGGTTCATGCGCATGTCGATGTATTCCCGGTAATAATTCAGGTCCAGCGTCAGCGCGTTGTCGGCAGCCCGGTTTGCCTGCGCACGCGCCTGCTCCAGCAGACGCTCCAGCTCCAAAAATTGGGGAAGATGAGTAACCGTGTGGCCCTGAATCGAATCCGCGATCTGATCCAGCGCCCGGCAGATGGCAGAATCGATCTCCCCCTGCGCTTTGCGGATGGCGTGGAGCCCGACCGGCAAAAACAGATTGAGCAAAATGCCGATGCCCGCGCCGATTACAAGGAGCAGAAGCTCGTTGACGATCAGCCCCGGCGCCGTGGAGCGCTCTACCCAATAATGGGTGACCAGCACCGAGCACATGGCGATATCCGCAGCGGCGGAAACGGTATGGCACAGCGTGACGAACACCAGCAGATAGACCCCGAGGGCCGCAACCGTATAGCCCAGCAACTGAAAGCTGAAAAACGCGATGGCCGTCGCCGCCAGAAAAATCGGGATGCGCCGCCCCGCGGTGATCAGCGTTTCCCGCTTCGTTTCCTGCAGGCTGAGCAGCGTGATGATGCCTGCCGCCGTGGGGTATTGCAGCCCCAGCGCAAGGGCCAGAGCAATGGCGGCGCAGGCCCCGGCCGCCGCCTTTACCGCCTTGATTCCCGCGGATTTGAGCAAAGTCTTCAAGCGCATCCCCCTCCATATGCCGGAGGCGGCCTGCCGTGCTCTGTGCCGCGCTCCCAATCTTTGACTTTATTATATTGGGTTCTCCACACAATTTCAACTCCGGGCAGTAGCAACAGGAAATTTCCCGCATATGATAGACAAAACACAGCCGAAAACCGGACAAGCATGGGGTGACGACTCCCCATAAAGCTCGCCCGGCCACATAATGGATTGCAAAAGCAGAACCGCCCATATGAAAAACCTCTGTTACCAAGACAGCGGGCCGTACCTTGCCGCTGACCAGGTGATCTGCTACTGACCATACAGAGAAAGAAGGGATGTTGTGCTTTTGGGGCAAGAGGTTTCGTTGGAGCAAATGCTGGACTGCCGGGAACAGCGCGCCGCCGTTCAGGCCCGGTACCGGTTAACACACGGTGGAGGAAATGCAGCGGAAAATCGATCGGATGCTCGCGCCGTATATTGCGCGCTGACCCGTTCCACAGAAGCTCCCAAAGAAGACCGGATACCGCCCGCCGCTTTGGGAAAGCTTCCCTTTGGCGATTTCTAATCTGCCAATAACCTTCTCTGAACAAAATCAGCGTATTCTTAACGTAAGAGGCGATGAGAATGGCGAAGGCCCGGAGCATACGGCTGAACAAAGAAAACAGGCACACAAACCGGCCTGTTCCAAACACGCGGCAAGGCATAGAGGCGCCAGGCCCTTTCCCGAATCTGCGGGAGGGGCAATTTTCGCCCTGCAAACGTGCGGATCTTCCAAACTCTGTCGATTTCTCCGCTCCCGCGGCCAACTGCGCGCCAAAGCGGCACCACACAGCCTGATGTGGTGCCGCTTTGTTTTTGATATCGTCCATGGACTTGAAAGCCATCCGGTTTTCAATCTGCAAGCCCCGCGGCGCCCATTGACGATGAACGGCGGCAAACCGCCGGCCATACCAGCGCCGCACAGTTCCCTGTGCGCTTGGAAGCGGCGTCGTTTTATAGTTTTTCAAGGAAGAAACCCAAACGCCTTTCTCCAGAATCCCCATCCGCTTTGCAACACAAAATGATCATTTGGGAGGTAAGTTAATGCAGCAGAAAAATGGAGTCAGAAAAAATTATATTCTCGACACAAACGTATTACTGCACGACCCGGGATGCATCTGCAATTTTAAGGGGAACAACGTGATTCTGCCCATGGTGGTTCTGGAAGAGCTGGATTCCCTGAAATCCCGCGAGGGCCTGTGCGGCTGCCAGGCGCGGCAGGCGGTGCGGGAGCTTTCCAAAATTGTGGAGGGAAGATCGCAGCAGAGCATTCAGGCGGGAATCCCCTATGAAAAAAATATTCTGTTTCGGGTGGAACCGAACGGTTATCATAATATGCCGGAATACGCCGACGAGCTGGATTTGAAGAAAAACGACAACCGCATCCTTCTCACCACGCTCAGCATTCAGAAAAAGGAACCGGAAACAACCACCGTCCTCGTGTCCAAAGACATCTGCATGCGCCTGAAAGCGGAGGTGCTCGGCCTGAAATCGGAGGACTACGAAACCGACCGCGTGATTCTCGACGACCTGTACCAGGGCTATACGACCACGGTTTTGTCCTCCAAAGAGATCGACAAGCTGTACGAATCCGGATTAAAGTGCCCCAAAAAGCTTTCGCTCTGCCCAAACCAGTTTGTGCTGATCCACGCAAGGGATAACCCGGATCACACGGCGGTCGCCCGTTTTGACGGGGAGAAGCTCGTACCCATGCGGTACGAAAACCGGATGGCCTGGGGGCTGACTCCCCTCAATTTGGAGCAGAAAATGGCCTTTGAGCTCATGATGGACGATAGCGTAAAGTTCGTCTCGGTAACGGGCGGCGCGGGCTCGGGAAAAACCATTCTGGCAACGGCCGTCGCGCTGGAAAATGTGGTGGAGCAGCGCGCTTACCGAAAAATCGTGTTTGTGCGCCCGGTTGTTCCGGCGGGGGACGACATCGGCTTTCTCCCCGGGGATGAAGAGGAAAAGCTCCGCCCGTGGATGGGGAGCTTCTATGACGCCATTGAAAGCCTGATGTACCGCGAACGAAGCCGCAAGCCCAGAAAGAACTGTACGGAGGACAACATAACGGTGGATTCTTTGATCGAGCATTTTAAAAATACCGGCGTCATCGATATGAAGACCTTCACTTACATGCGGGGAAGAACTCTGTCCGACGCAATCGTGATTGTGGACGAGGCGCAGGAAACCACCCCGCACATCGCAAAGCTGATGCTGACCCGAGCAGGACAGAATTCCAAATTTATTTTTATCGGCGACCCCACCGACAACCAGATCGACAATTCTCTGGTGGATTCTCGTTCCAACGGCCTGGTTTATCTGGTGGAGCGGCTGAAGGACTCGAACCTGACCGGCCACGTCACGCTGAGTGAGGTAGAACGGAGCCCGCTTGCAAAGCTGGCCGAGCGAACGCTTTGAGAATCCCCGCCGCGCCGATTCGCTCTTTGGATGAAACGCGGGCCCGGCGTAGGTAGCCCGCAAAGCGACCTCCTGCATCCATATGAAAAAACCTGATCACAGCTTTTCCGGGCTGCGATCAGGTTTTTCGTATTCTCAAAGCTTTTTGACGCCGGTTGATCCCCACCGGCGGCCTGCCGCTGAAAACGAGGCGGGCCGCCGGCATGCGGCGCATGGCTTTTACTATTCCCGTGCGGGCTCCGCCAAGGCTGCGGCTTCGTCCTCGCCGAGGATTCTCCCGGGGTGAACCAGCAGGACGATTTTATCCTGTTGGCCCTCCACCGCCTCCAGCCGGGCAATCCCAGTCAAATAGGTCTCTAGGGTTTCCTTCGTCATTTTGGGCGGCGGGGAAATCCGCTCCGGCAATATGTCGGTGACCTCATCCACCTCGTCCGCAATCAGGCCGAAATCGCGGCCGGACACGCGGGTGATGATGATACAGGTTCGGTCCGTATACTCCGCCTCCCGTTTCCCGAACCGAATGCGCACATCGACGACGGGAATGATCTGCCCGCGCAGGCTGATGACCCCTTTGGCGTAGTCCGGCTGGTCCGGCAGCTCGGTAATCTCCTGTATTCCCACGATCTGAACCACCTGCGCAATGGGCATGCCGAACAGCTGATGCTCGATCTGGAAGGTCAGGTACCGTTTTTTGATCTCCTCCCCCTGCTGATGCCGCGAATCCAATCGTTCCTGCAGCTTCATATCGACAGCTCCTTTTCGCGCGGGAGCGCCCATTCGCTGCCGCCGGCCAGCTTGAATCTGGAAACCTCGCTCTGAAGCGCCTGCGCCTGGGCGGCCAGCTCTTCGCTGGAAGCGGAGCTCTCTTCGGCGGTGGCGGCGTTCGTCTGTATGACGGCGGACACCTGCGAAATGCCCTGATTGATCTGCTCGATGGCCGCCGCCTGCTCTGAGGAGGCGGACTCGATCTCGCGCACCGCATGATCCACCATCTGCGCTTTTTCCGAAACGGTTTCCAACAACTTCAGCGTTTCATCGGCAAGCCGTTCGCCCTCAGATACCGTCAATACGGATTTTTGGATCAGCTCGGAGGTCTGCTTGGCAGCCTCCGCGGATTTGGCGGCCAAATTGCGCACTTCGTCGGCGACGACCGCAAAGCCCTTTCCGGCGCTTCCGGCCCGGGCCGCCTCCACCGCGGCGTTGAGCGCAAGGATGTTGGTCTGGAACGCAATGTCCTCCACCAGCTTGCTGATTCTGGAGATTTCCTGCGAGGAGGTTCCGATTTCACGCATGGCGGTATTCAGATTCTGCATATGCTGATTGCTCTGCGCAACGCCCCGGCCGGCCTGTTCCACATAGTCCATCGCCTTCTTCACGCTGACGGCATTCTGTTCCGCCTGCTGCGCAACGCTCACCGCGGAGGCGTTGAGCTCCTCCACCGTGGCCGCCTGCTCTGTGGCGCCGGAGGACAGCGCCTGCGCGCCTGCGGATACCTGCTCCGACCCCGTGTTGACCTGCTCCGCCGCCACGCTGATCGTTTTCAGGGTGGCGCTGAGGTCGTCCTCAATTTTCTGCAGAGAAAGCCCCATCGCGTCTACGTCCGAGCGCAGGGGAACCTGCTGGGTAAAATCGCCGTTGCTGATCCGCTCCGCAACCTGCACCTGCCTGCGAAGCCCCTCCAGCATCCTGGTAAATTCCGCCGCCAGAGCGCCGATTTCATCCTTGGAATCCACATCGCTCAGGTCAACATCCACCCGGCCGAGCGCGATCTGTCCGGCGGCTTCCGTCACGCGCCCGATGGGCTTGCTGATGATGTCGGAGATCCGGTTTCCAAAGAAAATAGCGCCTCCCGCACTGATCAGAACAGCGGCAATCAGCGCCCCGATCAGCAGGTTTGCTGTGGTGCCGTTGGAATCACTGGTCTCCTTGGCCGCCTCCATGCGGTTGGTCAGCAGTGTCTCCAAATTATTGTATATGGTGGTCATTTCATCAGAGATGTTGAGGATCGCGTTCATTGCGCCGTCCCTATCCCCCGCTTTTGACTTTTTAAAGGATTCTTCCAGAGCAGGAATATATGTATTTTCAATCAACCTGGAGGTTTCTTCGTACAGCGCAATCGAATCGGGGCGGTACATCGTCTTGCGGTACGTCTGTATCGCAGTATCGTAGTCCTTTTTTTCCTGCAGATATTTCTGATAATACTCGTCTACCTTCTGCGCGTCGCCCGCATAGATCATTCCGCCGCGAACTTCTGTTCGGATCAGCAAAAGGTTGCTGGAAGCCTCGTAAATATTTTGAATGGGGGCTGTCTGCTCTTCATACAGATAGATATCTCTGTTATGCATTTGAACCAGACCGAAAGCGCCCACACCGCCTACAATGATCATGCCAAGCACCAAGCTGAGAAACCCCGTAAGCAGCTTGCGTGAAATGCTAAAATCCTTGAATTTCCTCATAACCCTGAACCCTCCTGTATTGTGTTTTCTCCGGACCGCCACGGCGCTTTCCCGCCCTTGAGACGTGCTCCCATTCGGGATGCCTTCGGAAAGAAAAACCGCATTTGCCTCCTGTTCCAGCAAAGCTTGCCTTTTTACACGCAGGCAGCATCTTCTTTTCTTGCTGTTTTGCGTTATGTATTCCAAGAAATCTCTCCCGAAATGTCCCGGAATAAATTTTTGAATCTTTGCTCTTTGCAGAGGATATAATAGAATCAATCGGCCTCTTGCAGTGTCGCAGTTTATCCTAAACGAAGACCGGCAGGGGTTTTTTTCAGGGCTTATCCGGAAACGCGGGAGGCTATGACGGCAGAATCGACGGCGAATGATGCCGGCTTCATATACATCACATGCATCTCATTAAACTTTTCGATGGCGACCTTTTTCTGCTCCATCAAAGAGTGTGCATATACGTTTAATGTAATATTCACGCTGGAATGTCCCAGTATTTCGCTGAGGGTTTTGATGTCGACGCCCAGCTCCAGAGCCCTGGTTGCAAAGGTATGGCGGATCGTGTGGAATTTTCGGTCTTTGACCCCCGCCGCGGCCAAAACCTTTTTGTACAGCCTTTGGTAGATTCGGGGGTCGAAGGGAGCCGCCTTCCCCGAGAGCATATAGCAGCCTTCCTCCGGGGCGGGGGGACTGTTTTTTTCGATCAGCCGCAGTAAAAAATCCGGCAGCGGAATTTTTCTCAGCGAGGTCTCACTTTTTGGGGTTCCGACAGAAAGAACCGTCTTTTCTCCGTTTGGCTCGCGATTGCGGATGCGCGACACCGTACGTGTAATGGACACGGCGCCGGCGTCAAAATCAAAATCCTCCCATTGTAAGGCGCAAAGCTCGCCGAGACGGATACCGGAGTAAAAGCAGAGCAGAATCCCCAAAAGCCTTTTGTCTTCCGATTGCTGCACGGCATACTCCAGTACCCGCTGCTCCTTCATGGAGAACACCGGCACTTCTTTGCCGCTCCTGACCTTCGGGAGGGTTATAAGCTCTGTGACGGAGGGGTGGTTCGGAGTGTTCCTGTATATTTCCCGGAGCGCCGTTTTGAGGATGGAAAGAATTTTTCTTCGGTACGATACGGAAATCACGGTATTCTGATTGATTTTTTCCACAAGCTGCTTGATGGACTCCTGCGAAAGCCGCGCGTTGCCGGGGAGCCTGAAATAGGGGATGACATATCTGCTGATGCAGTGATAATAATTTTCGTAAGTTGAGGGCTTTAAACGGGTGGTGATCTCTCCGGATAGCCATGCCTCAAACAAGTCCGCGGCGCTTTCTTCCCCGCCTGTTCTCTTTGGATGGACGAGCTTGTTCAGCTCCCGCGTGTCTTTCATCTTACAGCGGACTTCCCGGTAGGTTTTCGCATACAGGTACCGATATGTTCCGTCCGGCTTCAGTACCCTCCCCTCCCATCGTCCATCCTTGCGTTTATAAATATTTTCTCCTTTGCGCGGCATATTCAAATGTCTCCTTTCGTTATGACGGTTGTTGCTGACGGCGATACTTTTCAGAACAGGCGAAAAAGAACTGTATTTTCATTCAAAATCATCTGTCCTTTTTGTCAAAAGACTGTACTGCCTGTCAGATTGACAAGCAAAATAAGATACTATATAATAAAAATTGTCGTAGTTTGTCAAATCGATGCGGTCTTCGTTTAGGATAAACTGCGACAGCTTCGACTATTTTCGCCGGCAGCAATTGGATAGAAATTGAAATAACAGATTGCTGCAACGCTTTATTGAATTAGCTGCGATTGCTTTTGAAGCAGGTGCAGCAGATCGTTCGGATCATTCATTTAATACCATATCATAATGTCTCAGAAGATTGCTGCAAATAGCCCAAAAAAGCGTTCCGATTGTCATTTTCGGAACGCTTTTTTCTTTTGCGCGTACAGATAAATCAAAAGGAATTCGCACCGCGGCCAGGCGGCACCCGCAATGCCCGGCCCCTGCGGAAAGGAGCCAAAGGCAGTGCTTCATCCCATAAATCGCCGCGTTTGCCGTTGAAACCGCGCGTGATCAGTTACAACAGCCAAAAGCCCCAAAAGAGCGCAAGCTTGCACTCTTTTGGGGCTTTCCTCTGAAAACAGGGAACGGGGATTCTTTCAAAATCCGTTTTGCTTTTTATTGCACAACTTGTTTTTTAAAACCGCAGCGGAGCAGGCTTCCTGTGAATCTTTCTGCTCGGCCTTTCCGAGTTACAGTCGGTTGCGAATCTGATTCGCATATCCGTTCAGCAGCTTTGCGTATTCCACAATCTGCTGCTCATTGAAGCGCAGGGAAGGGCCCGAAAGACTGATTCCGCCAATCACCTGGTTGCGCCCGTTGCAGATTGGAACCCCCACACATTTGATGCCGTATTCATGCTCCATATTATCCACCGAATACCCCACCGCGCGAATGTGATCGATCTCCTCGCGGAAACGCTGTGCGTCCGTGATGGTATACGGCGTAAACCCCTCCAGACCCGCCGCGATCACCTGCTCGACCATAGAGGGCTCCATGCGGGAAAGAATCGCCTTTCCAAGGCTGGTGCAGTACATCGGCGCCACAACGCCCTTGATCGACCGCACTGACATCGCGCCCTTTGGAAAGGCCGCCTCCAGATAAATGATGTTCGTCCCGTAAGGGGTGGCCCAAAAAACCGTCTCGCCGGTTCGGTCGGTCAGCTCTTCCAAAAACGGGCGGATCACGCGCCCAAACATATCGTTCTGGCTCAGCGCGTTGCTCCATTCCAAAATCTTCAGACCCAAACGGTACTGGCTTGTTTTCGGATCCTTTTCCACCACTCCGCAGCATTCAAACGTACTCATAATATTATAAACACTGCTCTTGAGCATTCCGCTCAGCTCGGCCAGCTCACTGATCCCCCGTTCCGGATGGGCGGAATTAAAATAATCCAACAGCTTTACCGCCTTATACAGAGAACGAACCTTTACTCCTTCAGGGTAATTTTCTTCGTTAGGCATTTTGTAATTCCTCCAAAATCCGCAGTATTCCAAAATGAAGAGAACGTTGTTCCACATAACAGAATTATATTCATTTATTATAAATCATCTTTCAAAAAAGTCAATTCTTCCTCACAGAATATAATTCAGTTTTATGGAACAGCAAAGCTTTTCGCCATCATATTGGGTATTTTATATATTTTTATAAAAAATTTTAAAAACAACTTGACACATATATGAAATTCAAGTAAAATCAAAATAAAAGAACATCGTTCATTAATAATGAACTTGCAGTATTTTCACATTTGGAAAAGCAGAATTTAACCTAACAGCTTGGAGGGACTACCGTATATGAGTACGAACTTTGCACACGGGGCGTGGCCGACGATGATTACCCCGTTTAACCGCGATAACGAAATTGATTACATCGCGCTTGGCGCGCTGATCGAATGGTATATTCAAAACGGGGCGGACGGATTATTCGCAACCTGCCAGTCCAGCGAAATCTTTTATTTGTCTTTGGAAGAGCGGGTAAAGCTTACTCGATTTGTCCGGGAAAAAGCCGCCGGCAGAATCCCGGTGATCGCCTCGGGCCATGTTTCCTACGATTTACGGGATCAGGCCGAGGAGCTCAACCGCATTGCCGAAACAAACGTGGACGCCGTCATCCTCATCAGCAACCGGCTTGCGGCGGAAAACGAAAGTGACGACGTCTTTATTGAACGCCTCGAACGCCTGCTGGAGCAACTGCCAAAAGACGTGAAGCTGGGCTTTTACGAGTGCCCGGTTCCTTATAAGAGGGTGCTGACGCCCCCCATTTTAAAATACTGCGTTTCCACCGGCCGTTTCGCCTTTTTAAAGGACACCTGCTGCGATATGGAACAGATTGGGGAAAAGCTTGAAATTTTAAAGGGCAGCGGAATTCACCTGTTCAACGCCAACACGGCCACCCTGGTGGAAAGCATGAAGCGCGGCGGCTCGGGCTACAGCGGCGTGATGGCGAATTTTCAGATGAAGCTGTATTCCTGGCTGGTAAAGCACTGGCAGGACGACCCCGAAACGACCGATTTTATACAAAATATTTTAACGGCATGTTCTTACATAGAGCTGAAAAATTACCCCGCAAATGCAAAGTGTTATTTGAATATGGTCGGCGTGCCGATGAAAGAAGCCGCGCGAAAAGGCAGGCAGAGCATCCAAACCGCAACGGAACTGCTTGAGCTTTCTCAACTGGCCCAGCTGACGAAAAGGCTGGAGGTACAACTCGGAATTTCGTAAATTTGCAGTTGCCGTACCAAAAGCAGGCCCGGGAACGCAACTGTAAAAAATATTTGGGAGGAAAAGAAATGAAAAAAATTATTGCCGTTTTGGCAAGCATTGCAATGGTTTCTTCTCTGTTTTCCGGATGCGCGGGAGGCAGCCAACCGGCCAGCACCGCTTCCGGGGCTGCTTCAGGAGCCGCTTCCAGCAGCGCGTCCGCCCCGGTAAGCATCAATTACTATGGCGGCTGGACGGGCGGGGATCTGGACAAAATGAGCGCTTTGGTCCAAAAGTTTAACGAGAGCCAGAGCGAGGTGCAGGTTACCTTTACCTCTTTGCAGTGGTCGCAGATGTTTACCAAGTTTCTTGCGGACTACCAGGCCGGCTCCACTCCGGATGTTGTCGCCATGCACACATTTGAGCTCGGGCAGTTTGTCGACATGGGCGTTCTGAACGCCGACGCCATCAAGGGCCTGAACCTGAACGCCGCCGATTACATTAAAACCGCCTGGGACGGCACCATTCTGAACGATGTGCAGTACGGCATACCGCTGGACGTGAACATGCACGCTTTGTATTACAATAAGGATCTGTTCAAAGCGGCGGGCATTGCCAGCGCACCCACCAACAAGGAAGAGCTGATTGCGGCCGCGCAGAAGCTCACTGTGGACGCCAACGGAAAAAATGCTACGGAGAGCGGCTTTGACGCCGCGAACATCAAGCAGTACGGCTTCGGCTTTTTGCAGAATCACCACGCGTTCTACCAGACTTTTGCACTGATGAACCAGCAGGGCTACAACCCCTTTACGGACAATATGACCACCCTTTCTCTCGACAGCGGGAAAACCTCCGCCGCCCTCCAGTTCCTGGAGGATCTTGTCTACAAATACAAGGTGACACCCGCCGGCGAAAAATCACCCATTGATGACTTCAAGGCCGGCTCCGTCGCGATGGTAATCGACGGCAACTGGCAGCTCTCCGGCGTGAACAGCGCCGCCAAATTCGATTGGGACACCGCCGCTTACCCGCAGATTTTCAGCCAAAAGGCAGTGTGGGGCGCGGCCGAACTGCTGGCGATCCCGAATAACAAGGACGCCGACAAGGTCAAGGCCGCTCAGACCTTCATCAAATGGCTCTCCGACAACTCCGCCGAATGGGCACTTTCCGGCCAGATTCCCGCCAATGTGAAGGCACAGCAGGCCGCGACAAAAATCAAGGGCATTGACGCCTATAACAGCGAGCTGGATTATGTCAAGTTCCTGCCCGCACACAAAAAATCCGTCAAAATATTCTCCAGCGCGGCTCCGAGCCCGATTCTCACCGCCGCACAAAACGCGATGCTGAACGGCAAGGACCCGGCAGAAATTACAAAGCAGCTTGAGAGCGACATCAATAAAGTTCTGGCAGGCTAACCTGATTTCTTTCGGCGGGCAACCTCCCACAAGGCTGCCCGCCCTTTTATTAGAATGTTGTTCCTCATCTAAGGAGTGATAAGCGTATGTCCAACAGACAAATGAGTTCGGGCGCAGCTGCCCGGAACCTGACCAGCACCAAAGGAACAAAGCCGCTGAGAGCCTCGCAGGGGAAAATCGCAGCGCTGTTTTTGCTGCCGTATCTGGCGGTGTTCCTCGTGTTCCGCCTTGGGCCGAGCATTGCGGGGATTGCCATCAGCTTCTTCAAATGGGATCTTGCCGGATCGCTGTCCTTTATTGGAATCAACAACTTCAAGCGCATGCTGACCGACAGCAATTTTCACACCTCCATCCTCAACACGCTCATCTTTTTCGTTCTGACACTGCCTCCCCTGATTCTCCTCAGCCTTCTGCTCGCTGCCTTTTTCAATCAAAAAATGCGGGGAAGAAACGTCGGCCGAGTTGTCGCAATCATCCCCTATGTTCTGATTCCGGCGGTCGTAGGCATTATCTGGAACTGGATGTACGACAACAATTTCGGCATATTGAACTTTTACATAAAGAAAATGGGAGGATCTGCGATACACTGGCTGACGAATGAGCATGTGGCCCTTATTTCCGTCGCCATTGTCATCATCTGGTCCTTTTTGGGATATAACACCATTCTGTTTCTTGCGGGTCTTCAGGGAATCCCCAAGGAGCTGTACGAGGCGTCTTTAATTGACGGGGCCACGCGTTTTCAAACCTTTATGAAAATCACCCTGCCGCTCCTCAAACCGACCACCTCCATGGTCGTCACCCTCACAATGGTGAACACCGTGCAGCTGTTCGACCAGATTTACGTGATGACAAACGGCGGGCCCGGCACCTCTACCCTAACGATGGTGCAGTACCTGTATACCTCTGCGTTTCAAAACTACGAGATGGGCTACGGCTCCGCAATCGAAGTCGCCGTACTCATCATCCTTGTCATCATGATCTTTATTCAGAACAAATTTCTGAAAGTGGACGAGGGGGTGTAAAAAATGGAAAAGGGAATGAGACAAAGTCTGAAATACATTCTTCTGATTGTAATCTGCGTTGTGTTTCTGTTTCCACTCGCCTGGGCGCTGGCCTGCTCGATAAAGCCCGAGAGCGAAATTCTGAGTTACCCGCCCAAATGGATTCCGGACACCTTCACGGTTTCCAACTATACCACCGTGCTGGAAAAATACCCCTACCTTTCCTGGGGGGCCAACAGCCTGATTACTGCCGTTTGCGGCACACTGATGATTCTTTTTCTGTCGTCTCTCGCGGCTTACGCGCTCGGGCGCTTTGAATTTCGCGGGCGCAAGCTGATTTACGGCACAATCGTCACCATGCTGCTGATCCCCATTCAGGCATACATGATCCCGCTGTATTTGATGTGCGCCAAGATCGGCCTGCTCAACACCTATGCCTCCATTATCTTCCCTTCCGCGGCGAACGTGACCAGTATTTTCATACTGACCAGCTTTTTCAAGAGTTTGCCGCGCGAGCTGGAGGAAGCCGCCCGCATCGACGGCTGCGGCGAATTCACGATTTTTCTCAAGATCATGCTGCCGCTCTCCAAGCCGGCGCTTTCTACCGTTACGATTTTGACCTTTATCGCAAACTGGAACAGCTTCTTGTGGCCGATGATCGCCATCCGCTCCGACAAAATGCTGACGCTCCCGGTCGGGATCGCTCAGTTCATGGGTTCGGTAAACTCCAATGCGCAGTTCCAGTACGGCACCGCACTGGCGGCCTGCTGTATGGCCATTATTCCAACCATGGTCGTCTTCCTGCTGCTGCAGCGGTATTTTGTGGAGGGAATTGCAACGTCGGGGATTAAGGGGTGACACAAAATGAAAACAGACACCGCCAGACAGTTCCGGCAGATTGAAAAAGAAAGCATTCTGGGGCAGCAGCCCCCGTTTGCATCCTGCCACGCTTCCTCTCTGGCCATTCTTCCAAACGGCGACTTCTTCTGCGCTTGGTTCGCCGGCAGCCGCGAGGGCGCGGACGACGTCGCCATTTGGGGCGCGAGGCGCAGCGGCGGCAGGTGGCAAAAGCCGCAGATTCTTCAGCAGAACGGTCTGCCTCACTGGAACCCGGTCCTCTTTGTGCAGAAGAGCGGTTCCGTCTGGTTATTCTTCAAGATTGGAAGAGAGATTTCCTCCTGGCAGACCTGGGTTTCCATATCTCAGGACGGCTGCCGCACATGGTCGCCCGCGCGGGAGCTTGTCTCCGGCGACGCCGGCGGCCGCGGCCCCGTGCGCAATAAGCTGATCGTCCTTTCGAGCGGGCGCTGGCTGGCTCCGGCATCGCTGGAAAACGGGCAGTGGCGCAGCTTTGCCGACCGCTCGGATGACGAGGGAAAAACCTGGAGCAGAAGCAGCGAGGTTTTCATCCCCCTTGCCGGAACGGGAACAAAAAGCGAAACCTATCAGGAGATTCCGGTTTCGGAACAGTCCTTCACCGGCCGGGGCGCCATTCAGCCCACCCTGTGGGAATCCGAACCCGGTAGGGTGCATATGCTCCTGCGCACGTCGGAGGGCTTTATCGCCCGCAGCGATTCACAGGACAGCGGCGAAACCTGGTGTGAGGGCTATGCCACAAGCCTGCCGAACAACAACAGTGGCATCGACCTTGCCCGAACGGCTGACGGACGCCTGTTTCTGGTTTACAACCCGGTGGGCGAAAACTGGGGCCCGCGCTTCCCCCTGCGGCTGGCCCTTTCAAAGGATAACGGGCAAACCTGGGAGGACGTTTTCACGCTGGAGGAAGCGGAGGGAGAATATTCGTACCCTTCTGTCAATTGCAGCGGCAATTCTCTGTTCGTCACCTACACCAACTGCCGAAAGGACATCTCCCTCTGGCATTTTGAGCTGGAGGAGCAAGGAAAGGAGGCGGGAGTATGATTTACGACCACTGCGGCAGCCTGCTTTCTTACCGCGGGCTGTCTCCCCTGTTTGATCTTGCGCTGCGTTACCTGGAAAGAACAGACCTGGCCGCTCTGGAACCGGGGAAATACCCGATTGACGTCGATGCGGTCTTTGTGCTGATTCAATCTCCTCGCACCCGCAGCCGTGCGGAAGGCCGCTGGGAATCGCACCGGCGCTACATCGACATTCAATCCCTCCTCTCCGGCAGCGAGCGGATCGGGATCCAAAGCAACGAATCGCTCACTGTGGAGGAGCCGTATGATTCAGGCCGAGACATCGCGTTTTACCGGGACAACGGGCAGGGGTTCTTTGTGCCGATGGCACCGGGGAACTTCGTCGTCTGCTTCCCGCAGGACGCCCACATGCCCCTTGTGTGCGCGGACGCCCCGGAGCAAATCAAGAAGGCGGTGATAAAGATTAGAATACCCGAAGGAAAATCCTGAGAAAGAAGAGATCCATATGTCACGAAAACCGAAAATACTTGTCGTTGGCAGTTTTGTGATGGACCTGATCGTAAAGACGGGGCAGTTCCCCAACGCGGGGGAAACGGTGCTGGGGCTGGATTACCAGACGGCGCCCGGCGGAAAAGGAGCAAATCAGGCGGTTCAGGCGGCGCTCCTCGGCGCGCAGGTAACAATGGCCGGGAGAGTCGGGGATGACGATTTCGGGCGCAGACTGATTGCCTCCTGCCGGGAGGCGGGCGTCAACACGGAGTTCGTTTCTGTGGACGGCACGACACACTCCGCCATCGGCAACGTGCAGCTTGAGGTTCGGAACGGAACCACACGCAACCGCATCATTGTGGTCTCCGGCGCCAACATGGCGATCCGCCCGGAGGACGTCGCGTTCCTGAAAGATTCCGTCGCCGAATACGATATGGTGATGCTCCAGCTGGAAATCCCCATGCAGATCAACGAGCTGGTGGCCGCGTACGCTTATGAAAAAAACGTTCCGGTTATGCTGAACTCCGCGCCCTCCGCCCCGCTCTCCGATGAACTGCTCTCGCATTTGACCTATATTTCGCCCAACGAGCATGAGGCGGCCGACCTGACCGGCATCCCCATTCGGAAAGACGGGAAGCGGGTGAACATGGACGACGTTCATAAGGCCGCAGATATTTTGCTGGCAAAGGGCGTCAAAAACGTTGTGATCACACTCGGGAACGCGGGCGCCGCTGTGGCAAATCGGGAAGAATTCCTCTATGAGCCGTGCATCGACGTGGTTGAGGTAAAAGACCCCACCGCGGCCGGAGACTCCTTTGTCGGCGCGTTTACCGCTTCGGTTTGCGCGGGGCTCAGCCATAAGGACGCGCTCCATTTTGCCAACTACACCGCAACGCTCACGGTTTCGCGCATGGGCGCACAGCCGTCCCTGCCAAAGCTTCCGGAAGTCGTTGCGCTCCTGCAGCGGGAAAACGATCTGACCTTCCGCCTCTCGGCTCTGGATGGTCTGAAATAGAAGGGAGACATATTTATGATATCGGAAGGAACTCGCCAGGCCCTGCGTCAATTTCAGCAAACCTCTGCCGAGGAGATCGGCCACTTTATCCCCTCCATCACGCCGGAAAGCCTGGAACCGGCTGCCGAGCTGATTCTTCAGGCGCAAAAAAACGGGGGCCGCGTTCATATTACGGGCATCGGCAAGCCCTCTCATGTGGCCGCTTACATGGCCTCCCTGCTCTCCTCCACCGGCACCCCAACCTATTTTCTGCATGGAACCGAGGCGGTGCACGGCTCCTGCGGCCAGCTTGTCGCCGGGGATGTCGTCATCTGCATTTCCAACAGTGGAGAAACCGCGGAGCTGAAAGCTACCGTAACCGCCATCAAAAACAACGACTGCCGTGTCATTGCTGTTACCGGCAACCCCGAATCCTGGCTGGCAAAGAACGCCGGGGCAACCCTGCTGGCCAATGTCACACAGGAGGGCGGGCCGCTGAACCGCGCGCCCCGTGCCTCGATTCTTGCGGAAATGTATGTATTGCAGGCACTGAGCGTCTACTTACAGACCATACGCGGTCTCACTCCGCAGGAATATGTTCGGTGGCACCCTGGCGGAACCCTGGGGCAGCTTCGGGACGGCGAAAAATAAAAGGAGGGACTGAGCATGCTGAAATCCGGATGCATTCATCCCGGAATCATGAGCGCGCTTTCCCTGTGCGGGCACGGGGATAAAATTTTGATCGCCGACGGAAATTACCCGCTCTGCGCAAAGAGCGGGGGCGCCGCCAAAGTATATTTGGGGCTGACGGAAGGAATTCCAACCGTCACCGATGTGTTAAGGGCGCTTTTGAATTGCGTCACTGTTGAAAAAGCCGAGGTCATGCTTCCCGACGGCGAAGAACCGGAAATCTTCGCTGAATTTCGCACTCTTCTCGGCGGCATGAAGCTGGATGGCATCGACCGCTTCGGTTTTTATGACGCATGTGAGCAGCCCTGCGTTTGCCTTGCAATCTCCACCGGCGAAAAGCGTACCTTTGCCAATCTTTTGATTACGGTCGGCGTCGCCTGACCCCCTTTTCCCCGTGATTGGCAAGTCCAAAAGAAGCAAAAAAGGCCGGTGTTTTATCGTACTCTTATGTAACGCAGCAGTGATCCCCCGCCATAGGCGGGGGATCACTGCTGCTTTACATAAGACCATTTGAAAGGAAATGGTCTAGAACGGAATCGTTCTAAAGGGAATCAATACGAAAAAGATGCACTTGAAAATCAGATTCTCATGGCAGCGAGTACCGTACAGATCAAGCACTGCCCGGCAGCCTACTTCGCGTATTTATATTCTGGTGCAGGATTCGTTTAAAACGGCCCGGATTCCGTCCGGACTCAGGTTTAAGACCAGTTCCTGCGGAAAACCGACTTCTTCCAGCAAGGCATACGCCTCGTCAAAGCGGCCCACATCATACCAGATATGCGCGTCACTCCCCAAAATTACAGGCGTTCCAACGCGTTTGCAGGTATTCAAAAGCACCTTGGCGTTTTCCCTGCCGTTGAGCCGCGTGGAGTCGGGGATCAGGGAAGAATTGTTCAGCTCCAGCGCTACTCCAAGCTCCTTGGCCGCCTGTACCAGCGCTTCGTAATCCAAAGGATACCGGCTGTCGTCGGGGTGCGCGATGATTTTTACATAGGGGTTCCTCATCGCGCCGATCAGCGCCGCCGTGTTCTGTTCGGCGGTTCCGCTTGGGATGCACGGGGTGTGCAGGCTTGCCATGACGTAATCCAATCTTTGCAGCAGGGCTTCCGGCGCGTCGATCGTGCCGTCGAAATCACAGATATTCGCTTCCATTCCGCAGAAAACCCGAACTCCCTGCAAGGATTTCTGTACGACTTTATAGTTAATAAAGACATTGGGGTTGGCCCCGGGCATTTTTTCCGCGTGGTCACTGGTACCGATTGCCCAAAGGCCCTTTTGCCCCGCCTCTTCTATATTCTCCTTCAGGGTGCTGTACGCGTGGCCGCTGGCCAGCGTGTGTGTGTGAAGATCAAACAGTGCCTTCAACCTATCTCCTCCTTTTTGATGAGAACCACCGATTCATTTAAGTCGTAGCTGGTCTGGATGGGCGCATACACCGTAATCAAATTTCCGGCGCTTTCAACGGAATAATGAATCTCGCGCCCGCAGTACTGCCGGTTCCTGATTTTTCCGGGGATTCCGTTCCCCTGCTTTTCGATTTGGAGCTGATCGGGCCGCACGGGGTACAGCCCCAGCTTTTTCAGCTCCGGCCCCACGGTTTGGCCGGGGAAGCAGACGCGCGAGCTTTCCTCGTAAAAGCGGTCGCTGTCCCAGGTTCCGCGGAACAAATTGTATTTGCCGACGAAGGTTGCGGCGAACGGCGTACGGGGGTGCAGATAAATTTCTTTCGGCGTGCCGATCTGCTCCACTTCGCCGTCTTTCAGGATCATGATGCGGTCCGCCATGGCAAGCGCCTCGCTTTGGTCGTGTGTAACATACAGAATCGTCGCCCCGGTCATGCGGTGAATGTCCTGAATCTCTTTTCGCATGCTGATTTTCAGCTCGGCGTCCAAAGCGCTGAGGGGTTCGTCCATCAGCAGAATTTTCGGCTTTGTGATGATGGCCCTCGCCAGCGCAACGCGCTGTTTCTGCCCGCCGGAGAGCTCATCCGGGTAGCGGCCGGAGAGCGCTGCAAGACCGACGCTCTCCAGCGTACGGTCAATCAGCTTCTGCTTTTCCGCCGCATCCATTCGCGCGTATTTCTTTTGCCGCAGGGGGAATTCCGCGTGCTGGCGCACCGTCATATTGGGCCACAGCGCAAACGACTGGAACACCATGCCCAAATCCCGCCGCTCCACCGGAATGCATTCCTCTTGAGAAGAGTATAGCACATCTCCCGCATAAATAAAACCTTCGGTGGGCTGCTCAAAGCCCCCCACCAGCCGCAACAGGGTGGTTTTGCCGCAGCCGGAGGGGCCAAGGATGCAGACGAACTCGCCGTCCTCAATCTCGGCAGACACCTTCCACAGCGCCGGGTGGTCGCCGTACTTCTTAGATAAACCGCTGATCTTCAGGCTCATAAAGCAGATTCCTCCATCTTTTGGGATGCTTTGAGGGGATACAGGCGGAGCAGCCCCGCATTCCGCCTTCTTTCGCACTTTTCCTTTTTCACCGGTTCCCGGCACACATACTGAACCAGTGCATATCCGCAAATGATCAAAAGAACGATCAGAACAGAAAACGCGTACGCAAGGTTGTAATCGCCGGACTGCTGCAGATTAAACACGCTCAGGCCGATCGTTTTGGTACCGGCGGATGCCAGAATGGAAGACAGCGTCATTTCGGTCAGGGCGGAGACAAAAATCAGAAGAGAGCTCGAAATGGTCTGCCGGAACAGCAGGGGAATCAAAATTCGCTTCCACATCCGCGCGTTCCCGCTGCCCGACACATGCGCCGCTTCCTCCAGCGACGGGTGGACGGAAAGCATTGCCGCCGAGCTCCCCTTCACCTGAAGGATCAGGTACCGCGTCACATAAGAAACCAGCAGGATTTGGATACTGCCGTAAACACCCGGAATCGCGGACCAGTGAAAGATCATGGCCAGCGCCAGCACGATGCCCGGAATCGCGTAGGTGAGGGAGGAGCAGGCTTCCAGCAGGCGAACCGCCGGGCCGCTCCCGTGCAGCTTTTGATACGCCGCCGCCGTGCCGACCAGAATGCAGACCGCGCAGGTGACGAGCGAAAGCATCAGGCTGTTGCCGACGGCGCTGGATATACCGCTGTTCGTAAACAGGAACCGATAGTTTTGCAGCGAGAAATTCTTGAGCGAAAAGCTCTGGCCGTACAGGTCCTGAAAGGAAGCGGCGGTCATCGTGAGCAGGGGAACCAGATCGATCACCGCAAAGACCCCGATGCTGATCCATTCCACCCATCTTCTCGTTTTGTCCTTCAAAAGGATGCGCTCCGAAAAATCCGCGCGGATGCTGTCGGCCTGCTTTTCTTTTTGCGAAAAGGCGGAAATTCCCAGCGACCCGGCGATCGCCACGACAGACAGCATGACGGCCAGAGCGGAGGCCATGGAAAAGGCCTGCGAGCCGAAGCTGATCGCCTTTTCATAAATATAGGTGCTGAGTACGGGGATGGAGGCCGGTATCCCGAGAAAGGCCGGAACGGAAAAATTGTCGATACACGAGAGAAAGGCCAGCACGCTGCCGCCGATGATCGCCGGGGCCGCCTGCCGAAGATTGATCCGCAGCAGCGTTTCCCATTGGCCGCAGCCCGAGGCGCGGGCGGCCCACTCCAGATCCCGCGGGATTTTCCGCAGCATGTTCACGGTGGTGAGATACACCAGCGGAATATTGCAGATGCCGAGGATGAAGATGATCCCGCCCAGCGAATACAGGTTCACGGGGCCAAGGTGCAGCAGCCGCAGGAGCCGGTTCACCTCGCCGTTCCCGGCCAGCGCGCTGGTCCATGAAATTGTGATCACATAGGATGGAATGATGAAGGGCGCCAGCACAAGCAGCTCGAGCAGCTTTTTGCGCCGGATATTCAGGTAAGCGACAACAAAGGCAAACAGAACGCCCAGAACGGTGGAAAGCGCGGTGGCCGCCAAAGAGATGACCACCGTGTTTCCAATGGCGCGAAGCGTGCGCGGCTCCTGAAGCAGCGCAGTGTAATTGCCGAAGCTGAAGCTGCCGTCGTGCTGCGTAAAGCTCATCAGCACCAGTCGCCACAGCGGAACCAAAAACAGGAAGGCGACCGCAACGCAGCCAACCGTTTGAAGCATCAGATTCCTTTTTTTCATTTTTATCAACCTCCAAAAAGGCTGCGGAAAACCGCAGCCTTTTATGCATTCACCCGGTTTTTAGCCAAACAGTTTGCTGAACTCTTGTTTGTCGCCGTCCCGTGTTTTGACAAGCTCCGAAATATTGTAGGTCAGATTCTTGATTTCGTCGACGGATTTGAATCCCTCCGGCGCCTTGATTCCGGACTTGATCGGCGTGTACCCGATCACAGAGGTGGCCGTCTGGCCGTCATCGGATAAAATGAAGTCCACAAACGCTTTGGCCTGCGCCTCATTCGGAGTTCCGTTTACAATTCCGATCGGCTCCGTCACGCTCAAAGAGCCTTCGCTGGGGTAAATGAACTCGACCGGCGAGCCCTTGGCCTTATCGCGCAGCGGCAGATAGTCCACCACGATTCCGCAGGATTTCTGACCGGCCAGCACCGCTTTTTCCACAGCGCCGTTGCCCTGCTGTACAGAAATTCCGTTTGCCTTCAGGGCCTTGTAAAAGTCCCAGCCGATTCCGTTTGTTCTGACCAGAACGCCGAGGTTATAAGCGGCGGCGCCGGAGTACAGCGGGCTCGGCATGATCAGGCTGTCCCGATAGGCGGCGTCCGTCAGGTCTTTGTAGCCGGTCGGCGCCTTTTTGACCATGTCGGTATTGATGACAATCCCCGTGGAGATGATTTTGGTGCCGGTGTAGGTATGTTCCGCATCGTAATAATCGCTGCTGATTCCCTTGAGCTCGGGGGACTCGTAGCTCATGAGCAGGTTTTCGGACTTGAGGGATTCAAAGGTGGCCGCATCCGCAACCAGGAGCAGATCCGCTTTGACCGCGCCCGCCTTTTTTTCCGCAAGCACTTTGCTGACGACCTCTTCGGTGCCGCTGCGGAACACATTCACCTTTACGTCGGGCTGTTTTTGGTTGAACGCTTCAATCAGGGCCTGTACATCCTGTTCCGGCTGAGAGGTGTAAAGCGTTACCTCCCCTTTCAGCTTCTCCGGCTGCTGTGCCGCAGAAGGATTTGCGGCGGATGACGCCGCGCCGCTCTGCGAGGAGGTGGAACCGGCCCCGGAACACCCCACAAAACCCGCCAGCATACACAAAGTAAGAATTCCCGCCGCGATTTTTCTGTTTGATTTCATTTCAGACTCTCCTTTTGATTGTTTGAATATAGTTCATGTTTTCGTACAGCATGGTATATTCCTTCGAGCGATCAAGGCCTTCCACCACCATGGGAAGATGGCTGCCCTGCAACACCGGCCACAGCTCCGGGAACGAAAAATCCCCGTCCGAAAGCGGCGTGTGATACTTGGCTCCGCGGCGGTTGCTGATATGCAGCTTTGATATGCGGGGGAGCTTTAAAAGAAAATCCTTCACCTCCGCCGCGTCATCACAGTGAGCTACATCCACCGTATAAAAAAATTCCGGGTACAGGTCGCGCGTCAGCTCCTGAACCTGCCGGCGCGAGGTCATCATTTCCTTTGGAATTTTCTCCATCACCTCCAGCGACACATCCACATTTTTGCCGCGCGCATACAAAAGGAGCTCCTCAAGACCCCGATACGCCAGCTCCCGGTAAAGCGGAAGCTCCCCGCAAAGGGATTCCCGCGGTGGGTGCACGGTGATTTCCGGGGCATGCAGCCTGCCAGCCAGATCGATGGAGGACTTGATTTCGCGGATCGAGGCCTCCCGAATGCACCGGTTCATCGAAGCGAAATTCAAATCCCATGTTTTGCTGTGCACAAACGCCTCAATCTGGTACTCCTCTATCAGCCGAAGGCATTCCTCTGCGCAATAGTCCCGGCTTTCAAACTGCTGCGCCCAAAACTCGATTCCCCGGGCGCCAAGCGTGCGGGCGGCCTGGAACAATTCGGGCAGGGACGCGCTCCACATCAGCGTAGAAGAAAAATAAATGGAATTCACCAGCCGTCCTCCCCTTTCAGTGCTGCACTTATCATATTCCCTCAACATTAAAATCACATTATCAAACCGTTATGCGATGATTAATAATTTTCATAAATTTTTTAATGAAAAATAACTTTCATTTTTGAAGAAAATCCTTATAATAAAAAGGAAAGGAGGCATCCGCATGATTTATTTATCCGACAGCAATCAGGGCGGCTTTACCAAGGCCGACCATCTGATCCTGAATTATCTGATGAGCAACGAAACGGCGCTTTACTGCGAAACGGCCAGCGATATCTCTAAAAAGGTGGGCGTGAGCCTCGCTACCGTCGGCAGGTTTTGGCCCAAAATCGGGTTTCTTAATTTCAAGGAGTTTAAAAGAGCACAGCTCTCTCAAAGCAGCACCACCCCCGCCTCAAAGGTAAAAAACACCCTCTCCTCCCTCGCCGACTCGGATCGGGAGCCCAGCGACTGGATGGTAAATAACATTGACATGCAGGTAAACACGCTGGAAAAAACGATGAAACTGATCTCGCCCGAAGCAATTGAAACAGCGGCGCATCTGATCGCACAAAAGCAGAAAATCTATGTTTTCGCGCCGGACGCTTCCTTCGGGATCGCCCATGTGATGAAATACCGTCTGCGCCGGTTTGGAATTGAGCTGATTTTCATGGAGGGAGGGTCCGCTTTATACGAATCCCTGAATAATATCCGAAAGGAAGATCTGGTTCTGATCTTCTGCTTTGGCCGCGTTTTAGCGGAAACGACCGTTCTGCTCGCCCAAAAAAGCCACGTGGGATTTTCCTGCGTGATTTTCAGCGATCTTCTGGCGAACGGGCTGCAAAATTCGGAGGCCTTTCTCTACTGCTATCGGGGCGAACCGACGGAATACCATTCCATGGTGTCTTTAATGGCCGTTGTGGACAGCCTGATCATTAAAATTGCCATGGAGTCTTTTGACTCCATGGCAAGGATCAATCAGTTAAACGACTTGAGAAACAAATACCAGAAATATATTCGCCGGTAACGGGAAAGCGCTCGCTGAAATGGGCGGCAACACGCTTTCAGGTTGTTTGCAAAACGAGGCCTCCGTGCTTTTTCCTGTAATGCCTTTTCGTGGGTTTGGCCCGACGCTAAGGTGAAAAAGAATAGAAAAAACCATCCTGAATCATTCAAACTCAAAAAATCACCTAAAGAACAGATGTGGCCGCCGGAACAGTTTCGGCGGCCGTATTGTTCTTTTTTTGAATCTTTCGCGGCATGGCGAAATCCGCTTGAAGCGAACGGGGCCATCCTGCCCCTCCAGAAAAAGCGTCTCCTGTTTTTCAAGAAACGGGAGACGCTTTTTCTCATATTATGAAATGAAAATTATTTTTCATCCTCATCCTGATATTGACAGCGGGAGGGAAGATGGTACTCCCGAATCTTGTACTGCAGCTTTCGGCGAGAGATTCCCAGGTACTGCGCCGCCTTTTCGCGATGGTTGGCGCAGGCAGTCAACGCGGCCAGCACCTCCTCCCGGCTCGGGCCGTCGGAGCGCTGCCTTGGCCGGCTGCGGGCGATGGAGAACGCGGCGGATTGGGCAGGGTACTGCCGGGCGGTATCCGCCTGGTTGGAGAGCATACCGGAGGGAATGCTGCTGATCTCGCGGGTAGCGTGCGGAGTCATGACGACCATCCGCTCCACAAAATTGCGGATTTCCCGCACATTCCCGGGCCAGCTGTAGTTCCGGGCCTCCTCCAGTACCTCGTCGGAGAAGCTTTTCTGCAGATTATACTTCTGGCAGAAATGGTGCAGAAAATACAGGCAGAGCGGAACAATATCTTCCCTGCGCTCCCGCACCGGCGGGATGGTCAGGGGAATGACGTTGATGCGGTAGTATAAATCCTCACGGAAAGTGCCCCCGCGCACCATTTCCTCCAAATTCTGATTGGTGGCGGCAATCAGGCGAAAATTCACCTTTTTGGCCCGGGTGGCACCGATGCGCTGGACGCTCTTTTCCTCCAGACATCGCAGCAGCTTGCCCTGCACGTTCATGGGGAGCGAATTGAGTTCGTCCAAAAACAGGGTGCCGCCGTCGGCGGATTCCACAAGACCGGTCTTGCCCTCCCGATTGGCGCCGGTGAAGCTCCCCTTCTCATAGCCGAACAGCTCCGCCTCGATCAGATTTTCGGGAAAAGCGGCGCAGTTGACGGTGATCAAAGGCTTGGTCTTTCGGTCGCTGTGCTCATGGATATAGTGGGCGATGACCTCTTTGCCGCAGCCGGATTCCCCATAGATCAGCACCGTAGAATCCAGCGGCGCAATGCTTTCGGCCACCGAAAGCAGCTGCCGGAATTTCGGGCTCTTGGCGATGATGCTGACCTGTTCCGCCTGGCCTATTTCTTTGGACGCAAGAATTTTGTGATCATTGAGCAGCGTGTGATACAAATCCTCAAAGGCCTGCACATCCTGCAGTGTGGTGACGACGTACTTGACGTTGCCCTGACCGTCGAAGATCGGCGTGCCGATGACGATGCGCATCCGCGTGGGGCCGTCTACCTGCTGAAAATCCTTGTAGTACTGCAGGCGGCTGACCCGGCGCTTTTCCCGGCAGACCAGGTCGAACACAGAGACGTCCAGTACATGGCTGAAGTCGTGGACATTCATGTTCAGGTATTCCCTGCGGGGAATATTCCGCCAGTTGACCATCACGGTGTTCATGAAAATAAAGTTCCCCTGTGCGTCGTAGAGGGCGATTCCGGTGTCGATATTATCCAGAACTTCAGTAAAAGGCAGTGCGTCGCACAACTCCTGAAAGGACGAAACATCCTGCATTGACCATGCCTCCCATCGAATCAACAGCTATGCATAGCATATCACAAATGATACAAAAAAGCCAAGAAAGAGGGGTCGTTTTCCATAAATATTTGAGAGAAGCGGCTGCTACATCATGTCCCGAAAGGTTTGCAAACGGGTGCGCAGCTGCTCGAAACCACCGTTCTGCTGGTCCACCTCGATGGACAAACTCGGGATGCCCGCCCTGCGCAGATCCGCTTCAAGACAGGGCTCGTCGTACTCCTCCGGGTCGCAGAACTTCATCATGCACAGAACAACTCCCTCTGCCTCGGTCTCTCTGCACAAATCGACCATCATGCCGCCCCGGGGCTTGCCCAGCGTGTGGATCAGGCTGCAGCCGCATCGGCTGCTCCACTGCAGAGCCAGCCGTTTCAGGCCGCCGCCCCCCTTGAGCGGAATGTCGGTGCGGTACTGGCGCATCTCCTGCGCCAGATCATCCCCCACCACGGCAAATTGGTTTTCGGCCAGGATGTCCAGCAGCTCATCCGGTTCACAGGAGATACCGCTGAGAAGAATCTTTTTGCCGGGGTGGGAGTAAACCGGGCGCTGCCTGAGCGCATCCACAATCTCCCGCACGATGGCGGTATGCTCCTGCTTCTCATAGAAAAGCGCGCTTTTCATCACCGCGTGGCGAACCCTGGGGGTGATCACATCCAGGTGCTCCGCGGCCGCAGCGGAAAACTCCCGCATGACCGCGTTGTGCTCGTTGTAGATCTGAATGGTGCGGCCGAGGGCGGCTTCGTTCATCATCCTGCCGGTGATGGTGTACAGCATGGCCAGCACAGTCTCAAACTCGCTGATCAGGTAATCCACACTGGCGGGAGAGGTGCGGTTCTGGGGATGCACAATGGGGATCATGGGAATGGAGGGCACCCCGAAGCGCCAGTTCTGGGTCATGCAGCGCAGCGTGTCGCAGATGGCGGGGATAATGACGGCGGACATGCCCTCATACGTGCCCCTCAGGCCAAACTCCATATTGGACTGCATGATGGGGCAGGCGAAGGCAGGCAAATACCTTTTGGCAAGCTTCCATTCCGTCTGGCCGCCCCACATGCCCATGGGGATCATTCCGCAGGCGTGAACCAGCTCTTCCGGGGCGTAGTAGGGAAAGCACCCGACGACCTTTTTGCCCTGCCCCAGATAGTGCTCCAGCCTGCCGCGGGGATTGGCGCAGGCCTGCTGCAGCGTGGAAAGGTTTTGATTCAGATCAGTCATTGCGCTTCGCCTCCTTATTTTGCTCCATGACCTCCACCAGCCCCTGAATGCGCGTTTCAAACTGGGCCTCGCTGTAATTGCGGTAGTCCGCCTGGTCGCCGTCGAAGGAGGTGAAGGGCACCCCGGTCAGCGCTGCGAGCTGGCGCTGAACCTCCATCATCTGGCAGTCCATCACCTTGCAGCTGCGGTTGACATGGTAAATGGTACCCTCACAGCCAAATTTCCGCAGGGCCTCCAGCCGCCGTGAGATCATGGTGGTGGCGTTGTCGCCGTTGGTAGAGGCAAAGCAGTAGGCCCGGGCCATGCCGTCCAAATCCTCATACTCAATCGCCCAGGCCTTTCCGTAGCTGGAGGCAACCATGTTGATGCCGTACTTTTTGAGCGTGCGCAGATTATGGCTGAGATAGGGCCAGCAGGCAATGCCGTCCCACGAAACGCGGAACTGCTCCTCCACCGGGAAGGTAGAGGTTCCCTCGGCGATGTGCTGCTCAATTTCGGCGTTGAGCTGCTCCAGAACGGCGGTAGAGGATTCCTTGCCCCGGTTGCACACCATTGCGGACATATAGTTGAACAGCTCGAATCCGCTCAGGGGGGAGGGCTTGCGGTCGAGCAGGTCGTTGGCCCGCTCCCACAAATAGCTGTTGCGCTGGGAAATCCGCATCACCCTCTGGAATCGCTCCTCATCCCAGGCCTTCCCGGTAAAGGCGCATAAATCCCGAATCAGCTGGTCGATCTGCGCGCGGACATAACGCACCCGGCTTTCCGTCACATAATCGTAGGGGTTGTAACAGGTGTCGATGAAGAAGATGGGAATATCCATTTGCCTGGCCAGATTCTCGTACCATTTGGTCAGCTGATTACAGATGTTGTTGGTCAGCAGCAGAAAGTCCGGCTTTACCATCCTGCCCCCGTCGGGCAGCTCCACCCCGCTTTCACCGTTCAGAACAGCGGCATACGCGAGGTTCAGCTTGGCGTATGCGCACAGGTCGTTGGAGTAGCCCAAAGGCCCCTCGCACTCCTGCAAAAAAGGGTCCGCCTGATGACGGGCCGCGATGCCGGCGGCGTGATTTTCCGGATAAAGCACATTCAGGCCCAGCGTCTCCGCAATCTCCTGTGGGAAGATCGAGGCGGACCACCCCACTTTTTCGCCCCGCTCTTTGGCCAGCCGTGCATTGTCAAACAGGGCCTGGGTCTGCTCGCCCAGCAGAAGCATGGACTTTGGCTTTGGGCGCCTGGGTTTTGGCGCCGGTGCGGCGGCGGTTTCCGCCGCGGTTGTCTGTTCACTCATGATAATCAACCCTCTCCTTTTCTTCGCTTTTCCCATGCCAGAACCGCGGCGCCGACGGCGCCCGCCGACTGGCACAGCGGATGAACCAGAATGCGGCACCCCATCTCCTGCTCCATGGCATGAACCACCCCGGTGTTCAGGGCGACTCCTCCGCTCATGGCCACGTCGGGGCTGCGCTCCAGGCGCAGCGACATGCCGGCCACACGCTTCGCCACCGAGCGGTGAATTCCCGCCACAATGTCCTCAACGGGAACATTGGAAGACAGCTGAGAGATCACCTCCGATTCGGCGAACACCGTGCAGGTATTGCTGATGCTGACCGGATGCCGGGATTTTTGGGACAGAGGCCCAAGCTCGCCGATCTCCACGTTCAAAACCCGGGCCATCACGTCGAGGAACCGCCCCGTACCCGCCGCGCATTTGTCGTTCATCTGGAACGCGGCGAGCAGGCCCTTATCCGTAATACTCATCGCCTTGGCGTCTTGACCGCCGATGTCGATAACAGTATGTACCGTGGGCAGCAAAAAGTGAATTCCCTTCGCGTGGCAGCTCAGCTCGCTGATCTGCTCGTCGGCAGCGTCGCAGTTCATCCGGCCGTAGCCCGTCACCACCGTGTAGCTGATCTCCGGCTGCGAAAGGCCGCACAGCGCAAACACCTTTTTCAAAACGCGCCCCGGGCCTGCCGTACCGGTGCCCAGCGGCTCTACCGCGTGAGCGGCAAGCTCGGCGCCGTCCCGCAGAATCACCGCCTTGCTGGAGGTGGAACCGATATCGATTCCCAGTGTATACATAAGGTACCAAGTCCCCTTTCCGGCAGCTATTTGATTTCTTCTGACCGGCGCATGGCGTTGATTTGCTCCTGTGTATAGCCGATCTCTTTGAGAACCTCGTCCGTATCCCGCCCGATGGAGCCGGAGGTGCGGCAGGGGATCGCGGACGGGTCGATCGAGCCGAAGTGCACCGGGCCATTTGAAAACACGGTCTTGGTTCCATCCGAATATTCGTAGAAATAGGTATAATGGTTCGCCTGCACCTGCGGGTCGTAAGGAACGTCCTTAAAGTGATGCAAAACCTCGTGTGGGAGGTCGTGGGCGTCCAGCAGCTCATGCCAGTAAGAGACCGGCTGTTCCGCAAATTTTTTGTCCAGAATTCTGGTCAGCTCGCTTCTGTTCTCGTAGTACGCCTCGGAGGTGGAAAATCTGGGGTCTGCGGCAATCTCGGGCATACCGATCACCTGGCAGAATTCCGGAAAGCGCCGGTAATCGATAATGGCAAGGTAAAACCATTCCCCGTCGGCACTCTGGTAGGTGTTGCTGCCGGCGTGTCCGCAGTCATAGCGGTCGCGGGGCAGCTTGCGCCCGTTAAAGCCGTTTAAAATGCCCGTGCAGTTGATAAAGGTGCCGGCCTGCAGCAGCGAGACATCCACCTTATCCCCCTCCCCCGTAACGGATCGCTGATAAAGTGCGGCGGCGATGCCGCCGGACAAGGCGACGGCCACGCTGTGGTCGCCGATTCCACCCACGGGGATCAGCGGCGGGCCGCCGGCCGGGGCAAGGTCGGCCATCAGGCCGGTTCTGGCAAAAAACACCGTGTAATCGTACCCGGGGCGGGAGCTTTCCGGCCCCTCGCTGCCGTAGCCCAGCACGGAAGCGTGAATCAGGCGTGGAAAAGACTTTTTCAGCTGCTCGTAAGTAAGGCCCATTGGCTCCAGTGCCTGAACGCGGTAGTTGGTGATAAAGATGTCCGCTCCGGACAGGAGCCTCATTATGGCGTCGCGCCCCGCCTCCGTTCTCAGGTTCAGGCAGACGAAGCGCTTGTTCATGTTCTGCACATCAAAATTGGGATTCGCGTCCTTTGTGCAGGGGGAAAGCGTGGTGCCCGCCTGCTTGCGCCACGCGTCGCCGTTGACCGATTCCACCTTGATGACGTCGGCGCCCCATTCGGCCAGTATCCGGGCGGTCATCGGGCCGGCCAGCATGGTGGACAGCTCTACCACACGAATGTTTTCCATTGGTTTCATATAAAAATCCTCCCTAAATTTTTGCTGTCTGATCCGATCAGAGCCGCCGTCAGCGAACCGGCGTCTTTGATTCTCCGGCGGTTCAGCGCCCTTTGAATTGGGCCGGGCGTTTTTCCAGAAAAGCGGCGGTTCCCTCTTTTCTGTCCTCCGTGCTGAACGCGATGGTCTGGGCCAGGCGCTCGATCATCAGGCCGGTGTTGATGTCTGTCTCGTAGCCCAGATTGACGGCCATTTTCGCCATCGTGATCGCCACCGGCCCCTTGGCCATAATCTGGCGCGCCATCTCCTGTGCCGCGGCCATCAGGGCATCCCGGTCGTCCTCCGTCACCTGGTTGACAAGGCCGATGGCCTCGGCCTCCTCGGCGGTGATGATTTTCCCGGTGTAGATCAGCTCTTTGGCCTTGCCCAGCCCCACCAGCCGGCTCAGCCGCTGGGTGCCGCCCGCGCCGGGGATGATGCTCAGGCCAACCTCCGGCTGCCCCAGTCTGGAGCGCCGGGTGGCAATTCGGATATCGCAGGCCATGGCCAGCTCGCAGCCGCCCCCCAAAGCGTAGCCGTTAATGGCGCAGATGACGGGCTTATACAGATCCTCCAGATTTTTTAAAGCCGCCGGCGCAGTGCCCAGCAGCATTTTCAAATAGTCCCGGTCATGGATTTCGCGGATGTCCGCGCCGCTCGCCAAAGCCTTTTCCCCCGCACCGGTGACGATCACCACTCTGATCTGGTCATCCTCCCGGGCGCATTGAACAGCCGCGCTGATGTCCCCCCACATTTCGGGGGTGAGAGCATTGCGAGCCTCGGGGCGATTCAGCGTCAAATATAAGATGCCGTCCCGGATTTCATAGAGAATATTATCAAAATGTATCCCCACTGTCTTTCAATCTCCTTTCCGTCGATTCAGCAGAGGCAGACCCTCTATATGCTTCTGCTCAGGGTGAATCAGCAAGAAGTGTGCCAAGTAATTCCTCCTCATTTCAAATTCTTTGCATAAAAAAGGCCGGGGGCTGCCGGAAACGTTCCGGCAGGCCGCCCGGCCTGGGAGAGCAAATTTTATGCAATTGAAAAAATTTCGGACGGAAAAGAGGTATACCGCAGGCTCTTTTTAAATTGGAACCGCAGGCGAACGCCTTCCTATTTTTAAAGAGAAATAAAAAATTGTGCAAAGAAATTGCACAATGCGTGCATATGCACAATGATATGTGCATTTCACAAAAGAATGAACCTCCCCACCAATGCGGCGACCGGTTCCGGCACAACGGCGGGAATCTTTTTAGCGGATGGCATCGGGTGCACGAAAAATTGCCCCGCGTCCGGAGAGCACCCAAAAACAGCGGGGTTTTCAACAAAAAAAGCGGAGCTTCCTCTCTTTCTTCCATTCATTTTTCATCTTGCAAAAATGGATTGGCACAGAGATTGCTTTATCACGTTAACAGAAACTGTGTACCAAAAATCCCGCCGCATTGCGGCAGGACTTTGTGAAGGGGGAATCTCTTGATGGAGATGGAAAACGTTTATATCATGGGCGCCGTTCGTACCGCCGTGGGAAAATACGGCGGTTCGCTGAAGAGCGTACCGGCCCACACCTTGGGGGCACTGGTCATTCAGGAAGCGATCCGGCGCGCCGGGGTAAACAAAGATTGGATCGATGAGGTTATTTTGGGTGAGGTGCGGCAGAGCACCGAGGCCTCCAACATCGCCCGGTGCGCCGCGCTGGAGGCCGGCCTGCCGGAGAACGTGCCCGGCTTTACCGTGAATCGCCTGTGCGCCTCCGCCATGCAGGCTCTGTTCAGCGGCTGTCAGGAAATCTGGTGCGGCGAGGCCGACGTCGTCGTGGCCGGCGGCACTGAGAACATGAGCCGCGCGCCCCACTACCTGCGCCACGAGCGCTGGGGGGACGGCCCCCTGACGCTGGTGGACTCCAATATAGAGGCGGGCACCACAGCCCAGCCCGCATCCATATACGGTACCGCTCTGAGCATGCCCAGAACGGCGGAGAATGTGGCCGAGCGCTTCCGCATCACCCGGGAGGAGCAGGACAGATTTGCCGCCGAAAGCCAGCGCCGGGCGGCGGCGGCCATTGCCGCCGGTTATTTTAAAGAGGAAATTCTTCCTGTGGAGGTGAAAGAAAAAAAGAAAAGCTTTGTGTTCGACACCGACGAGTTCCCCCGCCCCGGCACCACCATGGAGGTTCTGGCCGGTCTCAGGCCCATCGTCAAGCCGGACGGAACCGTGACCGCGGGCAACTCCTGCGGCCTGAACGACGGCGCCTCCGCTCTGGTTCTGATGTCTGAGCGCAAAAGGAAAGAATCCGGCCTTATTCCTTTGGCACGAATCGTGGGCATTGCCAGAGCCGCTCTGGACCCGGCCATCATGGGCTATGGCCCGGTGTACGCTACCCGCAGAATCATGGAGCGCACCGGGATGACCGTGGAGCAGATGGATCTGGTGGAGCTGAACGAAGCCTTTGCCTCTCAGGCAGTGGCCTGTATGCGGGATTTGCAGCTGAACCCGGAAAAGGTCAACATCAGCGGCGGGGCAATCGCTCTGGGCCACCCCCTGGGCAGCACCGGTACCCGCCTGATCGTCACCCTGCTGCACAACCTCATCCGTACCGGAGGACGATACGGATTGGCCACTTTATGCATCGGCGGCGGTCAGTCCATGGCCGTCATCATCGAAATATTGTGATTTCAATCCCGCAATTTCTATATTAAAATGAGGTGTGTCAAATGAATATTGAGCAGGTCAAAACCATTGTGGTGATCGGCGCCGGAGCCATGGGGCAGCAGATCGCCATGAACACCGCTCTCAATGGCCGGGCCAGCAGCTACCGGGTGATCCTGTGCGACTCGTTCCCCAGCGCGGTAGAAAAAGCACAGAAATGGGCTGCCGACTATCTGGCGGGCCGGGTGGCCAAGGGCCGCATCACGCAGCCGGAGGCCGACCGGATATCGGCCAGCCTGTCCTTCTCTCAGGATGTGGACGGGGCGGCTGTTCAGGCGGACATTGTCATTGAAGCCATTATCGAAAAACTGGAAATCAAGCGGGAGCTGTTTGGGCGGATCAGCAAGCTGTGCAAACCGGACACGATTCTGGGAAGCAACAGCTCCAATCTCGTCAGCTCCAAGCTGGCCGACGTCACCGTGAACCCCCAGCGGCTGCTGAATATCCATTACTTCAACCCCGCTCTGGTAATGCAGCTCGTGGAGCTGGTACGCGGCCCGCATACCGCGCCGGAAACGATTGAGACCGCAAGGGCCTTTGCCCTCAGCACCGGAAAGGCCCCCATCGTAATCAACAAAGAGATTGCCGGCTTTGTAGCCAACCGCATCAACGCCGCGGTAACCCATGAGGCCTGTTCCCTGCTGGAAAAGGGCGTCGCCTCGGTAGAGGACATCGACACCGCCTGCGAAAAAGGACTGGGGTACCCCATGGGCCCCTTCCGCCTGATGGACCTGACGGGCATCGACGTTAACTACTATGTGCGCCGGGATCGCTATGCCGAAAGCGGCGACGAATACGACAAGCCCAGCCCACTGGTGATAGAAAAGTTCCAAAAGGGGGAATTGGGGCGAAAAACCGGAAAGGGCTGGTACGACTATTCCGCAGCCGACAAAAAATAAAGGGCCGGGTTCTGCGCAGTGTTCACGGCGTGATACCCGACAGGAGAACGCCTGAGGAAGTTCGACTCTTTTCCTTCCCTCCTGTGGGAAAGAAAAGAGATTCCCGGTCATAGCCGGAATTGAAACACGATACGGGGACAATCTATAAAACAGCACAGGCAAGACACGGCGAAACGGCCTCGGGGCAATTGAGAAGGGGCGCACCCGCCCGGCGAAACATGTTTGAAAAAGAGCGTGTTTCTTTGGTAAAAGCAGCCCTTCAAAGCCTGCGGTGCAGGTACTATGATATTGAGGAGATGTGAAGATGAATAAACCCAATCAGGTCAAAATTCAGTGGTTTGTGGCACTCGGCGCCGCTTTCGCATGGTTTGGCAATCACTGCGGGGCGGGGTTTTGCTCCGGTTTAACCTTACTCAAATATTTTACAAAAGCAGGGTGGCTCTCTCTTATCACCACATTGGTTCCGTTTATCATTCTTGGTTTCGTTTTTTATTATATGGGAGAGTATTCGCGGTTAATCCGCGCCGACAGCTACAAGGACGTCGCGTTTTCGCTGTATTCCAAAAAAGAAGCTGTCGGGAAAATCATGGTCATCGTTTTTGACGCGATCGTTTTAATCTCTCTTCTGGTAAACAGCAGCACCGTGCTGGCCGGCGCGGGAACCTTTCTGAACAAGTCCGTCGGTATGAATTATACCCTTGGAACATTCGTGTGCCTGCTGATTGTCGTGGCAATCTCCATGTTTGGCGCGACCGTGATGGCGAAAATTGATCTGCCGCTTGGAATCATCCTGACCAGTGCGATCCTCATCGTGGCGTTTGTTCTGCTGAAAGAGAACTGGGGTGGTGTTGTAAACATCGTGCAGACCAAAGAGACCTTTAACATTTCAACGGGAACAGCAATCGGTGATATGCTGTGGTACACCGGCATACAGGTTGGATTCTGCAGTGCTTACATAGCCATTGCGGGAAAATTCACCAGCAAAAATGACTGCAAGGTCATGGCTGTTTTCGGCGGCTTCCTCAATGGATTTATGCTGTTCATCGTTTCTCTTGCCGTTCTGTCCCGCATGCCCGGGATCAGCAGCAGCGTGATTCCGATTTACGACATGATCGTTGAGCGCTTCGGCTCCACCGGCATTTTGTCTTTAATCTACAGTGTGGGGCTGTTTTTGGCCTATGTTTCCATGTCGGATGTAGTGGCCGTCTGCGCGCGCTTCGGGCCTTGGTTCAACCCCAATCATAAGTACAATCAGGTCGTTGTGGACATGATTTTCGGCATTATCCTTCTGGGCTTGTCCCTGCTGTTGGCGCAGATCGGCATCGTCGCTCTGGTCACAAAAGGGTATCAGCTGATCTCGTTCCTTCGCATTCCCACCTTCATTGTAGGCGGCTTGTTCTTTGCGCCCTGGCGGATTCATCAGATCAACAAGCAGCGCGCCGCCGCTCTGGCGGGGAGCGCGGAGCTGGAGGCCGCTTTGAAATAATCGTCCGCTTTCAGAGAAGCCGGGCAGGCCGAGCTCCGGCATTAGATGCCGCGCCTTACCGCTCAAGCACAAACGCTGTCCCCCAAACGGAAGCATTTCCGCCCGGGGGACAGCGCTGCGGATATTCCGTCCCAGCCAAGGCAGGCAGAAAGCTTTTGGGCGCTCCGGGGCATGGAAAATGACGATTCGCCGCGTTTATGAAAGCGAGCCGTCCTCCCATGCTCCCCTTCCGCTCCAGGCAAAAAGACTGAACCGGCACCAATGCGAACAGCAAAACGCGCCTCACAAAGTGGGGCGCGTTTTGCTTGCAGGCGCAGCCTGACGCAGGAGCGGTATTCAATCGATGCGTTTGGATTTGAAACCGCACCGGTGGGTACGGCGAAAACCCGCAGCTTTCCAGGCAGAGCCTTCTCAGCCCGCCTTATTTCAGGCACTGAAGAACTTCCACCAGGTAGTTCCATACGCGGCCAACGGATGAAATGCTCATGCTTTCGCGGTAGGTGTGAACCTCCGACATGTCCGGCCCAATCGATATGCAGTCCAGATCAGGCAGCTTACCCATAAACATGCCGCACTCAAGTCCCGCGTGGATGGCGGAAATCTCGGGATCGCGGCCATACTGCTTTTGAAAAATCCGAACCATCAGGTCGCGCAGCGCCGATTCGTGCTTATACTCCCATGCGGGATAGTCCCCGAAAATCTGGATGTCCCCTCCCAGCAGCTCCATTTCGCAGGCCAGGCGGTCAACCAGCATCTGCTTTTGCGTGGCGACACTGCTGCGCAGGCAGAAGGAGGCCAGCAGCTCTTCCTCTTCGGTTGCCAGAATGCCGAGATTCAGCGAGGTTTGAACCAGGCCCTCAATGTCGGCGCTCATCTCCTGAACGCCGTTTGGCATACAGGTCAGCAGATGCAGCACCTTCCGGGTTGAGGTATCATCCATGGGAACGCGCTCCGCCGCCGCGTCTGTCACTTCAACAAACAGGCCCGGATCGTTTTTTTGGTATTCCGACTGAAAGGCCGCTTCCATCTGCGCCGCAATCACACGAACCAGATCCGCATTGGCGGCGGCCAGCAGCGCTTGCGACTGCTGCGGGATCGCGTTGTCCTTTTTGCCGCCCTCCGCCGAAATCAGGCGGAAATCCGACTTTTTCTTCACGGCATACAGCAGGCGGCCCAGCAGCATATTGGCGTTGGCGCGCCCTTTGTCAATATCCGCACCGGAATGGCCGCCGAGCAGACCGCCCACCGTAATGTGCAGCACGGTGCCGGGATACGGCGCGCGCGCAATGGGCAAACGGCACCGGGTCATATTGCCGCCCGCACAGCTCACGGTGAAAATTCCTTCCTCCTCCGAGTCCAGGTTGATCAGCCTTCTGCCCTTCAGCGGCGACATGTCCAGCTGAATGGCGCCCAGCATACCGATTTCCTCATCGATGGTGAGAATCACCTCCACGCGGGGGTGCGACAGCTCCTTTGAGTCGAGCACAGCGAGTGCCATGGCGACAGCAATGCCGTTGTCCCCGCCGAGCGTGGTGCCCTTGGCGCGGATGCGGTCGCCGTCGATCACAAGATCAATGCCTTCCTTCTCCATGTCCTTCGTGCAGCCCGGCTCCTTTTCGCAGACCATATCCAGATGCCCCTGCAGGATAACCGGCTCCGCGCTTTCATAGCCCGGGGTCGCCTCTTTGATGAGGATCACATTGTTGAAGCTGTCCTGATGATACTCCAGCCCGCGCGCTTTCGCAAAGCTCACGCACCAGTCACTGACTGCTCTGGTATTTGTCGATCCGCGCGGGATCGCGGAAATTTCTTCAAAAAAATGAAACACTCGGTTCGGCTCCAGATGCTCTAATACTCCCATGACGATAGCTCCTTTACAGTATTTGTTCGGCAATGCGCTTTAAAATGCTCTGGCGATTTTTCCCCTCGCCTGCGGCGGGGAAAGAAACCGCTCCCTTTTCAAAGCGGGCATTGCCCTATAACATCCGTCACTCGTCATGCAGAATCCCTGGATTCCGCACAAAGGCTGGGTGGTTCCGTTCCCGTCAGAAATCGTGCCGGCTTGTTCTGCCGGGCAGGGTTTCATCCCTTCTTTTGGAACTGAACGAAACGGTTGTTTTGCAGAATCTTCATATATTGAACCAGACGATTGTAAACCGGTTCCGCCTGATCGCCGAAACGCGCCTTCATTTCGTCCGCTATGTCGCCCACAGTCCGCACGCCGTCGATTTTCTTCCACACAAAGCTGCCAAAGGCATCCAGTGCAATATGGCTTACGCGGGGCGAACGAAACAGCTTTTGGGCGATCACGTGGTGAATGCCCTTATGCACCATGTGCACGGTGACAATGCCGTCCTTTTCGTCCCATGAATTCTGAGGATTCAGAACCGGCACAAAATCCAGATAGTTTTTTCTTTTCTCCATCAACGCTTCTCCCGATTCGATCGGAACCGGGCCGTACCCCCTTTTACGGGATACAGCCCGGCCGCATTTTTATTTTGATGATCTTTTCAGACTCTTATTCCAAACCGTGAATTTCAGAATGGTCATGAGAAGCAGAACAAACGCGATCAGACCGGCGATATTGCCGAAGTGCAGGGACTCGGGCAGCGCAACGTTAACGCTGAGCGCGGCAAATACCGCGAGGAAAACGCCGATGAGGCCTTCACCCGCAATCAAACCGGAGCTGTAAAGCACGCCGGACTGCACCATATCCTCTCTTTCCTCTTCGGACGAAGCCTTGCGCTTTTCCAGATACAGACGAATCAAGCCGCCGGCCATGATCGGCACGGAGAGATGAATCGGCAGGTACAGGCCAATTGCAAAGGGCAGCACGGGAATGCCCAGAATTTCGATAATAACCGCGATGCTCACACCCGTAAAGACAAGCGCCCAGGGCAGATTGCCGCCCATAACGCCCTCCACAACCATCTTCATCAGCGTGGCCTGCGGCGCGGGGAGCTCCGATGAACCATATCCCCATGCCTTGTTGAGCAGATACAGAACGCCGCCGATGGTCAGCGCGGAGATGATCGTTCCGATCAGCTGGCCAATCTGCTGCAGCCTGGGCGTGGCGCCCACGAGGAAGCCGGTTTTCAAATCCTGAGAGGTATCGCCGGCAATCGCCGCGCTGATGCAGATGATGGAGCCGATGGTGATCGCGCCGATCATGCCGCCGATTCCGCTGTTGCCCGTCGCCTTCAAAAGCATGGTGGCGATGAGCAGCGTTGCGATCGACATGCCCGAAACCGGGTTGTTGGACGAACCGATCAGACCGACCATGCGGGAAGAAACGGTCGCAAAGAAGAAACCAAAAATAATGACGATCAGCGCTCCCAGGAAATTCAGCGGGATCGCCGGAACGAGCCACATCACCAGAGCGACGATTACCGTGCAGAGCAGCAGGAACTTCATGGAGAGATCCTGCTCGGTGCGCAGCGTGCCCTTTGTGCTCTGTCCGTAACCGGCAACTGCATCCTTAAACGTGCGGACAATCAGCGGCAGAGTTTTCACCAGAGTGATGATTCCGCCGGCCGCCACGGCGCCCGCGCCGATGTAGCGGACAAAGTTGCTCCAAATCCCCCATGTTCCTCCGGTTTCCCACAGCTCCGCAACAGAAACGCTTGCGGGGAAGATCACCAGATCGCTGCCGAAAAGAACGATGAGCGGCATAATGACAAACCACGCGGTGGCGCCGCCCGCAAGAAGATAGGAGGACACCCGCGCCCCGCATATGTAACCAACACCGGCCAGCGCGGGGAGCACGTCCGCACCGAACCCAGCCCCTTTATACATGGGGACTTTCCAATCGATCTCACTGGGGAAGAGCTTGAGCCCGTCCGCAATGAACTTGTACACGGCGGAAACGCCCAAACCGATAAAAACGGTAGAGGCCTTGTTGCCGCCCTTGTCGCCGGCCATCAGCACCTCGGCGCAGGCCTGTCCCTCCGGGTAAACCAGAACACCGTGCTCCTTGACGATCAGCGCCGTACGCAGCGGCACCATAAATACAACGCCCAGAACACCGCCGCACAGGGCAATCAGAGAAATTTCAAAAAGAGATGGCATCGACGCAAGCCCTTCCTCCGCCCACATAAACAGCGCGGGCATGGTGAAGATTGCACCGGCCGCCACGGCCTCGCCGGCAGAGCCGATGGTTTGCACCATGTTGTTTTCCAGAATGGAATCGCGTTTCAGAATCATGCGAATGATGCCCATTGAGATAACCGATGCGGGAATCGCGGCCGAAACCGTCATACCCACGCGCAACCCCAGGTACGCGTTGGCGGCGCCGAACAGAATCACGAGTAAAACACCTAGAGCTACCGAATAAACAGTAAATTCAGGGACCACCTTATCCGCCGGAATATAAGGCTTGTGATTTTTTTCTTCCAATGTTCTAACCTCCAGTAAATTTTCATGAATATGTGAGTCAAATTTCATGCAGAGATTGATATAGAATAATTTTAATCGGGTTTTGCACATTAGTCAATGCTTTGTTACAATATGTTAAAACTGTTGAAAACGATGTGGGATTTTGTGGAATTCTGACAATCAGAACGATCTTCTATCAACAGATTCATCCGACCGAAAAGCACGGATTCCTTTCAGAATTCTCGGCGTGACGGGAGTGTTTTCCTGCAAAAAACAGCGCTGCCGCTGGCCTTTTGGCAAAACGACACCCCATCTGTTTCTGTATGAGATACAAAAACAGATGGGGTGTGGCTCAGGCATTGCCGTGCTGTTGGAATGTAAATTTTCTTGTTTGCCGGGATGCTTTTCTTGTTCCGTTTGCCGCCTCAAATTGTTATGCGGCGGCAAACGGTTTCTTACGCTCGCTTCAATTAATTGATTTCACGGCAGCGGAACGCCGCAAACCGTCCCGCTTTTCGCGCGGCAGAAGCAATGGTACCCGCACAGAAGCTTTCTTCCATGAAAGGGGCTGCCGTCACTGCATCGGGTTTCCTGCCGCGGCATCCGCGCCGCAAAATGCAAACCGGCTTTTCCGGCATATCTTCGCCGCTGAAATTACAGGTGGAACAGCCCGAGCGCCAGAGCGGTAACAGTAAACACCAGGTACAGGGGAATGGCGTACTTCATAAAGGTTTTCAGATACTCGCCGAAATTCATTTCCGTTCTGTCGATCAAAAGGAACAGCCATGCGACGGTGGGGCTGCCGTAACGAACCGCCTGACCCATCAAAGACGCCATGGTAATTTCCATCGCGCCAACCCCGAACTGCGCGGCGATCGGCACGATCACGGGAAGAATTCCGAAATAATAGGCGTCGACCGGCAGAGCCCAGCACGCGACGGCGCCGATGAGAGCAAAAATAATCGGGATGTGGCTGCCGAGCGATTCGGGGATCAGGCTGGCCAGATTGGCCGCCAGAGCCGTCGCCATGCCGCTGCTGTTGAGAACACCCATAAAACAGCCCGCCGCCATGATAATGATCGCGACGGAAATGGTGTCCGCCCCGTTGGCGGCAATTCTTTCGCGCTGCTCTTTGAAGCCATAGTTAACAGCTACCACAATTCCGGTGCCAACCATGAAAAGAAGCGCTCCGCTTGCAATGCCCATAATCATCGCGGCCATAAGAGCAAGGGTGAACACCAGGTTGAACACAAACAGCTTGGGGCGTTTGTGTTCCTTCTCGTTTTCGGTGATCGCCGCGCACATTTCCTCAATCTGGGCCGCGCTGATGATCTCTCCGCCGCCCTTTACATAGCCCAGGCGCTTGCGCTCGGCCTTGCCGAGAAAGTACGCCAGAGCGATCACATAAACCAGGCCCATGCCCAAAACGGGAAGAAACGCCTTAAAGAGAACGTTGACGTCCACGTTGATGACAGAAGCCGCTCTGGCCAGCGGGCCGCCCCACGGCAGGCAATTGCCGATGGAACAGGGCAGAATGATCATCATCGCCAAATTGGAGAGCTTCATGTTCATCTTCTTAAACAGAGGGATAAACGCGGCCGTTACGATCAATATGGTCGTCGTCCCGTCGCCGTCGAGGGTTACCGCACAGGAGGTCAGCGTAGCGACCATCATCACCTTCAGCGGGTCGCCCTTTGCCTTCCGGATCAAAAAGGTACACAGCGGGTCAAACAATCCGACGTTCATCATCAGGCTGAAGTAAAGCACCGCAAACAGAATCATCACGCCGGAATTGATGGTTCCAAGCTTCACAGAGCCGGAATCGCTCAAAGTGTAAAACAGTCCATCCTTGAACCAGGAGAAAATCTCTGTAAAGGGAACCCCGTTTACAACACAGGCAAGCAGGCCCGCGACAGTGGATGAAATAATGAGGCCCGCAAAAGCGGACATCTTTTTCGTACAGACAAGAACGAGGAACAAAATAATCATGAAATATGCCAAAGCTACCAACATATCAATACCCTCCTCTATCATAAAACATGATGCGATTCCATTTTAATCCATCATGATTTGCCCTGCAGCATTTCGGTCACCCATGCGGGTGCAAGGTTCGGGAGCTCGCGCCCTTCTTCCCTGCATTTGCGGTAGTTGTCGATGGCGTCGCGGCGCTTGAGCTCGTAGTCCCCTTTCTTTTCGGCTGCCGCCAGCACTTCTTCAATGCGCCCGCGCGGAATGACCGTTACGCCGTCGTAGTCTCCCACCACCAAATCTCCGGGAGCCACTTTTACGCCCGCGCAGGTAACGACCGTGTTGATTTCGCCCGGGCCTTTTTTGGCGGGGCTCCTCTGCATAAAGCCCTTGGCATAAACCGGAATATCCAAAGCGGCCAGACCAACCTTGTCTCTCACGTAGCCGTCGATGACAATGCCGGAAAGTCCGATGGCCGCCGCCGCGCCGCCCATCAGGTCGCCCATATAAGCGCGCTCGGTGTAGCCCTTCCCCGCAACGACAAGCACATATCCCGGCTTGCCCTGATAAATCGCCACATGAATCGGGAAGTTATCGCCGTCCTCCGTGTCGACCGTGCAGGCGGTGCCCACCATAAATTTGCCGTCGTCCAGAGGGAGCAGATCGGCGTCCATACAGCCGTTGCGCTCAATTCCAAGGGACGCCATGCCGTCGCACAGCTGCGCGGGGCTCAGCTTTTTCACACGCTCAATGATTTCCTCCGGAATCCGCTCCGGCAGTTCATAGTATTGATTGTTGCTCATTTCAATCCAGCCTCCTCATTCTCTTTTACCAGCAGCTTAATGGCCTCGCGGTAGTCCAAATCGCCGCTGGGGTCTATTTTGTCCGCCCAGTGCTGCGCCGCGAGTGCGTCGAGCTTTGCGACCGCTGCCTTCGACATGGACGCGTCCACCTTCAGGCTTTCCAGCGTGCTCACCACGTCCCGCATTTCGGCACTCCTGCGCTCGGCATGGATCATGGTGCGCGCGATAAACGTATTGGCCAGCTTTTCCACCGTTTTTCCGTTGATGGATTCGCCGAGGGACTCTGCCAGAGTGCCCAGCACGCCGTATTTTTCCGCAGCCTCGAAAGACTCGAACATCAGCTGGGGCAGGCCCTTCATGACGACGCTTTTCAGCATTTTAATAGCGGACGCGCCTCCCGCCGGAGCGTCCAGCACAGTCAGCTTCATGCCGTAACGGGCAAACGCATTGTAAAACGATTGCGCGCCGTCCCCCGACAGAAACATGGGTACCTTGTGGCGGTTGCCCGGCACAGTGCCCATAACGCCCGCGTCGCAGAACAGCACACCCTGCGCGCGGGGAATTCTGTCGATCTCCTCCTCAACGGTGGGGGCCGCGGAGTTCAGATCGACAAAAATCTGGCCCTCCTTCAGACGAGGAACGATGTCTTTTGCCACGGAGAGCGCCACCTTCGCGCTGTTCATGGACGCGATACAGGCACCCTCGCCGCAAGCCGCCTCCAAACCGATCAGCGGAATCCCCGCCTCCTGCGCGCGCGACCGAATCAGTTCGCCCCGCTTCGGGTCCTGCGCGAACACATCGTATGCGGCCATGCTGTCAAACCCTTCCGACTTCAGGCCAAGCGCGATGTTGTACGAGGCCTCCCCAAAGCCGATAAATACCAATTGATACTTCAAAATTGTATCCCTCCTTCAAATTGTTCGGGTTTCACTGAATGATTTAAGCAATAAGTATGCCAACAGTATGCCCGCATGGTTTTACCATACCCTCCCTTTCCGTCGGCATTGACGGAAAAGCAGGGACGCCCCGGGTTTTGCGCGAAAGGATACAAAACAAAAAAATTCTGCGCTTTTACGATTCAGCGCAGAATGATCCATATTTCCTCTATTGCATTTCATTTCAGATGAACGATTTTGAAATAAAATGAAATATTCAGAAACAATATGCAATTAATCAAAATATTTCACCAGGTCAAAATACGTCGGCTCCGACTCCTGTATCTTTTTGATTTTGCGCCAGAGAGTCGTCGTGCTGATTCCAAGCTGACTTGCCGAGCGCTCCCGGTTGCCCTTGTTTTCATGAAGAACACGCCGAATCAGCTCGCGCTCGGTCATCGGGTGTTTGGCAGCGGGGGCGCCGTATTGGGGCAGGCTCTCTTCCGTTTGTGTGCGGGGCCTTGTCAGCACCGCACGTTCGACAAGATCGGCTGTGATGGTATCCGTATCACATATCACCGCCAGCCTTTCCACAATATTGTTCAGCTGGCGGATATTCCCGCGCCACTGCTGCCCCATCAAAAGGTTCAGGGCTTCCTCCGTGATTTTCTTGGAAGGCAGCTTGGGGTTGTTCAGAAAATGGCGCACCAGCTCGGGAATATCCTCTTTGCGCTCATCGAGTGTGGGGAGCTGAAGCTCCAGAACGCAAATGCGGTAATAGAAATCCTCCCGAAACAGGCCGCACTGCACCAGCTCTCGCAGATCCCTGTTGCTGGCCGCGATAATGCGGACATCCACAGAGGTGACCCGGTCGTCGCCAAGGCGGATCACCTTTCGCTCCTGAATCACCCGCAGAAGCTTGAGCTGCACATCGGGCGGTGTCTCGCTGATTTCGTCGAGAAAGATGGTTCCGTTATGCGCCAGTTCAAACATGCCGGCCTTTCCCTCGCTCCGCGCGCCGGTAAACGCGCCCTTCACATAGCCGAACAGCTCGCTTTCCAACACACTGGCGGGCAGCGCAGCACAGTTGATGGCGACAAAGGGAGCCGACTTGCGCCTGCTCGCATTATGGATGCTTTGCGCAAAAAGCTCTTTTCCCGTACCGGTATCGCCGAGGATCAGAACGGTGCTGTCCACTGCGGCGTATCGCTGCGCCAATGATTTTGCGGCTTTCAGCGCGGGGCTGCTCCCAATGATATCGTCAAAGGTTTTATCCGAAATGTGTCCGCTCGTCAGAAGACTGTGGCGGATTTTCTGTTCCATTTTCTGTATCTCGTGCTGGTACTGCACCGTCACCGTCGCCCCGATTACGCTGTCTTTCACGCACACGGGGGCGATGTTCAGGATGAGAGAGGATTTGCGGGTGTTGATCAGCACATTCGACAGCGTTTCTCCATGCTTGAGCGTCGAATCCAATAAATCGCTCTGCAGGAGCTTGCCAATCGGCTGCCCCGGTGAAAGCTCCGGGAGCATCCGGTGAGCGTTTTCATTGATATTGGTGACGATCCCCTCCTGGTCCACGCTGAATATGCCGTCTGAGGTGCAGTTCATAACGGCCTGGATCATTTCGTGCTTGCGTTTCAGCTCGTTGTTTTTCCGCAAGCGCTCGTCCTCGATCTTCAAATGATACAGCGCCTCGTCGATTGCGTCGTTCACCGCGTCTTCATCCGTTTCGGTCATGATATACTGTATCCCGTACTGAGTCACCAAATCGCGCAGGGAAATCCCGCCGATTGCCACCTCAATCCCCATACGCACCAGCTGTTCCATCTCCGCCCTTACATATTCCTCCTTGAGCTGGGCGTCTATGGGGCAGATCAAGGCGTTTTTGAGCAGCGGCTTGCTCTTGTTGAGAATTTTGAGAAAGGAATCTGAGGTTGCGAGGAAAGCGATTTTGTCCGATCGTTTCAAAGCCTTTTGGTAGCCGATGTAGCAATCGAAAAAAGTGTGCTTTTCCTCAATCACGGGGATTTCGAGGTTGCTCCGCAGCATGCGCGCGGTATTCCCGCGGCTTATGATGATCTTCGCGCCTTGCTCAATCATCTGCCGGGCGGCGGGAATGGCGTTTTTCTGGGAGGCCTGTACAACAGGGCAGCTGATTTTCCTCTCAGAAAGAACCTTCTTAAATTTTGACGTCATCGTGCTGGACGGAGAAACCACCGCAAATTCTACCCGCATCTGTATCCACCCCCATGGTGTATATTGAATATCGCCGCTGGAAAGCACCCGCAGGAGCAGCGATTTATGATCTGAAATCAGTGTATCATGAGTATGTGCGCTTTGCAAATAAGAAATTCCTGTCGATTGAGCTCCGGCAGAGCATCCATGCCCGGAATATAAATCTGTAAACATAGAGAACCGCTGAAACGGATTTGTTGTTTCAGCGGTTCCCTTGACTTTTCCTTCTGTTTTGGGATATTTCTGCGCACAGCAACCCCCCCAATACTGTGAAAACGATGCGGGTTTCTTTTGGCCGAGGAGTGGGGTGAACCACCCCAATGCAACAAATTGACAGTCCGCTCCCTTTGGCCACTCGGGTACTGCTGCCTGTTTCTTTTGTTTCAAACCGTTTGAGGTACTCGTCCGATCCATGGAGCAAATGTACCGATTAAATTTGAAAATCCAATAAGATTTTCAAATCCGTCTTTGCCGGAGCCGTCAACAGCCGAAACGCCTGATCCGCCTGATCTGCGGGCAGCACGCGGGTCACCAGCCAATCCAGAGGCAGCTTTTTCCCGCCGACCAGCCGGGCGGCCTCCTGCAAATCGGAAAAGGAATAGGCGTTGTTCCCGCAGAGCCTCTGCTCGTTGGATACCAGATAATTGACGTCTACTACAGGCAACGTTTCGTAAATGGCGGAAAGAAAGACGGAACCGCCCGGGCGGGTGGATTGAATGGCGCCTTCCAGCGCGCCCTGAACGCCGACTGCGTCTACCGCGCAGTCAAATGCTCCCCCGGCTTTGAGCCCGTCGGATACCGCCTGATCCGCGCCGGCCTGTTCCGCCTTTTTTCGGCGGAACTCGTCCAAGTCGGCCACGGTTACCTGTGCCACCCGATACTGCGCCTTCAGCAGGCAGGCGATCAACAGGCCGATAGGCCCCGCTCCCATTACCAGCACACGCTGAGGATCGGCCCTCATAATTTCCTTGCAGGCGTGAATTGCCACGGCCAGAGGTTCGCACAGCGCCGCCTGTTTCAAATCGGTGTCCTTGGGGAGCACGATCAGCTTTTCCGGCTCCAGAGCCAAATACTCGGCAAAGCACCCGGGCCTGACCTCTCCAATAAACCCCAGAGAGGCGCAGCGGTGGCTGTCGCCCTCCAAACAGGCCCGGCAGTGACCGCAGGGCACCCGTGGATCGCCCACCACCAGATCCCCCTCACTCAGCCCGCTTTCCGCCGGTGCGGAGCAGACCCGGCCCACGAATTCATGCCCCATGGTTTCCTCCAGACGCTCCACAAACATCCCCTTCCGGTAGATGTGCAGATCGGAGCCGCAGATGCCGCCGTACAGAACGCGGATCAGCGCCTGGCCGCCTCCAGGAGTGGCCGCCTCGGTATCGACGGTGCGCACGTCGCCGATGCCGTAAAATTTTACCGCTTTCATCCCTGCCTCCTTCCTAACCGGCCAGCCAGCCGCCGTCTACAACGACGACCTGCCCGGTGACATAATCGCTGGCGGCGGAGGCCAAAAACAGCGCAGGGCCGGCCAAATCCCTTCCCATTCCCCACCGGCCGGCGGGAATACGGCTTTCAATCCAGGCGCGGTGCTCCGGATCATCGTAGAACTGCCGGGTCATGGGTGTGACGAAATAGCCGGGCGCGATAGCGTTGACCTGAATGTTGTATTTTGCCAGTTCAATGGCCATGGTCTTGGTCAGCTGAACAATGGCCCCCTTGCTGGAGCAGTAGACACTCGATTCCGCCAGACCGATGTAGCTCCCCAGAGAGCCGATATTGATAATTTTTCCTCCCTTTTCCTTCATGGCTTTGGCCGCGGTCTGGGCCATGAAATAAGCGCCCTTTAGATTGACGTCGATAATGGCGTCAAAATGCTCGGGGGTAACGGAAAGAAAATCCTCTACAATTTCCGCTCCGGCGTTGTTCACCAGTACATCCACGCCGCCGGTTTGTGCCTGAACCTGTTCCATAAACCGCCGAATGGCGTCGGGATCGGCGACATCCACACGCAGCGCGATCGCCGCGCCGCCGTTTTCTCGGATGCCCGCAGCCACTCGTTCCAGGGGACCAGGGGTTCGGCCGGCACAGACGACGGTTGCCCCCATTTCCCCAAACGCCTGCGCATAGCATTCGCCGAGCCCGGTTCCCGCGCCGGTGACAACGACTACTTTTCCACTGACATCAAAGATGTTTTTATCCGCAATGCCGGATTTCTGCATAGGGAATCTCCTTTCTGAATCGTTGTGCAGAGCGGGCAGGAATTTTGCCCGCTCTGCCTGCCTACTGTTTAGCCGATGCGGTTTTCATAAAGCCGTTTGTCGGTGGGAGGGCATTCCTGCGGAACCAGAGGCGACTGAAGAAGCATAGTGGTGCCGCTGTCCGCAAACTCATTCTCGATCACCTTCGCGGGCGACCACAGGGCCCCTTCCTTCGTGATGGTCTCGCCCACCTTGGGGATTTCTTCCCCGTTGAATATCTTGTTCAGATTTTCTACGGCGATGGTAATCATATCCAAAGCAGGCTGCTCCACCACGGCATACAGCTTGCCCTCCTTGAGCAGATTCATCCCCTCCACCCCAATGCAGATACCGGAGATAAAATAGTCGGCGGGGTCAAGGCCGGCGGCCTCTACGGCAGCCACAACGCCGGAACCCATAATATCGGGCGTATGGACGTAAATGCCTTTCACATCGTCGCCGTAACGGGTCAGCAGATCGCTGGTGCGGCTGTGCGCGTCGTCATTGTTCCAGTGGCCCTCGCCCTGAACCACCTTCAGCTGGGGGTACTGCTTCATCACGGAGGAAAACCCTTCATGACACTGTGTGGTGTACATATCCACCAGGGAGCCCGTGATTTCGATGATGACGCCCTCGGGAACCGTTCCCCCGTTGGCATCCTGAATGCCCTGAATCATCTGGGTTGCCGCCTTGCGGGAAGAATCGACAATATCGTTGGTGATGAACATGTCTACGCGGCCGCCCTCCGGGCAGGTGTCCACCGCAAAGACCGGGATTCCCTCTGCGTTCAGCTTTTCGATGCCGGGAACGAGCGTGACCAGATCTTCCGCTCCGGCCAGAATGAAGCCGTCGATCCCCTGCACGATGAACGTGTCGATGGCGTCCATAATTTTCAGGCTGTCGGCCTTGCCGTCCACAATTTTCAGCTCGATGCCATATTTATCGCAGGCTTCCTGTGCGCCGATCATAAACGCCTGAATGTATTCGGTAGAGGTGTTTTTCACCACCATACCGATGGTTTTCTTCTCTGCCGGAGCGCCGGAACCGGCAAGGCTCTGCCCGGACCCGCCTCCATTGGAGCCGGAACCCGCGGTTCCGCAGCCGGTGAACGCGGTGAGCAGCATGGTCAGGGCGAGCAGGATCGTGAGCATCTTTTTTTTCATGTAATTCTTCCTCCATTCACTGGTATACTACAAACTATAAAATCGAAGCGGCACAATTGCCTGAGTTTTCAGTCAGGAATTACTTTGCACAGCGGAAAGCTTTCGGACATTCTCCTTGTGCATGATGTCGGCGCTCATTTTAAAGCGCAGCCGATCCAGAAGAATTGCCAAAAAGATGAGGCCGCCCTTTGTTGCGCTGACCAGATTGACATCCACCCCGTTGAGGTTCAGCGCGTTGTCGATCATACCCAGCAGCAGTGTGCCGCCCAGCATTCCCACAGGCTTGCCCATGCCGCCGTTAAAGCTGCAGCCGCCCAGAATCGCGCCGGCAAAGGCCATCATTACCATCCCCTCGCCCATGCTGTTGGAAACGGCGTTCTGCCGCCCGGCTGTGACCAGCCCGGCCAGAGCGGAAAGCAGGCCCGCCAGCATGAAGGCATAGATGACGACGCGGTCGGTGTTGATGCCGGAGATGTAAGCTGCGCGGCGGTTGCCGCCGGTGAGGGTGAACTTGCGTCCGAAAACCGTTTTATGAAAAATAAATTCAAATATAATGTAAACCACGATCAGCACCAGTATGGCGATTTGAATTGCCCCGATGCGCCCACGCCCCAAAAAGGTATAGCCTTTGTCAAGCCCGGCCAGGGAGAAGGGCACCAGAAAGAGCACCAGTCCCCGCATGACAATCTGGCTGGACATGGTCAGCAGAAAGGAGTTGGTTTTCAGCTTGGCTACGAAAAAGCCGTTGAAAAAGCCGATCACCGTACCCAAAACCAGCGTGAGAAGAATACACGTCACAGGCCCCATATTCAGCTGCCGGGCTGCCAGTATGACGATGCCGGGCGCAAAAGCCAGCGTGGCCTCCATGGAAAGATCCAGCTCTCCCACCATCATCACAATTCCCATGCCCAGCACCAGCAGGCCGAGCGTTGCGGACTGATACAGAATATTCAGCTGGTTCTTCATGCCGAGAAACGCGGGGGTAAAAAAGGCGTTGGCAATAAAAAATGCCGCAAGCAGAACCCACACCAGATTATCCAGCAGGGCCAGCTTTATCTTTGTCTTAAGACTCATTGTTTCTCACCTCGTCAATATGGATCACCTCGCCTTGCATTGCCCGGTATATCTCTTTTTCAGAAAACTCCTCCCGCGAAAACTGGTCGATGATCTTACCCTCATACAGAACCAGAATACGGTCGCAAATTTTGATCAGATCCTCCACTCCGGGAGATGTGATAATAACGCAGGATTGCTTGCGAAGCTCATGGTGAATGGTGTTTAGAATGGATTCCTTGGCCTCGATATCTACGCCGCGGGTAGGCTCATCCAGCAGGCAGACCAGCGGGGTATAGGCCATGATCTTGCCCACCAGCACCTTTTGCTTATTCCCGCCGCTGAGCTGCCCGATGTTCTGATTTCTGGAAAAAGCCTTCACATCCAGCGTACGAATCAGATCGTCTGCCAGCTGCTCCTCTTTTTTGGTCTGGAGCACCCCCCACCGGCTGATCCTGGGCAGTATGCTGACGGTTAGATTTTTCTGAATGGAGGCGATGGGGATCAGCCCCTCTGCCTCGCGTTCCTCCGTCAGGTAAAGCACTCCATCGTCACGGGCGGCTGCCGGGGAGCGGTAATGCTTTTGGCTTCCCGCAACCCAGACCGTTCCATCGTCGTACGCATCGATCCCGACCACACTCTTCATCAGCTCGGTTCGCCCGCTGCCCCGCAGCCCCGCCAGCCCGACAATCTCGCCCATTCTGACGGACAGGCTGATATGCTCAAATTTTCCGTAGCTGGTAAAGTTCTTTAGCGCAAACACCTCTTCCTCCCGAATCATGGAGGACATGTCTTCCATGATCTGTTCGTCATAATTGGTGCTGCCGACAATCAGCGAGGCCAGCTTCTTTTTATCCAGATTCTCCCGCATGACGCTGCCTACATTGTGCCCGTCCCGGATCACCGTTACCCAATCGCAGACGCGCAGGAGCTCCTCCGTATGGTGGGAGATAAAAACAATGGTTTTCCCGGCCGAAATCAGGTCGTCGATCAAGCGGTAAAGAATCGCCTGATCCTTTTGACTGAGAGAGGCGGACACCTCATCCATAATGACAATCTCCGCGTTTTCCACAAAGCACGCCTTGATGACCAGCAGCAGCTGGCGCTCACTGATGGATAAATTCCGCATCTTTACGGATACGTCTATGGGAAAGCCCGCCCGATCCAGAATCTCGACCGCCCGGCGGCGCATCTCGCTCCAGTCGATGACCTTTTTGTCATCCAGATACCCGGGCATAAAAAAGTTTTCCATTACGGTGCTTTCTTCTATCACCTGCGGCTCCTGTGTAATGATCGAGATGTGCTGGTGCTTGGCCGTGATAGGAGACAGGGAAGTATATTTCTGCCCGTTGATCCAGATTTCCCCGCTGCTGGGGGCGACCAGCCCGGAAATGATACCTACCAGCGTGGATTTTCCGGCGCCGTTTTTGCCTATGAGCCCGTGAACCTCTCCGCGCCTGATGGTGAGGCTCACGTCCTCCAGCGCCACAGTTCCGGCGTACAGCTTCGTAACGTGCCGCAATTCCAGAGCCGTCTGTTCCTCTGCCACAAGAATTCCTCCCTTCTGTTTCCGGTTCGCCTGTGCAGTTTACTCCACGCGCAAACGGACGGAATCTCTATGCGCGTAAAGTCCTTCCACCTGCGCGAAATGCATGCAGGACTCGGAGAGATTTTTGCAGCCCTCCTGACTGACGTACTGGTGAAAAGGCGTCTTAATAAAGGTTTTGACACACAGTCCGTTAGAATAGCGGGCCGTGGACATGGTAGGCAAAATGTGATTGGTTCCGGAGACGAAATCCCCAAAGGCCACCGGCGCATAATGCCCCACGAACAAAGACCCATAGTGATACAGCCGGGCAGCTACCTGCCGTTCTTCCTTCGTCTGTACCTCCAGGTGTTCCGGCGCCACCCGGTTGGCCAGCGCGATGGCCTCCTCCATGCTCTCGGCCAGGTAAACCTCCCCGTTATCCTCCCATGACCTCTGGGCCACATCGCGGGTCGGCAGATCCGCCAGCAGGCGCTCCAGCTCCGCCATAGACCGTTCGATCACGCCCGCATCGGTGCAGACCAGAATAGGCTTGGCATTGGGATCGTGCTCCGCCTGACCCAGCAGATCAATGGCCACAAAGGTGGGGTTGGCGGTCTCATCCGCAAGGATCAGCACCTCGCTGGGTCCAGCCAGGCTGTCGATTCCCACGTCGCCCAGCACCTGGCGCTTGGCCTCGGTGACAAATTTGTTTCCCGGCCCGACGATCATATCGACCTTTTGCACCGTCTCCGTGCCGTAAGCGTAAGCCGCAATGGCCTGCGCCCCGCCCATGCAGTAAATGTCATCGGCACCGGCAATATCCATCGCCACCAGCACGGCGGGGTGGATCGTTCCGCAGCCGTGAAAGGCGGGGGAACAGGCCGCCACATGCTTTACACCGGCTACCTTTGCGGTAATAACGCTCATCAGCGCGGAGGAGGGCAGCGGGTAGCGCCCGCTGGGAATATAGCAGCCGCATTTTTCTACCGGCACCAGCCGGTGCCCCAGCTCCACACCCGCTATGGGGCTTGGAACGTTCAGCGGCTGCATGCATTGCAGCTGCTGCCGGGCAAACCAGCGGATCTGGTCGGCGGCAAAGGTGATGTGCTTTACGGTTTCCTGATCCACCAATGTATAGGCCTTTTCAATCGTTGGGCGATCCACCTTCACGCATTTCAAATCTGTGTGGTCGAACCTTTGGGCCAGTTCCAGAAGAGCGGCGTCTCCGCGGCTCTGCACGGAATCTATGATCTCCAGCACCGTCTCTGTCAGCTGGTGATCTCTCTGGTAAGTTTTCTTCTCCGCCTGTTTGATCGCTTGCATGTCAAGTCCACTCCTGTCTTTCATTTCATTCGGTTGGATTTCTCTGTTCTCTTTCAGATAAGACAAAGGAGCCACTTTTTCTGCACAATACTGTGCAGAAAAGCGACTCCTTTGTCTTACGTATATTCCCGCCGGCTTCGTCAGCAGCAGACCCAGGTGGAACACGGTTTCCTTTTGGGGATATGCTTTGAAACGGTTCCGCCGCACGCTGGTATTTTTGGTCTGCGACCTCTGAGATTCATCTTACAGGTATCCCCCGGGGATAAGTCAAGTATCAAAATGATTTGAATTATGAAAATAAAATTTTTTCATAATTTACAAGAAATCCTTAAATTTTACCGAAAAGCCGCCGAATTATGCAGGAGCTGAATTTAAAACATGCCCCTGTGGGACACGTTTTCCTTTGCCAAAGCGCAAAAACCCGCCCGCTGGTCACCCCTGTATCCCTGTTCCCCGGAACGGGATCATGACCCGAATCATCCAAAGGTCGGAGTTGTTGGTAATCATGGGGCTGATCAGCCACTCTTCCACCGACCAGTTCTCCAGACGGTATCCCTGCGCTTTTGCCCATTTCAGCAAATTCATGTAGGTCTGGCAGAGCCGTTCATTTTTGGGAGAACCAATGTGGATGGCCGACACCCCCTGAAACGCCGGGATATGATCGCAATGCTGGACGTGCGGGCCGGCATCGGCAACCGGAACGGCAATTTTAAAATCGTGAACCTCGTTGTTAAACGAACAGGCGTCACTGTCAAAATGGTCGTAGGTGATATACATCAGCGCGCTGATGCTGAGGGACGCGGCATTGACGGACTGCGCTTTGGTCTGGATCAGAGGGAGGTAATCCATGTCCAAACCATCCGCGTCCTCAAAATCGGTGCGATACCGCAGCGAAATCACGCTTTGGGCCGGGCGATCCACCACTTCATAATGATAATCCGTTTCCCCCTTGAGATCGTGGATTTTAAAAATGGAGATGGCCTCCATCAGCTTGGTATATTCCAGCGTGCTCTGCTCGTAGCGGATCATGCTTTCCTCCAGAGCCTCGCGGGAGGCGGTCATCTGCTTTCGGATCGATCTCTGGATCGCCTCAACGTTTCGGCCATAGATAATGTCCTTCATTTCAGCCAGCGACATGTCGATGTTTTTCAGCGCTTTCGCTGCCACAATCGCGCACAGGTGCTGCTGGGTGTAGTAGCGGTAATTGTTCGCGTCGTTTCTGGGAACAGGGCTGAGCACCCCATGCTCCTCATAATAGCGCAGCTGCTTTCTGCTTACGTTACACATCTGACAGACTTCATTGGTACTGTAGCTTTTTATATGACCGCCTCCCCACTCACACAAGCCTTTTCCGTAACTATATCGAATTTTACGCGCTATGTCAAAAGATATTTTTGGTTTTTCCTGCTGAGCAAAGCCTGCCCTTCCAAAATGCACCTTCTGATCTTTGCCGTACTCTCAGCCGCAGAATCAGGGCGCGCAAGTTGAAAAGGGGTATAAAAGGCGGCCATCTGCTGCCAACAGTTAGCCTCCATGCGCCATAAGGGCTTCCGGTATTGCTTACGACTTGTGGCCACCGTTATTGCGCCGCTATTTCAGCACGCATCATGGGTCACTAGCAAGGTCTGTCCTCGCATTGAGCAGTACTCGGCCGTTACTTCATCCGTAACATTTCCGCTGCTGGCGACGAAATAGGCCCGTGCCCATAAATGCTTTCCCCAGAATTCTTTGTTGAGGCTTTAATTTTAAGAGGTGAATTGGCGACAGTATGTAACCCATTCCGCCGCTCTACCTATACTGTTTCATCTATACAAAATGAAAAATCCGACCCTTTTCCAATTGGAAAAGGGTCGGATTATCTTAATTTGGTGGAGGAGGGTGGATTCGAACCACCGAAACGTAACGTAACAGATTTACAGTCTGCCCCCTTTGGCCACTCGGGAACTCCTCCATATTACCTTTTATCTCAAACAGATGCAGCAGTTTGTCCGATTCAGCTGAACGCCGAAGCGTGGAGCTGGTGGACGGATTCGAACCCCCGACCTGCTGATTACAAATTATATCGGTCTGCTAAGAAAAACAGAAAGAGGTGCATTGATTATGAAATCTAAAAAAATGATACTGGCTGAAAATCCCCCTATCGATCAGTACGTTGAACAGAGCTTCCCGGTAATTGCCACTTCGATTCCTGGATCGCCAGATCGTAAAGAAATTGAAGTTGTTGAATACCTTGGCTCCAATGGTACACACAAGACTTATAATTGCAGCTATTTTAAAGTAGAAGTCGTCAAGGATTATGACGGCTTCGTTTCTTTTATTGTAAAAGGTGAGAGTCGGGAAAAATACGGCGATGTTTGGATCATGAGAACCCATGATTTTAATAGAGCTTATGGGCTTAAGAACGAATTGGAGGCCTTATTAGGTAGAGAGCCGAACGAACGGGAGAAAATGCCCTGTCATGGTTCCCTGCAACGTGAACAGCTGTGGTGGGAGAAAGAACGGACACCCGAAAAAGCAGTTGACATAAGCGGTCGATTTCAGGACGCTAAACATCAGGCTGAAAGCCCCCAAAAGCAAAGCGTCGATAGAAGCACTAGAGCAAATTTAAAAGAATTATGAAGTCAAAAGCGGAAGCGCTTCCGCTTTCATCTTGACAGAATGTGGTAATAAGAATACACTCAAATTAACGAATGGAGGACGAACTTATGAAAAAGAAATATATAATTGCAATAGCGGCGGTTATCGTTTTTGCAGGTGTGGCTACGGCGTTCGCTACGCAGGATGGAGGGAAAGACGATCCCCTTACTCCGGCAGAGAGTACGACATCGTCCAATGTATCCCTGACGATTGGAGAAATCAATTCTGCTGACGTGGCCGGTGGAGCTGCCGGTTCGACATCAGGTAGCGGATCGGGCGCAGCCAGTGCAGGTGATAAAAATACAACGGCACTTACCAGCATAGCTCCAAAGTCGTCTTCAATGCCCCCGGCTCCGGTGATTGAGGGAGCCGGTAGCGAAACGAGCAGCGGATACACCAAGGCAACAAATCCGGCCTTGACTGATCCAGATAAGCAGCCCACTTATAAAGAAACTCCGGTTATCGACAACGGAAAGAAAACGACAAGCAGCAGTTCTTCCAGCAGTAAAAGCAACTCGAGCAGTTCCAGTAAATCTTCTTCGAGCAAGTCAAGCTCCAGCAAATCTTCCTCTTCTACCCCAAAAGCTGGTGATGTAAAGGATGGAAAAACCTATATGCCCGGTTTTGGCTGGGTAGATGGAACCGGCGGAGGTGAAGGTGAAACCGTTGGTAAATCCGGAGATGAATTGACGGGTGAAAAAGTTGGAATTATGGAGTAGAATTCAATATAGATTTGTTAAAGAGCATGGTATTGGCCATGCTCTTTCGTTTTGCAAGGAGGATATATGAAACGCATTATATCAGTTCTGCTATGCCTGCTCCTCTTTTTTTCTGCTTTTCCTACCTGTGTTTTTGCAGAGGTAGACGGGAACATTGACAATGGTGGCGGCGGCATGGGTGACGGAGAAGCTGGAAAAAATTTTTGGAATCCCGGGCAGGATGGCGTACGAATTACTGTTGTCCGTGCAAGTGACAATGAGCCAATTACAACTCCGATTGATTTAACTAACAAAAATGAAGATAACATAAAGGGACACTTTGGAAAAAAAAGCAAGCTGCATTATAAACATGGAGCTTCTTTGGTTGGAACCGCTGTTACTTATACCTATTATGTTCCTAAAAAAGGATTGCCTACCATTATAGAGGATAACGGTGTTGCTAACATCGATGAAATTCGGTCTTATTTTACAGATAAGCTAGTTGTCAGATATATAGCGCAGCTCACCATTGCGAAGAGTGATGATCCGACAGACATTAATAACGCCTACAAAGTGCTGAAAAACGGCAACTACAAGCTACTCATTGAACCAATTGCTTACATCACCTTCGGCGGTCAGCGCTACGCTATGACAGCTACGGAAGCAGCTTTATATGACCAAAAATTAAGCGGCGGGTTGCGTGCGAAAATGAAAGACTTATCGCATAAAAACCTGCCGCTTGCTATGTTTTTAAGAAAAGCTGATCTTGGTTACCCGGCCTATACCGGAAGCCGCGCATCAGCACAATCCAACAATACTATTATATCCTCCCTTGGCCTTGGCGCTGTAAAGTTCAGTGAGGATGATCCAGAGCCAGAAGACCCGATAACCGCCAACTACACCTACCGGGTGAACACAGATGTTGTTACGTCGGTACAGCTGAACTGCGGCAGTGAGATCAATCCGGACAGCCCCGCGAAGGTAACCTTTCGGATTAACGGCAGCACATACAACGTGACAAACATAGTAATCCCCGAAGATGAAAGCCAGCTTGTATGGGTAAAATGGCATACCCCCTCTACCCCACAGACGGTCAATATCTCTGTCAGCTCAAACAAGGGGAGCTTAAGTGCCACCAGCATTGCCGCTAAGGTTGAAAATCTTGACACTCATGAGCCACCGAACCCTACTGCAAAGGACCGCAATGATGGTTTTATCGCTACCTCAGTGCCAAACAAGCCTGAGTACCTCTCCCGGTCTTGGGGCGTGTGGAGCGCTCGTTGGCATGAGTATCTTGTATGGCACGAGCATTGGGTAAAGCGCCACCACGCTGACGGCAGCGTCGATTGGGTGGATAAAGGCAAGTGGAAAGATGAGGGATGGTGGGATTGGACGTTTAAAAAATATACGGCTTCCCTTACCGCCAAAATGAGTTTGATGCCAGATGATAAGGCCCCCACGGCCAGCGGAAAGGTCATGAAGTCTGGATATGGCGTGAAAGTATCTGTCACCGGTGACGTGGACGGCTCTGCCCCCAATTCGCATATCACCGGCCTTCAGACAGCTGTAGCTTACTTTCCCGAATTCAAATATAAAAGCTACTGGCGGCTGCTCGATCTGACACGATCCGGTAATCCTTCGACGCTGCAATTTAAGACCAATAAATATTCCACCTACAACCGTAGGGTGCATTTCACACCGCTTTGGTATCCAGACGGGAAGTATGAAGTATCAGTCTACGCTTTTGATGCATGGACTCCTGCCGGAATGCTTGTGGCCAATTTAAGCGACTATGTAACCATCAAGGGCAACGTTTATGATGATTGGCATGTTGGCCCGAAGCCGGTGGAGTAAAGGAGCTATTCAAATAATGAAGAACGGATTAATCTTTTCAACTGGTGTTGCTGTAATTGGCTTGGTTCTATTTTTAATTGGAGGCATAATTGGAAACGACGATCTTGCAGATACAGGCAAAATAATTTTCTACGTGGGTATCTTAGGCTTAATGTTAGTCATGTTTATAGCTACGTTTAGTACGTTATGGCCGCTGATAGAGTAAAGGAGATAATATGCTATCCGACAAAATATGCCAAGAGCGGCAAAAGAAAGGTTTGTCACAATCCGAGCTGGCCCGGCGCTCCGGCCATGCGGTTTCCACAATTCACGGGATTGAAAACGGAGATAACCGCAACCTCAGCTTTAGGATGATTTGTGACATTGCTAAGGTGCTGGACATCCCTCTGGATGAACTGTACCAAGATATGTTGGACGAAAGATAGCGCTTCTGATGGTCAATCAGGAGTGCTTTCTACTGCCATGAGAAAGGATGATAGATTTTGAAATGTTCGGAATGCAACTATTGCCGGTTCGAGGATTGCAACGGTAGCCCAAACCGATTTTATTGCAGACATCCACAGACTATGGCCGGGCAAGGTACTAGAATGGTCTGCCGGACGGAACGTTATTCAAAGCAGATTACCGTTAAGATCTCCCCTCGCTGGTGTCCGTTGAAACGTGACGCAGAGCAGCGGAGCTGACCAGCAAGTTGGTAAAGCAATCTTTGTAATTACCTATTGTAATGCTTCCTTACTTTAACTTTTTTAACATGAGCTATTTGCTCACTACATCTCATGGCTAACACAACTTTACACGCAGATAAGCGTATCGTGTACACTTTTTTATTCATCGTGTGTTTCAGTAACCTCTGAATCATCTTTGTAGAATAAATTACAATTATAGAAATTATCGATGCTATATAAATGAACACAAGTATCGGCTGAATCTGCATAGACGAACCGGCACCGACAAAAATCTGCGCTACACCGATAACCATTACCAAAGCTATATTGGACAATGTACTTATATAAGAAGGTAAATCCACCGTAATGTAAGCTTGACAAATTGCAATTTCCTCTTGTAAGCGTTCCAGAGACATAGAATTGGCATTCAGCAGCTCAGCGTTATACAAATCCTTTAGATCTTGATTATTTGGTTTATCATTTCTCTCGTTTTCAAATGACTGCATTTTAGTACCCCCATTGAATTAATTGGTATCAGAATCGTACGGTGATTCAACTATTTCATTGAGTTAATCGGCATGTATTTTTTTAATTTTAGTAGTATTAGACATTTGTTTCTGGAGCATCCTTAACACGCAGAGCAGCGGAGCTGACCGGCTCCGTTAATGCGGCCCGGATAGTCCGGACGGTTGCAAGCCCGTGGAAACGCATCAAATACAATCAGGAAAGGAATACAACGATGATACAAAGAAATGAGGGCCGTTTCCGGCCAAGGAAAACAAAATTTGCTCAAGTATCCAACGCCGCTCTACACGACGATAAGCTATCCCTGAAAGCCAAAGGGCTTTATTCGCTGATCCAGAGCCTGATAACAATGCCCGATGCAGATCTGAGCATATGGAAAATCAAGTTGAAGTGCAAAGAAGGCTCGAAAGCTTTTGATGCCGCTTGGAAAGAATTGAAAGACTGCGGATACTTAAAGCAGTATCGTATGCCAACCGGAGAAAGAGGTAAGTTCAAATACGAATACGACCTGCTGGAAGAACCAGACCTGACTACTTCGGCCACAATTAACCTCAACAAAAATGGTGAAATCGTCAGTATCACAGAAGAAATTGACCATATACCCCAAAATGGGGGTAGTGGTCAAGAAGCACCCGACGACCATACCCCCCATTTCGGATGCTATGCTCAAAGCACCCTATGCTTTAAGCACCCGGTGGAAAATGGGGGTGGTAATGATAATACTGTCCCTGATAATACTGTCCTTGATAATACTAAATCAGTCAGTCCATCTTACAACGACGGATTGACTGATTTTTTGTCCAACCAGATTAAGGAACAGATTGAGTACCGCTACTTTGAACAAGAAATGCCTGACGATATATTGACCATCACCGCACTGGTGGATTGCATGGTAGAAATTATGGCTTCACCTGAAACAAAAATAAACGGAGTGTCACAAAGCAGACAAGCCTTGGCTCCGTACATAGCCAAAGTTGACAGCTGCACAATCCGCGAATTTATGGAGCATATGCGTGGAAAATCCCTCAAAGGTGTCAAAAACATTACGGCTTACTATCGCAGCTGCTTTATCAACTACCTGCGAGAGCAGGAACTTAGTAAAATGGTGATTTAGGGAGGAATTAATATGAATACTGAACAGCAGAAAGCTTATGAATGGGCTAAAAATCAGAATTATCAATCCGTGGCAGCACAGTGTGCAAGACTACTTGCCGAAGCGCTAGAAGAAAAGATTCACAGCCGCCCTATCCCAGAAAACAAGACGCTGACGATTGAGCAGATCCAGCAAATGGACGGTAAACCGGTATGGGTAGTTGGAAAAACCCACCTCGGTAAAGATAGTTCTGGCACCTGGGTGCTTGTTTATATTAAAAATTCAGAAGCTATCGGATTCCTTGGGACTTACAAATTTAAGGACTACGGAAAAACATGGCTCGCTTATACTACTGAACCATTAACATAAGCGAGAAAAAATATCTATCCATTAAACCGGCATAAAAGCCGGTTCTATTTATTTTACAAGAAAGAAAGGGATACAATTATGAGCATCAAAATCGCTATTACTTACGAAAAGGGCGGAGTCGCCAAAACCACCACAGCAGTCAACGTGTCTGCAATCCTCGCGGAGCAGGGTTACCGGGTACTGCTGATTGATTTAGACCCTCAGAGCTACGCTACCAGTTATTACGCTCTTTATGATGATTCCGTTTCCAGCATCAACGACGTAGTGCAAGGTCGCATTCCCGCAAAGGAGGCCGTCAGGGAGTGCGGATTCTTCGGCCTTCAGATGATTCCCTCAAATTTTGCATTTAAGGAAATTGAAACATTCCTAATGGCTAAAACCCGGGGACAGGATTTCTTTCTCCAGAATGCCCTGACTGATATTGAAGAGGATTATGATTTTATCCTCATGGATTGCCCGCCCTCCGGAGAGCGCATTAAAACAAACGCTCTGGCCTTTGCTGACTATGTGATTCTTCCGGCCATCCCGGATGATTACGCTATTCAGGGGCTGCTTTGTATGTCAACCGAAATTGTGGATATCGTGAAATATGTCAATCCCACGTTGGCCGTGCTGGGCGTTCTTATAACCATCGACGAACGCACGGCCAACAAGATAGCCTATAAAACAGCCCTGCAGTCGCAGGATATTTTCCCCTGCTTTACAACCTCAATCCGTAAAAACACAAAGCTTTCTGAAGCGATCAACGCCCATCAGCCCATCAATGTTTATGAGCCGAAAAGCAACGGCTGCCAGGACTACAAAGCTCTTACCGAAGAAATCCTGACAAAGCTGCGGCTGAGGTAAGGCTATGGCTAAGTATTATTGCAAATGCGGCCGCACTTTTCAGAAAAGTGGGGATTCTGGTACTACCGGGTATCGCATGAAAGATTACGGATCGGAGCATGAATGCTATGGTTGCCCTTATGCTCTTCCGGTCATGGATCATTGGGATTACGAGCATCATACATGGGCGGGAATCCGAGCATGGGAATGCCGTACCAGCCAGAGCCTGAGGTATGACACCTATGCAGATTTATCTTTGGGGAGCAAAACGGTCGGAAGTGTTTACTCTTTGGATCTGGCCTTTCTGCAAGAGGTACAAGCTTTTGTACAGCAGACTGATGGCATTTCCACCGATACGGGAAAGCCCGGAGAGCGCGGTGTACAGTATGGCACTGATGGCCTTTATCGCCTGCCAATCTACCCGGAACAAAATAAAAAGGGTATTGCTGCAAAACAGGCGCTATTTGATCGGTTCTTTCTCCCGAATGGCAGCCGGAAAGATGTTGTCCCCGGGCAGGAAAGAGAAATCATCTTAAAGAGGATTGAGGGAACTACTATGGGAAAAATCAACATGGGCAATATCGCAGCCGGTTTGAATAAAGTGAAGGGCATTACACAGAGCCTGAAAAGCGTGGCAAAACACGAGCTGATTCCAACGGAATTTATTAAAGTAGGATATGATAATCCTTACGCTGCCAATGACACGCCGCAGAGCCGATATGAGCTGGCTATGAGCCTGCAGGCCAATGGATTGCTCAATCCGCTGCTTGTCAATAAAAAGTCGGACACGGAATACTGGCTCATCTCCGGTGAACATCGGCTCAGTGCTATCAAGGAAAATTTGAATTGGCCGACCGTATCCTGTATGGTGTACGACAATATCAGCGACAATCAGGCCAAGCTGATGCTCCATGCGGTTAATCTGGATGTGCGGGAATACACCACCGCTCAGAAGCTGCAATTCTATATCAGCACGGAACAATTGCTGACACAGATGAAGGAAAGCGGAGAATTTACCGGCGCTATCCAGCAAGGAATTGCTGAAACTTTGAAAGTCAGCACCAGACAGGCTCGGAAATATAAAAAGATTGTGGAATACCTGCCGCCCGAAGATCAGCAGCGGGTCATAGACGGAGAACTGAGCATTGATAAGGCGTATCAAATGACTATGCCCTCTGCTCTGCCGAAAAAAGCACCAATGACGGAAATCGGAAGCACTTCCGATTTTGAACAGGCATCACATATGAATCCAGATCACCTATACATAGGTGAAGCTACCGGCGAAGATGTTGTTGAAATAGTAAATTCTATCCAGTCTGGTCACGCTTCAATCGGTATAGGCGGCTCTTCCGATTTCTTACCGATTCCCCTACAAACGACTTCCACCAGAACTGACAGCGGAAGTACTTCCGATTTTGAGCCAAAAGCAGAAATTGACCACCACCCCCAAAATGGGGGGGATGGTCAGGATGTGGGAACCGGAAGCACTTCCGAATTTGATACCGCTTTCTGGGATGAAAAAGTGAAGTTTGCCATTAAAGTGCGTTATGATTGCGAAAAGCTTTTTCGGTATTATAAGTCTCAAATTCCAACTGTCCAAGAAGCTATTAAGGACGTTTTAAAACCTACTTATTCTGGCTCATACAGAACAATTTTTTATCCTGACCATATGGGTGGCGGAATCTCATTAAAAGCTACGTGTGCAGAAATAGAATACTCTGATTCTAATACCCGTCATTGCTGCACACTGACATTTTCCCAAATTGATGCCTACATTCGCCAGATGATCCGCTCTAATGAATTGCTTGATAAAAAAAGCAGCAACAATGAACTTGAACAATCGGAAGCACTTCCGAATTTGAAAGGAGATCAACATAGTGAAAATAACTCACGTTAAAATTCAGCCGGTGAACGGAATGCCCCGGCTAAAAGGAATTGCCAGCATCGTCTTGGATGACGAGCTGGCAATCAATGAAATTAAAATCATACAGGCCGAAAATGGTATGTGTGTTGAATTTCCCAATAACAACAAGAACAACAAGAACAACAAGAACAAAAACAAATTTGGTTATCAAAACATTGCACCGCTAAATCCTCAAATTAGAGGATATTTGCAGTCGGTCATTCTGGATGCCTACCAGTCAGCATTAGAAGCGTGTTAATTATCATGCCAATTGTTTTACTAACTCTGGCCTGATAGATTGCAAAATATCCAAGGCTCCCTGATAGCTCCCGATCCATTGATCCATTTCCGGATGCGTCAAAACCACGGGCATCCGGTTATGGATTTCCTGCATGGACTCATTTGGCGCAGTCGTAAGAATAACAAATCGACGATCACCATCAAAGTCATTATAAAGACCGGCCATGTATAAAGCACTTTCTCCTGGCAGATTAAATTGATACTTTGTTTTCTGACCATGATGTGACCACTCGAAAAATCCGCAAGAAGGAATGATGCAGCGTCTTGTTTCGAAGCTTTTACGAAACATCGGTTTTTCGGGCGCGGTTTCCCCGCGAGCATTAATAATAACACCTTTGCTGCGAAAATCAGGAAACCCCCACTTTACAGCATGCGGCGTAAGTTTTCCATCTTCCTGCAGCAACACAGGTGCGCTATTGGTCGGAAAAATTTCTCCGGTTTTTATCACCGGATTGTTTTTCTGAACCTCTTCAATAATTTCGCGAATTTCGGCCATCTCGGGATCGGAAAAAAGGACATACCGCCCACACATCCTTATCACCCCTGTATTTATTCTTCCCTATTTAGCATCAACAAACCACTTATCTTCTTCGAGCCAAATAAAACGTTCTTTACCTTGTATTCGACAGAGATAGCGGATACCTGTACCACCTGCCTTGAGTGATGCTGCCTGACGCACATCCAACACTTTGTCAATTTCAAAGAGCTGCTCTGCTGACCAGCGCACGGCCAATGGAATAATCTGGCCGTCCTGAGTGTACCGAACAATCATGTCAACATAATGCTTCATAGCATACCTCAAAAAAATCCGACTGGGTGAATTGTGTGCTCACGCTTGGGGTCAAAACCGGACAGTTCCGTATCTTGTAACAAAATCGCAGGACGCACAGCATTGGTACCAAAGCGCTTTTTCAAGCCATCCACAGTGGTGTCAAGTCGTTCCCTCCGTAGCTGCTCTTGCCCTGCACCAAACAGATCCATCTGCAGCGGCGCCACATCGCTTACCAGATCGGATATGCTGATTCCCAGGCTACGGATAGGCCGCTGCCAATGATAGTGCTGCATAAACAGTTCCATTCCCGCTTGGGCGATTTCGGCGGTAATGTTAGTGTACTGGCTTGAAGTGTGCTGCCGGACAAAACTCATGAGCTGATTATCGCGGACGCTGATGCTTATGGTTCGCCCCTTATAGCCGTGTTCTCGCAGCCGACGGGCAACACTGTCGGCCAGCACATATACGATGATTTTAACATCTTCATTGTTGAGCAAATCACGCGGCGTGGTGGTGCTGTTTCCGATGCTCTTTACATCATCGTGATCCTCATATCGAGCGACTGGCGTACTATCAAAGCCATTTGCAAACGAGTATAACACGCTGCCCCATTTACCGAACCAACCTTTAAGTGTTTTTTCCGGTGTGTTGGCCAGGTCACCTATTGTGCGCTTACAATAAGATTCCAGTTTTCGTTGTGTGGCTCGACCGACATACAGTAAATCTCCAACCGGCAGCGGCCAGGCAATTTGCTTGTAGTTATCCCGGCGGATCTCCGTAACTGCATCGGGCTTTTTATAGTCAGATCCCAGCTTTGCAAAAATTTTATTATAAGATACACCGATGCTCACAGTGATTCCAAGCTCACTCTTGATCCGCTGGCTGATCTCCTGCGCAAGTAGCGCGCCGTTGGCATCCTTTGCTGTAACCTGGACCCAACATTCATCCAAGCCAAACGGCTCCACTCGATCTGAGTAATCTAAATAGATCTTGTGACAAAGCTTTGAAAAACGCTGGTACAATTCAAAGTGTGGAGGGACAATCACTAAGTCTGGACACTTCTGCCGAGCTTGCCAGAGAGCCTCGCCTGTCTTAATGTTGTACTTTTTGGCCAGCTCATTTTTGGCCAAAATGATGCCGTGACGCTGCTCCACGTCCCCACCTACCGCTACCGGCTTATCCCGTATTTCAGGCCGGTGCAGACATTCCACCGATGCGTAAAAAGAGTTGCAGTCTGAATGCAAAATTGTTCGTTCCATTCTAACACCACCAAACACTTGTTCTATATATTATGGAACAAGTGTTCTATATATGCAAGAGGAAATTAAAGGCATCTGATTCGTTTTTTGAATCAGGTGCCTTTTTTGTTACATCGAAAGGAGGAATCTACACGGAAATCAAGAAAGTTGTTGTTACACCCAACCAGCTATTGTCTTTAGCACAATGCAGCCAGCGCATGACAGGCTATGTCACACCAGATGATACGCTACTGATCGTGCGCTTATCCAGCACTGACGGTACGCCGATAAATCTGTATTTGGACAGGCGCTGCATCTGCTCCCGGGATCCACCGTAGATTGAGGCGTTACCTACTGTATTCAAAATCATTTTAAAGGAGAATTGAAATGAAAAACAAAATCAGTTTGGCATTCCGTAAAACAGTTGGATTATTAAAAAGCGAAAAGGGTGCATCCGCAATTGAAATTGCCGGTGCAGCAATCATTGCAATTGTATTGGCTATGATTATTTTAAACGCATACACCGGAATCTTTTCCGACACGATAATTCCTGGCATCAAGTCAAAAATCGCCGAAATGTTTGCTGTCAAATGACACAGATAATTAGGATTTTCAGGACATCCAGATCCACAGAAAGGATTCTTCTTTTCGCTCTCTTATTGCTCTGCACGGGTATTCTTTTGAAGATGCAGACGGAAACATGGATGCTGTTTAAGGGTGTTCTGTTTACTATCAGTCTGCTAATTATCAGCTTTACTGATTTCAAGCTACAAATTATCCCTAATATTTTATTGATTCCAGTTATCTGCTCCGGCTTTATCGGTGTAACATGGAATTCAGTTGCAGGATTGCTTTTCCCTTCTGCTTTGTTTTTGATGATGGCTTATTTCAAAAACGGCATTGGTGGCGGGGATATAAAGCTGATGTCAGCCTGCGGTTTTGCTTTGGGCATATACGGCGCGATACTCGCGGCGCTTATAGGTCTACTCTTATTTCTCATCGTACATCTACCAACATATCTGAAACACAAGAATAAAGTTTATGCGCTTGCACCCTGCCTTAGTGTAGGGTGCTTTGTCGTATTTAACATGATCGGAGGCTAAAATGAAAAAGTTTTTTAAAGACAGAAAGGTGCTGGGCAGTGTCTGCATCGTACTGGCATTAATCCTTTCTTTTGTAGTTGCTCCTGCGTTCAGCAACATTAAAAGTAAACAGACCGAGATTGTCCGGGTAAAAAGTCAGATCGAAGAAAACACGCTGATTACGAAGGACATGGTAGAAACCGTAAAAGTGGGAGGATATAACCTGCCGAGTAATACTGTGACTGATCCGAGTACCGTAATTGGCAAATATGCTCTGGCCACGTTAATGCCCGGTGACAGCATTCTGGATACAAAAATTGCTGCTGAATCCCCAAATGCTTATCTGTCCCAGCTCGACGGGAAACAGGTAGCAGTTTCGATTTCCATCAAAAGTTTTGCATCGGGTATGTCCGGAAAGCTACGTGCTGGGGATATTATTTCACTTTCCGTTGCCGACTACGGTGACTTAAAACAAACCCTGATGCCGGAGGAGCTGCGATATGTGCGACTGATTGCAGCCACCAACAACACCGGTGTGGATAGATCTGCCGATCAAAAAGATACCAGTTCAGACGATATGCCGTCCACTCTAACGGTAATAGTGACGCCGAAACAGGAACTAAAGCTTGTGGAATATGAGAACCAAGGGAAACTTCATGCTGCCTTAGTTTATCGAGGATCTGAGGCAAACGCACAGAAGTTTCTTGAATTGCAGAGCGAATATTTAAATGGAGGTACAGTAAGCAATGCAGGATAATCGTTTGATTGCAATTTGGGGAAGTGTAGCCAGTGGCAAAACCACTTTGACCATAAAAATTGCGAAAGAACTGGCTGCACTGAAAAAGAATGTCTTAGTAATCTATTGCGATAACGAAACTCCAATGTTACCGCTATTGCTTCCGGTGGAAGAAAGAGTTTCTACACTTGGAGATGTGCTATCTTTACCAGAACCGACCGTAAATGATCTTTTGAAGCATTGCCACGTCTACGGCGGCAGCGGCTATCTCAGTATCTTAGGGTATAAGCTTGGAGATAACCTGATTACCTACCATGAGTACCTTGATCCGGAAATCAGATTCTTCTACCGGCTTTGTCGTCAAATACCGGACATTGACTATATTTTGGTAGATTGTTCACACCACACCAGCGAAATACTTACAGCCACAGCGCTGGAGATTGCCGATCAGGTGTTACAAGTTTCCACCGCTACACTGAAGAGTGCCGTGTACAACGAATCACAAAAGAGGTTGCTGCAGGGGGCCAGGTACCATTACAAGCAGCATTTGCAAATCTTGAATGATGTATTCCCAAAACAGGATACCTATTCCTTTCGGGAAGCCTTGGGAGGTGCAGACTATATCTTCCCTCACTGCCCCGCCATTACTCAACAGACCGAAGAAAAAAAATTGCTTGATGCTGTTTATGGCAAAGAGGGAAAAGTTTTTCAGTCAGCTATGAATGATTTGATCAAGGAGGCCTTTCAGAAATGAGTAGAAATCTATTCCAAACCCAGCAAAAATGCCTCAGTTTTGCGGAGGTCTTTAACCATACACAAAACTTCATGTTTCAGAAGTATAAGGAGCTACTCTCCGGTGATGCAGAAAAGAGCAAGAATCAACTGGAGGCATATACCAAGCAATACCTGACGGAACAAGGATATGAGGTAGAAGGATACAGCTTTGATGATCTGGTCGACAAGTTAATCGATGAAATGACTGGGTTTTCTTTTCTCTCTCAATATCTGGATTTTCGAATTAAAGATGTGGAAGAAATTAATATCAACTCATGGAATGACATCAAGGTCACTTTCAGTGATGGACGGGTGGAACCGGCAGTAGGAAGATTTTATTCGCCTAATCATGCTCTAAATACTGTTCGTCGATTACTGAGCAGATCGAGAATCGTTTTAGATGACAAAACGCCTTGCGTTCGAGGACATCTGAATAAGAAAATTCGTATTACCGTAAACGGATTTGGAGTCATTGACGAAGATGTTGGCGTAACGGCATCTATTCGATTCATCAACCCTCAGAAGCTAGGTAAAGAAGATTTTATCAGCTTCGGCACAGCCACAGAAGAAATGCTAGATTTTCTCAGCATTCTGTATCGGTATGGTATTTCCATGTGCTTGGCCGGACCAACAGGCACTGGAAAAACCACCATCATGAGCTGGATCATGTCTACCATTCCCAATGACAAGCGACTCTACACTGTAGAAAACGGTACAAGAGAGTTTGACTTGCCCAAAAAGGATGATGATGGCAATGTTATAAATAATGTAATTCACACCTGCACCCGTTACTCCGACGATCCTGCTCTTAGCATCACACAGCAGATGTTGCTGGAGCAAGGGCTTACATTTAATCCAGACTACTTCTGCTTAGCCGAAATGAAAGGCTCAGAAGCCTATGAAACACAGGAAGCCGCCCGCACCGGTCATGCTGTCATTTCCACAGTACACGCTATCAGCTGCGATAAAATATACGACCGTATTCTTGATCTGTGCAGCTTAAAAGGAAATCTCAGCGATAAATTGTTGTCTCGTTTTGTTGTGGACGCTTTTCCCATCACCTTTTTCATCAAAAAAATGGAGGATAATGTTAGAAGGATAACCGAAGTTTGCGAATGCTCTATAGATAGCGACGGCACTCGAAAATTAAACCGACTGTATCAATATCACACACTCCACAATGATATTGTAGACGGCAAAACTGTTATTACCGGAAAATTTGAGCGTGTAGGTGTTATCTCTACAAAGCTGCAGCAAACGCTTCGGGATAACGGAATACCCGAAGCGCTCCTGCAAAACTTCATTGGTGGAGGTGAGCATACTTGACATTCTTATTCACATTGGGTTTTTTACTGTTAATTGCAGGCGTTTTCTTACTTCTCCAGTTATCGCCTTTGGATTTAGTAGATCAAGTAAACACTTTTATGGCTAAAAGAAAAACCAAATTGAAAAAAAGTGTCGCACTTAGCAAAAAGCCAGTTAAACTTCGAGGAATTAGAAGAATTGTGAAGGAAGCTCAAGATGTACTGGCACAGGAAAATGATAAACAGAAATGGCCAAAATTAGTTCTTGCCTCTATGGGGCTTGCGGCGCTAGGACTTTTAATTTCCAGTGCGTTGAATAACGCCTTTCTTGCACCGGTGCTGGCAGGCGGCTTAGGTTTGATGCCATTTCTTCTGATTTCGTTCTCCTATATACGCAAGAAAAAAGGGTTGAATGCTGCATTGGAAACAGCCCTTTCCACGATCACATCTTCATATTTGCGTACAGAATCCATTGTGACAGCCGTTCGCGAAAATATAGATCACTTGGATCCGATTATCCGCCCAACCTTTGAAAGATTTATGGTACAAGCAGATCTCATCAGTTCCGATCTGATGGCAGGATTGGAAACCATGAAGCGAGGGATCGACAGTCCTGTTTTTCACGAATGGATTGATGCTATGAAGCTGTGCCAGAAGGACAGAAACCTAAAATCTACATTATTGCCAATTGTCAATAAGATGTCCGATATGCGTGTGGTATCCGGCGAGCTTAATATTCTTCTATATCAGCCTCTAAAAGTATACGTAATAATGGCTCTGTTCTTGGTTTTAGAGATTCCTTTCCTTCGCGTTTTGAATGAAGAATGGTATCTGCTGCTGATGAACACCGTCGCAGGCAAAATTGTTATAACCATCGACGTGGTCATTTTATTGGTGTCTTTCGTAAACGTCATACGCAGCACTAGGCCCATTGAATACAGGAGGTAACAATATGCTGATTTATATTTTGTGCTTTTGTTTTCTATCAAGCGGCATTTACCTGCTGCTGTGCGATATGTTACACATTCCGACGTTGGCCAGCTCTCAAGCAGCAATGGAAATTGCCAGAGGCGGTAAAGCAAAAGTTTGGAAAACCGACACTTTATTGATGGCATTGGCCTCCAAACTCAGCCCGTATATTAAACTAAACCCTCAGCAAAAGAAAAACCTGGCAGCCTCGCTGCTATATGCCGGAATCAATATGCAGCCAGAAACATACTTGGCAAATGCGATTATTAAGTTGCTGCTAAAAATGTTACTGCTGATCCCGTTTACCGTAACACTTCCGGCTATGGATCTGGTTGTTATCTGGTGGGCTGTGAACAGTTTTTTTGCAGACATTGGATCTGCACAAAAAATGGTCAAAGAGAAAAGAGAACAAATTGAACGTGAACTGCCAAGGTTCGTGGAAACAATTGAACAACAGCTGCATTCGAACCGCAATATCTTAGTTATACTGATCGGGTATAAAAGCATCGCCGGAGAAGCGTTTCGAAATGAGTTGGAGTTGACAATTGCCGATATGCAGTCAGGTATTCCTGAGCAAGCTCTGGTGCGTATGGAAGCACGAGTAAACAGTATCATGATGAGCGAAATCGTTCGAGGCCTGTTAGCCGTAATGCGCGGGGATAATGGGGTCATGCACTTTTCTATGTTGGCTATTGATTTTAAAAAGCAAGAACGACAGCAGCTGAATATGATTGCAGTGAAACGACCTGATGGTTTAAAAGTATTCAATTATCTGGTTCTGGCTGGTTTCTTTATTACGCTGGTTGTTCCTATCGCAATGTATTTAATGGATCTATTACATCAAATGGCGGGGTGAAAAATGAGAAAGGCAAAAGACATATTGACTTCCTCTCGCGGAAGTATTTTATTTGAATCTCCTGTTATGGTGGTATTAGTCGTTATGGTTCTGATGCTGTTTTTGACTGTAGCTCCAGCCTTCATCGACAAGCAGCAGCTCGATGTCTACGCATCAGAGTTGAAGCGCACCGCCGAGCTATCTGGACAAGTTGGAGAAGAAACCTCTGAAATGGAAAGTAAGCTGAATGATCGTACCGGTCTGGAGCCGAAAGTTTCTTGGTCTAAGACTGGTAAAATCCAGCTTGGCGAGGAAATCATTGTGACATGTACGATTCAAAAGGATCTTGGTTTCGGCAACCTAGGCTCTTTTCCAGTTACCTTACAGTCTCGACAAACAGGAAGATCGGAGGTCTATTGGAAATGAAAAGACTCCGAATTATCCTTAAAAGTCATAACGGCAGCTCTGTCTTTTTGACGGCTGCCGTTATTTTCTCCTTACTGATTGCTTCGTCCGCAGGATTCGAATTTCTGCGTCTACAGGTCATTGCATATGGCACACGCAATGCAATGGAATCCGTTGTAACGCAGTCCTGCACAGCCAACTATGATAGGCTGTTTAACGGTCTGCGTGAGGGATATAGCGGAGCTTATCAGCTCACCGGATCTGACTGGTCGGAAAACGTAGATGATCAATCTATCTATGGATTTGTGAATGACCAGCTGGGGACTAAGTACAGCGGCGGTGAATATACCAAATCGATCAGCAGTGGCTATGAATATAAAATAACCGGTTTGAAGATCAAGATGACAAACACTCCATTCACCTCTAGCGGAAGCGATCAACAATTTACCGGCATTGCTTCCTATACCGTCATTATACCGATGTCTTTTGGTTGGCAACAAAGCCCACCCTTAGAAATACCCATAGAGGTAAAAGCTGGCTATCAGTCTAAATTCTAGAAACACCTGTAAGATTTCATCTTACAGGTGTTTCTATGTTAAGGAGAGAAAACATGAAAAGAGATCGAAAAACCTCGTTCATTTTGACTCTGATGTTATTATTTATGTTCTCGATTTTTGGTGGAGGCACCATTCTTAATGCTTTAGGTATCATTCAAATACCACTATTCTCTTCATCTGAAAATACAACTGTTTCGTCAGATACAATTAATAACAATAATTCCGAATCACCGGGAATAAACATTCCGACTGGTATTCGGATTTATGATCCTCAAAGTCCTGTATCTTCTCAAATCGGTGATCCCGATACCGAAAGCTCGATTTCAGGAGATATCAGGGATACAAGCACTGAAAAAGATTATTCCTATGTCGCGGAGCTTGCCGGTGGTACTGGTACTTCCGGTAGCTCTTCGGCAGATACGTCTTCTATAACCGGACAGGAAGCCGGGAACTCTTCGAGCAGCTCGGCTCCTGCTCCGGCTGACCCTGGCACCAGCAGCGGAAGTGCTTCTGATAATTCCAGTTCCAGCAGTTCAAGTTCTGGTGGAACGGTCATTCCCGGAAACCGGCCAAAACCATCCGGTGGGGGCGGTTCTCACGCCGTTGATGTGCAATCTATTGTACTTGATCAAAGTGATGTTACCATCAATCGCAAAAACACATTACAGCTTACAGCAACTATTGCCCCTCAGAACGCAACAACCAAAACGGTAACCTGGACAACATCAAACAAAGATGTGGCCGATGTTGACAGCAGCGGCAAGGTAACCGGCATTGGAGCCGGTACTGTCACGATCACGGCCACAGCAGGTCAAAAGTCAGCTACATGCCAAGTTACCGTGGTAGTGCTGATGGACGGCATCAGTTTAAACCACACGGAGCTGTCAATCGACAAGGGCAGCACCGAGCAGCTCACGGCCAAGATCACCCCGGAGGATACTACGGATGATAAGACCATTACGTGGACATCCTCAGATTCCGAAATTGTAAGCGTGGATGATGCTGGCAAGGTAACGGCTTTAAAGCCTGGTAAAGCAACGGTTAAGGCTTCGGCAGTCGGCGCTTCGGCCAGCTGCGAAGTCACGGTTTTGTCACCGATGACCGGCATCGAGCTGGACAAATCCACTCTTACTCTTAATCGCAACACCACGGATAAGCTGACAATCAGCTTTTTACCGGATGATACTACATCAGGTCGGGAAGTTGCATGGAGCAGCAGCGCTCCCGAAGTGGCCAACGTTGACCAGCAGGGCAATGTTGTAGGTTACAGCATTGGTACGACAACTGTAACAGCCCGCTGCGGAGAATTCACGGCCACATGCAACGTGACGGTGAATGCCTTAATTGATGGTGTTTATTTAGACCAGTCAGAAATGACACTTGATCGCGGCACTGATGGCCAACTCAAAGCTTCTATCGTTCCTCTGGACACGACGGAGGATAAAACAGTGACCTGGTCTTCCAATGATCCAAACGTGGCCGCAGTAGACGATAGCGGAAAGGTGACCGGTGTAAAGATCGGTTCGGCCACCATTACGGCTAAGGTTGGTGAGCATACCGCATCGTGCAAAATTAATGTTGTGGCGCTGATTCACAGCATCGCCCTGGATAAAACAGAGCTTACCCTCGACCGTGGTACCGGCGATCAGCTAACAGTCAACATCGACCCGCCTGATACTACTGAGGATAAGACGGTTACATGGTCTTCCACTGATCCCGACGTGGCTACGGTGGACAGCTCTGGAATAGTGTTCGGTGTGAAAATCGGTACAGCAACTATCACAGCTAAGGTAGGGACGCATACTGCATCGTGCAGTGTTACTGTTGTAGCTTTGATTCACAGCATCGCCCTGGATAAAACAGAGCTTACCCTTGACCGTGGTACCGGCGATCAGCTAACAGTCAACATCGACCCGCCTGATACTACTGAGGATAAAACGATTACTTGGACATCAAGCAATCCCGACGTTGCCATTGTAGACGCAGCCGGTAAGGTGACCGGGGTTAAGATTGGCTCGGCCACCATCACCGCACAGGTGGGGACGCATACCGCCAGATGCACAATAAATGTTGTGGCTTTGATTCACAACATTGCACTGGATAAAACCGAGCTGACCCTTAATCGAGGCACTACCGGGCAGCTAATAGTAGGCATCGATCCGCCGGATACCACCGAAAATAAAACAGTAACCTGGTCTTCGAGTGATCCGACTGTTGCCACCGTGGATGCATCCGGTAAGGTGACGGCTGTGCAGATCGGTTCGGCTACCATTACGGCCACTGTCGGAACTCATGCTTGCAGCTGCAATATTAATGTTGTGGCACTGATCAAAAGCATTGCACTGGATCAATCCGCTCTGATAGTTGATCGAGGTACCAGTAACTTAATTGCAGTTCTATATGACCCCGCAGACACCACCGAAGATAAAACCGTTGCCTGGTCTTCCAGCGATCCGGACGTGGCCACGGTCGACAGCACCGGCAAAGTTACCGGGGTTAAAATCGGTACAGCTACTATCACGGCTAAGGTAGGGACGCATACTGCATCGTGCAGTGTTACTGTTGTAGCTTTGATTCACAGCATCACGCTTGATAAAACAGAGCTTACCCTTGACCGTGGTACCGGCGATCAGCTAACAGTCAACATCGACCCGCCCGATACCACCGAGGATAAGACTGTTGTTTGGTCTTCCAGCGATCCGAGCGTAGCCACCGTGGACAGCTCCGGCAAAGTTACCGGGGTTAAAATCGGCTCGGCTATTATCACAGCCAAGGTCGGCGCACATACAGCATTGTGCAATGTTAATGTAGTAGCCTTGATTCACAATATTTCGTTGGATAAGAGCTATCTCAATCCTGATAAAGGTGCTACCGATCAGCTGACAGTTTCTTTTGATCCCGTTGATACGACAGAAAGCAAGGTGGTCATCTGGACATCCAGTAATCCGGCCATTGCCACCGTAGACGCGACAGGCAAAGTTACTGCGGGCATTTCACAGGTAGGTGAAACCATCATCACCGCTCGAGTTGGTACACATACCGCAACGTGTGTAGTTGGCGTAGGCGTAAAATTCACAGTCACGACAGAAGAGAAGTGGACATCTTCCGGAATGGACATGAGGTTCTATGGGGACGGTTCTGGTAGATTTGCAGCATGGGAGAACGACAAAAAAGAAAAACATGGGTACGGCGAATTAAAAATCACTTTCTCCAGAGCCATTACAATTCCTACTAACAACCAAGATATTACAATTACATTGCGAGAATACGATGAAGATGGTTCTGCTAGCTCAGGCGGGCATGTCAATTTGTATTATCCTGGAACGAATACCAGCTCGTTTTCGTTATCTAATAATACAAGATCATGGAGGACAACAGCGAAGGACACAACTTATGTTCACTTGCATTTCTCTTCGACGGTAAGGGCAAACAGCAAAGAATCCGGGTATGTTGGTGTTACTTGGCAACCCGGTGATCTTGTTATCTTTGGCATTCCTATCACCAGCTCTTCTGGCTATTTAGATTTATAAGGAGGCAGAAAAATGTTAAATGTTGCTGTTCTTATGGGGCGGCTGGTCGATACTCCAGAGCTACGGCATACACCTCAAGATTTGGCTGTGACGAGCTTTACACTTGCTGTTGATCGGCCGAAATTTTCGGGCAAAGATTCTCAAGCTGATTTTATCGATTTTGTTGCCTGGCGCTCGACGGCAGAATTCATTTGCAAATATTTTCGTAAAGGGCAACTAATCGCCGTTGAAGGATTGATTCAGACGCGAATCTATCGCGATCGAGACGGAAATAAAAGGAAGGCCTTTGAAATACTGGTAGATAATGCCCACTTCACAGGAGAACAAAAGGAAAAGGATTCGGCAACAACGCCGAATCCTTCTCCTGACTTTTTAGATGATGATGGAGGAATTCCAGATGGCAAGTGATGAAAAATACAAAGAAATCACCGACAAATTATTGGACGGCGTCACAGAAGTTTTTCATGGCGATCGATTCAAGCAGTACCTCCAAACCATGTCTAAATTTCATTCCTATTCGTTTCGAAACAGCTTGTTGATTCATTTGCAGATGCCCGAAGCGAAAAGGGTTGCGGGATTCGAGTCTTGGAAAAAACTCAATCGGTATGTTAAAAGAGGTCAAAAGGGAATTGCGATCTTTGCCCCGTACCTTATCAAGAAAAAAATTCAGCTGGAGAGTGAGAATCCTGCAAAAGAAGGAGAGGAAACAGAGCAGTCTGTAGTGAAATTTAAGATCGCTTACGTATGGGATGTATCGCAGACCGAAGGCGATCCCCTTCCCTCTTTTTGTAATGAATTGACCGGCAAGATAGATCGTTTTGATCAGATTTTTTCTATGCTGAAAGATATCTCCCCTTACAATATCTGCTTCGAACAGATACCTGGAAATACAAAAGGCTATTGCAACTCAGAGAACAAAAAAATTGCGATTAAGATCAGTATGAGCGATGAACAGACGATAAAAACTCTGATTCACGAAATTGCACACTCGTTGCTTCATGAAGATTCTAAAAAATCCAGAGAGCAGGAAGAGGTGGAAGCTGAAAGCGTCGCTTTCATTATTTCTGACTTTCTAGGGGTAGATACATCAAGCTACAGTTTTGATTATGTTGCTATCTGGAGCAGCAAGATGGAAGCCTCAGAACTTCAAGATATTCTGGCAAACATCCAGCAGCAGGCCAGCGCAATTGTAAGTCAGCTTTCAGAAAAATTTGAAGCTTTAGCTCAAGAAAAAGAAAAGGTGGAACCGATCACAGAATGCGGACTCGATGAAAAATTGCACCAGGCGGAGCAGAAAATCGCCAGAAGCAATCAGCAGCAGGAGGTTATGAAATATGGAAAAAATCTATTTCAATGACGAGGAACTCGCGATTCTTGAATCAATTTCTGATTTAAGCGATGAGGAAAAGTTGAAAACTTTGGAATCCTCGTTGCGCGACGAAAATGAAAATACCAATCAGACCGCGCTGCGGCATCTCATTCTAAAGCTTTCGCGGCGTAGCCAAAAATAGGTAGGGTTTCCCTACGGGCGAGCACTGCATGTGGCTATCCACATGCCAATTTTGCAAAATCTTCCGTTCCGGAGTTTTTGCAAAATCGCTCGTTAGGGTGTCCCCTAAAACCCCTTAATAATTATCCTTAGAATAAAATGATGAAGCAGGAGGCGCAACAGTTGGAAAAAAACCGAGTCAGGAAGCGGTCTATGATGATCCGCTTTACAGATGACGAGTTACAATTTCTCAAAGAGAAGATGGAGGATGCCGGTTTCTCTAACAATAGAGAAGCATATCTTCGAAAAATGGCACTGGATGGATACGTCATCAAGCAGGATTTTGCAGGTCTATCCGATGTTGTTTATCAACTATCTCGCATCGGCAACAACCTGAACCAGATGACTCGAATTGCAAACACACACGGAGATATTGAATTGTCCGAGTTGAAAGAAATTAAGAAGGGCATCGATCAAATATGGCAACTACTTACATCGAAGGCATAGCAATTCGACCAGGGCGAACCGCCTTGCAAACGGCCTTTGACTCCATTTCCTATATTACTAATCCGCAAAAAACTCGCGATGGTAAATGGGTAACAGGATATAAATGTTCACCGGACAGCGCTCATTACGAAATACTTATGCAGCACCGGCTATCCGAACAGATCACAGGCAGAAGCGTCATTCAAGATTATCAAGGTAAAAAAAAGTCTTATATGCTTATGACCATGCGCCAGTCATTTGCACCCGGTGAAGTAAATGAAAAAACTGCTCACGAACTAGGGTGCAGATTGGCAGAGCAATTTCTTGGGGGCAAATATCAATATGTTGTTGCAACACATATCAATACGCGTTGTATCCACAATCATATCATTTTTAATATTGTTGGGGACGATTATAAAAAATTCCATCAAACAAAATTCACACCGAAACGGTTGGCCGAATGCAGTGATTCTCTTTGTGATGCTTACGGCCTATCTGTTGTGGTTCCCTCTCAGTCGCGCAGCAAAAGAACATATACAAATACCAAGGTTACACCGTTCCGCACAATTCTTAAAAATGACATTGATCGTTGCGTTCAAGCTGCGAAAAGTTATGAAGAGTTTCTTACCCTGCTGGAGCAGGACTATTATGTGAAAAGCTCTGGTAAATACCTCACTGTACGCAATCGTACAAATGGTCAGCAACGGAATATTCGTGTTTACACTTTAGGAGGAGATTACAAAGAAAGCAGTATTAAAAAGAGAATTGTCGATGAATATGGTTTTGCTGAAATCGGAAGTACTTCCGCTATTCCACAAGCTTGTCAGGAAGAAACTCTGATCGAAAACATTTCTTATTCTCAGCGGCTTAGAAACATTCAGTCAATGTTTCAAGCCTCTGGTGTTCTTTCCGATTATGATGTTCGTAATTATGGGGATATACAGCAAAACATTCAGTCTCTTTATGATTTTGCTGCTGCTGCCAAAAACAAAATATTTCAGGCAGAAAGTGAATTGGACAAGGCTGAACAACTACTCAACGCTATGAATATTTTGGAAAAATATGATGATGTTGCACGAGAGTACGAGCAAGCTTTACTGAAAGACCGATTCTATCAAACTCACAGAAATGAGCTTGACTTATATTTAAATGCCGAGGAAATACTGTCCGGTATTCCCATCACGACTGAATCGAAATGGGATTTGGAGCAGTCTGTGAAAGAGAGCAGAAAGGAACTGGATGATCTGCAAAGTAAATATTTTGACCTGCAAGATAAGCTGGAACAAATCAACAGCGCAAAGCGAGTGATTGATAAAGTCCATCGAGAAAAAGGAGGATATGATTATGGTCGGTGATGAACTTAGTGAAAAGATGGTTGTCTACTCTTTTCGAACTTCCGGTAAACTTACCGGTAAAATGCTTAAAGCTTTTTTCAGGGCTTTAAAGAAAAAGGGTGAAAAGATTATTAATAACCGAACACCCAATCAGATTAAAATGGATCGGCTTTCTCAAGACGGTAACATTCAGGTGCAGGGAATGGAGGTCAGCAAGGAGCAGCTGGCCGGCTTCGATCAATACGCAAAAAAATATGGTTTGGAGTATTCTCTCATTCAAGAGCAGAACGATCCAAACCATTATTTTTTTGTGTTTCGAGCTAAAGACATTTCAAAGGTAGAAATGGCAGCCGAAGATTTTTTGAAAGACAAGACGATAGATCGCGGCGATCTGAATGAGCGTTTTGAAAAAGCTCATGAAGCAGCTCTTCAATTTAACAAGGCACAGGAAAAGGAAAAATCCCGTGTTAAATCTCGTGGAAAAACAAAGGAGGTAGCAAGGTAGTGCAGACATGGAAAGAAAAATGGCTTCAACTGATTATCAATTTTTGGTTAATCTTTTTTATCTGCTTTCTATCAGCTCGTTTGGTGTTAAAACAATTTAATATGTTCGACGAAATAATCACCGCAGAGATTTCTGCGGTGATTTCTTTTATCATGCTTTTGCCACACATTATAAATGGAAAAAAGAAACGTGAATACGCTAACAAAGAGCATGGTTCTTCCCGTTGGGGAAGAAAGGCTGATATAAAGCCGTTAATAGACAAAGACTTCTTCAAAAATATCATCTTATCGGCAACCGAATACCTATCCATGAACATGCGGCAAACAATGCTGAATTGTCATGTGTTTATCATCGGCGGCTCGGGCGCTGGTAAATCCCGATTTTATGCGAAGCCCAACATTATGCAAATGAATGCCAGCTACGTTGTTACGGATCCCAGCGGTGAGCATTTACATGATGAGGGAAAAATGCTGGAACAGAATGGCTATAAAGTGAAGGTGTTTAATGTTGTGGATATGGCCAGAAGCATGCACTTCAATCCTTTAAACTATTTTGTGGAAACGGAAGACATTCTGCGATTCGTAGAACTTTTAATTGCCAATACCAATGGCGGCAATGGTTCTGCAAACAACTCAGCGCGTGATCCTTTCTGGACTAACGCTGAAAAGCTCTGGCTGATGGCTCATATCTCTTTCGTGCAGGAAACCTGCCTGGAGCATGAAAAGACTCTAAATTCCGTGGTGTTCCTTTTGAACCACTCCGAAGTCAAAGAAGAAGATGAGTCCTACAAATCGGCCGTAGATATTCTTTTCGAGGAGCTGGAACAAAAAAATCCTGACAGTTTTTCAGTAAAGCAATATAAAAAGTATAAGCTTGCCGCAGGTAAGACCGCAAAATCCATTTTGATTAGCGTCGGTGTCCGTTTGTCATGCTTCGATATTCCTAAGGTATCTGCACTTGTTGCAGATGACGAAATGGTACTAGACAGAATGGGCGATGAAAAAACCGCCCTTTTTCTGATAATCAATGACAAGGACCCTACCTACAATTTCTTGGTTGCCATCCTTCTGGATGTTCTGTTTAATACCCTTTGCCGACGGGCAACAAAACAGCCAGATATACACTTGAAAATACCTGTGCGATGCATCCTCGATGAGATTGCCAACATCGGGTATTTTCCAAACCTGCACATTTTAGTGGCTGTCTTAAGAAAGCACTGGATTTCGTTGGAATTCCTGTTTCAAAATGTTAATCAGGCAAAGGCTCTCTATAAAGATCACTGGGCGACAATTGAAGGAAACTGCGACACCACGGTATTCCTGGGCGGCAAGGGTGAGGACACCACAAAATATGTTTCCAAGGATCTGCTGGGTTCGGCTACGATTGATACCGTTTCATATGGCGGCAGCGGCGCTTCGGGGAGCATGGGTCTGAACAGTTATAATTCCACGGAGCAGAAAGCCGGAAGGTTTCTTTTGGACGAAACTGAGGTGTCCAGACTCGACAAAGATAGCTGCATTGTCAGCATCCGTGGTCTTCCTCCGTTCAAAAGCGCAAAGTATGATCCCCGGCAGCATCCGAATTACAAGCAGCTGGCAGATTACGATGAAGCGAACGCTTATGTATTTCATAGAGGACTTGATCTTCAACACGCCAGCATTCAATACTATACTGTCGATTTACAGGAGGAATAAAGTATGCAAAGCACAACAATTTTAACTCTCTTACGGATTTTTCTGATTGTCATGGGCGCTTTCTCGGTGATATGGGGAATCAACGATATGTTCGGCGATGGCCAACAGAGCAGCGTCGGTACCAAAAAAATTGTAGGCGGCATTGCCTTTGCAGCCATCTCCGGTTTCATTATGACCTGGGCGATCAAAGAGGTAGGTGCTGCGGAAGCACAGGCAGGCATCGGAGCCGTGCTGATGTCTCCCCTATTCAGCCCTTTTCTCAACCTGTAAGGTAGGTGAGTACCTTTGAATGATATTCTGCGCGACAGTATAGCAAACATCTTTTCAGGAATCTCTAAAAATCTGGTTGACATCACTCACCAGGTTACAATGTCGCCATCAGAGGCTTTCGGTGCTTCCTTTTGGACAACTCTATTGAATCTTGGAACCACCATTGTTATGCCCTTTGCAATTGCCATTCTCTCCTACTTTATGGCAGCAGAACTCTATCAAGTTTACTGCAAGGCAAATGGAGAAATGGATTTGCAGCTGGTTTCGACGACTGTATTCAAATTTATTCTCCCCTTTCTCCTGATCAACAGGACATACGATTTGCTCAAAATTCTATTTATACAAATAAACGGAGTGATTGTTCAAATTGGAGATAAAGTCGGATTGGCAGCACAAAACGGTTCTGACGAATATGTTACTTGGTATAACCAAATTAGCGGGATGTCTTTTCTCGACAAGATGGCATATTTGCTTCAGCTTCTCCCCCTTGCATTTATCATGAAAGGAATGGGCGTTGTCATAATGGTAATTGTATATGGCCGCCTTTTTGAAATCATGCTGTACTGGATTTTTGCTCCCATTCCTTTTGCCACTCTAATTCATAGTGAGTTTAGCCAAATCGGGAAGAACTTTATAAAACTGTTTGCAGCCGTCCTCTTGCAGGGCGGCTTTATCATTTTGTGTGTTGTCTTGTACACCCAGCTGATTCAAACCGTCGCAATTAAAGCAGATATGGAGGGGGCTTGGCAGATGATTGGATATTCTCTGCTTTTGATCTTCATGCTTACTAAAACCGGGACAATGTCCAAAAAACTTTTAGCGACCTATTAGGAGGTTTCTATGATTGTAAAGATACCCGAGGATGTCTACAAATATGAGAACAAAGTATGGGGGAATTTTTCTGGCAGAATGCTAATTTTCATTCTAGCAGCTCTCGCAATTATTTTTGTGGTTTTTGCTGCAATATTCTGGCCCACCGGCAGTATTGATCTTGCCGGTGGAGTTTCGACAACCTGTGGCCTGATTGTAATGTGGTTTGGCATCTACAGCAAAGATGGCCAGCATCTGGAACGGATACTGAAATACAAGTACCAAGCAAAGCACAAATACTTGCAAAAGCGAAAGTTTTCCATGAAAAATCTATATGAAATCATTCAAGGCAATCAAAAGGAGTGGAGAAACGCAAATGATCAGCTTGAAAGACTTGAAAAAGAAGCCTCAGAAGAAAGTAAAAAAGCAAATGGCAAGAAAATCTCTGCCCTGGGAAAAAAGAGACACTGCTCAAAATAGCATCCCTTTTGATGTTATATTTGATAACGGAATCTGCTTTCTTGGAAATGGCCGATACAGCGCCACTTTTTCATTTGAAGATACCAATTACAGCAATACACAGGAATCCTCTCGAATCGAAACCTTTGAAAAATACTGTGATTTTCTAAACGCATTTGATGACACAATGCAGTTTCAGATTCACATTCTAACTAAACAGCTTTCACGCACGAACGTTGACCTATACATCAGTTCCCCGAAAGGGGCCTCCAATGATTTACGGCAATGTGTGGACGAATACAACCAAATGCTCACTAGCAGGATGAATGGAAACAACTCTTACGTTCAGCAGAAGTACATCACCATTACCATTCAGGATGATGATATTTCTAACGCAGTTGTTCGCTTTGACCGCATTGACAGTGAAATCCTGCAACAACTGCGTATGCTTGGCTGCGCGACCAAACGTCTGAACAAGCTGGAGCGACTGTCCCTTTTGAGAGAAGTCTATCGTCCGGACGATACATCTGCCTTAAGCTTTCAGCAAATGGCTGCAAGTGGAGTCATAGACAAGGACATCATTGCTCCGTATTCTATGGATACCAGCCACGACGACTACATTCAACTAGGGGATTATTATACACAAACTTTTTTTCTGGCAGAACTACCGCAGGATTTGTCTGATGAGCTGGTAAAAGAGATTACTACCATCGATAACAGCATTTTGCTTACCATTAATGTGCTACCCCAAAACCCCAGAGAATCCATTGATGAAGTTCGAACAAGGTTACGTCATCTGGAAAAAGAAAAGGAGGACAACCGCAGCCGACAGCTCACGTATGGAATTCTAATCCCGGAACCGCCACGGGATTTAAAAAAGGCCATCGAGAACACAGAATCTTTTTTGTCTGATCTGGAAACCAGAAATGAGAAAATGTTTCTGGCTAACGTTCTGATTCATATTCGGGCAAAATCGCTGCAGGAGCTTTCTGTTATCGCAGAAAACATCGACAGCAAGGTTTATAAAAACGGATGCACACTGCGGCCCTTTACCTTTGCCCAGGAAGATGGTTTCAATTCCGTTCTTCCTTTAGGGCGCAATGATACTTTTATAAAAAGAATTTTCACCACTTCTTCGCTGGCCGTATTCATTCCTTTCAATGTGGTGGAAATTGTTCACACTGGTGGACTATTTTACGGAAAAAACAAGCTCAGTAATAATGTGATCATTATGAATCGAAAGCTGTACAACAATGCTCATGGCTTCTATTTTGGCGCATCCGGCTCCGGAAAATCCATGGGCGCTAAGATGGAAGTTTGGGAGTGCTTTTTTAGGACTAAGGATGACATTCTCATCATTGATCCGGATGGCGAATTCACAAAGGTAGTAGAACTGCTGGGCGGCCAGGTGATTGAAGTATCCAACAACTCTAAGACCAAATTTAACCCATTCGACATCAATGAGTTTTATGGCGGCGAGGATGAACCAAATCCAATTCCCTTCAAATCTGATTTTATTATTTCCCTTATCGAAGTTACCCTGAACTACAGTAACGGAATTCCAGACATTACGCGCTCCATTATTGACCGCTGCGTTCGTAATATTTACAAAAATTATCAAGGCGAGCCTTGTTTGGAAAATATTCCGACATTCATGGATTTCTATGAGAACCTGAAAAAGCAGCCGGAGAAGGAGGCACGGGATTTGGTCAGCGCTTTGGAAATATACATTGTCGGTACCCTGAACATTTTTGCCGGAAAAACCAATATCGACGTTAACAACAGAGTACTGTGCTTTAACACGAAGAAGCTGGGCAAGCAGCTGAAAACAATGGGTATGACCATTATTCAGGATTTCTGCTGGAACCTGATTACCAAGAATCAGGCGCTGAATCAAACCACCTGGCTTTGGAATGACGAAATTCATCACAGCCTGAAGAATCCAAGCACGGGTGACTGGCTAATCAACACCTGGAAGCGCGGCAGAAAGTACGGTCTGATTGCCACCGGCATGACACAGGAGGTGCGGGATGTCTGCCGAAGCGAAGAAGCAAAGGCCCTGCTTTCCAACTCAGAATTTGTCATGCTTTTCCGACAAAAAAATGATATGATCGGCGACGTTGCACAGGTCATGAACTTGTCAGATCAGCAAATACACAAGTTACTGACCTGTGACAAAGGCACCGGCTTGTTTAAGGCCGGAAACAGCATCGTCGAATTCAATAACGTGATTGAGCAAGGCAAGCTTTTTGAAGTATTCATGACCGATGTCGGAAAACCACAGGCCGGGTGATAGATGATGCTGGATAAGGAAGTCATCAAACATACCCGCAACGGCATTCAAAAGCAAAATCTTACGACCGGTGCCACAAAAATGCTTACACAGAGTGACTTTGCAAAGGAAATTCATTACCAGCGCCCCGGTACGACTGAATACACCCACACAAAAACGCCGGTGCCGACTGATAAACGAGTTCATCCAGCATATCAGCGCCCCAGCAAACCACAATCTTTCAAATCGACAGCTGTCTCTCCCTCTGCATTACGCGCCGGTGACAAAACAAAAGCTTCTGCCGCCGCAGCTCCACCCGTCACTGCTTTACCGCGCACCGGCGGACAGATAAAAGGCACCGCAATTATCCGCTATCCACAATCATCCATATCCACGCAAATTGCACTTCAGCAAGCACCTTATATTTCTATTCCCTACCTGCAACGCTTTCAGAATGCCAATGGCCGAAAATCCATTCAAAGATTTGGACGCTATGTTGTCAGGGATACCGCCAGAGAATTAAAAGAGAGTGACAGTATCGGCCTGCAGGCAGTCGGTGAGTATACGCAGGATGTGCAGAGCGCAGTTCAAGCCTACCGGGATATTCACCGATTTTATAAGAGTAGATCCTATCGCGTCAAATCCAAGACAGCAGTTTCAAATGAAATCCAGATAACAGCTGCAAGAAATTCAGCTGTATTAAGGGCTGCCCGGGTAAAGGCCAGAAGTATTCTTCCGCAGGTTCAAAGCTCTTCTGTCCATAGCAATATTATTAAGGTTATATTGCAGGGCGTGAAAGAAGTTTTAGTCGGCCCTGGTACAAAGTTGTTTCTAATTGGAGGTTTACTGGTAATATTGTCAGTTATGCTTCTGAATCAAGCTGTCGGTGCCTTTGTCAACTCTTTTGTCGGTTCTACCATTGATCACCCAGAGCTGACTGAATACGTAGCACAGCTGGATCAGGATTTTCAGCAGGAAATAAACGATGAGAAAGAAAAGTACAGCGATAAGCCAAATACGACTGTCAAAATTGAATGGAATGGATTTGTGGACACGGATGCAAACGTACTGGCGATCCTGGCCACAAAAGACTGGACTGTTCTTGATTTGACTGAGGAAAATAAAGCAGCACTGAAAAAATATCATTCCATACTTAATACCTATACCGTCGAGAAGAAAAGTAATACGGAGCAGAAGGTAACTGAAGACGCAAAGGTTAAGGAGGAAAGTTCACGCGAAATAACGATTCGTGTACACATTTATACAGCAGAAGAAATCATTGATTCTTTGGGCTTTACTGAAACGGAAAAGAATCATATGCTCGAAATGCTTGATGTATTAACGCAGATTTCCGATCCATCTTCGCCAACTACCGGTATTATTGTTACGGATGGCGATGGTTTATTCATCTGGCCGACTCCAGGGGTAATAACAATCACCAGCCCATTTGGAGAACGCTGGGGTAAGATGCACAAAGGCATCGACATCTCCGGTTATGAAGCATACGGTAAGGCAATTGTTGCTACCGCTGACGGTGTTGTTACCCAGGCCGTTCACAGCGGCTGGGGCGGCGGGTATGGCTTATGTGTCTATATTGACCACGGCAACGGTTACTCATCACGGTATGGCCATTGCAGTAAAATTCTGGTCAACAAGGGAGATCGTGTCCAAAAAGGACAAATCATTGCTTACATTGGTTCTAGTGGAGATTCTACTGGCCCTCATCTTCATTTCGAGATTCGAAAGAATGGTGTTCCGATAAATCCACAACAGTTTTTTAAAAAGTAGGCAGGTAGGGTATAATCCTTTCCTGCCTACAATAATTTCAGGAGGTTAATATGAGCGAACGAATTGAAAAGTTGAAACAATCGATTCAAAACGATCGGGATCGGCTGCAAAAGTTGCAACAGCATCTTAAAGAGAAAGAAGATAAGTTGCAGGAATTAGAACAATCTGAACTGCTCTGCAACTTAAACAGCATTGTTGTTGAAGGATTTGACGCCACTGAAATCATTCAGGCAATCAAAAACAAAGATACTGAGCGCCTGTATGCTTTAATCAATCATCAAAAGGAGGAAGAAAAATGAATGTTTTAGAGGCACTGTCAAAATCAGGTTATGAAGTTAATAGCATTGGAAGTGATGTCTTCCCTGCCGCGCTGGTATTCGAAGGAAATCCATGCGGGTTTATCCTACCGGATCTCTCCGTAAGCCTGATTCCAGAGCATGAAGCAAAACGCCCTGCTCTGGATCAGGTAATCTTGCACGCTGTCAACATTCAGGGATTGGAAGAAATCGGCGGCGAAGCAAAGCTCTCCCAATATGAAAATACCGTTCTGACCGTAGTCTATGATTTCTACGACAATCGAGAGATCTATCACATCAGCGCTCTGGAAGAGGATGGTCAGCTGGTATTAATGGAAACCTGCTACGAAAAGGTTGAGGCTACGCAAAAATTCGCAGCCCGTTCCGGCCTTGTCGGCAATATGCCCACTTCCGCATATCAGAAGACTCGAATTCAGCGCTTTATGGACATTATTCGGAAACGCGGATATTCCTCAATCGCTGCCAGTCAAAAAGACTCTTTCCGCGCGTATGACATAACCGATACGGACGGAAAGATCGTAGGATACATTGGAAAAAATGATTTTGTCACCATCACAAGCGATGACCGGAGACATAACAATGATTTGCGCAGCGCTTACCAGCAGACCAGTAACCAAACACCTGCATTTCCTGCTTTTTTTGATAAATTGAAAGAGCTGTTAAAGGAAATTGGCCTGGCACTGAAAGTTTCCTTCACTCCCTCCGGTCGGCACTACGCGATCCAGGACCAGCACGTTCAGGTTGCCACTGTGAATGAAAAACAAGAAGTCACCTATACTCAGCAGGCCACGGAATCCCATAAGCGTAAGATCAATGCAGCCGTTATGCAGGCTCAGGAAGAGTATACGAGCGATACCAGTAGAGATCAGGAGCAGCACCAAGAAGTTCATTATCTTTCTCCTTTGGTTGATGAGAGCAAAGAAATCGGAAGCGCTTCCGATTTTGTAGAGAACAGAGAGGAAAGGAACGACCGTAAGATCGAGCCTGAATTAACTGTTTCTGAAATAAAAGAATTGGCCACGGCAGTTCTTTCAGATAAGGCCCTAAGTTCTCAGCTCAACAAAGATCTGCTGGGAAAAATCGCTTCGCTCTCTCAAAAACAGAATTCAATCGTAACAGATACATTCTCTCCTACCCCAAATCAGGAACTCTTAATACAGGATTTCACCGAATACATTGATCTGCTGCAAACACTGGATGGTTTTAACCCGGAAGAAAAAGAAAATCTACAACAGGAGATCATTGCAAAATTCGGCACCGACTCTCTGGATGAATTTATGGCCAACATGAAATCAGGAAAATACGACGGGTCGGAAACCATCGAGAGTAGATTGGAACAATCGCAGAAGCAAGCAGCTGTGCAGAACTCCGGCAGGGACAAGCAGCAGCGTGAACAGGGAAAGGAAATGGTGGAATAAATGGAAAAGTTGGTTTCTTATCTGGAAACATTAGGCTACACCGTGGAAGAGCAAGGTAAAATCCAGAGATTCCTAATTGTCTTTTACCAGGGACTTCCCGTAGGATTCATTCTCCCAGATTTCTCTGTTCGTCTGGTAACTGATGCGGATGGAGTGCAAAAAGAATCTCTCGGAAAAATCGTTGCTTTCTTTCAGGAGCATAACAACCTGCCCTCCGTTGGCTCTGGTGAATTCATGATTCTTAATTATCGCGGCAGCCAGCTCACCGTGTTTTTTAATCCGAAACATCAAAGGATGCAATATGCCTCCTATACTGTTTCTCCCGAAACTGGTGAAATTCAAAGAAATCTCTATATGAACTACGATACTGCTATTCACCATTTTGTTGAACAAACCCATATGATTAATTTGCATGAGCTTCATTCACTTCCTCAGAAAACCCTAGGTGAACGATTTAGCGAATGGCTGCTGCAATACCTGTTGAAAAAATCCCAAGAGAAACTGGAACAGAAGTAATCTGTTCCAGTTTCTTCTTTTCTGAAAGGATGTGTTCATTATATGGCTACCAAAAAACAGCGACTTTATGTAGACATGGATGGAACCCTAGCAGTATTCTCTCCCATTCTCGAAATGGAAACTCTATATGAAAAAGGATACTTCTTAAATCTCTCTCCGCAAACCAACGTCGTTGAAGCTATCCGGGTAATCATTCGTGATTACCCGGATATAGAAGTGAATATCCTTTCGGCTTATCTCACTGATAGCCACTACGCATTACAAGAAAAAAACGCCTGGCTTGATCAGTATTTGCCCGAAATCGATCAGGCCCACCGGACTTTTTTGCCATGTGGAAGCGATAAAAAGGATTACATCGAGGGAGGTGTAAGGCCAAATGATTTTCTTCTGGACGACTACACTAAGAATCTTACCGACTGGCAGCCACCGGCAAAAGGGATCAAACTACTAAACGATATCAATCACACCCGGGGAACCTGGGCATTTGACCGCCTTAGATTTGACAAATCCCCCACCGTTCTTGCAGAAAACATAGTTGATATTATGCGCCATGGAATAGAGATTTGTGATGATGCCCCAAAAAGAAGGTCTGTCCAGGTAGAGCATAGCTCAGCCTCATTACAGAATCGGTACAGCGAGGCTCTTCAAAATTCGTCACCATCCAGAACATCACCCACCCGAGATAAGGAGCGATAAGAAAGGAAGTGAAAACATGTCAGTTAGCAGAAGCGGAGAATTGTATTATACGGATGAAGAAAAAGAAGCTGCTTTAAATAACAACAATGCGTTGCAATACGCCTTATCCAGAGGTTACCACTTGGTACGTACCGGCAATGAGTTCCACCTAAAAGAGCATGACAGCATGGTTTTTAAGGCTGATGGCCGCTGGTACTGGAATTCTCAATCACTCAAAGGAAGAGCACTGGATTTTATTCAGCACTATGAGAACAGGGAGTACAAAGAGGCCATCTGCATTCTCGCTGGTACGATCAATCAATCTGCTCCAATAGGACCTGTAAAACACGTTGAGTTTCCCGTTGAAGAAAAGAAAGAGATGATCCTACCCGAAAGAGCAGAAAAATACAATTCTCTTTTTTTCTACTTGTGCAAATTTAGAGGATTGGATGAGTTGCTTGTAAAACGAATGGTTGCAGAGCGTAAAGTGTACCAAGCAATTACGTACAACAAAATCAAAATTGCCGGTTACGACAAAGACGGCCACGCCCAGTATAAAGTAAAAGAAAAGTTCAAAGATGAGCTTCAAAACATCCCAGCGGAAACGACATCTCTCAGCATCGACGGCAAGCCAGGCTCCCCTATCTTTCAAGAAAAATGCCTGACATCGGACTCCATTCAACAATTGATAAAGGAGAAAAAGATTTTCAAATTCAACGTCGTGTGCATGGTAGGATATGGAGAAAATGGAAAGGCAAAATACGCTTCGATTCGATCTATGAATACTAAGGAGGGTTCGAAGTCTCTAAAAGTGGATGTTGAAGGCTCCGATAAAAGCTACCCATTTCTTATTGAGGGATCTCCGGATTCAAATACCGTTTGCGTCCTTGAAAGTCCAATTGAGGGGATGAGCTACTGGAGCGTGTGCCAGGAAACAAAAAGTGATCGCCAGGATTGCTACATGCTTGGCCTTGGCGGGGCTTCCGTATTACAGGCTCTTGATCGATTTCTTAAAGATCACCCACAAATAGATACAATAGTCAGCGGCTTAAATAATGATGATGAACAGTCTGGTCATAGAATAAATGCTGGTCTGAACGGTACAAATCGCATTATTGAAAAATACAGTAAGCAGTACACGATTATCGTTCATAAGCCACATTTAAACGACTGGAACAACGTACTGACAAATTACCGGCAGCACCTGCAGAAAAAAATGACATTACGCCAACCTGAAAAACAGATAGTTAATAATCGTAGCATAAAAGCACCTGCAATCGCACTATAAATTTCATCAGGAGAAGAATATGCAAAGCAAAATACAATCTTATTTCCAATTATCCGAACAAACTCTTCAAAACGTCTGCTCAAGCAAACGTAACTGGACAAGCTTTCTTTCAACTATCGCACAGCTATACAAATACTCTTTCGATGAGCAACTGTTGATCTATGCCCAAAGGCCAGAGGCAACAGCCTGCGCGGATTTCAAGCTATGGAACGAAACCATGCACCGTTACATCCGGCGCGGTGCAAAGGGAATCGCACTAATTGACGCCTCTGGAGATAAACCCAAAATTCGGTATGTCTTTGACATTTCGGATACTATTAGCAGACACCATTCTCATCCTTTTCTGCTTTGGGGCTATCGCTCGGAACATGAGGAAATGGTCAGAGATTCTCTTATCCACGAATTTAAAATACCTGATAAAATCAATTTTACTGAATTCATAGAAAAAGTTGCAGGGCAAGTGGTGGAAGAATATTGGCAGGAATACCGGACGGATCTTCTCCAAATCATTGACGATAATGTCGAGGAAGGATATAATAGAGATCAATATAAGTCAAGCTTTCGAAATATAGCTGCTGCAAGCGTTTCTTATGTGATTTTATCTCGTTGCAGCTTAAATCCAGTTGACTATTTTGAAGGCAACGAAAACTGGAGTATTTTTGATTCTATTACGCCAGAGATTTCGACCGCACTTGGCACGGTATTAAGTAACGCCAGCGAAAAAATTCTTAGACAAATTGAAACTACAATTAAAGTATATGATCGCAATCTTATCTCTGAAAGGAGCGCTACACATGGAGAGCAATCTGAAATACAACCGGAACGGGGACTATCTGATTCCCAACTTGGCAATCACAGAGCCAGCAGAGAGCCTTGGCAAATACGGGAGAATGCGAAAGAATTACCTGAAAGAGCATCGTCCGGTGTTGTACAACAGTCTACTTCTGAGCGAGAAACTGTATCCGCACCTCTTGGAGATCGATCAAACAGCGACGGCGCGAATGGAACGTATGATGCCCGAACTGATGAAGTCAGAGGGCGTGACAGAGAGTATGAAAGCATCCAATCCGATGCGTTGGGTCGGACTGATGAACAACTTGAAGGCGCAAGCCGAGGAAACGATCCTGACGGAGCTTATTCACAGCTAAGTTTCTTCCCTACAGTACAAGAACAAATTCAAAGAATTGACGAAGCGGAGAGCAACCAGCTCTCCGCTTTTTCTATGTCTATTTACCCCTCTTCTCAGCACCACAACATTAGCCAAGCTGACATTGACTCTGTCCTCCAGGAATGGAACGGCGACATTAAGAGTAAGCATGCTGTTGTTCGTTATATGCAGGTACATCCCCACAACAAGGATGCCACTGCATTCTTACGCGCAGAGTTTGGCGATAACCTACCGGCTTTTCCGGTAACCATGGGCAATTCGATAACAGATCTATCCTGGGCAAAAGTAAAGCGACGCATAGCACAGTTAATTCAAGACGATCGTTTCTATACACAGGAAGAATATGATAATTACGATAGTATTGATCCGGTGGCTATTCGCGAGCGTCTGGCACAGTCCGGCATCGTAGACGGTAGGATCGTCGACGAAGAAAAGCTAAACCTTGATCCTTTTATTCGACAGGTAACCTCCGATGTGGAGCGAATTTCTCAGCAAAAACATGCTGAATTCCCCGATTTAAGCGGTCAGACGATCATTCGTAACGGAGATACAATTACCATCGGTGACACAGAAAGCGCCCATGAGATAGAAGTTACTATCCCAGATAAAGAATGGAAACTAATCGAGCAGAGTATCCCTAATTCGTCCTCAACCTGCAATCATCTGGTCCCAAATCAACAGACGACTGATCAGGTAGTAGGCCGCGATCTTATTGAGAAAAGTATTCCTCGAGATGATCGCGACGATGCTTTGATAACATCGGAGCAGGCCCCACTCAAAAACTTTAGAATCACTGACGATCATTTAGGCAATGGTGGTGCAAAGACCAAATATCGAAACAATCTCGCAGCTATTCGGACTCTTCGAGCTATTGAAGCTGAAGGCCGCGCAGCAACGTCAGAGGAACAGGAGATTCTCTCCCGTTATGTCGGCTGGGGCGGCATCCCGCAAGCCTTTGATAGTAATAACCCTAATTGGACAAAAGAGTTCATTGAACTTCACAATATACTTCATCGTGAAGAATATGAATCAGCAAGAGCTTCCACTCTAAATGCACACTATACCAGCCCCACCGTTATCAAGGCCATCTATGAAGCAGTAGGAAATATGGGCTTTGAAACCGGCAACATTCTGGAGCCAGCCTGCGGCGTAGGCAATTTTTTCGGCCTGCTTCCGGAAGAAATGGCAGCCTCTAATCTATACGGCGTTGAACTTGACAGTATCACAGGGCGAATTGCAAACCAGCTATACCCGGATGCGAATATTACTATTGCTGGTTTTGAAACCACTGATCGACGTGACTTTTTCGATCTCGCAGTGGGCAACGTACCGTTCGGCAACTATAAAGTGATTGACCGGGCATATGATAAACTTGGGTTTCCCATTCATGACTATTTCTTTGCAAAGACACTTGATCAGGTACGCCCTGGTGGCTTGATCGTTTTCATTACCAGTCATTATACGATGGACAAGAAATCCCCTGAGGTGCGGCGCTACATCGCTCAGCGTGCTGAACTGCTAGGTGCTATACGGCTCCCAAGCAGTGCATTTAAGGCCAACGCTGGTACGGAAGTCTCTACAGACATTCTTTTCCTGCAGAAGCGCAATCGTCCTCTCGATATTGACACAGACTGGATTCATTTGGGACTGACTCAGGATAACATCCCCGTTAACAGCTACTTTGCTGATCACCCTGAGATGGTATTGGGAACCATTAAATGGGATAACAAAATGTACGGCGACAAAAAGGAAACGACCTGCGAACCAATCCCAGACTCAAATTTAACGGAACAGCTTCATGTTGCCGTTTCTTATATCCAAGGAAAAATTACCGAAGCAGAATTACCGGAGCTTAGTGAGAGTACAGAAGCTGATGATTCCATACCGGCAAATCCTGACGTTAAAAACTATTCCTACACAATCGTAAAAGGCAATGTGTATTACCGAGAGAATAGCCTTATGGTTCGTCCTAATCTCAACGAGACGGCAAAAGAACGCATATGTGGGATGGTGGAGCTGCGCAACTGCGTGTATCAGCTCATAAATCTCCAATTGGATGAACACGCCACAGATGACGAGATCCTCAAAAAACAAGCCGAGTTAAACCAGCTCTATGATGCCTTCTACGCTCAACACGGTCTTATCAATGACCGGAGCAATCGCCTTGCGTTTTCAGACGATTCATCCTATTATCTCCTCTGCTCACTAGAGATACTGGACGATGACGGCCATCTGAAACGCAAGGCGGATATGTTCACCAAACGTACCATAAAGCAGCACACTGTCGTGACAAGTGTTGACACCGCCAGCGAAGCCCTTGCAGTTTCTATCGGTGAACGCGCGAAAGTAGATTTGCCTTTTATGGCGGAGCTATCAGGCAAGACTGAAGAGCAGGTTATTTCCGATCTCACCGGCGTAATCTTCAAAGATCCTGTTAAGGAGATCTGGCAAACATCTGATGAGTACCTATCCGGTAATGTCCGACAAAAGCTCCGGGAGGCTCACCGTGAGGCGGATCGTGATCCTGCGTTCAAAGTCAACGTAGAAGCATTGGAAAAAGCACAGCCCAGGAATTTAGACGCTTCAGAAATAGGAGTCAGGCTCGGCGCAACATGGATTGATAAAGCGTATATTCAGCAATTCATGGAGGAGACCTTCAATATACCTTTCTATTTGCGCAACAATATTCAGGTCAAATATGTAGAATATACCGCCGAATGGCGGATTACCAGCAAAACTCAGATTTCTCACAATGATGTAGCTGCCTACACCACCTACGGTACGGATAGGGCAAATGCCTATCGTATTTTGGAAGACAGCCTGAACCTGCGCGATGTCCGTATTTACGACACTGTAGAGGACGCCGACGGCAAGGAACGCCGTGTCCTCAATTCCAAGGAAACGACCCTCGCATCACAGAAACAACAGGCCATCCGGGATGCTTTCCGCGACTGGATCTGGAAAGACCCAGAACGTCGTCAAGCTCTTGTTTATCAATACAATGAGGTTATGAACAGCACACGCCCGCGTGAATACGACGGCAGCCACATTACCTTCTCCGGAATGAATCCAGAAATCACTTTGCGCAAACATCAGAAAAACGCCGTCGCCCATGTACTTTATGGCGGTAATACGATGCTTGCGCATGAAGTAGGTGCGGGCAAAACTTTTGAGATGGTAGCTGCATGTATGGAAAGCAAACGCCTCGGACTTTCGCAGAAGAGCATTTTTGTTGTTCCTAACCATCTGACGGAACAGTGGGCATCTGAGTTTCTTCGTCTGTATCCATCTGCAAATTTACTAGTGACAAAGAAAAAGGATTTTGAAACCCATAATCGCAAGAAGTTCTGTGCCCGCATCGTCACCGGCGATTACGATGCCGTAATTATCGGACACACCCAATTTGAAAAAATCCCAATCAGTCCGGAACGGCAGAAACAATTATTACAAGATCAGATTTTTGAGATCACCGAGGGAATTTCCGAGGTACAAGCAAGCGGCGGCGAACAATTTACAATTAAGCAATTAGAACGTACCCGCAAAGGACTGGAGGCGCGACTGCAAAAGCTGCAAGCCGACAATCGTAAGGACGATGTTATTTCCTTTGAGCAGCTCGGCTGTGATCGAATGTTTGTAGATGAGTCGGACAATTACAAAAACCTTTTTCTTTACACAAAAATGCGAAATGTCGCCGGGCTTTCCACTACAGATGCGCAGAAGTCATCGGATATGTTTTCCAAGTGCCGTTATATGGATGAGCTGACAGGAAACCGAGGTGTGATATTTGCTACCGGCACACCCATTAGCAATTCCATGACCGAACTTTATACCATTCATCGCTACTTACAGTACGATCGCTTGAAAGAATTGCACATGATGCACTTTGACTGCTGGGCCAGCCGATTTGGAGAAACCACCACCGCGTTGGAGCTAGCCCCTGAAGGTACAGGTTACCGTGCGCGAACACGCTTTGCTAAGTTTTTCAACCTTCCGGAGTTAATGAATCTCTTTAAGGAAGTTGCGGACATCAAAACCGCAGATCAGCTTAACCTTCCTACGCCAGAGGTTGAGTATCACACATTCGTATCCAGACCTACAGAACATCAGAAGGAGATAGTCCAAACGCTCTCTGAGCGAGCCACAGAGGTTCATTTTGGAAATGTTGATCCATCCATAGATAATATGCTGAAAATCACATCAGACGGACGCAAGCTGGGTCTCGACCAGCGAATCATCAACGATATGCTTCCGGATGAGCCAGAAACGAAAGTCAACAGCTGCGTAGACAACATCATTCACTTCTGGCGAGAAGGACAGGCCGACAAACTGACACAGCTTGTTTTCTGCGATATCTCTACGCCAAAGGCAACACCTGCGAAGCAATTAAGAGAGATAGCAAACACAAGTCAAGATAACCCGGAGCTACACGCTCTAGAAATTTCAATCCCTTTGCCCAAACCTGAACCAGCATTTAATGTTTATGATGACATCAAAAAGAAATTAGTTACAAAAAGTATTCCCATTGAGCAAATTGCATTTATTCACGATGCAAAGACCGACATTCAAAAAAAAGAGCTGTTTGGAAAAGTACGCAGCGGTCAGGTACGCATCCTGATCGGCAGCACTGCCAAAATGGGGGCCGGAACCAACGTGCAGGATCGCCTAATAGCCATACACGACCTTGACTGCCCGTGGCGACCGCGCGACCTCATACAGCGGCAGGGCCGCATAGTGAGGCAGGGTAATATGAATAAAAAAGTCCATATCTGCCGTTACGTCACCGAAGGAACATTTGATGCCTACCTTTGGCAAACCGTAGAAAATAAACAGAAATTCATATCACAAATTATGTCCAGCAAAAGCCCTGTACGTTCCTGTGAAGATGTAGATGAAGCAGCGTTGTCTTTCGCGGAGATTAAAGCCCTGTGCGCTGGAGACCCCCGCATTAAAGAACGTATGGATTTGGATGTGGAAGTTTCTCGGCTGAAGATCATGAAGGCCGATCACCAGAGCAAGCATTTCCGAATGGAGGATTATCTGCTGAAACACTTCCCCGAGCAAATCAAGCAAAACCAGGGCCTTATTCAAGGCCTGAAAGCGGATATGAACACTCTGACCGCACACCCACACCCCAAAGATAGTTTTGCAGGTATGGAGGTACAGGGCTGTGTAATGAGCGACAAAGAAAACGCTGGCAACGCACTGCTTGATATCTGCAAGGAAATCAAAGGGCGTGACCCGGTGCAGATTGGCAGCTATCGCGGATTTACAATGCTTCTTTCTTATGATGCTTTCGAAAATGCCTATACTTTAGTTCTGAAAGGTAATATAACACACCGTGCGGTACTGGGCAAGGACAGTCGAGGCAACATTATTCGCATTGATAATGTTCTTTCCGATATGCCTAAAAGATTACAAGAAGCCCAGTTGCAACTTGATAACCTCAATGCACAAGTTGAGGCAACACAGTTAGAGGTAGATAAACCATTTCCCCAAGAAGAAGCCTTACGAGCAAAGAGTGTACGACTTATTGAGCTTAATTCTTTACTTGCATTGGATACTCGGTCTAATACTGATAGCTATTTTTCGCCACAAAACAATTCGATACGTGAGGAAGCAAATCCATCTAATTTATCTTCACGGCTGAATCGTGCCGAAAAAGAAACGGCCTCTTCCACAATGATCTCTAAGCAACGAGAAACAGAACGTATATAATTCAAAATAATAATCAACCGGAAGGACTGAATGCCTTCCGGTTGATTTATTTTAAGGAGGAAATATATTATGAGCAATTTCTATTTGTGTAATTCTGCTGCGTTACAACTGAATCTATCTAAAATGGCATTTAAGGTATTCAGTTTCCTGTCTATGGGTGCAAATAATCAGACACGTTCTTGCTTTCATAGTAAAGGCACAATTGCAAAAGGCTGTGAGATAAGCCATTCCAGTGTTGTAAGGGCTACAAGAGAATTGTGCGATAAAGGGCTACTAGAGATTCAGCGCAGATTTCGACCAAATGGCAGGCAAACATCAAACCGTTACATATTTCTGGATAATCCTCAAACAACCATGGGCGCAGAAACCAGCTGTAACAGCGCAAATGCATCAGACGACAACTTTGATGCGAATACAGAAAAAGTGTCTTCTAAGGCTTCTGAGGGCAAACCTCGCCTGTTCCACTGCCCTTCATCTATCTTTAAAATCAACCTGTCCCCTGCGGAACTAAAAGTTTACAGCTTCCTACTATATCGTGCCGGCAAAGCAATGAAATGTAAACCCTCTAAAAAAATCATAGCTACTTCATGTAGTACCAGCTTATCTACCATCTCTCGCGCTATAAAGGCTTTAGAGAGAAAAGGTGTTTTAATTATTCACAAGCAAACGCGCCGTAATCTGTTTGGAAATAATGGAACCAGCGTGAATTTATATCACCTGAAAGCGCCTGTAAACGCTCGTGCCAAAGCCCCCTGCTCAAGCTCATTTAGAAGGGTTATTTGCGCCCTTTTATCTTCTTTGACACCCTCGCTGATGTCACAGATGACACCCCAAGGAACTAAGTACAGAATGAAGGTAACGTATACCCTAAGAAATAAAGAGATTAGCTCTCAGGTAGCTAAGAGGAATACAATACATAAACATTCACTTCGTGAAAGTCACAGAAGTCTAGCTGCAAAAAGGCTACGTGAAAAAAGCTCACAATATCCTAAAAGTCCGTCAGTCCGTCCTTCAGAACTACCATCAACGTGTGTGCATTTTCTTGCCAAGTGGTTGAATTCAATTCATAAAGGAAAAAAAAGAGAAAAGATTGGTAGGTAAAGGTCATAAAGAAAGCAAATCGCATATTCATTACGTCCTTCGCTAGTTTTGGAAATATTTAGAGAGGCAAAATACGAAAAAGACAGAAGATAGATACTTCTACCGTCTGTCTTTTCATGCTCATAATATTTCTTTCATTAGTTTTTATAATGAATTGGCTTGAATGCGGACTTTAAGCTGCTTTGTTTTGTTTTCAATTTCGCGTATGACGGCAATGAATTCCTCATCGCTTTTTCCTGTCGGATCGTCCAATCCCCAATCCTCCTTATGTTTACAGGGTAGATAGGGACACTCGACATTACATCCCATCGTAACAACGAGATCAATCGGTGGAAGTTCTGAAAGAAGCTTTGAATGTTGAGTCTTTTCCATGTCGATTCCGTAAAGCTGCTTTATCAGGCGAACCGCATCCTGATTGATTTGCGGTTTTGTCTCTGTTCCCGCCGAATAACTTTCAAAAACATCATCGGCAAGATGTTTGCCCAACGCTTCTGCAATTTGGCTACGGCAAGAATTGTGGACACAGATAAATGCGACTTTTACCATTTTTACCTCCTTAAAGCGTTAGCAGGCGATCATCCTTTATTTCCTCGGCGCTCCACGCAATCAGCGCAAATTTGCCGTTAGCATGTTCATCAATACGATTGAGCCATTCTACTTCATTTGCCGCTTTTGCCGCCAGCATAGGATTGGTAGTGTTCGTACCGTAAAGGGATTGATTAACCACCCACCATTTTGCGGCAATCCCCGCCCGCTTTAAATCGTCCTCCAAACGCAACGCCTCATAAAAGGGGGTCGCTTCAGGGAGGGTTACAATGATAACCTCGGTTTCATCGGATTTCAGCCGGGGTAACAAACTCTTAACCGATTCGGGTATTTCCCCCTTGGTGCGTTCGATTTCGTGGTTGTAGCTCTGCGTAGATTCCAGTAAAAGGAGAGTGTGACCCGTGGGTGCGGTGTCTATTACCACTACTTGATCGTCAGCCTTTTCCACCACCTCCGCAAAGGCACGGAACACGGCGATTTCCTGTGTGCAGGGAGAACGCAGATCCTCCTCCACATAAGCAATATCCCCATCGCTCATACCTGAAGCATGGGCTTTGGCAAGCACCTCGGATTGATACTTTTTCAGTTCTTCAGCCTCGTCAATGTGGCTCATAGAAACACCGCTTGCTTCATCCAGCACAAATTTAAGGTGCGCTGCTGGATCAGTGGTAGTAAGGTGGACTTTTTTTCCGCGCTTTGCAAGGCCCAGCGCAACAGCAGCGGCAACGGTTGTTTTGCCTACACCGCCCTTTCCCATTGTGAAAATAACACGCTTGTCGTCTGCCGCCAGTTCGTCTATCACGTTGTTTAGAGAGGGTACGTGGATTGCGTTTAACTTTTCCGTGTGTACTGTTACGTGGTCAGTATTTAACAAGGCGCGCACATTGGAAAGCCCAGTGACATTATAGGCCCGCAGGGGAACCATGTGAAGTGGAAGCGTCTGTAAGCCTTCGGGAATCGCAGCAAGAGCAGTCTGTTGCTTTTCGTACAGACTGGAGGATAAGGTGTCATTGTGTTCCGTCAGTACGCCGTTGACAACCAGCATTTGATTATCAACGCCCAACGCAGAAAGCTCGCCGGAGGCCCGTTCTGCCTCCTTGAACGGCGCAGTTTCGGGACGAGTTACAAGAACTAGAGTAGTCAGGTTTTCGTCTGCCAGCGTTTCCACGGCCTGCTTGTAAATCGCTTTCTTGCTGTCTAGGCCGGAAAGCTGGCCCAGGCAGGATGCACCGTGTGTGCTTTCGCTGATGAAATCGCTCCATGCGGACGGAAGCTGAAGCATCCGCAGGGTGTGTCCCGTAGGGGCCGTGTCGAAAATAATATGATCGTATTCCTGCTGTACCTTACCGTCTGTAATAAAACCGGAAAACTCATTGAACGCCGCAATCTCTACGGTACAAGAGCCGGAAAGCTGTTCTTCCATATTGGCAATAACAGACTCAGGCAGTTTACCGCGATAAGGGCCGATTACGCTATCTCGATATTCGGCGGCCGCCTGTATTGGGTCAAGATTCGCCACAACCAAATTGGGAACATCAGGAATTGGTGTTCCTTTGTTTGTCAGTTTCATCGAAAATACATCTTGCAAGTTAGACGCCGGGTCGGTACTTATCAGCAATACCCGCTTTCCGCTGTCCGCAATCGATACGGCGGTGGCACAGGCGATGCTGGTTTTACCAACACCGCCCTTCCCGGTAAAAAAGAGGTACTTTGTCAAAGGAATCATCAAGGGATCAAAAAGTTCCATCAGCAGCAGCCTCCCTTGCAATCGCAGCCGCCAGACTTCTTCCTGGTGATTTTCACTTTTGTAGACTTACTCTGTTTTGCCAACATACCTTCAGGAAGATCTAGCAGCTTCATAAATTCTTCGTTGGTAGGGTATCTGCCTGTTATCACAATTTCGCCATCTACGACTATAACTGGCAATTCATCCACACCGTTAATGTTAATGAACTCGTTCACCGCTTTGTTGTTTATAAACTCCTGGGGCGAATTGGAGAGATTATACCGCTCAATTTCGATGCCCTTTTTCTTGAGTGTGTTCAGGATAGTCGAAATCCTGAGAAGTTCAGGGTCGACACCCACTCCGCAGAGACCTGTTGAGCAGCACATGGCTGGCTCGTAAATAAACATTTTTTTCATAATAAATCGCTCCTTATTTAATAGATTAGTTAAAAATGGTTACTTGTTACTGTTGGTTTCTTTTGAAATTCCACTCTTGTTGAAATACTTTTTCTTGAAAAGAAGAGCTACATTTACAAGAGAAATCATGACCGGCACTTCAATCAGCGGGCCAATAACTGCAGCAAACGCTTGGTCGGATGAAATACCGAAAACAGCCACCGCGACTGCAATGGCAAGTTCAAAATTATTACTTGCAGCTGTAAAGGAAAGTGTGATGGTTTGCTCATAGTTGACTCCCTGCTTGTAGGACATATAAAAGCTTACCAGAAACATAATCGCAAAATATAGTAAAAGGGGAATCGCTATCCTTACAACATGAAGCGGCAAGGCAACAATAAACTGTCCTTTTAATACAAACATGACGACGATCGTATACAGCAGTGCTATTAAAGCAAGCGGTGAAATCTTTGGAATAAATACTTTTTCATACCAGTCTTCGTTTTTAACCTTTAATAAAATAAATCTTGTTAAAAAACCTGCCGCAAAAGGAATACCGAGGTATGTTAAAACACTCTTTGCCACATCCCAAATTGAAATATTGATGATCTGGCCTCCCCACGACAATCCCAACCATTTTGGCAGGATGGTAACAAATAAATAGATGTACACGGAATATAGCAGAATCTGAAATATCGAATTCAGAGCTACCAAAGCAGCACAATACTCGTTATCACCTTTTGCAAGCGTGTTCCAGACAATAACCATTGCGATGCAACGAGCAAGACCAATGATAATCAGACCTATTGCATAATTTGGCATATCAGGCAACAACAAGACGGCAAGGATAAACATCAATATAGGGCCAACGATCCAGTTTTGAATCAGGGAAAGTGCAAGCACTTTCTTATTCTTCGCAACCCGGCCGATTTTTTCGAACTTTATTTTAGCTAGTGGAGGATACATCATGACAATTAAGCCGATTGCGATTGGCCAAGATATTGTGCCGGTACTCATGCCCTCCAAAGTTTTTGCAATGCCGGGAAATAAGAATCCGACTAAAATCCCGACTCCCATTGCAAGGAAAATCCATAGTGTAAGAAATCGATCAAGAAAAGATAATTTTGCTTCGCCTTCTATATTCATTTATAACCCCTCCTAAAAGTGATCATTACCATTTTTTCTCCTTTAATGTGGTTTTTTATTGCAATCGCACAGTCCCTGCACTTTACATTTTTGATATGCTTCATAGTCCGTGGAATAGGTTTCAAGCTCTTTGAGCTTGTGTTTTAAATATTCCCACAGCTCTTTATTTTCCTGAATAAAACCTTTGCTTATTCTGTAATACGTCCATTGTGCATCTTTATAGCTCTCCAGAATTCCGCACTTTTTTAATGCTGTCAAATGACGAGAAGCATTCGATTGTGTCATTCTTAAGCACGATTCTATCTCACAGACACACAGTTCATCCTCTAAAATTATCGATAGAATCCGTAACCTGCTTTCTTCAGACAATGCCTTAAAAATATCTATCATTATTTCATCTCCTCAAATATGCAAATGAAATAAGTATTTATATTATTTGCATACGTTATAATTATTGATCCAATTTTGCTTCAACTGTTTTCAATCTTTCATTAATGCTTTTTAACTCTTTCATAATATCTCTCAACAAAATATCTTTTCTTTTTTCTTCTTCCAGTCTTTCCTGCTCGATACGCATTGAAATCCCATAATAATCACTAACATAATCTGCCACTGTTATCCCTCCTTCCTTCGAAAATCAATTTGCTAATTATTTAAGTAATATATCTTCAAAATTCACAACTCTTATATTTTTATATGCGCATATACGCATATTATGCTTAAAAAAACTATCTGTTACTGCACTCGTTATTCTTTGTGTGTGTTTTTATATTGTTTATGACCGCCGGATAGATTGAATACTTTTTTATAACCTTTCCCTATCAAAATATTCTGTGCAGCATTGCCTGTAACACCTTTATTGCAATAGGTAACTGCAATCGCGTCCGGGTCAAGTTCATCGGCTGCATCCCTGAGTTTGGAATGGGGAATACTCTGTGCATTGTCAATGTGTCCCTTGTCATATTGCCCTGCCACACGTGCATCAATCAGGTTATATGTTTCTCCTGATTCCATTAATGCATCCAGTTCCTTTGCAGTTATCAGTGGACGGCCACCCTGAATGGCATTGTCCAGTATCATTCCGGTATACATCACAGGATCTTTTGTGGTAGAGAAAGGAGGCGCATAAGCAAGATCAAGATGGAACAAATCTTTTACCTGTGCCTTAAAAGTTATAGCCGTTGCAAATATATCGATACGTTTATCAACCCCAGTAGAACCGATAATCTGCACACCTAAAAGTCTGCCGCTGTTCTTATCAGCGATTCCCTTGATTACCATTTCCTTGCCGCCCATATATTCCGGTTTATCCGGTTTGATATTATGGCATACAACAACTTCATACCCCTGTTCCGTTGCTTCCCGTTCGGAGAGCCCTGTCTGGGCAACCGTTAAATCAAAGATTTTAAATATACCAGTACCAAGCACTCCGCGGAATTCAAGTCTGCCTCCAGTGACGCTGTCACCGGCAATCCGGCCGGTCTTGTTGGCAGTGGACCCAAGTGGCCGATATACTGGTTTTCCTGTTACAACATGAAATTGCTCGATACAGTCACCACAGGCATAGATATCCTTCTGGCTGGTTTCCATTCTGGTGTTCACCCGGATTGCGCCGGAAACACCAAGCCCAATTCCGGCTGTTGCCGCCAACTCCGTGTTGGGACGCACTCCGGTGGATACAAGAACTATATCAGCTTTGATTTCTTTTCCGTCTGATAAAATTACGCTTTTGGCTGTGATTTCAGCAATTGAAACGCTGGTCAACACAGAAACGCCATTCTTTGCAATGTGATTCTGAACATAAATGGCCATATCGGCATCCAGTCCCGGCGTGACCTGCGGCAATCTCTCCAGCAGGGTTACTTCTATGCCAAGCCCCTTGAGATTCTCACAAACCTCAAGACCGATAAAGCCTGTGCCGATGATGGCTGCTGACTGTGGTCGATTCGTGTCAATAAAGGCTTTTATGTGATTCATATCATTAATGTTGCGCAAGGTGAAAACATGTCGGCTGTCCGCGCCCTTTATTGGTGGAATGGTCGCCCTGGCTCCAGTGGCTATCACAAGTTTGTCGTAATGATCGTTGAATATATCCTCGGTAATAAGGTTTTTAATTGTTATGGTCTTAACATCTGGTGAGATGGAAAGAACCTCGTGTCGGGTATGGATATCCACATTGTATTTGCTCTTAAAGAAAGCGGGAGAGCGCGGGGTCAGTTGATCTGCACTTTCAATCTCGTCACCGATATAGTAAGGCATACCGCAACCGGAATAAGAGATAAAACTATCTTTTTCATAAATTACTATTTCCGCATCCTCGTTGTTTCTTTTTGCTTTGGCGGCAGCGGAAGTTCCTGCAGCAACCGCTCCGATTATAACAATTCGCATAAAAATCCTCCTTTTTACAGTAATTTTTCACCACTAAAGAACACCTCGAAATTGTGTAGCAATGTATATTTGGGGGCGAGTTCTTCAGTCGAATTACCTCCGTATACTTCTTTTAGAATTCCGTTTACAATAAGCTCTTGGGGAGGCGCGGTATATTCAACGCCGTTGTAAACCCACACACGGCAGTCCACAGCATCACCGCAGAGGTCTCCACAGTCCTCGCAGACGGATTCCCGCAGCTCCACGGCAATGTCGTTTCCGTTTACACGTATGGTAGGCGAGCTGATAAATTGATATTGGATCGCAAGCTCCTTCGTTGTGGTGTTCACTTTATTTAGCTTGATCTCATACCCTGCTGCGTTCAGTACAACGTCAACACTGGAAACCGGAAACCGCTCTGTCCAGAGCCTTTTCCGTATCTTGACACCTACCACAAATCGTTGTATCCAGATACAAGAAATCAATATTAATCGTCTTTTTCGGCTGGGGCTGCCCACAGCAATTTTCAGAGGAACAACCGCATTTACTCATTTTCAGCACACGCCTTACAACGATTTTCATTTTCCCTGCAAATACAATTTTTCTTATCAGATGTAATATTACAGAAAAATCGTTTTGTTTTATTTATGGTCTCTGCATCCAACGAGTAATACGTCCATTTTCCTTCTTCTCTTCCTTTGACAATCCCGCACTCACAAAGTAGCTTCATATGATGAGATAGAGTGGATTGAGACATATCAAACTTCTCTAATATTTCGCATGCGCAAAGCTCACCACAAGAGAGCATATCTACAATCATAGCTCTTTTGGGATCACCAAGTGCCTTAAATACTTTTGTATATTCCAGATATTTTTCCATGTTGACACCTCAAATTCATTATCTTCGATATGAACATTATATGCACCAAATCGAAAAGTGTCAATATATAATTTAAATAAATGACAAGAGCAAAACTTAGTATTCAAAAAAAACAAGAAGCTTCCGTAAATATCACAAATAATTCACGGGAGCTTCTTGTTTTAGTTCAAAAGGAATATCTTCATTCCTTTATTTCGGAAATACAGCCTAAAAACTCTTCCTAAAAGCGGAAGCACTTCCGCTTTTACCTTTGCGGGCAGTCATTTTTTCGTTCCGCTTCGTTTGCCTCATGGAGTTGGGTGGCTTTTGCCTGAGCCTTTTCAAAACGCTCCGCCATAGTTCCCGATTCAATGGGCTGCTCTTCCACCAAATTCAGCTGCTGTAGGTATTGTGTGTAGACAGACTCCAGCCTGTCAAAATCACAGCAATTCTTTTTTAAAAGAGCATCCGACCCGTCTTTGACGGTTTGGTATATGTACAGAGCCTTTTTCACAATCTTATGGGAATTTTTATTGCAAAAATCAAGTTCTTCCATGAGAAGTCTTTTATACCGATACTCTTCCTTGGAAAAGTCCTTTACTCTTACCAGTTGATCCGGAATCGGAAACATGAAGGAAAGTCTGACGCTGCTAATAATTTTTCCCGAAGCACTTTTAATCAGGATATTTGTCTTTTGCTGCTTTGTAAAAGAGGAAACTGGTGCAAAATATTTCATCCCATTTATATCAAAAAGCACACCACAGACAAACTTATCATTTGTATCATAGGAAATGTTCGGGATTTTCCCCTCATGCTTTTGTAGAAACTTGACGTATTCTTTGTCAACTTCATAAAACTTAAACTTGCTCATACACCCTCCAATACGAAAAGAAAGGTACGGTCAAGTTTCCTCAACCGTACCTTTCCCATTAAAAGTCACTCTTTACGGTGGTGAAACACCTTGCATAAACGAGCCACACTTAACGGCGGTGGAACACCTTGCATAAACGAGCCACGTTTAACGGCGGTGGGACGCCCTGTAAGAGGTAGAATACTACCCTATATTATTATAATACTCATTCCGTGAAAATATGTCAAGCTGTCCAGATGTTTAAAAAGCGGAAGTGCTTCCGCTTTATCACCCGATAGCTTACATCAAATATTAATAACGAATAGTATTACCCGATGATATTCATGGAAGATATATAAGGAGGAACTGAAATAATGCACATTACTCTAAACGAATGGTTGGACACTTGGATTGAAGCCTATATAAAAAACAGCAAATCAGAAAATACATATCGCTGCTATAAGGATTCAATCCGCAGAATCAGAGAGGCCAAAGCTCCATTTTTAGATAATGACATGAGGGATATTACCGAAATTGAGATGCAGGCGTTCATTAACTTTCTTGGGAAAAAGTATTCAAAATCAACGCTGAATCATGCTCGTGTGGTATTCGATCAAGCATTTGCAACTGCAATAGTAAACAGCTATTGTGAAAGAAATCCAATTCATAAACTTACACTGCCTATTGATGCAGATGAAAAAGAGATTCGCGCACTCACTTTGCAAGAACAGGAAATAGTGGAAGAAATTGCAAAAACTGATCCTTTAGGTCATATAGTGTTGTTTTTTCTAAATACCGGCCTTCGTATGCAGGAGCTATGCAATTTACAATGGGACGATTATAATAAAAAGGCTAACTATATTATCGTTCGAAAAAGTAAAACAAAAGCAGGAATTCGCCTTGTGCCTCTCATCGAAGAAGCTAAACAAATACTGGACGCCCAGCCACACTATAATAGATTTATTTTTAATAACACTCGCAAACAACCGATCACAGAAAACGCATTGAAAAAGCTGTATCTTAGACTACGCACAAAAACAGGAATAGACTTTATCACCAATCATGTATATAGACACAGCTTCGCTACGAGGTTAGTTGAGAAAGGCTGCGAATACAAGGCTCTCTCTTCCCTTATGGGACACACTGATGTCAGCTTTACATTACGTCGATATGCTACATCAAATATTGATTTTCTCCGTCAGCAGATTAACCTGCTTCATAAATAAACTATCCAATATACAAAAACTATCCAATATACAATTTATTTAGTATTAGCCCTTAATTTAGAATATACCTCTTTCAGTACTTTTGCATGCTTATGTCCCAGATCAGAAGTTTGAGAATAATGTTCTATCATATCACTAAGATTATGAGCAGCTTTTAACGGACGATTTCTACGTTCAATATATCCGTTCTCAATATAGTAATTACTGGTTACAAAGGCCCTTTCATGGGTCAGTAAAAACTCCATGATTTGCAGCAACTTCTTAATATTCCTAGTGACCATTTTAAAACAGTCCGCGGTAAAAGCATAATTATTGATTAAAGAATTATGCAAAGCCTTTGTTAATTCAGGATCAATTTCACATGAATAACCATCAAAAACAGCTTCAAATACTTCTTGATCGTTAATATCTACAGGAACAAAATCCTTTATTATAAAAGGCTTCTCAAATACTACTCTTGTGTATACAACTTTCTTCCCAACGGATGTGGCCGCCCTTTGCAGAGCTGTCCAACTGACCGGATATTGTTGTGCAAGCACTCCATAAAAATCGAAGTGGCCATCCTCTTTTGCCGCTTTAGAAAGCTCTTCAAAATTCAAAGCATTAAAGTATGATATTGCTTTCCCGGTAATTTCCTTAACTTGACCGTCACTTAGTGACGAAGATAATCCTGCTTGTCCGAAATTATCACTCTGTGCTGTCTCAAGTGGGCTGTTCCGAATAGTTGCAACGACAAAGCACTTGATGTCCAATTTTCCGGCTGGCTCATAAAACAGTCCCTCTTCATATCCGAGTAAAAGAAGAGCTTTTCGAAAAGATATATCTGACCAATGTTGAATACAGGAATAAATTTGAGTTTTAATTGTATTAATGATTTGCTTGGTGAAATTACTTGAAACTCCGTATTCGTTTAACATAACGGTCAATATGTTATAAAGATAATGTTCTATTGCCTCAACTGCCATAATTGTCATCCTTTCGAACTAATACGACAATTATGGCATAAAAACAGATGAACTTCAACTTAAAACCTGAATGTCCGTTGATATGTACTTGTACCTTCTCGAATGTATACAGCTGCCCCGAAGACAGGTATAGGATTCTCATCAAGTTGAACAATATCTTTTTTACCTAATTCAATCTGTTTTTTCTCGGTAACAGAAAATAAGCGAATAAAAGGGAGATCAATAGAAAAGAACGTCATGAAAGGCTCAAAATGTTTCGATAGAATTATGTCAAAGTCCCCTCGCTTTGCATCTTGCAGCATATCGGAAATCACTGGGTCATTTAAATTTATTCGGTCTGAACCAATATAAAGATAAGAGGTAAACACTGCGATCCCGTGTATATTAGCATAGCGTTCTAACAGATTCTGCTGATGTTGTAATTCTTGTTCCACATTTTCTCTCGAACACAGCTGATTGATATAACAAAATAGCGCCGCCCTGTATTTGTCCATTTCTACACACCCTGACTATTTGTAATCTATTCATTTTATGCTGATAGGTATGAAAATATAGCAGCAACTTTTAAGGCATCTCATAACCGCTATTGTTATAGCGAATTATAGATAAAGCCTCCATGATAGATATATAAAGATACTCTTAATGGCGCAAAATCACAGAAACTTTGATTCCGACGCTTTTGGGTAGACTTCCAGCGGATCTGATTTTTAGTTACCATCTGTTTTCGTCTTAAAATTGGTATAAAAGCGGAAGTACTTCCGCTTTTATACCAATTGATGTGAATGATAGCATATTATTGCCGATATATTGATTGGGAGGGCTAAAAATGGATATGGACTATTATGAAATACTTGGCATTAACAAAAATGCTACACAACAAGAAATTAAAAGAGCTTATCGATCTTTGGCCAAAAAATATCATCCTGATTTAAACGATGCACAAAATGCAAATGCTTTTTTTAGGCTCATTCAAGATGCCTACGAAAATCTAAGTGACACGGAATCAAGAAGTCAATATGACATTGCGCAAAGGAGCCAATCACCATTCAATTCTCAATCAGATATTAAAACTAGTACTGTGAATGAAAAAAAAAATGAAAAAACACCTACAAATCAAACTTGGCTTACAAAAGTTTTAAAAATACTAATAAGATTGCTTCTATTACCATTTTATCCTATTGTAAAGCTGCTATTTCTATTGCTAGTAATGTTATTAGGTATAACAAACTTTTTATCAAAAGTTATAGTAGCACTATCAGCAATAAACTTATCCCTATTTTTCTATATGGTAATCTGGCAAAAAGAAATTGTTAATTTGATTAGCAATGATATTTTTCATAAAGAGATTAACATGATAATTATATTGGGAATTGGCATAGGAATTTCTGTAATAATTGCATTATTAGGATGCACTTTACCGACTGTTTGTGAATGGAGTTCAGATAAGCTGAGTGATTTACATAAGAATATTGAAAAGCTCATATTTCCAAACCGAATTTATCTATAAAAACAATGTTAGTTGAAGCGCAGAGAACACTTCTTGCTTCCGTAATTAAAAAAATTAATGAATGTTGGTAATATTTAAAAGAGATAAAAGCGGAAGCACTTCCGCTTTTATCTCTTTTAATAAATCTAGTTTTTCGGTAGCTATTTAGTGAAAGTAAAAATATATTCTTGCAAATTTCCAAATGCTGGTATATAATCGCTATGTGGATAAAAAAAGACATCCACAGGTGACCAACTGCTACCAACAGTTAGCCACCATGCGCCATAAGGGTTTCAAGGACCGCTTATGACTTGTGAATGCCGTTTGTGCGCTGCTATTCTAGCACGCATAATGGATACATGTCAAGGTCTGTACCCTTTCTTGAGCGTTGAGGGTGCAGACTTTCTTTTTTCAAGTTTTTGTTTCGCACTCTTTTTGAGGTACAAGCTATAGAAGCCTGCGGAGGCTGCCGATCTGGGTCTGCTACGTTAGAGTCAAACCAATCGGAATTATAGTTCGTTCTCAGAGTACCTTGACAATACTAATAAGCCAAGACCAACATTTGAACTAGCACTTCAAATGCTCGTGTCAACTTATTGAAATAGCTTGCGGGAATGGATACAAAAATTATATCAGTACGGCCTTGGCCTACCTCTGATTTTTGAAATACGTGGAGGAACACATTCGCACAAAAGCTGGTGTGCCACAGGAACGGGTTCCTATAAGGTAAGCATTCTACAAGATCCACTGCTGTGAAGTAGAGGATTCATCGTAGAATTATATCCTTAAAATCTTTGAGAATATAATTCTACGATGAATAAAGAAATTTTATCATACGCTTATGTATTTATTATGTCTAAATATATAAGCATATGATAACAAGGGCATTGCTGCCTTTGTTATCTGCTTTGGTGGAGGAGGGTGGATTCGAACCACCGAAACGTAACGTAACAGATTTACAGTCTGCCCCCTTTGGCCACTCGGGAACTCCTCCATATTTACTTTTATCTCAAACAGTTCGCGGTACTTGTCCGGTTCAGCCGAACGCCGAAGCGTGGAGCTGGTGGACGGATTCGAACCCCCGACCTGCTGATTACAAATCAGCTGCTCTACCAACTGAGCTACACCAGCGTTTCAGAAATTGAACGCTTGAATAATATATCACTTTTAAATTATTTTGTCAACACATTTCCCCTCAAAAGTTACTATTTTTCGGAGAAAGGTTCCTCCCCAGTGTCTATACGTGGCTACATCATCTACCAGAAGGCGTGCGGCCTCCAGCTTTACGTGCATTTCGGCAACCATCTCCTGTACGGAATACAGAGCGGCAATGGGCTTGCCAAATGCGCTATGTCTGAGAAGCACTGGGGCGGGGGCCCACACCGATTACGCCGTTCTCACCATGAAACATCAGGTGCACGCTCTCCGGCAAATAGTTGGATGCCTGCGTGGGCATTTCAAAGCCAAGGTTTACAAGCTGGCCGTCTTTTAACTTTGCACCCGCTTGGGGGATGGGGGCAAGCGCCTCATCCTACTCATCACTTTGTTTCCAAGCTTAGACACAATAAGTCCCTCCTTTTTTAAATATGTCACATCGTAATATTGTTTTGATACGAATGTTCCTATCAAGCCTATTGATGTGGGACAGTGTCCGCAGGACACTACGGGAAACAAAAAAGGAGGCCCCGAACCGGGCCCCCTGAAAAAATGCAATGGAATTCTTATTTAATTTGGTATTTATTGAGCTTTCGATAGAACGCGGAACGGGAAATTCCAAGTTCTGCCGCTGCATGAATACGATTTGAGGGGATATTGGCAATTGATACAGACTGCTTTCATGCCAACTCTTTTCACAAGATATTTTATTATGAATTCATTACTCGATCGATATACAATTCATATGACATGACAAAAATCCGGAACACCATCGCGTATATACAAACGATCAAGATAGCCAAATCAGAATTGCAGCCAAGTGACCACATAAACAAGAGCAAGGACAAAGGCAGTGCGCTATTTATACCTGATTACAAAATAGTGATTGGTATTATTATATCGGACAATTATGATTGAAATCAACAAACATATGGGCAAAGAAAACCCTATGATTGCCCGCCAACAGCGCCCCATTTTACGAAACCAAAGAGAGGCTCTAATGTCAACACTGAATAACACGACAGCATCTACTTAAAAAACATATCAACTCTGGCTTTTATATTGGATTATTTACTATAAATTTACATCAGGGTTATCCGCAAGCCACATTTTTAGTGTGCGGCAGAAGGAATTCGGGATGATTGGTAATCACAGCTGAAATCCCATAAGAAATCAGGCGCTGTGCCGCGTCTTTGTCATCGACCGTCCATGCAAAGATTCCCACATCGAACTGCATCAGTTCCTCTATGTTTTCTGCGGTAAGGAACAAATACTGTGGGTTCAGGTCATCCGCGCCGCAGCGCCGCACATATTCACCCGCACCAACCAGCCAGTCGCTGGTTAAAAGGCCGCAGCGTACCTTCGGCAGCAATTGTTTACACAGGTACATGGACTGATGATTGAACGAAGAAAACTGAACACGATCTTCCAAACGATGAGATAGAACAAGATCAATGACCTTTTCTTCCATCCCTTCATAACGGAAAATACCGTTTTTCAACTCAATGTCCGTCAGGATCTCTTTCCCCTTGATAAAATTGCAATACTCCTCTAAAGTTGGAATTCGACATACTCCCTGCTGTGCGTCAAAGCCGGATCCGGCATCAAAGGTTTGAAGCTCCGCACAGGTGTAATCCTTTACAAAGCCCCGCCGCCCTGTGGTGCGGAACAGGGTTTCGTCGTGAATCACCATGGGGATGCCGTCGCTGCTCAGCTGAACATCCAGCTCGATGCCGTCGCAGCCCAGCTTGACTGCGTTTTGAAATGCCAGCATGGTATTTTCGGGGTATTGTGAACTCAGGCCCCGGTGGGCAATGATTTTCGTCGTCACAATGAATTCTTCCTTTCTTGGCACGCCTAACTGAAGAGAACTGCGTAAGGCAGACGGCTGCCCTGCCGGTTGACTTCTGACAGGCGGATTGATACAATAAAATAAATACAAATTGGAAATTAACGTGTGTTTCAGATGCGGCTTTGCCGGAAGGATTTTATGAAAATCTATTTTTCAGAATTATGCTTGCTGGGTAACAATGTATTCTCAAACGTGGATCAAATGATTGCAGCAGGGGCAGACGGAATTGAACTGATGATGGACGGCCCGGGCTGGGACAGATTTGACGTGCGGATGGATGAATTCGCGCGGGAGCTGCATTCCAGAAAGGCAGTGTATTCTGTTCATACGCCGGTGTGGGACATCAACCTGACGAGTGAAAACCATTTTGTTCGACAGGCGGCAATTCAGTCACTGCAATATTCCATTGAACTATCCGCAAAACTGGGCGCTGAACACGTTGTGGTTCATCCGGGTTTTTGCATGAGCAGCTGTTTTGACAAAGAGACCGCAAAGGAACGGGCCCGCGAAGCGCTCTGGGAACTGCTCGATTTTAACAAAGACTACGGAATGAAGCTGCTGGTAGAAAACGTTGGCGACAAAAACACATCTTTGTTCACACAGGAGGAATATGCCGCATTTCTGGACGAGTTTCCCCCGGAAGCGGGATATCTGGTGGATGTTGGTCATGCGTGTTTGAACGGATGGGATATTCCCGCGCTGCTTTTTGCGGTAAAGGATCGCCTGCTTGCCGTTCATCTGCACGATAACGACGGAATCAGCGACCAGCACCTGCCCATGCATCAGGGAGTCATTCCGTGGGAACCGGTTTTTTCTGTTTTGCAATCGGCCCGACCAGACCTGCACCTTGTTCTGGAATATCGAAACGGTACGCCGCTGCCGCAGCTGGCACAGGATGCCGCCGCGCTGGGCAACCTGGTTTCGCCGCGCGGCGAAACCGTTTCTGACTTATAAAACGGTATCCTGCTGAAAAATCAGCTGCTGCCGCTGCGCGTCCAAAAAAGCCGGAACACCGATCGGCAGAATCGCATTCCTGTCCCCATGGCCAAAATCATCGCAAAAAATGGTAGGCAGCGCATGGCATGCGGCGAACCGCTGCAGCAGCGCAATCAAATCCGGATTTTGCGGTTCGGAATAATGCCCGAACAACAGGCCGGTCACCTGCTGAAAAAATTGGCTTTGCTCGATATGCGCCAAATACCTTGCCACAGCGGCTGGCTGATGAAAGCGAATGTGGTCTTCCAAAAACAGAAGGTAGTGTTTGTCGGGAGAGATCGGCAAATATGCTCCATCCGTCAGCAAGGCGAAATTTTCCAGGTATCCGCCGATCAGGATTCCTTCTGCCTGACCGTTCCATATGGTTTTCCAAGGCCCGCCCTCGAGAAAGGGGCGGGCCTTTCCCATAAAGAACATCTCTTCAAAGCATTTGCGGTTATAAGAGGTCAGGGCGTGGAAGGTACCCGGTGAAGCGCCGTAATAGGTAATCAGGCCCGTTTTCGCGTAAATGGGGTTCAGCAGGGTGGTGCTGTCGCTGTAACTGCAAATGATTTTTGCGTTTTGCCGGATTAGATCATAGGGCATCAGCGGCAGCAGCTCATGACACACTTCGCCTCCACCGAACAAAATCATCTGAATATCAGCTCTGCACAGCATTGTCTGAAAATCGTCCGCACGTTCCTGCGCACTGGCAGCATATCCCCAGGTGGTGCGAAACAGAGAAGGGGCGAATTCTGTTTTCAGCCCCAAAGTCTCGAGCCCGCGGCAGGTCTTTTGAATCCACTCTTCTCCTGCGACACCCGCAGGGGAAATCAGTCCGACGGTGTCCCCGGTTTGTAATCGTTTCGGCAGCACAGCACAGCATCCTTTCTACTGTTCATTTATTCTGATTCCACGTTCGTTTCTCGTGAATTCTATTTTTTCAATGAAATCAATTCACCGTAAAACAAAGGGAGAAGCTTGCCCAGCTCCTCCCTTATTGTGTGCTTTCGTGCTTTATTTCAGGAGTTCATCGCACTTTTTCTTTGCTTCATCCAAAGTGGACTGAATGTCTGCGTCTGTCGTCATGATTTTATCCATCGCATCCAGATACTGGTGGGTGATTCCTTCTTCATATCCTTTTGCCATGGGCCGGCCGCTGGCATACTGAAGCTGATCAAACGCCACCTTCATCTGGGGAGTTTTCTGATACAGCTTTTCCAGTGTACTGTTATTGGCAAGGCTTTTGCGGGTTGGCAGATAGCCGGTTGTAATATGAGAAGCCAAGGCGGAATCGGGGCTGGTCATAAATTGGATGAATTCTTCCGCCGCTTCTTTTTCTGCTCCCTGCAGACGGCTTGTCATAACCAGATTGGCGCCGCCGGTGGGAACCTTGTTCTGTGTTTTTTTCGGAATAAAGGCTGTGCCGATTTCATAGCCCTTTTCTTTTGCAATCTGCAGCGTGTTAGCCAACCCACCGGTGGAGCCGCACCACATCGCAATTTTTTGGTTCACGCTGTCTGTATCCAAAGAATCCGCACCGTTCGCACCGCTGTAATATTTAAAGTTGCCGTCCTTAATGCCGGAACGGAAGAACTGCTGCATTTCTACTCCCTGAGGCGAATTGAAGGTGAATTCGGTCTGCTTGTCATTCGTCGTATCTCCGCCGTTACTGCGGATAAAGGCCTCGGAATACCATTCGTCCGAAACAAAGCCGTATCCCTTAGCGCCGATTTTTTCCATCGCCTTCGACATAGACATCAGATCATCCCAGGTGACGGGCCCTTTTTCAGGATCAAGTCCGGCTTTTTGAAACATGGTCTTATTATAATAAAGGATTGGGGTGCTTCTTAAGTACGGAATGGCATACAGCTTACCGTCTACATAGCTGTTTTCCATGAGGCCGGGGTAGAAATCGTCAATATCACTTTGCGTAATCGTTCCATCGAGCGGCTGGAGAATACCGTCTTTTGCAAACTGTACAGTGGAGCCGATTTCCATGACCGCCACCGCGGGCTCTACCTTACCCACAAAGGCACTTTGCAGCTTGGCATTCATGTCGCTGTAGCTTCCTTGAAATTCGGCGGTAACATGAATCCCTTTCTCTTTTCCGATGGTGTCATTGAACTTCTGAGTCAGATCTTTGTTGTTTTTTGCAACCATATCCTGGTAGCAATACCAGTATTTCAGCTCAATCGTGCCGGTAGAACCGGTACTGTTGGCCGCAGCGGAGGGAGCTGCGGTGGAGGCACAACCGGCAAGCGGCGCTGCCAGCATTAAAAGAGCTGCCGCAAGGGCGCCGAATTTACTTTGTCTTTTCATAATGAATTCTCCTTTTTCACATCGGGTATGATACGGTTCTTATGGCAATCCGCTTTGCCGGGCGTTTGGCGAAGCAGCAATTGTTTTTGCGTAGGGGTGTGTCTCATTTATCCCCCATGTAGGTAAAGGCCTTGATGATATGCTTGTGTGCAAACAGGTAGATCACAATAATCGGAATGGAAATCAGCACGTTGCCCGCCATCAGCAGGTGATACGGTGTGCCGCTCTCCGCGTTGGTCATCGTAACGATACCCATCGGCAGTGTGCGCACGGTATCGTTCGTTGTTAAAACCAGCGGCCAAAAGTAATCGTTCCATTTGCCGATAAAGGTGAGCAGGGCCAGTGTTACAAGAACCGGGCGGGACAGTGGAAGGAAAATTTTCCATATGATTTTCAATTCACTGGCCTTATCCAGCCGGGCTGCCTCCAGCAGCTCTTTGGGAACCTGATTGAACCTTTGCCGCAGCAGGAAGATACCAAATGCGCTCCCGGCAAACGGCAGAATCAGCGAGGCGTAGGTATTAATCATGTTAAACTGTGAGAATAGGATGAAAAGCGGCATGAAAACCAGCTGTGCCGGAATCATCATCGTAATCAGCGTGAGCCCAAACAAAAGCGGCTTCCCCTTAAAATCATACTGAGAAAAGGCATAAGCTGCCGGTATTGTGGTAAACATTTGCAAAACGACCACGGCGATGGTGGTGATGCAGGAATTTATGAGATAGTGCCCAAACGGAATCACCTCTATGACGTGCAAAAAGTTTTCCCACTGCGGGTTTGCCGGAAAGAGGGCGGGCGGAAAGGTCATGGTTTCGCCGAGCGTTTTAAAGGCGGTGGAAAGCATCCAGTAAAAAGGGAAGAAGAACACGAGAAGCAAAATGAGATTACAGATTGTTTTGCCTATGTTAGAAAAGATCTTCATTTTCTTTCCCCCTTTTACTGATAATGCACTCTTTTAGAGAGCAGCACAAAATATACAATGGTGAACAACGTCATGATAATCATCAAAACCACGCCGATGGTAGAGGCGTACCCGATCCTGTAAAACTTAAAACCGTATTGGTACAGAGAAAATACAATGGTGTCGGTTGAGTTTTGGGGTCCGCCCCGTGTTAAAATTTGGATGGTTTCAAATACATTGAACGAAGCGATGGTTTCTACAATGGTGAGAAAGAAAAGTGTAGGGGAAATCATGGGGAGCGTGACCTTCGTTAGTTTTCTCCACCAGCTTGCACGGTCGAGCGCGGCTGCTTCATATAAATTTTCGGGAACACTTTGAAGCGCCGCCAGCAGAATCATAGCGTCGTAGCCGACGCTTTTCCAAACGCAGATCAAAATAACAGATAACATGGCATATTGGGGGCTGCCCAGCCAGTTGATGCCCGGTATGTGCAGTGCTTCCAGTGCCGCGTTCAGCAGTCCGTAATCCGGATTCATCAGCCACATCCACAGCAGAGAAATTGACGCGAGCGAGATGATATACGGCGCAAAAATCACGCTCTGCATGATGCGGTTGACAAGAGTGTTCTTCTTTAGGTATAGGGCAATCAGCAGACCGAGTCCAATATCCCCCAACACGGAAAAGACTGTAAACACCGCTGTATTCAGCAGGGTCTGACGAAAATCCTCGTCATAAAACAGCTTCTGGTAGTTTGCAAGGCCAATAAAGTCCTTTTCCGGCGAGATCATGTTCCAGTCAAAAAGGCTGAGCTGTACCATACTCATAACCGGATAAATGGAAAACAAGAGGAAGGCTGCCATCGCCGGAGCAATCAGCAAATATGGCTTACCGATGGAAAGGAATTTTTTCTTCATCGCGCTATTCCTCCACCCGCTGCCCGTCGGAATCAAACAAATGCATACTGTGCCGGTCGATTGAGAGTGTTACGGAAGAATCCGGAGCCAGTTCCTCTTCATTGAAGGTCTTAAAGGTAATGATGCCGAACGGGCTGAGCAGTCGGTAAATGATCTCGCTGCCCATCAATTCGCGAGTGAGCACCTTACCGGAGACAGTCAGAGAATTTTGCGGTTGTTCCCCATCCGCCACGGGGAGCGCCCGGGAAGGACGGAACCCGATTTTATGGACTTTTTCCGGCAGCTGCGCCGTAAGATAAGGAGCAACATCTTTTCTGCAAAACAGATTCATTGTCGGCGAGCCGATAAACTGGGCGGTAAACACATTGGCGGGCTTCTGGTACACCTCAAACGGGGTGTCTGCCTGCTGAATCACCCCGCGGTCCAATAACACCACGTTGGTGGCCATGGACATTGCCTCCGTCTGGTCGTGGGTCACATACACAAAGGTGGCAGAAAGCTTTCTATGCAGGTCAATCAGTTCTGAACGCATCTGCCCGCGCAGCTTGGCATCCAGATTGGAAAGCGGCTCATCCATTAAAAACACCTTTGGATTTTTCACCATAGCCCGTGCCAGCGCAACGCGCTGCCGCTGTCCGCCGGAAAGCTGTGCCGGCTTTCGGTCAAGATATTCCGCCAGACCTACCGTTTCGCAGATTTCTGTGATGCGGTGCTCCCGCTCTTTTTTGGGGATTTTATTATTGATGAGGCCAAACTCAATATTCCCCTTAACGGTCATGGTGGGATACAGCGCATAGTTCTGGAACACCATTGCAATATCTCTGTCGCCGGGCTTTACCTCGTTGACCACTTTTCCGTCAATCAGCATTTCCCCCGCAGTGAGCGGCTCCAGACCCGCAATCATACGCAAAATCGTTGATTTTCCGCATCCGCTGGGTCCAACCAATACCGTAAAGCTTCCGTCTTCAATCCGAAGATCCAGATTTTGGATCACGGTATTGCGTTTGTCATACGTTTTGGTTACATCTTTCAGCACAATTTCTGACATTCCGTTTCCCCCTTGTCCCGCGCCGGTTTCCAGAAATACGGCTGCGGTCCTGCTATGTGTTTTCGCCTTGATCTTTTCAAACGATAAGGACGAAAACAGGCAATGGCACTGTTAATTATTACTAAATGCTCGCTAATAATATTTGAAAACGGTTTTATTATATCGGCATTCCAACCCTTGAGAAAGCAAACTCTCTTAAATATTGCTTTAAAAATAGGTAAAATGCCCGATTTTGCATTGATTTTACGAAATTAGCCCATATAATAGACTTATTAATAATTAACAGATCGGGTGCTAAATATGAAAAAAATAAAACCGACTACTTCTGACGTCGCGCTGCTAGCGGGCGTTTCTCAATCGGCAGTTTCTATGATTCTAAACCATCCCACTCATCCCCGCTTTTCGCCGGAAACAGTAAAACGAGTGCTGGAGGCCGCAAAGGAACTGGGCTACGAGCCTCGCTCGCGGATAATCAGGCAGTCCGGGCGTTTTCACACCAAAACACTTTTAATTCTTTGTCCGGTGATTTCTAACCCTTATTATTCCTCGCTGGTTCAGGCAGCAGAGCAGGAAGCAGAAAAAGAAGGCTTTTTTACCGTAGTGTGCAATACCTATCGTTCTGCTCATCGCGAGCAAAAAATTCTTTCTGAGTTTCAGGGCGGGACGATTTGCGGCGTCGTGTTTGCCTCCATTCCACAATCTCGGGAACTCGTAGAAAAAATCAATCAGGAAATCCCCGTGGTTGTGATCGGTGACCGCAATACCTCCATTGCTGTCGACACCGTTGAAATTGACAGTATCCTTTCCGGTAAACTAACTGCAGAGCATCTTCTCTCACTTGGGCATCGGAATGCTGCGTTTCTCTCCACAACGCTTAACGAGCAGAATGCCGTACGCGTGAACCGTCTGGAGGGTTTTCAGCAGGCGTTCCAAAAAGCCGGGGGCCAGGTTCACATTTTTTCACAGGAGGTTACCTCGGAAGATGACCTGCAAAATTTGATGATTGAGCATTCCATCGGCTTTTCTCTGGCACAGCAGGCAATGCGGGAACCAACCATCACCGCACTGGTTGCCGTAAACGACATGGTTGCCTACGGAGTCGTATCCGCCGTCAAAGAAGCTGGATTTTCGATTCCCGAGGATTATAGTGTCTGTGGATTTGATAATATCTTTCCGTCGCAGTATACCGGTATTTCTTTAACGACTGTGGAACATTGCATTCTGGAAAAAGGGCGCAATGCCGTTCAGATTCTGGCGGAACGAATTTCTGCGAAACAGGATCTTCCGGTCAGTATCAAAAGGCTGGAATATCGTCCCCGTCTGATTGTGAGGAACTCCACTGGTGCACCCCGTACGGGTTGAGTGAATCATAGAAACTTTGGGAATATTGACAAGCAAAATTAGTGCAAGAGAAGATACCGGAAAAGTGTGCGCAGCAGTCACGGTTCTCATCAAAATGACAACAGCCGGGCAGACAGGATCTGTCCACTCCGGCTGTTAAAAACACCAACTGCAAGGTTTTTCCCTGCAATTGGTGTTTTTGTGTGTTGGCTTTGTTCAATGGGCAATTAAAGGTACTTTGAAAAATCCTGCTTGGCGAACCCATTGTACACGCCCCAAGGCATAATCAAATCGACCCACATATGGTGCCGGTTAAAATATTTGAGGGCCGCATTGGTCAAATCAATAAACTGCTCCAGGTTTTCCAAGCTGTCCAGCGCATCTAAATACATACGCAGCATTTCAGATGCCATCGGCACACCGGTGAACACAAAAAATTTCTGCTTATAATCCAGAAGCTTTTTGCTGAAAGCAATTAAAGTAGCCAAATCAACAGACGCCTCTTTTGCTGTTTCTGTAAGGTAAAAGAGCACTTCATCGCAGAGCGTTCTCAGCTCAGAATCCGCATACAGCATGGTGGTGACATACTGACCATACACGTTCGTGTCGCCGGGGACAATGCCCTGACTCAAATTATAAACATCCTGCGGCATTTTTTCCCAAATGGCCAAACGGCGCTCTTCAAAGGTATCAATCGCAATTTTCCAATCCATCATTGGTTCCCTCCTTATTCTACTTCTCCCACAATGGTCATCATACTGCCCTGTTTTAGCCAGTTGCGAATGCCCACGACCTGCATTGCCTCTGCGCCCTCAATAACACGCCCGATCCGACTGATGGGAAGCGGCTCGTCCGTTCCAATTCCATACAGAAAGCACAGCTGGTTGCGCGGCGGATAATAAGCAAGATCAAACATTTTTAAATCCCCGCCGCGGCAGGTATTTTCAAAACCGCATGCATACGGCAGCGTACCAAAGAACAGCTGTCCATTCAGCTTAGCATGTTGAATAATGGCCCTCTGCCCCGGATGATTCAAAATCATATTGCAGATAACAGGTGCATCATCCACATACAGTTCCGCTACAAGCCGGACATCGTCGATCATAATCTCAATTTTCTTGTTTGGCATAATACGATTTCCTTTCCATTTGTGGTATTCGGTGAATACGGCATTCACAAGCTATTTTTATGCTTCATAGTGTAGATGCGTTTTATAAATAAATCAAATGAATGATTATTATATATGTCATTCTAAAATTGAATGCTTATTAAATTTCTCTTACTTGCACTGCATTTTGAACACAGGTCAGCAAAGTCCCATCCATCAGAATCTTTTCACACTGGTTGATTTCATCATACAATGGGCGGTCATCCTCAAGCGGCGGGCAGATCTTTCGTACAGCGGCATAAGCGGCAGCTGTTCCCTTACCTAATCCACGGTTTTCACCCAGATCAATCGCCTGACACGCACACATCAATTCCATTGCAAGAACACGGCGTACATTCTGCAGGATTTCTTTTGCCTGACGTGCGGCAATGGTTCCCATGCTGACATGATCTTCCTGATTTGCGGAGGAAGGAATGGAATCTACACTGGCGGGATGCGCCAGAACTTTATTTTCTGAAACCAGCGCCGCAGCGGAATACTGCACAATCATAAAACCGGAATTTAAACCTCCGTTTTTCACAAGGAACGCGGGGAACCCGCCGATAGAGGGATTCACCAGACGTTCCAGCCTGCGCTCAGCAATATTTGCCAGCTCTGAAAGAGCAATGCTCAAAAAGTCAAAGCTGATCGCCATAGGCTGCCCATGAAAATTGCCGCCGGAAATTCCCTCGCAGGTGTCTTTCAGAATAATGGGATTATCTGTAACAGAGTTCATTTCAATTTCTGTTTTTCCCTCCACATAATGGAAAGCATCCCAGCTCGCGCCATGCACCTGAGGAACACAGCGAAGTGAATAACCGTCTTGAACACGGATTTCCCCCTGTCGAGTCACGTTCCGGCTGTTTTCCAGCAAGCGGCAAAGGGCACGCGCAGTTTGAAGCTGTCCTTCATGAGGGCGTATCTGATGGATTCTGGGATCCAGTGCATCAATGACGGCATGGTTGGCCTCAAAGCTCATTGCCGCCGCAATATTTGCAATATCCAAAAGCTGTATGGCATCGTATACCGTAAGAGCGCCGGTCGCTGTCATGGCCTGCGTTCCGTTAATGAGGGCCAATCCCTCTTTTGCCATCAGCTCTACAACCGGGATACCGGCTCGGTTCATTGCCTCCTGTCCATCCAGCAATTTTCCCTTGTATTCCGCTTTACCCAGCCCGATCATCGGCAGCACCATATGCGCAAGAGGTGCCAGGTCTCCGCTTGCCCCCAGAGAACCCTTCTGCGGAATCTGCGGGGTGACACCCTTGTTCAGCATAGCTACCAGCGTTTGTACCACACAAAGCCGGATACCGGAAAAACCGTTGGCAAGGCTGTTCACACGAAGAAGCATCATTCCGCGAGCAATATCTCTGGAAAACGGTTCCCCGGAGCCAACCGCATGTGTGATAATCAGATTTCGCTGTAAGGTAAGGCATTCGTCCGGCGAGATGCCCACATCACTGAATTTGCCGAATCCGGTGGTAACCCCGTACACCACAGCCTTTTGCTCTACCAGCTCATCAACTACACGACGTGACTCATTGATATTTTGCTTTGCTTCCAAAGACAGCTCTACCCACCTATTTTCTCTGCACACTGCGGCAAAGGCTTCTAAACTCAAGTTCTGACCCGTAATGACCACTTTATCCATGTTTTAAAAACCCTCCTATAAGAAACAGACAATTCCGTAGATTGCCGTTTCTGAAATTGTTCTCCATTATATAACGTTTTTTCATCATTACAACATTATTCATTAATGTTTTGCATGCAGTTTGTTTATGGGCCCCATAAAAGGATTTCAGTGCAAGGAAACATTTGGGCAGGATACAGAATTCCCTAATTGTCAAAATCGCGGTAAACATAAGATTTGCATTTTAATTTATAACGCAAAAAGCACAAAAATGAAGGGTGATTTCGTGTGGATTAAGAAATTGACTGGAAAAATCAGGCTGAGAATCGTGCAAATATGTACAGAAAAGCAATCTCGCCTCTGTTGACAAAGAACGAAAACGGTATTATAATGCACACCAATAAGAAGCGGCAAGGATGGCGTTTTTATCACGCAATCCTTGCCGCTTTTTATTGTTTTTATTCAGCCAAAGCCGTTGTGTGCGGAATCAGTTGTTTTGTAAGATTGATAAAGCTCTTTGCCGCAGGTGATGCGTGCTTTGCGGAGCGAATCGCAATGCCGAGCGTTCTGGAGTAAGCGTGAGTCAGCGGTTTCGTTACAATGTTGGCATAGGGAGATACAATGGCAAGGTAAGGAAACAGCGTGACTCCCAACCCGTTCCCAATCATTGAGAGCATGGTCATATCTCCCTTGATGCGAAACCGAACCTCCGGTGTCAGATGTTCCGCATTCAAAACAGACCATACATCTTCGTCCGCACCTTCATCCGGTATGATAAACGGATAACGGATCAAATCCGCCGGGTCAATACACTCTTCTTTTGCCAACGGATGGTTCTGACCGACCACTGCAAGAATCGGGTCCTCTGCCAAAGGAATAAAATCGTAGTTTGCCGGTGCCGGAGGAGACATAAAGGCCAAATCGATGGAGCCCTCTGCCAACAGCTGATTCAATTCCCCGTGAAAGCCCTCAAAAATCTGGAGCACAATTTTGGGGTGTAATTCTGAAAAAGCGGAAATAACCGCAGGGAGCCACTGGATGGAGGTGCTGCAATAGGTGCCGATCCGCAAAAGCCCGATTTCAATCCCCCGAATTTTGTTCGCAGTTTCCACCAGCGTGTTTTCGCTGCTGACTATCTGCTGCATGTAGTAGACCAGCTGTTTGGCATTTTCGGTAGCATAAACCCCCTCCTTAGACCGGATTAAAAGCGGGAAGCCAACTTCACTTTCCAGCGAAGCAATCATATGGCTTATGCCGGGCTGTGTATATCCAAGCCTGTCTGCCGCTTTTGTCAGGCTTTGTTCTTCTACCGTTGTTAAAAAAGCTTTGTATTTTAATATACTCATTTTTCATCCCCGATTCATTCATAAAATTCATGTTTATTATGGATGCCATTCAATTTTATAATATATCATACACCATAAAGATAGAGTTCGCAAACATTTTTTTACCTGTGGAAAGGGAGTGCTCGTGTGGAGTATCAATTAGAACTAATAAACGTAGCAAAAGTTTACAAGGACTTTTTAGCGGTTGACGATGTAAATCTGCAAATTAAAAAAGGAGAAATCGTATCTTTTCTTGGAGCAAGCGGATGTGGAAAAACAACTACATTGCGCATGATTGCCGGTTTGATTCATCCTACACGCGGTACCATACGCATTCAAGGGGAAGACATGGTACAGGTGCCGCCCTATAAACGGGACATCTCTATGGTATTTCAGAATTATGCGCTGTTCCCCCATTTGACTGTGTATGAAAATATTGTTTACGGACTAAAGACGCGAAAAATCCGCGATAAAAAGGTACTGAAAGAAAAAGCGGAGGAAATCATGAAAATCGTACAGCTCAGCGGTGTGGAAAACCGTTACCCGAAACAGCTTTCCGGCGGGCAGCAGCAGCGCGTTTCGCTTGCGCGAGCCATGGTTGTAAAACCAAAGCTGATGCTGTTTGATGAGCCCTTAAGCAATCTGGACGCAAAATTGCGGGAAAGCACCCGAGTGGAAATACGAAACCTGCTGAAAACAATGGGCGTTACCGCAATCTATGTAACCCACGATCAGGAAGAGGCACTAACCATTTCAGACCGGATCGCGGTGATGAATCAGGGTAAAATTGAGCAGATTACGGAACCGGCCTGCTTATACCAGAAACCGGCAACCAGCTTTATCGCCGGATTTGTCGGCCATGCCAATTTCATCGACGGAGTGGTGCAGTCCGTTCTGAAAGACAAAATTCGTATTACAACGGCAAGCGGAAAACAGGTCTTCGTCAAAAAAGATGCGGAAAGAAGCTTGTCGCCGGGAGCGCAGGTCTCCTGCATCATAAGACCGGAAAATATACAGCTCTGCGAAAAAGAACAGGAAGGCGCAGACAACATATTCCCCGGAAAGATCAAGGCGCGCATCTACCTTGGTTCTACCATTCGGTATATTGTGGACTGCGCCGAGGGGAAAGATTTCGAAGTGGATCTTCATACTAGAGATTCCGGCCACTGCGTGGAAGGCGACACCGTTTTTCTCGCATTTCAGGAAGAAAATCTGGTTCTGGTAGATAGATAAAATGCATTTTCAAAAGGAGAAAAATCAAATGAAAAAGAGAAAAACCATCGCCTATCTGCTCACAGCCGCCATGTTTGGAAGCGTTCTGACCGCCTGCTCATCGGGGGAAACCGGCAAAACAAGCTCCGCTCCGGCGAACTCCTCCACAGAATCCACTGCATCTTCCACAGATTACTCCGGACAGACTCTGGTCGTACAGGTCTGGGGCGGTACTTATGAAGAAACCTTAAGGAACTACGCGATTCCAATGTTTGAAAAACAGACCGGCGCAAAAGTTGAGGTAGTCAGCGGTGCCGCGCCGCTTTCTCAGTTAGCCACAGAGGGGGATAACGCCTCTATTGACGTTTTACATGTCGATTCCAGCGAAGTAACGCAGGGAACCAAAATGGACGTTTTGGAAACATTAGACGCCAGCAAGCTGAAAAATGCACCTGACCTGTATAAAGAAGCTTTTCCATACGATAATGCAGTTGTTACCAACTGGGGTACTTACGGTATTCTTTATCGTAAAGATCTGGTGAAAACAGAACCTACCAGCTGGCTTGATTTGTGGGACAGTGCCTATTCGGGCGGCAAAGTCGGTGTGGTAGATTACAGCATGGGCGGCGGACTTGAATTTGCAGAGGCAATTTCCCGTATTCAGGGCTCGGTGATTTCCGACACAAAGAATTGGGACAAGCTGTTTGCGAAAATGGCGGAGCTGAAACCCAACATCGGCGTGTACGCAAGCCAGCACTCTGACATCGAAAGCGCCATCACCAAAGGGAGCATTCTTCTGTCAGTTGAAACAAATGGCCGCGCAATCAGCCTGATGAAAGAGGGATACGATATTGGCTTCTGCCAGCCGAAGGAAGGCGCCATCGCCATGACCTCGCTGGCAGCAATCAGCAAAGGCTCTACCCATAAAGAGCTGGCTTATCAGTTTGTCGATTGCCTGCTTAGTACAGAAGTACAGAAAGCCTATGCGGAAAACAACTACTATGCGCCCTCCAATTCCAAAACAGAGATTGCAAAAGATCTGCAGAGCTTTATGCCGTATGGGCAGGAGCAGGTTTCGAAGCTGGTCTATATGGACTCTGCCGCGCTGGAACCCGTAAAGGCAGATTTCATCAACCGCTGGAACAGCGATTTTAAATAAGTATTTTTCATTGCGCAAACAGTGTGAAATACCGGAGTAAAAGGAGGATTTTATGGAAAAGGAAAAGGACACCTGGAGCTATGTGAATATTTGGTATTTGTTGATACCGCTTATCTTCATTGCCCTGTTTTTTGTTTTTCCGCTTTTCAAAATGGTGTATATGAGCTTCTTTCAATTTACTGGGGTAAACCAGCCGCTTGGAAGCTTTACACTTGAAAACTACACCAGATTTCTTTCCAACGCAGATTATTGGGTCATTCTGGGAAAAACTCTGGGGCTTAGCTTTTTATCCGGTATTTTATGCACTGTTCTGGGGTATCCGGTCGCATATCATCTGAGCCGGATGCAGGGCCGCACAAAAAGCCTGTTCACCGTGCTGGTGCTGCTGCCGCTGTGGGTCCCGATTACGGTAAGGCTGTTTGGCTTAATGACTCTGATTGAGCGCGGAACCTATTTTGCGGTAGAAGCCGGTTTGGTGTATTGCGGTCTTCCCTATATGATTATTGTCTTAATGGGGCCGATCGGGAATATTGATCGCAGCGTAGAAGAAGCCTCTTATGTTTGCGGAGCAGGCTTTTGGAGCACCTTTTTCCGTGTGACACTTCCGCTTACGAGAAAAGGCCTGATTTCTGGCTTTATGCTGGTGTTTGCCCTGAATACGGCGGCATTCGTCGTACCCGTTATGCTGGGAGCAGGGAAAATCATCACCATGACCACACTGCTTTACCAGCAGGCCACCTATATTTACGATTGGGGCTTTGCTTCCGCCATTTCGATGATATTTCTTGTGATTACCATGCTGCTGACAAACTCCGGGGATTACTTTGAAAACTTGATGCAAAAACGCAGGGACAGAAAGGGTGTATGAAATGAAATGGACAAAAGCTATAGGCGTTGCTTTTCGCAGCCTTGTTTACTTCCTTCTGTTAGCGCCGCTGGTTGTCGTCATCTGCACCGCATTCAGTGAAACAAACCGGGTGGTCTTCCCGGGCCGGGGCTTTACCCTGCAATGGTTTGAGCGAGCCTTTACAAACGCTGAATTCACTAAGTCCCTTTTGCTCAGCGTGCAAATCGCCTGTGTCAGCGTTTTTCTGGCCTGCGTACTCGGCACGATGATTAGCTTATGGTTCTGGAAATCCAACAGCCGTGCGAAGAGTCTTTTTCAAATGATATTTCTTTCGCCAATTGTTATTCCAACCATCATCAGCGCCGTGGCATTTTTACAGTATTTTGCGCTGTTCCGCGGAGTATTCACAGATTACTGGAAGCTCTGCCTCACCTATGCTGTGATTGAGCTGCCCTATGTCATCCGCACGGTAACCGCAAATCTGGCCGGGCTGGATACCAGTTTTGAGGAAGCCTCTGTGGTATTGGGCGCGTCTCCTTTCAAAACTCTGTTTCAGGTTACGCTGCCCTGCATCCGACAAGGGATTATCGGAGGAGCTATTTTCTCTTTTGTTGTCGCGTTTGACGAATGCGTCATTATTATGTTCATGAAGAGTGCGAAAACCGTGACCTTTCCGCTAAGACTGTATTCATATATTACAGAATCCTTTACCCCGTTGATCTCGGCCTACTCCACCCTGTTTATCATTGCTGCCGCAGCGGTGCTTTATCTGGTAGAACGCAAAATCGGGGTTAGCAGGCTTTACTAAACCAACCACCAAATCAGCAAGTGTAAGATCAAATGGATCACCTCGTCTGAATATCTAGTACCGATCAAAAGTGGGAGCGGCGCAGCAATATGCTGTGCCGCTCCCACTTTTGCATGCCCAGTCTGCCGCAGTACCAACAAAGCGAGCCGCCCATTCCTTGGAATATTTTGCTATTGACGGTTTCCTACGCTTCACTCATACCAGGATTAAACCAATATTTCAATTAAAGGAAGAAAAAGCATGGATCAGAATATTGAATCTCAAATTATTTCTGCCTTTCTGGTTACCAGAAAAAAAGAACGGGCGAAATATGAACTTCAAAATGAAAAGAAGCGCAGACATTTCATATGGGAGATATCCGGCTGCAGCTATTATGACGAGAAATATGCACAGCGGATTCTGCAACCTGTTTCTTCCTACCAAACTATTTATAATCTATTGAAAAAGAATGGTGCTCCAGATACTTGCTATGTATTATGTGCAGATAAAAATTTCGATGGTCTTACGCTCCCTTTAGATGTTGCCTTAAAGCATGTTGTTTTTAATGGGCCTGCTTTGATTTCATGTAACCATGGAAGATGGGCTTATTTAGAGGATGGACCCACCATCGGGGCTGCAAACAGATATTTGCTCATTCGTACTCCAACATTAAAGTAAAGTGATTCAAACTGCGAAATTACTAAATTACCAAATCTTATTTTTGCCATGTGTGGTCTCGGGGTATTCCTCATTCCACACATGGCTTTCGTTTTGTCCAGAACTAGCCAAAAGCGACATAAAGGAGTTTACACAAACGTCACTTTGCATCCGGAACGAAAAGCACAACAGAGTTAACATGCACACAGTTCCAGAGAAGAAATAAAAGCTGTGTGGAGGTGGCAAAAATGGACTTGCGGAATCAGCATTTCGGAATTGAAATTGAGTTTCCTTTCCGTCATAGCACTGAAAAACCGCGGAGCGGGTCTGTTTTTCTCACAAAACAAATCAGCTCCGGGTTTTTCATGCAATAGAATCAATTCTGCCGTAGCGGTGAACATCCGTCACACGCGGACATCTCAAAAAAGCAACATTTCCTGAGACACCTCCCGTTTCGTTTAACGATGACTTTTTGAAATAATACGGGAACTAAACAGTGCAACCAGCGGGATACTCAGGATCATACCAAAGTTGGCGGTGACCGCCTGTATGATTTCGACTCCGATCAAATCCGTATTGATTAACTGGGAAAAAGGGATGCCATAAGAAAAAATCAATATCATAAGATTTAAAGAGGAACCGAAAAAGGCCAGAATCAGCGTATTCGCCATTGTTCCCATTGCGTCGCGGCCAACGTTCATTCCCGAACGAAACAAATCCGTTGGCCTCAACGCAGGATTAAGCTGGTGAAATTCATGGACCGAAGACGCAATGGAAATTGAAATATCCATTGCAGCACCCAAAGCTGAAATGATAATTCCGGCAACCAGTAACCCCTGGACTTGGACAGGATGGCTATCTGCCTGCAACAGCAGGGATTCTGCCTCTTGCATATTGTATCCGTTTAAAGAAGCGGCCAGGCCTGCTAATTCGGCGAACACGGCGGAGCACCCCACACCGCAAACCGTTCCAAGCATGGCGGAAATTGTTTTTCTGTTAATCCCATCCAGCAGAATAAAGCAGACCACCGTGGTCAGGACGGCGATCAGAACAGCTGACAGAATGGGAGAAATGCCGCTCAATATCATCGGGAGCATGAGGAAGATCATGCTCCCCAGAGTAAACACAAGGCCCAGCATGGATTTGATTCCTTTTTTTCCACCGATCAGGCAGAGCGTCAGCAGAAAAATCGCCGCCAGGGAAAGCAGCGGGACATTTCGATCGTAGTTATAAACAGACGCGGTATAGCTGCCGTTGATTTGGGTATCCACACGCACGATGATACGCATCCCTTGCCTGGCATAAATATTGTGCAGGGCGCTCAGGTAATTTGGGATGTCCATCGTTTCGCCCTTGTGGGGCCCTTCCGAAATTTGAATCCGCAGCAGCTGCTCTCCCAGCATCCTTCCGCCGGAAGCCGGATCGGAAGAAGTATTGTCGCTGAGAATTTTCGTCACTTTTGCAGAAACATATTGGGCATTGGCTCCCTGACTATTTTCGGAGGCTCGGCCAATCTGCCCGACCAACAGAATTGCCCCGGCCACCAAAAACAGACAGGCCAACCATACGGCAATTTTACGCGGTGCGATTTTCTTTAATTTCTTGAATAATCCAAACAGAAAATTATTCTGTTGTTTTTGGTCCATGAAGGCTTCACCATCTTTTCAAACAAATAAGGGAACCGCCCATCTTCCAACGCGGCGGGCGGTTCCCATTTCAACTCAGATTCCGAAAACGAGAATTATTTGTGCCGTTACAAACCCATTGTCTTCAAACGGTTACACAATGGTTGCGGCTTTGTTGCCGACAAATTTCTGATGCAGCCCCGCTGCCGCATTCAGCTTTACAGAGGAATGCCCGATTACAGTTCCGCCGCCATCCAGAATTTCCACCAGGATGTAAAGGTCATTGACAGGCTTAATCACAGAAATGGTGTAGGTACCATCCGGATTTGTCTTAATCGTCACAAAACCATCGCGGGAGGCTCTGACGCGCAGAGTATGGTTCGCAGGGCCTGTAAAAGAGCTTACTCCCAAGCGGCAGAAACTGCCGGGAACAACCGCCACTTCTTTTGTATCGACCACCAGCGCAACATTTTTTGCTCCCGTCGTCTTGCCATCCCAAACGCCGTTGGGGTTCACCGTATCATTGAGGGTACCGTCCGCAGCCTTTTGGGCAATTTCCGCCGCAGTCAGCGCCCTTGTATCCGAACGCGGCTGGGCGCTCACAATCACGATGGAATTCCCCTGAGGATCGTTTCGCACACTCACAATCGGCTTGTTCTCAAGCGGCTGATTGTTCGCAGATTTGTCTTTGCCGGGCTTTTCCTTGGGGTCATCATCGTCATCATCGTCACGATCGTTATCGGATCCCCCGGAATTCCCCAGCGCCCGAATCTCGTTGCGATCCCTCACCCGCAGGCAAACGCCCTCCGGGTCAGTATAGACAAGGCCGACGACACTCACGGCGGCACCGTCTTTGACCACCTGACTCAGATCCACATTCGGGCTGATGTAGCCATTGATCAGAATGCGGATGCTGTTCCCGCCGGACGTTACCGAAAAGTTCTGCACCGCGCCGCTCAGCAGCTTAATGTTGGAAACCGTGCCCTGCGCTTTCACCAGCCTGCCGCCGTATTGCTCATAGTTTAATGCATCCGCAATTGTAACGGGGGTCGGCGCAAGCGGTTTTTCCGCAGAATCAAGTACGGTGTAGCCTTCCACTCCGGAACCAATTTTCAGTTCCTTGTCTCCCTGGTAAGCGTCAACATGGCCAACCACGCGCAGCTTTTGCCCTACCTTAATTCCGCTGCCGTTGGGAATCGGGTAGACATTAATGCCGCCGGTTTTGTCCTGCAAATAAACGGTATCGGTAAAGGCATTCGGCTGTTCGGAACCGGCCGTTACCGTTCCCTCAACCGCATACACATCACCCATCTGTCCATTCTTTCTCACGTCTGCAATCGCACTGGTTTTAATCTTCACCTTGACCGAATCCAGAAGATTTTTGACGATGGTGTAGTTTGCATACTGAAGATCTCCGTAATTGTCAAGCTCGGCCTTTACCTCAAAGTCGGAGAAAAACACGGTTCCCGCCACAAGAACGGTTCCGGCTCCAATCGTCTCAGAAACCAGAGCACAGACCTCTCCTTTTTTCTTTACCGCCGTCGCCTCATCATAAGCGGTGCTGGCTCCCAACACGGGTTTTCCGGATTCATACTTTCCGTCCGACGACTTAGAGTTAATAGAATAGGTAGAATCGAATCCATTGACAAGCTTCTGCGCACCCTGCCCCGGCGTTACCGAGCAGCCGCTGTAGAAGCTGTATTTCTGCTCCGGGTCCACTCCCTTCAGATACGGGGAATCGGAATTGAAATTCTGGAAGTACACGCGATATGAGCTTCCTCCGTTATTTTCCTGATCCAAAACCTCGTCGTTGGAAATCGCGGATTTTGCTCCGATGCCTTCCAGCAGCGTGTTGATCTGCGTGCTGGAGGTATACGGGTCTGCGGAGCCATCCTGATAATCTGCAAGACCGCAGACGGCAACCAGACCGCCTCCCTGAACATACTCCTTCACCATCGCAATAAAATCCTCACCAAAGGTCTGCGCGGTATAGGAATCCCCGGCCTTGCTGGTGCCGCTTGTTTTTGCCGGCGCGCTGATGAGAAGCAGCTGGGTATCCTTCAGCATATCCGGCGTAATTTTCTTCTTTTCCACCCGCACCTGCGTTCCGTCATCAGAAGCAATTTTAGTCAGATTATTGATGTTCTGGCTGTAGTAGCCAGTCACATAATCGTTGTAATGGGTGCCGTCTACAAGAACTTTCGTCACGGCAGAGGGATCCGCAACCTGAAGTGTGAGCACAGCGGTAAACGTGCGTTCCACACCGTTCAGCTTCGCCTTCAGAACAACGTCCATCGTAACGCTGCCGGCGGTTTGCGGCGTGTAAGAAAAGGTGTCGCTGTTCGTCCCCAGAGAAGCAACTGCCGCGCCCTTATCCAAGCCGTCGCCCCCAATGGAACGGATCACTTTTTGATCCACTTTGTATTCGAGAGAGGTCACCGTCATCTCATAGTCTTCGTTATTGTACAGGTTCGCGGTGATATTGACAGATTCCCCTTTGACCGGCAGGGTAGTGTCCGCCGTTACAGCAGCTATTCCCGCCTTGTCCACAGCTCCGGTCCAGACCGGGGCCGTAACAGCAATGTCTTTGTCTGCCTGTGTGATACGAAGATAGTAGTAGGAGTAGTTATTGGGCAAAGCAAACTCCACGGTGTCGCGGTTAGATTCCACCTGCCGTGTAGCGGCAACGCGCCCACCATTCACGATTACCTCTACCTTACCGATTTTGGCATCCGTAGGGTCGGACAGTTCCGCGCGGATATTAAGGGGTTCTCCCTTATCCACACTGATTTCACTGCCCATAACCGCGCCGTTCACGGTATAGCGGATGCTCAGGTCGTTATCTTCCGTAGAATAAACGCGGCAGTTCTGCATGGCGTCATACAGGCTTCCCTCCGTCAGATCGGGGGCAAGGACAACGCTGCGCGCCGTATTGGAGTCGCCCCAGTTCCCCTTATGGTTATCCTGGTTGTTGGCCGGCGCAACATGCCAGCCCTTGTCGAGCGCGCGAGTGTAATACTCATAAGACGGGAAGTAGCCCGCTCCGCGAATCGGCCCTTCCCCGTTTCCAACCTCAATCAGGTTGATGAGCTTGTCATAGGTCTGGCTATAATTCGCAAAGTCATAAAAGTCGCCAAACTGAGTGCCGGGGTGGTTAAACTGGGAAATGGAATTGGGAACCTTGGTCAGCGCCTCATAATAAGCTTTCAGCCCTACCGGATTGGAGGCGGACTGAGATTTATTATAAAAATCCGGATTCTGGCGATCCTCGAATCCAGGGGTGTTAAAGGTATTGATATGTCCGGAGCCGTCGCTCCATGTCATTTCGTAGCCATAAATGCCGAGGAAACCGGAATCGGGGTCGTCCGGGTTATCCGCATTCTTTACCTTTTTACCAGTGATCGCAGCGGCGGCTGTGCGCCCTTTCTGCCATTCCTCACTTTTGGAGCCATCTAAAATGGTATTCGTGTGTGATTTTGCTTCGTCCGCAGTCTCAAAGTAATTAGAATGATCCGTCACCGCGAGAAAGTCCAGGTTTTTCACCTGAGAAGCGTGATCGAACGCGGTCTCCACGCTCCCCACACCGTCGGAAATATCCGTGTGGGAGTGAAGCTGTCCGAAATAAACATGGTACTCTCCCTCGAATTTTTCCCTATAGGTAAATACGCTTTTTTCACTCGGGTCCATATCGTCCGCTTTCGCATAGGCCGTAATACTGGCCGGCAGCGACGTCAGCTCAATCGGGGCGCTGTAAACCAGGTACTCTGTGTCCTGCGCAGAAGGATTGAGAGTATAATAAATCCTCGCACCATTTGTACCGCTGGAAAGCGTGATCTTATCGCCTGCTTTTGCGTTGGAATTGCTGCCGGGATTCGCCGTAACTTTCGCGGTCTTGGGTGTTACGGGTATGGTTCTTATATTGGTTACACCGTCCGCACTGAGAAGCTGGAGCGTGTAGGAACCGCCGTAGCCCTCCAGAATACCGGAAACGTCGGCGGTGTCTCCGTCTTTCAGTTTTGCCGCAAGCTTGGCGTAATCATCGCCGCGGCGGCTGTCCAGCTTGGCGGAAAGCGTTTTTCCGTCCTGTGTCAGCGTAAAGTTCGCATTTTGATAGCTGTCTGAGGTCAGTTTGGAAATTTGAGCTCCGGTCACCTTAACCAGCATACCGCCGACCTGATCCAGACCGGTTCCGGAAAGGTCTGTCACTTCTTTCGGTTCGGGGACTGCACTGCTGCCGACAATTTTTAACGCATTGCTGTCGCTCAGCACCAATTCAAACTTTCCCGAATACTCATCCGTTCTTCCGGTCGCCTGTACCTTATCCCCGGGTTTGATGCCGGCATCCTTTAAAGCGCTGTCGCCAAAAAGCATCAGGCCTCCGGTTTCATCCTGAATATAAAGCCCCAAGCTTTTGTTGGCGGAAGCATATTCATGCATTTCAATACCGGTTAGGGTTGCCTGCTTGCCTTTGCCTGCCGCTCTTGCATCCGCAATCGTATTGATTTCTTTCTCCACCTTATAAGTAACGGTTCTGGAGGAATCTTCCTGACCGCTCAGCCAGGCCTTAATCGTCGTTGTTTCATTGATAACGATCGGCTCTGAATAAGTATGTTCCGTGCTGTCCCCATTTATTGTGTAAAGAATATCTTCTTGTTCCTCGGTGGACAGTTCCACCCTTGTTCCAGCCGGCACATAACCCTGTGCGTTCGGCTCATGGTCGGGAGTGAAGATAATTGCGTCTTCTTCCGGAGCAGGAGATTCATCATTTGTCAAGCCCGTAACTGAGATATGATTGATGTAGCAGACTCCACTGCTCGTCGAGGAGTCATCATTTGGCATAAAGCGAATGCCGATGGTGCCGTCCGCAAGACTCAGCTGTGTACTTTCATTGCCAAATGTCACCGCCTGAGGATTCCCTGAGGTAGTTGGTATGGAGAACACACCGTTTGAAACATCCGCATAAATGCTTCCGTCCGTGGTGCTCTGCACTTTCCATTGCAGAGCTGCTTTTGAGGAACGGCGAAAGCTTGCAGAAACCCGCAGGTCAGTACAGTCGCCGGCCTCCGGCAAATCAATCTGCCAATACTTTTCACCGGGAGTGCCGTCAAAACCGTTGGCAGCAAGAAAATATGAGGGGCTGGTCCCCCAGCTGCCCGTGGCATTTGTTGTTAGAACGGCAGTGCTCTTTTGCACCCCTGTATCCGCCGGAATTTCTGCCTCATCGGGCTTTTCCGTCGGGTTGGCGGTAATGTTCCAGCTTGCCAGTACTTCTTGTGTTTGTCCAGCCTGCGCCTGAAAAATCGGAAGCCCGGTAAACACACTCAGCAACATAGAAACGGCAAGCATGAGCGAAATAGATTTTCGCGAGTGTTTCTTCACGTTTTTGTCCCTTCCTTTCCGCAATCGCCTTTTATAAAGTCTCTCTTCGGCCCAGCCACCGTTGTTTGGAGCACCAAACAGCCTGCAACAGGTTTCTCTGTGAGATCCGTCTCTTTGCAGCCGATGACCATCGATTCCATATTTTACCATTTTATTTCCAGCGCCTGATTAGAAAAGAAAGAAAATCTTTTAAAAAATTGATAAGAATTTGATTAAGTCCGACGCATTTTCAAAATCCGTGAGTTTTGAAACATCTAAATTTTAGTTGTTTCAATTCCTACTGACTCGATAATATTGTTCTTTTTTTATAGCCATTATTTGAATTTTATGAATCCACACAATTCGGGGCCGTTTGCCGCCAGCATTTCATTGCCTGTCGGTATGGGAAAGGCCCCCGACCGCAGTGATATTACCCTGCGATTGGGGGTCTTTCCATAGATCAGGAGGAATCAGAAATGAAAAAAACGGAATGGGCAATCTTAATTATTTTGGCCGTAATAGGCGGCCGGGCCGTGCTTTCGCAGATAATGCTTGTCGAGCAGCTCCTGCTGCATGGGCTTGATATCTGGCACCAGAGCCAGATCGTGCCAGGCCATAAAGGCGACCTCTTCCATAACAACGGCGTTGTGCACCGCCTCCATCGGAGAAGCTCCCCACGCAAACGGCCCGTGGCTGGCCACTAAGACGCCGGGTACTTCACCCGGATCGCGCCCCAGAAAGGTTTCTGCGATGACTTTGCCTGTTTCCAGCTCATAGCGGTCTTTGATTTCCTCCCGCGTCATCGTGCGCGTACAGGGAATTTCGCCATAGAAATAATCGCCCTGCGTAGTGCCCAGCGCGGGGATGCCCCGTTTGGCCTGTGCGAAAATGGTTGCCCACCGGCTGTGCGTGTGCACGATTCCGCCAATGTGGGGAAAGCTTCGGTACAGCTCCAGATGCGTGGGCGCGTCGGAGGAAGGGCGAAGAGCGCCCTCCAGAATTTCGCCGTTGGCAAGGCGCATGACCACCATATCCTCCGGTTTTAACGCGTCATATTCCACCCCGCTGGGCTTAATCACCATCAAACCCGCCCTGCGGTCAACTCCGCTGACATTGCCCCAGGTGAAAGTGACCAGTTTGTAGGCCGGCAGCAGCAGGTTTGCCGCGCAAACCTGCTGTTTTAATTGTTCCAGCATTTTATCCACCCCAGAAAAGGGCATGCCGCCCTTCAATTAATGAAGATGTTCTCATTTTTCTTTTGTGCGCCACACAGAATCCATGAGCAGAAGCTTTTCCTCCAACTCCTCCGGCACGGTGTCCTTTGTAATGTGCACGAACTCAATGTCCATAATCCGTGCAAAATCACGCAGTTGATCCGCCGTTACATCATAGCTCAGGGTGGTGTGGTGTGCGCCGCCCGCGATAATCCAGCACTGCGCGCCGGTTCTTAAATCCGGCATTGGCTTCCACATGACGCGCGCTACCGGAAGATTCGGCATGGTCTGCGTCGGCTGAATGCACTCAATGTCCTGCGCCAGCAGGCGGAAACGCCCCCCCATGTCGATGAGACAGGCGACAACAGCCTTGCCTGGGCGGCCCTCAAACACAAGCCTTGCCGGCGGCTCTTTCCCCCCGATGCCGAGGGGGTGCACTTCGATTCTGGGGCGGTTTGAAGCGACGCTTGGGCATACCTCGAGCATATGGGAACCGAGCGAAAGCTCCTTGCCGCGGGTCAAATCGTAGGTGTAATCCTCCATAAAGGTGGCGCCGCCGCCGAGCCCTTCGCCGATCACCTTCAAAATGCGCGTCATAGCGGCGGCCTTCCAATCGCCTTCCCCGCCGTAGCCGTAGCCCTGCTCCATCAGCCTCTGCGACGCAAGGCCGGGCAGCTGGCGCATCCCGTACAGATCCTCAAATGTATTGGAGAACGCGGTGCAGCCCTCCCGCTCCAGCATTTGCCGCATGGCAATCTCCTCTCGCGCCTGATACCGTACGGCATCCAAAGCATCAGTGGTGACGACATATTTTTCCTCGTACTCCCGCAAAAGCGCGTCTATCTCCGCCGGAGCAACGGCGTCGATCCGCTCCGCCAGCTCGCCGACCGGCCAGGTGTTTACCTGCCAGCCGAACTTGATCTGCGCTTCCACCTTATCGCCCTCAGTAACGGCCACGCTGCGCATATTGTCACCGAAGCGCATCACGCGAAGGCCGCGGCTTTCCTGCACGCCGGCCGCGGCACGCATCCAGCCGGCAATGCTCTGCTGAACCTCCTCATCCTGCCAGTACCCCACCACCACCTTGCGGGGAATGCGCATGCGTGCGCCAATAAACCCGTGCTCCCGGTCGCCGTGGGCGCTCTGGTGCAGGTTCATGTAATCCATATCGATTTCTTCATTCGGAATGGTACGGTTGAATTGTGTATGAAAATGCAGCCACGGCTTTTGCAGCATGCCAAGGCCGTTAATCCACATCTTGGAAGGGCTGAATGTATGGCAAAAGGTGATGATACCCGCGCAGGTATCGTCGTAGTTGGCCTCCTTGATGACCTTGACCGCTCCATCATTTGTTTTAATGATATCCTTGTATTCAATTTGGCAGGGCAGAGCTCCGCTTTGGTTCAGACTTTCCACCATAGTGCGGCAGTCGCTTTCCACCTGGGCCAGCGTTTCGGGCCCGTATAAAAACTGACTGCCTGCCACAAACCAGAACCGATATTCCTTCAGCTTCATAAAAAATCCCTCATTTCTCCAGAGCGACGGGGCGCTCTTTCAGTGTACTGTGAATGGTATGGCTCTCTTTTCGCGCGGATGCGAAAAAGCAAAGGTGGCAATTCCTCTATTTTTTCAGATTTTGCACTGCGGCGCGCTCAATGGGCAGCCCCGCGCGGTAACGCTCCATAAACGCCGCAAAGCCCGCTTCGTCTTTGGGGTTCGGAAGGACGCGCTCGCTTTCTATGGAGGAAAATACCTGCTTTGCAAGAAAATCCTCCAATGTGCGGCCGTTTCCTTTTTCGCGCAGGTAGGCGGCCAGCAGCGCAATTCCCCACGCGCCGCCCTCCCCGGCGGTCTGCATGACGGCCACGGGAGTGTTCAGGGCGGCGGCCAGCAGGGCCTGCCCCGCCCCCTTTGTTTTAAACAGCCCGCCGTGCCCCAGCAGAGTAGTTACGCCAACCTGTTCTACTCTGAGCAAATCCATGCCGATCTTCAGTGTGGCGACCGCCGCATACAGCAGAGTACGGGCAAAGTTTTGAAAGGTCAACTCACTGTCCGGCATGCGCACAAACAAGGGGCGGCCCTGCTCCATGCCGGTGATCGGCTCGCCGGAATAGTAATTGTAAGCCAGCAGCCCGGCGCAGTCCGGCGCCCCCTTGAGCGCCTCGTTATAAAACGCGTCGTACAGCTCGGGCTTTCCCTTTGGAACCCCCAGCGCCGCCAGCGCCTGCGAAAGCACGCGAACCCACGCATCCAGATCGGACGTGCAGCTGTTGCAGTGTACCATCGCCGCCGGTCTGCCGGAGGGCGTTGCAACCATGTCGATTTCAGGGTACACGCGCGACAGCGGGCGCTCGAGGACGATCATGGCGAAAATAGAGGTTCCCGCGGAGAGGTTCCCGGTTTTTTCCGCAACGCTGTTGGTTGCCGTCATTCCGGTTCCCGCGTCGCCCTCGGGCGGGCAGAGGGGGATGCCGGGCAAAAGCCGTCCGCTTGGGTCGAGCAGCAAGGCCCCCTCGGGAGTCAGCGCGCCTGCCGGCTCACCGGCTCGCAGCACCCGGGGGAGCAGGCCGCGCAGCGGCCGGGAAAAGCCGCTTTTTGACGCCAGCGCTTCAAACCGCCTGATTCTTTCTTCGTCGTAGTCTCCCGTTTCACTGTCAATCGGGAATACACCGGAGGCGTCCCCGACACCAAGCACCTTTTCTCCGGTCAGCTGCCAGTGAACGTAGCCCGCCAGCGTGGTGAGAAAGGCGACGCGGTCTATGTGGGCCTCCCCCTCCAGAATCGCCTGGTACAGGTGAGCGACGCTCCAACGCTGCGGAATATTGAACTGAAGCTCCCCAGTTAGAATGGAGGCGGCCCGTTCGGTGGTCACATTGCGCCAGGTGCGGAACGGAACCAGCTGGTTACCGTTTTCATCGAAGGCCAGGTAGCCGTGCATCATGGCGGAAACGCCAAGCGCGCCCGTCGTCGTCAGCGGTATTCCGTAGCGCTCCCGCACCTGCGCGGAAAGGCTGGAAAAGCTGGCCTGCAGCCCCGTCCACACGTCTTTTAGGCGATAGGTCCAAACACCGTTTTCAAACCGGTTCTGCCAGTCGAACCCGCCGGACGCCAGAGGGGCGTAGTCCGGCCCGATTAATACCGCTTTCATGCGGGTGGAGCCAAGCTCTATGCCGAGCGTTGTGTTCCCTTCGGCGATCCACCGCTGGGGGGATTGCCCGGCGCAGGAAATTTGTTTCATAGGATTCCTCCTCAAGAGCGCGGGCCTGTGGCCGCCGCAGGGAAAAGCAGACCCGGCAGGCGGCAGGCCGGCATAAACTCAGTGTGGCGCGTTCTTTTTCTTGTGTGAAAAAATAATGCTTTGCAGAACGATAAAGAAACAGAGCAGCGACGACAGGGCAATGCGCACCCACCAGCTGGAGAGTGTGCCCTGCGTGGTGATCAGGCTCGAAATGGTGCCCTTGATCAACACGCCGAACAGGGTGCCAACGGGGTTGCCCACGCCGCCCGAAAGCAGTGTTCCGCCGATGACGGAAGCGGAGATCGCGTCCATTTCAAGGCCCTTTGCCTGCTCCACAAAGCCGGCACAGCTGTTGAGGGTGAACAAAAAGCCGCCCAGCCCCACCAGAAAGCCGTTGAGCAGGTATGCCTGGAATTTGGTGCGGCGCACATTCAGCCCCATCATTAAAGAGCTTTGCTGGCTGCCGCCAATGGCGTAAACCCTGCGCCCGAATTTGGTGTATTTCAGCGCCACGGCAATCACAACCAGCGCCGCGAGCGCGATAATGACGGTGGGGTAAATATATGCGGGCTGAAAAACGCCCCGTTTGTTATGTGTGCCGATCGGCAGATAAATTTTATAGTTGGCCCACGCAAGAAAGGTTTCGTTTTTAATTGAAATCATCTGTGTGCTGACGACGGCCGTCATGCCGCGGCCAAAAAACAGCCCGGCCAGCGTAACGATAAACGGCTGAATGTCCAGATACGAGATCAGGTAGCCCTGCACAAGGCCGAAGGCGAGCCCGATGAGCAGGGAGACGGCGAGCGCGGTGCAGGCGCCGGACCCGGCAACCTCCATCAGGTAGGCGGAGGCCATGGCCACAAGGGCCGTGACCGAACCGACCGAAATATCTATGCCGCCGGTGATCATGACAAGCGTCAGGCCCAGCGAGATCACGATCAGGCCCGCGTTGGAGATAAACAGGTTCAGAAACATCTGCGGCTTGGCAAAGCCCGCGTCGGCAAAAACAATCATTCCCGCCGCGTACATCAGCACAAACAGGCCGATGGTGACCGCCAGAAGAAAGCCGGTGTCGTTGAAACGGAGCTTCTTTTTCACGATGCGGCTCCCTCCTTTCGGCTTGCGGCGGTGTTCTGCCGCAGCTTTGCCCGAAGGTCGCGGAATTTCTGCTGGAACACGGGGCTTTGCAGCACCACGATGAGAATGACCACAATGGCTTTGTATACCGGCAGCTGGTCGGAAGAAATCATCATCGCGTACAGCGTGGTGGTCAGCGCCTGAATGGTGTAAGCGCCGATCACGGAACCCATCAGGCTGAATTTGCCGCCGGAAAGCAGGTTTCCCCCCAGAGCGACCGCCAAAATCGCGTCCATTTCCAGATTCAGGCCGATATTGTTCGCGTCTGCGGAATAGATGCGGCTCGAGGCCACAAACCCGGCAAGGCCCGCCAGAAGGCCGCAGATGACGTAGGTGATGAATTTGATTCGGGTCGCGTTCAGGCCGACGATGCGCGCCGCGCTGCTGTTGATTCCGACGCTCTCCACATACAGGCCGAGCGCCGTGAATTTGAGCACGAGCATCACCAGAATCACGGTGCCCGCGGCAAAGAAAATAGGGGTGGGAATCGGGCAGCCGGGGATGTAGCTGCCGTAAAGCTTATATTCCTCCACGCGGATGTAGGTGATTTGCCCGCGGGTGATCAGCTGGGCGATTCCGCGCCCGGCGGTAAACAGAATCAGTGTTGCCACCATGGGCTGAATGTTCAGCCGCGCTACCAGAAGGCCGTTGAAGGCGCCGCACAGCATGGATACCAGAAGCGCCGCGGCCACCGCCAGGAGCAGCGGATTTTGGAACGCGGTGATGGAAACCTCTCCGCCCGAAAGGATCTGGCAGCAGACGGCGGCAGACACCGCCATCACCGCGCCGACGCTGATATCCTGCCCGCCGGAGGCAGCCGTGACAAACGTCATGCCGATGGCCAGAATCACCAGCTCGGAGGCCCGGTTGACGACATCCACCACATAGCCGTACAAAATGCCGTTGCTGTAAGATACCTCAAAAAAATCCGGCGTCTTGATCACGTTGGCCAACAGGACTACGGCAAGGAACACGATGGGTAAAAACAGGTGGTGCCCGGTTATTCGGCGCAGGGTATCAGACCCCTTTGCCCCTTTATTGTTCATTGTCCGATCCCCCCCCTGCGATGGTGTGCATGATTTTTTCCTGCGACAGGTCGCCGCCGGTCAGCTCGCCGACCTTTTCGTGGTCGCGCATGACGATCATGCGCGAGCAGGTGCGCAGCATTTCTTCGATCTCAGAGGAAATGAAGGCGATGCTCATTCCCTGCTCCGACAGCTGAAGCATCAGCTTTTGAATCTCCGTTTTGGTGCCGATGTCGATGCCGCGCGTCGGTTCGTCCAAAATCAGGAATTCGGGGTTCGTCAGAAGCCACCGCCCGATGATCACCTTTTGCTGGTTCCCGCCGGAAAGGCTTTTGATCGACGTTTCGCGCCCGGCGGTTTTAATCTGAAGCAGACCGATGTATTTGTCGGCGAAATTCTCCATCTCCCTGCGGCCCATGGGGTGAAAAATTCCCTTTTTGGTTTGCAGGGCAATAATGATGTTCTCCCGCACCGACAGATCGGCAAAGATACCGTCGCGCTTTCTGTCCTCCGGCAGATAGGCCATGCCGTGCATCATCGCTTGAAGCGGCGTATCGATTTTGACGGGTTTGCCCCTCAGCTTCAGGGTGCCGCCGTCGGGCCGGTCGGCCCCGTAGAGGGTGCGAACCAGCTCACTGCGCCCCGAGCCCAGCAGCCCGGTAAACCCGACCACCTCGCCCGGGTAGCAGCAAAGATTGAACGGCTTTACGCGCCCCTGGCAGTACAGGCCCTGCGCCTCGAGCAAGGGGGCCTGCTGCCGGGAATCCCGCTCGGTTTCCTTCATGGATTTGATCTGGGCCAGGTCGTCGAAATCCTTCCCCAGCATTTTGGCTACCAGCTGCAGGCGCGGCAGCTCGGCTGTGAGGAATTCCCCCACCAGCTCACCGTTGCGCAGCACGGTAATCCGGTCGCACACGGCGTACACCTGCTCCAGAAAATGCGTTACGAAAATAATTCCCACGCCCTGCTCTTTCAGGCGGCGCATCAGTTCAAACAGCTTTTCTACCTCGTCGTCGTCGAGCGAAGAGGTCGGTTCATCCAGAATCAACACCTTGCACCGCATATCCACCGCGCGGGCAATTGCAATCATCTGCTGAATCGCAATGGAGCAGTCACCCAGCTGGCGGGTGGGCTCTACCGCAACCTCCAGGCGTTCCAGCAGCTCGCCGGAGCGACGGTACATTTCTTTCCAGTCGATCAACCCCCTTTTGCGCGGCTCCCGGTCAATGAACAGGTTTTCCGCCACAGTCAGGTTCGGGCACAGATTGATTTCCTGGTACACGGTGCTGATTCCCCTGCGCAGCGCCTCCTGCGGGGAACGAATCATGGCCGGCTCCCCGCCGTCCAGGCAAACCTCGCCGCGGTCCATGGCGTACACGCCGGTCAGCACCTTGATGAGGGTGGATTTTCCCGCACCGTTTTCACCCATCAGGGCATGGATTTCGCCTTTGCGCAGGGTAAAGTCTACGTTTTGCAGCGCCTTTACACCCGGAAAAAGCTTTGTGATTCCTCGCATTGTCAAAACAATGTTTTCTTCCATGGGTCGCCACCTGCTTTCGGAATATAAAAGGACAAAGAAGTGGCGCGCAGCTCCGGAACATTACCCGGATGCTCCGCACCACCTGAAGTTTCTCTTTGCCAGAAAAATTTGCGGTTAAAATCAATAGGCGCGCGCGTCGATGACGGCCTGTGTGATGGTGTTGGCGTCGAACGCGGTTTCATCCACATAAGCGAGCTTCTGCGGGGTTTTGCCGGCCTTCAGCTCTTTGATGATCGATTCCACGCGGGGGCCGTGCAGCGGGTTACATTCCACGTTATAGTTGATTTTGCCCTTGAGAGTGGCTTCGAGCCCGGCTTTTGTGGAGTCGAAGGAGATGACGGTAATGTCGCCGCCCTTTCCGGCCTTTTTGCCGGCGGCCTCAATTGCGTCGATCGCGCCGAACGCCATATTGTCGTTCTCGCAGTAAACAACATCGATCTTATCGTTCTGCTTCAGAAGGCTCTCCATAACCTCCTGGCCCTTGGCCTGGGTGAATTCTCCGGTCTGCTGGGCGACCAGCTTCCAGCCGGGATTCGCCTTCACGCCGGCCTCAAGGCCTTCGGTACGGCCGATCTGAGCAGAAGAGCCGATGGTGCCCTGAAGATGTACGATATGGAGCTCCTTCTTATCTTTCAGGTTATCCTGCATCCACTTTACGGCGGTGTCACCTTCCTTGCGGAAGTCGGAACCGACCCAGCAGGTGAACAGGCTGTCGTCGGAAACATCGATCATGCGGTCTACGATGATCACGGGAATTCCGGCGTCCTTCGCCTCTTTCAGAACGGTATCCCAGCCGGTTTCGGTAACGGGGGCCAGAACGATGTAATCCACTTCCTGCTGAATAAAATTGCGGATCGCGGTGATCTGATTTTCCTGCTTTTGCTGTGCGTCGTCAAAAATGAGCTTGTAGCCGTTGGCCTCGGTAAAGGTTTCTTTCATGGAGGCGGTGTTGGCCGTGCGCCAATCTGATTCTGCGCCCACCTGCGAAAAGCCGACGACGGTCATATCGCCGGAATCGCCGCCGGCCGCCTTACCAGCCGTTGAATTTGCCGGAGCAGCCGCGGAGCTGTTGGCGGCGGAGCCGCTGCAGGCCGCAAAGCTCAAAGCCATTGTCATAGCCAGAAGAACAGATAACAACTTTTTCATACATTTTCTCCTCCTAAATTGTTTTGAGAAAGAACCGCGAATTGGAATGACCGTTTCTCTGTTGCTGTTGCTTGCATTATACACAGCAAAATCGGGAAAGGCCATGGATATTTTTATGTGTTTTGTTTTATTTCTTTGGATTATCCGAAATATTTTTGGAAAAGTTGATTTTTTTCTTATTCCAGTTGATTCTGTTTCGGAATTCTCACAAAAACGGTGGTTCCCGCATTTTTTTCGCTCCGGAAGGTCAGCCCGTAAGCCTCGCCGCAATACAGCCGCAGGCGCTGCTGCACGTTGGACAGCCCGAAGCCCTTGAGCCGGTTTTCCCGTATGCGGTTTTGCAGCGCGCCGAGCTGTTCCTCCGACATGCCAATCCCGTTGTCTTCCACGCTGATCACAATGTCGCCGCCCTCTTCGCGCCCGCGGATGACAATTCTGCCCCGGGAGCGCTTGTGTTTGATTCCGTGATAGATGGCGTTTTCCACCAGAGGCTGGAGCGTCAGCTTCGGGATGGAGTACGGGAACAGGGACTCGGGCAGATCGATTTCATAATCCATGATATCGCTGTAGCGAATTTGCTGAATTTCGAGGTAGCTGCGAATCTGCTTCTGCTCTGTTTCAATGTTGATCACGTCCTTCCCCTTGCTCAGAGAGTTTCGGAACAGACTGGAAAGACTCGTCACCATCTGGATGACCTCGCGGTTGCGCTGTGTTTCTGCCAGCCAGACGATGGAGTCGAAGGTATTGTACAGAAAATGGGGGTTGATCTGCGCCTGAAGCAGTTCCAGCTCGGTACGACGCAGGGTCATCTGCTCGTTTTTGATGCGGACGAGCAGCGATTGAATCCGCTCGGCCATTTCATTGAAGCAATCGTCCAGCGTCTTGATTTCGATGCTCTTCGTGGGAATGGGCTCCACATGGAATTCCCCGTTGCCAAGGCAGCGCGCCTTTTTGCACAGCCGGTCAATTGGGTCTGTAATGCGCCGGGAAAACCGGAGGGAGGAGAGAACGATCATGAAAGCGATGACGGTTGAAAATGCGATCGTACCCAGAATCGCGGTAAACACGCTCGTGTTAATCTCCTGCTGCAGCTGCGACAACAGCCGGATTTCGTTGTAAATATAATCGTGCATGTACCGCTCGATCAAAGCGGTGATGATGTAAATGTTGTTTTCAAGCTGAACCATGCGGTCGTCGTAGCTCCTGGTCTCGGAGATGGTCACCATGCACTCCTCCAGCCGCTTGCACAGATTCAGCATGGAGTTCAGCCGCCACCGGTCGTCGGACTGCGTGGTGGTTTTCATCAGACGCCGCAGAATTTTTTCGGCCTCCTCCACATCCTCCAGCGGCAGCTCCTGCTTTTGGCTGGGACCGACAACGTAGTAATACATTTCGAGGTCGAGCTTTTTCTTGAATTCATTGTTGAACTCCGCAGCGGTGTTGGCGTTCTGCAAAGATTCCTTGTACTCCTGGTTGAAAAACAGCAGCATGGCAAACAGAAAGGTGATGACGAAAAGAAACCCCAGCACCACGCCTGCCAGCAGCCGCTTGAGCTGGCTTTTCAGGCTGACCGGCTGGCGGTTCAGGTTTGGGAATCCGGCGGGGGCCATTATTTCTCCCCCTTCCCGTTTCGGTAGTCGCGCGGGGACAGTCCGTTCACCTTTTTGAACAGAAAGCTGAAATAATGGGGGTCGTTGTACCCGACCGACCGCGCGATCTCGCTGCTGCTTTTGCCGGTGCAGCGCAGCAGGTCGCGCGCGTTTTTCATGCGGGTTTCCGTCAGGTACTCGACAAAGGTTTTTCCGGTTTGCTGGCTGAAAACGGTGCTGAAATGCGTGGCGCTCACATTGGCCACCCGGGCCACCGTGTTCAGGCCGATCTCCGGGTCGGAGTAATTTTCGTCTATGTATTCCAGCACCTTCCGCATCATTTCACGGTGCCGGTCGGTGACGACGCTGTCGCGGTAGCGGATGGTCTCGCGGAACAGCTCCGACACATAGCTCTGCATATCGGCGAGCGAGCAAATTGCCGTCTCCAGCTTCTGCTGAAGCTGCGGAAAGCGGTCGGGGGCGAGGCCTTCCCGGCCCAGGCCGTCCCAGAAGGCGCTGACGGTGAAGTGAATGTTCAGCAGCACGTAATGGCGGAACAGCGCGGAATTCAGCCCGGCGGAGCCGAAGCTGTTGAAATAATCCTCCGTAAAGGCGTCCGCATCCTCCAGAAGGCCGTTCATCAGGAATTTGCGGATGATCTGCTGATCCATTTTGCTGGCGTCCAAATCGTTGGGGTTAAAGTCCAGCACAGACTTCGTCTGAGCATGCGCCTCTGCAGCCGGGTCGGACGAAAGCGTGCGAAACAGCTTCTTACGGGCCAGGCGGTAGCATTCGGCAAGGCTGCTCAGCCGGGGCACGGGCTGGCCCGTCACCACAGTCCAGCGGGGAGCCTGCTCTGCCGAGCGGCAGATTTGCCCGAGCGCCTTCGCACAGCGCAGCGCGGTTTCTTCGATTCTGTCGTCATCCGCCTTAATCAGGAAGGCGGTCATCTCAATTCCCGCGCCGAACGGGATGATATCCGGCTCCTCCGAAAAGACCCGCTCGATCTGATCCTGAATACTGGCCGAGGAGGCTGTATAGTTGCTGTGCAGCAGATCCTCCTCCAGCATCAGCAGCACCAGATTGTACGTCATAGCCGAAAGGCTGATCCCGATTTTTTCCGCCCGCTCCAGAATCTGCGGAATCGGCGTTTTGCCCGAGACGAGCAGATCAAACAGAGAGCGCCGCGAGGAGGAGAGGTATTCCTGCACCTCCTTGCTGAACTGCGCATGGTACTGCTCGGACTGTACGATCTTATCCTTTTTCTTTTTCAGCTGCAGCAGTACCTCTACCAACTGATCTTTGGAGAGCGGCTTGAGCAGGTATTGGCTGACGCCGATTTCAATCGCCCTTTTGGCATAATTGAAATCATCGTATCCGCTCAGAATGATGATCAGTGTGTCGGGCATATTTTTTTTAATCAAATAGCTCAGAGCAAGTCCGTCCATAAAAGGCATGCGGATATCTGTGATGACAATATCGGGCTTATCCTTTTGAATCAGCGGCCAGGCCAGCTCGCCGTCGGCGGCTTCCCCCACAAATCGAAAGCCGTATTCCTCCCACTCCACCAGATGCTTGATTCCTTCGCGAATCAGCTGTTCATCCTCTACCAGAAACACACGATACATGCAGTGATACCCCCATCAACATTTTCAGTACCGGCAGGCGATTTCTGCGCTTTTGCGCAAATCGAACCGGTACGCGGGCAGGTTTCTTCCGCGAGCTTCGCAAAAGAAACCGTAATTTCCGTTTTTTGGAAATTGTTTTGTTTATAATATACAATAATATTTTATAAAAGTAAATCATAGTACCGCGAAAACACGAGTGGAGTGTTAAATTTGTGATACGACGCGCGGCGCAGGAGAGAACCCTGCTCAGAAAATCGCCTGAGGCATACGAGCGGGGGCAACGACCTTTCGACGCGCGTCCCCGCGCGGAAAACGGCGCGACAAAACGAATTGAAAGCAGCTCTTTGCCTGCTGCGGCGGGCCGGAGGAGTCCCATTCCCCGGTATGTTTGGCGGCTTCGGCCGACCGTGTGAGGATAAAATTTGCCGTGGAATCCTTCGGCTCCGCGGCAGCCCTCGACAAAAGAATACAAAAATACGCCTTGAGCGGGCTTTTAACCACCGCTCAAGGCGCATTTTTTGATTCAGGCTGATTTCTTGTACCGTACTCTTACCGGCACAACTCCCCCTGCGAAATCCATCTCTCAGCTGGAATTCCGCTTTTTCTCTCTGGTCAAATCCAGCACGCTGTCCATCAGGCTCAACAGCTCAAGTTCGCTGCGAAAGGCGCTTTCCTTATCGCCCTCCAGCCAGTGCAGATTTCCCTGCCAGGTAGCAGCATTGCGGTACAGCACATTTACGACGAAGGTTGCCTTTTCCTCTTTCATCCCGGTTCTCTCCCATTTACGCTCCCGATTTTCCCATACCCTTACTACTGCAATCATATAAAATTATATTTCTCTTGTCAAACTCCGTTATTTGCATAATGGTGCGGTGGAGGCCCCGACCAACGAGATCAGGTCGGCGGGGGCAAGCTCCACCTGCGTGCCGATTTTACCGCCGCTGACAATGACGGTGGGCAGCTGCAAGCACGATTCATCGATCACGGTTCGGAACTGCTTCTTCATGCCGATCGGTGAGCACCCGCCGCGGATATACCCCGTAACCTGGTTGATCTCGCTGACATGAATCATCTCCACCGATTTTTCAGAGACCGACTGTGCCGCCGCTTTCAGGTTCAGCTCCCGCTCCACCGGAATGACAAACACATAAAAATTCTTGCTGGCGCCGCGCGTCACAAGCGTTTTGAACACCTGCTCCACCGGCTGATTCAGCTTATGCGCCACAGAGACGCCGTCGATGAGACCGTCCTCGTGAGAATAAAAATAAAACTGATACGGAATCTTTTCCTTATCCAGAATCCGCATCACATTCGTTTTATGTTCCTTTGCCAATTGAATGACTTCCTTTCCAAAATACGGTGCCGCGCCATAGCACCCCACGCGAATGCGGGCAGCCGCGCCGAAGCGGCTGCCCGCACTGCGAAAGGCAGGATTACTCCACAATTTTCCACTTAATGCCCTGGGGGGTATCCTCCAGAACCACATGGCGGGCTTTCAGCTCGTCGCGAATGCGGTCGGCGGTGGCCCAGTCCTTGTTTTTGCGCGCCTCGGTGCGCTGCTGAATCAGTGCCTCAATCTCCTCATCCAGCGACTGATCCTTTCTCTGGTACAGCAGGCCCAGCACATCCGCCAGCTCGTTGTACAGCGCCAAGGCCGCGCTGTACAATTCCTTGCTCTTTTCGCCGGGGATCAGGTTGGTGTTGATCTCGCGGGCCAGGTCAAACAGCACCGAAATCGCGTCGGCCGTGTTCAGGTCGTCGTCCATCGCGGTGATGAAGCGCCGGCGGAACGAATCGAGCGCATCGATCTGCTCCTGCTCACCGTCCTTCAGGCCCTCGGGCGCGTTGTCGCGGGCAAACGTCAGATTGTCGCGGCAGTTATAGAGACGATCCAGAGCGGATTTGCACTGCTCAATGATCTCCACGCTGTAATTGATGGGGCTGCGGTACTGCGACGAAACCATCAAAAAGCGGATCGGCTCATAGCCGTATACGTTCGCGACCTCCCGCACGGTGAAGAAATTGTTCATCGATTTGCTCATCTTATGGTTGTCTACATTGATGTAGCCGTTGTGCATCCAGTAATGGGCAAAGGGAACGCCGTTGCAGCACTCGCTCTGGGCGATCTCGTTTTCGTGGTGAGGGAAGATCAAATCCTGCCCGCCGCAGTGAATATCGATCGTGTCGCCCAAAAAGCGGCGCGCCATGGCGGAGCACTCAATGTGCCAGCCGGGGCGGCCCTTGCCCCATGGGGAATCCCAGCTCGGCTCGCCGGGCTTGGCGGACTTCCACACAGCAAAGTCCATCGCGTCCTCTTTCACCTCGTCCACGCTGATGCGCGCACCGGCCTGCAGGTCATCCAGCGGCTGGTGCGACAGCTTCCCGTATTCATCGAACTTCTTGGTGCGGAAATACACGTCGCCGTTGGGGGCGGCATAGGCGTAGCCCTTTTCCACCAGAGTGCCGATGATTTGCAGGATATCCTCCATGGTTTCGGTCGCCCGCGGATGAACCGTTGCGGGGCGCACATTCAGGCCCTTGGCATCGGTTTTGTATTCCTCAATATATTTGCGCGAAACGGTCAGGTAATCTGTTTGCTCTTCATTTGCCTTGCGGATGATTTTGTCGTCAATATCCGTAAAATTCTGAACGTAGGTCACCTTCAGGCCGCGGTACTCCATATAGCGGCGCAGAACATCAAACACGCAGATCGGTCTGGCGTTGCCGATATGGATAAAATTGTACACGGTGGGGCCGCAGGCATAAATTTTTGCTTCTCCCGCTTTGATCGGGACGAACTCTTCCTTTTGTCTTGTGAGCGTATTATAAATTTTCACAGAAAACCTCCCGCGCAGTTGCGCCGTCATTCTATTTTTATCTTCGTCTTCGGGCCGCCCTTTCATTCACGAATCCTTTTTATTTGTTCGCTCTTTCTGGCAGGATTCCAGGCGGTCCATCAGCAATTCAACCTGCATGCCGAGCGCCGTGCAGACATTCTGCAGATCGGCCATCTCCTGCTCGACGGGGTCGGACACGTTGATCTGATCCAGTTCGTAGGACTTCTCTCCATTGATGCGCACGATCCTTGCCGGTACGCCTACGGCGGTTGCCCCCGGGGGCACCTCGCTGAGCACGACGGCGCCGGCCGCCACACGGGCATTGTCCCCCACCTTAAACGGGCCCAGAATCTTTGCGCCGGAGCCCACCATCACATTGTTGCCGAGGGTTGGGTGGCGCTTGCCGTGATCTTTACCGGTTCCGCCCAGAGTCACCCCCTGGTACAGCGTGCAGTAATCGCCGATCTCGGCCGTTTCGCCGATTACCACGCCCATACCGTGGTCGATAAACAGCCCTTTGCCGATTTTGGCCGCGGGGTGAATCTCCACCCCGGTTTTATGGCGTGCCCGCTGAGAGACATATCTGGCGATCAGCTTCATGTTATGGCGATAAAACCAGTTAGCCAGGCGGTAGGAACGCACAGCCCGAAATCCCGAATACAGCAGAAACACCTCTAACCGGGTTCTGGCTGCGGGATCCCGATCCATAATAGAATCCAGCTCTTGTTTTAAATTTTTGAACATACCCGATTCCTCCATTATGGCGATACAATTTGTAATCACTGACAAAACGGCAATAAAAAACACCTCTCGTCCCCCACAGGGGACGGAGGCGGCAAATTCCGCGGTTCCACTCCGTTTTATCACTCAGAGGCCGTAACGGTGCCTGACCGTGCAGAGATACTGAGCGCGCGTCAAGGCGTCTGTTCCCCCTGCCTGCTTTCCGTGTTGCGGAACACGGGCGCATGTTCGCCGAACTCCCCGCAAAAAGCGCTTGCAGCCGGTGGCGCTTTCTCTCTGTTGCGTTTGTTTCGGGTACTTCTCCCGTTTGCAGCATTTGAATACTATTGTATGCAGCTGTGTCAAATTGTTGCCAAGATTCAGTATACAACAAACCCTTCGGCTTGTAAAGGGCCGGACTTTTGCCATTTTAGCCGTATATTTTTATCTTAAAAGAAATAAAGCTGTATTAAATTAGAGATTTCCTCTTATATTCAATCTCTTCATTCTATTTTAGAAAGAAAACAATCTTCATTTCTTGTTTAAACATATATGGTTAATATGTTTTTGTGTGAAAATCCTGAAAAACTTGCCGAGGAGGCTCTTTTTTTACCACCGTGAGTCTTTTCGTCCATGAAGGGATGAATTTTTTCTTTGCGGCTATACCGCGGGGTTTCTGCCGGCGCAGGGCATGCCCCTCGTGCCAGCAGAATTTATATGGAGAACCCGTAAAATGCAAAATAATGATTATGATGAAAGGTCGTTTTCGCGTGAGAACAGCCCGCACACACGCGACGAATGGAGCGTGAAGCGGATGGTTTCCTCAAGCTGCCCCGCGACACATTGTGCAGGTTTAACCTGCCCTGCCAAAAAATAAGCGCCGTACCCTTTGGGGAACAGCGCTTTCGGCCGGGTGACCGGCATCCGCACGCAAACGGCGCGCGCAGAAGCGGCTCTCTTACAGACAAGAGCGGCAGGGCCAAAGCTGCGATGAACTGCCAACATCGCTTTCGCATGAAATTCGGGGGAATGTTCATGAAGGATCCTTCGGCCCGTACCGGGGCTTGCCTGTAAGGCAACAAAAAAGCGCGTGTTACGGAATCCTCCGAATGGGGATACTTCCATAAACACAGCGCCTGTATCATAAGTGCAATACACAACTCCCGCCTTAGTGGGATTCCCATTTTTGCCACAATCCCCCTATACAAAAGGGGAAAAATGAGTTATACTGTGTCTGCATGGTGCGGCTTTGCCGTTGCTTATGGAGGCTGTTTCTCCGTGGGCAGGGGGCAGGGTGTTCCTAGCACCCCGCTCCTGCTTTGCACTTTAAGTGCCTTACGAGATTATCCTACCATTATTTGGAATTTTTTGCAAGATAAAATACGGATATGAGAAAAATTGTCACATGGGAATAAACCGCGCCGGATTTTCAAAAATCCGGCGCTTTTTTTTGCGGGTTTTCCCCGCAAAAGCAGGCTGTGCCCGAACACGCTTTTCCATCGTGATCAAAAAAAGCTCCCCTCTGTAAAGAAGAAAGCCTTTTCCAATTGGGTTACCCCGCCGTTTTCACAATGTGCCAGTTCTGTTTTAAATAGATCGCTCCGGATACCACAGCAAGAACCGTGGCAATCAGAATCAGCAGCTGCCCCACCAGCATGGCACTCTGCTCCGTGATTCCGAGCGGATACGACGAGAACGCTATGGTCAGCTCTAAGAAATACTGAAGCAGCAGCACAACCAAAATCGCGATGATCTGGCTGACGGTTTTGGCCTTGCCCCAGTTGTTCGCGGCAATCACCTGCCCTTTGTCCGCCGCCACAAGGCGGATGGACGTAACCATGAATTCGCGCGCGATGATCAGCAGCACCATCCAGACATTGGCCAGGTGCAGCTCCACAAAGCAGACCAGCGCGGAGATGACCAGCACCTTATCCGCAAGCGGATCCATGAATTTTCCAAAATCCGTGATCTGGTTATTCTTTCGCGCCAGCATTCCGTCCAGATGGTCGGTATATGACGCCACAGCAAACAGGATCGCCGCAATCAGGTAATGGTGCGGCAGCGCCGGGGCCAGCAATACCGCCACAAAAAACGGGACCAGTATGAGGCGGAACATGGTCAGCTTGTTGGGCAGATTCATAACAGCTCCTCCACTTCCCCAATCAAATCGCATTCAATAAAATTCGTGATTTTCACACGGGCGAACTGCCCGGGGGATGGTTTTTGCTCCTTTGCGAAGAAGAACACCTTGCCGTCAATCTCGGGCGCGTCCTGCTCGCTGCGCCCGAACCAACACTCCGCGTAGCGGTCATAGCCCTCGGTCAGAACCGTGATGGTTTCCCCGATCTCTTTCTGACACTGCTCCTCCATGATGCGCATCTGCTGCTCCATCAGAAGGTCGCGGCGGTGCAGCTTGACCTCTTCATCGATCTGGTTCGGCATTTTTGCCGCGGCGGTGCCTTCCTCCCGCGAATAGGCGAAGCAGCCCATGCGGTGGAACCGGATCTCCTTGACGAACTCGGAAAGCTCCGTGAAATCCTCCTCCGTTTCGCCGGGGAAGCCGGTGATCAGCGTGGTGCGCAGCGTAATGCCCGGCACCCTCCCGCGGATTTTGTGAAGCAGCGCCGTAATGGACTGCCGGTCGCCGCCGCGGTACATGGATTTGAGCATGCGGCCCGACACGTGCTGAAGCGGCAGGTCGATATACTTTACAACCTTTTTCTGCCGGGCCATTGTGTCCAGCAGCTCATCGGTAATATAATCCGGATAACAGTATAGCAGACGAATCCAGCGTAACCCGTCGATTTCGCAGAGCTGGTCGAGCAGCGCCGGCAGCATCAGGCGGCCGTAAAGGTCTTCGCCATAACGGCTGGTATCCTGCGCAATCAGGATCAGCTCCTTCGTACCGTCCGCCGCAAGGCCTTTGGCCTCCTCCACAATGCTTTCCATCGGGCGGCTGCGGTAGCGCCCGCGGATCATGGGAATGGCACAGTAGGCGCAGCGGCTGTCGCAGCCCTCCGCCACCTTGATGTACGAATAATAGCTGGGGGTGGAGTGAACGCGCTCGCCGTACAGCGGCAGGCGGTTCTTCGGCGGAAAGGACTCGGGGTTCTGCCCCCCGAGCGTTTGGCGGATAATGTCGGCAATCTCCGTATTGGCGCCGATGCCGATCACCGCGTCCGCCTCGGGCAGCTCCTTGCGGATCTCCTCACGGTAACGCTCCGCCATACAGCCCGTGACCACAATGGCGCGAATCTGCCCCTCCTGCTTGAGCTTGGCCAGCTCGAGGATTTCGTCGATCGACTCCTGCTTTGCGTCGTCGATAAACCCGCAGGTATTTACGATCGCGACATCGGCCAGCGCCGCGTCGTTCACCAGACAGAAGCCCTCGTTTTTCAGGGTCGCCATCATCATTTCTCCGTCTACCCGGTTTTTTGCGCAGCCCAAGCTGACCATTCCCACTGTTATTGCCATATTTGCTCCTCATCCAATTCTATGGTTTCATCCAGACAGCGCAGCGCCTGCCGAATCTCCGGCAGGCGGTACCCCATCCTTTGCAGGGCGTTCACCGCTCTGCGCCGCTGTTTTTCATCCCTTGCGGCAAGGGGGTATTTCTTTTGCAGCAGCTGCCGGATTTTCTCCTCCGGCGGCGGGGCCAGCTCACCGACGATCTCCTCTGCCAGGGCAGGGTCTACCCCTTTACGGCACAGCTCCAGCCGCGCGCGGGACGACGAAAAGCCCTTTCGCCCCAACAGCTCCCCGGCCAGCTGCCGCCCGCAGGCGGCGTCATCGAGAAGCCCGAGCTCCTCCATGCGGTCGGCGGCCGATTTTGCCGCTTCGGGCGGGAAATCGCGGCGCAGCTTTTCTTCCAGCTCTCTTTTAAAATGTGCCCTGTGCTCCAGCAGATACAGCGCCTTTTCTCTGGCGCGCACCTCATTGGACTGCTGACAAAGGCGGTACAGCTCCTCGTCGGAAAGCGCCGCCCCCACACGCACCCCCTCCCGGTAAAGAACACCGGAATCCAGCTCCATGGCCGGTTCTCCGTCCAGCACCAGCAGGGAAAGGCCCTTTCGATGGGGCCGGATCGCCGTGATCAGCATCAGTCATCCACCAGAATATCGATATTCGCCTTGGAGGATGCTCTGCCGGAAGCCGCGGGCTTTGCCGGCGGAGCCGCAGGCTCGGCCACAACCGGCTTGGCCGCCTCGGACGGCGCGGAGGGAGCCGCCGCCTTTTTGGGCGAGCCGGACGCCTTCGAGGGCAGGCGGTCGGCGTTTTCGCGCAGCTTCTGCTCGATCTCCGCCATGAGCTCGGGATTGCTCTTCAGGAACTCCTTGGAATTGTCGCGGCCCTGGCCCAGGCGGGTTTCACCGTAAGAGAACCATGCACCGCTCTTCTGCACAATGTCGAGCTTGGCGGCAAGATCGAGAATCTCGCCCTCGCGGGAAATGCCCTGGCCGTACATCACGTCAAATTCCGCCTCGCGGAACGGAGGCGCGATTTTATTTTTGACCACCTTGGCGCGCGTGCGCGAGCCGATCTGCTCGGTGCCGTTCTTCAGCGTTTCGGTCTTGCGGATATCGATTCGCACGGAAGCGTAAAACTTGAGAGCGCGGCCGCCGGGCGTTACCTCCGGGCTGCCGTAGATGACGCCGACCTTTTCACGCAGCTGGTTGATAAAAATGGCGACGCAGTTCGATTTGGAAATCGCGCCCGCCAGCTTGCGCAGCGCCTGCGACATCAGCCGGGCCTGCAGGCCGACGTGGGAGTCGCCCATGTCGCCCTCGATTTCCGCACGGGGAACAAGCGCCGCGACCGAGTCCACAACAATCACGTCAATCGCGCCGGAGCGCACGAGCGCCTCGGTAATTTCGAGCGCCTGCTCTCCGGTATCGGGCTGAGAAACGAGGAGCGCGTCCACATCCACGCCGAGCGCGCGGGCGTACACCGGGTCGAGCGCATGCTCCACGTCGATAAACGCGGCATAGCCGCCGTTTTTCTGCCCCTGCGCAATGCAGTGCAGCGCCAGCGTCGTTTTACCGGAGGATTCCGGCCCGTACACCTCTACAATACGCCCTCTGGGCAGGCCGCCGATTCCCAGCGCCATATCCAGAGAAAAAGAACCGGTGGAGATCGCTTCCACCTGCATTGCCTGATTCTGCCCCAGGCGCATCACGGCACCCTTGCCGAACTGCTTTTCAATTTGCGCCAGCGCCGTATCCAGCGCCTTGCTTTTGTCCACTGCCATGGAAAAACTCCTCCGCTCCAAAATTGTAATTACCGACCCGCTGGAAAACGCGCCGCCGCCCATCCGTTAAACAGGGCCGCCGAGCAGGCGCGAGCCCGCAGCAACTCACTCCCCCGCCTTGCACACCGTGCTCCGCGCGGGCGGCACACGCCGTCCGCCGCCGGGAAAAACCTGATTTTATTATACTGTATTCCAAACTCAAAATCAATGGATTCGGCGAAAAAATCGAACGAATGTTTTATATCTCTGCCGCCAAATCCCCCCTGCAAGAGCTTACTCGCGGCGGTACACGCCAGAAACCACGCGGTCGAAGCCGTTAAAATCCGGACGGATTTGAATCCGCGAAAGGCCCGCGCCGCGAAACAGCGCGGAGACCTTCTCCGCCTGCGTTTCCCCAATCTCAACCGCAACGATTCCGCCGGACTTCAAACGCGGCAGCCAGATTTGTGCAATCGCCCGGTAAAAATCGAGGCCGTCGCTGCCGCCGTCGAGCGCGGTGGCCGGCTCTGCCTGCACCTCTTTTTGCAGCAGCGGAAGCTCCGACGCCTCAATATAAGGTGGGTTCGAGATCACTGCGTTGAGGTTCCAAAGCTCCGGCGCGGCATCTTCCCGTGTGATATCGGCCTGTACCGCGAGAACCCGACCGTCACCATAGCGATCCAGATTTTTCTGCAAATAAGAGAACGCCTGCCCGTACCATTCCACGCAGGCCACCCGGGCGTCGCCGCGCAGGCGGGAAAGCCCCAGCCCCACGGCGCCCGTGCCGGCGCACAAATCCGCCACCAGCGGCGCGGGGTGCCCGCCGAGCAGCTCCGCAGCCGTGTAGACCAGCAGCTCCGTTTCCTCGCGCGGAATCAGCACTCCCTCCCCCACGGCAAGGCGCATTCCGAAAAACTCCCATTCCCCCAGAATATACTGCAGGGGGCGGCGGGAGCGCCGTTCTTCAATGGTGCGAAAAAATTCCTTCGCCTGCATGGGCGGAGCCTCTTCCTCCCCCCGCAGCAAAAGGCCCTGGCGATCCATGCCGAAGGCCCGCCGGAACAGGCAGATGGTATCAAAAGCGGGGCTCTCCACGCCCGCGCGCCGCAGCAGGCTTCTGCCCTGCTGATAGGCCTGCTGAAAGGTCATCTTACAATTCGGTCCTCTCCGTTTTCCGGAATGACTTCTTTCATGGCGCTGATCGCCACCTCGATCATGGAATCCTCCGGTTCTTTGGTCGTCAGGCGCTGCATCCACATGCCCGGCGCGGAAATAATGCGGGTAAACAGATTGTCGTATTTGCCGCAGATGCGGATCAGCTCGTAGCCGATCCCCATGAGAAGCGGCACGCACAAAAGCTTTGCCACCGTGCGCACAAAGGGATTGGTAAACGGAATAAAGTACCCGGCGACGATGCCGAGCAGCAGCATGATCACCATAAAGCTGGTGCCGCAGCGCGGATGAAAGCGCTGATGCCTGCGGACATTCTCCACCGTCAGCTCCTCTTCGTTCTCGTAGCAAAAAATGGTTTTATGTTCGGCCCCGTGGTATTGAAACACGCGTTTAATATCCGGCAGGCTGGCGCAGAACGCAATGTAGGCGATGAAGATCGCGATTTTCAAAAAGCCCTCGAACACGGTGCGCCACTCGGCAAAGCCGGGGCCCCACAGGTAGGTTTGTCCCATGTTGAACAGCCACGTGGGCAGCCAGAAGAACAGCCCCACGGCGAGCAGCACACCGAGAACGGCGCTGATCGTCATGATCGCGTTCATCAGCTTGTCTCCAAACACGCGCTGCATCCACTGGTCGAATTTAGAGGGCTGCTCGTCGTCCTCCAGCCCCGATTTTTCCGCCGAAATGCTCAGCGCCCTGTACCCCACGGAAAGCGCGTCGATAAACCCGGCCACGCCGCGCAGAATCGGCAGGCGCAGCAGGCTGTAACGATTGCGCAGGCGGTTGACGGCAATCTCCTGGGTGGAAACGGTGTTGTCGGGCATGCGCACGGCCAGCGCGGTCTTGTGCGGGCCCTGCATCATCACGCCCTCCATCACGGCCTGCCCGCCGATGCTTGTGATCATTTTTGTTTTTTCTCTAGCCATTTTGTTCGGAATTCCTTTCTTCCGTCGCAGGCGCCGGCTTTGCCTCCGGCGCGGACTGCCTGAGCGTTGGTATCGTGATGGTCACGACGGTTCCGACTCCCTCCTGGCTTTCCAGCTCCAGGCGGCCGTCATGCAGGCGCATGATCTCGTCCGCCAGGGCCAGCCCGATTCCGGAGCCCCGCACCGTCTGGTTTGCTTTGTAGAACTTCTTTTTCACGTTGGGAAGGTCCTTTGCGGAGATGCCGCAGCCCGTATCGCTGATCACCACCCGGATTTTTCCGTTTGCTTCTTCCGCGGTAACGGTAACGGTATCCCCTTCTTTGGTATATTTCAGGGCGTTGTCGATGATATTGACAAATACCTGCCGCAGGCGGTTGATGTCGCCCAGCACCGGGGGCAGCAGGGGCGGCTCCTCATACACCAGGAATTTGCCCTCCGCCTTCGCACGGTCGGTAAACAGATATACCGCCTCGCCAAGCTCCGCGAGAATATCGATTTTATCCATCATCAGCGTCATGCGGCCGTTCTGCATGCGGGAGAAATCCAAAAGCTCCTCCACAATGCCCGAAAGCCGCTCCGATTCGCGGATAATGACGCCCATGCCGCGCTCATACGTTTCGCGCTCGGCCTCGTCCATGCCCTGCAGCGTTTCCGCCCAGCCCTTAATCGCCGTGAGCGGCGTGCGCAGCTCGTGCGACACCGAAGAGATAAAGTCGTTCTTCATTTTTTCCGCCGTGCCGAGCTCCACGGCCATTTTGTTAATGGTCTCGCACAGTTCGCCGATCTCGTCGTTCTGGCGGTTCTGAATGCGCGCGTCGAAGTCGCCCTGGGCAATCCGCTTGGCGGTGGCGCTGATCAGCTTGATCGGGTCGACGATCGACTTGATAAAGTACGTGCTGGAAAACACCACGAACAGAATGACGAGAAAGCCCATGATCAGAAGCCCGCCCAGGATGGTGAGAATCTGCCGGTCGGCTTCTTCCAGCGAGACGATATAGCGGATGCTGCCAAGGGGCAAACCGGCCTGACTGCGGATCTGGCGCGTGACGGCCATCACCTTTTCCCCGGAGGAAAGGCGGCCCTGCCAGGTGCCGTAGCCGTCCTTGCTTGCCTGCGCCAGCTGAACGTCCGGCATTATCTGGTCCTGGTCGGGCGGGAAGCCCGTGGAAGTGACGAGAATCCGGCCCGAAGTGCTCAGCACCATCATCTCCATCATCTGCTTGCTGGGCGAGTTTTCCACATAAGCGCGCGCCGCGCCGGAAAACTCCGCCGCCGTTTTACTGTCATACCCGGCAAACACGTTGGTCAATTCGCTCGAGCGCCCGTTGATGGTCTGCTGAATGCCGTTGTACACATAGCTCTGCACGACCAGCGAAAGGCAGAGAATCAGAGCGGCAAGAACAAGCAGGATAATGCCAAGGCTGTTCAGAATCCAGCGCCGGGTAATGCCCCATATCTTCATTTCTCCGCCCTCCTTTCGCGCCGTTTTGTGTCGTCACAAAATCCATTTGAAATTGCGGCAGGCATCTTCCCGCCCCCGCGGCGGAGGAGGTGCGCTGTGCCGATCAATACGGTTTGAAACCAATTTGAGTGACAGGCAGTTCAAAACCTGTTGTTGTATTCGTTGAGCCTGCCGGCTGCAAAACCGGCTTCTACGCTTCCCATTTATAGCCCAGCCCCCAAACGGTTACGATGTGCTTGGGGTTGGACGGTTCATCCTCTATTTTCATCCGCAGACGCCGAATGTTCACGTCCACGATCTTTTCTTCCCCATAATAGGCATCCCCCCACACGTGCTTGAGGATGTCGGAACGATCGAGCGCCTTGCCCGGATTTGAAAAGAAATACTCCATGATCTGGAATTCCACCTGCGTCAGCTCGATGGGGACATTTTCCTTCATCAGCGCGCGGTTTCGCAGGTTCAGCGAGAAGATGCCGGAACGGATTTCTTCGCGGAAGTTGTTGCCGGTGCGCATTTCCGCCAGCGCCACCCGGCGGTACACCGCATCTACGCGGGCCACCAGCTCGCTGGGGGAAAACGGCTTTGTCACGTAGTCGTCCGCACCCATCATCAGGCCGCTCACCTTATCCATCTCCTGCGTTTTGGCGGTGAGCAGAATGATGCCGATGGAGCCGCTCTTCTGACGCAGCTCGCGGCAAACCGCGAGGCCGTCGTGCTGCCCGGGCATCATAATATCGAGAATGGCGACGTCGAACATGCCGTTTTCGCGCTCGTACAGCTCCAGCGCCTGATCCCCGTTTTCCGCCTCAACCACCTCGTAGCCCGCGCGTTTGAGATTGATCACAACAAACTCGCGGATGGTCTGTTCATCCTCCGCGACCAGTATTCTCTTCATTCGTCAGGTTCCTCCTCTGCCAATTTTATTCCTGCGGCGCGATCAGCCGGAAGCTGTTCGTAATGTCGTTGATGTTCAGGGCCATCGGGTCGTCCGGCTGAAGGATGGAGGCCGCATAAACGACGCCGTTTCTTTCCTTCAGCTTATAAAAGCCCTTCGTGACCGCCCCGGCGTTCCATTCCTGTTCGGTGAACTCCTGCAGCTTGAGCAGGCCCGTACTCACCGCGCCCGCGGCGGCATTGTTCACCGTGCCGGCCGCGGCCCCGGCAGCCGGCAGCCATTTGTAAAAGGTCAGGGAGCGCGCCTCACGGTCCACCTTTACGGTAACCTTGACCTTGCCGCGCCACATCTCGGGAATCATAAACCAATAGCCGCTCTTCTGGTTGATGACCATACTCATCACCGGCTGCAGAATATTGTTCACGCTGTCGTACCGGTACCAGTTCGTCATGGCGCAAGCTTCATCCGGCAGGGGCGACGAATACCCCGGCAGCGGGTTGACAATGGGGATTTCGATCAGCGTGTCGCCGTTGATGTCGCGCGAGGTCACGCTCGTACTGCGCTGCGTGTAGTTGGCCGTCTGCGTGCCCGAATCCAAAAAGGGAGATTGCAGCAGCTTTTTCTTGGAGTCCCAGAACAGCACCTCCGTCACGTAATTGCCGCCGGCCTTTACCCCGTCGAGCACAATGCCGTACTGCGAGGAATTGATCATTCCCGCCGTGACCGCCGCGTATTTCGTCACGCCGATATCCAGATGCGCCGAGCCGATGGTCTCCACCATATTATCCGTCACGCGCAGCAGGCGCGCGATGGCCGGCTGCTCCGCCGTGGAAACGGAGGCCGTAAAGATTTCGTCGTAGGTATCCCCGTCGAAATCGCGCACTTCTATTTCATTATAAGGCTGGTTATAAGAAAGCTCCGTCATTTTGCCGTCGTGGTAAGAATAGATGCTGACCGACGAGGTCTGGTTCAAAACATTGCCCCAGCCGACGATTACGTCGTCCACACCGTCGCGGTTCACATCGCCAAAGCACACCTTATCCACCTGAGTGGCGGGGTTATTGAAGGAGCCGACCTCCGCCCAGATTTCGGACCCGCCGCGGATAAAGGAAATGGTCAGACCGCCCTTCTGGTCGGGATTCTGGTACAGCGCTATGGCGTCCTCCGCCCCGTCGCCGGTTAAATCCCACATTAAAATGGCCGAGCGGTAGTCCCCTCGGCTGGGGTAGCTCAGATTCAGCTGATCGTTCGTTTTTTTCTCCAGCACCTTGTGAATCTGCTCCTTGTTGCCGGTCGCGCGCGGCGGACGCATCAGGGTCTGAGGATCCAGGCTGACCGAAGAGCAGCCGGAGCACAGTACAGCCAGAGCCAGCACGGCAGCGATCACCTGTTTCCTCATTTCTTTTCACGTCCTTTCCCTTTCGCACAGGTTCGGTCTGCGCCTTTATTTATCATTATCAATAGAAATCTATTGTTTGAATCATTCTCTAAGCGAAAAAGCTTTCCAGCGGGTGCCCCCGCGTGGGGGGTGCCCCTTCGTGACGGGGTGGAATTTCTATTTCTCATTTTAGGTGTGAGGGCAAAAATGTTGTTTTTTCCTTTGCGGCTATCCCGCGGGGCGCCCGCTAGCGCGGGCCTGCCCCTTGTGCCGTGGCGGGAGCGTCTGCGCCCGGAAAAGACGGTACCTGTATTTACAAAATTATAGATTATTATAGCATGATGCCAAAGAAAAAAACAGTCCCCTTTCTCATATTGGCTGCGCAAAACGGGCGATGGAAAAAGTTTTTGATCGAATTCAATTTGCAATTGACTTTTTCCCCGGTTTTGCATATAATACATATGAACAGTTATTCATATGTTCATATGATCAAAGGAGAATTAGATGATGGCAGACAAAACAGAAGAGCTCGAATCGTGCGAAATCGCGGGGATTCACCCCGAATCGATTCAAAAGGCAAAGGAACAGATGCCCTGTGAGGATCACCTGTTTGATCTGGCGGATTTCTTCCGCATTTTTGCAGATTCCACAAGGGTAAAAATCGTATGTGCCCTGCTTTCGACGGAGCTTTGCGTCTGCGACATTGCGGAGCTGCTCGAGCTTTCGCAGTCGGCAATTTCGCATCAGCTGCGCGTGCTCAAGCAGGCCCGGCTGGTAAAATCCCGCAGGGCGGGCAAGGTAATCTACTATTCGCTGGACGACGAACACATAGAGGGCATTTTGAGTTTGGGCCTGAGTCACATCAAAGAAAAATAATCACAGAAACAGAAGGGTGGGAATGAATCGATGGCCGCCAAGGAATTTGTCGTGGAGAACCTGGGATGCGCCCACTGCGCGGCGGAAATTGAACACGAGGTCGGCAGGCTGGACGGTATTTCGCGGGCTTCGCTCGATTTTGTTTCAAAAACGCTGCGGGTAGAGCTTTCAGACGAAAACCGCTTCCCCGAGCTTGCCGGCAGAATGCAGGAGATTGCACAAAGCCACGAGCCCGACATCCGGCTGACCGAACGCCGGGCCGCACAGGCCGGTGAACGGATTTTATACCTGAAGGGGCTGGACTGCGCGGACTGCGCGGCAAAAATTGAACGCGAGATTCAAAAGCTGGACGGCATCCGCGAAGCGCAGGTGAGCTTCGCCGCACAGCGCGTGATTCTCAAAGCCGGCGACCGGGAGAAGCTGCCGACGCTGACCCGCGAGGCCGTTCGCATCATTGGAGAGATGGAACCGGACGTTACGGTCTCTTTCCGCGAGGAGGAAACCGGCGGGGAGGAGGACGAGAGCAGAAAACGCGTTTCGCGCATTCTTCTCGCGGTAGGCGTAGTGCTGTTTGCTGCGGCAATGGCGATCCCCCTGCCGCAGCTCCCGTCATTCCTTCTCTTTCTGGCCGCCTACCTTCTGATCGGCGGCGAGATTCTTCTCGTTGCCCTGCGCAACATTCAGCGCGGACAGATCTTTGATGAAAACTTTTTAATGTCGATTGCGACCATCGGCGCGTTCGCCATCGGGGAATTTCCGGAGGGCGTGGCCGTCATGCTGTTCTACCGCGTGGGCGAGCTGTTTCAGGATATGGCGGTCAACCGCTCGCGCAACTCGATTAAGGCGCTGATGGACATTCGCCCCGATTTTGCCAATTTGAAGCTGGGTGACGAGGTTCGCCGCGTTTCGCCCGAAGAGGTGGGCATTGGTGACCTGATTCTGGTTAAGACCGGCGAAAAAATACCGCTGGACGGCATGGTGGTGCAGGGCGTCTCCTCCCTCGACACCTCCGCTTTGACGGGGGAATCCCTGCCGAGGGATGTGCAGCCCGGCAGCGAGGTGCTCTCCGGCTCCATCAACCAGAGCGGCCTGCTCACGATTCAGGTACAAAAGGAATTTGGGGACTCCACCGCCTCCCGGATTCTGGAACTGGTGCAGAACGCCAGCGGCAAAAAGGCCCCCACTGAAAACTTCATTACCAAGTTTGCCCGTTATTACACCCCGGCCGTTGTGTTTGCCGCCCTTGCTCTGGCGGTGATCCCACCGATGGTGATCCCCGGCGCGGAGTTCCACACCTGGATTTACCGTGCGCTGGCGTTTTTGGTGGTATCCTGCCCCTGCGCGCTTGTAATTTCGATCCCCCTGAGCTTCTTCGGCGGAATCGGCGCCGCGTCCCGCCAGGGAATCCTGATTAAGGGCAGCAACTACCTGGAAGCGCTGAACGGCCTCGACACGGTCGTATTCGATAAAACCGGCACCCTGACCAAGGGCAGCTTCACCGTGGCGGAAATTCTGCCCGAAAAAATGGAACAAGCGGAGCTGCTGCGCTACGCCGCACTGGCGGAAAGCGTCTCTACCCACCCGATCGCCCAATCGATTGTAAGGGCATACGGCCGGCCCGTTGACGAGGGCCAGGCGCTGGAGCACACTGAAATCGCCGGGCACGGCATCCGCGCCGTCATCGACGGAAAAACCGTGCTGGCGGGGAACAGCCGCCTGATGGAATCCGAAAACATCCGGTTTTCACCTGTTTCGGCCCCCGGCTCCCTGGTTTACCTGGCGGTGGACGGCGAATACGCCGGCTGCCTGGTGATCTCTGATGAAATCAAGCCCGACAGCCGAAACGCCGTGGAAGCGCTCCGGCAGGCGGGAGTGCACACCGTCGCCATGCTGACCGGCGACAGCCGGGCCGTAGCCGAAAGCGTTGCCGTGGCCATCGGCATCGACACCGTCTACTCCGAGCTTCTGCCCGACCAGAAAGTGGAGCGCGTGGAGCTTTTAGACAATCAAAAGTCCCCCGGCGGCAAGCTGGCGTTCGTCGGCGACGGCATTAACGACGCCCCCGTGCTGGCCCGCGCCGATATCGGCATCGCCATGGGCGGCATCGGCTCCGACGCCGCGATCGAAGCCGCAGATATCGTGCTGATGACCGACGAGCTGTCGAAGCTGCCCGCCGCGGTGAGAATCGCGAAAAAAACGCGCCGCATCGTCTGGCAGAACATCTGGTTCGCGCTGGGCGTGAAGGCCGTCATCCTGATTCTGGCCGCCGCCGGAATCGCCACCATGTGGGCCGCCGTGTTCGGCGACGTGGGCGTCGCGCTGATCGCCGTTTTAAATGCCATGCGCGCTCTAAAAACAAAATAAACGCGCGAGCGCCCCGCTTTTACAACTTAACCTTGATTTTGATTCCTTTCCCCCGCCTTTTGTGGGGAAAGGAATCCTCTGTTTTAGGGCAAACCGGCCAATTAAGACCGGCCGCCTGCGCAAAGGCGAACGCTGTGTTTCCTCTTTTTTCCGCGCGGAATTTTACCCGAACTTTGCCAAAGGAATAAAATTTTGATTACCTGTCATAATCAGGATATAATAACTCCACGGCATAAGGCGTATTGCCAGTTGGGTAGATTTTGGTTGGCTTATGCCGAATTTAATGGTATAATAGCAATGTTTTGGACTAAAAGACCGCAAACGCAAACTGCCACTGAACGCCTGCCAGGCCGCCGCGGTGCATGTTCGCCAAGGCCAAACCAAGCGGGAAAGGGGGATGGAAGGATGCAAAGCTCGTCTTCCAACTTAAACAAAACTGACGACCCCAAAAAAGAAAAGCAAAAAAAATGGTTTACCACCATCACGCTGATTCTTTCCATTGGCGTCATTCTCTATTTTTTGTTCACGACCGACGGTGTGGACGCATTGATGGAGATTTCAAAAAACATTCGCCTGCGGTGGCTGGAGATCGCCCTGCTCGCAATATTTGCCCGCTACGCGATCGAGGGCTACGTGCTGTACCTGCTGTCGCGTCATCTGGATCCCTCCTGGACCTTCCGCAAATCCTTCACCGTGGGAATGGTCGGCTTTCTGTACAGCGCGCTCACGCCCTTTTCCGCCGGCGAACCGATGGAGATCTACACGATGGATCGGATGGGAATGAGTGCCGGAGCCTCCAGCGCGGTCATCGCCCTGAAATCCCTCATCTACCAGATCGTTATGATGGTTTACAGCCTGTTTTTTATTGCCACGGAATTTTCCTATTTTCGGGCTGTACTGGACAATATTGCCCTGGTCATCCTGCTGACGCTGGTCATCAACATGACGATTATCGGCGTAACGCTGATCGTGATGTTCAACACCCGCCTGACGCAGAAGCTGCTGCGCTTTCTCATGATGGTGCTGCTGCGCATGAAATGGTGCCGCCACCCGAAGCGCCTGTACCGCAAAATCCGCAATCAGCTGTACGCGTTCCACGACGGCGCGGCTCTGATGGGCCGCTCCACCGCGCTGTATGTAAAGGCAGGCCTGCTCACGCTGGTGCAGATCACCTGCGCGAGCATTGTCCCCTACCTGATTCACCGCAGCTTCAACCTGCACGGCGCACCCTTCTATACCATGATGGCAGCGGATACCTTCGTCACCATGGCCGCGGCGTTTGTTCCCCTGCCGGGCTCCTCCGGCGGCGCGGAGGGCGGCTTCTACCTGTTCTTCCACGATATGTTCGGTTCCGCGATCTGGCCCGCGATTCTTTTGTGGCGCGTTCTCGCATATTACAGCAGCATCGTGTTCGGCTACCTGACCACCTGGGTGGCCGCGAAAAAAAACTGGATGTAACGGCCCGAAAATGCAAAGCCGTATCCCCTGTTCCTCCCCGCTTTGCGGGCAGACAGGGGGTTTTTTTACCCCCGCGCTCCCCGGCTCGCCGCCCTTTTTGAGGGAATCTGGCAAAGAAAGGCTTTTCTCACTGCGAAATCTATGCTATACTAGTTAAGTAACCTAACCTTTTTTCAGAGATTCCGGATCGGTCTTTTCTGCTCCCAGGCCCGCCGACCCTTTTTTCTTTCGCCGGCGGCCATTAAGACCCGGTCTAATATAGATGCGAAAGGAAGTAAGGAATGAGAGACACTTTAATCGACTCACTGAAGGAATCCACGCAGTCTGTTCTGCCCATCTGCGCCATTGTTCTTGCCTTCTCATTTGTACTGCCCTTAACCACCGTAGCTTTGTTTCTGACCGGTGCGGTGCTTCTGGTAATCGGCCTGAGTGTGTTTACCCTCGGCTCCGACATGGCGATGATCCCTATGGGCGAGGCCATTGGCTCAGAGCTGACGCGCTCCAAAAAAATCGGCTGGATCGCGGGCGGCGGATTTTTGATCGGCGTGGTCGTCACGATCGCGGAGCCGGATCTGCAGGTGCTCACGAAGCAGGTGCCCGCCGTACCCGACGAGGTTCTGGTGGGGGCCGTCGCGCTCGGCGCGGGCTTCTTTCTGCTGCTGGCGCTGCTGCGCATCGTGTTTCAGATTCATCTGGCGCACCTGTTTATCGTTTCGTACATTCTGGTTTTTCTCGTGGCGGGAATTTTCTCCCCGGATTATCTGGCGGTGGCCTTTGATTCCGGCGGCGTGACCACCGGCCCCATCACCGTACCGTTCATACTGGCGCTCGGCATGGGCGTTTCCACTGTTCTTTCCGGAAAGAACAGCGAAGAAGACAGCTTCGGCCTGTGCGCGCTCTGCTCCATCGGCCCCATTCTGGCCGTGCTGATCATGGGCATTTTTTACGACTCCTCCTCTTCCGGCTTTGCGTTTGAATCCCCGGCGGAGCTGGAAAGTCTTTCGCAGATTCCGCTGCTGTATTCCGTACAGTTCGTTCAATCGCTCACGGAGGTCGTTGAGGTGCTCCTGCCGATTCTAACCATTTTTATTCTGCTGCAAATTCTTCGGCTGCGCCTTTCGCGCACCAGACTGATCAAAATACTCGTGGGCATTATCTATACCATACTGGGCCTGTCGGTGTTTCTCACCGGCGTCAACGTCGGCTTTATGCCCGTTGGCCGTTTTCTGGGCGGGCACATCGCCAGGTCTTCTCACAACTGGATTCTGATTCCGCTCGCCGCCGTGCTGGGGTTCTTTATTGTTGCGGCGGAGCCCGCGGTACACGTTCTGAACAAGCAGGTGGAGGACATCACCAGCGGCGCGATTTCGCAGCGTGTCATGCAGATCGGACTTTCCGTCGGCGTCAGCCTGGCGGTATGCCTTTCGATGATTCGGATTATATATCAGCTCGACATCTGGTACTTTCTGCTGCCAGGCTATGCTATCGCTCTGCTGCAAACGCGTTTTACCCCCAAGGTATTTACCGCGATCGCATTTGATTCCGGCGGGGTGGCCGCCGGCACAATGGCCGCGGCGTTCCTGCTCCCGTTTGGCGTAGGCGTGTGCGAGGCGCTGGGCGGCAATGTCATGACCGATGCGTTCGGCATGATCGCCATGATCGCCACGCTGCCCCTGATCACGATTCAGGCAATCGGCATTCTGTTCCAGTACAAGAGCCGCCGGGCCGCCGCTCTGGAGCCGCAGGTGACCGACGCTTCGGACGCCCTGATCATCGATATCGACATCGACGGCGGGGAGCCGGATTCTCAGCCGGGCGAGGCGGCCGCCGAACCGCAGGAGGAAGCGATTCCCGGCGCACCGGAGAGCGCCCTGCCCGAGCCGCAGGGGGAAGCGGCCGAACCGCCGGAGCCGGATGCCGAAAAAGAGCAGTCCCCCTCTCCGCAGGATACCGTTTGATTGTTTAGGAGGTTCTCATGGAGCAAGCATTTGAGCACAGCATGATACTGGTGATTGCAAACCAGGGATTTTCCGCCGAAATTATGGAGGCCGCCAAAGCGGCCGGAGCGACCGGCGGAACGGTGGTGCACGCCACGGGCTCGGGACTGGAAAATCTGGAGACCTTTTTCGGAATGACGTTAAAGCCTGAAAAAGAGCTGATTATGATTCTGACGCAGCAATCCCTGCGGAAGGGGATCATGCAGGCCGTGATGAAAGCACACGGCTCCGGAACCGACGCGGACGCGTTCGTATTTTCCCTGCCAGTGGATCAGGTCGTAGGGCTTACTTCCCAAAAAAGCCATAAAGACCGCAGTGTGTAAGCATTGAAAAGATGCTGTTGTCCTTAACAAGAGGACAGCAGCATCTTTTTTCTTTCATCCCAAAAATTTTACCGTCAAAGGGTCTGTTTATGGATTTTCCATCCCTTTTTTTCATGATACAATAGTAGAGCATCTTGGAAAAACCCGGTAAAATTCGGCGAGAAAGGGATTACGCATGAAACAGAAAGTGAATTTGCAACTAAGGCTCATCAATCACACACTAAACACCATTGTAAAAAACCAAATTTTGCTGTATCTCAAAATGGAGGAGCAGGACAAACAGCTCCGGCAGCTCTCCGTCCTGGTGCGTCAAGCCGAAAGAAATCACCTGGGAGAGTCAAAGTAAAAGCAAATTCCCCGGCAGGCGACGCCTGCCGGGGAAACGCTACTTTAAATTAGCTCGTTTTTAAAGCTGTTCCCAAACTCCATTCTCTCCGCGCCGGATGTGCCCGTACCCGAAGCCAAACGGAATTTATCCAGCTCGCGGTACAGCAGCTGGGCCTGCGAAGAAAGTTCTTCACTCGACGCGGAGCTTTCTTCCGCCGCCGCTGCGTTGGACTGTACCACGCTCGAAATCTGCTCCAGCCCCTGCGTAATGCGGGAGAGCTCCTGGGCCTGTTCGACGCAGGCCTTTTCTATTTCGCCGACTGCCGAGGAGATGGCGTTTGTCTTTTCCACACTGTTGTCCACCATTTCAGAAACCGTCTGCGTCAGTCTGGCGCCCTCCGAAATGGCCGAAATCGCACTTGCGATCAGGCCGCCGGTTTCTTTTACCGCCTGCGCCGTTTTAGAGGCGAGCGAGCCCACCTCTGCCGCTACAACGGCAAAGCCCTTGCCGGCCGAACCGGCTCTGGCCGCCTCAATAGAAGCGTTCAGGGCCAGAATATTCGTCTGCTGGGCAATCGATTCGATCAGGCTCGTAATTTCCCCGATTTTGGAAGAGGTCTCCTTCACCTGATCCATCGCCGTATTCAGCTTCTCCATCTGATCCTTGGTGCGGCTCATATCCTGCGACACAAGGTCCACCTGGCCCGATACCTCCTGCGCGCCGGCGGCGTTCTGGTTGGCGGCCGCCTCCACCTTTTCAACGGATTCCGCCAGCCGCTCCACCGAGCTGGACTGCTCGGAAGCACCCGATGCCAGCGATTGGGCGCTGGAAGAAACCTGATCCGCACCGGCGTTCACCTGCTCCGCCGAAAGGCTGATGGTGCGCAGCGTTTCGTTCAGCGAATTGTAAATGAGCGTCAGAGACTCGCTGATCGGCTGAAAATCCCCCAAATACTCATAGCTGACCGTCGCGCGCATATCTCCCTTCGAGATATGTTCCAGATGCATTGTCACGTCGCTGATCATGCCAGCCATGTTTTCAATGAGCGTTTTGCAGGCGAGGGTCAGCCGCCCCGTCTCATCCTCAAGCTCCACAAGCTCTGCGGGCGGCGTGTGCACATCGCCCTGCGAAAGCAGGGTCAGGCGCTCAGTAACCGATTCGATCGGCTTCGTCAGCCTGGCGGACCAGCGCAGCATGAAGACCAGGTTCAGCACCCCCACGACCAGGCTGACAACGACCAGAATGATTCCGTCTCTGCGCTGCTCCTGGCGGTTATGCGCCATGCTCGTCTCAATATCGTCAAAATAGTTCCCCGTGCTGATGTACCACCCATACGGCTGGAACAGCTCGGTATACGCTCTTTTTTTGAACACGCCGTCTTTCCCCGGCTTTGTGAAGAAGTACTCCGTAAAGGCTCCACCCTTGTCGCCAGCGGCAATCAGATTGCGAATATAATAAATGCCCTGCTTGTCCTGCAGGTCATAGCGCATCTGGCCCTCATATTCCTGATTCATATGCACCGCGCACATGCCGTTCTTTTCGTCCGCCCACAAATAGCCTTCCCCATTATTGTAGCGGGTGTCGCGCACGATCATTTCCGCAATCTGGCGGGCCTGCTGTTCGGTGAGCTCGCCGGACTTGCGCCGCTCCTCATTCGCCTGCAAAGCACTGATGACGGTTTCCACCGCATTTTTCGCCTGATTGTCAAACGCAGCCTGCTGCTGATCGTTTACCGCGCCGAACGCGCCGTCCAAAAAGAAAAAGGAAAGCCCCGACAGCACCACGACAATTTCAAGCAGCAGAACACCGACAAACCGCACAATCCTATGCTTGAGCTGCATGGTTCTTTTTTGACCGAATATCTGTTTTTTCAAATTGATCCCTCACCTTTTTTGTCCCGCCGTTTTCTCAGGTAAAAAGCAGGAAGGGCTGCAAAATAATAGTGATAACAAGAAATGTTATCGCCATTATTTCACAGCATTCCCAGTCTATTTTAACGGAAGGGCCCTCTTTCTCCTGTTTTTATGAAAACTGGAGACCGGAGGAAGAAAGGCCGCCCCAAAACCCAGAAAACGCAAGACCAGAATTATTTTATGCAATTAAATATTTCTTTCCTTATCTATTATCGTTGCTTTACTTTGATTTTTTAGATCAATCAGATAAAAAAATAATAAAATTTATTATAATTTATTTTTCATTCTTTGGAGGAACCATGAGGCCGCGCATTGCTCCAACAACCGCACGGCTCCATCCCAAAAACAAACCGGCAAAATGCCCTCGGCCTGCTAAGAGCGTGAGGAAGCAAAGGATACCAAAAAAGCGGCCCGCCGTCTGTATTAAAACAGGCGGCAGACCGCTTTTGTACATATAGAAAAACCGGTAGCTCGAGTACACGAGAAAACAGCGAGGTGCCCGTTCCGGTTCAAAAGAGCCGGCGCTGTTCCGCGGTTTCACCGAAAGGGGCGCGGGCTGCCCCGCTCACCACGGCATGATATGCGCCCCCACGAACGCCCAGACCACCGTGAATACGACGACGGTGCCGACCGCGATCCAGCAGCCCTGGAGCATCTCCTTGAGGTTGTTGCAGCCCGCGATGCCCATTTGGCCGTTCATGTTGCTGCAGGGATACGTGGAGCCGGTCAGCCGGGTCGCGCACAGAATGGAGATGGCGAACATGCTCATCGGCAGACCGGTCGCCTGCGCCGCACCGAGGAACATGCCAGCAATGATCTTGATCTCCGCGACCGCAGCCGCTTCGATTCCAAAGCCGCCCACCACGGAGGAGATCAGCATAACCGCCGTCGGGCTGTTCTGGGAGAAGCTGCCGAGCAGATTGCCCAGCGCCGTGAATCCGCCGCCCGCCGTAACCATTTGCAGCAATACGTCGATGGTGATGAAAATGATGAACATGCCAGCCTGGGACTGAACGCCCTTCACCGTTGCGCTGATGATGTGCTCCGCGTGCATTCTGGCGCACAGGGATACCACCGCAATCAGAATCATCATGACGACCAGCGCATAGGAGGTGCCCTGCCGCGTGAGGATACCGTACACCACCAGCGCGAGGAAGCTCACCAGGAACACAACCGTACTGATGGTCTCCTGCTTGGTCACTACGATTTCATCCAGATTTTTCATGTCGTCGGAAAGGGTGTAGCTCTCCTGCCCCTCGGTACGCTTCTGCGCGCGCAGGGCGCCCACCCACGCTCCGCCAATGAAAATAATGGCAAAGGGAAGCGCGGCTCCCAGCATCAGCTGGCCGTATGTAAGGCCGGTTACTTCCATGGTAATCAGCGTAACACCTGTCAGCGGCCCCAAAACCAGGCCCATCTCTCCGGAAATTTTAAAGAGAATCGCAACCACCGTGGGGGTAATCCCCAGCGAGGCCATCACCGGGATCATGATCGGCGCGATCACCGCGTTGCCGCCGCCGAGCGTGCCGAGCAAGCCGCAGATGACAATGGAACAGATGATGAGCACCAGCTTCGCTTTTGTCTGCGTGTTCACACCGATCCGCTTGACGATCCAGTAAACCAGCGTATGCGTTACATGCGCCTCCGTCATCACCTGACCAAGTCCGGCGCCTGCCATGATGATGATACCGATCAGTGCCGTACTGCTGGACATGGCGGCTTCAAAGGATTTTGACACCGCCTTCAGATCCAGCCCGTTGAGAAAAACACCCGCGGTAATGCCGAGAATAATGGCCCAGGTATTGTTTTTCCCCCGCAAAGACAGCACGATGTAGATCAGCAGCGGAATCAGGGCAAGGAGCGGAAACGACTTCACGATTGCCCAGCTTCCAAGTTCCATAAAAACTCCTCCTAACAGAATAAATATTTAGCGATTCTTCGCAAACAAACACTAAAGCAATTTGCGTGCCAACACCGAAAAGCCCCGGAAGAAGCGAAAAAAAGCGAATCGCCATGCGATCCTGCTGGTAAAAACATTTCATTTGGAATGATTTGTTTGGAATAATGTATTGCAACGAAAAGATTTTCTTGCACAATTTGACCAGATTCGATAGAAAAAACGCCGGATTGGTGTTGGCATCGGATTTGCTAGTATTTTTAGGAAGAGCCTTAAAAGCGGTTCTTGATCATAGAGATACGGGAGGAAATAGAATGAAAGAAAAAGACATCCTGCGCTTGAAGGCGTTATACGAAAAGCTGCAGAACTACATGGATCACCCCTGGATGTTGAAGCACCGGCCGTTTCATGTTGTCGGCGACGTCTATTTTGTGGGGAACAATTATGTGTCGAGCTTTCTGATCGACGGCGGAAAGGACGGCCTGCTGCTGATCGACTGCGCGTTTCAGGAAACCGCCTATTTGTTATTTGACAGCATCCGCGCACTTGGCTTTGACCCGGCCAATATTCGCAGGCTGTTTTTATCCCACGGGCATGTGGACCACTGCGGAGCCGCCCGGCTGGTGCAGGAATACAGCGGCTGTGAGGTGTTTCTCGGCGAGCGCGACCACTTCTTTTTCACCGAACGCCCCGACCTGATTTTATTTGAAAAGCATGTTCCGCGCTTTCGCATCCATCATTTTTACGAATACGACAGGCCGATCGTCTGGGGCAACACATCGATCACTCCCGTGCTGACGCCCGGCCACACACCCGGCACCACCTCCTTCCTGATCCACACCCCCTACCGGGGCGATTCCGTTACCTGCGCCATGCACGGCGGAATTGGAATCAACGGCCTTTCGCGGGAGGAACTGACGGAAAACCGCCTGCCCCTGAGCCTGCAGCAGGAATTCCTGAATTCGCTGGAGCGCATGAAGAAAGAGAAGGTAGAGGTTATTCTGGCCTCCCACGCACATCAGTACAACATGCTGGAGCGCGCCGCCGAAGACGACGGAACCGGCGCGGCTTTTCTGGACGACGGAACCGGCTGGAGCGGCATGATGGAAAAACACATAGCGCTTGTGAAAGAGCTGATGGAAGAATAAAAGGAACCGGGCTGCGGCGAGCAGCCCGGTTCCTTTTATTCCTGTTCCGGTTCGATATCCTTAAGCCTGCGCCACAGCGTGGTGGTGCTAATGCCCAGCTCCGCCGCGGTTTTACGCTTATTGCCGAAGTTCCTTCTCAGCACCGCCAGCAGGCGCTCCCGCTCCGCCTCCCGCGTCTGCGGCGCGGGAAGGTCGTCTTGCAAATCCAGCGCGTTTCTCACCAGCACCTCGTCGATTACCGCCTTGTTGGAGATCGCGCAGACCCTCTCAGCGAAGTTGTCGAGCTCGCGCACGTTGCCCGGCCACTCCTGCGTTTCGAGCAGGCGGCGCGCCTGTGGCGTAAACTCGGCCGAATCGAGCCCGTTCTGCCGCAGCAAAATCCGCAGAATCGGCAGGATATCCGCCCGGCGGCTGCGCAGGGGCGGCAGAGAGAGCGTCAGCACGCACAGGCGGTAGTATAAGTCCCTGCGAAAGCGCCCTCTCTCCACCTCCTGCTTTAAATCCCGGTTGGTTGCGGCAATGATGCGCACGTCTACAGAAATAACCCGGTCGTCGCCCACGCGGGTCACCTCCTTTTCCTGAAGGACGCGCAGCAGGCGGGACTGCACCTTCAAAGGAATTTCCCCAATCTCGTCCAAAAACAGGGTGCCCTTGTGGGCCAGTTCAAAATAGCCCGCGCGGCCATCGGCGCGCGCGCCGGTAAAGGCGCCCTTCACGTAGCCGAACAGCTCGCTTTCCAGCAGGCTTTCGGGAATCGCCGCACAGTTGATCGCCACAAAGGGATCGTTTCTGCGCGCGCTGCTGTTGTGGACGCTCTGGGCAAACAGCTCCTTGCCGGTGCCCGTCTCCCCAAAGATCAGCACCGTACTATTTGTTTTGGCGTACAGCTCCGCTTTCTTTTTGGTCTGCGCCATAACGGCGCTGTCGCCGCCGATATCGTCAAAGCTGTGCTTGGCGTAATACCCGCTCTGAATCAGGTTTTTCTGAATCCGCTTCTCCATGTCGCGGATGTGATCCGTCTCGTGCAGAATCAGAACCGCGCCCACGGGTGCTTCGTCCACCTGAATGAACTCGGAGTTGAGCATCAGATTCCCGCCGGGACAGGAGACGACGTGATTTGTGATCTTTCGGCCCTCGCGCAGCAGCCGCAGCGTTTTTTCGTCCGGCAGCACCTGCTCGAGCGGCGGGTATTTTTCCCCGGTGCTCTGGAGCCTTAACAGCCGCCTTGCCACCGGGTTGCACTGAATGATCTGCTGATCCTGCCCAACCGCCAGAACCCCCTCCGAAACGCCGTTCAGAACCGCCTGCACCATTTTATACCGGTGTTCCTGCTCCTGGTAAATGCGCAGGTGATACTGGGCCTTTTCCACCGCGTCGATATACGCCTCCCGGTCGATATCCACATGCACAAACGGAACCCCCAGGCGTCCGGCGGCACGGGCCACACCGCCGCCGCCCACAACCACCTGAATCCCCCGGCGAAGCACTTTCTTCACCTCGCCCTCAATATACTCCTCGCAATCGCTGGCCGTGGTTTTGCCAAACTCCACAATCGCCAGGTTTTCCCGCAGCTTTGAGCGGTACTTGTCGAAATTCTTGCGGTTTTTATACCACCCCAAAAGCGCCACTTTATCCGACATTTCATACGCCTTTTCAATGGGCTCGAGAAAATCCAGAAAATCGTACTGCAAATCAACGATTGGAAGCGTGTGAACCTGCTTGATCAAATCCGGCACGCCGCCGCGGGCGATCATCACCCGCACGCCCTCCTGCATCTGCCGGCGCACATTTTCATGAATCCGGTCTATTTTGGTGTAAACCACCTTTACCGGATACCCGCACTGTGCAAAAATCCGCTTGGCATGCTCTATGTGCTCCTCGTACATGGTGATGTAACAGATTTCCGAAACCATTGCCGCTCCCCCTTTTGCCGCGAAAATTATCTGAACGCTTTGCTTTTTTCTTTACCGCAATACTTGTTTATTATAGCACATATCATGCCAACACAAACGCGCAAAGCATTCCCTGTCGGTTTTATGGGGCACCGCCCAAAGAAACCCGCATGGCCTGCGCAGCGCGCAGCCGAAGGCCCGGTTTGCGCCGCTTTTCTAAAAAACCGGCCCGGGCTTGTCAATCGGGGGCGGGCAGGTTACAATAAGGGACAGAGAAAGTAAGGTGATACCATGTACCGGATTCTGATCGTGGAAGACAATGCAGGGATTGCGGCCGCGATGAAAAAGCATATTGAAGCATGGGGACTGGAAGCGATGTGCGTCGAGGATTTTCAGAATGTGCTCACGGCGTTTTCCGAATACGGCCCGCACCTGGTTCTGCTGGATATTTCGCTGCCCTTTTTCAACGGCTACCACTGGTGCAGCGAAATCCGCAGGGTGTCGAAGGTTCCCATTGTCTTTATCTCCTCGGCCTCCGAAAACATGAACATTGTTATGGCGATGAACATGGGCGGCGACGATTTTATTGCCAAGCCCTTTGATTTGACCGTTTTCATGGCGAAAATACAGGCGATTCTGCGCAGAACCTACGACTTCTCGGGGCAGGTTTCCGTGCTGGAGCACAGGGGCGCCTTGCTGAACACCGCGGACGCCACGCTGACCTACCGGGGGGAGCGCATCGACCTGACGAAGAACGATTACCGCATCCTACAGGCGCTGATGGAGCGCAAGGGCCAGGTGGTCAGCCGCGAAAAGCTGATGGAACGGCTGTGGGAGACCGACAGCTTTGTGGATGAAAACACGCTGACCGTAAACATGACGCGTTTGCGCAAAAAGCTCGACGCGGCGGGCCTGACGCATTTCATCACCACCAAAGTGGGAATGGGCTACCTGGTGGAATAGGCCGCCGGAAAGGGACAGACTATGAGAGTATGGAGAAGCTATTTCAGGGCGCACACAAAGCAGATCGTCGTCTATGTTCTGTTCTGCGCCATTTTTCTGCTCACCTTCGCCCTGTACGATCTTCCGCTGGCGGCGGTGCTGTATCCCGCGGCCATCTGCGCGGTTTTGGGGCTCATCCTCCTGATTCTGGATCTGATCTCCTTTGCCGCGCGGCACAAGGGGCTGCTGGCCCTATATTCGGAGGCGGCCGTCACCGTAAAGCGCCTTCCGCGCGCAAAAAGCCTGCTGGAAGAGGATTATCAGCAGATCATCCTCTCGCTGTTTCAGGAAAAGGTCGATCTGGAAAACCGGATGCAGAGCCGCTATACGGATTTGATCGAATACTACACCGTTTGGGCACACCAGATCAAAACCCCGATCGCCTCGATGCGCCTGAGCCTGCAGGAGGACGACTCCCCCTTCAGCCGTGAGCTGACGGAGGAGCTGCAGAGCATCGAGCAGTATGTGGAGATGGTGCTGTGCTACCTGCGGCTGGATTCCGCCTCGACGGATTATCTGATCCGAAGCTGCGATCTGGACGCTATCCTCCGGCAGGCCGTGCGCAAGTTCGCTTCGCAGTTCATTCGCCGCAAAATAAAACTGGTTTACGAGCCAACCGGCTTTTGGGTGTTGACGGACGAAAAATGGCTGCAGTTTGTTCTGGAGCAGCTGCTCTCCAACGCGATCAAATACACCAAAAGCGGCGGCACGGTCTCCATCACCATGAACGAGCCGGGCATTCTGTGCATCGGCGATACCGGCATCGGCATTGCGCCGGAGGATCTGCCGCGCATCTTTGAAAAGGGCTATACCGGGTACAACGGGCGCAGCGACAAAAAAGCGAGCGGAATCGGCCTGTACCTCTGCCGCCGGATTTGCGGCAACCTGCGGCACCGCATTTCGGCCCGCTCCTCGCTGGGCAGCGGAACCGTGATCTGCCTGGATTTAAACCGCACTCAGCTGGAGCGGGAATAGCGCTTTTGCCGGCGCCTTTCAAAACTGTAAGAAGATCGAGGGGAAATGTAAGCCGATTCGATGGCGGCCCATTTCTCCTTTTTGCTACAATAAGCTCATCAAAGGAGGAATGCCAAATGTCTATTCTCGAGGTCAACAACCTGAAAAAGGTATATACCACCCGCTTTGGCGGGAATCAGGTGGAAGCGCTGAAGAACGTTTCGTTCAGTGTGGAAAAGGGCGAATATGTGGCGATTATGGGAGAATCCGGCTCCGGTAAAACGACGCTTTTGAATATTCTGGCTGCGCTGGATAAGCCCACGGGCGGCTCTGTGCTGCTTGACGCGCGTGATTTTTCCAAAATTAAGGAATCGGAAATCGCCTCGTTCCGCAGGGATAATCTGGGCTTTGTCTTTCAGGATTTCAACCTGCTCGACACGTTCTCGCTGATGGACAACATTTATCTTCCGCTGGTGCTGGCCGGCGTGCCGCACCGGGAGATGGAGCGCCGCCTGCGGCCGATTGCGGAGCAGCTCGGCATTTTAGAGCTGCTCCCCAAATACCCCTACGAGGTATCCGGCGGGCAAAAGCAGCGCGCCGCCGTAGCCCGGGCGCTGATTACGAACCCCAGACTGATTCTGGCCGACGAGCCGACCGGCGCGCTGGATTCCAAATCCACAGACGAGCTGCTGCAGCTGTTCGCGCAGATCAACCGCAGCGGGCAGACCATTTTGATGGTGACCCATTCGCTGAAAGCCGCGTGCCACGCGGGCCGCGTTCTGTTCATCAAAGACGGGGAAGTCTTTCACCAGATTTACCGCGGCGGCAGCACCAAAGAAACCATGTACCAGAAAATATCTGATACGCTTACCGTTCTTACGACAGGCGGTGACCGCAAATGAAGCTCGGCTTTTACGCCCGCCTGGCCTGGACGGGAATGCAGAAGAACCGCAAAACGTACCTTCCCTACATTCTTACCTGCGCGGGAATGGTGATGATGTATTACCTGATCACCTTTCTTTCCAAAAACCCGAATGTCGCCCTCATCCGGGGCGGCAGCACCTTACAGGGAATTTTGAGCTTCGGTACCGGGGTCATCGCCGTTTTCTCCCTTATTTTTCTGTTTTACACCAACTCGTTCCTGATCCGCCGAAGAAAAACGGAATTCGGGCTCTACAACATTCTGGGAATGGGCAAATGGAACCTGACGCGCATCCTGCTTTGGGAAAGCGCCGCAATCTGCGCCATTTCCCTGCTGGGAGGGCTGTTTTTCGGCATTCTCTTTTCCAAGCTGGCAGAGCTGCTGCTGGTAAACCTGATGGGCGGCAAAGCCAGCTTCACCTTTACGGTGGAACCAAACGCAGTCGCGTCCTGCGTGCTGCTGTTCGTCGGAATCTTCGCCCTGATTTTTCTCAACACTCTCCGCCAGATTCACGTTTCAAACCCCATTGAACTGCTGCACAGCGAAACGGTGGGCGAACGCCCGCCAAAGGCGAACTGGGTCGTGGCGGCTCTGGGCATTATCATTCTGGCAATCGCGTATTATATCGCAGTCACCATTCAGGATCCCATCGCCGCTCTGGTGTTCTTTTTTGTGGCGGTCGTGATGGTCATCATCGCCACCTACCTTCTGTTTGTGGCGGGCTCGGTCGTACTGTGCAGGATTCTGCAAAAAAACAAAAGTTATTATTATAAGACGCGCCACTTCATTTCGGTATCATCCATGATGTACCGCATGAAGCGCAACGGCGCGGGCCTTGCTTCCATCTGCATTCTGTCGACCATGGTTCTGGTCATGCTGTCCTCCACCGTCTGCCTGTTTGTCGGCACGGAGGCCTCCCTGCACGGGCGCTACCCCAGGGATATTACAATTGAAACCAATACCCTTGACGAAGCGCAGACCAACCAGGTGCATCAGGCCGCGGAGGATGTGCTGAAAGAGCACCACCTGCAGCCGGAACAGTTTCTGCAGTACCGTTACCTCAGCCTGTCGGCGGTTCTTGAGGAGAACAAGCTCAATTTTGACCGCGGCCTGCTGGATACCTCCTCGCTGAATAATACCGGCCAAATTCGCCAGGTATTCGTCCTCTCTCTGGACGAATACAACCGCCTGACCGGCTCCAGCGAAACACTGGCCGCAGACGAGGTGCTGCTGTGCAGCACAAAGACCGATTATACCGGCGATACCGTTACATTGCAGAAGGAATCCCCGAAGAAAATCAAAAAAATCGTGCCGAAGTTTTTGCAGAACGGGACCGACTCCACGCAAATCTTTCCGTCTCTGTTTATCATCGTTCCGAATTTTGAGCAGGAGCGTCAGGCATTTCGCGAATGGGCCAAAACCTACGCGGAATATGAGATTTCTGCCGAATTTGATTTTTACGGGTTTGATCTTTCCGGCGACGATTCTGAGGAAATCGCCGTCCGCAATGAAATTTCGCAGAAGATCCAGAAGCTTCAGCAGGAAAATTCGGATTTTGCTTCCGTACGCACCGACAGCCTCGCAAGAAACCGCGCGGAATTCTACGGCCTGAACGGCGGGCTGCTCTTCCTGGGCATTCTGCTGGGAATCGTATTCATTTTAGCTGCCGTGCTGATTATGTACTACAAGCAGATTTCGGAGGGCTATGAGGACCGGGGCCGCTTTGAAATCATGCAGAAGGTCGGCATGACCAAACGCGAGATCAAAAAGAGCATCAATTCACAGGTGCTCACCGTGTTCTTCCTTCCCCTGCTCGCCGCCGGGGTTCATGTGACGTTCGCGTTCCCGATGATCTCGAAGCTTCTGCTGCTGTTCGGCCTTTACAACACCACGCTTCTCATTGCGGTTTCCGTCGCGTGCTACCTGCTCTTTGCTCTGCTCTATGTACTGATCTATTTCGTCACCTCCCGCGCGTATTACGACATTGTCAGCGGCGCGAAATGAAAAGCTCTGCTCCCATTTGATTCCTGAACACAGTTTTTCATTTCTCTTTTCCCCTCGTTCATTCCGGAATTGAATCTTTACGGATAAAACGCCGTTTGGGCCCGCCCCCAAACGGCGTTTTGCCACTGCCAGTGAACGCCACACATTAGGCCTGCCCCAACAGGGCAGGCCTAATGTGTACAAACAAATACATTCAAACAGACGATAACAGAGAAAGCTCCGCTTCACACTCTGAGCCGTGAAGAGAGCATCACTTTCTTCCACGCCTGCTCTCCGCCTAAACGATTGCCTTCAACGCCTCTTTAGCTGTATAAAAAGAACTGCCGCAACACGAAAGCTTTGCGGCAGTTCCTTTTATAATCAGCGAAACACAAAGGTGAGAATCATAATGATGCCGAGAACGATTCTGTACCAGCCGAACACTTTAAAATCGTGGCGCTTGATATAGACCGTTAAAAAGCGGATTGCAAGCAGCGACACGAGAAAGGCCACCAGCGTGCCCACCAGCAAAACCGTTATCTCCAGGCCGGCGGAGGGCAGGCCGTACTTCACCATTTTCAGCAGGCTCGCGCCGAACATCACCGGAATCGCCAGATAGAACGTAAACTCTGTCGCCGCAACTCTGGACGTGCCGAGCAGCATCGCGCCGATGATCGTCGCCCCCGAGCGGGAGGTGCCGGGAATCAGCGCCAGAACCTGAAATAGTCCGATTAAAAACGCTGTTTTGTAGTTCATCCGGCTGACGTCGCGGATTTGCGCGGAGGAATCCCTGTGGCGGTTCTCGACGACAATAAACAGAATGCCGTACAGCACCAGCGTGAAGGATACGGTCTGGTAGTTGTAGAACAGCGCGTCGATCGGGTCGTCGAACAGCAGGCCGATGACTGCGGCCGGGATGCAGGCAGCGAGTATCTTCATCCACAAAGAGATCGTATCGCGCTCCATATGCAGCCTTCCCTCGCTGGAAAACGGCCACAGCTTTTTCCAATAAAACACGATGACGGCCAGAATCGCGCCCAGCTGAATCACTACAAAAAAGAGTTCCTTGAATTCATTTGACGCGTTCAGCTTTAAAAACTGATCCACCAGAATCAAATGGCCCGTACTGCTGATCGGCAGCCACTCGGTGATTCCTTCAACAATGCCTAAAAAAACTGCTTTTAGAATTTCTGCTACATTCATACCTCTGTTATGGCTCCAATTCTGTCAGGATAAGCAAAAGGTCGTCGGTTCCTGCCGCCGACCGCCAAACTCCAATTTTGCCTTCGCTTTATCATAGTATAGAATCGCTTCTTTTTCAACCGCTTCTTCTCTATTTAATCAATAGAGGCCGCGATGCCCGTGGCGTAATCGATCATGTTTGTCACCACCAGCAGATAGACCGGCGCGGCCAAAATTCCCATTCAGGCGGAAAGCACGGGAAAGCCCGAAATGACCGCCGCCTTAATTTTCTCCCTATTTCTCTCTCCTTCTTCCATTTCTTTTACCGCGCAGTGAGCGCACTGCGCGAAATCGCCTCTATCCGGATTTCTCCTTTTTTGAGGGAAAGCTCCGACGATTTGCCTGTTGGGCTTCATCAGAATCATCCCTGTAAAAAAGGAAAAGGTTCCCCACGTGCCCACGGCGCGGGAGGATCCCTTTAGATTAAATAAACAGACTGGCGGTCAGCCCTCTTCCTCCGGGCAGATGTAGTTCAGCTGGCCCACCGGCTTGCCTTCGCGCAGAAACACACGCGGCACGCGCTTGCCGACCAGGCAGATCATCTCATAATGAATCGTGCCGTCCAGCCGGGCAATCTCATCCACGCCGACCTCGTTCTCGCCATCGCGGCCCCAGATCGTCACCGTCATGCCCGTGCGCACGCCGGGAATATCGGTCACATCCAACATCACCTGATCCATGCACACGCGGCCTACCACGCGCGCGCGTTTTCCGCAGACGAGCATATCGGCCCTGTCGTGCAGGCGGCGGGGATATCCGTCGGCATAGCCGATCGGCACCGTGGCCAGAGTGGTGCGCCGTTCGGTCACAAACTCCCTCCCGTAGCTCACGCTTGTGCCCGGCTCCACCGTTTTCAGCTGAGAAATTACCGTTTTCAGCTCCATCGCGGGGCGCAGGTTCAGATCGCGCCGCAGCTGATCCGACGGCATCAGGCCGTAGAGAATCACACCGGGGCGCACCATGTCGAGATCCAGCTGCGGGTAATCGACGACCGCGCCGCTGTTCGAGCAGTGGCGCAGCTCAAAGGCAATCCCGCGCTGTTTCAGCTTTTTCACCGCGTCGGCAAAGCAGTGATACTGGAGCATGGTGAAATCCTCCCCGGCACCGCCGTCATCCGCAACGGAAAAATGCGTAAAAATCCCCTCCGGGATCAGGCCCGGCTCCTTGCAGACGGCTTCGATTTCAGAAAGCGAATTCCTGTCCCTCTCCGTGCTCTGGTACAAAAAGCCGATGCGGCTCATGCCGCTGTCGAGCTTGATGTGAATCCGCACCCGAACACCGGCCGCCACGGCGCAATCCGAAAGCTCTTTGCCGTATTCCGCGGAAAAAACCGACTGCGAAATCGAAAGCTCCTGCAGGCGCTCCGCCATTTGAGGCGGCGTATAGCCCAAAATCAAAATCGGGCGCAGAATTCCCGCCCGCCGCAGCTGAACCGCTTCCTCCAGATTGGATACCGCAAACCAATCCGCCCCTTTTTTCTGAAACTCACGCGACACAAACGACGCACCGTGGCCGTAAGCGTCCGCCTTCACGACGCAGCAAATCTTTGTTTTGGGGTCGACCGCCGCGCGGATCACATTATAATTGTGATCCAGAGCATCCAGGTTAACCTCCGCCCAGGTACGTTTTAAAAAATGATTCATGCAACACCGGTTCCTTATTTAAAATTCAATTCATTGGGCCAAAGGCCCGTGCTTATTTGTACGGATATGGCTTCTATTATAGTACCGCCGTGTGAAATAATCAACCGCCGCGGGCAAGATAAAACGCTCGAACATCCAAACAAAGAAATTTAAAACCGGCGGATCTTTCGTCATATTTTTAGAATTTTTTCTGAATTTGAGGCATATACTGGTAGAACACTTTTTAAATACCGAAAGAAAAGGGATTGGGGAGGCGATGACATGGAACAGACCATGCAGCTGAATCGCCCTGAAAATCTGGATGATGACCTGTACCGCTGTCTGTACAGCGAACTGAGCACCGGCGTTGACCTGGACGATCTGATTTTCAATGGCGAAGAATGGTACGAAAGCGAGCGTTAGAGGATATGATAACCCAAAACAGGAAGGCTGTCGCAGGGCTCCCGAAGGAGCGGCCGCGACAGCCTTGTTTTTACCGCTTATTGAAAATAGGCAACGCCGGATTCAAAGATCCGCTGATCCTTCGCGCCCGGCACATTCTTATACAGGTTCGCGCCCCGGCGCTCCGAATGGGCCATTTTGCCCAGCACGCGGCCATCGGGGCTGGTGATGCCCTCCACCGCCCACACGGAACCGTTGGGGTTCCACTGGGTCTCGCCGCTGAGAATTCCCTCCGGCGTGGTGTACTGCGTGGCGATCTGGCCGTTCTCCGCCAGGCGGCGCAGCGTTTCCTCATCTGCCACAAACCGGCCCTCGCCGTGCGAAACCGGCACGCAGTACACGTCGCCGGCCTTAATGCCCGCAAACCAGGGCGATTTGACCGAGGTGACGCGCGTGTACGCCATGCGCGAAATGTGGCGGCCAAGCTCGTTGAAGGTCAGCGTGGGCGCGGATTCCGATATCGGCATAATGTGGCCGAACGGAACAAGCCCCAGCTTGATCAGCGCCTGAAAGCCGTTGCAGATGCCGAGCATCAGGCCGTCGCGGTGATACAGCAGATCCTCCACCGCCTGCGAAAGGCGCGGATTGCGGAATGTGGTGGCGATGAATTTGCCGGAGCCGTCCGGCTCGTCTCCGCCGGAAAATCCGCCGGGCAGCATGATGATCTGCGCGCCGCGAATCGCTTTTTCCAATCGGTCGATTGTCTCCTCGATCGCCGACGGCGACAGATTGCGCACAATGAGAACCTCGGGCTCCGCCCCGGCCCTTTCAAACGCGCGGGCCGAATCGTACTCGCAGTTCGTGCCCGGGAACACCGGGATCACCACGCGGGGCTTCGCCGCCCTGACGGCGGGCGCGCCCGCAAAGCGCTCTGTGAACAGCGGCACCTCGGGAGCGGGCACCTCTTTGGTTTTGGTGGGGAAAATCTTTTCGAGCGTACCGGTCCAGGCGGCGAGCAGACGGTCGAGGGAAAGGGTCTCATCCCCCAGCACCACCTCGGGCGCCTCGGTCACAGTGCCCATCTGAGCGGCGCGCAGCTCCTTCGGCAAAACGGCGCCGGGTGCGGCCTCAATCACCAGCGCGCCGCACTGCGGCGCAAACAGCAGTTTTTCGGCCAGTGCGCCGCTTTCAAAGCGGAAGCCCAGCCGGTTGCCGAAGCACATGCGGGCAATGGCGGCGGCCGCGCCGCCCTCGCGCACCACCGAAGCGGCAGCTATGCCGCCCTGCTCTGCCATTTCGCGCACCGCGCGGTAATACTCCCGCAGAGCGGGATAATCCGGCAGGCCGGTCTCCTTCTGCTCCGGCAGCGGCAGCAGATAGACCCTGCCGCCGGGGGCGGAGAACGCCGCCGAAAGCGTGCGGCTCGCCTTTGTCATCGCCACCGCGAAGCTGACGAGCGTGGGCGGAACATCCAGCTCTTCAAACGAGCCGGACATGCTGTCTTTTCCGCCGATTGCGGCAAGGCCCATGCCGACCTGCGCGGAAAACGCGCCCAGCAGCGCGGCCGCCGGCTTGCCCCAGCGCCTGGGGTCCTTGCGCAGGCGCTCGAAATATTCCTGAAACGTCAGCCGCGCGCGCATCGGGTCGGCGCCCACCGCCGCGAGCTTCGACAGGCTTTCCACCACCGCCCAGGCCGCGCCGTGGAACGGACTGAAACGCGAAATGCCGGGAATAAACCCATAGCTCATCGCGGTCGCGTCGTCGGTTTCTCCGCTGAGAACCGGGAGCTTTGCCACCATGGCCTCTTCGGGCGTGCGCTGGTATTTTCCCGCGAAGGGCATCAGCACGGTCGCCGCGCCGATGCTTGCGTCGAACCGCTCCGCAAGGCCCTGCTGCGAGCAGACCTCCAGGCGCGACAGATTCTGCTCGAACGCCTTTGCCAGCGGCTGGCCCGAAAGCTCCGCGGGAACCAGCTCGCGGTAATTTTGAGAAAGATCGGGCGCCGCAATCACCGCCTTCGCGGAAAGCGTCACGCCGTTCGTATCGAGGAACGCGCGGCTCAGATCGACAATCGTGTCGCCGCGCCACTCCATGCGCAGGCGCGGCTGCTCGGTGACCTCGGCCACCACCACCGCCTGCAGGTTTTCTACCTCTGCCAGCGCACAAAAGCGCTCCACATCTTCGGGAGCGAGCACCACGGCCATGCGCTCCTGCGATTCGGAGATCGCGAGCTCGGTGCCGTCGAGGCCCTCATATTTTTTCGGCACGGCGTCCAGCTGAATCTGCAAGCCGGCAGCCAGTTCGCCGATGGCGACGCACACGCCGCCCGCACCGAAATCGTTGCAGCGCTTGATCAGCCTTGCCGCTTCGGGGCTGCGGAACAGGCGCTGAATTTTGCGCTCGGTGGGCGCGTTGCCCTTTTGCACCTCGGCCCCCGCCTCTTTGACGGACTCCAGCGTGTGAGCCTTGGAGGAGCCGGTCGCGCCGCCGCAGCCGTCGCGGCCGGTGCTGCCGCCCAGCAGAACGATCCGGTCACCCGGAACGGGAACGCCGCGCACCACATTTTCTTTCGGGGAAGCGCCGATCACGGCGCCGATCTCCATTCGCTTGGCCACATAGCCGGGGTCGTACAGCTCGGTCACCTGGCCGGTGGCCAAGCCCACCTGGTTGCCGTAGGAGCTGTACCCCTGCGCCGCGCCCACCGTAATTTTGCGCGTGGGCAGCTTACCCGGCAGCGTGTTGGGGTTGCGCGGGTCACCGGAGCCGGTGACCCGCATGGCCTGATACACATATGCGCGGCCGGAAAGCGGGTCGCGGATCGCGCCGCCAAGGCACGTGGCCGCACCGCCGAACGGCTCAATCTCCGTGGGGTGGTTGTGCGTTTCGTTTTTAAACTGTACCAGCCAGATCTCGGTCTTCCCGTCGATCTCGACGGGAACCTCGATGGAGCAGGCGTTGATTTCCTCGCTGACATCCAAATCCGGCAGCCGGCCGCGCCGACGCAGCAGCTTCATGCCCATCACCGCGATGTCCATCAGACAGATCGGCTTCGTCGTGCCCGCAATTTCGACGCGCGCGTCGTAATACTCCCTGAGCGCCCTGTCGATCGCCGGGGCACCCGGCTCCACCTGAATGCTCTCAAGACGGGTGGCAAAGGTCGTATGGCGGCAGTGATCCGACCAATACGTGTCGATCACGCGCAGCTCGGTAATGGAAGGGTCGCGGTGCTCCGTGTCGCGAAAATAATCGCGGCAGAAAATCAAATCCTCGAGGCTCATCGCAAAGCCCATGGAATCGTAATATTCCGAAAGCTTCTCGTCGTCCCACGAAATCAGGCCCTCCACCCGGCTGACCGCCGCGGGCTCCTGCACCCGCAGCTCCAGCGACTCGGGCTTGTCCAGAGAGGCCTCGCGGGATTCCACGGGGTTAATGAGGTAGCGCTTGATTTCGGCAAGCTCGGCGTCGCTCACACTCCCCAGCAGAACGATCATTTTGGCAGACGCGACCTGCGGGCGCTCCCCCGCGGTCAGCAGCTGCACGCACTGGGCGGCGGAATCCGCCCGCTGGTCGTACTGGCCTGGCAGGTATTCGGTTGCAAACACCCGCGCGCCCTCGGGCACCGGGTATTCCTCGTCATACACATTATCCGCGTTCGGCTCCGAAAAAATCGTGCCCCGCGCCGCCTCAAACTCCTCCGGTGAAAGGCCGGAAATATCGTACCGGTTCACAATGCGAACCCCGGTAAGGCCGGCAATCCCCAAATTCTGCTGCAAATCCTCTTTCAGATGCTGCGCTTCCACATGAAAGCCCGGCTTTTTCTCCACAAATACCCTGATGACCGCCATTGAATCCCCCGTTCCGGCCGCCAAAGCGGCCTGTCCTGTTCATTTTAAAGTCGCGGCCGTCAGCCTCCCCCGCCTGCGGCCGGGGAGGCTGACGCCGTACTTTCATCATCGCATTCCAGATGGATTGATTCCACCCCTATTTTAACATAGTTTGTCACCGGATAAAATAGAAAAATCCCCTAAAAAACGCTGCGGAGGCAAATCGCTTTCCGCATAATATGCCCCTTTCCTCCGGCTTAAAATGGGCAAAATTCGCAAACAGCATCAAAACGCACGGCCGCGTCTGTTTTTTGCGAAAAATCGGCTGGAAAATGCAATACCGGCCTGCCTGTTTCTTGCCAATTGTCGTTCCGCATGTTATACTGATACATAAGCTAAATCAAGCTCCTTACCGCATTTGGAGGAGGTTACAGACTCTGTGGCACAAACAAAACCCGAAAGCGAAACGATACGGATACATACGTTGGGTAAATTCAGTATACAGCGCGGGGAACATGTTCTGACGCAGTCGAGCGGGAAGCCGAAGCAGGTGTGGCTTTTGATCGAGTATTTGATTGCCAACCGCAATGCCGGCCCCAGAATTGAACAGCTGATTCAGGCTCTGTGGGCGGATTCCCGCTCAAGCGCAGACCCGATGAATGCCCTGAAGAACTTGGTTTACCGCGCCAGAGATCTGCTCAGAAAAGGGCTTCATGACGATGAAACTGAATTTATCATCTATTCGCAGGGTTCGTATCTGTGGAATCCCGAGCTGCACTGTGTGGTGGATGAGGAGGAGTTTCGCCGCCTTTCTGCTTTGGCCGGACTGCCCGGGCAGAAAGCGGCGCGGCAAATTGCCCTGTACCAGCAGGCGATTACACAGTATCGGGGGGATTTTCTGCCGAATTCCAGCTACTCCTCGTGGGTGATTGCCCGCCGGGAGGAGTTGACCGGTCTTTACCTGCAAAGTGTGCGCAGCCTTTGTCTGCTGCTCGAAGAAGCGCAGGAGTACACGGAGATGATCGCTCTGTGCGAATCTGCAACCGCTCTGGTTCCCTTCGACGAATCCCTGCACAAATATCTGACCGGCTCGTATTTGCGCACCGGCCAGAACAGCAAGGCTCTGGCCCATTATCACTATGTTACCGAACTGTTTTACCGGGAGCTCGGTGTGAACATCTCAAAGAATCTTCGCGACCTGTACCGCCAGATTACAAAGACGGTTCACAAGGCGGAGCTGGATCTCTCTGTGATTAAAGAGAGCCTGCGCGAAGAGGCTGACAATGCCGGGGCATATTACTGTGATTACGAGATCTTTAAAAATCTGTATCGAATTCAGGCCCGGAGCCTGACTCGAACGGGTCAATCCATCATCGTGGCGCTGATGACGCTGATGGATGACAACGGAATGATCGTAAACGGCTCGGAAGCGGTATCCGCCGTAAACCTGTTTCGAGAGGTGATTGTGCATAATCTGCGCAAGGGCGACGCCGTGGCCGCGTACAGTTCATCTCAGTTTATCCTGATGCTGCCCCTGACGAATCTGGAAAACGCAGAGGGCATTATGCAGCGCATTACGCGTAAATTTGAAACCTCCTATAAAAAGAAAGACCTGAAAATCATTTTTACGCTGCGGCCGATAGAACCGCTTGAAAAATAGTCTTTTTTCCGTATGATCGCGCCGCGCTTTACGCAGCGGCGCGCCACCGGGTTCTTTTTTTGGCCGGGAAGGGAAAAACATTAAATGAATCGATTGCAGGAACTGGTTTCTGCGCCAAACGGAATCAACCGTTACGAGGTAAATTTCATTCGCATCGACTCTTACCGCAACCGCGAAATGCAGGGAGCTTTTTACAGCCCATACTACAAAAAGAGCGCTCCTTTTTCGAGTGAACTCGAGTTTTTAAAGCTGCTGAACCAATGGATGGATTCCAAAGAAATTCCACAGTCCACCACGCGGCTTCGCAAATTTTCCAAAAGAACCAACAACAGACGGTCAAGGGAGGAATCCCCCGTGAAGCACCCCTCGCAAGACCCCCGCGAGCTTTTAACCACCTCCGGAGAATGGAACCTGCAGGAGCAGCCCGAAGGCAGCACGACCTTTATTGTGCAGGTGTCCATGCGGCAAAATTCCACCTGGCAGGGCACGCTGCAGCGAACGGACACCAACCAGGTTCGTCCCTTTCAAAGTACGCTCGAACTGCTGCTGCTGATGACCAGTGCGCTGGAGGGAGCCTTGTCCTCCCCCTGGGACGACGAGCCCTCCGCCGACAGCGGCGCACCCTGCCACTGAATTCAAACGGATCATTTTGATACGCACAAACACATATCCCCCCGCCTTCAGCGGGGGGATATGTGTTTGTAAAAATAAATTGATCCCCAAAAGTGAGACTGCTCTTCGGTTGAGTAGCCGAAAGGACCTTTTGTCTGCGAAATTCAGGCGGCAAGCCCCTTTTTCTTTGCCCTGCCGCCTGCAGCTGAGGTGCTGTTCCGTTTCTCCGCACTCTCCCGGCGATGCGTTGCAGCCCCGCAGAAAGGAGAGGGTTCGCCTGCGGCGGATGCTTTTGCTACAGGATGGACAGCACCCGCCTGAGCACCTGCTGGTAGGATTCTTCGAGATGCTCGTTCATCAGCTGCACCGCCTTCTGTCGGTCATTTTTCAGAATCGCGTCGATGATATCGGTATGCTCCTGATGGCGCGGTCTGTATTTTCGGTTCTGCTCAAGCATGTACATCCGAACCAGAGTCAAATAATCCAGGCTGTTAGACAGCAGCTTTGCCGCATACTGATTGTTCAGGCAGGTGATCAGCACCATATGAACCTCGTTGTCAAGCTCGACAATCTTCCTGCTCTCCTGAACAGGAGAGGAACAGATCGTTACGAATTTTTTACGTGTCTCCAGCAGCCAGCTGCGGTCAATATTCTGCATACCCTTTTTCAGCGCGTAAGGCTCCAAAATTTGACGGATTTCGTAAATATCCTGCAGGCGTTTGGGCGAAATGTGGGCGATTCGGTAGCCCTTGCGGAATTGCCTCGTGATCAGGGTTTCGCTTTCCAGCAGAAGAAACGCGTCGCGGATGGCTTTTTGGCTGAAAGTGGGATATTTCATTCGTATTTTTGCTTCACTGATCGCCTCCCCGGGATTACAGCATTCATAAATGATGTACTTCTTGACAAGAGTATACGCTGAATCGTTTCGGTTTTCCAATTGCATGTTTGCCCTCACTTACCTTATTAGAAATAAATTAAGGGGCAGGGGAATTTGAGCCTGTGTGTATTATTATACTAATTGTTTTTCGACAAAAAGTCAATTTTTATTATATAATAGTTACATTTTTTATTTTTGTATAACTATTTTTATATTTAACTATAACAAAAAGGTTATGGTGAATTCTGGGAAAACCCAAAACAGCCCACGGTCAGCCTTTTCTATGCGTCGCAAAAGCGGAATCCATGCGTACAACACTTATCATATTGCGGCAAACCGATCCGGCGCGAACGGACGGCATCGCCGGCGGTTTCGCATTCGCTTCCAAAGCTTTCCGTTTTGAAATGGATTCCTGATAGAACAAATCCTCCACTCAGGGCATTTACAAGAGATCGTTCCTCGCCCGGCGGCGTTGCCGAACAACTGCGATTCTTGGAAACGCCCTGACTGGAGGAATGCACACGGTCAGCGTCCTGTTACTTCTGGTGCTCGCGGATGTACTTCGCCATCTTCAAATCTTCGCGCTTGATGTGGTTGACCAGCCAGCCGCCGATTGCGGTATTGACCTTGGCCACCAGCGCTATGTTTGCCCCATTCTGGCCCAGCTCCTGCTGAAGGTCGCGAATGATCTTTTTGTATTCCTCATGGAATTTGTGGTGCTTCTCGTACTCCGGGTACGCATACTGGCGCTGCAGCTTTTCTTCGTCGGAGAAATGATTGTCCACATATTTGCTCAGAAAATCGAGCGTTTTGCCGATCTCCGCACGCCCCTGCCCCTTGGAGCAGGCTTCTAATAATGCGTTGATCGCGTCAAACAGCTGCTTGTGCTGCGTATCGATCATGCTGTTATTGGTCATCAGATCACTTGTCAACGTATAAGCCATTTCTAGCACTCCTCTATATTCCGGCGCAGCGGGCGCTCATTGGCACCCGCTGCGGCCCGGTATTCCGTTTCTTTGAAAGCCATATGCAAACGACGAGCCCGTTTTACAGCTCCGCTTTCCACAAGCCGTGCAGATTGCAGTAGGCGTAAACCACCGCGTGAGTAGCCTCTCCCTCGCGGTACACAAAATTGCAGGGATTCCCCTCACAGTTGGGCACGATCTCATCATTTTTGCCCGCGAAGATTTCTTCGTGAACCTCGCCCGGATGATACGCAAATTCTGCCCTCGGCTTGTCGCCCGGGTGCAGCTTGACGATTTCCAGCCGGTCGCCGTCTTCCAACGCAATCCACTCGATATAGTGCTCGGCGGTCATCGGGTGCTCCACAGAGCCGACCTCAACAATCAGGCGGCCGTTCTCCTCACGGGCCACCGGCACATGCTTTTCGTGCGCGGCGTCGGTCACATTGGCCTGCAGCTGTACCATCGGGTCCCCGCAGCAGGTTAATGTGCCGCCCCCAAAGCCGATGAGCGCGACCAGATTCCCGCAATGTTTACACTGATAAAAAACAGCAGATTTCATATTTTCCACTCCCTTTTCAAGTTTGGACACAGCCGCTCCGCCCCAAAGCCGCGACAGCCGCCGCAGGACAAATTGCAGCCGTTCTGTTTGACTGACGAATGAGATCTCTTGCCAGAAATTTCAATTTCATCTTATCGCTTTTTCGACCAAAACGCAAGGGGTTTCCGCCGATTTGAGGAAATAAATAATAATCGTTATTGTTTTATGAGATTTTTCTACAGTATTTTCCCATCGCCATTTCCGCTTCATCCGGCAGAAAACCGGAACGCCGTGGAAGGCGCAAAAAAGCCGACCTGACAAGCAGGCCGGCGAGCGGGCCAAGGCCGAATATCGGCATGGCGGTTTTATGCTTTTGCCGTTTTGGCCATGGAACGCAGGAATTTAGCCGCTTCCGTCCCGGCCTTTGCGCCCTCGTAGACGGCCTTGGAAACCTGAAGCAGGCCCCCCGTGCAGTCCCCGGCCGCATAAAGCCCCGGAATATTCGTCGCCATATTCTCATCGACGACAATTTTGTTGTTTTCCACCTCCGCCCCAAGCTTGCGGGCAAGATCGGTACTGCCGGCCACGCCAACGGCCACGAACGCGCCCTCGGCGGGCAGAGAGGTGCCGTCCTCAAAGCGCACGCCGCTCAGAACCTGGTCGCCGTCGAGCGACTCAATCCCCTTGGTGCACAGCCCGATGCCCTCCGGCACAGAAGCAAGCATCTTCTTGCCGTTGGTGAGAACCGTAACGGATTTTGAGGTATGCAGCAGCTCGAGCGCTTCGTGGATGGCGTAGTCGCCGTTGCCCAGAACCACTACCTCTTTGTTACGGTAGAAAAAGCCGTCGCATACGGCACAGTAGCTCACGCCATGACCCTCCAGCTCCCGCAGGCCGCGGATGCGCGGTGTGGAACGGGTGGAGCCCGTCGCGAGGATGAGCGCGTCCGCAGGGTATTCGCCGCGCGTGGTTTTGACCACCAGACGCCCGTCATACGAAATGCCCACCACTTCATCCTCCACCATCTGGGCGCCCAGGCGTTTGGCCTGCTGCAGCCCGGTCTGTACCAGCTCGGCTCCGGTGATCGGTTCGGGGAATCCGTAGTAATTCTCGATCTTCTCCACCTTTTCAAGCGTCCCGTTGTCCTTGCCGATAATTGTCGTTGCCATTCCGGCGCGCAGGGTATAAAGAGCGGCCGAGATACCAGCGGGGCCTCTGCCGACGATCACGATGTTTGCCATGATTGAGCCTCTCCTTTTCCGATTTCGATGTTCAATGGAATTTTATTCTAATTATTATAGTATAGTATATCATTTTCCAAAAGAAAAGTATCGTGATCAAGTTACAAATCTCATTTTCTCAATAGAAACCATCAAACCACCGTATGCGAAGCCTTGAAAAACTGTCGGAATCACAGTGGTTTTCTTTCCGGAATCGGTATATAATAAATTTGTGGCAGGAAAATTCTGCTGTTTGGTTTACAAGCAAAACATAATTCCAGCGTCTGTAAGGAGGATTCTTATGCCGAAACGAATGCCTGCGCTGTTTGTGGGACATGGCTCCCCGATGAACGCGGTGGAAAACAACAAACATACGAAAAAGTGGCAGGAAATCGGCCGTCAGCTGGCGCGCCCGCGGGCCATCCTGATGATTTCGGCACACTGGTACACCCACGGAACCAGAATCATGGATACCAAAACGCCGCGGCTGGTGTACGATATGTACGGCTTTCCGGAGGAGCTGTACCGGGTGCAATACCCCTCGCCCGGCTCGCCGGAATTGGCAGGCCGCGCGCAGGAGCTGCTCTCTGTTCCCGTGCAGACGGACAACAGCTGGGGAATCGACCATGGCGCGTGGTCCGTGCTGTGCCGCCTGTTCCCGGAGGCCAACATCCCCGTGGTTCAGCTGAGTGTGGACGGCACTACCGACGCACAGGCGCATTTTGAGATGGGGCGGGAGCTGTCTGCCCTGCGGGACGAGGGAGTTATGATCATCGGCAGCGGAAACGTCGTGCATAATCTGGCGAAAATCCAGTGGGGAACAGAGAGTGGATTTTCGTGGGCCGAGGAATTTGACGGCTATATTCGGGACAAAATCGAGAAGAAAGAATTCCCCGATGTGGTGGATTACAAAAAAGCCGGTTCCTGCGCCAAAATGGCGTTCCCCATGCCCGACCACTTCTACCCCCTGCTGTATGCTTTGGGGGCGTCGAACGAGGCGGATCGGCTGACTGTTTTCAACGACGATTGTCTGATGGGTTCGCTGTCTATGACCAGCTACCTGTTCCAGCCGTAAACGTGGGCGGCCCTGTGAGCCGTGCTGAAAGTGAAAGGAGCAAATATATTTATGGACACCATTAAAATTGTAGGATTTACCGGAAGCCTGCGCAAGGGCTCTTACAACCGCGGCGCGCTGCGCGCGGCCGGGGAGCTGCTGCCGCAGGGCGCCGAGCTTGAGATTCTGGATCTTTCCGAGATTCCCTTTTTCAACCAGGATTTGGAGGGCGGTGAGCTGCCGGTCTCTGTGACGGAGTTTAAGAAAAAGATTGCCGGGGCCGACGCTCTTCTGATCGCGACGCCCGAATACAACTATTCCATTCCCCCCGTGCTGAAAAACGCGTTGGACTGGGCGTCCCGCGACGCTACGAGGCCGCTTTCCGGCAAGCCCGCGGCGCTCTTCAGCGTTTCCAGCAGCGCGCTGGGCGGCGCCCGCGCACAGTATCATCTGCGCCAGGTGGCCGTGGTTCTGAACCTGAAGCTTTTAAACCAGCCGGAGGTCTTTATCTCTTTCGCGCGGGAGAAGTTTGATGCCGACGGCAACCTGCAGGACGAGAATACGAAAAAATATCTGTCCGCCCTTGTAAACGCGCTGGTCGATCTGGCCAGAGCGGAGAAATAATCCGGGCGAGGCATCCCATGCAATCCGAACGAAGAGAACAACCTATGAAAAGCCGCCGCGGTCAGCTGCCGCGCTCCCCCCGGGGAGCGCGCAGTCTGCGCGTGTCACTGACGCCGCAGGAACGGAAGCAGTTTGAACGGTACGCGCGCCAGCTTCTCGATCACCCGCAGGTGCTCCAGATGGAGCGATTTATTCAGCACGGCTCGGTCAGCTGCCTGGAGCACAGCGTGGCGGTCGCCGAGCTGAGCTTCTGGATTTGCCGCAGGCTGGGGCTGCGCGCCGATTGGAACAGCCTGGTGCGCGGCGCGCTGCTGCACGACTTTTTTCTGTACGACTGGCATGATAAGGCGCCGGATCGCCCCGGGCTGCACGGCTTTACGCACCCCAAAACGGCGTTGAAAAATGCCGAGCGCCTGTTCCCGCTCACTGAGCGGGAACGCGATATTATTGAAAAGCACATGTGGCCCCTCACGCTCGGCAGCTGCCCCAGATTCCGCGAATCCGCGGTTGTCTGCGCGGCAGACAAATGCTGCTCCCTGTGGGAGACCCTTTTCTGCCGTTCCTCCGGAATATCCTGAACGGGCAGACGACAAAAGCAGGCGGGGCCAGTCGGGCCCCGCCTGCTTTTTCTAAAGGATACGTTATTCGCCAAGCCACCCGGCCCCCCAAAAGGGCACGCCGGGTGGTTTTTTCCGTTCGCATCGTCATTTTCAGGAAAGCGTGCGCAGAGCGGTTTCTTTGCTGCGGGTTTCCAACCGGCGGGCCCGCGCCTGCTCCTTCATGAGGATTTCACGCAGCGTCTGCAGGCGAAACCGGTTGTAGCGCTGAATGCACACAAACGGCAGATTCCCAAGAAAAATCAGCCCGGAGAAAACAAGACCCATCACCCACGAGGAATTGACGAGGATCACCACAACCACGCAGATGCAGTTTTTCAGGTGCATCCATTCCCCACGGCAGGTTTCGAGCATAAACTCGTCGAGATATTCCGGGGAGACGTGCGTCAAATGCTTTTTCGAGAAGCCGTCTTTTCCAATATACTGGGGAACGCTGTCTTTCCATAACTGAATTTTTAGATAAGTGCGGTACCACCGGCCGTTTTGCTCCCAGCGGAACGCCTGGTAACGGTTCTTCGAGGGGTCAAACGTCTGCTTCGGTAGCTTTACGCAGGCAAAAAACACCACACAATGCCACATGGTGATCATCATAACATTCCATACGATCGCGTGAGTCAGAGTAGCATTCTTAAACATAACCATTCCTTCTTCAAACAGAGCAGCAAGTGCTTTTCGTTAAGTGACCATCACTGAACCGGCTTCCGGGAATTCCACCTGTATTTCTGGAAGCGGCGGCCGGTGACTCCGAGCTCTCAGTCGCTCAAATCTGCGCTTTCGCTTACGCCGAGAGGATACTATTATCATAGTCTTTTATACAATAATAATGTTAACAAAATATGAACGAAACGTTTCTTCCGTGCTTTCTCTCCCTCTATTGCGGCCTTGCGGCGCGGTGTGGTACTATAAGAAAAACGGGTTCTTTCCACATTTCCCGGAATCGAAAGGGCGTTCCCAATGAAAACACGATGCCTGCTTCTTATGATTGTATGCGCTGTTCTGATGGGTTATCCCTGCCATGCCGCCGCAGCGGCGGCAGAATATTTTTCGGCAGCCCTTTCCGCCACATCCGTTTTTCCCGGCGAAACCGTGCGCGTGGAGCTTTCGGCAAATTCCGGCGTACTGGCGCAGGGCGACCTGCCAGCCGCGTTTCGCACACGGCTGGAGTACGACAGCGCACGGCTGCATTTTTTGCGCACGGAAACCTCAGATCAGCTGCAAAGCGGCTCGTTTCAGTTTTACGACGACGGCGAGAGCGTGACCGGCGTGTACGCCTGCGACGGTCTTTCTGCACCCAGGCTGAACGGCGTGTGCGTCGCTTTCATTTTTGCCGTACCGGAGGAAGCCGACCCCGGCTCCGCCGGAATTTCGGTTCAGATTGACCAAACTGCCGACTGGGCAGAGCGCCTGCTGCCGCAGTACGACGAAGAAACGCAGCTCTCCTTTTCCATTCGGCCCGCTTTGTCGCAGGATGCGAGCCTGTCGAAGCTGGTGCCTTCCACCGGCAGGCTGCGCCCCGATTTTTCTCCCGATATCGCCGAATACGAGCTGCGGGTCGGCTCGAATGTCAGCTCCGTAAAATTTCAGGCGGACGCGGCGGACGGCGGATCCGTGCGCGTGAACCGACAGTCGCTGCAGCGGGCTGGGGAAACGACCGAAATCGTTGTGACCGTGACCGCGGAGAACAAAAAGAGCAAGTCGCAGTACCTGATCCGCGTGAACCGCGCCGAACCGCCGGACTCCGCGGAACCGGAGGAAAGTGCCCGGCCCGCGCCATCCTCCCCGGAAAAAGGAAGCGCCGGAACGCACATTGCGGAAAAGCCCTCCTCCGCGCAGAAAAACGGCGGCAGCGGCACTTTCAAGAGCTCCGGCGGCAGTTCTTCCAAATCCGCCTCCACCAAATCCGCTTCCTCCAAGTCCTCTTCAAAAGCTTCGCAGAAGGGCGCCTCCTCCCCCTCCCCAGTATATTCAGAAACAACGGCTGGGCCGGAGGCCGTGCCGGCGGGCGGCACAAGAAACCTGTACATCGTCGGCGGGCAGGCGGATAACCTGCCGATTTGGATTCTGGCCTGCTGCGTCATGGTGCTGACCGCACTGACGGCCTGGAACGCCTGGAACAGCAGAGGAAAGCGCTGACCGGCCGCAAACCGGATGCCCCCGCTTTACGGGGCATCCGTTCGGCAGGTCTTGATGCGGAGGTATCGGCAAACGGCATCCTTGTATGAAGGACAGATCACCCGGTTCCGGCAATCAAAAAGTTTTGCAGAGGCGATGCGGCGGAACGGCAAAATTGCCTTTGAAAAAGCCGCCCTGCTCCACGTTATTCTTGTGGGGCAGGGCGGCTTTTGTATGTGAGCAGAATGCCGACCGTTCGCGCTTTGAGGGGGCGCGGGGCTTTTCATAAAAATTTATTATTTAAAAAATCAGCCGGCACTCATTCCCTCTCCTCCTGCGGTACGGGGGGGCGGTTCGGCAGAACCGATTCCCACGGCATGCGCAGCACCATCAGCGTGATGATCAGGGCCGCCGTGAGGTTTGAAAACAGGTTGCCCCAGAATACCGAAAGCACGCCGAGGTATTTCTCCGTAGCCAGAATAAACAGGTAGCGCAGAAGCCAGATGCGCAGGATGCTGATGACCAGCGGGATGCGCGTGCGCCCCAAGCCGATAAACGCACCCTGCTGCACCATGCAGACGCCGAAGCCGATCACGGAATAAATGTAGATGTACAGAGAGGTGCGGGCCATGTCGAGCACCTCCTGATTGCGGGTGAACAGGCTGGTGAGCGGGCCGACGAGGGGAACGATCATCGCGATCAGCACCGCGGCGGTCAGCGCGCTGAACGCGCAGCCAACCCACATGCTGCGGCGGGCGCGATCCTTCTTCCCCGCGCCCATATTCATGCTGACCATCGTCGTCACAGTCGGGCCGAACGCACCCGTCATCGCAAAACAGATGCTTGTGATGTTGCTGGCAATGCCCTGGCCGTTCAGCACAATAGCGCCGTATTTCTGCACCTCGTTGTTGATCAGATAAAAGCCCAGGTTCATCATCACGCTCGACAGCATCGTCGGCAGGCCGATTCTCAGCAGATCCATGGCAATTGCGTGGTCGAGATGAATGCCCGGCCACTCGAGTTTATCCTCCGACTCCCGAACAAAAAGCTCGTAAAACATCATCACGCACACAATCACGTTGGACAGCACCGAAGACAGCACGCAGCCGACGATGCCGAGCGGGAACAGATAAATAAAGAGGAAGTTAAAAAGGATTTTCAGAAGCAGAAGCAGAAGCATCCGCACAAATGTCGCCTCGGGCTGGCCGGCGGCGTTCTTGACGGCGTTATAAACCGCCTCCATAAAATAGAACGGCATCGCAAACGCGTTGAGCACGAGATACAGCCACACAATATCCGATATTTCCTTCGTGACAATTGCCGAGATTGGGAACGCCAGAAGAATCATCACCGGAATAGAGACAATGCCGAGCAAAAACGCCAGCAGAATCAGCTGAGAGGAGATCTTCTTCCCCTGCGCGAGATCACCGCGCCCGTTTGCCTGGCCGATTACCGCCATGCCCGCCGAGCCAAGCCCCTGCGACAGCGCGACGACCATATTGAGGATCGGCACACAGTATGTAACCGCGCTGGCCACGTACGGCCCCGCAATATTATTGATGAACAGTCCGTCCGACAGCGGCATCATAGACTGCACCAGACCCATCATCAGCGAAGGCACCGCGAGCAGCATCAGCGTTTTGGAAATGCCGCCGCACAAAATCATATCGCGTCTTTCACTGGCGCTCGTATTTAAAAAGGGTATTTTCATGCGCATCCGTCTTTCTGCATTCAGCAACAATCACATTTTAGGGGAGCCTGACACCGACTTGCCCACGGAGCAGCAAAAGAGCAATGCCTTTCTTTCACCAGCCTGCCCTGTGGAAGATCCGTACGATTTCGGCACCCGATGATACGAATAGTTTTATTGTAGAGGAATTTTACAGGAATGTAAACCATTCTTTACCGAAAAACAACCTACAAAGTGATCGGATGAAGCCGGCCAGGCCGCTGAAAACGGTGCGGAGCGAGCCGCAAATGCCAAAAAGGAGAGCGCACTCTTGTTGCATATGACGAAACAAACTGCCGGGTGCTTTTTTTCACGCTAGCCGCTTTTCGGCAGCCGGAAACTTTTTTCTTCCTCCCGCATAAGCTGGCTACGAATGATTCAACGGCCCGGTCATCCGACCCTCAAATCGAAGCCGGCGAGCGAAATCGTGTAAACCACCAAAAAAACAAATGAATGCTGTATTTTTTTCGCTTTTGATGCAAATACTTTTTTGTTGCGGAGCATTGACAGTCAGTCATCCGTTTGTTATAATGACTCATGTAAAAACAGTAATGGCGCTGTAGGTACTTAGGATACCTGCAGCGTTTTTTTGTTTATTAACCCAAAAGGAGGCAACCGTATGAGTAAGATTCCGGAGATTTTTGGAAGCTTCGTATTTAACGAAAGTGTTATGAAAGACAGGTTACCCAAGGATATTTATAAGGAATTAAAGAAAACAAGAGACGAGGGGATTCCTCTTGACGCTCAAGTGGCGAATGTTGTTGCGAACGCCATGAAAAACTGGGCGATAGAAAAAGGCGCAACACACTTCACCCATTGGTTCCAGCCCATGACGGGCATCACCGCCGGCAAGCACGACGGCTTTATCAGCCCGACAGGCGACGGCAAGGTGATTATGGAATTCTCCGGCAAAGAGCTTATTCAGGGTGAGCCGGATGCGTCCAGCTTCCCCAACGGCGGCATTCGCGCCACTTTTGAAGCCCGCGGCTACACCGCGTGGGACCCGACCTCCGATGCGTTCATCAGAGACGGCTCACTGTACATTCCTACCGTGTTCTGTTCTTACGGCGGAGAAGCTCTGGACAAAAAGGCGCCGCTGCTGCGCTCGGTCTCCGCTTTGAATAAGCAGGTGATCCGCGTATTAAAGCTGTTCGGCCACAACGATGTAAAAAGCACCACCGTTACCGTCGGCCCCGAGCAGGAGTATTTTCTTGTTCCCGAGGAAAAGTTCCTGCAAAGAGAGGACCTGGTATATACCGGCCGCACCCTGTTCGGCGCGAAGCCGCCCAAGGGCCAGGAGCTGGATGACCATTACTTCGGCGAGCTGAAGGCCACGGTTGGCGATTTCATGAAAGAGATGGATGAAGAGCTGTGGAAGCTCGGCGTCCTGAGCAAAACAAAGCACAACGAGGTTGCCCCGGCGCAGCATGAAATGGCTCCCATTTTCACTCACTGCAGCCAGGCCACCGACCAGAACCAGCTGACGATGGAAGTGATGAAGAAGGTTGCCGCCCGCCACGGGCTGACCTGCCTGCTGCACGAAAAGCCGTTTGCACGCATCAACGGCAGCGGCAAGCACAACAACTACTCCATCTCTACCGACACCGGCATGAATTTGCTGGATCCCGGCGATTCCCCGACTGAGAACGCCCAGTTCCTGCTGTTCCTCACGGCGATCATCAAGGCGGTCGACGAGCATCAGGATCTGCTGCGCATCGCCGTGGCGGATGCCGGCAACGACCATCGCCTGGGCGGCAACGAAGCACCTCCCGCCATTGTCTCCGTCTTCATCGGCGAAGAACTTGAAAATATTCTGAACGCGATTGAAGACGGTACCGAATATAAGGCCAAGGGCCGCCGGTTTGTGAAAATCGGTGCGGATATCCTCCCCTCCATCCGCAAGGATTCCACAGACCGTAACCGCACCTCCCCCATGGCGTTCACCGGCAATAAGTTTGAATTCCGCATGCAGGGTTCCTCCAGCTCGATCGCATGCATCAACATTATGCTGAACACCATCATCGCAGACGCGCTGGCCGGCTTCGCGGATGAGCTTGAGAAAGCCGACAACCTCCCCGATGCGCTGACCGACCTGATCCGCAAAACACTCAAGGAGCACAAGAGGATTGTCTTTAACGGCAACAACTATTCCGCAGAGTGGGTTGAGGAAGCCGAGCGCCGCGGTCTGCTGAACCTGAAGAGCACCCCGGAAGCATTGGCTTACTACCCCCGCAAGGAAAATATCGAGCTGTTTGAGCGCCAGGGTGTGCTGACGGAAACCGAGCTGAAATCCCGCTATGAGATCATTCTGGAGAAATACATCAAGCAGGTTCACATTGAAGCCCTGACGATGCTCGAAATGATCCATAAGGATATTCTTCCGGCTGTCAGCTCCTACACCGGCGACCTGAGCGCACAGGCGATCAACAAGAAGAACCTTGGAATCGACTGCGCTCTGGAAAAGGCACAGATCGAAAAGCTCAGCGCTCTTTCCGTAAAGCTGTTTGAAGCGACCGACAGCTTACAGAAAGCCGTAGATCACAAGGAGGAATCCGACGATTTCCTCAAGGAAGCCAGATACTACCGCGAAGAAGTGCTGTCCCGCATGGAAGCTGCCCGCGAAATCGCGGACGAAATGGAGCTTCTGGTGGGCAGAACCTACTGGCCCTTCCCCACTTACGGCGAGCTGCTGTTCGGCGTAAAATAATGTGATTGCCGTCTGCCCCTTATACGCGGGGCCTTGCGACCTCATAAAAAACGAAGTGACCTCCGGACGGATTTCCGTTCGGAGGTCTTTCGCTTTGCAGCCTGCCCAAAACTAACTTTTCTCGCGTAAGAAGAAAAAGCCGGTATTGATTTCCGGCTTTCAGAATCGGGCAATGCATGGATGCCAAAGGGTATTAAAATGCTTGGAATTGCAAAAATGAAGAAAGACTCGTAGCTTCCTTAGCTGCTGATAGGCAGATTAGGGAAAGCGACAAAGAACAGGACGACCCGCGCAAGCTGTGCAGACCGTCCTGTTCTGGCACCGGCACGGGGAGCACCGGTGCCATATTTAATATTTGGAGGAAAAGCAAATTAACCCTTTACGCTGCCCAGCGCGACGCCTCGCACGATGAATTTGGAAAGACAAAGATACACGATCATCACTGGGAAAATCGCCAGTGCAATCAGCAGATAAACCTGCCCCATATCGAATTTCATAAAATCGGCGCTGCGCAGCTGCGCTATCAGGATCGGCATTGTCAGCTTCTTTTTGGAATCGAGAATCAGCGCCGGCAGAAAGTAATTGTTCCACGAGCTGACGAAAGTGAAAATCGCCTGCACGGCGATTGCCGGCTTCATCATGGGGAGAACAATGCGGTTAAAGGCGTAGAACTCGCCTGCTCCGTCGATCCGCGCGGCCTCGATCACTTCCAGCGGCAAAGAGCTTTTCATGTACTGAATCATGAAGAAGAACACGATCGGCGAGGCGATTGCCGGAACTGTGAGCGGGATAAACGAATCCTTGAACCCCATGCTCGCCATCAGGCGGACAAAGCCCAGAGCCGTAACCTGCGTGGGCACCATCATCACCATCAGGATGAAAGAGAACGCGGCCTGGTTCAGCCGGAACCGGTACGCGTGGATCCCAAACGCGGTCATGGTGGAAAAATAGGTGGCAAACACCGCCGAAAGCGACGCCACCAGCAGGCTGTTCATCAGCCCGCTCAGCACCGGCAGGTTCGCGTTGTGCATCAGGTTTGTAAAGTTGGCCCCCAGCGAACCGCCCGGCAAAAAGGAAAAGCCTTTTTGAATGTCCGGATGAGAGCGCGTGGCATTGATCAAAAGAATATAGAACGCAAACAGGGAAAGGAAGGTCAGAAAAATCAGGATCAGGTACGCGAGGCCGCGCCGCAGGCGCAGCACGCCCAGATTTTCTCTTGCGGCATTGTCTTTCACTTTGCAGCCCCTCCCTTCGGCTGTTTTTTCTCCCGGACGCTGAAGTACACAATCACGCTCAGCACGGCGGAAACCGCAAACAGCAGCACCGAAACGGCGCCCGCCATCCCCACGTTTTCGCTGAATAAATGCTTGTTCAGGTACATCACCAGAGTCATGCTCGTGCGGTTGGGATTGCCGTTGCCGTTGGTCAGAATCTGCGGCACGTCAAACATCTGAATCCCGCCGATCATCGAGGTAATCAGCACATAGACGAGAATGGGGCGAATCAACGGCAGAGTGATCTTCCGAAAGGACTCAAACGCCGTGGCCCCGTCGATCTCGGCCGCCTCAAACAGCGACGTGTCTATGCCGAGAATCGCCGCCATGAGCAGGATGGTGGTGTTGCCGTACCACATGAGAAAGTTCATCAGGGCCACAAGCCCCCGGGTGCTCCATACATTCGCAAGAAATCGGTAGGGAGATTCCATCCCCATGGACATTAAAATGCTGTTGACCGGCCCGGAATCGGAAAACAGGGTGAAAAACAGCATGGAAAACGCCGCAGCCATAATCAGGTTGGGCAGATAGATGACTGTTTTAAAGAATCCGGCGGCACGCAGATGCAGGCGCAGGTCGGTAAACCAGGCCGCCAGCAGCAGGGAAAAGAAGATCTGGGGCAAAAAGCCCATCAGCCAGATGATCGCGGTGTTGCCCGCGTATGTAGCCAGGTCGCCGTCGGAAAAAAGGGCGCCGTAATTTTTCAGCCCCACAAACCGGGGGCCAACCTGAGTGAGACCCACCCAGTAATTTTCAAAAAAGCTGTTATAACAAGTAGAGATCAGCGGGATCAGCGAGAAGGCGGCAAACGCCAGAAAGAACGGGGCAATAAAAAAATATCCCCATTTGGAATAGCTTACGCCCTTCGTTTTCTTGCCCGCGCCGTTTGGCACAGGATATTGCCGCGCAGAAGACGCCTCGGGTTTTGTCAGCGTGGTGCCGGACATAGAGTATCACCTCAAATCGGGGATTGTAGAAGCGCCGGCCCCCAGCCCCGGGGAGCGGAAATCTCCGCTCCCCGAAAGGGAGGACGCCTGATTGGAAGGGAAAAGAGTATGAGAAAAATCAAGAGGCACGCTTGAGATTCGGGTATTTTTCGATAATGGCCTTGTAGAAGTTATCCAGCGCCTGATCTTTCGAGACATTGCCGTCGAAGTAATCCTTGAACGCCTTCTGGAATTCCTCCGTCATGCCCTGATCGTACTTGGAGATATTTTTCATGTTGATTTTCGGAGCCGCCTCGGCAAACAGAGCGATGTGGTTCTGGCCTCCCAGGAACGCAGATTTGTAATCGCTCTTCGCCAGCTCGCCCATTGCGGTCTTGTTGTTGGTAAAGTCCTCCGTATCCTGGGTAATCTTCTTCATGGTGGCTGCATCGCAGGTCAGAGTCTTCATCACGTCGCGCACAAGATCGACGTTATCGCTGCCCTTGGCTCCGCAGATCCAGCTGCCGCCCCAGTAGTAGTTTGCCGGGCCCTGGCACACCGCGTAATCGCCGTAAACGCCGTTGCCCACTTCCGCTTTGCCTCCCTCCGTCACAGGAACGGCCAGCGAGTTTTTGAGCAGTGTAAAGTTGATGCCCCAGGTGGAGTAGAAGAAGCCGAACACCTTGCCCTTCGGGCCCTGATCGGCGCCCCACTCGGGAGCCCACAGTGAGGTTTTGTTGTTGTAGCCTTTATCGGTAAATTCCTTGGTCTGATCCACCCATTTCATCATAATGGGGTCAATGTGAATCGTATCGTTCTCGTCCACCCACGGAGACGTGATGTTGTTCGCAAAGGTACGATAGGAATCATCGTAGCCGGAAAGCATCTTGTAGCCCTTGTCATGCGCAGTCTTTGCAACGGCGTTGAACTTATCCCAGTCGCTCAGGGCCTGCTGCACCTTTACAGGGTCATCGCTGCCCAAAACGTCCTTGGCGATCGAGCGGCGGTACGCGAAGAGGCCGGGAGTGGCCTGCCAGGAAACCGCTTTGAGCTTTTTGTTGCTGTCGGTCGCAATATCCTTCGTATACTCGTACTGATCCTTCAAATCTTCGTCTGTCAGGCCAATATCGGCCTTCACGTCGAGTGTATAATCGGAATCGACATACTTGAGCGCGTAGTCCGCTTCAATCAGAAAAATATCGATCTTGTCGGCTGCGGAATCCTGTGCTTTCAAATCCGCATCCAGCTTGTTCTGGTAAGCATTGTTTTCATTTGGGGTGATGACCCACTCCACGTTCATGCCCTCCGGCAGCTTGCCGGCATCTTTAAAGTAGGCGTTGAAGCGATCCTGGAACTCGGTGTTCCACCCGTAAATGCGAAGGGTTTTGGCGGAATCCGTATTCGCAGCCGGGGCGGAAGACCCTGCCGGGGCTGCCGACGAAGCGGGTGTGGTGTTGCTGCCGCAGCCCGCCGAAGAAACCAGCATCAAAGATGCCAGCAGGGCAGCCGTGGCTTTTTGGAATGATTTCATAACATAGCTCCTCCTTAAAATAATGCGTTTTAACCTTTCTGAAAAAGGGTAACTGACACAAAAAGAGGGTTCTGCATTCCCCGCACCCGCCAAAAGCCTTTTTACACCTTCCGAACCGAGCTGCCGGGAATCAGGTGCCCCGCCACCATCACCTGCTGGGGGATGGCCAGCTTGGGGCGTTCAATCGCCTCAACAAGGCGCGCTGCGGCTTCACGCCCCAGCACGCCGGTATCCTGCCGCAGGGTGGTAAGCCTGGGGCGCAGAACCTGGGAAAGATAAATGCCGTCGTACCCGGCCACGCTGATATCCTCCGGAATATGCAGGCCGTGGCGCTCGATCTCGTTCATGCCGCCGATGAAGGAAAAATCATCCGGATAAAGAATGCAGGTGGGCCGCTCTGAAAGCTCCAGCAGCTCCCGTGTGGCCAGCCCGCTGGACTTGGGGTCGTGGTACAGCGCAGCCTTTACATATTCGTTCGGCACCTCTATCGAGAGCTCCGCACACGTGCGATAAAAGCTGGCGAGGCGCTTCTGAGTGACCGACGTGTCCTCGCCGTGAATGTACGCGATGCGCCGGTGCCCGCACCGGTAAACGTACTCCACCAGGTCGCGGATGCCCTGCACATTGTCTGACAAAATGGCGGTGCGGCCGTTAAACACATGGTCGATGGTAACTGTGGGGATTTCGCTTTTCACCAGCTCGATCACCATTTCGTCGCTGAAATCCACACTGGCGATCACAACGCCGTCGCACCCCCGGTATTTGCAGTGCTCGTAGTAGCTCATGGAGGCCGAGCCGATGTTGCGGCTGATGAAGGTGATGTCGTACCCCAAACGCTCCGCTTCCACTTTAAAGCTTTCGAGCACCGCGGAGAAGTACTCATGGGTCAGTCCGCTGCAGGTTTTGTCTACGAACAAAACGCCCAGATTGTTGGTTCTTTTGGTTTTGAGCGAACGGGCCGCGGCATTGGGCAGATACCCCATTTCGCGGGCGACGCTCCGAATGTACTCGCCTGTGCTCTGGCTGATATCCTTATGTCCGTTCAGCGCCTTGCTGACCGTTGCGCGGGAAACACCACATTTTTCAGAAATAGTTTTGATCGTGACCATAGTTATGGATCCCTCCGCCTCAGATTCTGGGATCATTATAAAGGATTTTCAGAACTGGGGCAAATGGTTACTTAATCGATTTCTGAAATTATATTACCACCTTATTGACGTTATTTCAATAGATTTTTAAAAAAATTTTTCTATTTTTTGTAATAAAGTGAAAATAGCGTAGCTAACACTTTAGAAACCCCGTGCTTATTCTGATGAAATTGTTTAAAAAACCCCAAAAATCAGAATACGTTTTCGTGACGAATGGTTTATATCGGAAAAGACTTCGGTAGAAAATTGTTGAAAATATGAGATATTTCTTGCTTTCTTAATTTACTCTTGCTTTTTCTTTGCGGCAGCCCTATAATATCCATATACTTAAACGATTTCGTAATTTAATTGCGCCCCCTCCCTTTGCGGGCCAAAGCAAGACTTTGGACGAACAGACGACGGAAACCCTCCCCCGCAGGTTACGGCGATTGCAGTGCACTGAATCGTCAATGCATTTGAAAACCGCCCGGTTTATCAGCTGCGGGGGGCATCTCCGCAGCGCACCTTTCGGGTGCTCACTGGCTATCGGCAGCAACCTCGGACTACACCGGCGCCGCGCGGTTCCCGCGCGCTTTAAACCGGTTTTGCTTTAAAGCTTGCTGCGTGAAAAAAGGCTGATTTGAAAATTATAACATGAGGATGAAGCGCCATGAAATACGGATACTTTGACGACCGCGCCAGAGAATATGTAATACAAACCCCGGCCACCCCCCTGCCGTGGATCAACTACCTGGGGAACGACGGCTTTTTCAGCCTGATCTCGAACACCGGGGGCGGCTACAGCTTTTATAGGGACGCCAAGCTGCGGCGCATCACCCGTTACCGTTACAACGAGGTGCCCGCGGACATGGGCGGTCGGCGCTACTACATAAAAGACGGCGGCGACCTCTGGAGCCCCGGCTTTCTGCCGTGCAAAACGAAGCTGGAGGATTACCGCTGCCGCCACGGCCTCGGCTATACCGTGCTGGAGGGCCTGCGGTGCGGAATTCGTGCGGAGCTGACCTGCTTTGTACCGCTGGGGAAGCCCTGCGAGGTCAATCTTCTGCGCCTTGAAAACACGTCGGGCGCAGAGAAAACGATTCAGCTTTACAGCGCGCTGGAATGGTGCCTGTGGAACGCGGTGGACGACGCGCAGAATTTTCAGCGGAATCTGAGCATCGGCGAGGTGGAGGCGGACGGCAACGTGCTGTACCACAAAACCGAATACCGCGAGCGCAGAAATCACTACGCATTCTATGGTGTCAACGCTCCCATCAGCGGGTTCGATACCGACCGGGAGCGCTTTCTCGGGCCGTTCGGCTCGTGGGAGGCCCCCGCGGCGGTTCAAGAGGGCGTCAGCTTTAACAGCATCGCCAGCGGGTGGTTCCCCATCGCCTCCCACCGCATCGATCTTGTTCTTAGGCCCGGCGAGAGCCGTGAGCTGGTTTTTGTACTGGGCTACGCGGAGCTGCCGCCCGAAGAAAAATGGGAAGCGCCGGACGTGATTCAAAAAGCGCCCGCGCGTCGTTTGATGGAGCAGTTCGCCCAACCGGAGCAGGCCCGCGCCGCGCTCCGTGAGCTTGCGGACTACTGGGACGCCCTTTTAAGCCGCTTTTCCCTCGAGAGCGAAAACGACCGGCTGAACCGCATGGTGAACGTGTGGAACCAGTACCAATGCATGGTCACGTTCAACATGAGCCGCAGCGCCAGCTATTTTGAGAGCGGAACCGGGCGCGGCATGGGCTTTCGCGACAGCTGCCAGGATCTGCTCGGATTCGTTCATCTGATCCCCGACCGCGCGCGCCGGCGCATTCTCGACATTGCCGCCATTCAGTTTGAGGACGGCAGCACCTATCACCAATACCAGCCGCTGACCAAACGAGGCAACGCCGACGTGGGCTCCGGCTTTAACGACGACCCGCTGTGGCTCATCGCCTGCACCGCCGCCTATTTGCGCGAAACGGGCGACGGCGGCATTTTGAACGAGCCGGTGCCCTTCGACAACCGGGCGGGCTCGGAGCGGACGCTGTTTGAGCATCTGCGGCGCAGCATCGCCTACACGCTAGACCACTTGGGGCCGCACGGTCTGCCGCTGATCGGCCGGGCCGACTGGAACGACTGCCTGAACCTGAACTGCTTTTCGGAGGAACCGGGCGAGAGCTTTCAGACCACACAAAATTACGACGGCGAAACGGCGGAGAGCGTTTTGATCGCCGCCATGTTTGTGAAATACGGGCGCGAGTACGCGGAAATCTGCCGCCGCTACGGCGACGCGGAGGAACAGCGGTTCGTGGAGCGGTGCGTGCGGCAGATGGAAGCCGCCGTGCTGGAACACGGCTGGGACGGCGAATGGTTCCTGCGCGCCTACGACGCCGCGGGACAAAAGGTGGGCGGCCGCGAATGCAGCGAGGGAAAAATTTACATTGAGCCGCAGGGCTTCTGCGTGATGGCGGGCATCGGCGCGCGGCAGGGGCTGGCCCCCCGGGCGCTCAAAAGTGCCCGCGAGCTGCTGGGCAACCGCTTCGGCGTAGAGCTGCTGACCCCCTGCTACACCCGCTACCACAAAGAGCTGGGCGAAATCACCAGCTACCCGCCCGGATACAAAGAAAACGGCGCCGTGTTCTGCCACAACAATCCGTGGCTCAGCATCGCCCACACCGTTCTGGGCGACGGCGAAAACGCGTTCGACCTGTACCGCAGAACCTGCCCCGCGTGGGTGGAGGAGTACAGCGAAATTCACCGCACAGAGCCCTATGTATACAGCCAGATGATCGCTGGGCGCGGCGCGCCCCGGTACGGCGAGGCAAAAAACAGCTGGCTCACCGGAACCGCCGCGTGGGCGTTCGTCAACATCAGTCAGGCAATCCTCGGCATTCAGCCGGATTTCGACGGCCTGCGGATTCGTCCCTGCCTGCCGCGGGAGTTTTCGCACTACCGGGTGACCCGTGCCTTTCGCGGCACCGTCTACCATATTTCGGTACGCCGCGCACAAGCGGGTGAATCCGCCGGCATCTCCGCGGACGGCCGGCGCCTGCCGGACGATTTGATCCCGCACCGGCCCGGCCAAGCCGAGTGCACGGTCGAAGTGCTCTTGCCGCTGTAAAGCGATACCGCCTTAAAAAAAGCGGCGGTTTCTTCCCCGCCTGCCGCGGAAGAAACCGCCGCACCCGCGTCAGGCCACAAAAGAAAACGAACGATCCAGTGAGGTGCCTATGGAATTTCCAAAAGAGTTTGTCTGGGGAGCCGCAAGCTCCTCCTACCAGACGGAGGGCGATCGCTCCGGGCGCGGCGACAGCATCTGGGATGAGTTCTGCGCCCGCCCCGGGGCGATCCGGAACCATGAGACGGGCGACGTCGCCTGCGACGGCCTGCGGCGTTTCCGCGAGGATGTACAGCTTTTAAAGCAGCTCGGCCTTTCAGCTTATCGGTTCTCCCTCTCGTGGCCCCGCGTGTTCCCCGACGGGCGCGGCGAGCCGAACCGCGCGGGCCTCAATTATTACGATGATCTGATCAACCTGCTGCTGGCCGAAGGGATCACTCCTTTCGTGACACTGTACCACTGGGATCTGCCCCTGGCGCTGGAACACCGGGGGGGCTGGCGCAGCCGCGAAACCGCGCTGGCGTTTGCGGAGTACGCGGGCTTTGTGGCCCGGCACTTTGCGGGACGGGTGCGCCATTACTGCACGTTGAACGAGCCCCAGTGCTTTGTCGGGCTGGGCTACGGCACGGGTGAGCACGCCCCGGGCCTGTGCCTGGAGGAACCCGGGCTGTTCGCCTGCGCCGCCAACGCGCTTTTGGCGCACGGGCTGGCAGTGCAGGCCATTCGCCGGGCGAGTAAAGAGCCGGTGCAGATCGGCGCCGCCTCCACCGGCAAGCTGTGCTACCCCCTGCACGACACTGCCGAAAACCGCGCCGCCGCCGAACGCGCCTCTTTTCTTGCGCAGGAGGATCGGTGGTGGTTTACTCACACCTGGTTTCTCGACGCCGCTCTTCTCGGCTACCTCCCGCCCGAGCTGCAGGGGCTTGCCGACAGCATTCCGCCAGAGGACTGGCAGGTGATTCGGCAGCCGCTGGATTTTCTTGCTGTGAACGTTTACAACGGCACTCAGGTGGATGAACACGGGGAATATGTGGAGCGGATTCCGGGATTCCCGCGCACCGCGCTGAAATGGCCGGTCACGCCGCAGGTGATGCGCTACGGCCCCCACTGGCTGTACCGGCGGTACCGCCTGCCGATGTACATTGCCGAAAACGGGCAATCCTGCAACGACCGGATTTTTCTCGACGGAAGGGTGCACGACCCCGACCGCATCGATTTTCTGCATCGCTACCTGCTGGAGCTGCGCGAATGCTGCGCGGGAGGCGTACCGGTGAAGGGATATTTTCACTGGAGCCTGACCGACAACTTTGAATGGCACAACGGCTACGATGAGCGGATGGGCCTTGTGTACGTACATTACCCCACCCAGCGCCGCATCCTGAAGGATTCCGCCGCATGGTACGCCCGCACCGTACGGACGAACGGGCGGCTTTTATAGCGGTCATCACATCTTCCCTCCATTTCTCCCGGTTTTGGTACAAACCGGCCCGGTTCCCTCCCGGGCCGCGACCCCCGGACGCGGACAGCGCTCTGCATCCGGGGATTCGCCGCGCCTGCGGCCGGAAACGCGTTTCGCTCTCCCTTCGCACCCAAAACCGAACCACTGCCGCCCAAAGCATGTGAAACACTGCTTTTGCGCCAGGCTAACGCAGCGCTCCAGGCAGTCTTCTGATAATTCTCGGCTTTCTGCGAAATGCTTTGGCTGAGAGGGTTCGCCCAAAGTCGAGGGGATTCTCCTCCCTGTTCGTCACAACGAAAAATCTATTTCATTTTCACCGAAACGCCCGCCAAATTGATCTGTTTTTATCTGTTTTCAAAGGAAAGCGGAAAGAATTTTAAATCCGTTCATCAAATCCTGGTTGTATTTTTTTCCGGTTTTGTGCTATGATAAAGCCAATTTACTTTTCAGAATGTTAACGACCGGAGGCTTCTGTACCATGGATATCTCTACCCGCAAACGGCGCAAGCTTCTTCCTGCGGCTGCAGCCGTTCTTTTCAGTTTGTCGATTTTTTCCGCCACCGCTTTCGCGACCAGCGACATCCCCTCGCAGGGGCAACAGATCACCGCCGGCGTTTCGCAGGACTCTGTAGACGACGCTCCGCGCCCGCCCGATATTTCCAGCAGCGCTGCCGAACCAAGCGGCGGCGGGCAGACTGATCCCGAAACCTCGAGCGGCGGGGAAACCCAGAACTCCTCCGATACGAACGGGCAAAGCAGCTCCGCCCCTGACCAGAGCAGCGGAACCGAAAGCGGCGTCGCGAGCAATCCCGACGAGCCGGTAAGCAGCCAGCCTGCCGAAGAGCCCGGCAAAACCGATCCTTCCTCCAAACCCGCCAGCCGCGAGCCGGCCTCTTCCAAAGCGCCGGTATATGTTGCGCCGCCCGCCGGCGTGGCTTCCGCCAAGCCGGACAGCCGCACGCCCACCGACTTTACCCCCGAGGATTTACAGGGCCTGCTTTCCGGCGCGGGCAGCAGCCTTGCCAGCACCGACGGGTTTTTGCGGGAGGATACGCCGACAAACGGCAGCTCCTCCGGCGGCACCTCGAGCCTGCTTCTCGGCGGCATCGCGCTGATTCTCGCCGGTGTGGCCGGTGTGGTTCTGTTCGTATACCGCCAGTTCTTCCTCCGCAAAAGGCGTTCCGCCCCTGTGGGCGTTACCGGCCCGCTGCCCGCCATCCCCATGCCGAAGCCCGCAACCAAAAAGGCTCCGGCCCCTTCCCCTCAAGCACCCGTTCAAGGCGCACCGCCCGCCGCTCCGGCACGGCCACAGGCAATTCAGGCACCGGAGCAGGCCCCCAATCTTCCCTCCGGCGAATACACCGATATCAGCTCCGGCCGAACCAGCGGCCCGGACCGCGACGGCTTTGACTGGGATAAGTTTTTTAAGAACATTCCGCCGGAAGAATCCCCAAAAGGGTAGAAAAACACATCTTCAGGGAGCCAATTGTTTCTAGTTTGTGAACAATATGTAAAAAATCTTCATATTCGCTTTACCTTTGAATCTTTTTTGGGTAAAATAATTACAAATATGTTACACTAATAAAAAAGTTTTAACTTTTCCCAAATAAAAGATATTCCAAAGAGGAGAATCTGAATATGAAAAAAGCACTTTCGGCCCTGCTGGCGGTGTGTGCCATTGGATTTTCTATGGGAGGCTGCTCCGGAGTCAGTTCGAGCTCCTCTTCTCCCACAGATCCGTCCTGGAATACGGTACGGACGAAAGACACACTGGTCGTAGGTGTGGAAGAAAACTTTGAGCCGTTGTCTTTTTACGACAAAGACGGGAATCTGACGGGATTTGCCGTAGAGAGTGCCCGCGAGGTAGCGCAGGAACTTGGCGTTGCGGTCGAGTTTAAAACGCTTTCCCCTTCCAAGGCCCAGCAGGCCCTGAACAACGATGAGATCGACTGCTTCTGGAGCAGTTACAGCAAGCCCACTCAGCAGAGCGAATCGTCGAACCTGACGTTCGGTTATATGAAGAGCAATCAGGTTGTGTTCGCGCTGGCCGACGGCCCGCTGAATAATCTGGCCGATCTGAAAGGCCAACGGGTAGGCGTAAAAGCAGGCTCCGGCGGCCAGCAGGCGGTAGAGGCCTCCACCGCGTTCAAGAGCTGCCTGAAGCAGCTGGGAACGTATCAGGATTACGCTCAGGCCAAAAGCTCCCTCGACAGCAAAAAAATCAGCGCCGTAATTATGGATGAGGTGTCCGCCGAATATTATCTGAAGCAGGCACCCAAGCAATACCGTATTTTGGGACAAACCGAGTCTGATCCTGCCGAAACGCTCGAAACCGGAAATTATTCCGTTGCGTTCCGAAAGGCGGACGAAAGCCTGACCGTTAAAGTGCAGGAAGCGCTGAACGAACTGTCTGGGGACGGAACGATTTCAAAGCTTTCCAAAAAATGGTTCGGAACAGATTTGTCCGCTGCCTCTTCCACCTTATAGGTTGAACAGGCTCTGAAAAAGCAGAGAACCCCTGCGCATTTGCGCAGGGGCTTTTTTCTTTGAATTCCGGTCTGAAAGAGTGTTTTTTCCGCGAGCTGCCTCCCATGGAAGTTCCGCTTGCCCCTCGTGCCAGCAGAATGTCTCCGTGAGGTTCCTCACAGAAAGAACATTACAGAAAAAAGTAGAGCGAAGTTCCTAAAACAGAAGTGTCAAAATCAAAAGCCCGCGCTGAACAACAGCACAGGCTTTTCTCTGTTAAATAATTTGTTCACGATGCCGCCAGCAATGGAAGCCCCGTCTTTACCGTTAAATCGGTTCCGTCGCTGCTCACCAGAATGGTTCCCTGCTCATCTGTGCGGTAGACCTTCACCTTGGCTGCGGAAAGGCGGCTGAGAATTTCTTTGTGCGGGTGGCCGTAATCGTTGTCCTTCCCGCAGGAGATAATCGCGTACTGGGGCAACACAGCCTTCAGGAAGCCGGCTGTGGTAGAACTGCTGCTGCCGTGATGCCCAACCTTCAGCACATCGCTGCGCAGACTGTCACCGTATTTTTTCACCATCTGCTGCTCACTTTCCTTCTCCGCGTCTCCGGTAAATAAAAAGGTGCGCTTTCCGAAGGTCAGCTTGGCTACGATGGAGTAGTTGTTCAGGTCATTGTACTCGTCCTTTGCCGGGGCTAAAAACTCGAGCCGTGCGTTGTCCTGCTCCAGAACTGTCATGCCCGCCTTGCCCTGCGTCAGGCGCAGGCCCTTCTTTTTCACCGCGTCGAGCATATTCTCGTAAACGCGCGTGGTGGGAACCTGGTCGTCCGCCACCTTGGGCAGATAGATCTTGCCGATCTCCAGTTCGCTGATGACCTTCGCCATCCCGCCGATATGATCCGCGTGCGGATGGGTCGCGATCAGGTAATCGATTTTGTGCACGCCAAGCTGCTCCAGATACGCCGTGAGATGCTCTGCTCCGTCGGAAAGGCCGGCGTCAATCAATATATTTTCACCGGTCGGCAGACGGATCAGCTCGCTGTCCCCCTGGCCGACATCGAGGTAATAAACGGAGATATCGCCCGTTTCGCTGCCGACGGCATCGCTGGACGGAACGCTGAGGCCGCCGGGGCCTCGCTCCGGATCGGACGCAAAAAACCACGCCGCTATAATTAAGATAACCGCTGCAAACAGCGCCGGAATAGATTCTTTCTTTCGCCGTGTGATGGGAAACAATCCTTTCAATAAAAAAGCCGCTCGTTTGGAGCGGCCTTTGCTTTTTTTCATCCGTATTCCAGCTGAAAGGAAACCGCTGCGCAAAAGCCCTGGCAAAGCGCAAATCACCTTTCAAAACCGTTTCAAACCGCTTTCGGCTTTTCCGCTGGAAAACTTATTCAAGGTTTTTGAAACAGATTATAGCGAAACAGCATGCTCTCGTCTTCGGGATCTTCGCACTCCAAAAACGCCTCCGCAATTTTGCCGCCCTCAATCAGGTGGGTCAAACCCATCAGCTGAGAAAGCTTGCTGCGCAGATTCAGGCGATCCCCTTCGCGTGTTACCAAAAACACATTCCCCTTGCATTTCTCCAATACCCGAATAAAACCGGGCACATCCAGATCATGTAATTCCAAAACAGATTTTCCCATAGAAAACTCCCCCGTTTCAAATAAGGGTACCCGTACCGCCTTAAAGTCACTAATATTATATCAGGTTCCCCTTATTTGTCAACCGAACATCAAGAACTGATTTCTATGATTTTGCCGTCCTGTATCCGGATTTTTCTGTGGGCCTGCGCCGCGATTCTGTCGTCGTGCGTAATGAGGATCACCGTTCTGCCCTCGCCGTTCAGGCTTTTCAGAATCTCCATCACCTCCTGCCCCGACTGCGAATCGAGGTTTCCCGTCGGCTCGTCCGCCAGAATCACCGGCGGGCGGGCCGCGATGGCTCTGGCGATCGCCACGCGCTGCTGCTGGCCTCCGCTCATCTGCCCCGGGCGGTGGAACAGCCGGTTCTCAAGCCCGACCCGCGTCAGCGCCTCCCGGCTCAGCTCCCGCCGCTCTGTTTTGCGCAGGCCGCGGTATACAAGCGGCAGCTCCACGTTTTCCATCGCGTCGAGCGTGGGGATGAGGTTATAGCCCTGAAAGACAAAGCCGATCTCCGTATTGCGGATGCGCGACAGCCGATCCTCCGACATCTTCGCCACATTCTCTCCGTTTAAGTAATATTCGCCTGCCGTGGGAAGATCCAGACACCCCAGCAGGTTCATCAGCGTCGATTTTCCGCTGCCCGAGGGCCCGACGATCGCGACAAACTCCCCCTCCTTAATGTTCAGGTTCAAATCGTCGAGCGCGCGGATTTCCTCCTCTCCGTTCCAGTACCGTTTTTCGATTCCCTCAATGCGAATGAGCTCCATGACAATTCCTCCTTTTGATTTTACGGGCGGCACAGCCTGCCCGCGCCTGCGATTAAGAAGCCTTTTTCGTGTTTTTCCCGTCTTCGGCGAAAAGAATCGCGGCTTTTGCATAAAGTCATTTTATCCAGCGGATTGGGCTATACTTTCCCGCCGCTTTATTCTATAATAGAGTTACAATTCCCGATTTATTTTCGGCGCGCCCGCGCCCACTATAAAAGGAGCAGGATTTTATGCTGACAAAAGAATGGAAGCAATTCAAAAGCGGCACCGACATTCGCGGGGTAGCCAGTGAAGGCCCCGAGCCGGTCAACCTGACCGACGAAGTGATTGAGCGCATTGCGCGCGGCTTTGCCCTGTGGCTCTCAGAAAAAACGCGCAAGGCGCCGGGCGAGCTTTCTGTGGCACTGGGCCACGACTCGCGTATCTCCGCTCCCCGCATCAGCGCGGTGGTCACCCGTGCCCTCACCGGCTGCGGAATTCACGTGTTTGACTGCGGCCTTGCCTCAACGCCGTCCATGTTTATGGCGACGCTGGACATCCCCTGCGACGGCGCAATCCAGATTACCGCCAGCCATCATCCGTTCAACCGGAACGGGCTGAAATTCTTTGTGAAAACCGGCGGGCTGGACGCGCCCGACATCGAAGCTCTGCTGCTGTACGCGCAGGAAAGCAAAGCCCCCGCGGCGGACAGGCCCGGCAGTGTGGAGCCGAGCGACCACATGAAAATCTACTGCGCGCACCTGCGCAACATCATCAAGCAGGGCGTGAACGCGGAAAACTACGACCGCCCGCTGGAGGGCTTCCACATTGTGGTGGACGCCGGGAACGGAGCCGGCGGCTTTTACGCCTACGACGTGCTCGAGCCGCTCGGCGCGGACATCAACGGCAGCCAGTTTCTCGACCCGGACGGCATGTTCCCGAATCACGTGCCGAATCCGGAGAATCAACAGGCCATGGATTCCGTGTGCGACGCAACCGTTGCTTCGGGCGCGGATTTGGGCGTGATCTTCGACACCGACGTAGACCGCGGCGGCGCGGTGGACAGCCAGGGCAAGGAGATCAACCGCAACCGTCTGGTCGCGCTGGCCTCCGCGATTGCGCTCGAGGGCAACGACGGCGGCACGATCGTAACCGACTCCATCACCTCCGACGGCCTCAAGCGCTACATTGAAACGACGCTCGGCGGCGTTCACCACCGCTTTAAGCGCGGCTATAAAAATGTGATCAACGAGGCCATTCGGCTCAATGAAGCGGGAATCAACTGCCCGCTGGCGATAGAAACCTCTGGCCACGCGGCCATGCGCGAAAATTATTTTCTCGACGACGGCGCTTATCTGGTAACGAAGATTATCATCCAGCTGGCGGTGCTGCGCAAAGAGGGCAAAACGCTCGAAAGTCTGCTCGAACCGCTGGCCGAACCGAAGGAAGCGACGGAAATTCGCCTGCCGATCACCGAAGAGGCGTTCCGCGAATGCGGCGAGAAAATCCTTGCCGATCTGGAACAGTATGCCATGCGGCAGGGCTGGCAGATTGCGCCGGACAACCACGAGGGGCTGCGCGTATCGTTCGGGAAGGGAGAAGGCGAAGGCTGGTTCCTGCTGCGCCTGAGCGTGCACGACCCTATTATGCCGCTGAACATTGAAAGTGACGCGGTGGGCGGCGTACAGATGATCCGCGAAAAGCTTGTAACGTTCCTCACCACCTGCAGCGGCCTGAACCTTGCCCCTCTGCTGGGTTAACCGCATATTTGGGCAAAAGAAAGCCAGCGGCATTTTATAAAAAGCTTTCGCCGCAGTCAAGCAGAACCTCAAATCCCGCGCTTGGGTTAGCATGCCCGAGCGCGGGATTTTTTTGCAGGCTGAGCCCGAACCTTCTCTGGGTTTTTAAAAAGTGATTTTTGCAGTCCGCACCGCAATTGCGCGTACAAGCAAGCCCAGCGCTAATAGAAACTTTAGAAAAAAATAATATAAATCAAATTTGATCCAAAAAATAGAATACGATGAAACGCCGCGCTTGCGTTAGCATAGCCAGCCGCGGCGTTTTTTTGCATATTCCGTTGCCCAAAGGAAAAGATAGCAATGTTAACGCAATCACAAAAGGGGATGAATCTGTTGAAAAAAATGACAAAAGAAGAATACTCCAAAATGACGGAGAAAGCATCGCCGCCCAGTCCAATCCTGAAAAACTGCCTGATGGCGTTTTTGGTGGGCGGAGCAATCTGCACATTCGGCCAGTTCCTGGTAAACTGGTTCCAAAGCTCCGGCCTGGATTTGAAGGAGGCGCGCGCGGCGGAATCCACCACACTGATCGCCCTGACCGCGATTTTCACCGCACTGAAAATTTACGATAATCTGGCAAAGCACGCGGGTGCCGGCACGCTCGTGCCCATTACGGGTTTTGCAAACTCGATGGTGTCGCCCGCCATGGAATTTAAGCCAGAAGGCTACGTGATGGGCATCGGCGCAAAAATGTTCGTAATCTCCGGGCCGGTTCTGGTGTACGGCATCTGCTCATCGGTGGTATACGGAATCATCATTTACCTGTTTGGCTGGTACTGAGGAGGGCAAAACATGGCACAACGAATCGGACGCTACACCCTGCAGATGACCAACCGGCCCACAATCGAGGGCTTTGCCTCTGTTGTGGGCAAAAAAGAGATGCAGGGGCCGTTAAGCAGTTTTTTTGATCTTTCCTTTGAAGATACGACGCTGGGGGAAAGCAGCTGGGAAAAGGCGGAAAGCCGCCTGCAAACGGAGGCCGTGAATCTGGCGCTGCGCAAAGCGGGCGTAACCGCACAGGATATTGACTACATTTTTGCGGGCGACCTGCTCAACCAGTGCCTTTCCTCCACCTTTGGCCTGCGCAGTCTGGACATCCCCTTTTTAGGGCAGTTCGGCGCGTGCTCCACCATGGCGCAAACGCTGGCGCTGGCCTCGATTGTAGTGGAAAGCGGCGCGGCCCGCAAGGCGGCGGCCGTCACCTCCTCGCACTTCTGCTCGGCAGAGCGGCAGTTCCGCCTGCCGCTGGAATATGGCGGGCAGCGAACCCCCACCGCACAGTGGACAGCCACGGCCTCCGGCTCGGTGATTGTGGGCACGAGCGGAAAGGGCCCGTTCGTCGCCGACGTAACCGTGGGTCGCATTGTGGATCTCGGCATCAAGGACGCCGCCAACATGGGTGCTGCGATGGCCCCGGCGGCCGCGCAGACCATTTCGGATTTTCTGCAGGATACCGGCACGATGCCGAAGGATTACGACCTGATTTTAACCGGCGACCTGGGGCTGATCGGCACCAAGCTGGTCCGCCAGATTTTGGCCGACAACAACCTCGACATCACAGACGTTCACAACGACTGCGGCATGATGCTGTACGACCGCGAAAAACAGGATGTGCACGCAGGCGGCTCCGGCTGCGGCTGCTCGGCCTCGGTGCTTTGCTCGGTGATCCTGCGGCGCCTGCAAAGCCGCGAGCTGAACAATGTGCTGTTTATCGCCACCGGCGCGCTGACCTCCACCACCTCTCAGCAGCAGGGAGAAAGCGTACCCGGTGTGGCACATCTGGTGCATTTGACCTCTGCATAATATGAGCAAAATATTTCTACAAAAGATTGCAGGCTTCTTGAATCAATTGGGAAGCCTGTATTTTTTATGTTATTAACAATTATTACAAAATTGGAATATCCAATCCGTTTATTTTCCTGAAACAATCATTGACACAATTTACATAATATGGTAATGTGCAAATATCAAAAGCTTTTGATATTAATTAAGCAATACATTTATTTAAGGAAGGTGAAAGATAATGTTGAAAAGATTCATAAGCACTATGTTAACTCTAATGTACTACATTGATCCTGTAACAACATCTCGTCCAGTAACCGCAAATTATTACACCTTTTATAAAAATAAGAACTATACTGGAAAAATTGGCAGCTATGATTACAGATATAAATTATGAAATATGGAAATGATCGAAAAGGACTCCCTCTTCTGATTCTAATTGTTCTGCTCATCTTCGATGAATGGACAAAATCGTACTCACCTTGGAATCCTACTCCGCGTTGGTTTGATCTAGCCTATGCGATTCTGTTTCTCTTATTATTTGTTTACTTTTTATATGACTGGGTGCAAATGCGGCGCTATTACCAAAAAGAAGAAGCACAGGTTCCAAGCAAAGTTCGAAACAGACAACTATTTTGGAATGCGATCCTATTCATTCTCTGCATTTTTGCAAGTATTCTAAATTTTTCTCAATTTTTAGGATCGCCATTATTTTAGCTCTTTTCGAAAGGCCGCCGCAATTTTGCGGCGGCCTTTCGCTTTCGGAGGCATATCTCAATATTGATTGACAATTTCCATTGCAATGCTATGTTACTCTCATTCATCGTTATCATAGAGAGGTAAGGATGAATGAGAGTATTTCAGAAAGCAGGGATGCCTTATGAAATATAAAAGCAAACATAACTGGTTTTCACGAACTATTCTGATTCTTTGCATTGTTGCTCTTCTTATCCGCCAAAGCAAGAGTTACTACCCGCTCTGGTGCCCCATCCGGTACTGGTTTGAACTTGCGGACATCGCTTTGTTCTTTCTCCTTCTGGTTTATTTTCTGTATGACTGGGGGCGGATGCGGCGCTATTACCAAAACGAAGGGGCAGAAGCCCCGCGGCAAATTCGCCGCAGGCAGATGCTTTGGTACACGCTTGCGCTGGTTTGAACTTGGTCTGCCTGATTTGGAACATAACGGGTTTTCTGGAGCGGTAAGCCAAAATCGCGCCGCTCAGCGAAAGGCGGTTCCTCACAGGCCCTTCTTCCGCGATAATCCCCGGCAGAAAATTGCACCGTCCCACCAAATATGGTAAACTATATAATGATCGTGTTATTTGAAAACATTATGCCGCGGGGAGAAACCATGATGAAGAAAGAATTAGAGGAAAATTCGGAGAAAAAAGAGGAAAGCGTTTGGATGAAAGGAATTTCGATTGCCATTCCACTCCTGATTTTTCTGAAAAGGCTTTTTCCAGCGGAGGGCTCCGGCACACACTGGTTTTATTTACTGCTTGCCATCGTGCTGCTGTGCGGCACAGGTATCGCTGTGTACAGACTGGTTCAAAAACTCCGCGCAGACAGAGCACGCGACGTCGAGCCCTTTTGGGAGCAGGAGCAGACCCCGGCCGCAAAACGCTTTTGGCCCATTGCGGGCAGCCTGATCTCCGCCGTGATCTTGCTGATGGCGGCGTTATTCAGCCTTACCGTGTTCCTGGGTATCCCTTTGAACGAGCTGCTCTCCGGTCAGGTGACTCTGTCCGATCTCTTTTAATCCACTCCGGTATCGGCTCGGGAGAAAGCTGCCGCAAAGCAAATTTGCGACGGCATTCCGATAAACAAGAAATGCGCTTTGATCTAGGCAAGGCTGGATCAAAGCGCATTTTTGCACACTGTTTTTCAGCGGGCGCATTTGCAGCGGCCCATCTTTTTAGAGTGGCCGCGGTAAAAACCGGCGGCAAACAGAGACGATATCCCTTAGAATAGAGGCGGCGGCAGCCGTAGTGCCCGACGCCCCGCCAATCAGCGTCAGCTCCCCCAGCGTATCCGATTCGTACCGGACTGCCTTATTTTTGCCGTCCACGTGATACAGAAGATGCTCCGCGCCCAGCTTTTCGGGCCCGACCCTCATCCGCAGCGTTTCCCCCTCCCGCGTTGTGCGCCCGATCAGCTTATACCGCTTGCCCTCTGTTCGGGCTGTTTGTATGTCCTGTGGCGTCAGGCTGGCAATCCCCTCTATTTGGATGTCGGACAGCTTTTTGTCCTGCTTCATCACCACATTGGTCAGAATCAGCAGCTTAAACGCCGTGTCCCACCCATCCACATCAAAGCTCGGGTTTGCTTCCGCAATCCCGCAGGCTTTCGCCTTCTCCAGCGCAGCTTCATAGGTGCAGCCGGTGTCCTCCATCTCTTTTAAAATATAGTTGGTCGTGCCGTTCAGCACACCCTCAATGGAATAGACTTCTGAACCGGCCATTTCGATCGTTCCGCCGTTGACACAGGGCAGCGCCCCGCCGCAGGTACAACCAATCCCCAGGCATACTCCGTTTTCTTTCGCAGCCTTTTCCAACTCCCGGTAGGCGTGCACAATGGGGCCTTTGTTGCCCGTGACGACATGAATTTTATTTTGCAGCGCTTGTAAAATGTAGCTCCGTGCCGGTTCCCCTGTTTCCTTATTCGTGCCTGTCAGCTCCACCATCAAATCGATATCCTTTTGCCGCAGCATAAACTCGGGGGTGATTTTCCTGTTTTCATCCGTATCCTCAATCGCTATGCTTTGCCCGTCCTTCGAGGCGGCCAGCAATCGGGCGCAGTCGATTCCCTTGGGGCTGTAAAGCCCCCTTTTCGATCCCATGATGTAGAGCACTTCCAGGTCAATTCCCTGTTCCTTCAGCGCAGGGCTTTTTTCTGTAATCAGCTTGACCAGGGCCTTCCCCACACCGCCGTATCCGATCAGACCAATCCTCATGTTCGTTTCTCCTCCGTTATCTTCAGCTTCCCTGCTGCGTGAAAATCGGCTCGCAAACCGTTCGCATTCTCCCTCACCCGCGGTGGAGAAGAACGCCCGGCCGATTTTCCAACAATCAGGCGGTGGGGGAGAAGTCTCCCCCACCGCCTGCAAAAGGGTAAAAAAGAACTGCCTTTTAAGGTTTTTTCATTGTCACTGGGTTCCAGCGGCCACCAAAAAAGGCAGTTCATTTCACTCGATGATTCCACCCGGCTCACTTGCCGCGGGGCGGTATGCGCCGGACTCAGAACAGATTCAGCGAATCACGCGCAGGCGGATGATTTCCTCCATCTGCCTCATCGGCTCGAGCGCCGCGTCGTCCACCTCGCCGGTCACATCCAGAATCGTGTAGGCAAAATCGCCTCTCGATTTGCTCTGCATATCCTCGATGTTGATGCCCGCGTTGGCCATCACGCCGGAGAATCGGCTGATGGTATTGCGCACATTGCGGTGGAGCACGCAGATGCGAACCGCATGGGCGCGGGGCATGGAGATTGACGGCAGGTTGACGGAATTGCGGATATTGCCGTTCTCAAGGTATTCTTTCAGCTCATCCACCGCCATGCGGGCGCAGTTCTCTTCCGATTCAGGGGTGGAAGCGCCCAGATGGGGAATCGCCAGCACATTCTGGACGCCGATCAGCTCATCGGTCGGGAAGTCGGTGGCGTACGCCGCGATTTTGCCGGATTTCAGGCCGTCGAGCACGGAGGCGGTATCGACCAGCTCGCCGCGCGCAAAGTTCAGAATGCGCACTTCGTCCTTCATCTTCGCAATGGAATTGGCATTGATCAGGCCCTTGGTGTCGGGCGTGAGCGGAACATGAACGGTGAGGTAATCGCAGTTTGCAAAGACCTCGTCAAGCGTTCTGGCGTGGTGCACCCAGCGAGAAAGACCCCAGGCCGCGTCCACGGAAAGGTACGGGTCGTAGCCGTAAACCTCCATGCCCAGATTCTTGGCGGCGTTCGCTACCAGAATGCCGATTGCGCCAAGGCCGATGACGCCGAGGCTCTTGCCTTTGATTTCGGGGCCCGCGAACTGGCCCTTGCCCTTTTCAACCAGCTTGCCGACGTCGCTGCCCTTGCCCTTCAGGGTCTTTGCCCATTCGATTGCGGGCACAATTTTACGGGAGGTCAAAAACAGCGCGGTGATCGCCAGCTCCTTTACGGCGTTGGCGTTGGCGCCGGGCGTGTTGAACACCACGATGCCGCGCTCGCTGCATTTGTCCACCGGAATGTTGTTGACGCCTGCGCCCGCTCTGGCAATGGCCAGCAGCTCACTCGGCAGCTCCATGTCGTGCATGGCGGCGGAACGCACCAAAATACCCTCCGGGTTTTGTACGTCGTTGCCGTACTCATAGCCCTGCCCAAGGCGCGAAAGGCCTTCTTCTGCAATATTATTCAGTGTTTTAACACGATACATCTCTTTGAACCCTCTGTTCTTTCTGCATATTGTCAAGCATTTCACCGGACAAGGCCGCCAATTCCCGCCCCGCCAAAGGCAGGGAGAGGCTTTGTTGGAAGGATCGCCTTTTCCAGTGAAGAAACGGCCGGGGAATCAGGCGTTGTTCTTTTCAAACGCCGCCATGAAATCCACAAGCTTCTGCACGCCCTCAATGGGCATCGCGTTGTAAATGGAAGCGCGCATGCCGCCAACGGTGCGGTGGCCCTTCAGGTTGACAAAGCCGGCGGCCTCCGCCTCTTTGACAAACTTTTTATCCAGCTCGTCGCTGCCGGTCACGAACGGCACATTCATCAAAGAACGGTCCTTTTTCACAACCGTGCCGCGGAACATCTTCGACTGATCGAGAAAATCGTACAGAATCCCCGCCTTTTTCTCGTTGTGGGCCTTCATGCCCTCCAAAGAACCGAACTCGCTCTTGATCCACTCCAGCACCAGCCCGCAGATATAAATCGGATAGCAGGGCGGTGTGTTGAACAAAGAGCCGTTGTCCGCGTGGATTTTATAATTGAACATGGTGGGCGTAACCTCTTTGGCGTGGCCGATCAGATCCTCGCGGACGATCACCATGGTAAGGCCCGCGGGCGCAACGTTTTTCTGCGCGCCGGCAAACAGCAGGCCGAATTTGGAAACATCGATCGGCTCGCTGAGAATGCAGGAGGAAATATCCGCAACCAGCGGCACGTTCCCGGTTTCGGGCAGCTTTGTGTAGCGGGTGCCGTAAATGGTGTTGTTCATGCAGATGTAGAAGTAATCCGCGTCCGGCGTAAAGGTCGCGGGGTCAAGCTCGGGAATGTAGCTGAAGGTCTTGTCTTTGGAGGAAGCAACAACGCGGGCCTCGCCGTAGCGGGAGGCTTCCTCCCGCGCTTTTGCGGCCCACTGGCCGGTTACGACAAAATCCGCCTTGCCGCTGTTCACCATCAGGTTCAGCGGGATCATCGCAAACTGCGACCAGCCGCCGCCCTGCAAAAACAGCACCTTGTAGTTTTCAGGAATGTTCATCAGCTCGCGAAGACAACTTTCCGCGGACTCGATGATTCCTTCAAAGAGTTTAGATCGATGGGACATCTCCATAACGGACTGGCCGCTGCCCTGGTAATCTAACATTTCTTCTGCCGCGCGGCGCAAAACCGCTTCCGGCAGGACGGAAGGACCCGCAGAAAAGTTATACACGCGTTTCATAAATGAACCTCCAATTGGTTTATAAAATAGTATTTTTATTATAGACCTTTCCAAAAATCAAGTCAATTCCCTGACATTTAAAAAGCGTTTGCCATATTGCCCGTATTTTTCTGGCCATACGGGGGTTTTTCCGGCATTTGTTCCTGTTTGTTTTCCGCTTTCTCCCCAGGTTTCTTTTCATTTTTTGCTTTTTTTGTTATACTAAAGAAAAAAGCCGGTTTCACGCCGTGCCCGCAGAGAAAAAAAAGAAAATGACGGGCCGGGATAAATGCCCGCACGCGCTCGATTTCAAGAGCCGTGAGACGGAGACTGATTTTCAAAAAGGAGTGGTTGCCATGAAAAGGCTGATCTTGCTGTTGCCTGCCGCCGGGCTGATCTGGTACCTGTGGCCCGGCAGCGTCGGCATTTGGAATATCGGAAATTTCCTCGGTATCGGACTGTGCGTCTTTCTCCTTTTGTGGGGCGGATTCGCTCCGCTGCTCAAACGCCGGGCCGAAACTGCCGGACACCTGAAAACATACCGCACCGGCGCACGGATTCTATCGGGCCTGCTGACCGCCGGATTTTTATGGGCCGGGATTCTGACGGTGCAGATGATCCTTGCCGCAAACCGCACGCCCCCGAAAAGCATCCCGGCCATCGTGCTGGGCAGCCAGGTGCGGGGGGACGAGCCCAGCCTCGACCTTTGGGCGCGCATCGGCGCGGCGGAGCGCTACCTGAAAGAAAACCCCAAAGCCATGTGCGTCGCGAGCGGCGGGCAGGGCGAGGGAGAAAACCGCAGCGAAGCCGAGGTGATCCGCGAAAAGCTGGTCGGGCGCGGCATTTCGGCCGACCGGATTCTGCTGGAGGACCGCTCCGAAAGCACAGAGGAAAACATCCGGTACTCCAAAGAGCTGCTGGAGAAGCACAGCCTTGGTTTTGACGCGGCGATCGTGACCGACGAATATCACCAGCTGCGCGCCTCGTGGCTGGCCAAGCGGCAGGGGCTGACCCCCTATGCCGTGAGCGCCGAAAGCCCGCGCAATATCTTATCTGCCATGTACACGCGCGAGCTGCTTGCGCTCACCGCCACGCTGGCGTGGGGTTAAAGAACGATTGGCACATTGGCAAAGAAGTTCCGGCAAACGGCCCGCTTTTTCGGAACAGTTGCGCGGTTTACGGACTTGCCCGAATCATGTATAATAGGAATAGAAAAAACAGCCTCTTCCCCCGCCCTTGGCGGGGGAAGAATTAAAATACCCCTTTGGCGGTACGGCTGCAAAAAGAACAGACAGGAGGCGGCAGTATGGCGGAACAGCTTCTCATCCGGGGCGCCCGGATCGTAAGCCCCGCGGACGGAATCGACCGCACCGGCGATCTTCTGATACGGGACGGCATCATCGCGGAAATGGGCGCGCACCTTTCGGTACAGGGCGCAAGAGTGATCGAAGCGGGCGGACTGACAGCAGCCCCCGGACTGGTGGACATGCACGTTCACCTGCGCGACCCGGGCTTTACGCAGAAGGAGGACATCCAGAGCGGATGCCGCGCGGCGGCGGCGGGCGGCGTCACGAGCCTTTTGGCGATGCCGAACACCAACCCCGTGACCGACACGCCCGAAGTCGCGCGGGACATTCTCGCCCGCGCGGAGCACGCCGATGCGCGTGTATATGTGACTGCCGCAATCACCACGGGCCTTCGCAGCGAAGCGCTGACCGACATGGCCGCGCTGAAAGCGGCGGGCGTTACCGCTGTTTCAGACGACGGGCGGCCCGTGACCGACACCCGCCTGATGGCCGAGGGAATGCAGCGGGCAGCGCGGCTGGGCCTGCGGGTTGTTTCTCACTGCGAGGATTTATATTTGGCTGCCGGGGGCCTGATGAATGAGGGCGAGGTCAGCCGCCGGCTCGGCGTACCGGGCATCCCCGCCGCCGCCGAGGAATGCGGCACCGCGCGCGACATTGCGCTGGCCGAATCGTACGGTGTGCCGATTCACATCTGCCACGTGAGCACAGCTGTCGCCGCCGCGATGATCCGCGACGCAAAGCACCGCGGCGTGCAGGTGACCGCGGAAACCGCTCCGCATTATTTCTCGCTGACGGAGCAGGCGCTGCTCTCTAAAAACGGCGACTGCCGGATGAACCCGCCCCTGCGCACCGAACGCGATCTGCGCGCGATCCGCGAGGCGCTGCGCGACGGCACGCTCGACGCGATCGCCACCGACCACGCGCCGCACACCTCGGCGGAAAAAGCCGATTTTCTCACCGCGTCAAACGGCTCAATCGGCATGGAAACCTCGCTCGCCGTCGGCATCACGTATCTGGTCAACACCGGCTGTCTGACGCTTTGGCAGCTGATTGAAAAAATGTCGGTCGTCCCGGCAAGGATTCTCGGAATCCCCGGCGGCACGCTCAAGCAGGGCGCGCCGGCGGATATCGTTCTATTCAGCGAAAGCGAGCGCTGGACGGTGAACCCCGCAAAGCTGCACGGAAAAAGCCGCAATACCCCCTTCGCCGGGATGGAGCTCTCCGGCAAGGTCAAATATACCGTATGCCGCGGCAGCATCGTTTACCGGGAGGCGTAAAGAATACCACGCGGAGCCGCGCGGAATTCCCCTGAAATACAAGCGGACCTCCCCCCGTCGCTAGAGGGGAAGGCCGAAAAAGCGGCCTGACGGCCGGCGGCATTATAAATTGGAGGAGGAGCCTTATGTCACTGGACACGCTGATTGAAAAGATCATTGAAAAGCAAAATCCCACCGTTGCGGGACTCGACCCCAAGCTGGAATATATCCCCCGCTTTCTTCGGGAAGAATCCTACGCGGAATACGGCAAAACACTCGAGGGCGCAGCCGACGCGGTGCTGCGCTTTCACCGCGCTCTAATCGACGAGCTGGCCCCCATTGTGCCCGCAATCAAGCCCCAGTGCGCCTACTATGAGGCGCTCGGCTGGCCGGGAATGCGCGCGCTGGCCCAAACAATAGAGTATGCCCGCGAGCGGGGACTGTTCGTCATCACCGACGGCAAGCGCAACGATATCGGCACCACTATGGAAGCCTACGCCAACGCGCATCTGGGCAAAACAGACGTGGATGGAGAACGGCTCACCCCCTTTGCGGGCGACGCGCTGACGGTGAACGCCTACCTCGGCTCCGACGGAATCAAGCCCCTGCTGGGTTTATGTAAACAAGAGGACAAGGGCATCTTCGTTCTTGTGAAAACCTCAAATCCCTCCTCCGGCGAATTGCAGGATCAGCAGCTGAAAAACGGAAAATCCGTCTATTACCAGATGGGCGTGATGTGCGAGCAGTGGGGCGAGCTGCTGCCCGGTGCATATGTGTATTCGGGCGTCGGGGCGGTAGTGGGCGCCACCTACCCCGCGCAGCTGCGCGAGCTGCGCATTGAATTCCCCCACACGTTCTTCCTCGTACCGGGCTACGGCGCGCAGGGCGGCGGCGCGGACGATGTAGCCCCCGCCTTCGACGCCTCGGGCCTCGGCGCGGTGGTCAACGCCTCGCGCAGCATTCTGTGCGCGTGGCAGAAGGAGAACGCCCCCGAGCAGGAGTTCGCGAAGGCCGCCGCAAGGGAAGCCGTACGCATGCGCGACGCGATTACCACAAGAATCGGGAGGATTGGATAACGCCTATGAAATACGATACGATGCAGTGCGAAATCATCTACCACAAGCAGCCCGCGCCGGGAATCCACGACTGGATTGTGGACGCGGAGGATTTTGCCCGCGCGGCAAAACCGGGGCAGTTCGTGCATGTGCTGGTGCCGGGCAAAACCCTGCGCCGCCCAATCTCGATCTGCGACATCGACGCGGAGAACGGCACCCTGCGCCTGGTCTTTCAGGAGCGCGGCGAGGGCACCGCGCTTCTGGGTCAAAAGCGCCTGGGCGATTTCATCGACCTGCTGGCTCCGCTCGGCAACGGCTTCGATCTCGGCGACACCAATCGCCGGGCGCTGTTTGTCGGCGGCGGAATCGGTGTGCCCCCGCTGCTCGCGGCGGCAAGACCATTCGGTCAAAACGCCACAGTGATCCTCGGCTTCCGCAATCAGGAATCCGTGATCCTGGCGCGCGACTTCGCGCTGGCGGGCTGCCGGGTGTTCATCTCGACAGACGACGGGAGCATGGGCTTTCACGGTACGGTGGCGGACTGCGCGCGCCAGTACGCGGCGGAAACCGACGTTCTCTTTGCCTGCGGCCCAAAGCCGATGCTCAAAGCGCTCGGCGCTCTGGCACAGGAGCAGAAGATTCCCGCCCAGTTTTCGCTGGAGGAGCGCATGGCCTGCGGCGTGGGCGCGTGCCTTGGCTGCGCCTGCAAAATTCTGCGCGGCGGCAAAGAGATTTATGCCCATGTCTGTAAAGACGGCCCCGTCTTTGACAGCCGCAGCATCGTTTGGGAGGAATAGCGCATGGCAGATTTGAACGTAACCGTCGCCGGGGTAACATTCCAGAATCCGCTGATCGCGGCCTCCGGCACCTTCGGCTTCGGCCATGAATACCGGGAGTTTTTCCCGCTCTCCACGCTCGGCGGCATCTCCTGCAAAGGAATTACGCTGAAAGAACGCGCGGGCAATCCCCCGCCGCGCATCGCGGAAACGCCTGGCGGCATGCTCAACGCGGTTGGGCTGCAGAATCCCGGCGTCGACACCTTCATCGAAAAGGATCTGCCGTGGCTCTCGCAGCAGGGCACGCGGATCATCGCCAATATTGCGGGCAACACCCCGGCGGAATACTGCGAAATGGCAGAGCGCCTTTCCGACACCGCCGTTGACATGATCGAGCTGAACATCTCCTGTCCGAACGTAAAACAGGGCGGCGTGCACTTCGGCACCTCCTGCGCCGGTGTGGAGGACATCACCTCGCAGGTGCGCAGGTTCTGCAAAAAGCCGTTGATGGTGAAGCTTTCGCCAAACGTTGCGGATATCGGCGAGATCGCCGCCGCAGCGGAGAGCGCCGGGGCCGACGCAATTTCTCTGATCAACACGCTGACCGGAATGCGCATCGACCTCAAGACCCGCAGGCCCATCCTGCACAACAACACGGGCGGGCTCTCCGGCCCGGCGGTGTTCCCGGTGGCCGTGCGCATGGTGTGGCAGGCCGCCGCAAGGGTAAACATTCCGGTGGTCGGCATGGGCGGCATCTCCACCTGGCAGGATGCGGTCGAAATGCTGCTGGCGGGCGCTGCCGCGCTGCAGATCGGTACCGTGTTTTTCAGCGACCCCAAAGCGCCCCTGCATATTCTAAAGGGGCTGAACGAATATATGGAGCAGAACGGAATTTCTTCCGTAACAGAGCTGACCGGCGGCGTAATGCCCTGGTGACGACAAAGAAAGGGAGCAGTGAATGACCAGAGTGATCTTGATCCGCCATTGTGAGGCGGAAGGAAACGTAAAACAGATTTTTCAGGGGCGCACGGATGCTCCAATCACCGAAAACGGACGCCAGCAGCTCGAGCTGCTGGCGCTGCGCCTGCGCAACACCAAAATAGACGTGCTGTATTCCAGCCCGCTGGTGCGCGCGTATGAAACGGCCGTGGCCGTGAACCAATACCACAACCTGCCCATTTTGCAGGAGCAGGGGCTGATGGAGCTGGACGGCGGCGAATGGGAGGGCGTACCGTGGACGGACCTGCCCGAGAAATTCCCCGAAATGGCAGAGATCTGGTGGAAAACGCCGCACGAGTTCGTTTCGGAGCGGGGAGAGAGTATGAGGCAGGTTTACGACCGCATCTGGGACACCGTGATGCGCCTGATTCGGGAAAATCCCGGCAAAACGATCGCTGTGACCAGCCACGGCTGCGCCATCCGCAATTTCCTCTGCCGCGCCGAGGGATGGCCCATCGAACAGCTGAACGATATGGACTGGAGCGACAACACCGCGGTGAGCATCGTCGATTTTGACGAGGAGCTCAACGCCGTCATCCGTCTGAAAAACGACGCCTCGCATCTGGCCGGGGCGCTCATTTGCGCCTCCCCCCGCGACTGGACACGAAAAAACTGACGGCGATAACCGGAGTCGGGCTGTCTCCCCGCGCCTTTGGCAAGAGAGAGCAGCGGCTTTGCGATACGCTTTTCAAAAATGAATTTTGACTGAAAACAGGAGGGTCTGCCATGAAGATACTGGCGGTGGATTTGGGCAAGGCGCGCACCGGCCTTGCCGTGTGCGACGAGGGCGAGCTTCTGGCCAGCCCGCTTGCGGTGGTGCAGGAGCACAACCCGAACCGCCTGTGCCAGGCCATAGCGGAAGCCGCGCGGGCACAGAACGCAAAGCTTCTGGTGGTGGGCCTGCCGCGCAATATGGACGGCAGCGAGGGAGAAAGCGCTCAAAACGCCCGCGCGTTCGGGGCCAGACTCGAGCGGGAAAGCGGAATCCCCGTCGCCTTCTGCGACGAGCGCGGAACCACCATCACAGCGCACAATTACCTGAACGCGACCGACACGCGCGGCAAGCGCCGCAAGGCTGTGGTAGACGCCGTGGCCGCCACCATCATTCTAGAAAATTACCTGATGTACCGCAAAAACCGGCGGACAGAATCCGCCGGCCCGCCACAGGGCGAATAAAACCCCTGTCCTATCATTCGGCACCTTGTTTCGGCCTCCGGGCCCGAAGCAAGGTGTTTTTCTTTTTCAAATTAAAAATGCAGAGCGAGGTCTGTCCCGCGCCCCGGCTGCCGTCCCGCCGCTGCGTTCTGCATCAGAATATCCTTTTATAACCCGGGCGGCAGATTCATCGCGCCAAATACGGCGCCGGGCAGCGTACACTTGCTGGCTGGCAGGGATTTTGTTCTTTGTTCGTCAGCGTAAGGGCTGTTCCGTTTGTCCCCCGAGCGCTTCATTTCTTATCCCGAAATCAGTCCTTTGGCCCTTCGGAATCGACCAGATAGCGCGAAAGCTGCTCCAGCAGCTCCGGACCCACCCGCGCAATGATTTTCAGGCCGTGCGCGGTGTATTCTTCCTCCTGCAACACGCCGTCCTTGCGTACGCGGGCGGCCAGGCCGCTTTCCGCAAAAGGTAGAAGCGCTTCTACCCGCACGGTGCGAACCGGCAGACTGCGTTCGATCGTTTGAAGCAGCTCACCAATACCCGCTCCCGTTACCGCGCTGATGCGTACGGCGTTGCCGATCATGGGTACGACGCCGAGCTCCGGAACCAAATCGCACTTGTTGAGCACCGGAATGACCGGGCGGTCCTTCCAGCCCAGCTCCGCCAACAAGGCGCGCGTCACCTCCAGGTGAGTCTGCGCTTCGGGGCTGGACGCGTCGCACACGTTCAGAATCAGATCCGCCAGAGCGGCCTGCTCGAGCGTAGAGCGAAACGCGTTGACCAGATGGTGCGGCAGCCTGCGCACAAAGCCGACCGTATCGATCAGCATCACGGTAACGCCGCCGGGCAGCTTTAAGGCCCGGGCCGTGGGGTCGAGCGTTGCGAACAGCTGGTCTTTCGCCAGAACGCCCGCCTGCGTCAGGTAGTTCATCAGCGTGCTTTTCCCGGCGTTGGTGTAGCCGACGAGCGCAACGGTGATCACACCGTCCTTCTGGCGGCGGCGGTTGATCTGCTCGCGGTGTTTTTCCACCTCTTCCAGCTGCTCCTTCAGGCCCTCAATTCTGCGGCGGATGTGCCGGCGGTCGGTCTCGAGCTTTGTTTCGCCGGGGCCGCGCGTACCGATTCCGCCGCCAAGGCGCGACATTTCGATTCCCCTGCCGCTCAGGCGCGGCAGCAGATAGCGAAGCTGGGCAAGCTCCACCTGGAGCTTGCCCTCCTTTGATTTTGCCCTGGCGGCAAAAATATCGAGGATCAGCATCGTGCGGTCAATCACCCGCACGCCGGTTTTTTCCTCCAGATTGCGAATCTGGGTCGGCGAGAGCTCGCAGTCGAAAATGAGCAGATCCATTTCGTAGCGCGTGCAGTAATCGGCAATATCCTCGGCCATGCCGGAGCCGACACATGTTGCGGAGTCCGGCGAGGGGCGCTTCTGCACCATCGAGCCATACGGCTCCGCGCCCGCGCTCCGCGTAAGCTCGTACAGCTCCGCCATTGACGCTTCCACGTCGTATTCCCCTGTATCCACCGCCACCAAAAGCGCACGCTCGGGGCGAACTTCATTTTCAAACAGTTCCATGGTAAGCTCCTATCCGCAGCCCGGAAAGCGAACTCCTTCCGGGAATGATTTGTACCCTATCATAGTATAAAAACGCCGGTTCGTCAATCACCGTTACCGCATGGCCAAATAAATATACTGGCCGTACAGCTTGTTCAGATTCAGCATCACACCGCCCGCCTCAGGGGCGGTTTTGCTCTGCCTGAAGGACACTTTATTCCCGCTGATAGACACCCCCTGTGTGTTGCCCCACTGTGTGCCGATCCCGCTGTTCACCACGGTATAGCCGCCGGAAGCGCTGTAATCGACCAGCGGCTTTTCCTTTGAAAACACAAACACGAGCTTTGGTTCAAAATCGAGCGTAATAGAGGCCTCCTCGACTCCCGTGCCCGCGCGGCTGCCCGCCACCAGGCCGTCGCTGAGCTTCAGCCGGTCGGCCTCGGTCAAATGCAGCACCATATCGGCCACATGCCCGCTGATCACCGTATCCAGAATCGCATTGTCCTGTACAAAATCCTCCCGCCGGGGCTTATCGGTGTCTACCCAGCTATTTAGCCCCAGCCGGGGCGTTTTATTCGTGGACGGCATTTCCTTTCCCTCCCAGTTGTTCTCATCATTCCAGCTCCCGAATCTGCTCCCAGGTGTACCCGGGCTCTTCAAGCTGCTGAAATGTTTTTTCCGTTTCCCGCAGATAGGCCCACGTCACTTTTCCAAAATCAAAAATAATTTCCAGATGGGCGGGCAGAAAGCGCAGCGCGGCCTGCTTTAACCAGTACCGCGTCACCTTCTGATCCAGCACCTCATAGCAGATGACATACAGCTTCTGCTCGCGGGGCGCCTCCCAGAGTTCCGTGCGCAGCCCTATGGAAAGCAGCGCACGCTCCACGCTCCCCTTGGTGTTGTCGTTCACCGTCACCGCGCCGCGGTACAGGAGCATTTCGCGCCGCAGCTCCAGCGGCAGCTCCGCGCGCTCCGAGCCGAAGGTGAGCTCCCGCATCGAAAGGCCCCACCCCTCGGCTGTTTCAACAAACGCCTCCCGCGTCAGGCCTTCGAGCGCCTCATACACCAGGTCAAGCCCCTCGGCCGCGGCGGAAAGCTCCGCCTCCACCCGGCTTTCGCCGTCCATTCGGTACAGCCGGAGCGGCAGGAGCTTTTCCCGCATGGAATCCATCGCCCTCATGCTATACCACGCTCCCCATCTGCTGCACATACACCGGGTCGGGTACCGCCAGCTGTGAAATCTCCATCTTTTTATCCTTGGTCAGGGTTTCGTCAAAATGGTAATTGCGGATCAGCCCGGTGTCGATCAGCCGCCTGCCGAGCTGCGCCAGAATGACGGATTCCCCCACGGAAAGCTGATCGAAATACGACCGGATTACCTCGAGGGTCTCGTGGGTGGCCGCCGCAAGGGTGCACCCCGGCGCGGGATCAATATATATGGAGATCGGGAACCCTACCAGCTCCGGCGGGTGCACCGTCACCTCCACGTTCACCTCGCGCAGACGGTTCAGCTCCGACTGTATTTTCTCCAGCAAAGCCTGCGGCGGGGCCGCGCCCCGGCCCGCAGCGTAAATGGCGACGGTTCCGCTGCCGTCGGCTCGGGGCAGAACGCTTGCGGACTGAATTCCGTCGTACTGCACCGCATAGCTGCGGTAAAACTCGGCGTTGGTGCCGTTTGGCAGCACCTCATAGCTTTTCAGCAGGCGCTTGCGCAGCTCCTCGTCGGTCTCCTCGTCGGCGCCGCCGGTAAAGGCCTGCGGATTCGACACGGTCTCCACACCCGCCGGGGGCGTGAGCAAAAGCGTCACGGTTCCCGCCGCCGCGTTGGATTCTTTGCCCCCCTGCTGCGACACCGCCGGCCCCTGCGCCGTCTGCGCGCCGGCCGGGAGCGTGATGTCCTGCGTTGTTTCAAAACGTAGGCCAGCCGCGCCCGAAACGGCGCAGACCGTGCCCTTCGGGATCAGCACATCATACGGCAGGGTGCCGGTGCGCCCGAATACCAGCACTCCGGAGGAAAACACCGCGCTTTTGCGGGAAAGCCCGCGCTGCGCGGCGTGCATCCTCAGGTATTCTCCCTGCGCCGTCTGTGGGAACATCTGACTTTTCAGCCATTCCACCCCGTTCAGCAGGGAATAAACCTCCCCTGCCAGTACCTTGAGCCGGATTCCCAGATCCGACGCGTCGTCCGCAGAAAAGCCCGCCAGTTCCTGAAAGCTTTGCTGCATCCGCTCCAAAACAGAGCCGTAACTTTCCACCGCATTATCCCTCCTGTCCTGTCAGTTCCAGCGAAACAACGCCCGGGCCAAAGGAGGTGGAAAGCTCCGCCGCAAGGCGCGCGCGGCCCCCGCCGAGCGGCGTACAGGCAACCTGCTCCACCGAAACCCCCGGCATCGCCGCGAGCGCTTCCTCCACAAGCTCTCGCGCCCGCGCGCTCAAATCCGCGCCGGACAGCACCAGCGTGTGCAGCCTGCCGCCGAGCTCCGGGTCGTACGAAAAACTGCCGCGCGGCACCGTAAGGCGAATCAAAGCCCGCTGCAACAGCTCTTCCCTTCCGCCGACAGACCCCGGCAGGCCGTTTGCCCCAACCGCGAAGTCGCCCCCGTCAAGCCTGGTATCCATCACGATTCCCCCTCGGCGGCAAAGGTCTGGCCGTTGATGACCACCTCGCCGGAATTTTTCAGGCAGATGCGCGCCCCTCCGGCGGAAAAGAGCAGAAGCTCGCCGGGCTCAAGCCCTCCCGTCTCCACAATGGTACCGGCGCACACCGGGTTTTCCGCTCCGCCGAAAATCACCGCCCTTGCCCCCGCCGGGGGCAGATACGCGATTCCCCAGGGAGCTGCCAGCGCAAGGCGGCGGTATTCGGTTTCACCCTGCGCGGCGATGCGGGCGTCCCGCCCGCCCGTCACCTCACCGGAAGCCACCGTGCTCCCCGCAGCGCGAGAAGCGGCCATTTTCTCCGAAATCCACATCCTGTTTCCTCCTTTACTCCGCGGCCCGCCGCAGCGCGACGGTACAGAGCATCCCGCCGGCATCCAGTCCATACTCCACGCTCCACACCCTGAGTCCCGCCGCCCTGCCAAGCAATCTGTCACCGATCTCCGCGTTTCTTCCCGGCTGCACATCGGGCCAGCCGGGCAAGACCAGCGTATATTCCAGCGACTTCTGCCGCGCGTTTGCAAGAACCTGCCTCGCGCCGGCCGCCGGGGAAGCACTCAGGCAGCGCCTGCGGCGAATGCCGTCGCGCAGCGCCTGTTCGTCCGTGAGTGAAACGGTATAGCGCCCATCCCTGGCCGAGCGAGCCAGAAGCTCGCTGATTCTCTCATATTCCCTGCACGTTCTGGTCAGGGAAAGATACGTCAGCCCCCGCACGGAATCTCCAAACCAAAGTATTCCACTCTCTTCCGCTCCGCCGACCGTCAACTCGCCCCCAGTCTGCAAAGCGGGGGATGTACTCCACGCACGGCGGCAAAAGCTTTCGAGCACCTGCCATTCGCTCATGCCCTTTGTCACCGTAAACTCCCCGATTTTTTCCGCTCCGCCCGGCACCCGGTATCGCATAAATCCGTACGGCGCGGCATGGCGGGCAAACACGGCAGAAAAAGGCGGAGAGTAATACGTCTGCGGCAGCGCCTCATTGTCGAGCAGCAGCGCCGCAAGGCTCCGTCCCTCCACGCGCAAAAAGGCTCCTTTGGGTGAAATCTTCTCCTGCAGAACATCCACGGGGCCAAAAAACACAAGCCTATCCCCGTCCAACACCCGCAGACGGTACAGCGGGGGCAAAGCGCTCCATGGGAATTCCCCCACCAGCTCGTCCGCGGGAGCGCCCGCGCCCCGGCTGATGTGAACAGACAGCGGCACGCCGAGGGAATATACCGTTCCCTGCGCCGTGATTCCCTCAAACTTCACGGGATCATCACCTTTTCACCCTCACGCAGGTAGTTCGGCCAGCGGATTGCCGGATTTTTCTCCAGCAGCTGCTGCACGGTAACCGAATACAGCGCGGCGATCCGCCACAGATCGTCGCCCTCGCGGCATTCGTATACCTGCCCGGAGAGCAGGTTCCCGGCAGCTTCCGCCGCGCCGTCCTCCCAGAACACAAAACGGTAGCGTACAAGGTCCGGCTCGGGGCTGCCGATCAGCTCGAGCGTGACAAAGCGCGCGGGGAACGGCGGAACATTCGGCAGGGTCAGCACGGCCCGTTCCGTTTTTTCCAGCTCTCCATACAGCTTTTGGAACTGCCCGATGCAGTCCCCGCCGTAGAATTCGCCCTCGCCCTCCACCACGCGCTTCTGCACGCCGTAATCCTGCAAAATGCTCCCGGCAAACGGCGCCTGCAGCTCCCGCACCGCTCTGCGGCAGCTCACCGTCAAACGCTCAGGGTTATGCGGCCAGACGTAATTGCCGTATTTCATTGGCTGCAGCTTCATACCGGCTCCTCCTCCGCAATCGGGCGGGGATAGCGCCGGTAATCCCGCTCCAGCGCGCGGCTGATCCGTTCGGCCTGCTCTTTTTCCTGTACAGCGGAAATACTCCCGGCAACGCCTTCGATTTCGTTCATACCGGCTCCTCCTCTCTGCTTCTCTTCCGCGCGGTCATCACAGCATGCTCCGCCAAAAAGCCGTCTCCGGCGTCCGCCCGCTCCGTCAGCTCCTGCCACTCGCAGCCGCTGTATACGGTGCGTACGCCGTCCTGCACGGTGACAAGGCGAAAGTCGCTCATCTCCCAAAGGGACGAGCGGCCGATCTGCCCCGGCACACTCAGCTGAGAAAGCTCCAGGCGATACGAGGGGGAGCGCTCCAGCCAGGCCACCGCCTCCACCTCGCCAAACGCGCGGATTGCCCTGCGCTCTTTGACGCACACACATTTTACAGCGCTTGCGCAAGCAACCCTCTCGCCGTTCAGCTCAATGGATACGCTCTGACGCTTCGGCACCAAAAGCTCCATGTTATCCCCCGCTTTCCCGGCAGTATGCCGTCATGCCCACCTCGGCGCTCATCCGGAACGCTTCGGCGGCTTCGGAATACTCCACCTTCCCGCACGAGATGGTCTGCAGGCACAGCCCGTTTTCCCCGAACAGCAGCGCGTCACTGATGCGCGAAAAAGCGTCCACACACGCGGCGCCGCCCATCGCCCGCGGGGCGGAAATCCAGATGCCGACGGTCAGCTCCGCCCGGCGCAGCGATTCATCCAGCGAGGCCGGGACAAACCGCACCGGCAGGATTTTCAACACGGCGCTGACACCGTCCGACTTTCCCCGCCTGTTTTCCCACGCCGCCGAAAACCGGATATCCCGAAGGGATTCCTTTTCCTGCAGCTGGAGCAGCAGCTCCCGCTCCAGCAAATCAAATTCCGCCATCTGCTTCCTCCCCCGGCAGCTCCCGCAGAACCGCCCATACATATAAAGCCCGGTTGCCCGCCACAAAGTTTTGCGCGCGGATAACCTGGTATTCCCTTCCCGCGCAGCGCAGCACCGCGCCGCTCATCTGGTCCAGCCGACAGTCGGGCGGGCCGATATAAAAGAAATGGGAATTGTCAAAGTACCCCTCCGGCATCCACGCGTCGTCGGGGTAAACCTTGTTTTTATAGTTCATCGCCTGAATCATCGCCCGCACGGTCACGGGGCTTTCTCCCGGAACCGTCACTATTGTATCGCTGCCATACCGCTCCAGCATCCGCCGGAGGAACCCCGCCCGGGTCATGAGCGCACCTGCCTGAAATAAAATTCCTCGTCGCGCAGGTAAGGGGCGGCGGCGCGGCGCGCCTCCAGCCAAAACCGGCGGGCCGCTTCCATTCCGGCGGCGCTTTTCGTCACGCGAACATCCCCGGCGGCAAAATTGCTCTCCGGCGTGCTGGACTGCGCCGTGCAGAAGCGGTAAAAGGCCAGGGCGGCGGCAGCGGCGTTCAGCAGCGCCGTCCCGCCCTCCGCTCCGGTGAGCACACGGGCGCTCAATTCCTGCATGGCCTCCTCACACAGCCCCTGCCAGGGCTGCGCTTCCTCCGGGGAAAGCCCCGAAAGGCAAAGAAATCGTTCCAGAATCGCCTGCGGATTCATCGGCTTTCCCTCCCTTTCTTTTATTCTCCGGTATAGCTGACAGCGCGGCACGCGCCGGCAAAGATCTTCGCGAACCCGGCGATCACGCTGATGGAGGCGCGCTCGAGCTGGCGGTCGATCAGCTTGTCGGAATCGGTCAGCACATCGCCGGCCTGCACCATTTCCAGCGCGCAGTTCTTGTCGAGGCCGATCAGGCGGCTGCCGGAAAGCGACGGCACATGCAGCAGCTTTGCACCGAGCGGTGTGGCCAGCCTGCCGGTACCCTGAAAATCGAGCCCCGCCGCGGAATCCTGAAACTCCTTCAGGTTCAGAATATCCTCCACCGCCGGGGTAGAGGCCAGAATGGTGTTCAGCTCGTAGGGCTGCAGTGCGCTCCACAGGCTGACCATGTTTTGATACGAAAGTGCGCCGGTCACATCCGTTGCCGGGGCGGGGTTGTCGTTTCCGTCGCCGTCAAGCAGTACGTTCACCGCGTCGTCGAGCTGCGCGCGGGCGATATATGCACCGATCTGCCGCAGCGTAACGGTAAACAGGTCCAGCTTCTGAAAGCGCAGCGCTTCATACGACGCCACAAGCATGCGCCCGCGCTTGTGCAGGCGCACCAGATTTTCCTGTGTTTTGACCACCGTGCGGGGAATCTCCGCACCCTCCGCCACCGGCAGAAGCTCCTTGTCCTGCGGCAGGGGATCGGAGGTGATCGTGCGGTAATCCATCGAGTTGATTTTCGTCACCGTCGCCACAATGCCGGGCAGCAAATCGGCCCGCTCTATTCCCTGACGCACCGCGCGCGAAACATATTCGGGGAACAGTGCCGCGCTGTCGCTGGTCTGAAAGAATTTTTCCACCGGGTCGGAGCCGGTGCCGCCCACGCGGATGTCAAAGCGCTTGAGCTGGCGCTGGTAGGCGTCCAGCCCCGCCAGCGGAGTGCCCTCGTAATTCGCGGAGGGATCCAGCTCCTCCAGCGTCCGGGTAAAACCTTTTCCCGCCGTGTACATACCCTTTTCCAGTTTAAGCGTGTCATAAAAAGCCATGAGTTCTCCTCCTTCTTCGTTACAGAATCACGCCGCATACTGCGGCGGAAGCGTCCACGTCCACAACCAGAACCGATCTTCCGGCCGCGTCCGCCTTGATCTTGCCCGCGCCGTCGCCCGCCAGCGTCTGGTAGCCGACCACCGGGGTCGTGCCCGTGTAGGGCAGCCGCACATACCCGGCCAGCTGCACGGCGGCAAATCCGTCACGCACATTCACTGCGGCGCCGCAGAATGCCTTTCCCGCGGCGCAGGGCGCCACCGTTCCGTTCGCGCTCATCATCACCGGCATTCCGGCCAGAACGCCTTCCGCCGTCTCAAAGGTAACGAGCTTTTCCCCATACCCGCCAAATGCTACTTTCATGCTCTTTCCTCCCATTTTTATAGATTTCCTCTCTTCCATCAAACCGGGAATCGCTATCCCTAAATCCGGAACACGTCGTTCCCACTGTCCGCCGCCGGATGCTCCGGCATGAGCTGTGGGCGAAGCGGCAGGATGCCCTCCGCCTGCTGGTTGAGCGCTTTTTCCAGCGCGAGCAAATCCTCCAGCGGCATACTCTGCGCCGCGCGGCCCATCACCTCCGCCGGGATTCCCGCTTTGCCGAGCGCGCACAGCCGCACCACGTTTTTGCTCACGCTTTCGCGGTACTGCCTGCCGCTCTCCGCCAAGGCCTCCAGCCGCTCCAGCTGTTTTTCAAGCTCCTCAGCCTGTGCGGCGGTCAGCATTACCGGCTCCCCAGCGCGCAGCGACTTCCTGATTTCCACCATGGCTTCCTTTTCCTCCTTCTTGGGCCCAAAGGCCTTGATCACCCCGGCCGCCCGTTGGGCGGGCACCGCCACAAACGACCATTCGTAGGCGTCCGCCGGCTCGTCGAGCACGGTGCAGCAGATTTTCTTCTGCCCCGCGCCGCCATAGCCGCGCCCCTTCACATGCCCGCACGCCTGCTTTATTTTGTCCGCTCCGCAGACGGAGCAGGTGGACTTGCCCACCGCGCAGCCCACGCTGACCTCCTTTTTGATTCCCGATTCCAGTTCCAGAATCAAATCGGCGTTCTTCTCCGATTTCGGCAGATAGGCTCTTGCCACCAGCCGGGTGTACGGCTCGCCCGCCTGTGTCGTTTTCTGCGGATCGGTTTCCACATGGGTCGAAAAAATCCGGGCGGTCTGGTCGCCGCTTTTCATACTGTGGTCAAACAGCCCGGTTTTGCCGAGGAACAGCTCCCCCAGCCGGTGCAGCGCCGGGATTGTGAAACGCTCAAAATCGCGGTCGATCTCGTTGTCGCACAGCACCACCGAAAATACATACAGCTCTTCGGGTGAAAATTCCCGCCGGGTGTAGCGGCCGATCTGCCGAAGCTCCTCCGGTGAAGCCGCGCTCTGCGCGCTTTTGATCACATAGCCCTCTCTCATGCTCTCCCCTCCTTTTCCTTCTGAACCTCCCATTCCAGCTTGGCCGCCTGCGCGTTTTTGAGCCGGGCTCCCGACAAATCCACCGTATCCTGCAAACTGATGTCCTCCCAAACAATCTCCATCCGCTCGGAGTATCCGTTCAGCAAAAGCCATATTCTGCAGATTTTCTCAATCACCGGCTCCAGCATGCGGCGATAGCTTTCCAGCTCGCTGGTGAGCAGGTCGGCCTGCTGGGATGACATCCGCTCGGTCGACGACCACGAAAGCCCCAGCAAAAACGGCGGCACCCCCAGCTTCGCCACAATCTGCTCCAAAAGCTGGCGCACGGGGATATCACTGTCCAGAATCTGATTGTCCGCGCCGATCACCCGAATGCTCACGTCGCCCACGGCGACAAAATCGCTCACCCCGGCCCCCGACTGCATCGCGCGGCTCCACTGATCGGCAATCTGCCGGGCGCGCTCGGCGCCGTAGGCCCGATCCCCGTCGCCGGAGGGCTTGTAGGTCACCGCAAAACGGGTATTCCCCACACGGTCCCAGTTGACGCCGATCGTATGGTAAATTTTCATCAGAACCTCCCCTAAAAAGGGGAGCCCACGCAGAATCGATACGCCGCGCACCTCCCCCGGCTCGGGATTCAGCGCGGACAGCAGCACCAGATTGGGGTGTTTCACCGGCACGGCTTCTCCCGACGGCCCGCGCACGCACAGCTGCACCTCCAGCGGATTTTCTCCCCGGCGCAGTTCCAGGTGCTCCAGCCGGGCATTGTAAAGCCCCGCGATCCCGTCGGCGTCGGCGCTCAGGAGGATCTCCCCGACAGCGGTGCCGTACATCAGCAGCTGGTCGAGGTAGGTGCACAAAAAGCTCTGGATTCCCGCCTGCGCCGCCCCCACCGGCACACGCCTCAAAAATTCCGCCAAACCCCGCCGCGCGGCGGCGTCCGGGCATTCCACCTGAAAAGCGCCGATCAGCCGCACCGTCTTTTCCAGCGCGGCGGAAATGATCGGCACCGACTCCCGCAGCGCGCCGTACAGCCGTTGCTCTCCGCCCGCGAGCGGCGCGCTGCGGTTCCATTCCCAGCCCGCCTGCCACCCGGAGCGCGGGCCTGTCTGCATGGCGGAAACAGCAGGCGGGCCTTTCTTCGTTTTAAACCAACCCATCATACTCTCCTGTCCGGCGCGGCGCGGCCACCGCAAAGCAGCCACCCGCGTCCTGCTGTAATATGGTCGCGGTAAAATACCGGATGTCGTCCATCGCGTGGTCGTTTTCCTTGATCGGCGCGTCGCGTGCGGAATCGGAGCTCCACCGGTACAGCGCGAATTCCCGTATCGCGTCGTCGCAGGTGTCGCAGATGCGAAGCTGTCCGGCCTTAAGTGCTGCCGCCACCTGGCGGATTCCATCCAGCACATCGTTTTTGGCCGGGATCACCCGAAACTCCCCGTGGCGGCGGATCACCGCCATAAAGCTCGCGGCGGAGGGGTCGGCCACCACGCACTCAATTTTTCTGCCTCCCGCTAGCCGGCACAGCCCCGCGTAGTGTTCCTCGTCCGTGCGCTGCATTCCCTCCCGGCGAGAATCGTAGTAATATTCCGCAATCCGGTACCAGCAGCTGTTCTGCCTGCCCCACAGCCCGAAGGAGGAGGGGTTGACCGTGCCATAATCGCACGAAATCACATGGCGTTCCAGCGCTCCCTGCGGCACGGGGCAAAACTGCTCCCGCGTCATAAAGGGGTATACCAGCCCCTCGGCGGCCACCCACTCCCCCAGCACAAAGCGCCGGTAAAACACACCGGAATACAGCCCCCGGTAGCGCTCGAGCATCGCCTGAGACAGCGACGGATTGTCCTGCATTTGAAAATGCAGGTACAGCGCGTTCTTCTTCTCGGCGTTCTGAATCCACTCGCGGTAAAACCAGTGCTGGGGGTGCTCCGGGTTGCAGTCGAACCAAAAGGTCGAGCCCTCCACCGAGCAGCGGGCCAGCGCCTGCTCCACAAACGAGCGGGGCATCAGGGCCACCTCGTCGAACAGCACGCCTGCAAGCGTCATGCCCTGAATCAGCGCGGAGGAGGATTCATCCTTGCCGCCGAACAGGTAAAATCGGTTTTCGCGCCTGCCTGCCGAGATGGTCAGCAGATTTTCCGAAAGCTTCAGGGTACATTCAAAGCCGTTTTCCCGCAGCACCGGCAGCAAGGGAACCACCAGATTCCGCCGCAGGGAGCGAATGGTTTTTCCGCACAGCGCAAACGACTGGCCGTCAAACCGGTAAAACGCCCACGCAATAAAGGAAATGCCGAGGCAAAGCGTCTTGCCGCTGCGCACCGCGCCGTCGCAGATCACCGCGCTGTAATCCTCAAACGGGCTGCCCCTGCACCACCAGCTCAGCGCCTGAAGCTGCTTTTTTGAAAAAGGGTGAAATTCCAAGCTCAGTCCCCCTCCGGCGAATCCGGCTCAAAGCTGCGCACGCTCTGTTCAAGCGCACGGTAAAAGCCGCCCGGGCCCTCCCCGCGCTCCTCATTCATCTGCTCCAAGCATTGCAGCGCCTTAATGCGGTCAAAAAACTTGATTTCCATCCCGCCGCCCTTCGGGCGCTTGATTTCCGCCACGTTGAACAAATCCATCCCGCGAATCTCCAGCTGATCCGGGTTGTCGCAGAACATCAGCCGCACGGCGTCCGCAACCCCGCCAAACGCCAGCTTATCGTAGCCGCGCATGATTTTTCGCTTTGCCTTATTTGGGTCCGTCATACGCCCTCCTTCCCCAATTACAGTCCGATCGGTCTGCTTTGCAGCATCGTTTCCCACCGTTCTTCCCAGCCGGTCTCCTTTTCGCCGTTCTTTGCGGCGTCCAACAAATCCGTTTCGATTTTTGTCGGGATCAGCAGGTTCTGACTCTCCGGGACAAAAGAAAAAAACTTTCTCCCGAAAGAGAAAGCCCTTAAAAATATTTTCTGTTTTTCTGCAAAACAGGGAAAAAAGGGACGAAAAATGTAAAAATAAGTGCAATATATACTTTACGTATAACTCGGTTCGCTTTCCTAGAAAAAACACTTGACTTTTTCACACAATCGCGTCATACTGTGTATATAGTATATATACAGTATTCAGAAAGGAGAGCGCCGTGGATATTTTCATCAGCAACTCAGACAGCAGGCCAATCTACGAACAGATCACCCGCCAAATCAAGAATCAGATCATCAGCGGCAAGCTGAAAGAGGGCGACGCTCTGCCGTCGATGCGCGTGCTGGCCAGGGAACTGCAGATCAGCGTGATCACCACGAAGCGAGCCTACGAAGACCTGGAGCGCGACGGCTTCCTGATCACCCGGGCGGGCAAAGGCAGTTTTGTCGCGGCACGCAACGTTTCGGCAATTCAGGAGGAGCACCTGCGCCAAATCCGGGAGCTGATCTCGCAGGCTGTGCGGCTGGCACAGGCCGGCTCTATTCCCCTCGAGCAGCTTTCTGAACTTCTCACTCAACTTTATAAAGGAGAATCGATATGAAGAATTTACTGGAAGTACGCGGCCTGACGAAGCGTTTTCCCTCCTTTGCCTTACAGGATATCAGCTTTTCTGTTGCCGGCGGCAGCATCATGGGGCTGGTGGGCGAAAACGGCGCCGGCAAAACCACCACCATTAAACTGATCTTAAACGAGCTCAAGCCCGGCAGCGGCGAAATTTTCGTGTTTGGTCTGAACGCGCAGAAGGAGGAGCGCAAAGTCAAAGAACAAATCGGCGTGGTATTCGACGACTGCTATTTTCCCGGGGAGTTTCATTCTAGGCACATCAGCTCCCTGCTGAGCAGGTTCTTTCCAAACTGGGATGAGCCGCTGTATCAGCGCTATCTGGAGGAATTCAGTCTCCCGCGCGATCAGCTGATCAAGGATTTTTCCAAGGGAATGCGGATGAAGCTGTCGATTGCCGCCGCGCTGGCTCACCACCCCCGCCTTCTGATTCTGGACGAAGCCACCAGCGGGCTCGACCCTGTTATGCGCAGTGAGATTCTCGACCTGCTTCTGGAATTCATTCAGGATGAGGAACATGCCGTGCTCTTCTCGTCGCACATCACCGCCGATCTGGAACGCGTCGCGGATTATATCACCTTCATCCACGAGGGCAAGGTTTTGCTGAGCGGCTCAAAGGACGAAATTCTGGATTCTTACGGCGTGGTCAAATGCGGCGCGGAGGAATTTGCGCACCTGCCGGAGTGCGACTATCTGCGCAGCCGGAAGAATTCCTTTGGCTGCGAAGCGCTGGTCAAAGACCGGCCGGCATTCGCCAAGCGCCACCCCGGGCTGATGGTAGACCCGGCCGGAATCGACGACATTATGGTATTTTACGGAAGGGAGCAAAAACGATGAAAGGCTTATTGATGAAAGACCTCATGATCTCCAAACGAAGCCTGCTGGCTTTCAGCGCGATTCTTCTGCTGCTGTTTTTCATCTCATTGGCAACGCATTCTGATTATTCCCTCCTCGGCAATGGGACGCTGTCCTTCCTGTCCATTTATTTCACAGTATTTCTGTCTATCAGTCTGTTCGCATATGACGAAGCCTGCAAATGGAATCTCTACGCACTTTCCTTACCAGTCAGCAAACGGCTGTTGGTGCTCGGCAGATACGTTTACTTATTGTTGGCAATCCTTGCAGCCACTTGCATTTCTTTCGCATTCTCGGCTGCTGCGGGCAATTTGTTCCATGCGGAAATCATTCTTCAAATTTCAAGTTCCATTGGGATGTCGCTCGTTCTAATCGGCATTCTGGTTCCGCTGATGTACCGCTTTGGCACCCAAACCGCGCGGATCTTGCTGATGGGCGTTTTTTTGCTTGTCTTTCTGCTGATCTATCTTCTGCAAAAATTCCCCTTCACTGTCTCCGGGCCGGGTGATCTGTCTATTGTTTTTCTGGTAACGGCAGCCTGGGGGGCCTCTCTCCTCCTGCTCTTTTTGTCCTATCTCATCTCCTGTAAGATCATGGAGAAAAAAGATATCCAGTAATCTCTCCTGCAAACTCATCGAGACAAGTGACGTCATTTAATCCAAAAATCTTCCTTTTCAGAAACAAATTTTTTCTGTAAAAAAAATCAATTTGCTGATAACCGGCCCGGATCAAAAGCGATTCGGGCCGATTTTTTGTTACATTGCACCTCACTTTTATCCATTGTTGTAAGCCCTTCCAAAAATAAGGGCATTTTTTTGTCGGCCACTTTTCCCGTTCCAGATTGACAGAATTCGGCAAGTCTTATATAATTATTCCAGTCATATTTTGGAAAATAAGAACAATAAATTTCGTTTTTTTGAGACTAATGCCGAATTGATTTGCGGCTGAGATAAAAATTGTTGTTTTGGAGGGCTTCCCATGAAAAATCTATCCATTCCCAAAAAACTGACGGTTAGCTTTGCCTTTGTAGTTGTATTGTTTAGTGTGATGGTGGCCTGTATCATCATGCTCGGCATGAAATCGATTGCAAATTCTCTGAACAGCTTCTATCAGGGACCGTATCAAACCGTGACCGCTGCGGAAGATCTGAATAAAACCCTCAACACGCAGCAGAAATATTTGCTGATGTATTTGACAACCGAGGATAAGAACTCCACTGTCGGGTATCAGTCCGAACTGAGAAGACTGGATCTTGCCATGCAGTCCGACATTGCCATCTTGAGAAACAATCTTACCTTACAGGAGAATCAGGATAAGCTGAATCTGCTGACCGCCAACTCAACCACCCTGAAAAAGCTGAGTGATCAGCTGCAGAACATGTACGCCCGGGGAGAAGTGGAATCCGCAAAAAAGCTGTACTACTCCGATTTTATTACGATTGCCAACGCATCCCAAACTCTCTCTTCCACACTCAGCTCCTCCTCCAAATCCGCAGCGAACCAATTTTATATCAGCGCTTCCAAAACAGAAAAGCAAACCTACCAGATCGTCGCTGTTTTCAGCACAGCCATACTTATTTTTGTCATTCTGATCTGCGTCTATATTGTCCGCATCATTACCAAACCGATCAAACAGATCGAGGCCGCCATGCTCCGCTTCGCTCAGGGCGAGCTGGATATCGACGTTCCCTACACCTCAAAGGATGAGCTGGGAGTTCTGGCGGAGGGGATGCGCACCGTATCCGCAAATCTCAAGGCCTACGTTGACAATATCTCATATGTGCTTGGCGCCATTTCCAAGGGCGACGTGACCGTGACTGTCGATGTCGATTACCAAAACGACTTTGCGCCGATCAAAGAGGCTCTGGTCTCTATTCTGGATTCCCTGAACAGCACCCTTTCGCAGATTCAGGTTGCCGCCGGCCAGGTTTCTACCGGAGCCGAGCAGGTATCCATAGGGGCGCAGACTTTGTCGCAGGGGGCAACGGAGCAGGCCAGCTCAATTGAAGAGCTCGCCGCCACCCTCAGCGAGATCTCCGATAAGGTGAAGGCCAACTCCTCAAACGCGCAGGCCGCCAACACCAATGCGGAGGAAACGACCCGCGTCATTCAGGACGGCGACGCGCTGATGCAGCAGCTGGTGGGGGCGATGTCCGAAATGGAAAAAACTTCTGCCGAAATCAATAAGATCATTAAAACGATTAACGATATTGCCTTCCAGACAAATATTCTGGCCCTGAACGCGGCGGTGGAGGCTGCCCGGGCCGGCTCCGCGGGGAGAGGCTTCTCCGTGGTGGCGGAGGAAGTGCGGAATCTGGCGGGCAAAAGCGCCCAGGCCGCCGACAGCACCACCTCTCTGGTCGAAAACACCCTTTCCGCCATTCAAAACAGTACCAAGCTGGTAGACAAGGTTCGCAAGTCCCTTGACGAGATTGCAAAAAAATCCTCCGACGTCACCGTTCTGATTCAGGATATCGCGGTCTCTTCCCAGGAGCAGACCAGCGCCATCGATCAGGTGAACGAAGGCGTCAACCTGATTTCCGGCGTTGTGCAGACCAACTCCGCCACCGCGGAAGAAAGCGCGGCCGCCAGTGAGGAACTCTCCGGTCAGGCAGAAATCATGCTTGGTCTGGTCAACGTGTTCCGGCTCAGGGGAGGCGCCGCCGGCGAACCCGTGCAGATCTCCGACCTTCCAAAGGCTCCCGGTGGCACCGATTTTCCACTGTTCTCCCATGAACCTGAGCTTTTCCCGGAGGAAGAATCTGCGGAGCTTGCGCCGATGCTGTAAAGCAAAAAGACAAACCGCTCCCATGCATCCTCCTGATGATAACTCATAAAAAGGGAGCGCGCCGGATCGAAACAGTTCGATCCGGCGCGCTCCCTTTTCGGGCTTTTAATACCGGTTTTATTTTACGCTCTGCTGCGTTTCGCCGTTGTCGGCCAGCAGCGTGGCGGTCACTTCAAAGGTCTTGCCCGGCTGGCCGATCGCACCCGGCCGGTAAAGCGTCATTTTCATTTTATCCCCCGGTTTGTGCAGGCCCAGCTTTTGGTACAGCTCCGTCATGGTCGAAATCGGCGTACCGTCCACCTTCGTAATAATGTCGTTCACTTTCGCCTCTGTCCCCTGGAACGCACTCTCGGAATCGATGGAGGCGATGATCACGCCCTGCGGCCAGCCCATCTGCTGCTGTAAGCTGGAGACCTGATTCGCGCCGATGCCCAAACGGGCCCGCCCGGACACATACCCGCTCCGGATCAAATCGTCCACAATGCTTTTGGCGCGAGCAATCGGGATGGAAAAGCCCATTCCCTCGTAGCCCTCCGCCACCAGCTTCGAGGTATTCACACCAACCACCTGTCCATACAGGTTCAGCAGCGCACCGCCGGAAGCCCCGGGGCTGATCGCCGTGTCGGTCTGAATGTACGTCATGTTCGCCTTGTCGCTGTACCCCACCGAACGGTTCAGGCCAGAAACAACGCCGCGGGTCAGCGAACTGGCAAAGGTCATGCCGCCCGGGTTGCCGATCGCCAGCACCCAGTCGCCTACCGCCAGCGAATCCGAGTTCCCAAAAGCGGCCACAGGCAGATTTTTCGCGTCGATTTTCAGTACCGCCAGATCGGTCGTCTTATCAAAGCCGACCACCGCCGCGTTGTACTGGCTGTTGTCGTGCAGAATCACGCGCAGCATCGAATGGCTTTTGGAGTCGTTGATCACATGGGAGTTCGTGATGATATAGCCGTCCGAACGGCAGATGATCCCCGAGCCGGAGCTGGTACCGCTCTGCGTTTCGCAGACCACGCCAATAATGGAGGGCGATACCCGCGCGTAAATCGCCTTCGCGGTGCTCTCCCCGCCCGAGGGCACGGACACAATCGCCAGCCCCGCAAATTTGGAATCGGCCAGCTTACCGGCGGGCGCAGGCTCTGCGTTTTCCGCCCCCTGCGAAGGCTCCGCGGATTCCGGCGGCACCTCGGAAGGCCCTTGCGGCGGCTGCGACGAAGAAGAACCGTTTCTCTCCGGCGAAAGCGCCGTATAGACGCTGAAGCTGAAAAATCCAAGCACAAAGACAGCGGTCAACGTCACGATTGCGCCGAAAAACAGGCGGTAGCCCCTGCTCTTCGGCGGTTTCGGGGTATATTCCGGCTGATAAAACGGCCCGCCGCCCTGCCCGTAAGGCGCATACACCCGTGGTGGCTGATAGCCAAACGGCGTCTGCCGCCCCTGCTGCGAACCGGACGGATTCCCATACGGCGGGTAGGCCGGGTAGCCCGGGTACTGCTGCCACCCGTTTTGCGGATATCCGTACGGCCCCTGCGGCGGCTGGCCCGGCGCGGGGTTCTGCCGCTCTCCGCTCTGCGGGGGGCCATAGGGGTCATACGGCTGTCCCGCCCGCCGCGCGGCGGGATTCTCCTGTTCCTGCGCGGGGTATTCCTGCGGCTGATCCTGAGCTTTGGCTTCGGCGCCCGCAGTCTCCTCCCGCGCATCTTCCGGCGCTCTTTCTGCGGAGGAACTCCCGTTCTCCGGCTGTTCCTGGGGTGGTTTCTCCGCGTTTCGCTCCGGCGTATCCGAACCGGAACCTGCATCCGGCTCTCCGGCAGAACTATCGCCGGGCCCCGGCGAATCTGTCCGCTGCAATTCCGGCATGCCGCCCGGCGGGGGAGCCTTTTGCTCTTCGGCCGCACCTTCGGAGTGCGTCTCCTTTTGCAGGAAGAATTCCTCCAACGTATCCGGCCAGGGCTTTTGGGTTTTCTCCGCCTCGTCGGCTTCTCCCTGCCCATCGGGTCTTTTCCACTGAAAATCGTCCATGCTCATCCCCCCGTAAAATGGGTTACCCCTTCGGCTCCTTTTTCTCTTTTGAAAGCTCCTTAAACGGCGCATCCTCAGCCTCGGCCTTGATCTGCTTTTCCTTGTTTTTCGGCAGCCAGAACTGGAATTCACAGTATTCGTTCTCCACGCTCGAAACCGTGATCTCGCCGCCGTGCAGCCCGATGATGGTGCGCACGATATACAGGCCAAGCCCCATCCCGTTTTTATCGTAGCTTCTCGACTTATCCGTTTTGTAGAAACGCTCGAAAATCATGTCGACCTCATCGGGCGGAATTCCCGCGCCGCTGTTCTTCACGCGCACGACGTCGCGGTCAGCCTTATCCTCCACATGAATCTCGATGTACCCGCCCTCGTTGGTAAACTTTACGGCATTCTCAATCAAATTATACATCACCTGATGAATCATATCCGGGTCGCCGTCCACAAACAGGCTTTCCGCGTCCTCCAGCCCGCGCACCTCCAGGTGCTTGTCCTCGATCGCCTTTTCAAACGAAAGCAGGGCCGAAAGAATGGTATTCGTCAAATCAAAGCGCCCGGGCCGCAGCTTCAGCTCACCGTTGTCAATGCGCGAAAGGTCGAGCATGGTGCGCACCAGCCGCGAAAGGCGTTTGACCTCGGTGGAAACAATCTTCAGGTATTTTTCCTGCTGCTCCGGCGGAATCGTCCCATCCAATATGCCGTCGATGAACCCGGCAATGGTCGTCATCGGCGTTTTCAGCTCGTGCGATACGTTGGCGATAAAATTGCGGCGCACCGTTTCACCGGAGGCCAGCGAAGCCGCCATGTTGTTGAACGCCAGCGCCAGTTGGCCGATTTCGTCGTTGCTCGTCACCGGAACGCGCACCGAAAAATTTCCTTCGCCAAAGCTGTGCGCCGCCAGCGACATTTCATGCAGAGGCCGCACCAGCCGGTACGAAAACAGCCACACCATAATAAACGACAGCATAAACACCGCCGCCGCCGCGATCAGGAACATCCGCAGCGCTTCGGTGCGGTACACCTGCAGGGAATAGATGCTGGAGGCGGTGAACACCGCTCCAATCGTCACGGTGGCGCCGTTGTCGCTCAGCACCTGAATGGGCACACCCACAATGTAGTGGGGCTGCTGGTAAATGCCCTTGAGGGTGCCGGTGCCCATATAGCCGCCGCCGATCACCTGTTTCATGATGTCTGCGCTCACGGCGCCGGCGCCCACCTCTCCGCTGCCGGTATAAGCCGAAAGAAGCCGCGCTCCGTTTTTATCTGTTACAAAAATGTCCGCGTCAATATTCACCGAAAACGCGGAGATAAACGCCTGCATGCGTTTGCCGTCCACCATGTATTGGTCGTTCTGAATCATGATCACGCTTTCCGACGCCACGGCGGCAACGCCCTGGGCATTTTTGCTGAGCAGCTCCCGCTTTTCGTCCTGCCAGTAGCGCGAAATGAAGGTGATCATCACCACCCCCAGAAAGATAAAGCTGACAAAAATAATCATCAGTGTGATGCGCAGATACTTTTTAAACAGAGTTTTTTTCACTCCGCGAGACGCCCCTTCTCCATTTCAATCCATCTTCCCGCACGGGGAGCAAAAGATAGTCTTGCCGCCGGGAAATCCGGTGCCGCTTATTCCTTGACCTCGAATTTATACCCCACGCCCCAAACGGTTTTCAGGGCCCATTTTTCCGAAACACCCTCCAGCTTTTCGCGCAGGCGCTTTACGTGCACGTCTACCGTGCGGGAATCGCCGTAATAGTCGAAGCCCCACACCTCGTCAAGCAGCTGGTCGCGGGTAAACACACGGTTCGGGTTGCTGGCCAGGTGATAAATCAGTTCCATCTCCTTGGGGGGCGTGTCCACCTGAACGCCGTTCACGCGCAGCTCGTAGTTCGTCAGGTTGATCGAAAGCTTATCGAACTTCACTTCCTTAATCAGCTCGTCGCCGTTCTTGCCCACGCGGCGCAGCACCGCCTTAATGCGGGCCACAACCTCCTTGGCCTCAAAGGGCTTTACCACATAGTCGTCCGCCCCCAGCTCCAAGCCGAGCACCTTGTCGAACACCTCACCCTTCGCCGTGAGCATAATGATCGGGCACTGCGATTTCTTGCGGATCTCACGGCAAACCTGCCACCCGTCGAGCTCCGGCAGCATAATGTCCAGAAGGATCAGATCCGGGTTCTCCGCGTCGAACAGATCCACCGCTCTTTTGCCGTCATTGGCGATCGCCACATGAAAGCCTTCCTTTTCCAGATACAGCCGCAGCAGCTCGCAGATGTTCTGGTCATCGTCGACTACCATAATTTTTCCTGCCGCCATAGTATTCTACTCCTTCCGTCCTGTTTGTATGAGCCTTCAAAATCATTACCGCGGCATTTTCATGGCCGTGGGGGGTGCAAAGCGCCGCCGAAAAGCAGCCTCAAAATCGCCGCGCCGCATACCGCGGCTTCATCTCGATTCGCCGCGCATGATCGCCGCAAACACTTTTGCAGTTATTATACCAGATTATTATACTAAAATGGGCGATAAAAAGGATGAATATTTTTTAAAGCTTTCGCCCGGCGGCATGCGCCCTGCGGGCCTTTGCAGCCCTTTTCCGCCCGGGCGCCGCAATTGCCCGCTTTCTTTTCCGTTTCTGCCATGTTACAAATTCATTGATAACTGAAATGGGCAGGGAACCGCCCCTCTTCCCGCCCGCCTTCGTTAAAACGGAAGAACGCCGGCTATTTTCAGGCGGTATATATTATATCAGGAAATATACTTGCAGGATACGCTGTACAATGGTACACTGTAATGTATGGCTCGCAGGAGGGATTCCCAAAATGAATAAACTCACAAAACTGTGGAGATTTCTCACATCGCCGGAGATGCTTTCCTACCTGGTGTTCGGCGTTCTCACAACGCTGATCAACATTTTGCTGGCCGGCCTTTTGTACGACGTTCTGCACTGGAACCTGTACGTGGCCAATACGCTGGCCTGGGTCGCTTCCGTCGCGTTTGCCTTTTTCACCAATAAGCTGTTCGTGTTCCAAAGCAAAAGCATGGCCCCCGCGGTACTGCTGCGGGAAGCAATGTCTTTTCTGGGGGCACGCCTGTTTTCACTGGGGGTAGATACCCTCGGCATGGGGCTTTTGGTGGATTTACTTCACTGGAACTTCTGGGTGGCCAAAATCCTGATGAACGTGATTGTGGTCATTCTGAATTACATTTTCAGCAAGCTGCTGATCTTCAACCAGAAAAAATAAAGGGGCGCAGCCAGCGTCCCGAAATTGGAGGATGAAACATGCTTAAGAACAGCGAAAAAACGATGGACAAAATTGTCAGTCTGTGTAAAAACCGGGGATTTGTCTATTCCGGCTCCGAGATTTACGGCGGACTCTCCAACACCTGGGACTACGGCCCGCTGGGAGTGGAATTTAAAAATAATGTAAAAGCGGCATGGCGGAAAAAGTTCGTGCAGGAGAGCCCCTACAATGTAGGGCTCGATTCCGCGATTCTGATGAACCCGCAGGTATGGGTTGCCTCCGGCCACGTAGGCGGCTTCTCCGACCCGCTGATGGACTGCCGCGACTGCCACACCCGCCACCGCGCGGACAAGCTGATTGAAGAGGCCGGCGGCGACGCAAACGGCATGACCTTCGAGCAGATGGCCGACTATATTCAGGAGCACGGCATCGCCTGCCCCGACTGCGGCTCGAAGAATTTTACCGACATCCGCAAGTTCAACCTGATGTTTAAAACCTTTCAGGGAGTCACCGAGGACGCGAAGAACGAAATCTTCCTGCGCCCCGAAACCGCTCAGGGTATTTTCGTCAACTTTGTGAATATCCAGCGCACCACCCGCCGCAAGATTCCGTTCGGCGTGGCGCAGATCGGCAAATCCTTCCGCAACGAAATCACCCCCGGCAACTTTACGTTCCGCACCCGTGAGTTCGAGCAGATGGAGCTGGAGTTCTTCTGCAAGCCCGACACCGACCTCGACTGGTTCTATTACTGGAAAGACTACTGCAAGAACTGGCTCCTGAACCTTGGCCTGAACGAAGAGAACCTGCGCCTGCGCGACCACGAGAAGGAGGAGCTTTCCTTCTACTCCAAGGCCACAACAGACATCGAGTTCCTGTTCCCGTTCGGCTGGGGCGAGCTGTGGGGAATCGCAGACCGCACCGACTACGATTTAAAGCAGCACCAGAACCATTCCGGCAAGGCACTGGATTACTTTGACCCCGAAAGCAACGAGCGCTATATCCCCTACGTCATTGAGCCGTCCCTCGGCGCGGACCGCGTTGCGCTGGCCTTTTTGTGCGACGCGTACGACGAGGAGGAGCTCGGCGAGAACGACAGCCGCATCGTCATGCACCTGCATCCGGCGCTTGCGCCGTACAAGGCGGCCATCCTGCCCCTCTCCAAAAAACTGAACGAAAAGGCGCAGGAGGTTTACGCAAAGCTCGCCAAACACTTTATGGTCGATTACGACGACGCCGGCTCCATCGGCAAGCGCTACCGCCGTCAAGACGAAATCGGCACCCCGTTCTGCCTGACCTACGATTTCGAGAGCGAAACCGACGGCTGCGTCACCATCCGCGACCGCGACACCATGCAGCAGGAGCGCGTCTCCATCGACAAGCTGATCGAGTATCTCGAAGCAAAGATCGAATTCTGATTTTATTTTTGATCCATTGCAAATAAAACGCTAAAAACAGGCTCCGGCAAGTTCGTTGAGAACAAACCGGAGCCTGTTTTTTCTATCGATCGCCGCTTCAGAGCAGCCCCTTCACATATTCCACCAGGGGAGCAATCGACGCCTCGTCGATAAAGTTCACGGATTTCCCATACGTTTCCAGCATCAGCCGGTCCTCGTCCGTTCGATCTTCCGGTGCTTTTGAATCGACCGACATTTTCTTCATCATGGCCATCATGCCCCGGTGAATCGGCCCCAGCCTGCCGTAATCCATCGCGCCGCGCAGATGGAACACCTTGAGCGTTTCTCTTTGCTCCGGGGAGAAATTCCGGTTCAGAATGTCCGAATAATCCGTGACCTCCGGGTTTGCCAGCCCCACCGTAAATATCACCAGCGCGGGGCAGGGGTGCTTTGCCACCAAGTCCACGCCGGCGATGCCGCCGGCATACAGCCCCCCGCCATACACAACCACATCGTATTTTCGCAGATCTGCCGGCGAAACGGCAGAACGCTCCAGAAGCTCCGCTCCCAGATCCCGGGCAATCCACTGCGCGTACTGCCTGGTCGAACCGTATTTTGACTGATAGATCACCGCAATGCGCTTCACATTTGCTCCTCCATTCTCTGTTATCCAATCACCATGCCGCCGTTCACGCCGAGCACCTGACCGGTGATAAAGTCCGACCGGCTGTCCGCCAGAAAGAGCACGGCCTCCGCAATATCACGGCAGGTGCCGAGCATGCCGAGCGGCGTTTCTTCACAGAGCTGCTCGAGCGTTTCCTCCGAAAGCGCGCCGTTCATCTCGGTGTCGATCACCCCGGGGGCCACGCAGTTCACCTGAATCCCCGACGGCCCGACCTCTTTCGCCAGAGCGCGCGTCATGCCGATCACCGCGGCCTTGGCGGCGGAGTAGTGCACCTCGCACGAGCCGCCGATCTGCCCCCACATGGAAGAAACGTTGATGATCTTCCCGCTGTGGCGGCGGATCATCCCCTGCAGCGCTCGGCGGCTGCAATAGAACGCGCCGTCCACATGCACCGCGAACATCCTGCGCCAGTCCTCGTCCGTCAGGTCGGTAAACAGCTTCTGCTGCGCGATTCCGGCATTGTTCACCAGCACGTCGATTCCGCCGAAGCGAGCTTCTGCCTCGTCGAACATCCGCTCCACCTGCCGCCGGTCGGCAACATCGGCGCGAACAGGCAGAATCCGCTCCCCCGCAGCGATGCCGAGCTGCCGTTCCAGCAATTCCGCCAGCTCCCGCGCCCGCCGTTCACTGGTGTTGTAATTCAGCGCCACCTGGTACCCCGCAAGGGCAAAGCGGCGCGCAATCTCGCTGCCAATGCCCCGCGAAGCCCCGGTGATCAAAACTGTTTTGCGCTGTTCCAAGCTCATTCCTCCCAAACCGCGTCCTGTTCCATATTCCCGGTCAGCAGCATCAGCGCCGAAAGCGCCGCCACCGGGGCTGTTTCCGTGCGAAAAATCCGCGGGCCCAGCGTGGCCACCTGCGCGCCGTTTTCCCGAGCCAGTTCCACCTCATCCTGCGCAAAGCCGCCCTCCGGCCCAATGAACAGAGAAATCCGCTTCTCGTTTTCCAGCCCCAGGCTGCGCAGGCTCTGCCCGCCGCCCTCGTAAAAGAGCAGCAGCCTGCCGCCCTCCGCCGCGGCATACTCCACCGCTTTCGCATACGGCGCAATCTCCGCAACCTCCGGCACGATTCCCCGGCCGGACTGCTTGGCCGCCTCCAGAGCGATCTTCTGCCAGCGCTCCGTCTTTTTCCGCGCCGCTTTTTCGTCCGGGCGGGACACACACCGCGCGCTGAGCACCGGCACCACACGGCAGGCGCCGCACTCTGCCGCCTTCTGCACCACAGAATCCATCTTGTCCGCCTTCGGCAAAGACTGATACACCGTCACAAAAGCAGAGGGCTCGCTGATGCTTTTCGCCTGCTCCAGCACGCGCACCTGCGCGCGGTTTGAATCCGTTTGCAGCAGCACGCAGCGGTAGTCCGTGCCGTGCCCGTCGCACAGGGTCAGCGTCTCTCCCTCCCGCATCCGCAGGGATTTGACGATGTGCGCCCCGTTTTCCCTATCCACCCAGGGCTCATCCCCCGGCGCGCAGGGAAAATCGATAAAAAATCTCGGCATGCAATCTCACTCTTTCCGGCCGGCGGCCTGTTCTCATCATTCGCTTTATTATATTCCAGACAAAAAGGGAAAGTCAATCCTGAGACGGATTGAAAAGCATTCTTCTCTTTTGCGTAGGAAAATGACTCGTTTTAGATTCTAAAAATGAAAAAAGCAGCTTCTTTCCATATCATCAAAACTTGCTCTCTATTTTCCTGCAATCCTTAAGCTTTCTTATCGTTTTACCCCAAAAAGGAATCCCCCGCCGGGCCCGGCGGGGGATTCTGCTTGCACCGCAGGCATAAGCCACGGCAGTTCTTTTATTCTGTTCAACGAAAACGAGATTATTCCTTCGCTCTCGCTTCCAAATCTTCGTAAGCCTTCTTCGCGTCATCCTCGGCTTTCTCGAACAGCTTCTCCGCACGATCGGGGAACGCACGGGTCAGCGAGCTGTAACGAACCTCGCCCAGAATAAAGTCACGGTAGCTGTCTGTGGGAGCCTTGCTGTCCAGCTGGAAGGGATTCTTGCCCTCGTCTGCACGGCGGGGGTCGAAACGGTAGTTGTGCCAGTAACCGGAGGCAACCGCTTTCTTCTCTTCCGCCTGCGCAACGGTCATGCCGCCCTTAATTCCGTGGTTGATGCAGGGAGAATATGCGATGATGAGGGACGGGCCGTTGTAGCTCTCCGCCTCGTGGAAGGCCTTCAGGCACTGGTTGTAATCCGCGCCCATTGCGACATGAGCAACGTATACATAACCGTAGGTCATGGCGATTCCGGCCAGATCCTTCTTCTTGATTGCCTTGCCGGTCGCCGCAAACTGCGCCACAGAGCCGGTAGGAGTCGATTTGGACGCCTGTCCGCCGGTGTTGGAGTACACCTCGGTATCGAACACCAGAATGTTCACGTTCTCGCCGGAAGCGATTACATGATCCAGTCCGCCAAAGCCGATGTCGTACGCCCAGCCGTCGCCGCCGAAGATCCACATGGATTTCTTCGCGAGGTAGTCTCTGTCGTCCAGAATCAGGCCTGCCAGTCTTGCGAGCTCGCCGCCCTGCTGCTGGGCCTTCTCCAGCTCTGCCAGCAGAGCATCCGAAGCCTTCTTGTTTTCACCGCTGCTCGACAGGGTATCGATATATTTCCGGCAAGCTTCCTTCAGCTCTGCAGAAGCCTCATTCAGCGCCAGAATATTCTCAACATAATCGATCAGGCGGTTGCGAACGGCCTTCTGGCCCAGGGCCATGCCAAAGCCGAACTCGGCGTTGTCCTCAAACAGGGAGTTCGCCCATGCGGGGCCGCGGCCATTGCGGTTCACGGTATAGGGAGTCGCAGGTGCGGAACCACCCCAGATGGAGGAGCAGCCGGTTGCATTCGCGATAAACATTCTGTCGCCGAACAGCTGGGTCGCCAGCTTGGCATAAGGAGTTTCGCCGCAACCCGCGCAGGCGCCGGAGAATTCCAGCAGCGGCTGGCGGAACTGGCTGCCCTTTACGGTGGTTTCCTTAAATTTCTCAAGCACTTCCGGCTTTTCGGGGAGGGTTCTGCCGTATTCAAATACTTCCTCGCCGGCCAGTTGTGTGTCAATGGGCTTGAGAACCAGCGCCTTGTTGCCCTTCATGCCCGGGCAAACCTGCGCGCAGGAGCCGCAGCCGGTGCAGTCGAGGGTGGAAACGGCGATGGTGAACTTCAGGCCCGGCAGGCCGTTCAGGTCTTTGGACTTGGTCTGCGCGGGAGCGTTCGCGAGCTCTTCGGGAGTCATAACGATCGGACGAATGACCGCGTGCGGACATACATAGGAGCAGAAGTTGCACTGAATGCAGTTTTCGGGCTGCCACTCGGGAACATCCACGGCGATGCCGCGCTTCTCATAGGCAGAGCTGCCCTGCGGCACGGTGCCGTCCGCATAATCCTTAAAGGTAGAAACCGTCAGCTTGCTGCCGCGGAACGAGTTGACCGGGTCAAGAACATTCTTCACATAGTTGACCAGCTCAGGGCGATCGCCCTTGATTACCTTCTCGGTCTCGGTATCGGGAGCGTTCTTCCAGCTCTCGGGAACCTGAACCTCAACAAAACCGTCCACACCGCGGTCAATCGCCGCATGGTTCATCGCGACAACCTTGTCGCCCTTTTTGCTGTAAGACTTGGTGGCGGCGGCCTTCATAAATTCCACAGCCTGCTCAATCGGAATGATGTTTGCGATCTTGAAGAACGCGGCCTGCAAAATGGTGTTGATGCGTCCGCCAAGGCCCAGCTCTTTGCCGATCTTGATACCGTCAATGGTGTAGAAATGGATGTCGTTCTGCGCGATGTATCTCTTCATCTTGCCGGGCAGACGGCGCTCGAGCTCTTCCAGATCCCACGGGCAGTTCAGCAGGAAGCTGCCGCCTTTTTTCAGATCCTCCACGATGTCGTACTTGTCAATATAGGAGGGGTTGTGGCAGGCGACAAAATCGGCCTGAGAAATATAGTAGGTGGATTTGATCGGCTTGTCGCCAAAACGCAGGTGAGATACGGTCAGGCCGCCGGATTTTTTGGAATCGTAGTCAAAATAGCCCTGCGCGAACATGTCGGTGTGGTCACCGATGATTTTGATGGAGTTCTTGTTTGCGCCAACGGTGCCGTCCGCGCCAAGACCCCAGAATTTGCAGGAGTGAGTTCCCTTGGGAACCGTGTTCACGCGCTCCGTAACGGGCAGGGACAGGTGTGTCAGGTCATCCACAATGCCGATGGTGAAGCGCTTCTTCGGAGCTTCCGCCTGCATGTTGCGGTATACGGCAATCACGTCATCGGGGGTGGTGTCCTTGGAGCCGAGTCCATAGCGGCCGGTGTATACGGGCACATCCGAGAAATCGCTGTCGGCCAGAGCGGCCAGAACATCCAGGAACAAGGGCTCGCCGATGGAGCCGGGCTCCTTGGTTCTGTCGAGAACGGAAATCTTCTTCACGGTCTTCGGCAGCACGTCGAGCAGGTACTTCGCAACAAAGGGGCGGTACAGGTGAACCTTCACCAAACCAACCTTCTCGCCGGCGGCGTTCAGGTAATCGATGACCTCTTCGGTGCAGTCGCAAACGGAGCCCATGGCCACGATCACACGGTCGGCCTCGGGGTGTCCGTAGTAGTTAAAGGGCTTATAGTCTGTACCGATCTTCGCGTTGACCTGATTCATGTAGTCAATCACGATCCCGGGTATGGCGTCATAATAAGGGTTGCTGGCTTCTCTCGCCTGGAAGAAGATATCGCCGTTCTGGGCGCTGCCGCGCAGTACGGGATGCTCCGGGTTCAGCGCGCGGCGGCGGAACGAGGCCACGGCGTCTTTATCGAGCATATCGTCCAGATCCTTGTAATCCCACACAGAAACCTTCTGAACCTCGTGAGAAGTGCGGAAGCCGTCGAAGAAATGGAGGAACGGAACTCTGCCGCGGATGGCGGCCAGATGCGCAACCGCGCCCAAATCCATAACCTCCTGCGGGTTATTGGAACACAACATGGCGAAACCGGTCTGGCGACAGGCATAAATGTCGGAATGATCGCCAAAGATAGAAAGTGCATGAGTTGCAAGAGCACGCGCAGAAACATGAATTACCGCGGGCAGCAGCTCGCCGGCCATCTTGTACATGTTCGGAATCATCAGAAGCAGGCCCTGAGAAGCGGTATAGGTAGTCGTCAGCGCGCCTGCCGCCAAAGAGCCGTGCACCGCACCGGCCGCACCAGCCTCAGACTGCATCTCCGTAACCTGAACCTCTCTGCCGAACAGATTTTTCAGTCCATTTGCGGCATACTTGTCCGTTTCATCCGCCATCACAGAGGAAGGCGTGATCGGATAGATGGCAGCTACGTCTGTAAACGCATAAGATACATGCGCCGCAGCGGTATTGCCGTCTATGGTTTTTGTTTTTCTTGCCATGTAATAATTTCCTCCTTTAAGGATACAGAATTAGGAAGCGAGCGTATCAGTTTGCACAGCCCTATACCTTTCTGTGCCTTTGTTTATTCTAACATTTTTTCAATATAGTGTAAAGGCTGAGGGGTTCAAATTTTGGCTTTTCAGTGTATTTTTCGAAAAAGCAATTAAAGCAACTTTTTGGCTCAAAAAATGCCGGTGCTGCCGGGCCGGAGGCTATTTTACCCCATTTTCGCGGCAATCGAGGCAAAATAGTCGGGCATTGGATTCTATATCGCGCTTGCAAGGGCTCAACTGCGCGCGCCCTGCGCTGCACGGGCGCAGGCGGTTTGACACAGCCCTTCCCAATACGATACAATAGAGATCAACGAATCTGATCGGGCTCTTCGGAATGTCACCGACTTATTTTACAATTTGAAAGGGGAAAAATACATGCCTCCCGAACCTGCGGGCATATTATCCGACGCACCCATGCTGCTCAGCGTGCAAAACGCCGAAACCGTCAATCCAGGCTTTAATCCGTTTGTTTCACTGCTGATTCTGTTTCTTCTGATTCTGGTCAACGCATTTTTTGCGGCCTCCGAGATCGCCATCATCACGCTCAACGACAATAAGATTCGTAAAATGGCGGAGGACGGCGATAAAAAAGCGGAAAAAATTCTGAAGCTGACGGAAAACTCCAGCCGGTTTCTTTCTACCATCCAAATTGGCGTCACGCTTTCCGGATTCCTGACCTCCGCATCGGCTTCTCAAAGCTTTGCGGCGATTCTGGCGGAAAAATTGAGCTTTCTGCCGATTTCCACCTCCCTGCTGCACGGCGTCTCTACCGTACTTATCACCATCATCCTGTCTTACTTCTCGCTTGTTCTGGGTGAACTGGTGCCGAAAAAGATCGCCATGCAAAAGGCCGAAGCGCTCAGCTTTCGCTTTATCGGCATTTTAAGCGCCACGGCTTCGATCTTCAGCGTTTTTATCTCGTTTCTTACCGTTTCCACCAACTTTGTTCTAAAGCTTCTGGGTCTTGACCCGAACACCACGGAAGACACCGTCACGGAGGAAGAGATTCTCATGATGGTCGACGTCGGCGAGGAAAAGGGCCTGATTGTCGGCAGCGCCAAAGACATGATCGAAAACATCTTTGATTTTGCCGATACCACCGTCGAAGAAATCATGACGCACCGCACCGACGTGGGCGCGGTAGAGGACACCAGCGCCATCGGCGACGTCGTGGCTCTGGCCATAGAAGAGGGGTACTCCCGCATTCCGGTATTTCACGAGGACCTGGACACGATCCTTGGCATTATTTATGTGAAGGATTTGCTGAAATATGTGGGCAGCGAGATCAACAGCAATGTAAAAATTACCGATCTGATGCGCCCGGCGTATTTTGTGCCTGAAACAAAGCGCTGTACACAGCTGTTTACCGAAATGACCGAGAAAAAAGTGCAGATCGCCGTGATCGTGGACGAATACGGCGGCACCTCAGGCATCATCACGATGGAAGACCTGCTGGAGGCAATCGTTGGCAATATTCAGGATGAATTCGACGATGAGGAAGAAGAGATCCGCCGCGTCAGCGACAACAGCTACACGGTGGAGGGCAGCACCTCAATCGATGAAATATCCGACCTGGTGGGCGTCGACCTGCCGGAGGGCGATTACGATACCATTGCGGGCCTGGTGGTCGAAAATCTGGGCCGCATTCCAAAGCCCGGCGAGCACCCTACGGTTCGCGTGCAGAATCTGGCGCTGACCGTGCAGGAGGTGGAGGAAAATCGCATTTCCCGCCTGCTGATCGTCAAAGACCTCACACCGCCTCCCCCGGAGCAGGAAAACGGGGGCAAAAACACTTCATCAGTTAAAACAGACTCCTCGAAGGAGCACCACCACCATCACCATCTTTCCTCGTTTATCGACACGGAATCGTAATTCAATCCCAACTGTCAGCCCCGCGCCACACATTCGGCGCGGGGCTTTTTGCGCTTTTATTTCAGATTTCGACGCACCAGTCAACGCCATCGCGTAACGTGCAAAACCAAGCAAATATCTCCGCTTGACACTTCACCTATTATGCATTACAATATAGCCAGTATATTGCATTGCAACATAGCAGCAGGCAGGAGGAAGCACCGCATGATACCGTCACAAATGCTCAAGGGTACGCTGGAGGGCTGCATACTGAAAATCATCAGCAGGCAGAAGACCTACGGCTACGAAATATCGCAGCAGCTGCAGCAGTACGGATTTGCCGACATCTCGGAGGGAACGATCTATCCCCTGCTGCTGCGGCTCGAAAAAAGCGGACTGATTACCGCCGAGTACCGGGAATCGTCGCTGGGGCCCCGGCGAAAATACTTTTCTCTTTCCCCTGAGGGCGAAGCGGAGTTAAGCGAATTTTACGCGAATTGGAAAGAATTGGAGCAGGCGATTAATAACCTGTTTGTTTATGGAGGGAATCACAATGAATCGAAACGCTAAGCTGCTCAACCGCAGCAACAATCAGCTTGATGAGCGCCTGACCGCCGAAAACGGCCGGGTGATGACAGATATGGTCTGCTATCTGCGCGGGTCCGGCCTGTCCGAATACCATCAGGAGCTGGTTCGGCAGGATCTGCTGGAAATGGTGCTCTCCGCACAGGAGCGCGGCGATTCCATCGATACGGTAATCGGCGGCGATTACCAAAGCTTTTGCGACGAAATTATCGCCAGCCTGCCGCCGAAAAGCGCTTTCCAGAAGATATGCGGCATTCTCAGCACTCTTTTTCTGTGCGCCGCGATTCTGTGTGCCATCGGCGTCGTGTTTTCAAACGATACCTTTGAGCTGATCCGTTCGGCCATCGCCGGCCGGCCCCTGAATTTTCACATTTCCGTGCCAGTCAGCAGTCTCGTGTTCTTTTCCCTCATAATTGCTTTTTCCGTTTTTATCGTGCAGTACATCTGCAAAACGGCCTTTCTCACAGGACGGCAGAAGCCAGGTCTTGGGAAAAACGTTCTGATCGGCATGGGGATCATGGCATTCTTTCTGGTAATCGCATGGTTTGGGCGCGCCGTGGCCTTTACCGTCTCCCTTTGGGCCGCCTGCATCGCGATCGTCGTCATGCTCGCATTATACAAGGTTCTGGAACAGTATGAAGGCTGATTCTCCTTCTCTGCCGGGCGGCGATTGGCGATTCGTACTCCGCAATCCTAAGAAAGCTTTCCCGCTTTTCACAGCAGGAGGGCTTTTTTCATCTTGGTCTGAAAGAGTAGCTTTCAGCGGGTGCCCCGCATGGGATTCCGCTTACAGGGGCCGTTCCTCCAACGGATTCCCAAGGTGCCCTTAGGCGAATCTTTGCTTCCTTTCTTTTCGTCAAGAAAGGAAGGGCCCGCCCCGGCCTGAGGTGCAAACAAACGAGAAAAGAATTTTCCCTGCGGTGAAGCCGCACCGGAAAGCTCTCCCTTCAACAAATAAAGAAAAGGAAAGCCTGCCCCTGCCTAATGGGCAAACTGTCAAAAAAATTTTATTTCCAGCAACAAAAAGCCTCATAAAACAGCTTTCCTTTCAGGAAACAAAGAAGCTCTGAACCCTCCTTACAAAAAAAGCACCGGATTTCTAAAAAATCCAGCGCAATTCATTCCCATGTGACAATTTTTCTCATATGCGTATTTTATCTTGCAAAAAGCCCCAAATAATGGTAAGATTGACCTCGTAAGGCACGATTAAAGTGCAAAGCAGGGACGGAGTGTGGCAACACTCCGCCCCCTGCCCACGGAGAAACAGCCTCCATAAGCAACGGCAAAGCCGCACCATGCAGACACAGTATAACTCATTTTTCCCCTTTTGTATAGGGGGGATTGTGGCAAAAATGGGTACCCCACAAAGCGGGAGTTGTGTATTGCACTTGTGATGATACAGGCGCTGTGTTTATGGAAGTATCCCTGTTCGGGGGGATTCCGTAACACGCGCTTTTTTGTTGCCTTACAGGCAAGCTTCGGTACGGGCCGGAGGTCAATTCATGAACATTCCCCCGAATTTCATGCGAAAGCGATGGTGCAGTTCATCGCAGCCCCGGCTCTTCCGCTCTTGTCTGTAAGTGAAACCCTCCCGCACACGCCGCCACGTGCGGGTACCCGGCCCTTCCGGCCGAAAGCGCCGTTCCCCAAAAGGGAACGGCGCTGTTTTTTTATGCGGGCCGAGCCTGCGAACCTATTGGCTCAGCTCGTAAAATAGCTCAGATTGCGGGCGGCTACGCCGTGCGGCTTCGCCCCGGCCGTTACCATCACCCGAATGGAGGAATGCACGCCCCGCACCGTAGAGCTCACGGTGGTCGGGTCGGCGCTGGCCCTCAGGGCAGTGATGCGGTAATACACATCCACCAGCCCGTCGCTTCTGGTCACACGGCGCAGCTCCTTCACAGACGCGATATGCGCACGGCTCGAAACCGTCTGCACCTCATTCGCGGAAGCGCCGGAGAGCGTCACCTTATAGTCATAAATATTGCCCGGTGCAAACTCATAGCTCAGGGTATCGATCATCACCCATCCGCTCCTGTTCGTCGGTGCAGCGCCCGACGTTACCGTGAGCGTATAGCTGGTGGTGGTTCCGTTCGAGGATTTCACCGTAAACACAGACGTTCCCGCGGAAAGGCCCTGCACCTGGTATTGGGTGCCGCCGTTCACCGCGGTTGCTGTCCCCACTACCTGCGCCACATACGGATTCCCGGACGTAACCGTAAACGTACCCGAGGTGGGCCGCTGAATGAAAATAGAGGTCGTTCCGCCCACCGCTACCGTGCCGGAGTAGCTGCTCAGCTGCACGGAATCCGTGGTGCCGGAGCTGGTGCTGCCGCCGGAATTGGGAAAGCGAAGATTTGTCGGGCTCAGCACATAGGAGCCGCCCTTGGAAACCGGAATTTCAAATTCGTAATCGTCGTCATCCAGATGGTACTTGGAATTGGTCTCAAAAGAAAGCTTCGAGCCGGACAGCTTGTACAAATAAAAGTCGTTGTCCAGGGCGTAATCCAAATCCCCATAAAAAATCGGGTAAAGATCCTTTCCATCAGGGTCCTTGTCCACCGGAATGATCAGCTTGGTATCCTTCGGCAGCTCGCCGCTGTACTTCATCTGGATCACCACACTGTTAACGGTAATCGGGTCAGAAATCGAAACGGCAGAAACCGAGGTGGCTTTCAGCGCCAGATTAATGTCCTGGGGTTTATCCATCTTTCCGTTGGAAAATTCCCACGCATATTCCTTTCCCTCTTTGGAATAAATTTCAAAGGTAGCCTTGCGCCCGCTCTTTTCAATCGCCTGTAAGGTGGATTTGGGCATCGTAATCGTTCCCATATCCTGCACGGCCTTGGAGGTCGCCGAATCAAAATTAATCTGCACCCGCACATCGTCGCGGTCGTTCATTAACGAATATTCAATTCTTGCCAAATCCGCTGTTTCAAATTTAAAGCTGGAGGTACTTTTCGGATAGATGTCAAAGTCCTCCACATCTCTTGCCGCCTGGACTGTCTGAAAAGGCGCTGCAGACCACATCAGCCCCAGCGACAGTACCGCCGCAATCCATTTTTTCGACGCTTTTCTCATGGCTTTGCTTCCTCCCTGCATTCATGCCCACTCGCCGCAGGCGGTTCTTATGCTGCCGATCAGATCATGTATCACAATTTTCCTGTTTTTCCCTCTCATTATATATAAAATCTAACTCTGCGTCAAGGCAGAGGAACAATCCGCTCCGGTTCCTGCGGCCCGTAATATGGGGGAGACACGTTGACTTCGCCCGGCAAATCGAATTTATTTGCTGCGTTTTTTCAGCACATCCTCCACTGCTTCAAAAGCTTTCTTCAAAAAGTTGATCTTTCTGTCGAAAATCACCGTTCCGTTTTCCCGAACAGAGATTTCCGCAAGGATTCTGTCATTGTTTTCCGTTTTCTCCGTGCCGCCTCCCAGTGTAGTCCATTGAACCGTCACATCCTCGGGGGTCGGCGAACCTGTTGTTTCAACAAGAAACTGCGCGCCGTCAAAAAATTCCGCCTCCGATTTCGCGTTGATCACCAGCCGCCCCTTTTGCCGGTATACTTCAACCGAATTGAAGTCTTCCTTCGATTCATACAGCAATTCATCCCTTGCCACCCCAACGGGAAAAGGATTCTGCGATGGCGGCGCGGCGGAAGTGCAGGCGCTCAACACGACACCAAAGGCAAGCGCCAAACACAGAATAGCGATTCTTTTTCTCCTCATGATTCTCTCCGCCTCTCCTCTCTTGCTCCATGCAGCCTCAAAACCGTCCCGGCACGGCACGAACAATCCTGTCCTTCCTCGCAGCGAAATACCGCTGAGACCACCTGAAAAGCAGGCTGCCCTCAGTAAACCGATCTGTATCTGCTCTCAAAGCACAAAAAGAGTGCAGCAGCGTCGCACTCTTTTTGATCGATTTTCCGTCAGCGCATCCTTTCGGCGGCCGGCGTTTTTTCCAACGCCGATCAATCCGCAAAATTGGGCATGTCGCCCTCCTCGTGGCCGGCTCCTTCAAAATAGACCTGGTACCACAGCAGGAACACAAATACCGTCCAGATGCGGCGGCTGTAATCGCGTCGGCCCTTAAAGTGGTCGTCCAGATACCGCAGAAGCTCCTCCGTGTGGAAAAACTGCTTTGCCAGATCGGACGAAAACGCGTCCTTCACGATTTGGTAGTACCGCTCGTCGCGCAGCCACACGCGGGTTGGCACCGGGAAGCCCAGCTTCTCCTTCTCCGCGGTGCGCGCGGGCAGGTGCCGCAGCGCCGCCTGACGCATGGCGTATTTGGTGGTTTTGTTCTTCAGCCGCAGGCTCTTCGGGATCGCCGACGCCACACGGAACACCTCTTTATCCAGGAACGGCACGCGCAGCTCCAAGGAGTTTGCCATGCTCATCCGGTCGGCCTTCAGCAGAATATCGCCCACCATCCACAGGTTGATGTCCAGGTACTGCATGCGGGTCACGTCGTCCAAATCCTTCACGCGGTCGTAATACGGCTTTGTCAGCGTCTGCGGGCGTGTTGCGATGGACGGGTCCTTGAGCAGGCGCAGCTTATCCTCGTAGCCGAACATTTTGGCGTTGCCGATAAAGCTCTCGTTCGTGGGGAGCTCACCGCGCGTGAGAAAGCCCTGCCCCACAAAGTGCCACGGCACCTTCTGCACCACGCGGCGCAGGAACGTGCGCAGCCACTGGGGCAGCTTATGGTAATTGCGGAATACATCCGGCTCGTTGTAAACGGTGTAGCCGCCAAACAGCTCGTCGGCGCCCTCGCCGGACAAAACCACCTTTACATACTCGCTCGCCAGCTTTGAAACAAAGAACAGCGCAATGCACGACGGGTCGGCCAGCGGCTGATCCATATGGTACTGCACCTTTTTGATGTTGCCCCAGAATTCCTCCGAGGTAATCAGCTTTTTGTGGTGCTCCACGCCGATCTCCTTCGAGAGGCTTTCGGCCCAGTCGATTTCGTTGTACTTTTCGCCGAAATCAAAGCCGACGGTAAAAGTTTTCTGCCCCGGAAAATACGTGGCCACATAGCTCGAATCCACACCGCTCGACAGAAAGCAGCCCACCTCCACGTCGCTGATCTTGTGGCACTCAACCGACTCCTCGAACACCTTTTCAATCCGGTCGATCGCTTCCTCCTCCGAAAGAGACTCGTCCGGGTCAAAGCGCGGCTCCCAGTAACGGGTGGTGGTCACTTTGCCGTCTCGCAGCCACAGGTAGTGGGCGGGCAGCAGGCAGAAAACGCCCTCAAAAAATGTCTTGGGCGGAACGGCGTACTGAAAAGACAGGTAGTTGTTCAGCGTATCGTAATCCAGGCGCTTCTCAAAGCCAGGGAACTCCAGAATGCTCTTGATCTCGGAGCCGTACACAAAGTGGCCGTTGACCGTGGTGTAGTGCAGCGGCTTAATGCCGAAGAAATCCCGCGCGATAAACAGGGATTTGTCCTGCGTGTTCCAGATTGCGAACGTGAACATGCCGCGCAGGCGGTTCAGCAGGTCCTCGTGCCATTCCTCAAAGCCGTGGAGCAGCACCTCCGAATCCGTTTGCGTCGTGAACACGTGGCCCTTCTCTATCAGCTCCGCGCGCAGCTTCTGGTAATTGTAGATCTCACCGTTGAAGGTGAGCACCAGCGTTTTATCCTCGTTGAAAATCGGCTGGTCGCCCGTAGACGACACGTCGATGATGCTCAGGCGGCGGAATCCCATCGAGATATCGTCCGTCTGAAAGGCGCCGCTGCTGTCCGGCCCGCGGTGCGTGATCTTATCGGTCATGCTTTTCAGCACGGCCTCCCTGTCAATGATTTCGCCTGTAAATCCGCATATTCCACACATAATCTGATTTGTTCCCCTTCTCCGGTCAAAAGTGTTTCCGCGAGAGGGATACCGTTGCGCTTTTTCCCCGCTTTCGGCCGGAAAAAGACACGGATCTCCTTCTTGCGGCGCACCCGTTTCTGCTTATTGCTCCAGCAGCGTTCTGGCCAGCGCCGAATCGACCAGCTGAAAGCCCGATTCCTGAAAATCAACACGCTCCGCGGCGCGAAGCGATTTTTCATATACCTCCAGCCGCACTCCCTGGTACACCGGCTTTTCCTCTCCTCGCAGGAACATGGAAAAGCCGAGGTAGTCCAGCTCTTCGCTCTGTGTTAAAAAGAATGCTTTTTCCACTTTCATCTGCTGCTTGCGCTCGGTCAGCTCCTGCAGCGCCAGCTTGACCATCTCCAGCGCCACGTCGTTCAGGCCGCTTTCAAAGATCATCACTTTTTCTTTCAGCTCGGCGGGTGTGAGCACCAGCCGCTTTTTCAGCCCGGCAAGCGCCGGGTGCCGCTGCTCCGCCTCAATCACCTGCTGGGTACGCCCCGCCGGGGAAAGACAGACCAAAAACCCGCGCTCTTTGTCGTGATACAGGCAGGGGTACACCATCTGCGCACGGTAACCGCAGTCCGGGCATTCCCAGCAAAACAGGGTCTCGTTTAGAATCTGCTCCCGCTGCTCCGGGTCGGCCGAAGCGTCGATTTCGACCCACATGCGGCTTTTGTTCACCGCCCCGCAGCCGGGGCAGCTGAGCTCTTTGGTGATGCAGGCTGACACAATAACACCCCCGTCGCTTCTTATAAAATCGTTCCGCCGCCCACCACCAGATCATCCTGGTAGAACACAACGGCTTGTCCCGGCGTAACGGCGCGCTGCGGCTCGTCGAACAGCACGCGCACCTTTTCTTCCCCATCGGGCAGCACCCGCGCGGCCGCGGGCCTTGCCTGGTAGCGAACCTTGGCCTGCACATGCAGCTCGGCCGGCGGCTCGTCAAAGGCAATCCAGTTCAGATCGCCGGCGGCCAGCTCCGAAGCGTACTGGCTGCCCTCCGGCCCCAGAACGATCCGGTTGTGCCCGGCGTCGATCGCATTCACATACATCGGCTGCGGAAAGCTGACTCCAAGGCCCTTGCGCTGGCCCACGGTATAATGGGTAATCCCCTTGTGGCGGCCGAGCACACGGCCCCCGGCGTCCACAAAATCGCCTGCGGGCGGCTCTTTGCCCGTATACCGGCGGATAAAGCCCGCGTAATCCTTGTTTTCCACAAAGCAGATTTCCTGACTGTCCGGCTTTTTTGCCACGGGCAGCCCGGCCTCCTGCGCCATGCGGCGCACCTCGGGCTTTTCCAGCTCCCCCAGCGGGAACAGCGTGTGCGCCAGCTGGCGCTGCGTCATGGAGTACAGCACGTAGCTCTGGTCCTTCCCGGCGGGGGAACGGTACAGCAGCCAGCGGCCGTTTTGATTCTGCCGCACAATCGCGTAATGCCCGGTAGCGACGGCGTCAAAGCCGAGCTGCTGCGCCCGGCGCAGCATTTCTTCAAACTTTAAATACCGGTTGCAGTTGATGCAGGGGTTCGGCGTGCGCCCGGCCTGGTAATCCTTTGCAAAGGGCTCGATCACATCGCGCTCGAATTCCTCGGTGAAATTCATCACCAGATGCTCGATTCCCAGCCGGTAGCAAACGCGGCGCGCGTCATCTATGTCATCCAAAGAGCAGCAGCCGCCGCTCTGGCTTGTGCACATGTACTCGTCCGGGCGCAGACGCATTGTCACCCCGGTTACCTCATACCCTTGCCTTTGCAGCAAAAGAGCAGCGACAGAGCTATCCACCCCGCCGCTCATTCCCAGCAGTATTTTTTTGCTCATGCTTTCGTATCCCCGTCCTGTTCGCGCAGCTCCAGCTTTCCGTCATCCGTCAGGCGGAACGCTTTTCGTTCCGCCTTCACATCGTAAATCAGCTCCCGTGTCGCCTGCAAATCCAATATGTGGGGGCAAACCGCTCCGGCCTGCTCCAGCTCCTGGCGCATTAGATTCACGGCCTCGCCGGCGCCGCCGGCGTGAGTGATGAATCCGTATACCGTTTTCCCGCGCAGATCGTATTCCCGAATAAAGTCGTTCACCGCCGGCGTGATGTTCCCGGCCCAAACCGGCGACGCCACGATCAGCGTTTCATATTCGGCAATATCGGAATCCACGGGAAGAATATCGCCGCTCTTGCGGCGGATCGCGTCGTACACGCCCAGCGTATACGCGCCGACCAGGCCCCGGCGGGCAATTTCTTTCAGCTCCACAAAATCGGCGTCCAGCGATTTTGCCATGCAGCCGCACAGCTTTTTTGTTTTCCCTGTCTGGGAAAAACAGACGATCAATGGTTTCATGCCGGCGCTCCCTTATTCTTCCGCGGGAGGAATCACACTGCCGTCTGTCTCGTCGGCCGCTTCGCCGGAGGTATTTGTTTCGGAGGTGCTGAACTCCTCATCATACTCTGCGGTGCCGTGAGAATGGGTTCTCCCCACTCCGTCAACCCGGCGCAAATCACGCTCATCCTCGTACATATCGTCGTCGTAGCTGTCGAATTCGGCGTCGTGTGTCTGGCCGGTATAACAGTCCTCATAGTCCTCGTATTCGTTGTAATCGTCCTCTTCCTCGTCGGTGAGCTCCTCCAGACGGCTCAAAGCGCGGTCCAAACGGCGGCGGGAATTTTCCAGCGCCAGGCAATGGCGCTCCGTCTCCTCCAGGTTTTTGTCGCGCAGATTATTGAAATAGTATTTTCCCAAAGCAATATACGCGCGGTCGATGTTCTTTTCCTCACAACGTACCACGGCCTTGATCCGGTTAATCAGCGCGTTCTTTCGGTTGGCTTCCACTACAAAATCAATCGCTTTTGTCACATTGGATGCGACGGAAGATAAAATTTTCATAGCTTCTCCTTTATCCGCTGCACCGTTCCGCTTGATTTACCGGGTGGCCCGGCCGGAACGGCAAATTTTTTCAATTGCTGCCCTTATTATATCGCAAAAGGCCTTGGAATAACAGAAAATTTTTGTGAATTTTTTAGAACCTCTTTTTCAGCAAACCGGGGCGGCACCGTCTCCCACGCAGAGGTTCACCACCCGCGCCGGCAGGCCGGAAAGCTGCGCCACACGCTCCACCGTCAGCGGGCTGTACCACTCGCACCAGTCCGGCAGCCTGTCCTGTAGCAGGAGGCAGGCCGCGAAATAATCCGCCTGATTCTCCAGCCGCGGCATACACAAGTTTGTCGTTTCCGCAAGCTCAATCGCGTTCGTTTTCCCGTGCAGCAGAACGTGCCCCAGCTCATGCGCGCACACATACGCGCGCAGCTCCGGCGGGACGCCGAGATTCAGCACAACGGTAAAACGCTGCTGAAAACAAAGGCAAAAACCGTTCACCGACCCGGGCAGATCCTGCCATAGCACGGGGATGCCCAAATGGTCGCACAGCTCAAAAACATCGCCGCCGCCAAGCCGCAGCCTGAGCGATCGAACCAGCCGGTCAATCCTTTGATTCGTCATTTTCTCCCTCCTCCGGAATAGCGATCGCCGCCGCCACCCGGATTGCATTCACGATTTTTTCACGGTCCGCTTCGGAAAGAGGCGCGCCGTTAAACATCAGCCCCTGCTGATTTTTCAGAATGTTCGTAAAGCGGTCAATGACGGTATTGACCTCCTGTTGGGGCTGCGGTTCCTCTCGGATGCCGAGCAGCGTGTCCGTGCTCACATGGAACAGGCGCGCCAGCCGAGCCAATAGCTCGCTGTCCGGCTCACGCCTGCCCTGCTCATACATCCCCACTGCCGAGGCGGAAATGCCCAGGCGCCTCGCCAGCTCCGCCTGGGTCAGGCCGTATTCTGTCCGTAGTTTTTTCAGTTCCGCCGAAAACATAACGCTCACCCATTCCGAAATTTCACCGTACGGCCGGGGCGCACCCGCGCCTGCCGAGCGGCACGCCGCCCGCGCAAACGGCGTTGCCGTTCGCACCCGGGGGCTTTGATGGGGCCATTTTATCACACATTTCGTGTTTTTTCAAGAGCAAATTCTGAAAATGATAGTGCCTTGCCCGCCACTGTCCCATTTATCTCCCTGTGCTTATTTTATCGAACATTTGTTTTATATTTCTATTGCAGTTCGGGTATTGCTATGATATGATGAAGTTCGACAAGCCCCGGTAATTCCATTCCACTCTGCCGCGCTTTGTCATTCAGTCTACACGTTTTGTGTATAAGAAGGAGAAATGACATGGATTATACGAGTTGGGGAGAAGAATACCTGAACGAGGCGCAGGCGCTCAAAGCCAGAATTGACAGTTTGCGCAGACAGCTGAAAACCGCCGCTCCCAATGAGGCCAAGCAGCTGAACGAACGCGTCGCGCTGATGTATTCGATGTACCTGGACTGCCGCGAAACCGGGCGGCTGCTGCAAAGCTTTGCAAAAGGAAGGGGGACGCGCCGTGAAAAGGAAACGCCTGTCGCTTGACCAGTTCACAGAGGGCCTTGCCGGGGTGCAGGAGTACCTTCGACAGGGGGAATCAACAGATGCGGAATACCGCCGCATGCTGCATACGCTGCGCCGCGCCATGGAGGGCGAGCTCACCGACCGCCAGCGCCAGTGCGTGCAGCTCTGCTTTTTTGAGGGCTGTACTGCACGGCAGGCGGCAAAAGAGCTCTGCATTCACGAATCGACCGTCAGCCGGCACCTGAAAAAGGCGCGCTTGCGGCTGGGGCGTGTGCTCCGCTATTCGTTCGACCGGCTGGAATAATGTTGACAAACGCTCTGTCCTGCTGTAAAATGAAACAGCTAATTTCCCGCAGGATAGAGCGGGCAGTTTCTTATTTGTCTCCGTAGCTCAGCTGGATAGAGCGTTCGCCTCCTAAGCGAAAGGCCGCGCGTTCAAATCGCGCCGGGGACGCCAGAAGATTCGGCCGAAATAGATGCAGGGCTGAAAAATCCAGTATCTATGCGGCTTTGTGAGGGTTTTGAATGAATCATTCAAGGCCCTCATTTTTCATAGATACAGCTTGTCTGCATCTTATGCACCCTGCTGCACCCTGCTTTTTAACAGGAATGAAAGGGGTATCGAATGAAACTGCGTTTTTTGTGGCAGCAGACCCAGCAAATAGCCGGTCTTATCTATGCGACCATTCGATACAATGACAAACTTCCAGACAAAGATACGTATGTCGGTTCTGTTGAATATTCTCCTCCTTTCTCCGGCAAGTGGGTTGTCGCAAATGGAGGTGTAGACGTAGAAACCTCACATTCATGGGATATTTATCCGCAGCGGTATGCCTAAGATTTTGTGATTCTGGATGACGAGGCAAGCAGTTATTCCGGATCAGGCAACACAAGTGAGCCGCACCTCCATTTTCAAGTACAGAACACAAAGAATTTTTATTTTTCCATAGGATTGCCGATACGGTTTACATCCATAAGAAAATCTCCAATACCGAATCACGAACGGTCAGACCCACGTCAGGCACCAAATGATGAGGATCTTGATGATTGTTATATTGCCCGCGGATTGGCGGTGCAGAATCAAACCAAATCATAAAACAGAAAGCATCGTTTTATTGCACTCACAAACCAATATCAAATAACACTTGACTTCCCCCTTGGGGGCTGGCTTAAGATAATCTTGAGAGCAATGAGAATAGTGTCAGGAGGAAAGATGATGCAGATAAAAGAAGTTTGTGAGAAATGCAAGCTAACCAAAAAAGCGATAGAATATTACGAATCTAAAAACCTGATACATCCGCAAATTCTCGAAAACGGATACAGGGAGTACAGCGATGCAGATATCGCTGTACTGAAAGAGATCTCTGTGCTTAGAAAATGCGGCATCAGCGTTGCCGATATTGCAGAGATACTAACCAGCTCAAATAAACCGGCTGCTTTGGCCAAGTGCAAATATATCACAGAATTACGGATGCAGCGTTTGAATGATATACAAAAGCGTATGGACAGTCTGATTGCTAATTACGATATAAATCGTGAATTTGATTATCTGCAAACGCACGATGAGGATTTATATACCATAAAAGAGAAATTAGTCTTTGCTTTCCCCGGAAACTATGGCCTTTATGTATCGATGCATTTTGGCCGCTTCCTGAACGGGACAATTGAAACCGAGGAACAACGAAAAGCTTATGATGCGATCGTGCAATACCTTGATCGTGTGGATTTGTATTTGCCTGCGGAGCTTTCTGAATTTCTGGAAGCACTTTTCAATGCAAGTGAAAAAATCGATGCGCTAAAGATCGAAGAAGAAACAAATGGCAGGATGCATGAAATGCTTGCCGATACAGACGGTTACTTAGAACGCAACCGGGAAGAGATTGAACAGTATATTGAATTTAAAAGCTCTGATGAGTATCAAAATTCCGAAGCAGGCAAATTCCAAAGGTATCTGTTGGATTTTCAAAAAGAAAGCGGCTATCAGGAAGTTTTAATAGCCAACATGAAAATACTCAGCCCTGCTTATGCTGAATATTTGAAAAAGGTTGAAGCGGCAAACGACATTATGCTGAAAAAGTATCCAAAAGCAAAGGATATGTATAAATCAAACTAATATTAAGATTATGATTGTTTTTTAGGGCAATCATAAATGCGGATGCTCTTTTGGTCCAAAGCAGTAGTCATATCATTGGATACCTGCGAAAAATCCGATTTATTTTGAGAACTTGGCGCTCCCTCTGGTAAAAGATAAGAAAGCTTTTTTTCACGGTGTCTACAGCAAACAAAGCCTGCACGCACGACGCTCTCCTCACCTCGGTGGGGAGCGTTTTGTTCTGTCCGCAATTCATTCCATCCCTTTCATTCCCCTGCCCCGCCGCAGAAAAAGTGCCGGAAGAAATTTCTTCCGGCACTTTTTCTGTTGTCTTTTTATAACAGGCTCTTTCTGACTGCGAGATTCGGGCAAAACGACAAGAATCGTGTGTCAGTCCTCCTCTTCGCCGTCCTCCGCTTCCTCACAGCCGGAATCGCTCTGAACATTCTTCCTTGCCAGCTCGGCGTAATACTGCATGTTCGCCTTCCCCCACTCGAACATCTCATCCACAATGGGAACCAGCGTTCTTCCAAGCTCCGTCAGGTGGTATTCCACCTTGGGGGGAACCTCATCAAATACATTCCGGTAAATTATTCCATCCTGCTCCAGCTCGCGCAGCTGTTTGGTCAGAATCCGGTTGCTGATATTCTTAAACAGTCGAAACAACTCACCGTACCGGAGCGGGCCCTCGTGCCCAAGGTGCCACAAAATCACAATTTTCCACTTGCCGCTCATCAATGAGAGCGTAAGCTCTTTTTCGCAGTTATACTCTCCGTTTAAAAGTCGCTTTTGAAGACTCTGCCTTAGCGTCAGTACCAAAACAATGGCCCCCTTTTTTTCAGAAGATGTATCGTATCCGTCCTTTTTCAAACCCTTTATTACCAGTATAAGGCAATTTTTTAAAAAAGTAAATAAAAATAAGGCAGATTTCTTCAATATTTTAAAGCAGGAATGCCAAACAGAACCCATTACGGTTTGTAATGAGCTCCATTTGGCATTTGTTCAATCTATGCTATCCAATCAGGAGGATTATGCGAGTAAAATGTTTTTGAGAATATAGGATTTTTCCTGCGTCATTTCCTCCAGCGTAACGCTGATTCCCTCCCGGCCGATCCCGCTCATTTTCCACCCGCCGAAGGGCTGGTCGGTATGGCGGTAATTGCCCGAGCCGTTGATTACCACGCCGCCGCACTCCAGCTGCGACGCAACGCGCATCACCCTCCTCATGTCGCGGCTCATCACGCCGGCCTGCAGACCGAAACTGGTTTGATTCGCAATGCGGATTGCTTCCTCCTCCGTGTCGAACCCGATGATCGGGAGCACCGGCCCGAAAATTTCCATGTCGCGGGCTACCTCCATTTCGGGCGTCACATGGTCGAGCACAGTCGGCTCAAAGTACGATTCCTCGTAAAGGCGGCCGCCGTGCAAAAGACTTGCTCCCTGCTCCACCGTGTACTCAACCTGCCTCTTTACCTCCTGCGCCGCCCTGGGGCTGATCAGCGAGCCGAGCTCGGTTGCCTCGTCGAGCGGGCTCCCCAGCTTCAGATTTTCTAATCTTTCAATCACCCGGCGAATAAATTCCTCCTTCACGGAGTTCTGCACCAAAAAGCGCTTCGGCGCGCAGCAGGTCTGGCCCGCGTTCTGCACACGCCCCTGCACCGCGTCGGCCACAGCGAGCTCCATGTCGGCGTCCTCAAACACGAGAAAAGGATCGTTGCCGCCCAGCTCCAAAAAGACACGCTTGAGGGTCTCCGCTCCGGCTTTGGCAATGCCTCTGCCCACCGCCGTGCTGCCGGTCAGGCTGACCGCGTTGATCCCGCCGCTGTTGACGAGCAAATCGCCCACCACGGCTCCGCCGCCGGTGACCAGCTGCAGCACGTTGCCGGGAACACCGCACGCAAGGCAAAGCTCCACAATCTTCATAATTGTCAGAGGATTGTCTGTTGCCGGTTTAATGATCACCGCGTTCCCCGCCGCCAGAGCCGCGGCCGCCTTCTGCGAGCAGAGCTCCACCGGGTAATTGAACGGGGAGATGCAGGCCACCACGCCGAGCGGCTCCCGCCGGGTAAAGATGATGTCGTTTTCCGTGCCGATCTGATACTCCGTCATGGTTTTTCCGTAGTGGTGGTTTGCGGCCTCCGCAAAGCCGCGGAAAATCTGCGCGCAGACGCGGATCTCACCACGCGCCTCGCGGATGATTTTGCCCATTTCGGTAGAAAGGCTCACGGCGAGCTCTTCCCTGCGGGCATCAATTGCATCCGCACATTTTGTCAGAATCCTCGAACGCTCGTGAACGGGAGTCGCCGCCCAAACCCGCTTGCCGATCTGCGCCGCGTCGACCGCGCGCTGAACGTCCTGCGCAGTCGCCACCGGAATCGTGTCGAGGAATTCCTGCGTTGCGGAATTCAGAACATCGGCGGTGGCCGCATCCCCCGCGTCGACGCGTTCTCCATTGATGAACATTTTCAATGTAAGGCACCTCACCTGTCTGTTAAATTTTGCGCGGAATCAGAAGGAAGCGTTCGGGTCGTAATACTTATCCACATTCTTCTTGCTCACGCTGACCGGGTCCAGATAAATCGTTCTGGAAATGCTCTCGCCGCCGTACCATTTCAGCACGGTTTCAAGTGTCAGCGTTGCACATTCCTTGGGGTCATTTCTGCCGGTAGCCAAAATCTGGCCGCCCTCTTTGATCAGGCGGTACATTTCCTTCTGGCCGTCCGCGCCAACAATCACGATATCGCTTCTCTTTGCCGCCTGAACCGCTTTGAGAGCGCCCAGCGCCATGTCGTCGTTTTCGGCAACGATGCAGTTAATGGAAGGAGCCGCCATCAACATATCCTCCGCCGCGGAAAGGCCGCCCTCCTGGTTCCAGTTGCCCCAGCCCTGCGTCAAAACCTGCACGCTGGTTTTGTTGGATTTGCCAAGCTGTGTTTCAAGAATGCCCTTCATTACGCCCATTCTTCTGTCAACGCCCAGCGCATTGCCTTGATTGCCGCTGAGCAGACCAATTTTGATTTCCTTGTCGCCGAAGTGCTCCGCCACGTCGATGCCGACCTTGGTGCCCAGCTCGTAGTTGTTCGACTGAATCATCGCAATGTAATCCGCAGTGGGGTCCGCCGTATTATCCATAATAAATACCGCGATCCCGGCCTTGGTCGCTTCCTGTGTTGCGGGAATCACGCCCTTGGGGTCCTTGGGATTGATCACAATCACATCGCAGCCCTTTGCAATCAGGTCCTCAATATCGGCCTGCTGCTTTGTCATGTCTCCGTCGGCGTTCGCCGTATAGCAGGTGATCCCCTGCTTGGCGCAGGCTTCCTTAAAGGAACTTTCCTGCGTGGCAAAATACGCGCCGCCCAGCGTTTGCATCGAAAGGCCGATCTTCAGCTCCTTCACGTCCTTTTTCGGCTCCGCCGAAGAGGAGGTTCCGCCCGACGGAGTCTCCGCCGGCTTGTCTCCCGTAGAAACCGCGCCCGCACAGCCGAATAGGGATGTTCCCATCATGCAGGCCGCAAGCAGTACGCCCGCCACTTTTTTCCTGTTTTTCATTGCTACAATCCTCCCTGTCAAATGATTCAACCTGTTATATCTGCTGCAAAATCCCCGCTCCGGGGAAAACGCCTTGGTAGTGCGCGGGGCGTTTTCATCCCTTTGCAGGGGTACCCAGGTATCTGAACGGCGGCACTACTCGCCGAACCCCTGCCAAAGCCGCGCTAATTCTTTCTGCGGTTGCCCTGCAGCCATACCGCGACAATGATGATGATTCCCTTAATGACCTGCTGCGGGTAGCCCGCCACATTCATCAGGTTCATAATGTTGCCGATCAGCCCGAGGATCAGAACACCCACCAGCGTGTTGATCGCCGTGCCGCGCCCGCCGGAAAGGCTTGCGCCGCCGATCACGCAGGCCGCGATCGCGTCCATTTCCATTCCGCTGCCGATGGTGGGCGAGCCCACGCCTGTGCGCCCGTCGCTGATGATGCCTGCAAGCGCGCACAGAAAGCCCGAAACGGTGTAGACCATCCACTTATAATAGTTCACCCGAATGCCGGAGAGGCGCACCGCCGTTTCGTTGCTGCCAATCGCCTGCACAAACCGCCCAAAGCTGGTGTACCGGAGCAAAAACGCGATCACCACAAACACCAGCAGCGCCGTGATCACCGGGAACGGGATCGAATACAGAGAGCCCTGGCCAAAAATAGAAACCGCCCGGCTCTGAATCGGGATCGGCGTGCCCCTCGAAACGATATAGGCGATGCCGCGCGCGGCGGACATCATCGCCAGCGTTACCACAAACGGCGCCATGTTTTGGAACGACGAAAAATAGCCGGAAACCATGCCGCACAGCGCCGCGAAAAAGAAAGTGAGCAGCAGCGCAACCGGCAGGCTGGTAAAGGTTGCAAAATAGGCGAACAGAACACCACTGAGCGCAACGACCGAACCGACCGAAAGATCGATGCCCCCGGTCAGAATCACCAGCAGCATTCCCATGCTGACAATGGTGGTTCCCGAAAGCTGCCGCAGCAGGTTTGAAAGGTTTTTCTGCGTAAAAAACGCGTCCGATATCGTACTTGAAATCAGGATCAGCAGCAAAAGCACCACAAGGGCTATGTACTTTTTAAAGAGCGCGGAGGCGCGGTCCTTTCCCATGAAAGCTCCCCGCAGCTTCAAATCTTCACTTGCAGAATGGTTCATTTCGCATTCCCTCCAACCGCCAGTTTCATAATGTTCAGCTCAGAAAGCTCTTCCTTTTTCAATTCTCCCTTTTTTTCGCCGTTGTCGATCACAATCGTTCGGTCGCACATGCCGATGATCTCGTTCAGCTCGGATGAAATGATAATCACGCCCAAATTGCGTTTGGCAAACTCGTTGATCAGATTGTAGATTTCGATTTTGGCCCCGACATCCACCCCGCGCGTCGGCTCGTCGAAAATAATCACTTGGGAATCGGTGTTGAACCACTTGGCCAGCACCACCTTCTGCTGGTTGCCTCCGCTGAGCTGGTGCACCGCCGTGTCGATACTGTCTGTTTTCACCGTCAGCTTTTCCACAAGCGACTGCGCAAGACGATTCTCCTGCTTCTGCCGGATGACGCCGAGCGCTCCCCGTACGCTGCGAATATTCGGCATGGTGATGTTGTGCTTGACGGCAAATTCCAGCACCAGCCCCTGCTCCTTGCGGTTTTCGGGAATCAGGCCGATTCCGAGCCTCACGGCGTCCTTCGGGGAACGGATCGTAACCTCTTTTCCGTTCAAATACACCTTTCCGGATTTTTTCCTGTCCGCACCGAAAATCGCGCGCACAATCTCGCTTCTGCCACTGCCCACCAGGCCCGAAATGCCCAGCACCTCGCCACGGCGCACCGAAAAGCTGATCCGGCGAAAGGCCTCGCCCTCCAGCTCCTCCACCCGCAGAATTTCTTCGCCGATTTCAACTGTGCGCGGCGGGAACATCGTAGAAAGCTTGCGGCCGATCATCAGCTCGATTACCTGATTCATCTCCATCTGGTCGCACCGGCCCGTGCCGGTCACCTCGCCGTCGCGCATGATCGTAATGGAATCGGCGATCTGAAAAATTTCTTCCATCCGGTGAGAGATATAGATGATGCTGACCCCTTCTCCACGCAGCTTGTTCAGCGTTTCAAACAGCGCCGCGGTCTCCTTCGGGCTCAGCACGGCGGTCGGCTCATCCAGAATCAGAATTTTCGCGTTCTGCGAAAGCACCTTTGCAATTTCCACCACCTGCTGGTACGCCACGCTCAAATCCTGCACGCGGCTCTTCACGTTAATATCGAAGTTCAAACTATGTAACACGGCCTCGGCCTTTTCATAAAGGCGCTTCCAGTCGATCAGCCCGCCGCTGCTCAGGCGGTTCAGAAAAATATTTTCGGCCACCGACAAATCGCCGGCCAGCTCGAATTCCTGGTAGATAATCCCAACACCCAATTCTTTCCCTCTTCGCGGGGAACCGATTTCTACCGGTACGCCATCAATCTCAATGCTTCCTTCGTCCTTTTGATAGGCGCCGGACAGAATTTTCATCAGCGTAGATTTCCCGGCCCCGTTTTCGCCCACCAGCGCGTGAATTTCGCCGGGCTTTACCGCAAGGTTTACGCCGTTCAGCGCTTTCACTCCCCCAAAACTTTTCCTGATCCCTTCCATCCGGACACGATACCTGTCCTCCAAGATGCTGCCTCCTTCCCCCAAAACACAAGCATGCACGCATTTTGTTATATTCACTAAAAAAATTACATTTGCGATTTAATATTATTATAGTCAGCCCGAGATAATTGTAAAGTACGCACATTTTTGTTAGTATGACAGTTACAAAAATGTGCGTACTTTACAATTGAAAAAAATAAGGTATACTGAAATCAGAATAATTTACATAAAATACCAAAAATGGAATTATTTTATATTTATTGCGGGTAAAAAGGGGGTGATACCCATGTGCTAGCATCTTGTAAACTCAAGGACGCCTAGTTGAATGAAGCTAAAAGAAAGGAAGCGTGAAAAATCATGAAATCGTGGCTCAAAAAACTGTCTGTTTTCGCAGTGGCCCTGGCGATGGTGTTTTCCACCACCAGTGTGGCTCTCGCTGCTGACGCCAAAGAAAGCTCTACTCTGACGCTGTATGATTCCACCACCACTTTCCGCCATTTCGACTTTACATTGAACGCTGACAACTCCTTTCAGTCAGGAAATCCTTCCAGCATAGTCAACCAGGTTTTGAACACCAAAGTCATTGAAAACTCCTATATTAAGGCCACCTTCCTGCCGGATTACGGCGCGCGGCTGATTTCCCTGATCTACAAGCCGACCGGCAAAGAGCTTTTATATCAGAATCCCGTCGGAACGCCTTATGGGATCAACGAATACAATTTCTACTACAACTGGCTGATGGTTTACGGCGGAATCATGCCGACCTTTTCTGAGCCAGAGCACGGAAAATACTGGCTGACTCCCTGGAGCTACGAGGTTGTCGCGCAGGATTCCGAAAAAATCTCGATTCAGATGACAAAGACCGACAACGTCAACTTTGCGGCCACTCCCGGCAAATTCAATAACGGAGCAACCGGCATTACCTGCAAAGTGACCTATACGGTGTACGCGGACAAGCCCACCGTGGAAATGAAGGTCAATCTGAAGAACAACAAAAATCAGGCCGTCAACTACGAATACTGGACCTGCAATACGCTGGCGCCCGGCTCCACCCCCGGCAACACCGTCGGCTCCTCCTCCATGGAGATTGTCGCGCCGATGACCGAGGTCAAGAGCAAAGATGACTGGTGGCCCTGGATGGCAACTGTGGACGATGCGGTAGACGCACCGAATCACATCTTTCAGTTTGACAACCTTGCCCATTTCTCGAATTGGGACGACATGGGCATCGCCTATGCAAACGATCTTTCCGACAACTGGTGGGGCGTGATCAATCACGACAACGAGCAGGGTATTCTGCGCATCGCCGACAACGCCAACGCCACACCCGGCATGAAACTCTGGACCTGGGGACATGACCAGAGCTACGCCGTTGACCCGGAATCCTCTTACGGCAATTCCGCGCGTCCTTACATTGAGCTGTGGGGCGGCAACTCCTTTGAGTTCTTTGCCGACGCGACCCTGCAGCCCTTTGAGGAAAAGGAGTGGACAGAATATTATACTCCTACCGTAGGGCTCAGCCAGGTTACCAGAGCGAATCAGAACGCCGCGGCTTACCTGACCAAGAGCACCACGGGCACGCAGGCCACCTTCGACGCGAAGGTCAACACCACCCTGCCGGGGAAAACGATCCGCGCGACCATGAAGCTGATCGGCAGCACCAATTACACCCTTCTGGACACCACCTTTACCGCTCAGGCAAACAACGCCCAGACACTGACCGCAAACGCCGATCTGAACAACATCGAACCCGGCAGCTACACCTACCAGCTGGAGCTGAAGGATTCCTCCAATCAGGTTCTGCTCGTCGCCTCCATTCCGTTCACCAAATCCGGCGGCGGCACCTCGCCCGACCTGCCCAGCGCGACCTGGTATCTGTACAACCAGAACGTCAGCGGCACCTCGCCCGGCGGCCAGAACCTGCAGGCCACCAACAGCGGACTCACCGGCTGGCAGCCGATCCGTGAAATCACCTCTGCTCCCGCTTATTGGTACAGCCCCGAGTTAAACGGCACCTATGCCGCCGGGAACTGGGACTTCACTCTTTGGACTTCTGCGCCTGCGGGCGCCTCCAATGTAACCGTGGAGCTGTATCGGACAGATCTTGACGGCGGGAACGCCGTGCGGATCGGTTCGCAGACCAAGGACGTCTCCCTGACGGGCACCGGGAATCATCCGTCTCAGTACACCTTCAGCAACGTCGGCAAAACGACCTTCTCCGGCCAGCGCCTGATGGTGAAAATCACAAAGAGCTCCGGCGCGTCCGTCACCATGGCCTACAACACCAACGACTTCCCAACCCGGCTCGTCACCCCGTAACGCGGGAACGGCGATGCGCAAAGCCGCATCTTCCGCCGAACCGCGGCACTGAATTCTTCGTATGCCGGCCGGTCTCATCTTAAATGGGACCGGCCGGCATTTTTTGCAAATTGCTGCGCGCGTACTCCCTCCATCCTCCTTTCCCATACCCCGGTTTCTGCCAACACCCTTAAAATGCGAAGATTTTCTTTCCCGAAAAGGACGTGCATAGGGCTCTGTTTGTAATAAATACATAAAATTTTTAGAAATCCCATCTGCAAAAACAGCTTTTTCCTGAAATGAATCTTGACAAAAAATATCCAGTTTGCTAGAATACAATATAGAAAGCGGAGGTGGCACCTTGCTCATCACAAAAGAGACCGACTATGCACTGCGAATTCTGCGCGCATTGGCAGGCGGCGATCGTCTGACTGCCTCAGAGCTGGCCGCAAATGAGCAGATTCCACAACAGTTTGCCTATAAAATTCTCAAAAAGCTCCATAAAGCAGGCTTCGTTCAAATCGCGCGCGGGGCCGACGGCGGCTGTACTCTGGCCGCCAACCTCAGCGGCGTCACGCTGTTCCAGCTCATCCGCGCAATGGAACGGGACGCCGCCGTGAGCGCCTGCACTGCTCCCGGCTACGAGTGCCAGTGGCGGCGCGCGCACGGGGGCGAGGTCTGCAAGGCGCACATCCATCTTGCGCAGATTCAGCTGGCAATCAACCGCGAGCTGGATTCCCACACCCTGCAGGATATTTTATTTGGCAGCTGAACCTTCCCTCTCTTACCGTGGGCCAAACTCTAACGATACACAGTCGCAAAAGGAGGAAGCAATATGTTATTCAAGACCACACAGCAGCACGAGGAACTCCGGGCGAAGGTCCGCAACTTTGCGGAGGAAAAAGTCAAACCCCTGGCCTTCCTGCTGGACAAGGAAAACGAATTCCCGGAGGAAGCGGTCGCCGAGCTGGGAAAAATGGGACTGATGGGCATCCCTTACCCCAAGGAATGGGGCGGTCTGGGACTGGATATCATCAGCTACGCCATCGCCGTGGAAGAGCTCTCCCGCATCGACGGCGGAACCGGGGTCATTCTTTCGGCACATACCTCTTTAGGCACATGGCCTATTTTCGCCTTTGGCAACGAGGCACAAAAGAAAAAGTACTTAATCCCGTTATGTAAAGGCGAAAAGCTGGGCGCCTTCGGCCTGACGGAGACAAACGCAGGCTCGGATGCCGGAGGAACGGAAACCACCGCCGTAGATAAGGGCGATTACTACCTGCTCAACGGCGGCAAAATTTTCATCACAAACGCTCCCAAGGCAGATACTTACGTGGTCTTTGCCGTGACCACACCGGACATCGGCACACACGGCATTTCAGCCTTCATTGTGGAAAAGGGCTGGAAGGGCTTTGAGTTTGGTGACCATTACGACAAGCTGGGCATCCGCTCCTCCTCCACGGCAGAGCTGATCTTCAACGACGTAAAGGTTCCCAAAGAGAACCTGCTCGGCAAAGAGGGCGAGGGCTTTAAAATCGCGATGGCCACGCTCGACGGCGGCCGCATCGGCATCGCCGCTCAGGCGCTCGGCATCGCGCAGGGTGCGTTTGAGCAGGCGGTGGATTACGCCAAGGAGCGCGTCCAGTTCGGCAAGCCCATCGGCTTCCAGCAGGCCATCTCCTTTAAAATTGCAGATATGGCGACCAAGCTGCGCACCGCGCGCCTGCTGGTCTACTCCGCCGCCGAGCTGAAAGAGGCCCACGAGCCCTACGGCTTGGAGTCGGCCATGGCCAAGCAATACGCCTCCGACATTGCGCTCGAAGTCACAAACGACGCGCTTCAGATTTTCGGCGGCACCGGTTACCTCAAGGGCATGGAGGTGGAGCGGATGTACCGCGACGCCAAGATCACCACCATTTACGAGGGCACCAACGAGATTCAGCGCATCGTCATCGCTTCCCACATTCTGGGCAAGCCGCCCAAAAAGGCGGGCGGAGCCGACCGACGCATGCAGAAGCCCGCTCCGATCACGGGGGTTCGCAAGAAGGTGATGTTTCGTGATGGAGGCGCTAAAGACCAGGTTCAGGCATTGGTGGAAGCCCTCAAAAAAGACGGCTTCGACTTTACGGTCGGCATCCCGATCGACACCCCCATCGCCAAAGCCGAGCGCGTTGTATCCGCCGGCAAAGGCATTGGAGAAAAGAAAAACATGAAGCTGGTCGAAACCCTGGCAAAAGCGGTGGGAGCCGCTCTCGGTTCTTCCCGGCCGGTTGCCGAAACCCTCAAATATATTCCGCTTAACCGCTACGTTGGCATGTCCGGACAAAAGTTCACGGGCAACCTGTACATCGCCTGCGGCATCTCCGGCGCCAACCAGCACCTGAAGGGGATTAAAGACGCCTCGATCATTGTGGCGATCAATAAAAACGCAAACGCCCCTATCTTCAAAAACTGCGACTACGGAATTGTCGGCGATGTCAACGAGATCCTGCCTCTGCTGGCCGAGACCCTCGGCACCGGCGAAAAGCAGCCGGCCCCGCCCATGATAAAGATGAAGCGTCCGCAGATGCCAAGACCTGAGCCCATCGGTTCCCGCTACGTCTGCAGCGGCTGCGGCTACGAGTATGTGCCGGAGCTGGGCGATGAGGAAAGCGAAATCGCACCCGGCACCCTGTTCCAGAACCTGCCGGAGGATTGGGTCTGCCCCGAGTGCGCCGAGCCGAAGGATCAGTTTATTGAGGCATAATGTCAGAGGGAGGAAAAATTTATGTATTGCGTTAGAAATGTAACCGAAGATTTATACTGGGTCGGGGCCAACGATCACCGGCTCGCCCTGTTTGAAAATGCATATCCCATTCCCAGAGGCGTTACCTACAATTCGTACCTTCTGCTGGATGAAAAAACCGTACTGTTCGACACGGTGGATTGGTCCGCCTGCCGCCAGCTGGTAGAAAACGCGCAGCATGTGCTGAACGGCCGCCCGCTGGATTACCTCGTCATCAACCATCTGGAGCCGGACCACGCCGCTTCCATCGATGAAATCCTGCTCCGCTGGCCGGAAGTAACGCTGATCAGCAACGAAAAGGCGTTCATGCTGATGCGTCAGTTCGGGTTCCACGTGGATTCCCACAAAATCATCGAGGTAAACGAAGGCGACACCTTCAGCTTCGGCAAGCACACCGTCACCTTTGTATTCGCCCCCATGGTGCACTGGCCCGAGGTCATGGTCACGTTCGATACCACCAACGGCGTTCTGTTTTCCGCCGACGCGTTCGGCACCTTCGGCGCTCTGGACGGAAAGCTCTTTGCGGACGAGGTCAACTTTGACCGCGACTGGCTGGACGATGCCCGCCGGTACCTGACGAACATCGTCGGCAAATACGGCCCGCACATTCAGCTGCTGCTGAAAAAGGCTGGCGGAATTCTCGACCAGATCAAATACATCTGCCCGCTGCACGGCCCCGTGTGGCGTGAGGATCTGATGTATTTCATTCAGAAATACGACACCTGGAGCCGCTACGCGCCGGAAGAGCAGGGCGTTCTGATCGTTTACGCGTCCATGTACGGCAACACCGAGTCCGCCGCGCAGGCACTGGCCGCAAGGCTCTGCGACAAGGGCATGACAAAGGTCGCGCTGTACGACGTTTCCTCCACCAACGTGTCTCAGCTGATTTCCGAAACCTTCAAATACAGCCACCTGGTGCTGGCCTCCGTCACCTATAATCTGGGCATTTACCCCGCCATGCACAACTACCTGCTGGATATGAAGGCACTGAACGTGCAGAAGCGCACCGTCGCCATTGTTGAAAACGGCTCCTGGGCCTGCAAGTCCGGCGACCTGATGCAGAAATTCCTTACGGAAGAGATGAAGGATATGACCGTGCTCAACGAGCGCATCAGCATGGCTTCTTCCCTTGGGGAGGACAAAGAGGTGGAGCTCGATATCCTGACAGACGCGATTCTGGATTCCCTCAACGGGAAGAAATAACCGATTACCCTGCGGCACGTCAGTTGTCACTCCCCTTGTTTTAACCGCCGCGCGGCGAAGCTGGATGCCGGCGCGTGCAGACTGACCCCGCAGCCGGACCGCCGAACCCCTTGCCGGACCCCTACTCGGCAAGGAGATTCGGCGGTCTTTTTGTATTTCTGCCGGCGGCTGGCACAGCGTCCCTCGCGTTCCGCTTATGGCAGGCCGGGCCGGTCCGCCCACTGCGCGTTTCACAAATGTTTTGGAAGTATCGGTATTCTACAAAGGAAAAACCAGAGTCCGAACGCGCACCACGCATTTTAAAAGCGGGACACATCGCATCCTTCTCTGTCAGCACGCAAAAGCCCACCTGCCGCACTTGGAGTTGCGGCAGGTGGGCTTTTTTATTGAATGGAAGCGAAACCCCCGCAAAGCAAATGGCGTGGCGGCATTCCGGCAAACAAAAACGCGCTTTGAAACGACAGAGCCGGATCAAAGCGCATATTCCTGTTTGTCAGCGGGTGCATGCTGCGGCAGCCCGCATGCTTTCTTTTTCCGTTACGAGGGGGAGGCCGTGGCTTCCTCCTGTTTTCCTTCCGGGGCGGCCGGAGCTGCTTCGCCGGCCTGCGCCGAATCTGTGCCGAGGAAGTTCGGCAGGGTCATCCCCGCCTGCTGGAACAGCTCGTTCATCGGCGGAATGGATTTGAGCATACCGGAGAGAAAATTCGCCGTGGTGGGGGAACCGCCTTCTCCTCCCATGCTGTCCCATACGGTGACCTTGTCGATCTTGATATTCTTGATTGCGTCCACCTGAAGCTGCACCAGCTGCTCCAGCTTGTCGGCAATGATGAACTTGACCGCCGCATCCGGATCCCCGCCGGCCGCGTTGACCAGCTGCCGCATACCGGTTGCCTGCTTGGTAAGAATTTCCTCAACGCCTCTGGCCTGCGCCTCCATCCTTGCATAAATGGCGTCCGCCTCGCCTCTGGCCTTGCGGCGGGTGACCTCCGCCTCCGCTTCGGCCGCGATCTCCTTCTGCTGTTTGTCGATTTCAGCCTTCACGACAATATCTGCCTGCTGAGAGGCCCGAACCAGCGCGGCGCGCTCCTGCTCCGCGCGCTGCTGCGCGCCGTAAGCCTCCTGCAAGGCCATAGCGGCCTGCACCTTTTCCGCCGCCGTTGCCTGTCGAAGCGCCTCGGCTTCCTTTTCACGCCGGTTTGCATCCGACTGCGCTACCTCTATTTTTGCGTCGTTTTCACCCTGAATGGCAGTGGCGTCCGCCGCGGCCACCTGAATACGCTGATCCTTGAGGGCGTTCGCGTGGCCGATCTCACCGTCGCGGTTCTTTTCCGCCACGCTCTTTTTCGCGTCGTTGATGGCCTTGGCCGCCGCTTCCTTGCCCAGCGCGTCAATATAGCCGGATTCATCGTTGATATCCGTCACGTTCACGTTGATGAGCCGCAGCCCGATTTTCTTCAGCTCAATCTCTACGTTATTCGACACCGCAAGTAAAAACTTGTCGCGGTCGGTATTGATTTCTTCTATGTCCATTGTCGCGATGACCAGACGCAGCTGACCGAAAATGATATCCTTTGCCAGCTCCTGAATCTCCGCCAGCTTCAGCCCCAAAAGCCGTTCCGCCGCGTTCTGCATGATCCCCGGCTCTGTGGAAATGCCAACGGTAAAGCGCGAAGGCACATCCACCCGGATATTCTGCTTGGACAGGGCATTTTTCAGATCGACATTGATGGAAATCGGCGTCAAATCCATATACTGATACGCCTGAATGATGGGGATGATGAAAGCCGCGCCGCCGTGAATGCATTTCGCGGACCGCATCTGCCCCGATGTGTCGTTCCCAACCTTTCCGTAAATGACCAGAACCTTGTCGGACGGGCATTTGCGGTAGCGCGAGAGCACGCCGATCAAAGCGGCGAAAAGCACAACCACAATGATCGTAATCGCTACAATAATTTCAATTCCCATGAAAAGACCTCCCGATTTTTATTTTATGATGATGTTCCGTCATTGGGGGGGGCAGAGGATTCTCCCTCCTCCAGCTCCACAACAAGAACATTGTCCGCGCGAATATCCACCACCCGCACAAGCGCTCCGTTCGGCAAACCCACCGGCCCATCTGTAATGGCGGAGGCTTCGATAAACCGCTCCTGCACCGTCAGATTCACCTTGCCCTGCCCGGTTCCCCTCGCCGGAATCATCAGATATACCGTCGCCGTCTGCCCCAGGGCGTTGCGCATTTGCAGCGTTCCGTTCGAGGCCAGGCGCGCCGTCAGCTGAATGATCTTGCCCACACCGTACATGGCCAGCGCACCCAGAGCGGTGCCGATCAGCACGGCGAGCGTTCCCGGGGTGCCGGATTGATATGCGAGAATTGCCGTCCAGCTGAAAACCGCGAGAAACGCCACGATTCCTTCCAGCGTAAACAGGTGCAGCGCGCCCAGGTCGCCGGGGCTTCCCCCGTCTCCCGCGCCGCCGGAGTCCACCCCCGCGTCCGGGGGCACATCCAGATCGAAATCGACCGAATCCCCAAGGCCGTCAAAGCCGGAGAGGTCATCCGGGTTGATTCCCGGGCCGCTCTGGCCGAAGCCGACAGTCGTCATCACAATCTGAATCAGCAAAATCAGGCTCGACGGCACAGCAATGCAGTATAGCACCTGCGAAAACAAATCCAGAGTTCCCCACCACTCCAGCATATCCTTCACCTCAATGTAAATATAATTTACTTCGAGTATACCACTCCTCTGGAGATGTGTCAATCAGTTTTACCTTTATTCACCGGAGAATTCTTCAGATTTTTTGAGCGATTCAGTTGAAAATATTAAAATAAGTTGCTATACTGATGTAAATAAAATTTACGCACGCAGCATAGAGGTGACTGAGATGGATGCACAGAAACTCGGCCGAAAAATACGGGAGGCCCGCCTTGCCAAGCGCTTGACGCAGAGCGAGGTGGTCGGAGACTTTATTACACGCAATATGCTCAGCCAAATCGAAAGCGGCGCGGCAACTCCCTCCATGAAAACGCTGGAGTATTTATCTAACGTTCTGTCTGTTCCGATGAGCCAGCTTGTGCCGGGGGACGACCCCATTGAAACGCTGACCCAGGCGAAAACCGCCCTGATGCAGGGGCAGGCGGAACGCGCCCTTTCCCTTGCGGGGGATCTGATTCACGATCTGCACGACGAAAGCGACGCAATTGCCGCCCGCGCCCACCTGATGCTGGCGCGGCAGTTTGCACAGCACCACGAATATGTGTCCGCCGCTACGCACGCGCGTCTGGCGGCGGAGCGCGCCCAGCGGGGCATTTACGCCTGTGCCGACGTTCGCGCCGGCGCGCTTTCTCTGTTGGATGAAATCGGACAATCCTGAAAAACTGCCCCGCGCTGCCGTGCGCAAGCCGTGCCGTCCGCACCTGCAAAGTGCGGTTCGCGGCAGACGCGGCCCGGCCTCCAAATTTCATTGCCGCCGGTTCCATTTTGCTTTTTTATATGTTATAATAACCTCACGCCGCATGCCGAAGCAGAGCTTCGGGCGGCTGAGTGAGCATTGAAACATCCGCCCCCGGAGAGAATTATTTTCTCTCGCTCTCAATAAAGAAAAAGCAGGCACGGGATGTTATAATCACCTCACGCCGGATCGTTTTCGCCATCACTTGACTGACATTGATCCCCAATACCGTTTTCACGTCAGGTTCGCCATTCACCCCGCCGTGGGGTGTTTTGCATATTAAAAGGAGAGTTAGCATGAATCAACCAGCAACCGGCTTCCCCGCCGATTACGGCCGGTACGCCGCCGGGCAGGAAAAAAAGGCGCTCCGCTGGGAGGCGAACCGCCTTTGCATTGTTTTAATCGTGATTCAGGCCCTTGTGTCGGTTTTATCACTGCTGTCACGAATTTATCTGCGTGAGCTGGGGCTCTTGGGTTACCCGCTCGACGCGTTTCAGGGCGTCCCTCCCATCTTATATTTTTTGTCCTATGCGTCTTTCTATCTCGTCGGCCTCACGCTGCCGGTGCTCCTGTATTGGGGCATCCGCCATATTTCGCCCGCACAGGCTCTGCCGTTTGAGCCGGTTCGCCCCGCGTCCGCCTTTTGGATGATCCTGTTCGGCGTGGGGGTCTGCACCACCGCGAATATCCCCTCCAGCATGGTGGTATCCTTCTTCAAATCCATGGGGTACAGCGGCAACGTACCCGATCTTCCCCTGAACGAGGATCCTTTTGTGCAGGTGCTGTTTTTCCTGACGCTGGCGGTGGTTCCCCCCCTTACGGAGGAGCTGATCTTCCGTGGTGCGATTTTAAACGGGCTGCGTCCGTTCGGCGATACGGCGGCAATTTTCGGGTCCGCATTTCTGTTTGCGCTCTACCACGGCAATTTTGCCCAGATGGTGTTCGCGTTCCCGTGCGGCCTGGTGCTGGCGTTTGCCGTCGTCAAAACCGGCAACCTGTGGGTGGCGGTTTTGATCCATTTCATCAACAACGGAACCTCCGTTCTGTTTCAGCTTTCTCAGTTTTATACCGATCAGGCGACCGCCTCGACCGCCTACATGATTTACTTTATCGGTTCGGCCCTTGCGGGTGTTGGGGCGCTGATTTTTCTCTCGCGCCGCAACAAAAGCCTGTTCCAGCTGAATAACCGCGGCTCCCTGCTGTCCACCTCTCAGAAATTCGTCACCACGCTGTGGAACCCGGGCGCTGTCGCCCTGATTCTGCTTTCGCTGGTCAGCGCGGTCTATGTTCTGGAGACCTATTGACATGACGAATCCGGGACGCGATGAAAAAATGATGCGCCGCGCGCTCGAGCTGGCGCGGCTGGCCGCGCTGGAGGGAGAAGTCCCCGTCGGCGCAGTCGTCGCACGGGGGGACGAAATCATTGCGGAGGGCCGAAACCGCCGCGAAGCCCGCAAAAACGCCCTCTGCCACGCGGAGATTGAGGCGATCGACGCCGCGTGCCGCGCACTTCACGGCTGGCGGCTGTGGGAGTGCGATCTTTATGTCACCTTAGAGCCCTGCCCCATGTGCACGGGCGCGATTCTGAACGCTCGAATCGCACGGGTGGTTTTCGGCGCGGGCGACCCAAAAGCCGGTTCCTGCGGCTCGATTGTGAATCTGTTCGATCTGCCGTATAACCATCATCCCCAACTGGTATCCGGCGTTTTGCGCGAGGAGTGCAGCGAAGTGCTCACCGAATTTTTTCAGCGCCTGCGCGACAAGCGGGCTGTGAAAAAGCCGCAGCAGCCCCCGGCGGAGGGCCGGGCAGAATAATCGCCCGGGCGCCAATGCCGGTGGGCGGCGCTTCACATAAATTCCGCCGGCGGATTATAATAACATCAGGGAGCCCACAGTGAATAAAAGCCGCTAAACAGCAGCCTGCCCTTTGCAGGCTGTGATTTTTATCTGATTGACGAAAGGACGGAAAGCCGATATGTGTACATCGATTACTCTGCTGAACGCGCAGGGAGAAAATTTTTTTGGTCGAACCATGGATTTTTCTTACGATATTGAACCGGAGCTGTATGTGCTGCCGCGCAATTACGTGTGGAACGGCGCCTATGGCAGCCAGAGGATGCACAATCTATATGCCATTCTTGGCGTGGGGCAGGAAGACGGCCCCTTATTCGCCTTTTATGACGGCGTGAACGAAAAGGGCTTCGCCGCAGCGTCTCTGTATTTTGCCGGGTATGCGGCATACGAAGCAAAGCCGATGCCGGGAAAAATACCCGTGGCCTCGATGGACTTTCTTCATTACCTGCTGGCAAACTGCGCGTCTGTCGAAGATCTGGAAAAACTGGTCGCGCAGGTTTCGATCATCGGCGTGCCGGACCCGATAACCAACACGGCAGCGCCCCTGCACTGGATCGCCACAGACCGCAGCGGGAAAAGCGTTGTCGTCGAGCGCACAGAGCAGGGCACACGGGTATACCCAAACCCTATCGGCGTGATGGCAAACAGCCCGGAATTCCCGTGGCACATGACAAATTTAAGAACCTACGCGCAGGTATCGCCCCGGCAGGCGGCGGAGAATCAATGGGGGAACCTTACGTTAAAGCCGTTCGGACAGGGGGCGGGAACCTCGCTTTTACCCGGCGGATACACCTCCCCCGAGCGCTTTGCGCGCGCGGCCTACCTGAAAACACACCTGCCCGTCCCACAGACCAAGGAAGAAACGGTAATGTCCTGCTTCCATGTGATGGAGAGCGTATCCATCCCGAAGGGCGCGGTGATCAGCAACCGCGAGACATTTGATTACACGCGGTACACGGTATTTTTGAACACCAAAACCTGCGAGTATTATTTTAAAACGTATGAGAATTCGCAGATTCACACGGCCAGCATGTGGGAGAATTACCGTGACGGAGAATCCCGAATCCGACTGGGGCGTTTGAGTCGTCCTGTTCAGTTTGGAAAGGTTACTGTGGTTTAAACCGAATGCTCCTGGAGCTCATCCTCTAAATACACAATCCAAACATCTACAATCAGTAAAAAGGGAAGTGTTTTCAACCGCTCGTTAACAAATGGTTGAAAACACTTCCCTTTTCGCAGAATCCTGCTTCCCTTTTGGCAGAGGGCAGTCTTTTAAAATCACTATCGTTCCCTGGCAAACGCCGTTACCAGCCTTTCGAAGGTCCCCATCGCCCGGTGCAGGCCAATCACTATCAGCAACATCGCAACCACGCCCAGTACACAGAAAAGAAAAATTTCCATTCCGGTGAACGGAAAAAGCGTGCTCGACACATACAGCAAATAAACGCAAATCGGGAAAAACGGTATTGATGTCACAATGCCGGGTACATAATGCCGAAAACGCAGGCATAAAACGCCATGCACAAGTAAATGCACAGTAAAGCCGAAAAACAGACCATACCACAGCAGGTACCAGTTCATCAGGACAGACAGCAAAGAAATTGCGCAAATCACGATGGACTCGATTGCAACGGCAATCGAAAACGATGCGGTGCTCCTTAAATCCTCAAAGGGCGGCTTTTTCATTTTTGTCGCTATCCGCTGTGCCTGATAGCGATTTTTCCAGGCCTCTACAACAATAATTTCCTCAAAATCGTGCAGCATAAACAGGACCGGAAACAACCAGACGATCGCATTTATGGTAAACAAGTTATCGTCCCCTTTCTTAACTGTCACACTTGCGACACTTGTTTGTTTTCAGTATAATGATTTTAAGCAACAACGTCAATCATTTCGGCACAAGTGCTACATGTTCCAAAAAGTGTGACAAGGAAAGGGAAGAAAGACATGAAATCACTGAAAAATCCCATTGCTGAGCAATCCCGGCAGTGGCTGATTCAATCTTTATTAGACTTAATGAGCAAAAAGGAATACAGCGAAATCACCGTAACCGAAATCGCCGAACACGCGCAATTATCCAGAAGGACATTTTACCGTATTTTCAATTCAAAGGAAGAATTGCTGGAGCAATACTTTTTGACTATCTCCAACGAATATGTCTCTTGTTTCAACAAGAGCACCTTTTATTCGCTGAAAGAGATCATCGAAATCTTTTTTACCTTTTGCAAGAAGCATATTGATTTTTTAAGACTGCTGCAAAAAAATCATCTTCTTTATTATCTGCTGGAGCAATTCAACCTGATCCTGCCTGTCATTCATGACATGGTGCGCGGTGATCAGGGCATTTATCAAACTCCGCTGGAAAAGAAAATTGCTCTGCTGGCCAGCGCGGGCGCGCTTTGGAATATCCTGTCCGAATGGCTCCAGATGGAAGAGCGGCCTGCCCCGGAAGAAATATCTGAAATCATCCTTACGGCAATCGAACGAAACAAAAAAGGCCGTTCTTCGCCGTGAACAAATCACTTTGAATAACAGCCTTTTTGTTATGCTCTATAAATCGGCTAACTCAGCTCCTCAACCGCAATTCGCGCCAGGGCCAGGGATTCATTATAAATACAGTCGCCGTCAATCCAACCGCTCTCAAAAAAGCAAAATATCATTTGCTGATCCACAGATACCGCCAGATCGGAATAGCCCGCCTGCTGTTCGATCAGCACGCCGCCAGACCAGGTTGCGCCGTCGTCCGCGCTGAATCGGAGGGTCAGATTCTGCCGAGCGTCGCGGCTCCATTGGATGGTATCCCCTGATTTTTCCAGTTCAACGGCCGGAGCATCCCCATAAGCGCAGTTGGAAAACAGCAGTCTGCCATCCTCCAGGCGCGCCAGCGCCCCGGCGCAGACCGGGTCGGGAAGGCCGGGGTTCAGCTGCGCTTTTTGCCAGCAGTGTGCTGTACCGCGTACAAACGCGCGCTGCCGCACACCGAGGGTTCCATGGCGCATTGTCGCCAGCAGGGTCCCGTCAGAACATTCTGTCACACTGGCCTCCGTGGGGTCGGTGATCTCCGGTGAGCCGTCTACTATGTCTCCCCTTTGCCAGATAAGACCGTTATTATCGCTGTACAGGCAGGCAAAGCATGCGGGGCGGTGCGCGTTGACCCCCCGGCTCATCCACAGAGGTACCACAAGCTGCCCGTTTTGGGTACAAATTGCATGGCCAGGCGCCACCGCAAATACATTCCACGGGTACTCCGGCTTCCACTGCTCCACCAGGCAAGTGAGTTCCCGGCAAGATCCAAAGCTTTTTCCATCATCAAAGCTTTCCTGAACAAAAAGACGCTTATAATCCTCCATCCAGAAGAATAAGATTCTTCCATCCGGAGCGGTCAGCATCAGCGGATTATGTACCATTCGGCTATTCTCGCTGTCCTTTAAAATCTGCTGAGGGGCAAACGTTTTTCCGCCATCCTCACTTCTTCTGCACAACAGGGTTCGCCGCTGCAAATCCTCCTGCCGTCCCTCGTAATAGACAAGCAGCGTGCCTCTTTTCGTCACAATCAGCCCGGGAACCCGATACATTGCGTACCCACCCTCCCCATGCTGAACCATTTTTTGAATCTGCGGCATTTTTCCACCTCTTTCTTGAATCATAAAAAAGGAAGACTGTTTCCTCTGCGCGGGGAAACGATCTTCCTTTTATTTTATCTTTTATTTCTCAAACACCGCGCCTCGCGAACCGGAGGTCACGTGCTGCGCATAGCGCTTAATGTACCCGGAAAGCTCCTTCTCGGGCGCCTTCCACTGCCTGCGGCGTCTTTCCAGCTCCGCAGCCTCCACATGCAGGTTCAGCACGCGGTTTGTAATATCCACATCGATAATATCTCCCTCGCGGATCAGCGCGATGGGGCCGCCCACAGCGGCTTCCGGCGAAACATGGCCAACCGCCGCGCCGCGCGTTGCGCCGGAGAAGCGCCCGTCGGTGATGAGCGCCACGCTGGAGCCAAGGCCCATTCCCGTCAGAGCAGAGGTTGGGGTCAGCATCTCGCGCATGCCGGGGCCGCCCTTCGGGCCCTCATAGCGGATCACGACGACGTCACCCGCGTTGATTCTGCCGGAGAGAATCGCTTCCGAGGCATCCTCCTCGCAGTCAAAGCAGCGGGCCGGGCCGGTGTGCTGCATCATTTCGGGGGCAACCGCGCCCTGCTTGACCACCGCGCCGTCGGGGGCGATGTTGCCCTGCAGTACGGCGATGCCGCCGTCTTTGCGGAAGGGGTCTTCCAGCCTGCGGATGATCTCGCCGTCCGCGTCGGGCGCGGCGCCGATCCGGTCGGCCACGGTGCCGAGAACGGTCTTGCAGTCGGTATTGAGCTTACCGCCGCGCGCCAGCTCCTTCATCACAGCGGGAATGCCGCCTACCTGATTCAGGTCGGTGATAAACACCTGGCTGGCCGGGTTCAGCTTGCACAGCTGCGGCGTGTCGCGGCTGATGCGGTCAATATCGGTAATATCGAGCTTTACGCCGCGCTCATAGGCGATGGCGGTCAGGTGCAGCACCGAGTTGGTGGAGCAGCCGAGCGCCATTTCGGAGCGGAGGGCGTTCTCAAAGGATTTTTCCGTCAGAATGTCGCTCGGGCGCAGATCCTCGCGGTACAGCTCCAAAATTCGCTCACCGGCGGTTTTCGCCAGCTGAATGCGGTCGGACATCACGGCCGGGATGCTGCCGTTGCCGGGCAGGGCCAGGCCGATCGCCTCGGTAAGACAGTTCATGGAATTTGCCGTGTACATGCCCGAGCACGAGCCGCAGGTGGGGCAAGCGGATTTTTCCAGCGCGGTCAGCTCAGCCCCGTCGATTTTGCCGGCGGCGAAGCTGCCCACAGCCTCGAACATCTCAGAAAGGCCGAAGCGCACGCCGTTGTGCAGGCCCGGCAGCATGGGGCCGCCGCTGACAAAGATGCTGGGCAGGTTCAGGCGGCAGGCGGCCAGCAGCATACCGGGCACCACCTTGTCGCAATTAGGGATAAACACGACGGCATCCAGCGGATGCGCGGTGAGCATCACTTCAATAGAGTCGGCGATCAGCTCGCGGGAGCACAGGGAATACTTCATGCCCTTGTGGTTCATGGAAAGCCCGTCGCAGACGCCGATGGTATTGAACTCAAACGGAACACCGCCCGCGTTGCGAATTCCAGCCTTGACCGCCTCACTGATGTCCTTGAGATGACGATGGCCCGGAATGTAATCGCTGGCGGAATTGACCACCGCGATAAAGGGGCGTTTCATCTCATTTTCCGTCAGTCCCAGCGCGTACAGCAAAGAGCGGTGCGGGGCACGTGCGGCGCCTTCTTTCATTAAATCGCTTCTCATCGTGTTTTCCCTCCTAAAAGTGCCTGATGATGAATGTTCCGTCAAATCGGCAAATCACCGTCTTTCCGCCCGTGGCGGAGAAACAAAACGGTTCTTTTCCGAAAGAAACTCTGCATTTATGTTCCATACGCCAGCCGGTCGAACAAAGCGCGGCTGGCATTGTAATAGGACTCCTTCTCCGGGTTCTGCTCCAGAGGAGTTCCGCTGAAGACCCGCAGGGAAACGCCCAGCCCGCCGAGCTGCCGCATCACCTTCTGGCGGCCGTCCGCGTCCAGCATACGCAAATCCGCCTCGGTCACAAGGGAGGACAGCGGCTTTGCGTCCTTCCATGGCAGCCGCATGGCGGCCTCGTTCTCTTTCCCGGCCTCCGGCACAGTGCCGTCCAGATTCGAGAACATCTCCCGGGTTTTCTGGTGCGCCCGAAAGCTCGTCTCGTCCGTCAAAAAAATGATGCTGTCGCCCATTTCCAAATCGGACAGAAATTTGGCTACACTCGCCATCTGCAGCGAGGGGTCGCCGACTTCCTTCCCCTCCTCCATGACAATGAAATAGGGGTTCACACGCACAATCACGCGGCCATCCCCGTTCAAATCCTCCCCGTACCGGGCAATCTTCTGCTCCAGCACGGCGGCGGCTTCGTCCGAAAACCTGGTTTCGGTCAGAACACCGATCTGGTAGTCCGGCTCTTCCTTTGTGGTCAGCTCATACACAAAGCCGAAAATCAGAGCGGCGGCGACCAGCCCGATCAGCAGGTGAAATTTATGGTAGTACCAAAAATTCTCCCATTTCCCTTTTGGGGTCTGGGGATGTGCCGTCTCACCGTTTGGGTGGATGGTCTCCTCCCCCGCATTCCACAGATACCGGTCCCTTGCCAAGTGAATCTCACTCCCTCGGTTTCATCGTCGGGAACAAAAGCACGTCGCGGATCGACGCGCTGTCGGTCAGCAGCATCACCAGGCGGTCGATGCCCATGCCCATGCCGCCCGTGGGGGGCATGCCGTATTCCAGTGCGGTGAGGAAATCCTCGTCGATCATATTCGCCTCTTCGTCGCCGGCCTCTCTGAGCTGCATCTGGCGCATAAAGCGCTCGCGCTGATCCACCGGGTCGTTCAGCTCGGAATACGCGTTTGCAAACTCGCGGCGGGTGGCGAACAGCTCAAAGCGCTCCACCAGCTCCGGCACACCCTTCTTGCGCTTGGTCAGCGGAGAAACCTCCACCGGGTAATCGTAAATAAAGGTCGGCTGCACCAGCTCGCCCTCCACCTTCTCCTCAAAGAACAGATTCATAATGTCACCCCAGGAGTCGGTGGCCTTTGTTTCAAAGTGGAACTTTTTCGCCTCTTCCAGCGCGCGGGCTGTATCGCCCTTGAACGACAGAAAATCCACGCCGGTGTACTGCTTGATCGCGTCGTTCATCGTCATGCGGCAAAACGGCAGCTTCAGGCTGACCGCTTCCCCCTGGTAGGTGATCTCCTCCGTGCCGCACACCTCTTTGGCGCAGGCGTTGATGAGCTGCTCCGTCAAATCCATCATGCCGTGGTAATCGGTATACGCCTCATACAGCTCGATGGTGGTAAATTCGGGGTTGTGCTTTACGTCCATTCCTTCGTTGCGGAACAGACGGCCAATCTCGTACACCTTTTCCATGCCGCCAACGATCAGGCGCTTCAAATACAGCTCCGGCGCAATGCGCAGGTACAAATCGAGGTCGAGCGTGTTGTGGTGGGTGACGAACGGGCGGGCCGCCGCGCCGCCGGGGATCAGGTTCAGAACGGGGGTCTCCACCTCCACATAGCCGCGTTCGTCCAGAATGCGGCGGATGGTCGCGATCACACGGCTGCGCTTTTCAAAGGTGCTTTTCACCTCGGGATTCACGATCAAATCCACATAGCGCTGGCGGTACCGCAGGTCGGTATCCTTCAGGCCGTGAAATTTGTCCGGCAGCGGCAAAAGGGATTTCCCCAGGAGCGTAATGCTCTTTGCATGTACAGAAATTTCGCCCCGGCGGGTACGGAATACAAAGCCGGAAATGCTCGCAAGGTCGCCGATGTCCCAGTTCTGCAGGCCGTGGTAGGCCTCCTCGCCAATGTCGTCAATTTTCAGGTAAACCTGAATTCTGCCCGTGCGGTCCTGAAGATCCATAAAGCTGGCCTTGCCCATGTCGCGCCAGCTCATGATGCGGCCGGCGATCACAACGTCCCGGCCCTCCAGCTCCTCAAAGCGGTCGCGAATGTCCTGCGCGAACGCGTTGCGGTCGCAGACCGTAATCTCAAACGGGTCCTTGCCCGCCTGCTGCAATGCCGTCAGCTTGTCCCGGCGAATCTGAAGCAACTCGCTGATGTCCTGCTGCTCCTGCTCCGCAGGCTCCTTTGTCTTATCGCTCATCACTATTCTACTCTCCCTGTTTCTGTATTCCTGTGCCGCACGGCGGCTCTCCGGCATCCGCCGTCATAAAGCGGCAAAGCCGGGCTCGTGTTTCTCCGCCCACGGCGGGAGGACACAGCGGCTTTTCACTTTGTGACCGCAGATTGATTCGTCTTCTTGTGCCAAAACGGGGCAGGGTGAAAATTTTCACTCCCGCCCCGCGCCGTTTCGTTCTTTTCGGAATCTGTTATTTTGAAATCGCAAGAATCTCGTAATGGATGATTCCGGCCGGAACCTCCACCTCGACCTTGTCGCCCACGCGGTGGCCCAAAAGAGCCTTGCCGACCGCGGATTCATCCGAAATTTTGCCCTGTAAGGGATTCGCTTCGTTGGAACCGACAATTTTATATTCCTTGATCGATGAATCTCTTCCCTCGGGAGTGACGCGAACCTCCACCTTGGAGCCAATGTGAATATTTTCGTTGCCCAGCTCGTCTTCATCGATCACGACCACGTTTTTAAGCATTACCTCAATGTCGGCAATGCGCGCCTCCATGATCGCCTGATCATTTTTCGCTTCATCATATTCGCTGTTTTCGGACAAATCGCCAAAAGACAAAGCTACCTTGATCTTTTCGGCAACTTCTTTTCGTTTTACCGATTTTAAATATTCCAACTCCTGCTCGAGGGCTTCAAGTCCCTCCTGGGTTAAAATGACCTGCTTTGCCATCAGCTGTTTACCACCTTTTTCAGAGTGAATGCATCGCCGCACAGCGGGAAAAAGAGATCGATTCTCCCCCCTCCCAAGGCGGAAAAAGAATCGCCGCGCCCTGTTCGGCTACACTTCGCAATACATCTATTATAGTGAACAAGTATGCGTCTGTCAACGCTTATTTGGAGGCCGCCGGGGACGATGCGCCGGGCGCCGCGCCCGAATCGCCATCCTCCAGATTGCCGCTGTCGGTGCCCGGAATCTGCTGCACGTCCGCCCCCTGCGCCACCAGCGAGGTAACGGCCGCCTGAATCTGCGGGTCCTCCAGCGTGGTGAGCGAGCGGCGCAGCAGCAGATCCTTTTGCTCCTGTGTCAGCTCAATCGCCATGTCGACATCCACGCCCACGCCGTTGAAGGTCTTTCCGTCAATTCGGGTGTAATTGCCGACGGAGAGCTGAATCGCCGAGCCGTCCGACAAGGGGATGATCTCCTCCTTGGTGCCGTGGCCCGCAGTTTTTTCACCAATCAGTTTTCCCTTTTTATAGTCCTTGATATCCGCAGCAAAAATTTCCGCCGCGCCATATGTGCTGGAGTCCGCCACCACGCTGATCGGCAGGTTGATCTCGCCGGATTTTGAGCTGTACTCCACCGTGATCTTACCGTTTCTGTCCGCGTAGCTCACCAGACTCACCGCCGGCAGGAACTCGTCGAGCACGGAGGCCATCACCTCTTCGCTGCCGCCGGAGTTATTGCGCAGGTCGATCACAAGGCCCGCCACCTTTTTCTCGGTGAGGGTATTGATCGCCGAAACGAACTGATCCTTTGTGCCGTTCTGGAATTCCGAGATCGAAATGTAGCCGACGTTGCCGTTGATGACGGACGAAAAAACCGTTACGCGCTGGTATTCGGCGCGGGTGACGGTCACATCCAGCTTATTGGTGGCGGTTTTTCCGTCCGCCGTCGTTTTGCGCAGCAGGCCGAGCTTTACCGCAGTGCCCACGGTGCCGTCGAGCTTGTTCACGGCCTCGCCGTAGCTCAGGCGGATTACCTCTTTGCCGTCGAGCGAAAGAATCACGTCGCCCTTCTGCAGGCCGGCCTTGCTGGCCGGCGAGTTGGGCAGCACCTCAATCACTTCCATATTGCCGTCGGCGTCCTGAATGGTGCGAATGCCGACGCCCACCGCTTTTTTAGAGGTGGAGGCAAGGTAGTTCTTGTATTTCTCCGCGGAAAGATACTTCGCACCGGCGTCACCCAGCCCCGCCATATAGCCGGCGGCAATGCCGTCGTTCAGCTCGGTCTCCCCGATTTTCCCAATATAATCCTGCCGCACCTTCTGATCGATTTCACTCAGCTTTGTATACATGGCCTGGCGCTCGTTCACATCGGCCACTTTTTCATTAAAGCGCCCCATCGCAAAGGTATACGTCAGAGAAACCGTAATGGCGGCCGCCACCAAAGACATCGCCGCCGCCGCGCCGAGCGACACTTTTTTGCTCATATGCTTCCCTCTATCTTTTTGTTATCGTCCAACCGCTTTCAAAGCGCCCTTCCTTAAAAAACAACAAGCCCTTCCCCGCCTTTGGGAAGAAATCGACGTTTCCCCCAAAGGCGGGGAAGAAACCGACCGCCTGTTTTCGTTTAGCCGAACCACTTCATCGGGTTCTGTGCAACACCGTTCACGCGGATCTCAAAATGCAGGTGCGGGCCGCTGGAATCGCCGGTGCTGCCCACATAGCCAATCACCTGGCCTTTTTTGACCACGTCGCCGGTGCTGACGATAATTTTGCTTGCATGGCCATAGCGGGTGGAATATCCGCCGCCGTGGTCTATGTAAGCGCAAAGGCCGTAGCCGCCGCCCCAGCCGCTGTGATTTGCAAGAATCACCCTGCCGTTGTCCGCCGCGACGATTGGCTTGCCGTAAATGCCGGAGCCGGCGATGTCGATGCCCTTGTGCCCGCGGCCGTCTCCCCAATAGGAGGTGATCTTCGTATAACCGGGAACCGGCCAGGCAAACTGCCCCTTGCTGACATAGCCGCCGCTGGCCTGATTGTTCTTATTATTGTCCTTGATGCTGGCGTAATACTCCTTGTACCACCGATCAATCTCGGCATCCACCTTTTTGCGTTCGGCAGCCAGGCGATTATTTTCCGAATTGGTGCTGACCACATTGGCCGAAAGCTCCGTCAGAACGCGCGAGCTTTCCGCCAGCAGGCCCGAAAGCTCCGTGTTTTTGGAGTCCAGCTCCTTTTTGGCCTGCGCCACGTTCTGCCGGTTCTGCTCGATCTGCTCCTTCTGTGTTTTAATCGAGGCCATATCGGTTTTCAGCGTCTGAATCACCTGCTGGTCATGCTGCGAAATCGAGCGCACCAGCTCCGTTTTATCGAGAAAATCCACCATATCCTGCGCCCCAAGAATCATTTCAAGCTGAGAGGATTCTCCCAGCAGATAAATGGCGCGCACGCGCTGCTTGAGCTGCTCAATGTTTGCTTCGATGCTCTTCTGCTTTTCCGCAATCTGCGATTCCTTCTCTTTGATGTCCGCATCCAGCGCGGCCACCTGATCGTTCAGCGTGTCGATCTGGCTCTGCACGGTCTGCACCTGCGTATCCAGCGTGTTCTTATACTCCTGCTGCTTGGCTTTGTCCGCCTTCAGCTGCTTGAGCTTGGCCGCGGTGGCCTCCTGCTGCTTTTTCAGCTGGCTCTGCTTTTGCTGCAGCTGATTGATCGTGGAGCTGGCCTGCGCCCCCGGCGGGACCAACGAAAAAGCGACAATCACCGCCAGCGCAAGTGCCAGAATCGAACGCCTGCCTTTACCAGCCAATGGAATTTCCTCCCTTCAGATATTTACCGATGGAAATGCCGCCGCCCAGCGCGCCGAACAGGGCGCCCGCGGCAATAAACAACAATACGATCTGTCCCATCACATTTCCGAGCGGCAGCGGCTGGAAGAAGGGGACAATGCCCGTAATGGTTTTCAGGGTTTTATCGTAGATCAGCGCCAGCAGGCCGCTGGCCAAAAGGCCCGAAAACAGGCCGATCAGAATTCCCTCCACCACAAACGGCACGCGAACGAAGCTGTTCGTCGCACCCACGGATTTCATCACGCTGATCTCCAGCCGGCGCGAGAACATCGTAATCCGAATGGTGTTGGAAAGGATGAACACCGAAACCAGGCTGAGGATCAGCACGATCCAGAAGCCGGCCGTCGTCACCAGGTGGTCGAGACTGGTCAGCTTTGCGGCCACATCGGAATAATCGCGAACCTTGTAGACCCCCTCCAGCGAGCTGATCTTCTTTGCGGTTTCCTTATATTGGGAAAGGTCTTTCATTTTTACCTTGAACACGTCGTTCAGGGGGTTATCGTCGCCCAAAAGGCTGCTGAACACGCTGCCGTCGTCGCCCATGGACTTCATCAGCGCCTCCAGTGCCTCGCCCTTTGGAACAAACTCGCAGCTTTCCACATTGTCCAGCTTTTTGATCTCCTCGCCCACCTGCACCGATTTGAGTGTGGGCAGATCGTTCGCCATATAAACGGTAACGGAGTTGTCGCTTTCCAGCGTGTGCATGGCCATGTTCAGGTTCATCGAAAACAGCGTGGCCGCTCCCGTCATCAGAAGGCACGCCACCAGAACGCCAATGGAGGCAAAGGCCATCATGCGGTTGACCCATACGTTCCTGACGCCCTCCTTGAGCAAATACTTGACACTGCTAATTCTCATCGGGTACCTCCAAAGCAAGATTGCAGCTGTCGGCCACCACCAGCCCGTCGTGAATTTCCACCACGCGGCGGCGAAAATGCTTCACGAGCCGGTGCTCGTGCGTGACCATCAGCACGGTGGTACCCCTGCGGTTGATTTCACTCAAAAGGCCCACGATTTCAAACGAAAGGGCCGGGTCAATGTTGCCGGTAGGCTCGTCCGCAATAATCATGCTGGGGTTGTTCACCAGCGCGCGCGCAAGCCCCACCCGCTGCTGCTCTCCGCCGGAGAGCTCCTTCGGGCGGCAATTGATTTTTTCCTTCAGCCCCACCAAATTCAATATGTACGGCACGCGCTTTTTGATCTCCCGCTGAGAAGCCCCCACCACGTGCATGGCAAACGCCACATTGTCGAACACCGTCATTTTGTCAATCAGACGAAAATCCTGAAACACCATTCCCATTGTGCGCCGCACGTAGGGGATGTCCCTTTTCTTCACGGTAGAAAGCTTTCGGCCGTTGACGATGATCTCGCCGCTGTTCGGTGCTTCCTCACAGGTAATCAGCTTTAAAAAGGTGCTTTTGCCCGCCCCGGAAGAGCCCACGATAAAGACGAATTCGCCCTTTTCCACCTTCAGATTCACGCCCCGGAGCGCTTCTGTGCCATTGCCGTAGGTTTTAAAAACATCTATAAATTCTATCAATGTTATCGCTCCAAAAAATAAATTTCCCCGTGCGAATGCCGCCGGGCGCGCCAAAACGCCCCGCAAAACGGCACCATTCTCCCTAAAAATCAACACCCATTGGTATGTTTACATAATACCAATGGGCGAAAGATTTATTGTTCCGGAAAAGAATAAATTTGTAATTTTTCTGTAATATTTTAATTCTTTTCCGTCAGAATTTTACCGGATTCGAGGAGAGATATTTCTTGACCATCAGAGCTACCTTAAACACAATCGCGTCCTCGAACTCGCGCAGATCCAGCCCGGTGATTTTTTTGATTTTTTCCAAACGGTAAACGAGCGTGTTGCGGTGAACGAACAGCTTACGCGACGTTTCGGAAACGTTCAGGTTGTTTTCAAAAAAGCGCTGAATCGTGAACAGCGTTTCATGGTCGAGCGATTCGATCGAGCCGCGCTTGAATACCTCCTTCAGGAACATTTCGCACAGGGTGGTGGGCAGCTGGTAAATCAAACGGGCAATGCCCAGATTGTCGTAGCTGACAATGGATTTTTCGGTGTCGAACACCTTGCCGACCTCGAGCGCGACCTGCGCTTCCTTAAAGGAGCGCGCCAGATCCTTAATGCCCACAACAATGGTGCCGATGCCCACAACGCAGTGAGTGTAGAATTCGCTCGAGAGCGTGTCTACAATCGAGCTGGCCAGCTTGTCAAGATCCTTCGGCTCAATGCCGGTGCGAATCTCCTTGATCAGCGCGATATCGGTTTCGTTGATATTGATGATGAAATCCTTGTTCTTGTCGGGGAACAGATTCTGAATCACATCGTAGGCCGAAATATCGGATTTGTTTGAAATCTTGATCAGCATACACACGCGGCTCACGTCCGAATTGAAGTGCAGCTCACGGGCCTTCAGGTAAATATCGCCGGGCAGTATGTTGTCGAGAATCACGTTCTTGATGAAATTGCTGCGGTCATATTTCTCGTCGTAATACTGCTTGATGCTGCTCAGAGAAATCGAGAGCAGGTTTACATACTTCATCGCTTCGCTGTCGCTGCCCGAAACGAACACAGCATATTCCGGGCGGGGGCGGCTGCCAAAAGACTTGTAGGTATATCCTCCTACCACAAAGGGATTGGGCGAAGCAATGGTGTCCGGAGTAATGCTTTCGTTCACTTCACCGATACGACCCAGCTCGCTGCAGGCAATAATAACCGAGGTCTCGTCAATGACGCCGATCGTTCTGTCAATCGCGTCGCGCATTTGGTGAATAACTCCCTGAAACAGTCTATTTGACATGATGCTCCCTCACTTTATCAGTTTTCCAGATAATTCTGGATCAATACAAGCATACCGATTTGATATTGTCCAATATATTTTACACAAATTTTGATGAAATTTCAAGCTTGGAGCGGATTATTTGTTAAAAAACTTTCTGAAATCGACAGAGCAGCGTTCTAAATAAAAAAACAGCGCGGCCTTTCAAAAGCCACGCCATGGAATTCGTTTGATTGACTGCCCTCCGCTTTCACAATTCTGCGGTAGACCTCGGGGTCTGTGTCGCCCTCGGTGCTGAACAGCAGAACGGTCGCGTCTTCATCCAGACCCATGCGCTGCCGCTCGGCGCGCATTTCCGGCGCAAGGCATAAATGCACGAGCAAACTGAGCCCCACGGCGCCCGATTCGCCGGAAATCACCTTCCGGTCCCCATCGCGCGCAAACGCCAGCGTGCGCATGCCGAGCTCGGTCACCCAGTCTGGGCAGGCGGCATAGCACGACGCGAAATCGCGCAGTACCGGCCAGGTAAGCGGATTCGGCTCGCCGCAATTCAGGCCGGCCATGATTGTTTCCGGGTTCCAAATGCAAGGTAAGAAGCGGCTATTCCGCCTTGGCCGGCTCCGGCTCTTCAATCAGCCGTCCGCACAATCGGTGGAGCGCGGCGCAGCCGGCCCCGCCGACCACATTGCCGAGCGTGATCACCACCAGACTGAGAAGCGCATCCTCCAGCACGCCGGCCATCCAGAAATAGAACATGTCGGCGACGCAGTGCTCAAAGCCGCTCAGAATAAAGACCATCACGCTGAATACGATCCCCAGGTATTTTCCCACGGGGTGCGGATTGCTGCGGTAGCCCTCCACCGCCACATACATCAAAAGGCCGCAGAAGATTCCCAGAATAAACAGGCTGGGCAGACTGTCCCCCAGCTTGATCTCCGCCAGATGCACCGCCTTTTCGTGCAGCTTTGCCCCCTGACGCGTGGCGGACATGACCGCACTCATCAAAAAGGTTCCCAACAGGTTGCCCAGCCAGATCAAAAGCAGCCAGAGCACCTTCTGCGGGTCGCGGTACGAAATATACGCCATTTTCCCCGTGAACAGATTCCACCGGAATACCAAAATCGTCATCAGTCCAACCGAAAACAGAAAGGCTCCTGTCACGGCATTTTCCTGCGTCATGTAAATCACGCAGCCGATGCCGATGCTGATCCCCGCCAATATGGCCAGCAGGAACGTTCCCGTCCAGGATCTGAATTTATCCATAAAAACTCCCCTTTTTCCCAGCGGGCCGTGCCCGCGACGGATGTTACTAACACCCGCCTATTTTAGCATAGAAGCTTTTTTATTCCAATCTCGGCGCGTCTCATATTCGTCTATCCCTTTATCATCAACAAAAATTGATTATTATTGTATTCTTGATAAATCAGGGGGCTCGCTCCACTTTCTTGCCAAATTTCTTTCGTTTTAGTGTTTTAGAAACATATAATCCGGCTTTTTATTCTTTTATGTGGATTCAGGCACATTCTCAAATCTGACGCTCTTTAATCTATAAACAATTATGATGTATTTTCTGCTAAAAATCCCATCTGCGCAGGACAGACTGCGCCCGGCGATTTGAATCTGCGCCGGCAAAAGCAGGATAAAAAGAACCTGCGCCGAAGAAACACTTCGCCGCAGGTCACCTGAACTATTCTGTTTTAGGGCAGAAGCTTATTTTACATCTCCGCCCTCAACCACCAGGTTCTCGGGGGCGACCGCGTTACCGTAAACGGGCTTCAGCGTCTCTTCAAAGTCCTTGTGGAAGAAGTTCTCTTTGCCCAGCGTCTTAATTTCCTCATTCAGCCAGTCGAGCAGCTCCTTGTTGCCCTTCTGCACCGCGGGAGCAATGGTATCGACGTCGCCCAGGCTTTCAATGCCCACCTTAAAGCCGGGATTCTGCAGCGCCCAGGCCAGAACCTCCGTGTTGTCGGTGGAGAACGCATCGCCGCGCCCGTCGAGCAGAGCGTTATAGGTTTCGGTATACTGGTCAAACTTCACCAGATTGATCTCGGGGTGGTTCGCAGTAAAATAAGTCTCTGCGGTCGTGCCCTTCGCAACGATCAGCTTTTTGCCGGCGAGCTGCTTCACATCGGTAATCAGGTTCTTTTCGGGGCTGACGACGCCCAGAGCGACCTTCATGTAGGGCAGTGCAAAATCGACCGCCTCGGCACGCTCTTTGGTTACGGTAAAGTTGGCGAGCACAATGTCAACCTTGCCTGTTTTCAGGTATTCCACACGGCTGGCGGGCTCCAGAGAAACGTATTCCGGCTCAACGCCCAAATCCTTTGCGATGCGCTCCGCAAAGTAAACGTCGTAGCCCTGATACTTGCCGTTTGCATCCACATAGCCGAAGGGGTTTTTGTCGCTGAATACGCCGATGATGACCTTGCCGCTTTTCTTGATTTCGTCCACGGAGCGGGCGGTGCTGCCACCGGTGCCCTGCGCGGCGGAAGAAGCATCCGTGCCGGCAGCGGAGGAAGCCGCTTTGTTTGACGAGCAGCCCGCGAGCAGGCCAACGGACAGTGTCAGTGCGAGTGCGAGCGATAAGGCTTTGATTCTGTTTTTCATCAATAATCCCTCTTTCCGGTTACTCAAAAGTAAAGATATTCAAAAAGCGCTGAAGCCGTTCTGTTTTCGGCTTTGTAAAGAACTCTTCCGGCTCCCCGGATTCCACGATCTCACCGCCGTCCATAAAGATCACGCGGTCGGCGATCGCTCTGGCAAACTGCATCTCGTGCGTGACGATCACCATGGTCATCCCGCCCTTTGCAAGCTCCAGCATCACGTCGAGCACCTCGCGCACCATTTCGGGGTCGAGAGCCGCCGTCACCTCGTCAAACAGCATGATTTCCGGCTGCATCATCAGAGCGCGCACAATCGCGGCTCTCTGCTTCTGCCCGCCCGAAAGCTGGCGGGGAAAGGAACTCTTCTTTTCCAGAAGGCCCACGCGTTCCAACAGGGTTTCCGCCATTTTTTCGGCTTCTTCTCTCTTACGACCCTGCACCTTGAGCGGGCCGAGCAAAACATTTTCCATCACCGTCATATGGGGAAACAGCTCGTAGCTCTGAAATACCATGCCGATTTTCTGCCGAACCTGGCTCCACTTGGCGGTGCCGTCCGTCAGCACCTGCCCGTCGAGCAAAATTTCACCGGACTGGATGGGCTCCAGCCCGTTAATACATCGCAGCAGGGTGCTTTTGCCGCAGCCGGAGGGCCCGATCACCACAACCACCTCGCCGCGGCTGACCGTCAGCGAAACATCCCGCAGCACATCGGCGGAACCGTAATCCTTTTTGAGATGCCGGATTTCCAGCAAAGCATCTGTTTTCTCCATCTGTTGCACTCCTCTTAGTCCTGCCATCTTTTTTCCAGTTTTCCCGCCAAACGCGAAATGGGGAAGCACACCAGAAAATACAGGAAGAAAATCGCGGCGTAAATCCACAAGGCCGCGCTGGGCGCCGTGTATCGGTTCGCCTCTATGATCTGCTGGCCCACCTTGAGCACCTCCACCACGCCGATCAGCACGATCAGGGAGGTGGTTTTGACCATACGGGTGGCCAGGTTAATTGCAAGCGGCAGCAGGCGCCGGATCGTCTGCGGAATGATGATGTAGCGGTAAATCTGCACGCCGGTCAGGCCGAGCGCCCGGCCGCTCTCGTACTGGTGCTTCGGGATCGAAATCAGCGCGCCGCGCACCAGGTCGCCCATCTCCGCCGTTCCCCAGAACACGAACACAATGATCGCGGAGACCTCGCCCGAAAGATGGACGCCAAACGTTTTCGTCACGCCGAAATACACCAGAAACAGCAGCACCAGCTGCGGCATAATGCGCACCGTTTCAAGGTACACGCGCGAAAGCGCCTTCGTAACCGGATTTTTCAGCGTCATCACCATGCCGAGCAGAACGCCGAGCACCATCGAGACCGCCACGGAAAGCAGCGCAATTCGCACCGTGACCCAAAGGCCCTCGAGCAGCCGGACGAGATTGCGCCCGTCGAGCAGAATGTTAATTCCCAAATCCTGCATAGCGCAGCCTCCTTTCCAAAAGCGAAGAAGCAATCGAAATCGGCAGCAAAATGACGAGATACGAGGTCACAAGCAAAAACAGCGCCTCATCCGTCTTGTAGTACAGGCCAATCAAATCCTTGGCGACATACATCAAATCCGCCAGAGCCACCACGCTGAACACCGATGTCTCCTTGATCAAAAAAATCACGTTCGCGCACAGCGCGGGAACCGAAACGGAAAGCGCCTGCGGCAGCACCACATAGCGAATGATCTGCGAATGCCCCAGCCCAATGCTGAGCCCGGCCTCCAGCTGGCCCTTCTCCACAGATTCGAGCCCGCTGCGGAACGCCTCTGCCATATAGCTGCCGCCCAGAAACGCCAGCCCGATCACGGCGCAGCTTTCGGAGCTGATGACGACGCCCAGCTTCGGCAGGCCGAAATACAGAAAAAACAGCTGCACCAGCAACGGCGTATTGCGGGAAAGCTCAATGTAAACGCCAATGATCCGGCGCAGCACAGGAACCTTATAATATTGAATCAGGCTGCAGAACAGCCCGAGCAAAAACGAAAACAAAACGCCCCACAGCGCGATTCGCAGTGTCAGCAGCGCCGCAGTCTGATACATGGGCACATTTTGTCTGATAAACTCAAAGTCCAAAATCCGATTCCTTCCTCATATATCGTATCAAATTTTACTTTGAAAAATATGTTGAGATACTTTTTCTATGATACGGCGTTCCCGGAAAAGAGTTCCATTTATACCGTAGTAATCATATATGAATTGTTAAGCCCTATATTACTACATCCTTACCGCCGTGTCAACCGCCAGCCGTCATTTTTCTATAGTCATTAAAAAATCGTCTGGTTTCAAGCTGGGATCCTCTCGGCGCCCCTTCCCGGCACTCATTGACGATCGGCGGCGGTTTGCCGTGCGCTTCAGAACGATTCCATCGCTTGTTTCAAAGCAGAATGGCCGCAAAATGCCGCGCGAAAGAGTACCCGAAACAATTCAGGCGGCAGCAAGCGCTCCTCTTTCACGCAGCATCTGGTGTGCTCCGGCTACAGCTTGAACACCATGGGGGTATAGTGTGATTCTGACCTTTCAAACCCAAGGTATTCATATAATTTCTTTCCCTGCACCGTTGCATGAAGATCGACATGGCACAGTTCTTTTCGCCGCGCATCCTCCAGCGCCATGGTGACCAACTTTGCACCCAGACCCAGCTTACGGTACTCAGGGCGAACATAAACGTTCATCAGCGTTCCGGTTTTGCCGTTGATCGCAGACGGCCCCGCGAGCTTTTCCACAACCATCATCAGCACCGTCCCGGCCAAACGTCCGTTTTCCTCGGCCACATAGGCGGTCAGATTTCCTCCCAGATGACGTTCCAGATAGTCCGGCAGTTGATTTCTGATCGCCGTTTCCTGTTCCTCCGTCAGAGCTCCCCAATCCTCTTTCAGGTATTCCACGCGCATTTCGATCAGCTCTGCCTTGTCGGAACGCTCTCCGTTTCGGAATATCATCTTTCCATACCCCTTTCCCGTCCTTGCTGCGGCAAGCGGCGCAGTTCAGGAAGCGCATGATTGCCACTACAGGTTTTTGGTTTTTCTCCATCGATAAAAGCCAGTATATCATAGAACGCGGCGAAATAAAAGAATCGTTTTCTTGTTTTGGCTTTTTAGACAGATTGCGCCGGGGTAGGATTTGATTTTTGTTTTGTGCCATAATAGTAGTCTGGGCGTGTGGCTTTTGAACCGCTGATGGGTTTTGTTAAAAAACAGCATGGCTCAAATATTTTAAAAATATAACAAGATAAATGGACTAAAACCAGTTCAACGTGGAGGGCATAATGATGAGCAATCAAAAGATCAAGCAGGATGAAATTCATATCGGCCGAAACATCAGAGAGATCAGACTGAAAAAGAAGATCGGTCAAACAGAATTGGTTCGCCAGCTTCAGCTTTCCAACGTAGAGATGACGCGGGAAACTCTCGTAAAAATCGAGCGGGGGATACAACATATCTACGCAACACAGCTTCGCGGAATTCGTGATGTGCTTGGAACATCATACGACGAATTACTCAAATAGAAGGCTCACATACACACCGGAAAAACGAAAGAGCGTCGGCAAAAACCGACACCCCTTTCAGTGGAGTAACTTCCTGCTTTGCATATAAACCTGTTACCGGGCACAAAACAAAACGCACCCACAAAACGTGAGTGCGCAACTTGTGTCCAGCTTTTGGCTGGTGGCTGGGCTGGATGGATTCGAACCATCGCGATGACGGAGTCAAAGTCCGTTGCCTTACCGCTTGGCTACAGCCCATTACAGATTAAAAATGGTAATAAGAACGAGGCAAAAATTTTCATCTTTGCCTCGCCTCATCAAGTGGGGTGGAAGATGGGATTCGAACCCACGATCTCCAGTGCCACAAACTGGCGCTTTAACCAGCTAAGCTACATCCACCATATATGGCGCGCCAAAAGGGATTCGAACCCCTGGCCTACTGCTTAGAAGGCAGTTGCTCTATCCTGCTGAGCTATTGGCGCGAATGTCTTGGAGCGGGTGATGGGAATCGAACCCACACGACCAGCTTGGAAGGCTGGAGTTCTACCACTGAACTACACCCGCAATCAAAGCGACGTCATAGATTATAACACGCTCCAAGACAAATTGTCAAGATAAGCATCAAATTATTTGCAACTTTATTTCGTCGTTTTCTTCTGTTACGGCAATTCCCGACAAAGACGAATCGCTATGCTCCACGATCTCGGCCGTGATGCGGTCCTCCACCTTGCGGCGGATCAGATTGCGCAGATCACGCGCACCGCTCTTGCCGCCAACGGCGTGCTCCGCCAGCCATTTCACGGCCTTTTCGTCGTAAGCAAAGCGAATCCCGCGCTCGGTGAGGGCCGCGGTGCATTCGTCGAGCATCAGCGCGGCGATCTTTTTGTAATCCTCCGCGTTCAGCGCGCGGAATACGATCACCTCATCCACACGGCTTAAAAACTCGGGCCGCAGGAATTCGGAAAGCGCCTTCATCGTTTTTTCACGGCTCACGTCGGCGTCCGTCTTGGCAAAACCGAGCGCGCCCTCGCGTTTTTCGCTGCCCGCATTCGAGGTCATCACAATGATCGTGTTCTCAAAATTCACGGTGCGTCCCTGCGCGTCGGTGATCCGGCCTTCGTCCAGAATCTGGAGCAGAATATTCATTACGTCGGGATGCGCCTTTTCAATCTCGTCGAACAGCAGCACGGAATACGGCCGGCGGCGCACCTTTTCGGTCACCTGACCCGCCTCGTCGTAGCCCACATAGCCGGGCGGCGAACCGATGATGCGCGAGACGGAGTGCTTCTCCATAAACTCAGACATATCGAGCCGGATCAGCGTTTCGGGCGTATCGAACAGCTCCTTCGAGATCACCTTTGCCAGCTCGGTCTTTCCCACGCCGGTTGGGCCGACGAAGATGAACGAGGCCGGGCGGCGGCGGGGACTGATCTGCACCCTGCTGCGGCGGATGGCCGCGGCAACGGCGGAGACGGCTTCCTCCTGCCCGATCACCTTTTTATTGAGGAGCTCCTCGAGCCCGGCAAGCTTTTTCAGTTCGCTTTCCTGCACGCGGCTGGCGGGAATTCCCGTCCACAGCTCGATCACGCGGGCCAAATCCTCAAGCCCGACATCCGCGCCGAGCGCCTCGGGCATCAGCTGGCGGGTTTTTTCCTCCAGGCTGGCGATTTCGTAGCGCACCTGCGCCAGCTTCTCGTAGTCCGGGTCCACCCCGTCGGCGGTCAGGTCGGTTTCCTTCTGGCGCAGGGAATCCAAACGGAACACGGCGGCGTCGTAGTCCGCCATCTTCTGGTTGCGCAGCGCGGCGCTCGCGCACGCCTCATCCAGCAGGTCGATCGCCTTGTCGGGCAGAAAGCGGTCGTTGATATACCGCTCAGAGAGCACCACCGCACGGCGGATGACATCATCCGGCACATGCACGCGGTGAAAATCCTCGTAATAGCTCTTAATGCCCAACAGCACCTGCGTCGTCTGCTCTACGGACGGCTCGCCGATCTTCACGGGCTGAAACCGCCTTTCGAGCGCGCTGTCTTTTTCAATGTACTTGCGGTACTCGGTAAAGGTGGTCGCGCCGATCACCTGAATTTCGCCGCGGGAAAGAGCGGGCTTCAAAATATTGGCGGCGTTCATGGAGCCCTCGGCGTCGCCGGTACCAACCAGATTATGCACCTCGTCCACGAACAGAATCACGTCGCCGTCGGCCTTGACCTCGTCCACCAGCCCCTTGATGCGGCTTTCAAACTGGCCGCGGAACTGCGTGCCGGCCACCAGCGCGGTGAGGTCGAGCAGGTGGATTTCTTTTTTGCGCAGGCGGGCGGGCACATTGCCCTGCGCAATGCGAATGGCAAGACCCTCCGCAATCGCGGTTTTGCCCACGCCGGGCTCACCGATCAGACAGGGATTGTTCTTTGTTCTGCGGCACAGAATCTGAATCACGCGGGCAATCTCCTGGTCGCGGCCAACAATGCGGTCGATCTCGTGGTTTCTGGCCCGCTTTGTCAGATCAGTGCAGTACGTGTCAATATTGCGGCGCTTTTTTTTGTTTTCGGGTTTTTTGTGCTCCGCGGTCTGGGTCGTTTCCCCGGCGGATTCCGGGGCGGGCTTATTGCCGCCGAACATGCTCTGAATGAGCGGGAACGTAGCCGCGCCGCCGGGCACAAAGCCGTCGCCTTCGCTGTCGCTGGAGGTCTCCGACAGTCCGCCCATCATCTCGTCGAGCTGATCCTCCATTGTCTCCAGCTGATCCTCCGTAATGCCCATCTGGTTCATCATGTCCTTTACGGGCTGAATCCCCATCTCTCTGGCACACTTGAGGCAGTATCCTCTGGCGTCCTTTGCGTCTGCACTGGAGGCAACAAACACAACGGCCGGGCGTTTTTTGCATCTTGAACAAATCATCTTGTGAATTCTTTCCTCCGCTGCCGCTACGGGTGATTTTGGAGGTGCTGCCCTGCGGCGAAATTGGGGCAAACCCACACCATCATCCCTGCTTGCGGGAAATGGTGCGTCTGGCCTTCAGCTCCAGGTCAACGGTATCCCTGGGGTCCTTTGAGTGAAGCGTCGTCCAGAAAATCTTTAAATATCGAAGAAAGGCATAAACCATCATTCCGACGGTAGCCGATAACAGCGTAATGGTAAGGTAAAAGTTTTCGTATTCAAAAAAGCCCTTCAGCACGTAAATAACCGCAAACGAAACGTAAAACATCGTTGTGGCCACTTTGCCGTACCACTTTGCGGCCGTGGGACGCTTTTTTCGCTTGAGCAGCACGCAGGCCGCTATGATCATCAGCGTCTCCTTGATGACGAACACCGCCAGAAACGGCACCAGAACCGGCTCCACAACGGCCATGCAAATCGCCACGGCAGCCTGCGTCAGCTTATCCGCCAGTGGGTCGAGCAGCTTGCCCAGCTCAGTGATCTGATGAAATCGGCGAGCAATATAGCCGTCCACCAAATCCGTCAGACCGGATACCACCAGCACAACGCCGGCGGCGCGCCACTGCTGCGCCAAAAAATACAGTACAAACGGCGGAATCAGCAAAATCCGAAAAACCGAAAGCGCATTCGGAACCGTGATATTCTTATTGATGTCCCTCATTTCTCCACTCCCATCTGCCTCTGGGCTATCTCCCATTATTCCTCAGGGAACAGGAAATTAACCGGACTTTTTTCATAAAGTGTCTGGTAAACCCAAGAGGACTTGAGCCCTTCCTGCGTAACGCCGAACAATCCGTCCTTCATCATGGGCAGGGCGAGCTGCAGCAGCATGCAGAGCAGCAGCGCAATTGCGCAGCCGCTGAGAAAGCCGACCACGCCGCCGGCCATCATGTCAATCTGGCGAAGAATCGGCAGGCGGAACGCCGAACCGATCACGCGCATCAGAATACGCACGACAAAATAGAGGGCGGAAAACAAAACCACCGTAATCACCAGCCGCGTAAAGCCGATAACCGAGGGGGACAGCAAATTGGCGATCTGCGGCGCGGCCTTTTCGATCGAGCTGTCAAGCGCCGACAAAAAGCCGTCGCCGGAAAGGCCGGTGCGAAGAAAAGCCGGCAGCGAATCCTGAAGAGCCTGTACCTTTTGCTCGGCTCCCTGGCCCGCCGTGCTCTGCAGGGTCTCCGTAATTTTCCCCACCAGATTGTCGTAAATAAAATTTTGGTACAAAGCGCCCGCCGCCATGCGGCCGATCACAGCCGCCGCAACAGAGGCGGCCAAATAGCCGACAAACCCGGCAAGAGAACGGATCAGCCCTTTTTCACAGCCCACAATCGTAAACCAGGTGAGGATCGCAATCAGTATTAAATCAATGAAGCTCACAGGCAACCTCCCAAATTTGAAAACCCGCCGAGCAGGCCTTCTTTTCAACGATCCCGCTTTCCAAAAAGCGGCTTTGTTCTTCCTGCGCACCCGGGGGAAGATTTTTCATTTATTGACGCAGAACCCCTTTTGGAGTGAGATTACTCTCTAATAATATATCACAAAGCAAATAGTACGGCAAGGTGAGAAAAAAAACAAAGTGTAAATATTCCTCCTGCCGATAAAGGCAAAAAACAGCGTTTTCCCCCTGCCAAAGGCCAAGGGAAAGCGCCGTTCGTTTACGAACCGGAGGCTGCGCCGCCGGCGGCGTTTTGTGCCGTATTCTGCCCCTCCTGCGAGGTAAAATGCTCCAGGCGTATTTCGCTGAAGCCGAGTATATACACAGAGCTTTCGTCCCGCAGCGTGAGCGCGCGGGCATCCTTCCCCGCGCCGCAGGTACCCTTCAGCGCGCCGCCGGACGCGGTGTAGGCGCGAATTGTTTCATCGGCAAGCAGCACCGCGGCGGTATCGCCGTACAGCGACACTCCCCCCGCGTTCTGCCCCAGCGGCACCGAAGACACCTGCCTGCCCTTCGCATCGAGCAGCACCAGACTGGCGGAATCCGCATTGGCGTAGGGAGAAAGCAGAAGCGCCGTGCGGCCGTTGTCGACCGCACCGGCAAGATAGCTTTGCGAGCCGTAGCTGTAATCCGTTTTTTCACCGCTTTCCGAAATAACGCTCGTGAGCCGGTCGCCCACCGCAACAATGACTCCGTTTTGTCCGTAGTCGAGTGAAAGCATCAGATTATCCTGATACACAAGCTGCGACACCGGCTTGGGGCTGCCGAAATCGAACAGATACACCACGGAGACCATCGCGCCGTTTTTCGCGGCCACCCCGGCCACGGCGGCGCGGGTGCCGCTTCGGTTCAAGGCGATATGGGTAATGTAATATTCCGAAAAATCGTAAGTATAAAACGCCTTGCCGTTTTCCCCGTACACCGTCATGCGGGAGTAGTACCCCTGGCTTTCGGTCGCCAGGGCCACGCGCCCGTTGCCGGCAATCGCGCCGGCGAGAATCTCCGCGTCGGCAATGCGGCGCTCTCCCGCCCTGGAGATGCTCTCCACCTGATAGCCCGTGCCGCCCAGATTATACACCAGCACGCGCTGGCCCCAGACCTTTGCCACGGGGTTGGAAAAGCTGTGCTGGCGGCGCACCAGCTCCTTGGCGGTGGAATTGAGCAAGGTAACCGAGGTATCGCTGACCACTGCCACATTTTTGTCCGCGGCAAAAAAATTGCCGGGCGCCACGTTGCGGCCGTTGTCGAGCACGGCGGGGTAACCGTCGCCCATGCCCATGCCCACCACCTTCGACTGAATCCACCCGCCGATGTTCTGCGGCGACAGGTTGTCGCGGTTGAACCACACGAGCAGGCCCGCCACCGAAATCAGCAGAATCAGAATCACGCGGTACAGCCAGCGGGGCATCTGCGGAAACACGACCCTCTCCCGGCGTTCCCGGGCATTCGGATTCCCCTCGCGGCCCAGCTCCTCCAAATCGCTCTCGTCGTCCGCAAAGCGCTTTCCTCTGGTTTTTGGGGTCATCCCATCACTTCCTCATCGTAAAAAACGCGGTTCAGGTACAGCCCGCAGGGCGGAGCCGTTGGCCCCGCTATGTGGCGGTTGCGCTGCTCCAGAATCCGCGGAATCCGCTCCGGCTCAAATTTTCCCTGGGCCACGCGCAGCAGCGTGCCCGCCATAATGCGCACCATGTGGTACAAAAAGCCGTTCGCCGCCACGGTAAAGCGCACCATGTTCCCCTCGCGGCTCACCTCGGCCTTGGTAACGGTGCGAACCATATTGCCGGCGTCGCGCGCGTCGATCGTGCAGAACGAGGTAAAATCGTGCGTGCCAATATAATGCGCGGCCGCGCGGTTGAGCTTCTCCAAATCCATGGGGTACCAGTAGTGCAGGGCGTAACCATACAAAAACGGGTCGCGTACCGGGGCATTCCAGATCTGGTAGACATATTCCTTGCCCCGGCAGGAATAGCGGGCGTGAAAATCCATCGGCACCTCCCGGCAGGAAAGCACCGCCACATCCGGCGGCAGAAAATGATTCATCGCGGGCGTAAGCCGCTCGCACGGAATGTCGCGTTCGATCTTCGCGCTGATGCAGAACTGCCGGGCATGCACGCCCGTATCGGTTCGGCTGCAGGCCTTTATGTCCGGCACACAGCCCACCACCTGGAGCATCGCCTGCTGAAAGACCTCCTGCACCGAAACGGCGTTGTTCTGCACCTGCCACCCGTGGTAGGCAGACCCGTCGTAGCTGATGTTAAAAAGAATGTTCCGCATACCGCTCCCTCCCGTTAAAACAGGCTGGGCAGCAGCGCAACGCACAGTGCCACACCGACGCACGCAGCGGAAGAAATCGCAACCGCCCATCCGTCCAGAGCCGTCATATGCAGGCTCTTCATTTTCGTGCGGCCCTCGCCGCCGCGGTAGCAGCGGCACTCCATCGCCATCGCCAGCTCATAAGCCCGGCGGAACGACGACACAAACAGCGGAATCAGAATCGGGATCAGCGCCTTGGCCCGCTGAATGGCCCCGCCGCTCTCCATATCGGCCCCGCGCGCCTTCTGCGCGCTCATAATTTTATCGGTTTCCTCCAGCAGCGTCGGCACAAAGCGAAGCGCGATCGTCATCATCATCGCAATCTCGTGCACCTTCACGTGAAAGACCTTCAGCGGCTTCATAATGCGCTCGAGCGCGTCGGTCAAATCGGTCGGGGACGTGGTGAACGTCAGCACCGAGCTGAACAGAATCAAACTGATAATGCGCACCGCGATAAATATGCAGTTGATCACACCGCCGGTACGAATGGTTAAAAAGCCCCACTGCACCAGAATATCGCCGCTGCCATAAAAGAGGTTCAGCACCGACGTAAGCGCCACCACAATGATGACGGCCTTGAGGCTTTTGAGATACTGGCGCACCGAAATGCCCGAAAGCAGCATAGCGCACAGCACCATTCCCACCATCAGCAGCATGGCGGGCAGATTATTCGCAATAAAAATGAAAATGATAAAGACAAAGGTCAGTACGATTTTGACGCGGGCATCCATGCGGTGAACAAGGGATTTCCCCGGAAAATACTGGCCGAGCGTAATGTCCCGGATCATCGCACGCACCCCCTTTTCCGCAGCAGCGGCAGCAAGTCGCGCAGCGCCTCGTCCACCGTGAGTGCGCCCTCGCTCACAGGGTAGCCCTTGGCGCGCAGCAGACTCATGATTTTTGTGATCTGCGGCACGCGCAGGCCCATGTGTTCAAGCTCGCTGCGGCGCGAAAACACCTGCTGCACGGTGTCGAGCATCGCGGCCTTTCCGCGATTCATCACCAGCGCGCGGTCCGCCACGCGGGCAATGTCCTCCATGCTGTGCGATACCAAAAGCACCGTGTTGCCGCGCTTTTGGTGATAGCTGCGGATCTGGTCGAGCAGTTGGTCTCGTCCCTGCGGATCCAGCCCCGCGGCGGGCTCATCCAGAATCAGCACCTCGGGGTCCATGGCGACCACACCGGCAATCGCCGCGCGGCGCTTCTCGCCGCCCGAAAGCTCAAACGGCGATTTTTCCAGCAGCTCCGGTCTCAGGCCGACGAACTCCGCCGCGCCGAGCGCGCGCTCCTTGATCTCTTCCTCCGAAAGCCCCATGTTGCGCGGGCCAAAGCAAATGTCGCGAAACACGGTTTCTTCAAACAGCTGGTATTCGGGGTACTGGAACACCAGCCCCACCTGAAAACGCACCGCGCGGATTTTCTTGGGCTCTGCCCAGATGTCGTTCCCGTTTAACAACACCTGTCCCGAGGTCGGCCGCATCAGACCGTTGAGCTGCTGAATCAGCGTGGATTTTCCCGAGCCGGTGTGGCCGATCACGCCCAAAAATTCGCCCCGACGGATCGAAATGCTCACGTTGTCCACCGCAACCTGCTCCAGTGGGGTGCCCACACCGTACCGGTATGTTAACTCTTTTGTCTCCAATATGACCATGAAATATTGTTCCTCCGTTTCGCGGATCAACGAATCTTCTGCATCACTCTGCGGGTGCAGAAAGTTTATTCGTTCAGCAGCAGCTCCAGAGCGGCCACACATTCCTCTTCGTTCAAAACGCCCTCGGGCACGGTACAGCCGGCCTTGCCCAGCCGGTACAGCAATTCCGTGGCCTGCGGTACATCCAGGCTGTGCTGCCGCAGCAGCTCCACATGAGAGAACACCTCGCGGGGCGCGCCCTCCAGCAGAATTTCGCCGCTGTCCATCACGATCACCCGGTCGGCCTGAACGGCCTCGTCCATATAGTGGGTAATAAGCACTACCGTGATGCCGTGTTCGCGGTTTAACCGGCGGATGGTCTCCATGACCTCCGTGCGGCCGCGGGGGTCGAGCATGGCGGTCGGCTCATCGAGCACGATGCAGTCCGGCTCCATGGCGATGATGCCCGCGATGGCGACGCGCTGCTTCTGCCCGCCGGAAAGCTTGTGCGCGGAGTGCGAAGCATATTCCGACATTCCCACAGTCTCAAGCGCCGCATCCACCCGCCGGCGGATTTCCGCCGGCGGAACGCCCAGATTTTCCGGTCCAAACGCCACATCCTCCTCCACAATGCTGGCCACCAGCTGATTGTCGGGATTTTGCAGCACCAGCCCCACGCGCCGGCGGATTTCGTATTTCAGGTTTTCGTCCATCGTGTCCATTTTATCCACATACACCCGTCCGCCGCTGGGCAGCAGCATGGCGTTAAAGTGCTTGGCCATGGTGGATTTTCCCGAACCGTTATGCCCCAAAAGAGCGACGAACTCGCCCTTCCCGATTTCCATCGAAACGTCGCGCAGCACCTGCTGCGCCTGTTCCCCTTCTTCCGCCGCATCGTAAAAAAACGATACATGTTCCGCCTTGAGATATTCCATAGTCGCTCCATTTTCAAGAAGGATATGCCTTCTTTTCTTGCATCTCGCAATAGATTTCTTAGCTTGCCCCCCGTAACAGGGAAGATAGCTTCTTGTTCTGCCATGTGCAAAAGGTTTTTTTGCGGCCAACCGCAGGATTTCCGCTTGCGCGGGCTTGCCCCTCAGGCCGGGGCCGGCCCTTCCTTTCTTGCGAAAAGAAAGGAAGCAAAGATTCGCCAAAGGACACCTTTGGAATCCGCTTGTCTAACAGCCACTAACATTGCAAACGACAGCCTCCGGAAAGGCGCTCCATTGAAAATGCCCACTCGTCCAATCAGTGCAGAAAAGCAACTCTCCGCTTCCGTGCGGCAGCGATCATTTTCAGAGCGCTCTCGTTGGTTCGCAGAGGTGCGTTCGGCAGCTTGTCACAAGGTTGTTTCCGCGTGAGAACAGATAGTTTTCTCTGCTTGCCGTTCCGCGACGCATATGCAGGTTTAACCTGCCCAGATTGCGGTATTGCCGCAGGGCAGCACCAGACCGCTCTGCGTAACCGGAAGGCCGATTTCATCCGCCGAAACGGAGCCGCCGAGCCTCGTCTGGAGCAGGGTTCCCAGCAAATAGGCCATCACCGAAGGGGACAGCCCCGTAGTGTACGAATTCAGTACGAAAAACAACGCGCCTTTTGAAAGCAGCGGCACACAGAGCTGCACCAGCGGATACAGCTGCTCCTCGAGCTTCCACACCTCGCCGCCCGGCCCGCGCCCGTAGGAGGGCGGATCCATAATAATGCCGTCGTAGGTGTTGCCTCGGCGCTGCTCGCGCTGCACAAATTTAACGCAGTCGTCCACCAGCCAGCGGACGGGCCTGTCCGAAAGGCCCGAAGCCGCCGCGTTCTCCCTGGCCCACGCCACCATGCCCTTAGAGGCGTCCACGTGGCACACCTCCGCCCCGGCCGAGGCGCATGCCAGCGTGGCCGCGCCCGTGTAGCCGAACAGATTCAGCACCTTCACCGGCCGGTTGGCCTCCCGGATTTTCTTCATGACAAAATCCCAGTTGACCGCCTGCTCGGGAAAAATGCCGGTGTGCTTAAAGCCCATGGTCTTGAGCTGAAACGTCAGCTCGCGGTATTTGATTTTCCACATGCCCGGCACCGTGCGGTATTCCTCCCAACGCCCGCCGCCCGTGTTCGAGCGCACGTAGCGCGCGTGGGCACGCTTCCACATCGGGTGCTCGCGCGGGGTCTTCCAAATGATCTGGGGGTCGGGGCGAATCAGAATCACCTCGCCCCAGCGCTCGAGCCGCTCCCCATCGGAAGCGTCGAGCAGTTCGTAATCGTTCCAGTCTGCAGCTCTCAAATGAATCCTCCGTTATGCCAGGCGCTTGCGCACCACATCGGCTACCTCGTGCGCCAGCGCGCTGATTTCGTCGTGATCCTCGCCCTCGATCATCACGCGCAGCAGCGGCTCCGTCCCGGAGGGACGCACCACCACGCGGCCTTTGGTGCCCAATCGCGCCTTGGCGCGCTCAATCGCCTCGTTGACCTCGGCATCTGTGTAAAAGCGCAGCTTACCCTCTCGGCTGACGGTCACGTTGACCATCACCTGCGGGTAGCGGGCCATCAGCGTGGCCAAACTCGACAGATGCGCCCTGCGGCGATTGAGGATCGTCAGCAGCTGCACGCCGGTCATCTGACCGTCGCCCGTGGTGGCATGGTCGAGGAAAATGATATGCCCACTCTGCTCGCCGCCGAAGTTATAGCCCTCCTGCAGCATTTCTTCCAGCACGTAGCGGTCGCCCACCTTTGTGGCCGCAAACTTGATGCCGTTTTCTTCGCAGAAGCGGATAAAGCCCATGTTCGTCATGATCGTGCCAACCGCGGCGCTCTTCGCCAGGCGGCCCTGCGATTTCAGGTCGAGCGCGCAGATCGCCATGAGGAAGTCGCCGTCCACCAGCTGGCCCCGCTCATCCACGGCAAGGCAGCGGTCGGCGTCGCCGTCGAACGCCAGGCCGGCGTCCATATGATTCGCTTTTACATATTCCATCAGCGTCTCCATATGGGTGGAGCCGCAGTTGTCGTTAATATTCACGCCGTTCGGCGTGTCCGAGAGCATGTGGCACTCTGCGCCCAGCTCGGTGAACAGCGTCTGCGCGGTCATTGCGGAGGAGCCGTTCGCGCAGTCCAGCGCAACGCGCAGACCTTTGAGCGCGCCCTCCGGCACCGTGCTCTTCACATGGTCGATATAATCCCGCAGCGCCTGGGGCGCGGCGGAAATCGAGCCGATCTCGCCGCCGGTGGGGAACTGGGGCTTCTCCTCGTGGTCGAGCACGATCGCCTCAATCTGCTCCTCAAGCGCGTCGGGCAGCTTATAGCCGGTGCCGCTGAAAATCTTGATGCCGTTGAATTCGCAGGGATTGTGCGAAGCGGAGATCATCACGCCCGCGTCGGCCCCGTACCTCTTCACCAGATAGGCCACTGCGGGGGTAGGCACCACGCCCAGGTGCACCACGTTCGCGCCGATGCTGCAAAGGCCCGCGGCCAGCGCGCTTTCGAGCATGTCGGAGGAAATGCGCGTATCCTTTCCGATCAGGATTTTCGGGTGGCGCTTGCCGCCCTTGCCCAATACCATCGCCGCGGCGCGGCCGATATTCATCGCCAGTTCGCACGTTAAATCTGCGTTCGCGACGCCTCTGGCGCCGTCGGTTCCAAACAATCTTCCCATATTTCGTCTCCCATCGATCCTTCAATCGTTTTTTAAAGTAATGCCAGATTCAAAAGGCAGATCAAAGTCGTAGTCATTGCCACGCATTAAAACAGCTTTTGCTGCGCGCCCGCCACATCCTCGGGCGGGGTAAGGCCCAAATGCAAATACGCCGACCGCGTCACACAGCGCCCGCGCGGCGTGCGGCTCAAAAAGCCGATCTGAATGAGATAGGGCTCATAAACATCCTCGAGCGTAACGGATTCCTCCCCGATGGCGGCGGCAAGCGTGTCGAGTCCCACCGGGCCGCCCCGGTAATACTCGATCATCGTGCGCAGCATGCGGCGGTCGTTCGCGTCAAGGCCGATTTCGTCCACCTCGAGCCTCTCGAGCGCGCGCCGCGCCGCCCCCACCGTAATGACCCCGTCGCTGATCACCTGCGCGAAATCGCGCACGCGGCGCAGCAGGCGGTTCGCGATACGCGGCGTGCCGCGGGAACGCGACGCCAGCTCCAGAGCACCCTCCGGCTCAATGGGGATGCCGAGGATTCCGGCGCTGCGGGTGACGATCTGCGCAAGCTCCTCCGCCGAATACAGCTCCAGCCGCAGCACCACGCCAAAGCGGTCGCGCAGCGGCGCCGAAAGCTGCCCGGCGCGCGTTGTCGCGCCCACGAGCGTAAACGGCGGCAGCGGCAGGTGGTAAGAAGCCGCCATCTGCCCCTTGCCGGTGATGATGTCGAGCGCGAAATCCTCCATCGCCGGGTACAAAATTTCTTCCACGCTGCGCGACAGGCGGTGAATCTCATCGATAAACAGCACGTCGCCGGGGGAAAGGTTCGTTAGAATCGCCGCCAGATCGCCCGGCTTCTCAATCGCCGGGCCGGAGGTGATGCGCACCCCCACGCCCATCTCGTTCGCGATGATGCCCGCGAGCGTCGTCTTGCCAAGGCCCGGCGGGCCGTACAGCAAAACATGGTCGAGCGTTTCTTTTCTCTGCTTGGCCGCTTCCATGAACACCGCAAGATTTTCCTTGACCTTTTGCTGGCCGATGTATTCCGAAAGCACGCGCGGGCGCAGGGGGTTCTCCACCTCTGCGTCCTCGGGATTATAGTCGGGGGCGACGACACGGTTTTCCAGATCAAGCTCGTTTTCAGCGGAAAATTCCATGTCCTATCGTCCCCCTCCCATCGATTTGAGCGACAGCCGGATCAGCTCCTCCACGGGGAGGGCGCTGTCGAACCGGCCGACGATCTGCGCGGCCTCGGTGGGCGACCAGCCCAGCACCGCCAGCGCGCTGACCGCACCGGCCGCGTTGCCCGCCGCGGGGTTCACCAGCGCCTCCCCGGCGGAGGCCGTCGCCACGCCCATTTTTTTCACTTTGTCCTTGAGCTCCAGCGCGATGCGCTGCGCGAGCTTCGGGCCTACCCCGCTGGCGCGGGAAAGCGACTTGCTGTCGCCCGAGGCCACCGCGAGCGCGACCTGCTCCGGCGTCAGCTCCGACAAAATTGAAACGCCCACCTTCGCGCCCACGCCGCTGACAGAGGTGAGCATTTTAAAGCAGTTGAGCTCCGTCATCGTATAAAACCCGAACAAATCGAGCGCGTCCTCGCGCACGCTCAGATGCGTGAACAGACGAACCTTCTCGCCAATCTGCGGCAAAGAGCGCTGCGTGTTCATGGAGGTAAAACACTTAAAGCCCACGCCGCCGCACTCCACCACGGCAAGGTTTGGTTCCGCATGAATTAAGATGCCCGATACACTGTAAAACATTTATCTGACTCCTCCCGACAGCATGGCGCGGCGCAAGGGCGAGCCCGCCGCCTGCCCATGGCAGATCGCCATTGCGAGCGCATCTGCGGTGTCGTCCGGCTTTGGCAGCTTTGTCAGGCACAAAAGCTTTCGCGTCATTTCCATCACCTGCGGCTTTTTCGCCTGCCCATAGCCCGTGACCGCCTGCTTTACCTGAAGCGGCGTGTATTCAAACACCGGCACTCCAGCCTTGCGCACTGCCAGCAGAATCACTCCGCGCGCCTCCGCAACGCCGATTGCGGTTGTTTTATTGTTCGTAAAATACAGCTTTTCTATCGAGACCGCGTCCGGCCGGTTGTGAGCCAGAACCGCGCACACCGAGTCGTAAATCGACACCAGGCGGTCTTCAAACACCTCGCCCGCCTGCGTTGTAATCGCGCCGTATTCCATCGGGCGGTATTTGCCCGAAAGCGCGCTCACCACGCCGTACCCCACAATTGCATATCCCGGGTCAATGCCCATGATTACCATTTCACCGCTCCGCTCTGTTTTGTTCTATCCCCTGCTTCGGCAGGATATCATGAACCGCCGACCAGGCCCGCAAAAATCTCATCCCGATCCGCAAACGCACAGCGAAAGCCCCCGCTTCCGCGAACGCCGTGAGGGGATGCTCTCACAAATTCTGAAGCCGGCCCTCAAAAGCACCTGCCAATAAAAGCAGGCATTCGGCGCACGGCCCCATGCCTTCCCTGCCGCACAAAGCGCTGCTTCGGCCTTGCTGCGCGGGAGTATGACGCCACAGGCGCTAGGCGCCGTCGGGATATTGGTCCATCTTATGGTATAATAGCCGTTTGCGGCTATTATACCATAAAACCCGGGCTGTGAAAAGCACAAAACAAGGTCGGGCGCCGAGCAAAAAAGCGCCGGCCCGACGGCGAACCGGGAGAAATCCGCCGCCGGTACCGGCACAAAAAGCGGGGTAGCCGCAATGAAGTCCCTTCACTTGAAAACCGTCGGGATTTTAAGCCGCGATCCCCGCGGCGCGCCTTTCCGTCTCTTATTGACGAGAAACGGCAGAAAAGCGGCGGCCATGCCGGCTGCAGCCTTCCGTGCGCTTCAAATCCGACCCGTTCTGAAGCTTTTTGAGGATACTATGTCGTCCATTGCCGCCGCACAGCGCTCCACCGCGCAGTCGATCTGCTCTTCGGTGATGATCAGCGGCGGATTAAAATACAGCACATTTCCAAGTGGGCGCAGCAACAGCCCTCTCTTCAGGGCTTTCTGATATATCTGGTACCCCACGCGAAGCCCGGGGTCAAAGCCGGCTTTTGTGTTTTTATCCCGCACCAGCTCCACCGCGTGAATCAGGCCGATGTGACGAATTTCTCCCACATTCGGATGGTCCTTCAGCGCTTTGTTCAGCTTGCGGGTTAAGTATTCCGCCCGTCCGGCGGCGTTTTCCAAAATCGGCTCGGAGCGAAAAATCTCCTGCACCGCCAAAGCGGCGGCGCACCCCAGCGGATTGCCGCTGTAGGTATGGCTGTGCATAAAGGCTTTTCCTTCACTGTAATCCGCATAAAAAGCACGGTAGATTTCGTCTGTGGTCACGGTGATCGCCATGGGCAGGTACCCGCCGGTCAGGCCCTTCGACATACACAGAATGTCTGGAGAAATCCCCGCGTGGTCACAGGCAAACATTTTGCCTGTGCGGCCAAAGCCGGTGGCAATTTCATCGGCGATCAGAAGAACGCCGTACCGGTCACAGAGCCCGCGCAGCTTTTTCAGGTAGAGGGGCGGGTAAATCCGCATGCCCGCACTCCCCTGCAGCAAGGGCTCCACAATGATGGCGCAGGTCTCTGCAGCATACCGCTCAAACGCCCGCTCCGCATGCGAAAAGCACTCGCAGGCACAGGTGTCCCGGCATTTGCCGCAGGGGCACCGAAAGCAGTCCGGCGCCTGAATACGGACGGTATCCATCAGCATCGGGCGGTAGAGCCTGGCATAAAGGTCGAGCGTGCCTACGGAAAGGGCGCCCAAGGTTTCGCCGTGGTATCCTTCCGAAAGGCACATAAAACGGGTTTTCTCCGGGTGCCCGGTCTGGTTCTGATACTGAAACGCCATTTTGAGGGAGCACTCCACCGCCGCGGAGCCATTGTCTGAAAAATTGAATTTTGTCAGCCCTGCGGGCAGAATCTCCGCCAGCTGTTCGCATAGGCGGATCGCTCCTTCGTGCGTGAAGTTGGCGAAGATCACATGCTCCAGCCGGCCGAGCTGGGCCTTGATCCCCTCGTTGATGCGGGGATTACAGTGGCCCAGCAGATTGCACCACCAGGAGCTGACAATGTCGATATACTCCTTTCCGTCCTCCCCGTACAGGTACACGCCCTCGCCGCGGTCAATCACAATCGGCGGCAGCGTTTCGTAATCCTTCATCTGCGAACAGGGATGCCAAATATATTGTAAATCCTTTTGCACCAAACTCATTTTCTTTCTCCTTTATTCATACAGCGCTTTGAGCGTCTCCCCCGGGCAATTCAGCTCCCGGTCTCCGTCCGCCACCAGCGCAATCACCGGCACGCCCGAAAGCGCCTCGATCATGCGAAGATTGTCCTCCTGCATCTCCCCGCCGGAATACCGGTTCAAAATGACGCCACGCACCGGAATGCGCCGGCTTCGCAAATATTCCACCGTCAGCACCGCAGCGTTGATGGTGCCGAGCCCGGCATCCGCAACCACCACCGCTCCCAGACCCATCGCTTTTACAATCTCCTCCAGCAGCAGATGCTTTTCTTCGTCCCAGCGAATGGGGCAAACGATTCCGCCGCTGCCCTCCACCGTCACATACTCGTACCGGGAGCAGACCGCCCGGTAATCCCGCAGGATTTTCTCCAGCCGGGCGGGGTTCTCTTCCCACCGCGCCGCCAAATGGGGAGAAACCGCGTTTTTGTACCAATAAGACAGCAAAAGCTCCTTTTCCTGACCAATCCCCGCAATTCGGTCGACATACCCGGCGTCGCTTTGCTCAACGGACTGCGCCCCGCTGAGAGCGGCCTTATAATACCCGGCGCTGTACCCGGCCTGCCGCAGCGCACGCACCAGCAGCGCGGTTACATAGGTCTTGCCCATATCGGTTCCGGTGGCCGTCACAAACAGGCCCTTTGCCTCGTGTTTTTTGGGGAGCACCTGCGCCTCCTTTGGGCTCAACAGCTCGATTTTCACCCGACGCTCCCCTCTCTTTGCATTGTTGGGCGAACCCGTTTGGCAACCACGGCCGCCAGCAGGCACAGGGCAATATCTCCCGGTACAGCCAGAAGAAAGCAATACAAAAAGAGCGGCCAAAGCCCGATGGGCGCCCCAAGGTAAAAGGCGCTGATGAGCGCGTAATAGATCATCCCGCAGGAATAGACAATCGCAAGCCCGACAAAATTGGCAAACAAAAGCCTGCCGTACCCCGGCGATCCCTCCCGCCCCGCGAGCCGACCCGTTGCGTAAGCGGCGATTGCAAAGCCCACGATATAGCCAAAGCTGGGCTTCAGAACATACCCGATCCCTCCGCCCTGTGCAAAAACGGGCAGGCCGATCAGCCCCATGGCAATATAAAGGCCCACGCTGGCCGCGCCCAAACGCCCGCCCAGCAGCAGGCCTGCCAGCATGGTAAATAAAAATTGCAGCGTAAAGGGAACCACGGGAATCGGAATCCGGATGAAGGTACCCACCACAATCAGCGCCGCAAACAGCGTACACATCGTCATATCGCGAATTTTGTTTTCTTTCACCAATCAAACCCCCTTTTGTTTTCCGGCACCGCGCGGTCATGAGCCGCGGGCGCCGCATTGGCTAACCGGTTAACAAAATTCAGTATAACAAATCAGAAGCAATTGTCAACCTTTTTTATATATTTTAGTTTACAATTGCAGATTTCCCTTTGTCTGCATATTTGCGGCCGCTCCGCTCAAAATAAATACCGAAACGGAGGGAACGCAAATGACCCGCAGAAGAAAAATTCAAATCGGCAGCATGGCCGCCGCGCTGGTACTGCTGCTGACCGGCACCGCCATCGGCGGCTGGTGGACCGCAAACCGGTACCGCACGGACCTGGAATACGGCTACCGCCGCTCGCTCAGCGATTTGGGCGACTATGTGTCGAGCCTGGAAACGACGCTCACCAAGGCGGTTTACGCCAATACTTCCACGCAGCAGAACGGCGTGGCCGCGCGTTTGATGCGCGATTCCAGCGGCGCGAAGGCCGCTCTTTCGGTTCTGCCCTTAAAGGGCGACGAATTTGACAACATGAGCAAATTTCTGGCGCAGGTAGGGGATTTCTCCACCTCTCTTTCCGCCAAAATCAGCGCCGGGCAGAAAATCAGCGCCGATGAATACAAGCAGATTCAAAGCCTTGGCGGCTATGCGACCAAGCTGCGGCAAGGGCTTTCGCAGGTAGAGGATGAGCTTTCTGCCGGCGACCTGAGAATCGGCGAAACGGAATCGCTTGTAAAGGGCCTGCGGGCATCGCAGCCGGTGTTCAGCGACAAGCTGGAATCCGTTGCCAAGGATTTCGAGGATTACCCCCAGCTGATTTACGACGGCCCGTTCTCCGACCATATCGGGCAGCAGAAGCCCAAGCTGATCGAGGGGAAGGCCGAGGTGCCGCAGGGCAACGCGCAGCTGCTGGCGGCCAAATTTCTGAATGTGGATCAGTCGAAGCTGACCCACACCACAGACAACGAGGGCGGCCTGCCCGCGTACAACTTTTTGTACGGCGACATCCGCGTATCCATCACCAAGGCGGGCGGCGTACCCGTGCGGCTGATGAATCCGCGCGACATCGGCACCGACAATCTGAATTACGAGGCGGCGCTGAAAAAAGCGAAAGAATTTCTGGATTCCCGCGGCTTTACCGGTATGAAAGAAAGCTATTACTTCATGCACGACGGCAAATGCACCATCAACTTTGCGTACGCCATAAAGGGTACCGTCTATTATCCCGACCTGATCAAGGTATCCGTCGCGATGGACAATGGCGAAATCGTTGAGGTGGACGCGACCGGCTACGTGATGAATCACACCAACCGCGCGGTGCCCAAGGTGGCGCTGACCATGGCCGAGGCGCAGAAGAGCGTCAGCCCATACCTCGCGGTAAAAGAGGGCAGGCTGGCCATTATCCCGACCCCCGGGTACAACGAAGTGACCACCTATGAATTTTTATGTGAAAGCAAGGATAAAAAGAAGGAGCAGGTGCTGGTCTATATCGACGCCAACGAGGGATTTGAACGCGATATTCTGATCCTGCTGTTCTCGGACAACGGCGTGCTGACGCAGTAGCCGCCAAACCGCGCGCATAAAAAAACGGGGCCTTCCGCTCCCATCCGTTTTGGATGGAGGCGAAAGACCCCGTTCCGGTTTCTGTTATTCCTGCGGCGGAAGCTGCGGAGGATTGCCGGGCTCATCCCCGCCGTTCGCCGGAGCGGATTTTGCGCGGCGCCTTTTCCGGCGCGCGATCAGCCAGACGATGCCGCCTGCGGCGGCAAGCAGCAGCAGAATCGGCAGCCCGCCGATCACCACAACGAGCACGCCCTGACCCGCGTCACCCAGCCAGCGCAGAGACTGCCGGAACTGGTACGAGATCTTTTCGCCGAGCGTTACGGGCGTTTTGTCAATGATCGTCGCCTTGCTCACTTCAAACAGGTCGACCGTAACCGTGCTGTAATTCACCAGCGAATCATACTGGCGCAGAGTGCCGGTCAGCTGTTCGATCTGGTAGGTCACATCGGCCAAAGCCTTTTCCAGCTCCACAATATCGGCCATTTTATCAGCCTTCTTCATCAGCTCCAGAAGGCGGTCTCTCTGTGTGCGCAGCGCGCTCAGGTGCGCCTCGGTGTCGTAGTAGCTTTCCGTAATGTTTTCGCTGCTGCTGGAAACGTTCAGCACCGAACCGATCGTACCGGATTTTTCTTTCCACACCTTCAGCTTTTCCTGTGGAATCCGCAGTACATAATGCGCCGTGCGGCTGTCATTTTTCTGCAGCGCGCCGTCGCCGTCCACACCGGATTCCTGAATGTAGCCGCCAAGCTGCTCGGTGAGCGTCTGCAGCGTTTGAATTGATTGGTCAAATTCCAGCGTTTCAATGCGGTAACTCAGCCGCTCTATGATCTTCTGGTTGGAAAGTGCCCTCTGCGCGGCGCCGGTATCGGCTCCGCTGCCGGCCACGCCGGCGTTCTCCTGCGACTTTGCGTCGGTTGTGACCGACGAGACCACCGAGTCCATGTTCTGAGCGGCGGCAGTCTTTGGGCTGGCGCTGCCGGCAGAGCAGGCGGTAAACAGCAGGGAAGCTGCCGCTGCCAGCATAACGGCTGAAACAGCTACCGGATGGTTTCTTCTGGTTCTCACGGGGATCGGCTCCTTTCTGTTCCTAAAAGGGTTCCATTCTTCCGCGGGTTCCACCCGCCCGTTTTGTTTAGATTATAGCAGTCTCTTCCATTTCCTGTAAAGAAACAATCCCGTAACCTGAGGAGGCGTACTATTCCTTTTTTGTCTTTCATAGAAGTACAAATTTTCAGCAGGCGCCCCGCATGGGGATTCCGTCTGCGCCGGCTGAAACCTGCGCTGGAACTGTGCAGAAAAAACGCCCCAAAATGGCAATCCGCCAAATTGGAGCGCTGCTTGCTTCATATAATCATGCGGCGACAAATCCGCAATTAACCTAAAAGCTTCACTAAGACCGCCTTCTGTGCGTGCAGACGGTTCTCGGCTTCCTCAAAGATTTCATCCGCGTGCGCTTCGAACACCTCTTCGGTGATCTCCTCGCCGCGGTGGGCGGGCAGGCAGTGCAGAACCATTGCCTCCGGCGCAGCCAGCTTCAGATTTTGCGAATTGATCTGGTACCCGGCGAAATCACGCTGACGCTTCTCGCGCTCCGCTTCCATACCCATCGAAGACCAGACGTCGGTAATTACAACATCCGCTCCCGCAATCGCCTCTTCGGGCTTATCGGTTAGGAAGAAATTCGGGTTGCCCTTTGCGAATTCCAGCACCCGCGCGTCCGGCTCGTAGCCCTTGGGGCACGCCGCGGAAACTTTCATCCCCATCTTGAGGCCGCCGACTGCCAGCGAATTGAGCATGTTGTTGCCGTCGCCGATAAAGCACATCTTCAGGCCGTCGAGCTGGCCGCGCGCCTCGCGGATTGTCATCAGGTCTGCCAGCACCTGGCAGGGGTGGGCAAAATCCGTCAGGCCGTTAATGACCGGGATCGAGCCGTACTCCGCCAGAGCCTCCACCTCAGACTGTTCATAGGTGCGGATCATAATGCCGTCGAGATACCGCGACAGCACGCGGGCGGTATCCTGCACCGGCTCGCCGCGGCCGATCTGTAAATCGCTGGACGAAAGGAACAGCGGGTACCCGCCCAGCTGATACATGCCGGTTTCAAACGACACACGCGTTCTGGTAGACGCCTTCTGGAAGATCATCCCCAGCGTTTTGCCCGCAAGACGCGGGTGCGGAATATTGTGTTTCTTTTCATATTTCAGTTGATCCGCCGTGTTGAGGATGTCTGTAATCTCCTCCGTGGACAGATCAAGCATTTTCAGCAAGTGTCTCATGAAAGCTCCTCCTCGAGAGTCTTTTGCAGGATTTGCATGCCCTTGTCGATTTCTTCGTAAGAAATCGTGAGCGGAGGCAGCAGCCGCAGTACGTCGTGCGCCGTCAGAATCAGCAGCCCGTTCTTCACACACGCTTTTGCAATAACGCCTGCCTCACCCTGTTTGAGCGATGCGCCCAGCATCATGCCCATGCCGCGCACCCCTTCGATTTGGGGCATCACCAGCAGTTTTTCGCGCAAATAAGCGCCCTTTTTCTGAACCTCCTCCAGAAAACCGGGAGCGGTCACGCGCTCGAGCACGGCCAGACCACCCGCCGCGCAAACCGGATTTCCGCCGAAGGTCGTCCCGTGGTGGCCGGGGCCGAGTACGTCCTTCAGCTCCTCGGTGCAGAGCACCGCGCCGATCGGCAGCCCACCGCCAAGGCCCTTGGCACACGAAACCACATCGGGCTGAATATCGTACTGCTCAAAGCTGAAGAAGCTGCCGGAGCGGGCAACGCCCGTCTGTACCTCGTCCACAATTAAAAGAATATCGTTCTCTTTGCAGAAGGCAGCTACGCCCTGTACAAATTCCTTGTCAAGCGGCAGCACGCCGCCCTCGCCCTGAATCATCTCCAGCATCACGGCGCACACGGTTTTGTCCGCCAGCGCCTTAACGCTTTCGAGATCATTTGCTTTCGCATACGCGAAGCCTGGGGTAAAGGGAGTGAAATACTGGTGGTGCTTCTCTTGTCCGGTCGCAGTCAGTGTAGTGATTGTGCGGCCGTGGAACGACTGAATCAGCGTGATGACCGTACCGCGCCCCTCGCCGTATTTGTCGCTGCTGTATTTTCTCGCCAGCTTGATCGCGCCCTCGTTCGCTTCCGCGCCGGAGTTTGCAAAAAACACCTTAGAGAATCCGCTGGCCTTGCACAGCTGCTCGCCGAGCTTGACGCTGACGGGGCTGTAATATAAGTTTGAGATGTGCTGCAGCGTCGCGGCCTGCTCCGAAACCGCCTTCACCCACTGCGGGTCGCAGTAGCCGAGCGAATTCACGCCGATGCCGCTGCCGAAATCGATGTACTCCTTGCCCTCGGTATCCACAGCCTTTGCGCCAGAGCCGCTGGCCAGCGCCACCGGGAAGCGGTTGTAGGTAGACATCAGGTATTCCTTTTCCTGACTCTGCACCTCTTGAAACAGCATTTCGTTTCCCTCCTGTCTGTTAATAAAACATGGTGCCGATCCCCTCGTCGGAGAACAGCTCGATCAATATGGAATGGGGCGTGCGCCCGTCGATGATATGCGCTCTGGGAACACCGCGCCGCACCGCCTCCACGCAGCAGTCGATCTTCGGGATCATGCCGCCGCTGATAATTCCTTCTTTTTTCAGGCGCGGCACGTCGCTGACGTTCACCTGCGGAATCAGAGTGTCCTCGTCGTTCTTATCCCGAAGAAGACCGCGAATGTCGGTCATCAGAATCAGCTTTTCCGCGCCCAGCGCTGCGGCAACACGCGAAGCCGCCACGTCTGCGTTGATGTTATATACCGTCCCGGTTTCATCCGCGCCCAGCGTGGCGATCACCGGAACATAGCCCGCCTCAGTCACGTCGGTGATCACAGAGGTATTCACATGGGTAATATCGCCCACCAGACCCAGATCCTCCTCGGCCTGAAGCTTCTGCACCTTAATCATGCCGCCGTCCAGTCCGCACAGGCCAACCGCGCGGCCGTTGTTGCGCTCCAGATGCTGCACCAGCTCTTTGTTGACCTTTCCGGCCAGAACCATCTGCACAATCTCTACCGTTTCCTCGTCGGTATAACGCATCCCGTTGATAAAGCGGCTCTCTTTGCCGGTCTTTTTCAGCATGGCGCTGATTTCAGGGCCGCCGCCGTGCACCAGCACCACATGAATGCCAACCAGCTGCATCAGAACAATGTCGCTCATCACGGCTGCTTTCAGTTCTTCGTTCACCATGGCGTTCCCGCCGTATTTGACGACAACGGTCTTCCCCTTGTGCGTTTGAATATAGGGCAGCGCCCGAACCAGCACCTGCGCTCTGTCACTGTTTGAAATTTTCATCTGCACCCATCCTTATTCCGCCCAATCAGGAGCGGTAATCTCCGTTGATCTTGACGTAATCGTAGGTTAAGTCGCAGCCGTAAGCCGTGGCCTTGGCGGTACCGTCGTGCAGCGCCACGTTGATGTTGATTTCATCCTCAATCAGGATCTTCTTTGCCGCATCCTCATCAAACTCGATGCCCGCGCCGTTGCTGCACACCTCGATGGTTCCCGCCTTGGATTCAAAAGCGACATCCACCTTTGTAATCTCTACCGGAACACCGGCGTAACCGATTGCGCACAGCACGCGTCCCCAGTTCGCGTCCGCGCCGAACATGGCAGCCTTGACCAGGCTGGAGCAGATCACGCTCTTCGCGACTGTCTTCGCGGTCGCTTCGTCTTTGCCGCCCTCGACATGGCACACCAAAAGCTTTGTCGCGCCTTCGCCGTCCTTCGCAATCATGCGGGCCAGCGCGGTGCAGATTTCTTTCAGCCCCTGCGCAAACAGTGCAAAGGTCTCTCCGTCCGCTTCGATCTTTGCGTTTTCCGCTTTTCCCGAGGCCAGAATCGACACCATGTCGTTCGTGGAGGTATCGCCGTCCACACTCACCATGTTGAAGGTATCGTTCACCGCAAGGCTCAGAGCTTTTGCGAGCACCTCCGGCGCGATCTGTGCGTCGGTTGTCAGAAAACCGAGCATCGTCGCCATGTTGGGGTGAATCATGCCGGAACCCTTCGCAATGCCGCCGATTACATATTCCATTCCCGCACCGGTCACTTTCAGCGCGACCTGCTTCTTTGCGAGATCGGTCGTCATAATCGCCTCCGCCGCCGCGTCAGAACCGGCGGGAGAAAGCGCTTTGACCAGCTCCGGCACGCCGGATACGATCGGCTCAATCGGCAAAACCTGCCCGATTACGCCCGTAGAGGCGACAATCACGTTTTCTGCCGGAATGCCGAGCGCCTGACCGGCAATTTGACACATCTGCATCGCTTTTTCTTCGCCGTCCGCATTGCAGGTGTTGGCATTGCCGCTGTTGCAGATCACCGCCTGTGCCACGCCGTTTTGCAGGTTGCGCTTTGTGACGGCCACCGGCGCGCCTTTTACCAGATTCTGCGTGTATGCTCCCGCTGCCGAGCAGGGGGTTGCGCTGTAAATCATCGCGAGGTCGCTCTTGGTTTTATTTTTGCGAATGCCGCAATAGATGCCGCCTGCTGAAAAGCCTTTGGCCGCCGTTACGCCGCCCTCAATCCATTGAAAACCCATCTTTGTTTTCCCCTTTCCCGCTCTGCCGTGTTAAAATGCCGGGGGCATCATCAAGAGCCCAACGGTTTCTTCTAAACCAAAAATCAAATTCATGTTCTGCACCGCCTGCCCGGCCGCACCCTTTACCATATTGTCAATGGCCGAAATGGCAACCAGCTGCCCGCAGCGCGGGTCTGTAAACAACGATACATCACAGAAGTTCGAGTATCTTACATTCTTGATATCCGCGCTCATGCCCCTCGGCAGCAGGCGGACAAACGCTTCGTCCGCGTAGGCTGCTTCATACGCTTCCCTCAACTGAGCCTCTGTGACACCCGGTTTCAGGGAGGCGTAGCAGGTAGCCAGAATACCGCGGTTAATCGGCAGCAGATGCGGTACAAAGGTCAGGTGGATTTTTTCTCCCGCTACATGCGAAAGTGTTTGCTCCATTTCGGGGGTGTGGCGATGATTTGCCACCTTGTAGGCAGAAAAGCCCTCGTTGAGCTCGGGGTAGTGCGTGCTTTGGGAGGGCTTGCGGCCCGCGCCCGTCACACCGGACTTACAGTCCGCGATGATGCCGGAAAGCTCTACCAGCCCGTTTTTCACCGCCGGGGCCAGTGCCAGCGGCACTGCTGTGGTGTAGCAGCCGGGGTTCGCGATCAGCTTCTTGCCCTTGATGCTGTCGCGGAACAGCTCCGGTAATCCATAAGCAGCCTCGCTGTGCAGTTCCTTGCTTAAAAAGCTGCCGCCGTACCACTCGGTATATTCCGCCTCATCCTCCAGTCGAAAATCCGCGCCCAGATCAACAAACGCACGCCCCTTATCGTGGCACTGCTGCGCCAGCTCCTGAGAAAGCCCATGAGGGAGCGCGGCAAAAATCACATCGCTTTTTTCAATGACCTCTTCCTGATCGGTACAGGTCATGTCACATCGGCCAAGGTACGCCGGGTACACCTCGCTGAGCGCCTGCCCGGTAAAGCTGACGGAACTGATAGCCGCAAGCTCCGCCTGTGGGTGAGAAAGCAGCAGACGAACGAGTTCAGCCCCCGCATAACCTGTGGCGCCGATGACTCCCGCTTTGATCATGTTTCATTCCTCCTCATGGGTATTTCTTTTTCATATTTTCTGTTGCAGAAAGCAAAAGTTTTTCCATTTCTGAGCTGATTCACAACGTATCAGCGGGTTTTACCCGCCCGCGACGTGCGTACAGGCTCAGCCAGTTTGTTCCAGGAGCTTTAGCACTCGCTCTGCCTGCGCCCGCACATTTTCGGGAGCGGGCGCGCCGGTTACCTTTCTCCCGGCCACGCAGGCTTCGAGCGAAATCGCCTGATATACTCCGTCGTCAAACTCAGGGCAAGCCTTCTGGTACTCCGAAAGGGGCAGGCTTTCCAGCGTCTCGCCCCCGGCGATGCACTGGGCCACCAGAGCGCCCGTGATTTTATACGCATCGCGGAACGGCAAGCCCTTGCCCACCAGATAATCCGCGCAGTCTGTCGCATTGATAAAGCCTTTGGCCGCCGCCGCGCGCATATTCTGCGGCAGCACCTTCATCGTCTCGATCATCGGGATGAACGGCGTCAGGCATAGCTTCAGGGTATCCACGGCGTCGAAGACGGCTTCCTTATCCTCCTGCATATCCTTGTTGTACGCAAGGGGCAGGCCCTTGAGCATGGTCAGCAGGGTCATTAAATCGCCGAATACGCGGCCCGATTTGCCGCGCACCAGCTCCGCAATATCCGGGTTTTTCTTTTGCGGCATAATGCTCGAGCCGGTAGAAAATGCATCGTCCAGCTCTACAAATTTAAATTCCCACGAGCACCAGAGGATGATTTCCTCCGAAAAGCGGGAAAGGTGCACCATCGCAAGTGACACAGCCGCTGCCAGCTCCACGCAGAAATCGCGGTCGGCAACGCCGTCAAGGCTGTTCTGGCTCACGCCCGAAAAGCCGAGCAGGCGGGCGGTCAGCTCACGGTTTAAGGGGTAGGTCGTCCCCGCCAGCGCGCCGGAGCCGAGCGGCAGCACATCCATACGTTTGTACGCGTCGCCAATGCGCTCCACGTCGCGCAGGAACATCTCCGCATACGCCATCAGGTGGTGCCCGAAGGTGATCGGCTGCGCCCTTTGCATGTGGGTGTAGCCCGGCATGACGTCCTCGCTGTGCTCCATCGCCTTGCGGCACAGCACCCCGATCAGCTGCCGAAGCTGCGCCTGCAAAATACCGCATTCCTTTTTCAGGTAGCAGCGCAGGTCGAGCGCCACCTGATCGTTGCGGCTGCGGGCGGTGTGCAGGCGCTTGCCCGCGTCGCCCACGCGGGCGGTCAGCTCGCCCTCCACAAAGGTGTGAATATCCTCTGCGTTAGGGTCAATCGAGAGCTTTCCGCTCTCAATGTCCTGCCAAATGCCCGTAAGGCCGTCGCAGATCACATCCGCCTCGTGCTGTTCGATCACGCCGCACGCGCCCAGCATGGTTGCGTGGGCGATGCTGCCCTCAATGTCTTCTTTCGCCATCCGGCTGTCGAAGGAAATGGAAGAGTTAAAATCATTTGTTTTCGGGTCGACTTCTTTTTGGAACCGTCCTGTCCAAAGCTTCATGTGCTTGCCTCCGTCATTTTGTTCTGAAAAGCAGACGGGGGCGAACAAACTGATGTCCGCCTCCCGCCAAATCCCACGCCGAAGCCGGCAGGATTATGATTTTCTCTTCTGCGCCATCACCTTCAGCGGCAGGCCGAACAGGTTGATAAAGCCCGTGGCGTCCGCCTGGTTGTAAACCTGATCCTCGCTGAATGTGGCGACTTCTTCGTCATACAGGGAGTAGGGAGAGGTTACGCCGGCGTCGATGATGTTGCCCTTATACAGCTTGAGCTTCACCTCTCCGGTCACATACTGCTGGGTGCTGTCCACAAAGGCGGAAAGCGCCTGACGCAGCGGGGTGAACCACTGGCCGTTGTATACAATATCGGCAAACTTCAGGCTGATTCCCTGCTTGTAGTGATACGTTTCCTTGTCGAGCGTAATCTCCTCCAGCTTGTTGTGCGCGTGGTACAGGATCGCGCCGCCGGGGGTTTCGTACACGCCGCGGGATTTCATGCCGACCAGCCGGTTTTCCACCAGATCCACAATGCCAATGCCGTTTTTGCCGCCCAGCTCGTTCAGCTTGCCGATCAGCGCAACGCCGTCGAGCGCCTCGCCATTGAGCTTTGTGGGCACGCCCTTTTCAAACGACAGTGTGATGTAGGTGGGCTCGTCGGGGGCCTGCTCGGGCGAAACGCCCAGCTCCAAAAAGCCTTCTTTATTGTACTGCGGCTCGTTCCCCGGATTTTCAAGATCCAAACCCTCATGCGACAGGTGCCACAGGTTTTTATCCTTGGAATAGCTGGTTTCTTTCGTAAAGCTCAACGGAATGTTGTGGGATTCCGCGTACTCGATCTCTTCTTCTCTGGATTTGATGTCCCATACTCTCCACGGAGCGATGACGGTCATTTCAGGAGCCAGCGCCTTGATGGTCAGCTCAAACCGAACCTGATCGTTGCCCTTGCCGGTGCAGCCGTGGCAGATGGCATCCGCGCCCTCGGCCTTGGCGATCTCAACGAGCCGCTTTGCAATAATGGGTCTTGCAAAAGAAGTGCCCAGCAGGTATTTGCTCTCGTAAACCGCGTTCGCCTTCAGAGTGGGCCAAATGTAATCCTCGACAAAGGTCTTTTTCAGGTCTGCAATATACAGCTTGGAAGCGCCGGTTTTTCTCGCCTTTTCTTCCAGACCGGCCAGCTCGCCGTCGCCTTGGCCAACATCCGCGGCCACCGCGATCACTTCGCAGTCCTCATAGTTTTCCTTCAGCCAGGGGATGATGACCGATGTATCTAAGCCGCCGGAATACGCCAGCACAATTTTCTTGATTTGCTTTGCCATAAATAGCACTCCTTTTTCATCAATCTTTTTTCCACGCTCAAGTCTTGTGTTTAATTATACGCTAAAAATTCAAAAAATCAACCCCAGTTTGCATAATTATTCAATTTATCCATTCGCGACAAAGATTGACCCCAAAGCTTCCCCCGTTTGGATAGAATGAATAATTCCCGGCCTGAGCGCGCGTACCGCAAAATCCGCTTGCATTTTTTCCATATGGTGGGTATGATAAAACTAAAATGAATCAAAAATGGAGGTTGCGATAATGTTGGAGAAAATCAAGCTGGAAGACCTGTCCATCAACCCCTTCACCCTGATCGGCAAGGAATGGATGCTGATTTCCGCAGGAACCGAGCAAAAATATAACATGATGACCGCCAGCTGGGGAGCCCTGGGGGTATTCTGGGGCAAAAACGTAGCCAGTGTCTATATTCGCCCGCAGCGGTACACTTTGGAATTTGTGAATGAGCAGGAATATTATGCCCTGAATTTTTTTGAAGACTCCCACAAAAAAGCGCTGGCCTACTGTGGCGCCCATTCGGGCCGCGACGTAGACAAGACAAAGGAGAGCAGGCTGACCCCCGCCTTTGACGCGAAGGCGCCGTATTTTCAGGAGGCAAAGCTGGTGCTGATCTGCCGCAAGCTGCACCGCCAGCTGCTTGACCCCGCCGGGTTTATCGATCCCACTCTCGACGGCCAGTGGTACCCCGAGAAAGATTACCACAACATTTTCCAGGGCGAAATTGTAGAGGTACTTCAGAAGAAATAATTATCTTGCCAGAAGCCGCTTCCGTTGTGGGAGCGGCTTCTTTAATTTATAACCGGGTATGAAATTGAGAAAACCGGCGATCTGTTCCAAGCTGCTTTATTGAGGAGGTTCTGCCGGCGAAGGGCATGAACCTTTTGACGGGCACATCTTTTCTTTTTTTCAATCTGATTAGGAAGGAGTGATTTTCAGCGGGTGCCCCTGCGGGGGGATTCCGCTTGCGCGGGCTTCCCCCTCGTGCCGGGGCTGGCACTACCTCTCGCTGCGAGGAGAAAAGTAGCAAAGGCTCGCCAAAAGCAGGCACACCGCCAGTATGAATTACAAGCCTCGCACCAGCAGAATTTCCCTGTAAGGAATTTACAGAAAAGATTCGCTTTTTAAAATTGGGTTGATAAACAGAAAAAAGCCTGCCGCGGCGTACGCGCAGATTTCTCCCGCCCAAATATGACTCTTCTTTGCATGAAAATTAAACTTTCTGTTAAAATTAGCACTCTCGTGTTGACAGTGCTAATTTTACATATTATAGTATAGACGTACCAAGAAAGAAGCTCCCGATCAGGAGCTTCTGAGTGGGCATAAAAGATCAGAATTTGATAGGAGGAATGATTTATGTTGCCCAGCATTTTTGGTGAAAATCTGTTTGATAATTTCTTTGATGACCCGTTTGAGAATAGCCTTTTTAGCGGCCGTAACCCGCTGTATGGCAGGCGCGGGCAAAACCTGATGAAAACCGATGTGAAGGAGCTGCCTCAGGGGTATGAGCTGTCGGTAGACCTGCCCGGTTTTCAAAAGGATGAAATCCATGTGGAACTCAGCAACAATTACCTGACCATCAGCGCCTCCAAGGGAATGAGCAAAGAAGAAAAAGATAAGGACGGCCGGTATATCCGTCAGGAGCGTTACAGCGGTGCCTGTTCGCGCAGCTTCTATGTCGGGGATGTAAGGCCTGAAGAAGTCAGCGCAAAATACGAAAGCGGTATTTTAACCCTCTCCCTGCCGAAGAAGAACGCAAAGGCTCTGCCTAGCTCTTCTGAAATCACGATTCAATAAGCCGAGCGCGGCAGTCCATGATTCGCCATGAGAAACGATAAACAAAAATCCCTTTCCGGCATTCAGCCGGAAAGGGATTTTTGTGCAATTGGCCTTTTCGGGCACTTCAGCCAGAACCGAGGGAAACAGAAAAAAACTCCGGGCAATCGTTCTGTCATTGCACTTGCCTCTCTCTCATACAAGTCCATGAGTTGGAAAACCAGACCGGTTTCAAGCCGCAGAGCAGTCCCCGTAGCGCACCTCTCGGGCGCTCACTGACGATCGGCAGCAGACCGCCGGCTGTGCAGATAAGGTACGGTTCCCCGCGCATTTCAAAACAGTCTGTATTGAAGTTTGTTCTGTATGTTCCCCATCCTACAAAAAAGGCCTGCACAGCAGGCCTTTTTGAAATACAAGCGGAAAGATCGGTCAGGAAAGCAACATGCGGTCGTTCACCAGCGCATCACCCTGCGCGGACTGGAACCGTTTGAGCAGCTCCTCTACCGTGAGATTTTTCTTTTCCTCTCCTTCAATATCGAACAGGATCCGGCCCTCGTTCATCATGATGATGCGGTTGCCGTAGGCCAGCGCGTCCTTCATGTTGTGTGTGACCATCAGCGCCGTCAAGTTGTCGCGCTTGATGAACTCATCGGTCAGGCGCAGCACCGTAGCCGCCGTTTTGGGGTCCAGAGCGGCGGTGTGCTCGTCGAGCAGCAGCAGCTTCGGCTTTTGCAGCGTCGCCATCAAAAGCGTCAGTGCCTGACGCTGCCCGCCGGAAAGCAGGCCAACCTTGCTGTTCAGGCGATCCTCCAGGCCAAGCTCCAGCACCTTGAGCTGCTCGCGGTAAGCGGCCCTCTCCTCTTTCTCAATGCCCCAGCGCAGCGTGCGGCTTTGGCCGCGGCGGTTGGCCAGCGCAAGGTTCTCTTCAATCCACATGCTGCCCGCCGTTCCGCGCATCGGGTCCTGAAACACGCGGCCCAGCAGCTTTGCGCGTTTAAATTCCGGAAGAAAGGTGATGTCCTGCCCATCCAGCACAATTTTACCGCCGTCGCAGGGGAACACCCCGGCAATCAGATTCAGCAGGGTGCTTTTTCCCGCGCCGTTTCCGCCAATGATCGTGGCGAAATCGCCCGGCTTCAGGTGAAGGTTCAGATCGACCAGCGCCCTTTTTTCATTGACCGTGCCTTTGTTGAAGGTACGGCACACATTTGTCAGTTTCAGCATTGCCATTCCCCCTTAACCCTGTTGGTTCGGCTCGTCAGGATCCTTGTCCGAATCGTCGATCGCGTCCTCAAAAGCCTTGTCGGGCACCATTTTGCCCGGGCCGTTCGCCGCGCGGCGGGCCATAGAATCCTGGAACATTCTGCTCATGGTGGGCGTGAACAGCGCCAGCGCCACCACAATGGAGGACAGCAGCTTCATATCCTGCGATTTCAAGCCGTAGAACAGAACCACGGCAATGATGATGCGGTAAACCACCGAACCCGCGATCATGGCGATCAGGCGCGGCAAAAATCCCATGATACGCCCCAAAAGCACTTCGCCGATAATCACGGAAGCAAGGCCGATCACGATGGTGCCGATGCCCATGCTGACATCGCCAAAGCCCTGTACCTGTGCCACCAAAGCGCCGGAGAGCCCGACAAGACCGTTTGAAAGCACCAGGGCCAGAATGACCATGGTATCCGTATTCACACCGAGAGAACGCACCATATGGGGGTTGTTTCCGGTCGCCCGGATGGCACTGCCCAGCTCGGTTCCAAAAAACCAATACAAAAAGAAGATCATCGCGACCGCAATCACACCGCCCAGTACCAGCTGAGCATTGTAGCGAGAAAGCATCGGGAACCAATTGCCCACCTGCAAGTCCACCGTGTCCACGCCGAGCAGGGGAACGTTGGCCCTGTCCTGCATGACGCGCAGATTGATCGAATACAGCGCCGTCATGGTCAGAATTCCCGCGAGAATTCCCGGTATTTTCATCTTCGTATTCAAAAAGCCGGTAATAAACCCGCAGAACATGCCGCCCAGCAGCGAAAAAATCAGCGTTAAAAACGGATTCATCCCGCTCTCGGTCAAAATGGCGGAAATCGCGCCGCCGGTAGCGAATGAACCGTCTACCGTCAGATCAGGAAAATCCAGAATCCGAAAGGTAATGTAAACGCCAAGCGTCATTATTCCCCACAAAACACCCTGGGCCACCGCGCCGTGAACAGCCCCCAGCAAATTCATTAGCTCCATATCGTTCCTCTATTCCAGTTGTATTGATAACAGTTTCAGGCGGTGAGCCGCCCCACCGCCTGAACTCCGCATTTTGCCAAGGCAAAGCACGGGAACATTCAATTAATTATTGTAAACGAATTTAAGGGAGATTGCAACCCTTTATTTTTGGGAAGAAGCCGCGGAAGCCAGAGCGTCCTGACCGTTTTTGGTGATGGATTCCGGGAGCACCAGGCCCATTTTGGCAGCCGCTTCACTGTTGTAGAACACATCCAGCTGATCCTGATACTCGATGGGCATATCGCCAACCTTTGCCTCACCCTTGAGCACCTTAACCGCCATTTGGCCGGTCTGGTACCCGAGCTTATCGTAGTTGAGCCCCACCGTGCAGGTTCCGCCGTCGGTTACCATGCCGATCGCGCCCGGCACCACCGGCAGCTTGTTTGCAGAGGTGACTGCAGTCACGTTCTTCATGTTGGTAGCCATCAGGTTATCGGTGGGAATATACACGCCCTGCACCTTGCCAACCATAGACTGCGTAACCTGCTGCACCTCGTTGGAGTTCGAGGCGGTAAACTCCTTATACTTCAGGCCGAGCTCGTCGCAGGCCGCCTTGGCCCACTCGATCTGCAGCTTGCTGTTTGTTTCGCTGGAGCTGTACAAAAAGCCCACCGTCTCCAAATTGGGGGCGAGTGTTTTGAGCATTTCGAGCTGCTCCTTCACCGGCGTTTTGTCGCTGGTGCCGGAGACATTTCCGCCGGGCTTTTCATTGCTGGCCACCAGCTTTGCGTCCGCCGGGTCTGTGATGGCGGTGATCAGAATCGGGGTGTCGGTGATCACCTTCGCCACGGCCTGCGCGGCGGGAGTGCCGATCGCCAGAATCAGATCCGGCTTTTTGTTCGCCAGCGTATTTGCGATCGTCACACAGTTAGCCTGTTCGCCCTGCGCGTTCTGCACATCGTAAACAACGTTTTGGCCTTCCAGGTAGCCCGCATCCGTCAATGCCTGCTGAAAGCCCTTCAGCGAAGCATCCAGAGAAGGATGGGTCACCAACTGCGCCACACCGACGGTGATCGTCTTACCCGCGGCAGAATTTTCTGCACCCACGGACGAAGCGCCGCCCGCACTCCCGCAGGCCGTGGCAGACATCGCCATCGCAGCAGCCAATACAGCCGCCGCGATTTTCTGTTTCATTTTCATATTCGTCCTCCTCAAAGACGCTTTATCCAAGTGAAGCGTTCATTGTTTTAAAGCATAAAATCAATAGCTGTATTTTACTCTGCCCCGAAAAAAATGTCAAGTGCCGATTTCCCGCTTTCTGCCGCAAAGGAGCCGAATTCTCTCATTTCCTTTGCTTTTCATAATATAAAACAGACAAAAAAAGGCAGGCGGAACGCGTTCCGCCTGCCTCAACCCGGCAACGTGCACCGGATTATCTTTGTTATTTTGCCGCCGACACATCTTCCCCCTTGAGGATTCTCTCGGGGAGAGTGATCCCCAGCTGCTTTGCAACCGCGCTGTTGTAAGAAACGGTGTATTCGGTCTGGTATTCGATCGGCATGTCGGCGGGCTTCGCCTCGCCTTTAAGCACCTTCGCGGCCATCAGGCCGGTTTGGTAGCCGAGCTTTTCATAGTTGATGCCCACAGTGCAAAGGCCGCCGTTCTGTACCGGACCAACCTCCGCCACAATCAGGGGCAGCTTCGCGGAATTGGTGACCGCGGCCACGTTCTTCATGCCGGAAGCCAGAATGTTGTCGGTGGGGATGTAAACCGCCTGCACCTTACCCACCATCGACTGCGCCACCTGCTGAATCTCGTTTGTGTTCGAGATGGTAAATTCCTGGTACTTCAGGCCCAGCTCCTCGCAGGCGGCCTTGGCCCATTTGGCCTGCAGCTGGCTGTTCGTTTCGCTGGAGGTATACATGATGCCGACCGTCTTTACGTCGGGCACAATCTCCTTGAGCATTTCGATCTGCTCCTTCACCGGCGTTTTGTCGCTGGTGCCGGAAACATTTCCGCCGGGCTTTTCATTGCTGGCCACGAGCTTCGCGTCCGCCGGATCTGTCACCGCCGTAATCATCACCGGGATATCCGTAATCACCTTCGCCACAGCCTGCGCCGCCGGAGTCGCGATTGCGAGGATCAGGTCGGGCTTTTTATTTGCGAAGGTATTCGCGATGGTGATGCAGTTCGCCTGTTCGCCCTGCGCGTTCTGAATGTCATAAGTAACGTTTTTGCCTTCCTCAAAGCCCTGAGAGGCGAGGCCTTCCTGAAAACCCTTCAAAGAAGCATCCATTGCCGGGTGGGTCAGCAGCTGAGCCACACCGATATTGATCATCTTTCCGCTCTCGGCGGAATTGGCCGCGGAAGCCGCAGCGGATGAAGCAGCCGCGCCGCCGTTCCTGCACGCGCCCAAAGAAGCCGCCATCGCAACCGCCAGAACCGCTGCGATTATTTTTTTGAACTGTTTCATATTCTCCTCCTTTTGCGGCACGCTGACCGGCCACAAACGATTTATTGGTTTAAAGCATCAATAGCTAAAAGTAATTGTACTCGTCATGGGGCGAAAAGTCAACCCCTGAATTTTTTCTTTTGCGCGAAAATGCTGTTTGCCCCTTTCCGCGCGCGAACGGCAAAGCCGCCCCGGTTCCCGACCGATAATTTCCCGTGGAATTCCTGTTTGTAATATAGTCACAGACGGCGCCGGGGGATGCTGCTATACTGTAAAAAAACGACAAGGGGGCAATTCAAATGGCAGTGATCCGTTTGACCAAACATAATTATCAAAAAGAGGTTCTGGAGTCCGAGCAGCCCGTGCTCATCGATTTTTGGGCGCCCTGGTGCGGGCCCTGCCGAATGCTCGGCCCAACCGTGGAGGAGCTCGACCGCGATTTGGAGGGCAAGGTGAAGATCGCAAAGATCAACGTGGACGAGGAGCAGGAGCTCGCGCAGGCATTCCGCGTGATGAGCATCCCGATGCTGGCGGTGATGCGCGGCGGCAAGCTGATTTCTTCTTCCGTCGGCCTGCAGCCCAAGGCAAAAATTATGAAAATGCTCGAGAAATAATGTTCGGGTACAAAAGCCGGAGCGGGCTTTTGTGAAACGCCTTCCGGCCACCGAAAACACAAGGGAGGACAACACACATGAAAGTCATCATCATCGGCGGAGTGGCGGGCGGCGCGTCTGCGGCTGCCCGCCTGCGCCGTCTGGATGAAACGGCACAAATCATTCTGCTGGAACGCGGTCCATATATATCTTACGCCAACTGTGGTCTGCCTTATTATGTCGGCGGAGAGATCAACCAAAAAGAGGCCCTTACCCTGCAAACACCGCAGAGCTTCCGCCAGAGGTTCGGGATTGATGTGCGCACCGGACACGAGGCCGCGGCGATCCGCCCGGAGAAAAAGACGGTTCTCATCCGCGATCTCGCCGCCGGAGAAGAGTATGAGGAATCCTACGACAAGCTGATCCTCTCACCCGGCGGCGAGCCCGCCCGCCCGCCGGTTCCGGGTACGGATGACCGGCGCGTCTTCACGCTGCGCACCGTGCCGGATTCCCTGCGTATCCGGGAATACCTCCAGCAGAACCGGCCCCGCCGCGCGGTGGTGATGGGCGGCGGCTTCATCGGCCTTGAAATGGCCGAAAACCTGATGCGCGCCGGTGTTTCCGTCACCGTGGTGGAGGCGATGGATCACGTGATGGCCGCGCTGGATTACGACATGGCCTGCGAGGTACAGCAATACCTGCGCCGCCAGGGGGTTGGTCTGGTGCTCTCGCAGAAGGTTACCGCAATCGACCCGCAGGAAAACGGCCTGCTCGTCCACCTGGAAAACGGCGAAACGCTGGATGCCGACCTCCTCCTTCTTTCGGCAGGCATCCGGCCCGAAAGCACGCTGGCCCGCGAGGCCGGCCTTGCAGTCAATGAGCGCGGCGCCATCCTCACAGACAGCCACATGCGCACCTCTGACAAAAACATCTACGCCGTGGGGGACGTGGTCGAGATCACGAACCTTGTCACCGGGCTGCCCGGCTATGTGCCGCTTGCAGGCCCGGCCAACAAGCAGGGGCGCATTGCGGCAGATCACATCTGCGGGCTGCCCGGCGAATACCGCGGCACGCAGGGCTCCTCCGTGATGAAGCTGTTCGACATGACGGTGGCCTCCACCGGCCTGAACGAGGCCGCAGCCAAGGCCGCCGGACTGAACTGCGATAAAATCCACATCTTCTCCCCCTCGCACGCCACCTACTACCCGGGCGCTGTGAACCTGACGATCAAGGCCCTGTTCGAGCTGCCCACCGGGCGCATTCTCGGCGCACAGGTGATCGGGTTCGACGGCGTCGACAAGCGCTGCGACGTGCTGGCCACGGCAATCCGCGCGGGCATGACCGCCTATGATCTCGCGGAGCTGGAGCTGTGCTACGCTCCCCCGTATTCCTCCGCCAAAGACCCGGTGAACATGGTCGGATTTGCGATCGAAAACATTCTCACCGGCAAGGTACGGCAGTTCCATTGGGAGGATCTTCCCCGCGTGGCGGATGACCCGAACGCCGTGCTGCTGGATGTGAGAACCGATTCGGAGTGGCAGAGCGGCTCCATTCCCGGTGCGGTGCACATTCCGCTCGATTCCCTGCGGGAAAGGCTCGCGGAGCTCGATCCCGAAAAAGAAATCTATGTCCACTGCCAGAGCGGCCTGCGCAGCTATTTGGCCTGCCGCATTCTCTCGCAGCACGGCTTTTCCTGCTATAACCTGTCCGGCGGTTACCGCCTGTACAGCCTGATTTGCGGCAATCAGTGCTATGACGACGCACCCGCCCACCCGTGCGGTCTTCGGATCTAACCTGCGAAATTTGTTACACGAAAAAATTCCTCTCTCTTGAATAAATCAAGAACAGACCTTATACTGATGATATAGCAATACCCTTTCAAAATGATGTGGATTGTTCCTCTGTCCGAAAGAGAAAATCAATCATTTTTCAGCTTGGATTGCGATACAGATAAGGTCTGTTTTTGTTGGGGGGTGTTTTCATGGAACAAATTCCGATTGCGTTGGAAGAGATTTTTCCTCAGTGGGAGAAGCTGACTCCCCGGCAGCAGCAGCTGGTGCGCGCACAGACCCACTCCCGGCGCTTCGCGCGGGGCCAGATTCTGCACCAGGGGCACAACGACTGCTCGGGCCTGCTGCTGGTGCGCGACGGCCAGCTCCGCGTTTTCATTGAATCCTCCGGCGGCAAGGAGGTTACCCTGTACCGCCTGTTCTCGTGGGATATCTGCCTGTTTTCGGCATCGTGCATCATGAAAAACATCAGCTTTGAGCTGCACGTGCAGGCGGAGCGGGATTCCGACGTTTTCATCGTCCCACCGGCCCTGTACGAAAGCCTGATGAAGGAATCGCTGCCGGTTGCGGACTACACCAGCCAGCTGATGGCCTCGCGCTTTTCCGACGTGATGTGGACGATGGAGCAGATTCTGTTCACCAGCTTCGACAGCCGCCTTTCGGCCTTTTTGCTGGAGCAGAGCGAAATCGAGGGCTCCGACTCGCTTACCATGACCCATGAGGAAATCGCGCGGCACCTTGGCAGCGCCCGCGAGGTTGTCAGCCGCATGCTCAAATATTTTTCCGACGACGGTCTGGTGCAGCTTTCGCGCGGCCGGGTCACCCTGCTCGACTCCAAACGCCTGCGCGCGCTGGTTCAGTAGGCGCGCGGCGCTTTGCAGCAAATTCGCCAAACCGGATTTGCTGCCGCAGTCTCCCTTTCCGGATCAAAAACTGCCGTTCCCAATTTGGGAGCGGCAGTTTTTTATCCCACACTTCTGTCTCTTTCAAACCCCAGATACCGCGTTCCCTGAAAGGTCAGGCGGCCCCGGTCGCCCTCCGCCAGCATACCGTATTCCGTGCCCTTTACAGGGAACTCGATCCGGTCGCCGCTTTCCACCTCAAAGGTGGCGAAATAGGTAGTGGAGGTATCGTTGGTTACCGTGTCCGGCCCGGCACCGTTGGTATACTGATGCACGGCGGTGCGCTTGGTTACAATACGCGCCGGCACGGTTAAAACCGGAGACTCATTGTTTTTATGCCACTGCGAGATTCCCTTCACGGAGCGAACGAGAATCGTGCCCAACACAATCACAAATCCCACCGCAATAAAAATCGGCACGAAACGAAACATAAACTCTCCGTCTCCGTAAGCAAAGCCCATCGCTCATTCTCCTTCCATCGGCCGGCGTTATAGCTGCTGCGCGTCACAGGCAAATGGATCGTTATCGCGGTCGCGGTTCCACAGGTACTCCGCACCAAGCGCGGCTTCCTCCGCCGCCTCCCGGCCAAGCCGGTCGGCGAGAAACCCCAGCGCCATATCCATGCCCGCCGAAACGCCCGAGGACGTATAAAATTTGCCGTCGACCACCCATCTTGCACGGTGTACCCAGTTGACCGCCGGATTCACCGAAACCACCCAGTCGATCGCCCGCTTGTTCGAGGTAGCCCTGCGGCCGTCCAGCAGGCCGGTTTTCGCCAGCAGTGCCGAGCCGGTGCAAACGGTAAGGCAGTATTCCGCATTGCGCGCGGCCTCCCCCAGCCGCGCAAGAAAGTCGGAATCACAAACGAGCGGCCGGGTGCCGATTCCGCCGGGCACCAGCAGAATTCCTGTTTTGCTCACAGCTTCCAGCGCGCGGGTGGCGATTTCCGCTCCCTGCCTGCTGCGCACCATGCCGCCGTCCACCGATACATAGTTCAAAAGGTATTCGCCGCTCCGACCCAGAATTTCCACCGGACCGAACGCGTCGAGCGTTTCAAAATCCGGGAACAACAGTACATTGACTTCCATTCCGCTCCCCTTTCCGCCGGGCTTCCCCGGTCTAAGCATTTTACGCCCGGTCACTGCCTCGCGCCGGGCCATTGCATCACACATTCCATTTCGCCGGTTCCCTCATCCCGCTGCCGGCAGACTTTTGAAAAGCCCTCCCGCAGGTAAAAGGCGAGAGCGCTTTTATTTTTTTCGTAGACGCAGAGCGTCAAGCCCGGGAACCGTCGCTTCCACTCGTTCAGCAGAGCCTTCCCGATCCCGCGCGAACGCATCGGCGCGTCGACAAAAATCCCCTCGATATGCCTGTCGTTGATTCCGGAAAAGCCAACGATCTTCCCTTGCGCCTCACAGACCAGCACCTGAGCCCGCGGCAGCATCCGCCGCACCAACGGCAGATTTCCCCTCCAGTATTTCTCCGGAATAAACCCGTGCACCTGCAAATTGGCGGAAAGCCAAATTTCCAGCACCGCGGGCAAATCCTGCTCGCGCAGAGCGCGGATTACGAAAGGCCCCTGCTCGGTTTGCGCACTCATTGCGGTTTTTTCCTCAGCTTGACAATCTGCGTGCCGAACACGCCGCCAATCAAAGCGGCCAGCGCATAAATGATCGCGTAAACCCACGCCCCGGCATAAAAGATAAACGCGGACGGCAGAAAAATCAGCCCGGCCAGCAGCGCAAACACAAAGCTGCCAAAAGGGCGCAGGATTCCGTAAATCAGCGCGCAGAAAAAGCACACCGCCAGCAGAATCCCCAAAAACGGCAGCAGGACGATGCCCATGCTGACCATAACCAGAGGCGGCAGATAAAACAGTACCGCCAGCACCAATAAAAACGGAAGCATTCCCGTAAATCGTTTCATATTTGTCACCCGCACCATTCTCAAATATCATATTCATAAGCAGCTTTTCGCTGTTTGATTACAGAATACCATAAAAATGGCAGAAAGGCAAAATCCAATGTATCGTGATATCATTCAAAACACTTGGGTTTCTTTCCCGCTTACATAACGGGGAAAGGAATCTTAATGTTGGGCATAAAGCCATTTTATTTAAAGTGCATCGACTTACAAAACTTTAAATTCAGCAGACAAAATAAAGGTGGCGGCAGAATTACAGTGCAATTCTGCTGCCACCCCAGTCTTACCGATTTCCTTTACGAAAACTGGCTCAGAAAACGCATGAGATTCTCCATGGTAAGAGCCATGTCCTGGCGGCTGCGCAGCTGTGCCTGCGAAAAATCCACAGCCACACGGTTGATGCTGAACACCGCGCAGACGCCCTCCTCGTACACGGCGTCGATGCCGTCGCCGATATCACCCACCACGGCGATCACCGGTACGCCGATTGCCTTGGCGCGGCGGGCCACCCCCACCACAACCTTGCCGCGCAGGCTCTGCGTATCGAGCTTGCCCTCGCCTGTAAAGACAACATCCGCATCTCTGGCCTTCCGCTCAAACGAAAGCGCGTCCAGAACCGTTGTGATTCCCATTTGCAGGCGCGCTCCAAAAAACGCCAGCATGCCGCCGCCCATACCGCCCGCGGCCCCCGCGCCGGGAACCCCGTCCAGCGAAACGGAAAGCTGTTCCTTTACCGCCTGCGCCGCACGGCGCAGATTTTGATCCAGCATCCGCACCATTTCGGCATCCGCTCCCTTCTGGGGCGCAAAAACGCACGCGGCGCCGGATTCACCGTACAGCGGGTTATCAATGTCGCACATCGCGATGATTTCGCACCCCCGCAGCAGCGGGTGGAGCCCCTCCCGGCTGATCGAGCCGATTTGCCCCAGCGTCGCGCCTGTGGGAACAAATTCTTCCCCCTCCCGATTGCGGAACACGACCCCGGCCGCAGCCGCCGCGCCCGCGCCCATATCATTGGTGCAGCTGCCTCCAAGGCAAATGATCAGCTTTTTGCAGCCCTGCTCCGCCGCGTGAACCATCAGCTGGCCCACGCCGTAAGTAGAGGCCAGGTCGGGCCGCATGACTCCCTCCGAAAGTGGCAGACCCGCGCAGGCCGCCATTTCAATCACCGCCGTGTGGTCGGGGGTGATCCCGTAAAAAGAATCGATTTCTTCCCCGTACGGGCCCTTTACGCGCAGCGGTACCTTTTTGCCGCCCGCAGCCGTTAAAAAGGCGTCCACACTGCCCTCGCCGCCGTCGGCCACCGGGAGAGAGAGCACCTCTGCCTGCGGGAAATGCCGCCGGATGCTCTCCTCCATGATACGGCACACCTCAAGACTGCTCATGGTGCCCTTAAAGGAATCCGGAATCAGAACAAATTTCTTCACACCTGTTTCACTCCTTATTCAGGGATTCACCACATTGACCGGGCTTCCGCTTAAAAACGCCCGCAGGTTTTCCACCGCAATATCCATCAAGCGCTGGCGGCTCTCTTTCGGCGCCCATGCGATATGCGGGGTCAGAATCACGTTCTTCGCCGTCAGCAGGGGGTTATCCGCCTGAATCGGCTCGGTGGAAACCACGTCGCACGCGGCGCCCGCCACCCTGCCGGAATTCAGCGCGTCCGCCAAATCCTGCTCCACAATCAGCGGGCCGCGGGAATTGTTGATGATTAGAACGCCCAGCTTCATCTTCGCGATTGTATTCTTATTGATGATCCCCTGTGTGGACGGGAACAGGGGGCAGTGCAGCACCACCACATCCGATTCCGCCAGCAGCTCGTCCAGCTCCGCGTACCGCAGGGTATCGCTTTCCAGCTCCGGGATGCGATACGTGTCGTTTGCCAGCACCTTCATGCCGAGGGCCTGGGCGATCTGCGCCGTGCTCTGCCCGATTTTGCCGAAGCCGATGATCCCCATGGTTTTGCCGTCCAGCTCGATCAGCGGGTGATTCCAGAAGCACCAGTCGATGCTGTTCGTCCAGTCCCCGCGCTTGACCGCGTCGGAATGCTCCCCAATGTGGTGGCACAGCTCCAGCAGCAGCGCAATGGCAAACTGCGCAACCGCCTTTGTGCCGTACGTGGGAATATTCGTCACTGGAATGCCGCGCTTCCGGGCCGCCTGTACATCCACCACATTATAGCCTGTAGCCAGCACTCCAATATAGCGGATGCTCTCGCATTTCCGCAGGGTATCCGCCGTCAGGGGCGTTTTGTTTGTGATGACAATCTCCGCGTCGCCGATCCGCTCGATGATCTGATCCTCCGGGGTGCGGTCGTAAACCGTCAGCTCGCCGAGGGCCTGAAAGCCGCTCCAGCTCAAATCACCGGGGTTTTCCGTGTAGCCGTCTAAAATTACGATTTTCATATCATGCGATCCTCCTGTTTTCACTCGTTTTTCCATGTGCCGTTCTTTCATTTCTTTGCCGCTCCCGAAAACAAAGCGCCGGGTATGCAAAGCACAAAGCCGCACGGCCCGCGCTTCCCGAATGGAAGGATGTATCAAAGGCCGAGCCGAAAAATCCGGTTCGCGTTTCTCCACATTACATTTTCCAGATCGTCTTCATTTCGGATGATCTGCCGGTATTTGGCCAGCTCCACCGGAATCTGATCCAGATTATCGGAGGAAAACAGGATCTTGCCGCAGCCAACCTCTCGAATCATATGCTTTACGGCGTTGGTGCCGCACCAGCTCGGCTCCAAAAACACGTTCTCCAGCTTCTTTGCCAGCAGGCGCGCCTGCTGATGGAAGGATTCGGAGCCCGCGTGCGCCAGAATCACCGTCACGTCCGGGTGGTCCTTCGCGCCCTGGTACACGCTCGTGGGGTCGGCAAACGGAATCCCGTTGCCGGTGTGGATCATCAGCGGCACCTTCAGCTCATGGCACACCTCGTACACATGGTACGCATCCTGGGAGGAGGGGTGGCACGCGTGCGCGATCGGCGTGATCTTGATTGCGACAAACCCCAGCTCCTTCACGCAGCGGAACGCCTCTTTGTCGTAATCCTGCGGGAAAAAGTGGGGGTTGATGGAGGCCATGCCGAAAAAGTGCTTGCGGGGCGCCATGCTTTTGCAGAACGCCGCAATTCTGTCGTGAATTTTAACATGCTCCAAAAGGTAGGGTCTGGGGATAAACGGCTGGATGATCCCGCCGTCAATCTGAAATTCATTGTAGTATCGAACCAGCTCCTCCTCGCGGTTTTCTTCGTCAAATACGACGTCTTCCCCTAAATGAACATGCGCATCTATAATCATAACCGCTCTGGCTCCTTTCTTTCAAGAGGCGTTGCCCTCGCAAGCCGTGCTTTTTCACACTTTTTGCCCGGATTTTTTCCGGTGCTTTCCGCCGCGCCGATCAGCAGAACCGCAATAATCAGCGCGCCCTTCACCATGCTCTGCATACCGGCGTTCGCGCCCATCAGCTGCATGCACGAAATAATCAGATACAAAAACAGCGAGCCCACCAGAGTGCCGGCCGCGTTGGCGCGCCCGCCGGACATCAGCGTGCCGCCCACCACAATGCAGGCGATGCTGTCCATCTGGTAGCTGTTGCCCATGCCGAGGTAAGCGCCAGTCACGCGGGCTGAAATCAAAGCGCCGCACAGCCCGGCCAGAACCGCCGCGAACACATAGGTGAGCATCTGGGTCTTTGCCACATCCACCCCCGCAAGACGGGCCGCTTCGAGGTTCTGCCCCGTAGCCAGCAGGCCCTTGCCGTAGGCGGTGGCAGTCAGCAGAAAATGAATCGCCAGCGCAAGCAGCACCACCAGCAGAATCATCACCGGCACCCCCGCCAAGCGGAAGGTTGCGATGTTTTTCAGGATGGAGGGCACTGTGAACACATTGAAATTGTGACCAATCAGCATTGTTACCGTCACAATCAGGTAATTCATGGCCATTGTGGCGATAATGGCGGGAATCTTCAGGTGAATGACCATCATGCTGTTCAGAAAGCCCACCAGCGCGCCGCACGCGATTACGGCGAGCAGCGCCGGGAGGATCATGCTGTTCCGGCCGTTGCACAGCCCCATGCTCACATAGGCGCCCAGCGTGATCATGCCGGGAATGGAAAGGTCGATCGCGCCGCGCCCGGTGGTAACCACCAGCATTTGAGCCAGACCGGCAATCGCCAAAAAGGAGGCGGTGTAAGCATTGTCGATCAGCGACTTCAGGCTCAGGCCGTTGCCGCCGCACGTGCCCATCAAAACCCAGAGCACGACGCAGCCCGCCGCCGCAAACAGCCAGCTGCCGTTGCGCCGTGTGAACTCTTCCAAACGCGCGTTTTTCTGTTTCATGCCTTTTTCCCCCTTCCCTTCAGCAGACGCAGAGACAGAATCAAAATCAGCACCAGGCCCTGAATCAGTGCGGTGTAATCGGTGCTGACGCTCCAAAGGCCGAGCAGAACGCTGATCATCGTTAGAATCACCGCGCCGCATACCGCGCCAAAGTGAGTGACCACACCGCCGGAGAAATACCCGCCGCCAATGATCACGGAGGCCACCGCGAGCATGGTGTAGGTGCCGGAGGCAGAGGAATCGGACGCGTTGTTGATGGCGGAGGTGATCACGCCCGCCATCAAGGCGAGAACGCCCGCCAGCGCATACACCGCCATAAACGCCTTTGCCTTGCTCCAACCGGAGTTGATCATGGCATGCTCGTTGTTGCCGAAACCCCGCAGCACGGTGCCGTAGCGTGAGCGGTAGAACAGAATCGCGGCGGCCATGAGCCCAGCCAGCCAATAGCACAGGGTGTTGACCAGCGGCGTTTCGGAATAAAACACGGCGCGAATCCATTCGGGGCAGGTGCCGCCCGGCATCGCCTGCAGCGAGAGCGCCGCTCCCGTCCACAGGAAGGACATGCCCAGCGTTACGATAATCGCCGGAACCTTCCGCTTGTAGACCACATAACCCATCAGCGGGTACAGCGCCAGCGTGACCAGCAGGGCCAAAGCGCCCAGGGCCGGGCTGCTGAACAGCAGCGTACAGCACAGAACATTGATCAGGCCGCAGTAATTGCCGATGCCCAGGTCGATATGCCCCAGCCCGATGATGAAGGTCTGTCCCAGCGCGCACAGCATCAAAGCCGCAAAGCCCACCACCATCAGCTGCAGACCGTACCCGCTCAGCAGCATTGGCGACTGAAAAGCGCAAACCGCGTAAATCGCAGCCATAGCGATCAGCGCAAACGTATACAGCGGCGCGGTGCGGCGCTTTTTTTCTTCCGCCGGGCCGCGCGCTTCCACTTCGTTCTGAAAGGAAAGCCCCATGATCGTTTCGTGGTCGACACCCGCGCCCTCAAACGACCCCACAATATGCCCGCCGCTCAGTACCAGCAGACGCGTGCAGAACTCCAGCTCCGCGTCGTCGGAGGTTCGCCAGATCACCAGCTTGCCGTCGGCGGCAGCCTCCCGGAACACCTCGTACAAGGCGTTTTTCGTCGGCTGATCTACCCCCCGGGTGGGGTCGTCGAGCAGGATGATGTCGGCGTCCGCCGCGAGGGCGCGGGCAATCAGAACCTTCTGCTGATTCCCGCCGGAGAGACAGGTGATCAGTTCCTGTGTCCCGTCGCTTTTGATATGTAGCTTCTCATACCAGTAGCGGACAGATTCCTCCAGCCATTCCCGGCTCAGGTGCCGAAACATCCCGCTGCCCGCCGCTTTGGTGATCACCTGATTGTCGGCTATGGACCAGAGCGGAAAAATTCCCTCTTTTTTTCTGTCGCCGGCCACAAACGCAACCTTTCCCGTCACCTTGAGCCCGTTTCGTTTCGATTGTGCCTTTAAAAAGATATCTCGCAGCAGATCGAGCTGGCCGTTCCCCTCCAGCCCGGTCAGGCCCAGAATCTGGACGCCGAAGCTCTCAAAGCTGAGGTCTTTGAGTTTTTTGCTGGTGTAATGGTCGCACACCACGCTGATGCTTCGATTGACCTCGGGAGCCTCAAAGGCAGAAAGCTCTGCCGAACAGCCGCCGCTGCCAATGCCCTCCCCCATCAGCTTTACCATGTGCTCCTCGCTGGTTTCGTGAATGGCGCCCTTCCATTTTTCATTGCCGTTCTGCATGATATACACGCAGTTGGCGATCGTCATAATCTCTTTCAGGCGATGAGAAATATAAATATATGTCATGCCTTCCCCGGCTGTTTTACACAAATAGTCCTGAAGCTGCTCCGTCCGCTCCATAGGCAGGGACGAGGTTGGCTCGTCCAGAATCATCAGCTTCATTTTTTTGTCGCTCGTGGCCCGCGCAATCTCCACCATCTGCTGCTGGGCAATGCTGAGCGAATCCAGCCCCGCCGCAACGTCGATTCCATGGCCCGGAAAAACGCGGTCCAATGCAGCCTGCGCCAGCTCCTGCGCCAGCTTTCGCCAGCCGAATGCGTTTTTGATGCTCTGAGACTGCTCCACATAAAAGTTTTCGTATACCGTCAGGTTCTTGCACAGGGAAAGCTCCTGATGTACGACCCGGATTCCCAGATTTCTGGCTGCCGCCGGGTGGTACTCCCTCAAATTCACCGGGCTGCCGTCAAAAATCAGCTCCCCAGTGTCGCACCCGACCACACCCGAAAGCGTTTTGATCAACGTGCTTTTCCCGGCGCCGTTCGCGCCAACCAGAGCCAGAATATCCCCCCTGTGCAGGGAAAGCGTAATGTCGTTCACCGCGACGGTGGGATAATAAACCTTCCGAAAATGTCTTGCCTCCAAAAGAAGCGACGTCTCCTGCCGCCGGGCAGGCTCCGCCGTTTTTGTCATTGCGTCCAAATGCGTTCACCTCAATTCGCAGTTCTGTTGCCGTTTGCCGCTGAAAGCCCGTAATCCTCCCCCTGTGCGAAAGCCTGTCCATTCACCGGCTTTTGAGATCGGGCGGACCGTCCGAAACATTTTTCCGGATGGTCCGCCTCTTTTCATATACTCAGGGGAGAAACTTATTTTTTCAGAATGTTTTCCACGACATAATCGTAAGACATATAGGGGCTTGCGATGGTACCGGCCTGCAGATCGGCATACTGCCCGATTTTATCCTGATTGATGTAGATGAAGGGCAGGTACATTTTCTGCGGCACCTTCCCGCCGTTAAGCGCGGCGACGGCCGTCCACAGCGCACCGGCGCCGCAGGAGGGCGTGGAGTTGACGGACATGGTCTCATAGCCCTTCTGCGCCTGCTGGTTCCACCAGGTCATAAATTCGGCGGTGTTGTCGCCGATCGTCAGCGGAACCTCCTGCCCCATGGACTGGAACGCATTGACCACGCCCATGGAGTCTGCGCCGCAGTGGGTGATCACCGCGTCGATTTTCGGCAAAGACGAGAGCACATTCAGAATTCCCTGCTGGGTAACGGTGGCGTCGGCCTGCCCCTGAATCTCCGTCGCAATCTTCACGTCGGGGTATTTCTTCAGAACGTTGGTAATGCCCTCATAAATTCCCACGTCGGGCGCCGCGCCGGAGGGGCCGCGCACAACAATCACGTTGCCCTTGCCGCCGATTTTGTCCATCACATACTGTGTTTTCTTTTCGCCCATACTCACCCAGTCATAGTCCATGGTGTAGGCGCCGTCCAGATCGATGATGGAATCGAACGCAATGATTTTGATGCCCTGATCCATTGCTTTCTTCAAAACGTCGTTCAGCGCGGTGGAGGAGGCGGCGTTGATGCAGATCGCGTCCACCTTTTTCAGAATAAAGGAGTTGATCTGCGCAATCTGAGTGTTGACGGTGTTGTCTCCGTTCTGAATCTCATAGCCGGAGATATAGCCTTTCTTTTTGGCTTCCTCGGCCGCCTGGGTAAACGAGCTTACCATCTGCTTGCGCCAGGTGTTGCCGTAGAACGAGTTGGAAAGGCCGATCACATACTTGCCGGATTTCAGCGCATAGTCGCCGGAGGCCGCGAGGGTGTCTTCCGCAGTGCTGCTTTCCGGGCTTTGAGCAGACTGCTCAGAAGGGGTGGCGGAGGGTGCGTTGTTGCCGGATTGGCTCGGGCCGCAGGCAGTCAGACTGAGGCCCATGGCAGCCGCCAGCAGCAGTGCCGTGAAACGGTGTGTCAATTTCATGTTGTTTCTCCTTTTTCAATACAATATTGTCAGGCGATAAATGTGTTACCTGTTAACACAAAGAACATGAATGAAACGCCACGGAACCAATTGCATAAGAACAGAATGATTTCATTTGAAAACCGGCTGTTGATTTCTTCCCTCACTTTTCACGGCGGAAGAAACCGCCGGTTTTCTGTAAGTAAACTGGATGGGAATGGACTGCGGTCCGTTTAAATTTGGGGATTTTCGGGATGAAGCATGGTGGCAATTACCCGATCGAGCACCTCGTCATCCCAGATTTTTTTCCAATCGTCGCGCAGAACAAGGCGGTTGCCAAGGCCGATGGCCACCTTGCATGCGTCCGACACGGGCGGCCTGCCGGGCAGCAGACCCAGAAAGTTCGCCGTCAGGTTATAGATGTGGCCCGTCAGAAAAGAGATCGCCGCGTCGCGCCCAATTCCCTTTTCCTCGGCCTTATCCACAGTTTCCGCCATGGCATACAGGCAGGTTGCGCCGAGCAGCTCCACCAAAGTCGGCTCCAAAAAGGCAATCTGCTCCGAGGTCATCACGTAAGCGTGCAGAACGGGAGCATACATATTTTTTGCCACCTCTACCAGCTGGGCAAAGCGGGCGTCATCTCCCTGAATCTTGCTCATCACGATATCCTGCTTGCCGCCGCAGCCGCCAAAGCGGTCCTGGCGCGCCTCGTAGGTGTCCTGATCCAGAAAATACGAGGGGTGGCAGGGGTGGGCCACGCCGAAGGTGCAGTCGTCCCGCAGACTCAGCTTCCGCGCCACCGCGGCGGCAGGGTCCAAAATCAGCAGGCCCGCTCCCGGCCGCATCATCGGGACATAAATTTCCGATAGCTTTTGGATCAGCGTATCCGGCACGGCAAACACGATCACCTCCGCCTCGGCAAAGGCTTCCTCCACCGGGGTCACGTCCAGGCCGCGGGCACGGATGCTCTCTACCCCGGCCGGGGAATTCTCTACCAGCTTCAGGTCAAACAGCTCCGGTCTTTTGGCCAGATTATTGCTTGTGCGCGTTCCCATTTTTCCGCCTGCGCCAATGACTGCCACTTTTATTCTTTCCATTTGAATTCGCTCTCCTTTTTCCAATGTAGATTGGTTGTTTCATCCGAACCCGGTTTTCCCCCGCCCACGGCAAAAAAACAGAAGCTTTTGCAGACAGATGGTTCAGAGTGAATGAGTTTATCCTGTCCTCCGATTCCGAACCGAAAAACATTACCGGTTCAGCGTGGAGCGAACGGTCTGTGCAATGGCCTGCGGGGAAAATCCGTAAGCATCCGCCAGGGGCTCCGCAGGCCCGGATTCCCCATAGCCGGTGAGCGCGATCCGGTGAACCCTCGCCGGCTTGTTTTCGCACACCAAACGGCTGATGTAGGAACCCAGCCCGCCATTGATGTTGTGATCCTCCACAGTAAACAGCTGATCACTTTTGGAAATCACCTCTAAAATCCGATTCTGCCGCTTGCCGTACAGAATGTTGACGTCCGCCACCGTAACCGGAATTCCCGCCTCTTTCAACAGCTCGGCCGCAGCGAGCACGCGGTCGAGCACAAAGCCGTTTGACAGCAAAACCGCGTCGGTTCCGTATTCCTTCCACACCGTAATCCCGTCGGTGGAAAATGGCGCGTCTTTGCTGTATACATTTTTTTCACGGCCGCTCCCGGCCCGCACATAAACCGGCCCGTCAATTTCCGCTGCCAGCCGAACCGCATGGTAGCACTGAGCCGGATCCGCAGGCGTTAAAATCGTAAAATTCGGGATGCTCGCCAGTATGCCGATATCCTCGTAGAACTGATGCGTCACACCCTCCCGCTCGCCGCCGAGCAGTCCGGCATTCACCCCGACGAACTTTGCGTTCAGCTCGGTGTAGCCCACAAAGGTGCGCATCTGCTCACAGGCGCGCATGGTAAGAAACCCGCAGTAGGTTCCCACGAAGGGGATCAGCCCGCAGCTGGCCAAACCGGCCGCCACATCCACGGCGCACTGCTCCGCGATTCCGCATTCCACATAGCGGTCGGGGTATTTTTCGCCGAACGGCACGGCCCGCATCGCCTTCAACGAATCCGGAGAGACCACCACAATTCTTTCCTCCGTTTCGGCCATATCCATCACGGCGGCGGCAAAGGCCTCCCGCGTTCCCTTAAATTCCGTCATTCGTCGGCACCCCCAGTTCTTTTACGGCAAGCTCGTATTCCTCATCCGTCGGCACACCCTTGTGCCACGCGTTGTTGTTTTCCATGTAGCTGACACCCTCGCCCTTCACGCAGTCGCAAACAATACAGCTCGGGCGCCCTTTTGTGCTTTTGGCTACGGCGATCGCCGCCTGAATGGCCCCTATGTCGTGCCCGCAGATTTCCTGCACATGCCACCCGAACGCGCGAAAGCGGTCTGCCGGGTTGTTGAGTCCAACGGTCTGCTCTATCTTGCGGAAGCTCTGCCAGCCGTTTCTGTCCACAAACACAATCAGGTTATCAAGGCCCCGGCCGGTGGCGACATTGGCCCCCTCCCAGCAAACGCCCTCCTGCAGCTCGCCGTCACCGCAGATCACATAGGTGTAATAGGGTCTGTTCGCAATCTTTGCCGCAAGCGCCATTCCCGCGCCGATGGCGATCCCGTTGCCCAAGGAGCCGGAGGTCATGTCGATGCCGGGCGTATTCTTCATCGAGGGGTGCCCCTGAAACATGCTGTGCAGCTCGCGCAGATGGAAATGCTCCACCTTTGGCTGAAAGTAGCCGCGCTCATTGAGGGCGGCATACCAGATGGGGCAGGCATGCCCCTTAGATAAAATAAAGCGGTCTCTGTCCGGCCAATGGGGATCGCCCGGGTCTACCCGCATGGCGTCGAAGTATAGGGTGGTAACAATATCCGCCACAGACAGCGCCGGCCCCGGGTGGCCGTCCTTTCCCTCGTAAACCATTCGCACTGCTTCCAGCCGCAGTTTGCTGGCAATCTTCCGCAGTTCCTTTGTTTCCAATTTCTTTTCCTCCTATTCACAGGTATTGTATCGTTGATTCGCTCGCCGGGAATATACCCGGCCAGCCGCGTGCGCTTTTTCGGCCGCCCGGCCATTCGCCCTTTTTCGAGCTTTTTCCCAAGTGTTTCCACAATCTTAATAGTTAATTTCTAAACAAACATTTTATAATGTTAAAAACAACAACCAACGTCGGATGTTTTATGTAATTCAATATAACATTGTTCAAAAGTTTTTCTTTCAAAATATGTGCCGCCGCTGCTTTGTAAGCAACCGGCTAAGCTGTCGGCTGGTTGTTTCTCTATTTTTGATTTTGCAGCGCAATCCCCCAGTACTTGTAGCAATAGCTGAGTACTTCATTCAAATCGGCGGTGCGCCGCTGTACAATAATTTCGGTCAGCTTGCGGTGAGAATCCACCATGTGAAATCGATCATTGCAGGCGATGGCCTCTTCAATGGATTTTTCGCGGGAATGGAGGCTGGCGAAAGCGATCATATCGTTCAGGCGCGCCGTCAGGTGATTATGCGACGCTTCGCAGATTCTTTCGCGATAGCGGATATCCGCGTCCAGAATCTCGGAAGAGGTGGCCTGCACATCCTGCGCCAAAACGATAAAACGCTCCGAGGCGTCATAAATGGCGCGCATGTCCTCCTCCGTGCCCTTTTGAATGGCAAGGGAAAAAATTCCCCGTTCAATCACCATGCGCAGCTCCAGCAGAGCAAGAGAATCATCGTCCTCCAGCAGCAGGCTGCAGGCCCACGGGGTCATCATTTTTTCTGAAAAACGATTCACCACATAGGTGCCGTCCGCACGGCGAATTTCCAGCAAACCCAAAGCCACCAGCACCTTAATGGCCTCCCGCACGGAATTGCGGCTTACCTTCAGCGTTTCTACCAGCTCAAATTCTGTGGGGATCTTAGTGCCCGGCTTCCATTCCTTTCTGCTGATTTTGCCCATCACGTATTCTACTGTAATATCGACCACAGACTTTTTGTCCTCTGCTGTCAACTCGATATCTGGGGAACCCATATATACCATAATTTAAACATCCTACATTTATTTGATGCGCTTATTATAGTCGATAAAATTGGTAAAGTCAACATTTTTATTTTAAAATACTATTGTTTTTTATTTTGAATGCTGACTTATTTTATCAAAGGGAACCGCCTGTATCCCATCTCCCGGGGATTCTCGTCTTTGCCGGTCTTTTACACGAAAATGCGCAGTCTGCTTTTGGTAAAAAACTTACAGAATCCTTCGATCAAAATTTTTTAAATTTCATCTGAAAAAGATTGACAAACAATTAACAATTCGGATATAATAGAGGTAAGCGATACGTTAAAAAAATAACAATCTCATTGACATCGTCTATCCACCCACACATTCACTTACATTTTGAATCGGAGGAATTAAAATGGCTACCAAAAAAGCTCCCGAGATCGGCGTACAGGAACCTGTCGTAGTCGTGTATGAGAGCGCGGCGGAGACGCTTGCTCCTAAAATGGCGGCGCTGCGCAAGGCCCAGAAGCTTTTTTCCACCTATTCGCAGGAACAGGTGGATCGGATTTTCCTGGCCGTAGCCATGGCTGCAAACCACCAGCGGATTCCCCTGGCAAAGCTGGCAGTTGCAGAAACCGGCATGGGGGTCGTGGAAGACAAGGTCATTAAGAACCACTATGCTTCCGAATATATTTACAATGCGTATAAAAACACCAAAACCTGCGGCGTGCTGGAGCAGGATTCCTCGTTCGGCGTTCAAACCATCGCGGAGCCGGTCGGCGTGATCGCCGCCGTGATTCCCACAACCAACCCGACCTCTACCGCCATTTTCAAAACGCTTCTCTGCCTGAAAACCCGGAACGCCATTCTCATCTGCCCGCACCCCCGCGCAAAAGAGAGCACGATTGCCGCGGCGCGGGTCGTTCTGAACGCGGCCGTGGCCGCGGGCGCGCCCAAGGACATCATCGGCTGGATCGACGCCCCCTCCGTGGAGCTGACGAATCAGGCCATGAAAGAAGCGAATCTGATTCTCGCCACCGGCGGCCCCGGCATGGTGCAGGCCGCTTACTCCTCCGGCAAGCCGGCCATCGGCGTGGGCGCCGGCAACACCCCCGCCATCATCGACGATTCCGCAGACCTGATTCTGGCCGTCAACTCGATCATCCACTCCAAAACCTTCGACAACGGCATGATCTGTGCTTCGGAGCAGTCCGTGATCGTGCTGGACGGCGTCTACGAGCGGGTCAAAGCAGAGTTTGCGGCGCGCGGCTGCCACCTGCTCAGCCCGGAGGAAACGGAGAAGGTTCGCCGCACGATTCTGATCAACGGCGCGCTCAACTCCAAAATCGTCGGCCAGTCGGCCCACACCATCGCAAAGCTCTCGGGCTTTGACGTTCCGGAGAACGCCAAGATCCTGATCGGAGAGGTGGAAAGCGTGGAGCCGCAGGAAGCCTTTGCCCACGAGAAGCTCAGCCCCGTTCTGGCCATGTACCGCGCCAAGGACTTTGCCGACGCGATTCGGAAGGCGGAGCGTCTGGTAGTGGACGGAGGGTACGGCCACACCTCCTCCCTGTATATCAACACCGTAACCGAACCGGAGCGCCTGCGGCAGTTCACCGGCGCGATGAAAACCTGCCGCGTGCTCGTCAATACGCCCGCCGCGCAGGGCGGCATCGGCGACCTGTACAACTTTAAGCTCGCCCCCTCGCTCACGCTCGGCTGCGGCTCCTGGGGCGGAAACTCCGTATCGGAAAACGTGGGCGTCAAGCACCTGCTGAACCTCAAAACCGTTGCGGAGAGGAGAGAAAACATGCTTTGGTTCCGCGCCCCGGAAAAGGTTTATTTTAAACGCGGCTGCCTGCCGGTGGCTCTGGGCGAGCTGAAAGACGCGCTCAACAAAAAGAGAGTGTTCCTCGTCACCGACGAGTTCCTGTTCCGCAACGGATATACAAAGAGTATTACCGACCGCCTCGACGAGCTGGGAATTGTGCACACAACCTTTTTCGATGTTCAGCCCGACCCCACCCTGCACTGCGCCAAGGAAGGCGCCGCGGCCATGAAAGCCTTCGCGCCGGACTGCATCATCGCGCTCGGCGGAGGCTCCGCAATGGACGCCGCCAAGATCATGTGGACGATGTATGAGCATCCCGAGGTGGATTTTATGGATCTCGCCATGCGCTTTATGGATATCCGCAAGCGGGTGTACACGTTCCCAAAAATGGGCGAAAAGGCCCATTTCATCGCCATCCCCACCTCTGCCGGCACCGGCTCGGAGGTGACGCCGTTCGCCGTGATCACCGACGAAGCCACCGGCATCAAATACCCGCTGGCCGATTACGAGCTGATGCCGAAAATGGCGATTGTGGACGCGGATTTGATGATGCACATGCCCAAGGGGCTGACCGCCGCTTCCGGTATCGATGCCATGACCCACGCGCTGGAGGCCTACGCCGCCATGCTCGCGACGGATTACACCGACGGCCTTGCGCTGAAAGCTCTGAAAAACATCTTTACCTATCTGCCCCGGGCATACGAGCACGGCGCAGCCGACCCCATCGCGCGCGAAAAAATGGCGGATGCCTCCACCATGGCGGGCATGGCATTTGCCAACGCGTTCCTCGGCGTATGCCATTCCATGGCGCATAAGCTGGGGGCCTTTCACCACCTGCCGCACGGCGTGGCCAACGCGCTGCTGATCACCTATGTCGTGCGCTATAACGCCGATCCCCGCCCGGCCAAAATGGGTACCTTCCCGCAGTACCAGTACCCGCACACGCTGGAGCGCTACTGCGAATGTGCCGATTTTCTCGGCATTCCCGGCAAGGATGAGGAAGAAAAATTCAACGGCCTGCTCGCCGCGATCGAAGAGCTCAAAGCAAAAATCGGCATTCCAAAGTCGATTCAGGCCTGGGGCGTCGACGAAGCCGCGTTTCTGGCTACGCTGGATGAAATGACCGAGCACGCCTTCGACGACCAGTGCACCGGCGCGAATCCCCGGTACCCGCTGATGAGTGAAATCCGGCAGATGTACCTCGACGCCTACTACGGGAGATAAATGCAACAGGAGTATCCTGAACCGTAAATTCCGCAAACCAATATCAAAAATAAGAACAGGGCGAAAATCCCTGTTCTTATTTTTTTTAAGGAAAATCAGGCGGCGGATACCGCAGTTTGCGGCACAGCCGTTTCAAGCAAAAAATGCAGCGCAGCCGCAGGGGCTGAACTGCATTTTGATGTTTCATAGAATCAAAATTCATACGGAAGAACGCACATGCGGCCTTTTATTCCGCCGCGCCGCGCGATTACAGCTCCAGAAGCTTGATGGCGTCCACATACGAGGCGATTCCCTCGGCCACCTTTTTTGCCTCCTTCATTGCAAGAACTACGGTTGCAGGCTGGTGAACGACATCTCCCCCCGCAAAAACACCCTTTCTCATGGTCATCCCATAGGGCTTCTCTTTGGTGACCACATAGCCGTTTTCATTTACCTCGATGCCTGTGGTCGTGGAAACGATCCGGCTGGCGGGCTTTGAGCCGATTGCAAGCATGATGACATCCGCATCCACATCGACGGATTGATCGCCCTGCTTTAAGGTGATGCCGCTCACTCTTTCGCCGCCGTTAAACCGGGTGGGCTCGGCATGCCAAATGAATTGCACCCCTTCTTCCACAGCGCTGTTATACTCCGCTTTCAGGGCCGGCATGTCCTCTTCTCCCTTGCGGTATACAATCGCGACCGACCCCGCTCCGGCTCTTAAAGCGGTGCGGGCGGCGTCCATCGCAACATTGCCCGCGCCGATGATGACCACTTTGTCCCCCTGCCTGACCGGTATTTCATCCCTGCCCACATCTCCGCTGTTGTACAGGGCAACCATTCGGAGAAAATAAATGGCCTGAAGGATGCCGATTTTATCTCTGCCGGGCAGATCAATATTTCTTGCCAAAGCGGTGCCTGTGCCGATAAAGATCGCATCGTAATTCCGTGCAAACATGTCGTCTACAGTGAGGTCGGGGCCTATCATAACATTCGTTAAAAAGGTTACTCCCAGGGCCTCTATTTTCTTTATTTCTTTTCTCACAACCTCTTTCGGGAGTCGGAATTCGGGGATTCCGTACACGAGCACGCCGCCGGGCTCGTTTTCTTTTTCATAAATCACAACGTTAAAGCCCTGCCTGGCAAGGTCGCCCGCTACGGTGAGTCCGGCCGGGCCGGAACCGATCACAGCGATTTTTCCCCTTGTTTTATGAACCAGATTTTCTTTGATCAGCCCCATTTCGGCATCAAAATCGGCGATAAATTCCTCCAGCTTCCCCACCTGTATCGGTGTGCCCTTCGCATTGAGCACACAGTGGCCCACACACTGCTTTTCATGCGGGCAAATGCGGCCGCATACGGCGGGCAAATTCGTTTTTCTCGCAAGGATTTCTCTCGCTTCCCCCAAATTGCCCTTTGATAACTGATAGATGAAATCGGGGATATCGTTACTGATTGGGCACCCCTTCTGACACGAGGGAACTTTGCACCTCAAACAGCGTTTTGCCTCATCTATCGCTTCACGCATCGTGTAGCTTTCATAATCCACAGACTTGTCCAAGAATGACATAGAAACCTCCAGACGAAAAGTGATAAATTCATCTTATCATAAAACTTCTCAAATAGAAGCATCATTATTTTTTTAACGAAATAAATGCACTGAAAACACACCACATGCTCATCATCGGCCGCTGCTAACAACTTCATCCAAGTTGTCTACATATTGTTTTGCTTCAACCAATTCCATTTGAGTTTGTTCTCGAACCTTTTTAATGGCTTCTACCCTTTTACCGTCTTGTTTCAACTGAATTACCTGCTCTTTCAATTCATCAGAAACCCAGTAGGAAGACAAATTTTCATGACCCGTCAGCTTTGCCAATTGATTGATTCGCTTTTCCTGATTTTGAATCACTTTCTTTAAAGCTGAAATTTCGTTATATACCAGCAGCCCCACAACACACACCAATGCGATGGCCGAATACTCCATTTCTCATTCTCCTTTAAAATAAAATTTAAAATTAAACCATATCTCGATCTCGCGTTCAACAGATTCAGTATAACATAAAATCAAGCTGAGCAGACACAATTTCGTATCTCCTTCAGCCTGACCATTTCCTGTTGTGAATGCACGCGATGAAAGCTTTCATCGCGTGCGCAAACCCATTCGATTCTTTTCTGGGATACGCGGTTTTAACATCGCTGGCCCCACTCAGATAATCCATACTGACATCGTAATATTTCGCAAGCACCAACATGCTGTCGAAGGGAATCCTTGTTTTCCCATTAAAGCCCCGGCAGATTCACGCCCTGCTCATACCATTCCGCTTCGCAGCTCTTTACAACAGCGCAAAATGGGGGCTCTCAAAAACATGCTTCATCCGGCATAGGCAAAAAGGGTGCCCGGCGGGGTCAAACAGAACGGTCCAACTGTCAGAAAATTGCTGCCGTGCGACTGTCGCCCCGCATTGGGTCGCATATTCAACCGCTTTTTCCAAATCGTTCACCGCAAAATCGATATGCGCCATTTGCTGCTGAGCTTCCGGCTCCTCCGGCCACACGGGCGGCTGATACTCCGGGTTGCGCTGAAACGTTATACCGGGGTATGCTCCCTGCTTCGTCCCCGGAGCACCCACAACTGCGTATTGTTCATCATAAAACGGTATCTCCCATTTGAGCAGCACCGCATAAAATTCCGCCAATTCATGCGGGTCTTTGCAGTCCAGCGTAAATGCGCTCATTTTGATTTCCAGCTTATCCTCCATAACGTTACCCCTTCTGTTTTGACAAATAGTGCAAATCTTATTGATCATTTTACCCTATAAAATGAAAGAAGTCTATTTTTTTCAGATTCGACTCCTTTTTAGCCCGCCCAAAGGGATCTCTTGCTCTTTATGCCTGATAGCCCGCAGAACAAACGCACCCATGGCGGCAACCGCAACGATCCTGCCGCATCAGTGGCATATGCTCTTTTTCTGAAAAAATCCTGCTATTTCCACTTGAAAGTTCTTTGCTGTTGTAGTAATATGAAGCTAGCTTCCTGTGAAGCAAGCTTCATATTTGAGGAGGTAAGAGGTAAGTTGTGAAAACAAGAGTAAAAGAATTTAGGAATCAGGCTAATTTGACACAACAACAGTTAGCTGATTTAGTTTACGTTTCTTCTCGGACAATTATTTCTATTGAAAAAGAACAGTACAGCCCTTCCCTTATGCTGGCATATCGAATGGCCGAGGTGTTTGGAACAACAGTTGAAGATTTATGCTGTCTGAAAGAAAACAGAGAATTGGAGGATCAACAACGTGAAGATTTATAATAAAAAGGGACTGATCCTTGGAATTATATTGGCAGCTCTTGGGGTCTTTATTTTAATCTCCAAGATTGTTTTACCGGAAAAGTTTTTACCGGAACAAATCAAAGAGATTGCCATTGCTGTTTTGGCTATTCTGATGGGGATTAGCGGTTTTATTCGCGCGTTTTCAAAACAGTTGACAAAAGAAGATCAGATTGAGGATAGCGATGAGCGAAACAGACTTTTAACCCTTAAAACCAAGTCGTTGACACTCAAAATTCTTTATGGCTGTCTTGCAGTATCCGCAATAGGAAGCGGGGCAGCATACAAACTGACTGCCAACACCACATGGATTCCTGTTCTTACAGTGTCTGCAATTTTGATCGGTTTTTTATTGCTGGTTGAATTGTTTGTAAGTATTTATTATGAGAGACGGACGTGAGAAAAGGGCAAAGCAATGATGTCCCTTTCATTTTTGTTCCAGAATATGGGATTTCATGTGCATGACTGCTATATAACTGATGTGACATGAAGTAAGCACTCTTTCACTTTTGAGCTGAAGCATAGCATGCATATTTTCTTTAGCGCATTTGATATTTTATGAGGAAGAAGGGTTACCGAAGATGAATAAGAACAACTCAATAAAACGTCCGCTCAAAGACGAACGTGACGAACAAATAGACACACGCTCCAAAAGCCATGCACTGGAATTTATGATAGCCGCAACACAGGTATTGACCGCAATGTGCTTGATAAAAGGCAACCCCGCATGGAAAGGCAGCTTGGCGCTATTGTTTCTTGGCGGTGCGGCAGACTTATTCTACAAATATGACCAATACAGCGAAAAGCCGTATATTCAGATTGGTATTGTCATTGGGTTAATCGGAATTGCCCTGCTTGTATGGTTTGGTTTTAGTGGATAACCGTTTATCCGCGGACGTATCAAGTTCAATCGTTTTATAGAGATCGTGCGGCTCTTGCGTTTGTGTGATTCGGTCAAAATTGATGCGCCCTCTGGCGCGGGCATAAAACAAAACACACCCCACAACGTGAGGTGCGCGATTTGCTTGCAGGCTCAGCCTGCTGGCCCGCCCGGAGGGATTCGAACCCCCGGCCTTCAGAATCGGAATCTGCTGCGATATCCAGCTTCGCCACGGGCGGAAATATTACCATAGTAGTATAGCACAACCGTTCCAGTTATGCAATCCTTGTCCTTCGATTTTTTTCATAACGAAAATTCCTTTCCGACGCACACGCACAGCCGGGCAAACCTTGGCATTGCGGCGCATACAATGAAACAAGCTATGGAAAGGAGAAGCCGCTATGCAATTTCCAAAATCCCCCTATTTTGCCCGGCGCGGAGGCACCCTGTATCAGGTGATCACTGGCCCTCCCGAAGAAAACGGGCCCCTGTGCCGTCATCGGGAGCTGCGCGAAAAAGCCGGCCTGTTGGAGCAGGCGATGGACGACACCCTTTTGGTGATGGCCCGCATGGTGGAGCAAAAGGACCCTTACACCGCGGGGCACCAGCTTCGGGTAAGCTGCCTTGCCACCGACATCGCGCTGGAAATGGGCTGGCCGCCCGAGCGGTGCGATCTGCTGCGCCGCGCCGCGCTGATTCACGATATCGGCAAAATCGGCATCCCCGGCGATCTGCTCACAAAGCCCACCGTCCTCACCTCGCTGGAAATGGCGCTGATCCGCACCCACGCGGAAACCGGCTACCAAATGGTGAAGGACATTTCTTTTTTTACACCGCTGGCAGAGATCATCCGGCAGCACCACGAGCGCATGGATGGCTCTGGCTATCCGCATGGGCTGGCGGGGGACGAGATTCTGCCGGAGGCCCGTGTTCTGGCGGTGGCAGATGTGTTTGAGGCGATGACCTCGCACCGGCCTTACCGGCCCGCTCCGGGCGTAGAGGCGGCTCTGGCAGAGCTATCCCGCCGATCCATCTACGATGCCGCACCGGCAGATGCCTTGGCGATCCTGATCTGGGAAAAGGATTACCGGATTCCCACAGGGCGCATGGGCGGCTGAACTGCCCAATATGGCGCAATATCACAGCGAAAACCGGCTTCTCCGCGCCTGAGAAGCCATCGACGGTTGATGGATTCCAGAAATGGATCAATTTCTCATCATCCTTCCGGATGATTTATGATATAATTGGAGCGGGAGCAACGTCATTTCCCGCTGCTTATAGAATACACCATAGAATAGAAAACTGTTTTTCCGAAAGGATTTCCTATGACAGACACGCCGCTCTATACCGCGCTTTTGGAGCACCGGCAGAAAAACCGGGCCTCCTTTCATACGCCGGGGCATAAAAATGCGCCGGACGCTATACCGCCGGACCTTCTTTCGCTCGATTTCACCGAGCTGCCGGATACCGACAGCCTCTTTGAGGCCGAGGGGGCCATCCTTGCGGCGGAACAGCAGGCGGCACGGCTGTTTGGGGCGAAGCGCACGCTGTTTTCCGCGGGCGGCTGCACGCTTTGCCTGCAGGCGATGCTGTATCTGGCCGCGCCGCGCGGCGGCACGATTCTCTTTGACCGCGTGTTGCACCGCAGTGTGGTTCATACCATGGCCCTGCTCGACATCACGCCGGTCTGGATTCTTCCCCGGCCAACCGCCGGGCGCGGCCTGCCCGGCCGGGTAGAAAGCCGCGACGTCCTCTCCGCTTTGCGGGAGCACCCCGACGCGAAGGCCGTGTTTCTCACCAGTCCCGACTATTACGGCGTTCTGGCGGACATCCCCGCCATTTCCGCCGTTTGCCGGGAAGCGGAAGTTCCCCTTTTGGTGGACAACGCCCACGGCACCCATCTGGCATTTTTAAAGAAGAATCTTCATCCGCTCTTTCTGGGCGCCTCCGCCACGGCCTGCTCCGCGCACAAAACGCTGCCGGTGCTGACCGGTGGGGCGTGGCTCCATCTTGCGGAGCCGTCCTTTGTGCCGGACGCCAAAAGAGCCATGGCGCTGTTTGGCTCCACAAGCCCGTCGTACCCCGTGATGGCGTCGCTCGATCTGGCGCGCGCCTGGCTCGAAGAAAGCGGCCGCGCCGCGTTCGCCGCTCTGGAAGATCGGGCCTCGGCGGTACGGGAGCTGGCCGCCCGGCAGGGCATTCCCTCGCCAGAGGGCGGCTGCGACCCGGTTCGGCTCACGCTGCGTACCGCCGAGGCGGGAATTCCTGGCAAAGACGCTGCCGGGCTTTTGCGCAAACATGGCGTGGAGCCCGAATACGCTGACGTGGCTCAGGTGGTATTGATCGCCACACCGTTCAACAGCGAAAGCGATTTTCAGCGCCTCGAAACGGCGATCCGCGCCCTGCGGCCCGGCAAAGCAATTGCAGAAGCCGCACCCGCGCTGCCCGCGCTGCCCGCGCTGCCGCCCATGCTGCTCACCCCCCGGCAGGCGCTGCTTTCCCCGGCGGAAGAGCTCCCTCTCACGGCCGCCGCCGGCAGAATCGCGGCGGAAACCGCCTGCCCGTGCCCGCCCGGTGTGCCGGTGGTGATGCCCGGTGAAAAAATTACGGACGAAATTGCCGACTTTTTACATGGGTATGGCATTTTTTCATTGAAAGTGGTAAAATAAATCAAATACCCTATCTTCGCTTTTTAAAACGTTCCGCAACCTGTATAGGAGGGATATATTATGAAACTGATCCTTGCCATTGTCAGCAGTGACGACAGTGCCACGGTACAGGCCGCATTGACGAAAAAGCACTTCCCCATCACGAAGCTGGCGACGACCGGCGGTTTTTTAAAAGCCGGCAACACTACATTCATCGTCGGTGTAGAGGACGATAAAGTGGAAGAGGTCATTTCCGAGATTGCCGCTCACAGCAGCCGCCGAACCCAGATCGTGCCAAGCGCTTCCGCCATGGATATGGGGCTTTACGCCTCCTTCCCCGTGGAGGTCACGGTCGGTGGATCGACGATTTTTGTGATGAATGTTGAGCGGTATGAAAAAGTATGATCTTTGAAGGATTTTTCGGTAACGATTCCCTGCGTCAGCAGCTTTCGCTTGCTCTGCAACAGGATCGCCTGCCCCACGCGGTGATTCTGGAGGGGCCGCCCGGCAGCGGCAAGCGCACTCTGGCGCAGATTTTGGCCAGAGCCTGCGTCTGCACCGCCCAGGGTGAGCGCCCCTGCGGAGTGTGCCCGGCCTGCGTCAAGGCCAAAGCGGGGTCGCACCCCGACATTATTGTGGAAAGCGGCGGCACCGCCGCGCGTTCGTTCCATGTGGACGCCGTGCGCCGCGTTCGTTCCGATGCGTATATCAAGCCGAACGAGGCCGCCCGAAAAGTATACTGCCTGTTTGAGGCCCAAACCATGTCCGAACAGGCGCAGAACGCCCTTCTGAAAATTCTGGAAGAGCCCCCCGAGGGGATCCTGTTTATTCTCACGTGCCCGTCTGCCTCCGCGCTGCTGCCCACCATCCGCTCCCGTTCGCTGATTTTAACGCTCGAGCCCCGGGAGCAGTCCGGAGATCACCCCGAGGCCCAGGCGCTGGCCGCGCAGATTCTGCGCGAGCTCCCTCTGCCGGACGAATCCGCGGTGCTGAAAACCTGCGCGCCGCTGATCCAGAACCGCGAGCTGCTGCGTCAGGTGCTCGACCGCCTGACCATGCTGTTCCGCGACGCCGCCGTGCTGCGCGCCGGCGGAACCTCGCTCACCCGCGATCCCTCTGCGCAGGAGCTGGCCCGCCAGTTGACCCGCGACCGCCTTTTGGCGCTGACGGAACTCAGCATCCAAACTCGGCGCCGCATGGATCAAAACGCGAACAACACCCTCCTGGTCACGGTTTTTTGCGCGCAGCTGCGCGCTGTGGCAGGATATTAAACAATAAAGGAGAGAGCTATGGCCGAAGTAATTGGCGTACGATTTAAAAACGTGGGCAAAGTATATTACTTTGACCCCGATGGGAATCATTTAAAAAAAGGCGATATGGTCATCGTTGAAACCTCCCGCGGAATAGAATGCGGAGAGGTCGCCATGGAAAACCGCCAGGTAAACGATGAAAGCATTGTGCAGCCGCTCAAAAAGCTGATCCGCATCGCGAATCGGGAGGATCTCAAGAAGCTGGCGGAAAATCAGATCCGCGAAAAGAGCGCCTTCGAGATCTGCAACAAAAAAATTGCCGTCCACAAGCTTGAAATGAAGCTGGTGGACGTGGAATATACCTTCGACAACAGTAAGATCCTGTTCTACTTTACCGCCGACGGCCGTGTGGACTTCCGCGAGCTGGTCAAGGACTTGGCCTCCGTGTTCCGCACACGCATCGAGCTGCGCCAGATCGGCGTACGCGACGAGGCAAAAATGCTCGGCGGCCTCGGCATTTGCGGGCGGCCGTTCTGCTGCTCCACCTTTTTGGGCAGCTTTCAGCCGGTCTCCATCAAAATGGCCAAGGAGCAGAACCTTTCCCTCAACCCGGTGAAAATTTCCGGCACGTGCGGCCGTCTGATGTGCTGCCTGAAATACGAGCAGGAGGCTTACCTCGATTTGCTGCGCACAACCCCGAAGCTGAACGCGATCGTGATGACTCCCGAGGGGCGCGGCACCGTGGTGGATCAGAATCTTTTGACCGGCGTGCTGCAGATTCGGCTCGACAAAGCGCCGGACGCCGCGCCCTCCACCTACAAGGCGAAGGACGTAAAGCTCATCAAAGACGCGCAGCTCCGCGTCAACAAAGCGGAGCTCGATCAGCTGAAGGAGCTGGAAAAGGATTGAGATTTCATTCTCAAATTCGGAAAAACCAGTTGCATTTCTGCCATTGTGTGTTAGAATAAGGGAGTAATACTTATTCTGGAGGTGCTTAATAATGGCATATGTTATTAACAGTGATTGCATTTCCTGCGGTGCTTGCGCAGGTGAGTGTCCTGTGAGCGCTATCTCTGATGGTGCTGACAAGTACGTGATTAATCCCGAGCTTTGCACAGAGTGCGGTGCTTGCGCTTCCGTGTGTCCCGTAGGAGCCCCGAATCCCGAGGCTTAAGGCTCAATGACTGAAGTGGTTTAAGGCGGAGCGATCGTTGCTCCGCCTTAAATTTTGGACAGGAATGCCGGCGCGGTTCTCCGCCGCCCGCCGCTTGTTTTCACATAAAAGTTTTTTCTCCTCAAAATGATCCGCCGGAGGTAACCCCCATGCAGCCAGAGCTGGAGCCGCTCTCCCCCAATATCTCCGTGTTCGTCTCGCAGACGCACCGATTTAATACCGATACGATTCTTCTGGCGCATTTCGCGGCCCCCAAGCGGGGCGAGAGATGCGCCGATTTCGGCACCGGCTGCGGCGCCATTCCGCTGATCTGGCTGGCACGGTACGAACCAGCCCAAATCTGCGGGGTAGAAATTCAGCCCGACGCCTGCGAGCTGGTACGGCAGTCCGCCGAGCACTGCGGCGTAGCAGACCGCCTGCGGGTTCTGAACCTCGATCTGCGGCAGCTTCCCCAAAGCAGGCCGCGCGACCCGTGGCTGGAAAACTGCGACCTGATTTCGTGCAACCCGCCGTACAAGGCGCAGGGAACGGGCATCGAAAACCCCGAACAGGGCAAGCGCATGGCCCGGCATGAGGAAACCTGCACCATGGAGGACGTGGCGCACGCCGCCGCATCCTGCCTGCGCTACGGGGGCCGCCTGTGCCTGTGTCAGCGGCCGGAGCGCCTGACGGATATCTTCACGGCCCTGTGCGCGAACGGCCTGGAGCCGAAGCGCCTGCGGTTCGTACAGGCCCGCGTGGGGAAAGCGCCGAAGCTCTTTCTGCTTCAGGCCCGCAAAAACGGGCAGCCCGGCGGCCTTTTGGTGGAGCCGCCGCTGATTCTGCACAACGAGGATGGAACCTTTACCCAGGAAATGCTGGAGATCTACGGGTCCTACAAGGAGGGGCACTGATGGCCGGAAAGCTGTATGTGGTGGGCACGCCCATCGGGAATTTATCGGATTTTTCGCCCCGCGCGGCGCAAACGCTGGCTGAGGCGGATTTTATCGCCGCGGAGGATACGCGCGTAACCGTAAAGCTATTAAATCATCTGGGCATTAAAAAGCCCATGGTGAGCTATTTTGAGCACAATAAGCTCGAGCGCGGCGGGGTTATCACCCGCAGAATACTGGCGGGCGAAACGTGCGCTCTGGTTTCGGATGCGGGAATGCCCGCGATTTCAGACCCCGGCGAGCTGCTGGTGGCGCAGTGTGCCGAGCTGGGGATTCAGACGCTCGTGGTGCCCGGCCCCAGCGCGGTGATCTCGGCGCTGGCGATTTCGGGCCTGCCCACGGGCCGCTTTACGTTCGAGGGCTTTTTGAGCGTCAACAAGCGCGCCCGGCGCGAACACCTGCAGCAGGTGGCTGGCGAAACCCGCACCATGGTGTTCTACGAAGCGCCGCACAAGCTCTGCGCCACCCTTGTCGACATGCTGGCCGCCTGGGGCGACCGCCGCATCGCGCTCGTGCGCGAGCTGACGAAAATTCACGAGGAGGTCATCCGCACCACCCTCTCCGAAGCGGCGCGCCGGTATTCCGAAGAGAGCCCCAAAGGGGAATTTGTGCTGGTGATCGAGGGGGCTCCCGTGCCTGTGGAGGAACCGCTCACGCTGGAGGAGGCCATTGAGCTTGCGCGCACCTTTTTGGAGGAGGGCGCCTCTGTTTCAGAGGCCGCCAAACGCGCCGCAAAAGAAAGCGGGCACTCCAAAGCGGAGATCTATAAAAAAATTTGCGAATAATTCTTGATTTTTTGCCTTATCCTCTTGTAATTTTGACATTATTTAGTATAATAAAAGAAAGCGATCACATCCTATCTCCAAATGCCGCTTTGCGCGGCGTTTCGTTCCGCCGTGCAGAGCGGCCGGGGCAGGGTGGCATCCCTTACAGATTTTTTACAAGGAGGACGAACCGTATGGAACTGAAAGGAAGCAAAACCGAAGCAAATCTGCTGACCGCATTTGCAGGGGAATCTCAGGCCAGAAACAAGTATACGTTCTACGCTTCTCAGGCGAAAAAAGAAGGCTACGAGCAGATCGCGGCTATTTTTGAGGAAACCGCCGGCAACGAGAAGGAACACGCCAAGCTGTGGTTTAAGTATCTGCATGGCGGCGAGATCGGCAGCACAAAAGATAACCTGCTGGATGCCGCGCAGGGCGAAAACTACGAATGGACAGAGATGTACAAAGAGTTCGCCGAGACCGCTGAGCAGGAAGGCTTTAAAGAGATTGCCTCTGCGATGAAGATGGTAGGCAGTGTGGAGAAAACCCACGAAGAGCGCTACCGCAAGCTGCTGAAGAACATTCAGGAGGATCTTGTCTTCCAGAGCGGCGAGCAGACCGTTTGGGTATGCCGCAACTGCGGATACATTCATATTGGCGATAAGGCCCCCAAGATCTGTCCTGCCTGCAAACATCCCCAGGCTTTCTTCGAGCGCAAAGCAGAAAACTATTAAGCCGTTCCCTTTTCCAAGGAGCAGCATTACGGCAGGGCCGCACCCGGCCCATAAAAAGCAGAGAACCGCAAAAGCCCGGTTCTCTGCAAAAATGCTTCAGACTCGCCGCGGAACACCATTGTTCCGCGGTTTTTCTGTATTTCGTTCCCCCGGGCGGCCAGCTTTGGCACGCGGCAGGCAGAAGCACCCAAATACAAAAAGCGCCGGATTCCCAAAAATCCGGCGTTTTCTTTTATCCTGAGATCATTTTTCTCACATCGACAATTCATCTTGCAATCAATCCCATAAAATGGTATAATTCACTGGTAAGGCACAATAAAGTGCAAAGCGGGGACGAGGTGCACGAACACCTCATCCCCTGCATACGGAGCCACAGCCTCCATACACAACGGATATACCGCGCGTTGCTTACACATTATAACCCATTTCCGCTTTCTTGTACAGAGGGAAGGCGGATCCCGAAGATGGGCCCCGTTCTGCGGGTTGTGTACCGCACTTGTGATATTAGGCGCTGTGTTATGGATGCGTCCCCTGCCGGGGAATCCGTAACAGGCGCTTTTTTGCTGCCTTACAGACAGGGCAAAGCGGGGCTGGTTTCTTTTAAAATTGAAATCTCGATCATATTCCCAATGATTGATTCGCATACTTTTTTTAAACCGCGGGCCTCCCCCGGCGCCGTGGTTCCGGCTCCGCCGCGCCGTTGTCTGTAAGAATAACACCTCCGCACGAATCGCCCCTGTGCGGCTGGCCAGCCTTTGGCCGAAAGCGCTCTCCCTCCCCAAGGGACGGCGCTTTCTTTTTATTTTCAGCATCAAGTGCAGGTTTTCTGCTTGCACAGGCTCGCTCCCTGTGCCGGGTAGGGTAATCCACATGACTGCTTCTACGAAATAAAAATTTTATCAGCGTGGCTCAATCGCGGGGATTCCGCAAAACTAATCTGCTCTCTCAAAACAAACCAAAAAAATAAATCTCTCACACCGGCAAAAAATGCTTTAGAACCTCGCAAAGAACCCCCACTCTTGCGGATCAACACGGATAAAAAAAGAAAAGCCCCGCTCCAAGAGCAGGGCCGAAAAAATCACTCACACATTAAAGCGGAACAGCACCACATCGCCGTCCTTCATCACATACTCCTTGCCCTCGGAACGGACAAGGCCCCTTTCTTTCGCGGCCGCCATGGTGCCGCAGGCCATCAGATCCTCAAAGGCCACCACCTCCGCGCGGATAAAGCCGCGCTCGAAATCGGTGTGAATTTTACCGGCAGCCTGAGGCGCCTTCGTTCCTTCCTTAATCGTCCAGGCGCGCACCTCCTGCGGGCCTGCGGTCAGGTACGAGATCAGGCCGAGCAGCGTGTAGCACTCGCGAATCAAGCGGTCAAGGCCGGACTCCGAAAGGCCCATGTCCTCCAGAAACATCTGCTTTTCCTCCGGCTCCATGCCGGAAATTTCGGCCTCCACCTCCGCACAAATCGGCAGAACGCCCGCGTTTTCCTGCCGGGCCAGCTTCTCGACCACGGCAAAATACGGATTGTTCTCCACCCCGCCCTTAAAATCGGCGTCGCTCATGTTGGCAGCGTAGATCACGGGCTTGTTCGTCAGCAGAGACACTGTGGCCAAAAGCTCCGCCTCTTCCTCGGTGCATTCCACGCTGCGCGCGGTGCGGCCCGCGTCCAGCTCGGCGCGCACGCGCTCAAAAAACTCGCACTCCGACTGGTACTTTTTGTCCGCCTTGAGCATTTTGCGGGTTTTGTCCAACCGGCGGTCGAGCACCTCCATGTCGGAGAGGATCAGCTCCAGATTGATCGTTTCCACGTCGCGGGCGGGGTCTACGCTGCCGTCCACATGAATGATATCGTCGTCCTCAAAACAGCGTACAACGTGAACAATCGCGTCCACCTCGCGGATATTCGCCAAAAACTGGTTGCCCAGGCCCTCCCCCTTGGAGGCGCCGCGCACCAAACCCGCAATATCCACAAACTCGATCGTGGCGGGGGTGTATTTTTCGGGGTGGTACATCTCGGCCAGCTTGTCCAGACGCTTGTCCGGCACGGCCACCACACCCACGTTCGGCTCTATAGTGCAAAAAGGATAGTTGGCGGACTGCGCCCCGGCGTTGGTAATGGCGTTGAACAGCGTGCTTTTTCCAACATTGGGCAGACCGACGATTCCCAGCTTCATTTCACTCATCAACCTCTTTCTCTCGCAAAAACATTCAGCTTCTATTATATTCTTTTTCAGTGATGCGCGCAAGGCTCTTTCAGCCAATCAGCCCCAGCCGCTCCAGCACCCAGGCAAGGGCATAGATCACCGGCTGATGCGCAATGTAAATCGCCAGCGCCCAGCGGCCCATCTGCGAAAAGAACGGAACGCGGCTGCGGTACATCCATTTCGGGGCCAGCCCCGCGGCCACCGGCCTGCCCACCATGGTTCCCGCGAGGAACACAAATCCCCAGGGCAAAAGAGGGAAATAATCCGACGACGAAAACGAGGAATCATAAAACCCCAGCGGGAACAGCCACTTCACATGGTAGACCGCCTCCGGCAGGGGAATCACCGAAACCGGGCCGAACCCCAAATAACCCGACGGGATGGGCCGTGTAAAGAAATACAAAACCAGGCACAGCAGAACCAGCGTCCACGAAAAGGGGATCTTTTTCTGATATTGCCCCAAAAGGCCGTACAGGATCATGCACACCGCCAGAAAATGAAGAATGCCGAACCAGATGGCATACTGGGGCGTGACGAGAACTGTGACGAGCGACACCGCAAGCGCAGCCGCAAACAGCCGCAGGCCCCGCCGCAGATTCGAGCGCGAAAGCAGCGAGGAAATCCCCGAAATAAAAATGAACAGCGCCGCAAAAAACGGCTCCGCCGGGGTAAAAAAACGAAACAGCGCCATCATCCAGGGAATCTCATACAAAAAGGCAAAGGTGTAAAACGCGTGGTAAAACACCATGCAGAACACGGCAAAGCCGCGCAGCTCGTCCATTAAATGAAGCCGGGGGCGCGTGGCTGCCGCCGGGGACTGTGTGCTTTCGTTCAAGTTGATTCCTCCCGCCGAATCCGAAAAGTGGTTGTCAGTATACAAAATCTGCCGGATTTTTGCGGGAACATAAGCAAAATTACCGCTTCAAACCAGAGCCGTACCGTGCTATACTAGTCTTAGGCAGATTTGCCCTGAATTGTCCGGTGCAGCGATTTGCGCCGGTACCTGAAAATATCCTTTATTTTATTATATCGAAGGAAAGGAAGAATTACAATGAATGAACTGAAAATTGGACAGACGATTTCCGAGGATTATACCGTTACCTCCGCCGATCTTGCCTCCAAACTCGGCAGCGGCAGCGTAGACGTGCTTGCCACGCCCCGGCTGGTTGCGCTGATGGAAGGCGTTTGCGCCCGGATGCTGAACACCTACCTGCCGGAGGGCATCACCTCGGTAGGCTCCGAAGTGCATATCAAGCATTTGGCGCCCACGGTTGAGGGCGTTACCATCCACCTGACGGCAAAGCTGACGGAAAGCGACGGCCGCAAATTCACCTTTGAGGTGGAGGCGTTTGACAATGTGGGCCTGATTTCCACCTGCACGCATGAGCGCGCCAGCATCAAGCGCGAGAGTTACCTGAAAAGAGTGGCGGAGCGCGCCAAACAATAAATCCCCGACGAAAGGAATACCCGATGAAACCTGTTTACCCCATCGTTTTATTTGATCTGGACGGCACCCTGACCGAATCCGGCCCGGGGATCCTGAGCTGCGTCAAAGAGACCATGCGGCGTCTGGGAGTGCCGGAGCCGCCGCCGGAGATTCTGCGCACCTTTATCGGCCCGCCGCTGTTTCAAAGCTTTTCGCAGACCTGCGGCCTGCCGGACGATGTGAGCGACCGAGCGGTAAATCTGTACCGCGACCTGTACGAAACCGAGGGCCTTTATAAAAATTCGCTGTACCCGCACACGCTGGAGCTGCTTTCCACCCTGCGAAAAGCGGGAGCAAAGCTCTGCATCGCCACCTCAAAGCCCCTGCCGCAGGCCAACCGGGTCACAGCAATTTTCGGGCTGACCCCGCTGGTGGATTTTCTCGCCGGCCCCCCCGACAGCGACGAGCGCGCCAGTTCCAAGGCGGAGCTGATCACCTCCTGCCTAAAGCGGTTCTCAGCAGGGCCGCAGGATGCGGTGATGATCGGCGACACCAGGTTCGACGCCGAGGGTGCGCGCCTGGCGGGCACGGATTTTATCGGGATGCTGCACGGCTACGGCACCCGCGAAGAGATGCGGGAGCAATTCCCCGGCGCGCGGTTCGCCGTAGATTTTACAGCGCTGGAACACTTGCTCTTGACAAACTGAGCGGATGCGGATATAGTGTTATTGGAACTGAATACGGGGCGCTGCGTATGCGCGGCTGAGATGAGGCGGATCGACGCCTATGTCCCTTTGACCTGATCTGGATAATGCCAGCGTAGGAAACTTTTGCAGCACAGCAAGACGCATTGTGGTATTACCCGCAATGCGTCTTTTTGCGTGCGGCACATTTTTCAGGAAGATCGCAGTTCACACTTCGGTTATCCGTTACCGAAACAGCGGACGCGCCCGATCCCATTCTCTTTCACCGCAATCAGGGAAAACCCTACTGACTGCCCGCAGCATAAGGGCGGAACCACGGTCGGTTCTGATTTTGGATTGCGGACTTTCACCAATCGGCGCGAGGAGGATCTTTTATGAAAAAAAACAGCACTGTCGTTCTGGTGGAATGCGCCCTGATGATTGCGCTTTCCACTGTTCTGAGCATGATCAAGGTGTTCGAGCTGCCGCAGGGCGGTTCCATCACTCTGGCCAGCATGGTGCCTCTGGTGCTGGTTTCGTACCGCCACGGGGTAAAGTGGGGGCTTGGGACGGCATTTGTTCACAGCCTGCTGCAAATGCTGCTCAACCCCGTTGCGCCGCCCGCAAAAACACTTGCTGCGTTTGTCTTGGTTGTGCTGCTTGATTACGTTCTGGCCTATACCGTACTGGGCAGCGCGGCGTTCTGGGGCAAGCCGATCCGCAGCCGCTCGGCCAGCATTGCGTTCGGCGCGGCAGTCGCCGTGTTCCTGCGCTTTTTGTGCAGCTTTGCCTCCGGCATACTCATCTGGGGCGGGTACGCGCCCGAGGGAACGCCCGTGTGGCTGTATTCTCTGGTTTACAACGGGAGCTATATGCTGCCCGAACTCGTGATCACCTCCATCGTCACCGTAGCACTGGTCAAGGTGCTCGACCGCACCGGCAACCGCTCCGCTCACGCGGCGTAAGCGCTCTTACCAAAGGCCGGAGGGCTTGTTTGGAGAAGCCGCCAAAGTAAGGACATACCTGTCAACAAATGCGGGGGCTTGTCATACTATACAGTAGGTGAGCCGAACGCCTTCTTCCAATTCATGTTCCTCCTATTTCAAATAGAGTTCACCGTACAGAGGCAAAAAGGGGAAAACCGCGCTGCGGTTTTCCCCTCGTTTTTTCTTTATCCTGCCGGGCAGGGCGCGCATCGCTCCGCCCGAATTACAGACTCAGCTCCTCGGGCTGCACCATGCCGGTCTGAATCGCGCGGTCGCGCAGAAAAATATACAGCTCCGCAAGCGTCGCGTAATAATAAGGCATGATCAGTGCAAGCCCCAATGTGACGACGAGATTCAGTACGAATTCGGGAGCGCCGATCATCCCGAGAACCACAGAAAGCACAATCGGAAGCAGGAACCACCCGATAAAAGAGAGGACCAGCACAAGGATCGCGCCCTTTTCCCCATCGGTCATCAGGCGGCTGATCTGCCGAACCCGCTGGCCCGAAAGCTGGGGATTGTCGGACAGCAGAAACGGAACCATGATGTACTGCAGCGCCTTGTAAATACCGGGGATGATCAGCAGCAGCGTCCACAGACCGATGAACAGGTTGGTCACAAAGTTGGTGAGCACCACGCTGCCGTACCCGTTCCGAAAGCCCAGAAACACATCGGAAAACCGCCCCGCGTCAAACCGATTGCGCACAAAGAAGCCATACACTCCCACCGTCAGCGGAAAAAGAATAAAAATATTCAGCAGCACAAAAACCAGATTATACCCCATGAACACGCTGGACTCAACCTGAATCACACCGCTTCCCATGCTGGCCGCCCACTTATCATTTACTTCCTGATAACCGGTAATCCATTCTATCAGCGAAGGTACGATCGAAACCATGGCGGAAACCAAAAACGCCATCCAATACTTTCCGCCCCGAATCGCCGCCTTCGCGTTGCTCTTCACAATCTCTCTGCTCCACATTTTCTGCTAAGACCCCTTTCACTCTTTTCTCTATCATACGATACTGCCCCTGGCCGCTATACCTAAACGCGGCCGCAGCGCACAATAAATTTCTGATGAAACGGCAGAGCCGGCCCGCCGGCCTTATGCTCCCCGCACTCCGCCACGCGGAAACCCGTTCCCATATGGTTCATGGGAGTCCGGCACCGCCGGAATTTTCTTCCCTTTCGACGCAATCTTCTTCTCCCTTCGCGGCCAAGCGCCGCGCTTTAAGGTAGGATTCTTCTGATCAAATGAAAATAATAAGGGATCAGGCCATCGGTTTTGTCCGACTCTGCCTGATCCCTCGTTACCGATGCAATGCTGCGTTATACGATTGATCTGCCCGAATTATTCGGCGTACTTGTCCTCTTCGCTCCAGGAGTACATCTTGCGCAGCTCCTTGCCGACAGCCTCCAGCTCATGCTCCGCTTCAATGCGGCGGCAGGCGCTGAAATGTGCGCGGCCGTTCTTGTTCTCGGCGATCCATTTGGAGGCAAAAGTGCCGTCCTGAATCTCGCTGAGAACCTTCTTCATTTCCTTCTTGGTCTCGTCGGTGATCAGACGCTTGCCGGTCTCGTAATCGCCGAATTCCGCAGTGTCGGAAATGGAGTATCTCATCAAAGAGAAGCCGCCCTTGTAGATCAGGTCAACAATCAGCTTCATCTCATGAATGCACTCAAAGTATGCGTTTTCGGGAGCATAGCCCGCTTCCACCAGCGTTTCAAAGCCGGCCTTCATCAAAGCGGTTACGCCGCCGCACAGAACGGCCTGCTCGCCGAACAGGTCTGTTTCGGTCTCCACACGGAAGGTGGTCTCCATCACGGCCGCACGCGCGCCGCCGATGCCCGCGCCGTAAGCCAGCGCCACATCCAGCGCATGGCCGGTGTAATCCTGCTCAACCGCCACAAGGCAGGGAACGCCCTTGCCCTCCTGGAATTCGCTGCGAACGGTGTGTCCGGGACCCTTCGGGGCAATCATGAACACGTCCACAAACTTGGGGGGCTTGATTTGGCCAAAATGAATGTTGAAGCCATGGGCAAACGCAATCGCCTTGCCTTCGGTCAGGTTCGGCTCAATGTCCTTCCTGTACATGTCTGCCTGACGCTCATCGGGGATCAGAATCATGATAATGTCCGCAGCCTTGGTGGCCTCCGGCACGGTTAGAACCTTCAGGCCGGCCTTCTTTGCGCGCTCCGCGCTCTTGCTGCCCTCATAAAGGCCTACTACAACATCGACTCCACTGTCATGCAGGTTCAAAGCATGGGCATGGCCCTGGCTGCCATAGCCAATAATCGCCACAGTTTTCCCCTTGAGTACGTTGATATCGCAATCGGCTTCATAATAAATCTTTGGCATAACATGTTCCTCCTTCAGCAGGTATAAAAATTTATAAGACAGAGTTCAAGTTTCGTTTGCCAAGTCCGCTCAAACGCTCTGTTTTCTGGTTACCTGGGGCCCTTGCTCCAGTGCGACGGTGCCCGTGCGGGCAATTTCCTTTACGCCGTAGGGCTTCAGCAGCGTCAGCATGGTCTCTATTTTTTCAGCGGTATCCGCGAACTGAATGGTCAGCGAGGTCAGGGACACATCCACCACGCGCGCGTGGAACAGCTCCGCAATCTGAATGATTTCGGGGCGGTACTGCGGGGTGCAGCTCACCTTGATCAGCGCCAGCTCGCAGCTGATGAACGGGCCGGTGTCGTCAAGCCGCTTGACCTTGATGACGGGAATCAACTTATTGAGCTGCTTCTCCACCTGCTCCATCACATATTCGTCGCCGTTGACGACGATCGTCATACGGGAAATAGCGGGGTCTTCCGTCACGCCCACGGCAAGGCTGTCTATGTTGAACGCGCGGCGGGAAAACAGACCCGACACCTTGGACAGCACGCCGGGCTGGTTCTCCACCAGAACCGAGAGAGTATATTTCATTTCGGCTCCCTCCCCTTTCAAATCGACGGCAAGGTCGGGTCGACCCTGCAGACAAGCAGATACGGCTGATTGGACGCCAGCATTTTCCCGGCCAGTTCTTCCGCCTCGGGGTTGTTCTCTGCCTGGGCGGATTCGATTCCATAGGCTCTGGCCAGCGCCACAAAATCGGGGTTGCCGTGCAGCTCGGTGGCCATGTGCCTCCCCCCGTACTGCTTATCCTGAATCTCGCGCACCATGCCGAGGTGCTCGTTCACCATAACGATAATCTTGACGCCGACGCCGCTCTGCACAATCGTGCCGAGCTCGCACATCGACATCTGGAACGAGCCGTCGCCGCAAACCGCCACCACCTGGCGGCGGGGCTTCGCCAGCTTTGCGCCGATGGCCGCCGGGATCGAATACCCCATGGTGCCAAGACCGCCGGACGTTAAGAAGCGCCCTTCCTTTACATTGAAGTTGTTGACCGACCAGATTTGGTTCTGGCCCACGTCCGCAACGAGAATCGCGTCATCCTTCATCATGGAGGAGAGTGCGCGCATGAACGAGCGCGGCTCCACAGAATCCTGAGAGGGCTCGCCGTGCGGCACATCCGCCTGCCGCAGCTCCTGAACGCGGTTCAGCCACTCCTGCGGCGCCGCGCCGCTCACCTTCTCCGCCAGGCTGCTCAGCACAAGGCGAATGTCGCCCACAATCGGGATATGCGCGGTAATGTTCTTGCCGATTTCGGCGGGGTCCACATCGATGTGGATGATCTGCGCCTTGCTGCCCAGCATTTCGGGGGCGATGATCGCGCGGTCGCCCACTCTGGCGCCGCAGAGAATGACCACATCGGCGGAGAGCAGCGCCTGATTGGCGCTCTTTTTGCCGTGCGAGCCGACCATCCCCAGGTACGAATCGCTGTCCAGCGGAACCACGCCAATGCCCATCATGGTAGAAACCACGGGGATTTCCGTTTTCTCCACCAGAGCCATCAACTCTTTTCTGGCGCCCGCCAACACCACGCCGCCGCCGCAGCAGATCAAAGGCCTCTGCGCCCCGGCAAGCGCCTCTACGGCGCGCTTGATCTGCAGGGCATGTCCCTGCGTGCGGGGCTTGTATCCGATGATATCCGCGCGCTGCGGGTATTTAAACTCCTTGATCGCATTCTGCTGCACGTCCACCGGCACATCGATCAGCACCGGGCCCGGGCGGCCTGTGGAAGCAATGTGGAACGCCTCCTTGAACACGCGCGGCAAATCGGCGGTGTCCTTTACCAGGTAGCTGTGCTTGGTGAACGGCTCGCACGCGCCGGTGATGTCGGCCTCCTGAAACACGTCGCGGCCGAGCAGCTCGGACCGAACCTGCCCGGTAATGGCGATCAGGGGCACCGAATCCATATAGGCGGTCGCGATGCCCGTAATCAGGTTCGTCGCGCCGGGGCCGGAGGTGGCAATGCACACGCCCGGCTTGCCGCTCGAGCGCGCGTAGCCGCTCGCCGCATGAGCGGCGTTTTGTTCCTGCCGAACCAGAACGTGCTGGATGGAGGACTTCGACAGCTGATCATAAAAAGGACAGATCGCCGCGCCCGGGTAGCCGAACGTTAGGACGACCCCTTCCTGCTCCAGGCATTTCACCATGATTTCCGCTCCGCTGATCATCGTTCTCCACCTTCCCACTAAATCATATTGATTTGATCCCGATTTTGGACAAAGCCAAAAACCGGGATGCTTCCGCAGCCATCGCTTTCAGAAAATAAAATAACCCGACTCCTTTCCATCCGCCTTCGGAGCGAAAAGAAGCCGCTGCCTTGAAAGGATATTCACTTTCAGCCAGCCGCCTTAAAGCTGTCGACCCTCTCTCCGCCGGGGGCAGGAAAGAGATCGCCGGTTCTAAAAAAGCCGCTTTGCAAAGCAAACTTAAATTACTCTTTATTATAGTATGATACTTTAAATCAGTCAACTGGAAAAGCGGCATGCCTCCTCCCAAAGGAATACGGCGCACCGCCTTACTTTTGTGCAATTTAGTCTAAATTCGCCTCTCCTGCCGCAGGTCTTCTCCCCCGCGCAGGGCGAACGCCCCGTTTGGCCCCGTGAATGAAGCTGTTTTTCTCCGGGCGGCACCCGCCGCAAGGCTTGCCGTACAACGCCTACCAGCCCGCAAAAAAGCGCCGTTCCCTGTGAGAAACGGCGCTTTGATCCCGGTTGTTACCTCGTGAGGCAGGCAGCTTCTTCCGCATGCTTTTCCGCGGTGCGGCTCAGGCTCGGCCTGTTATTTCACCAGGGATTTCAGTGTTTCGATTTGGGCGGGAGTCAGGTCGAGAATATCGCTGTTCTCCATGCCGGTGGAAACGTCCTCGATGAGGATCATCTTGGTGTCCTTCTGGGTTACGGTGTTGTGCCACAGAGACTGAGGGATATTGTAAACCTTGAACGGCTCCATCTCCAGCGCTTCCATTTTCAGCTCACCGCCAACTTCTTCCGCACTGATCAGGGTGCAGCGGCCGCTGAGCAGCACAAACAGCTCGTCGGTCTTGTTGTGGCGCTCCAGGCAATTAAGGCCGGTAATGTCGTTTGCGGGCTTCCAGTTCTTAATGCCGACCGTCCACTTTTCATTCTCGTAGACTCTCTGCATTCCTTCGCCGTTCATCTCAAAGCTTTGAATTTTCATGGTTGTATCTCCCTCTTATTTCAGCAATGCCTTGGCTTTTGCCACAATATTCTCCGGGGTGAGGCCGTAAATGCGGAACAAATCCGCCGGCTTGCCGGACTTGCCGAACTTATCCATTACGCCCACGCGGTCAAACTTCGCGCCGGACTTGCCCGCCAGGGCCTCTGCAACGGCGGAGCCGAGGCCGCCGATGACGGAATGCTCTTCCACAGAAACCACGGCACCGCATTTCTCAGCCATCTTGAGAATCGTCTCGTCGTCAAAGGGCTTGATGGTGTGAACGTTTACAACCGCGGCGCTGATTCCGTCAGCCGCCAGCAGCTCGGCTGCCTTGAGCGCTTCGGGAACCATCAGGCCGGTGGCGACCAGGCATACGTCGGTGCCGTCCTTCATGATATTCGCCTTGCCGGGGATGAAGGGAGTGCTTTCTTCGGTGATCACGTCGCACACGGGGCGCGCCACGCGGATATAAACAGGGCCGTTGATCTCCGCCGCGGCAAAGACGGCCTTCTTGGTCTCAATCGGGTCGCAGGGAACAAAAATGGTCATGTTCGGCACAACGCGCATCAGCGCCAAATCCTCAATGGACTGGTGGCTGCCGCCGTCCTCGCCGACGCACAGGCCGGAATGCGAGAAGCCGAACTTTACGTTGGCGTTCACATACGCAACTGAGTTGCGGATCTGCTCGTACGCGCGGCCTGTGCCGAACAGCGCAAAGGTGCTGGCAAAGGGGATCAGGCCGGAATGCGCAAAGCCCGCCGCCGCACAGACGAGGTTGGCCTCCGCAATGCCGAAGTTGAAAAAGCGGTCCGGGTATGCATCCAGGAACATGCTGCTCATGGTGGCGTGGGCCAGGTCGGCGTCCATCGCAACTACCTTATCGTTCTTTGCGCCGAGCTCAACGAGAGCCTCGCCGTACGCTACTCTTAAAGATTTTTTCTCAGCCATCGATCTCTACCCCCAGTTCCTTCATTGCCGCCGCAAAATCATCCTTAGACATCGGCTTGCCGTGCCATCCGTGGTTGTCCTCCATGAAAGAAACACCATGGCCCTTGTGGGTATGGCAGCAAATAAACTTGGGCTTGCCGACAACCGGCTTCTTGATCGCTTCTGTAATGGCGTCAATATCGTGTCCGTCCACCTCCAGACATTCAAAGCCGAACGCGCGGTATTTTTCCATCGGGTCGCCAACGCTCATCACCTGATCGTTGCTGCCGTCAATCTGAAGATGGTTAAAGTCGAGAAGTACAGTCAGATTATCCAGCTTGTAATGGGCCGCGGACATCGCCGCCTCCCATACCAGGCCCTCCTGCATTTCGCCGTCGCCGATCAGGGCGTAAACCTTGTAATCCGCCTTCTTGTATTTTGCCGCAAGCGCCATGCCGCCGGCGATTGCAACGCCCTGGCCCAACGAGCCGGTGTTGCAGTCAACGCCCGGGGTTTTGGTCATGTCGGGATGACCCTGCAGGTGAGAATCTGCCTGACGCAGATGCTGAAGATCCTCCTTGGGGAAGAAGCCCTTGTCCGCCAGCACTGCGTACAGCGTGGGGCAGGCATGTCCCTTGCTCAGTACAAAACGGTCGCGGTCTTCCATTTGCGGGTTTTTGGAGTCGTACTTCATTACATTGTTGTACAACGCCAACAGGATCTCTACACATGACAGGGATCCGCCGGGATGGCCCGACTGGCAGGCATAGAGCGATTTTAGAATATCTGCTCTAATCTGCTTGGCTTTTGCGTTCTGTTCGCTGTTCATTTCGATTACTCCTTTACAATTAACCCTTCACGGCCCCCGCGGTCAGGCCTTCCACCAAACGCTTTTGCGCGAAGAAGAACATGATGCAGACGGGGATGATCGTTATGATTCCGCCGGCCGTCAGAAGATCCCACTGAACCCCCAGCTGGCCGATCAGATTTTTCAGAGCCACAGGAATTGTGCGGTTCCGCTCGTTGGTGAACATCACGGCGAAAGTGTACTCATTCCAGGAGGTCATGAAGATGTACACGCCCGTAGCGACAAGACAGGGCACCAGCACGGGAAAAATGATGCGTGTAAATGCCTGCGCCCGGTTGCAGCCGTCTACCATGGCGGCTTCCTCCAAAGACAAGGGCAGGTCGTTGATAAAGCCGTTCAAAAGCCATACCGAAAACGGGATGGTGAACGTGGCATAAGAAAGCACCAGAGAAGCGGGAGTGTACAGAAGGCCCATACTACGCATAATAGCATAAAGGGGGATCAACAGCAAGACCGTGGGGAACATGTTATTGGTTAAAAACAGAACCATAAATGCTTTTCGGCCGGCAAAACGGAAACGCGAGAAAGAATACGACGCCAGCATCGAAACGGTCAGGGTGATCAGTGTGGTAATGATCGCCACCACAAAGCTGTTGCCCATGGGCTTTAAAAAGTTAAAATCCACAAAAAGCTTTCTGTAGGATTCAAATGTCAGGTTATGGGGCCAGTAGGTGACTACACTGCCGTACAGCTCTGCTTCCGGTTTGATGGAGGTGACAAAGGTCCAGTAAAACGGGAAGAGCAGAAACAGCAGCATCACAAACAGAGGCAGGTACAGCAACAGAAAGTTTTGCATTGGTGTTCTTTTATGCTGCATAACGTTACGCCTCCTGATTCGCAAACATATTTTTTAAATACGGAATCGCTACCAGCAGCAGCAGGAATGTGAGCAGGAGCGACATGGTCGACGAATAGCCCAGGTTCAGGGCGTTCGCCTTGTTGAATACATAAACGCTCAGCGTCTGCGAAGCGTAGGCGGGCCCGCCGCCCGTCATGTTGAAGATCACGTCCACCGAGTTTGCCACCCAGATGATGCGCAGCAGCGTGGTGACGAAGATCGTGTTTTTAATGGCGGGAATCGTAATGCGGAACAGCTTCTGGAATCCCGTGGCGCCGTCGATGTCGGCCGCCTCGTACAGCTCACCGGGCACGCCCTGCAAGCCCGCCAGAAGCATCAGGGCAAAGAATGGGATCCCCTGCCAGATGATCGTCAGAATCACCGACGGCATTACTGTGGATTCCTGCGCAAGAAATGCAATCGGCTCATGAATCAACCCAACCTTCATTAAAAGGTCATTCAGCACGCCGTAGCTGCCGTCATAAATCCAGCGCCACATCAAACCGATGAGAACGCCGGGGGTAACCCAGGGAATGAGACTGACCGCGCGTACCACACCGCGGCCGCGGAAGCTTTTGTTTAAAAAATTCGCCAGAATAAAGCCAAAAACAAACTGGAAACCTACGCCGAAAACAACCCACAGGATTGTCCTCCAAAGGGATGCCCAGAACAGCTTATCCTGCAAAACATCAATATAGTTGCTCAAACCAACAAAACCGATGCTGCTTGGTCTTCTTAAATCATAGCTTTGAAAGCTCATTAAAATCGCGTTGAGCGCAGGGACTAAAACGACCGCGATAATAATCAGCACCGCAGGCGTGATGAGCAAATACGGCCAAATATTCGTCTTTTTACGCTGCACTGTATTTTCACCTCTTTGAAAGAATGGGGCTGCGGCCATGCTTGCGCCCGGCCGCAGCCCGCGTAGCCCATGTGTCTTCAGATTTTATTTTTTGCCGTACAGGCCTTCCTGCAGGGTCTTCATGGCGTCAGCGGCGCTCTCTTTGCCGGACAGGGCCGAAGCAACCGTGTTGGGCCAAATGGTGCTGATCCACTCGGTGGTGGTGTCTTTGATCGGGATAATGCCCGCATACGACTGGCCCTCGATGGAAGCCTTCATAAATTTGTCGTCCTTAAACTCAGGCAGTTCCTGTACCGTTTTGCTCACGGGCACGTTGCCGGTGATCTTGCACCATTTCTCCTGGCCTTCGCCGGCTGCCAGATAAGAGACCCACTCAAAAGCGGCGTCCTTGTTCTTGCTGGCCTCGAAGATCACGTTCTCGGTGTCGCCCATGGAGGTCCACTGGCCCTTGCCCTTGGGGAACGGGAATGCGGCAACGTCGTCGCCGAAGGTCTCTACCATGCCCTTGGAAGATCCGGTGTGGTGAATGGTCATAGCGGTTTTGCCGGACTTAAAGTTTGCGATGATCTCGTTAAAGCCATCCTGTGTTGCCGTGGGCGGTACATAGCCGTTCTTGTACAGATCGATGAAATCCTGCATGCCCTGAACAGACTCGGGGCTGGTCAGATTTTCAAAGCTGCCGCCGCGGCCGTAGATGAAGCTGCCCCAGGGCTCCTGACCACCCTTCGCGCCGCGCATGCCGAAGCCGTAAACATCGGTTTTGCCGTCGCCGTTGGTGTCCATAGTGGTCTTTTTAATTGCCTCGAGGAATTCCTCATAGGTCTTCGGAACCTCTACGCCTGCCTTCTTGAAGATGGACGGACGATAGTACACATACAGCACCTGAATGTTCCAGGGCATGACATACAACTTGTCCGAGCCGCCGGCCTGCTTCATAATGTTGTAAATGTTCTGGTCGATGTCGTCCTTTTTCTCCCACTTGGCAACGTAGTCGTCCAGGTTGGCCAGCAGGTTGTTCGCGGTGAACAGCGGGGTTGCCGTCAGCTTCCACGCCGCGGTGTCGGGCCCGCCGCCGCCCATAACGGCATTGAACAGGTTCTCGCTGTACGCGCCGCCGTCCCAGGGGTATTCTTCTGCCTTCACTGTAATGTTGCTCTTGTTGGATTTGTTGAAGTCCTCAACAATTTCCTTCATTTTGGCGGAGTAGTCGGAGCTGTCTGCCCAGTACCAATGGGTAATAGTAACCGGTTCGCCGCCGGCCGCCTGAGACCCCGCCGCGCTGGATGAGGCCGCGGGCTGTTTGGCGCAGCCGGCAAACGATGTGACTGCCATTGCGAGCGCCAGGGTAAGTGCCAGTACTTTTTTCCTTTTCACTTTCATTCCTCCTAATATTTGAGCTGAGAATCGTCCATGGCCTGCAAAATGTGCCGCCGTGCCTCTTCCGCCGCGGCGTCCGGATTCTTATCCCGAATTGCCTCGAAAATGCGGATGTGAGCCTCGATGGCCCGCTGATGCGTGCCGGGGACATTCATCGTTTCGAGATAACCCTCCCGAATCGATTCACAGATTAAAGGCAGAATACGCTTTAACACGTCATTCTGCGTGCACTCCGCCACAGCCGTATGAAAATCCACGTCGCGGGAAGGGTACTCCAGCCCGTTGATGCGCTCCGCAGTCTCCATCTCTTCAATTGCCTGGCCGAGCCTGTACAGATTCTCGCCGGTGGCCCTTTGCGCCGCCAGCCTCGCGATTTGCGGTTCTATCAAAAGTCTGCTTTCGAGCAGGTTTTGAAGCAGTTTATTCGGGTTTGCAAAATGCAGCCCCAAAGGGTCGTCTTTGAGTCCGGGGCTTTCTGTAATGAAAGTGCCTCTCCCCCTGTGAATTTCGACAATATTATCGGCAATCAGCAGCTTGACCGCCTCGCGCACAGTGGAGCGCCCTACGCCGAACATGGTCGCCAGCTCACCCTCGCTCGGAAGGCGGTCGCCGGGCTTCAGATTTTTTTCCACAATCATTTCCTTCAGCTTTTTGGAAATCAAGAGGGGAAGTTCTCTGGTGCCAAACAAAATTTGACTCATGTTCACACTCCTCGGTTTTCGCTGCGCCGCGCGTTCCGTCCTCCGGACAAAAGCTGCGTATTCTCAGGATTTTTGTGCAATTACACAAATTTGACGATTTGATTATACCAAACCCAAAATCAGATTTCAAGACTTTTTATAATTATATTTATTTTTATGATGTTAAATTATCAAACAGTACCAAAAATTCATATAACGTCATGTGACGTCTGACGACTGACATCCGATTAGAATTTGGCACTACCACCCGATCCGCCCGCGAAATTCACATGCTTCAAGTGCCGTAATTCTACTGCTTTCGCTGTTTTTCATCCGCGCTCGCGCTTTCTTCTCACCTCCGTTCTTATTGTCTGCAAGCAGTTCAAAAACATACGGGCGGTATATCCTAAACATGCCGATCCGATAAAAAACACCGCGCGGAAACAGGCGGCAGAAACGCGGGTACAAAACCGTCTCTTCCTTTTTCAGAAAATGATTCGCGGCCGCGTCGGAATTTTGTGCGTAACGGGCGAGTGGGCGCTCTTTCGCTTGACTTTGCAGGCTCCCGCGAGATAGAATAGGAACAGAAATTGCGCGAAACGAAAACTGGAACGTGAAAACAGAAAGGGTGTTCATTTTGGAAAGCTTCGTATATCATGTACCTACCAAAGTTATATTCGGAAGAGACGCAGAGCTTCAAATCGCACCGGAGGCCGCGGCCCGCGGTGTGAAACGAATTCTTTTGGTATACGGCGGCGGCAGCGTAGTCAAAAGCGGATTGCTGGCCCGGATGGAAGACTCCCTGGCGAAAGCCGGGATCGAGGTGCAAACCTTGGGAGGCGTGCAGCCGAACCCGAGGCTTCAGCTGGCGCGAAAGGGCGTGCAGCAGGCGCTGGAATTCGGCGCGGAGCTGATTCTGGCCGTGGGCGGCGGCAGCGTCATCGATACCGCGAAGGCCATCGCGATCGGCACGGCGAATCCCCAAACGGATATCTGGGAATTCTGGCTGCGCCGCCAAACCGTGACAAAGGCCCTGCCGGTCGCCGTGGTGCTCACCATCTCCGCGGCGGGCAGCGAAACGAGCGATTCCGCCGTTCTCACCGATACCGAAACCAACAGTAAGCGCGGGCTGAACTGCCCGTTCAACCGCCCGGCGTTTGCGGCGCTGAACCCCGAGCTGACGATGACCCTGCCCAAATTCCAGATCACCTGCGGCACGGTGGACATCATGATGCACACGATGGACCGCTACTTCAATCCGGTCGTAACCAATCAGGTAACAGATGAGCTGGCCGAAGCCCTGCTGCGGGTGGTCATTCGCAACGGCCCCGTCGCGCTCGCGAACCCACACGACTACAACGCCATGAGCGAGCTGATGTGGGCGGGCAGCCTCTCTCACAACGAACTGACCGGGCTCGGCGGGCAGAAGGACTTTGCGCCCCACCAGCTGGGCCATGAGCTGAGCGGCAAATTCGACGTGGCGCACGGCGCGTCGCTCTCCGCCATCTGGAGCTCGTGGGCGACGTACACCCGTACCGCAAACCCGGAGCGCTTTGCCCGTTTCGGCAAAAACGTGTGGGGGCTGACCGGCAACGATACGGAGGAGCTCTCGAAAGCCGCAATCGAAGCAACCAACCGTTACTTCCGTTCCCTCGGCATGCCCACAAACTTTACCGAGCTGGGCATCGGCGTACAGCCGGAAGAGGTCATTGAAGACCTCGCGTGGCGCTGCTCCTTCCAGAATACCCGCACCATCGGCACCTTCCAGAAGCTGAACCGCCAGGACATGGCGGAAATTTACCGGCTTGCAAATAAATAGCTCTTTCTTTCCATTTTACGAGAGGAAAAACACAGAGTTGTTGCCTGTTCTAAAAAATATTGACAAACCGTCTTTTTACGAATAAACTGTTATATATTAATTGGCAAAATTTACCTTTTTTGTCTTTAAACAGGAGATTATTATGTTTCATTTTTTAAAGAAAGAAATTGAATTAATTTCTACTTTTCAACCGGAAATATACGCAAAAATCATCAGCGGTTTGAAAGAAAAAAACATCTGGTATCGTATAAAGACTACTTATACCGGTTATGGCAACCGTGGCACGGGAAAAATTGGATCGATCGGTGAGAGAGTAGAATTAGAAACACAATATCAAATTTTTGTAAAAAAAGAAGATTATGAACTGGCAAAGCATCTGCTCCATTTATGAAAAAACGTGCTATTGGTCATTTCCAATAGCACGTTCGCTCCTTTTCACTTGTTCAGACTATCTGTTTTCAAACTCAGGAACACCAGAATCAACTAAAGTGTTTTGAATTTCTACGTCCCAAGTAGAACTCCCTCTCTGTAATGTAATGTAATAATTTGCGCCCACTATTGTTGAAGTATTCTCTATATTGACTGGCAGCCAACTACTGGGCGGAGTATATGTCCAAGTTCGTTTAGAAGGGGAATATGCCACATTCATATTTCTTTGTGATTTATACCCACCATTATAAACTTTCCCTACCTGTCCTACATCAATAAATTGTTCTATCACATAAACCCCACTTCCAACATAGTCCCCTGCCCCAGAATTTGAGCTAAATCCTCCAGTTACGGATGTAATTTCTATATAATCGTCTCCTCCTAGAGTTGATATTTCATAATTAGCTGTCAGATAGCCATACATTTGTTGTGAATCATCCCATTTATATTTGTAATTGCTGCCTCCAGAAGAAAATGGAGAAATATGTGATGCCTGATTTTTCAAAATTTTCAGATCTTTCCTTATCTCTTCTGTATCTTTCTGATCAGTAGAGATAAGGACTAAATAATCTTTTTCTCCCGTGTTATTACTTAACCTTCTTGTTGAAGAAAATATAAAATTACCATTTTGCTCAATATAATCGTTTTTTTGTAAAAAGTCTGTGATATAACTTTTTGATAATTGACCATTGGAAGAAATGTTGTTTTTTATTCCACTTTCTTGTTGGGCAGCGGAAACATTGAACGTAGGAAATACCAAAAGAACACAAGCTAAAGTAAGACTAATAAAGGCTTTAAATTTTTTGTTCATTTCTTTTCCTTCCTTTCATTGTCTAATCTCAAAAGCATCTAAACTTTTAACCATATTATTTTACTATCACCTCCAACCCAAATGTAAATATTTGTCAATTTTATTATAAATCACCTTTTTACTATGTCAACTAAATTATTTGTTTTTATGATATAATTGCTAATTTTTATATTTATTATGTAATCTAAAATGATTTAATCTGTTGTTCATCAAAAGGAGAACCCTTATGAAATCCACTTTTCTGCATTTCAATTTCAACGTGTTCGATCTGGAAAAAAGCCTGGCCTTTTACAGCAAGGCGCTGGGCCTGACGGAAAAGCACCGCAAAACCGCGGCGGACGGCTCGTTCATTCTTGTGTACCTCACGGACGGCTCCACCGATTTCGAGCTGGAGCTGACCTGGATGCGCGACCGCAAAGAACCGTATAATCTGGGCGACAACGAGATTCACCTGGCGGTGCGCGTGCCCGACAAGCAGGAGGCCTACGAGCTGCACAAGAGCATGGGCTGCATCTGCTACGAGAACCACGAAATGGATCTCTACTTCATCAACGATCCCGACGGATACTGGATCGAAATTCTCGACCGCTGATTCCGCTCCCGCAAAACAGAAAACCCCCGCCGGCCCAGCCGGCGGGGGTTTTCGCTCTACTGTATGATCCCGTACTTTTTCATCCGGTACTGCAGGCTCTGGCGGCGCAGGCCAAGGGAGTCGGCGGCGCGCGTGATATTGCCGCCGTAATATTCCAGAACCGCTCTGAGCACCTGGCTCTCATAGGCGTCTATCGTATACTGCAAATCCTGGTGCAGCCAGCTTTCCTCCTGGTGCTCCCCGGCGGAAAGCATCTGCGGCTTTTGAGTATCCTGCAGGTAGCGCGGCAGATGAGCGACCCCGATCACCGGGCCGTCCACCACGTTCAGGGCAAAATCCAGAACGTTATGGAGCTCGCGCACATTGCCCGGCCAGCTATACCGCGAAAACAGCGCGATCACATCGGAGCCGATGCTCTCAATGGATTTCGCGTATTTATAGGCCTTCGCCGAAATATAATCCTCCGCCAGCAGCGGAATATCTTCCGGATGCTCCCGCAGCGGCGGCAGATCTATCGTCACGGTAGAAAGGCGGTAATATAAGTCCTTGCGCAGAACATTGTTCTTCAGCAGCTGCGCGGGAGGCTCGTTGCAGGACGAGATAAAGCGGATATCCGTCTTTTTGTCCTGGCTGCCGCCGATCCGGCGGAAGGTTCCCTCCTGAATCACGCGCAGCAGCTTCGACTGCATGGAAAGGCTCATGGAATTCAGCTCGTCCAAAAACAGCGTGCCGCCGTCGGCCTCCTCCAGCAGGCCGATGGAGTTGGTGCTTCCCGTGAAGGCGCCCTTCTGGGTGCCGAAAAAGACTCCCTCAATCAGCGTGTCGGGGATGGCGGCGCAGTTGATGGCCACGAATTTTTTATCCTTTCTCAGACTGAATCTGTGGATGCTTTGGGCAAAAACTTCCTTTCCGGTTCCGGTTTCGCCCACCAGCAGCACGCTGCTGTTCTGAGCCGCAACCCGTTTGGCAAGGTTTATCGCATCCGCAATCTTCTGCGAGGTGCCGATAATGTTATTGAAGGTGTACCCCGAAAACCTTGCGGGCGGCAGCTTTTCTTCCTGGTCCGTCAGAGCGGCGCGTATCTTTTCCAGCCAGGCGATCTGGGCCTGAATTACCTCCAGGTTCTGCTCAAAAACCACTACCCCCGCCAGTTCCTTGTTCTGAAAAATCGGGTATGCCGTATTGACGGAGGCCACACCGCTGCCGGTTGTGGTCTTGAATGTATCAAAGCGGTTCAAAACGGGCGCGGCCGTTCTCAGGCACGTCAGCACAGTGCTGATGGACTCGTCCAGATCGTACATATCGAGCAGATGCTTTCCCCGCACGGACAGGCCGTCGGGAATATCGGAAATCTTTCTGCTGTTTTCGTTCAGATACACCAGGCAGGCGTCCTTGTCATAAATCTGTACTCCGTCCGTCACTCTCTCGAGCGCAGACTGGTAGAGAAAATTGACGTCCGTATGCTTTTTCAGGTAGTAGACCATACCGTTGCCCGAATCCCAGCGAAGAAAGTCATAGAGCTCGCCGTTCCGGCTCAGCTCTCCCTGGTTCCGGCTGAAATCTGCCTGAGGGAATAAAACGGAGAACGGCTGGTGCAAAAACGACGACCATATATGCGCACAGCTGCTCTTCGCCGCCATATCCATCCATTCAAACGATTGAATCCTCTTTTCGCGATCCAGAGCAATGGCGACATCGGCCATATTCATAACTGGCACCTCCCCGGTTTTCATATGATGGAAAATCACTTTCTTCAAATCATAGCACAAGGCTTTCCGCTGGTCAATAAGTGCAAAATGACTTGCCTAGGTGCCAAATAATTTGGCGCTAAGGCAGAAAACGGCCCAACAGTCGCTTTTTTACTTTACCGCAAAAGTGGCTTAAACAGCGGATTTTTTCTGTAGGATTCTGTTTTTTTTTGTATTTTTTACTTGGCACGGAATATGCTACTATATTCTTATTGCTAGCAAAAAAGGCCCGGTACCAAAGGAATAAAAAAATTGCGGATACGAACCGATGGTACCCAGGCCATGATAAAAAGGAGGAAAACAGAATGAAAGAAACCGATACCACACAGAAAAAGCCTCTGAAAATGGGCGTTTTCATCCCCTCGTTCGTCATCACCGGCGGCGCAGCCATTCTCGGGCTCGTAAACAACGAGTGGCTAACCTCTGCGACCTATACCGTTTTTGAATGGTCGCTGAAAAACTTCGCATGGCTCTACCAGCTGGTCGCAATGTTCACTCTCGTCATGATCGCCATCATGTGCTTCTCCCGAATCGGAAAAATCCGGTTCGGCGGCCCGAAGGCCAAGGCAAAATATTCCTTCGCGTCCTGGTTCGCCATGATACTTACCGCCGGCATCGCGACCGGCCTGATCACCTACGGCGCCAACGAGCCGCTGATCTACTACGGCAATATTTACGGCGAGCTCACCGCCTCGGGCATTCAGCCCGGCTCGCCCGAAGCGTCGTTCTTTGCGATGGGCCGCGTGTTCTACAACTGGTCGTTCATCCCTTACGCCATGTACGCTCTCTCGGGAGTCATCATCGGGTATTTATACTATAACCGCGGTCAGGAGCTTTCCGTCTCCGGCTCCCTCACCCCCCTGTTCGGGCCGAAGGTAACGCAGGGCCTGGCGCGCGACGTAATCGACACCCTCTCTGTTCTGGCCATCGTTCTTGGGCTGGCCTCTTCCCTCGGCGCGGGGCTTGCGCTGATAGGCAGCGGCCTGCAGTCGGCGTACGGCATTGCGCAGGGCCCCGTTCTCTGGTTTGTCCTCGCGGCAGTCATCACCGCGGCTTTCACCATTTCTTCCGTTCAGGGAATCGACAAGGGCATCAAATGGCTTGCCGACCTCACCTCAAAAATTTTCTACGCTCTGGTGGCAGCCCTCATCCTAATCGGGCCGACCCTGTACATTCTCAACATGATGAACGTCGGCATGGGCTACTGGCTGGATCATTTTTGGTCCTGGGGCCTTGATCCCTATGTGATGGGCGGCGAAGCGCTGGTCACCTGGTGGACGATGTACGACTGGGCCATCTGGATTGCGTACGCGCCGCTGATGGGCATTTTCTTCGCCATAATCTCTTATGGCCGCACAATCCGCCAGTTCCTGGTCGTCAACTGGATCGCCCCCGCTGTTTTCAGCATCGTGTGGTTCAGCATCTGGGGAGCCACCGCTCTCGAATGGCAGGCCACCGGCGTGGCGGACATGGTCTCTGTGATTCAGCAGAACGGAGCCGTGGCCGGAATGTGGGAATTCTTAAAGCACATCCCGCTGAGCGCCGTATTTATCCCCATCGTCATCGTCACGCTGATTGCCGAGTATGCCAATACGGCCAACGGCATGGCAACCACCATTTCTTCCATCTGCACAAAGGGCGCGCGCCACGACGAAGAGCCGGCCACGTGGCTCAAAATTCTCTGGGGTGTCACCATCGGCGTCATTTCCGCAATCATGGTGGCGTTCGGCGGCGGCGAGCAGGGCGTTGACGGTGTCAAATACCTTGCGGCCTGCGGCGGCTTTGCCGTTCTGTTCGTGTTCGTGCTTCAGGTAGCGTCTACGTTCAAGGTGTTCTTTCTGGATAAGGAGACGAAGAAGGATATTGTAGACAGCGAGGATTTGATTGAAGGAAGCGAAGAAACCGACCAGGAAGCCGGAAAGGAGCAATCCCGTGCAGAAGCCTTATCTTAAAAGCATTACGCTGGGGCCCGATATTACGCTGGAGGATCTGGTCAGCGTGGCGCGCCACGGCGCCAGGGTGGAATTTTCTGAGGAGTACCGGGAGCGGGTCAACCGCTCCCGGGCCCTGGTGCAACAATGGGTAGACCAGAATCGCGTTATGTATGGTGTTACCACAGGCTTCGGGGCTCTTTGCACAAAAGCGATCTCGAAGGACGAGACATCCCAATTGCAGCGCAACATTATTCTTTCGCACTCCACCTCCGTGGGCGAGCCCCTCACACAGGAGCAGGCCCGCGCTACCATGCTGATGGTTCTGCAAAATCTGGGGCGGGGATACAGCGGGGTGCGGCTGGCCATACTGGAAAAATACCGCGAATTTCTGAACCGCAATTTGGTGCCGTGGATTCCCCGGGAGGGCTCCGTGGGCTACCTCTGCCCGGAGGCTCACATGGCGCTGGTGCTGCTCGGCGAGGGCAAGGCCTACTTTGACGGCCGGCTGCTCCCGGGGGCCGAGGCGCTGGAGGAGGCCGGGATCGAGCCGATCGAGCTTTGCGCAAAGGAAGGGCTCGCGCTGATTTCGGGAACTACCTCCGCCACTGCGCTGGCTTCCCTGGCCCTGTATGATTTGCTGGGCGCCGCCAAAGCGGCGGACGTGATCGCCGCAATCACCTTAGAAGCCTCCAAAGGGCTGATCCGGGCCTACGACGACAGAGTCATGCGGGTTCGCCCGCACCCCCAGCAGCGCGACACAGCCGCCAATATCCGCGATATTCTGGCGGACTCCGAGGTGATCGATCACTGCCGAAACGCCCGTGTTCAGGACGCGCTCTCTCTTCGCTGTGTTCCGCAGCTGCATGGGGCCGCCAGAAAAACTCTGCTGGACGCCCGCAGAACCCTTGAAATCGAGATCAACTCCTGCTGCGACAATCCCATCATCTGGAGCGAGCCGGGCGAGGAGGATGTGATCTCCGCCTGCAACCCCGATTCCTCCTACGTCGGCATCGAAATGGACAGCGCCTGCATCGCGGCGACGTGCCTCGCCAAGATGTCGGAACGCCGCAACAACCGCATGATCGACGAAACGCTGTCCGGCAATCCGTGGTTCCTGATCAAAAATCCGGGCCTGAATTCCGGGCTGATGATCCCCCAGTATACACAGGCGGGTCTTTTAAACGACATGCGGGTACTCTCCACCCCCTGTACCATCGACAACACCTCCACCTGCGGCAATCAGGAGGATTACGTGGCAATGGGCTACAACGCCGCGAAAAAATCGGTTCAAATTGCCGAAAAGCTGGAATACATTCTGGCGATCGAGCTGCTTTCCGCGTATGAGTCGCAGGTGTTTCTCGATTCCTCCCTCGCGCGCAGCCCGGTCACCGCTAAAATACTGGCCGAAATCGGCCGGCATGTACCCACCATTGAACAGGATGTCTTTCTACACCCGCACATTGAATTCCTGCGAAATTTCATCCATTCCGGAAGATTGGCTGAAATCGCCGAACAGACCATCGGGAGGTCTTTATTATGAAAAAACAGGCTCAGGAAATCGTAAAAATGGATTTGGCCAAAATCTTTTTCACGCCGCCCAACACCAAAAAAGAAAGAATTATTTTGGTGTTGTTGATGGTGATCACCTTTATGATTTTCTTTGGCCCGATTTGTTTTTCAGACATTCCCCCGCTCCGGGCCGTTCTGCTCGCCTGCATGCCCACGCTCTCCATTTCGTGGGGAGTGCTGATTTTGCTGCGAGCGCGATTCCGAAAAAAAGATTTTTGCAAATAGCGTCCCGTATTCACAGCAAGGCGCAGCCGGCCCACAGGCGGACAAAGTCCATGAAGGGCAAGGCGGGCCACCCGCCAGTGCGGCAGCCTATTTGCCGTATGGGCCCGATATTGCGAGTGCAACCAACGCGGACGCAAAAGAGAATGTTTTTTGCGGCTGCACCATTTTTTTAATACTCTGAGCGCATGCGCGCCCGCCAGTTTTTTCGGCGGGCGCGCACTTTTTTTTGCACAGCGTCCGCCCTTTCATCGCCCCCACCAGGATACTAATTAAACTGCAAAATGAGACCGTTTAGAAGCGCACGGGCAACCGGGCCGTCGGCCCGGTTGCCGCATCCAGTCACCTTGCGCCGGTGGGCGCGCTGCGGGAATTGCATTCTAAAAGCCGGACGCTTCTCCAGTCCTCGAAAGATATCATCAAGATTTTACTTGAACCTGATTTGAATGAAACGATATCCTGCTATCATCTAAATGGAGTCCTGCTAACAAAAGTCAAGCCCCAAATTCAAGAAAATTCAGTGTAGAAAAAAGAGTATAACAAAAAGGCGGCCACAATATGCGCCCACCTGAATAAGTGAAATCCAGAGACTGACTATGTATTCGAGTGCATTTGCTCCAAAGCGTTCAAATGGTCTCTGACTTTGGCGTGGTAAATGCGCAGGAATTTGTTCGCAGCGGCGGTCATGTAAACAAGATAAGGCTTACCCTCGGCACGCTTGCGGTCAAGAAATTGGTATACCGGCTCGTCCTGTGGAGAGCGTTTCAGGTGCGTACTGACAATTTGAAACAAGGTCTTTCGCAAAT
>KB911068.1 GCA_000383295.1 Faecalispora sporosphaeroides DSM 1294
TGCTGTGGTCGCCCCTCCCGCGAGGGGCGTGGATTCAAATACAGTCATACCCAGCTTCCCATATTCAGTGCGAACGTTTCCCACCAGCGGGCGAAAAAGAATATCGCCCGCGAAAACGCAGCTTTCTGCTTCTAAAAGAAATCTGAGCAGAAAATAGATTTATAATCCAGTAAAAAGGTTGCAAAATTGGAAAAAAATATGGTATGGTATGGATTACGAGAAAAAGTAAAAACTGTTATAACCATGCGGCTTTCGTTTAACGCAAAGCCGTAGAGGTTTCGCAGGATTCGATTGCAAAATTCAGCAAAAGAATTTGTGAGGTTTGTCATGAATGAAAAAGAAGTTTCAGAGATTCGCCGCCGCTTTCGGGTGGAGAAAAACAATATTCGGAGCATACGCGGATGCTATGTGAACGGACAGGGCGAAATCATTTCTGAATTCAATCAGTCTGTAGCGCTGATGCCGCAGGAGGAGGCGGAAAATTTTCTCTCCATCCTGAAAAAAACGCTTTCGGGCACGCTGAACAAGAACCTGATTAATTTGGAGTTTTCCACGCAGCAGGTAGTCGACAGCGAAGAACACCGGCTGTTGATGGCGTTGAAGGATTCTTCTCTGAAGGAAGAAGATACCATCCACCGGTTTTTTCAAAATGTAATTCGTTCTATCACGTTGGATGAGAATTATCTCATTCTTTTGACCCATGATACTTATGATGTTCCGTTTCGCTCGAAAGACGGACAAACGCAGGACGACAATTCGACCGAGGTGTATTCTTATATTTTGTGCAGCATATGCCCCGTGAAGCCGACGAAACCGGTGCTTGGTTATTACGTCAGCGAAAACACATTCCGCAACTGTACCACGGATTGGGCTGTCTCCCCGCCGAAGCTTGGATTTTTATTCCCGGCGTTCGACGACCGCAGTGCCAATATTTACAGCGTTCTCTATTATGTTCAGGACAGCTCCGAAACCTACGCCCAGTTTGTCGACACCATGTTTCACTGCGATGTGCCCATGCCCGCGGCGGAACAAAAGGAGGCGTTTCAGAGCATTTTGTGTGAATCGCTTGAGCGCGAATGCGATTTCGACACCGTATGCGCCGTACAGGAACAGCTGAAAAATCTGATTGAAGAGCACAAGGCCAATCGGGAAGAAATCCCGCTGACGGTTTCCAAAGGCCATGTTGCGCGGATTCTTGAGACGCAGGGGGTTTCGAAGGAGCATATTGAACGCTTTGAAAAGCAGTTTGACGAGCAGTTTGGCCCCGAAACCAATCTGAGCCCCAAAAATCTGGTGGAAACTAACCAGCTGGTGGTAACTGCGCCGAACGTCAAGATTCAGGTCGGCGGGGACGGTGATCATCTGGTGGAAACACGTGTCATCAACGGCGTAAAATACATTATGATCCGTGCGGAAGACGGCGTGGAGGTCAACGGTGTTCCGGTACATATTACCTGACGCTACTTCGGGCTATTATCCAAAAGGGAGAGGGTATTATGCTGAGCGGGTGCGGCCCGGCAAATCAAAACCGGATGAATGGGTGGGAAGAACAGCATGAGTAAAGAAATATGTTTCATTGCGGATTCCTCCGGCGGGCTTCCGCGGGAGATTCTGGAGCGGCATCAAATAAAGGAGGTGCCGTTCTACTTCAAATTTCAAAACACGGATTACTACTGCGAGAATGTCGATTATACCGGGAGCGAGTTTTACCGGCATATGGAAAAGAACCCCGAGGATGTACCGCAGACCGCTGCGCCCAATGTGAACGACTGGCTGGGCGCTCTGGAGGAACGGTATGTTCGGGGAGCTAAAAATTTTATCGTGACGACCATATCCTCCAGGCTTTCCTCCAGCTTTCAAACGGCTTCTCTGGCGAAAGACGTTTTCGCCGAGCAGCACGACGACGTGCAGGTCGAGGTGATTGATTCCAATACCTGCGCCTGCGGACAGGCCTCTCTGGAAATCGCAATTGCCCAAATGATTGAGAGCGGCAAAGCGTTTCGCGAGATTGTCGACAGAGTCAATCAGGCGGTTGGCAGCGTCACTACACTGTTTGTCGTGAATAATTTAAAATATATGGAAGCCGGGGGAAGAATCGGGGGAGCGACCGCCTTTTTGGGCAAGCTGGCCCAAATTAAGCCGGTGTGCGAGTTTATCGACGGCGCTGTCCGCCCGGTGAAGGCGGTAATCGGCAGAAAAAACTCGCTCAAAACCATGATGGATCTTGCGATTTCGCGTGTTTCGGACTGGAGCCGGCTGATCGTTACCGTACAGAACGCGGAATTTTCTGAGGACGCCGATTACGCCGTCGATTATCTGAGGAAAGCGGCGTCTTATTCCGGGAAAATCTACAGAAGCGATCTGGGGGTTGTCGTGGGGGCGCACTCCGGCCCCGGAGCCGCGGGAATCGGTCTGGTAGAAGCGGGCCCGCTGCTGCGGTAGCCTCTTTGCCGTGCTTTGTGCTTTGCGTGAAAAAAGCGGCGGCTGCCGGCCTTCAGGAATTTTCGTATTTCCGTAGGCCGGCAGCTGCCAAGACTCTTCATCAAGAAAAACGGCCGCCCTTCGTGGGCGGCCGTTTTTGCTATGCTATCGAATGGGTTTTACGAATTGGCGGCAGACTCTGCCGCCAATGATTTCGCAAGCTTATTTCAGGTTCAAAGCTTCCTTCAGCTTCGCGGTAATGAATACGCCGATGTCGCGGGAAGCATCCACGCTCTGAGCGCCCAGATGAGGAGTGACGATAAAGTTGTCGCACCCGAACAGGGGAGAATCAAAGGAAGCGCCCTCGCCCAGCCCACCGGCTGCCAGCTCGTTTTCCATTACGTCGGTGGCATAGCCGCCGATTTTATTGGCTTTCAGGGCCTCATACATATCCTGTTCGTTGACAATGCCGCCGCGGCTCATGTTCAGCACCACAGCATTCGGCTTCATTTTGGCAATCGACTCGGCGTTGAACAGATTTTTGGTGTCCGGGGTCAGCGGAATATGGATGGAGACATAGTCGGAAACCTTCAGCAGTTCATCAATATCCATGCCCTTGGCGTTCTCTTTCTCAAAATCCTCCGGCTTCAGGAAGGGATCGTAAGCCACTACGTTCATCAGGAAAGCGCGGCCCAGCTCGCCTACGCGGCGCCCGATGCGGCCAAAGCCCAGAATGCCCAGCGTTTTGCCTCTCAGCTCGCTGCCGACGAATTTGTACTTATCCCAGTTTTTGTTTACCTTAACGTCCGCGTCCGCGGGAATGGTGTGGCGGGCGATATCCAGCATCTTGGAGAGGGTCAGCTCTGCCACGGCGTTTGCGTTCATGCCGGGGGCGTTGAATACCTGAATGCCCTTTGCCTTGGCGGTCTCCAGGTCAACGTGGTTCAGACCGACGGAGCAAACGCCGATAACCTTCAGGTTCTTGGCTGCGTCCAGAATCTCCTTGTTGATGGCGGGGTCAACGCGCATGACCAGCACATCGTAATCGGGAATCAGTTTGGCCAGCTCCTGCTGGGAGGGGAGCATGTGGGTGTCAACCTGCATGTACTTGCCGAGTTCTTCCGCAATCGAGCTATGGACAACATCAATAATGAGACATTTCATAAGAATCTTCCTTTCATTTGTATCACAATTTTTACGGCGCGTTCCGTCGTCAGTCCACGAAAACAACGCCGCGTTTTTATGAGTAATTCAATCAATCGGCAAAATAACAGTGCCAAAAAGAGAGGCACAGGAGGGAACAACCGGTCTTGCCGCGGTATCATCGGGTTCGGCCTTTGAGAAAACAGAAAAATCAATTTCAGGGCTTCCTCAGCAATACCGAACAGCCGGGCTCACAAGCCTGAGGATCAAAAGCCGCGAAAAAACAAGGCAGCATTTTAAACAATCTCGTTCATTGTAACAGGAAAAGATCTGTTTGTCTAATACAAATAACCTGATATTTGCATATGGCTTTTTCTATGGCAAGTGACGGAATTTTATATAGCTTGATAAAGATCAGGTCAAATCATACAGCGGGGTAAAAACGATATTCCTATGTAAATTTTATAATAAGATAAGAGCTACAAATAAAGTCAAAAAAACTCAAACAAATTATATAATTCGCAGAATAATTTGCTTTTGCATTTTAGGAAAGTGTGCCACATTCGATTCAAATGAGGATAGGAAGACAAAACAAACGGAGGACAGCAGACGCGTGGAAAAGAGCGGCAGAAAATGAACGGCTGCCGGTCGGGGAGAAGGGACGAAGGCTTCTCCCTTTCCTCCACATACCCTTTCCTGAAAGGAAAGACCGAACCGTGCAAAAGCATGTCTCTTTTGGCAGTACCGGCCCGCCGCGCGGAGAAATGCAAATTGCGGCAGTGTCAGCGGTTTTCCATATTATGAAGAGGTAGGCTGTGCATTCGTCATTTTACCCCTGTGTCTGGAAATCAGTGCGATTGCCAACAATAATAATGGGAGGAATACCTGGAAGGGCAGCGCGTAGTAAGAATAAATCTCGAAAGCCCATTCCACCATTTCCATGGTGTTTTTATAAATTCCGTGAGCCATCAGAATCATCAGTATGCCGATGGGCACAACGACGGGGCGGTAATGATTCAGGCCGGCCAGTTTTTTGACTCCGATGGCGGCGGCAAGCAGACACACGCTGACTTTGACAAACGCCCCAACCACGAAAACGATCGATACCGTTATTTCCATGCGCTGTAAAAAGTCGCCGATGCGGATTCTGCCCACCGCTATATACGAAGGAAAGTAGGGGTGCTGCTTTAAGGTGGCTCCCAGAACCAGAAGATTGCGGAGGGTGACGGCCAGAATAATGGCCGCCCCTGAGAGCAGCCCACCTAAAAAGGGCCTGTAGGGAGCTTTTTTATTGACCGGGCAATATAAAACTGCGGTGATCAAAATTGTTTCGGCAAAGGGGAACGCAAAGGTGGAGAAGGCGCCGTTCCATACGGGCTTCCATCCATCCGCCAGAATCGGGGTTAAAAATTCCGGGTTGAGCTGGGGGATACACAGCAGCTGAACAATCAAAATGATGGCAATGAGAATGGGCAGCAGGAAGAAAGCGCTGCGGCCCAAAACCTCAATTTCTTCCTTTGCAACCCAAATGCACGAAATACCCATCAGCAGGATCGGCATGATCTTTGGGGTTTCCGGCATTGCCATCATATTTACGAATTCGCCAAAATTGCACAATACCATGGCGCCCAGGTGAAAGGCGTACCACGTGTACAGCAAAACGAAGAGCTGTCCTACCCATTTACCGAAAACAATGATCAGAATATCGAACAGATTTTTCCCCGGGAACAGGGAAAGCAGCTTCATATATACCGTTACCGTAGGCACGGCCGCGGCCAAAGCAATCAGAATGGAAATCCATTTGTCGATTTCCACCTGCGCCGCCACGCCCACGATCAGTGAGCTGCCGATGACGAACAGTACGACCATACTGAAAAGGTGATGGTTTGCGATGCGTTCTTGATTCATATACCGTCCTCGCGCTACAAGCCATAAATTTTTGTAATGACCTCTTTCAGGGGATCCGCCGGGCTGGGGAGGTCAATTCCCAGAGACAGCAAAAGCGCCAGAATCAAAGAAACCGATAACAGGCCCGCCGAAACCCAGAATTCCCTGCGGGTTCCGTCCTTATAAATCGGAACGGTATCGATCAGCACAATGAATGCATACCCGAGCAAAACCAGAGCAAACATTAACTGCCACCTCCGGAGATCGTTCCTTCATGAGTCGCGCTGTTTTTCAGAGCGACCTTCGGGGACACGGTTACTTTCAGCTTTGGGAAGATCGTATCCCAGTCAGCCTCGATTTTTTTCCACTTTCGAGGTTCGGTGCGATAAATATGGTTTCCGAATCCGAACGTATCGCAGGCATAACGGTTCTGAACCAGACGAATCGTCGCTTCGATTTGCTGTTTCAAATATACCTCTGCGGCCTGCTCCAGCGCGGCAATCAGTTTCCCGTCAATTTCGCCGGGCGTGCCCTGCAGTTCGTCAAGAGCCACGACTGTTTTGATTGTGATGTTGATTTCCGGAACCGAGTCGGCCCAGACGGTTTCAAGCTTTGTCTGATTTTCAAAAATCTCCAGCGAAACGGATATCTTCTCCCCTTGATAATTTAGCGGAAACGTCAAAAGTCCCCCATCGATATTGTCCTGAACAAAAAGAAGATTCTTGGTATCGGCTCCATCCAAAAAGCCGACAAAGGCAGAATTGTGAAACAGCGCGGTTCCCTCCGTCATGGGGGTTTGCCCTTCGCTGTCATCCCAAAGCATTACAGCGGGGATTTGCGGGGAAATACCCGGGGAGACCAGATCGTTCGCGAATCTCCAGGTTTGTGTTTTTCTGGACTTCGATAAGTTTGTCTCATTTTCGATCATGGACTCCAGAGTAAAGGATAAAATATTGTCACTGGGGTTTTCTACCATCAAAATATCCTTTGCAGGCATTCCTTTTGCCACAAACAACTCAATGTCGGTGCGGGTTTCCGAGTCTCGGTTCATCCAATCCATCACGTCGATCATTTCGTTCCGGGCAATCTCTTCACTCACGATCACGACCTGCGTATGGCTGAAGTACAGCTTTTTCCCGATGATGGAGATGCCGTCCCGGACGGCGTCGAAAATGGTGTTTCCGAACGAGTGAATGATGTGGGAATCCACCATCCGCTCCTTGCCGCTTTTGGCCTCCGCAATTTCCATGGTGAGCTCGAATGTATCGTCTGTTCCCTTGTCGATCGCGATTCCCGCCACGATTCCCATGTCCTCGAGCAGCCGGTAGTTCCAGCACCCGCACAGGCTGGTAAGCAGCGGAACAATGAGAAGCAGAGCAATAATTTTCCGTTTGCAGGCCATCCTACGTTCCTTTCTTTGCATGCCGTCCCATCCGCGTTCTGTTTTTGGACGCGATCAGTTGGGGCCGCAGGCGCATATACCACCACGGCGCGCGGATGAGGGTATCTTTGATGTCCTCATATCGGATGGAGCCTTCCGTCAGCATATAAGGAACGCCGAAGGAGCGAATGCTCATCAGGTGGGTAACAAGACACAGCGCGCCGAAAATAACGCCGTAAATCCCCATAAAGGCGGCCAGAATCAAAAAGACGAAGCGCAGCACCAAAATAGCGCCCTGCACTTTGGCGTTCATCAGAGCGGAGATGCCCGTCAGGGCAACAATGATGATCATAGAGGGGGCGATGAATTTCGCGTCCACCGCGGCCTCCCCCAGTACAAGAGCGCCGACAATGCTGACCGTCTGCCCGATTGCGGTGGGCATTCTGGCGCCCGCCTCGCGCAGGATTTCAAAAACAATCAGCATCAGAAAGGCCTCGATCACGGTGGGGAAGGGAACGTCGTAGCGCCCCGCCGCAATGCTGAGCAGCAAGGGGGTGGGCAGCAGCTCCTGATGAAAATTTGTCAGGCTCACATAAATAGCCGGCACAAACAGCGCCAAAACCGCGCCGAAAATACGCAGAAGCCGGTTAAAGGAAGCAAAAATAAAATTGTTGTAGTAGTCCTCCGGGGTTTGAAACAGTTCCGGAAAAACAAAGGGAACCGTCAGGACAAACGGGCTGCCGTCCACGACGAGCGCAACCCGGCCCTCCAGAAGCTTGCCCACAATGGAATCCGGGCGTTCGGAATACCCGATTGTGTCAAAGGGGGAGAAGGGGGAATCCTTGATCATCTCCTGAATATACCCGGAATCCACAATTCCGTCGATATCCAGTTCGTTCAGACGATGCTCCAGCTCTTTCACGATTTGATCGGAGGCAATGTTTTTCAAATAGCAGATGCACACCTTTGTTTTCGTGACCCTGCCGATATATCTGTATTGGAATTTTAGATCGGCGGAGGTTACTCTCCTGCGGATTAGGGACAGGTTGACCAAAAGCTGCTCGGTAAAGCCGTCGCGGGGCCCCCGCACCGCCTGTTCCGAGCTGGCCTCTTCCACGGCGCGGCTCTTCAGATTTTTGCAGTGAATAATGATTGCTTTCGGGGAGCCGTCCAGCAGCAGCACCGCGTTTCCCACCAGCACCGCGTCCGTGATTTTTTCAAGCTTCTGCGCAAGGCACAAATTGCTGGCGATGAGCGCCTTTTTTTGCAGTTCCTCCAAGTAGTCGCTGCGCGTGTAGCGGGGAACATCGCTGCTGATCACCTGCTCGATGACGTACTCGTCCAGAATTTGATGGTCGATCATTCCCTCCGCGTAAATCACGCAGCCCTGTATGGCCCTTTGCGATTTGTTTTCCAGCATTCGGAACCGGATCATATCGTCCGATTCAAAAACGGAGCGGAGAGCCGCCAGATTTTCTTCCAAAGAGAAAGTCAGCTCCCTGCCGTCCGATTTTTTTTCCCGGCCTGCCGGGCAACCTTCTTCCTGTGCTTTTCGTTTTTTCCATAAATTCATTTCCAATCACCGGAAGCTATTTTTTCCAGATTTTCCTGAAATAAACAGAAGGGGCACAGGAATACCCGCCGTATGGCAGGCGTGATGGTGCCTTGTGTTAAGAAGGGGGGGCTTTGCGCTTGGTGAGGCGCCGGCTTATTCCGTTGCGGGCACAGTCACAAAGGGAGCGGTTTTTATCGCCCGGCGACAGAATCTTACCTGACGCCCCTTATGGGGGATTCGTATTTGCGTCCCATTTTTTGCGCGGGGAATATAGCGGCTGCAAAATGGGGAAAAACAGACACTTTTCTACACAAAACGGAAAAATTGTAGAACTTTTATGAGTTTTATTCTATAATATTGTCTATAAAGCGGATTCGATCAGTCACCCGTGGGGAAGGGGAGTAAAAGGTGTTGCATAAAATATTGCACAGCTGGTGGAGCATCATCCTGATTTCGTCTCTGGCGATCTGCATTGTCGCTATTTCTGTTGTGCGCCTCACTTTTCAAAACAGTGAAAAACTTTTGATCGAAAAGACGACGACCTTGATTTCAGCCAACCTTTCCAAGGACAAGGCTTCCATTTCCAACATGCTGTATGATGTGCAGAAGATTTCGGCCATCACCAGCACGAACAAAAGCATCACGCAAATGCTTGCGGCCGGTGCGAGAGGAAACCCCAAAAGCAGTTTTCTGGATTATTCGATCGAAGATTTGAACCGCATCACTCAATTGGAAGCGATCATAACCAATTACCGCAACACGCTGTTTGATTACCAAATGCACATGATTATTTTGGGGAACGACGGCAGCTTGTACAGCGTGCTGGACGGGGTGGGAAACCGGTATCAGTTTTCTTCGGCTTTGATTGACGGCCTGAGACGGCAGCCCTGGTTTACCAAATTTTTGGCCTCGGATCAGAAGGCGTTGTGGAGGGCGCCCTATTTTTACGACGATTCGACCGGCGCGCTGGTCGCAAGATCCGGCAACAGCAGCAGCCACATCCTGTTCTGCCGTAAAATATACGATTATTATTCGCAGCAGGAGCTGGGAGTTGCAGTAGTATCGCTGCTGAGTGACAATCTAAGACAAAACTGGGTCGGAAATGAAGCGACCTCCACCGGCCTGGTCAATTCGGACGGCAACATTATTTACAGCAACGGGCCCTATTTTGATGCGGCGTATTTTCACCTGACTTCCTCCTGGAACATTCGCTCGCTTTCGGCCAACCGTTCGGAATATACGGTGGTGCGTTCCGAAAGCGGAGAAAGCTATGTGCTGACCTCCACCCCTCTCCCGTTTGACAACTGGCTTTTGCTGAATCTGATTCCCCGGTCCAGCGTCACGCGGGAGATCGAACTGATGCGCAACAATACCTATACCATCTGCGTGCTGGTTTTGCTGGCGGCACTGGTTATTTGTGCGTTGATGCTGATTTATATCATGCGGCCCTACAACAGAATCCTCAAAAAGATGACGCTCATGCAAATCGGAAATGTTCCGGTAGGGCGGCAGACCGAAAAAATAATCAGCATCCCGGATGCCGAGCGAAAGTTCAACCAGATGACGGCGAGAATCGAAGAAATGACCGCCGCTGCGCTGGAAAAACAGGCGCTGGAAGAAAAAATGCGGTACGAAACCCTGCGTGCCCAGCTCGACCCGCATTTTCTCTTTAACACGTTGAACACCATCAAGTGGTCGGCGATGGCCTCGAATGCCGGTAACATCGCCGATATGATCGCCTGCTTGGGCGGTGTGCTGGAAAATGCGATCCGCCGCGGGGAAGAGGAGATTCCGCTTTCCAAAGAGCTGGAACTCGTGCGGTCTTATATTCAAATCAAAAACTGGACGCTAAAGCATCGATACGAGCTGAAAATAGAGGTTTCGGAGCAATTTTACAAATATCCGGTTTTTAAGTATTGCCTGCAGCCCATTGTGGAAAATGCGGTGATTCACGGGATCGAGGGAATGCACAACGGAGCAATCACCATCCGGGCCAGACAGGAGCGGTGCCTCCTGTTTTTGGATGTGCACAATAACGGTACGGAAATGGCTCCGGAGCAGATCAAAAGCGTGCTGGAGCATGTGCGGAGCTCCGCAGATTCCCGAAAGACATTAACCGGTGTGGGGCTGAGCAGCATCGATGGAATGGTGAAATTAAGGTATGGCAAAAAATATGGAATTTCAATGATTTCCGCTCCGGGGCGGGGAACCACGGTTTCCATTTGTCTGCCATATCCGGGGAAGGGCAAAGGGGAGGATACGGATGAGGGAACTTTTAAAGGTTCTGATCGTTGACGACGAGCTGATGGTACGGGTTGGACTTAGCGCAACCATTCGATGGGAGGAATACGGGTTTCAGGTCATTGGCGCCTGCGAAAACGGCAGACAGGCGATCTCTGAAATCGATCGCTGCCTGCCGGATGTGATCTTCACCGACCTCAAGATGCCGGACATGGACGGCTTCGAGCTGATCCGCTATATCCGGGAGAATCATTTTGCCACGAAGATCATTGTGTTAAGCTGTCTGGATGAAGTGGAAGCGGTAAAAAACGCCATGAAAATGGGAGCGGACGATTACATTCTGAAGCTTTCGCTTTCGGCCGACGGCCTCAAGAAGCTGCTGGGTCAGCTGAAGGAGACAATTGCTCAGGATAAAAGCCAAACCGGAAGCGAGGCGGAATCAAGTGAGAAATCCCCGGAGAAAATACGGCAGTTTTATTCTCGAATACTGCAAAATGGAATCCGATCCCAGCAGGAGGAGAAGCTGTTTTTGCAGTACAGTCCCAGAGCGCGAGTCTGCAGCCAGTTTATCGTCTGCTGCTGCGTGATGGATGCCGCCTCAGTGCCGGAGCCGGAGGGCAAAGATCTTACGCCCTGCGCCATCGATAATATTCTGGAGGAGTTCTTTCAGGAACTGCCGTTTTACGAAAACCGGCAGCCGGTTCCGCCCGAGCGGATGATTTTGCTGGGATTCCCGGACTGCCGCTGCGCAAATCTCGAAACGATTCTGCAGTATTGGCATAAAATCAATTCTGTGCTGAAAACGCACCTGAATATCACATGCTCCTGCGCAGTATCGCAGCCCTTCGAGCATTTCAGGCAGCTGCCAAAGGTCTATGCGCTGGCCAGGGAACGGCTGTCGGACTGTTTTTTCACGGGGAAGGAAAGTATATTGCTTTGCCCCGTCGAATCTGTGCCTAAGAAAAAGGTTGTGGTTTCTTCTCTGGTCATTTCTTTGCAGTCCATGATCGACAACCGCAATCGGGAGGGGGCGGCGGCTGCGGTTCGCGAATGGTTCCAAAAAGTCGGAAAGGAATCGCAGATGTATTCGCAGTATTCGATCAAGGCGGCCGTGTCGGGGGTGTGGGCGCTTATTTCGGGCTACGGCCCACTCAGTGAGGAAGAATCAAAGCCCGAGCTGCTCGGTGAAAACGATTATTTCTTCAGCTTTTTTCATGCGGAAGATCTGGAGCAGCTGGCTCAGATCCTATTACAGGCCGTCGATTCGCTGATTGAAATAGCGGCGTGCGGTCAAACGACCCACCCGGAAATCGCGACGCTGAAAAGGTATATTGCGGAGCATGCGGAGGAAGAAATCTCTTTGGCGGAAGCGGCGAACCGCTGCTGCCTGAACAAAACGTATTTCTGTTCGTTGTTCAAAAAAGAGGTGGGAGAAACCTATAATGAATACTGCGAACGGATCAAGATGGAACGGGCCAGGGTTCTGCTTTTATCCAATAATTGTAAGGTGTACGAGGTCGGGCTGAGGGTGGGAATCCCGAACGAATCCTACTTTAGCCGCAGATTCAAAAAGTATTTTGGAATCAGCCCCGGGCAGATGCGCCAGAACAGGGAACTGAGAATCTGAATATTGTGCTGTCTTTCCAAATATATGAATAGGGTTTGTGGATTTAATCACACAGTATCTCTTTTGAGAGAGACACTGTGTGATTTTTTATAAATACTTCTGAATATTTGAACAAAATAACAAAATACATTTTATTTTATTGTGATTTTTTATTGGTATAATCTAAATAAAAGCGAAAAAGTGGGTTCGCCGAATTTGAAGGAGGATTGTTATGAAAAAAGTGATATCGCTGCTGTGTGCCGGCTCCATGGTGCTGGGACTGGCCGCCTGTGGACAGACTTCCCCGTCGGGCGGGGCGTCATCCGTTGCCGGCAGTCAGGCGGAAAAGCCGTACGCAGGCACAACGCTCCGCGTGGTGAGTATGACCGCGCAGGTTTCCGACGGTATTCAGGAGTACCTTTCCGATTTTGAAGACAAAACGGGAATCAAAGTCAACCTGGAGCTTTACGGAGAATCGGAGCTCCGCCAGAAGACGACTACGGAGTTTTTGTCCGGCTCTTCCACCATCGACGTGTTTCTGCTGAGCCCCCTGCAGGATATGGCTCCCTACAGCAAAAACGGATGGATCGAGCCACTGGACACGTATCTGGATGACCCGGAATTAAACTGGTCCGACTTTACCGCACCAAAAGAGCAAATCACCCTGTCCGGCACAGATTCCATCGGCTGCCTGCCGCTGTATTCCTCTGTTCAGCTCATGTATTACCGTACCGACCTGTTTGAGAAGAAGGGACTCACCCCGCCTGCCAATTACGAGGAGCTTGTGCAGGCTTGCGAAAAGCTGAATGATCCCTCCAACAACCTTTATGCCATTGCCTGCAGAGGTGAGAAAATTGCCCTGACCTCTCAGTTTTCTCCCTTCCTGTTCGGCTACGGCGGGAGCTATATCAAAGACGGAAAATGCAATATCGGCAGCGCTGAATCTGTCGACGCCATCAAATTCTATGGCAAGCTGCTGGGAAAATACGGCCCTCCCGGCATTTTGACCACCGGCTATTCTCAGATGACCCAGCTGTTTAATTCCGGCACAGTCGCTATGGCCATCGACGCCAACGCACTGTATGCAACCCTGACAGACAAAGCGGAATCGGCCTATTACGATAAAGTCGGCGTTGCGCCCATTCCCGAGGGCCCCACCGGGCGCCAGTCTTACAAGCAGGTTGTGTGGGGCTCGGCGATCTATTCCGGCTCCAAAAACAAGGACGCCGCCTGGGAGTTCATGAAGTTTGTCGCCGGACCGGATGTGGCGGCATATATCACCCCCAAGGGCATGCCCAGCTTCCGTTCCTCTGTTTGGAATGATCCGAGAGTAAAAGATGTGATGTCTGCCGATATGGTGAAGGCCTATTCCGTGATTAACGAAAGCGATACCACCAATCCTTACGGACTTCCGCGTTTGACCTCTGTCACAGAGGCAAGGGATGCCATCGGCGAAGCCGTGGTGTATTCCATTGAAACCAAGGGAGAGGGAAAGGATATTGAGGCCAAAGCCAAAACGGCTGCTGAAAAAGTTGACCAGCTGCTGAAAAACTCGAATGAATACGGCGACAAATATACCTATTGACGGCTGAACCCGGGAGGGAAAGGCGAGAGTCTTTCCCATCCCGAATACTATTTGAGGTGGAATCATGAGCAAATTTATCGACAGGCACATCAAATGGGTTTTTGCCGCACCCGCACTTGTCTTTATGATGGCGATGATCGTACTGCCGATCGGAGCAACCTTTGCGTTCAGCCTGACCGAATGGAACCTGCTCAGCGGAGCGGGCCCCCGCTTTAACTTTGGGCAGAACTACGCAAAGATCCTCGCCAGCTCCGAGTTCTGGGCGTCGTGCGGAATCACCTTTTGGTATACTTTTTTGGCAACGATTCTGGAAACCGTTCTGGGCCTTGCCATCGCGCTGATTTTAAACTGTGAATTCCGCGGCAAGCAGCTTGCCAAAACGGCCATTCTTCTGCCCTACATGATGGCCCCCGTGGCGGTTGGCCTGATGTGGATGCTTTTTTACGAGCCTTCCAGCGGCATTATGAACTTTATATTCAAATCCGTCGGGCTGCCCCCGTCAACCTTTACCTCTGCGCAGGATACGGTGATTCCGGCGATTGCAACGGTAGAAGTCTGGCAGATGACTCCCATGGTGGTGATCGTGTGTCTTGCGGGGCTCAGTTCCCTGCCGAATGACCCGATCGAAGCCGCCCATGTAGATGGGGCCAATTCAATTCAGGTCTTTTTCCGGGTGATTCTGCCAATGATGATGCCGACGCTTTTTTCCATCGCTCTTCTGCGCTTCATCGATATTTTCAAATCCTTCGATTTGATTTATGCCATGACAAAGGGCGGGCCGGCCAATGCTTCGCGCACATTAAATCTCTATGCTTACGAAACCGCATTCTCTTATTATAAATTTGGAGAATCCTCCGCAATACTGACTTTGGTGTTCCTGATCGTACTGGTGATCAGTATTGTGATTATTAATATGAAAAAAAGATGGGAGGAGAAGGTGTGACCGTGTACAAGGCAAAAAAAGCAGCAGGTAAAATCGGATTATACGTTCTGGTGCTCGTTGTTGTACTGCCGGTTTTATTTCCGCTGTATTTCGTTTTTATTTCTTCCCTGAAAAACATGTCGCAGGTATATATCATGCCGCCGCAGTTGTTTGGCTTCACTCCGATCTGGGATCATTACAAATACATTTTTGAAACGCAGCACTACGATGCCTACATGGTGAACAGTGCCGTCGTTGCGTTTGCTTCCACGGCCATTTCTCTGATTCTCGGGGTGCCGGCCTCATATTCCATCGCGCGGTTTCACATGCGCAAAACCTCTACCTCTATTCTTGTGGCCAGGCTTTTGCCCAGCATTTCGTTTTTGCTGCCCTATTACTTTCTTTTTTCCAAGCTCAAAATGATCGACACCTACTCCGTGCTGATTTTAAGCCACATTGTGCTTTCTCTGCCCCTGATCGTGTGGATTATGTCGAGCTTTATTGCCGACATCCCCAAGGAGCTGGACGAAGCCGCCATTGTAGACGGCTGCACCCGGCAGAGATGCTTTTGGAACGTGATTTTGCCGGTCAGCCTGCCGGGCCTTGTCACATGCGCAACGCTTTCCTTTCTGGGTTCATGGAACAATTTCCAGTTCGCTTTGATTTTGAGCGGAGAAAAGACGAGAACGCTGCCGGTATCACTGCAGTACTTTGTTTCGGGAGCGGATATCCGCTGGGGCAGAATGCTGGCCGCGACGATTGTCGTGATCGTCCCTGCGATCATTCTGACAATGGCGTTGCAAAAATATATCATTAAGGGAATGACTGCGGGAGCAGTCAAAGGGTAAATGCCACAAAGGACGGTGCAATGATGAAAGAAACGAAGGATGACCTTTTGCTGGTAAAGGCAAAGGCCGTATACAGCACGGACAAACAGAGCTATGAGGGAACCGGTGTTTTGATTCGGGCGGGAAGAATCCTGGAAACGGGGGACTGGCTTCATCTGCAGGGAGCAGCTCCGCAGGCGGAACTGCTGGATTACGGCGAGTGCTATGTGCTCCCCGGGCTGATTAATACTCACGTGCACCTGGAGTTTGAGCCGGCTGAAAATACCCGTGAGCGGTATTTGAGCGAAAGCCCGGAAATCAGCTTTCTGCGCGCGGCAAAAAATGCCGAAACCCTCCTATATTCCGGCGTAACCACGGCGCGCGACGCGGGGGGAAGCTACCGCACGCTGGAACTGTATCAGGACAGTGCTCGCCGGCTGGCGAATTTGCCCCGCCTGCAGCTCGCCGGCCCTCCCATTACGATCACGGGCGGGCATCTACATTTTATCCCGGGTTCGGAAGCAGATTCGCTGGACGATATGATCTGGGCTGTGCGCAGCAGAAAAAAGGCCGGATGTACCGCAATCAAGATCATTGTGAGCGGCGGCCAGATGACTCCCGGCTCAACGCCGGAGCAGACCAGCTATACCGCCGGGCAGATTCGGGCGATGACCGACGAAGCGCATCACTGGAGCCTGCCGACCTTTGCCCATTGCCTTACGACGGAGGGCTTTGTGAACGCGATGTGCGGCGGGGTGCAATGTATCGAGCACTGCGCCTGCTTTGTCCGCAACCGCGGGAACGGATTGCTCGAAAGAGTTTATGAACCGAAAGTAATGGAGCAGTTCCAAAATGACAGCCGCTACTTTATGATCGGGATTTCAAACAATTATCATATATTTGATCACTGCAGAGAAAGCGAGGCGGAGCGCACCGAACGCGAAGCCTTTCTGCTGGAGCAGGAGGAGCGCGAATGCCGTATTTTTGAGCGCCTGATTCAGCTCGGCATGCTTCCCGTGATCGGTACGGATGCGGGATGTGGGCTGACGTATTTTGATGAGACATGGCTGGAGCTGGAAATCCTGCAGCATCGCTGCCGGATCACCATACCGGAGCTAATCGCGGCGGCAACGGCGAACGGGGCCGCAGCGTTGGGGCTCTCGGAAGAAACCGGGGCGATCCGCCCGGGACTTAGCGCCGACCTGATCGCCATGGAAAGTGACCCCTTAACGGACATCACTGCGTTTCGCAATGTTCGGCATGTGATGTGCCGGGGAAACATCATCCGATAAACCGAAAGGAATGTGAGTTGCATGAATGTGTACGATACTTTGAAACAGCTCGGTCTGGAGCTCCCTCCGCTGCCTCCGAAAGGCGGAATCTATCAACCGGTGAAGCAGGTGGGAAATTTGCTGTATATTTCAGGCCAGGGGGCCACTCGCGGGGGAATCCCTGTGCTGGAGGGCAAGCTGGGGAAAGAATGCTCTGTGGAGCAGGGGCAGGAGGCCGCAAGAATCTGTGCCCTGAATGCACTGAGCGTTCTGCACGATTATTTGGGCGATTTGAATCAGGTAAGGAGTCTTGTCAAAATGCTGGCCTTTATAGCCAGTGCCGACGATTTTAATCAGCAGCCCATCGTAGCCAACGGTGCCTCTCAGCTTTTCAAAGACCTTTACGGTGAAAACGGCGTGGGCGCCCGCTCCGCGATTGGGGTAAATGAACTGCCCGGAAACATTCCCGTAGAGATTGAATTCATATTTGAAATTTAAAGGACTGGTTTTATGAGTACAGTATTTGAACTGAACGATCCTTCCGAAATGATCAGTCCGGCTCTGATTTATTATAAGGACACCATCGTTCAAAACACCCGGCTGGCCATTGAAATGGCCGGTGGAGCCCAAAGGCTGTGGCCCCATGTTAAATCTCATAAGATGGAGAAAATGGTGAGACTCCAGCTCGGGATGGGAATCCGGCGGTTTAAATGCGCGACGATTGCGGAGGCCGAGATGACGGCCGCGGCCGGCGCGGATCATGTCCTTCTGGCTTACCCTCTGATCGGCCCCAATAGAAAACGGTATCTCGAGCTGATCAATGCCTTTCCCAAAACCCGGTTCTGGGCTATCGGCGATGATCTGGAGCAGCTCTCTATTCTCAGCGGATATGCCGTGCAAAGACATATGAAAATAAACGTGCTGCTCGATGTCAATATGGGGATGAACCGTACCGGCGTCCCTTTGCAGCAAGCGGAGCAGCTCTATGAAAAAGCCGCGCGGCTGCCCGGCCTTTCTCTGAAGGGGATGCACTGCTATGATGGAAACCACAATAACAGCGATCTCCAAGCCCGTTTGAAGCAGGTGCGCGAAGCTGATTTGCGGGTGAAAGAGATTCAGGGCGAGTTAATGAAAAAAGGGATCGAATGCGGCACCATGATTATGGGCGGAACCCCGTCGTTCCCATGCCATGCGCTGGTTACCCAATGGTTTCTTTCGCCCGGAACCGCGTTCATCGACGATGCGGGCTACCAAAAGAATTTGCCCGATCTCTCCTTTGAGCCCGCCGCGGCCATTCTGACACGGGTGATCAGTCACCCGGCTCCCGGACTCTTCACCTTGGATTTGGGGTATAAAGGGATTGCCGCCGATCCGGCGGGGGTGCGCGGCGTCATTGCGGGGTTCGATCGCGCACATGCGCTGTTCCAGAGTGAGGAGCATTGGGTATTTGAAATGAATCCCGAGCACACAAAGGAAGTTCCCGCCATCGGCACCGTTTTCTACGTGATTCCAACCCATATCTGCCCCACTTCTGCATTGTATCCCGCTGTTTCGGTGGCGCAAAACGGCAATATTACCGAGGAGTGGGAAGTGACTGCCAGAAACAGAAAGCTGACCTTTTAAGCCGGCTGTCTGCATCCATAGCCGAGCATACAGTTCGATTGCCTTTCCCTGCCCGGCGCGGGCAAAATACGCTGCCTTGCAGCCATGCCGGAACATGCAGCTTGCCGCAGGGAACAGCCCGGCATCCCCCGGTTCATTCTCCTTTGGCGGTCGGAAATAATGGAAAGAATGCTTCGGCATACGGCAAAATGCCCCCATTCGTCAGAGACAGGGATTCCCTGTCTGACGAATGGGGGCATTTTTGCCTGCGATGCGTTGCTTCGCGTTATTTCGGTTCCCGCTCCTGTGTGTCGGTTGGCGGCTCTGGCGCATCGGGCTGTGTCTGTTCCGGCAGCTCGGGGGCGACTTCGGGCTTTGCCTGCCCGTAGGGGCGGTACGAAACCGGAGCGGAGGGAACAGCGGCGGCCGGGGCCGCGCCGTATCCATAAACCGGGGAGGCTTTTCCATAGACGACGGGCCGGCATTTGCAGGTGTAAATCACCTGGGTGTCGCACAGGCGGTCGTGAAGTCCCTGCTTTGTTTCGCTGACGCCGATCATCAGGTACCCGACGAACAGCAGGGAGGAAAGGTAACGCCCGATGGTTTCGCGGTAAAGAACGTTGACAAAGGTCAGCTTGCTGTCGTCGCAGGCGACGACGCGCAGGTTCATCAGGCGCTTGCCCACGGTTGCGCCGGTCAGGTAGGTCATCACGATAAAATAGGCTGATCCGGCCAGATACAGAAAAATATCGTAGGGGCTGAAGCGGAAGAGGATGGGGCTCAAAAACCACGAGGCGGGGTTCAGCATCTGCACCAGCAACAGCGGCAGGCGAACCGTCAGCGTCAGAATCGCGCCGATCAGCAGAAGATCGATCAGGTACGCCGCCAGACGCACGAAAAATCCGCCGGGGGTGGCTGCGTTATTCTCCAATGGCTGCATAATACATCGGCACCCCGCTCTCTTTGATTTCCATCAGGTCGGCCAGCTTGTCTGCGTCGCTGCGGGTGTAGTCCTTCGCCATGGCAAAAAGGGAGGCAAACGGCGAAGCAGAATCAGTGGGAGTATAAAACTCCACGTCGCCGCCCAGCGCTTTCTGGAATTCCGCCTGTGCGTCCTCGTAGCCGGCAATCTGGTCGATCAGCTTGTTTTCTTTCGCCTGCCGGGCGGTGTAGATTCTGCCGTCCGCCAGCTCGCGCACCTTGGCCTCGTTCATATGGCGGCCCTTTGCCACAATGCTCACAAAGGCGTTGTACGGTTCATCCACAAGGGATTGAAAAATCTGTCGCTGCTCGTCGGTTATGTCAATTTCGGAGCTGCCCATGGCCTTGTTTCTTCCGCTGGTAAACAGAATGCTCTTAACGCCGATTTTATCCATGAGCTCTTTGTAATTCGTCAAGGAGATAATGACGCCGATTGAGCCGGTCCAGGTTTGGCTGTTGGCGATGATCTTGTCGGACGCCATGGAAACGTAATACCCGCCGGAGGCCGCCATGTTCGCCATATAGGTCCAAATCGGGCGTTCGGTGTTTTCTTTGTATTTGAGCAGGCGCTGGTACAGCTCGTCGCTCTCGTATACGCTGCCGCCCGGCGAGTTGACGTAGAGAAGGATTCCCTTGTTGTTCGGGTCGGCCTCCAGGCTGTCGATCAGCTTCAGGGTTCTGTTATGGTCGTAGCCCTCCGTCGGGAACAGGGAGGATGCAGAGGAAGAGGCCTGAATGGTGCCCTCCACGGAAACAACCCCCACGAACGGGCTGGCCGGAAAATCCTTGGAAACGTCCTCAGACGCCTTCAGCAGTTTATCCAAATAGTTGTTTTCCTGCTGTGCCGCAAAGCTGCGAATCACCATGCTGGAGCCGCAGACAAACACAAATACGAGCGCGGCTGCAATCAGCCCCGCAATCTGTTTTTTGTTCATGCTGTACCACCTTTTCTGAAGGGGTCATCCCTCTTCGTTCAATTTGTTTTATTCTAATTCATCATATCGGTCTTTTCGGTTGTTTGTCAAGGAAATTCCGGTTTTTCAAATGTGGTCAAACGCATTTTACGGTGAGCTGCAAGGTTTTATTCTGTTTTCCGGTGAATTCCGACAAATCTCCGCGCAGAGTTCTATTTCGTCCACCTGGGTTAATATATATAACCAATGCAAAGGCAGGTGCGGGCGAAAGCCTGAAAATCAGAGCGGGAGTTGATTTGTTTTGGAGTGGCAAAGCTTGTCCAGAGAGGAATGCATCCGGCAGTTGAAAACAGATCCCAAGCGGGGGCTTACGGTACCGCAGGCGGAACAGAGGAAAAGGGAATACGGGCACAACGAACTGCGGGAGGGCAAACGGCCCGGCCTCATCGCAAAGTTTTTGGAGCAGTTCAAAGACTTTATGGTCATTATTCTGCTGATTGCCGCGGCGGTTTCATTTTTTACCTCCCTGTTCCGGCATGACGGTGATTACATAGACCCTATTATCATTCTGCTCATCGTCATCGTCAACGCGGTGATCGGCGTTTTACAGGAGAGCCGCGCTGAAAAGGCGATCGACGCGCTGAAGAAGCTCACTTCGCCCGAATCGGTGGTGATGCGCGACGGCAAACGGGTTAAAATCGCCTCGAAAGAGATCGTTCCCGGCGATATCGTGTTCCTCACGGAGGGCGATTTTGTACCGGCCGACCTGCGCATTCTGGAGGCGCACAACCTGCGCGCGGAGGAGTCCGCGCTCACCGGCGAATCCCTGCCGGTGGAAAAATCGGCGGAGCTTGTCTGCGGGGATAAAACGCCGCTTGGCGACCGCCGGAACATGCTGTATTCCGGCAGCAGCGTTGCGGCCGGGCGCGGTGTGGGCGTGGCGGTTGCCACCGGAATGGAAACACAGGTAGGCAAAATCGCCCACATGCTCCATTCGGAGGAAGCGCCCCAGACCCCGCTGCAAAAGCGGCTGGCCCACACGGGCAAGGTGCTGGGCATCGGCGCGCTGGCAATCTGCGCGGCGATCTTTCTCATGGGGCTCATCCAGAGCGTAGAGCCGCTGGATATGTTTATGATTTCCATCAGTCTGGCGGTAGCCGCGATTCCCGAAGGGCTGCCGGCGGTCGTCACGATTGTTCTGGCCATGGGCGTGCGCCGCATGGCCAGCTGCCGGGCCATTGTGCGCCGCATGCCCGCCGTGGAAACGCTCGGCAGCGCAAGCGTCATCTGCTCAGATAAAACCGGAACGCTCACGCAGAACAAGATGACCGTGGTAGAGGTAGCCGGCTACGACGGCTTGCTGACAAAGCAGGACACCCAGGCCAGACGCATTCTGGAGCTGGCGGCGCTGTGCAACAACTGCACCGTTTCGGGCGGTAAAATACAGGGCGACCCAACCGAGGCCGCGCTTCTGGCGGCTTCTCCCGTTCCAAAGGATCAATTGGAGCGCCGCATGCCCAGAGTGCGAGAAATTCCCTTCCAGTCCGCCCGCAAGATGATGACGACGGTGCACCGGCTCGACAATCAGCAGTACCGCATCATCACGAAGGGCGCGCCGGATCTTCTGATGGAGCGTTGCACCACCTGCCAGGGCGGCAGCTTCACCGCCCCCATGGATCAGCAGGTGCGGCGCGAGCTGCAGCGCAGAAACGAGCAGATGGCGTCGCGTGCGCTGCGCGTGCTCGGCGTGGCCTACCGCGATGTGAAGCAGCTCCCGCCGGAAAATGAGTGGGAGAAGGATTTGGTATTCTGCGGCTTTATCGGCATGATCGATCCCCCGCGTCCGGAAGCGGAACGGGCGGTGCGCCTGTGCAAGAAGGCGGGCATCCGCGCCGTGATGATTACCGGGGACCATGTGGCGACGGCGGTCGCAATCGCCGGCAAGCTGGGTATGATGGGCCCCGAGGACAAAGCGCTCACCGGCCAGCAGCTGGACCAGATGCAACAGCGCGACCTGGAACGGAATATCTACCAGTATTCGGTATTTGCCCGGGTATCGCCGGAGCATAAGGTACGCATCGTCAAGGCCTACCAGAAGCGCGGCGAGGTGGTGGCGATGACGGGCGACGGCGTGAACGACGCCCCCGCGCTCAAGGCGGCGGACATCGGCTGCGCCATGGGAATCTCCGGTACAGACGTGGCAAAGGGCGCGGCGGATATGGTGCTGACCGACGACAACTTTGCGACGATCGTCGAGGCGGTGCGAGAGGGTCGCGGCATCTACGCAAATATCCGCAAAACGATCCATTTCTTGATTTCCTGCAATATCGGCGAGATTCTCACCGTGTTCCTGGCGTTTTTGCTGCATCTGCCCCTGCCGCTTCTGGCCATTCAGCTGCTGTGGATCAATCTGGTGACGGATTCTCTTCCCGCCTTGGCGCTCGGGGTCGAGCCGATTGAAAATGATGTGATGGAACAGCCCCCGCATCGGCAAAATGAGAGCATTTTCGCGGGCGGTATGGGATACAATATTTTGGTGGAGGGCTGCTTGATCGGCGCTTTGGCTCTGCTGGCCTACAGTGTGGGCCGCGCGTTTTTCGACATAGACCCCTCTTATCCGATCGTCGGCCGAACCATGGCGTTCGCAACACTGAGCCTTTCTCAGATCGTACATAGCTATAACATGCGTTCGTCCCATTCTCTGTTCCGCATCGGATTTCTCAGCAATCCGCAGCTCGTGGCGGCCTCCGCCATCTGCACGCTCATGCAGGTTTCGGTGATCGCGGTGGCGCCAGTGGCACAGATTTTCAAAACAGCGGTGTTAAGCGGCGCCCAGTGGGCGGCGGTCGCACTGATTTCGCTGGTTCCGTTTGTCATAGTGGAGGCGGAGAAAGCTCTGCTTGGAGCTACATCTGGTAAGAAAGAAAATGAGAAGCGAAAGATATTGAGGAAAAATTAAAAAGTAGATGTGACAATGGGATGCCATATTGAAAACGTTTCAGAAATCCCGTATGATGAATGAAAAAGTATGTGAATTAAATTCACGAAAATAATGTTGCGGAGATTACATTTTAGAAGGGGGAGAGGCCGTTCATGGTCAAAAATGTAGGGAAGATCATCATTTCGCGGCAGAACAGAGTCCTGGAGTATTATGTGTTTGGTGACGAGCAAACCGGCTATGGGATTCGCATTGTACAACGAGGTGCTGTGAGTGCTCAAGCTGAATACGAGAACGTCAGCAGCAGCAAAGCCCGCGCAATGGCTTTGGCCCGTACCCTGGCCACGGGCACGGTATGTCCCGCGCATTTGTGCAATATTCTGGACGACGGCAGTATTTAATGCGGAAACACACATGAAAGACACCTCTTTTGATTGACAATTTTAAAAAGAATAGAGTATACTAAATGCATCAACCCTTAAGTGATAAAAGATTGTCAATTAAAAGGAGTGTTAAAAGTTATGGCAAAATATGTATGTGATGCTTGTGGCTATGTATACGATCCGGCGGTAGGGGATCCTGATAACGGTATCGCTCCCGGAACCAGTTTTGCAGATCTTCCCGAAGATTGGACCTGTCCGGAATGTGGGGTTTCCAAGGATATGTTCAGCCCCCAGTAAAGGGCAAATTTACGCCCAGTCAGCGGGAAGGATGTTTCAGTCATGGCAACAAAGAAATTGGCGGACCACATTTATTCGGTCGGAGTACTGAATCCCGGTTTGCGTGTGTTTGACATTATTATGGAGTCCCCTTATGGGAGCAGCTACAACGCATACCTGATCACCGGCCAAAAAAATGTGCTGATCGATACGGTTCATGCAGATTTCTTTGAAGAGTATCTCGAAAATATTCAGAGTTTGATCGACGTTTCAGAAATCGATTACCTGATCATGAACCATACGGAACCGGATCATTCCGGTAGTGTGGCAAGGCTGCTGGCGCTGAATCCCAATATTGAAATCTACTCCACAATGGCGGCAAAGAAGTACATTACAGCCATTGCGAATCAGGAGTTCCGGTTCCATGTGGTAAAATCGGGAGAGATTTTGGAGTTGGGCGACCGGTCTTTGCAATTCATTGTGGCGCCCCTTCTGCACTGGCCGGATTCCATGTTTACATGGGATGAAACGAGCGGCTTGCTGTTTACCTGCGATTTTCTGGGGACGCATTTCTGCGAACCCACTTTGGTGGACACCGACATGCACTACCGGGAGAAATACCTGGAGCAGGTGCGCCACTATTACGATTGTATTTTCGGCCCGTTCAAGCCTTACGTTCTCAGCGGTCTGGATAAAATCAAGGACCTGCCGGTTCGTATGATCTGCACGAGCCATGGCCCCTGCCTGGTTCAGGGAATTCAGGAGATCACGGAGCTTTACCGCAAATGGAGCCTGCCCGAAAAGTGTGACCGCAGAAAGATTGCGATTCTGTACGCTTCTGCGTACGGCTGCACCAGGCAGCTGGCGGAAGCCGCCTATGAAGAGCTTTCTGCCGATTCTGAGCTGGATGTGCGCCTGATCGACGTGGTCTTTACTCCGTTTGAAGAGTCTGTAGTCGCCGCCAATGAAGCGGATGCCCTTCTGATGGGCTCCTGCACCATTAACCGCGACGCGCCCAAGATTGTTTGGGATGTGCTGTCGAGCATTGACGCGATCAATGTTCGTTCCAAGCCGGCCGGTGCCTTTGGCTCGTTTGGCTGGAGCGGCGAGGCCGTTGGTATGATGCGCTCCCGTTTGGAGCACTTGAAGTACCGCTTTGAGGGGGAGGGAATCCGTTCCAATTTCACCCCCACGGCAGAGGATTTGGACAGAATGAAGTGCTATGCGCGCAGCATCGCCGACCAGATTTCCGTATAATCTCTGAAAATGAAAGACCAGCTTCTCACCGGTGCTCGGAAGACCGCCAGTTGAGGAGCTGTTTTTTTACCTCCATTTAATTGCATTTTGGTTCCGCGCGGAGTATTCTGTTTTTATAGTCCGTTTACTTTCCAATGGCTTTGTGCCCGGCAGAACGATTCCCTCCGCCATGCACGGCGGGTGAAAGAAAGGATCGCTTTCTTAAAGGAAATCGTTGTGAAAATCGATAGGGAACCGGCTGGGTCAAAGGGAGCGGCTCAAAGGAGGAACGTTATGGAGTTTTCCATTATTCAGGGAGATATTACGGCTTTTACGGCGGATGCGATTGTCAATGCCGCCAACACCTCTCTGCTGGGCGGAGGAGGAGTGGACGGGGCCATTCATCGGGCGGCGGGCCCTGAGCTGCTGGAGGAATGCAGGCGCCTGCACGGCTGCGAAACCGGCAAGGCCAAGATCACGTCGGGCTATCGGCTGCCCGCAAACTATGTCATTCATACGCCCGGCCCCGTCTGGCACGGCGGTGGAGCCGGGGAGGAGGGCCTCCTTGCCTCCTGCTACCGGAGCTGCCTGCACCTGGCGGAAGAAAACGGCTGCCGTACTGTGGCGTTCCCTTCCATCAGCACGGGCGTGTACCGTTTTCCGCTGGAATGCGCCGCCTACATTGCCGTGCGGGAAATCCTCGCGTTTTCCCCAATAGCCAAAACCGTGCAGTCGGTTACGATGGTCTGCTTTGACGAGAGAACAAAAGCCGCATACGAAGCGGCCCTGCGGCACGCGCAGCAGGAATGATTTTGATCTCTGCCTTTTCTCAAATATAAATTAAGTAGGGCTTCCGCGCAATGAGCGCGGAAGCCCTTTTGGCCGTTGAAAAGTCACGCGGCCGTTTTACTTTGTTATAATTGCTGGCCTGCCATATTACGAAAAGCGTTCGTCCCTTGGCAGAGAGCCCTGCAACAGCATCGCGCGGCAGGGAGAAGCCTCCAGACCGCGGAGCTTTAAGGGCAGCGCAAGCAGCAGGTAGTCCCCGTCCGGAACGCCGTCGAGAACGGCTCCCTCCAGAATCGGAATATTCGCGCCCAAAAGCTCCAGGTGAACCGACCGCTCCTCGGCCTCGCTGCCGATCGAGATCGCGTCCGTTCCCACCAGCAGGGCGCCGCTGTCCGCCAGGACAAACGCGGCGCTGCGGTCCAAAAACGCCTGGCCGTCGCCGTGGAACAGAATCCGCTTCTGGCAGCGGGGCAAAAGTGCTTCGATCTGCGCTCCTGTCACAATCCCTTCCACCGTAACCACCGTGCATGGCCCGATCAGGAATTCCAGCGGAATCCGGTCGATCGTGTCCCCGTCCTCCAGAAAGTGCCGCGGCGCATCCAGGTGGGTACCGCTGTGGGAGCCGGTGAAAAAGGCGGAGAGATTATAGTCGTCGCCGGTGTCCATACGGCGAATCCGCTCCGACCAGGGAACGGGGTCGCCCGGGTATACATCGGCAGAAAACAATTCGCGGGAGATGTCATAGAACTTCATATGCACCCTCCGTTTCTGTTTGGCGGTTCCGAACCGGGAACGGGAGAGATCATGCAGAATCCTTTGCACAAACGGCAGGCCGCGGTTCGTGCGCCCCCGCCGGGGACGCAGGGCCCGTTTTTTATAACCGCGGGATTTGCGCCGGCGCAAAAGAATCAGGATAGCTCGGGAAGAATGCGGCACAGCAGGTCGATCCCGCGCTGGGCCGCGATTGGGGCGAACGTGGTGTAGTCCATTTTCGCGTCGTCGTCCGCGTTGTCTGAAATCGTGCGCAGCACGACAAAGTCCACGTTGTTTACATGGCATACCTGCCCCACGGCGGCGCCCTCCATTTCGCAGGCCAGCGCGCCGAAGTCGCGGCCCAGCTCGTGCAGCTTTGCCGAATCGCAGATAAACTGGTCGCCCGTGGCGATCACGCCCGTATGTACCGCGCCCTTGTAAACCTCCGGGGCCGTTCGCCCGAGCAGCTGAACCAGCTTTTCTGAAGCGGGAATCTCGATCAGCCCGATGCCGGATAAATAGCCGCGCTTATCTCCCAGTGGGGAGGTGTCCATATCGTGCTGTACCACGGCGGTGGAAATCACCAGATCGCCGATGTGAATACCCGCGCCGATTCCGCCCGCCACTCCGCTGTTAATCACCAGACGGGGCTGGTAGTGGGTGATCATCAGCTGGGTGCACAGTGCGGCGTTCACCTTGCCGGGATTGCAGTGCGCGACGACGCATTCCACGCCGGACAGCATTCCCCTGCTGAACTGCAAACCCGCCAGGTTTTCCGTCTGCGAATTTTGCAGCCTGCTTTTCAGTCCCTCAACTTCAATGGGCATCGCGCCGATAATTCCGATCATTTGCGTTCTCCTTCACCGGATGAGAATCCGTCGTTTTCTTTTGATTATAAAAGATTTGTTCCCGAAAAGCAACGGCTGCCGCGGGCGCTCCCCGCATTTTCTGTAAATTCCTAAAAACGCGCGTAATATAATTCTTTCAAATAATTATATTACGCGAACGAGCCGATATAATAAAATGAAGTGTATCTTGTTGTGTTTACAGGGGGAAGTGACCATGCTGAAACGAATGATAAGCCTTCTGCTCACTGCGGGAATGCTGTTCTGTATGGGGAGCGCGCAGGCGTTTGCCGCCGAAGCGCCGCAGACAGTCGGCAGCGAAGCGTTTATGAAGTCGCGCACCAGAGTGGAGCAGCCCGCGTTCCGGGTGTATCTCAGCCCGTCGCCGCAGTATTATAATCTGTATCCCGATGGGAAAACCGAAGAGGATTATATGCGGCAGATCGCCAACTGGATGGCCCAGTATCTGCACGAATATGGCATTGAAACCATCATTGCGCCGTCGAGCGCACAGGTTCCCGCAAGCGAGTGGGGCACGATGCTGCAGGCGCGCGCGGAACAGGCCGCGCAGAACAACTGTACCCTGTATCTTTCCATCCACTCCAACGCCGCGCCGGAGGCGCTCTCCGGGCAGTATAACGGCTGTTTCATTTACTATCAGACCAATTTGCCCATGAGCGGGCTCTGGGCCCAGATTGTAAAAGATAATTTCATTTACCCCGAGAAAGATAAGATCAAGCTGGCGAACAACCAGACCTTAACGGAGATGGCTTACCCCGAAATGCCTGCGCTGCTGGTACAGACGGCGTTCCACGATTACCCGCGCGATGCGGACTGGATTATGCACAACACACAGCGGATCGCCGCGAATCTTTCGTATTCCATCGCGCAGTATCGCAAAGAATATTACGGCGTACCGATTCAGGAGATCACAAACCCTTATTTGGCAATTCCGTTTTTATAATCGGATCACCGCCACACAGAGAAGCGGCCGGCCAGACGCCGGCTGTTTTTGTGCGGAGAATCGGGTGGCTCCGGTGGCCTCTTTTCTGTATTCGGCCGAAGCCGAAAGGGGGAGAAAGCACGGGGCAGAGAGATCGCCGGGGCGGTTGGTCTTGCTTTCCACCCCAAAGAGCGGTATAATAATCTATTATCCGGCAAAATAACAGCCGGAGAGAGCCGGTGTTTTAAAGCGGTAAACCGCGTGCCGCTTGCGGCCGCTTTCTCTGTCTATTAGAACCTCACGCCGTTCGCAGCGGCTGAAAGAGCTTTGAAACTTGAAGCGGGGGAATATGCCTGCCGCTTGAGGATGAATCATTTGGTTCCCGCCGCCCGTAAAAGCGAGGGGCATCTGATTCCCATTTATAGATTCAGAAGAGGAAGGGCCGGGCCAACGCCTCATGGGCGGGTCAGCGGCTTTTTAGGAAGGAATTAAACAGTATTATGAATTTTCAGGAACTCAATTTGATTGCGCCTATTTTGAAAGCACTGCAGGAGGAGCAGTACGAGGCGCCGTCTCCCATTCAGGAAAAAGCGATTCCGCCCGCCCTTTTAGGCCGGGATGTATTGGGCTGCGCACAAACGGGAACCGGTAAAACGGCCGCGTTTGCCGTGCCGATTCTGCAAAGGCTGAACGCGCAGCCGCCCGTGCCCAAGGGGCAAAAGCGCGCCATTCGCTCGCTGATTCTCACCCCGACGCGCGAGCTTGCCATTCAAATCGGCGAAAGCCTGCACGCCTACGGCAGATATTTGCCTCTGCGCAGCGAGGTGATTTTCGGCGGCGTTTCGCAGGTGCCGCAGGTAAACAGCCTGAACAGAGGAGTGGACATCCTTGTTGCGACGCCCGGCCGCCTGAATGATTTGATTCAGCAGGGCTTTATCGATTTGGGCGCGGTTCAGATCTTTGTTCTGGACGAGGCCGACAGAATGCTCGACATGGGCTTTATTCACGACGTAAAGCGCGTGATCACCCATCTGCCCCGGCAAAAGCAAACGCTGTTTTTCTCTGCAACCATGCCGCCCGAAATTACCGAGCTGGTGGATTCTCTGCTTGTAGACCCCTTTAAGGTGGCGGTCGCGCCGGTTTCCTCCACAGCGGAGGCGATCGAGCAGTCCGTGTATTTTGTGGACAAGGGCAATAAGCCGAAGCTGCTCATCGAGCTGCTCAAGCACGCCGAAATCGAGTCGGCATTGGTGTTTACGCGCACCAAGCACGGAGCCGACCGTGTGGCTCGCGAGCTTGTCCGCGCGAAGATTCAGGCGCAGGCCATTCACGGCAACAAGTCGCAGACGGCGCGCCAGCAGGCTCTTTCCAGCTTTAAAGCCCGCCAGATTCGCGTTCTGGTGGCGACTGATATCGCCGCCCGCGGCATCGACATCGACGAGCTGTCCCATGTTATCAACTACGATCTGCCGAACGTGCCCGAAACATATGTGCACCGCATTGGCCGTACCGGCCGCGCGGGGCTCGACGGAACGGCGATCTCGTTCTGCAACATCGATGAAAAGCCGTATCTGAAAGACATCGAAGCGCTGATCGGCAAGCCGGTTCCCGTTGTGGAGGATCACCCTTACCCGATGCAGGTATTCACGCTGACGCCGCCGAAGCAGCCAACGCCGCGCCCGCAGCGTGCACAGCAGCCACAGCACCGCGAAAAGCAGCGGAGCGAGGGCACCCAGCGGCAGGAGCGTCCGCGCCAGGCGGAGAAGGCGAACGATGCGCCGAAGCGGCAGGCGCAGCCGAAGTCGGCTGCAAAAACAAAGCAGCGAAAGGTGCGTAAGGATGCCGCGGTCCGCCCGGCGCAGGCGGGGCGGACGGAATCCGCCGAAAAACCTGCGCAAAAGCAGGCTGCCGAGCCCAAAAGGCAGGCGGTCAAAGCGCCGCGTACGCCCAAACCCGAACCTGCGGCCAGACGAGCGCAGCAGGAGCCTGCCGCCGTAAAAACGGAGCCGCGCGCAGCCAGGGAGCAAAGCGCAGCGAAGCCCCCCGAAAAGCGTGAAGCCGCGGCAAAAGACGCGGCCCGCCGCGCCCCTAGGGAACAGCTGGAGCGTCAGCCGGAGCAAGAACGCCGTAGCGCACCTGCCCCGGAAAAGAAAGAGGATTACCTCACCTCTCTGGGCCCGCGCAAAAAGGGCGAGCCGCCGCGCCCCCTGCTGACCAGGGAACACACGTCGAAAAAGCCTGCGGACCAGTTTTTGTCCGACAAACCGTATTTCCGGAAGGGATAAGTCGTTTTTCTGCGGAAAATATAAAACGGAGATCATCAGCCGGCAGAACACAGCTTCTGCCGGCTGTTTTGGCAGAAAGGGGTACCACATTGAACGCATCGCCCGATCTAAATAGAATTGTTCAGCCGCTTCTTTCCTGGTACGGCCGGGCGGCCCGCGTGCTGCCGTGGCGGGAAAATCCGCAGCCGTACCGCGTGTGGGTATCTGAAATCATGCTGCAGCAAACGCGGGTGGAAGCGGTAAAGCCCTATTACGAGCGCTTTTTGTCGGCCCTGCCCACGGTGGAAGCGCTTGCCGGCGCGCCGGAGGAGCTGCTGCTCAAGCTCTGGGAGGGCCTTGGGTATTACAACCGCGTGCGCAATCTGCAGCGCGCCGCGCTCGTAATGAAAGAGCGGTACGGCGGGCAGGTTCCCGCATCGTTTGAAGCGCTTCTGGCTCTGCCGGGCTTTGGCGAATATACGGCGGGCGCGGTGGCCTCCATCGCATTCGGGATTCGCGTTCCCGCGGTGGACGGCAACGTGCTGCGCGTGATCTCGCGCCTGACGGCCGACCGCCGCGATATGAAAGACGCCGCGGTAAAGCGTCAGATCACCGGGGCAGTGCGCGAAATACTGCCCGAACGGGCGGGGGATTTCAATCAGTCGCTGATGGAGCTCGGCGCTACCGTCTGCCTGCCGAACGGCGCGCCGCTGTGCCTGCTGTGTCCCTTAAACGGCCTGTGTGCCGCTTACCGGCAAGGGATAGCCGCCGAGCTGCCGGTGAAAACAGCGAAGCGCCCCCGAGCAATAGAGGAGCGCACGGTGTTCCTCCTGTGTACGGAGGATCGGGTGGCGCTGCGCCGACGGCCGGCGAAGGGGCTTTTGGCCGGGCTGTGGGAGCTTCCCGGCGTGCCGGGGGTATTTTCCCCCGAGGGGGCCGAGGATCAGCTGCGTGAATGGGGCCTTTCGGAATTTATCTTGCAGCCTCTGCCCAAGGCAAAGCACATCTTTACGCACCGCGAATGGCACATGACGGCGTATGCCGTCCGCGTTTCGCGCCCGTTCGGGGAGTTTGTCTGGGCGACGTATCGGGAGCTTTTGGAGGAATACGCGCTGCCCTCCGCCTTTAAATCTTACGCGGACATGCTGAAAGATTGGATTTCGGTTGATATTTAAAAATCTGGTTAGTATAATATGGTAGAAGCAGTCTACTTTATGATAAAAAAACAGCGGCTGCTTTCCCCGCTTTTGCCGGGGCGAGCAGCGCATACTATCGTTTCAAATAAAAGTGAGGCGGAAGCGAAAACCGAGTGAGAGAAGCGGGGGCGTATGGGAATGGACAGCAGGGTACGAACCTTTTTTGAGGGATTGCAAGGAAAAAAAGTGGCCTTCTGCGGGATCGGCGGGAGCAATCTGCCGCTGATCCGGATTTTTTTGGAGCATGGCGCCACGGTGCAGGCGCGCGACCGGCGGCAAAGGGAGCAGCTGGGCGATACGGCACGGCAGCTCGAGGAACTGGGCGCGGAGCTTTGCCTGGGTGAGGACTATTTAAAGAACCTGGATGCGGATGTGATTTTCCGCACGCCGGGGATGAAGTTTTTTCTGCCGGAGCTGGATCAGGCCAGAAAAGAGGGGCGGGCCGTCACGTCGGAGATGGAAGTGTTCTTCGACCTCTGCCCGTGCAAAATCTATGCGGTGACCGGCAGCGACGGCAAAACCACCACCACTACCATCATTTCAAAGCTGCTTGAGTCTGCGGGGAAGAAAGTGCATCTTGGCGGGAACATTGGCAAGCCCCTGCTGCCCGAAATCACTTCCATTGAACCGGGGGACGTGGCGGTGGTGGAGCTTTCCAGCTTTCAGCTGATTTCGATGCGCAAAAGCCCCGATGTGGCGGTGGTGACGAACGTTTCGCCGAATCATCTGGATATCCATAAGGACATGACGGAGTACGTGGAGGCTAAAAAGAACATCGTGCGGCACCAGAACGCGTTCAGCAGCGCGGTCATCAACGCGGACAACGCCATTGCCGCCGGCTTTGCGGAATCCGTGCGCGGGCAGGTGCGCCTGTTCAGCCGCCGTCGGGCCAGTGTCTATGGGGCCTGGCTGCGAGAGGACGGGATGATTTTGGCGGGCGATACCGAAATCATGCCCGCCTCCGACATTCTGCTCCCCGGAATGCACAATGTGGAAAATTACCTGGCGGCGATTTCCGCCGTTTGGGGAGAGGTGGACGCCGAGTCTATCCGCAAGGTCGCGAGGGAATTTTCCGGCGTTCAGCACCGCATGGAGCTGGTGCGCGAGCTCGGCGGCGTCAAATATTACAACGATTCCATCGGCACCAGCCCCACCCGAACCATCAGCGGAACTCTGTCCGTCTATCCGGATAAGATCATCCTGCTTGCGGGCGGGTACGACAAGCATCTTCCGTTTGAAGAGCTGGGCAAGGCGATCGTGGAAAAGGTAAAGCTGCTCATCCTGATGGGCCAGACGGCGGATAAGATTGAAGAGAGCGTGAAAGCGGCGCCCGAGTACCAGCCCGGCCGGCCAGAGATTCTGCGGGTGGGCGGAATGGAGGAGGCTGTGCTGGCCGCTTACAAGGCGGCAAAGAGCGGCGACATCGTGTCGCTTTCGCCGGCCTGCGCAAGCTTTGACCAATATACAAGCTTTGAGGTGCGTGGCTACCACTTTAAACAGCTGGTGAACGCGCTGCCGGGAACAAAATGAGATTGCGGCTTTCCCCCGCCAAAGGCGGGGGAAAGCCGGGTTTTGATCTTTTACAGGAAGTTTACGAGAGAAAGAGGAATCAGCATGGAACATTTGCAGGAGCTCCTGTTTCGCCTTTGCTCCGCGCCCGGGATGTCCGGTGCGGAGGCAGCCGCCGTGAAGGCGGCGGAACGGGAGCTGAAACAATACGGGGCCATTTCTTACGATCCGCTGGGGAACCTTGTCTGCCAAATGGGCAATGCGGGGGCAAAGCGGCGGATTCTGCTGGACGCGCACATCGACCAGATCGGCCTTCTGGTGGCAGGCATCACCGAGAGGGGCTTTCTGCGCCTGGCCGCCTGCGGCGGCGTGGATCGCCGCGCCCTGCCCGGCACCTCGGTGACGGTATTCGGCCGCGAGCTTTTGCGCGGCGTGGTGTGCTGCCTGCCGCCGCATCTGGTGGAGGGCGGCGAGGAAAAGGTGGAGCCGGTTGACAAAATGTACGTGGATGTCGGCTTGAGCAGGGAAGAAGCGGAACGCCTGGTCACTCCGGGCGATCGGATTTTGTGGGAGATCACGCCCCGCGCTCTTTTGAATGGCAGGTTTACCGCTGCCGGGCTTGACAACCGCGCGGGTGTGTGTACGATGATCCGCTGTGCGGAGCTGCTGGCGAAAAAAGAGCTGAACTGCTCCGTGACCATCCTGCTCAGCACGCGCGAGGAGGTGGGTGGCCAGGGGGCCAAAACGGGCGCGTTTGCGCATGACCCCACCGAGGCGATCACGGTGGACGTCAGCTTTGCCCGGCAGCCCGGTGTGCCGGAGCGGAAAAGCGGAAAGCTGTCCGCCGGGCCGATGATCGGCATCGCTCCCACGCTCGATCAGCAAATGACCGACGAACTGGTTCGTCTGGCAAAAAAGCGCGAAATACCGTTCCAGTACGAAGTGATGGGCGGCACGACCGGCACGAACGCGGATTCCATCGCAACGGCGCGCTCCGGCGTGCGGTGCGCGCTGGCCTCGGTGCCGCTGCGCTACATGCACACGCCGGTAGAGGTGATCGATACCGTGGACATTGAGAATACGGCGAGGCTTTTGGCCGCGTATATCGGGGAGGGGAACGTATGGCAGATGTAACGCTTTTGCAGCGGCTTTGCGAGCTTCACGGCATTTCAGGCCGTGAGCGGCAGGTGGCCGACGCTGTTTTAGAAGAGATTTCCCCGTTTGCGACCACGGTGCGCAAGGATGCGCTGGGAAACATCATCGCGTTTAAAAAGGGGGCGAAGGAGCCGGCCGTTCGGCTGATGCTCAGTGCCCATATGGACGAGGTGGGCCTGATCGTGACGCACATCGGCGAAAGCGGCCTGCTCAAATTTGCGGAGGTCGGCGGGATCGATCGCCGGGTTCTGTGCGCCAAGCCGGTTCTGGTGGGCGGAACGGTTCCGGGGGTCATCGGCGCAAAGCCGATTCATCTGCTCGAAGGGGAAGAGAAGGGCAAATCAGTGCCTGTTTCAGATCTGTACATTGATATCGGTGCCAAGGACAAGGCCGACGCGGAACGCTATGTCTCGCCCGGGGATTTTGTTGTATTCGACGCGGGATTCCACCGCGGGTGCGGTACGATCCTTTCCCGTGCGCTGGATGACCGCGCGGGCTGCGCCATTTTGATCGATATGATCAGGGAAGAGCTTCCGTATGACATGACCTTCGTGTTCTGCGTGCAGGAGGAGGTCGGTCTGCGCGGCTCGGCAGTCGCGGCCTATACGGTCGATCCGCAGGCGGCGATTGTGGTGGAGACCACCACCGCGGGCGACATTGCCGGTGTGGAGCCGGAGCGGCAGGTGTGCCATGTGGGGCAGGGGCCGGTGCTTTCCTTTATGGACCGCCGCACGATTTATGACAAGCCCTATTTTGATTTGGCCATGAGGCTTGCCGAAGAACAGGAGATTCCCTGCCAGACAAAGCAGGCGGTAGCGGGGGGCAACGACGCGGGCGCGATTCACACGGTGCGCGGCGGCGTGAGAACCATCGCGGTCTCGATCGCGTGCCGGTATTTGCACGGCCCCGCGAGCCTGATCGCCGAGCAGGATTACCACGACACCGAGCGTCTGGTACGCGGACTGGCGGCGCGCATCGCAGCTGGAGAGGGCGCGCAGTGATTCGTCTGGTCACGGAAAAAGAGCTTCCTCTGCTGGAGCGCTTTTGTGAGGGCAGCCCGTTTGGGTGCAAAATTGCGGGCTTGCAGCGGGCGTATGGCCTTTTGCTGCCGTTTGCCCGCTTCTGGGTACAAACAGACGAGCACGGAAAAATCACCGCCGCCGTATCCTCGCTGGACGGCGCCTCGGTTCTGCATTTGAAAAGCACGGCGGATGGGGACGAGCTGAAAGAATTCCTGTCCGCCGCCGGGTGCCGTACTCTTCTCTGCGGGGAGAGCGCGGCACATGCTCTGTATGGAGCGCCAAACAGAGCGGGAGAAGTGTTCGTTTGCTCCGCGGACCTGGAAGAATCCGTGACGGCGGGCGGCGCAAAACTGCTGGAGGAAGTGCCGGTTCGCGCGCTGTTTTCCCTGCTGTGCGAGTGCGGGGAGCAGAGGGCCGGGCAGTTTGAACCGTTTTATCTGGATGTTTCCCATCGCGTGCGCCACGGGGCGTGCTTGACGCAAGGGGCATATTTTTCGGACAGGCCGGTCGCCTGCGCCATGGCCGGCAGCATTACAAAAACAGATGCCGTTTTGTCGGCGGTAGCGGTACATCCCGATTTTCGCCGAAGGGGACTTGGCGGCGCGGTCGTCCGGGCGCTGCTTTTGCGTCTGTCGCCCAGAGCGGTGTATGTGCTGTGCGAAAATGAGCGGGCCGCGCTGTTTTACCGGTCGCTGTCCTTTTCTCCGGCGGGCCGGTGGGCCGAGCTGGATTTTTAGTATCCGCCGCCGATCCGGGCAGGCGGCGGCCGGATGCGAAAACCGGTCAATCGCGGGATCGTCCGCAGGGCGACCCGTCATTCAGAAACATAAGGGAGCAAACAGTATGATAAACCATCCGTTTTTTCAGTTGGACGATAGAATCCTCTCCGCGTCTGAGCAGGCGATGCAGCGGCTTGAGCCGGTAATTCGCCGGATCGACGAGGTTGCCGGCTACAACCAGCAGAAAATGCTCGCGGCGTTTAACCGCGCGCGGGTGAGCGAAAGCCATTTTGTCGGCACGACCGGCTACGGCTATGGCGACCGCGGCCGCGACGTGCTCGATGAGGTGTACGCCTATGCGCTTGGAGCGGAGGATGCTCTGGTGCGCGCCAACTTCGTCAGTGGTACGCATGCGCTTACGGTCGCGCTGTTCGGTGTGCTGCGCCCTGGCGATACGATGCTCAGTGTAACGGGGATTCCCTACGATACCCTGCGCGGCGTGCTGGGAATCACCGGCAACGGCAACGGCTCTCTCAAGGAATTCGGCGTAAAGTACGAGCAGCTCGACCTAAAGGAGGACGGCACGCCGGACTATGAAGAAATGGAGCGTCGGATTCGTCCCGGCCTTAAAATGGTGTATATTCAGCGTTCGCGTGGGTACAGCCTGCGCCCGTCGCTGTTCATAGAGGATATTGAGCGCATTGCTAAAATCGCCAAGCGCCGCGCCCCCGGGTGCATTGTGATGGTGGACAACTGCTACGGCGAGTTTGTCCAGATGGAAGAGCCCACCCAGCGCGGCGCGGATTTGATGGCGGGCTCCCTGATCAAAAACCCCGGCGGAGGCATCGCGCCTACCGGCGGCTATATCGCAGGCCGGCGCGATTTGGTGGAAAGCTGCTCCTACCGCCTGACGACGCCCGGCACTGGCCGCGAGATCGGCTGTACTCTCGGCAATAACCGCGAATTATTCCTCGGTGCGTTCCACGCACCGAATGTGACGGGGGAGGCGCTGAAAACCGCAGCCTTTGCGTCGGCGCTCTTTTCCAGCCTGGGGTATGATGTGACTCCGAGTTGGGACGAAGCGAGAGCAGATATTATTCAGGCGGTGCTGCTGCGGGAGAAGGAGGCGCTAATCGCGTTCTGCCGCGGGATTCAGAAGGGAGCCCCTGTCGATTCCTTCGTGACGCCCGAACCGTGGGATATGCCCGGCTATGACTGCGAGGTCATCATGGCCGCTGGCGCGTTTACGCTCGGCGCTTCCATCGAGCTTTCAGCGGATGCGCCCCTGCGCGAACCGTTTGCAGTTTGGATGCAGGGCGGGCTGAACTTCCACAGCGGCAGGCTGGGCGCCATGCTGGCGGCGCAGTCTATGCTGGAACAGGGCATCCTGCCTCTCTGATTTTGAGAGAGAAAGCAACAATTTCATACGCGTTTGGACTATTTTCAGGCGCGTATGAAAGTTTCTCTTGCAAAGAATTCGTGCTTTGGTTATAATATATAAGTTCTTTGGGCAGAATGATCGATTCGCTTTTCATCGTACGCGGGCGTGGCGAAATTGGCAGACGCGCCAGATTTAGGTTCTGGTATCTTCGATGTGCAGGTTCAAGTCCTGTCGCCCGCACCAGTATGAATGCACATAACGGGCATAGACTGTCCTATATAAGAAAGTAGTTACCGCTACTTCTTACGAAAACGATGTGCATTTGAGAGAGAGAAAATCACACGGCTTTGGCGGTGTGGTTTTCTTTTTGTCTGCCAAAGCTGTTTTTGTATGGTGCCAGTTCATACAACATTGGCATTTCGACCGTTCTAATAAAATTAAAATAAAAATCAACCTTCTGTGTTTTGCCTTCTGCCGTTTCCTCGCGGTGGTGCACCACGATTTTGTCAATATAGTGCCGCAAGACTTCTGGCGTAAGCTCGTTGATGGCGGTGTACTTGCGAACCATTTTTAGAAATCTGTTTACGTCCATTTGGTGCGCATTGTCGCTATCCACCACCTTTTGCAATGCCGCAGCTTTCGCATCCAGCTCCGCTTGCTCGTCTGTGTAACTTAATGATTTCTTTAGGATGGAGTGATATAATATCTTTAAATAATCAAATTATATAGAATTTTATTTTTTTAAATATTAAATATTCGGAGGTTCAGCAATGTTGCAATTATTTGATGTTTCTTTAACCCAAATGGGATTATCCCAAAGGGGATTTCATATGCACGATTGCAGGATAACCAATGCCTTTTTATCTGATCAGACTCTGACCTTTGAATTTGATGATTTTGGAATATAAAACGGTTTGAACGGTTATGTAAAAGAATTTTGACAACCCATTTTGCTACTGTAAAAGCATATTGATGGACAAGTGAGTCTTTTTTTGGCATCATTTTGACAGGAGGTGGTTCTATGAACATAGGAAAAAAACTCAAGGAGGCCCGAATGCAGCATGGCTTTACACAAGAAAGAATTTCTGATGAAATTCAAGTATCCAGACAGACAATTTCAAATTGGGAGAATGAAAAATCATACCCCGATATCATCAGTATCATTAAACTAAGCGACCTTTACGAAATTAGCCTTGATGAACTGCTTAAGGGCGATGATGAAATAATAAATCATCTTGATAAATGTACAAATACTGTGAAAAGCAATAGAAAACTGAGTATCATCGTAATGATTAGTCTGATCGTAATTGCTGCCCTTCTAATTTTTATGGGTGATCGTAGCAGCATATTGATTTGGGTGACAATGTTATTGGAATTTGGTTTGCTTTGCGTAGTGGGTTTTTCCGATGCACCTGAAGTCAGTAAGCACATTAGAATTGCGAGCCGAGTTCTGATGATTATTTTTGTACTTATCTATTTAGGATTAGTGGTTGTTTGTGGTTTGGCAGCTTTTGATGCCTTTCAATCGGGACGTTCCGAAACAGGCATTAAACTGTTGATTACAGGTGTTCTGGTTGCAGTCTGTGTGTACTTTTTAATCATCAGCAAGTTGATAAAAATACTAACACAGGGCAGGAGTAGCAACAGGAGTATGTGAATATCACTACAGATGAACTTCGAGTGTTCATAACGACAAAACAGGCTGATGATATCAGCCTGTTTTGTTTTGCAACTTGAGCGCATAAGGCTGTTATGCATTATGACCCCATTTGTCCAAAAAAACTGTTGTCTGTTTCCAACTCTCAAGACATGCTTTTTTCCATTCTTCTAGATAGCCATTGCATTTCTTCAAACTTGAGATTGATTGATATGGTAAAGTGAGCATATGCCCAGCTTTTTCATATGTACAATGCTTGTAAAGGTTCTGAAAATTTTTATTATGCAATCTATTTACAGCTGTTTGACAATGTAGTAGAGACGGCCATATTGCGTCAGCTTGCGAGGAAAGAAACAAAATCGGGCCGTTGATCTTTTCTACAGCGATGTCGGCTTTATCCGTCTGGGCACCCGCGATTACCTGCTGATACATCCACCGTACAAGGTCTTTTTTTCCCAACATTTTTTTAATGATCATCCGAAGCAAAATTATAAAGGAAAATTTCAGGAACGGAAATTCATCTCCGCGATAAGTCCACGATGATTGCTGAGAGGGCATTCCGTTTTTTAGCCCTTCATAAACATAACAGCTCGGCGTGTTCGCAACCACACAGGTAAGATCATGAAAAATTGAGGCTGCTGCGAGAGCAAGCTCTCCACCCTTGGATCGCCCATAGATTCCAATGCGCTTTTCGTCGACGGTATCTTGACTTTTCAGCCAGCCGATGGCTTTCTCTATTATTTCAAGCGGAATGCGATTCAGATTCGGTAAAGTCTCTTCCATTCCGAAATAACAAACCGCCAGCGCAGAGTATCCCCGTCTAGCTAAAACCTCAGCAATGGCCTGAGCTTTTTCAATTCGCCCCTCACTGCCGCTTACAACAATTACGGCAGGTCTTTTCTCGATGACGCCAGGTGTAAAATAGCGTGCAACCAGGCCTTTTTGCACAATGGTTTCGCTCTTTACCGTTTTATCACAGAACTGCCTGATATGCTTTTCAGAGGCCAGAACTTTACCATCAGCTTCTACGGTAAAGAGGATATGATAACTTCGGTTTTCACTCACTTCTGATAATCTTTTGGGCGGCTTTGCTTTACACAGCTTTTTGATTTTCATCGAATAGAAAAGTCCCATTGCATCGCAGGATTGATATGTCCCATCGCTTGGCGCCACATTTCCTAAAGAAAGAAAGCCGTTGTCATCAGCGGTAAAAACTCCATAAGACTCCCAAACTGTATTATGACCCTGCTCCATCATACCGGCGTTGATGCAATAATAATCCTCGCTCACAGCGCGCAGAATAATCTGTTGATTTTTCCGCAGCCCGCTGATTGTAATATCAACCCGTTCGTCGATAAAGGATTTCTCCGGAACGATCTTTATGACACAATTTCTACTCATCTTCATACCTCTTTCATTAATCGATTGGAACCTGCTTGTCATAGCCAAGCCAATCACTTCCGTCATAACTTGCAAGCTTCCTCAAGAGCTTCCATAATGCTTGCAACTCATTCTCATCAAAATCTTTAAATATGCCATCTATATATGAATTGCCTCTTTCGTAATAATTACGCAAAAAGGTTTTGCAACTTTCCGAAACCTGAATTTGAACCGCACGATGATCGGTGTCGCTTTTTCCGATTTTGACAAATCCTTTTCTTTCAAGGACTGTAACAAGCTTTTTGGCGTTTTGTTTCGAGTACCCCATCATGTCGGCAAGTTGGTTATAATTTGCTCTGCCCTCCGGTAAATGTAGGATAGCCAATAACGTCATCCACTGCCGAACCGTAATGTTGTCGTCTAGCTTATCCCCTTCAGTCTGGATTTTATTGGACAGATAAAATATTGTGGAAAAAATTTGCTGCAAATAGTATTGTTTCATATTAGACTCCCAAAAAGACAACTTGTTGTCATTATTATAGCTGCTTTTTTCCCGTTGTCAAGCTTTCAAAGATTTCGGTAATAAATTTTTCTAATATTCGTTTGCATGATGCCGAAAGCCTTATTTTATGTGGGTTCCCGAGTTTGTCGTTATGAACACTCGCACCAAACGCACAAAACCCGAACATTCACTTTATCGGTGAAGCGTTCGGGTTTATGTTTTTATTGAGCTAAAATGAAACGAGGGATGGCCGTAAAAAGCGATCCTTTGTTTGCCGTTTCCGCCAACAAATCCCGCTTGGCTTTCGCCATCGGCTACCATAGAAAAAGCTCTGCTGCGCGGCATTCTTTTATTCTTGAAAATGAGATAAAATAGCGTCCTTTGCGTTGAAGTAATAGGAATCAGAGCCCACCACATCTGTAATCCCGGCACGGTCCAGCATCTCTTTTACTGTTGGCTGAATACTGGAAAACAAGACGGTAACCCCCTTGTTTTGCTGTTCCCGGCAATAATCCAGCAGAAACGCAACGGCGGAGGTGTCAATAAAAGGTACGCCGCGCATAGACAAAATCAGCACATCTGCATCTGCCTGAGCCAGCCCGGTTTCCAACTGCTCCAGTGAGCCGAAAAAGACGGCGCCGGTAATATATACTACCTGAATATGGCGGCTGGCCTCTGTGGGCAGCTCTAACCGTTTGGAATCCAGCTCACTGACAGAAATTTGCAGATTGGAAATATGAATCACAAAGATGGCAATGGAGAACAGCACTCCCACCACAATGGCAATGGTCAGGTCGAACAGCACAGTGGTTAGCATGGTAATCACAAATTTTGAAATGCCGCCTTTGAATTTGTGAATACATAAATACCGTATGCTTTCCCATTCATTCATGCGCCACGCAGTGACCATTAACACACCCGCAAGCGCCGCCATGGGGATTCGGGACATGAGGGGACTGAGTAAAAACATGGACAACAACAGAACCGCACCCTGTATAATGCCGGTTAATCTGCTCTGACAGCCCGATTTAATGGCCACGCTGGTTCGGGCAATGGCTGCCGTGGAAGGAACACCGCCAAAGAAGGGAAGGAACAGATTGCCCACGCCCTGGGCCACCAGCTCCCGGTCGGCATTCATCCGCTCTCCCTTCATACGCCCTGCTGCCGCGCCGCATAACAGGCTTTCAATCATACAAAGTACCGCAATGCTGACGGCGGGCAGTAAAATAACCTCGGGTTCCATCCGCGACAAGGAGGTAAGGGTCAGGCGGCTGGCGTGTATCAGTGTTTGGGGAATCGCGCCTACGGCCTGCACGGGCAGTTCAAATACCGCAGAAAGCACCGTGGCGGTAATCACCGCCGCCAAAGAGCCCGGTACTTTGGCACCCAGTTTGGCAGGCCAGAGGATCATCAGAACAATTACAAACAGTCCAATTGCCAGTGAGTACCAGTTGGGGGTTACTCCCCTGTGCACCATAGAGGCCACACGCTCCAGCGCGTTGTTCCCTGTCAGGGTGACTCCCAATAAATTGCCCACCTGTCCCAGCGCAATGATGATGGCAATACCGGAGGTAAAGCCCGAAATAACAGGGGAGGGTAAAAAATACACCAGGTTCCCCAAATGGAAAAGCCCTGCCAGTATCAGCATAATGCCTGCCAATAAAGACGCAGCAAATAAGGTGTCTAATCCGTAGCGGGACGCCAAAGGAACCAAAATGGCTGTCATGGCGCCGGTGGGGCCAGAGATTTGAAAGGATGCTCCGGAAAGAGCGGAAATAAGAAAGGCAGAAATAATAGCCGTAATCAGGCCGGCCGCGGCATCTGCGCCACTGCCCACACCGAAGGCCAATGCCAGCGGCAAAGCAACAGCCGCAACGGTAATCCCCGAAAGGAAATCCTTGCGCAGCGCTGTGGGCCCATATCCGTTAAACTCTCTTTTTAAATCTGCCGCGTAATCCGTTACCAAGTGAACCAATTGACTCCCTCTTTCTTAAGCTGATCATGTCAATCCAGACCTTTAGAATGATAGCAAAACGCGTAGGGGGTGTCAAATAAACGGCTGTGCCCTTTTACAATAAAATATCAGGCAATGTAAAATGATTCCTACAAGTTTTTACTTTTGTTCTTAACTTATAACGATATCATCCAGACGGTGAAATTAAAAAATAAAAGATGCCCAAAGAAATTTTCACCAATCGTACATTCTTTGGAAAGAACAATGGTTTCACACAAATAGCCTGATTTTTAAAAAAGGACTGCGCAAATACAGAAAAGTCCATGAGATCCAGGTACGGCGCAATACAGAATATGGATTCCCGAACAAGCACACAAACCCCACTTTTATCCATTGTGAAAATTGGCGCATGTGTGAAACAAAAACAAAGATCAGAGGGATTCTTCGGGGCGCTCGGTTGAATAAAAGGATGATATTTAGTATAATAAGACAGCGGTCGGCCAAGTGCCTTTCCCACAAAAATGATTCAGCTGTCGCTTGTAAGCCGTGCAGGAACACCCCTGCGCGGCTTTTCAGAAGGTTATCCCATGAAAATTCGACGCAGTGTAGGAATGAAGCTAAGAATAACAGAAAGGCAGAGAAGCATCCAATGGAGCAGCCAGAGCAGAAGCACCAACGGCGTGTTCGGTACAAAGGAACCCACCCGAGAAACTTTAACGAAAAATACAAGGAACTTCAACCGGAAAAATATGCGGATACCGTAGAGAAGATCATTCAAAAAGGCCATACCCCCGCGGGAATGCATATTTCTATTTGTGTGAAAGAAATACTGGAATTCCTGCAAATCAAACCGGGGCAAACCGGTTTGGACGCAACCCTGGGGTATGGGGGCCACACACTGGAAATGCTCAAGCGCCTGGAATCAAAGGGCCACCTGTACGCCCTGGATGCGGATCCGATTGAATCGGAGAAGACCAAAGAGCGCTTACAGCGTTTGGGGTACGGCCCGGACCTGCTAACGGTAAAGCTGATGAATTTTGCCGATGTGGATCAGGTTGCTGCCGAGGCGGGCCCGTTTGATTTTGTATTGGCGGATTTGGGTTTGTCTTCCATGCAGATCGATAATCCCGACAGAGGGTTCACCTATAAAAAAGAGGGGCCGTTGGATTTGCGGCTGAATCCCGAAAAGGGGATATCCGGCGCGCAGCGCTTAAAAGAGATGACGCGGGAAGAAATAGAGGGGATGCTCGTCGAGAATGCGGATGAACCCTACGCCGCGCAGATCTCGGGCGCGATCGCCTCCCAACAGAAGCGAGGAGTCGATATCTCCACAACGACTCAGCTCCGGCAGGTGGTGGAAGACGCTCTTCGGTTTCTTCCAAAGGATCAGCGCAAAGAAGCGGTTCAAAAATCCTGCCAAAGAACCTTTCAGGCTCTGCGCATTGATGTGAACAGCGAATTTGAAGTGTTGTATGAGTTTTTGGAAAAGCTCCCGAACGTTCTCGCGAAAGGCGGGCGTGTCGCCATATTGTCATTCCATTCGGGAGAGGACAGGCTTGTCAAAAAATCCTTTAAAGCCTTTCTGCGGGAAGGCGTCTACCGTGAGATTTCAACTGAGGTAATCCGGCCGTCGGCAGAGGAATGCAATAGAAACAGCCGCGCCCGCTCAGCAAAATTGAGGTGGGCCGTCAAAGCCTAGCTTTCTGGCCGCCGTGTGATGGCGGATTCGGCTCCTTCCTCCGCCTGCCCCTTCAGTTTCGGACGGGAATGGCGGAGGATAGAAACAGCGGCCCGCTTTTCTTTCAGCTCGATTGTACGCAAAAATAATCAAAAAGGATCTTAAACTATGTTTTCCAAGGAACAAATATTAAAGCAGTATTTTGGGTACACTGGCTTTCGGGAGGGGCAGGAGGCCTTAATTGACCACATCGTTCACGGGGATGACGTTTTAGGGATTATGCCGACCGGCGCCGGCAAGTCCCTCTGCTTTCAAGTCCCGGCCATGCTTTCTGACGGCATTACGATTGTGGTTTCCCCTTTGATCTCACTGATGAAAGACCAGGTGCAGTCTCTGGTCGCGAATGGAATTCCGGCCGCCTACATCAACTCCTCCCTAAGCGTGAATCAGACGCATAAGGCCATTGAGAATGCACGGAACGGGAGATATAAAATCATCTATGTCGCGCCCGAACGGTTGGATGTGGACGACTTTGTCTCATTTGCAAGATCGGCGGGCATCACGATGGTTACGGTGGATGAGGCGCACTGTGTGTCTCAATGGGGACAGGATTTCCGGCCCAGCTACTTAAAGATTACCGAGTTCATTGATAAGCTGCCGAAAAGGCCGGTGATATCCGCATTCACGGCGACGGCCACCCGCGAGGTAAAAGAGGATATCGTCAAAATATTAAGGCTGAACCGGCCTTTTATTGCGGCAACCGGGTTTGACAGAGAAAACCTGTATTTTGAAGTGCAGAAGCCAAAGGACAAATACCGGGCCGTGATCGATTATCTGAAAAGGAACCCGGATAAAAGCGGCATCATCTACTGCGCTACCAGAAAAGCAGTGGAGCAGGTATGCGAGGATTTGCAGAACGATCGTTATAACGCCACACGCTACCACGCCGGGTTATCGGAGTCCGAACGCGCGGCCAATCAGGATGATTTTTTGTACGACAGAAAAACCATTATGGTGGCGACAAACGCGTTCGGCATGGGGATTGATAAGAGCAACGTGAATTTTGTGATCCATTATAACATGCCGAAAAATATTGAGAGTTACTACCAGGAGGCGGGCAGAGCGGGGCGCGACGGCACAAATGCGGACTGCGTTTTGCTCTATGGTGGGCAGGATGTGATCACGAATCAATTTTTAATCGATCACACCAGCGAACAAAATGATCTGGATTCCGAAACCCTGGAGCTCATTAAAGAAAAAGAGCGGGAGCGGCTCAAGCAAATGACCTATTATTGCCATACCATGGATTGTCTGCGGTCGTATATTTTGCGGTATTTCGGCGATCAATCGAGCAATTACTGCGGGAATTGCAGTAACTGCAGGCAGAATTTTGAAACGGTGGACATATTGGATGACAGCAAAAAGATCCTCTCGTGCATCTGCCGGATGCGTGAAAGATACGGCATCCAGATGCTGATCGACACCTTGCGGGGCAGCCGCAGCGAGAGGATACAAACGCTTCATTTGGATCAATTGTCGACCTACGGCATTATGAAAGAGGTTCCGCAGAGCCGGATTCGGGAAATCATCCAATATCTGGTTCTCAACGAATACATTCTCCTTACGAATACCGAATTCCCGGTCGCAAAGCTGGGAGCGAAATACAAGGAGCTTCTCAATTCCGACCAGCCGATCCTGATGAAAGTGATGACCAAATTGGAGCGCGAACAGAAGGAAGCAAAATCCGGGAATTTGAAAGCCAAGCAGTACTACGGGGAGATCGACCAGCAGCTGTTCACAAAGCTGAAAGCGCTGCGGTTCCAGATTGCGGAAGAAAGCAGGGTGCCGTCGTTCGTTGTTTTTTCGGATGCGACACTGCTCGACATGTGCAGAAAAAAGCCGACGGAGAAAGACGGGCTGTTGGCGGTTTCCGGCGTGGGTGAAGTAAAGTTCCAGCGCTACGGCGAACGGTTTTTGAAAATCATATCGGAGCATGGTGCCGCGGCAGCCGGTGCGGCGCTGCCTGCTTCAGCGGATTCCGCGCCGTCCGTTGAGGAGATATGCGAATCTGTCAGGCGGTCGTTTGTTCCGTCTGAAAAAGCTGTTCCGGTTTCGATTCTGGCCGATATGCTCAATTCTTTGCTGCTGCAAAAGGGAGATTACAAGATCACTGCAATTAAGCTGGCAAACTTCTTTATGGAAAAGGGCTTGTTGCAAATGGAAACGGCGGAGGGAAGAAACAACCGGGTTGCGACGGCACTCGGAAAAGAGCATGGCATCGTCACTGTGGAAAAAACCAATTCCGCCGGAAATACTTACAGGCAGAATTTTTATCATCGGCAGGCCCAGCAGTATGCCGCGAACCATATCGAGGAATGGATCGGCGGAGCCTGAAAAAGATTGCAAGGCGGCTCAGTGGGTTGAACCCGTCTGGATCCTCGTGTCTGCGACAGGCTGACATAAGGGTGGCGTTTTACTGTGGAATGGGAAATGCTTTATGGGCCGGGCAGGCAGCCGGGCTGGAACGTGAAATGTCAAAAAAGCCGGGCACTCCCTTTGCCCCCTCTTCCCGATGCAGGGGTTCTTCATCGCGCTGGTCGTGATCGCGCAAAGAAGGAGGAAGCCGCGCTCACCATACCGCTGCGCGGCAGGGATACGCGGGAGCTGTTTTCAAACACGGCTTTCAGCGCGGGCGGCAGATGGCTGATGATCGGCGTGACCAACGCGGCGGTTTTGGAGGACGTTAAGCGCCTGATCCATATCCGAAGAAATATCAAAAAGAAGGTGTAGGGATGGAACGCATCATTGAGGTAACGGCAGACAATATCGAGCGCGAGCATATCTGCTGCGCTATCTCCGATAAAAAGGGCGAAACCTGCGTGTCCTCCAAAAAAGCGTGGATGAAGGACCGCTTTGCGGATGGCCTTGTGTTCCGCAAGCTGGACGCGCGAGGCAAGGTGTTCATTGAGTACATTCCCGCAGAGCGGGCGTGGTGCCCCATCGAGGCCCCGGGGTATATGCACGTCAACTGCTTTTGGGTTTCGGGGCAGTATAAGGGAAAGGGCTACGCCGATCAATTGCTGCGGGAGTGCATTCGGGACGCCGAGTCCAAGGGCTGCCGCGGGATTACGGTGATCGCTTCGGAGAAAAAGCGCCCGTTTCTGTCCGACCCGAATTATCTGAAATACAAAGGCTTTTTGGCGGCAGATACCGCAGCGCCCTTTTTTGTGCTCTACTATCTGCCGTTTAGCGGGGATGCGCCGCTCCCACGGTTCAAGGACTGCGCAAGGCAGGGGAAAATCGGGGAAAAGGGCATGGTGCTGTATTACACCAACCAGTGCCCTCACACTGACAAGTATGTTCCGGTTATCGTGAATCTTGCCAGGGAGCGCGGCGCAGAAATCAGTGTTCACAAACTGGAGACGACCGGGCAGGCGCAGTCCGCGCCCACGCCGTTTACCACCTATGGCTTTTTTTATGACGGTGAATTCGTGACCAATGAAATTTTCAGCGCCGCAAAATTTGAAAAGTTTCTGGATCAGCACGGGGTTTCGTTCGGATAAAAGCAGGGCCGCAGCGTCATAAAAACGCCGCGGCCCTGCTTTTATTTTGCGCATCGGTTGGATGTGTCAGGGTTGCGTCAGGTTCGATAAAACACCGGCACGCAATCTTAAATTGCGCCGGCGGGCGGGTGCTTGTCTTTTTACAGGCCAGGGGCAAGCACACCCTTGCGGACATGGTTGTTTTCTGTTTCGCAGGTGAATCAGGGAGCGGGGCGGTTTCCCATAGAGAAATCTTTGGTGTTATTGTATTGGATCAATGTGAACTTGGAAACAGAGAGGGGAATAAACTCGCTTTTCCTCACGGCAATCTGTTCGAGGGGGCCGCATTTTAGCTTGCCCCGTTGGAAACCTTTTTGAAAACAGCAGTTTTAAAACGGCGGGTTATGATGATAACTGTAATGGGAGGAAAGGCAGGTGCAAGGCGTTTCGTTGCTTTCTGCGCAAATTCATGCAGAGCTTTTAAGAAAAGAAAAGCCGCGTCCCCCATAACAAAATGCGCCGCGCCTCCGTTTGGGAGAGCGCGGCGCATTTTGTTTAGAGAATAGTTTATGTTGGGCATTCGGTACAATCGATAGAAAAACAGGCGGAAACGATCAAAAGGGAGCGCGTCATACCAGCAGGCGAATTGGCTTTGGAACGACGTCATTGGGGATCGCGCAGCGGTAGGTTTGGCCATCCAGGCGTTTTTCAAATTCCTGCCGGGCTTTTTCCACCAGCTCCGGTTTTTCCAGCAGATCCACAGCGGCCCCGGCGAGCGTCTTTGCCGCGAGAAGCATCCCTTTATGCCCGATCGAGGTCTTATCCTGAGACACCAGCTGCCAGGAATGCTCCGGCGTACCCAGCGCGTAGCAGGCGGTCACGATTTGCGCGGTGGGTACATTCCAGCTGACGTCGCCCACATCGGACGACATGGTGAGGCGCGCGCATTGGCCTTCCTTGTGGAACGGCAGGATGATGTCGCACAAATCTTTCCCGTGCAGCTGCCCGGCGCACCGATGGATTTCCTCGTCTGAAAGCGAACCTCTGAATCGGTTCAGGGAGTCCAGCGCGCGATCCTCCGAAGACGGCGTGGTTTTGGCAATTTCCTGCGCAAAGCTCAGTTCCTCCGGTGTGTATTCCGGCAGCTTTTGCTGCTTGAGGTTCTCGTACAATATATTGGACAAAAAGCGGTTGGGCACCACTTCGGCGCAGGCCTTGATAAAATCAATCTGCACGTCGGTTCCCGTCATCATTGCCGCGCCCTGTGCAATCTGATTAATCCTTTGGTAGATTTCTTCTACCTGAAAGGTTTTCGGCGCCCGAATCAAATACAGAACGGATGCGGAGGACTGAACCACATTGGGGGAGTACCCGCCGGAATTGGTGATGGCATAATGGATGCGGGCGTCCGAAATAATGTGCTCCCGCAGGTAGTTCGCGCCCACGTCCATCAGTTCCACGGCATCCAGAGCACTGCGCCCCAAATGCGGAGCCGCCGCCGCATGGGCAGCCTTGCCTTTAAAGGTGTACAGCACCTGGTAGTTGGCCAGGAATTCGATGTCGAAGATGGCGTTGACCTCCATTGGGTGCCAGGCAAGGGCGGCGTCAAGGCCCTGAAACACTCCTTCCCGGGCCATAAAGGCTTTTCCGGAGCCGCCTTCCTCGCCGGGGCAGCCGAATAGTTTGATGGTTCCGGGCAGATGGTTCGTCTCCAGATATTCCTTTACCGCCAGAGCCGCACCCACCGAGCCGCCCGCAAACAGGTTGTGCCCGCAGCCGTGGCCGTTCCCGCTGTGCACCAGCGGCTGCTGAACGGCGCTGTGCGCTTTCTGGCTCAGGCCGTTCAGCGCGTCGAATTCCGCCAGTATTCCAATGACCGGGCGGCCGCTGCCGTAAGTGCCGCAGAACGCGGTTTTGATTTTTCCAATCGGTGCTTCCACAGTAAAATCGTGATTTCTCAGAACATCCTGAATCAGAGCGGCAGATTGGAATTCCTCAAATGCGGTTTCGGCGTATTCCCAAATCCGATCGGAAAGATTCGTTAAAACCGGTTTCTTTTCTTCCAGGTATTCGTACATTTGCGTTTTATTCATTCAATGAATCCCCTTTTTATGTAATGATCTAAAAACTACCTTAGTTACCCTTAAATTCCTTCCCGAAGGATATGCGGCTGGTAATGGTTGCAAACAGCAGGGCGGCTATTGTGATTCCCAAAGCTACCATCATGGTAACCAACGCGCCGTGGGCAATTGGGAGTACGATAAACAGATTTAGCATCGCGAAATAAATAATACTGGTAACTGTGTAAGAGAGTGAATAGTTTGCCAGGGCCGGGCTTTCCAGTTCGGGATCGCAGATGCGGAGCAACAGCACTCCGGTAAGGAAAACACCTGTAGCCATACCTAAGGTACCGATCATCTGCTCGAACCAGTATCCCTTTAAAAAGCGCTTGCAGAAGAAAAACAGGATTCCGGTTGTCACAATAAAGCCGAGCACGACCATTACCAGAATCGGAACAATATAAGCGGCAACTGCTTTCAGCGGCAGGCTGGCGATCGCGGCAATCACGGCAAAATCTGTGAAGGCCCCGGAGATTTTACTTTTAATTTTACTGTCTACCATGTAATCTATCTTCAATTTACACATCAGGCCCCAGATTGCAAACATGATGATCATACCGTAGGCCCAGACGGAAATGCTCCCTAGCACGGGAATTTTGAGGGCCTTTGCCCAAGACAGAAACAGGTAAGAGAGAAGACAGGCCATAAAGATCAGTGCCGCGTGGAAAGCAAGGGTATCAACAGAAAGCCGCCGATAACGGAAGCGGGAATAAAAGTTTGCTGGAATATTTTTATTTTGGCTCGCAGAAATACTCCAATCAGTAAGAAGATTCCTAAAGGCCCCAAACATTGCAGCAGATCGGTAAAAAGTGCATTTGTCATAGTGGTTCCTCCTCATAAAAAATAGATGATTGATTGCAATTGCCATCATAACGGCAATCTGAATCCTGTACAATCCGCAGCCGGCAGCCACCATTCCCTTTGAAAAAATGAAAATGCTTGTGCGCCGTCTCTGAATCCTGTTTGTCTCCACCGTAGATTTAACTTTGCCGCCGCCAGCAAGAAATTTGTTTGGAATACGGTCAAGCAGACAAGAATGTATGATTATTTCTAACCTTCGGCCTTAAGATCTTCTCATAAGACAGGAACGGATGAACGGCCTTTGATCGTTTTTACGACATTTGTGTCTTTTAATTAAAGATTTAAATAATTATGTCTTTTAATTAATGTAAATATTACTATTTTTGATTGACTTAGTCAATGCGTTTTGATAATATAATCACTGTAATTGATTTGTGGTTTGAAATAAAGACTTAAATTTCGGGTTGCAGCATAATTTTGAGGCAAGGAAAGGGGTGCTTTCATTGATTACGGTCAGCATTATCAGCCCACGGGTATCGATGGCGGCGATTGATGACGTTATTGAAAAACAGGATTTTGGGTGTATCTTTCTCAAATATGTTTATGACCGGCAGGAGGATATTCAGGAGATCTATCTTCATTGCAAGGATAAGTGCGACGCCATCTGTTTCAGCGGTGAAATCGGGTACCATTATGCCATTAATCACATCAGTGATCTGACGATTCCCTGCACGTTTGTTTTTTATAATGAAACGCATATTCTTTCTCTTTTGCTGAATTTCTTAATACAGCATCCGAACATTCCGCTCAATCGGGTCTATATTGATTTTTTGACTCCCGGCAATCAATACATGAATCTCAGAAAGCATCTTCCGGCGGAGCAAATGCCTTATTGCTACGATCAGATCGAGTATAACTACGCCAGAATGCTCCAGCAGCCAAAGGAGCTTTATGAGCAGGGAAAGATCGATTACATTCTGACCCGATGCACGAATAATCTGGACGCCATCCGGGCGCTCGGGATCCCGTACCAGCATTTTCTCCCTACGGAGGAGATGATCTCGGATGCGATCCGAGACGCGATCAATCAGCAGAAGCTGTCTTTGGGGGAGGAGACTTACCAGATCATCATTTTGATTAAGGTGATTTTGCCGGAAGGGGCTACGGAGCACGACAAAGAGTATTATAATGTCACCCTGTACAAGCAGCTCGTGGATTTTCGGCGCTGCAATGAATTCGATTTTTCCATTGAGTCGAGCCAGGAGCGGTTTAAGCTTCACACACAGAGAACGCTGGAGAGGGATAAGCTGCATTTGTCGAAAGACCTGGTCACTTATCTGATTCACAACAGCACATTTCATTTTCGGTTGGGGGTCGGGATTGGGGATTCGATGGATTCCGCCAGATATTCGGCGGAAGTCGCGCTGCACGAAGCGGTCAAGTTCGGGAAAAACGACGGCTTTCTGGTGGAGGATGGCGAGGATCCGATTTTGACGGGCCCTCTTTCTTCTCCCACAACTCTGAGCTACAGCTATTCCAATTACAGGGTGCAGAGTTATTCCCAGCAAAGTGGAATCGACGAACGGAACCTGCTGCGCATTATGGGGATTTTTGAGATGGATCCCGATTCCGTTATCACATCCTCCAATCTGTCCAGCTGGCTGAATATTACGGTCCGCAGCTGCAACCGGATTCTTTCACAGCTTTTGGATTCCGGCCTGATTGAGGAGATCGATTCCGCCAAAAAGGAAGGACGGGGCAGGCCGGTGCGCCAATATCGGTTTTGCACGGAAAACTGTCAAAAAACATTTTATTAAAGGCAGACGACAAAGGGCATGGTGAAGCGAACCGCCTAATACGGACAATGACAAAAAGGACCTCCTGTCGTAGAATCGAAACTACGATAGGAGGGATACCGAGAATACAAAAGCCGAAGTTACATCTGTGAGAAATGCCTCTCTCGTTCTCAGTACACCGAAAGACAGAACTTTACGAAAACGGTGACGCGGCATGTGTGGCACCGCTATTTTTTTATACACAAAAAACCCATCCTTCGCTTAACGCGTTGGATGGGTCTTTCGACAATCCGAGGGACACATCGAGTCGATCGGTGTGTCCTTTTTTCTGCTGCTTGGATCCGCAGTTTCATGGCAAACTGCTTCAATATGGTACAGCTTCTCAGAAGGTGAATCCATGGGATTCTGTGAATGTCCGAATTTTTTATTCTGCCTTTCACACCAAGCTACTTCAGATCCTGTATACTCATTTTTTCAAGCTCCGCACGAAGCTTCATTTTTTCACGGCAGCCAAAATAAATGCCAAGCAAAACAATCGTCGGAATATTGCTGAGCAGGAAGGCAGATGCAACCAGAATAAATATTTCCCCGGCCTTCATTCCATCATATACAGCCAATCCTAAAATGATCAGTAAAGAATTCAGAAACGCAATTGCCGGCAGGATCAGCCCAAACCACTTGCTGTTCTTCTTTGATAAGAATATCTGAAGAAAAATGCCTCCCACCAATACAACCAATACCAGAAAAAATGTGACTGTTGTAAGGATCACGTTATTCGCCTCCCTTCCGTTTTTTATATTCCGAAATCAAAACCTTAGCTGTGTCAAAATCGATCTTATCATTAACGGCCAGCCGCTTGATCAGAGAAATGTATGGGTCATTAGAAATATCTTCGTTTATTTGAATCTTCTGGATTAATTTGTCCAGCCGGAGTCTTACGGTTGGATAAGTGACACCGTATTGATTGGCGATTTCTTTCAGTGATCCCGAAGCCAGCAAAAAGTTCTTCATAAAAGACACATCCTCTTGATCAAGACCGACCATCCATTCAGGAACAATGTCTATTGCCATAAAGCGCCTACCTTTCTTTAACTATATTTAGCATATACTTTAATTTTATTAAAGTCAATAGTAAATATTTTTTATATAAAATAGCTGCGCCTACAAAGCGCTCCTTTTCGTACCGGTTTGTTTAAGAATAAGAAAAATGGAAAATTCGCTCCAAATTTGTTTCTCTTTTTTGCGCACCCGAAACGTCCGGCTTGGTAATCCTGTTCGGGTTAGTACTGCCAGTGACTTTATTGTGTTCTAATACTGGAAGTCCTTATGGCCCGCTCTATGTCTGCGCTGAATTCGCCGCTGATTGCGGTAAACAGATACCTACAGTTGATTCAGACGGATTTTCAGAGTCCTGCATGGCAATCGCGAATGATTAGATGCAGGCGATTGACAAACCGGCGGGGAGGATTTATAATTTAAGTAAACTGACAGTTTATTTAAATGCATTATAGTGAAATGGGGAAAGCAAACATGGGACGAAAGGAGCGCAGCCAAAAGGAAAAAGAGCTCAGGCGCGGCGATATCATCGACGCGGCCGAACGGGTTATCTTTTCCAGGGGCTATGAGAATGCCTCGATGGATCAGGTTGCAAAGGAGGCGGAATTCAGCAAGCGAACCGTTTATATGTATTTCAGCAGCAAGGAGCAGATTTATTACGAAATCATGATTCGGGGCTACCGGCTGCTGATCGATATGCTGGAAGCGGGCTTCCGGGAGAAAAATCCTCAAAATGCGGTCGAAGAGCTGCGCTGCATCTTCTTTTCCTTCTTCCGGTTCAGCCAGGAGCATGCCCCGTATTTTAGGGCAATCATGGAATATGAGACCAGGGACTTTTCCCAATGCGCCGGTCTGAAGGACGCGCTTGTAGAGGAATGCTACCAGTTGGGCGAGCAGATTTTCGGTTCTCTTTCGCGGGCGCTACAAAAGGGCATTCAGGAGGGTAGCCTGCGCAAAGGGCTCGACAGCGAAAAGGTCGCGCTGATCTTGTGGGCGTATACCGTTGGCGTTTTTAATACCAGAGAGAAGAAAAAAGAGTATTTAAAAAGCTGCCACGGCATTGATCCCGAGGAGTTTGTAACGGAGGCCTTCGACATGATGATGCATTTGATTGCAGACAAGGGAGAAGCCGAAAATGGTAAGGAAAAAAACTCGTAAGCACCTCGTCGGAGGGCTGGTCGGCATCGCCGGGGTGTTTCTCTTTTTATTAACCACTCTTTTTATCATTAGCGGAGGTTTTATGAAACAGCATTATCTGGAACCCTGGTCAAAGGAGTACGCTGCGCAATACGGCGACGCGAGAATACGCCTTGCGGCCGGCGGAATCCTTGCCGCCAGCGGACACAACATGCAGCCGTGGATCCTTCGGCTCGACCCTTCCGATCCTATGGTATTTCATCTTTATGCCGACAGCAGGCGCATGACGAAGGAAGTGGACCCCGATGCGCGCCAGATGATGATTTCGCAGGGCACGTTTCTGGAATATGTCGCCGTGACCGGTGAAAAAGAAGGATGGAATACCAAAATCGAGCTTTTCCCGGAGGGGGAGTACGACGAGAATGACCTTGCCCACAGCATGGACACTCTGCCGGTGGCAAAGATCACATTGGCAAAAGCACAGCCGCAGGAGATTCCGCTCTACGGCGCCATGTACCTGCCCGACACCAACCGGGAGCCGTACCGGGCCGAGGGGCTTTCTGCTTCGCAGGTCTCCGCCCTGGAATCGCTTTCGGGTGCTGCCGGAATCTCTGTTCGGGTATATCAGGAGCAGGCCGAGCTTTCCAAAATCGGTCGGTATGCTCTGAAAAGCGCGGAAACAGAGGCTGGCGTTTCCCGTGTCATGGAGGAATCCGGTGCGATTTTCCGCGCCAACGAGTACCGGAAAAATCAATACCGTTACGGCTTTTCCGTAGAAGGTCAGGGCGCGTCCGGGCTCAGGATGCATATTTTGCAGGGAATGCTCACCGTTTTTCCGTCTTTGAATTCCGGTGAAGCTGCCGCCCGCAATGTGATCAGCTATGCCCGCGCGTCGGTTCAAAGCACACCGGCTTACGCAATGATCGTCACGCGGAACAACAGCAGAGCGACTCAGGTGGAAAGCGGAATGCTATACAGCAGGCTGGTGCTGACAGGGCATACGCTGGGCCTTGTTATGCAGCCGCTCAGTCAGGTTCTGGAGGAATACCCCGAAATGAACGGCCCCTACACAGAGTTCAAGCAGATCTACGCGCCGAGCGGCGGCACAGTGCAGATGCTGTTTCGTATGGGATACCCGACGAAGGGAGTGCCGCTGAGTATGCGGCGGGACGTAATGGATTTTGTTGCAAAGTAATCGCAATGCGAAAACGCCGTCCCAGCTCCGAGCCATGTTGAATTAGCTGGCGAATGAGGCATCTGTTTGCAGAATTAGCATGAAGGCAATAAAAGCAGGGATGACGGTGGGAATGGATTGCGCCTCAATGGTCAGGCGGGATACAAAAAAGCTGTCGCGGCAAAATAAAAAGGCTTGCAGTCTGTGAATCACACAGGCAGCAAGCCTTTTTGGTTGTTCGTAAAATGTTGTCCGGCTTTTTGTATCGCTTTACTTGGAAAACGCTGTTCTTGTTTGCCGGCTTAGCTTTCTCTTTTCTTCGCCTCCGAAGAATTCAGCTTGGCGACCGTGTTCGGGTCGGCAATGCCGGTAACTTCCATTCCGTTCAGGTACTGAAAGTCCTTAACGGCCTGCTCCGTGCCGGCGGTGTATTCGCCGCTGATGGCGGTAAACATGTACCCCAGCTGATCCAAACGGGTTTGCAGGGCCTTAACCGCGTCGCTCTTATCTCCGCGCTTGTAGGTACCGGAAGGAACAGCGCCTGCCGATTGTCCGGACGAAGCCGGAGTCTTGCCCGACGTGGCGGAACTGCTGGAAGAGGAGGAACTGCCGCCGGAAGAAGCGGGAGCCGACGAGGCGGGTTCGGACGGCTTCGAGGAGGGGAGAGTCCCTTCGAGCAGTTCCGGGTAAACGGTGCCTGCCATAAAGCTGACGGCCTGAATCATCCCGCGACCCTGACGCTCCATGTACGTCGGGTTCATTTCATATACGCGGTTTTTCTGAACCGCTTCCAGCTTTTTGTACTTGTCGGACTCCTGCAGCTGTTTTTTCACACCCTCGGCGCAGAAGATGTACTGCGGGTTCGAGATGGTCAGCGCCTCGGTGGAGGCCTGTCCGCCGTTGCTGCCCGCAAACGCGTTGACCAGGCCGGCGCTTTCAATCAGCTTGCCGGCGAGCATGTCCCCGGTGGCCGCCTTGCCCTTTGCGTCATACAGGTAGCAAACGGTCACGGGAGAGTCCGTTTCCGGAATCACGCGCGTAATATCGTCAAGCGTCAGGTAAATATTGTTTGCCGTTTTAATGCCCTTTTGGTAGCCGGTGGAACCGCCCTTAATCGCCGCGCCCACCTCGGAGTACAGGCGTTCCAGGTCGGAGCGGCTGGCGGCGGCGGGGAGGATCAGCGAAAGGATGCCCTCCTTCTGCAACGCTGCGGTGATCCCGTCGCCCGGGTTCGCTCCAAACAGCGCCAGCGTTGCGCCAGTCGCCTTTACCGCGGCGGGGTCGGATGGATCCACATTCGGAAGAACAGAGAGATCCTCCTGATCACAGTCATTGGATTTTGCTTTCAGAGAGATTTCGTACCCCATCGCAAGAATCACATCGGCGAGGTTCGGTGAAAAGACGGCAACACCGGCCGGTTCACTTTTTAAAGTCACGGTCCCGATTGTCACGGGAAAATCCTGTTTCGCGGCGCCGGAGCTGATGTCGCCCTTACTGGAACACCCCGTAAATGCGGAAACAATCAGCACCGCCGACAGCAGTCCGGCTATCATTCGTTTCAACTGTCCCATACAATCCTCCCTGATTTTTTATCTTCATCTGTTAAAAAAGAGTGAAAAGTCAGATGCTTCTGTATTTTTACAGAAGCATAGTATCAGCGCCTCACTTTACAAAATGTTAACATAAAAATATAAATAAACTATGAAGCCGCCGTAAAGGATGTGATTTTACAGGATGCTTTTCCCCTGACGGATTCTGGATTCGGCCAGGCGGACATACTGCTGCGCGCAGCGGGGAGAGCGCCCGGCGCGTTCGAGTGCAAAACGTTCCGCGCCGATCAAAAGCTGCGGCAGATGCTCCGAAAGGCCGTGCTGATGGGCAAGCTTCTCCACAATATCCAGGTATTGGGCCTTGTCCGGCAGCATAAAGCGCACGGAAAGACCGAAGCGGTCAGCCAGAGAAAGGCTCTCCTGAATCGTGTCGACGCGGTGGATTTCATCGCCCTCGCGGTCCGAGAAGGTTTCGCGCAGCAGATGCCGCCGGTTGGAGGTCGCGTAGATCAGCGTGTTTTCCGGCCGGGCAGCCAGGCCGCCTTCCAGCACCGCCTTCAGGGCGGCGTAGGTGTCGTCCTGCCGGGAGAAGGAGAGGTCGTCAATGAACACGATAAACTTCATCGGCAGCCCTGCCAGAATCTCTACCAGATCGGGAAAATGAGGGATTTCCGCTTTCGGCATCTCGATCAGGCGCAGCGCCGCAAATTCGTGCAGCAGCGCTTTTACGGTGGAAGATTTCCCCGTACCGCGGTCGCCGTACAGCAGGCAGTTGTTGGCCGGCAAGCCCTGCACAAAGGAACTCGTGTTTTCCAGGACCATTCCGCGCTGCAGCTCGTAGCCCTTCAAATCCTGTAACAAAATCGGATCGGGGTGTGGAACGGGGGACAGCACCCCGTTCCTCCAGATAAACGCCCGGTTGCGCGCAAATCGGCCGCAGCCGTTCTGTGCGTAAAAGGCTTTCAACTGTGTCAGGCAGGTCTGCGGCTCTTGCTGCAGCTGCGAGATCACCTGTCCGTTTTCCCAGCAGGGCAAGCCCAACTCCGCCGCCTGTGGAAAGGCGCTTTTGGCCAGTATTTCCTGTGGGGTAAGGGCAGAAAGCTCCGCCAGAATTTTCAAATCGCGCAGCGCCGCCGCTTCGACTAAGGAAGAAACCTCTTTTCCGGATGCCGCGGCAACCGAAAATGCGTTTTCATCGTACAAAACAGGCTCAGTCAACGCCTGCGCTAAGTTTGTGTCAGCATTTTTTCGTGCGAGTAGAGCAATCAGATTTCCCCAGGCTGTTAAAAACGCTTCGGGCCGATCCCCCTGCGCCGTGTTCAGCAGACGAAAAAATGCCACCGGCACGCTTCTTTCCAGAATGCCTCTATATACAGAAAGCGAGGCCATTTTCCACGCAGCCTCTTGAATTTGATTCACAATTGTTGCCCCTTTCCAGAGATTTAATGCTATTGTACCGTTCCTATCACTTTAAGTCAATAAAAGTGCTTGACTTTTGCGGACATTCTCTATAAAATAAATAGGCATGGACGACAAGCACTTTTTTGTGTAACGTTTGGCATCCATGGAAGCGTATCGAAGTGGTCATAACGGGCCTGACTCGAAATGGACTGTCCAGAATGGTAGATAGTATTGCAAAAGCCCTGTAACCATGCGGTTTTCCGCAGGTTCAAATTGAATAATTTCTTTAATATCTCTCTCCTACATCTCTCCAAAATCCACGGATAGAGGAGCGGCATGTGAGTTGACATACATTGGGAAGCGTATCGAAGTGGTCATAACGAGCTTGACTCGAAATCCACTCGGTCAGTTGCTTTGAAAATGCGGGAAACCCTTGAGTTTCTGCGGGTTTGCGGGATTTTGAAAATTTAGCTTTTTACCAATTTCTACGGTTTTTCTACACTTTGCCTTGACTTTTTCGAAAGGCTCGGTGTATTAAAATAGAATATGGAGGCGTATCGAAGTGGTCATAACGAGCCTGACTCGAAATCCACTCGGTCAGTTGCTTTGAAAATGCGGGAAACCCTTGAGTTTCTGCGGGTTTGCGGGATTTTGAAAATTTAGCTTTTTACCAATTTCTACGGTTTTTCTACACTTTGCCTTGACTTTTTCGAAAGGCTCGGTGTATTAAAATAGAATATGGAGGCGTATCGAAGTGGTCATAACGAGCCTGACTCGAAATCAGGTTGTCGAGCAATCGGCACGTGAGTTCGAATCTCACCGCCTCCGCCATGAGCCTGTTTGCGGTCAATGCCCGCAACAGGCTCTTCCTTTTTTGGTTCTTTTCTACGCCCTCTTTCGAGGGCATTTTTTCTGCTTTTGTAGAAAACGGATGCTTGAAAAGTCCTTGTTTTACAAGGCTTTGCCGTGTTCCGACTCAGCAGTCCGTAGAAAATCACTCAGCCATTTCAAGTCCGATAGGTTCTTCCCGCTTGGATTTTTCAAACATGCCATCCATGACAAGCCCGGATTCGATCTGCGCATGGAAGTCAAGATGCGAGTAAATATCCGCCGTGGTCGAGAACGTGCTGTGCCCAAGCCATATCTGGATTTGCTTCATGGATATCCCGTTTGCGAGCAGTAAGCTGGCGCATGAATGCCTTAAATCGTGGAACCTGATTTTCTTCAGGTTGTTTTTTTCGAGTATCCAGCTAAAATGCTCCGTTACATAGTTGGGACGCATCAGCTTTCCGGTTTGGTCGACGCAGATATAATCCAGATAGTCCCGGCAGTAAGAACGCTTGAACATTCTGCGGTACATTTCCTGCTTCTCTTTTTCCGCCCACAGAATTTTTTCAACGGATGGCAGCAGCGGAAGTGTGCGGAAGCTGGATTTGGTTTTGAGCACATCCTCGCCGACAGCCACCGCTTTGCCATCTACCGTGTCCTCAATGACCTTGTGCTTGATGGAGATGGTCTTTTGTTCAAGGTTGATCGCATCCCATTTCAAACCAAGGACTTCACTTCTCCGTAGCCCATAGTAGGCGGCCAGTTTTACACAGACTTCCAAAGGATCATCTGATACCGCATCGAACAGCGCCATCATTTCCTCCGCCGAATAAAACTGTGCCTGATACACATTCTTTTTCGGCCTGTCCACCCTGTCAGCAGGATTGCTGCTGATAATTCCCTTTTTTACAGCGTTCTGCAGAGCCCTGCGAAGCACCGCATGATAGTGAATTACCGTATTTGCCGTATACCCTTCATCAAAAATGGATTGATGAAAATCCTGTATATGCTGCGGCGTAACTTCCGCTAAGGTAATATTCAGTTCTTTAAAGTACCGGCTGATTCGGCTGTCCAGCATAGTGCGGTAGCCTTTAAACGTGGTCTTGGATATGGTGGGTTTTGCTTGAATCAACCATTTTTGAAGGTAATCCATAAAGAGAACATCCGCCTGCGGGTTCCTTTTTCCTTCAATCAGTTCTCTGGCCCGTTCTTCCGCTGCCCGACGCTCCTTTTCCTCCTGCTCCCGTTCATATTCCAAACGGATTTGGTCAAAGGCTTTTTTGGCTTTTCTTTCACTGGTTCCCTCTACCGGCAATCCGGTGGGAATCCACTTTGTCTTTCTTTTGCCGTCCACTTTTGTATAAAGGACAGCGTAATAAGTATTATTTTTTTGCTGTAGGCATCCTGTTATCATTTCTATCCTCCTTCGAAATAACAGCGTATTTGCCTACCATTGACAGCACCACAATACCACAGAAAGCATGAGATAGCTATGCTTTTATGCTGAAATCATCCACATGATTTTTCTACGCCTTATTGTCAATGGTAGACAAAAATCCGGATCAGCCGAGCTTGATATGGCACATTTCTTCATCCAGCAGATAATCAATAACGCATGCTTTCGGAATCTTATAGGTTCGTCCGATACGAACACTATGTATCTCCTTTTCCGCAAGCAGTTTATAAGCCAATTTACGGCTGATGCCGCCCAGCATTTCTCTTAATTGTTCGACCTCGACTACATCGGGGTACTTTTCAAACATTTTGATTTTGTCGTTCATCATGACATCCCCTTTCATTAAAAAAACGCCGGGTCAAGCCCAACGCTGATGGAAAGTGCCTGATTGATTTGTTTCATTTCATGACCGGAAAGAGTGCCAACCTTTTCTCTCAGGCGTATGCGGTCAATGGTGCGTATTTGCTCTAAGAGAGCAAAAGACTCTTTGGAGCAGCCGCCGGCCGTGCCGATGCAAACATGGGTAGGAATATTGTTTTTCTCGGTTTTGCCGGTAATCGCACAGACAATGACCGTAGGGCTGTGACGATTTCCGACATTGTTTTGCAAAATAAGTACCGGACGGATTCCGCCCTGTTCGGAGCCCACAACGGGACTTAAATCGGCATAGAAAATATCCCCACGTTGTATGTTCTTTTTATAATCTCTCAAAATTGCGATCCTCCTTTGAAATTCTTAATGGCACAAAAATAGGATCGCCCTTGGGTAGTTGCTTCACTGTGAGAGCAGCTGAAAACAGGGCGATCCCATTGCTTCTGACATTAAGTCATTTTCTGTAATAACGGTGCTTAATTCGACACTACTCCCCAAGCACAAAAGGCGATGGTCTGAACTGCGGCTGGCTTCACCGCATCATGGGAATTTCACCCCCGCCAGGATCTCTGCCGGCTGCCCTCATTGCGTAATCCCCATATGTGGGGGCTGTGACTGGACAGAAGTATCATGATAGGCTGACGGGGTCATTGCGAAACAGGCCGCCACAGCCTGTTTCCCGGTCGGATGGGTACCGCTTTGCACCTTATTGGGCCGTCTTTGATAGTCTGGGAAGAGAAACGTAATGAACAGAAAGAAAAAGCTGATTCATCTTGTTCTCATCACCATCCTACAGGTGGTCTTGGCGCATCCTCCGGAGTCGCTGTTCCTTTTGGGAGCCGTCAGCTAACGTATTCAGATCATCGGATATGAAATTTTCAAAGTACCCTTGAGGGAATAAAGAAACCCCTCACTACTAATCCGGTTTCGTGAGGGGGTCTACAAAAAGAATTTTTACTTTTCCATCATTTTTTTGAGTTTCATTCGAATTTGACGCTCCCGATAGCTGATGGTCTGCTGTTTAATGCCCGTCTCCTTTTCAAGCTCTACCTGTGTTTTCCTTTGAAAGTACAGAGCATAGATCAAATTGCGCTCATCCTTGGCAAGCTGAGCGAGACACTGATGCATCTTTTCTGCCATAAGCTTGTCCATGACCATATCCTCCACACGGAGTGAACCGAGATCCGGAATCGCATCCTCACCGTTGGTTTCCTCGGTGTCCAGAGCGCTGTAGTAAAAAACGCCATGTGCTATGTCCTTTTCTTCCAGATGACGCTCATGGCGCCTCATGCGGTAATATGTCAGGTAGACTTCTTTACTGACTGGTACAAGCTGACCTTGTACCTTGATTTGATATTTCTTTTTTTCTGCCATATGGCTTGTCCTCCATTTTCTGAAATCTTGATGGTGAGTCAAAATGTCAGAAGCGGAGGGGCTCGTCCATTTGCAAAGAAGAGGTGCAAGAGGTATGTAATCACGATGTTTGCTCCTTTTTATGGGAACCTCGCACCGTACATCATGGTAAATAGAAAAGACGACAGGCGAGGTTCACCCGGTTGAGGTGTTCCTCCGCACTGCCGTCTTGCGTTCTGGCGGATTTTAGGTATTAAGCTGTTCTTGGGGTGTGGCTATGCTACAGGTTCTACACGCTCGTGCGTTATGTTTAATGCGCCGTCGGGGGTTACTGTGATTCGAGTGACACAATCTTTTATTTTAATCACAAACAGACGATCATCATCGCTCATATCGCCAATGCGCTTTTTATTCAGATTCCTGATTTCAACCATATAAATCCTCCTCACTGCTATTGATTTGATTGCTCTTTCTCACTGGGTTTCATCTGGTTAATTCCATTTTTATCTTCCCGTGCCCTATTATCACATTTCTCAAATTTGCATGCCCAACTCGGCGAGTTGGTTGAAAGCTTTAAAAATGGCGAGGATTATTGGAATTTTTGCTTTTGGGCATAAAAAAGGACCCCTTTCGGGGTCCAAAACCAACTCTACGAGTTATCAAGTTTTTAATTCTCATCAATTTTTATTGTGCTACCTAATTGCGGTATGTCTGCCTGCTCCAAAACACTGTTAAAATCTTGTATCGACAGCCCGGGCATATTCTCTAATATATGGATGTATGTTCTATCCGGGTCTTTATAGTAATCTAATTTGTTGCCAGACTTTTCAAATATTTTTTCAATAATACGAAGATTCAGCCTTAAACCGACACATATTGCCATCAAAACATCCGTACCCATATTGTTGTATTTATCATTTTTGATTTTTCCATGGTAGTTCTTATGGAGCAGCGTTTTTTCATTAAATATTTCAGGGTACTTCCATTTCCTGTTCTCCATCAAAAACCACAAGCATTGACACAGCGTGGTGGTCGGATCTCCTAATTTCTTGACAAGCTCTATCTCTTCGTTTTCATCATAGGATAAGATATGTTTGTGGAATGCTGCATAAACCTCTTTCGGCTCATAATTGAAGGTTGCCTGATATTTTGGATGGAACGTCAGCATCCGCTGATCAATTCCAGTAACGCTATACAGGACAGCAAACCCCATGAAGTCCTTTTGAATGTTCCGATAGGTCGTATATTTTTGCTCATGTATATTAATAGCACATTGAGCCAAGTTCTTCTTTGCTTTTGTGGTTAAGTGTAGGTTTCCATTCTTTGTTGTTATGTATTTAGGATCTGCCAGTACAAAATAACCGTCGGCAAATACGAATCGCCCACCGCTGACCCACTCTTGGAGAGAAGAGTCCACGCGCAGCAATTGATACGCTTCTGCAGGAGTCAACGCAACGAATTCTCTGCGGTTATTAATTTCGGCAAAGACTGCATCATAATCCTCAAATTCAGAAATTTTCCCGAGAATCCCTACCTCAATAAGACGATATTTTACAGATGCCCTCGATACAATAAAAAATTCACTTAGGTCTTCAATTAAAACATCGCAGGAGGGGACAATATCGTTCTGTGGATTCTTATAACTATCAATCAGTTCCAGTGCTTTTTGCTTGAACGGTTCGTATGGCATCAGTACTCTCGGAGCTAACCTGTGTGCCTGCCATTCCAGCCATTTTACTTCGTTCTCCTTTGTCTTTTTTCCTTCCGGCGGCTCGTAGAATGTTTCCGATTGGCGGCACATAATCGGATACAGTTTTTCAGAAGCCTCAGCATTTTTGAGTGCCAGAATTTCAAAATAAGTTTTATCCTTCTCCCAATGCAATGCCTCGTGAATTAGGGTATTGCGCTTAGAGCCTTCGCCATACAGTGCTTCGGAATCGGGATCGACTAATATAGTCCCAGCAGGAAAGAAGGTAGGATGAAATGTACCAGACTCGCGGTTGTAGACTTCAACTTCACCATCAAGCAATAAGCAGCATCCAAAAATGTCCAAGTTTCCGGAAAGGGATACTTCCTTTACTGTAAGGCCGACTTCCTGCAGAATCTTATCAACGGGCAGCGGCATCGGCGTTGCAAGAGCCTCTTTACAATGCCTTGTCAGGTATTTTGTTGCGTAATCATCAAGGCGATTCTTTCCGAGAATTAAAGCACCGGTTTTTTTATTGACATCAAAGATATCGCTCAATGTCGGTCTGCTCGTCATCTGTATCCTTCTCTTCTTTCTCCATATAGTCAAGAGGCATGGTAGCCAGAATCTTTTTTACTTCTTTCCAAGTCGGGCAAAACTCTTCAACAAGCGCGCGGAATCGGTGTGTATGGTTTTTCTCCACTAAATGTACCAGTTCATGAATCACCACATATTCAAGACATTCCATTGGTTTCTTAGCAAGCTGAAGGTTAATCCATATCCTACGTTTATCAATATTGCATGTGCCCCACCTGGTTCTCATGTTTTTAATTCGGAAATCCTCGGCATGAATTCCCGTCTTTTTCTCACAGTCTATTGCAACAGTCTCCAGTATCCGCTTTAATTCCTGCCTGTACCATTCGATGAGCAGTTTTTCTCTTGCCTTAGTGTTTGTTCCTTCTGGTACTGTCATGATTATTTTAGTCGGCGTCTTGACAATTTTATGACGTGTTTCCTCATATACTACCTGCAGACGGTAGGGCTTACCCCACAAATAATATGATTCTCCGGAAACATATTCTCGCTTGCTTTGACGTTCCTGTGCCAGCATCCTGTCTCTGACTTTAGTGATCTCCGGCAGTTTTCTAAGGACAAACAATTCGATATCCTCGTCATTTAATCCGGCTGGTGTGCTGACAGTAACATCACCCTCTGGCGGATTTACACGGATATATAGATTTTTCAAATTTTTCTTTCTGATAATCTTAATCGGTAATCCTCCGATTATCATTTCTTCATTACGCATCGTATTCTTCCTGTCTTTGTACTATATCGAAGACATTATTGGCTTCTTCCGTGGCTCTGTCTTCGGTATACATATGAAGCAATAATTTTTTATAAATAGCAAGTCTAATCCGCTGCTGTTTTTGAAAATTTCTTTTCCAACCCGGCTGGATGGAAGTGCGGATCGCACTGTCAACATCAATTGTCAGTTCGACATTATTTTCAAAATAATCATACAGAGCACGCCTTGTTGCGCTATCTTTGACCCCGTCGGGATAGTTGCTGGTTGTTTCCGGATGAAGAATAGCCTCTGCCAACTCCACGACCTGTCTGAGGTATTCCTCATAACTCATCGCTTCAGTCTTGCGCTGCAGGATGATTTTCTTAAGCATCTCTGACAGTTTGCCGTAATACACACTGTTTGAACTCATTTTTTTGACAATTTCATGCTGTAAGTTGTTGTCAATCATCTCTGCTTTTGCTTCGCCAGTACCAGGCAAATCTTTTACTAAATCGACAGGCGTGGTGGTTTTGCCCTTTAGGAGCAACTCGACAATCGACATATTCCCCAACTCACTGATAACCCTGGAATCTTCAGCGCGGATGTAAGTGTCAAGGATATAGCGCATATCCGCCTCATAAGGCTTGAGGTCGATATAGTCGCAGCTTGCCAGCTTGATCATTTCTTTAATTTTGTTGTATCCGGAAATCTCTTCGCGCAGATGATTGACATCATTCTCTGAATAGCCATACTCAGATACAAGCTTGTCACAACAATTCGCAAAAGAACGAGAGAGCGCCGCAGTTAACGTGTACAGCGTGTCCCTGCGCGCCGTCTTTTCATCGCCATCGCTGTCATCTCCGCAGAAATACTCAATGAAGTCGATATCAGCTTTTGGTGCCGGAACATTCTCGAATAATGCCTCCAGCGATGCAAGCGTTCCTTCCATTTCTGACTTTGCTTCATCATAGCGGTTTTTAATAAGCCCTTCGACATCCTCTTTGTCAAACCCATCAAATGCCTCTGTCGTATAATCAGAAACGGCAAGCTGAAGATTACGGAATAAATCCATGTAATCCACAATATAACCATAGTCCTTATCTTCGCCGTCTGGTCTGTTGACACGACAAATGGCCTGAAAAAGATCGTGGTCACGCATGGATTTATCAATATACAGATAAGTGGCACTTGGGGCGTCAAAGCCCGTCAGCAATTTATCAACCACAATAAGAAGCTTCATTTGTGCTGGATTTTCTTTAAATTGCTTCTTCGCATCTTTTTCAAATTCCGAGAGCTTCTTGCCGCCAAGCATCCGCTCATAAATGGATTTCTTGTATTCTTCTTCGCTTTCCTGTGAAAGATCAGAAGTGGCCGTCCGCACACTTTGCGTGGTTGGCTCATAGGAAGTTACGACGGCACATTTTGTGAAGCCCATGCTCATAAAGATTTCCCAATACTTGCAGGCTTCGTAGATGCTATTTGCAACGAGCATAGCAGTACCGCGATCTTCTTTCAATCTCGGTTTGAGGCTCATATCAAAGACTATATCAGACGCAATCTTTTCCAAGCGTTGCTTTGAACTGTATAGTTTATTGATGGAAGTCCAGCTTTGTTTGAGCTGGAGCTTTGCGCGTTCTGTCAAGCCTTTTGTCTTCTGTTCAAACCACAAGTCAACTTTATCTTGACTGGACAAATCCTGGTCAATGTCTCTTGCCTCATACCGCAAGTCCAAAACAACACCATCAGCCACACCCTCATCAAATTTATAAGTATGAATATACGGGCCAAAGATTTCAAGGCTTGTTTTCTTATCTTTCTTAAGCAATGGAGTTCCTGTAAAGCCAATTAAGACTGCATCCGGCATCAGCGTTTTTACTGCTTCGTGCAGCTTGCCGGAATTGGTACGATGGCATTCGTCAATAAAAGCAACGATGTTTCCCTTTGCCTTAAAGTCCTTCGGAAGATCCTTCAGAAGTTCTTTACGATATTGGTCGATATCCGCCTGTTTACCTGCATTATGACCATATTTATGAATGAGCGAGCAAACAATCGGGTCTTCGCTTTTGTCCAAAATATCACGAAGGTCCTTACAACTTTTTGCTCTGCGTACTTTTTCGTTTACGTCTATAAAAAGACTCTCAATCTGGTCATCCAGCTCATCTCTGTCCGTGATAATTACAACGCGGCTGTCAGAAACATTTTCTATAATCCATTTTGTGAGCCATACCATAATAAGAGATTTTCCGGAACCCTGCGTATTCCAAATGATACCGCCCTTTTTCTCAAGAATGCTCTTTCTCGCAGCGATATTAGCAAAATACTGGTTATGTCGAGCAATTTTCTTAATGCCGGCATCAAAAATCACGAAATCATGTATAAGAGATAAGAAGCGTTCTTTTTGGCAAAGTGAAATAATACCATCTCTCAGACGGTTTACTTCCTTAAGCTGCAGCATTTTAATTTTTTCAGACAAGGCGTCCGTCGCCTTTTTATCTTCTTTCCATTTAAGGTAGTACTTTTCTGGTGTGTTGATCGTACCATAGAGCAATCCTTCAGCTTCATTTCCTGCAAATAAAAGCTGTGCCGCGCCAAAAAAATTGAGTATGTTTTCCTTTTTCTGATTCGTTAACATTTGTCGAATGCCCTTGCCCGAGCTGACATAGGAACTCTTCAACTCAAATACACCCATAGCGATGCCGTTAACGTACAATACCAAATCAGGCCGCTTTCTTGTTACTTTGTCATATCGAAGGACGGACACTTCCTCCGCTACGGCAAAATCATTATTGTCGATATGATCCAAATCCCAATCGATATAATGCACGGTCTGGCGATGTCCATTGGCATCTTTCGTTCCCTGCCGACCGTAGCGAAGGAGAGAATAAACCTTCTGGTTAATCTCATAAAGCGAATCAGCCTGGTTATTGATCTTGCTTATGAGTTCATTGATGGCAATCTTAATCTGGTCATCGCCATACCCGCGCTTTTTCAGATTCGCTTTCAGCAGCTCTTCCTTGACAGGTGTGTTATCGATATCCTCCAGATTGCCGAGATAGGTGTAGCCAAGGTCATCAACCAGCCAGTGAAGAACTCTATTCTGCAATTTTTTCTCAGCATCAACCGTTGCCATCTTGTTTCCTCCTTATACAGTCAGGCGCACGCGGCCTGTTAAGAGATCGTCCATTGCGCCCTCACGGATTTGTATCATTTTTTCTCGTTCAGCTTCCAAGCGTTCAATTTCTTTGTCCATTGCTGTCAGTACAGCGGAGATTGCTCTTTGCTCTTTAATATTTTTGGGCATCTCAAACTTAAAGTTCTTCAAATCCTTTTGGTACAAATGCTTTATAGTGGAACCTGCTGACAGAATATCAATAAACTCTTTGAATACAGACGATATAAGCACCCTATAAAGGAAAGCAGGTGCAAGTTGCGGCTCCGTTCTAAAAACAAATACCCCACTATTCAATGTAGCTGGTTTGCTTAAGGCAGGGACCATTGCGACTTTTCCTATCGTACCATCTTTTGTAACAAGCACATCATTCTCTGTGACTTGAATATTTACATCCATATCATATCGTTCTTTAGAAACATACGATATATTATTTAAGGTAATTGTCCCATCCTTAAAATCTGTGCCACTAATTAAATAGCTGTACCCACTTCGCAAATACTCATGCTTTTTGAGACCTTGCCACCCGATCCTTGCCTTAGGAACAATAACCTGATTGAAACACACCTTTACCCAATCATCATGAAATCCATCAAGCCTTGTCCTGCCGCTAATCAAATCCTCCAGCGCACCATCGCGGATGCTCTTTTTCTTTTCAATCAAATCGGAAAGGTCATCAATGTAGGCATCAAACTGTGAAAGGGTTCGAGCGATTTCTTCTTGCTCCGGAAGAGAAGGCAGAAACACCGATACCTTTTTCACAACTTCCTTATTCAGATTTTGTACGCCGCTTCCAGCAGCAAATGCCTCATACTGCCTTTGCACATACGATGAGGAGAGCAAATAATAAAGAAACTCGTCATCGGCTTCCGTTTGAAAATCATATAGGCGCAACCAGCCGTCATGTATACATCCGTCAATGCTTAGAATATAAGGCCTTCCAAAACTCATTGAATTTGAAAGTATAAAATCTCCGGGGAAAACGCTGACAGAATGTGCCGCACCTTGCAGTGTTATTTTTTCTTTTGTGGAGACGATATACTTTCCATACCTTGGTGCATCACCGATTTTAATCCAATTCACACCGTCAGTACTTGATGTCAAATAGCTTTCAATCGGACGTGGGGAGGCACCTCGCTTAATTTTCATGAAGTTATTAAAAGACTTCTCTTTCCAATCTTGCGGATAAGTTACCATTTGTACCCCATCCTTTCCAGAGCAGTCATGACCGCTTCTCTTGATTTTGCCGTTCTGTCCTCAATCTCTCTAAGCGTATGCTCATAGCGTTTGGCAATGAGAAGTACCTTGGAAGACAGCATATTCAGCATCTGCTCAATCTCTCCTCTGACATCCGCTTCGAGTTTCGCCATCCACTTCATGTCAAAGAGCAGATATTTTATTTCTTCTACAGTAAGTTCCCCGTATTTGGCATGAACTTTGTCATCAAGGGCCTTTTGCGCTTCTTTTATAGCTTTGTCAGTTTCCTCTTTCTCTGTCATTTTAGCCTGATACGCAAGCAAAGCATCGTACTCTTCTTTATAAATATCGGGAACAACGGCGGAATCCATAGCAAGCTTTAATGCCACTTTCAGTTTGGCTTTTCCGAAAGTACCATTCTTGTTCCTGATGTCGAATTCAGCCAATGCCGGAGTTTTGCTGATGAGCGTCTCCATCTCGCCGATGTTTCCTTTGTCAAAGAGAGCCACCAGCTTTGTCATGGCATCCATAGCCACGGAGGTCTTCTTGCTTTCCAGTTCCTTCAGCCGCTTATTAAGATTTGCCTTCGGGATGCTGTCGCCCTTGTCATTGAGCGCTTCCTTAAGCAACCCGTCGTCGCCGGATTCTTCTTCACGCATTTCACCCAATTCGGCTTCCAGAGTTGCAGACTGTTCCCTTAAAGCATTGATGGCAGCCAGTTCTTCGGGAAAATAAACTGTCTCGATAACTTCTCTTGGGATCAAAACACCATCAAAGGATTTCACTTTGGAGGTATCGTCTACGGAAACAGTTTCGCCGCTCTCGTCTTTGATTTTTTTCTGTGCATACTCGTATTCAATTTCTCTGCCGGCCTCATAGCCATCAGCTTTAATAGCATATACATCATCCTGCAGCTTTGCATTCCAGTAATTCATCAGGCAGTCGTAAACGTCATAATTGTCAAGAAGCAGCGCTGGTTTATATGCATCCAAAAGAATGGAGGAGATGGTGCGAATAAGTTGCTTAGGGTTCGTTTCACTGTCAATATTCAGCAGAATGCTTTTGACTTCATCACGCCATTGTGTAAAAATTGTATCGACTTCGTTTCTTTTCTCGTTTTGCACATTGACGTCCTGCCGGATAGCTTCCTCTATATTTTCAGTGGGGAGGGCAAGATGGTAAATATTTTGCCGCTCGTCCGTGCAAATGAAGATTTTTTGCTTCAAAGCCGGAGAAATATTCCAAAGTCTCTTAAGCGAGTCAATATCCGTTCCCGGAATACCGCCTTTCAAGTGTGCAGCAATATTCTGCGGCAATGTATCATCAATCTTTTGTATGTAACGGGGTACATTCAAATTGCCGGCATTTTTCTCCAGAATATCTGTGTATTTCACAAAACGGGAATAGCCTTCGATTGTTTCTTGGTTATTAAAGGTTCGGACAATCTTCTCAATATCCTGCTCACGCAGTCTGTTCTTATTACCATCCTTCTTAAAACCACGGCTTGCGTCTATTAGGAAGATTCCCTCTCTTGTATCCGCATTCTCTTTGTCAATGATAACAATGCAGGCGGGGATGCCGGTGCCGTAAAAGAGGTTTGCCGGAAGGCTGACAATGCCTTTAATATATCGTTTCTTAAGAATTGCAATACGGATTGTTTCTTCAGAATTACCCCTGAACAATATGCCGTGAGGCATGATGATGCCTGCTTTGCCATTGCTGTCAAGTGATTTCAGAACGTGTAAAAACCAGGCATAGTCTCCATTCTTTTCGGGAGGAATGCCGTATCCGTCAAAACGTTTATATTTATCTTCTGTTGTTTTGATACCATCGCTCCATGATTTGTCCGAGAAGGGGGGATTCATGACAATAAAGTCAAACTTTTTGAGCTCTCCAAAATCGTCTGTAAAAGCGGGGGAAGCCAGGGTGTTGCCTTTTTTAATTTCACCTGTACCTTTTTGGTGGAGAATCAAATTCATTCTTGCTAAGCCCGCTGTAGCGTTATCTTTCTCTTGCCCGAAAATGGTTACAATTGAATCGTCATTTTCATCTACTGGCGCTTCATCTGCGGCACGAATCAGTAGGCTGCCGCTACCTGCCGCAGGATCGTACAAGGTCCATTTCTTTGTTGGTGTCTGCTTGATGTTGCCAATCCCGATCAGTCTTGCAATAATACGGGAAACCTCACTCGGCGTGTAGAACTGCCCCTTGCTCTTGCCAGATTCCTGGGCAAATTTCATCATAAAGTATTCATAAGCATCCCCGATGATATCATCGCCACTCGCTCTGTTATTCTTGAAGTCGATCGCCTGATTCTGGAATACGGCAATTAAGCCGGATACCTTGTCCACCAATTCCTTGCCGGAACCCAACTCATCCGGATTATTAAAGCTGACATCAGGAAGTGAGCCTTGCAGCTTGTTATCCTCCAAGAATCTCTGGATAATTTTGTCTACACGTTCTCCAACATCACTCTTTCCTTTTGCTTTGACTAAATCATCAAAAGATGCACCGTTACTGATTTTAAACTCCGCAAACGGCTGCCCTTTATACCTGTCCGATACATACTTAAAGAACAACAACACAAGCACATAATCTTTATACCGAGCTGGTTCAACGCCGCCCCTTAATTTATTGCAAGCCTCCCACAAAAGGGAATACAATTCTGATTTTTTCACGGCCATAATCCTCTTTTAATCTCCATTCTAATTTGTGTGATTTACGTTTTCATCAAATCTATGGTGTTTATTCCATAGCACTTTTTCCGCTTTTTACCCAATTATCAAGCTCTGAGATCTTGAATTTCCACTGCTTTCCTATTTTGTGGGCAGGGATTCCTTTGTCTTTTCTTATCCAGTCCCTTACTGTAACAGGCTTTACCCCTAAATAGGTAGCTGCTTCATCAATATTAATCCAATTGTCATTGATAATATCGCTCATTTTTTCACCTCATCGAGCTTCTGATAGCTATAAAAATTCACATTCAAGTATACTATAAAATTTGTAGGTTTACAACTGGTTTGATAATATTTGCTTGTGTTTGTTATTATAATTATGATGCCAAATGTACTCCGTTAAAATTAGAGCAGTGGACTTTTTGTTGTATCTACCAACATCATCAACGAAAAGCTCGGAAACAGACGAACGGTTTCCATCCCGACTCTTGAAAAAATCGGCTCGATCAAGTGCGGATTCCAGGAAATTCGCTTTGCAGTGCAATCGGTATTGCCATGACATGCTATGGTACTTCAAAACAAAAAATCGAAGCGGGGCCTTTGCATAAATCCACTCGGGCCATCGCTTCAATTTTAAGAATAGTATATATACAGTCTATTTCTCATTTGCGTGCACATTCTGCAACCAAGTTTTTAAGAGCGGATGATTCATTTTGCCATACACGCTCATTTGGATTTTTGATAATGACATTGTCGTATGAAATGCAGTTTCTTCCGCTTTTTTTGGCATGATATAAAGCCATGTCCGCACGATTATAAAACTCTTTTAGCGAATCGCCTGTCTGTGGTATACCAGTTTCGATTCCTATGCTTACGGATAAGCATTTATATGATCCTGGGCATGCCTTAACTTTTAAGCTGGAAAGTGATGAAAGGAGATTCTGTGCCATTTCTACAATATGGTCGTTATCTATATCCTGAAGGAAAATTAAGAACTCATCCCCGCCGATTCGGCCTATAATATCGGTTTCTCTTTTAAAACATATTTTTATGCTGTGTGCAATTTGTTTTAGAATGTCATCGCCTTTCAAATGACCCAGTGTGTCATTGTAGCTTTTGAAATAGTCAACATCTATTAAGAGAAAACCGACATTTTTCTTTTTGCGTTTGCAAAATGCCCAAGCCGTAGGCAATGCTTGTTCCAGACCGTTTCGATTAAGGAGCTGTGTCAAATTATCAGTAGTCGCTTCAATCTCCAGATGGCTCAGCGTCTCAATTTCATGGATAGCTGCCCGAATAAAATTGTGGGCAATCTTTCTGGAGACCCCAAGTACACATGTATTAATCAAAATAAGAATGACAAATGACTGAGGATGTATTTGTTTATAAACGAACTGCACGGTTACGATGGCTGTTGCCATAAAAAACAGCAACACGGCATTTCTGCCCGGAAGCACGAACAGTAAAGAAGATAAAATAAGGAGTGCAGAACAAAGCACCGCAAAGCGCGTGGGCAGAGTTTCATTCCCAAGCGACGGAAATAACAGCAGAATTGCCGTTATTATGACGATAGGAATGGCTATGACGATCCTCTGCCTATTGTAGCTTTTAATTTTATCTTTGAGTTGTTTTTCATTAAAATTTTTGTTATCTACCATGATCTTCCCCTAAGCAAAATGTGTATCTTGTGATTTTAAATTTAAAAATTGTTGCTTTGTGGCAAGTTGGTATTGTTGTCTATACCAAGCTGTGCTCGATATTCCAGATGTTCCTGCTCCAGCCGTTTCCATTCCTCATCTGCCGTCTCAAATTCTGATAGGGCTTGCTTCATCTGAGGTGAGTCATAGGGAACCTTTTTCTCTACCAACCGGCGAAGTTTTTCTCTGCGTTTTTCTACTGTCAAACCTAAAGTATATAATTTTCCTGCTTGTTTAATCAGTTTTGCTTCCTCTTTTGTTGTCATCTCTATCCCCTTGTAATGTAACTATGTAGTTATTTATGTATCATTATAAGCTACAAACGAGATAAAAGCAAGACAACCAGGACAAGAAAAGGAGCCTCTTTTCAGGGACTCCCCTTCGTTTGTTGGGTTTTATTCCTTTGTGGTGGTGTGCCGGATCATTACCTCCACCATTTCATTGATCATATCAATCTGGTCTGGTTCCAAATGCTTTAGCTGCTTGCCGAGCTGCTCCACGCTGTCAGGTATAACAGGGTGCTCCAGAAGATCTCCCAGCAGATAATCTGCCGAAGTCCCCAGTACGTTGCATATCTTCAGAAAAAGAGAAAAGCTGGGCAGGCTGCCGCCGCTTTCGATTCTGCGGATATGCACTGCATTCACTCCACACAGTTCCGATAGCTGTTCAGAGGTTAAGCCCTTGCTTTTTCGCAATTGGTTGATTCTTTTTCCCAATGCCTGCCGCATTCAATTCTCACCTCTCTTTTGTAACATCAAAATTTTATTTGTATATTCTTAGTCTACAAAAATAGTGTTTCCACAAATAGCGCCCACTATGTTACATAAAAACATATAAAGATACACTTTCTTCTTTTTCTGTAATGATCTTTTTCTTAGAGTGAGAGGTTCTGGTGGGTCCACAGTGAGCCCCACCTCGGTTCAGCGAAAGAACAGAATATCCCCTTGGCGGGAAATTCGTTCTTTCGCTATACCAAAGGCTGCTATTTTATTAAAAATCGGTTGGATGTATTGCTGCCATTCTCACGGAAGCGTGCTTCTTTTTCAATCAGCCCGGCTTTGATCAGATCATGCAGAGCACGCTTGACAGTACTGCGGGAAAGCTGCAAATCTGAGGCAATAGTCCTTACTGCAGGCCAGCAGTCCGAGCCTTTTCCGGCACGGTCACAGAGGTATATATAAACTGTCCTCGCCCGATGTGGAAGCTCATCCGGCGAGGCTGTGTAAATGTGGTTAAAGTAACTCATGGGAACCTCCTTTACGTTTTGAGGATGGAGCGGCGGCGTATTGTGCTTTCAGAAGGTTCTGCCACCGGCGTATGAAGGGTACCTGTTCCGGCTGGCGGTTCTAATATTTCTCCGGTTTCTTCATCCACCGTAAAACAGGCTGTGTGCTTACGGACGATATTTTCCTCCAGCGTCTGCTTGTCGGCATATACCACCTTTCGGTACGCCTTTTCTTCTACGGTATAATCCTCACCGAAACGGATTCCCCAATCACGAAACAGCCGCAGTTTAGTCCGCATGGGATGGGTACCGGTTTTCATGACCACAAAATTACCTTTGGGAATAGATTTCAGTTCATCCGGCGTCATCAGCGGACGCTCAATCATTTGCAGGGACTGGCTGGGATCATTCTTGCCCCGGCTGACGGAGCCGCTCATGACGGTTCTGGAACCCATTGCCTTGCTCAGCACTTCGGCGGTCTGGCTGTTGGGAGCGAAACCACCAAAGATGGTATCCTGGCAGTTATCTACGATGATTTCCGAACCCTCCTTGCCATAATTTTTTTCAAGCTGACCGAAGGACTGGATAATTGGCACCATAGAAAGGCGGCGGGAACGGCTGGCTGAAAAAATCAGTTCCAGCGACTCGATGGCCGGGAGCGTTCCAAGTTCGTCGCAATAGAATATCACGCGGTTTTTCAGCTTCCCGCCGTTTTCATCCGCAACCGCAAGAATTTCTCGGTAGAGCTGCTGAATCATAAGCGATACCATAAAATATTTGGTCAGATCTTCTTCCGGAAGGACGATAAAAAGTGCGGACTTTTCATTACAGAATTTTTCCGCATCAATGGCTGTTTCAAAACAAAGGATTTGCTCCATTTCACTGTCAAGAAATGAGTTGAGCCGGGAAAGTACGGTAGAGAGCACCGATGCCATGGCCTGTTCCGCAGAGTTGAGGGCGGCGCCTGCAAACCAGCGGGCTTTGTGATTTGATGGCAGCTTATCCATGAGGAGCTGAAACTGACTCTTGCCCTTTACCTTGCTTGGGGCAAGCAGATCCTGCACCAGCTTGAACACACTGATGATGTGACGGCAGTCTACCTTTTTACCATCCATTTCAACCGGCGGCAGATATTCGGCAATCAGGAGAATAACCGAGGACAGGAGTCCCTCGGCTGCATCGTAGAAGAACTGATTTTGTCCGTAATTTTCACCGCTGGCATTGATAATGGTTTTGGCAATGATTTTTGCGTATTTTTCGGCTTTCGCTTTTGCCACGAGATTTTTTTCATCGGCAAGGTATTGATCCATGTAGGTATTGACCAAATGGAGCATATTGTTGCCGTCTGAACGAGTGGGGTTTCTGAGATCAATAACAGCCACATGGTAGCCATAGTGGTCATGGGCAATGGCGCCATATTTTCGATAGAGATCACCCTTGGTATCGGTGGTCAGAAAGCTCATACCGGAAGCGCAGGCATACTCCAAATTGGGATATAAAAAGAATGCTGTCTTGCCCACACCGGATGCGCCAATCATAAGGCAGTGGACATCATCGGTATCCACCAGTGCCGTCACTTTGTTCTTCGTTCCCGTGCTGCCAAGGATGATGCCCTGCTCATCTATGGAGGGAAGACACTGCCCCTGCCGCCACAGTTCCGGCTGGAATGGGATGTGCCGATATGTCGCTTTGACTTCCTGCTTAGTGGCAAAACGTGCGGTACCGTGCTGGCCATCGCCCACCGTGCGAGACTTGATTCCGTTGAGTGTGTAATAATGCGCCAAAAGTGAAAGACCGCCGATGACGAGAAACATCACGGCGGTCGCTGCGATCAGAATATAGATTTGGGATGACACAGGAAACTCCTTTCTTCTAATGGTAAGTCGTGATAAAATAAAGACCATGAAAACTATGGGTTATATATGAAGGAGACTCACAATGGACAGAGAATTATTATTGCTTAACAGCAAATTGGATTATCACTTGTTTCTTTACAAACAGCTTACGGATCAAATATTATCCATTCAAAAATTTGTGCAGCAAAATAAAATTGTAAGCTACGAAGCGATGCTGGCTAATGAAACGCTTCGGGATGCACTGCTACTGAAATTTATCCTTTTTCAGCGCACTATTAAAAAGGTCGGCATCTCAACCCTGGAGAGCCGTTATAAGATGCGTCTGAAATCGTTCCCCTGGCTGGATGCAGAGTACTTTGACCAAAACTGTGTGGTACACTACGACTGCGTATGGTCGCTTTTGCAGAATATAAAGCCTCTGAAAAGACAAATTGAGCGCATAAAAAAATACGACGATGCCCGGTATGAGGAGCATGGCGAGGATATACGCTGTAGTTTCTGCGGCAAGAGTCAGCAGGAGGTGAATCGCATCATTGCCGGGACTCATGAAGCGATCTGCAATGAATGCGTTCAGCTTTGCTCCGAAGTTCTGGAAGAGTTTGCCACAGAGGAAAAAGAGAAAACCTGATTTTGAGGACAGGTGGGACAGTATATAGCTGGCCTTTTTGCTATGCCATCCTCATCTCAAATCCACCCTGTTTTTGTTGCGTCATACACACCAAATCATCATTCCAATCTTTCCCCTGGGAGATACGCCGCTCATATGCATATCCTTTTTCCGCAAGCTGATTTTTCAACCGTTCGCTTGCCTTGTGTCCGGCCTCATCGTTATCCAAGCAAAACGATACATGGGATATATACGGGCATTGTTCCAGCATCCACATCATTGCCTGACAGCCGACACCGCAAAGAGCCACATAGCTATGCCGTTGCCAGTCCTTTGGACATAGCGTAATGTAGGACAGCATATCCACCGGCGCTTCAAAGACGTATAAGTCATCGCTTTTTCCAAGCCAGTGAAAGCTGTACCGTGGATCGCTGCCATCCACATTTCCTTTGAAGCTGACGCCCTCGGTATAGAGACCGCGCTTATGAGCGTGCCTGGCAGTGCCAGTTTCATCCACACCTACAAACACAGCGTTATGGTACTCTTTAGCACCGTCCTTGGATCTTTCGCAGCTCTCATACAGGAGCTTTGCCTTGGCAAAGTAATTGACTACTTCACGGTCAATGCACCTGGTTTTTACCAGATAGGCATAGACGCGGCGCATGTCACTGTGGGGCCTCGGAAGCGAAAATGTTTTTTTCGTTTCCTGTATCTTTTGTGAGACAGGACGGTAGGATTCGCCTTGTTCACCGCCCAACAGCATAGTCATGGCTTCGGGAAAAGAGAGCCCATAAAACTGCCGCACAAAGTCAATGGCATACCCGCCTTTCTCTGCGGAGTGATCATACCACTCGTTTCCACGGATGGTGATACTGTGATCGGAAGCCAGCCTTTTATCCCGGCCGCTGGGCAGCAGCTTTTCTCCGTGCCGCTGGAGGAAATCCACAAGGTCCACATTATTGGCACGGCATTTTTGATCATCTGTAAAATGCACATACACGCCCATGGTCGCACCTCCTACCTGTGGCGATTGCCGATTCTATGAAAAAAAGCCGCCCTTTTTACAGGATGGCAATGGTTCTGAAGCAATTTTTTCTTGATAAATGTCCGTTTCATTTTATCTTTCTGTTTTTTCACGGTTATCCTCCAATCGATATAATGATTTGCAAGTCCCGGAGCACCTGCTCAAAATCTTTTATTTTTCCAGTAAACCAAATGCCTATAATGACATGGTCTGCTCATGGTCATCCCTCGCATGACCCTGCGCCTTCTTTTTCTCCCGGAGCTTGCGAAGAAGCTTCCGGTCGATCCTCTGTTCGTACGGTTTTAATGGCGGAGCGTTGTCTGCAAAAATACGGCTCATGTGATGCAGAAGCCGTGTTGCCGCTAGCAGAACGGAAGGGTCTTTGAAATCCTTGATATGGTCAAGGAAAAACTTGGCATAAAGATTGCCCTGCGCTGCCGATAGGGTGAGCCAGCGGACAGCGACATCCTTGTCTTTGGGGACGTCTTTCCCCATCAGATACAGCTTGCCGAGAGTATACTGCGCATACTGATTTCCATGTTCAGCCGCAGCCGTTAGGAATTGCAGCGCAGTCTGTATATCCTTGGGCATATCCTCATCCATGAGATAAATCTTGCCCAGTCGGTATTGTGCAAGCTGGTTTCCCTGATCGGCAGCCTGTTTCAGATACTCCACGCTCTTGTCAGTATCCTTGGAAACATCACTTCCTTTGAGATATACAATACCGAGAGCATATTGTGCAAACGGATTTTTTCTGTCTGCGGCAAAGGTCAGCCAGCGAATGGCGGACTCCACATCCTTCAGAACACCATCACCGCCAAGGTACAACTTGCCCAGACGGTATGCGGCAAAGATATTTCCGTGCTCTGCGGAAAGCGTATAAAGCCGTACCGTCTCAGCAGCATTCTGTGGAACGTGGTGTCCCTTTTCATAGAGCTTGCCGAGAAAATATGCGGCAAAGGGATTTTTGGCTTCCGCCGCTTTTCTGAGATAGCCAAGGGCTTTTTCCGCCTCCTGCGGCTGCACTTTTTCATCGGAAAGGATAAGTCTCGCAAGCTGGCAGCAGGCAAGAGGATTTCCCGCGGATGCCGTTCTTTCTAATTCTTCCTCTGCCATGTCATAGGAGGGTATCTCCAAATCGTCCTCCGAATCCGGCAGAGCTGTTTCCATGGATGCCGGTTCCTCAAAGGTTATGCTGCCAATCAGCAGAGCTTCCTGAATGACCATGTTGCGGATAGGCTTGAAATCATTGCAGCGGGAAAGGGGCGGAGGTTCCGATGGAGTTTCTGCGTAGATGGATTCGATCCTGCCTTTGGCTTCCCACCACAAGCGATAGGCTTCAGCAACTCGACTGTCCTTGGCAAGCTCATCCACAATTTCATCCACCACGTTTTTAAGATCTGCCTTGAGATAGCCATACTGCTTTTTGCCGCCGACAGTTTGAAGCTTCTCCGCCAGGTATATGAACAGATGTTCCATGCGGTCGTTTTGCAAAACACCGTTTTTCATTTGAGGGATCAGTTCACGCATGGATTCGGCAGCCTGTTCCTTCAGGATATCCCGGTGCTGGGTCTTTTCTCTGTAGAGCGGAATAAGCTCCTGGCGAAAAATCTCCTTTGCCAGTGAGGACTTCATTTTTTTGATTCCTTGTTTCGTAAGGTAGCCCTCTCTTGGATCGGTGCTATAGCAGATCATGTGGACATGGGGATGATGTGATTCGTTGTGAAAGGCGGCATACCATCTGAGGTGGTCGGAATGGATTTTCAAATTCTCCGCAAGCTCCATTGCCTTTTCCGAAAGGAGAGCCTTCCATGCAAGAGCATTGTCGTATCCCAGCCTTGCCGCATCCTCCCGCCGCAGAGAAATAATGGGCGTCCACACATTTCCGGTATGACAAGATACCTCGTCAGCAATCTGCGATAAGATCAGCGGCTCGTCACCGGCTGTGAACAGACCGTGGCGATCAAGCTTCTCGACGCGGGGGCGGTTTGCGATGTAGTCCAGGTATTTTTCCCGGCCGCTGATTCTATCAAGGTTCTGTTCCAGCGCGATGGTGATGAATTCTGTAGCGTTTCCCCGGTTGGGATTTTCACAGTAGTCTGCATATTCAAATAAATCCTTGGCATCGGGAAACTCCCGGAGGATCTGTGCAATCACATCTTTTTGCTTCTTGGTGGAGTGCCAAAGCTTATGACCGCTTTCCATCTTTTCTACACCATCGCGGGTGGCAATGTATTTTACGAGATTATTCAGATGGGCTGCAGTCTTTTCCCCGCCCTTAAGATAGGGGCATTTGAGAATGATACGGGCCATTATTCTTCATCATCCGGACTGTTCTGGAAATCCACTGCATCCTCCAGCCGGATTTTACCTTTGGTTCGTTTGACTTCGGCAACGCATCGGCCACGAAGCCGGTGCAATTCCTCATCGGTAATCTCCAGCGTAACCGCAAGCAGATGCATCATCATGCTGATTTCCACCGAAAGCCGGAATAGATTATTTGCCACCCGGTTTTCAGTTTTTTGCAATGTGCCTTGTATCGATGCAAGCAATGCCTTGGAAAGATAGGAGGAGATATCCTCTGTTCCAAGGTATCCCATGTAAAAGCTAAGTGCCTTTTCAATAAATTCGCTGCGGCTTTTGCAGTTGTCCTTGCTTAGCCAGCCGTCCAGCCGTTCCATGGTTTCGGGATACAGCCAGACTGCTGTCCGTTCCTTATTGTTTTTCATATACAAGCCTCCGTTTCATGGATGTACACCTGTGGGGTGACCGTACAAATCCCTTTTGTTTTCTGCTTTTTATTCAATTTCGACCACTTTGACCGTGACAAATCCGCAATCCGACCACCTCATGGGAATGGGTAAAAAACGCCCAGCACTGCTGGGCGAAGTGAGTGGCGGGAGGGCGATTGCGACCACCCGCCTTTATCCTGCTCTTTTTTAGACCCAAGGACGGTGCAAGGGCGACGCATATTGTGACCGAATGGCGATAGTCGGGCATCTCCGCACAAAGCCCCCACAATTGGTTTTACTTGGCTTGGCGGGGAACTATGCCACCTATCGCTGAATAAGCCCACACAGGGGCACACGGGCGGCAACACGGGCGCGTCACATCTGTTGGACTGTCTGGCTCGTCAGCGGCTCCGGTTTCTCCTGCAGACGGAGGCCGTAATCCTCCAGCGTCAGCCCTTCCTGATGTATGCAGTAGTCCTGCATTTTTTTCAGCAGGATTTCTCTTTCCTGATCGTCCAGCTGGTAGACCAGTTCTTGGCAGGAGCCGTCCCCGCGATTCAGGACGATGTCCAGCGTATCGCATGCCTGCCCTTGGCCGATGTCATAATTGGCATAAACATTGATCCAGTCATTGTTCTCCACCGTTTCCACATGGGTTCCGAATACCTCATCTACGTTGAAGAAGGTATCTATATAAAAATTGAGTCTGCCATCCGTTTCCATGATTTCATCGGAAAACGCGATATCGCTGTCCGTCAGTTTCCGGCTGCCTGCGGTCAGAAACGGACCAGTTGCCTGTTCCATCGAATTTTCTTTCATTCAGATTCCTCCATTGCCGAATTTTCCAAGGCTCGCAGCGCGAACCTCAGAGAGAAAAAAGGGTGGTGCACATTTTTTACACACCGCCGCTGCCTGCTGCTTCAATGCGTTTCCGTACATCAGTGGGAACATGCTTTTCATAGAGAGCCTCCAGTTTCTCTGTATTGAACGGAACAGAAATAGTTTCCCTTTCCATAAAATTCCACTCCTTTGGTTGATTTCGAGCAGAAAGTGAGCCATGTTGGTGCAGACAGCCTGTGTTCTGATAGAAGCATTCAGTAAAAGTGAACCAACATGGTTACAATTCCTCCAGTGCGTGAATCAGGCTGCCGGGCAGTTCCTTCAGCTGAACAGCCGTATCCGGCGTCAGTGTCTGCGGGACTTCCGCCAGCCGGAGGTTTTGAAGTTCTTCCCGAACAGCTTGCCGAACCAGCTGCTCCAGCCGTTCTGTTTGTGCGGCGGCGAGAATACTGGACACCACAAAGTCGGTGCGCTGGCGGTTGGCCTGTTGCGAAAACAGACGCTCGGCCTCCCGGTGCCTGGGATCGTCCATGTCAAAGGACAGATAGTATCGCTTCCTCATAGGCTTACCCCAGCAGGAGCTTGTACCCGTCCGCATTGGCAAACCGGTTCAGTACAGCCACGGTATTGAGTCCATCCCCGCACAGCCGGGATTCCAAAAGCTCCGCACCGCCACCCACGAACACGGTAGGAAGCCTTAAATCCAAGCCCCGTTCCCGCAGTGCGTTCAGCAGCTCCTTGCAGTAGGCGGACACCTCCTGCTCCACAGCTTCTTCGATTTTCCTGCGGTCAGTATGCTGGATTTTGCCCCGAATAGCATCGGTGATCAGCACATCCGAAAGAAGAATGCCGCTTTTCTGCAGGGCATCCTGAATGCGGCTGTAAAGAATGATCGTGCCCATCCGCAGACTGGCGCAGCTTGCCCTGTCCAGCCTGAAATTGTGGACGGTGAGAACATCCACCGTGTATCCGCCGATGTCAACGAGGGTAATGCTGCGATATTCCTGCAGACGGGGATAGTACCGGCACAGAGCCGCATGTCCCTGAGCGAACACCTTACAGTCTGCAATGCGACAGCGGTAGGCTGCTCCTTCGAACACAAAGGATACATTTTCCCGCAAAAAATATCGCCGAAACGCTTCCTTCTGCGTGCCATAGCTGTCAATGGGAAGCCCCACCCCCAGCATAATATCCGCGTTGGCCACTCCGGAACGCTTCATGGCCTCGGCAATGGCCGGCAGGGTGAGAATAAAGGTATCCTGCTCTCTGGTTTTATCCTGCTGAAAGCGCAGACGGCGTTCCCCGATGGCGTAATAGTTGCCTTCATAATAGAGCTGCAGCTCCGGCGTAATGAATTCCCGGTCGCTGACCGCGAAGCCGGAGGCGTAAAGCATCCCCTCCGAGGATTTGGTATTGTAGTTTCCGTTGTCTATGCCAAGCTTGATCATAGCCGACACCTCCTTGTTCTTTTTCTGCTGTTACATACTCATGCTCATGCCCTGCGTTTCCTGCAGAGAGTCCTCCGCAGGTGCGTCGGGCTGATGGGCGGCTGTCTGCGGCTCTGCGGGAGCCTGTTCCCTCTGGCGGCGGTTCTGACGCGCAGGGCGTTCTCTGGCTGCGGGGGCCGCCTGTGTTTCCTGCGATGCGGGAGCCTGCTCCATGCGACTCTCCACATATTCCCGTACTTGGGCCGGAACCGCCTTTTCATAGGTTTTGTCCAGATAATTTTGAAGCTCCTGTTCGATGGTAAGCTCCTTTTTGTCCATGAAGAAGCGGAGCGCCTCCAGCTTCTCCGTAGGGAAGGATAATTTCAGTTCGGTTGTGCTCATACAGATTTCCTCCATTCATGGAAAGATTGGCAGACCTGCCACAGTCAAGGTGACAGGTCTTGGGAAGAACACGTTTACGGCAGATAGTTTCTCGGATTTTTCTCCGAGCCGTTTATCCGTACTTCAAAATGCAGATGGTTTCCGGTGCTTCGCCCGGTGGAACCCACCTTGGCAATGGTTTCTCCGGCCTTGACTGTCTGCCCCTCCCGGACGAGAATTTGTGAGCAGTGCCCGTATAAAGTGACCATGCCATTTCCGTGGTCAATGGTCAGATAATAGCCGTAGCCGGTGCTTCCATAAACCACGGTTTTCACCGTTCCCGCTTTTGCAGAGCGGATGGAAGTACCTTTGGCAGCACCAAGATCAAGACCGGAATGTCCCACCCACTTCCCGGTGAGCGGGTCTGTTCTGCCTCCGAATTCAGAAGTTACCATCGCTCGCCATCCTTTGCCCAGAGGTGAAATAAAGCCGTCGGCAGAGGCTTTTTTCGTTTCGGCATAAGGTCTGGCATATAAAACCTGTTTGTCGGAATCGAACAAATCCCGGTAAACAACCCGCCCTTTGGAGGAAGATGCGTCCACCACCTTACCGTCTCCGGCATAGATTCCCACATGCGTAATGTTCATGAAACGGCCGTTGGGCTTGTGGCTCCAGAACACCAAATCGCCGGGAGCAAGGCTTGATTTGGAAATCGTCAACCCATTGTCCACGCAGTATTTGCCCTGTGCCGCAGCGGTGCCGGGGAGGTTTATCCCCAACTTTTTGTACACCCACTGCACCAGATAGCTGCAGTCAGTATAGCTTCCCTGCCCCCGTTTCTCCTGAGAGTAGGGATCGCCAAGGCGGGAAAGTCCAAGGCGAACTGCTTCAACACCCGTTTCACCGGCAGGCAAATCGGAAAAGAAGCCGTCAAGCTGATCCGGTATCCAGTCCTCCCACATAGCGGAATCGTCACTCTCGATGGGCGCCGCTGTACCGTATAAGGCACGGTAATAGATTTCCGAAGCGTTGGCTTGATCTTCATAGGTGATGGCTTCTCCGAAGAGTGTCCTGATGTTGTTGTAGATAGCAGGCAGAGAGGTAATGGGAACGGCAACGGTATAGGTTTCTTCCGAAGTTGTATCATCCTCGTTTTCCACGGTGCGGGTGCGTTCCTCATAGGCGACAAAGCAGTCTACATATTTCCGGTGTTCCAACCGGGAGGGGGACTCCGCACCAAAGAACAGAGAATAAAAAATTGCCTTGACACGGTAAGCGTCAAGGCTGTCGCCGTCCTCCATCTGTGCATTCACGGTGGATATGGCGCTATCGATCAATGTGAAACTGTTTCGCATATCTCCGATGTACTCCCTGTAATTCACAGGCATACTTCCCGGAATTGTGCCGCCATGAAAACACAGCTCCACGGCAGTGTTGTTGTGATTTGCCGTTCCGGAGAGCAGAGAGCAGATCAGCACAATCATTAAGATGAGCGGTGACAGGACGGCGGCGACAGTCCAGCCGATGGTTTTTCGCATGCGTTCATCCGAAAGTGCGGCAGCGGCAGCTTTGGCTATCGCTGTAATAGTAGCGGGATCAGCCATTCCGTCACCACCATTTCAGGTCACCAAAACCGAATAGGTTCTGCTGTTCCGGTTCCGGTTCGCTTTCCATGAGCTGCTCGGTGTAATCGATTGCCCGTTCCAGAATAGCGGTATCAAACCCTGCGGTTTTATAGCCTTCACGGATGGTATTGTAGTAATAGTCGGACGGGTACCCCAGCCGATGCCCCGGCGTCATCACATAAACCATTGCCGAAACCGTTTTGCCGTCCAGGGTCAGTTCCATGGTTTCTTTACCGTAGAATCTGGGGAAGCCTTCGTAAACATCGAGGGCCGCTTCATCTTTCGAAGTGATTTCCCACAGCAAAACAGGAACAGAAGCGCCCTCGCAAGGCTCGATGGTAGCCACAGCTCCATGCCTTCCGCCTCGAAACACAAGGGCATAATCTTTTATCTCAGATGCCCCAAGCACCTTGGCAGTAGGGCATCGTTTCGCCATTTGCGTCAGATTGAGGTTGCTGCCATAGGCAATATACAGTTTATTTTTCATAATAGCTCCTTTACATTGACATGGTAAAAGCGGGGGACTGTTCATCCTCCGCTTCCATCATAGTTTCCGGTACAGCTTGTTCCGGCGGCGCCGTCGCCTGAGCTCTCTCTGCTTCGCGCTTTTGTCGCAGCCGTTCTTTTTGCCTTTCTGCCTGGGCCGGGTCTTTCCACGCAATGCAGCCCTCCAGATGATCCAGCAGATGCTTACGGGCTGTTTTGAATTCATCTCCAATCATGCCAAGACGCAGAAGCCACACACGGAAGGTGTACTTCTCATTGGTAGATTGAGTCTTGACGGGACTTGCCGACCGTTGGTTGAGTGCCTGCGCGGTAATGGCAAGGCAGAATTGGATATATGCCTTGATTTTTCCGGCGTGAAGATTGCCATTGAAAGCGCGGAATTCCACCGTGCCTTTCTGGAACACGCTGTGAAGATTGAGACAGTGGTAGCGGCTGTGATGGTAATGCTCCCGGCTGCCATCACCGCCGTTGTACCAGATTCGTTTCAGCTGTTCCATGGTAGAGGGTTTCTGACGGTTGATTCGTTCCAAGAACAGAGGATCAATCTTTTGACAGTAGCTGGTTTCTCTGCCGCGGGAAACCTGTAGCGCCCTATAAATCATATCCTCTTTCGCCGCCATGATGTTGACCAGATTGCGGAGCTTCGGAGCGTTAAAAGGAGCGGCATTGATGTGAATATGAATACCGCAGGAGGGATTTACAAAAGCCCCGGCTTCCCGGAGCTTGCGGATCAGTTCCTGCACGGTTTCGATATCCCGGTACTGGCAAATTGGGCTTACCAGCTCCACACTGTAATTCCTGTCGGCACTGATTTTCCTGCGTCCGTCTCTCTTTTGGCAGTCAATGCTGCCGTCGCTCATGACTTTCCATTTGCGCCGCTGGCTGTCACAGGCATAATAGGCATCGTAATAACCGCCCTCATATTCCTTGCTGGTTCCAAAATATTCGGCAATTACTTCGGCAGCACGGCTTCTTGTTATCCCGGTCATTTCAATTTCTATGCCGAAATCCTGAGCCTGTATCTCCATTTACCCACCGCCTTTACCACATCCTGTGCTGCAGGGTGAGGTCTTTTTCCTGTGCAAGCCCCGCTGTTTCCGCTGCGGAATTGATAAAACTGCAGAGCCGTTCCCTGCGCCAGGTATCAATCAGATACCGTCCGCATTCCTCATTGAGTGCATTGATTTTCAAAACCGTTTCCCGCACACATTCGGAAATAGCGGCAGGATCTCCCTCGGCTGCTATGAGTCATCGATGTAGTCATCCAGGATTTTTCCCATGAGAGACACATCCTCCGGCGTATAATGATAGCTGCCGGCATAGGGATTGGGGTATTCCTTCCCGTCCATGCAGCATCGCAGATGCTCCAGTATGACGGGGCGTTCCTCATGGTCCGCCTTCTGGTATTTCTCCATAAAAGCCAGAATATCCGCTTCCCGGTTGGGAGTGTAGCGGATAAAAGACAGCATATCCTCAAGGAGTCCTGCTTTGTTTTCTTTCTGATTTTGAAGCTTATCCATGATTTTTTCTCCCTTCTTCATTATCTGCCGCCCGCCTTTCCAAACAGCGTCTCCTTGTGAGCAGGGGCGTGAACCGCAAGGTTATACCTCTCAATGCCGCATTTGTAAAGGCAGACACCGCGCTGCGGGTAGCGGATGAGGTTGTATTCGCTTTCTTCAAGCTGCAGGGAGTCGATGTAGAACTGTTTATCGATATTGCCTGCGTTGAAGAGAAAAGCGTGGGTCGGGATAGAAAACAGCGGCTTGGTCAGCTCCCGGATGCCCTCGATATTGAAGTCCTCCAAGTTCTGAGAGGCCAGAATAACCGCCGAATCTTTCTTTCGCACACGTTTCATGAAATTTCGGATATACTCAATGGCGGTCAGGTTGGTCAGGAACAGATACAGCTCATCAATCGATGCGGCCGTGTTGCCCTCGGTCAGCAGCTTGTCGCTCATAAAGGACAGCACGTTGAACAGCAGGGCGTTTTTCACGTTCCGGCTGGCTTGAAGCAAGCCTTTTACCCCGAACACAATAAAGCGGTCAGAGGTCACATTGGTGTGGCCGTTGAAGAATTGGCTCTCTGCACCCATGCACATGGAGTGGAGCCCCAGCAGAATTTCCTGTAGCAGTTCCGACGGGTAGAGTTGATATTCGGTTTTGTCATAGCTGCGGAACTCGTCCTCAATAAAGGCATAAAGGTCGGACAGAATGGGATAGTCTGCGGCTGTCAGAGTTCGAAAATCGGTACGGTCGCTGATGCCGAATTTTTCGTACAGCTTGCCCAGCATGATTTCAATGGCGTCAATATGGCGGTCAGAGAAATCCTTATAGCATCGAAAGAAATCCTTGAGAAAGCTGATGTGCTGACTGAGTTTGGTGGACTGACGGAATGCCTGGGGCGCATCAGCGTCCTCCGGGCTGCCGCCTTCATCCCAGGTTTTTGGCTCCAGAGGGTTAATGAGATACCGGCCTGACATGAGGTCGATGAAACAGCCGCCGAGATTTTCAGCCAACTCCACATATTCGTGCTCAGGATCAAGGCACAGCACGGCCTTACCCGATTCGAGGATGTTGCAGAGGATGAGCTTGAGGAGATAGCTCTTGCCCTGACCGGAGTTGCCCAAGATCAACACGTTTGCATTCGTCTTGTCATCATCACGCTTGTCAAAATCCGCGATAATATTGGAGCCGAACTTATCTCTGCCAAGATAAAATCCGTTGGGATCGGTCTTGCCGCTGTAGTTGAAAGGATAAAGATTCGCTACCGAGCTTGCCGGCAGAACACGCTCAAACTGACTGCCAAACACATTCCGCCCTGCGGGACCCACCGAGAGAAAACCTTCTCTCTGGCGAAGGATAAGCCTGTCTACATTGAGCTTTGAGCGAATCAGTTCGGTCAGAACATCCGTCTGCAAAAGCTTCAGCGCGTCCAAATCGTGCGCTGTCAGTTCAATGAAAACAGCGCAGTGCAGAAGAGGCTCCCGGTTCCGGTGCATAGTGGACACCAGCGTGACAACGTCCTGCAGATTGCTTTCGGCGGTGACTGTCTGCCGGATGTCGTTGGTATTGCTTTTATCCATACGGTTTTTGTTGGCGGCATTGTGGATGATTTTCTTTTCTTCCGTTGCCGTTACCTGTCTGGTATAAATACGCAAGGTCACGCCGTCCTTTTCTCCCAAGTGCCGCAGGATGGCCTGCTCATCGGTGGCAGTCGGGTATTCACGGAGAGCCCAGACACACCGATAGGTGTTGCCGCAGATGAAATGGTCCGTATTAAACTTGATGATGCCCGGCGCGATCATGTCAAGGAAGTCCTTAATTTTAGGTTCCGCAGTTGACAGATCAGCCTTTGTTTTTCTGGCTTTAGGCATAAAAAAATACCTCCTGTTCTGCCGTAGGAGGTTCTATACTTTTGAGGCGTAAGGTATCCCCCTACGGCCGTTGATTGAATTTTATTTACTCGCCGAGAATGATCCAGCGTTCCCCATCGTAATCCTCATATAGTTCGGTAGTAACATTTTGCTCATAATAGACTCCGAGCAGGCGCTTGATATCAGTTTCACCGGCTCTGCGCGCAGTGAAGCCCTGATCCTTGAGGCTCTTTTCGATGCGGGAAAGGTAGGGCTGGACATCCTTTTCTTTTTCGCCCCGCAGACGGATGATGATTAAAAATTCCCGCGCTGTTGCCATCTGCACTTGCATACGGTCAAGGGAAATCATATCCTGTGCCAGCAGTTTGCGGATGACAGGATTCTGCTCGGTGTCCATCCTGGCTTTCAGATAGCCTTTGTTGTCCTCGAAGTTTTCCCGGCTGTTTAGGCACAGTATTTCAATATCCGAAATGCCCTTGAGCACATTCATAAGGGCATAAATCCTTGCCCCGATGCTGGAATCGGACAGGACGCTGATGTTGGTGGGTTTTATCATGAAAAATACCAGCTCGCCGTGGGGAGTCACAAGGCTGTGGCCTGTGATGTCATCGATACCCATGAGTTGACGGGTGGAAGCTTTTTTCCGTGTCTCCTGTTTCTTTTTTCTGTTCACATTCACGCCCTCCATTCATAGGTCTGCTGCTTTCCGAAAAAGAAAGCGGCGGCATAGCGGATAAAATCGAGAATACTCACATCCTCTAAACGAATGGATAAAAAAGCATAGAGTGCAGTCAACACGATGGGGGGCAGCCAGCCGAGCTGGGAAAGAGCAAAGACAGAAATCAGGCAACCGATTCCTATGATGCCGATGTCACGTAATTCCCACAGCCACAAGGTAGCTTTTGATTTTAAGTTGTCGGGGTAGATGTACATGAAGACGATTCCTCCTGTTCCTCATAGAATTTTCGCAAAAAATAGGCGATACCGCGGAGGACAAAATCCACACATGGTATCGCCACACTATTGCCAAGCGCCTTATAACGGGCGCTGTCCGATGTTCCCGGTATCAGCGTCCAGCCGTCCGGGAAGCCTTGGAGCCGTTCGCATTCCAAGGGAGTGAGCCTGCGAATGAGCTTGCGACCATTTCCTTTTACAAGATTCTCACTTCCGCCTCCATTGTTACCGCCTTGGGCACACAGGGTAGCACAGCCTTCTGCATAGTTGCCATATTGCGATTGACCGAATATTTCGGGCTGACAAACGAGATCGGTCGCATCCTTATGCTGTCTTGCACTTTGCGTAGCAATCACATGGTTTTCGGAAAATTTATCGCTTCGCTGGCGGCTGAATACCGCATGGCGGTCAGATGTCGTAATGGTATAACTGATATCAGCCTGACAGCCGAGTCCGTTGCCGCCGTTTTCAGGCTCCCGGTCGATAATATTGCCGGCAATACAGATGGTTTGGTCTCCTACAAGCGGAACATTGTTGCCGCCGGTACCGTAGGTTGATGTTACGGTAGGGGCCACCTCCAATGGTCCGGTATATCTGCAGTCCTTTGCGTGATTGTCAAACAGTATCGGCTGATTATTGACGGAGGTGGCTGCGGCTGGTGGAATGGTCGGGCAGGTGCCTTCAGCTTCAGCGCCGCTTTGCTGTGCAGCCATGATAAGCGGTTGATGTCCGTGTTCTTGTGCCCGAAGCGTACCTGTGATGTCCTTGGTGCAGTGCATCTGGCTGCCGCCTTGGTCGTTAAGACAAAACACCGATGGAGCTGTGCCCGTTTTAATGGTAGGAGAACACTCTGCCTGATAGCCGATCCCTCTGGCTTCGGCGCCGGCGTTGCCGCAGAATCCTGCGGTAAGCACACAGGGATATCCTTGCCCTACCTGCCCTCCGCCGCCGGTAATGGATGTATGGACCTCCGGCGTGAGAAAACAATCGCCATTTCCTTTGCTGACAACTCCTGCCGCAAGCACAAGCCCAGCCGGGTTTCTTCCGCCGCCGCCGTCGGCTCCGGTAAGGGTAGGACTGGTTCCATCTGGCGTAAACACACGGCTTTGCTGCGTATCCCATCCATTCAGACAGTTGGGAACGGGCACGAGAGGAGGATGTCCTCCCATGCCTGCGCGGAGCGTGGGTGTCACTTCCTCGGTAATATCCATTCGTTCCCCGCCATGGTCGTTCAGACAGATCCGCGGTTTTGCAACAAAGGTCTGCTGCTTCATACCGGGTTGTGCACCCAAGGCTCCGGCCACATCGTGGAGATCCCGAACCTCGTCACGCTGGTTGGCTGCAAAGGCTATTGTTGCTTTTTCTTCTGTCTGTATATATCCATGCCCGCCGCCTTCACCGCCATAGAGAGCGGGCCATATCCCTGTTTCCTCGAAAATGCGGCGGCTTTGCACATCCCATGGCGTCAGGCAAGACCCGCCTGAATCATCAGAGCCTCTTTTAGCTGAGGAGGAAGTTCCTTGCCTCTGGCTTCGGCTCTCCGCAGTATCCCCAAACAGGCTGTCTTGCTTAAATAATATTTCGGGTGCGGTTGTTCCTCCAAAATCTGCGACAAGGAAGATACGACGGCGGCGCTGGGCGACTCCCCAGAATTGAGCGTCCAAGACGCGCCAAGCCAAGCTGAATTCATTTCCCAAAATGACAGCCCCAGCAGATTCCCAGCGCCCGGAGTCAGGTCGAGGCACATCACAGGTACTGTACTTAATGCGGACAATCTCCTCGATGACCGCACGGAAGTCCTCGCCGCCTGCGGAACTGAAGGCTCCTGGGACGTTTTCCCAAACGAGGTATCGAGGTCGAATAAGGTGAGCTGGTACGTTTCGTTGTCCATCGGCGTTTCTCATCTCCTTCGTGATCCGTGTTTGCTCCATAAATAAACCTGAACGTTCTCCTGCAAGTCCGGCACGCTGCCCGGCAACCGATAAATCCTGACAGGGTGAGCCGCCGCAGATGATATCCACAGGCGGGAGCTTCGCTCCGTTCAGCTTTGTGATATCGCCGACATGGTGCATTTCGGGAAATCGGATTTTTGTTACTTCGATGGGAAAGGCTTCAATCTCGCTTGCCCATAAAGGAGTGATGCCGTTGCGTATCGCTGCCAGCGGGAAGCCTCCGATCCCATCGAAAAGGCTCCCCATGGTCAGCATCAGACCATCTCCATAGTCTGTGCAGGAGCCTTGACCGGTGCGCTGTTTTTTACTTTGCCTACGGCGAAGCCGATTTCCTGTTCCATTACCCGGCGTATCGGAATTCCAAGTCTGGACGCTTCCTCAATTTCGAGATACATCCCCGGTGAAATATGATCGCCGTAGCACCACAGCTCGTCGCAGCGGGATAGCATGGCCAGCCCCATATCCAGTCCAAGCTGACGCTGTTTTGGCTGATGTTCATCCAGAATTGCGGGATACAGCAAGTGGGGCGCAAAAAAAGCGTGCCCCTCATTCATCACATGGCGACACGCTTTCTTGGCAAATTCCGTATTTCTTTCAACGTCCCCGGCATAAGGGGACGCTACATAGATTAATTTCATAGGCTTTTCCTTTCTAAAGTTATTTCGGCGCTACCGCCTGTACCACGGTTCGAGTGGTATTCACAGCGGCCTGTGCGGTATAAACGGCAGACATCAGATTTGCCTTTGTGCTGGTATCCAGGCCAAAGGCTCCGGCAATTCTCGGCACTTCACCGGCGGACAACATCAGTCCAAGCCCCAGCAAGGCATGGGTTCTCAGAACCATAAGCCCCGCGGCAAGGATGGTCGCCTGCAAAAAGGTTGTCAGGCACAGACCGATAATCTGCTTGCACCATTGGATAAATCCGTCAATGTAACCACGGGGAACAGAGAACATATACAAGCTGCCCACAGCAATCTGGATCAGCAAGATACCTCCCCGTTTTAAGTTAGAAAAGAACACTTTAATCACGGCATATCCCATCATGATAATCATAAAGAGCATCATGATAGGGCTTGTAATAGCGGATATCCCTCCAAAGATACCGGAACCCATGGCGCCGCCGATGTCCGGCGAAGCGCGAAGCTCTGCAATAATGTTTCCGGCGAGGTCGCTGAAGCTGGTGCCATATCCGGTGATTCCCGCCGTGAGGCTGCTCTGGAGATTAACCGACAGCTTGAACAGCTCCACCGGCAGGATTGTAAAAAGAGACACCGCCATAAAACCTTTGAGGGCGTTTAAGGCGGTGTCCTTTATGCTGCCACGGCCGTGCTGGTATTCAATGCCGGTTTCAAATACCGAGACTACAAGTCCGGTTCCGTACAGCGCCCAAGCCAGATAAGAAAAAAACAATACGATGGACTGTACCCATTCCATGGAGAACAACTCCACACCCATGTTTCCCATTTGTGCAAAAAAGTCGGCAAGAAAGCCAACCACCTGTCCGTAGAGCCATTCAATGATTTGATCCATGACGGTTCCCAGAACAAAATCCCATATGAACATTTGAGGTTCACCTCCCTCAAGAAATATTAAAAACATACCGCAGTTTTACTTGCGGTATGTTCGTCCATCTTGCATTCTACAAAATCATTGTCACGCCATGGTTTGCGTCATACCATTGGACATATCCTGGGTAGGTTCCTGAAAAACCTCCAGGTAATTGCCTACAGCGTCAGCGAGCTTTTCAAAATCTGCGGGGGTTGGCTGATAGGCATACCATTCCAGCTTGCCTTGATACACCCATAAGTGCGGACTGACTCCTTCCTTAAAGTTCGGATTGTTTACTGGTTTTGTTCCCAGAATTTCCTGAAAACGAAGGAGGGTACTGTCTACTACACCTTCGTTCCGGTTGATAAGCGATACTTTGAGTGCTTCGTAATGATTGGCATGTCCTAAGGTGACAAATTCTGCACGGATGCGGAGACTATCACTGATTTTTCCGTAGCAAGTTCTTCCGACAAACCTTGTATCGGAAAAAATCGCATCATGGTCGAAGAGCTTTCGCAGTTCTTTTTCAAATGTAGTCATATACTGTTCCTCCTACATTCCGAGAATTGTCCAGAGTATCCTTGCATTAGGTCGGTGAACGGATTTTAATTTTCATAAACAGCGCTTCCTTTCATATTGACATTTTTTGATGTGAAGCATATACTATATCATATCAAGATAATTTGATGTGAGGTGATAAACGTTGGAGCTTACTCCGGAGAAGAACGCTAATGTATTTAAGGCATTTTGCGATGAAAAGCGGCTTGCCATTTTGGAACTGCTGCGCAGCGGTGAAAAATGCGCCTGCGTGCTCATTGATCAAATGGAAATCGGTCAGTCCTCCTTGTCCTATCACATGAAGATTTTATGTGAATCGGGTATTGTCGAAAGCAGACAGGAAGGCAAATGGACACATTATAAAATCAGTGAACAGGGCAGCCACGAGGCCATGCTCCTGTTAAAAGCAATTACCACCCCCAATGCAACCGCTGAAGATACTCGTTGTTGCAATCAATAACGGCCATCTGATGGAAGATGGCTTTTATTCGGCACAACATATCAAGTTTTTTTGATATGACTATTGAATTTAAGAAAGAGAGGCGCTTACCCTATGGAGATCCTTCAAAATACGTGGCTGTTCTTTCAAGACCAAGTGCTTGGAATGAAATGGCTCAACGCCCTAATCGGTAATCTGCTCTCGTTGTTCGGTCTTGATGTAACAGGACGAATTGGTGGCAGCGTTCAATTCTTTATCTATGATGTACTAAAAATCACCGTACTGCTCTGCGTGCTGATTTTCATCATCTCGTACATTCAAAGCTACTTCCCGCCGGAACGAAGCAAGAAAATTATGAGCCGCTTTCACGGCGTGTGGGCAAATATCATGGCAGCACTGCTTGGCACGGTAACGCCTTTTTGCTCTTGCTCCTCCATACCTCTGTTCATTGGATTTACCAGTGCCGGACTGCCCCTTGGCGTGACTTTTTCCTTTCTGATTTCCTCACCCATGGTAGACCTCGGGTCGCTCGTTCTGCTCATGAGCATCTTTGGCACAAAGGTCGCTATCGTCTATGTCGTTGTGGGCCTGGTTATCGCGGTCGTTGGCGGTACGCTGATTGAAAAACTTCACATGGAAAACTATGTGGAAGAATTCATTCGCTCGGCAAGCGGCGTAGATATTGAATCGCCTGACTTAACCCGCAAAGAGCGTGTCATTTACGCCAAGGATCAGGTGGTGTCAACCTTCAAAAAAGTTCTGCCGTACATTCTGGTTGGCGTGGGCATCGGAGCTATCATCCACAACTGGATTCCTGAAAGCTGGATTGAGATGGTGCTTGGCAGCAATAATCCTTTTGGGGTAGTGCTGGCAACTCTGCTTGGCGTTCCCATGTACGCTGACATTTTCGGCACGATTCCGGTGGCCGAAGCGCTGCTCTACAAAGGCGCGCAGCTTGGTACGGTTCTCTCCTTTATGATGGCAGTCACAACGCTTTCCCTGCCCTCCATCATCATGCTGCGCAAGGCGGTAAAGCCGAAGCTGTTGGGCACATTTATTGCCATCTGCACCATCGGCATTATCATTGTTGGCTATCTGTTTAATATTTTCCAGTATCTACTGGTTTAATGGGAGGGAAAGAGAATGGCTAAAAACTGGTATCCAGTCATCGATTATCTTGCTTGCACTGAATGCGGAACCTGCGTGGATTTTTGCTCCCACAGTGTTTATAACAAAGCAAAAGCCCCGTCCCCTGTGGTGATGCAACCCGGAAACTGCATTGACCGTTGCCACGGCTGCGGCAACAAGTGTCCGGCAGGCGCCATCTCCTATGTAGGCGACGATACTGGCTGGACACCGCCAAACGGCGAATGCAGTGCAAAAAAAAGCGTAGATTGCTGCCGCGGCGGGGCTTGTGAGGAGGATTCCTCCAAGGCTGTGCTTGTGGAATATCTCTATCTTGATCTCAATACCTGTGACCGCTGTATCGGCGCCGATGCGGTACTGGAAGAAGTTTTGGGCAGTATCGCGCCCGCTCTGGAGGCTGCCGGATATACCATGCGGCTTCAAAAGGTACAGATCGCCACAAAAGAACTGGCGGAGCACTACCGATTCCTTGCGTCGCCCACCATTCGTGTAAATGGGCAGGATATCTGCGGACCTGTTGCGGAAAACACCTGCGGCTGCTGTGGTGAAATCAGCGGAACCGATGTGACCTGTCGTACCTTTGCATACAAAGGTCAAGCCTATGAAGTACCGCCCAAAGCCATGCTGGCCGAAGGAATTCTAAGAGCTGTGCTCGGCATGGTGCAGCCCGTTTGTGACTGCGGCGAGTATTCACTTCCAGAAAATCTCAAAAACTTCTTTGAGGGAAAAGCTGTGAAGACCGGTTGCTGCCCTGAAGGTACTTGCGGATGAGTAAACAAAGGATATAAAAACAGTTATTCCACTTTTGATTTTCGCCGTCATTGCCGAGATTGACCTTTACGGTTTTGGGTATCCTTGCGGCCACGGCGGGCAGCCTTGTATGGAGTGTTTTGCTACTGCTGCTCTATTTCATTGGGCACGGCATTCTCGCCGTGATTGCGGAGCCTTCCATGGGCTTTGCCCAAAAGCTCTCCCAAAGCGAGAAGTATGGAAAAGCCAGCGCTATTTTGAAAATCGTCATGGGCGCGGTGATCCTGCTCATCGGTTTCTATTTGTTATATTCAGGTTTCTAATCATGAATTTAAGGAGGTTTTTATTATGGCATTGTTTGGTTTTGGTAAAAAGAAAAATGCAGAGGAAGAATTGGTGCAGTGTGGTTGCGGGGAAATGTGCAAGCCCTCCGAAATTGCCGCAAAGAAAGCTGACGAAGAAGCAAAAGCAAAAAACTCCGGTTGCTGCTGTGGCGGTGACTGCAATACAGAAACGATTGCGGAAGCCGAAAAAGCAAAAGTGAGCGGTTCATCCGTCAAGGTGCTTGGCTCGGGCTGTGCAAAGTGCAATCAACTGGAAGCGGCTACCTTGGAAGCGCTCAAAGAGCTTGGCATGGATGCCACCATTGACCATGTGACAGACTTTACACAGATCGCTGCTTACGGTGTGATGACAACTCCTGCATTGGTTGTGGACGGCAAGGTCGTTTCCTTTGGAAAGGTTTTAAAAAAGGACGAGGTCGTTAAAATCCTGCAAAAAGTACGGGGGTAAATTTATGGCAAAGGAAAAATCACAAAGCATTGGCTTCTTTCAAAAATACCTGACCGTGTGGGTTGCTCTCTGTATGACGGCAGGTGTTTTAATTGGTAAACTTTTACCTGCCGTTCCTGCATTTTTAGGCCGTTTTGAGTATGCCAGAGTTTCTATTCCGGTCGCCATCCTCATTTGGGTGATGATTTATCCCATGATGATGAAGGTGAATTTCCAGAGCGTCAAAAATGTGGGGAAAAACCCAAAGGGGTTATTCGTCACATGGGTGACAAACTGGCTCATCAAGCCGTTCACCATGTACGGTATCGCCGCGCTATTTTTCTATGTGGTTTTTAAGGGCTTGATTGCCCCTGACCTCGCCAAGGAGTATCTGGCGGGTGCAGTACTCTTGGGTGCGGCACCCTGCACAGCGATGGTGTTCGTCTGGAGCACGCTCACCAAAGGAAACCCTGCCTACACCGTAGTACAGGTAGCAACCAACGATTTGATTATTCTGGTTGCCTTTGTGCCGATTGTGAAATTCCTACTGGGCGTTTCCAACGTGTCCGTGCCATGGGACACGCTGATTTTATCGGTCATTTTATTTGTAGTCATTCCGCTTGCGGGCGGTATTCTGACCCGTGTGCTGGTGACAAATCGCAAGGGCACAGAGTATTTTGAAAACACCTTTGTCCATAAATTTGATAATGCCACCAGCATTGGTCTGCTGCTCACTTTGGTATTGCTGTTTTCCTTCCAAGGTGATGTGATTTTGAATAATCCGCTGCACATTCTACTCATTGCTGTGCCGCTTGTTTTGCAAACTTTCCTTATTTTCTTCATCGCTTATTTTGCTTGCAAATGGCTGAAGCTGCCCCATGATATTGCCGCCCCTGCGGGGATGATTGGCGCGTCCAACTTCTTTGAACTGTCGGTCGCTGTGGCGATTGCATTGTTTGGTACTACTTCACCGGCGGCTCTTGCCACCGTAGTTGGCGTGCTGACCGAGGTGCCGGTGATGCTGTTGCTTGTAAAAATCGCCAACAAAACGAAAGGATGGTTTCCAGTATGAGCAAACCTAAAGTAGCATTTATCTGCGTACACAACTCCTGCCGCAGCCAAATTGCCGAAGCACTGGGCAAGTACCTTGCGTCTGATGTCTTTGAAAGCTATTCTGCCGGAACGGAAGTAAAGCCGCAAATCAATCAGGATGCTGTGCGGCTGATGAAGCAGATTTATGGCATCGACATGGAGCGAACTCAGCGCAGTAAGCTGCTGGAGGAGATTCCCCCAGTGGATATCGTGGTGACCATGGGCTGCAATGTGCAGTGTCCTTTTTTGCCCTGTATGCACAGGGAGGATTGGGGGTTAGATGACCCAACCGGCAAAAGCGATGTGGACTTTGAACGTACTATAAAAGCAATCCGCTCTAAAATTGAGAATTTGAGAGAGCGAATCGCTGACAACAAACTATAAAGAACGAGGCTGGCGTTTGTCAGCCTCGTTTTCCTATTCTCCGTTACATCCCCAGTATCGTCCAGTCAATACTTGCATAAGGACAGTGGAAATTTGCGGCAACATATGGTACGATAACTTTTAACAAGTATTTGAATTGCTAATTATTTATAATCTGTACAGTAATTAAAGGCATCCGTAAACTCCTGCTGCAGCCAAATTACGGAGATTATCGGCAAGCACTTTATCTCATATGTGCAACTTATATCAGGTAATTGTCTGTGAGAATTGATATACTGGAGAAAGGAGTGAAGCAAATGTCTGTTCAAACAATAGAAACAATGGCAAAGTGGGTAGAAAATAACATAACAGAAAGCCCAAGCCTGCAAGATATGTCATCATATGTTGGTTATTCACCGTATTACTGCTCTACAAAGTTTCGGGAGCACATGGGTATGACATATAAACAATTTCTTGCCCAATGTAAATTAAAAGCTGCTGCTAATGATCTTTGCATAACCAATGACAGAATAACCGATATTGCTTTTCGATATGGGTACTCGTCATCTGAAGCGTTTGCAAGAGCTTTTTCACAAGCGTTTCAATGCTCGCCACGCCAATATCGGAAAACTTCCGGTGTTTCTCTTAGCTCACCTTAGTCTATAGGGCGTATTGCTCCCTCCGAATTTGTAAATGCGAGGAGATAAAATGTCTGACAAGTTTGGAAGAAATGATCTCTGCTGGTGTGGCAGCGGTCGAAAATATAAGAAATGTCATGGCCCTATTGATGAGCAAATTGTAATCTACCGCTTAAAGGGATATGAAGTGCCTTATCGAAAATTGCTTAAAACAAAACAACAGATTGAAGGTATTCGGGAAAGCAGCAAACGAAACATCGCTTTACTGGATTTCATTGCAAATTATGCGGTTGATGGAATCACCACGGAAGAGCTTGACCGGCTTATCTTCGAAAAAACCAAGGAACTGGGAGGCGTTCCAGCAACACTCAATTTTGACGGATACCCTAAGAGCGTGTGTATCTCAATTAATGATGTTGTATGTCATGGTATCCCCTCTGATCGTATATTCCTGCGAAACGGCGATATTGTAAATATTGATGTGTCTACAATTTATAACGGATTTTTTTCAGATTCTTCACGCATGTTTTGCATTGGTGCTGTTTCCGCTGAGAAACAAAAACTGGTTGATGTTGCGAAAGAGTGTGTGGAGCTGGGCATTGAACAGGTAAAACCGTGGGGATTTCTTGGTGATGTTGGGCAAGCTGTTCAAGACCATGCAAGGGAAAATGGATATTCTGTCGTTCGAGAAATCGGAGGCCACGGTATTGGTCTACAATTTCATGAAGATCCTTGGGTCGGTTATGTGACAAAGCAAGGAACAGGAATGCTCTTAGTCCCAGGACTTGTTTTTACTGTAGAGCCTATGATAAATATGGGAAAATCCAATATAGTAACAGATAAATGCGATAATTGGACTATTCGCACTGCTGATGGGAAGCCTTCTGCGCAATGGGAAAAACAGGTGTTAGTAACCGAAACTGGTTATGAGGTGTTGGCATATTAATGAACAGTTAGGAATAACCAGAATTTCTTATTATGAGCATAATGAGAACCTAAATGAGCAGACCCAGCTCCTTGCAGAACTGGACCTACTCATTATTACTACATGCCAAGAATAGTCCAGTCAATGCTTGCATAAAGATGGCGAGTGGATTTCGACTTAACATATTTTATTTTTCATATAAGACAGCCATATCGTTTATTCTACGCTTTATTTCTGCACGGATGTGCAACGGCTCTAAGCACTCGCATTTATTTCCCAAACTAAGAAGAATATCAAAATGATAATCGTTCTCTATAAAAGGAAATTCCACAATATAATGCTCATCGCCATCGGGAGTCAATTCTTCATAAGCACAATAATCAAGAATCCTATCTATCACAGCTTTATGAATACGGATTTTAATTTTTGTTTGCATTGTTTCTAAAGTATCCGCAAATTCTAAAATCGGCCTCTGATAATCTCGTGGTATAAAAGTTTCCACTTGCATTTCAAGATTTGATATGCGAGATAGTTTAAATAAGCGATAATCACTCCTCTTATGGCAGTAGCCTTGGAAGTACCAATGGCTATTTTTGAGTACAAGCTGATACGGCTCAACTATTCGTGCAGTCTTATTTCCGTGGTGAGCTGAGTATTGGAACGAAACCAATTTACTTTCCTGTAATGCTGTTTTGATTGTTTCCAAATACGGCCCTATATTTCTGTTACCTATCCACGGGCTTAAATCTATATGGATTTGGTTTGCTTTTAATTCTATCTCTTTCGCTTTATCGGCTGGAATAAAGCTCTTGACTTTTGCAAGGGCATTTACCAATTCATCACCTCGTACTGTGCTTGAAAGGCTGGAAAGCCCCATTAAGAGAGCAGAAAGATCAGCAGTGGAAAAAACCTTTTTATCAAGCTTATAGTTCCGCATAATTTCAAAACCGCCACCCACTCCCGATATGGAGCAGACAGGAATACCTGCCATATTGATTGTCTCTATATCACGGTAAATTGTGCGAGGTGAAACTTCAAACATATCCGCCAATTCCTGTGCACCTATCCGTTCTTTATCGAGAAGTATCATAATCATACTTACAAGTCTGTCTATTTTCATTGAACCAATATTCTCCCTTTTAATTGTTGCCATACTATTGTCAACAATTATATGATACACTAAAAAAACAAACAAAACAATATTACAAAACAAGCGGAGGAAAGTTATGATTACAATATATATTTATATTCTTGATACTTTAGCCGACTGGGAATTGGGATATGTAACTTCGGAGCTGAATTCTGGTCGCTTTTTCAAAAAGGATGCACAGCGTATATCCCTTAAAACGGTAAGCTGCTCTAAGGAGCCAATCCGTACAATGGGCGGACTGACTATTGTCCCAGATTGCTTGATTGACGATATGGTTGTGAACGAAACAAGTGTATTGCTATTGCCGGGTGCAAATACTTGGAGCGACCCAAAGCATGGAACTATTATCAAAAAAGTAAGTGAATTCCTTTCTGTAGGTGCCTTGGTGGGTGCAATCTGCGGAGCCACTGCTGCGCTTGCCAATGTTGGACTTTTGGATAAGCGTCCACACACCAGTAATGGAGAAGGTTTTCTTGAAATGGTTTCTCCCTGCTATAAAGGCCAGAGTTTTTATATGGATGATTCTTCTGTAGCCGATAACAACCTCATTACCGCCGGTTCTACCGGAGGCTTATTGTGGGCAAAGCAAATCATTGAGCATTTAGGTGTATTTCAATCAGATACACTGGAGGCTTGGTATAACTATTTCAGTAACGGTAAGCCTGAACATTTCTTTGCCCTGATGCAGACTTTGCCATCTAACAATGAAAATTGATACACATTTGTCTTAAACAGAATAGTTATTATATCCGTATGAAATTGGAGACAGCCTTGCTTGATAGAGCAAGGCTGTCCTCGTTATATTTTCACCGTCACATCCCAAGTATAGTCCAGATATATAGCGGAGCCGTCAGCGTGAACACAAGGCAGGCGAACAGAATAGCCGGTGCGGCCCATTCGAACTGACCATGCTTCCGATAATCAAAATACGCCATCCCCAATTTGGCAAAGAAGAACACTGCCAAAATGAGGTCAATGGCGGGAAACACCACGTTGTTGACAACCGTCTTGATCTGACCGGAGGCGTCCCGCCAAGTACCCTCAATAGCCCCTGCCACATCCCCGGTCGGAGCGGCGTATGCTGTCGTACTAAACGCAAAGGCTACCATGAGGGCAAAAGTCAAAACAAGAGCTGTTTTCTTGTATTTCTTCATAAAGACCACCTTTCCAAAGTTAAGAAAAGACCGCAGAAATACTTCTGCAGCCTTGCTCTTTTTCTGATATTTTATTAAGGATTGAGGGGGGCGACATGCCAGTCGCTCCACAAATTCCCGCGAATTGTAAGGGAGTCAGTGAGGTTGGCGGACAGCATCCCATCCGGCGTCCACCCATCAATGAGCCAAGTGTTAACGGTATAGGCTCCATCAGGCATCCAAATCGGGCTGAAATGAGTGCGATTTTTGTAAGTGGAATAAGGATTACGTTGAAATTCAAACCGCCCCGAACCCATACGTTCTAAAAGCCGCCAGTAGGTTTCATAACCAAACTCCGGGAAGTAGCTGACCGCATTCTGCGGCTGAGTAACTGCTGAGCTTTGGTTGGAGCTGACACTTCCGATAACTGTCTGATTGATGCCGTATCCTGATTTCATTGTCCTTCCGCTGGCAGTAGGGTTACGGTTGTCACACTTGATGCTCATGGCAGCGGTCAGGCTGGCGCTGTAGCGATCCAGGTCAAATTCCCACCATCCGTGATCGCACCAATATCCATCTTCATCATCCCCATGCCATACCCAGTACTCTTGCCACCACGGCCGCCAAACACTCCAATTTGCCGTGCTTTTTATCGCTCTGTTCGGAACAGCGGCGATACGGTAGCTGTCGTTGCGGTCATCGGCTACGGGATTAGGCGGAGAATTTTTGTCAAGATCAACGATTTTTACATTGAGGGTGGTTTTGGCGGTGCTTCCGGGACCGGATACCGTCACATGGATTGTCAATGTCTGCTCAGTATCCGGGGTTTTCCATTTTACCCACGCAAGCTGACTGTCTCCTTCAGGATAATAAACATTACCCACGTTGTAGGTTCGCCCACCGATATTAAAGCTGACACGGGTGGGCCTGTCGGGGTCGGATTGACCGCCGCTGACTCTGATTGCCGTAATGACATCCGTATTCACACGGTACTCATAATCGTAGGCGTCAATCTGAGGTTCCTCCGGCCTTTCTGTAAAACGGACAATGCCAAGCCCAAGGCTGGACTTGATGTCCGCATTAGAAGCGGCGCTTGTCCTGCTTCCTCCCCATGCGGGATAACCGAGATCACTTACTTCAAGAAACATGGCGAGGGGCAAATTCTTATGAGTAAGGGACACCATACGCCGCCTTAAAAGGCCGCTTGTCTGCTCATCGTAGAGCGCAGCTTCGGTAGCGGTGGTGGCAATCATAACACCTTCAAATTTGTAGTAGGCGATGGGTTCCAAAAGAATTTTATACTCTCCGCCGATGAGGATGTCATAATCCATGCCTGTGTGATTGGCAATCATCTGTACGATGTATTCTGAACAAAAGTATTTCTTGATTGCTTCAATATTGTTGCTACCATTGGTGCTGATAATTTGCGGCATAGCCTGTGGCGGATTAATATATTGGTATTTACTTGTCATGGCCGTCAAAGCACTCCCTGCATTATATTGCAGCTTGCTTGTCTTTCCAAAATGCACTTTAATATTATTGGGGGATTTGTTTGTTAAATCGATAGGAGTTGTCACAACAGTATGATCACTTGCTCGAACCACAGTAATGCGAACGCCTTCGTTACCGGGGCTCCATGTGTTTGTGCTGGTTCCGCTGCCCATCCCGCCTCCGCCGCCGTCAATGTTTCCACTGCCGCCTGTATCTGCAAAAGCATTTATGGGAAAAAGCATGGACAGTGTCAGCAGTAGTATGAATGTGATTCTAATTACTTTTTTCATCCTGTCCTCCTGTTTTTCAAAAATTGAGGCACGGTAACTTTCAACCGTGCCTTTTAGATCTCTGCTATTCAGTCCATTGTACCAACTTGCTTATTGATATCGCCATCGCTTTTACCAACGGTACCCTGTCCACCACCGCCTTGATCATTAATCCATCCAAAACCCGGCACGTAGATTTTACCGTCCTTGGTATCGCCGCCATGCGGCTGGCCGTCGCTTTTTGGAGTAGTCTTGGGCTTTTCCACTTTATCATGGTCGACAGGCTTATCCTGTTCCGTAACTTCATCGCCGTTGGGCTTCTGTTCAGGATTTTTGAGCTGTTCCTCGGTATATTCCGGCTTGGATACATCACCCTGGATAGTCTGCTCGGTACCACTGGAAACCGCACCATTGTCGGTGCTTGTCGGCTGGGTGGTGTCAGAAGGGGCTATGGTGACATCTTTTTCTTTCTCTGTATTTTGCGGAACCTTCGGGTCTACTGTCACATTGCTCACATCGGAGCTTTGAGGTGGGTGCGGATTGTCCACCGGTTTTGGACTTTTGAACTGCTGCCCAATCAGTACCACCAATACTGCACAGATGGCGAGACAACCGATGACAGTCAGCCATTTCTTCATTTTATTATTCATAAGAGTGTCCTCCTATTTGTAAAATTTTGAGATTTACCTTGTTAAGTCACACCCTACCACGAACTTTTCAAAAAGTCTATCCTTACAAAATAGACTTTCACAAAAAATTAAAATCTCGGCGTATACCCGGCACTGGTCTTGACTTTGATACGCATAGGCGGCAGCAGTTTTCCTCCAAAGGATACCGGAACCTCCAGCATGATGGTGCTGTCAGCTTTAAAGCGGGCAGAGACTTGGTCACTTGATGCGAAAGGAGCATTTCGAATATCCACATCCAGATTCCATATTTTAAATTCCAGCTTTCCGTCAGAAGTGCGTTTTTCATGATAGCCACCACTGTAGGAAAGACCGAGGATACCGTCCAGCCTGTTATATATATCGCCGTAATCGAGACTTTCTTCAAAATCCTCCGCAATGGGCTGGTAGGCTCCGCTGTAGCCTTCCCGCACACCGTGGTACACATCGTCATAGTTGTCGTTGACGGTGGAGATGACGGCAGCCTGTAATGCATCCCGCACACCCTGTGCAACAATCATAAGCCGGAAATATTCCGAAATGCCGGTAAAGACAATCAAGAGCGACAGGGTTATGGCAATGATGAGCGGAAAGCCTGAGCCGTTTTTATCTTTAAAGATACGCTTGGTTTTTTCCATCTCATCACCTACTTCCAATAGACTTCCGATTTTCCTGCGGCATCAGCCCTGAGCGTTATCGGGAAGGAGCCGAATCCTCCGAACAGTCCGATATTAGTCTGATAGGTGACCGTTACCGTGACTTCCTCGTTGAGCTGAATCCTTCCGGTTTTCGACCATGCCACTGTAGGGCTCAGACCGGTCTTTTCCCGTAGATACTGTTCACGGCGTTCGGTTTCACTGCCGACCTGGCCGGAAATTTCCGCTTCTCGAATGAGCTCTGCGGCAAAGGTGTCAATCTGCTGCTTTTGGATGTAGACAGGAAACACATTCACGGCAAGGGCGATGACCAGCATAGCACATAAAACCAGCACCGCTACATCGATATATCCCTCGCCATTCTTACTTTTCAGGATTTTCAGCACGTGGTCACCTCCAACTTAAAACATTCCGCCGAGGGATGTGATGATTTCATAGACAATAATCGCCATGTAGGTCATGATGAAGCACATGAGCATGGCAAAAGTGAACACACGGATTTTCGGCGGAATTTTCATAGCCTGTGATTTCAGACGTTGGAGCTCCAACTGCTTCATATCGTGCGAAAGCATCTGAAAGTACATCACTCCATCATCCCCGCGCAGTACACCGATCAGCCCCCTTGTAATATCCGAGAGCATTGCCGAATTAAACCTTGCTTCAAAGCGAGTCAGAGCCGCTTCATAGCTGGAGGAACGCATGTCTGCCGTAAGAATATCAAGCTCTGCCGCAAAGTCCTCGCCTGCATTTCTTTTGAAATTTTCCAATATGGACAGCACATCCCGGCTGGCTTTCAGTTCCTGGGTGATGGTTGCAACAAAGCGTGGCAGTTCCTGCTCGATTTTACCTCGCTTGGCCGCCAGAGCTTCATCTGCCTTACGGACTTCCTTGAAGTAGACCAGTATGGCAGTAAAAAGCACAATGGGGGCCAGCAGCGGCAGGACGATAAGGCATGGAATGATGCAAAGCGCAATACTCATCGCCTTGACAATTGCCATTGCCATAAACAGTTCTGGTGAGTCGAAAAATCCTGCTGCCGACAGGACATTTGCCATTCGGCTTTTTTTATATTCATCCATACGGATGTAGTGGCATAGCCGGATAGCTGCATTGCGCAGCAGCATATCGATGGTTTTGGGCTTCTCCTTAGTCTGCTTTCCTGACGACAGAATCGCCTTTTGGGTGGCGAGAGTGGGCAGCCGCAGCAGATCGGCGGCAATGAAAAAGAGCCCCGCCGACAGGAGGACTCCAAATAGAAAGAGATAGATTGTCATAGGCGTCCTCCTATCTTCGATATTCGATGGGCTGGGTCAGCTTAATGACAAAGGCTGTGGAAACAAACATCACGGCGGCACAGATGGTCAGGATAATCTGCCCCAATGGTGTGTGCATCAGCGTGTGATACCAGTCCTGATTCAAAAAATGGAGGAGCGGTATATTGCCGATGACAAGAACCTGCATGACGATGAATTCCTTTCGGGGCTCAAAGACCATGTTTTCCAGCTCAGCGTTGACCACACGCATATCGCTGAGCTTGCTGACGATGGGAGTCAGGGTGGTTTTGAGACTGCGGTCATGCTGACATGCAATGAGGGCATCGCACCACTCGGCATATACAGTGTTGTCAATCCGGCTTTTCAGATCATGGAGAGCCGCCGTTATATCCGGGTCTATTAACTTAATACGGGATACAAATTCCTTGAATACGGACAGCACAGGCGGGTTCAGGTATGGGAGATTTTCCTCCACCGCCGTCAGAATATCCTCGTTTCTAAGGTAGGCCGTGGTGATGATGCTAAGTGCCGTTTCAAGCTCCGCCGCAATGTCCTTTTTGAAGTGGCCGGCAGTGAGCTTTACCCACCAGAAGGGCAGGAACATACAGCCTATCGCCATTACAGGAATAAGAAAAAAGTTTGAGAGCATGATGGCGATGGATGCGCCCACGGCAAAAAATAACAGGGACAGGACGCAGAGCATGGGAAAGCGTTCCGTCCTTCCGGTTACTCTAAGAATCGATTGCACTTCGTCTATTTCACGGCGCAGATAAGACTTCTTTTTTCTGCGGGTGAACTCGTCCAACTCATCACGGAGGGATTTGGGTCTGCCGGTGAGCTTTGTGAATACGGCGGAAGTAAATTCCATTGGCGTAAGACCGAACAGAATAAAAAAGCCTGCAATCATTCCGATGCAAGCAATTAAAAGTATTGTTGTCATGCACTTCGCACCTCCTTTTTTCGAAGACTTTCAATGAGTGCCTGAGGCATACCGTTCTCCAGCAGTCGTTTGGCAAGGCTGTCTGAGATGGTGTTCACCTGTTCGTGATGTCCCTCGATGATAAATTTGCCGTTCTCAATACGGTTTTCAGTGATCACATACTGAAAGAGCGGGCGGTAGTGTCTTGTGCCGTCCGGCAGAATTTCGCATTCCTGAATCTCCATCATGCGCCGCTGCTTGTTTTCAAGTTGTTTGCAGAACACCACAATCGGATAGGCCTCCGTGACATAGTCCATGAGGGTCTGGTCGGACATATCCACGGCACGTTTGCACAAAGACACCATGCGGCGGTAAGTGGCTTCGCAGGAATTAGAGTGGATGGTGGTCAATACCGCTACGCCGGTCCGGGCAGCTTCCTGCGCAGCATTCGCCTCTGCACCGCGCATTTCTCCTACCACGATGATATCCGGATTAAAGCGGAGCGCATAGTCTAAAAGATCGGTCTGATCAATACGCTGACGGTCATTGTCGCTGTCGCGGGTCAGGGTATGGATAACCGAGTTGACCACCTTACCGTCTTTTTCCCGTACCAGTGCAAGCTCACGGGAGCCGTTTTCAATGGTATAGATTCTCTTGTTGTCCGGGACAGTGGTCAGCACCCAGCCAGCCACAGTGGTTTTGCCGGAGCTGGTGGCGCCTGCCACACAGATTGATATGCCATAGCGGATACAGAGAGATAAAAAATCCAGCATGGAATCTGTTGCCGTGCCGCTTTTGACAAAGTCCTCTTTCTTCATGCTCTGAGGGTTTACGATACGGATGGAGGCTGCTACGCCAACATCCTCGTCCACAATGGGACTTTTGAGTACGGCTATGCGGATATTCTTACTCAAATGTCCCAGCACGATGGGGCTGGCGTTGTCTAAGACCATCCCGCTGATGTGAAGCATCCTTCGGATGACATTGACAGCGTGCTGGGGGCTTTCAAAACGTTCCTCCAGCTTGACGGTTCGTCCGTCCGAATACTGTACCTCAATATCCCGCCATGAGTTGATGTCGATTTCCTCAATGCCTGTGCCAAAGATATATTTAGTTAGAAACCCAAACTCCGCCATTTCGGTGTAGAGGGCATCTGTAAGCTTTTTTCCGCTTAAGCCGTTTACCGAGATGCGGTGATCCTGTACATACTTGGCGATATAGCGTTTAAGCTGTGCTTTGGCATCCTCGCCGCCCGCTGTGATGAGAGTGCTGTAGTTTTCGGAAATATATTCCTGCACATCGGCAAGTACTGATGAAAAGCTCTTTCCCTCGGCTTCAGGGGTAAAGAACAGCGTATGCGCACGGTTCGCGCCTGCAAAATCTACCGGGCGTCTGACCGTGGGTTCCTGCTCTGAGATGCTGTTTAAAGCCGCAGGTTTTGTCAAAGGGGCTATGGATAAATGGGTTTCGACCGTTTTTTTCTGTTCGGCCTGCGGCTTATTCTTCTTGGAAAATGCCTGAGCATTTCTCTTTTTCCCTAACATCCGAACACCTCCCTTGCAATTTTTTCAATTTCTCTGCGGAATTGACGGCTGTCCTTCAGGGACAGATCGGCAAGCAGATTGCCTGCAAGATACTGTTCCTCCAATTCCTGCGAATGGGTCAGGGTAAAGGCCACCGATCCCAGCGCCTGTCCGATCTGCTCGCCGACCTGCTGGGGTTTTACATTGCTTGCAACCTTATATTGCTTATCCGCATCCCATTTGGAATCCCGAAGCAGAGGAAGCTGACTGGAGAGATAGCTCACCGATTTTAGGTCGGCATTGGCAAGTCGCAAAACGTTGTCGGCTTCCATGAGCGCCACGGCGGAGAGGATGTCGTTGGCAATATAGCTGCCGCAATCCACCACCACAAATGGCGCAATTTTCCGCAGACCATCCATCAGTTCAAGTACCTGTACCTGCTCATAAGGCGGGTAGGTGTATTCGTTCTCACCCTTTTTCATGCCGAGGATGGTGAGATGTCTGTGCTTTTTTAGCGTCACCAGATTATGCTTGATGAGAGCATCCGTCACATGAGCCGCTGCAAGGACGCTGCCCAGTGAATGCTCGCATTCCAGCGCCGAGGGCGGACAGATGCAGGGCAGCATGGGTGCGGTCATGTCACACAGCAGAAGCACCACGTTTTTCTTCCGGTCGGCAAGATACTTCGCCAGCTTGACCGCCACGGTCGTCTTGCCGCTGCCGGGTGAGCCCCAAACGGCAAGAATGCCGCTCTGAGGTTCCATCTCCTGCGTGATATCTTCCTCGGCAGATTGTCGTGTGAAGATGCTCTTTTTCTTGAAGTTCAGCATCACTGCACCTCGCTTTCTGCAGGCGCTTCGGATACGGGGTTTTCTTCCGTTCCCTCGGCATGAGAGTCAGAAGGGCTGTCTTTTGTCTGTTCTGCAGGATAGAGGGCGGCGATCACTTTGTCCTGTGCTTCTAAAAATTTGGTGGTGTTGGCATGGGAGCCCCGGTAAACAAGGGACAGGTGGAGCTTGCCGTCAGACTCCAGCTCTGCCAGTATCTTGCTTTGTTCGGGAGAGACAAGCAGGGTCACCGTGGAGGGCAGTTCCCGTTCATCATCCCCTGCAGGAGCTTCCCCGGTATTAGCGTCATAGCCGGAGGATGCGGTTACGCTGATCACTTCAACATATTTCAACTCGGCAGGGATAACGGTGGCACCCTGCTTTTTATAGTCAGGTGCTATGACCGACACGATATCGCCGCTCTGAAGCTTTCCGGAAAGGCCGTTTGCAAAGCTCTTGATGGTCACCGACATGGCTTGTTTGGTGCCGTCCAGATTGTACAGATAGGCGTTCTCAGCGGCGGGAGTGTCGGACAATTTGGTATTCAGAATATAGTCACCAACGGAAAGGTCGGCTTTAGCGTACTTGCCAATAACTGTTTCGCTCTGGCGTATGACATTTTCGGGAAGTCCGAAGCCGCCCACTTCCACGGTTTGAATCATGTCTTTGGTGATTTCATCACCTGCTTTAATTTCCTTTTTTACACGGACAATCTCTGTTTTCTGGCTGATGGATTTATTGAATAGCGGTGTCACTCCGAAACAGATGAGAAGGGATAAAAGAATGCAGATTACGCCGACAACCGTGCGGTTTTTAAATAGGCTCATAAATTTTCCTCCTATCGGTAAGGATTTTTTTCATAGGATGGTTCCTCCAATATTCATAATGGCTGCAGCAAGAAAGCCGAGGGATAAAAACGGTGCCATAGGCAGGGTTAACTGTGACGCTCTCTGCGGATCCAGTTTTTTGAGCTTTCTGATAGCCTGATTTAAGATGTAAAAAATGAGGGAGGCGGTCAGACCGAGTATCAGTCCGACCACGCATCCCCAAAAGCCGATGGCAAGGCCAGCGGCGGCAGTGAACTTTATATCCCCGCCTCCAATACTGTCAGGCTTACATAAAGCAGCGGTCAAAAACGGAAGCGCCGCAAGGATTCCCAAAAAATTGACGGGACTGAAATCAATCAGCCCCGTCAATGCAATCAAGATACAGGTACTGTCCGGGATGATCCGTTTGCGGATATCCCACACAGAAGCTGCTATAAGCAGGAAAGAAAAAAGCACCGTTTGAAGGGTGTTGTTAACCTCCATAGTTGAACATTTCCTTGATGCGCTGGGTCAATGTCGGGAGCACTGTTTCTCCGAACAGTGCGTAAAGCCCTGCCAGCAGCAGGGCGCCAATGACAACCGCCAGCAGAATTTTGATGGCCGTGTCAATATAGCCCTCCCCGCAATTGCTTGAAAGCATGCCATGAGTTTTAGAGATGGCTGTGGCAGTCTTGCTTTTCAGCTTGCAAAACAGATATTTCATGGATTTTCCTCCTATTCAAAGTGGTAGGTCACCGAGTAGGTGATGTTGGATTTGTTATACATACAATTATGGTTGGTGTAGTAATAAAATTCGAGCTTGCTGTATACGCCTGCGCCCAGCGTCCTCTTGAAAGTAATGCCATTTGAGGTGGTACCATAGTCAAGCTGATCCCACTGGCTGGTCAGCTTGTTGTAACCGCGCACTCTGCCAAAGTCAGAGCCACTGTGACCGCTGACCGGAGGTACGGTAAAGGTATACTCCGTGATGGTTGCGCCTTCAAGTCCGTTTTCGAGAATAACCGAATCGGGTCCGGTGAGCGTCATACCGCCGCTGCCGTTGGAGTCCGCCACAAAGAACACGATGGCAGACCAGGAAGATTCAGCACCCGCAGAATCCACCGCCTTGACACGAACCACATTTCTTCCCAGCGGGTAGGTTTGTGTTTCTGCGTTTCGGCCCTCCCAAACGAGAGTGACAGGATCGCCGTCGGGGTCGGAGCTGGTCGCTTTGATGGTGACTGGCGTTCCCGGCGGTACGCTATTGCCGCTTGGCGTTCTGGTAATGACCGGCGCAGTCGGCGCAGAGTTTGCGATGGTAAAGGTTTTGGATACCCATTGCGAATATAGCCCGGTTGCATCCTTGGCACGGACACGGATGGTGTGAGTACCAACGGCATAGTAGTTGTCAGCCGCCTTATTTTCCCATTCCAGCGTGGTTGCATCGCCGTCTGCATCGGACGCTGCGGCGCTGATATCGACAAGGAACTTGCCGTTATTCGCTGTTCGGGTGGGAGCTGCGGTCAGTGTGACAACAGGTGCAGAGCTGGTGATGGTAAATGTCTTTTCTGCCCAGGGGGAATAAGCTCCGACAATGTCTTTTGCACGGACACGCACGGTGTGAGTACCTGCGGCGTAATAATTGTCCGCCGCCTTGTTTTCCCATTCCAGCGTGGTTGGGTCGCCATCCGCATCAGAGGCTGCAGCGCTGATATTGACAAGGAATTTGCCGTCCTTGACCGTGCGGGTTGGTTCAACTGTCAGGGTAACAGTGGGAGCGGAATTGGTCACGGTGAAGGTTTTCTCCGTCCACGGGGAATAAGCTCCGGCGATATCTTTGGCTCTGACACGGATGGTATGGGTACCCGGCGCATAGTAGCTGTCAGCCGCAGTACCCTCATACTCCAATGTCACCGAATCGCCATCGGGATCGTCGGCACTGGCGGTAATGTCTACAAGGAACTTGCCGTCCTTGGCGGTACGAGAGGGAATTGCCGTTACCACAGGGGCATTCGGCGCAGTATTGGTTACCGCGATGCTCTCCGAATGAGTGGTTACACGCCCTTTGCTGTCTATGACAGAAGCGGTCAGGATAAAGTCGCCGGTGTCACGGATGGCGATCCTGCCGCCGTCATTGTCCAGCGTTCCCTGATACTGTGCCGCATTGCCGTCCTTTTGCAGCGTCCAAACTACGGTATAGCTGCCGATATGCTGAACATCTTTTGCGACAACATCAAACTCCGCACCGTAGTGAACGGTCTGCGGCATGGTGAATGTATACTGCACCACCGGCAGGATGCGTATACTTTCGCTGTGGGAGTAACTGCGTTTCAGATAATCGGTCATCATGGTGGTTAGAACATATTCGCCATCGCTTCGGAAAGTAATTTTTCCTCCCTGCGGGGTGAGACTTCCGCTGAATGCCTCTGAGAGCGGAATATTTTTGCCGTCCTTGCTGACGGACCACTCTACCGGCAGAACATTGTTGTTGCCGTGGGTTCTGATGTCAAGGTCGGTATCGGTGTAGGCAAAGGCGGGAAGCTCAAAGTCAATGGTCAGAACGGGAAGCACCTCGCACCTGTCCTTGCTTTCATACAAAAATACCCGTCCTGTTTCATCGGTAACTCTCGCCACCAGCTCATAGATACCGGCTCTTTTAAATCGGATTGTGCCGCCGTTGTTTGTGAGCTTACCGCTGACATAGGTCGACCAGTCCTGAAAACCGAAGGTATTGTCCACCAGCCATTCGATGGTAAGGCCGTCCAGATTGGCGGTTTCAGTTTTGACTACGACATCGGTATCGGTATGAGCGTACTTTGACAGGCTGTAGCTTACGGCCGGCACAGGATAAACCTTGAATCTCTGTTCATAGCGGTAGGTTCTGCCGCCATCATCGGTGAATTCCGCTTTCAGGACATAGCTGCCCTTGGAGTGAAACTTCAGCTTGCCGCCACTGTTGCCCAGCGTGCCCTCCGCCGCGTCGGTGAGGGATACCTCCTTGCTGTCATGCAGCAGCGACCACTTGGCGGTATGGCTTCCGATCTCCCCGAACACCGCTTCCACCGTAACGGTTTTATCGGTATGGAAGATTTCAGGCAGATAAAATCCCGCTGATCCCACCGGATAGACGGTGATATCCGCTGTATCGGCAAACACTCTGCCTGTAGCGTCTGTGACAGAAGCGGTCAGCACATACACGCCTTTTTCCTTAAAGCGGATGCTGCCATCGGATGGATTGCCTTCGATAAATGTGCCGATGTCGGCAGGTTCACCGTTTCTGGTCAGGGTATAGGTTAAAGCGAGACCATCCGTTTCTTTTGTTTCTGTCTGTAGAGTGATGGTTTTATCCGTATGGGAAACCGCCGGCAGGGTAAGCTTTACCTCCGCCACAGGGTAGATGGCGATGTTGCTTTGTGCAGTAACGGTTTTGCCCAGCTCGTCTGTAATGGAGGCGGTCAGCGTATATCTGCCTTTTTCCTTAAACAAAACCGTACCGCCAGCAGAGTTTAACTCACCAGAGAGAGCTTTTTCCAGATCCGCGGCAGCTCCATCTTTTTGAAGGGACCACACTACCGAATTAGCGCCGAGGTTTTCAGTAGCAAGTTCCACCGAAACGGCCGTGTCGGTGTGGGCGGTTTCAGGCAATGAAAAAGCAGCCTTTACCACCGGATAGATGCTGATTGTCTGCTCATGGATTACCGTAATGCCCCGGCTGTTTTTTGCTGTGGCAATCAGGGTAATGCTGCCTGCTTTCGTAAATTTGACTTTGCCGCCGTTTGCGTCCAACGTACCCTCTGCCAGCTCGGAAAGCTCTGCAGGGAGCCCGTTTTTAAGAGCCGACCATGTCACGCCGCTTACATAGCGGCTTTCCGGCTTGATCTCAATTTCCTCGGCAGTATAAGCGGTTTTGGGCAGCGTAAAGCTGAACTGCGGGGCAGGAACATAGGAAGATCCGCCGCTACTGTCGGAGTTTGAGTACTTATCCTTCGGTTTGGTGTTTGCTGGCGGCTTCGCTGTTTCCTCTTTATTGATCTGCTCCTTTGCCTTATCAGCGTCCACCAGCATTTCAAAGGCTTCTCCGCGGGTGGCATTGCTGTTCGGTTTAACCGTTCCGTCCGGATAGCCGTCTACAATACCATATTTTTTACCGGCGCAGATACAGGCTTTGTCTGCGTCACCAAGTTCGCTGTCATCTGAAAAGCCGGTTGCGCAGGAGCAGGATGCGTCATGGTCGCCTTTGCCGATGGCTCTCACCAGCATACGGATCATCTCTATGCGGGTGATGGGCTCGTCTGGCAGAAACTTTGTGCCGAAATCATCCTTTTGGATGATTCCCGCAATAATGAGTGCTTCCACATGCTTCTCTGACCAGTGGCCGGCAATATCGGTAAAATGAATGGTAATTTGGCTTTCATTCGGTTCCGGCAATTCCATGGTTCTTGCGATCAAGGCTGCAAACTCGCCTCTGGTGATGATGGCATCAGGGTGTACCAAGCCATCGGGATAACCGCTGATGACGCCTTTATCTGTAAGAATTTGAATAGCTTCCTCCGCCCAATGGCCTTTGGCATCCTCAAAATATCGGTTTACCGCATAGGCGCTGCCCGCAAGCAGGGAAACCACCAAGCAAACCACAAGAAGAATGCCGAGAGGCTTTTTCATTTTCTCGTTCATTGGCTACCTCCTACATCCCGCCCATGACAGGCTGACTTTGCTCCTGCTGGAGTTCGGAAGATTCCTGTTTCTGTGCGGCGGCCTGTCCTTGAGTGAGCGTCTGCTGGTAAGCCCCGATAACCGCCTTGTCAAATTCCGCTTTGGACTCCTTGGTACAAGGAAAGCAGATATCCTTGTACTCGCCGTTTCCGGCCTTGTAGCTGGGCATGGAAATGAACAGCCCCTTGGAGCCCTCCATAATCTTGATGCCCCGAACGGCGAAAACACCGTAAATATTGACCGAGGCGGTGGCCTTGCAGCTTCCAGCCGGACGGATGGAATGAATTTTCACATCGTACTTTGGAACGGGCGATGTTGTATTCTTAGGCATGTTTATTCCTCCTTCTCAAAATTTCCGGTATTTCTAACCGGCGTAGTTGAACATTTCCTTAATGCGCTGGGTCAGGGTCGGGAGCACCGTTTCCCCGAACAGGGCATAGAGCCCCGCAAGGAGCAGGGCGCCAATGACAACCGCCAGCAAGATTTTGATGGCTGTGTCAATATAACCTTCTCCGGCATTACCTGAGAGAAGGTTCCTGCCACGGAAAGCGAGATTGGCTGCGGCATCCTTTGCCGCTGTAATCTTGTGTGAAGCTGTACTTTTCATTTTTTTGATAACCTGAAACATGTAGTTTTCCTCTGTTCTATTGTTTCTTTGGTCGAGAAAAGGCAGCCCCAGGCTGCCTACATACTCATTTCCATAGCTTGGGTCTGCTCTGAGCCCCCGAAGCTGATTTTCTGGAATCCAAAACGGTCGCAGTAGTGATATTCGCTGCCTTGGGCGTCATACAGCTCCACCACATCAGACATGGAAAGAGAGTGTCCCGAAAAGCCTGCCGGGTGATTTGCATTGCACCTTGTGTAGATGGCTTCGAGGTCGTTGGTGTCGAGCTGACCGTCATAGACGATGTTGTAATTTTCGAGAGATGGCTCTCCAAATCGCCGCACCATTTCTTCATAGGGTATAAATTTCATGTGCACGTCCACGTCCGGCTTTAACTGCCAGATGCGAACATTTTTCAGCAGTACGCCTTCCATGCCATCCGCACGTTCGCCAGCAAGAAGCCGCTCCATCACGCCATCTGTCCACTTCGGCGTTAAGGAGCGGCTTTGGAGCCAGATGGTCAGCTCATCATTTTGAAAAATGCTGTCCACAATGGCTTTTTCTTTATCAGTATAACCGGCCGGGTTTCCATAGTAGGAAATGAGGCCGTTTTTCAGGGTAATCCCTAACATCTTCCCACCTCCCAGATAATGTCTTAAAGAATGAGGGCAGGTTATTTGCCATAGATGATGCTTTCCTGCATGATCAATTCATCCAATGCTGCAAGGCAGATACCGTTTTGCGCCAGCACCGAAAGAATGCAGGCCGGTACATCGCGAATATCTTGCTGGATATCTGCCTTTACGACTGTAAATTCGCCGCTGTCCTCATCGGTATAGCCTTCTAACCGGGTACCCTTGGGGATACCCGCTTCCTCCAGCAGATAGTCTGGAATGCGGATGTCCTGGTTTTCGTCCAGCAGATCACGGCAAAGGGAGCAGTCTGCTACCCATTCAGCGGGGTTGTGATTGCAGCCGCCTTTTTCACTTGCTTCCGGATTTTCATCCTCGCAGTTGTTGCAGAGACCGCAAGCTCCGGCAAGGTGAACCGTCATATCGCTTGCCAGCTCGCTGAGTGCGGCAATAACGCGAATAAGCTCCAGCGCCGTCATTTCACCCTTGTGGATGACGCATACGCATTCGGCGGCTGTCACCACAAGGGTTTCCGCATCGGCAAAGCTGCAACGCTGCTGAACATCTATGGGGATTTGCAGGGTCTGCTCATTTTTCTTCTGATTGTTTTTCATGGGGTCTGTCCTCCTTTAAATATTTGCCCCGATAGGGACGGTGTTCCTTTTTGGTTTTTCGGTCAGAGCTCAATCCCGCCGTTGTCAAATAAATTGAGTTGCGCCGGGGCCTCCCTCGTCCGTTCCCCCATATCGTAATTGGCAATGAGGATTTCGGGGAACTGCGCCCCATTGTCATACCGCTGCTTGATGTTATTGATGCGGGTATAGGAATCAATTTGGATACCCGGCGCATCATACAAATTGCGGATAAAATCGCAGTCATTGTAGGACAGCAGGAATTTGCCCTCAATTCGCAGCAGAGCATCCCGCAGGCGGATGTGATCTTTTTCTGTAAAGCCGTCCTCACCCACGTTTTTGTAGTAGCCCTCGGTTTCAAAGTACGGCGGGTCACAGTAGAAAAAGCTGACGGGGCGGTCGTATTGCCCAATCAACTTCTCGAAATCCTTGTTTTCGATCACCACTTTGGCAAGCCGTCTGTGAGCCTGTTCAATCAGTGGAAAATTGGACCACATATCATGGGGCTGACTGCCATAGCTGGTAAGTCCCGATGCGTAGCTGTAGCGGATAAGCTGGTAAAACCAGGCTGCCTTCTGTACATCGGAAGCAGGACTGTCACGGGCGAGGGTATTTTTAACAAGGTCAAAGTCTGCGCGGGCATTGAGGACATAACGCAGTGCGTCTATAAGTTCCTCCGGCTTTTCCCGCACACAGCGGTACAGGTTGACCAGCAGTCCGTTGAAATCGTTATACACCTCAAAGTCGTTACCGGGCGGCTTGTGAAACAGTATCCAGCCGCCTCCGCCGAACACTTCAATGTATCTTTCGTAGTAGAGGGGAAACAGTGTGACGATCAGCTCACGCAGGGATTTCTTGCCGCCGATCCATGACATAAAGCTGTTCAGAAATCATCACCTCCCTCCAGCGGCAGGCGTATCTGCGTATCGTCAAATGCCGTGAGGGAATGCCTGAGCCCTCCGATGGCGGCTCTGATTCCGCTGACGCGGCTTCTCATATGACGGATGGTCAGCCGGACTTCCGCTTCGGTTCTTGCGTAAAAATATCCGCTTTGATCGCTGGCGATAGGGATGCCTTCGCGACGCAGGCTGTTGACAATATCGCGCAGTTCCTTACCGGAAACACAAAAGGTGTGTTCCAGTTCTTTGCTGGTGACGGCATTTTCCGCACCGTGATGATAGCGGTGCAGATATTCCGCAAGCTGTTTTTTCAACATGTTTACCTCCTTTCCGACCGCTTCCCCGGAAAGAAAGGCAGGACAAATAATAAAAAACAGGGCCGCCTCCTGTTTGGGGAAACGGCCCTGTTTTGATTTTGAATCTAAAAAAGCACAGGCATCATTGCCTGCGCTACTTGATTACGCCAAGCTCTCTCAAAACCGCCACACAGTCTTTAGCGCCTTGGATGTACAGATGTCGGCTGTATTCACCGAGCAAAAGCTGCATAGCTTCAAAATATGAGTCCACTATCTGTTTCAATTCGTTATCGTATTTCGGATGATCCTTTACCAGCACCGATGCATCCCGCTGCTGTTTGACAGCCTCCCTGACAGCAGGGTTGGATTCTGCCAATTCCGCAAACGCTGCGTCAAGACGTTCGTCCAATGCAGTTTGTAAGGACTCTTTCCATAACTCCATTCTGTCCACCTCCTTCAATTACAACACAATGCCACACTTTTCATAGGAAAGCTATACCAAATACCAAAAGAAATTCTGCTATTCATCTCCGGTCAGAACGGTCAAGATATTATCCAAGCTGCATTCCTCCCATCTGCTGGCTTTGCGCCAACTCATCCGGCGTCATGATGCTCCAGTCTTTATCACTGCTCCATAGGCTGACATAGATTTCGCCATTGCCTGTTTTTAAGGGATGCTGCTCAAAGCCTTCACCAAAGCCGTCCGATGCCTGACCGGAAACATAATCCTTAAGCTGCTCAAGCTCTGCCTCACTCAAGCTCCCTTGTATGCGGCATTCGGCCACACCCATCAGCTTGGCGCCAATCTGTTCCACTGTGAAAAAGAAGGAATGAACCTTCTGATTGACGCTGTCATTTTTAGGATAGTATTTCATGAGTCCTCGTTCCGTTTCTTCCGGCCTTCGCTCTTTCACAATGGCTGCAAGGATAGAATCGTGATAGGAGAGGATAGTATCTTGATCCAGCTCCGAGGGATAATCCTCCCAATCGCCCCATTCGTTGCGCTCGTATTTCTTAACGGTAAGCGGCATATATAGCTTGAGAGTCTGGAGCGGAGGAGATATTTTTGAGAACGAGTCCTCCCCAGGAATGAGGGCAAGGGAGCGCCCGTTGTCCCATTGCATGTGAATTCCGCACGCATCGTCAATAAAATCCACCGTACCTTCTGTACCGGGTGGTACGGGGGCATAGGGATCGTTCATTTTTGTGAGACGGATTCGTGTACCGGGCGGATACTTCTCCTTGAGCAATCTCAGAAATTCACTGTCATATCTCATATTTGTTCCTCCTTCATATGGGCTTTTGTTTTGCATTGGGTTTTTTGTTTATTTTCTGCATATCGGTTCTAAGGCAATCTCCCTCGGAACTGTAGCAGATAAAACCATGAGAGGGGTAGGGGCAGTTTCCGCAGCTTTTAAATGGTCCCTTAGGCTGTTCAGCTGCCGGTATCGGACCTGTTGTTACAAGGACATCAGAATCATAACAGGCAGGTTTCTTGTTTTTCTTATAGCGTACCAACATATTTTTCCTCCCTTCCAAAAAAGAAAAGCCGGGGAATCGAAGTGCATTTCTGCACTTCGATTCCCCGGCCAATAAATAAGGCTCCAATTTGCAATATTGGAGTCTTTAGTTCTAATTTTGCGTTATAAATTATGAAATGAGCGATAGGCGTTTTTATTTTTGCTTTGCCTGTATGTAAGCAGTAAAGTTTGCCGCCCCCAGTTTTCTTCGTTTAGATAGCATTTTAGTCCAAATAGTATTTCCCTGTGCTTCGGTGATGTATCCTCTTTCCAGTGCCGCAAGTAATATATCGCCAGTTGTTAGATGCTTAAGATCCATTTGAGCGATATATAAAGAAATATCCTTCAAATTATTACTTGCTACAATGCCGTCATACTGTTTTGCTAATGCGATGGATGCGGCTTCTCCTTTGCCGATAACCATATGCCCGGCTTTTGGTTTTTCGGTAAGCTGATAATATATATCATAGGCTTCCGTAGCCACATCAATGGACATTACCTGTGCTTGTCCCACCGAAAGGAGTGCATCTACTCTTGCCTTTAGGTGCGCAATCCCGGGATAGGACAGTTCGTCATAAACAGTTTTAGGAATAACGATCCTACCGGGATATAACTTAACCAATAAATTTTCATTCCCAACCCACAAAAAAGCCGAGATACAGTCGCTATCAAAAAAGAGCGAATCAGTCAAGCAATTCGCCCCCTTCGATTTCCTCCCCATAGACGAGGTCGGAACGGAAAGCAGATAGCAGCAATTCATCATATTTGCCGCTGGATATTAGCCCTTGTTCCAAAGCTTTTTCCGCCTGCTGAATATAGTAGCCGTATGTCCTGTATCGCTTATCTTCGGGTGTCGGTCTATAGAGTGTATCATCGTAGCCAAGATTAAGAGCAGATAAAATTACGTTTTGGCGCATTGAATCAGCTTCTTCACGGGTTAATTCATTTTCGCTGAGCAGCCGGTAAAGGATAGCTTTGCGGCTAATACGAAAGTATTGCTCCAAACGCACAACATCATGAATGGAAAGCTTGGCGGAGCTCGACTTTTTCAGCTGGTCAATTTTATCCGAAAGGGCATCCGGGGGCATAAGCAAATACGATGCAAACTGATCTGCTTGCTTTTCCTTTTCATTTCCCTCGCCGATTGTTTTTGCACACACCGCAGTGAGTTCGTCATCATCAAAATACAGGTGATATAGTTCATGAGCCATGGAAAAGCGCTGCCTTCCAAGGGTCATGGCTGAATTAATGGCGATGACATTGCTGCCGGTTCCCTTAATACAAATACCGCTAATGTGATTCCCCATCGGATAGTATACGATGGATAATTTATCGATTGTATGAACCAATGCCAATATATCGATCGGAGAAGTCGCATCTTCTCCAAGCTCTTTCCGTAAACTGAGAGCTTTTTTCCATAACTCTATTCTATCCATTGGCATGCTCACCCTCAAGCAATTGAGTCATAAAGTGGCTATTTAAAGCAATCCTGTTTATGGCGCTAATTGCGTCCAAGTCATCTTCTCCGATTTCGCTTGCACGAAGCGCAAAGGACAGCGGTTTAACCTTCATTTCCGGCTCCATGAGTGCAGATACCCGCGTACCAAACAAGGCTGCAAGCTTATCCAGCATATCCGCCGTCAGTGCCCGTTTGCCTTTCTCGACCATAGACACAAGGCTTTGATCGACATGAAGATAATTAGCCACATTGCTTTGTGTAAGGCCGCTATTTTCGCGCAGAGATTTTATCCTTGCTCCGATGATCTCCAGAGAGTTATTCATGATAATGCCTCCCTTCTATATTTATAGTATATGCCGCATTTGTCATATTGTCAATCAAATTTAAAACTTATTTTATGACAGTGCTTTAGGCATTTATTATTCTCTGATTATTCTGCTTCTATACATTGATACTGAATTTAATGGGATTTTGTTTGAAACAACAAGTTCAATGTGTTCAATTTTTATAAGATATATCTTTGATGTTGTATTGTTATGGAAAGAGATAAAGAGGTGTTTTGTTTATGATTAAACGAGAGTTACATATGAGTCATATTCGTCCCTTCATAGGAAACGATCTCATTAAGATTTTAACCGGCATCCGGTGTCTTATTTTCGATGCCAGTTGCAGTCAGCGAAATTCAATTGATATTCTAAAGAAATTCGTGTATAATATCTTTAGAATTGTGTAAGGAGGTAAACGCTATGCCAAATATAAAGTCCAGCACTGACCTGCGGAATAACTATAATGAGATATCCACCTTCTGTCATGAAAGCCGTGAACCTGTTTTTATCACAAAAAACGGGCAGGGAGATTTGGCGGTTATGAGCATTGAAACCTATGAGGCACTCAGCGGCAAGCTTGAACTGTATCACCTGCTTGACGAAGGACGATCGGCCGTTAAAGCGGGTAAAAAGCGTCCGTTTCAAGATGTCATGAAGGATATTAAGCGAGGCATCGCCGATGGCGAAATATAGGGTAGATGTATCTGAACCAGCCGAAAACGATCTTAGGGACATTGTTCGGTATATTGCTTCTCAGCTGTCAGCTCCCATATCGGCAACTCGTATGATGGAGCTTTTTGAAGAGACAATGCTAAGTCTGTCCGATATGCCGCAGCGCTGTCCGCTTGTTTCAGACGATCGTCTATCTCAAATGGGATACAGGAAACTAATTGTAAAAAATTACGTTGTGTTTTTTTCCATAGACGAGAAGAACAAGGTGGTTGACGTTGAAAGAATTCTGTACGGCAGACGCGACTGGATCAGATTTTTATAATCGATACAAGAACAGGGTGACACTATGCAAAGTAGTCACCCTGTTTTCATGTAAATGGATGCGCCGAGCATTTAGGGATTTCGATACTGCTCCAGCAGCTCTATATGCTTTTTGGACTTCTGATGGATGCGGCAAGCTTCTGTTGCCATATAGTTTATCAAGCTGTCCTTTGGCACTAAATACTTGGTATAATACCATACCCCCGTTATCTTTTCTGCCTTGATCCATTCAGATACTGTGGTTTGGCAGTATCCCGTTAGCTTTGTGACATCATTTACCGTGAGGGCATCCGGAAAGGTGTGCCACTTGTTCTTAAGCATTGCCATAAACTTCTCGGAGTTGATTGCCTTCGCCGTTTGGCGCTTCGGTTTATATTTTATTCCGCTTGAAAATATCCCCGGTGGTGTCAGCAGAGTTTCAGGAGATTCTTCCAAGCGAGTAAGGTATGCAATAACGTCGGTTATTTGGATTTTAAACCTGCGGGTCTTTTTGTCGGTATCCTCGCAGGGGATATATCCGTTCTCCAAAAGCCATGTGGCTTTTCGTTTGCTTATGCGGCAAATTCTGTAAAGCTGGTCTTGACTTATCTTCTCCGGATATTCAGCCAGAAGGTAAGAGTAGTCGGTTGCCATCATCGTTCCTCCCATCACATTGATCCTTAGGACAGAGAATTATGCTCTGTCTGCTGCAGGATGTTCTGTTAAAAATCAATGTCAATGGTAGGATACGCTTGGTTTTGATTTTTCAAATTGCCGGGAAACTAAAGTATCTTAAGGTTATTTCGCCGGTTGTTTTTCTACGGTTTTTCTACACTTTTTCTACACTTTGCCCTGAAAACCGCTAAATCAGGGCGGTGTGTTCATGCGCGGAAATATCAGCGTTTGTGCCTGAAAAGCCTTTATTTATGCGGGTCTGCGGGATTTTATCTTCTCCTAAAGTTACTCTCGTAAACTCATAAGAACTTGCCTTCAAATAACTCGAAATCAGGTTGTCCGCAAGGGCACGTGAGTTCGAATCTCACCGTCTCCGCCATGAGCCTGTTTGCGGTCAATGTCCGCAGCAGGCTCTTCCTTTTTTGATCTTTTCTACGCTCTCTTTTGAGGGCGTTTTTTCTATTTTCGTAGAAACCCGATGCGCCTGAACCTTTTGTATATAAGGCTTTGCAGTATTTTCATGAAGCAATCCGTAGAAAATCATTCGCTCAGTTCAAGTCCGCTCGGTTCGACCACTCGGTTTCTTTCAAACATCCCATCCATGACAAGTCCGGATTCGATCTGCGCATGGAAGTCCAGATGCGAGTAAATATCCGCTGTGGTTGAGAAGGTGCTGTGTCCCAGCCGTATCTGGATTTGCTTCATGGATATGCCGCTTGCCAGCAGCAGGCTGGCGCAGCTATGTCTGAGATCGTGGAAGCGAATCTTTTTGAGTCCGAATTTTTCAAGCAGCCAGCTGAAATGCTCAGTGACATAATTAGGGCGGATGAGCTTACCGGTTTGATCGAGGCAAATGTAATCGAGATATTCCCGGCAATAAGAGCGTTTGAATAGCCTGCGGTACATTTCCTGTTTCTCTTTCTCTGCAAGTAGCAGTTTCTCGACAGAGGGCAGCAGTGGGAGTGTACGGAAGCTGGATTTGGTTTTGAGCACATCCTCACCGACAGGTACAAACTTGCCATCCACCTCGTCCTCAATTACCTTGTGCCTGATGGAGATCGTTTTTTGTTCGAGGTTAATCGCATCCCATTTCAGACCAAGAACTTCACTTCTCCGTAGCCCATAGTAAGCCGCCAGCTTTACGCATATCTCCAAGGGATCGTCTGATACCGCATCAAATAATGTCATAATTTCTTCTGCGGAATAAAACTGTGCCTGATATACATTCTTCTTTCCTCCGCCACCTGTCCCAGTTTATGAAAAACCGGACGTATCTCATTTGCACGGTGCATATCTACGTTAGCGCCCAGATAAGCCTGCAAGGGGTCCAGGATAAGCATTTTGGCATCCGTCTTCTGAATCGCTTCCCGAATACGCTCATCGCTGAGAGACAGCATCTCCTTACTCTCATCAATTACTAATATTCGGTTACAGTCTGCACCCACCAGCTCCAGTCGTGGCTTAATGGTATCGGAAAGGCCATCCTCTGCGGTTTGATAAATCACATTTGCAGGCTGTATCGGCTCCGCGCCCGGCAGGGCTTCTCCTTTGGTGAGAAGTGCAGCAATTGCCAGAATGAGATGCGTTTTTCCTTCACCCGGATCACCCTGCATAATAGTCAGCTTTCCGAAAGGTATGTAGGGATACCACAGCCACTGCACAGCGGTAGCTTCCACGTCAGACATATTAATCAGCTGTAATTCACTCATACTTCCTCCTACGGGAATTGTATTTTCAAAAAGTCATTCCCTGTGATATAATGGTAACAAGAGTAAGACGGATTTGAAATAAAGAACCGGAAATAATTTTTTCTTGAAAAATCCATTCCATAGGGAGGCCATTATGTTCTATGTACCACAGTTGCCATGCTACAAAATATATAAAGAGTCCGCACATGCCCTGCGGATTGTTTGGTTTGAAAATGAATCGAGCATGGGACATTTTAAGCAGGAATGTGTAGGTGACTTTCTGATTCAGTTTCTGGAGATGGATTTGACCGAGTATGAAGCAGCAGTTTGGCAATTCGCCAGCGGGACGGATTTTGAACCCGAACTCCTAATCAAGCTAGGTTACGCAGAACTCAAAACCCAGATGTTGAATGCTGCTGATTTACTTAGTGGAAATTTGCATCTGCACCGCTTTTTAGTAGGTGTTATGACACAATTCTTTGAAGATGAAAAATTGAGGGTCATTGATCAGATGAAAAGTGCTTACTTGGAGTTGGTGTATATTATTCAGATGCACCGGCAGTTTTCTACCGGCATGGCATTTTGCTTGGATGACAGCTTATATCCGAACATTTCTATGCCAAGAAAATTCTCTGGTTTTATACAATCTTCCAAGCGACTTCGTAACTATAAATTCCAGACAGGTTACGGTATGGCACCGGTAGACAGGCATGGAAATCTGGATTATGCTTCAATTCGTCAAATGAATGACAGCGAGATGAATTTGGATGAACAGCTTGATATAATCCACGGGGATAGGGACGGTGTCAGTTTACTGCCGTTTACATGGATTCTTTCTTTTGAAGATTTGATTGTTTACGATTTTATGGAACTTGTCAGCCTTGGACTAAGGGTCAAACGGTGCAAGCTATGCAATCGTTACTTCGTGTTAAAAAATAAGCATCATGCAGAATATTGTAGCCGAAAAACAGAAAACGGCCGCACCTGCAAGCAAGTGGGGCCGAAGCTGGTATTTAATGCAGAACTGGAAAAACCGGAGAATGCTGCTCTCAGGGAGTATGAGCGTATCCGACGAATGAAACAACAGCAACTGGAGCGTGACCGAAATAAGGAAACAGAAGAAACCATGGGGCAGGCTCAGGCAAAGTTTGATAAGTGGTCTATTCCAGCAATAGCCTTGAGAGAAAGGTTTATTGCTGGAATAATTGAGGAAGATGAATTTTTGACTGGGATTAAAAACATTGCCCTTTGTTAAATAATTAAAGAAGGAGGATTTCATGATTTTTGTAACTGGTGATACACATGGAGACTATACCCGATTTAAAACCGATATTTTCCCAGAACAAAAAGAAATGACAAAAGCTGATTTTGTAGTAATCTGTGGAGATTTCGGTATCTGGGATACTTCTAACCACAGCAAATATTGGTTTGACTGGCTGGAGAAGAAATCATTTACTACACTTTTTGTTGATGGAAACCATGAGAACTATGATATCTTAAACAATTACCCAATAGAAAAATGGAAAGGAGGAAATGTACATTTTATTCGTCCTTCTATCATTCATTTAATGCGGGGACAGCTTTTTGAGATTGCAGGGAAACGCATTTTTACAATGGGTGGTGCTTCTTCTCACGATATCAACGATGGTATATTAGAGCCTGATGATTCTAATTTTAAAAAGAAAAAAGCCCGGCTGGATAAACAGGGGAAATCTATGTATCGTATCAACCATCGTTCTTGGTGGCGGGAAGAACTGCCAAGCGAAGCGGAGTATGCTACTGCACGTTCTACTCTGGAATCTTGCGGTTGGCGAGTCGATTACATTTTTACTCATTGTGCTCCTAGCAGCGTAATAGAGCTTCTTGGTGATGGAATGTACCAGCCTGATGCTTTGACAGACTTCCACGAGGAAATCTGTCAAAGGTGCAAATTTGATTATTGGTTCTTTGGACATTACCATGAAAATAGGCATATAGGGAGAAAATATGTTCTACTGTATGAGCAGATTATAGAACTTCCAGCACAATTATAGAAATATGAAATAAATTATTTGTTTTGTATGCGTTTTATGATATAATTTATTTTGTATAGTTATGTCAAAACAAAGGTGTTAGCTAGGCCTTGATTTTGTAAGTTACAACATGTTAAAAGAATATTTTATCTTTTGCTATATAAAGGGAACCAAGTACACTTTATATTTTTTTCTACTCTGAAGATTGGTGGTGGCAAGTGCTGATATGAATAAAAAACAGTTAAGCGAGCAGGAAATCCGAACGCAATTCATTACTCCCGCCATTCAAAAGGCTGGATGGTCAAACGGCCAAATTCGTGAAGAGTACGCTATTACTAAAGGGCGTATTGTTGCACGTGGTGGAACATATAAGCGCGATAAAGCAAAATTTGCTGACTATGTGCTGTTTTATAAACCACATATCCCACTTGCCATTGTAGAAGCAAAGGACAATAATCATACTATTTCAGATGGAATGCAGCAAGCGCTCGATTATGCAGAACGGTTACTTATCCCATTTGTCTTTACTTCAAATGGTGATGGATTTACTTTTCGTAATAGAATGGTAGTCAATGGAGCAAAAGAACAGCAACTGACACTGACCCAATTTCCTTCCCCAGCGATGCTCTGGAATATGTATAAAACCAACACGGGTATTACCAACGAGCAGGAAACAGTTATCATAGAGCCATATTATTCCGAACGTGATGACAGAACGCCACGTTATTATCAAATGAATGCTATTAACCTAACAGTTGATGCAGTCGTGCGAGGTCAAAACCGTGTGCTTCTGGTTATGGCCACAGGAACAGGAAAAACATACACTGCGTTCCAGATTATCTGGCGGCTCTGGAAATCGGGTGTTAAAAAACGTATTCTTTTTCTTGCAGACCGTAATGCTCTGATTGACCAAACATACAGCAACGATTTTTCACCGTTCAAAGACAAAATGACCATTATTCGAAATCGAAAAGCTGATCCTTCCTATGAAATTTATCTTGCACTATACCAAGGTCTTACTGGCGAAGGTGATAAAGAAATTTTTCGACAGTTTAGTCCAGGGTTCTTTGACCTTATTATTATTGATGAATGTCACCGTGGCAGCGCAAATGAAAATAGTGAATGGCGCACTGTACTGGACTATTTTACAGCAGCAACACAAATTGGTCTGACAGCTACTCCAAAAGAAACCAAAGACATTTCAAACATTGACTATTTTGGTGATCCTATATATACATATTCTCTTAAGCAAGGGATTGAGGACGGTTTCCTTGCTCCTTATCGTGTGATTAGGGTTCTCCTAGATAAGGATGCAGAGGGTTACCGTCCTTACAAAGGACAAACTGATCGCTTTGGTAACGAGATAGCAGACAGAGAGTATAACACCAGAGATTACGACCGAGAATTGGTACTAGAAATGCGAACCAAATTGGTTGCAAGGGTCGTATCCAACTATTTAAAAAAGCATAATATTCGCTACGATAAAGCGATTTTTTTCTGCGTTGATACTGAGCACGCTGACAGAATGCGTCAAGCTCTCGTGAATGAAAATATTGACCTTGTAAATGATGATGAGCGATATGTTATGCGTATTACGGGTGATGATGATATTGGAAAAAAACAGATTGATGCCTTTCGTGATGTTTCCAGTCGTTATCCTGTTTTAGTAACCACCTCTAAGCTTCTAACAACAGGCGTTGATGTGCAGATGGTCAAGTTTATTGTGTTAGATGCCAATATCAATAGCATGACGGAATTTAAACAGATCATAGGCCGTGGCACTCGTGTTAGAGAAGATTTGGGTAAAATGTTTTTTACCATCTTTGACTTTAGGGATGCTACTCGTTTATTTGCAGACCCCGATTTTGATGGACCAAGCGAACAGGATGATTCTTTTACACCGGGGGAGAATGGGGAAATCCCTGACTTGCCCGGCGATCAACCAATTGACTCACCAGAAGATTCTGGCAAAATGGGTTCTGGCGATGATGGCGGCAATGACGGAGAATTTCCAACGCATGAGAGGCGCACAAAGTATTATGTAGACGATGTGGAGGTCACGGTTCTCAAACAGCGTGTTCAATACATTGATAAAGACGGAAAGCTGATTACTGAATCCTTGACGGATTACACGCGCCGCAATGTGTTGAACCAGTATGCTACGCTAGACGATTTTCTAGCTGCATGGAATACCTCTGAACGAAAACAGGCTATTCTAGATGAACTTGCACAGCAAGGCATTTTAATAGAGGAGTTGCAAGAGCAAATTGGTCAAGAGTTTGATCCATTTGACCTTTTGTGCCATGTGGCATTTGATATGCCTCCGCTTACACGTCGTGAGCGGGCAAACAATGTTAAAAAGCGGAATTATTTTGCTAAATACGGGGAACAAGCACAAGCAGTACTCAATGCTCTGCTGGACAAATATACCGATACCGGCGTTTCAAACTTAGAGAGTATGGATGTATTAAAGGTTAACCCCATCTGTCAGTTTGGCAACCCAATGTATATTATAAACCGTATTTTTAAGGGCAAAAAGAATTTTGAAGAAGCGGTGCGTGAATTAGAAAAAGAGCTTTACGCAGCGTAATTTAGGAGGAACTTACTATGGCAGTATCCGGTACAACAAAGGCACTCAAAGACATTATGCGCATTGATGCGGGAATCAATGGCGATGCGCAGTATATCGAACAGATTACATGGATGCTGTTTTTAAAAGCATTTGATTTTAAGGAACAAGAGTGGGAAACAACCGAGGATGATTATTATGAGATCGTTCCTGAAAAATATCGCTGGCGTACATGGGCAGAGGACCCAGAGGGTGTTACAGGCGAAGGATTAATTTCACATATAAACGAAATGTTTTCCAGCTTGCGTAAGCTGGATATTTCCGAAGATCCCAAGCATCGCAAATGGCTGATTCGCAGTATCATGGAAGGTGTCAACAATTTTATGAAATCCGGCACACTGCTGCGCCAAGTCATCAATAAAATCAATGCCGACATAGACTTTTATAATATGCCGTCCGGTCACTTGTTTAACGGTATTTATGAGAGTATGCTTAAAGATTTGCAAAGTGCGGGTAAGTCTGGCGAGTTTTATACTCCCCGCCCTGTCACACATTTTATTGTAGAAAAAGTTGACCCAAAGCTGGGAGATACTGTTCTAGATGAAGCAGTTGCGTGATTGATACAAGGATTTCTGCCCGTTTTCGTTAGGGCGTTTGAGAATACATAGGAATTACCGCCTTTTTCACACCGAGGGGTGTGCAGAAGGCTTATTTTTTGCTTGCCAGTAGCGGAGACACCTCTCATCCGGCGGTGCGGGGTGCGCAGACTGTTCGGAATTACACACGCACATAACGAAAAGCCTTGTCCCGTAACGATTTATAGGAAATATCGTTACGAGGGTGTGCAACGAGAATGGGCAAGAACAAATGATAGAAAACAACAACAAATTACAGAAAACCTATTGAAAATCGCGCCTGGATGAGTTATAATATAAAATGATTTACTGTGAGGTTTAGTTCGGAGGTATTGAAATGGCAGAAGTCAACACCGATAAATGGATAAACATTGATGAGGCCGCAGAGTATCTTGGCGTAAAGCCGGGTACTATTCGTGACTGGATTAGAAAAGGAAAAGACGTACCAGCTCATAAAATTGGAAAGCAATGGAAATTCAAATGCTCTGAATTAGATAACTGGGTTGCGAGTGGAAAGAGCGCAATGGAGTGAGTACAGCCTTACATATAAGATATTAGCGTCCGTGCGAGGAAGGAACGGTAGGAATCTGATATGAGCGAATTAAATAAAAAGAAACCAGTTGAGCTGGGTAGAAAATATAATTTTATCGATTTGTTTGCTGGATGTGGCGGGTTGAGCGAAGGATTCTATGCACAAGGGTTTAATGCACTGGCTCATGTAGAGATTGATCATTTTGCGTGTGAAACCCTTAAAACAAGAATGAAGTATTATGGCTATGATGATGCTGATACCGCTGTTTTAGAGGAAGACATCACTTCAAAGGACATTCTTGCAAAAATAAAGAAGGTTGTAGGAGAACAGTCAGTTGACATTATCATAGGCGGTCCTCCTTGTCAGTCCTTTTCTCCTTTAGGAAAGGCAAAAGACGAAAATAATATGCAAGATGATCCGAGAAACTACTTGTTTGAGAACTATGTTAAGGTGTTGAACCATTTCAAACCTAAGTTCTTTGTGTTCGAGAATGTAACGGGTTTGTTGGATACGGAAGTTAAAGGAAAAAGTATATTCAAAATGATTCTTCGCCGCCTCAGAAGAAATTATCGTGTTTTAAGCGATGAGGACACGATTGTACTTAATGCGACAAACTATGGAGTCCCACAGGAACGGAAACGTGTCATCTTGATTGGGGTGCGGAAAGATATTGATATTGCTGCGGAGGATGTCTATAAAGCGATTGAAAAAACGCACTACTTGCCAGGAGCGCCAAGTGATGCGAAAAAAGGGTTGAAAAAATATGTGACAGTGAAGGATGCGATTGGCGATCTTCCAAAACTGCAACAGGGACAGGGTGAAAAAATCATGGATTATCCTAATGAGTATGATTCATGCAATACCTATGTTAAGAAAATCAGAAAGAGGAGTGACAAGAAACTCCGGGATCATGTTGCCCGCATGAACAACGAAAAAGATGTTGAACGATATAGGGTGATGGCAGAAAACCACTGGAACTTTTTGGAACTGTTAGAATATAGGCCTGACTTAGGACATGAAAAAAAGCGTGTATTCTTCAACAGCTACAAGGTGCAGTGGTGGGATATGCCGGCAAGAACAATAATCGCCCATCTGCATAAAGATGGAAATCAGTTTATCCATCCCGATCCCGACCAAGGACGAAGCATAACAGTTAGAGAAGCTGCAAGGCTACAGTCATTTCCTGACGATTTTGTCTTTGAGGGTTCACGATCAGAACAGTTCAAGCAAATCGGGAATGCTGTGCCACCGATGTTGGCAGAGGCAATTGCTAAAGCCGTTCGGTTACAATTTGAAAAAATAGAACAGGAGCAATAAATGTATGTATCAGCCAATTGCGGATATAGATAAATGGGACAATGCGACCAAACGTTATTATAAAGAGAAAATCGAAATCTTTATAAAAACCGTGATGGCTGTATCCATGAAAGAGAATGTTTCTTTGGATGTAACTGATGACGAGGGTGCTGTTGACCTTTTTATAGAAATGGGCTTTATTAAGCAGGCAGATGATCTTGAATCTGTAAAAGCGCTTATTAAAGGAGGAACTTATAAGGAGTTCATAAAATGCGGTACAGTTGTGGCTGGAAACCGTAAAATCTATGATCCTTATCTTCTCAAACTGAATGAATCGACTCGTAAGGAATTGCAGCGTAAAGAAGCGGAATCCACTAAGTTTCGCCTGGTTGATCTGTTTTGTGGAGCAGGCGGATTGAGTTTAGGATTCATTAGAGAAGGCTGTCGTGTGGTTTTTGCAAACGATATAGACGACCTTTGTATCGAAACATATAAGTATAACCATCCCGAAATTTTGGAGGATGATGTTATTTGTGGTGACATAAGAAAAATAGTGGACAGGATCGAAGACTATATTGACGAAGATATAGACATTGTCATAGGGGGACCGCCGTGCCAAGGCTTCAGTTCTGCCAATAAGCATCATAGGGTAATCAATGATCCTCGAAATGAACTGTATAAGTATTACATCAAAGCTATTGAGAAACTTGCGCCGAAGATTGTGGTCATGGAGAATGTCCGCGGAATGTTGAAAGTTGCAGACCAAGTAGTAGAAGACTATGAATCTATCTGTGCGAAAAAAGGCGGTCAAGAATATCACTACAAAATCTCGTATAGACTTCTTAACTCTGCTGATTTCTCGGTGGCGCAAAGCAGAGAACGCCTAATATACATTGCTATCCGAGATGACATTGTAGAAAGGACAGGCACAAATCCTGATAGCGTTTTCCAAGCTATTGAGACTAACGGAAAAAATGCTACAGTGTTTAATCTTTCGGCTGCATTGGAAGGTGTACGCCCGTTGGAACCGCCAGAGGTTATGGGTGTGGGAGAAGTAGATACCGAAGAGGCAGGAAGAAAAATTGATGTGAATCCATTTGATGGTCGAGAAAACGCATATCTCCGTCTGATAAATGATGACAGGGCTGTTCCGCTTGTGTTTAATCACAAGGCACGATACTGCAGTCCAATTAATCATGAGATATATCGTAGACTAAATCCTGGGGATGATGCTACTGATCCTAAAATTGCCGATATAATGCCCTACGCACACAGAAACGATAAGTTTAAGGATAAATACTTTAAACTTCATGCTGATAGACCTTGTCGAACTATAACGGCTCATTTACGTTCGGATTGTCATTCGCATATACATCCAACAGAGGCGAGAACTTTAACGCCAAGGGAAGCCGCCAGGGTACAGTCTTTTCCAGATGACTATCTCTTCCTTGGTCCTTACCTAAAAACATATATTCAAATAGGAAATGCGGTACCTCCGCTTATGGCAAAAGGAATAGCACATGAATTGATAAAACTGTTAGGCGGTGATGAGAATGAAAATTGAGAGCTTTATTAAAAGGCTTAATGCAACAGAACTTGGCGAAGGTGTTACAAATGATACTTACATAGCTATCCCAAGAGATGTTGATTTGTCACAGATGTTAGAGAATCAGCAGGCAATGACTATATTTGATCGAGTCGAAGGCGTCCTTTATACCCCTGAAAACTCAAATATCAAGTATGTTCAAACGGGGCAGAATAATCAGGAGAGAATATCTGGTTTGGGACAGTATTTTCGCCGTGTGAGTGCTAACGTTGGCGATGAAATACTCATCGAAAAAGTCGAGGATGGCGATAATTGCATCTTGTACTTGGATTTTAACCATAGGGATGTAATAGTGTTTCAAAAGAACAAGGATTGGGTTGAGATATTAACACCTCAACGCATGGAACCTTATAAGACGGGTAACGACTATTCAATGGATGTAATTTATCAGAATGAGCGAGTGAAGTTGTATGTAAAGTATCTCGGTCAAAAAATGAAGAAAAAGACATCTCCTGCAGATACGGCAGCGTATGACTTGCTGATCGATAGTAAAAGCATTTTGCCCAATTACGAATATTTGGATTATATAGAAATTAGTAATGGGGATGCAGATAGAAGACTCGCAAGAATGAAAACATATATGCTTTCGCTGATAGACACAATGAATGCAGGAGGAGACAAAAAATGAATTACTATATTCTGATTCTTGAAGAAAAAGTGAAATCCTTTTCGCTGGTTGGACATGGTGAAAAGTGTGCTGTTTCGCTTATGCTCAAAGGATACGCTAATCCTTTAGAAACCCTTGCGGAGGGAGATAAAGTCGTTGGGTATGTTGCCGGGGCAACAAAGACATTTTGCTACCTTTTCGATGTGGGATTTGATCAGAGTAATCAGCAGTTGTACTTTGAAAAGATCTTTGAAACAAAAATGGGAGCAAAACTTACGGCTGTTCCTACTGATCTTCAAGAAATCATCAATGCAAGGGAACAAACAGAATCATTCATAAACATAACTGGAGAACAATATAGGCAGATTATGTCCTTGATGATGAATATGGTTTCTTCCTGGGGAAATGCAGCCATTGAAAAAAGTGAGGAACGTGAGATTGATGAAGAGAAACGCATAGATGGCGGCACTAATATACTACTATATGGTGTGCCTGGTTCTGGTAAGAGCTGGACAATAGAACACGAATATTGCCACAAAGATAGTGTTGTAGAACGCTTGGTATTCCATCCGGACTATACCAACGCGGACTTTATCGGACAGATTCTTCCGGTAGTTGATGCTGAAAAACAGGTTACATATGAGTTCACGGCTGGACCTTTCACGACTATCTTAAGAGATGCGTATAGGCATCCTATGCAGGAGTATATCCTCATTATCGAAGAAGTGAATCGCGGAAACGCTCCGGCAATTTTTGGTGAAGTGTTCCAGTTGCTGGATAGAACGGTTGAACCGAAAACAGTGGATGGAATCACCTATCCAACAGGTACAAGTGAATATGGCATCACACACAAATATATGGCAGAGAAGATATACGGCGATCCTACTCACAAGGTGCGTATTCCTTCAAATTTGTCTATCGTAGGTACGATGAATACTTCCGATCAGAATGTGTTCACACTCGATACGGCGTTCCAGCGCAGATGGAGAATGCGCCTGATTGAGAACAATTTTGACAATGTTCGTGCATCCCTTGCCAACGCACAGATTCTTGATACAGAGGTCACTTGGAAGACATTCTGCGAAAAGATCAATGCCATCATCGTAGGCAATAAGGCGAAAATGGCATCTGCCGAGGACAAGAGGCTGGGCGTTTATTTCGTGCATGAAAGTGATGTGACCTTTGATCAGCGTGCAGTGCCTTCGGAAGGATATCCTTCACTTCTTACAGAATACAATGACCTTCTGCGTACTGAAGCAACCGGTGATATGCCAGAAGATAAAAAGCAAAGGCTGGCTATCATCAGAGAAGCTCTTATGCACAACCGTATGTTCCCTGAGAAGGTTATCAAGTATTTGTGGGATGATGCATTTAAGTTTAATCCAGAGGCACTTTTTGATACTGACAATATGGAGAGTCTGGAGCAAGTCATCCGTACCTTTGTGTATTCACAGGGACGTGAGAGATTTAAGATTTTCAAGCCGACTGTTCGAGCATCTCTCTATCCTGATACGCAGGCATGATAACGTGCCGAATGGAAAGCGAGGTGGTCAGTGGCTATGGATTTACAAAAGAATATTAGAGAACGCTGCCACGTCAACAAGAATGACGAAGGAGACAGCTTTGTCGGAGTAAAAGCGGATACGGATGATGCCGTTATCTATTTCCCGATAGGCTATCAGCTTCCACCGAATGACGATGATCTCCGTGCGGACATAAATAATCTGTTCTATGTGCTTGCTGCATTCATGAAAGAGGACAAGCTGATAGAGGAGTCAAAGTTTGCTGCGCCGAGAACAGTCGACTTTCCTATGCACGCCTACCTTAAGGTGATTCGGGATTTTCTGAGGACAGGTCGTTACTACATTGAAACGGACCCTCGGTTCAAGACGGATACCAAGGGGAATGCATCGTGGCCGCGCACTGTTCGAGAGCAGCGGGCATTGGTACAGAAGAACGGCTCCCTTATCTTTACGAACATGACCGTGCGTTCCGTAACGCCGAATGCCGATAAGAAAATCACACAGATTCATCGGTACTGCGTGTACGAGGCATTCGATAAAATGGGCTGGCTCTATGTACCCTATATGCCGGAAAAGCCTGGTCCGCATCCTGACAACAGAGAAGCCATTTACATCTTGGAAAAGAAGCTGGCATCTACTCACAACGATGTGGAGCAAGAACTGTTTTCGGCAATGGTATCTATGCTCAAATACATGGACGAGAAGTCTTCCGAAAAGCAATACTTCTTCGGTACGGATTTCTTTGAGCGTATTTGGGAGAAGATGATAGACAAGGCGTTCGGGATTGAGGACAAGGATCGATATTTCCCGCGCACCAGGTGGTTGCTTGATTACGGTCCCAACAGGTCTAAGACTCCGCTCCAGCCGGATACCATAATGATTTATAACGGTAAGGTGTATGTGCTTGATGCAAAACTATACCGATACGGATATAGCGGCAATCCCGATCATCTGCCAAATGGGCCCGACATCAACAAGCAGATTACATACGGAGAGTACATTGAGCGCGCCAAGGGTGTGCCAAGTGAAAATCTTTATAACGCATTCATTATGCCGTTCAATCGGGAGGACAATACGTTCTTTGAGATGGGGGCGGATGGTAATCCGATATCTCGTGTAACGGACAATATTGGAAACATTGGTGAAGCGGTCGGCGACTGGAAGCCCGATCCGAAGAACTACGAACGTGTCCAGGGCATCGTGATTGATACTCGATTTCTTATGTACAACTACATCGGTATGCCGGATCAGCAGAAACGGCAGCTTGCGGAAGCAATAGAAAAAGTGGAAACCAGGGCTCCTGTCCCGAGACCTGCAACATAAGAGATGAAGGCTCTACCTTTCAACTAATGAGAGGTAGAGCCTTATTTTTTTGCCCGTTTATAACTGGCGATTTCGGTATCGTTGCGCACCGGCTGCATTTCTGCACTGTTCGCAACAGTAGTGTTTATTCGTTCTGGTCGCTTCTACCAGGAAAAACCTATCTCTCTTACAATTCGGATTTTCGCATTCTTTATACATTTCTCCATTTCTCATATAGAAAATTGAAAAATAAAGAGCTTCGATAAGCGTATCGACCTGCCATGTAGCGGTCAGCTTCCCACCGTTATACTTCGGATGAATGCCGCGAATGTTGTGGTTGATCTCCTCTGCCACGACAATTCTTGCAATCTTCAGCAGAGCATTCTTGAAAGAATCGTCAAGCGCGTCCTCGCTGAATGTCGTATATGACTTGAAACCACCGAAATGGACTTCTTTTATAACAGATACTTCCGTTTGGAGATGATAAAAGAAATCTATAAGGAAGCGGGTCTCTTCGTCCACGTCCTTACATCCTATGTACATTGCCATTAAGTTCTTAAACCATGGGTCTTTGCTGCCTTGCAGATTCGTATCTGAGCTACTTCTCACAGCGTTATAAAAACTGATGTCGACAGCATTTTTCTTTCCGAGAAATGCATCGTCTACAGAGTACGTTCCGTTTGCTGCCACCTCCGGCTCCCTACTCAAATCCGGGAAAAGGTTATAGGAGTCAAGCAGACTTTTGAAACGATGGGTACAAGTTGAAAAAACATCATCACCTATGCGTAGTTCAGTCACGGGAGCGTAAAGCAGATAAACCACATGAATGAGGACTCCACGGTAGTCTTTTTTGTTGATGTAACTGTATAGCCTTATGGTGGATTTAATTCTGTTGATTATCTCCATGAGGTCGCTTGCTTCAATGGCCGTGTACTCATTTTCCGGCAATGGATATAAGAAACCATATTTTTCAATAAACTCGATATGCTTGTCTATGTCTCCCTTTGGAAGGGCGAGCAGCTTACCCAGAATGTTTTTCTCATGAATGCCGCCGGCAACACCTGTCATATTCAAACCGTCTTTCGGCGCATAGGAGAACAATAGCTGTGTACTTGTATCGGGGCAAACCTTGAGGGTAACAGTCGGAGCCTCATCGGGAGAAGTATTTACCGTATCTTTTGCACATAGACAGCCGTATCCCTCGTGCTGAAACATTGTTTTTATTGAAATTCCAGATATTTTTTCGTCCATAACGACATTTTCCTTTCCGTGGGGCTATCTAAAACAGACTCAGTATTTACAGAAACCATTATTTTTGACAGCGTTAGGGTTCCCGTTTGGGAGCCCTTTTCTCTTATTATACACAAAAATAATGGGAAAAACAAGATGTACTCATTACATTAGATGTAAAAAATAATGGGCTTTCTTGTGAAATTTTCTTACTCTTTCTTGCAGAGTACAATAAAGATGCTGCCGATGGTGGCGGCAAAATCAATCTCTTAGTCCGAATAGCGCTATAAGGACGGAGGGATGCATAAGAGTTCGGAACACAGCGATGACGGCTGTGTTTGGAACGAAGATGCTCCCACCGTAGTTTCGTGCGCCTTTTTTCGGCTATCGGAGCCTGTGGTCATCTTCAACCACAGGCTCTTTTGTGTCCCTCCGTACCGCTCGGACGGAAAGGACACTGCAATGAAGAGCAACGAAACAAAGAAACGCAAGAGTGGGTTCAATCCCAACCGTACCTGTTATCTGACGGCAGACGGCAAGTATTACTGCTACGAACGCTGGGACGATGACGCAAAGTGTGTGGTTACGCAGAGACTTGAGGTCGGCAAAGACCTGTCGCTCGAACTGACCATCATGCTTGATGAGTCCGACCACGACATGGATTTGCAGGATCGCTACGAGGGCGAACTGCGCGATCCCCTGTTTGATGCCAAGGTCAACAGTTACAAGGCCGATCCCGACAACGAGGATGCGGTCGATCCCTGGGACACGCTTGCCGACAAGAGCGGCAGTCCGGAAGACACTTTGTTTGCCGAGCCGGAGCCAGAGAATCCCCAGGCGGAGCAGGCGCGCCGCGTCATTGATGAGGAATGCACGGAGTCGCAGCAGGACTTCTTCTTCGAGCATTTCGGCAAGGGTACTCCGCTTGAGGAGATGCGCCAGGCTGAAGCCGAGCAGACGGGAAAGCTGCCGTCCTCCGCGGCGATGACGAACCGCAAGAACAAGATCATCGATAAGGTCGCTAAGTCCTTCGGGGTCGAGCGCGTGAAACGCCACAAGTACCCGAAGAAGGACTGAGCCATGAGCGGCGGCAGATATGGCGGTCGGAGTCCTCCCCGGCCGCACCTCTTCGGAGGGTTGAATTTCCCGGTAGTGAGTGAGGAAGGAAATACATCCATCCTCCGCAGCAATGCAGATCAGGAACAGGAGGACGAACCTATGAGATTAAAACACAAAGTACGAATCAATATCGCTGACAAAAGCGGCAAAAAGCAGGAAGTCCTGCAGAGCGAACACAGGAGCATTCCGAAAAGGCTGCTCACCTTTCTCTTCGGAGAATTTTGCGAGGTTCTCGTGCTGACGCCAGGTGAAACCGTGCAAGGCATCGAGATCAAGGAAATGCGAGGTGACGGCAATGAATGAGAACATCGAACTGATGATGCCGATCAAGGCGGCTCCGTATGACCATCAGAAAAAGGCGTTTGCATTCGCCTGCGATAAGTTCGGTGTATTTGACGAGCGTCTTAAAAGCCGAGGCACGGCGCTTTTGATGGAGATGGGTACCGGCAAGACGATAGTGAGCATCGCCGTGGCGGGATGTATGTACCAGTACGGGAAGGTCAACCGTGTGCTGGTGGTAGCGCCGCTTTCCATCCTCGGCGTATGGGAGGAGGAATTTGATAAGTTCGCTGATTTCCCGTATTCGCTGACGATTCTCAAGGGAACTGTCGCAAAGAAGAAGGAGCAGCTGACAAAGCTGCCGGACGAGGGCTTGCAGGTCGTGGTCGTAAATTACGAATCGGCATGGCGTCTCGAAAAGGAACTGCTGGCATATAACGCCGACCTGATCATAGCGGACGAGGCACACAAACTAAAAGAGAACCGCAGCAAGCAGAGCAAGGGACTCCATACCCTTGGAGACAAGGCAAGGTTCAAGCTGCTCCTCACGGGTACGGTCATCACGAACCGCGAACTGGACGTGTTCTCGCAGTACCGTTTCCTTAATCCGCAGATATTCGGCACATCGTTTTACGCATTCCGCAACCAGTATTTTGACATGGGCGGCTACGGCAACCACACGCCGATCTTCCGCAAATGGATGACGGACGATTTTTTGAAACGGCTCCATTCCGTTGCGTACCGCGTGACGAAAGCGGAGTGCCTCGACCTTCCGGCGATCACCGAGGAAGTCCGCACCGTGGACTTGGAGAAGGACGCCATAAAACTGTACGACAGCATCGAGGATGAAAGCTATGCCGAACTGGACGAGTCGGAGGTGACCACGGCGAACATTCTCACAAGGCTTCTGCGCCTGTCGCAGATCACGGGCGGACACCTTACCGATGACGATGGCGTGGTCAATACCGTGAGCCGAGCTAAGCTGGACGCTCTTTCCGATATTATCGATTCCGCTATGGCAGAGGATAAGAAGCTCGTCATCATGGCTCGTTTCGTGCCCGAACTGGACGATATCCAGGAGCTTCTTGAAAAGAAAAAAATCGGCTATGCCGTGGTTCGCGGCGGCGTGAAGGACCGAGACAATGAAATCCACCGTTTTCAGTATGACGATAGGTGCCGTGTATTTGTGGGACAGATTGCGGCTGCCGGACTCGGCATCACGCTCACGGCGGCATCCACAATGGTCTTTTATTCCCTCGATTACAGTATGAGCAATTTTGAACAGGCGAAGGCGCGCATCCACAGGGCGGGTCAGAAAGAGAACTGCCACTACATCTACCTCGTGTGCAGGGGTACGGTCGACCGCAAGGTCTTATACGCGCTCCGGCAGAAAATGAACCTCGCAAAAATGCTCGTGGACGATTACCGCAAGGGCAGGAATCCCTTTAAGAACTGACCTTTCACACAGGGGGTTGAATTCCTCGGTAGTAAGTGAAAGGAGGTAGTCACCGATGGAGAACACACAAATCTTTGAAATGGCTGACAGGCTCAAGACTCTGCAGGAACAGAAGAAGGACCTCGAAGCACAGACCAAGGCTCTGGCTGCGGAGATCGCCGAGTTGGACGAGCAGCTCTCCGATGCAATGACAGAAGCCGAACTTGACCGCTTCTCCCGTAACGGCAGCACGTTCTATCTGAAGAGCAGATTGTTCGCGTCCCCGGCATCCGGCCGCAAGGACGAGATGATGCAGGCTCTGAAAGAAAACGGATACGGCAGCCTGGTCGTGGAGACGGTCAACGCAAACACACTCGCATCCTTCATCAAGGAGCAGCGGGAAGCCACGGGCGAGGACGTCCCGGCATGGCTCGGCGATACCGTCAGTACTTACGAAAAAGTGTCGGTCGGCATCCGCAAGTCGTAGGAACACCGATTCACTGCACCAATGCAAAAACCACAACTTATTTCATTTCATAGGAGGACATAGATCATGTCAGATAAGAAGAACACTGAAATCGCAGTGAACGAGGGTTTCGCTGCACTTGCGAACAGAGACGTACTGAACGAGGCTATGGCAGACGATTGCCAGGGGCTTGAGTTTTCCTTTGACCGTGTGAAGCTGCCTGCTGGCGGCGGCACGGCATTTGAGATTCCATCCGCTGAGAGCGATGAGTCCGAGATGGCGAAAGACATCACCGGCGTCATCGTTTACAACCATCCGGCTTACGCCTACTACCACGACAAGTACACAGGCGGGAACAATCCTCCCGATTGCGGCTCTTTTGACGGCGTAACAGGCATCGGCACTCCCGGCGGGAACTGCCAGAACTGTCCGTATAACAAGTTCGGCAGCGGCGAGGGTCAGAGCAAGCTGTGCAAGAACAAGCGTATGCTCTACATTCTGCGTGAGGGAGAACTGTTCCCCATCACGCTTTCCCTGCCGACCGGGTCGCTCAAGTCCTTCACGAACTATGTGAAGAGCCAGCTTTCCCGCGGGCGCAAGCTGAACCAGGTGGTAACGAAGATCACGCTGAAGAAGGCCACCAACGCATCTGGTATCGCGTTCTCACAGGCGGTATTTGCTTTCGAGCGTATGCTGACCGCCGAGGAGCGTACGGCTGTCGCGGGCGTATCGGAAACGGTCAAGGCGTATGCCGCGAACCTTACTCCGGCGTCCCTCATTGACGATGAGCCACTTGTCGATCCCGAAACGGGAGAAATCATCGAACCTTTGAAGTAAAACACACGAAAGCCCGGAGGGGTGTAACGCTCCTCCGGGTATTTCCCATAGGAGTGATTACGCATGAATACAGAATATAAATGTGTGACCACGGTGGACGGGATAGAGGATTACATCGGAGGCAGCCGTATTGTCGCTTTCGACTTCGAGACTGCTCCCGATGATCCGTACCGCGAGGAGGACAAGGCGGCTCTCGATCCCGCAAGGGCGCATATTGTCGGATGTTCCTTCTCCGTCAAGGAAGGTACGGGCATCTATGTTCCGATTGCCCATCGTGTCGGCACCAATATAGACAGGGATGCCTTTTTCGCATTTCTTACGGCGTTCCTCATGAATACGACAACCATAAAGATTGCCCACAACATCGCCTTTGAATCTTCGATGGCGTATGCGAGAGGCATTGTGATCCAGGCTCCCGTGTATGACACGATATGCGCGTCACAGATGAGCCTTAAAAGCATATACGAGTTCCGCAAGCTGAACGAGAGCGGTCTGAAACGGCTGGCGGAGGAACTGTTTGGAGAACCGCTCCCTTCGTTTTCGAGCGTCACGGACGGAAAGCACTTTGATGAACTGGACGCGCAGGACGAGGAGACCGTCCGCTACGGTTCCGCTGACTCCGATTTTGCTCTTCGGCTCTATCACAAGTTCAACGACTGGTTCGACCGCTTCCTTCCGAAACACAGGTACATCGTGGAGGAGATCGAAAGCCCGACCGCCGTGTACCTCGGCATCATGAAAACAAACGGCATCCCGGTCAACCTCCCGCTCATGCGGGAGCGCAAGGCAGAGGCTGAAAACGAGATGGAACGCATCCGCAGGGAGATTGAGTTCATCATCGGCGATGTGAACATCGGCGCGAACTGCTCCACGCAGGCGTTCAAGAACTATCTGTATAAAGACCTGGGGCTGCCCATTTTGAAGACCACGGAAACCAACCGCGAGGCGGCTGACGATATGACGATGACGCTCCTCAAGGAGTGGTGCGATGAGAACCGTCCGGAACTGTCGGGGCTATTCACGCTGGTGCAGGAGTACCGCAAGTGGGGCAAGATCAAGTCAACCTATATCGACGGGTACTTGAAATACTTAAATCCCGTGACAGGCTGCATCCATCCGGAACTGTTCGCTCTTTCAACGGATACGGGCAGGATGAACTGCCGCAATCCGAACGCACAGAATATGCCCAGGAAGACTAACGATCCTATCGGCGTCCGCAATTTTATAAAAGCGCCGGAGGGATGCCTTATCCTCTCGCTTGACTTTTCGCAGATCGAACTGCGCGTGGGCGCGTTCTACTGCCGTGATGAGGTGATGATGGACACCTACCGCAAAAACGGCGATATCCACGCCGCCACGACCAGTGTCATTTTCGGCGTGAGCTACGAGGACGCCCAGGACAAGCATTCGGAAAATTATAAGGAACATAGGACGATTGCCAAGAACGTGAACTTCGGCACATTCTACGGGCTGTTCCCGCGAGGGCTGCAAAAGACGCTGAAGTTCAAGGCGGGGGTTGAAAAATCCGTGAGTGAGTGTGAGGAGATACTTTTCAACCTCAAGCACGGATACAAGGGCCTGACCGCGTGGCAGGAAGAGACGAAGGCAGAAGCCGCAAGGCGTATGTATTCCGAAACCTGGCTCGGACGGCGCAGGTACCTCCCCGGCATCACCTCGGATAATTGGGGACAGAAGTCGTTTGCGGAGCGGTGCGCTCTAAACACGCCTATTCAGGGGACGGCTGCGGATATTCTGAAGCTTGCCATCACGAGGATACTTGCCGGACTGCCGGAGCGGGAATGGCTCAAGCCCATCCTTCAGATACACGATGAACTGACTTTCATTATCCCGGAGGACAGGCTGTCGGAAGCGGTGGCTTTTATCCGTGCCTGCATGGAAGAAAAGCCCTTCCCGGAGTTTGACCTTCCGCTGATTGCGGAAGCGTCCGCGGGACCGACCTTTGGAATGATGGAAGAACTGGAGGACTGATGTATGTATAAAAACAGCGAAGGCTACGCCGATCCGACCGCAGGGTCGGCGATGAGCCAGATAATGAAGGAATACCGGCAAAAGCAGAAAAAACGCTATGCCGACAAGAACCGCAGGAAGATATATGTGGCTTCCAGATACGCGGGCGATGTGGATACGAATGTCGCGGCGGCGATCACATACTGCCGCCGTGTGATAGACGAGGGCTATATGCCGGTGGCGAGCCATCTTCTGTATCCGCAGATACTTAACGATAACGATCCCAATGAACGGGATCTTGGCCTTCTGTTCGGACTTGCGCTCCTTCGGATGTGCGATGAGGTGTGGGTGTTCGGCGCTATATCGCCGGGTGTCGCACAGGAGATCGAGGAGGCAAAACGGCTGAAGAAGCAGATCAGATATTTTGAGGAGGTGGGCGCATGAACGTAACGGTGACCGATGTACTCGGTTCTCTCTTTAATCCGACCGATACCGTCTGCTTCCGCGTCTTTGACGATAAGAAGGGCGGCGTGTTCCAGGGTTCGAAGCTTTCCTGCGAATGCGGGAAGTACAAAAGCATAGAAGAAACGCTCAAGAACCACAATGCCATGAACCGCGGCATCTTCTTTGTGGTCAACTACGGCGGGCAGGACGATGATTCCATTACGAGGATCAATGCGCAGTTCGTGGAAATGGACAACGACAGCTTTGACGAGCAGCAAAAAAAGATCGATGCGTTCCCGCTCCCTCCGTCCATGATTATGAAAACACAGAAATCCTACCATGTGTACTGGTTCATGGATTCGACCGCCAAGGTGGAGCGTTTCCGCATGATACAGACGCAGCTTGTAAAGCATTTTGACGGTGATCCGATGTGCGTGAATGAGTCGAGGGTCATGCGCCTTCCCGGTTTCATGCACTGCAAGAAGGACACTCCCGTGGAGGTGACCTGCGTCAGTTTCCATCCCGAACGCAAATACACGCAGGATCAGCTGTCGGACGTACTGCCGGAGGTCGACCTTGTACCCGTGGAGCGAAAGAGTGGCACGGAAAAGGGCATCGATCAGGTCATGCGATCGTGTGTTTTCATGCAGCATTGCCGCGATGACGCCGCGTCCCTTTCGGAGCATGACTGGTATGCCATGATAACGAATCTTGCTCCCTTTGAGGGCGGCACGAAGATGATCCATGACCTGTCCGCTCCGTATCCCGGATATAGCGAGGGCAATACGCAGAAAAAGATTAACCATTTCCTTGAGAGCGGGACGAATCCCATCACCTGCAAGACCATCTGCGAAAAGGGCTTCAAGTGTCCGAAGTTCGCGGCCGGCGAATGCCCGGTGAAATCCCCTGCGGCGTGGTGCTATCAGCCGTTGTCCGCTGACGATCTTCTCGACATCCTGCACGGCATCCCCGTGACGGGCGAGGCGATAAAAGACCTGCAGGCCGCAAAGCAGTTCGTGTCGGATTATCTGTATAACCAGGACGTGGTGACCGCTGACGTTATCATCAATTCCGAAATCCGCGACCATTTCAAGCTGAAGGCATCGTTCTTAAAATCACTGAACCAGGTGTTTAAGGATGCAAGCAAGGCGTACCAGGCAAGCAAGAATGCAAAGAGAGCCAAGGCGGGTACGGCGATCCCTGACTGGTACGAGCCGACCGACAAGGGGCTGCGTTTCCTGCCCGGTGTGCTTGCGAAGGATATGTCGGACGGGCAGCAGGTGTTCTATGCAGCGGAGCAGCACTTCAGCTACCGCGGAGGCGTGTATGTCGAGATGTCCGAGATGGAAGCGCAGAGACTCGTGCAGGAGAAGATGCTGATCCGTGAGACTAAGATGTCGCAGATCGTTGACGCTGAGAAGCAGTGGCGGCTCCTTGTGCAGAGGGACATCCGTGAACTGAACGCAAATCCCTATATCATCAACGTCCGCAACGGCTTATATAACGTGTTGGAGGATACGCTGACGGAACACACGCCGGATTACTACTCTACGGTGCAGCTGAACGTGACCTACGACAAAAAAGCGGACTGCCCGCTGTTTAAGAAATTCCTCATGGAGTCGATGGGCGGCGATATGGCACAGGTCGGTCTGATTCAAGAGATGCTTGGCTATTTCCTCATCCCGGTCAACTCGGCGCAGAAGTGCTTTGTTATTGTGGGAGTGGCATCAGCCGGGAAGTCGGTGCTGCTGCGCGTATTGAACGATGTGCTTCTCGGCAAGCAGAACGTGTCCAATGTATCCTGGCAGGCTCTGAACGAGCGGTTCAAGACGGCGGAGCTTTTCGGCAAGCTGGCTAACATCTTCGCCGACCTGCCTACGAAGAACATTGACGATAACGGCATATTCAAGGCTCTTGTAGGCGAGGACTATCTGACCGTGGAGAAAAAGAACAAGAATCCGTTCTCGTTCCAGTCGAGCGCAAGACTCCTGTTCTCCTGCAACAGTATCCCGAAGAACTACGGCGATAAGTCGGAGGGCTTTTACCGCAGGCTCATCATCATACGGTTCAATCATACCGTGCCGCAGGACAAGCGCGATCCTGAACTGCTGGAGAAGTTCCGCATGGAAGCGGACGGCATTTTCCTGTTTGCTTTAGAAGGGCTGCGCAGGCTGATGAACAATCACTATGTGTTCTCCGAAACGCAGGTCAATGCGGACGAGCTGCAGCAGTACCGCGAGGAGTCGGATTCCGTGCTGTCGTTTGTGAAGGACTACTGTGAACTGGACGCTGAATATAGCGCCGGGTCCACGGAACTGTTCAACGCATATAAGGGGTACTGCGAGGAATGCGGCCTGAAACCGTACTCGCAGAAGAACTTCGTGCAGCAGATCACGGCGGCGTTCCCCGATGTGACACGGGACATCGACCGCATGGCGAAAAGACGCATTTTAATGGGGATAAGGCTCGGAGAGGTGCTGGGATGATGAATCCCGGCAGCCTTTCCACGAGCATCTTCGGAACACGAGAACACGTAGGAACACCAAAATGCTATCTCCCCATATATAATACACATATTTTTATATACCTTTAATTTCCACCACAAAAAATATATGAAAATAGGATTTCTCGTGTTCCATGTGTTCCAAGCGTTGAAAATACGGAGGTTTTAGGAACAGATGAAAGAAGCGGACATTGTAAAAGCAATCATGAAGTACCTTAAGACCGTGCCGGGGTGCTTCTGCTGGAAAGAACACGGCGGTATGTACGGGACGGCGGGCATTCCCGATATCATTGCCTGCATTGGAGGACACTTCTTCGGATTTGAGGTAAAGACCGATAGCGGCAAGCCTACGAAGCTCCAGGAAGCGACAATCCGAAAAATCCTCGCAGCCGGCGGCACTGCCTTGGTGGTGCGCTCGGTGGATGAGGTGCGAACCGTGGTAAACGGCTCCCTGCACTGATACAAAGATACATCGCTCCATTGCATCGATGCCTGATTCCGACAAAGGGAGGTATCGCATATGAGCGACATCACAAATTACGAGAACCTTGCAAATGCCATCATTCTGCAGGCTGTGAAGGATTACCGTGTGGCGCTTAAGTGCCTTAAGGTCAATCCGAGAAATAAAACGGCTTTTGCGGATAAGGAAGAAATCGAGAGGTTTTTCCGTTCCGGATGGTTCTCCGTATTAACGAGTGTTGACGGCGAGATGCTGATCCGCTCCCTGCAAATGGAGGTGGACGCATGACCGCAAAAGAATATCTGAACCAGGCGCGGCACCTGGACGCACTCATTAACTGCCGCCTGCGTGAGATTGACTACTGGAGAGATTTATCGAGCAGCGTCTCAGGCACGAGATTTGACGGAATGCCGCACAGTCCCAACCGTCCGACAGACGCTCCCTTCGTCAGGTGTCTCGAAAAGATAGACGAGATTCAGCGGAGCGTGGAGGAAAAGGTGGCATACCTTATCAGGCTGCGTGACGAGATAAACGCACGGATTGATATGCTGGATAACCACGAGGAGCAGGTTCTTCTCCGCTACCGTTACATCGATGGATTCACCTGGGAAGAGATCGAAAGCATGATGAACGTGTCGGAAAGGACTGCGTTCCGTATCCACGGCAACGCACTCGCTCATTTTCCTGTGCCGGATTGAAAGTTGGCAGTCTTTGGCAGTAAATGCCGGTGTTTGGCATACTTGACCTATGGTATGATTACAATAGCAAAATAGAGCAAGATGAGCCTCGGAGGAGTAATCCTTCCGGGGCTTTTCTTATGCCCGGAAAGCGAGGTGATTTGTATGCCGAGGAGACCACAGCGCGGTTGCGCAGCAAGCGGCTGTCCACGGCTGGCTGTCGAGGGCGGTCAATACTGCGAGGAACATCAGAGACTCGCCGCACAGCAGTACAACAAACACACGCGCAGTCCCGACACGAACAAGAAGTACGGCAGGGCTTGGAAGAGAATCCGCGACCGCTATGCTGCGGCGCATCCCTTGTGTGAGATGTGCCTTAAGGAAGGACGGCTGACTCCCGTGGAGGAGGTACACCACATCCTTCCAATCTCACAGGGCGGCGATCATCGGGAAAGCAATCTGATGAGCCTTTGTCAGTCCTGCCACACCAAGATTCATCTTGAGATGGGCGACAGGCAGATCAGAAGCTGACCGGGAGGGGCGGTCAAAATCTCTACGGGTCCTTTATGCGGACAGCGGCCTGGGGCTTCGTGTGCAAATTTTCGTATTCAAACGGGGTATTAACCCGGCGAATGCAGATCGGAGGTGAGAATGTGGCAAAAGACGGTACCAACAGGGGCGGTCCCAGACCGGGAACGGGTCCGAAAAGGAAACCGCTCGTGGACAAAATACAGGACGGCACGGCAAAGGGAACGCTGGTGATGCCGGATGATCTGCCGGAACCTGCGGATATCCAGGGCGAGGATGTTCCTCCCGTCAGGGACTATCTCAAAGCAAAGCAGAAAAACGGCAGCGACCTGTGTGCCGAGGAGATTTTCAGAGAGACGTGGCTGTGGCTCAAAGCCCGCGGCTGTGAAATGTTAGTAAACAACCAGCTTATAGAGCAGTATGCGATGAGCGTGGCGCGGTGGATTCAATGTGAGGAGGCCATATCCGAGTTTGGTTACCTCGCCAAGCATCCCACCACGGGGAACGCCATCGCATCGCCTTATGTGTCCATGAGCCGCGACTACAAGAAACAGGTCAATGCGGACTGGTTCCAAATCTATCAAATCGTGCGTGAGAACTGCTCCGTGGAATATGACGGCGCAAGCCCACAGGACGATCTGATGGAGCGGCTGCTCCGCGCAAGGAACAGAAAATAAAAGGAATGGAGATATGGACATGAAAACTTATAAGACAGCAGAAAGCGTATGCGCAGGACATCCCGACAAGCTGTGTGACTTCATCGCCGACAGCATCCTGGACACCTGCCTTTACAAAGACAAGTCCTCCCGCGTAGCCTGCGAGGTCATGGCGGCGGGAAGGCGTATCATCGTTGCGGGTGAGATCACCTGCTCGAAGCCCGTGGATATCCGTTACATCGTTCGCAGGGCATTGGAGAAGGTCGGATACAATCCTTACGGCTTTCTCATCTATGTGTTTATCCGAAAGCAGAGCTGCGATATCGCTGGCGGTGTGGATATGAGTATCGAAGCAAGGAACGGCGATACCTCCTGCTATGCCAACCTGGGCGCGGGCGATCAGGGTACCGTTTACGGCTATGCCACGAATGAGACGAATGAGTATATTCCCCTGCCGCTCCTTCTTTCACACAAAATATGTAAAAGACTGGACACGGTAAGGCGCGACAACCTCATCCACGGCATTAAGCCGGACGGCAAGGCGCAGGTCACGGTGGAGTATGAGGACGGAAAGCCGAAGCGCATAAAGACCATCGTGGTATCCGTTCAGCACGACAAGGATAAGGACCTGGATGTGTTAAAGAGCGAAATCATCGCCGAGGTGCTGCATCCCGTATTTACCAAGTTCCCGTTTGATGCCGATACAGAAATTCTCGTCAATCCCTCCGGCAGATTTGTGGAGGGCGGTCCCAAGGCTGACACGGGACTGACGGGCAGGAAACTGATGGTGGATACCTACGGCGGACTCGGCGCTCATGGCGGCGGCGCGTTCTCCGGCAAGGACCCCACGAAGGTCGACCGCTCCGGCGCGTACATGGCAAGGTGTATCGCAAAGAACATCGTGTCCGCTGATTTGGCAAAGGAGTGCCAGGTCGCTATCAGCTACGCCATCGGAAAAGCCGATCCTGTGGCTGTGCAGATCGATACGTTCGGAACGGGAAAGGTCAGCGATGAGGTAATTGCCAAGGCTGTGAACGATGTATTCAATATGCGTCCGGCGGCGATCATCAACGAGTTCTGCCTGCGGAACTGCTCCTTTGCGGACTACTCCGCATATGGGCATTTCGGAAATGGCTATCCCACCTGGGAACATACCGACAAATACAGAGAATTGAGGGAGGCGGTGAAGCGTTATGAAGACAACGAGTGAAATGCAACTCGTTCCGATTGGAAAACTCGTACCGTATGTGAATAACGCGCGTACCCACTCCCCGGAACAGATAAACAAGCTGCGATCCTCCCTCCGGGAATTCGGCTTCATCAATCCCGTCATCATCGACCGTGACTTTGGCGTTATCGCCGGCCACGGTCGTATTCTTGCGGCGAAAGAGGAAGGCATAACGGAAGTACCGTGTGTCTTTGCCGACCATCTGACGGAAGCGCAGAAGAAAGCGTATATCATCGCCGACAACCGAATGGCGATGGATGCCGGATGGGACGAGGAACTTCTGCGCGTGGAGATCGAAGCTCTGCAGGCGGAGGCGTTCGACCTGTCCCTCACGGGCTTTGACGAAAAGGAACTGTCCGACCTGTTCAAGAGAGACGGGGATGTGCAGGAGGACGATTTTGATGTGGATGCGGAACTGGAAAAGCCCACATTCTCCAAGAGCGGCGATGTATGGACGCTCGGAAGGCACAGGCTTGTATGCGGCGATTCCACGAAAGCGGAAACCTTCGACACGCTCATGCAGGGACGGAAGGCAAACCTTGTGGTGACCGATCCTCCGTATAACGTGAACTACGAAGGGACTGCCGGGAAGATCAAGAACGACAACCTTGCGGATGAGAAGTTTTATCAGTTCCTCTTCGATGCATTTTCCAATATCGAAAAGGTCATGGCGGACGATGCGTCCATTTATGTGTTCCATGCGGATACCGAGGGGCTGAACTTCAGAAAGGCGTTCGCAGATGCGGGATTCTATCTTTCCGGCTGCTGCATCTGGAAGAAGCCGAGCCTGGTGCTTGGGAGAAGCCCGTACCAATGGCAGCATGAGCCTTGTCTGTACGGATGGAAGAAAAGCGGCAAGCACCAATGGTACGCCGACCGCAAGCAGACCACGATATGGGAATTTGAAAAGACCAAGAAGAACACGGATCATCCGACCATGAAGCCCATACCGCTCCTGGCGTACCCGATACAGAATTCTTCTATGAGCAACACGCTCGTCCTCGATCCGTTCGGCGGCAGCGGCTCCACGCTGATCGCCTGTGAGCAGACTGACAGGGACTGCTACACCATAGAACTGGACGAGAAATACTGCGATGTCATCGTGAAGCGGTACATCGAGCAGGCCGGCTCTGCGGACGGCGTTTCCGTGGAGAGGGACGGCAAGACATACACCTTCGCAGATCTGGAGGTGTCCGATGAATAAACTGACGCTCGGCAGCCTGTTTGACGGCTCCGGCGGTTTTCCTTTGGGCGGCTTGATTTCCGGCATTGCTCCCGTGTGGGCATCGGAGATCGAGCCGTTTCCTATTCGGGTGACCACCAAACGGCTGCCTTTTATGAAACATTACGGCGATGTTTCCAGGATGGACGGCGGGAGCATCGAGCCTGTGGATATCATCACTTTCGGTTCGCCTTGCCAGGACATGAGCATCGCGGGCAAGCGCGAAGGGCTGGACGGCAACCGCTCCGGCCTTTTTTATGAAGCCGTCCGAATCATCAAGGAAATGAGGTGCGCCACCAATGGCAAATATCCAAGATACATCGTGTGGGAGAACGTCCCCGGAGCATTCTCCTCAAACAAAGGAGAGGACTTCCAATGCGTCCTCGAAAGCGTCTGCCGCATCGCAGACGAAACCGTATCTGTCCCTTCGCCTAAGAAGTGGCAGAGCGCGGGAAGCATCGTGGGAGACGGTTACTCCGTTGCCTGGAGAGTGCTTGACGCTCAGTATTGGGGAGTTCCCCAGAGAAGAAAGCGCATCTACCTTGTCGCAGATTTTGCAGGCGGGAGTGCCGGAAAAATACTATTTGAGTCAGAAGGCGTGTCTGGGTATTCTGCGGAGGGCTTCCGCGCGTGGCAAGGAGCTGCCGCTGATGCTGGCGAGGGCTTTGGAGAGACAGGCACTTTCTGCCTGAACGACCAGGGCGGGCAGCGGATGGACTTGACCGAGGATGTGACGAACACGCTCCGTGCGGAAAGCCATCATCCTCCGCTTGTATTTGAGAACCACTCGCAGGATTCCAGGTACACGGGACCGCTCGATGTGGCGCAGACCGTCCTTTCCACCTTCGGCACGGGCGGCAATAACCAGCCCTTCGTGGTGGAGACGCCGAAAACGCTGAAGATTCGTTCCGGCTGCGAGGGCGGCGGCAAGGGACCGCTCATCCAGGACGATAAGTCCGCAACGCTCGGATGCAACAACGATCAGACGCTTTTCGTGCCGTCCGTGTTCGGCATCTGCTCCAAGGACAGCAACGCCATGAAGTCCTCCAATCCCCACAGCGGGATATACAAAGCGGAGACTTCACGGACGCTGGATGCGAACGGCGGCAATCCGTCCTGCAACCAGGGCGGCATGGCTGTCGTGGCTCTTGAGGGCAACGGCGCAAGGCCGTCCCATAAGGGCAGCGGATACTCCGAGGACAACGTCAGCTTTACGCTGAACGCAACGGAGCAGCACAGCGTGGCTTACGGCATCGACAGAGCTACCTATAACATGGGGCAGAATGCGCAGTTCGGGATCGCGGTCGAGGAAGAAGTCGAGCCTACGATGGTGGCGAAGGGACCGGGTGCGGTGGCGCATCCCGTCTATACCACGAGCAAGAATTCCTATCATACGGAAGCCGAGGAGGATGTGGCGAACACGCTGGTCGCTACGGACTACAAGGATCCGCCGACCATATCGGAAGAACCGTATTATATCGTCCGTAGGCTCACGCCAACCGAGTGCGCAAGGCTGCAGGGCTTCCCGGACTGGTGGTGCGATGATCTCGGCACGGTAAAGCCGTCCGATGAGGAACTGTACTATTGGTACAAGGTGTTCGAGACCTGGCGGATGGCAACCGCTCCCGGCAGCAAGCCCAAGACATCGAAGCAGATAAAAAAGTGGCTTGCCGATCCGTATTCCGATTCTGCGGAGTATAAGATGTGGGGCAACGGCGTGGCTCTGCCGTGCGTGGTTTTCGTGCTTTCGGGCATTGTGTATTACTCACAGTTTGAAGGCGAATGATCCGGCGGTAATTCTACAGAGAAAAATCCGATATTCGCTTGCTATTTCGGGGCTTTAGAGTGATGTATATACACGCCGGAAGGCACAGAAAACAAGCGAAAACGGAGGTAAACACAATGCAAGTAAAGTACAACGTAACAGGCGCAAGGCGCAAGGAACTGGTAAAGGTCATCGCCGACACCACGGGAGCAAAGGCAGAATACAAATTCATGCCGACCTGCAACTACGAGATCGACTACTTCACGGTCACCAAGGACGGGACGCTCCTCTTCGATGACCGCGCCGACAGCGAGGAGGTCGAGCAGGTGCTTGAAGCCATCGCCGCCGCAGGCTTTGAATGTGAGCCGCAGGACGGCGCGGATTCTGAGGTCCAGGAAGTATCCGAGACTGAGGAAAATGCGGCACAGGAGGCCATAGACGGGCTTACGGTGGCGGTTCCGAGGGACAGCCTTTCGGATGCAGCCATTGAGAACCTGCAGAGGATCGTGAATTCCAAAGCGGCGCTTATGAAAAAGGCGCTCGGCGCGGACAGCCTTCCTATTGAGGTGACGGACGAGAAGGTATCCTTCCCCTGGTTCACGCAGATGGACGGTGATTCCGCAAAAGCCTATATGCACCTTGTCTCCGCACTCTGCGAGATGGCAAGGAACGCCAAGCGGGTGACCGCCACGGAAAAGGAAGTAGACAACGAGAAGTATGCATTCCGCTGCTTCCTCCTGCGGCTGGGCTTCATCGGCGCGGAGTACAAGGTCGAGCGAAAAATCCTGCTGAAGAACCTCACAGGCTCATCGGCTTTCAAAAACGGAGGTGCCGAGCATGAGATTTCCGAATAAGGAAACGGTCGACCGCATCCGTATGGAGTACCCTGCAGGCACACGAGTAGAGCTTGTGCAGATGGACGATGCGCAGGCTCCGCCTGCCGGAACGAAAGGAACCGTTCTCGGCGTGGACGATACCGGCTCACTCCTCATGCGGTGGGACACAGGCAGCGGTCTGAACGTGGTTTATGGCAAGGATATCGTCCGAAAAATCACGGGCTGATCTACACAATTCAAGCCGAAATATAAGGCTGATATTCGTGTACATTATGGCGAGAATTAACTTGATATAAGTGTGCTTCAGAGTGATATATAGACACACCGAAGGGAACGAACCCCGCGGAAAACAAAGGATTTTCAAGGAGGCACACACCATGAACGCAAGGACAGAGAGACAGATTACCGAGATGAAGAACCAGACCATCGGGGTCGAGGTCGAGATGAACAGCATCAAGAGGAGCAAGGCTGCGAAGATTGCCGCCGACTTCTTCGGAACAGGCAGGTACGAGAACACGGCAAGCCGCAACGGGTACTACACCTGGTCGGCTTGGGACGGCGAAGGACGCGAGTGGAAATTCCAGAGGGACGTTTCCATCAGCGGACCGGACGATGAAAAATGTGAACTGGTCACGCCGATTCTTACCTACAGCGATATTGAAACCTTGCAGGAACTTTGCAGACAGCTTCGCCACGCAGGAGCAAAGAGCGATGCAGGCCGGGGATGCGGAGTCCACATCCACATCGGAGCGAACGGCCACACGCCGCAGACGCTCCGCAACCTCGCCAACATCATGGCAAGCCATGAGAGCCTGATCGCCGAGGCTTTGAAGCTCGACCGATACCGCATGGACAGATACTGCCGCACGGTGGACCCGAACTTCCTTAAGAAGGTCAATGCACGGAAGCCAAAGACGATGGCGGCGCTTGCAGACATTTGGTACGGCTCACAGAACGCCGACTACGGCAGAAGCCAACACTACAACGACAGCCGCTACCATATGCTTAACTACCATGCTACCTTCACGAAGGGCACCATCGAGTTCAGGCTTTTCCAGTTCGATGAGCCGACAGCGGAGCGCAAGGGCGGCATCCATGCAGGGCAGTTGAAAAGCTACATTCAGCTTTGCCTCGCACTCAGCCAGATGGCAAAGGACGTGAGAACGGCAAGCCCGAAACCGCAGCAGAACGAGAATCCGAAATACGCCATGAGGACTTGGCTCCTCCGCCTCGGATTCATTGGAGAGGAATTCGCAACGGCGAGGGACTTCCTTACCCGCAACCTTTCCGGGGATACGGCATTCAGACACGGCAGAGCCGCCGCTTGAAGGACGCAGCCCAGAGGCACATCTTAACCCGCCACGGCGGGCTTAAGGTGGTAGAAGGACATTTCCTTCGGAAAGGACGGTAAAGACTATGGCAAAGAGATACTACATCGCTTACGGCAGCAACCTCAATGTTCCGCAGATGCGGATGCGTTGTCCACGCGCCACAATCCTCGGAACGGCGAACCTCACGGGCTGGGAGCTGCTTTTTAAAGGAAGCAAGACAGGCTCCTACCTCACGATTGAGGAATGCGAAAGCGGCACGGTTCCCGTAGTGATCTGGGAAGTCACGGATTCGGATGAGGCGGCTCTTGACCGCTACGAGGGATTCCCCACCTTCTACTACAAAAAGGACATCAAGCTGAAGTACAAGGGCATCCGCACGGGAAAGCGCAGGTCGGTGACGGCATTCGCATACATCATGCATGAGGACAGGCCGATTGGAGTACCGAGCAATTTCTATATGAGGACTTGCCTTGAGGGGTACGATACCTTTTATTTTGACAAGAACATTCTGCTCGATGCTTATGATAAATGCAGGGAGGTATGCGGCTATGAAGGATAACGTGATAAGGATGGCGGTCTGCCCGCTGTGCGGAAAGACCTACCACGGTGTTCCGGCTCTATCGAGGACGGACAACAAAACGCTCATCTGCCCGGACTGCGGAACGAGGCAGGCACTCCAGTCCATCGGCGTGGATGCCGAGGAGCAGGAGAAAATCATCGAGACGATCCACCGTCACACACAGGAGTAAAATACACAATTCCTGCAGCGGATATCTGGTACATATATTTCTCGAAAATGACTTGATAATAATGTGGTTCAGAGTGATATATGTACATACCGAAAGGGAAAACAAAGCAAACGGAGGACACGAAAATGACGATCAACGATGCAATGAGAAAATACAGACTGCCGAATCCCACCACGCCGGAGGATTTGGAATGCCGATGGAGCAAGCTGCTGACCTTCGGAGACAAGGTGGTCATCGCGGGATACTACTACAACGGGCAGAACAAGCCCTGCTACTTCGGCGCAACCTACGAGTTCCTTGACGATGACCATACCTGCGAAGGGACGATTGGACTGAGGGCGGCAAGCGAGGTCGAGTTCGAAGATGACGGCCACGCGATCGCCTGGGCAATGCAGCAGTAAAACACAGCGAAAAGAATAACCAAAGGGACGAGCCGAAAGGCTCTGTCTCTCGTACAGATACATTTTGGAAGGTCGCAGAGATGCGGCTATTTTTTATGCCATTTGGGAGGTGGTGAGAGTGCGAAAACTGAAGAAATACAAGCCCACCGAGTTCATGGCTAAGACATCTCACTACGATAAGGAAGCCGCCGACTATGCCGTCATGTTCATCGAGTCGCTCTGCCATACCAAAGGAACATGGGCTGGTAAGCCCTTCGAACTGATCGATTGGCAGGAGCAGATCATACGGGACATTTTCGGGATTCTGAAACCGAACGGCTACCGTCAGTTCAACACGGCGTATATCGAGATACCGAAAAAGCAAGGCAAGAGCGAACTTGCTGCGGCAGTGGCGCTCCTGCTCCTCTGCGGTGACGGCGAAGAACGCGCCGAGGTGTATGGATGCGCCGCAGACCGAAACCAGGCAAAGATCGTGTTCGATGTTGCCGTGGACATGGTGCGTTTCTGCCCGGCTCTTGCCAAGCGCGTGAAGATACTGGAATCGCAGAAGAAGCTCGTGTATAAGCCGACAAATTCATCCTATCAGGTGCTTTCGGCGGACGTAGCGAACAAGCACGGTTTCAACACGCACGGCGTTATCTTCGATGAGCTGCATACCCAGCCGAATAGAAAGCTGTTTGACGTCATGCTACAAGGCTCCGGCGATGCGAGGATGCAGCCGCTTTACTTCCTGATCACCACGGCGGGCAATGATACGAATTCCATCTGCTACGAGGTGCATCAGAAAGCACTGGATATACAGGCGGGACGGAAGATTGACCCGACATTCTATTCCGTTATATACGGAGCGGCGGAGGATGAGGACTGGACGGACCCGGAGGTCTGGAAGAAAGCCAATCCTTCCCTCGGTATCACGGTCGGCATTGACAAGGTCAAGGCGGCGTGTGATTCCGCACAGCAGAATCCCGGCGAGGAGAACGCCTTCCGGCAACTGCGTCTGAATCAATGGGTGAAACAGTCGGTCAGATGGATGCCAATGGACAAATGGGATGCCTGCGCGTTCCCCGTTTCCGAGGACGATCTGGAAGGCCGTATCTGTTATGGTGGGCTTGATCTTTCAAGCACCACGGACATCACGGCGTTCGTGCTGGTGTTCCCGCCGCAGGACGAGGAGGACAAATACAGTATCCTTCCTTATTTTTGGGTGCCGGAAGAGACACTCGATCTTCGTGTGAAAAGAGATCATGTTCCCTATGACCTGTGGGAGCGTCAGGGTTTGCTCATGACCACGGAGGGAAACGTGGTTCATTACGGATATATAGAGAAGTTTATCGAACGGCTCGGAGAGCGGTTCAACATCCGTGAGATTGCCTTTGACCGCTGGGGAGCCGTGCAGATGGTGCAGAACCTTGAGGGAATGGGATTTACGGTCGTTCCCTTCGGACAGGGCTTCAAGGATATGTCCCCACCGACCAAGGAACTGATGAAACTGACCTTGGAGGAGAAAATCGCACACGGCGGGCATCCCGTCCTGCGCTGGATGATGGACAACATCTATATCCGCACGGACCCCGCCGGGAACATCAAGGCGGACAAGGAGAAATCTACAGAAAAGATCGATGGTGCGATTGCGACCATCATGGGGCTTGACCGTGCCATCCGTTGCGGGAACGACACGGGCGAAAGCGTATACGATACCAGAGGGCTTCTGGTTTTTTGAGGAAGGAGCGTGATGAGAAATGAGTATTTTTTCGGGACTGTTCAAATCGATGGACAAGCCTGAGAACAGGACGCCGGGCAGCAGTTATGCCTTCTACCTGGGCGGTTCTTCCTCCGGCAAACTGGTGACCGAGCGGAGCGCGATGCAGATGACAGCGGTGTACGCCTGTGTGCGTATCCTATCGGAAGCCATCGCAGGACTGCCGCTTCATATGTACCGCTACAAGGAGGACGGCGGCAAGGAGAAAGCCATCGACCATCCGTTATACCTTCTGCTCCATGACGAGCCGAATCCGGAGATGAGTTCATTCGTGTTCAGAGAAACGCTGATGACTCATCTTTTGTTATGGGGAAACGCCTATGCGCAGATCATCCGCAACGGTAAAGGACAGATCGTGGCACTGTATCCACTGATGCCAAACAAGATGACCGTCAACCGCGATGTGAACGGACAGCTTTATTACCAGTACCAGCGTTCGTCCGATGAAGCGCACACCATGAAGGGCGATTCGGTAATCCTTCGACCGTCCGATGTGCTGCATATTCCGGGACTCGGTTTTGACGGGCTTGTGGGTTACTCGCCGATTGCGATGGCAAAGAACGCCATAGGGCTTGCGATAGCAACCGAGGAATACGGTAGCAAGTTCTTCGCAAACGGCGCTGCTCCGAGCGGTGTGTTGGAGCATCCGGGAACGATCAAGGACCCAAGCAAGGTGAGAGAAAGCTGGCAACAGACCTTCGGCGGCTCGGCGAACAGCAACAAGATAGCGGTGCTGGAAGAAGGCATGAAATACACGCCTATTTCCATATCGCCGGAGCAGGCGCAGTTCCTCGAAACGCGCAAGTTCCAGATAAACGAGATAGCGAGGATATTCCGTGTGCCTCCGCACATGGTGGGCGATCTGGAAAAGAGCAGCTTCTCCAACATTGAGCAGCAGAGCCTTGAGTTCGTGAAGTACACGCTCGATCCCTGGGTAATCAGATGGGAGCAGTCGATACAGAGGACGCTCCTTGCTCCTGATGAGAAAAAGACCTACTTCGTGAAATTTAATGTAGAAGGTCTGCTCCGAGGAGACTACGCCAGCCGAATGAACGGCTATGCTACGGCAAGGCAGAACGGATGGATGAGCGCAAATGATATCCGGGAACTGGAGAACCTCGACCGCATTTCTACAGAGGACGGCGGCGATCTCTACCTCATAAACGGCAATATGCTCCCGCTGTCACAGGCGGGCGCTTTTGCAGATACAGACAACAACGGAAAGGAGGACGAATCCGATGAAGGACAGGAAGTTCTGGAATTGGAAAAATCAGACGGACGAAGAGCCGTCCGCAGAGAGAGTTCTTGAACTGTACGGCACGATTGCCGAGGAAAGCTGGTTCGATGACGATATCACGCCGGCAATGTTCAAGGAGGAACTTTTCGCGGGCAGCGGTCCCATCACCATCTGGATCAACTCGCCCGGCGGGGACTGCATCGCAGCCAGTCAGATTTACACCATGCTGATGGACTACAAGGGCGATGTGACCGTCAAGATTGACGGTATCGCTGCGTCTGCGGCATCGGTGGTCGCTATGGCGGGTACGAAGGTGCTGATGGCTCCTACCGCTCTGATGATGATCCATAACCCGGCAACGATGGCGTTCGGCGATCATGTTGATATGGAAAAGGCAATCGATATGCTTTCCGAGGTCAAGGAAAGCATCATCAACGCCTATGAGATCAAGACGGGGCTGTCGCACACGCAGCTTTCCCACATGATGGACGATACCACCTGGATGAACGCAAAGAAAGCCATTGAACTTGGATTTGCTGACGGCATTTTAACGGATGGCAAGCGTGAGTCCGCAGCCGACACCGAGGGCTACGAGTTTTCCGCATCTGCGGTGGAACGCTCCCTCATTAACAAGATTTCCGGCAAGGCACCTCGCAAGCCGGAAAAGAAACCCGAAGGACGCCCGGTCGATGAACTGAGGGCGTCTCTTTACAAAAAACTGCTTTAAGCAAGGAGGATTTTTATCATGACTATTACAGAGATGAGAAACAAGAGAGCAAAGCTGTGGAACACGATGGAGGGATTCCTCGATACCCACAGGAACGACATGGGCGTCCTTTCCGCAGAGGATGACGCCACTTACTCCAAGATGGAGCGTGACCTTGACAGCCTCACCAACGAGATCAAGCGCATGGAGCGCAGGGACGCTATCGAAGCAGAACTGAACAAGCCCGTGAACCAGCCGATCACCGAGGCTCCCGAAAGGGCTGCGTCCCTTAAGCCTGACAAGGTCGGTCGTGCGTCCGATGCCTATAAGGAGGACTTCGATCGCCACCTTCGCGGCAAGGTGCTCGTCCACAACGTCCTCTCCGAGGGTGTGGATGCTGACGGCGGCTACCTCGTGCCGGAGGATTTCGAGCGCGACATCGTGACTGCCCTTGAGGAGGAGAACGTGATCCGTTCCCTCGCCAAGGTCATCACTACGCAGCATGAGCGCAAGATTCCAGTTGCCACGGGTCACTCTACCGCACAGTGGACTGCGGAGAACGCCGCTTATACCGAGAGCAATCCTACTTTCGGTCAGAAGCAGATCGATGCTTTCAAGCTGACCGACCTTGCCCGCGTGAGCGTGGAGCTTCTCCAGGATTCCGCTTTCGATATCGAGGACTACCTCATGAAGGAGTTTGCGAGAGCATTCGGTATCGCCGAGGAGGAAGCGTTCTGCGTGGGTACCGGCACCAATCAGCCTACGGGTATCTTTACCGCGAACGGCGGCACGGTCGGCGTTACTGCGGCGGCAAACAACGCCATCACTGCGGATGAGCTTATCAGCCTCGTGTATGCGCTGAAGTCTCCGTACCGCAGGAACGCAAAGTTCCTCATGAACGATGCTACGGTATCCATTATCCGCAAGTTGAAGGACAAAAACGATGCGTATCTCTGGCAGCCTTCGCTTCAGGCCGGGGAGCCTGACAGACTCCTGGGGTATGAACTTTATACCTCTCCGTATGTTCCGACTGTGGCGGCTGGGGCGCTGACCGTGGCATTCGGCGATTTCAAAAACTACTGGATCGGTGACCGCGCAGGCAGAACCGTTCAGCGTCTGAACGAACTGTACGCTACCAACGGCCAGATCGGCTATGTGGCTACGGAGCGCGTGGACGGCAAGGTCATCCTGCCGGAGGGCATCCAGCTCCTCAAGATGAAGGCTACCAGCGGCTCTTGATAAGGAAAGGAGGCGGCGGTGATGGATACTCTGCTTGAGAAAGTAAAAGCCAATCTGATACTGGAGCATTCGGCGGATGATGAGCTGCTTTCGCAGTACATCACTGCCGCCGTTTCCTATGCGGAGAGTTATCAGCATATCGCGGAAGGATACTACACGGAGAACGCAATGCCCGCGACCACGGAGCAGGCTGTCATCATGCTGGCAAGCCACTTCTATGAGTCGCGGGACGGCTCCACGGGCGGTTTCTTCTCCGACCATGTGAGTTCCGCACAGCAGGTATGGAACACGGTCAACCTTCTCCTTCGGCTCGACCGGGATTGGAAGGTGTGACCATGAGTTTCGGAAAAATGAACACCATCATCACTATCGTGGCAAAACAGCACACCACGGACGATGAGGGCTTTAAGACGGAATCGGATGTGACTGTTGCAGAGGTACGGGCTTACCGGGAAGGTCGGCACGGCAGCGAGAAATGGGCGAACATGGCGCAGTTCTCGACTGCCACCGACCTTTTCCGTTTCCGCGTTATCCCAGGCGTTACGGTCACCACGGAAATGCGAATCCTCTGTAACGGGCATACCTTTGAGATCACTTCCGTGGAGGATGTGCGCGGAAAAGGTATGTACCTTGAGGTGCTGGTCGAGGAGGTGAAACAGAGTGGCTAAAGCAACATGGAAAATGCCGGAGGAGTTCCTCATGAAGATATCACGGCTTGCGGATAAGACCGACACCATCATTCCAAAGGTGCTGGACGCAGGCGCGGAGGTCGTGGAAAGCAAGGTGCGCTCCAACCTGGCATCTGTTATCGGCAGCGGAACAAAACTGCCATCCCGTTCCACGGGAGAGCTTTTGTCTTCTCTTGGCACCACACCTGCCCTGCAGGATAAGAACGGCGATTTCAATGCGAAGGTCGGCTTTGCCGAACCGAGGTCTGACGGTGACAGCAACGCCAAGATTGCTACCATCCTCGAATACGGCAAAAGCGGACAGCCTGCAAAACCGTTCCTGAAGCCTGCGAAATCCTCGTCCAAAAGCGCTGCCATTGAAGCGATGAAGGCAAAACTGGAATCGGAGGTGAACGGCATATGAGCCTGTTATCGGAAATAAAGACCGTGGTCACAGGCTGCGGTCTTCCTGTGGAGACGGGAGTATTCTCGGATGAGCCGCCGGATGAATATGTGGTGGTGACTCCGCTTGCGGACACCTACGAGCTTCATGCGGACGATGCTCCCGGATACGAGACACAGGAGGCAAGGCTCTCCCTGTTCTCCAGGGGCAATTATATGCAGCGGAAGAAGCGGCTCTGCAAGGCGCTCCTTGCCGCTGATTTTGTTATCACGGAAAGGCGGTACATCGGACACGAGGACGATACCGGTTTCCACCACTACGCCATTGACGTGGCGAAACTTTATGAAACGGAGGATTGAACATTATGGCAACAATCGGTCTTGATAAACTTTTCTATTCCAAGATCACGGAGGACGCAAACGGCAACGAGACCTATGCGACTCCCGTGTCCCTTGCCAAGGCAATGACAGCGGAACTGTCCGTGGAACTTGCCGAGGCTACTCTTTACGCCGATGACGGCGCGGCGGAGGTCGTGAAAGAGTTCCAGAGCGGGACGCTCTCCCTCGGCGTGGACAACATCGGTCTTTCCGTGGCGGCAGACCTTACGGGTGCGACCGTGGACGATAACGGCGTGCTTGTATCCGCATCCGAGGACGGCGGCGATCCCGTGGCTATTGGTTTCCGTGCAAAGAAAGCGAACGGCAAGTACAGATACTTCTGGCTCTACCGCGTCATTTTCGGCATCCCTGCAACGAACCTTACCACCAAGGGCGAGAGCATCGAGTTCTCCACGCCTACCATCGAGGGTACGGTTTACCGCAGGAACAAGGTGGACGCAAAGGGCAACCATCCCTGGAAAGCGGAGGTGTCCGAGGACGATACGGGCGTGACCGCCGAAACGATCACAGGCTGGTACTCAAATGTTTATGAACCGACCTTTGAGGGCGAGGGTTAAGGAGGTAACGCAGAATGGATGAAAGAAGCGCAATTGTAAAAATCGGTGGTCAGGAATATGAGATGCTCCTCACCACCAAGGCAACGAAGGAAATCGCCGGACGCTACGGCGGGCTGGAGAACCTGGGCGATAAGCTGATGAAGTCTGAGAACTTCGAGATGGCTCTCGATGAGATCGTGTGGCTCATCACGCTACTATGCAACCAGACCATCCTCGTCCACAACTTAAAGCATCCCGATGAGAAAAAGCCGGAACTGACCACGGAGGAGGTTGAGCTTCTCACCTCGCCGATGGAACTGACGGATTACAAGGACGCTATCATGGAGGCTATGTACAGAGGAACGAAACGCAATATCGAAAGCGAGACAGACTCAAAAAACGCACAGGTCGGGTAAGTGACGAAGAGTTATTTACCCGGCTTTTATATTACGGCATCGGTCAGCTTCATCTTACGCAGGATGAGTTCTGGCTGATGCCGTTCGGTCTGTTTATGGATTTATGGGAATGCCATAAGCAGTATAACGGCATTTCAAAGCCGAAACAGAATCTCACGATTGACGATGTGATCCCCTATGGAATCTGACGGGAAGGAGGTAAAGACGCATGGCTGATAATTTCGGTCTGAAGATCGGTGTTGAAGGCGAGAAGGAATTTAAGAAGGCTCTCGCCGACATCAACCAGTCGTTCAAGGTACTCGGCTCGGAAATGAAGCTGGTATCCTCGCAGTTTGATAAGAACGACAAGTCCGTGCAGGCTCTGTCCGCACGGAACAATGTGCTGAACAAGGAAATTGAAGCACAGAGGCAGAAAATCGATACGCTGCGTTCCGCTCTCCAGAATGCGTCAGATTCCTTCGGGGAGACAGACCGCAGGACGCAGAGCTGGCAGATTCAGCTGAATAACGCCGAGGCTGCCCTTAACGACATGGAGCGGGAACTTAGCGACAACAACGCCGCTCTGGAAGAAGCAAACTCCAACTACGGCAGAGCCGAGGATGCGCTTGAGGACATGGATCGTGAGATGGACGATGTTACCGACAGCGCGGGCGATATGGGCGATGAAATTGATGAAGCTGGGGATGCAGCCGAAAAGTCCGAGAGCAAGTTCAAGGGTCTCGGTACCGTCTTAAAGACTGTCGGTGCGGCAATGGGCGCAGTCGTTGTTGCTGCAGGTGCCGCCGCGATAAAACTCGGCAAGGAAGTCATATCCGCCTATGCGGACTATGAACAGCTTGTCGGCGGTGTCGATACCCTTTTCAAGGATTCCTCGCAGAAGCTCCAGCAGTATGCGGCGAACGCCTATAAGACAGCGGGTATGTCGGCAAACGACTACATGGAGACCGTCACGAGCTTCTCTGCAAGCCTGATATCCTCCCTGGGCGGCGATACGGAAAAGGCTGTGGAATATGCTGACATGGCCATCACGGATATGTCGGACAACGCCAATAAGATGGGTACCGACATGGCGTCCATTGAGAACGCCTACCAGGGCTTTGCCAAGCAGAACTATACGATGCTCGATAACCTCAAACTCGGCTACGGCGGCACGAAATCCGAAATGGAGCGTCTGCTTGCCGATGCGCAGGCTATCTCCGGCATTGAATACAACATTGACTCCTATGCGGATGTGGTCGAAGCCATCCATGTGATACAGACGAGTATGGATATCACAGGCACGACCGCACGGGAAGCGGAACACACCATTTCCGGCTCCATAAATTCCATGCAGGCGGCTCTTCAGAACCTCGTGGTCGGATTCGGCAATGCCGATGCGGATATGGAGCAGCTCTGCAACAATGTCGTGGATTCGTTCAAGGATGTGGTGGCGAATGTCACGCCTATCATCCAGAACATCGTGGCGGCACTGCCCACCGCAACAGGCGCATTGCTTGAAGCCGTGGCAGAGCTTCTCCCTACGCTCCTTCAGACGGTGACAGAACTGTTCTCCCAGGTTTTGACCACACTTCTAAACCTCCTGCCGAGCCTGATTCCGGCAGCGGTCGAGGCGGTCATGACGATTGTGAATGCCATCATAGAGAATCTTCCTCTGCTTATCGAAGCGGCCGTCCAACTTGTGGCTACGCTCGTGCAGGGTATCGGCGAGGCACTGCCTACGCTCATTCCTGCGGCGGTACAGGCAATCGTGACCATCGTGCAGGGTTTGATTGACAACCTCCCAATGATACTGGATGCGGCGCTTCAGTTGATTATGGGACTGGCACAGGGCATCCTTGACGCTATCCCTGTGCTGATTGAAGCTCTGCCCGCAATCATTACAAGCATCGTGGAATTTATCGCGGGCGCTATTCCACAGATCATCGATGCCGGGATTCAGCTTCTTACTTCGCTGATTACGGCTTTACCACAGATTATCCAGGCAATCGTGGCGGCGATACCGCAGATCATTGACGGTATCCTTACCGCTATCCTCGGCAGTATCCCGCAGCTGATTGACGCGGGCGTCCGTCTGCTGGTCGCTCTGATACAGAATCTGCCGACCATCATCACCACGATTGTGAATGCGATACCGCAGATAATCACGAGCATCGTGAACGCGCTCATCGGAAACATCGACAAGATCATCATGGCGGGCGTTCAGCTGTTCGTGGCTCTTATCAAGAACCTGCCGCAGATCATCGTGGCAATCGTGAAAGCCGTGCCGCAGATCATATCAGCCATCGTGAAGGGCTTTGCAAGCGGTGCGTCCCAGATGGCAACCATCGGTCTGAACCTTATCAAGGGTATCTGGAACGGCATCGGCGATGCGGCCTCCTGGCTGTGGAGCAAGGTCAGCGGTTTCTGCTCGAACCTGCTCAGTAAGATCAAGGGCTTCTTCGGAATATCCTCACCGTCTAAGGAGATGGCGTGGGTCGGCGATATGCTTACCCAGGGGCTTGCTGGAGGTATCGATGACTCGGCAAAGGTCGCTATCAATGCCACGCAGGATTTGAACAAGGGCATCATGGATGTAATGGACGGACTGGCGGATGATATGCAGTCTGCCGTTCCGAGCAATTTCAACCTTGACGCGGATGCTACGGTGCGCTCCGTGGCAAGCGGTATGTCCGGCGTGGGTAGCGGCAATTCCTATGGTGCGCTGGTTTCGGTCGGACAGATGATCGTCCGCAGCGAGGACGATATCCGCAGGATTTCGCAGGAACTTTATAACCTGATACAGACTGGCTCCCGTGCGCAGGGGCGCTTTTCAACGGCTTAAGGAGGTGCGCTGAATGGGTTTTACATACAACGATACGGCATCTGCCGATATGGGGCTTAAGGCACGGCTCACCTCCTGGCAGGTGTGCGGAGGGCTGCGAAACTATACGGCGTCCATTCCCGGCAAGAGCGGTGTGGCGGATTTCGGAGCGGATTTCGACTACAGAGAGATCAATGTCTCCTGCAGTATTGCTCCGAAGAGAAACTTTGCATCTCTTGTTTCGGTACTGGACGATATATCGCTCTGGCTCGATCCCACGGACGGACTGAAACAGCTTGTTTTCGATGATGTGCCGGACAGGTACTTCATGGCACGGCTTTACGAAAAGGTGGACTGCGAAAGGCTACTCGTTCGCTCGGCGGGTAGCTTCGATTTGAAGTTTTTCTGTCCCGATCCCTTTGCCTACGCTGTGGAGGATGAGGAGTTTTCCATTACTTCCACCGGAACGCATACGGTCAGAAGGACGAAAGGCAATGTGGCGTCCAATCCCGTGTACCGCATCAAGGGCGTGATCTCCTCCGGCGTAAGTAACTACATCACCATTATCACGAACGGTTCACAGCTTAAAGTGGTGAACGCTGCTCTTGCGGCAGCGGAAACGCTGGTGGTCGATACGGATATGATGACCGCCTGGGTGGAGGACGCAAACGGGAATGTCCTGCGGAACGGACTGCCGTATCTTTCAGAACTGAACTTCCCAACGCTTTCTGTCGGGAATAATACAATCGCTGTGGCGGCGAACAACGCCACATTTACAAGGCTTGAAATTGAAGCCAAGAGCAGATGGAGGTGACGGCGGATGTCCTTAAAAACGATACTGAATAAACAGACGGACTTCACGGGTGAGTTCCCGGCGGAGTACGCAAAGGGCGGTCTGTGGCGTTTCAACGAGGATGCTCCCGATGCCGACACCTGCCTTACTGATTCCTCCGGGAACGGCAGGAAGGCATATATCAACAAATGGAGTGGAACGACCGCGTCTCTGACTGACGGTGTGTTCGGCTCCTATTTTCGCATGAACATCAACAATCCATCCTCGGAGCAGACCTATCTGAAGGTCACGAATGACGGCACGATATTCTCCGATCTTGGGGAACGGATCATCGTGGGCGGCTGGATGCGACCGACCACCTATTCCGTGGGAAACACATACACGCCGATTCTCTCTACCCGAGGTGGTACGGGACAGCCGATTTTTTATCTGTCCCTCATCCGCGGAAAGCCGAGATTGATGCTCTACAATTCCTCCGGCTCCCTGATATTGGATACCTCGGTCACGCCGTCCTTCAATCTTGAAAATGCCAAGTGGTACTTCATCGCGGCGGTGATCGAGCCGGACAATAAAAAAGCCTGGTACGTGGTCGGCGATAAGGACAGCGGTACGGTGTGGAAATCCTCCGCACTGACCTTCACGGGTGAACTGAACCGCTCCTGCACGGCAGACCTAATCTGGGGAATGCTGAACAGTTCCTACTGGTATGCAGGCGGCTTTGACGACTGGTTTTTGGACTGCGATTCGGAACTTACCGCTGATGACCTTATGGATTATTTCCGCTCTGCTGTTATGGCGAATGCAGGAGATACCACGGGAACTGTTGACGGAATCACCGAGCCTGGAACGGTCACGCTCCGTGCTTCGAGTGGCGTCTATCCCACAGAAGGTATCCTTACCACGGCGGCTGCAGAGTGCAACCTGTCCGGCACGGGTCGTGTGTCTGTGACGAGCGAGTATGTCTCAAGCACGACCGCTGTTTCCCTGGTGGAGACTTCCACAAGTGATGATCTTATCACATGGAGCGATTGGGTGGCGGTCCCTTCGGACGGCAAACTGGCGTCTCCCAACAGGGAGTACATCCGATTCCGGGTGACGCTCACAACGACCGAGACGAACCTGACACCGAAGGTCGTGGATATACGGCTTTACGATATCCCTCGCTCTCCCTATGAGAAAATCGGCTATGCCCGTCCCGTTGTTCTTGACAGCAACGGAGCGTGGGAGGCGGTGCTTGAAAATGCCTATGACATCATCGTAACGGGCGAGATCAACGGCGAGGATACGCTTTCCTTCAAGATTCCTTACCGGGATAGCAAGCGGTCATATATCGACAGCGAGAAAAAGATACAGATCGTGGACGATATCTACAAGGTGCGCACAGTCAAGGATACAAAAGATACCGAAGGCAACGCCATCACAGAGGTGTATGCCGAGGCGGAGTTTTACGATCTTACCTTCTCTGTCAGAAAAGAGGAACGCAGCTTTGAAGCTGAAACTGCTGAAGTGCCTATGGCTTATGCCCTTGCCGGCACGGAATGGGCGGTCGGCACGGTCAACGTGCGCACCAAGAGGACATGGACAAGCAGCGAGAAAAACGCTCTGTCCATCCTCCGAAATGTGGCAGACCTGCACGGCGGCGATCTGGTCTTTGACTGCGCCAACAGGCTTGTGCATCTCTTAACCGTGAGCGGCAAGGACAGCGGTGCGCTGTTCGCCTATAGAAAGAACATGAAGTCCATACAGAGGGTGGTCGATACCCGCAGCCTTGTGACCAGACTCTATGCCGTAGGCGCAGACGGGCTGACTTTTTCCGACATCAACGGTGGCAAGCCCTATGTGGAGGACTTTTCCTATACGAACGAGATACGCATTTCCACGCTGGACTGCTCGTCCTTCACAAATCCGTATCAGATGAAGGAGTATGCGGAGATGCGCCTTGCACAGTACGCCAAGCCGACTATTTCCTATGTGCTGAACGCTATGGATTTATCCGTCCTTACGGGCTACGAGCATGAAGCATGGGAACTTGGGGACTATGTGCGTGTAGAGGACAAGGAGCTGGGTATTTCGGTCACAACGAGAATCGTTCGCCGGGAATACAACCTGCAGGAGCCGTGGAACACGGTACTTGAACTATCCACCACGCTGAAGAACCTCGGCAGTTCCGCAAGTCAATGGGACAACGCAGCAGACACCTTGGAAGGCACAAGCATGGTATCCAATGACGATATCCGTGAAATGGTGCCGTTCAACCTTCTGCGAAACTCCCGTGCTGACGATGGGCTTGCCTATTGGACGAGTTCCGGCTTTGTGGCTGATGGCGATAACGGTGCATCCGGGACGGCATCCTTCAAGGCAGAGGGCGTATCAGGCATGACCAAGAGCCTGTCGCAGACTGTGTATCCCGCCAACCGTGACAGTTATACGATCTCGGCGCAGATCGGCTCGGAGGACTTGGAGAAACTTTCAGACTCCTCACAGGTCGGAATCGAGGTCATCATCGAATACGAGGACGGTACGACAGAGAGCCGTTTCATTGACTTGTACTGATGGAGGTGGGCTATGGTTTATTTTTCAAAAACACAGGCGAAGGTATCGCCGGAGCATTATGGGGACAGGATCAAGTCCATCACCGTCCGTATCTGCGTCACGAACTGCACGGGAAAACTCTATGTGACGGACATACTCCTCCAGGCGGGAGCGGTCGCTACGGGATGGGTAGGACATCCCTGCGAGATCAAGTGGACGCTCGATGGGTAACGTCAGATTCATCCGCCTTGCGGAGGTCGTGAACAAAAAACAGGATAAGCGTGTCGTGAGCGTAACGGTGGTTCCTACCATCACCGATTGCTCCGGCACGATTTATTTTACCGACCTTCAGCTGCAGGAAGGTCCCGCTCTGACGGGCTATGCTCCGCATACGGAGATTTGCCTAAAGGAATCAGAGAATGCTCCTGTTTGGTTCAACGGCATCGTCCGCTCGGAAGAAACGGTGATTCTCTTAAACCTCGGTGGTACATCGGCAGGGCTTGATATCAACCTCTATCCAAAACAGTACATGGAGGGCGGCTCTGTCACGCTGGCACAGGGTGTCGGCGGTCAGAAAGCGACCTTCCCGAATGCTATGAACGCTGGGGACAATGTGGCTCTGCTGGCATCCAAGAGGGAATGCACGAGGAACGGAGCGAAGGAAACGAAAGAGGGTTTTTATCAGTACAGTGCGGCGTGGGATTCCAAACACATCGTGTCCCTTCCGCAAGGAAAATCCGCGCAGCTTTTATATTCGATGCAGGAAATGGACGATGGAGGTGAATTGCTCTGATGGATGTACTCAAAGGGAAGAAAATCATGGTGTGGACTTTCATGGGCACCGCCAGGATGTATACGGCTCTTCGGAACTACGGTGACCGCATCAGCCAGATTGGACTGTTTTCATTCAAAGTCAGAGCGACTGGGGAAATCTATGAAACAGGCGTCAGCATTTCAAGTATGCTGACCTACATCAATATGTACCCGCACATCAAGTGGCTGCTGACCGTGGCGAATGACGGCACAAACAGCATCTTCCGCGCCTTAAGGGACAACATAAACGGCGCACAGGATACTTTCCTCTCGGAAATCGTCCGCATTATGCAGAAATACCCGTGGTGTGACGGCATCGACATCGACCTTGAGAAAGGCGATGGATATTCCACGCACGAGGAATCTACGGCGATGTTCCGCAATATCTACAACACGGTCAAGGCATACGACTCATCCAAGCTGATGAATATCTGCCTGCCGGGTATGACAAGCGTCAACGGCTCAGTCGGCGGTGAGAACTGGTGCGTGTATGCCGACCTCAACAATTACTGCGATACCGCATCCATCATGAGCTACGGTATGGCGTGGGCAGGCTCCGCGCCGGGGCCTGTGTCCCCACGCTCTTGGCTTGAGGGAATCTACGACTATGCATCCCAGGTCATGGATACGGACAAGGTGTTCCTCGGTATGCCCGCCTACGGTTGGAACTGGCAGATATACGACCTGCCTTCCAATATCGGCAAGACCTATCGAGGCACCTCGCAGACCTACTACGCCGCACAGAACTGGCTGAAGGGCGTGTATAACTTTACGGACGATCAGCCGCCGCAGCCGTTTATCCCGTTCGTGGGATATTGGGACGATAACAACAAAGTGCCGTGGGCGCTCCCTCATGTGTACGACTACATGGAGGGACGGGATGCCGACAGCTACGAGTACCCGCAGATGAGCGGGACATACAACGGCAGACATTATCTGACCGCCTATGGCAAGCAGCAGAAAACCGAGTTTGAAAACATCATTATCGACCATGACGGTGGCAACTACGCCAGCGCATCCGGCATCGTATCCATCGAGAACGGCATCGCTACGCTCGGTGATGAAGGATCAGTCACATACCGATTTACCGTCAACACGGCGGGAACTTATGACGTGGCTGTGCGGCTCTGTTATCCGTTTTGGGATAAGAACGGCATTTATGTATCGCTGGACGGTTCGAATAGGCACTTCACGGAGAGCCGACTGTGGTGGCCGTACTGGAGGACTACCTTCTGGACTACACTTGCAAGCGGTGTGAGCCTATCTGCGGGAACGCATACCATAAAGATTTCTGTCGATGTGAAGGGCGTACAGTTTTACGGTTTCCGTGTCTGCTCATCCTTTTCCGAGAAACCGTCCGCAGGAGAAGCAACCTACACCTTTTCCCCGCGACAGTTCAAAGACGTGGACGGCAATATGGTCGGTCCCGACCGTGGCTTTCGTCTGACCTTGGAGATGCTCCGCCGAAAGCCCGACTCGGCTCTTGTCTGGTATGAGGACTTCCGGGACTACGGCGTTCTTGAAACGAATTACTGGACGGTGCTGTCAGGCTCTTTTGAGGTGTGGCGGTCAGAGGAATACTCGATGGAGCGAGTTTATTCCCAGCTTGACGGCAAGGGACAGCTTGCATGGAAGTATGACGGCTTTTCGGATATCCACTTACGGGCAAGGCTGGCGTTCCCGGCAAATAGCAGCGGTCGTGCAGGAGTTTTCTGCGGCAATCTGTTCTGCTGCCTAAACTATGACAATCAAGCAGTGGAACTGTATAACGGCTCCACGCTTCTCGGCAGCTACAGTCAGGAGATCGCGAGGACGCCGAACGCCGACCTTCGGACAAATCCAAATATGTACACGGTGGAGATGCGTATCCGTGGGAACAGGGTGCGCGTTTATTCCGGTTCTTCCTATACGCTGCGGTTCACAGCAACGGTCAGCGGTTTCTCCGGCGGTTACGCAGGCTACCGATCCGACAATCGGACGGTCTGTGAACTGATGCGCCTTGGTGATGCCTGGACATATGAGCCATATGAGCGGTTCGATGTTGTCATGCCGGACGGGACGCAGAAATCATACGGCCGTATCAGCAGGAGCAACTGCACTTGGGACAGCGAGTTCCAGGTGTTTACACTGACTTCTGATATAGAGGAGACTTCTATTCGGAGCGAGGATATTTCAATGGACTATGACTTCTTCCATTCGGATGATATGACCTCGCTTTCCTGCGGCAACGACTATCAGGCTACGGTCATTCCCGTGGACATCAACATTTGGATATCACGGCTCTTCCTCGGCGATGCGGACGGCTTTTCCATTCTCTATTACCAGGACGTGGACTCCCTCGTCTATTGGGCGAACGAGGCGGCTTATCGGTGGAAACTTCGAGGGATGTGTATGTGGTCCCTTGGGCAGGAGGACTTGCGGCTGTGGGAGTGGCTGCCGAAACAGGTCTGACAATATAACACAATACAACACACTATCTTTCGGGAAATGGCGATTGCTTACGGGCAGTCGCTTTTTTCATACCAAAAATGCAAAGGAGGACAAATCTCATGAAAGAATTCTGGAACACCATTCAGGTAATCATCGCGGCAATCGGAGGATGGCTCGGCTACTTCCTCGGCGGCTGTGACGGTCTGCTCATTGCACTTGTGGCGTTCGTGGCAATCGACTACATCACAGGCGTTATGTGCGCCATTGCGGACAAGAAGCTCTCCAGCGAGGTCGGTTTCAAGGGTATCTGCCGCAAGGTGCTTATTTTTCTGCTCGTGGGGATCGCCAACATCCTCGATGTGCAGGTCATCGGCACGGGCAGTGTCCTTCGCACGGCGGTGATCTTTTTCTACATCTCCAACGAGGGTGTATCTCTCACGGAGAACGCCGCGCATCTGGGTCTGCCTATCCCGGAAAAGCTGAAAGCGGTGCTGGAGCAGCTCCATGACCGCAACACCGATGGAAAGGACGGTGACGAGTAATGGCATACACAAACAGTTCTATGGTGGCTTACACCAAACTCAGCCCGAACCATTCCGGGCAGCGGACGCACTCCATCGACCGTATCACTCCACACTGTGTGGTCGGTCAGTGTACGGCGGAGGGGCTTGGCGACTGGTTTGCCAAGTCCTCCACGCAGGCATCAAGCAACTATGGAATCGACAAGGATGGGCGTGTCGGGATGTATGTGGAGGAGAAGAACCGCTCCTGGTGTTCCTCCTCCAATGCAAACGACCAGAGGGCGATCACCATCGAATGCGCGTCCGACACCACGGAGCCGTATGCGTTCCGCGACATCGTTTATCAGATGCTCATTAAACTGTGCGTGGATATCTGCAAGCGCAACGGCAAGACGAAGCTGCTGTGGCTCGGTGATAAGGATAAGGCTCTCGCCTATGAACCGAAGTCCGGCGAGATGATCCTGACCGTCCACAGATGGTTTGCAAACAAAAGCTGTCCCGGCAACTGGATGTATGCCAGGATGGGCGATCTTGCGGAGAAGGTCACGGCGGCTCTCGGTAGTGGTACCGATGGTGCCAATGGTTCCACAACTACACAGGGAACACAGGCTTCTGCCTTTTCCGGGCTTTCCGAGGCGGATGTTGTAAAGAGTGTGGAAACAATGTTTACCGCAGACCAGAAGAAAACGGGCATCCTCGCATCGGTTTCGATGGCGCAGTTCATCCTCGAATCCGGCTACGGCAAGTCGGAACTGGCGCAGAATGCCAATAATGTGTTCGGCATGAAATGCTCCCTCTCCGGCAACACCTGGAGCGGTTCGACCTGGGACGGCAAAAGCAAGTACACCAAGCAGACGAAGGAGCAGCATACGGACGGCAGCTACGAGACGATCACGGCGGACTTCCGCAAGTATCCGTGCATGGAGGACTCCATCGCCGACCACAGCGCGTATCTACTGGGTGCGAAGAACGGCAGCAAACTCCGCTATGACGGTCTGAAGGGCTGCACTGACTACAAGAAGGCTGCGCAGATCATCAAGGACGGCGGGTATGCCACGAGTCTTACTTACGTGGAGAACCTCTGCTCAATTATCGAGCGGTGGAACCTTACGCAGTTCGATGTAAAAGAGAGCGAGACGGCTATTGCCTGGTACCGTGTCCGTAAGACCTGGGCTGATTCCAAGACACAAAAAGGCGCATATAAGATTTTGGAGAACGCCAAGAAGTGCGCTGATGCCAATCCGGGATATAGTGTGTTTGATGTAAACGGTGTAAACATCTACACACCGAAAACAACTACTCCAAACGCGCCGGATGTTCCGTTCCTCGTGCGGATCACCATCACCGACCTTAATATCCGCAAAGGGCCTGGAACGGATTATGACAGGACGCAGTTCATTCCCGTGGGTGTGTACACCATCGTGGAGGTGAAGTCCGGCAAAGGATCAGCCACCGGTTGGGGACGGCTGAAGAGCGGCGCGGGCTGGATTAGTCTCGACTTCGCCACGAGGATTTAATCGGAACACGAGAACACATAGGAACAGCAAATTCCTATCTCTCCGTATATAATACACATTTTTTATATACCCTATTTTCGTTCACGAAATTTATGTTGTAATAGGATTTTTCGTGTTCCTCGTGTTCCAACCGTTGAAAATAAAGGATTATTCGGAACAGGTACGGCCTGTGGGTGTCTCTTCGGAGAGCCTGCAGGCCGCTTTTTTTATGCCATAACGGTGGGGGTTGAATTTCTCGGTAGTGAGTGAGGGAGATACCACAAGACCTATCCCTCGGAAGGAGCCGAGAGAATATGACCGATAATCAGAAAGCGCAAATCATCAAACTCCGTGCGGCTGGAAATGGCTACGGCAAGATTGCCCAGACGCTTGGCATATCGCTGAACACAGTAAAGTCTTTCTGCCGCAGGAACGATATCAACGGGAACACTGCAATCGAGCCTTCCGTAACGCTCACCGGCGAAACAACAGCCTGTGAGAATTGCGGTCGGGAGATTCAGCAGATCGCCAAGCAGAAGAAAAAACGCTTCTGCTGCGACAAGTGCCGTAACGAGTGGTGGAACAGCCATCTCGACCAGGTGAAGCGTAAGGCGGTCTACGATTTCAGATGCCCGCACTGCGGTAAGGAGTTCCACATTTACGGGGACAGGCGCAGGAAGTATTGTAGCCATGAATGCTACATCGCCGACCGTTTCAAAGGTGGTGACGGCGATGAATAAAGAAGACTTCCGCAACGAAAAGCTCTATCAGACCACCATGCACCTTGCCAGGAAGATGCTCGAAGAAGGCATTATTTCCGAGGAGGAGTATCGTCAGATTGATACAATTTTCCTTGAGAAATATAAGCCTGTTTTCGGCATATTATTCTCGGATATATCGTTGACTTCCGGGGCGTAAAGAGTGATGTATAGTGTCGGAAAGGAGTGATTTCATGGCAAAAATCACAAGGGTCGAACAGGCAGTGCCGACCATAAAAACGAAGAAAAAAGTCGCTGCCTATGCTCGCATCTCGATGGAATCGGAACGCATGAACCATTCCCTCTCCGCACAGATCAGCTACTACAGTTCCCTGATACAAAAGAATCCTGACTGGCAGTACGCAGGCGTGTTCGCGGACGATGGGATCAGCGGCACTGGCATAGCCAAGCGCGATGAATTCAAGCGTATGATCGAAGCCGCCGACAACGGCGAGATCGACATCATCCTTACGAAATCAATCCAACGGTTCGCCAGGAACACGGTGGACCTGCTGGAGACGGTGCGGCACTTGAAGGATATCGGCGTGGAGGTGCGGTTCGAGAAAGAACACATCAATTCCATGAGCGGTGACGGCGAGTTGATGCTGACCATCCTCGCATCTTTCGCACAGGAAGAAAGCCGCAGCCTTTCGGAGAACTGCAAATGGGGCATCAGAAAGCGTTTCGAGAAAGGGATACCGAACGGACACTTCCGGGTGTACGGGTACCGCTGGGAGGGAGATGACCTGGTCATCGTGCCGGAGGAAGCGGAAATTGTGAGACGCATCTTCCGGAACTTCCTGGACGGCAAGTCGAGACTGGAAACGGAGCGGGAGTTCGCCGCCGAAGGCATCACTACAAGAGAGGGATGCCGCTGGGTGGATTCCAACATCAAGGTGGTTCTCACAAACGTGACCTACACGGGAAACCTTCTCCTGCAGAAGGAATTCATATCCGATCCCATTTCAAAGCAGCGGAAAAAGAACAAGGGACAGCTTCCGCAGTACTATGTGGAGGACACACATCCCGCCATTATCGACAAAGAAACCTTCGATTATGTGCAGTCAGAGATTGCGCGGCGCAAGGAACTGGGACCGAGGGCAAACAAGAGCCTGAACCTCACCTGCTTTTCGGGAAAGTTGAAATGCCCGTTTTGTGGAATCAGCTATGCCCACAATAAGCGCACGGACAGAGGGTTCATGGAGTATTGGGCTTGCGGATCACGGAAGAAAAAGGGCGGCCGGTGTCCGGTCGGCGGCAGCATCAACCACGAGAATCTGAAAAAGGCGTGTGCCGAGGTACTCGGATTGGAAGAGTTCGATGAGGATGTATTCAGCGAGAAAGTGGATTTCATCAATGTGCCGGAACGGTATGTACTGGAGTTCCATCTGAAGGACGGCGGCATTGTCACGAAGGACTGCCCGAACACAGGACACCAGGATTGCTGGACGGCTGAGTACAGAGCGAAAACCTCCGAGAAGCGCAGGAAGAAACCGAACTGCAAAGGTTCTTCCGTCATGACGGGGAAAATCAAGTGTGCCGGATGCGGATGCAATTTCCGCAGGGCTTCACAGCCGTCAGCTACCTCGGAAAGCGGTAAGGCGTTCTACTGGCGGTGCGCGGAGCGGAACGGCTGCGGTACGGTCGGTTTGCGAGAAGATGTGCTGAAGCCCTTTATAGCGGAGACGCTCGGCATTCCCGAATTTGACGATGCCGAGTTTGAAAAGCGGATAGACCACATCGATGTGCTTTCCGCAACGGAGATGGTTTTCCATTTCAAGGACGGCAGGACGGTCAGCCGCACATGGGAGCAGCCGAAACGGGTCGGCAGACCGTGGACGGATGAGCAGAGAGCCAAGTTCAAGGAATCCATCAAGGGTAGGTACACGCCGGAGTTACGGCGGCAGATGAGCGAACACATGAAACAATTACGGAAGGAGCGTGGGAAAGCATGGCGCAAAGAAAAGTAACGGCGATACCGGCTACTATCAGCCGGTACACGGCCACGCCGATAAACAGTATGAAGAAACGCCGCGTTGCCGGGTATGCCCGCGTTTCGACCGACCACGAAGACCAGACCACAAGCTACGAGGCGCAGGTCGATTACTACACCAACTACATCAAGAGCCGGGACGATTGGGAGTTCGTTGCCATATACACGGACGAAGGAATCTCGGCAACGAACACCAAAAAACGCGAGGGCTTTAAGGCGATGATCGCCGATGCCCTTGCCGGGAAAATTGATCTCATCGTTACCAAGAGCGTGAGCCGTTTCGCAAGGAACACCGTGGATAGCCTTACCACGGTACGGCAGTTGAAGGATGCAGGCATTGAGATTTATTTTGAAAAAGAAAACATATGGACGCTGGATTCCAAGGGTGAGCTGCTCATAACAATCATGTCGAGTCTTGCGCAGGAAGAGAGCCGCTCCATTTCCGAAAACGTCACCTGGGGGCAACGCAAGCGTATGGCGAACGGCAAGGTCAGCTTTGCTTACAGTCGCTTCCTCGGTCTGGACAAGGATAAAGAAACGGGCAAGATCGTGGTCAATCCCGAACAGGCAGAAACCGTGCGGCTTATTTTCCATTTGTTCCTTGAGGGTATGACGCCACACTCCATCGCCGCGGAACTGACGCGCCGTGGTATTAAGACTCCTACAGGCAAGGATGTGTGGAATCAACAGACGGTGCGCCGGATGCTCTCAAATGAGAAGTATAAAGGAGATGCACTTTTGCAGAAGGAGTTCACGGTAGATTTTCTTGAGAAAAAGATGAAAAAGAATGAAGGAGAAGTTCCTCAGTACTATGTGGAGGGAAACCACGAGGCAATCATCAGTCCTGCGGTGTTCGACATGGTGCAGGCAGAGATTGCAAAACGCACCAAGGGCGGCACTCGGTACAGTGGAGTGAGTATCTTCTCCAACAAAATTAGATGTGCCGACTGCGGCGGCTGGTACGGAGCGAAAACCTGGCATTCCACAGACCGCTACCGCAAAGTCATCTACCGCTGCAACCGCAAATACAATGGTGAGAAGTGTCAGACTCTTCATGTCACTGAGGATGAGGTTAAAACTGCATTCGTTTCAGCATACAATAAACTTGTGACGGAGAAGAAGGAAATCATCGCCAACGCGGAAATCATTCGTAGGACGCTTTGTGGAACCGATACCCTACGAGAAGAAAAAAGCAGGTTGGAGGACGAGATGTCTGTGCTTGTAGAAATGACACAGAACATCGTGGCAGAGAACGCTCGTATTGCGCAGGATCAGGACGAATACCAGAAACGATATAATGGGCTTGTTCAGCGGTATGATGCGGTGAAAGCACGGTACGATGATGTGGTGGCCACCATCTCCGCCAAGGAAGCACAGAGCGAACGGCTGGAAAACTTCATCAAGGTGCTGAAAGCACAAGACGGCACCATCCGGGAATTTGACTGTAGCCTTTGGGGCGGCATGGTTGAGTTCCTTACGGTCGGGAGGAACAAGGAAATAACGGTTACCTTTCGGGACGGAACGGAGATACAGGCATAACAGATACACATACATGAATGGCACTCTACTACGGTGGAGTGCCTTTTTTATTATGTGATTGAATTATTGTAAAATTCATGTTACAATAAATTGCACAATTAGTACAATTTATTTCACAATAGTTAGACGAGGTGAAGTTAATGCTGAAGAACAATATTGAAGTCGATGTAAAGGTAAAATGTATAGAAGCAGGAACCACGCAGGCAAAGCTGGCGGAAGACGTGGGCACCACTCCGTCCTATGTGAATCGGCTCATAAAGAAAAACGAGAATATTGTAAATAAGACTTTCGTACAGATGCTGGAAACGCTGGGATACGATATTGAACTGACCTATGTAAAGCGCGAGGAGGAGTAAGACAATGGTGAATTTGAGCAGACTGGAAGAAATAAAAGACCTACGGACGGTGTGGCCGCATGAAGCTCTGGACTTTACTCCGTGGCTTTCGCAGGACGATAACATCGCTCTCCTTGCGGATGCAGTGGGACTTGATATTACCGTTGATGAGACAGAGTCTTCCGTGGGAGATTTCAATGTCGATATCTTTGCGTCCGAGACAGGAACGGATCGGAAAATTATCATAGAGAATCAGCTGGAGGACACCAATCACGATCACCTCGGCAAGCTGATAACCTATGCGTCCGGCAAATCGGCGGATGTGATTATATGGGTCGTGAAACACGCTCGTGAAGAACACAAGGCGGCTATCGAATGGCTGAACAACCATACCGATGAGAAAATCGGATTCTTCCTCTGTGAGATAAAACTGTATCGCATCGGTACTTCTGAACCTGCCGTGAAGTTTGAGGTCATTGAAAAACCGAACGACTGGACAAAGGAAGTAAAAAAGAGCGAGTCCGCAAATGAGACTCAGCAGCAGAGATACGATTATTGGGTGGCGTTCCAGGACTATGCTTTCCAAAATGCACAGTTTGCAAAGAACTTCAATCGCAGGAAGCCGTCTATGGATCATTGGATGAACTTCAGCGTGGGTTCTTCAGCCTGTCACATCGCCGTGTCGCAGATTCAAAAGCGGAACGAACTGGATGTGGAACTGTATATCAGCGAGGATAAAGACCTGTTCCACTTCCTCTTCGATAATAAGGATGCAATTGAAGCCGATGCCAGTCTGACCTTCGACTGGCGGGAACTGCCGGAGCGTAAGGCAAGCCGTATCGTTATCGAGAAGAGCGTAACCTTCGGTGATAAGAATCAATGGAACGCACAGTTTGACTGGATAATCGAAGTCATGCTCAAGATGAAGAAGGCGTTCAAGAAATACTTATAATTTGTCTTGTTTGAGGGAGAAGATACAGAATGGGTGAGAAAGTATATAAGCCAATTGTAAAAGATGGAGACCATCTCATTCGTTCCAAGGATAATCCAGACCGCGTGAGAGGATTGACGCGGGACGAGAATAATCAGAATCCCGACATCATCGAGTGGGAAGAGTACGATGTTGACGATTTACGGAGCGATGATTATGATCCGTACCCTTATGAAGAACGGCGCGTTCAATTAACACCGGAGCAGGAAGAGTTTGCACAGCAAGTGGGAGAAGCTCTGGGTGCGGCCATCGTAGCAGGAGGCATCTTGCTGTTTCGGGAGGTTATATCTCCTTGGTGGAAAAACACCGCATGGCCTTGGGTTAAGGAAAAGGGGCGCGGAATAAAAAATGCTGTCAGTGGGAAAAAGGAGCAAAAGACCACAACACCAGCAAAAACAGCTATTAAAAAACAAGCTGAGCCAGATAGACGGCTTGCAGATGTTTCTTCGCAGATTGATAAGGCGTTTGAACAATTTTACTTCGAGATGGATGAAGAGGAAGCCAAAGCTCATATGATGAGACTGGTCTATCATATGCTTGGCGTGGTAAATGAAATCCGGATAATCAGCAACGCTCGAATCAGGAAAGACTGTGAATCGGAAGAACTGTGTATCGAACGGCAGAAGGAAGCTGAGAAGTTTCTTTCGGAGAAAGTGGCTGCCGGTCTGGATCAGTTACTTTCAAATGAAAATCTACGACTGGACTTGAACACGTCAAGGGAATTGTTCTCATTGACTGGCGGAGGCGTTCGGCTCAATGGTGAATATGTTCCTGTGCAGGCGATAAAAATTGATGAGGCATTAAAGGCAATTCCAATGCCTCAGTCATAAAGGATGTATATATGAAGCAACTGAAAGAAAAAGAATACGAGGAATTCCAGCAGTACCTCTATAACAAGGCGCACGGGTACATTTGGACGCCGGACACGCTGGAACTGATATGCGGCGGCAATGATAACGAGCCGGAGCCGATTGGCAGACAGATGCTTGAAATGCTGGGCAGGGTGCGTAACGAGCATATCTCCCACATGACGAGCGACAAGCACAAAAAATATGTGATCCGCAGCCTTCGTAAAGGTGAAACCGATCTGCTGAAGGACTTCTTGTATGAAGCAATCTTCATACCGAAGGGAGCGGAGCCGCCTGCGAGGGACATCATCGAGAAGCCGGAACTTCGTGTGTACACAGATGATTTCGGTACCCGGAAAGGCGATAACTGCCTGGTGGCTGATTTCGGTGGCAAGGTTGTCGGAGCGGTCTGGACAAGGATTATGGACGATTACGGCCATGTGGATGATGAGACACCGTCCTTCGCTATTTCGCTTTATAAGGAATATCGCGGTCAGGGCATCGGCTCACAGCTTATGGTGAAGATGCTCGAACTGCTGAAATGGCAGGGATATGAACAGGTGTCCTTGGCGGTGCAAAAGGCAAACTACGCCGTAAAGATGTATAAGAATGTCGGATTCAAGACGGTCGATGAGAATGCCGAAGAATATATTATGGTGTGCGAATTGTGAGGCGATTGAATGGAAATATGCTATAAAAAACTTACAGAGAAGGAACTGGACACTTTTATACAGATGCGTATTCGACAGTTGCGTGAGGAGGGTGCCAAAGAGGACATAGACCTCGTCCCGGCACTTCAAGATTATTATACAAGACATATGGCTGACGGTACTTTCGTATCATGGCTTGCACTGGATGGAGAGAAAATAGTCGGAACCAGCGGTATGTCATTTGTGGAGAAGCCGCCATATTTTGGATGCCCGAGCGGCAAGATGGGACTCTTATCCAGTATGTTTACAGATCCAGATTACAGACGCAAAGGGATTGCAAAAGAGCTTCTGTCGAGAGTCGTGGAAGAGGCAAGAACCTATGGATGTGGAACTGTGCAGATAACTGCGTCTGATATGGGAGTGCTTCTATATACGGATTATGGATTCGTAAAGAATGGGAATTTCATGCAATATAAACTTTAGACAGGAAGACGAATAATGAGCAAACCTATAACAACTTTATTCATGCTGATGTCTGTTGACGGCAAAATCAGCACGGGTACTTCGGACGAATTGGATGTAGATAAGGACTTCCCTAAAATAACCGGGGTAGCGGAAGGCTTGCATGGTACTGTCAAGAATCTTTCGCAAATTGGTTGGCCGTTTGGTAGCCTGTAGTTAGCCAGCGACAGGATTCGACCCCGAAACACCGGCATCGTCCAGATGTTTCATGCTCATGTAGCGCTTCGTGCCCCAAGCCGTGCTTGCGACGTGGCGCAAACGGGCGCAGACCAGCATCAGGGCGGAGTTGCCGTCCGGGAAGGCGCCAACCACACGGGTTCTGCGCCGGATCTCCCGGTTCAGGCGTTCAATGACGTTGTTGGTACGGATCTTTTGCCAATGAGCGTAGGGAAAGTCCATATAGACGAGGGTTTCTTCAATGCCATCTTCCACCTTCTTTGCCGCCTCCTTCAGCTTCAGTTCCTGCAGCTTCCGGACGACCGCCTGTGCCTTTTCGCGGGCGGCTTCCTTGCTCTCCTGGGCGTGGATCGCCTTGAGCATGGCGGCGACCTCGGTCATCCTGGCGCGGGGCGTGGCGGAGAACACGTTCCGGTAGAAATGCACCACGCAGCGCTGGTACTTCGCATCTGGGAATACCTCGTTGACCGCTTCCCTCAGTCCCAAGCATTTATCCCCAACGAACAGCCGGACGCCCTTTAGGCCGCGCGCCTTCAGACTTCGGAGGAACGAAAGCCAGCTTTCCTTGTCCTCCTTCATGCCTTCGCTGGCCCCAATGACCTCCCGGTACCCCTCTTCGTTCACCGCCAGCGCCAACAGCACCGATACGTTCTCGTACTCGCCGCCCCAGTTCCGCTTCAGGTAGATGCCATCCAGGTACACATACGGGTAGCTGCCGGACAGCGGCCTTGATCGCCACTGGTCGATGTGGACATACACCTTCTTGTTCAGCTCGCTGACCGTCCCCGCCGATACCCGTGTTCCCCACAACGCCTCGGTCACGTCTTCCACCCGCCGTACCGACACCCCAGCCAGATACATTTCGATCAGTGCTTCCTCCACCGAGCTTTCCCGCCGCCGGTATCGCTCGATGATCGCTGTCTCGAACGTCACCCCCTTCAGCTTCGGCATCTTCAGCGTTACCTCGCCTGAACTGGTCAAAAGCTCCCGCTTATAATGACCCGACCGGTACCCCTGTCGGTTCTCCGTTCGCTCATACCGCCCGGCGTTGGTCAATGCCTGCGCTTCCTGATCCAATAGCTCGTTCAGCGTCTCTTCCACGCTGCTTCGAACAAGTTCTTTCAACTCGCTCTTTATCGCCGCCTCGTTCACGTGTATAATCTTCTCGGACATGGCTGCAGCCTCCTTGGTGTGTTTTGTGTGGTAGCTTGATTCTACCAAACGGCTGCAGCTTTGTCCTCTCTTTTCTTGGAACCCGCTGTCCCCAATTTGCGAAACTTATTGTACCTTATCGCTTGCATCAATACTATGAAATTGAACAATCCACGGACTTATGGTCTTTTAACACGGGTCGCGTACAGGCTAAGATGGGTGTTAATGAAAAGCCACTCCCATCAAAAACGCCTGTATCATTTGTCTTGTTGGATAATCACCATCTGACGGAAAATGGTGTAAGGTATTTCTGCGCACGTTCAAAGCAGACGGTGGTTATAACATCCAATCCGAAACATCCGGCTTTTTCTGTAAAAGAGGATAATCTACATATTATTCTTCAAGAGCAAATCTCGCTGAAAGAGGCTCTTGAAATTCTAAATAAAGATTATGGCTGTGACAGATTGACGGTACAGTCGGGAGGAACTGTAAATGGATTGTTCCTACGTGAAAAGCTATTTGACTTTGTCGATATTGTTGTGGCTCCGATACTGATTGGTGGAAAAGACACTTCCACTTTAATTGATGGACAGTCTTTGGAATCTAAAAATGAACTATCCAATTTGGGAGTGTTAAAGTTGATCGAATGCACTGCTTTGGAGGATTCCTATATAAGATTGCGATACCAGGTGATTGGCTAATTATTCGGGTTCTATGAAGTGCTATACGAGGAGAATGTAATGTACGCACAGGCAGCGATAAAACCGAATACCTCACTCCGTAACGGTGCATACGGCATCGTTATGAGGGGTGTGCAAAAATGCACCTGTGCGGGTGCATCGTTAAGGGATAGAAATTCCGCTCCGTTATGTTGTATCAAATTAGACACGGCAACAGACCCGGCTTGTGGAACAGGTGGCTTTCTCACCAGCGTAATTGACCATTACGAAGGTTCCATTAATACCACAGAAGATTATCGCAAACTACAGCAGACAATTAGAGGGATTGAGAAAAAGCCGTTCCCATATTTGCTATGTGTTACTAATTTAATTTCACGTGGCATTGATGTTCCCGATATTCTCCATGGAAACACTCTACGCAAGTCGACTACAGAGTATACAGCTAAGGATAAGGTAGATATTATTGTCACCAACCCGCCCTTTGGCGGTGCGGAGGAAAAGGCAATTTCACAGTCGGTTCCATTGGAACTGCGTAATACTGAAACCGCAGATTTATTTCTCGTTCATATGATGGCATTGCTTAATGATGGTGGACGCTGTGGGGTGGTTTTGCCGGATGGTTTTCTGTTTGGTACCGGCGTAAAAGCTGCAATCAAAAAAAAGCTGCTGGAAGATAACAATCTACATACAATTATTCGCTTGCCTAAAGATGTGTTTGCCCCTTACACCAATATTAACACCAACCTGCTGTTTTTTACCAAAGGTAAACCCACTAAGGGTGTGTGGTATTACCGTTTGGAAATGCCGGCGGGTTACAAACATTTCTCCAAGACACGCCCTATGACCGAGGCTCACTTTGACCCGGTACGCACGTGGTGGGATAACCGGACCGAAAGTGAGGTTTCCCGTTTTGTCCCGGTGGAGGATATTATCGCTGCCGATTACAATTTAGATTTTTGCGGGTTCCCTCATGACACTGTGGAAATACTGCCACCAGAAGAATTTATTGCACAGTATCTCAATGAAAAAGCAACTATTTCCACTCGTATTGAGAATGTACTGACACGAATTTCCGCTGCTCTGGAACAGGGGGAAGTATTATGAAGGCCGAAGATTTAAGAAAGGCAATATTGCAAGCTGCTGTACAGGGTAAACTCGTGCCTCAGGATAAAAATGATGAGCCAGCATCTGAGCTGTTAAAGCGGATACAGGCTGAAAAGAATGCGCTAATTAAAGAAGGAAAGCTAAAAAAGGAGAAACCTCTGCGACCGATTTCAGATGAGGAAATACCGTATGATTTGCCAGACGGATGGGTTTGGAGCAAATTAGGAGATATTGTTGAACTTATTTCAGGTCAGGATTTTTCGCCCACTGGATACAATGATAAATGCGATGGAATTCCCTATTTAACGGGGGCTAGTAATTTGCAAGCAAGCAAAATCATCGTGAATCGTTGGACTACGCAACCAAGATGCATCGCTATCTCAAATGATTTGCTAATCGTTTGTAAAGGATCTGGTGTGGGAAAAATGGCAGTTGTTCCAGTAAATATTCCAAGAGTTCACATAGCAAGACAGCTAATGGCAATAAGATCTCGTTTTTCATTGGTGCTTTTATATATTCAAATTGCTACACAAACAATGGTAGAATCATTAAGAGAACAAATGCAAGGGGTTATTCCGGGTATTGGACGAGAAACGGTTCTAAATATATTATTTCCACTACCACCTATTGCAGAACAACAGCGTATTGTTGCCAAGGTAGACGAATTGATGGCGATGTGCGATAAACTAGAAGCTGCTGAAAAAGAACTGGAGGCACTGGAAGACCGCTTTGCAGAGTATTTGCCAAAATCCATCTTACAGACGGCGGTGCAGGGCAAATTGGTTCCACAGGATAAAAATGATGAACCAGCTACCGAGCTGCTGAAACGCATTCAGAAAGAAAAAGTACAGCTTGTTAAAGATGGTAAACTAAAAAAAGAAAAGCCGTTGCCGCCGATTACAGAAGAAGAAATCCCATATGATTTGCCTGATGGGTGGGTTTGGTGCAGATTGGGAGATATAACTGAATTAATCATGGGACAGTCTCCTGATGGATATAATGTTTCAAATAATTTAGGTGGTATGGAATTTCATCAAGGTAAAAGTTGTTTTACAGAGAAATATCTTGATGTTTCTGAGGTCAATACGACTCAATGTACTAAAATAGCACCTGCAAATAGTGTTTTGCTTGCAGTTCGTGCACCTGTCGGAAAAGTCAACATAACTAGACGAAAAGTATGTATTGGTCGTGGTCTATGTGCCATTATTCCACTTGGTTCAATGATACTAGATTTTGTGTTCTATTGGATGCAGTCATTGGAAGCTGAATTAGTTTCGAAGGCAACTGGAACTACCTTCATTGCAGTTACTGGCGAGATCGTAAAGAAGCAATTAATTCCACTCCCCCCTCTTGCTGAACAGAAGCGCATTGTCTCCAAAGTCAACGAACTAATGACACTTTGCGAAGATTTAAAGCAAGCTCGGATAATGCCTATTGCAAAAGTGGTTGATCGAGTGATTCCGTTTCCCGCAACCACTTATAAGCATGAGCCCGTGGGCATGGCGGCTCGTGGAATGGCAGATGACCTTTCCGCCAAGGCAATGCAAACCATCGCCAACCTTTTTGAGGAGGAGGATTAATGGGTGCTCCATCTTCTTCATCAGCAAAAGCCAACTGGGTATTAGAAACTATGGGCATAAAAGATGCACCCGCCACGCATTTGGACGAGATTGCAAAGTCTCAAGGGGTTCGTGTGGGGAAAGAAAATCTGCCGGACGATCCAAATCTAAGTGGCGCGCTGCTGTTCCAAGGGAACAGGCGCGCCATTTTGATTAACACCCTGTTTGGCAATCAAGGTCGGGTGAATTTTACTTTTGCGCATGAACTGGGACATCATTACTTAGGGCATACCCCTACTTTAATTTCCAATGGCGTTTCAGGTTTTCGCTGCACACCAGATGATATGGAAAAGAGCAGTAAATCAAAAGAGATAGAAGCAAATCAGTTTGCCGTGTCGCTTTTGATGCCAGAAAATCAATTTCGCCCTTTAATGGCTGGTGCCATATTGGATTATACGCTAATTAATGGTCTTGCACGGCAGTTCTATGTTTCAAAGCACGCCTGCTGTAATCGCCTTTTAGAGTTTACCAGAGATGCCTATATCGTCATTCGTAGTAAAGACTTTGAAGTAACTGAACAACGCGCTTCTCTTGCTGCTAAGCGCTATTTGCTACCGTTAAATCAGATTCCACAGGGAACAGCAGCCTACGGAGCAATCGCAAGTAAGAACAACCAACTGGATTTTACAGAATGTGACCCAAATAAGTGGCTATCTGGTATCAATAGTGCTTTTCATCTTTATGAATGTACAAGGGGCGATTGGACGCATGGAGTAGCAATGACAATTTTGAAATTGTTGTAGTTATATAATCATTTTACAAAACTAGATTCAAAAAAATTACGATAACAGCTGAGAGGGGCGGTTTTACAGATGTATGATAAAATAAAAGATGAGATTACACAAAAGTATTATGTGGAGCAGTATTCAAATGATGGACAGAGATTTGTCGCCTGGTATTTGAGAAATATACATAATTTAGATGAGCTCCAAGCAAAAAGCTGCATTACAGATGGTGCGGATGATAAACAAATTGATGCCATTTATGTGGATGATTCCGCTTCAACCGTTTATATTATTCAAGGTAAATTTATAGGATATAGCCAAGTTGATGCAGAGCCGCTTAGAGAGGTTTTGGCATCTTGGATTCGCATTAAAAACTTAAAAACCTTACAAGAGGATGCAAACAATAAGCTAAAACAAAAACTCACTGACTTGAGCGATGCACTGCAAGATGACTATGACATCTGCTTCGAATTAATTACAACATCTTTTTTAACTGAAGCCGCTCAAAGTGATTTACGATGCTTTCAAGAAGAGTTAGCAAGCTTTGACGATTTGAGCGCAAGTATACAACTTGTGGACAATGATGAGTTGGCTCGTCGATATGACATGGCCTTGGATCAAGAGAATCCTATTATTAATCATACTGTATCTTTACTTCCGGATAAGTATCTACAATTGAATCTTGGAAATACAAAGGCTGTTCTAGTTGCATTACCGCTGAAAGAATGTATTCGATTTCCCGGTATTAAAGATGGTACACTGTTTAAAAAGAACGTGCGTCAATCTTTAGGGTTGAGCAATGCAGTTAACAAAGGCATTAAGCACACTATCTATAATGATCCTGATGAATTTTTCTTTTTTCATAATGGCGTTACAGCAATCTGTACTGGAATGGAAATAAAAGAGAATAAGCTGGTTTTGAAAGGCTTGAGCGTTGTAAATGGCTGTCAATCTCTTAATACAATACTCTCTTGTAGTGAGCAAGTTAAGGCACAGAATAACTCTTACATTATGTTTCGTTTTTATGAAATTCCAGAACGCAATAGAGCAGATAAAATCAGCGTTTCCACAAATTCGCAGAGTGCTGTGAAAGCCCGTGACTTAAGAAGCAATGATAAGAAAGTGTTGGCATTGAAAAAGGCCTTCGAACAGAAATACACCAATGGATATATGCTCACAAAACGTGGTGAAATAGCTCCGGCCAATAAAGATAAAGACTTCATTATTGACTTATCCGATTTAGGCAAATATTTAATGGCTTGGCAATCTCAACGTCCTAATATTTCATATAGCGAGTCCAAAATATTTGATAAATACTTCGAGCAGATATTCAAGAAAGATTATCATCCTGATAATATTCAAGCATTAAATAAGCTTAATCATGCGGTTTTACAGCGTTGGGTAAAGGAAAACCCCTTGGGGTTGAATGAAAGCCTATTAGCAATGAAGTCCTATGCTCCATATCATCATATGTACGCAGTTTCGTTATGCTTCTGCATAGCAAGCAATATGCCAGAGAGCGTACCAAACCCTGCAATTGCTTTGGCACAAATCGAACAAAAAGGTCTTTATGATGAAATAGTTGATATGGCAGGCAGTTGCTTAAATACAGCGTTAGAAACTGCAGCTAATGAGCCACAACTGCCAAACCGTGTATTTAGTCCTCAAAACTGGATAAAAACAAAGACCTGTCTTGCAGGTATCAGGGCAGCTATTCGAGCTTATTTAAGTATGTTACCTTCCATGCCTGGAGGAAAGGAACTCTCTCAAAAGTATAAAGCTGCGTTAGCACTACCTCCCGAATGTTTTGAAGAAAGATGGTCAGCAGATTAATCCTCATTAGAGCAAATTGGTACGGTATCTTATAAATCCTAAAACAGGGGCTTATACCAACTAATAACCAGCCCCTGTTATAACAAAAAGCTTTAAATCATTTAGCCATAGTTAAATATTGTCCTAACGGTCTTAAAACACAAAATCGAACTCCACCTGTTTGGATGAACTCTATAGTTCGATAAAATTCTATCGGAGAGCGTTACTTGCATGATGTGGCTTTTGGCCAATACACTCTTGAAATCAATTAAAATTAGTAACTCCATGGAGCTATATTGGTTGTAATATTGAATTCAGGTTAAAGTTACCTATTTTAATATCGTCTATTATATCCCCCAAATGGGAACAATCAAATTTCGTCCATCAAACGCCGATAGCCTATCCGTTGTGCAAAGTACTGCCCCTGTGCCACGCTCCAGAGAAGACTTATCAATCACTCCGAATACTCGAGTGAGCTGGCTTTGAGGAGTGGCTGTTTTTTTGATTTCCATAGGGTACAGCTTACCACTGTCTTCCAACAAGATATCTATCTCTTTGGTATCCTTGTCACGATAGTAATAAATAAAGGCTTCCCGACCGCAATTCTGATAGCTCTTGACAATCTCTGACACCACAAAATTTTCAAGAATTGCTCCGCTCATCGCACCATTCATCAGCGTGTCGCTATCGCTCCATTTGGTCAGGTATGCCACCAAGCCACAGTCGTAGAAATAAAGCTTTGGTTTCGTCACCATACGCTTAAGCATATTGTTGGAATATGGGTGAAGATAAAACACTATTCCCAACCTCTCCAAAATTCCAAGCCAGTTTTTAGCGGTAACCTGGTCAATCCCGGCAGCATCAGAGATAGTCTTATAATTCACCATCTGCCCACACAGGGCGGCGGCCGATGTGATAAAGTCCATAAATTTAAGTGAATCAATGGCACCAGATATCTCTTTTACATCCCGGTCAATATAGGTGCTGATATAGCTGGAATAAACCGCCCGGTAATCGCTGTACTGCCCGCTGATGAGAGCAGGCATCCCACCTCTGAAAATACGCTCATAAAGTGCAGGAGTATCAACAGGAGCCCGTTCTTTTATCCTCTGTGACAGCTGCTCCAAATCCAACACAAAAGGTGCTGAAGCAGCACCGTAGATTTCAGCCTGTGACATAGGAGCCATATGAAGCAGGCAAACGCGCCCAGCCAGAGATTCCTGTATTCCCTCCATTAATTTGAACACCTGTGAACCTGTCAGCCAGAAATCACCGGCACGATGGTTTTGGTCAACATGTATTTTTATATAGGAAAACAGCTCCGGTGCATACTGCACTTCATCGATAAACACCGGTGGCTTATGAATTTGCAGGAACATCTTCGGGTCATTCTTTGCCATTTGGCGCTCTGTCAAATCGTCCAGTGTAACATACTCCCGTCCTATATTCTCCTCTGCAGCCAGCTTTTGCAGCATGGTAGTTTTTCCGACCTGCCTCGGACCGGTAAGCAGCAAAGCAGGAAATTCTTTGGAAAGGCGGAGAAAGGTATTCTCCATTGCCCTGTGTATATAATTCATAAAATCACTCTTTCGGCTAAAATTGTTATTTATTATATTATAGCCGATACACTCTACATGGTCAATATATTTTCGGCTATTGTTTATATTAATTATATTTTAGACGAAATCATAGGGATATATACCATTGAAAAAGGAGTTCCCAGCATTTCGATGCTGAGAGCCCCTTTCTCTATTTCGGTTGGTCAGACAATTTTATCCTTGTAAATAAATCTCCGCAAACAACTTGCTCGCCAGCTTAAAGCCTTCTATAAACGCCTGGGTTTCATCAAGAGAACACAGATGCATGTTTTCAGAAATGAAATCCTCCAGCAACGCCTTCATCTCCGGGCACAGTTTGCTTTCAAGTTCCTCATAGGCTTGTGTAGCCAACTGATTTGCCTCAGCGTATCCATCTATCGACGGGTGTATATTTTCACTTGGGTATAAATTTCCATAATATAACTGCTCAAGTATTTTCTTCATTTGCAACACCTCCTTATCAAACGTAAATAAGCTTATGGCAAACTACTTCGTCAGCTATCATCTGTGCTGTTGAATAAGCGGAAGCCCGTGTACAATAATCATCTTCCGGTAAAGAATACTGCGAAATATAAAAATGATGTATTTGCTCTGAAAGCTGGAAAGCCAAAGTCTCTATGCACTCACAATGTTCAGCTAGTTTTCCTGTAATCAGCAATTCTCGATACATCTGCGGCTCTGGCTGTGCAAATATTCCAATCTCAGTTTACCGTATTTACCCAATGCCTCAATCCGATCTGCATCTTCAATCACGATATTCGGATACAATAATTCATTACGCTCTATGTAATCAAAAGTCATTCTCCCAATCCTCCTTTAATGCTTCTGCTGTAAATTGAGATCCCAGCTTAAATCCGATAATAAACTTGCTGACTGCTGTTGCTCCGTTGATTTCAGACCATGCATTACAAAAATCCAGAAACAGCTGCTTTTCTTTCCCTTCCAGTAATGAAGATAGCTTTTCCTCACGGTCAGCAATTACCTGCATTGCTTGACCATAACTTGAACTGCTGTCAAAACTCTGTGTATTAGGGTCAATATTTCCAAAATAAAATTCTTCTAAAATGTTCATATTCATGCCTCACTTTCTATGTTTCAGTTTCCAGACTAAAAATCCATTAATAAGGTCATTAAAAACCACCGTTCGACTTTTTCGATTTAACCCATCCTTGGATGCAAGAAAATCCAGCAGATACTCCTTAGGGACAATAATCATTGGTGGAAAGGGTATATACTTCAGCTTACCACTGTTTGCCCAAGAACGAACGCTGGCAGATTGAAAGCCAGTATACCTTGCCACATCTTCTGGGAACATAGCATCCGGATAATCTGCCAAGGTGGTGAGCAGGTATTCTCGAAGCAGAGGGTATTCCTCTGGATTAACAGCAAGCCGTCTGCCAGTCGTTACTTTTTTGAAAAGTGGATAGTTGGACGGACTGTATAGTGCCGGACACTGCTCGCGGCTCTCTAAATAATCAATTACATCTGTCAGCTTAGTTTTATAGCAGCGGGTTTTCTTTCCGCTATGCTGGCATGGAATTAATCCACAGGTCAATAGAAACCGTGCGGTTTGTTTACTGATATGGGCAATGATACGAAATTGCTCCTTCGTGATATATTCTGGATATTGCTTGAGCAGATGCTTAAAATCATTCATCTCCATCATTTGCCTGATCTGTGTTATGGTAACACCGTTCAATTTTAGCCATATCCTCTTTTTGTCTGCTGGATTTATTCTTGATGGTGCGGTAATATGAGCCAAATGTATTAGGAAAACTGCAAAAACCCTTATTCTATGCGGGATAAGGGAATACTAAAATAAAATATGAGCTATCACATTACACAGGATACCGCCCAATTGGACAAGATGGGCGGTATTTTTGTATCTGGATAGCGGAACTTCGGGTCAACTTGACCCGAAATTGAAAGGAGGGATTGCAAATATCCCGTTGGGGCTTGACCTAAAAAATCAAGTCCCTTTTTTCATGACATAAAACAGATAAGGAGGAAAAACGCATGACAAAAAATGAGCCAAACAAGCCGGACGAAGTAAAAACCGCCCCGGCCCAGGAAGCAACAGCAGAAGAAAAAAACACGCCTGCTCCCATGCCGGAGATTGGCGGAGAAGCTCCTGCTCCGGAAAAGACCGCCGAGGAAACAGCGGCACTTCCCCGTGAGGACGAAACCGCCCTGTCTGAATCCGATAAGGACAGACCGGAAGAACCTAATCGCATTGACATTCCCGCCCCCGGTGATGTGGTGGTTTCCTTTGACAAAATCAATGAGATTGTTTCCGGGAAACAGGCGGCGGTAAAGGAAGCGGAACAGACTACCCTCGAAAAACAGGAAGCGGAGCCAGCAGAAAAAGCGGCAAAACCGGAACAACCGGGCAGAAAACCGAAAGGCCGTCCACCTAAAACCACCGAAAAAGCAGACAAAAAGCCTGCCCGCCCTGTCAAACAGGAAAAAGCACCAAAGGCCGTAAAGTCGGAGAAACCGGATAAACCGAAACAGACCGCAGAAATTGGCGGCGGGGCTTCTGCTTTCCCGCAAGCTAAGGAACAGGCACAGCAGGAAACGCCGCCCTCTGCCCCGGAGCTGCCGCCCGAACCGAGGGAAGCACCCCGCCCCGGCGAACAGGAACAGATTGTTTACCTTAATCTTTTCGAGCTTCACGCTTTCAAAGACCACCCGTTTCAGGTTCGTAATGATGAAGAAATGGCGGCTATGGTGGAAAGCGTTAAGGACAAGGGCGTTACCCAGCCTGCCATTGTGCGCCCCCGTGAAGATGGCGGCTATGAAATCGTATCAGGTCACCGCCGCCAGAAAGCCAGCGAATTAGCTGGATTTGCGGATATGCCTTGTATTATCCGCAACATGACGGACGAACAGGCCATCACGCAGATGGTAGAGGACAACACCAATCAGCGTGAAAATATCCTGCCCAGCGAACGGGCCAAAGCCCTGCAAATGCAGTTGGAAGCCATCAAGCGGCAGGGTGCGCGAACCGGCAACGGACAGCGTTCCAATGAGGTCGTAGCCGAGCGCAACAAAATGACCGTCAAGCAGGTTCAGCGGTATATCAAGCTCAATGAGCTGGTTCTCGACCTTATGAAAATGGTGGACGAAAAGAAAATCGCGTTCACTCCCGCGGTGGAGCTTGCGTTTATCAAGCCCAAAAATCAGCGGTATATTGCTATCGCTATTGAGGGCCAGCAGTCGGCTCCCTCGCTCTCACAGGCACAGCGTATGCGTGACCTTGACCAAAAGAAGCTGTTAAACCCCGATGTGATTGACGGAATCATGTTAGAAGAAAAAAAGGAGGCAGACAAAGTGATTATTTCAAGTCAGGAACTTTCCCAGTATTTCGGCAAGGAGAAAACACCCCGCGAAATGAAGGATACCATTATGAAGCTGCTTGAGGAAAACAAGGCAAAACTGAAAGAGGTTTCGGCTCCTCAAAAGAAAGCCGAACAGGAAAAATAAGCACTTCGGGTCAAGTTGACCCGAAGTCTGTGTATGCGGGGCTTTGCCCCGCACCCCAAAGCTCTAAGGATATAATATATTCCCCGTCGCCATATATCAGGTAGCATAACCGGGAAAATCGGTCAAGAGCCTGCCGCCGTAGGCGGTGCTTCGCACTCTTGACGGATTTCTCCCGGTTATGCTTTAAGGCAGTCAAGCGACGGGGATATAGATTCCTTTGAGCCGCGCCCTTTCCAAAGCGTGGAAAGGGCGGGGGGATAGGTTGACACATTCAGCGCAACAAGAACGGAGGTGCTTAAATCATGAAACGACCTTTAGCATACATTACTGCCGCGTGGTGCGGCAATCACGATACGGATACCAAACAGGCGGCGCAGTATTGCCGGGCAGTTTACGAAGCCGGTTTTTCCCCGGTTTGCCCGACCCTGTATCTTCCGCTTTTTCTCAATGACGCAATCCCGGAGGAACATAAAAGCGGCATTGATATGAGCCGGGATCTCCTGCGCCGCTCTCATGTGCTTGTCGTATGCGGAAGCGATATTGACGAGGACGTGAAAAACGACATTGCCGTTGCCGGGCGGCTGAACATCACGGCAACCACGCTGGACGGGATTCTGACCGTGAAAACGCAGGGACAGGAAAAAGACCATGCTTGAAGCCTTTGTTACCAATCTTGGACGGTATAACGAGGGATATTTGGACGGGGAGCCTTTAAAGCTCCCCGCCACCACCGAGGAAGTGCAGGCTCTTTTGAAGCGTATCCATGTGGACGGTGTGGGGTATGAGGAAATTTTCATTACCAATTATGAAACCGACGTACCCGGCCTGCGTGACTGCTTGGGCGAATATGAAAGCATTGACGAGCTGAACTATCTGGCTTCCCTGCTGGATGATATGGAGGAATGGGAGTTAGAAAAGTTTTCTGCCGCCGTGGACTTCGGGGAGTACAACAGTGTACCCGCCCTAATTAACCTTACGCAAAATCTGGATTGTTTTGAGTTTTACGCCGGGATTGAGAATGAGGAAGATTTGGGGCGATTCTATATTGATGAAATGTGTACGCTGGAAATCCCAGAGCATTTAACAAACTACATTGATTACGAAGCCTACGGACGGGATATGAGCATGGACGAGGACGGACGCTTTACAGATGGCGGCTATGTGGTGCGGACAGGCGACAGCTTTACCGAGTTTTACAGCGGCAGGGACGATTTACCGGAGGAACACCGAATTTTTGCTTATCCCAAACCGGAAAAGCTTTCTATTCGTGACACCCTCAAACAGTATCAGCAGATGATTGACAACGCGCCCGCTCCGCAAAAGGCTCACATTGCCCCGGCCTGTGAGGAACGGTAAAGCCACTTCGGGCCAACTTGGCCCGAAGTGTGAAAGGAGGTTAAAGCCTATGGCAAAAACGAAAACTACCACTGAACCGCTTTTGGAAAATGAGCATGTGAAAGAGCTTTTGGCGATATTGCGGGAAAACAATTCCCCGTCCACAAAAGATTTTCTTGCGGTTCTGCATCAGGTCGGAGCAATGGAAAAACAGCTTGACGCCGCTGTAAAGGAGCTTGCCGCCATGCGGCAGGAACTCCGAACAGCACAGGAACAGAACCACCCGGTTAAGACTGCTTTGCAAAAGGCGGTCATTGTTATGCAGGGGCAGGTATTGGACTTGCGGGATAAATTGGCGGAGCTAAAGCAAAGCGTCATAGACGGTTGTAAGAACGCCGTTACCGCTTTTAAGGAAACCGGCATTTCCGCGCTGGATAACGTAGCCCGGTTCTTCAAGGTGCGCCCCACTTTAGAAGCCATGCGGGATATGCTCACAAAGGATATTCAGTACGACGATAAGGCTATTGCCAAAATCGAAGCAATCAGCACCGAATACCATCAAGCCGGGCGGCATTTGAAAAACATGGGCCGGGTCATGCTCGGCAGAGAAGCGGCACAGGAAGTAAAACAGCCCGGCAAGCTGGCGGCGGTCATATCCGCTCCATTCCGTGCGGAGCGTTCCCATTTTTCCAGTATAAAAAGCCATATAGAAAAATCTTTGAATACGCTGGCACGGTTGGAAGAACGGGCGGCAGAGAAAAAGCCCTCTATCCGGGAAGCTCTTGCGACCCACAATGAAAAAATCGCACAGGCACAAAAGGACGCTCCCACCACAGAACGCCCCCGCCCTGTCAATGCGGAGAGGTAACACACTTCGGGCCAACTTGGCCCGAAGTCCTCCCGCCTATACGATTGCCATATCTGGCAGGAAAGGAGGAATTTCATGCAGGAAGATATTGAACGCCGGACGGTTGCCCTATCCGTCAATGCCACAAAGCTGACGGGCCGGACGCTGGCAAAGGTGCTGGCGGCAGCACTCCGGCAGATACAAAAGAGCCATCAGAAACGGCAGACACCACAGGGCAGACAGAGCGTAAAAAAGCTGATGAACCACGGCGTTTCTACGAACAGCCTTGATTTGTCCGGGGATACGAAGCTGTTTGACCGTGTAGCCCGGAAATACAATGTAGATTATGCTTTTCACAAAACCGGGCCGGACAAATATTTGTTATTCTTCAAAGCCGGGCAGGCAGACGCAATAACCGCCTGTTTTGGCGAATACACAAAGCTGGTGCTGAACCGGGGCAAGAGCCGCCGCCCCTCTATTCTGAAACAACTGAAAAACTTTGCCGACAGGGAGCGTACCAAACCGCACCAAAAGGAACGAAAACGGGAGGTGACGCGGAATGAACGATAAAATCCGTAAATATGTGATTCCCAATGTTCCCTATCTGTTCGTGCTGTGGTTCTTTCTAAAGCTCGGCACAGCCTACCGCCTTGCGGCAGGTGCAGACTTCGGAAATAAGCTGGTTGGCATGATAAAAACCATAAGCCCGGCATTTGCTTCCTTTGCGCCGGGCTTTGTGCTGTCCGATTGGCTCATTGGCCTTGCCGGGGCGGTCATACTCCGGCTGGTGGTATGGTATAAGGTAAAAAACGCAAAAAAGTTTCGGAGGGATGTGGAATATGGCTCGGCCCGGTGGGGAACGGCAAAGGACATCAAGCCCTTTATCGACCCAAAATTCAGCAACAACGTGATACTAACCGGGACAGAGCTTCTTACCATGAATACCCGACCCGCCAATCCCGCCAACGCCCGAAACCTTAACTGCTGTATCATAGGCTCCAGCGGAAGCGGGAAAACTCGCTTTTGGCTGACCCCACAGCTTTTACAGGCTCATTCGTCCTATGTGGTGGTTGACCCAAAGGGCGGCATTTTAGAGCAGGTCGGCTCTTTTCTGAAAAAGCAGGGCTACAAAATCAAGGTATTCAATTCCATTGATTTTGCCTGGTCAATGCACTATAACCCGCTGGCCTACTTAAAGACGGAAAGCGATATTTTGAAGTTTGTAAACGCTCTGATTGAGAACACAAAGGGCGACGGTAAAGAGGGCGATCCATTCTGGACGAAAGCAGAAACCTTGCTTTATTGTGCTTTAATCGGCTATATCGTCTTTGAGGGGCCGGAGGAAGAACGTCATATCAATACCCTTGTAGATATGCTGAACAGCATGGAAACAAGGGAAGATGATGAAAATTTCAAGAACGCCGTGGACTATATGTTCCTTGGCTTGGAAAAGCGCAATCCCAACCATTTTGCGGTGCGCCAGTACAAGAAATTCAAGCTCGCCAGCGGAAAAACCTCTAAAAGTATCCTGATTTCCTGCGGAGCAAGATTAGCCCCATTTGACATTGGACAGCTCCGTGAGATTATGAGCTATGACGAAATGGAGCTTGACCGCATGGGTGATAAGAAAACCGCCACCTTTTTCATCATCAGCGACACCAATACGACCTACAACTTTATTGTTGCTCTTGCCTTTTCGCAGATGTTCAATCTTTTGTGCGAACGGGCTGACAGCAAATACGGCGGCAGGCTCCCCCATCATGTAAGGGTGCTATGGGACGAAGCCGCTAATACAGGACAAGTGCCTCAACTGGAAAAACTGGTTGCCGTTATCCGCTCCCGTGAAATCTCCCTGTGCCTGTTTTTACAGGCGCAAAGCCAACTCAAAGCCTTATACAAAGACCACGCTGAAACCATTATGGGGAATATGGACAGCGTGATTTTTCTTGGTGGGCGGGAACATTCCACCATCAAGGAGCTTTCGGAGGTCTTGGGGAAAGAAACCATTTCCATGCAGACAGAAAGCCGGACACGGGGCCAGTCGGAAAGCTACGGACAGAATATGCAGCGGCTTGGCAAGGAGCTTATGACAATGGACGAATTGACCACTATGCCGGGCAACAAGTGCATTTTACAGCTTCGCGGTCTGCGTCCGTTCCTTTCCCCGAAATACGATTTGAAACAGCACCCCAATTACAGGTATACCGCCGAAGCCGACAAGCGCAACGCTTTTGACGCTTCAAAGCTGGTAAACCGCCGCATGAAAAAGCTCAGTCCCAATGAGCAGTATACCGTTTATGAAGTAAGTGCCGACGGGGAAACCGCCGCCATAGACGAGAACGAGGACATTCTCAACTATGATGATGTGGACGACCCGGAAGCATTTGCATAACTTCGGGCCAAGTTGGCCCGAAGTGGAGCCACCAGAGATGGCGGTTTTTTTATACCCGAAAACAATATGAAAACATGGAGGTAACCAGATTATGGGATTTTTTACGAGTGCAGTTAGTACCTTACAGACCCTTGTTGTAGCTCTGGGCGCGGGCCTTGCCGTGTGGGGCGTGATTAACCTTTTAGAAGGTTACGGGTCGGACAATCCGGGTGCGAAATCGCAAGGAATCAAGCAGCTCATGGCCGGGGGCGGCGTTATCCTGCTGGGAACAACGCTTGTACCTATGCTTTCCAGCCTGTTTTAAGGTAGGCCGGTATGGATTTTCTCACCGACTGGATTAACGAATGGATAAAGGGCCTGCTGATAGACGGTATCATGGGCAATTTAAGCGGTCTTTTTGAGAATGTGAACGACCAGATCGGAGAGATTGCAACACAGGTGGGAACTACGCCGGGGAACTGGAACCCCGGCGTGTTCTCCCTCATACGGCAGCTTTCCGAAACGGTTGTCTTGCCGATTGCCGGACTGGTGCTTACCTTTGTCATGTGCTATGAGCTGATACAAATGCTGATTGAGCGGAACAACCTGCACGACATTGACACATGGATTTTCTTCAAGTGGATATTCAAGACCTTTGTCGCGGTACTGCTCCTTTCCAACACGTTCAATATCGTAATGGCAGTATTTGATGTTTCCCAAAGCGTCATTAACAACGCAGGGGGCGTGATTGCAGGAAACACGGCGGTAAGCTCCGATATGCTGGATAGCTTGGAAACCCAACTCATGACAATGGAAATCGGCCCTCTGCTTGGCCTGTGGATGCAATCTTTCCTGATACGAATAGTAGTCGTAGTAATTAACATTGTTGTGTTTGTCATTGTGTACGGCAGAATGATTGAAATTTACCTACTCACCAGTTTAGCCCCTGTGCCAATAGCGACCTTGGTCAACCGGGAAATCGGCGGCATGGGTCAGAACTATCTGAAATCCCTGTGCGCCGTGGGCTTTCAAGGCTTGCTGATTTTGGTATGCGTGGGAATTTACGCAAAGCTGGTGCAGAGTATCGCCGTAGGCGGCGACCCCATTGGAGCCATATGGACGGTTATTGGCTATACGGTTCTGCTATGCTTTACTATGTTCAAAACGGGAAGCCTTGCGAAATCCATTTTTGGAGCGCACTGATAACTTCGGGCCAACTTGTCCCGAAGTGAGAAAGGAGAATTTTTTACTATGAGCAACGAAAAAACACCGGTTCCGCAGGAAGCGGAACCGCAACCCGGACAGGCGGCTTTGCCGCTGAAGCTGGACGTTACCGCCCGGCTCATTGAACCCAAAGGCAATCTTGTAGGCTTTGCCAGTCTGAAACTGAACGACTGCTTTGTAATTGACGATTTCAAGATTTTGCAAAACGACAAGGGCATTTTTGTAGGTATGCCGAGCAAGCCGGATAAGACCAGCAAGACCGGCTACCGGGATACGTCCCGCCCCATCACAAAAGAGTTCCGCGCCGAGCTGACCGAAGCCGTGACAGCAGCTTACCATGCGGAGCTTGAAAAGTTGCAGACCCGCGCCGCTGCCATTGCTTCCCCCGAAAAGCAGTCTATCCCGAAACAGCTTGCAGAGGGAGCCAAACAGGCGGCACAGGAAAACGCCGCCCGTTCTACTACGGCAAAGGCCAGTAAGGCCCAAAATGCAGAAAGGTAACTTCGGGCCAACTTGGCCCGAAGTGCCGGAAAGGAGGATTCTATGCTTTACCAACAGCCGGAACAATCGCCGTGGGGCAAGGTGCAGACCTGTGATATGCTCTGCCCCGGCGTGTTTCTTGTGAGTACCGCCAGTCACGGCGGGACAATGGTTGCAAAGGATATGGCGGCGGTGCTTTCTCCTGCCGCTATCAAGTGCGGCTTCCGTCACAGCGGTTTTCTCTGCTTTGAGGAAGATACGCAGGAAGATGTTGCCCTGCGGGAGCTTTTGGATAAAAAGCTGTGGGCGGTTCCTGACCGTATTAAGGATAAGGTGGCTTTTGAGGAAAACATCAATCAGTCACTTCGGGAACACAACCCGGATTATTGGCGGGTACGGCAGGCCGGGCTTGAAAAGACCCCGGCCCGGCAGACGGTTTCCACTCACAGCGCAGAGCGATAATGAACTTCGGGCCAAGTTGGCCCGAAGTTACGACCAAATGACAAAGCAAAAGGGATGCCCTGCTGGGTCAAGCATAGTTGTCCATAAGGATTCACTTTCCGGTGAAGTGGCTTCGCCATATTGTATATTGGCTTTTACTGCCCCACAGGAAAGCGCGTGCTGTACGGCAAGCTCCAACTGCTCCTGATTTTGTACCGTAAAATCCAAATGTGCCATTTGCTGTTGTGCGCTCGGCTCGTCCGGCCATACGGGCGGAACGTAGTCTGGATTTTGCTGAAAGGCGATTTTTACACCGCCAGAGGGCGAAATAATATCCGTCCACTCGTTTTCTTCCACATGGTTTTTCTTCCAGCCGAGAAGCCGTATATAAAAATCAGATAAAGCGGCTGCGTCCCTGCACTCCAACACAACAGCGTCAAGTGCAATCGGCAACAACCCTTTTGTATTCAATGTTTCCATAAAAACACTCCTTGCTTTTTCTCTAAATTATACCATGAAAACACCCGGAAAGGAGGATTTTTCATTGGCATATGTAAGCGTACCAAATGATTTATCGAAAATAAAAACCAAAGTGGCGTTCAATCTTACCAAACGCCAGCTACTATGCTTCGGAACGGCGGCGGTAGTCGGGATTCCGACCTATCTTTTTACCCGTACCGCCATTGGCAATACCGGGGCCATGCTTCTGATGATTGCCCTAATGCTCCCTTGCTTTCTTATTGCCATGTATGAGCGTGACGGACAACCGCTGGAAAAGGTGGTGCGAAATATTGTCCGCTCCAAATTTCTGTGGCCCCGTACACGCCCCTACCAGACACAGAATTTCTATTCCTACCTAAGCAAACCCGGAAAGGAGGTTTCACCCAATGGCACAAGAAACAAAACGCCCGCCCATTCCTGTAAAAAGCGGAAAGCCTAAAAGGCGTGGGCCGCAGTCGGCACAGCAGACCATTCCCTATAAGGAAATGCTGAAAGACGGTATCTGCAAGGTGCGGGAGGGCTACTACACAAAGACCCTTTCCTATGAAGATATTAACTATGCTGTTGCTTCCAGTGACGACCAAAGCACCATTTTTGACGGGTACTGCGGCTTTCTCAATTACTTTGACAGCGCCTTACCCTTTCAGCTTTCCTTTATCAATCACCGCTCCCGCCCGGAGAACCGTTACAGCGTGAACATTTCCCCGCAGGACGATGATTTTAACAGTATCCGGGGTGAATTTACCGCCATGCTGGAAAACCAGATTGCCAAAAGCAACAACGGCATTGTCCGCTCCAAATACATTACATTCGGGATTCAAGCAGACGGGATAGCGGCGGCTCGGCCCCGCTTGGAGCGAATCGAAGCAGATATTGTGGGGAACTTCAAGAAGCTGGGCGTACAGTCGGCAACCCTTTCCGGGCGGGAACGCCTGGAAGTGCTGCACAGCCAGCTACACCCCGGAGGAAAGGAAAAATTTATTTTCTCTTGGGATATGATACCCAAAACCGGCATGGGAACAAAGGACTTCATTGCTCCCACTTCCTTTGATTTTCGCCAAAGCCGCGCCTTTCGTGTGGGGACTACATGGGGCGCGGCTCTGTATATGCAGATTATGGCTTCGGAGCTTTCCGACAAGCTGTTAGCGGAGCTTTTGGAGGTGGACGCAGAAATGACCATCACCCTGCATATCCAGACGGTAGACCAGACCAAAGCGGTAAAAACGGTCAAGGCAAAGCTGACCGACATAGACCGTATGAAAATGGACGAGCAGAAAAAAGCCGCAAGAGCCGGGTATGACATTGATATTCTGCCCCCGGATTTGCTCACTTACAGCAAGGACGCGGCGGCACTCTTGGCAGATTTACAGAGCCGTAACGAGCGAATGTTTCTTCTCACGTTTCTTGTGGTGAACACAGCCCCCACCCGCCAGCAGTTGGAAAACGATATTTTCACGGTGTCGGGCATTACGCAGAAATATAACTGCTTTCTCAAACGGCTGGATTTTCAGCAGGAACAGGGCTTTATGTCCTCGCTCCCTCTTGGGTACAACGGAATCGAGATACAGCGGGGTATGACAACAAGCTCTACGGCGATATTCGTTCCCTTTATGACGCAGGAGCTTCGCATGGACGGGCAGGCTTTATACTACGGAATGAACGCTCTTTCCCATAATGTGATTATGGCAGACCGCAAAAAGCTGAAATCCGCCAATGGTTTGTATCTTGGAAGCACCGGCTCCGGCAAGAGCTTTGCCGCAAAGCGTGAGCTAATCAACGTATTCCTTGCCACCAAAGACCGCATTATCGTGGTAGACCCAATGGGCGAATACGCCCCGTTAGTCAGGCGGCTTGGCGGTGAGGTCATAGAAATATCGCCCAACAGCCCCCATCACATCAACCCAATGGACTTAAAATTGAACTTAGCCGGAGAGGACAGCCCGCTTTCGATGAAAGCGGATTTTTTATTGTCCTTATGTGAGTTGATTATCGGCGGCAAGGAGGGCTTACAGCCCATTGAAAAAACGGTTATTGACCGTTGTGTGCGCTTGGTGTACCGGGAGCTTGCCCTTGGTATCGGGGACGGGAAAATGCCGCTTCTGCAAGATTTGTATGAAACCCTGTGCAAACAGCCCGAACCGGAAGCCAGACGGATTGCAACCGCCTTGGAGCTTTACTGCACCGGCTCCCTCAATATGTTTAACCACCCTACCAACGTGCAGACCGATAGCCGTATTACCTGTATCGTGCTGAAAAGCATGGGCGAAAACCTACGCAAAATCGCCATGCACATCACAAATGAGCTGGTGACACAGGCGGTAGACAAAAACTTTTCCAGAAGCCTTGCGACCTGGTGCTACTATGATGAATTTCATATTCTCCTGCAAGATGCCCTAAGTGCCAGTTATTTCGTCCGTGTCTGGAAGATGCTGAGGAAAAAGGGCTGTGTACCGAGTGCCCTCACGCAGAATGTAAAAGACCTTTTAGCCAGCCGGGAAATCGAAAATATCTTGGAAAACAGCGACTTTATGATACTGCTGTCACAGGCGCAGGGCGACCGGGCAATCCTCGCTAAACAGCTTGGTATATCGGAACATCAGCTTTCGTATATCGCCCACAGTAATTCAGGGGAAGGGCTTTTGTTCTTCGGCAATACCACCATTCCCTTTGTAGACCGTTTCCCCCGTGGAGAAATCTACAATCTGCTAACCACAAGGCCAGAGGACATACGGGAGGTCCAAAATGCGTGATACGGGCAGGCCGGGCCGCTTGCGGTTTACGCCAAAAGGGCAGGCGGGAACTTCGGGCCAACTTGGCCCGAAGTCAGAAAAGCGAGCTATCCCGAAAAAGGAAACTGCCGGGGAAACACCGCCGCAAACCTCCGACCCATCGGGAGCTTCGCCGCCTGTGGGTAATCGCTCTGACCCTGCCCCGCCTAATACGAAAAAACGAAAATTACAGTTTGATGAGGAAGTCACCCCGGACACCACCATACCACCAAAATCCGTTGCCCCTGCCACTTCGGGCCAAGTTGGCCCGAAGTCGGGAAAGCTCCGACAGGACAGCAAGAAACCCCGCCCCTCGGAACGTCTGCGGCATGACGGGGAGCCGCCGCCCGGTAATGAAAAAACGGACACCCCGCCGGACAGCAAGCGTATGGAGAAATCAAAGCTCCGTATGGAAAAAAGCGGCAATAAGCTGAATACCGCCCGTGAAAAGTTGGCGAATCAGAAGCCGCAGAAAAATCCCGGCCCAGTCAAAACCATCAGCCGTGCCGTCCAGTATCAGCCATGGCGGTATGTGCATGGAAAAATCCATGAAGTGGAGCATGAAAATATGGGAACGGAAGCCGCCCACAAAACGGAGCTTGCCGGGGAACACCTTATCTGGGGCGGTACACGCTTTATCAATCACCGTATCAGAACCCGTCCCGCTCGGCAGGTTCGCAAGTGGGAAAGCAGACATATCAGCGCAAGAGCCGATTACACCTACCGCCAGCTTGTGCAGGAAAATCCGGGCTTGCAAAGCAATCCGGTTTCCCGGTTCTGGCAGAAGCAACAGCTAAAAAAGCAGTACCGAAAGCAGGCAAAGGAAGCGGTAAAGCAGGGCAAAAAAGCGGTGAGGTTCACAAAAAAAATTGCCCGAACGGTTGCGGCCTTTGTAAAGCGCAATCCCAAAATTCTATTGCTTGGGCTGGTGCTGTTCCTGCTGATTGTGGTTCTGCAATCCTGCATGGCGGGAATCACCACCATTGGCAACGGCCTGATTAGCGTTGTAGGCGGCACTTCCTACGGTTCGTCGGACAGCGATATTGAAGCTGTGGACGAAAGCTATACCGCACTGGAAAAGGATTTACGGGATCGGCTCTCCCGAATAGAAAGCGATTATCCAGACTATGACGAGTACCGCTATTCCGTGGACGAAATCGGGCATGACCCCTTTGAGCTGGCTTCCTATCTGACCGCCAAATACGGCGGCTACACCCCGGCGCAGGTACAGACCGAACTGCAAGCCCTATTCGGGCAACAGTATATCCTGACCATCACGGAAACGGTGGAGGTACGCTACCGCACGGAAACCGATACTTGGACGGACGAAAACGGCGAAACCCATACCGACACCTACGAGGTTCCCTATGATTACTATATCCTCAATGTGTCTTTAAAAAATAAGTCATTGGGGGCTGTAGCTCTTACCAATCTCGACCCGGAGCAGTCGGAACGCTATGCCATTTACCAAAAGACCAAAGGCAACCGCCCTTATCTGTTTGAGGGCAATATTTACGCCCATGCCGGAGAATACACCGATTACGACATACCGCCACAAGCTCTGGCCGACCCGGAATTTGCCGCTCTGATTGCGGAAGCGGAGAAATATTTAGGCTATCCCTATGTTTGGGGCGGTTCTTCTCCCTCCACTTCCTTTGATTGTTCGGGCTTTGTGTGCTGGGTCATCAATCAGTCTGGTGTGGGAAGCGTGGGGCGAACGACCGCAACGGGGCTTTTCAATTTCTGTTCCCATATCCCACCGGGCGAAGCACAGCCCGGCGACCTGATTTTCTTTCAAGGCACCTACGACACTCCGGGCGCAAGCCATGTGGGAATTTACGTAGGAAATGGCATGATGATCCATTGCGGCTCTCCCATACAGTACGCTTCTATCAATACAAGCTACTGGCAAAGTCACTTTTTAGGCTATGGGCGTTTGCCCTAACGAAACATAGGAGGTAATTTTTTGAACGCGAAAATTGAACGTGTCAGCAAGGACATACAGAAAACAAAGGAAAAAATCAATGAGTTTCAAACAAAGCTGCGGGAGCTGGAAAAGCAGAAAATCGAGCTTGAAAATTTGGAAATTGTGGACGCGGTGCGCGGCATGGATATTTCCCTGACCGACCTTGCCGACCTGCTGAAAGTGGCAAAGACAGGCGGGGCTACTTCGGGCCAACTTAACCCGAAGTCCGCAGTACCCGCCCAAACTGAAAAGGAGGAAATCGAAGAATGAAGAAATTTCGTATGATGGCGGTGCTGTGCGCCGCTTTTTTAATGGTATTTTCCTTTAGCACTGTGGCCTATGCCAGCGGCGGTGAGGAAACCCCGGAAGTAACGGAAGCTCCGGCGACTTCTGAAACCAATCCCTTTACCCCAGCCGGAACGGGAACCGTAGTCAATACCGCCACGGACGAGGACAGCAAGCAATTCTACACCATCACCACCCCGGACGAAAATGTATTTTACCTCGTGATTGACCTTCAGCGGGAAATGGACAATGTGTATTTTCTGAATGCCGTGACGGAAAAAGACCTGCTGGCTCTTGCGGAAAAATCCGAGGATACCGTGGAAAATGAAACCGCCGCTATTTCTACTCCCGAACCGGAAAGCGGTTCTGAAACAGACATAAGCTCCGAAACTTCTTTAGAAACCTCTGCGGAATTGGAGCAAAAAAGCAATACTACCATGCTCCTGCTGGTGCTGGCGGTTGTAGTGATTGGCGGCGGGGCCGGATATTACTTTAAGATTTATCGCCCGAAGCAGGAACAGGCCGCTTTGGCAGAGGACGAATTTGACGAATACGAAACCAACCCTTACGACGAGCAGGAGGACGATACCCCTCCGTGGGAAGTGGATGGGGAGGATTCGGATACCGGGGAGGACGAGGACGCATGAACTTTACTAACAGCCCCTATGAAAAAATGATGAAAGAAAAGCCCCGTCCCTGTCGCCCGGTTCCACCGCGCAAGCCGCCGAAAGGCTCCCCTTGCCGGGATTGCAGTTATTGGAACGGCTCTGTCTGCGTGGGCGTTTGCTACCGGGATTTGATTTTGCCGCAAAGGGAGGGAACTTCGGGCCAACTTGGCCCGAAGTCAGACGTATGAGTGCCGAACCCCGGGAACTGACCCGCCAGGAACACGCCGCAATCCGCAGGCTGGTAACAGGGATATGCGCCAACTATGACCCGGAATATGGCTGTCTGCCCCTTGATTACGGCGGCTGTTATATGATGGATAAATGCTGGACGGGCACATACTGCAAATATTTTCAAAAGGCCGTGCTTCCGCTTAACCCGGTGCTGGAAGCTGATTTAGCCGGAAACCCTACGGTGCTTTCCCGTAAGACCTGCCCGGTCTGCGGGGCGGCCTATCTTCCTGTTACCAGTCAGGCCTATTGCTCCGAAGCCTGCCGCCGGAAAGGAAAACGCGAAGCAGACCGCCGCCGCCAACAGCGGCACAGGCGCAAAAACAGGGGGTAAGGTGTCACGAAGTTTGCCCCCAAAAGCCTTGATTTCCGGGGCTTTCCGGCGCCGGTTTCAAGGAAAAGGTATCTATGCTTCCTGCCCCCACTTTTTGCGGGTAACAGCGTGACATTTCCATGTATGAGAACGGAGGGAAAAATGAGCGATAACGTAAAAGGATATGAAATCAAACGGGCCATTGCCTTTGAGAATGACCGGGGTTTTGCTCTTGGGGAAAATCCGCAGGCGGTACAGCCCTTTGCCACATGGCAGTTTACCGAGGACGCAAGCGGCAGGCGCGATTATTATTGGGGGCACTATACCACCGATAAAGCCGCCGCCACAAGGGATTATGAGAACCGTGTTTCCGAATATCATCATGACTACCGCGTATCCGAAAAATCGGCTTATCGATATTATTCTACACAAAGGCCGGTGGATATTGGCACGTTCCCCAAAACGGAGAACGGCCCGTTATACCTTGTGAATTTTGATAAGCCGGAAAGTGTGGAACAGGGCCGCTTTCTGGCATGGGGCTATCTTGTGTATGACGCACCTCTGACAGAAAAGCAGATTGGCGATTATGAGCTTCGGGCAGCTCCCGGCAATCCCGACAGAAAAGCTCCCATGCGGGAACCGGGAGAAAGTAAATCAATTACCGCCCGGCTGGCAGAGGGAGCAAAACAGGCGGCACGGGACAATGCCGCCCGTCCTGCTCCCCAAAAAAGCGCAGAGAAAGACAGGTAATCACTTCGGGCCAACTTGGCCCGAAGTCACTAAAAAGGAGGTTTTTTGAGAATGGAAAAGGATAACTATTTAAAAAATGCAGAGCTTTCGATCGAGCAGAATTACAATATGATTGATGGGATTCCAAATAATGCCCCTCTGCCTGTTCCGCAGACCATGCCGGAGGAAAGGCCGAAAGACCGGGTAAAGGAGCCGCCGGCAAAACACCGGAGCCGGGAACGGGAGGAACGGTGAGTCGCCCCAAACGCAGGCGCGGCGTTCCCCTTTATGTTTGGGTGAGTGATGATGAATACGCTGCCATTCAGGAGCGTATGGCACAGGCCGGAACACAGAATTTAAGCGCCTATATCCGAAAAATGGCGCTCAATGGCTATGTGTTAAATATTGACATTTCCCCTGTCCGGGAGCTGGTTTCCCTGCAACGCAGATGTGCCAACAATCTGAATCAGGTTGCCATTCATGCCAACACCTACGGCATTTATCCGTCCGAAATTACCGCTCTGCAAAAAGATTATACCGAGCTATGGGGCCGGGTTTCAGAGGTACTCAAACAGCTTACGGCGATAGTGGAGCTATAAGAAAAGCGGGGAGCGTTGGCACATGCCGTCGCTCCCCGCTTTTACTTTAGCAGGTAATTAGCCTTGCCAAGTGTCAACAATTGGTTTCCAATCCAGGGAACGCTCTTCGGCATGTGTCCAAACTTTCCAAAAATCTGGAGTGTCCGATTTAGGCCGGTTTTGTGAAGGGATATCTTTAATATCTACCACAGTAGGAATTGAAACGGCAGAACCTAAAATAATAGCTTTTTTAGTTGGTAAAGCGGGGAGTTCTGATAAAATATTTCCCATATTATCTGGAACCATTCTCCTGACCATATCTTGATCACGATCATTTACGATTCTATGCAAGATAAAAGAATTACACTGTGATAAAACTGTCGGGGATAATTCGGAAGGACGCTGTGAAGAAACAACAAGTCCCAAACCAAATTTTCTACCTTCACGCGCTATCTTCTCAAATACTTGTGTACATAGTTTTTCTGACGAATTATCATTATTGTCAGAATACTTTTTTATAAAGTTATGAGCCTCTTCCATAATTAATAGTGTTGGAAGTTCCTTTTCATAGTGTTTTCGGTATCTCTGCAATGCTTCAAAAATTAGCCTTGCAATGACCGAAACCATCAAATGGACTATGTTTGAAGGTAATAGGGATAAATCAATAATACAAATTTTTGCCTTCTTTTCTTTTGATTCACCCAAGAATAAATTTACCCAGTCTAACAAAGTGATTTGTGGATTGTTTCCAATGACGGGCGACAGTACAGAATTACGAAGAATACTCTTAATTCTTATAGTCATAAAATCAATATATTGTGCCACTTGGGTATCATTTGCAAGTGCAGCGATATAGGGGGCAAGGTTTTCAATGGGGAATTCTATAGGATCATCTTCATTACATGTTAAGTTTTCGCTTGCTTTTCCAAAAGTACCAGAGATACCTATAGTATTACTAAGAATTATTTGAACATCTTGCGCGGGGAAAATATTGTAGTACAAATTTCCGTTATATGTACCTTGATATTGTTGAATTGTAGTATCAGTAGTGTCACAAAAATTTATTAAATCTGTTTTATAATCGTTCGTTTCCTCAAGCTTTAGAACTTCGAGCCTTAGCGTTTCAACTCTAGCCTTAAGTTCTTTACCGAATTTTGTCCTTTCATTAGATAAATGAGATTGAGAAACGATGGATTCACGCAGAAAACATTCCAATTTATAAATAAAAATTTTAATACGATCTCCAGTTACAGTTTCTTTGCTGAATTTAGTACAATCTTGGTTTGCTGCTTTTAAATCTCTAAGAGCTTCACGCAATAAAGGCTTTTGTGTTTTATCACTTGCTTGAAATACACTAGCCCATTCAGAACTTGTCCACATCCATGCAGGAATCCGCAGTTGAGAAGAACTGGATTTATCCAAATCCTTTACAGTACAATGTGTTACATCAACATTTAAATTATCAAATGAATGTTTATATTCTCCATTAGGGTCAAGGATAATAAATCGAGCATTTGGAGATTTTTGACCAGCTTTTTCACTTGATTCTATTGACCACCTTATCAATCCAGAAACCGTACAGGATTTTCCACTTCCTGTGTTTCCGAGCACAGCAAGATGTCTCCCAAAAAGTTCATTAACAGAAATACGGACATCCCTATTACCAGCTAATGGTGACGTTCCAATTGTGATGGATTCTTCATCATGGTTTTCAATGATAGTATCCATTTGCTCCGGGTCAGGAAGAAGAATAGGGTCACCTACAGTAGGTAAGGTAAATGCTCCTCGTTCAAATTCAAGGCCATTTAATGTAGCTGTGATATGACCAAGTATATTTAACGAAATAATTCGCGCTCCCCGGGGAAGATTGACCTCACTATTTACATTTAAATGATTATATCCTATCCACGAAATCATGCCAACTAAGCACCCCGTTTCATTAGGGATGGTTAAAAAACTATTTATTCTTGGGAATAAAGATATATTACCCTCAGTAATGGAAACATTTGTTGGTGCAGTATCCAATAAGAAACCTTTAATTTCAGAAGGAGAAACCGAGTCTACTATTCCGATACATTTATCTGAATAATTATTAAAGTTCATTCTCCACCTCCGCACTAACCTCTGCTCTGTCCAAATATCCTTTACGAGCATCAACGAGTTTACTTGCCGATTCAGTTATCGTGTCAATAGCTGCTTTCGGTAAATAAAATTGTACCAAATTTTCAATACTACCAAACTCGCCACCACAGAGTAATGTTATTTGAGCAAGATTAATTTGTCTTAAAAATCCAACAAGACGTTCGTCTATTCCATAGGAAATAATGATTAAATGCGTAGAGGGAGTACTAAGCATTTCTTTTATGATTTTATTTATATGGGTATCACCAAATCCGTATCCATATGTCACCAATGTTGAATTTGGCCGACATATTGCACTGCTAAAATCACGAAAGAGCTCCGAATATGGATATAAGGCTGTTTCAACTGATTTCATGGAATTAGGATAAATCATTAAATGGTCACGATAAGTTTTATCTTTGGGTAATTCAACTTTTTCAGCTCCGAATCGAAGGCAATCCTTATAAATTGCATTATCTTTATTAACCCAATCTACAGAGCCATGAATTTTACTATAACGAACAACACCTTCTGCATAGCGAAATTCATTTTTGGCATCTGGTGTCCGATAATAATAATCAATTGTAGCTGGACTTTCTTGAAAACGGGGAACAATTTTTCCCCAAAAGCGATCCAAAATTTTAATACCTGAATAATCACAAGCGAGTTCTATAAAACGATCATAATTGGTTGTAAAAATATGCGTTCGCTCTCTGGTTGCAGTCCTACTACTGAAAGATGTAATAAATGACTTAAGTAAAAATAGTGCGAATTCTGCTTTAGCTGATTGGATAGTATCTGAAGATTCTAGTGCTGTCATAAAACTTTTTTCTGCTTCTAAAATACTATTACTAAAATCAGTAAGAACAATATCAATTTCAGCACCAAGCTTCTTTGCTGCTTTATCATTATTATCTATTTCGTAGCCATGAAGCAAGGATAAAGCGGTTCGTATCTGATCTTCAATATTATAATTACCTCTTCCCATTTGCTTTGCGGCATTTTCAGCATAAGTGTTTATTTTAGTAGAAAAGTCCTCACCAAATTTTGCCTTTGCCATAGAAGATGACTTAACATCAGCAGAAGAACAGATTGCCATCGTAAGTCCAGTGCCGATTAACATAGATAAATGTTCAGTTTGTAGTGCTGCACTAAGCCACGGTTCAATTCTCTTTCGATATTGTTCACGCATAGACTGTAAGTCTTTTTCCCCATTGAAATTATCAAATACAGGGAATTCAATCTTACTGCTAATTTTTAAACAATTCTGGTTTTCGAGCATCGATTGATACAATGTTTCATCAATATTCATAATTGTTCTTCTCCTTCGCCTTTATCCATCCTTTTCGTTGCAAAAGCAGCAATATGTACCAAATTTAAAAAATGGTAAAATTTATTTATATTTAATTATACAGCATTTTCCTTACATAAACAAGCTGACTTCGGGCCAACTTGGCCCGAAGTCCCGGGACAAGATCGGTGCGGCCTCGACAACATTGTTGCACCCTGCCCAAAATGGTAAAATATAGGTAGGATACAACAAGAAAGCCACTCAATGAAAGGAGATTTTTTATGAAGTTTATCAAGCTGATATTTAAGATTATCGCCGCGCCGTTTGTGGTTCTGTTGACGATAATAACACCCATGATTGAATTTGTGTTCTGCTATGCCGCCGCTCTCTTACAGGTAGTTTCCGGGATAGGCGTTCTTATCAGTATTGCCCTGCTGATAAGCGGTGAAAAGCTGGGCTTCGGCGTGTTCCTGTTCCTGTCGTTTTTAATTTCACCCCTTGGGATTCCCGCCATTGCGGAATACCTCATTGACGGACTGCACAGCCTAAACAATTCGCTTCGCTTTTTCATTGTAAGCTAACAGCGGCATAACAGAACTGCCGGGCAACTTCGGGGCAACTTGGCCCGAAGTTGTTTTTTCGAGGAAAGGAGGAAACGACATGGCAACCACCCGCCTTATGACCCGTCACACGGGAAGTGGCATGACCATTATGGAAACTTTAAAGGACGGTTTTGACTACGGGAAAAATCCAGATAAGACCCGCAACGGAGATTTAATTCTTGCCTATGAATGTGACCCTGCCACGGCTGACGCAGAATTTTTACTCTCCAAAGCAAAATATAAGGCTATTACCGGGCGGGAGCAAAAACGGGAGAATGATGTGCTGTATTATCAAATCCGACAGGCATTCCCGCCCGGCGAAACAGACCCGGAAACCGCTCTTAAAATCAGCTATGACCTTGCTATGCGCTGGACAAAAGGGCGACACGCCTTTTTCGTGGTTTCCCATGCTGACCGCCCCCACCCTCATTGCCATATTTACTACAATTCCACCTCACTGGACTGCACCCGGAAATTCCGGGATTTTATCGGTTCTGCCCGTGCGGTGCGGCGGCTTTCCGACCGGATATGCCTTGAAAACGGACTGTCTGTTATTACCAATCCGAAACGCCACAGCAAGGGGAAATTCAAGCATTACGGGGAATGGCTGGGAGGTCATAAACCGCCTACCTTTCAAGAAAAATTAAAGGCACAAATTGATATTTGTCTTGCAACGAAGCCGCCGGATATGGACACTTTTTTACAGGCAATGACGGCGGCTGGCTATGAAATCAAGCAGGGGCGCGGCGGCACGATCAGCTTTCGGGCAGAGGGGCAGGAACGCTTTACCCGGCTCCGTGCTTCTACGCTTGGCAAGGGCTACGGGCAGGAGGATATACAAGCGGCGATTGAGGGAAAAGCCGCTCCGCAGGAACGGCGCAAGGTCAATCTGATTGTGGATATTCAAGCCCGTATGAAAGCCGAAAAAGGACCGGCTTATGAACGCTGGGCAAAGGTATTCAACCTCAAGCAGATGGCGGCAGCTTTACAGTATTTGCAGGAAAATGGTTTGCTGGAATATGCAGATTTGGAGCAAAAGACCGCGGAGCTTACCGACCGTTTCCATACGCTTTCAGACAGCATAAAAGCCACCGAAGCCGCTATGCGTGTCAATGCGGAGCTAAAGGCAGCGGTGGTGGATTATGCTAAAACCCGTTCTGTATTTGAGGGGTACAAGGCGGCGAAGTACAGCAAGAAATATCTTGCGGAGCATGAAGCGGATATTGCCGCCTACCGGGCGGCGCAGGACATCTTCCGGCGTTTGCTGTCCGGGGCGAAGCTCCCCAAAATGGATACGCTCAAAGCGGAGTTCCAGCGGTTATCGGCAGATAAGAAAAAGGCTTACCGGGAGTACCGGGAAACCAAAAAGGCCATGCAGGAAATTGTTACGGTGAAAAGCAATATAGACCACCTGCTCGGCCTGACGGACGCGCAGAAAAATAAGGAAATGGAGCGATAGCGAACATGACGCAACATGAGGTGCAACGCACCGACTTCGGGCCAAATTGGCCCGAAGTCGCAGGGTTTGGGGCGGCTTGCCCCAACAAGCAATTTTTAAGAGTTGACCGCAGGGAAATTCTTAAAAATGTGCAAGTGTCAATACACTTGCCCTGCTTGCGGGTTAGCGTAAGCCCCAAAAATGGCACAAAAATTGTGGTTTGCTTTTAATATCCTTCCGCCCCAAAATTCCGATTACCAAATTTGTATTTTAAATTTGCATGTCTATCGAAAATCATTATCGCACTTTTTCCTTTGAGATATCCCATGATTTGCGATATACTGTATTTTGGTGGAATTGAGAGAAGCAAATGAATATGGTCGGGCATTATATGTCCTTCTATGATCGCAATTCCCTTCCTTTTGCATAAATCTCTTATGATTTGCCGTATGTCGTCCCTCAATTGATAATAGATTATCTTTCGCTGATACTTCGGCGTGAATACGTGGTCATTATGTCTGTCTGTGTGCGGTGATGATGGTGAAACTGTAAGCATTTACGGTAATTTCGCTGCCGAGATGTACTATGATACGACTCCAGAGGCAAGATATATGGAGCTATGGTTGCCATTAAGTTCATCGCAAAGTATAATGCAAATATGGATAAAAACAATGGAATACAAAAATAATCTACTCCGGTTTTTTGCCTATTGGTATGGCGATTTTTGGGCCTTTAGCAGATGTTGTCCCATTTCGTTGGGTTATGGTTTGGTTCAGGCGTTGCGTTAATTATTATTGCTACAGTTACACACTGCAATCTCATTTAGCAAATAAATAGATGTATCATGGAAAAATGCGAATGGATATTACTCGCTATTTATATAATTTGGAGGGTTATAAAGTTGAATAAAATAACAAAAAAGAATGTCATTCCCATACTAAGCGTTACAGTGGTTGGTGTTTTATTAGGTCTTTTTTCGGCCTATATAGACAATAGGCATATCCATATCAATTTCTTCTTAGGTCAAATAAATGTAAATGCGATTCTTTCAAATTTTGGTATATGGATCCTTATTGCATTATTTATTTCATTAAAAAGCGAAAAATCTATTTCAGCTGCAATTAGAGTTTTGTTTTTTTTCTTAAGTCTAAATATTACATTTCATATATACCATTTATTGATTCATGTTAATGTTAATAGCTATATGTTAATTTGGTATACAATTACCGCAATATCGCCGTTTTTGGCCGTTTTATGTCATAAAATAAAGCAAGATAATATCTTAGCGGTATTACTATCAGCAGGTGTTATTTCGGTAATGCTTTTGCAAATTATGTCCAGTAATCATGATGATATGTATTGTGAGATAATATTTTTAATTTGTGCTATAATTCTTATGCATAAAAAATTGATTACAACATTAATATCACTGTGTATAGGACCTGCTATTGCCTTTTTTCTGTATCAAATGCCTTTCTTTTCCTGAATGAGATGGTTTTTTAGTAAAAAGTCTGAAAATATGAAGGATTAATAGATGTTTACGACTTTTGCGAAGGATTTTGGATTGGAGTATATTTTGATATAATAATGACGCTTTCCAAAGGAAAATGTCCTTATCTAATACAATGGAATATTGATATGTGTTTGCGAGGGAACTGAACAAGTTGAAAAAGGTAAGACCTGACCTCTAGACCTGTGGCTAATACCGGCGTAAGAAAGCAATTTCTTACGCCATCTTTGCGTCTGAAAGAGCTTCCGAATTAATTGAAGTCTCTCATTTACACCCCTTGATAGATTACATAGATAGAGTTATCAAATGACAAATTGAATTGCCATACAGAAAAATAGACTTGCTCTGCGATTTTATTAGCCCTTAATAAAAAATCAACTTGACAATAATACAATGACAGTTTTGGTTACTTGGTCTTTAAAAATATTGAAGTCTAAGCCGTTGTGTGAAAATGCAGATTTTTCCTGTCTAAGAGCATCAATTAAAATGCAGCAAGTGTAAACTTTTTCAAATAAGTCATCTTGCGTTATGCCATTTTTATTTAATAGCTCTTTAATTTTTAAAAAATATTCATTTTCAAAATTGGAAAAATGACGATTGATATCAGTATCTTCTGATATCATCATTCTTAACTGAGCCAGAGCGTGACTGGTATCGGCATATAAGTCAATATAATAACAGATCCAATTTTCGACAAAACTAGCTAGTGAAAAAGGTTGTTGCAAACTTAATTTTTCAAGTAAATGGCCTGAAATATTTTCAAGATAATCGTGAAAAGCAGCAATGTATATTTGTTTCTTATCTTTAAAGTAACTATATAGCGCTCCTGTTGAGATACCAGCACGTTTGGCAATCTCAATTGTATTGGTTTTATAATATCCTTTTTCGCAAAAAAGGGCAAACCCGGCATCTAGTATTTTTTTCTTTGTTTCAATAGAACGTTTTTGAATGGGTTCTCTTACATCATTCATAATATCACCTCTTTTTTATTATACTTGGAACTTTAAATCAGGTCAATGAAATGTGAATCATTATTCGCATTTTGTTGACATCTATCAATGCGGGTACTATAATGATAATGTGAATAATCATTCGTATATAGGAGGAAGAATAATGGATTTTTTAACACTGGCAAAACAACGCTGCACAACACGCGGCTTTACGGGAGCACAGATTCCAAAAGATGACTTAAATCAGATTTTATCGGCTGGACGTGTCGCCCCTACAGCCTGTAATAAACAACCACAAAGGATTATTGTTGTTCAAAGTGAAGAAAACATTTTAAAAATTAAAAAGGCTTATCAAACGTTTGGTTCTAAGTGTGTTTTTATCGTGTGTCGGGATCGACGGGATGAATTAATACGGCCATTTGATCAAAAATGTTCTGGCGATTTGGATATAGGTATTGTCTGTGACCACCTGATGTTGGCAGCAAGAGAATTAAATATTGGAAGCGTAATGGTTGGTTTGTTTGATCCCGCAATTATAAGCAATGAATTTCATTTACCAGAGTACATAGAACCGACAGCTTTACTCTTAATGGGGTATCCAGAAAAAGGCTTTTTAAGTCCAGAGCGTCATATTGCCCAACGCAAAGAAATAAGCGAAACGGTGATGTATGAGAAATATATAGATTAAGGTAAAAGTCTTCCATAGGAGTTGTTGAGTATGAAAGTATTAGTAAGTGCATGTGTACTAGGATGTAATTGTAAATATAATGGAAGAAACAATCGCAATGAAGCTGTGATTGAATATCTAAAAGGAAAAGAGGTTCTCAGTATTTGTCCTGAAATGTTAGCCAATATGCCTATTCCCCGACCATGTGCTGAGATTGTTGATGAAGTAGTGATGGATGATAAGGGAAATAATGTTGATTCTGATTATAGGAAAGCAGTTGCGCTTGCATTAGAAAAAATAGAAGGAGAAAAAATTGATTTGGCTATTTTGCAGTCAAGAAGTCCAACTTGCGGAGTTAACAATATATATGATGGAACATTTACCGGGAAGCTAATATCTGGTCAGGGACTTTTTGCTAAAGCCCTGATTACTAAAGGGTACCCCGTAAAAGATGCAGAAGATTTTAATATGTAGATTCGAAATAGAAAAATTCAATGTTTTTGCCGAATATCAGTTGGTCGTCGTGTCTAACTTTTCATTACATTAGAAAGAGGGATTAGCATTGCTGATCCCTTTTTCTGTACTCCAAAGGGGTACAGCCAATCTGTTCTCGGAAAGTTTTCGTAAAGTAGCTGCTGCTTTGAAATCCGCATTGAAAGGCAATATCGATAGAAGTCATATCTGTATCGATTAACATTTGACATGCTTTTTGGATTCGATATTGTTTCAGGTACTGATTCGGTGTGGAATGGATTGTACGGTGAAAACAGCGCAGAACTTCGCTTTCACTGATCAGCGCTACCCTTGCTAAAGTAGAGATGGTTATGGTTTCTGAAAAATGCATCTGAATGTATTGAAGCATGGTTTTTATTCGATCGGCATTTCGAAGATTTCGAATGCTGGGTTTTGCTTCACATATGGAATGATTTGTTAGCACAATTAGAATCAATTGCGATAATTCGTTCCTGACATATATTTCAAAACCATTTTCAGTGTTATAAAGTCTGTTCCATACAGAAATCGAGTAAGCGAGTATTTTGTCCTGCCAGTTAATGAATGGGTCTAATAAAATGTATGGCAGATTTTTATTCTGGATAATCGGCTCAATATAATTTTGCCAGTATATACTATCTATGCTTCCGATTAGCCTTGGATGAAAAACAATGGATCTTAAAACGTATTCGCCATCGTTTGTTGCATGAATGGAATGAAGAAAGCCTGCATTGATAAATATCCCTTGATTTTTGTTTAGGATATGTTCTGTGCTATTAACAGATACTTTTATCGATCCTGAGATTACCCATATAATCTCAAAATCTTCGTGCCAGTGCCAGGGAATAGAATAGCTTGATAAGTTTTCCTCATAAAAAGCAATCGGGAATTCTGACGTTCCATGCTTTTGAACTTCTTCACCGGAAGAATTCACTGTTACATTACATTTTGCTATGCTCATACAAGATACCTTCTCTTTGACGATTTTATTATATAATTTCGAGTGAAATATTATATAAAAGTTCGTTGAATGATGATATTATTATATCACAAAAAAGAGAAGGAGATCAATATGTTTCAATTACTGTTAGTAATTATCTATATTGCATTTATTAGTCTTGGATTGCCCGATTCCTTATTGGGTTCGGCATGGCCATCCATGTATATGGAATTTGGGGTGCCGATTTCATACATAGGCGTCATTTCTATGATTATTGCAATCGGAACCGTTGTTTCAAGTTTACAGAGTGATAAACTTACCCGTAAATTTGGAACCGGAAAGATAACGACCATCAGCATTACTATGACGGCAGTTGCTTTATTTGGCTTTTCCAGTTCACACTCATTTGGTTTGCTTTGTTTCTGGGCAGTTCCTTACGGACTTGGAGCAGGTAGTGTTGATGCATCCTTGAATAATTATGTAGCACTTCACTATGCAAGCAGACATATGAGTTGGCTTCATTGTATGTGGGGAATCGGCGCAACTATTGGGCCTTATATGATGGGATATGCCTTGAAGCATGGTCAGAATTGGAATGCAGGTTATCAGTATATTTCCTTTTTACAGATTGCTTTTGCAGTAGTTTTGTTTTTTAGCCTGCCGTTATGGAAGAACCAAAAAGGGACGGCAGAAGAGAATGATATTTTAGCGGGAAAAGCATTGCCTTTGAAAGAGGTAATTCAGATTTCTGGAGCAAAAGAAGTAATGCTTTGTTTCTTTTGCTACTGTGCTTTGGAACAGACGACCGGCTTATGGGCAAGCAGTTATCTTACCCTGATCAAAGGATTTTCAATTGAGACAGCGGCTGGTTTTGCAAGTATGTTTTTTATTGGTATTACCATTGGGAGGGTATTAAGTGGATTTATAAGTATGAAATTAAGCGATTTACAAATGATTCGTCTGGGGCAGGGAATCATTGCGGCTGGTATTATTATGATGTTACTGCCGTTAAATGAAGTAATATCTTTGGTCGGCTTGTTTTTCTTTGGTTTTGGATGTGCGCCAATCTACCCATGTATTATTCACTCCACTCCGTCCCGTTTTGGTGCGGATAAGTCACAGGCAATCATCGGGGTTCAGATGGCAAGTGCATATGTGGGAACCTGTGTGATGCCGCCGCTATTCGGCTTAATTGCAAAGCATATAAATATTGTTTTGCTGCCGGTATATTTGCTAATCATTCTTTTATTAATGGTGATGATGCATGAATTGCTGGTAAAAAAACTGCTTGAAGGGATGAAGAAAATGTTTGCTGATTATCATGTTCACACAGAATTTAGCGATGATTCTGTTTATGAAATGGAAGAGGTTGTAAAAGATGCAATACAAATAAAAATGGAAGAAATATGTTTTACGGATCATGTAGATTATGGAGTTAAGCTGGACTGGAATGATAAGAAAGAAATTCAATATCGCGATGGTATGCCTATGGCAAATGTGTATTATCCAGAATATTTTGAGACGATTAAGGAATTACAATATTTATATGGTGACTTGATTGCTATAAAAAAGGGAATGGAGTTTGGAGTACAGGTGCATACAATTTCTCAATATGAAAAGCTCTTTGTGAAATATCCATTTGATTTTATTATTCTATCTGTGCATCAAATAGATAACTTGGAATTATGGACACAGGATTTTCAGAAAGGAAAGAGCCAGAAAGAATATAACGAAAAATATTATCAAGAGCTGCTGGAAATTGTAAAACAATATAAAAATTATAGTGTTTTGGGACATTTAGATATTATTATAAGATATGATAAAAATGGCACATATCCGTTTGAAAAGATTTCAGACATAGTTAATGAAATTTTAAAAATTGTCATTCGTGATGGAAAAGGAATAGAAGTAAATACGTCATCCTACAGATATGGACTTACGGATATGACACCATCCAAAGATATACTTACTTTATATAAAAAATTAGGCGGTGAGATTATCACGATTGGAAGCGACAGTCATAAAAAAGGACAGCTAGGTGCACATATTGAAAATACCAAGAAAGTATTATTCGATATGGGATTTCGATATCATTGTACATACGAGAATATGAGGCCGCATTTTCATAAGTTGATATAATAGAAAATTGTCCGGATAACTTAGTTTATCTTCACTATAAAAGGAGACACAGTATGCGATCAGAAAAAGAAATGATGGATTTAATCATAGCAGTTGCCAACAATGATGTCCGCATTCGTGCGGCCTACTTAGAAGGTTCACGTGCAAATCCAAATGTACCAAAAGATATCTTTCAAGATTATGATATTGTATATGTTGTTACAGAAACAAGGTCATTCAGAGAGGACAAAGCCTGGATTGATCGATTTGGTGAGCGCTTGTATATGCAATATCCAGAGGAAAATATCTACTACACTTCTGATGTTGAAAATTGCTATGGTTGGCTAATTCAATTCACTGATGGAAATAGATTGGATTTACATGTAAAGACATTAGAAAATGTACTTAATAGTCTAGAATTGTATAAAACACTAGTTGACAAGGACAATATCATGCCTCAAAAACAAGTATTGTCCGATGAAGAATATTGGGTGAAAAAGCCGGTGCCAAATCAATTCTATTGTACATGTAATGAATTTTGGTGGTGTTTAAATAATGTGGCGAAGGGATTATGGAGGAATGAGATTCCATATGCAATGGATATGATAAATTTTCAAATAAGGCCAATGCTTAGGCGGCTGCTGGAATGGAAAATTGGGATTGATAATGATTTTTCAGTCAGCGCAGGGAAATCCGCAAAATACATGGACAAGTATTTGCCGAAAGGGATTTATGAACAATACTTAGAATCTTATTCGAAAGCACAAATAAACGCTATATGGGATGCTGTTTTTCTCATGTGCGATTTGTTTCAGAAAATTTCTTTGGAGGTAAGTGAGAAATTAAATTTCCCCTACGATTTGACAGAAGCAAGAAATAGCAAGAGCTACCTTGAGCGCGTTAAAAGCTTACCGTCCAACGCAACAGAAATATACTAGATTTGCCTATTGCGATGAAGAGGAAGCGCTTTGCCTTAAGGAATACGAATATAAGCGCAAGCAAAATAATACACCCTAAGATATGTTTATACAAATTGATATTCCACTGACATTGGTACATCAATTTGAACTTATGAAAAACGCCGGTTTTAAAACGGTTGAAGTTTTGTATCAAAATTGTGGAACAGTAATTATTAGAGCAGAAAAATAGCAACTAATGAAATGATGTAGGGGGTGATAATGATTGAAGTTCAATGGTTACTATGTCCTATATGTGGCAATAAAACAAGACTGAAAATTAGGAAAGATACAATCCTCGAAAACTTCCCCCTATACTGTCCCAAATGTAAACAAGAATCTCTAATCAATGTGCTACAACTCAATATGTCAGTTATCAAAGAGCCAGACGCAAAGACGCAGAGCCGATAATCAATGAGTACATATCTCTTGATTATCGGCTCTTTTCATATAACAATTTTCTGTTATACGATTGCTGACAAATTTAACAGACATACAAAGCCGTCATTTTCCGTTAAAAATCGGAAAGAGTATACCTGTAATTCTTCTTATTCTGGCGGCTTTGGGATAAGGAGGTTTTTATGTACCCCAAAGCATTTTTTTCTCTGAGAGAAACGCCGCCATATTGTGACGGTTTAATATAGCAGAAAAATTTCATTTACATAGTTTAAAAGTATTATATCAACTTGTGGGCGGCTATTGCGCCCATTTTTTATTCGACACCTTTCGCGCTAATTTGCGTAAAGGTGTTTTTTTGTATCCTTTTTTCACTGACAACGTATGGAACAAGCCTTGTCACTTCGGGCCAACTTGGCCCGAAGTCCGACCTCGCTGTCGTTCCCCTCCCGCTCCATTTCGATTCACTATTCCCTAAAAAATCGAAATGGAGGAACGCCTTATGGCAAAAATCAATCTGCGGGATTATTACCCGTTTTATAATTCAGACTTTTTTGTTGAGATATCAGATGAAATCAAGGACGCTTTGCTGGAAGCAGAACGTTTGGAGAAAAACTACATTCGCCGCCGCTTCTATAACAAAGCCCACTATTCGCTGGACGCTGACGACGGGATCGAAAAGGATATTCTTTTTGAATCCCTTTCCCCTTGCGAGATTTACGAGCGTAAAATTACTTCCGAACAACTGCACTCCGCAATCGCTTACTTGCCGGACAAGCAAGGAAAACGAATTTATGCCCATTACATACTCGGTATGAGTAAATCCGATATTGCACGGGCAGAGGGTATAAATGAAAAAGCCGTCAGAGTTGCTATTGAGAAAGGGTTGAAAAGCATGGAGAAATTTTTGAAAAAGTCTTAATTTCCAGTTCCGAATTTGCTTTTCAAATCACATGGCTATTAGAAGGAGTTTTTTCTCCATCTGCCGTTCTTTGACAACTGAATACAGATAACCCGGATACGTTCAATCAAAAGGGAGCCAAGCCACAGGGTACGCCAAAACCGCCCGTTGAAAGGGGGAAAAACCAAACGGAGCGTGAGCGATTCCTACCAACTGTGACAGAGCAGATATGGCAATCTACCCGGCGATAATCTTTTGATTGGTACAATGATACTTACGGTTTGAACGCGTCACAGTATTGACCGTCGCGCCATCAGCATGGGGCGGGGTGAAATTCCCATGAGGGCGGTTGCCGCCGCCTGTCCGGGTTATCCTCTTATTTACCATATAGGAGGCCGCGCCGGGCATTTCTGTCTAATGACAGCCCATTCTTTCCCGGCGCGGCACTCCCCCTATTCTGGCATAGGAGAATCGAAATGGAAAAAGATATGAATTTATCGGAAATACTGCCTGAACCGTGGAGCAACAATGCTTGTCGCGGCTATGTCATTTGGGCAATGGAAAGCTGTGGTTTTAGCTCTGATGATATTCGGCGCGTGGTTATGGAACTGAACGAAAGATTTGACTTCAAATCCATTCACGAAGCAGACGGGCATTACCGGAACAGTCCCTATTGACTTCGGGCCAACTCGGCCCGAAGTATGAGGAAAGATTAACAGCCATCACTTTTGCTTATAAAGTGGTGACTGTTTATGTTTCCTCATAGGACAGCAGGAAACATAAAGTACATTTTTCATTTGAGAAGGAGGCACAAAGCGATGGTAAATCTGGAACAGATCATCACAATGCAAGATGTGGATATTGCCACAGTGGATAAATCACAGTTGACAGATGTTAGCGGAATCGACTTTGATAACAGCCTGCCTCAAAGGGAACGTGCGGCACATATTTTGAAGCAGGTAAAAAACCCTTACTGCTTCCGTCATGGAGATACTGCGGTAAAGGTAGAGTTCCCGGAGGACGGCCCCCCCTTGCAGGATGTAATTACAAACTTTCTTATACGGCAGAAAAGCGGCCTGTAATCGGTCATGTCACTTCGGGCCAACTTGGCCCGAAGTCGGTAATATCAGCTATCTAACAGTATTTTTAAGCCCTCGACAACATTGTTCGCATTATGCTGAAATGGTATAATGTAAGTGTAATGTGATAGGAAGGAGGAAGCATGGCACGAACCAAAAACAGGGAAACAAATACTGCTGTTTCTCAATTTTCGTATAATCCTACACGGTGGAATCTTGCAAAATATATCCGGTTATCCAAAGAGGACTTGAATCGTGGCAAGGACGACAGCAACAGTGTCACCAATCAAAAAAAGTTGCTTGATGATTATTACAGACAGCACCTTGATGAATTTGAAAGCGCCGAAACCTATGTTGATGACGGTTGCACAGGTACAGACACGAACCGGGCAGATTTTCAAAGACTGCTGGCCGACATTTACGCGAAAAAGGTAAACTGCGTGATTGTCAAAGACCTTTCCCGTCTTTCCCGTAACTATACGGACGCCGGGAGCCTGATTGAAAATTTGTTTGTTCAGATGAATGTACGCTTTATCAGCTTGGCAGAGGGCGTAGACAGTTATTTGAACCCTGACAGCGTATCAAGTATTCTTGTTCCTATAACGAACGTAATGAACGACCAGTATTGTTACCAAACTTCAAAGAAAATCCGTCAGGTGTTTGACTACAAGAAACGTAATGGCGAATTTATTGGCTCCTATGCCCCCTATGGCTACATCAAAGACCCCAATGATAAACACGCTTTGTTGGTAGACCATGAAGCCGCCGAAGTGGTAAAGAAGATTTTTTCCATGTGTCTAAGCGGTATGACCGTCAGGGCTATTGTGAATCATCTGAACGACCACGGTGTTATGTGTCCTTCCGTTTACAAGCAAAGTCAGGGATTAAAGTACAAATGCCCCAACGGACAGACACAGCCCATGTGGAGTACCATTACTATCAGCAATATGCTGAAAAATCCCGTCTATGTTGGAGATATGGCACAGGGGCGAAACCGTGTGAAAAGCTACAAGATACACAAAATCGAAGCTGTACCTGAAAAAGACTGGATTGTTGTCCCGAATACCCATGAACCGATTATTGACCGCGAAGCCTTTGAAAAGGTTAAGCAACTGCTAAAGCGTGACACCCGCACTTCTCCAAAACAGAAACAGCTTTATCTGTTTAGCGGCTTTCTCCGCTGTGCGGATTGTGGCCGGGCAATGTCGCGGATAGCAAGCAAGGAATTGTACGTTTACTACCAATGCGGAACATATAAGAGCCTTTCTAAAAAAGCCTGCACTATGCACTCTATTAAAAGCACAAGGCTTGAAGCGGCTGTACTCTATGCAATCCGGCAACAGGTACATCTTGCAGTCAGCTATTCCGCCATTGTATCAAAAATTAACTTGGCTCCGCTCAAAAAAAGCCAGTCGATACGGCTGAATGAACTGATTACCGCAAAAGAAAAAGAGCTTACCAAAATCATGCGGTACAAGCAAGCACTTTATCAGGACTGGAAAGACGGTCATATCACACATAATGATTACCGCCACATGAGTGAAGATTATGAACAGCAAAATGAAGCCATTGGCACAGTGATTGCCAATCTGAAAAAAGAGCGGGACGAACTGGAAAATGGCATTGACACCGAAAATCCTTTTTTAGCAACTTTCCGAAAATACGAGAACATCGACAAGCTGACAAGAGAAATCTTAATCGAACTGGTTGACCATATCAAAGTATACGAGGGCGGCGACATAAGCATACGGTTTAAGTTTGCCGACGAGCTGCGCCGCATTATCCAGTATATCGAAGTCAACTCGCATTTACAGGTAGGATAAGACACCTACACACGAACAGAGCTTGTTGGTTTTCCTAATATATAACACTCATATGGTGATAACAGAAAATCTAACAAGTATCTCTTGGGCACAAGGTAGAAGCGTCCGCTACGAATAGATTTTAACTTTCTACGAAGCAACCAGTTCAGCACTCCTGATTTGGAAAATCCGGTTAAACGCATGATATCCGAAAGCTCCAGAGTATCTGGTTCTTTTCGCAGGAGTTTCTTATAATAGCTTGTCATGGTTTTGATGTACTGACTTTGGCTGCTTTGCTGGCAATACCTATTCCTCAGCATAATCAGAACATCGGTGGTTTTGATTTTATGAGTGTGAATCAGCTGGTCAACGTGCTCCTCGTAAGGGAGCACCCCGGAGCGCTCCAGCTTGTAAATTGTCTTTTTGCTCAGGTGGCAAAGTTCAGCTGCTTCTTGTTGGGTCAAATACTTTTTTCGTGTCGCCTTGATGCCGGCACAAATTTTCTCATAATTCATTTTTTAGCCTCAATATCTCTCCAAAATTTCAGCAGTAGGCAGCAAACATTGATGACAACAGGGTTTTACATCTCTCCTACATCTCTCCAACGTGCAAAAAAAGGGTCAAAATGGGGTGTCTTTAGCAAACCTGCACGGTTACTTGAACCGCAAGGAAAGGCACTGCAAAAACCCTGAATTTCAGAGCCTTTGCAGTGCCTTTATCTACCATTAAATTCTTCTGTTTTCCGTCGATTTACAGTTCTAGGTAACCGCTCGAAATCACATACGCTCTTGTTAGTTCTGGGTTCGAATATGCATGAATCCTGAATTCCTAAGCTGGCTTCTTTAAGGTGTTCTACCCGAATTCTGTCAAACAAGCAGAAACGAGGCACATTGTGTCTCGTTTCGAGTAAAAGGTTATTAAAAACAATGTTTAAAGTTTACGTTACAGATATCTGACTCGTTTCAATCTAAATACTCGTTCCCATGCAATCTCAGGAAACAGGAGAGAAATATAGGAAGAAACACGAGAAAAAGCATCGCCCTCTAAATCAAAAAACCTAGTAATCATGCGGCGTGAGGTTTGTTATGTTCCACGAAGACAACCGCATTCCGGGTATATCTAGTGGCAGTTATATTGACTGCCGTCATTCTCTCATACAAATGAATTTGAGCCAATGGTCATCGCTTAAATGAACCATTGACTCTTACTTAACATTTGATTCTATTGGCAAAATACTTGAATGCTTTCAAAAAGAAACTCTAGTTTATCTACTTGCTTCTCTGTATGATAGTGACCGCAGTACCATTTTTGATAAGTCAGGCGAGATTCAATCCTGTCCAGCCACTCTTCAGTAGATTTGTCCACGTGGGATTGATCGATGAAAGGCAGGAACACTTCCGCCGGTTCATATTTGAGGGGACAAGTGTGGGTAAGAACCACAGCAACTTTCCAATTTACGTTCTCTAATCTTGCCTCTACGGTTTGCTTCGTTTCATCATCTGGCTGCTCATCTGAGAACCACTTGAATCCCTTCTCCAGACGATAATATTTATCCACGCTGTAGGCACCGCCGATGGCAAAGCACCGATAACCGTCCAGCTCATAGATTTCGCCGTCTTTGGCAAATAACAGATTGGGATAAGCCGTTTCCATATAAGTCTGCCCGCCATGCCAAGAGCACAATTCATAAAGTCCGGTAGAGGCGGGACGCGCCTCATGGTTGCCATGCAGGCAGAACAGGGTAATAGGCAGTGCCGATAGCTTTTCTTTCAGACGCATATCCTTTTTCCCGCCGTAATAATTGATGCCTGCATCTCCTAAAATAATTAAAACGTCCTCAAGGCAGGTATGCGAAGTTTCGCAAAAATCAGCAATTCGTTCAAACTTGCCGTGAGTGTCGCCGGTGATATAAATCAAGGCAATTCCTCCTGTTAAGAGCAAATGTAGCCTTTTCAGTATATCACATTATTTTTCAGAGTGGGAGGCTTCTGTGGATTGAACGGTACGGATTATTCAGCGCGAAATGGACGGCAATAAACCTCTTGTAAATTCAAAAGGCACGGTCATGGATGATTCCTCACTCCATTTCCATGCCTTTTTGCGATTATAGACTTTTAGATTTTCTGGTTTGCGGGTAACAGGGTTTAGTCCGCCCCAGTGCGGTAAGCACTGCCATAGCAAAAACGTGTGCATACATTTCAGTGGGCTCCTGCATTACGGCCTGACAATCCTCTGGAGATAGAATCAGCTCATTGAATTTTTGAAAAGAAGCCGACGGAACTTCAATATCTCCGGTCAGTCTAACATTTAATACATGTCCCAGTTCATGAAGCAGAATGCATTCAGGCGGTGTTTTTATGTCTTTTACAGCTCGCGGCATAAAGATGTCACAGAAGGAGAAATGATCAGCATTGGTATACGGGCGACAGAATGCATCAAAAACACGATGCCCACAGCCAGGTAATAAAACGAACATATGATTTCCGGATAATGTGTTGGATGAGAAATCATAATACCGATCCAAAAAAGATAAAAGTTTCGTCGCAGACTCTTCAGTAATTTGTGGGCCTTCCGCTGGAATAAAATCATTGCGAATCTCGTTTATGATAGATGAAAGGTGTTCAATGTTTTGTTCAAGATTTCGTACTTTCCCCCAAGCTCTGTATAGATATACCTTGGAAGCTTGTATTCCACTGCAGACACTCCACGAAGGGTGCCTTTCTAAAAAAGAGCTCATCGCAATCCTTTCGCAGGAGTGTTGCACCTCTTAGAATAGTTTTTTTATATCGCCTTGCGATAAATCGGGTTGAGACAGGAAGAGTTCCAGATTATCTGCGAGTTCAAAAAAAGTATTAGCTCCCAACACCTCATAAGCATTCATAATAAACACTCCTTTCAATTGTGTTATAATGACAAAACAGTAAGTGGCAGTTTGCTAATCTTACAGAACAAATAGTATAAATCGGATAGACCTATCACCTCCTAAGAGATAGGTCGGCGGTTCAACTCTTACGTATTAAAACTCAAATAATTCAAGATTCTGGCATACTATTCACTCCTAATCTTTATAAAAATCCTGTTCAAAGCGTACTGCATTATCTCTGCGGCATTGATCCAGAATATGCCCATAGGTTTCTATAATCATATCCGCCTGAGCATGTCCGGAATCACCTTGTACCGCTTTGATATTACCGCCGGATAAGATCAGCTTATAGGTAATGCTGCTATGTCTCAGACTATGAAAAGACACTTTGGGAATCCCTGCCTGCTCAAGTGCTGCATGAAAATACTTGGTAAGGGTACTTTCCTGAATGGGACGACCATCCTCGTAACAGAAGATCATCTCCGGAGCATCCGATACAACAGTATAATTATTTCTTGACTGCAAGCTTTGATGGTTCTTCAAAGCTTGCAAAACTGTTTTTGGCAGATAAACTATGCGTACACTGGACTCTGTCTTGGGCTGTTTTAGAACCAACAGTGTCTGTAGTTCTCTTCCCGCTGGTGGGAATGCAAATAAAATATCTTTTCCGTTAAGCTGTTTAACTGCCTCTCGGCTGATACGGGAAAGCGTCTTATTGATATGAATGGCACCTGTATTAAAATCCACGTCTTCCCATGTAAGCGCCAAAAGCTCCCCCTTTCGGAAGGAGCCGGCAAAGGCCAAGTGAATTCCGAGGGATAATATTGGATCACAATGTGGCAGAAGTGCTTCAACCTGCGTTGGTGTGAGAAAATTCTGATGTCTGGAATGCATTTTAGGTAGCGGCGCTCGATAAAATGGATTTCGGGTAACATATTCCCATAGAATTGCCTGCTCAAAAGCGCTGTGGAGAACCTTGTGTATGCTATGAAGCGTGCAGGCAGAAATGGTCTGCCCTTTCCAATGATGATAGGGGCTGTCAATCCGGGGCTGGGTGAGCAAACACCGGTATAGCTCTGCTACTACTCGGGGTGTTAGTTCTGTCAGCCTCATAGAACCAAGCTGTGGTAGGATGTAATGCCGAATGAGGCCACAGTTTGCCTGATAGGTTGAAAACGACCATCTTGAAATACCATAGAGTTGAATATAGACCTCCATCAACTGCTCTACCGTTTCTACCTGATGCGTCTCCAGCGCTTTTTTTCGCCGAGTGCACAGGTTAATTTGTTCTACACGGATTTTAGCCTTTTCCAGAGTAGGATAGGTTTCCCACTTTGCTTACGAGCGCCGTCTACTGTGTTCATATAGACCACTGAATAACTTTCACCCCGCATTACGATTGATGCCATTAAATAGATTCCTCCTGTTAGTTTTCAATGTTTAAATAGCTGTGGTATTTTTATTTGTCCTGATCTCAGCACTTTTCGTAAATGCCTCCCATCCTATAAGCGCGAAAAACGCCCGGAGACTTCATTCCATGAAGCTCCGGGCGTCCATTGGCACCAGATGCAAATAGAGACTGATTGATATCTTAGCATGTGCGGAGGCTGCGCTGCTCATTTTTCTAACATACAAGCTGTATCCTTTTCACAGAGTCTTCTGCCTAGTCAGGATGCACTCTGTTACCCGGTCTGCGATGATGCCGCGGTCACGCTCGGCATAATATTCCAGCATCGGCTGCAGCGCGTCGCGAATCTCTTTGTCGCTTAGTTTCGGAATTGAAAGCTGCTTTCCGTAGAGGCCGCGCGCCGAGTTCATCTGGCGGGTAAACGTCGTATGAAAAGGTCTGGCATGTAGTGCAGAGATTAACGCCTTTGGTGCGACGTCCATCTGCAGGATCTGTGTATTGGAGAGAAGCCCTGCGCCGTTATCGAAGATGGGGCAGTAATTATACGTTCCTGCCTGCTCAATCACTGCGATGTTGTTTAAATGCCGGTCGTCGTTGCAGAACAGCGCGTCAACCTCAAACAGCAGCGTCAGATAGCGTGGGAACTCCGTCAGCCCAGTGTACTCGGCTGTAGCTTCCGCCAAATACGCGATGCGTCTTTTATCGCTGGGAAGCTGCATCAATTTTTGCTTTAGAGGCACGCCAAGATGGTTAGTTAGCAGGCGGTTAACGGTAATTAGCGACTGTCCCAGTCTCAAAAAATTCTGGCTTACGCAGCCAGTCCGCTCCCGTCCGTGGGCGCGTACCTTCTCCATGCGGTAGCGCACGAAGGTAAAGGGCGTATCCGTTTCGATACTGCTTTTTTCCAGCAAAACGGAGATCAGCGTTTCCGCCAGTGCCTCATAGCCGAACTGGTCGAGCTTGTACCAGCTGTCCATAATGCTATCATACCACTTTTCCTGATTGCCTTTGGAAGAGGTTTCAGCGATCTTTTCATCAGACACAAGCCGTACCGTCATTTCAGAACCTCCATTTCAAGCCACTGGTGATCTTCCGCCATGCGCCCGGCGGTCTTTTGAATGATCTCAAGAGGATCGTATTCACTCACGCCGATGGTTTCAAGATACTCTCGCAGCCCGGCCCGCTGTCGCGGCACGCAGCGCTCCTCTAAAAATGCTTGGAAAGCCGCCCAAGTCGGCAGCACATTGTTGCCGAATGCTGTTTTGACGGGATCATCCACATAATTCTCAACTGTCAGTGTTTCATCTGTGAAATCCGCATAGATCACAGTACATAGCTTGTCACCATCGTAGAAGTGCAGTAAACGGACATCGTGTCCAGCCGCTATTTTCTGTTCAGCAAATTCCTCGCCAGTCAAATGACGAGAGATGACGATCTGATTTCCGTCAAAGGAAAGCTCTACATCACGACGTTCCTCGCCAATGCCCAGCTCATTCATCCAAGAGGTTGGCAGAGTGACCTTGCAGGTTTTTGAACCCTTTGCCGCAGTCCCACCAGCGGAACTGATATTGATCTTTGCAATGCGCTTTTCCATGAGCCTCACCTCTGAAATTATTATAACAAATTCGGTACGAATTATCAAAAAAAATAATAACTTGCCTTGCCGTCCGCCCGGTAAGCGCTCACTATTCAGATCTTAATATAAATGAGGAGCCACAAGTCATTACAATCAAACTTGTGGCTCCTCATGAGAGAAGTCGTTGTAATTATTTTTTGGATAAGCCGCCAGAACGTTTCCACTCATCTAGCAGACGGAAGATAATCTCCTCTATCTGGCGAGGTGTGGTCCCAGGCGAAAAATACTGCATCAGCTGGTCTTCCCGCAGCTTAATCTGGTTCACCTGATTGCCTTTTTGCTCACTCAGGATATCAAAAATTGCATCTATATCGAGCTTGTCCTCCTGACTGAGTTTTTTCAGCATCTGAGCCTGCGAGAGGGATGGAGTGGCTTCTTCGGTGATGATGGTTTCCAACAGCATACACTGTTCATTATGCTTAAGGAATGAAATCTCGACGGCGGGGCCAAATGCGATGTGGCCTTCATCCACCATTCGCAGTAGGTTTTCTTCCAGGTAGGTCAGCCGGATATAGCGTCGAACTTTTTCTCTACTCTCACCACTATCACTACCAACAGATTCATTAGAGCGAAACTTTGACATAACTTGTGTTGAAGTCAAGTCCGTGCGCTTACCCTGATGTTTCATCGCCTCGAGCTTCATACGATAGGCAAACGCCTTCTCGCTGGGTAGTAGGTTTTCACGCTGTTGATTGGCATCCACCATCAGAATGGTGGCGGCATCGTCATCTAATTCCCTTATAATCGCCGGTATGGTCTTACGTCCAATCAACCTGCAGGCGGCTACCCGACGGTGTCCGGACAGAAGTTCATAACCATCGCCATAGGGACTGGGTCGGACGATGCAGGGCGTCAGCACACCGTTTTCCTTGATGCTCTGGGCCAGCTGTTTCAAAGCATCATCCTCTACAACCCGGAACGGATGATGTTCAAAGGGCTGCAGCTGTTCCAAGTGGACAGATACGCTTTTTTCTCCTGTGTTAGTTTTCATCATCGGAATCCTCGCTTTCATAATGTCGCACCGTTACATACCTCTGCTTCACATGGCCGGGGTACTCCGGAATGGTCATCCGGATGACACCTTCCTCCAGCAGGGGATGCAGTACGGTGTCCCGGAAAAATTTCCGGTCGGATAAATCGAGGAATTCCTGAATCTGTTTGCGGCTACTTGGGGTTTGGCAGTAGAGCGCCACGGCAGCCCGTCTCTGCTCGTGGAAGCTCTGCTGTCTCTGAAATCCGTATTTCTGGATGTACTCGATGAGCCACAACTTCGGCACCCGCACCCAGCGGTCAAACTTGATGCTGTTGATCTCGCCTGAGCGCAGCATCCGGTACACCCGCTTCTTGTCTAGGTTCATGATGACTGCCACATCATCGACCGAAAGAATGTCGTCATAGGTGGCAAACATCTGTAAGTACAGCTCATCTATAGTAAGCTTCTTCATGAGGTGCAACCTCCGTTTCCTTGCTTTGTCGGCAGCAAAGAGTCGGAAATTGCTGGGGGATAAATTGAGTTTATGGGATAGACTTGACGAGGATTTGCTATCAATTCTCTATCATTTCGACTCTGATAAGGGTAAAAACGCATCCTTTCTTATATTACCGGTATAGCGCGCCTCGTCAGCCTTTATTGCCCGAAAACCCGCATGATATAAGGATTTCCGGTCATATTCAAAGGCCTTGAACGACCGAGAGTGGCCTCTCCACACCTTTCCATCCAGTCGCTCGAAATGCAGTTGTCCGCAAGGGCACGTGGGTTCGAATCCCACCTCTTCCGCCAAAATCATGATAATCCGAACCTTGTCCCCGTTGGGGATGGGTTCGGATTATTGCTTAATTTTTAACAGTGCAATGGTAAAAAGCGGATAAGGGGGTGTGGACAAAATTTAGGGCTCTGTGCTTAGTCCAAAATTTTGTCCACACCCCCTACCATTTTTGTTGCCATATTGCTTGACAAAAACAAGTAATCTTGGACAATGATGTTAAATCTTATTGAAAAGTCAATAGTGGTGAGAAAATGATTTATAAATAAGAAGTTGACAAATTGAGTTATCTATGGTAAATTCAGAACAGTGTTATATAACGATGTTATGAAAGGGGAGATTGTTTGGCAAAGCAAATTGAGGGCGTCTATGAGCGTGTTCTTGACTGCGCTAAAGAAGAATTTTTGAAGAGGGGCTACACGGATGCCTCTTTGAGGACCATTGCCGTTAACGCAAAAACGACAACCGGTTCAATTTACACTCGCTTTGGCGATAAGGAGGGCCTTTTCAGCGCTCTGGTTGAACCTGCTATGCAGGGAATGCTGCAGATTTTTCGTCTTACTCAGGAGACATTTCATGCACTTGACGAAGAAACACAAAAAAGCACCATGCCCGAATACTCTTCTAAAAGTATGGAACAGCTATTGGACTATATGTACACACACTTTGATGCATTTCGGCTGTTGATTGATTCTTCCTATGGGACAAAGTACCACCATTTTATTGATGAGATGGTACGCATTGAGGTGGAATATACCTATCAGTATATGGAAGTGATTGGGTGCGAGAGCATAAAGAGCGGTATTGTAACCGAGGAATTCCTGCATATTATTACGACCGCTTACTTCGAGGGTGTTTTTGAAGTCGTTCGGCACAATATGCAGTATGAAGAAGCGAAAAAATACATTCATATGCTAAGAGACTATCATATGGCAGGCTTTGGAACAATTTTTTCGCCTCCTGGGATATGACAACGCGCACAATCATTGCTTTTTTGTAATCGCACAAAATCAACTAAAATCATAGCTATATGTTAGTTTGTGCTAACTATTAAGGAGGAATCAATTTGAAACAAAAAAGTCCCCTGCTGCGGATCTGGGAGTTGGGAAAGTCAGAGCATGGGCGCCTGTCCGGCGCAATCATCAGTGCGCTGATCGGTGTGCTGGGAGGTGTGGTTCCCTATATCGCGGCCGCACAGGTGATCATAGGCATGGTAAACGCAAATCAAGATTTGACCTACTATCTGATTTGGTGCGGGGTAGGCTTGGCAGGGTATCTGGTCCGAACCCTACTATATAATTTTGCCTTGGCATTGTCCCACCAGGCAGCGTTTTCCATTTTGAAAGAAATTCGCCAAAGGGTGCTCAAAAAGCTGCCCAAGCTCCCTCTTGGTACGGTAATGGATACCAAAAGCGGCCGGCTCAAGCAGATTATTGTGGATCAGGTGGAAAGCATGGAAACCACGCTGGCACATCTTCTGCCAGAGATGACATCGAATATCATCGGACCCGTCTGTGTATTGATCTATCTTTTTGTTTTGGATTGGCGCATGGCACTGCTGTCCTTAGTATCCTTGCCGGTTGGGATAGTTTTCATGATGGCCATCATGAAGGGCTACAGCAAGGACTGGGAAGGCGCTGTGAAAACCACGCAGGAAATGAACGAAACCATTGTGGAGTATATTAACGGAATTGAGGTCATCAAGGCATTTAATCAGGGCAAGCACTCCTATGCCAAGTTTTCCGACCGGGTGAAAGCCAATGCGTCCTATTACTACAACTGGATGAAGCGGTGCCAGTTCAACATGTCTTTGGCGTATTCCATCGCACCCACTACCTTGATAACCGTGCTTCCCGTGGGCTGGCTTTTCTACCGCACAGGCAGCTTAACCGCGGAAACCTTTCTCACCTGCATCATCCTGTCACTGGGACTGGTTGCGCCGCTGTTAAAAGCGATGAGCTTTGTAGACAATCTTGCAAAAGTCGGCACAACGGTCGCATCCGTTGATGAATTTTTGGAGGGTGAGGAGCAGCAGCATGCTGCCGCGCCTGTAAAGCTTACCAGCCATGATATTTCACTACAAAATGTTTCCTTTGGCTATCATGCCGACAAGGAAATTTTGCACGGGGTCAATCTCAATATTCCGACAGGCAGTATGACAGCGCTGGTGGGGCCTTCCGGCGGCGGCAAATCGACTATCGCCAAATTGATTGCGGGCTTCTGGGATGTGAACAGCGGCACGATTACGCTGGGTGGTATTGACATAAAGAATATTCCTCTCGAGCAGCTTTATGAGCAAACGGCCTTTGTATCCCAGGACAACTTCCTGTTTGACGATACGATTTTAGAAAATATCCGCATGGGAAGACGCACCGCTTCCGATCAGGAGGTGGAGGCTGTGGCAAAGGCGGCAGGGTGTGACAGCTTTATCCGGGCGCTTGCCCACGGCTATGAAACAAAGGTTGGCGGCGGAGGCACGCATCTTTCCGGCGGCGAACGGCAGCGGATTGCCATTGCCCGTGCCATGCTGAAAAATGCGCCTATTGTGATACTCGATGAAGCAACGGCCTACATAGACCCCGAAAACGAAGCTGTGATTCAAAAAGCGGTGGCAAAGCTGATTCAGGGGAAAACCGTGATTGTGATTGCCCACCGGCTATCCACCATTACGGATGCGGATCAGATTGTGGTGGTGCAAAAGGGGCGGATCGAAGCGGTGGGAACCCATGAAACATTGCTTGCCGATTGCCCACTTTACCATGCCATGTGGCAGGCACATATCGGGACAAAGGATGGTGACGCAGCATGATTGAAACTCTCAAAAAAATATGGCGGTTTGCCGGGGCGGAACGGAGAAACATCAACAAATCATTGCTTGTTGGTCTGATAAACGCCATTTTTCGTATGCTTGAAGTCGGCGCGATTTATGTCGTGGTGCAGGCGCTTCTCACAGAGCAAACGGACAGTACCCCCGCCTGGATTGCACTTGGATTAGTTCTGGTAAGTATTTTGGGCGTTGCGGTTACAAAATACTTTTCACAGCTGCAGCAAACCCACGCGGGCTATTTTATGTCGGCAAACAAGAGGATTGATATTGCGAACCGGTTGAAAAGTGTCCCTATGGGCTATTTCAATGAAAACAGTCTGGGCGAGATTACCGGTGTTTCCACCACCATATTGGACAACGTAGAAACGGTTGCGCCCATGGTTTTGGTGGATATTCTGGGCGGACTCATCAATGCGGCTGTATTTACGGTCATGATTTTTCTTTGGGACTGGCGAATCGGCGGCATTGTTGTGTTAGGCACCGCGCTTTACCTGTTTGTCACCTCCCTGATGGATCGAAAATCCAGAAGCATCGCGCCTAATCGTCAAAAATCAGAAACCGTGATGGTCGGCGCGGTTTTGGAGTATATACAGGGAATGAGCGTGATTAAGTCCTTTAATCTCACCGGAAAGGGCGACAAAAAGGTTCAGGACGCACTGGAGTATAACAAAAAAAGCAACCTTGCACTGGAGCGGCTTTTTACACCTTACACAATGGCACAGGGCATCATTCTTCAGATCTCCAGCATTGTTATGACAGGAGCGGCGGTTGCTTTTTGGCTGGCGGGCACCATGAGCGTTGCCAACGCACTCATGGCTGTAATCATGTCCTTCCTGGTGTTTGCTCAAATTCAGTCTGCCGGAAGCGGGCTGTCCCTCCTGCGGGTGGTAAGCAGTTCCATCGATCATGCACAAAAAATGGATGATATTCCGCGGCTGGATGAACGCGGGCAGGATTTGACTCTGAAGAAACATGATATTGTCTTTGAAAATGTTTCGTTTTCCTATGAGAACAAAGAAGTTCTCCGCAATATTTCGTTTACCATCCCCGACAAAACAACCACAGCCATCATCGGGCCGAGCGGCTCCGGCAAAACGACCCTGTGCAATATGATGGCCCGGTTTTGGGATGTCGACAGCGGCAGGGTACTGATAGGCGGCCATGATGTCAGGGCATATACGCTGGAATGCTTAATGGAGCAAATCAGCATGGTGTTTCAGAATGTTTATTTGTTTGCCGACACCATTGAAAATAACATCAAGTTCGGAAGCCCCGATGCAACGCATGAAGAGGTGGTTGCGGCTGCAAAAAAGGCATGCTGTGAAGAATTTATTCTGGCGCTGCCCGAGGGCTATGATACGGTTATCGGCGAGGGCGGCGCTTCTCTGTCGGGCGGCGAAAAGCAGCGGCTTTCCATTGCCCGTGCCATGCTCAAGGATTCGCCCATTGTCATTCTGGATGAAGCAACCGCAAATGTGGACCCTGAAAACGAGGACCGCCTCCAACAGGCCATTGAAGCACTGACCAGAAACAAGACGATTATTATGATTGCGCACCGCTTGAAAACAGTTCGGAACGCGGATCAAATTCTGGTGGTGAATGAGGGCAGGCTGGTACAGCGGGGCACCCATGATCAGTTAATCGGTCAAAGCGGCATTTATGCCGATTTTGTGCTTGGCCGCAAGGAGGCCATCGGGTGGAAGCTGTGATATGACACAGGATGCAGATACGTTTGGCATACTTCTTCCTCGCATATTCCGTGCAAAAGCTCCTTGATTGGTTACGCTGCAAGTCGGAGCCGGTGTCAAACCTGTGTTTTATTCCCTTTTCAATTTGCTTTCGTAATTTTATTGCCCTGTCGATGTTTTTCGGCAGGGCTTTCCTTTACGCGTTTTTAGAGCTTCTCTATGGGGTTAAAGAAAAACGGTAAAACCGGGCAATCAATAAAGAGCCCCTTGATATAGGAAATAGGGCTACATCAAGGGGACGCTTTAGGTTTATAGTCGATACTGCTGCAAGAACGAAACAAGAAATTCTAGGGCAAGCGTAAATCAGATATTTCTTCGCCGCTTAACAAAAACAATCTTCATATTGCATTTTTTCAAAGGTCGTGGTGAAATGTAAATTACATCGTAATATTACAGTGTAATTTTAGTGCGGAATGGAGGTGTGGAAATGCCAAGGGATTTTCAGCAGACCCATGAAAACCTATTGGATTGTGCGAAAAAGCATTTTTTGAAATTCGGATTTGAACGTGCCAGCATTCGGGAAATTTGCAAAGATGCCAGTGTAACAAATGGCGCTTTCTATAATCACTTTGCAGATAAAGAGGCCTTGTTCGGTTCACTGGTGGAACCGGTTCTTCAAAAAATATCTGAAATGTATTCAGATTCAGTGGCAAAGCATTTTGAATTGGCTAAGACAGATGAACTGAAAGATTTATGGCGCCTGTCAGAGGATACGATTCAGCAAATCATTGAATATATCTATGAAAATTTTAATGTGTTCAAACTGCTGCTGATGTGTTCTGATGGTACTAAATACGCTGCGTTTATGGATGATATCGTTCGCCTTGAGGTTCATGATACAATAAAGCTAATCAATGAATTAAAACTCCGAGGCGTTCCAATTAAAGAATTGGAAGAGTAAGAATGGCATATGTTAGTGCATTCCTATTTTTCGTCCATTGCTGAAATTGTTTTACATAACTATCCGAAGTCTTCGGCACTAAAATATGCACATACACTTGCTGCATTTTTCAGTTCCGGCTGGCAAACGGTTTTGGGGATATAGTCCCCAAAATTTTTCTCGTTTAGTTAGCTTAATCTAACTAGAGCAATCCGAAAATGCGCTTGCACTCTCCACTTGGAACAGAAGATACATGATAAAAAAGAAAGGATTTGATCAAAATGGAAAAACAAACAAATAAGCTCACAGGCAAAGACCTGATCAATGTTGGAATTTACTCTGCAATGACCCTTGTCATATTCTTTATGATCGGGCTGCTGACAGCCCTGCCGGTTGTATACCCATTTCTGTTTATCATTTGGCCGGTAGTTTGCGGTATTCCCATGATGCTGTACTATACTAAAATTAAAAAATTCGGTATGTTGACAATCACGGGTCTGATAGGCGGTATCTTCTTTTATTTTATAGGTTACGGCTGGATTGGACTGCTTGGTTGGATGTTGGGCGGTATTTTAAGCGATCTGGTTTTAAAGTTCGGCGGCTATCAAAACTTCAAGGTTACCGTATTGAGCTATGCGTGCTTCTGCTTGGGAATTATGGGTTGCCCCGCAAACCTTTGGTTTGCAGGCGAGACATACTGGGAAAATATCCACAGTTCTATGGGGGGACCAGTATGCAAACACACTACAGGCGCTGATGCCGTCTTGGATGTTTTATGCAGGCTTTGCTCTGCTGTTTGTGGGCGGTATCTTAGGTGCATTGCTTGGGCGCAAAATGTTGAAAAAACATTTCGAGAGAGCAGGCATTATCTAATGGAACAATTCCAAGCAGTTGCAAGCACGAAAAAAGGATTTTGTCTTGACCCAAGGACAAAGCTTCTTCTTATGGCCATCGTCGCTACCGCAGAGTTTTTATATGCCCACACTGCCTTTATGATTGCGGTGGCACTGATTCCTTTTGTGCTTTTACTTATAAATCGGCAGTATAAAACCGCCCTAATCTTTTTTGTCCTATTTACTACAGGGTTGGTGGTACAGGCAGTTCAAAACAGCATTCAATTTCCAATGGTACTCAATATGCTCATTGTACTTTTAGTGGGATTGGTTTTACGGCTGTTTCCTGCTTTTATGATGGGAGCTTACTTTTTAAAATCCACCACGGCCAGCGAATGTGTTGCATCGCTGGGAAGAATGCACATCGGGCGACAGATTACTATTCCACTGTCTGTTCTGTTTCGTTTTCTTCCTACCATGCAGGAAGAATCCGCATCCATCAAAGATGCTATGCGAATGCGAGAGGTACAGTTTGGTACTCAAAAATTCTGGAACAATCCAGCTGCTTTAATCGAATATCGATTTATTCCCCTGATGATTTCCGTCGTTAAAATTGGCGAAGATCTATCGGCGGCAGCCCTGACCCGTGGGCTGGATAATCCGATAAGGCGTACCAATATCACCCAAATCGGGTTCACACACTATGACGTGATTACATTGCTAATCACATCCACTATGCTGGGTTTTACATTTTATATTTAGCGCGAAGGAGGCTTTGTAGAACGATAGAACTAAAAAACGTTTCCTTTACTTATGAGAGTGGGGAAGCTGAAAATAATTTGAAAAATATAAACTTGACTATTCAGGATGGCGAGACAATCTTGCTGTGCGGGGAATCTGGCTGTGGAAAGACAACACTGACTCGCTTAATCAATGGTTTAATTCCCCATTACTATGAAGGCCAATTAACAGGAGAAGTGTTGCTGGACGACAAGGGGATAAAGGAATACCCTCTGTATCAAATCGCGCAGCGCGTCGGTTCCGTATTTCAAAACCCTAGAACGCAATTTTACAATGTGGAAACAACCAGTGAGATTGTATTTGGCTGTGAAAACATGGGCTTGCCTGTTTCTGAAATGCAGGAGCGTTTGAAACAAACCACACAAAGCCTCAAGCTGGAAAAGCTTTTAAATCGCAGTTTGTTTGCTTTGTCCGGAGGGGAAAAACAAAAAATTGCCTGTGCATCAGCAGATGCCATCCAGCCTGACATTTTCGTTCTGGATGAACCTTCTTCCAACTTGGATATTTCATCCATCAACGATTTAGCTGATGTAATACGGCATTGGCGATCCGAGCGTAAAACGGTTATCGTAGCGGAGCATCGCCTATATTACCTCATCCCTTTTGTGGATCGTATTATTTACATGAAACACGGAGTTATCTGCCATGAGTTTACTAAACAAGAATTTCAGGGGTTACATCCGCATGAATTACAGCATATGGGACTGCGGGCGTTAGACCCATTCCATCTTTCGCCAGAAGGAACACCAAAACCCAATCGTTCATCCCTGCAAATCAGGAATTTTCTGTTTTCCTATGAAAAGCACGGCACCTCTAGTGTAGACATCCCCGATCTGACGCTTCCCCAAGGTGAGATTATCGGTATCATTGGAAAGAATGGCGCAGGAAAATCCACCTTTGCCCGGTGCCTATGCGGCTTAGATAAGAAGACAAAAGGAACACTGGAAATAAACAGCATCTCTTGTGGAACGAAGCAGCGCCGACACCTCTCCTATATGGTCATGCAAGATGTAAATCATCAATTGTTTACAGAAGATGTGATGGATGAAATCTTGCTTAGTATGGATGGTGCTAACGAGGGAACAGAGAGAGTCCTGGCAAATAAGATTTTGTCCAGTTTGGATTTGTCGGATAAAATAAAGCTGCATCCGATGTCTTTATCCGGCGGCGAAAAGCAGCGAGTAGCGATTGGCAGCGCAATTGCATCCAATAAAGAGATTATGATATTTGATGAACCTACCAGTGGGCTTGACTATCGGCACATGGTTGAGGTTTCTGACAATCTAAACGGTCTAAAAGAAATGGGGAAAAGTATATTTTTAATTACCCATGACCCCGAACTAATATATAAATGCTGTACTTATTTATTGTTTATGGAAAATGGTAAAGTTCTATGGCATTGCCCAATGGATAATACTGCTGTGAAGCTTTTACAAAGTTTTTTTGTCATGGATAAAGTTCAGGCCCAATGCACCCTAATTCAGGAAAACAAGTCAGATATTGAACTGCCGAGCGGCAAGGGCGCTACTGCGAACCATACGTCTTTGAGGAACTGAAAGTTGCAATAAGCATTCCTTTTGATACATAAAATCCCCCCTTTGACATGGTGTAGCAGACTATGTCAGGGGGGGATTTGCTTATATATCATTGCTCTTCTTTCGTATCCTCTTGTGCCTGCCGCTGTTTCCACTCGGCAAACTCCCGCGGCATCCTTCGCTTAACGCGTTGGATGGGTTTTGCGACAATCTGAAACCCTGCCGATAGACAGAGATCCTTTCAGGCATCTAAAGGAAAGAAAACAGTGAAATTCGTATATTGGTTCGGCTCACTTTGTACCGTAATTCGACCGTCCATCTTTTCCACCATCTGTCGGACTATAGCAAGGCCTAATCCGCTTCCTTTATTTGAACGCCCTTTATCACATTTGTACAGCCTTTGAAAAATATGCTGTAAATCCGTTTTCTCAATTCCGATTCCGTTATCCATAATGCAGATTTCAATATCATTTTTTTGTTTTACCATTTTAATTTTGATCTGTGTCGCCTGACTATGGTTTATAACGTTTTGAACTAAATTATGAATGATGCGGGCATACCCGCCCAAATCCACTCTTGTGAGCAACGGCTTTTCTGGAAGCTCAATTTCATAGATCAGATTTTTTTCCTCAAAAACAGGAATCCAGTCTTTGAGGATATTGCGGGTTAGTTCCGCAAGCTCTGTCCGCTCTATAGATAAAGAAAACTCACTGGAGTTGAGCTTAAACCAGTCAAATAAAACATCAATATATTCTTTTAGATCATAAGCTTTTCGCCTCGAAATTTCGAGGTAATCCTCACGGTTTTTTCCGGTAACAATTCCTCTATGAACAGCATCCAAGTAACCCAGCAGGGTTGTAAGAGGTGTTCTCACATCATGGGAAAGGCTGGTCATAAGCTGACGATTGGTTTCGTCTGCCGACCGCAGCTGTGAAAGCTGTTCTTCATAGGCATATACAATTTCATTCATTTTAAATGAGAGCTCTGCTGTCAGCTCATTGTCTGCTGCAAGGATTTTTCGATTTCCGTTTCCGGCCTGAATATCACTCAAAGCCTCTGTCATGTCGCTAAGCTTCCGTTTTACACGCACTAGCTTTGTACAGCACACAATGCTAAGCAAGAGGGCAAGGCAAAATAATATGCCCAAAATCACATTCAGAAGCATAGCCTATACCTCCTTGTTAAAGCGATAGCCAATTCCCTTTACTGTTTGGATATACAACGGTGCTCCGAGGTCGGGTTCTATCTTCTTACGAAGTCTACTGATGATAGCCATAATATTACTGTCATCATAGACATACAGCTCACCCCAAACCTCCTCGTAAATCTGCTGCTTTGTTAAAATTCTTCCCTGATTTTTAGCGCAAAAGAGCAACAGATCAAATTCTTTTGGCGGCAACTCAAAGGTACCGTTTTGCGTGGTCACACTTCGGCTATCAACGTCTATGGTCAGCCCTTTGTAGGTAAGGGACTGTGAATAATTAGACGATGAACTAAAGCGTGTGTATCTCCGTATCAAAGAAATAATTCGAGCAATCAGTTCTTCCATATCAAATGGTTTCGTTAAATAGTCATCTGCACCGGAACGCAGTCCCTGTACTTTTGACATACTGTCATTTTTAGATGTGAGCATCAAAATGGGTATGCTGCTTTTCGATCTTATTTTCTCCATGGTCTGGAAACCGTCCATTCCCGGCATCATCACATCTAGAAGAATAAGCTGATAATCGTTTTTTTCAAGGAGCGCCAGACCATCTGTGCCGGAGTAGCAGCAATCAGAATGAATTTGTTCTCTCATTATGCTTTGTTTAATTAAAGCGCATAGCTCTTTGTCATCGTCAATTAGTAAAATACTGTAGGCCAAGTTCATCCTCCTTATATTTATGATTTTCTGTTTTCTTTCAGCCTGCCGTCCGCAGGCTTTGGCGTATCTTTTGGAATCGCCCATGCACGACCGAAGCGAACCGCTCCGTTAATTCTGTTTTCTTCACAGAGCTTTTGTATTCTCCGCTTGGAGATTCCCCATTTTTCAGAAGCTTGCTGCACAGATATATAATCAAGCATTTGTATTCCTCCGCCATGTATATTACTTATATTATATACGCATTAGCGAATAAAATCAATCATTCCTTTTTCAAGAGGTTGCCGCAGGCATGACACTAGCTGCACTTTAGAAACAGGCTGGGGTCATACCAAGGTGCATAATAGGATTGAAAACGAAAACAAACACGCAAGAACGCCGGTGCCGCTTAAGCTCATCCAACCTTGAGAATCAGCTTCTTTCTGGCTGTATTGACGCGTTTTTTCTTCATTTTACAACCAAACCCCAGCACAAGCTGGATCTTTTTTGACAGGCTGAAACCCTGTCTATCGGCAGGTTTTTTTAATTGCAAGGTTAATGCAAGGTTGCGGCAAGGTTCATGCAAGATTGATATGATAAACTGATTTCAGTAAGAAGAGGAGGTCCTTCATTTGAGTGATTTTATCATTGAGACAAAAAATCTCACAAAACAATATGGTGAGCAGAAAAGTGTTGCAAATTTGAATATCCATGTGAAAAAGGGGCGCATCTATGGTTTGCTCGGCAGAAATGGTGCAGGGAAAACCACATGCATGAAAATGCTCTTAAATCTGACAATGCCTACTTCCGGAGAAGTTCAAATTTTCGGCAAAAGTGTTCAAGGAAACGAAAAAAGAATTCTACCCCGTATCGGCAGCCTAATCGAAGCACCGGGATTTTATCCAAACTTGACCGGTACAGAGAACCTGAAAATTTTTGCACAGCTCAGAGGTGTTTCCAAACGTACCGCTGTCAAAGACGCATTAGAGGTTGTTGGGCTCCCCTATGGCGATAAGAAGCTGTTTGCCCAATACTCTCTCGGTATGAAGCAGCGTTTAGCGATTGCCCTTTCCATTATGCACGATCCGGAGCTGCTGATTTTGGACGAGCCGATCAATGGGCTTGACCCCATCGGAATTGCCGAAGTACGCTCGTTTATCCGGGATTTGTGCGACAAAAAGGGAAAAACGATTTTGATTTCCAGCCATATCCTTTCGGAAATAGCGCTTTTAGTTGATGATATCGGCATTATAGATCACGGCGTACTGCTGGAAGAAGAAAGCCTTGCGGAGTTAGAAGAAAAGAATGGGAAGTACATCCATTTTATTGTCTCCGACACAGCGCAGGCAGCCAGAATCATGGAGAGAAACTTTGGCACCCAAAACTTCACTGTGGAGAATGACCATAGCCTGCGCATATATGATAACAATTTTTCTGTGGCTGCCCTTAACCGTGCCTTTATTGAAAACGGATTGGAGGTATCCGAAGCTCACACCTGTGAAGATACCTTGGAGGATTACTTCAAGCGAATAACCGGAGGTGAGGGTATTGCGTAATCTGCTACTAAGTGAATTTAAAAAATTCAAAAGAAAGAAACTGTTTTACTTTGGAATACTGGCAGCTTTTATTTTTCCTCTTTTTAATGCAGTATTGTTGTCAGACTCCACTTTTGCAAGTGTCCAGTCCGGAGTAAGAGAGGATAACGCCTTTTTGCTTTTAATGCCCTTGCTGATCATCTTGGCGGCTAATCTGTTCTTTGTCGAGCAGGACAATGATACCTTGAAAAATCTGCTTTGCATACCGGTACCAAAAAATCAATTGGTGCTTGTAAAGCTATTGGTTTTGTTCATTTTTTCAGTAGCATTTCAGTTAATGGGCTTTGCGGTAAGCACAGTAATCGCTGTTTCTCAAACCATCCCGCTGACTGATTTTGCGTTTCAGCTTACGCTCACAGCCTCATCCGGGGTGCTCATGTGGGCGCCTGCGCTTCCTTGCATTGTGCTGGTTGTATGGTTTAATAAAAGCTATATTCTCTCGGTGATTATCGTGTTCTTTTACACCTTGCTAAATTATGTGATGCATTTTAGCGATGCGATTATGATGCAGCCTTTCGGGATAAATGCCGGAACCCTTATGCCCGTTCCTATGATTTTTCGGTGGCTGTACCAGTTTTACACGCCCACTGGCGAAATTCAGACGGAATTTTACAATCGATTCAGTCAATATTTTGTACCGGCATCTGTATGCTTTGGTGTGCTTTTATTGGAAGCCGCTGTTTGTATTTATTTGATGATCCGCATCTATCGGCGCAGAGAAATTTGAGGAAGGGAGGTATCTTTCATGTTTCGTATTATAAAAGCTGAATTTTTAAAATTAAAGAGATTTCATATTTTGCTCATAGGCCTTGTTGGAATGACTCTCCCGGCAATTTTGTCTGTATTCACGCAGGCAGTCGCCACGCCAGAGGTCACAACACAGATTTTTGACTTTTCCGCTCATTTTAATAGTACCATATGGAATAGCGCAACAATTTTCATGCCCGTCATTTTCACATTGATTGGGGGCTATCTGATCAACCGGGAATATACAGACAATACTTTGAAAAATATCTTGCCTGTTCCGGTAAGCTTTCAGCGCCTGCTGTTCGGAAAACTGCTGGCTATGGGAATCATAAGTGTGCTGTTTGGATTTTACAGCTATGTAGTAACGCTGATCGTCGGATCGCTGTCGGGTCTTTCCGGACGGAATGCCGGAATTTTATTCACCGGGCTTTTGCAAATGCTCGGAATATCACTTTTTACCTATATCGCCATTCTGCCGATTATCGCATTGACCAGCAGGAAACAGGGACTATTCATGGGCGGTGTTATCGTATCTTTCCTGTTTGGATATAGTGCTATGTTTATCAAGAATGTCACGCTTCGCAGCCTATATCCGATCCTGTCTGGACTGACGGTTATGGGATTCGACACAGGAACCTTCATGAACACTTCTGAACAGGGAAATCTTGCTCTGTCTGTGCTATCCTTGATCGTCATGCTTTTACTCACAATCGTGATTGTGATACTGACAAATCCAGCGCAAGCGGCTCGCAAGAGCAAAAAGCGCAACGTAGCCAGTGTGTTCCTCAGGTCAGGGCAAAAAGGACGATGATTTTAATATCAGCCCTACAATAGAAAGAAGATGTCAGCGAGACTTTGGCTGTATATAGCGAAGTTCAGGCACAAAACAGCTATCAAGGCAAAATACCACCGGCCGAATGGCCACACGATCCATTCCAAAGCTGCGGCAGCTGCCCGTATCCATCCCATGGATTTATCTGCTATAGCTCGGAGGGCGATTGTCTCAGAAGCAATATGCAGAAATACAAAAACAAAGTACCCGCCCGTTCCCGTAAAAAGCGTGAGCCGCAGTCGGCACATTAGACCGTTCCCTTCAAGGAAATGCTGAAAGACGGTATCTGCAAGGTGCGGGAGGGCTACTACACCAAAACACTTTACTGGCGGTATGCTCCATAACTGTATATGGGTAATGGTATTCGCGTTCTTGCTTTCCCCGTTTGGATTACAAGCCATTGCGGAATGGCTGATCTCCGGGGTAGATAGCATTAATACTTCTCTTAGGTGTTTTTATTGTAAGCTGAAAGCGACAAACAGCTGGAAACTTTGGGCCAACTTGTCCCGAAGTCTATATGCTTGAATCATATAAGACAAATTGCTATAATTTAAATACATTTTCATGTGATTCTGCGAACCGCGCTCTTGCGCGAAAAGGAACAGATAACAACCGAACCCCGATGAAAAAAGGAGGGCAAAATAATGAAATACTATCATGTAGATGTTTTTTCTTCAAGGCCAATGAGCGGCAATGGTCTCACGGTTATTTTTCCACAGGAACCTTTACCAGATCAAAAGCTATTGCAAATCTCCCAAGAGTTAAAACAGTTTGAATCGATTTTTATTTACCCAGCTAATTCTAGTGGAATTTATCCTGTTAGAATATTTACAGTAGATGAGGAATTGATGTTTGCAGGGCATCCTATTCTTGGGGCTGGAGCGGTAATTCATAAGCTGTTTTTTCCTAATGATAATGATGTAAACATAACATTTGAGCTGGGAGAAAGACATATACAAATTCAATCCGTTCAGAAGGATGCTTGTTATCAGGTTACAATGAACCAAGGTAAAGCCCTATTTATCAAAGAAGTAGAAGAATCATTCTATTGCCAAATTGCCAAGGCATTGAACGTTAATGAGCATGATCTGGACAAAAATTATCCTGTGGAGTGTGTTTCCACCGGCCTGCCATATCTTTTAGTACCATTACGAAGTAATGTATCGAGTAGTAAAATCTTACGTGATGATTTTGAAGCCTTTTTATCCAACTTTGAAGCAAAGTTTGTATATGTTTTTGATACAAATACTTTAGAATGCAGAACTTGGGATAACTTTGGATCTACTGAAGATGTTGCTACAGGTAGTGCAGCGGGGCCGTTATGTGCATATCTTATTCAGCATAAAATCAAAAAGAAAGATGAAGTCATTGATCTTCATCAGGGGAAATTTGTTAACAGGCCAAGTATTATCAAAGGGTGGGTATCGCAAACTGGGGACGTTTTCATTACAGGGGAGGTTTCCTTTTTTGCTTCCGGTACAATTAACATATGATTTTTGCTGCATTAGATCATCGATATCATGCTTTATATACAAAAGTTTCAAAGACGAGATTGTAAAAATAACTTCAGGCCAACTTGACCCGAAGTTATTTTTATAGCAAAGGAGGGGCCTCGCATGGCGACAACCTATTGCAAGACCCATCCTATCAGCAAGGGCGAAACGACAGCGCTGAGCATGAAAGACCGTTTTGATTACGGGCAAATCCCGGACAAAACGCGAGGCGGCGATCTGATTGTTGCCTAGTGGTTGTTTCATTATAGGTTAAGGCGATTTTCAGACGAGTTACATGGCGTTATGATCTGTTATGAAAGTGGGTATCAAGTACAACGATATCAATGAGCATCCTGGGGGTGCACTTAATTCAGAAGCACCCGTAAGAAATGCGCGCTTTTAGGGGCCCTTCAATGGCAGTATGCGATTGAAGGGTATTTATATGTGCTAAAAGCAAAGTATCGGCTGATGGAGGGGCCGCCACCATGCTGTGACGGTCAGATATAGCCAGAGTTATTCTCCTATATAATTTCAAAAAGTCAGTCCAATTCATAGGCGAATATTCTGCTCATTTTTATTCGCCATCTTTCGGGGATTCTCCCTTAAAGGCGTTTTTAGTTCTCTTTTTACAGGACAAGCCACATGATATCGGGCCACGTTGGCCCGATGTCGCAGGGGTTGGGGAAGGCACTCCCTAACAAGCATTTTTAAGATTTTACCGCAAGAGAAAATCTCAAAAATGTGCAAGTGTCAATACACTTGCCCTGCTTGCTGTTTACTGTTTACTGTTTAGGGGTTTAGGGTATTTTACTCTTTTTGCTTGCCGAATTGGCAGGGCAATATCATACAAGAATACTACTGCCACTTGTGGTACACTAAATATCAGATCATCAGGAAAGGAGGATAAATTTTATGAAGCAAGAGATTAGAACGGTAAAATATGATGCTCAATTAAAGGTGGAAGCTTATCATTTTCAAGGAATTATGCAGAAATTCCCCAACCATTTTCATGAATACTATGTGATTGGTTTTATTGAAAAAGGCCAGCGGTTTTTATCTTGTAAGAACAAGGAGTACACCATAGAGCCGGGGGATTTATTATTGTTTAATCCCCGCGACAATCATGCGTGCGAACAAATTGACGGTAAAACGCTGGATTATCGCTGTATCAATATCCAACCGGAAATCATGAGCAAGGCAGTTTTTGAAATAACGGGGAAAGCATATTTGCCTTATTTTACGCCGCAAGTCGTTTTTCATAGCGAATTAGTCGCTGTACTTCGAGAATTACATCAAATCATTATGGAGGAAGAAAAAGATTTTAGAAAAGAGGAAATCTTCTTCTTCCTTTTGGAACAGCTCATTGAAGAATATACCGAACAGGTCATGCCAACAGAAAACGCAGGGCAAAGCACGGAAGCAAGGGCAATCTGTGAATTTTTAGAAAAACACTACATGGAGAATATTACACTTGATGACCTTTGCAAGCTGACGGGACTAAGCAAATACTATCTTCTTCGCTCGTTCACGAAACAAAAGGGGATTTCCCCTTATAGCTACTTGGAAACAATACGAATTGACCATGCAAAGAAAATGCTGGAGCAAGGCATTTTACCAATAGATGTGGCTTTGCAGACAGGCTTTACTGACCAGAGCCACTTTTCCAACTTTTTTAAGAAGTTTATAGGGCTGACACCCAAGCAGTATATGAACATCTTCAAGGATAATCATCGTTGATGTTTATATAGAGAGGACTTTCATGGACAGAAAAAAAGAGATCACGGGACATGTGTTTGCACTTATTTCCATTTTCATTTGGGGTACTACATTCATATCCACCAAGATACTTTTAGAAGCCTTTTCTCCAATAGAAATACTGTTTTTAAGATTTACAATCGGGTTTGCTGTGTTACTGGCGGTTTACCCTCATAGGCTGAAAGTCAAGGAGAAAAAACAAGAGTTATATTTTGCTGCCGCCGGTTTGTGTGGTGTCACACTCTATTACTTACTCGAAAACATTGCCTTGACCTATACTTTTGCTTCCAATGTAGGTGTCATTATTTCCGTAGCACCATTTTTCACGGCTATTTTTGCGCACTTGTTTTTAGATGGTGAAAAATTGAGGGCGCAATTCTTTATAGGCTTTGTAGTTGCTGTTGTTGGGATTTTTCTTATTAGTTTTAACGGAAGCAGCAATTTGCAATTAAACCCATTGGGAGATATTTTGGCAGTTTTAGCCGCTGTGGTATGGGCCGGCTATTCTATTCTGACTAAGAAAATCAGCGGCTTTCATTACAATACCATTCAATCAACCCGAAGAATTTTCTTTTATGGGCTGGTGTTTATGATCCCTGCATTGTTTATATTTGGGTTTAAACCAAACGTAAATCAGATAATTCAGCCAATCAATCTGTTTCATATTCTATTCTTGGGATTCGGCGCATCTGCTCTATGCTTTGTGACATGGAGTTTGGCGGTAAAAATATTGGGTGCAGTAAAAACCAGCGTTTATATTTACTTGGTTCCAGTCATAACTGTTGTTACCTCGGTTATTGTACTGAGTGAAAGAATTACTGGAGTTATGGCCTTTGGCATTTTACTTACATTAGCGGGACTATTTATATCGGAGCTGAAAACCTCTGCAAAACAAAAGGAGCTTAAAGAATGAGCGAATCTACTATGAAATGTGTCATGATTATCGATTCTGAACTGCCGATTGGCATTGTAGCAAATACGTCTGCCATTTTAGGCATCACATTGGGAAAGTATATCCCTGAACAGATTGGCGAAGATGTAGCAGACGCTTCGGGGCAATCCCACTTGGGTATTATTACGATTCCGGTTACAATGCTTCGTGGAGATAAAGCAATTTTGAAAGATTTGAGGGAGCGTTTGTATAGCCCGGAGTTTGCAGATTTAATTGTTGTTGATTTTTCTGATGTTGCACAAAGCTGTAATAGATACAGTGAATATATTGCAAAGGCGTCAATCACGTCAGAGCAAGACCATAATTACTTGGGAATTGCCATTTATGGGAATAAGAAAAAAGTAAACAAACTAACAGGTTTTATGCCGCTTTTAAGATAATATATCGCGATTTAGATTGATAAAATATTTGTCGGCCGACAAGACATAACTGCCTATTGCAATGTTGCAAAGGGTAGGGAACTAAATGAGCGTTTTTAATGGCCTTCCAGTGGCAGTAATGCGATTGGAGGGCCGTTTATACACAATCATAAGCGGTTGCTCCGCTCATTTTTTATTCGACACCTCATTATCTTTAAAAACCAATGTAAAACATTGAAATGAAAAGAAATGTATGATAACATATAGTTAACCTATTCATATATTAACACAGTCATGTAATTGAGAAAGGATACAGAATGTACGAAAACGATATAAGGGTATTTGGCGCAAGAGAGCGAAACTTAAAAAATATTCATGTGCAAATACCCAAAAAGAGTATTACAGTCTTTACCGGTGTGTCCGGTTCGGGAAAGTCGTCCTTAGTATTTGATACGATAGCAGCAGAGTCTCAAAGACAGCTGAATGAAACTTATACCAGCTTTATTCGTCACCGAATGCCGCATTATGGCAAACCGAATGTGGACGCCATCGAAAATCTTTCGGTGGCCTTCATTATTAATCAAAAGAGGTTAGGCGGCAATGCACGCTCAACAGTGGGGACAATCACCGATATTTATTCCTCGCTGCGTTTGTTGTTCTCTCGCATTGGGGAACCGTTTGTAGGCTATGCCGAAGCCTTTTCTTTCAATAATCCGGCGGGGATGTGCAGCTATTGCGAGGGATTAGGAAAAACCGAGACAATCGATATTGAAAGGCTGCTGGATAAAAATAAGTCTTTAAACGAGGGGGCAATTTGTTTTCCAACGTTTGAACCCGGCGGCTGGCGGCTGACCCGGTATATTCATTCCGGCTTTTTTGACAATAACAAAAAGCTAAAGGACTACTCCGCGGAGGAAATGGAACGACTGCTGTACGCTGACGGAATCAAGGTGACAAATCCCGCACCCGAATGGCACAAGACCTCATTGTACGAGGGACTGATCCCACGCATTGAACGAAGCTTTCTGAAAAAAGAAGACGGCGAAAAGATCCGATATGGAAAAGAGATGGAGCGGTTTGTTGTAAAACAGAACTGTCCCCATTGTCATGGGACGCGTTTGAATGATTCGGTCTTGTCTTGTAAAGTAAACGGTAAAAGCATTGCGGAATGCGCGGATATGCAAATTACCGAGCTTTTAGAATTCATACAAACAATTCATACTCCGATTGCCGCGCCCATTGTCTCTGAGCTAATAAGAAGGCTCCGGCATATGGAATCGATTGGCCTCGGGTATTTAAGCCTAAGCCGGGAAACCGCCACACTTTCGGGCGGCGAATCCCAGCGCATAAAAATGGTCAGTCAGCTCGGCAGCAGCCTGACGGATTTAACGTATATTTTCGATGAACCCAGCATCGGGCTGCACCCTCATGACATCAGGAAAATCAATGACCTAATGAAGCAATTGCGAGATAAAGGCAACACAGTTCTGATTGTGGAGCACGATCCAGACATGATACAAATTGCCGATCATGTGATTGATATGGGGCCCGGTGCGGGAACACAGGGAGGCACAATTGTCTATCAAGGGGATTTGCAGGGTCTGCTAAAAGCCAACACCCTCACGGGAAAGTATTTGTCCTATAAGGCGGAACTGAAACCGGTGCCTCGAACGCCGAAGGGCTGGCTCTCTATCCAAAACGCAACGCTGCACAATGTAAAGCACCTATCCGTTCAAATCCCCAAAGGGGTGATGACGGTGGTCACCGGCGTTGCCGGGTCGGGTAAAAGTACGCTCATTAATGGGGTGTTGCCAAGACTGTATCCTGAAACGGTGTTTATTGATCAGAAAGGGGTTCAAGCCACCAAGCGTTCCAACATAGCTACCTTTACGGGGATATTTGACAGCATCCGAAAGCTGTTTGCAAAAAAGAACGGAGTCAGTGCCTCTCTCTTCAGCTTTAACTCACAGGGCGCTTGTCCCGCCTGTAAGGGGTTGGGAGTGACCTATACCGATTTGGCCTTCATGGATACAGTCGTGACCGTATGCGAGGAATGCCAAGGAAACCGTTATACCGATAAAGTGCTCTCTTTTGAGCTAAGAGGGAAGAATATTGGCGATGTTCTCAAAATGACAGTAGCGGAAGCCACAGATTTCTTTCACGAAAGAGAAATCGTAGCGGTATTAAAGAGGCTATCGGATGTTGGCATTCCCTACATCACTTTGGGGCAGCCGCTCAGCACCCTTTCAGGCGGGGAATTGCAGCGTATGAAGCTTGCTTCCGAGCTGGAGAACAGGGGCCGAGTTTATGTATTGGACGAGCCGTCCACTGGCTTGCATATGGCGGATATCCGGCAATTGCTGTTGGTTCTGAACCGGCTTGTCGAGCAAAATTCCACCCTCATTGTCATCGAGCACAATTTGGAGATTATTTCTCAGGCGGATTGGATCATCGATATCGGTCCCTATGCGGGTCAAAACGGCGGGCAGCTTATGTTTTCCGGACCGCCAAGGGACTTGCTTTCCTGCAAAGATTCTTTGACGGGTAAGCATTTAAAAGAGTATCTCAACGAAGGATAGGAGGGACGCCTGATGTCCATAAAAGATTTAAGAGAAAGCTATGTGCCGTTGCAATGTATGATTGTATCAAATTCTAACAGGTTCAATGTCGAGGGGGTATCAACGGCCCAGTACTATATACTGGATACCCTTTTTAAGCAAGGACCAAAAACCACGAAAGAGTTAGCTGAAATGAAGGGCATTTCTCAATCGGGTATATCCAAACTCACAAAGCGCCTATTGGATAAAGGGTATATTGTGCAGGAAAGGCAGGAACGCGACCGTCGCTCTTACAATATTGTACTCACCAAAGAGGGCAAGGACTTTCTAGACCGTGTTGAGGACTTTGGAGATGAAATGGTGACATTCATTCAAGAAGCATTATCAGAGGAAGAAGCTCATTGCTTTGCATCAATGTGCAGAAAGATTACAAACTTGTATACGGAAAAGCAATAAAATACGGGATGTTAGCTTTGCTATATGAAAATACGTAATGATGGCAGATACTTCGTTGTTCTGTACTTGATAGACAGATGTAATTCGTGATTTTGAACTATAGTCCTGGCTATACTCTTTAATGATGTATAGAAAAATTACTATGATAATCGACTGGAGGACTTTTAATGCTACATTATGAGTCATTAATTCATGCAGAGAAAGAAGCGATATACGAAGCTTTTTTAAAAGCTTTTTCCGATTATCCGGTTCGCATGGATATGTCCTTTGCCCAATTTGAAAAGATACTCAAACGGAAGGGCTTCGATCCTAATCTATCCGTGGGAGCCTTTGATGAGGACTGTCTGGTCGGGTTCATTTTAAATGGCTGCAGAAAGTGGAATGGAAAAGCAACGGCATATGATGTGGGAACCGGGGTAATACCCCAGTTTCGAAAACAGGGTATCACCAAACAGATGCTTCAAACAGCAAAGCAACAGTTTAGTGATTTAGGAGCGGAACAGTATATTCTGGAAGTGTTGACATCGAATACCTCTGCGGCAAATATTTATAGAAAAAACGGATTTACGGTTGAGAGAGAATTTCTGTGCTGTCAGATGGAACGAGGAAAAGACAGATTCTATTCGATTCATCAGACAGAACACATTGTAAATCCGGATTGGGAACTGTTTAAGAGCTTTTGGGATTTTCCGCCTTCGTGGCAGAATTCCATTCCATCCATTGAAGCATTATCAGAAAGCTTTTTGATATCGGTTGTGCGAAACAACAATCAGATTATCGGTTATGGAATAATCGATAAGTCGACCGGGGAAATTCCTCAGATTGCTGTGGATAAGAAATGGAGAAGCAAAGGCATTGGCAGCAGCATACTGGCAGATTTAATTGAGCATACGGATGCCGGTCAAATAAAAATTTTGAATATTGACACCCGTTCAAAGCAAATGCTTTCTTTTATTTCGGCCGCCGGTTTCTATCATACAGTGAATCAATTTGAGATGAAGCTGAATTTATAACAGAGAAAATGCGTGTAAACAGGGTGGGAAAACATCAGGTTGACAATGGCGGGATCCTGCAAGCGCATAGATGGAGCAATATCGAATTTTAAAACGCTTATTGGCGGCGGTCGTCACTATTGTAAATCGGCGTTTTCTATTAAAGTCATTCCGAAGTTTCTGCCGTTTCACATCCAAAGAAAAAGGACGGCCTGGAATGGTGTCGTTTAATCCTATTTGTGACATTCTTCAACCGTATTCCGATACTGAATATTGACAAGCATTCACCCAAAATCATAGAATGAAGCATCACTGAAACGAAAGGGGGAACAAACATGTGCTGGTTGATCCCGCTTATAGCTATTGCAGGGTGCGGTAATCGGCGTGGCTGCTGCCGTTGCCGTGGCTGCTGCTGTCGTAGATGCTGGTGATAGGTCGTGGCGTCCGTATCGGGCGCCGCATTACATAAAAAAGCGCCCAGCCATCAGCTGAACGCTATTCTGTCATTCCCAAGTATATAATACCACACTTTTACCCGGTATTTGATCAATCGGTATTGACAATTCATAAAATCAATTTATACTGTAACCAGTATCCCGTGACTTGATCTGCCGCTGGGATGCATCTGCGTTATTCCCGGTTCAGGAAAATTTCGTACATAGGGCAGGCGCAGAATGTTTTCGCTTTACAAGAGGGGTAAATTCTGTTCTGGCAAAATTCGGCTTAGGTTGATCCTTTGTCAGGCACAACCAATAGAAATCATCCGAATCTCTTTCTGATTGAGAAAGATTCGGATTTTTAATGCGTGAAATCATGCTGAAGGGAACCGCAATGTCATGCTGCTGATTGTAGAAAATATAAAGAAAGTGTATTTTCATTTTATTTTAAAGTACCGCCACAATACGGATGACGGCGACGGGCCGCTGTTTGGAAAACTGCTGGTCTTCTCTCTGCCCATCATGGTCATGAATATTCTGCAGCTGCTGTTCAATACCGCGGACATGGTTGTCGTAGGCCGCTTTTCAGGGGGCAATGCGCTGGCGGCAGTAGGCGCGACGGGCGCTCTGATCAATTTGATCATCACACTATTTACGGGATTATCTGTAGGGACAAGCGTCGTTGTGGCACGGGATTATGCTGCGGGTGACGCGGAAGCCATGAGCCGGTCTGTTCATACTTCCATTGTTCTGAGCATAGCCGGCGGGCTCATTGTAATGGCCGTAGGCATTGCGTTCTGCGAGCCTTTGCTGGTAATGATGGGCACACCCGAGAACATATTGGGCCTTGCGGTGCTGTATATGAAGATCTACTTCGTCAGCATGCCCGCCAACATGGTATTTACTTTCGGCGCGGCGATTATGCGTTCCGTGGGCGACAGCCGCCGCCCAATGTATTTTTTGGGTGTTTCCGGCATTCTGCACGTGGGCCTCAATCTTTTCCTCGTGATCGTTCTGCGCATGAGCGTCGACGGCGTAGCGTGGTCCACGGTGATCTCACAATATCTCTCGGCGCTGCTGATCCTGTTTTCTCTGTCCCGCTATGATGGGGCGATTCGCTTTGTTCCCCGAAAATTGAGGGCCGACAAAGACAAGCTGAAGGAGCTGATTCGGATCGGCCTGCCGGCGGGGCTGCAGGGGCTGCTGTTTTCCATTTCCAATGCGCTGATCCAATCGGCCGTCAATTCCTTCGGCTCCGCCATGATCGCGGCTAACGCCGCCTCAATGAATATTGAAAACTATATCGGCACCGTCATGCTTGCCTATTACAACGCGGTCGTAACCTTTACGGCACAAAGCATGGGCGCAAAAAAATATGGACGGATCGATACCATTGCGAAGGTATCCACAGTATTGGTTTTTGTTACCTGGATCCTTCTTGGAGGGGCGACCATGCTGTTCGGCAGGCCCCTGCTCGGCATTTTCACATCTGACCCGGAGGTGGTCAAGCTGGGGATGCTGCGTCTGTATATCATCATGATTTCTTTTGTCGCCTGCGGCATCATGGATGTATACCCCGGTTTATCCTATGGAATGGGCTATTCCATATCGCCGATGCTTTGTACGCTGGTGGGCGCCTGCCTTCTGCGGATGATATGGCTGGTTACGGTCTTTGCCTGGTACCCTGTGGAGCTTGTGCTTTTCGCCGCCTATCCCGTTACCTGGGTGTTGGCAGGGGCCGGCCAGGTGGTCATCTTTCTCTATGCGCGGCGGCAGATCCATAAACGGGCTGCGACCGCACAGCCGATCGCCGAATCAGAATTGTGAGGAGCCTTTGTAGGGAGAATCAGGGAAAGCAGTCAGCCTCATTTTTGGATGGGCTGGCTGTTTTTGCGTTTGGGAGGGCCCATTTAAAGCCTTGGGGCGCTCCGTACCGGGCAGCGGTGCGCTTACTTTCACATCCGCTGTCTGTGAAAGCAATGCGGTTAAGTGAGCTGTTTTGAGTGCGTTTTCACATGCCGGTCTGCAAGATACACTGACGGCATTTGCGCAACCCAATGCGCGGGTTAGCCTTTGAAATTTATCGCCTTAAAATATCAGCTATGCAGGTCGTCACGGGAAGGTGACGATCCCCTCATAAATATGGAAAAGCGATTTCGAGCACATGGAAACCCTTCGCGCTCAAAGCCGCCGGGCGCATATCAGGCACACATAGTAAGGAGAGAACAGAGGCTTTGATTTTTGTTTTCAAACCGCCATTATGCTGCTTTAATACTGTTTTGGGCAAAACTATCCGGCCACCGCTATAACGGCTTTTTTATAGCCCGTCGTGGCATCCGGGGTATTCGTGTGCGGGCAGCATTGCAAACGAAGCGTATATTCGGGCTCTGCTGATGATTGCGGCCGGAGAGCAAATTAGAATGCCCCGGAGAGTCGGTCTTTGAAAGACGCGTGGCGTTTACGGCTTTTAGCAAATACTGTATCCGTGCATTCCCTTCGGGAAAATGATTGCTTTATTCCTTCAAGGGTGTTATCCTTAAAATAAGAATGAATTTTCTTATCGGCAGATTGTTTGAAACGAAGCATGTTGAAAAATACAGGCTTTTTTATTTTTTTGCTTGTTCCGTGTGCCGTTGGAAAATTTCATTTTGAATCGGTTAAAAGGGTGCGTATTGGTGAAATTTCGGAAATCTCCTCCCAATATAGTAAAGCTGCGGTTTGAAAAAGAGCTGGAATACCAGGTGTGGGGTAATCATCTGCTGCGCCTCACATGGACGTTTGTGGCGATGGTGATGATGGTCGAGCTGGCGATTTTTGCGTTTAAAAAATTAAACGGCGGCGCGGAAAATACGGAAGAATACCTTCTGATTTATATTGCTGCTCCAACGCTGATCAGTGTGTCCATTCTTGCGGTTACCCATGCGGTTTCCCGCAGACTGCTGGCCAGAGGTCAATACAGCACGCAGGCCTATCTGTATCTTTTTTGCTTGTCTCTTCTTTGTTTTATGCTGGCGCTGGCACACAATGCCGTACCGGTTGTCTATGTCATTTTTATTTTTCCCGTGCTGCTGGCTTTGATTTACATTGATGACAAGCTGCTGCGGGGCGTCTTTTGCCTGAATTTCTTTCTCTATCTGTTGTATATTGGGGGATTGTATCTCGCGTATGGCCATACCCAATGGATACGCAAGCCCGATTTTGTGAATGTGCTCACCGCGGCGGCGCTCATTTTGGCGGGCTATATGTCCGCCAAAATGAGCCTGCGCCGGCAGAACAGCCTGGTGTACAGCATTATCTGCGCCCATGAGCTCACCAAGATGGATTCGTTCACCGGTCTGTATAATCATGCGGCTTTTTATGAGAAACTGAGCGCGCGGATTCAGGAGTATCATCAGAGCTTTCGGCCGTTTTCGCTGATTGTTATGGATATTGACGATTTTAAGCAGGTAAACGACCAGAATGGCCACGACGCCGGGGACAAGATTATTATGACTCTGGTAAGCTGTATCAAAGCGAATCTCCGGGAAGATGAAATCGCCTGCCGCTACGGGGGAGAGGAGTTCACCATCGTTACCAACCGTGTTCCCGATGAGGACTTCGCTTTGGCCGAATCGATCCGCCGGAGCTTTGAGGAGGCCGCCCGAAGGATCGGACATCAGCCCTCGGCTACCGTCAGTATCGGCATTGCGCGTTACGACGCGAAGCGGTTTGGAGCCCGGCGCCAGTTTTTCTCCGCCGCCGATGAAGCGCTGTACGCCGCTAAACGCAGCGGCAAAAATCACACGCTGGTGTGGCGTGAGGATATCTCGGTGTTCAATATTCAGCGCACGTGAATTCGGTGTGTTTAGGCTGCTTCTCCCGGGTTTGCCGCCTGTGTTCCGGCAAATAAAATCCTTTAAAAGCTGTGCGAATCGGTGTTTCGCACAGCTTTTTTTGTCGATTCCTCCGTTTGGTCAGGGGCGGGAACAGAGCGGTTCGCCCGCCGTTTTTGCAAAGACGACTCGTTCAAATCACAGAGGCAGGAAGAACGGATTTTGGATCAAATGCCGTTTAATGCGTTCGTTTTCATAAAACTTTTAAAGATATCAAACAAAATCACGAAAGATATTTTATTTTCATTCAGCTTGAATCCTATATAATAAAATTACAGGGTAAGTTGTATACAAATATTCAATACAGCATTGATATTTTAGCTGACTTGCCTGTGCGAAAATCAACCGTTACGCGGCAATAACCTGCGGGAGTTGCAGTCCATTCGCTTTGAAAATGGCCGGATGCAAATGTGGCGGTCTGTTCCTCCGCCTGTGGCGGGAAAACGGTTCAATCGCTTTTTTAAGCGCCGCCGCTCTGTTTTGGAAAGCCCGCAGGTTATCATATGTTTTTCAGGAAGGAGATTTGTTATGAAAAAAGGGTTCAAAAAGGGTCTGGCTTTGGCACTGGTCTTGGGGATGCTGCTTTCCACAACGGCATGCGGGGGTTCCTCCGCACCCGGCTCCGCCGCACCGGGCGGTTCCGCGGCTTCGGGGGCGGCCGGGGGAGAGATGACGGGCGAGCTGCGCGTTACAACACAGGCATGGATGATGGGCAAATACGATTTTGAGGGGATTAAGGCCGACTTTGAGAAAAAGCACCCCGGCGTGACCGTTGTTTACAACAAGGTGGATAACGCCGACGTGACCACCAACATGCTGCAATGGTCTCAGGGCAAAACGAACTGCGATATTGCAATCGGCGGCAGCCGTGAGCATGCGGTTCAGTATGCCGCAAAGGATTACATCATCGATTTCGGCGACGATTTCTTTACCGGCGACATTGCAAAGGATAAATTTTTCCCCGCGTTTCTTGAGCTGGGCAATGTGGAGGGCAAGCAGTACATGATCCCGATCACCGGCGAAGTCATGTTCATCGTTGCGAACAAGGAGCTGATGAAGAAGGCCGGCCTAACAGACGCCAACGGGAAGGTAGCGCCCCCAAAAACCTGGGATGAGCTTTACGAGTACGCGAAGAAGGCAACGGTTACAGAGAACGGCAAAACCGTGCAGACGGGCCTGTCTATCGACTGGGGCACCAACTTTATGACCTACTCCTATCTTTCTGCTTTACAGGGGATCAAGGGCAACTTCTTTGAGTCCGACGGAAAAACCATCGACTTTACCAGCCCCGAATCCAAGAGCCTGCTCACCAGCTGGAACAAGCTGGTAAAAGACGGCTACACCCCGACCGATACCTTTGCGGATATGGACGCGGGCCGCACCAACTTCAAAGCCGGCAAGGTCGCCATGCTGATGACCGCGGCTTCCCGCTGGATCGAATGCCAGGAGAACGTCGGAAAGGGCAACACCACCGTCATCCCGATCCCCGGCACCGACACGCACGGCTCTCTGGTTTACATCCACGGCGCGGTGATTCCGAAGGCTTCCCCGAAGATTGAGCTTGCGAAGCTCTTTATGAAAGAGGAACTGCTCAAGACAGAGTTCCACGTGAAGGCGCTGAACACATACGGCAAAATGTCCCCGCTGCTTGCTCACTACCAGGGCCTTGAAAACGCAGACTGGCCGACCGTTGTGGAAGCGACCAAATCCGCGGTCACCACTCCTCTGTATAAGGATTTCTCCAAGCTGGATACCGGCGTTCAGGTCGAGCTGCAGAAATGCATCAAGGGCGACCAGGGCGTAGAGGAGACGCAGGGCAACCTCAAGAAGCTGATTGGTTCTTTGGATTTGACAACCGGCCTCAATCATTAAGCGGCAAACAGATTCCGTTCAGGAGGTTCATACGGGGAAGCGCACCCTGTATGAACTCCCGGAACGCGGGAATGGCTGATCATGCTTAGGCTTCTGATGAAATCGGCGGAGGAATAAAAATGAAAAATAAGCTTTCACTCAGCCTCAAAAAACAAGTTCCAGGCTATGCATTTATGCTTCCGGGTTTTCTTTTTGTGGCATTGTACATGGGGTATCCGTTGTTTCGGTCCCTGTATCTCAGTTTTACGCAGTATAATTTCAGCTTTGACGCACAGCCGGCCTTTATCGGCTTTGGCAACTACGTCAAAATGTTTTCCGATTCTTATTTTATGGATGCGCTCCGGAATACCTTTGTGTTTACCGTCGCGTTTTTGCCGGGCGTGATGATCATCTCCCTGATTCTGGCGATGATGCTGGATAAAGGGGTGAGAGGATCGGGGTTTTTCAGAACCTGTATTTTCCTGCCGGTGGTCGTGCCGCTTTCCCTGACGGGCATCATCTTTCAGTGGATTCTCAACGAGCAGTACGGGCTGCTGAACTGGTTTCTGGCAAATGTGCTGCACCAGAGCGCGTGGGCCCAGAACTGGCTGGGCGACGGCAACTGGGCAATGGTCAGCATCATCGTGGTCAGCCTGTGGAAAAACATCGGTATGCTGGTCATTCTGTTTATGGCGGGGCTTCAGTCCATCTCGAACGATATTATGGAGGCCGCCCGGGTAGACGGCGCCAACGCGTACCAGCGCATCGTACATATCACGCTGCCGAATTTGAAAGAAAGCTATGTGATCTGCGGCATCTGGGCAATTATTCAGGCGGTCAAGGTCTTTGAGCAGCCCTTCATCATGACGCAGGGCGGCCCCGGAACCGCCACGCTGGTGCTGTACCAGTACACGTGGATCAACGCATTTAAATATTTTGAAATGGGGTATGCCTCTTCCATCGCCTATTTCATGGGTGTCGTCATTTTGCTGTTATCTATGTTCAACATGTTCCTCAACAGAGGGGACGACGCAAAGATAAAGAAGGTGAAGGTATGAAAGAAAAAAATCTGGCGGTCAATTTCGTCCTCTTCGTTTTTTTGCTGGTCACGGCGTTTGTTTTCATCATTCCGTTTTTGTGGACGTTTCTCACCTCGCTGAAAACCAACGATGAAATCTACGCGTCCGCGCTGACGATCCTCCCCACAAAAATCACCTTCGGGCACTACGTCAAGGTGATCACTCAGATGGGTGATTTTCTCAAGTATTTCAGAAACTCGGTGGTCGTTTCTCTGTGGAGCGTGCTGGCCACGGTCGTTTTCAGCGCTTCCATGGGTTATGCGTTCTCCAAGATGAACTTTCGGTTCAAAAATATTTACCTGGGCTTTGTTCTGTTTATTCTGACGCTGCCTTATGTGATCTACCTGATCCCTATTTATATCATGGAGTCCAAAATGAATTTGATCGACACCGCATGGGGGCTGATTCTGCCTTACATCGCGACCAATCTGCCCATGTCCGTGTTTATCATGCGCGGCCAGTTCAACAGCGTTCCAAATACGCTGGGCGAGGCAGCCACCATCGACGGCTGCAACAACTGGCAGGTTTTTTCCAAGATCATGCTGCCGGTTGTAAAGCCCGGCATCGCTACCGTGATCATCTTCACCTTCATCAATGTATGGGGTGAATTTACCTACGGCAGAACCCTCACCGCCACCGCAAAGGCGCAGACGCTGCCGGTCGGCATCACCTTCCTGCGCGACGAGGCGGCCTCCTGGCAGTACGGTACGCTGACGGCAACGATCATTCTGTCTCTGATTCCGCTGCTGATCATTTTCCTCAGCATGCAAAAATACTTTATCAGCGGAATTATGGAAGGGGCGCTCAAGGGCTGACGTCCGGCCTCCCGGTTCCCCGCGGCGCTCCGGTTTTTTGAACCTGTGACAACAGAAAAACGGTGATTGACGGAACAGGTCCGCAGTCACCGTTTTTGGTTTGTGAATTGCCGCGGGGCGGCGCGATACGGGGAGTGCTTCAAATGCTTTCATAGGCGTTGTCTGCGGCGATGTCGCGCTCGTAAAATGGCAGGTTGCTCTTCAGCAAGACGATCGGCTCGATAAAGATGCTGTCCCTTTTCGGGAACTCATTTTTCACCAGAAAGTTAAACAGCGCTTTGCAGCCGAGGTAGCCGAGCTGGAAGGGCTTTTTGTAGATGATCGCCTGCAGCACGCCGGCGAGAAGCATCTCGCGGCTTTCCTGAAACAGATCGCTCCCAATCACCTTCACCGTTCCGGCGCGTCCCGCGTCCTGCACCGCTTTGCAGACCGGCGGCGTGTTGGTGGCCGTGCAGGAGTAGATCGCGCTAATTTCCGGGTCGGAGCGCAGCAGCTCCAGCAGCTCAATGTATAAACGCTCCGGTTCCTTGCGGTTGTAGATTTTAATGACCTCCATGCGGCTCCGCGACTTTGCAAAGTACTGTTCAAAGCCGGTGACATTCATATAGTGGGTCGAAACCATAATGTCGCCCGAAACCACCAGAGCTTTTCCCTGGTTCCCGGTAAAGCCCGAGATCAGCTCGGCGGCCAGGCTGCCCGCCATCAAATCGTGCGCGCGCACGCAGCAAAGGCGTTTTGCCTGCGGCAGGTCGGAGACGATGAAGACGGCCGGAACGCTTCTCTTGCTGAATTGGTCGATAAAATAAGTGAACGCCGGGTCTTCCATCGCGAGCGTTATCAGGCCCGAAATTTCATCGCAGTGGTTCTGGTATACCTCCTCCAGGTGCTTTGGCAGGCTGCTCAGCGGGCCGGAGAAGCCGAAATCCAGAATCTCAATGTTAAACTCGGCCGCCTCGGCCTGAAAGGCGCGCATCCCCTTCCAGATATCCCGGTAATAGTAGCGGTTTGTGCCGGAGTTCGGCAGCGGCGCCACAAAGGCAATTTTCATCAGCTTGCGTTTCAGGGAGGAGGCGACGTAGTTGGTTTTATAGCCCATGCTGCCGGCGATGGCCAGAATCTCTTTCCTCACCCTTTCGCTGATGCCGGGCTTGTTGTAAAGCGCCTTGTGTACGGTGGAAAGAGAAACCTCCGCCTCAGCCGCAATATCCTTTAATGTTGCTTTTTTCTCTTTCATGTTGATCCTTTTCCAATCGTTGATTTGCTTTCCTAATTCTGAAATCCCGTTTGAAAGAAAAGAAAACGGCATTCCGGACGCAATGTTTTTACCGTGTACCTACTATACCATAAACGCCAAAGGAAAGAAAGATAATTGTCTTAAATTGCAAAAAAACGTTTCTTTCTTATATTTTTCATATTATCTGCATTTTATAAAAGTAATATTATAAAATACAGAATTAAATGATGATGAATTGACTTTTATTATCTAAAATGCTAATATTATAATGAGAATAAGGGAAACGTTTCTCTATTCTCAAGGAGAAAGGCGGAGCAACAATGAAAATCGAAAAGTTTGAATCGTGGTGGGTAAAACGGGATCAATGCCTGTTTGACGAAAAGCGGAGAGGCGGCGCAAAAATGCCCTGGGACGTTGTAGTCATCAAGCTGACGACCGATACCGGCATTGAGGGAATCGCCACCGCTATGGCGGCCCGCTCCGGGCAGGTGACGGAGTCGTATCTCTGCGATACGGCGGCCCCGGTGGTAATGGGCCGTTCCCCGTACGACAGGGAGAAAATCTTCTACGATTTCTGGAATGTAGATCGTCACGAGGCGTTTTTCCCGGTTTTTCTGCCGGGCTCTGTGGATGTTGCACTGTGGGACATTTGCGCCAAGGCGGCGGGCCTCCCGCTGTACCAGTACATCGGCGCTTACCGCGAAAGCCTGCCGGTTTACGCGAGCAGCCTTTTTTACGATACCGTGGACGCCTATGTGAACGAGGCGCTGTACTACCGTGACAAGGGCATTCCGTTCTATAAGGCGCATCCGCCCGGCCCGTATGAGTTCGATATGGAGATTCACCAGAAGCTCCGCGAGGCCGTCGGCCCTGATATGGGCCTGATGACGGATCCCGTCGGCGAATACAGTCTGGACGAGGCGATCACGGTGGGCCGCCAACTGGAAAAGCTCAACTATCTGTGGTTTGAAGAGCCGTTTCGCGATTTCGAGCTCTACAAATATCAGGAGCTCTGCAAAGCGCTGGATATCCCGATCGCCGCGACGGAAACCACGCGCGGCGCTCACTGGGGCGTGGCGCAGGTGATCAGCCAGCGCGCGGCGGATATTGTGCGCGCCGATGTCTCCTGGAAATGCGGCGTCACCGGTACGCTGAAAATCGCCCACTTGGCAGACAGCTTTGGCCTGCGCTGTGAAATTCACACCACGACCATGACCTATATGGATATTGTCAACCTTCATGTTTCCTGTGCGATTCGCAACTGCCGCTTTTTCGAGTATTTTGTGCCGGAAGAGAGCTTCCGGTTCCCGATGAAGGGGAAGCTGCCCATCGACAATCACGGAATCATCACCGTGCCAAAAGCACCGGGCATCGGCGCGGAGCTCGACTGGGAGCTGATCGAGAGGAATTGTGTCTCTTATAAGGTGCTCACCTTGTAACAACCGGCCGGGGAGCGGTGTTGCGCAAAGAGATACCGGCCTTCTTTCCATAACGGATGGGGAGAATAGACTGCCAAAAAGATACAAGCGCTTTCCAAAAATCACGGGAAAAAACAAACGCTGTTTCATAGGGAAAGGAAGATCGGGCAATGAGCGAAGAAATGAAAAACATGTTTTCTCTGAAGGGGGAGCGCGCCGTCATTACCGGCGGCGCGACCGGCCTTGGGTTCGCGATGGCGAAATGTATGGCAGCCGCCGGGGCTGAGGTGGTTCTTCTGGCCAGAGACGCCGAAAAGCTGCAAAAGGCTTGCGAGGAGCTGGGCGGCAGCGCGAGCTGTTATGCCTGCGATGTGACCGATACCGACCGCGCGCAGGAAATCGCCGGACAAATCATAAGGGAGCGCGGCGATGTGACCATCCTGTGCAACAATGCGGGCAATCACTGCAAAAAGCCGATTGAAGAAATGTCCGTCAAGGACTTTACCGATGTGCTCGACGTTCACGTGGTCGGCGCCTACGCGCTTACCCGCGCGTTTGTTCCCCATATGAGAAAGAACCAAAAGGGCAGTATCGTCTTTACCGCGTCGATGACCTCGTTTATCGGCATGCCCTATGTGATGGGCTACGCCGCCGCCAAATCCGCGTACCTTGGGATGGTGCGCTCGCTGGCCGCCGAGGTCTCCGCGGACGGCGTCCGCGTCAACGCGGTTGCGCCCGGCTGGATCGACACGCCCATGTTCCACAAGGCTGTGGATAACGACCCGCCCCGCCGGCAGAAGATTCTCGGCAGAACGCCGATGAACCGGTTCGGCGATCCGGAGGATATCGGCTGGGCGGTTGTGTACCTTTGCTCTTCCGCCGCGAAATTTGTCAACGGCGTTGCGCTCCCGGTGGACGGCGGCGCACTGATCGGCTTTTGAGGCGAAATCATCTGAAAAGAATTGTTAAGTGAAAACAGCGGCGTCTTCTCCTATCGCAGACCGGGGCAGGTGCGGCCGGCTTTTGAAAAATACGATATGCCGAAAGAACAGTGGGAGGATTTCATCATGACACAATGGAAGAACGACAAGGAACTGTTTGCGCTCATGAAAGAGCGCCTGTACACCCCCGTTGTGGGGGATATTCTGGACGGCCTCGGCTGCTACCACCAGTTTCTTCCGCAGGAGGTTCGCCCCCTGCGCGGCGACATGAAGCTGGCGGGCCGCGCGATGCCGGTTCTGATGATCGACGTGTACGGGCCGCAAAAAAAACCGTTCGGCCTTCTTACGGAGGCGCTCGACCAGCTAAAGGAGGATGAGATTTACCTCGCGGCCGGCGGCACGAAGCGCTGCGCCTATTGGGGCGAGCTGCTCACGGCCACCGCCAGAACCAGAAAGGCGGCTGGCGCCGTCGTCAACGGCTGGCACCGCGACACGCCGCAGGTGCTCGAACAGAACTGGCCGGTGTTCAGCTGCGGCTGCTACGCGCAGGATTCCTCCGTGCGCACGCAGGTAGTAGATTTTCGCTGTCCGGTCGAATTCGGCGACGTGTGGGTCAATCCCGGCGACATCGTGTTCGGCGACATCGACGGCGTGCTGATCATTCCGCAGAAATACGAAACGGAAGTGTTTGAAAAGGCCCTGGAAAAGGCGGCGGGCGAAAAAGTAGTGCGAAAAGCGATCGAGGGCGGCATGACCGCGACCACGGCCTTTGCCAAATTCGGCATTTTGTAAAGGGGGCGGGAGTATGACCGGGCAGGCCGTTTTCCAGATCGATCGGGCAGATAATGTGGCCACCGCGCTTCAGGCCCTTGTGCCGGGTACCGCCGCGGCGCACGGCGACCCGATCCAGCCGGGCGTAACCGTTGCCGAGGAGATACCGGCAGGGCACAAGCTCGCGCTGCGCGACATAGCGCCGGGCGGGAGCATCGTGAAATACGGCGTGGTGATCGGGTGCGCCACCAAGGCGATCAAAACGGGGCAATGGGTGCATCTGCATAATATGAAAAGCCTGTATGACGCAAGGTCGTCGAGTCTGGATGCTGTGACCGGCGCGCCGACAGACACGCACTACGAGTGACCGTCCTTCGCGGTGAAAGCGCCGAGCTCCGTTATGTTTTTCCGCTTCGGCGGGAGGGGACATAACCGCCGCGATTGTACCGTCTGGTGAAAAATGAGTTCATATGGAGAAGTAGAGATGAAAGAGTATCAGGATGTACGCTGGCAGGGGTATCTCCGCCAGGACGGCAGAAAGGGAATCCGCAACAAACTGCTGGTGGTGTATACGGTGGAGTGTTCCTCGCATGTTGCGAAAGAGATCGCACGCCGCATCGACAGCGACGACGTGGATGTGGTGGGCTTCGACGGCTGCTGCGACAATGAGTACGCGGTGCGGCTGCTGCTGGCCCTGATCCGCCACCCGAACGTGGGGGCCGTGCTGGCGGTTGGCCTTGGCTGCGAGTATGTGCAGCCAAGGCATCTGGCGGAAAAAGCGCTGGAGGCCGGGAAACCGGCACAGTGGTTCTTTGTGCAGGAGCACGGCGGCACCGGGCCCTCCATCGAGTATGGTCTGCGGCAGGCCCGCTTGCTGCTCGAAGAGCTCAGGCACACGACCATGGCGCCGATGGGCTTTTCCGATCTGGTCGTCGGCGCGGAATGCGGCGGCTCGGACTATACCTCCGGTCTGGCCGGGAATGTGGTGGTCGGCCGTTTTTACGATAAGCTGGTCGATCTGGGAGGTACCGCCGTGTTTGAAGAGATTGTGGAGGCGGTGGGCCTGAAAGACCTGCTGGTGCGCCGGGGTGCGGACGACTGCGCGCGGGAACAGCTTGCCTATACCTACGACAAGGCATTGGAATACTGCAAGTCGGTGCGCCAGTATTCCGTTTCTCCCGGAAATTTCGCGGGCGGACTTTCCTCCATTGAAGAGAAGAGCATGGGCGCCGTGATCAAAAGCGGCAGCCGGCCCATCAGCGGCGTGATCAAGGTCTCTCAGCCCCCGCCCAGGCACGGGCTCTGGCTGCTCGACAGCACGCCCGACCCGTACTGGATGGGCTTCGGCTATACCAACCCCAACGACAACGAGGGCCTTATGGATTTGATTTCGTGCGGCTGTCAGCTGGTGTTTCTGGTGACCGGCCGCGGGAACGTCGTGGGCAGCGCGGTGGCCCCGGTGTATAAAATCACCGGGAACAGCGTCACCTTTCAGCGAATGAGCGGGGATATGGACTTTAACGCAGGCCCGGCTTTAAGCGGCGAGGTCACGCTGGAACAGCTGTGCGAGAATCTTTGCGATGAGGTGCTACGGGTCTGCTCCGGCGGGCAAACCAACGCGGAGCGCCTTGGCCATAAGGAGTATTTCATTCCCTATAAATATCAGGAAAAAGAGGTTGCGCTCAAAAGAAGATGCGAGTAGCGTTTCCGTGGTACTCGAAAATGCCGCGGTCGTGAAACGCCCTTTTCCCATTTTAATTGTATCGGCAGATACCGCAAATTGTCACATGCCGCGGGGCGTACTTCTTCCTCCGCGGCATCCGCTTTTTTGCAATGCGGTTTTCAGCGTTTGCTCCGTTTGAAAGCGGATGCCGTACCCGGTTTACTTTCCAATCGTCCCGGAGAAGTGCGGCGATTTTATCTCCGCTTGCGGTGGGGAAGAAACCAATCCTCTTTCAAAGAGGAATACCAATCTTAAATGACATTTTTTATTATTTTTATAAACAAAAATAATAAAATCTATCCTATTTGACAAACAAATGAAAGCTTTTTATAATAAGTGGTACAAAGTCTTAAATCAGGGGGTGTCGTCGTGAAAAAAACGGCACGAAAAGCGGCAGGGCTGCTTCTTGCGGCGGTTTTTCTGCTGCCCTTGGGCTGCGCTGATCACACCGCCCCGCCGCCGGAGGAGAGTGCGGTGAGCAGTCTTCCTGAAACCATCGTAAAATTCTGGACCTACTGCACCACGCCGGAGCGCGAGCAGGACTTTGCCCGCTTTCAGCGGATTTTAAAGGAGAGGCATCCCGAAATCACTCTGGATTACCTGGGAATACCGGGGGATATCCCGACCTTTATCCAAAAGCTCGATGTCGCGATCGCGTCGGATACCGCGCCGGATTTTACGGATTTTTACGACTCCAAATACATAAAGAACGGGTTTTACGAGCCGCTCGACGCCTTTTACGAGCAGTGGGGCGACAAGGAGTCGCTGAGTGCCGACGCCATTCTTCAGGCGCGCGCCTATGATCCGAAGCGGAAGCGCCTGTATGCGCTTCCGTTTTCGATGCAGCCGTGGGGCATGTGGGTTCGCACCGATCTGCTCCGGTCGGCGGCGATGGACGTTCCGCAGACCTGGGACGAGTTTTTCACCGCGGTGCAGAAGCTGACCAACCGCGAAAACGATCAGTACGGCATTGCGCTGCGCGGCGGCCCGGGCAGCAGCAATACGCTCGAAGCCCTGATGTACGCTTACTCGGGGCTCACCGATTATTTTGACAAAAACGGCAAGTGTACCATCAACTCTCCCAAGCATGTGGAGTTTGTCGAGCGGTACCTGGGCCTTTATAACCGCTATTCCGCACAGGATGATCTGGTGAAGGGCTGGACGCAGCTGACGGCATCCTTTCAGGCGGGCAAGGCGGGCATCATCTTTCACAATTTCGGCTCCGGCACATCGATTGCTGCCGCCTTTTACGGGGATCAGTCGCGGTTTCAGGCGGCGGAGCTCCCCCGGGCGGCCGACGGCGGCGCCCGGATGCGGTTTGTATCGATGCGCTCCGTCAGCATGAATTCCAAGTCCGACGTGAAAGAGGCGGCCTTTCAGGCCATGGCGGTTTATTGCAGCGCCGCGGTGCAGATTCCGCGCTGCAAAACGCAGGGGGAGGTTCCCGTGGTGGTGGGCGCGGCGTCCAGCCCCGGTTATATCGACGACAACCACCCGTACCTGCGGCTGGCCGAGCGGATGGTCTCGGGCAAAGACGGCTCCGTGCAGATTCAGGTGCCGGTTTATCTGCCGCAGTACACCGAGATTCAGTCCGAGGTGGAGCCGATGATTCAAAAGGTGATGGCGGGCAGTCTTTCGGCGAAGGATATGCTCGACCAGTGGGCCAAGCTGCTGGAAGCCGCCAAAAAGCAGTTCGACAGCACGCGGGACTAGGCTTTACGATTTTCGTGAAGGAGCGCGGGGTCTTGAAAAAAGTATTTCAAAAGCCGATCAAAAAGCAGATTATGCTCCTTTTTCTTCCGGTGGTGATCGCCGCGGTGCTGGTCATCGGCTTGTTCGCGTATTTCTTTGAAACGAACAACATTAAAAAGAACGCCTCTTTTCTCACGCAGAGCATGGTGAGCCAGATTTCGATTCTGCTCAACGACAAAATGATGACCGCGTTTACGCAGATGATCAGTCTGTCAGGCAGCCCGGCGGTCAACACTCTTTTGCTCAGCGAGAGCTCGCCGGAAGAGGACTTTGGCAGTCTGATGACCTGCTACAACAGCATGGAAGAAATCTACCGCAACTATGACCAGATGATCGATTCGCTGTATTTCTGCAACAACCGCGGAATCGAGGTCAAATATTTTGTCAGCGACGTGCCGAAGCACATCGGCCTTTCGCTGCCCCAGTGGATGAAAAAATACAACACCTCGCCGCATGGGGTGTACTGGCTCAATGATCACCGGGACGACGTGTTCCAGACGACGACGCCGCACAAGGTGATTTCCGTGTTCCGGATGATCGGCTCCCCGCAGTCCGCCTCCAGCGGGATCCTCCTCTTGAATTTAAACAGCAGCTATTTTTCCGGAATTCTCGACAATGTTCATGTGTCTGAAAACGGATACATGATGCTGATCAGCAGAGACGGTACGCTGCAATCCGCCGCAATGCAGAACCGGTATTGTCTGACGCTTTCCGCCGTGGAAAAGCTCAAGGAGCATTTCGGCTCCAGCGGCAGCACCGTGCTGCGCAGCGTGACGAATCAGCGGATGATCGTCACGTATCAGAGCATCGAGGCCAACGGCTGGATCGTTGCGGCCGTCATGCCGGAAAGTGATCTGTTGAGCAGCGCGGGGGAGTTCAAATACATATTGCTGGTGCTGATGCTGGCGCTGACACTGCTCGTCGTCTTTCTTTCCAATTTGCTGGCAAAGAGCGTCTCCAAACCGATCGAGTACCTTTCCGACCAGGTGATCAAGTTCGATAACGGAGACATGAACGTCAGCTTTCAGGTGGACGCCGGCAGCGAGATCGGCGTTCTGGCGCACGGCCTCTCTTATTTGAAAATCGCCGTCACAGAGCTTCTGGCACAGGTGCGCCGCGAGCAGGAGCAGAAAACAAAGATGCAGCTGTTGGCGCTTCAGGAGCAGATCAAGCCCCATTTTCTGTACAACACCATCGGTTCCATCCGCCAGCTGGTCAACATGAAAAACAATCGTATGGCAAGCGATATGTGCGTGGAGCTGGCCCGTTTTTATCGGCTGGGCATCAGCGGCGGTAAAGAGATCGTCACAGTCAGGGAAGAGCTGGAGCATGTCGCAAGCTATCTGGAAATTCAGAAAATGCGCTACGGCGACGACTTTGAATATGAAATCGACGTTAAGGAAGCGCTTTTGTCCCTCCGCATTCTCAAGCTGAGCCTGCAGCCGCTCGTGGAAAACGCCATTTACCACGGGATCAAAACAAAAGACGGCATCGGGATGATTTTGGTCAGTGGGGAAAAGCTGGAGGACCGTGTCGTGCTGACCGTGTTCGACGACGGCGTGGGCATGAACGGCGGGAAGCTCGAGGACCTGCGCAGTACGCTGAGGCTGCCGCCCGAAGTAAACCATACCAAATATTTCGGCCTGCGCAATGTCAATACCCGTTTAAGGCTTTACTTTGGGGAGGAGTCCGGCATCGTATTTGAAAGTGTAGAGGGTGTTTATACCCAGGCGAGCATCGTGATTCCGCTTGCCGGCCCGGAGGAGGAATGAAGTTTCGTGCATAAGCTGTTGATTGTCGACGATGACCAGATCATCCGTGCGGGGATGAAGCAGAGTATTGAATGGGAGGAAAACGGCATAGAGGTGGTGGGCACCGCCGGCAACGGGCGGGAATGCCTCGAGATGATCCCGAGCTGCCTTCCGGACATCATCCTCACCGATATCAAAATGCCTTTTATGGACGGCATAGAGCTGATGGAGGCGGTGTACCGGCTCTACCCGCATATCAAGGTGGTTCTGCTGACGGCGTACGGCGATTTTAAATACGCGCAGATGGCGCTGAATTACAAGGTGTGCCAGTACGTGATGAAATACGAGCATAACTCAGAGGTGCTCGGGGCCGTGCTGAAAGCCGCCAGGGAATCCGACCAGCAGAAGGATAACGTAGAGATGATTCGGCGCGGACGAAAGCTGCTGAAGAATAAATTCTTTTACGATCTGGTGGTCAATTTTCAAAATGACAATGAATTGGGGGAACGCGCAAAGCGGCTGAATATCCGTTTTATCAGCTCCACGTTCTGCGTCGTTTGCATCGACGTAGGCAAACGGAGCGAACGGGAGGCGGAGATTCTGCTGTGGCAGAAAAAGCAGCTCTGCGAAAAGATCGGGGAGCTGCTGCAAAGCCGCCTGAGCCTGCCGACGGTGCAGGTGTATTATTTTGTGGGCGATATTTACCTCAATCTGGTCGTCAATTTTGCGGAGCGGCTGTCCGAAAGCGGGCAGGGGGCCTTTTTCGCCGAGCTGGAGCGGGCGTTTGCTCTGGTAAGAGAAGCCCAGAGCGTAACGCTGTCCGCCGGGGCAGGCTCGCTGTATAAAGGGTATCCCAATATTTTAAAATCCTATACGGAGGCGACGCAGGCTCTGGAAATGAAAAGCATGCTGGAACCCCGCCTGCAGGAGGGCAAGAACCTCGTCCGGTTCGAGGAGCTGAAAAACAGCAGCGTTTCGCATGCCGCTGTTCTGCGGCAGGTGCTGTCGTTTATGGATTCCAATTATCATCAGGAGGACCTTTCACTGAACCGGATCGCCGAGGAGGTTCACCTGACGCCGAGCTATATCAGCACACTGTTCAAAAAGTACCAGGGGGTTAACCTCAGCGATTACCTGATGGAGCTCCGCGTGAAAAAGGCGATGAGCCTTTTGGCGGAAACAGACCTGAAAACATACGAAATATCCGAAAAGGTGGGGTATGGCAACCCGCAGTATTTCAGCGTGGTTTTTAAACGAATCACCGGCTGCGCCCCGGGCGAATACCGCAAAATAAGCCGTGCCTGATGGGCGGGGTGAATAGGGAAGCAACTGTGGAATCTCAAAACCACGAGATAGACAGTCGATAGATGGATGTGTTAAAATGATCCAGAAGTCAAAATGGTTCGTTTTTATTGATTGAGGTGGTCTTGTGAAGTTACGAGAGGAATATACTTGCCCTTTGGAATTGACCCATGACATAACCAAAGGAAAATGGAAGCCCATAATTCTGTGGCAGCTGGGGAAGGGCAAAATGTCATTATCGCAGCTTGAGCGCGATATCAAGGGGGTCAATCAGAAAATGCTGTTGGAGCAGCTAAAAGAGCTGCTGGATTTTGGAGTGATTGAAAAAGAATCTTTCGAGGGCTATCCATTAAAAGTAGAATATTCATTGACGGAACGTGGGCACAAATTGTTACAAGCGATCGTCATCATGCAGTCGATCGGGATCGACCTGATGAAAGAGAACGGTATGTTTGACGTTCTCAAAGAACAGGGGTTTATTGATTAAAAGGATACCCACAAAAAAGTGGGTCATTTACTTCGTCGTTGCATCATGCTATGCTTGCAGCAGGAGGCGGTAAAAAATGTTAAGAGATGCGGAGAAAACAATAGGAAATCTGATTGACAAACAGAGCGTTTCTTTTATTAGTTCAGTGGATGAAAACGGATTCCCAAATACAAAGGCCATGCTCCCGCCGAGAAAAAGAGAGGGAATCCGAGTTTTTTATTTTACAACAAACACCTCTTCCATGAAGGTGTCTCAGTATCACTCCAATCCCAAAGCGTGCATCTATTTCTGCGACAAAAGATTTTTTCGGGGAATCATGCTGGTCGGCACGGTGGAGGTGCTGGAGGACGCTGCAAGCAAAGAGATGATCTGGCGGGAGGGCGACACGCAGTATTACTCTAAAGGTGTTACAGACCCGGACTATTGCGTCTTGAAATTCACGGCGGGCGAGGGACGCTATTATGCAAATTATAAGTCCGAAAGCTTCTCAATTGAATAAAAGCCGCAAGGTGCTGCATGTGCGCCGCTCTATGGTGCCCTGCGTATTGGTCACAGCCTGTTCGGCCTGCCGCCAAAGTTCGGCTGATTTTGAGAGGGATTGATTCTTCTGTGACAAAACAGAAGAAAAGATTTCTGTTCTGAACAAATTTGAAGTGTTTCGTGCGAAAAGGATAGTAAAATATTTCGGGTTGATTTTGGCAAAAATGTATGGTATTATTTTTTCAATTCAATCAGTAATTCGGCAAAGAGGCCTCATTCATGGTGCAGCCAGCACCGCGAATGAGGCCTTTCTTAGGTGGTTGGCCGGCGATCATCCAAAATAGAATTGCTGTGACATAGTTCGGTGCAATTTCAAATCGGCGGATTTAAAATTGGATTTTCGCAGATTGGGAGCGCACGCCTACAACACAGTCCAATCGTATTGAGGAGGAAAACGAATGAATGCTGTCAACTCAGGGGACATCTCTTGGATGCTAACCTCTTCTGCTCTCGTTTTAATTATGACCCCCGGCCTTGCCCTGTTTTATGGGGGAATGGCCGGTCGAAAAAACACAGTAAACACCGTGATGTCGTCCGCCTTTATCATGGGCCTTGCTTCCATTCTTTGGGTTCTGTTTGGCTTTTCCCTGTCCTTCAGCGGCGGGGCCGGGGGAATCATCGGCGATTTCAGTTGGTTCGGTATGAGTTTTACAGAGGATTCGGCGGCAACCGCTTACGCGCCGACAACGGTCTGTTTTGCGGTATTCCAGATGATGTTTGCCATCATCACCCCCGCACTGATCACCGGCGCGCTCATCGGCAGAATGCGCTTTTCCGCTCTGTTTGTTTTCATCGCCCTGTGGTCGGTTCTCGTCTATTATCCGCTGGCGCATATGGTGTGGGGCGGCGGCTACCTGATGAAGCTGGGCGCGATTGATTTTGCCGGCGGTACGGTGGTGCACATCAGCTCCGGCGTCAGTGCTCTCATGGCCGCTATCTGGCTGGGCGCCCGCAAAAAGACCGAAAAAGAGGCGGCTCGCCCGCACAATATGCCATTGGTATTTCTCGGCGCGGCGCTTCTGTGGTTCGGCTGGTTCGGCTTTAACGCAGGCAGTGCGGGTGCGGCCAATACACTGGCGGTTCACGCGTTTATGACCACCAACACCGCCTGCGCGGCGGCAATGCTCTCGTGGATGCTGATTGAGAAGCTCCGCACAGGAAAGATGACCCTTGCAGGTGTTTCCACCGGGATTGTCGTCGGCTTGGTCGCGATCACCCCCGGCGCGGGCTTTGTACCGATCTGGGCGTCACTTGTCATCGGCGCTTTGGTCAGCCCCATCTGCTATTTCTTTATTACCGTTGTCAAGCCCAAATTTGGTTACGACGATTCTCTGGATGCGTTCGGCTGCCACGGCATCGGCGGAGTTTGGGGCGCAATTGCAACCGGAATTTTCGCGGTAAAGGGCTTCAATCCCGATCCCAGCGCAGATGTGGTACAGTGGAACGGTTTGTTCTTTGGCCAGAGCGAGCTGTTTGTGCGCCAGCTGATCGCGATCGGCATCACGCTGGTGATTTCTCTGGTCGGCACGGGAATTGCTTTGAGTGTTACACAGCTGATTTTGAGAAGAATTCGTGTGACCCCCGAGGAGGAAGCGCTTGGGCTGGATCTTTCTGAGCATGGGGAGCCCGCCTACCCGGCTTTTGACGGGATGGATTCTGCGGATGCCGGCTTTGCTTTTACTGAAACCGAGGAGGTTTTTTCTGAAAAGACACACTGCGCAGTGAAAGCGAAAAGTGCCGAACTCCCCGGCTGATGAGCCGTTTTGCGCACTCACACCGTCTGCACAGACCGATTTGACAATTGCTTATAAGACCTTTTGATAGAAACTACTCCTCTACCGCCGAAAGGCGGGGAAAAGCCCGCGGCCTCCCCAAAGCCGCGGGCTTTTTCTGTGTGCCGGTACAAATAAATCAGATATGCTTTGATTTATTTAAAATTTTGATAGTTTGGAACAAAATCCCAGTCTGCTTTTTTCTGCGCGGCTCATGGAATCATCCGTTGAAATCTTTTGAAAAAATCGTTCGGCCACTTCAAACTAAGATTTTACAGTGCGGCTGTCCTGCAAATAATTGGCTCGAAAAACGCTGTGTTTCAGACCATGCGGCAGGAAATAATAGAATTGGGCCAATCGGCGGGTTGAAAATGAAAAGGGAAAGGCAAATTATGGATAATAATAAGAACAGAATGAAGGACAGACCGAAAAGCAATCCGGAGCTCAGAAAAATGAAGCCGCGGGAAAATGCGGACGTTGGGATGATCAACGGCAAAAAAACAGGGCAGCATGACGCCGAATTTGAAAAAACAAAGGAGGGCATGAGATGAACACCATGCTTTGCAGTGTGTCAGGCCTTCAGAATAAAGAGGGCAAAACGCAGATCAAAAACGCGCTGAACAAGATCAAAGGGGTTCATCAGGTTGGGGTCAACCTCGTCACAGGCAGCATACAAGTCAAATACAATGAGCCCGCAACAGAGATGGAACTGAAAAACTGCATTGAAAACACAGGCTTTCAGATTGAATACGAATAGGAGATTAGTATGGCTGATAATAAAAAGAAAAGTACGAAGAACGGAAAAAAAGAGGATGAAAAATTCCGTTCTAAAAATGTAAAGCATGATCCCGCTGCAGAAAGCGCAAGAGCGGTGTTCGGCCTGAGGGAGCCGGAGCAAACGGACAACAGGCATTTGTCGATCTGAAAAAACCGGTGAACCATACTTTGGTTCACCGGTTTTTTACATATCGATATTTATTCTCCTAAATAGGATTTCAGCAGCACCTGCAACAGTTCGTCGCGGTCAATGCGGCGAATCAGGCTACGGGCATTGTTGTGCGCCGTGATATACGTAGGATCCTCGGAGAGGATGTACCCTACAATCTGATTGATCGGGTTATACCCTTTTTCTTTCAAAGCGTCGTAGACAGTGGTCAGAATGTTTTTAATATCCTCCTCACGGTCGCCGGGAAAGGAAAAAGTCATCGTTTTATCGAACATGGATACACCTCCAGTATGGTAATCATACAATATTTCACAGTGGAAAACAAGGGGATTTCGTGACAAAAATCAAAACAAATGCGATTTCTCCGAAAGTTCAGGAGCGCAGCAGGGCGCCGATTTTCTCCAGCTCCTGAAATACCTTTTTCATCACGGAGCCGGTGGCCTCCTCGTTGAGCGTGCCCTCGCCGGAACGAAGAACCAGGCTGAACGCCACGCTCTTTTTGCCGGCCTCGATCTGCTCGCCCTTGTAAACGTCGAACAGGCGAACGCTCTCCAGCAGCTTGCCCGCGCCGCGCACAATGGCCTTCTGCAGGTCGCGCACCGGAATCTCGTCGCTGCAGATCAGCGCCAAATCACGGGTGACCGCCGGGAACTTCGGCAGGGGCGTATAGTGCTTTTCGGTCTGCGCGTGGCGGAACATCAGGTCAAGATCGAGCGTAAAGCTGTAAACGCGCTCGCCGATGCCGTAGTTCTCCTGCACCTGGGGATGAATCTCGCCCAGAACGCCCAGGCGTTCCCCTTCGATCGTGAGCACCGCGCAGCGGCCGGGATGATAGCTGAATTCATCCGCGGCGGCGGCAATATCCCACCCGGTCACGCCGACGCGCTCCAGCAAATCCTCGGCGATGCCCTTCAGGGTGAAGAAATCCGCGTCGTTTCCGTACAGGCCGGCAACGAGCACCTTGCGCTCCACGGGCAGCTTGTCGGGCTCGGTGGGCAGGTATTCTCTGGCGGGCTCAAACAAAGCGGCGGCCGCGTTGCGGTTGTTGTAGTTTTTGGCGAGAATCTCCATCATGGAGGGCAGCGCCACCGTGCGCATTATGCTCGTGTCCTCGCCCAGCGGATTCGAGATGACGACGGAGCGGCGCAGGGGGGAATCCGCGGGCATACGGATTTTATCGTAATACTTGGGGCTGATGAAGGAATACGTGGTGATCTCGCTCAGTCCCAGCGCCAGCATGGCGTCGCTCACTGCGGAATCAAACCGCTGGCGGGCGCTGAATTTGCCCTGCGATCCGCCGGGCAGGCTCTGGCTCGGAATGTTATTATACCCATAAAAACGGGCGATCTCCTCGGCGATATCCGCTTTGTGCTGCAGGTCGGGGCGGAACGTCGGCACAACAACGGTGTCGCCGTCCAGACGGCAGCCGATGCGGACGAGGATTTTCTCCATCTGCGCGGCGGAAAGCTCGCACCCGAGGAAGCGGTTGATCCAGTCTGCCTCAAGCGGAATACGGCGCGGCTGAATCCCAATGGTGCCGTCCATCATCACGTCGTCCAGCACATCGCCGGCGTCGAGCAGCTCAACGAGCTCGCAGGCGCGCTCCAGCGCGGGCAGGCAGTTGTTGGGGTCAAGTCCCTTTTCAAAGCGGGAGGAAGCGTCGGTGCGCATACCAAGCGCCTTTGCGGTCAGGCGGACGGAAACGGCATCGAAGCACGCGGATTCAAACACGATCGTCGTGGTGTCGTTCATGATGCCGCTGTATTCGCCGCCCATCACGCCCGCTACGGCGACCGGCTTTGCCGCGTCGGCAATTACCAGATTGCTTTCGTTCAGCTTGCGCTCCACGCCGTCCAGTGTCGTGATGCTTTCCCCGGCCCTTGCGCGGCGCACGCGGATGCTTCCCTGCTCCACAAAGCGCAGGTCAAATGCGTGCATGGGCTGGCCGTATTCGAGCATGACATAGTTGGTGATGTCTACAATGTTGTTGATGGGGCGCACACCCATCACGCGCAGGCGCTCGCGCATCCAGCGGGGAGAGGGCTTCACCCGCACGTTTTTCACAATGCGCGCACAGTAGGCGGAGCAAAGGTCGGGCGCTTCGATCGCGACGTTCAACAGCTCCTTGCCGCTGCCGTGGCCGCCCTTTACAACCGGGGTGTGCAGGGTCAGCGGCTTCTGGAAGGTGGCGGCCACCTCACGCGCCAGACCGATCACAGAAAAGCAGTCGGGGCGGTTCGAGGTGATCTCGAATTCCACCTGCGTGTCGTCAAGGCCGATCGCCTGCTGAATCGGGTCGCCGGGCCTGCAGTTTTCCTGCAATACGAAAATCCCGTTTTCAATCGCGTAGGGGAAGTCGTTGACCGTCAGGCCCAGCTCGCTCAAAGAGCACATCATGCCGAAGCTCTCCACACCGCGCAGCTTGCCTTTTTTGATTTTCACGCCGTTCGGCAGGGTGGAGCCGTGCAGTGCCGTGGGAACCAGGTCGTTTTCCTTCAGGTTCTGCGCGCCGGTCACAATCTGAATCGGCTCGGGTTCGCCAATGTCCACCGAGCAGATCAGCAGGTGATCCGAATCGGGGTGCGGCGTAATCGAGAGCACGCGGCCGACGACGACCTTGTCAATGTCGCTTCCCTCTGTGTGGTATTCCTCAACTTTAGAGCCGGAAATCGTAACTGCCTCTGTGAAATCACGCATCGGCATCGGGTCCAGCGCAACAAATTCCTTTAACCATTTCATTGAAAGATTCATTCTGGGCTCACCTCCTAAAACTGCTTTAAGAATCGGATGTCGTTCTCATAGAACAGACGCAGATCGTCAATGTTGTAGCGGCGCATCACGACGCGCTCCAGACCCATGCCGAGCGCAAAGCCGCTGTACACCTCGGGGTCGATGCCGCAGTTTGAGAGCACCTTCGGGTGCACCATGCCGCAGCCCAGAATTTCGATCCAGCCCTCGCCCTTGCACAGGCGGCAGCCCTCACCGTGGCAGTTAAAGCACTGCACGTCCACCTCGGCGGACGGCTCTGTAAACGGGAAGTGGTGCGGGCGGAAGCGCACGACGGAATCCTCGCCGTACAGGCGCTTGACAAAGGTTTCGAGCGTATCCTTCAGGTGTGCGAAGGTGATGCCCCGATCCACCACAAGGCCCTCAATCTGGTGAAACAGCGGGGAGTGGGTGGCGTCCACCGCGTCGGAGCGGTACACGCGGCCGGGCGAGATGATGCGGATAGGCGGCTGTGTTTTCTCCATCACACGCACCTGTACAGGCGAGGTCTGTGTGCGCAGAACGATATTGTCGTTGATATAGAAGGTATCCTGCGTGTCGCGCGCGGGGTGATTTTTGGGGATGTTCAGCGCCTCAAAGTTGTAGTAGTCGTACTCCACCTCGGGGCCGTCCACAATTTCAAAGCCCATGCCGACGAAAATTTCCTTGATTTCATCCAGTACGATTGAAAGCGGGTGCTTCGCGCCCAGCTCGCGGCGCTTGCCGGGCAGGGTCACGTCCAGGCGCTCCTGCTCCAATCGGGCCTGCTGCGCCTGCTCCTTCAGCTCGGCGGCGCGCTTCGTCAGCTCCTCCTCAATCAGGGAGCGAACCTGATTGGCCAGCTGGCCAATCACCGGGCGCTCTTCGGCGGAAAGGCCGCCCATTTGCTTTAAAATAGAGGTCAGCTCGCCCTTTTTGCCCAGGTATTTGACCCGAAGCGTTTCCAGAACCTGCTGCCCCTTTGCCTGGGCCAGCTCTTTTACCGCATTGTCGCGGATGGCTTCCAGCTGCTGCTTCATGAATATTCTTCCTTTCGGTGTGTTTTATGAAATGCCGTGCTGCGAAAATGAGCGTTTCGGTTTCTCTTGTGTAAAAGGGGAAAGAAATCGACGGGTTTTAGTACCTTGCCGTTGGCGTTTCTCCTGAGAATCCGTGCGCGGAAATAAAAAAAGCCTTCATCCCTCATGAATAAGGGACGAAGGCAAAACTCCTCCGCGGTACCACCCTGATTTTTGAATCCTCAAACACTTTTGCGGCCCGTAACGGTGCCACCCGTCGCCGCCTACTTTCATTGGGTTCAGCAGCGCCGCTCCAAAGGGAACTTCTCCGAAATCCGCCCGCAAGCATGCTTCCAGCCCATGGCACGCTCTCTCTGTTCGGGGAAAAGCCGGGTACTTTCCTTTTTCCTCGCGTTATCATTATTCAATATATCACGCCAGTAATATTTTTTCAAGGGGTAAAAGTCCGCTGTTTTGTACAAGACCGCAAAATATTGAACGTGATTGGACGATTAAGAAAAGAGTCAGAATTGGCGCTTTACTAGTTGTGAGCCAGAATGATTTCAACGATTTTTCGGGACACCGATTCATTGCCTTACACCCCATAAATTTCTTTGTTATTTTACTGTCCGGCTCCTGTGACAACTCTGCAATTTCGTTTTCTCACAGATGTTATTGCGGAGCTTGACAAAAGCGTATGGCAACCATATACTATGGATATGGATAAAATGATACATGACAAACAAGAAATTGCGTACAAATCTCTGTATTTAGCGCTTGCCCTGGTTGATCTGGATAAAAAGACCCGTTATTACGGGACGGATGTGCCGATTTTTCACTCTGAAATACATGTCATCATGGCCATCGCCGAGCATCCCGGTATTCATGTGGGCGGGTTGGCCGACCTACTGGGAGTAACAAAAGGCGCTGTTTCTGAAATCCTTAAAAAACTGGAGAGAAAGGCTCTGGTAATCAAAGAAATTGATGATCTTAATTTATCCAGGTATTCATTGAACCTGACCGAAAAAGGGAAAAAGGCGAATAACAACCATATGCATTACCATGCTGTTTTAAATAGTATGGTAGAAGACGAGCTGAAAAATGCTTCCGAAGATGAATTGGCATTTTTACTAAACTTTTTATCGTCCCTGATAAACAGGGTGAAATTTTTTAATGAGAATTTTGAGGAATAAAAAATTTGCGAAAGTGTATAGCTGCTATACACATTTTTTATTCTCATTATGTTAGGGAGAACTAACATGAAAAAGCAAAAATCATCAAAGTCATTGCAGACTTTTGGTTCTGGTAAAATGAGTGAGCAGGAGCACAGGGAGAAAGGGATTGAAGCGGAGGAGAAGAATTTTTGCGCCATTTACAATTCTTTTCTTTCCTGCATTTCTTTTCCACTTTATTTGTATGGCTGCCCAATGCTTCCGCAGGCTTGTTCTTTTGATCACAAACAGAAAAAGGAGGAAGCTGACAAACTCTCTCAAAAGAAAAACGAATGACTCGATTCTGGCGTATAGCACCTATACGCATTTTAGCTTCGATTCACACAAGGAGGATCCGTGATGGGAAAAAAAATAAGCCCTTCCAAGGAGGAATATTTAAAAGCGATCTATCAATTGTCGGAAAAGACGCGGTTGGTCCGTTCCATAGATCTTGCTGTTTCTCTGGGCGTTTCAAAGCCCAGCGTAAATAGTGCTGTGACGGTATTACAGGAAGAGGGATTCGTTGTAAAGCCCTTGCGCGGTGAAATCTGCCTCACGGAGAAAGGGCAAAAGCAAGGACAATTCATTACGGCAAAGTTTCAGCTGATCAAACAGCTGTTGATTCAATTTTGTGATGTGAATGAGCAAACAGCAAGTGAAGATGCGTGTAAAATGGAGCATCTCATCAGTGATGAAACCGCTTTTGCTTTAAAGAATATGTTAAACAGGCGTGAGATATCCTCCTTGCACAATCAAGAATTGAAAAAATGATCTTTTGTTTCAAATTGCCCGGGGTTGGTACGGAACAAAGTACAGGCGTTTTCAGTAAAAACTGATTCATGAATCAATAAAGTAGTGCTGTCTGTCCTTGACAAAGCAATGCAAAAGTCCGCCGTTTTGCACAAGCCCGAAGCGGAAAAACGATACCGCTTCGGCGGCTGTAACGAAGATCGAAATATAATTTTGAATTTATGTCCGTTTGTGGTAGAATAAAACGGTATTTGTATAGAACGGGCGGGGGATTCCGCCCCTTTGGAAGTAACGGAGGAAACAGCACATGATAACAGTATCCGAATTGGGATTGGGCTTTAACGGGCAGAATTTATTTTCAGGCGTTAACCTGCTCTTCACCCCGGGCAACTGCTACGGCGTGATCGGCGCGAACGGCGCGGGAAAATCGACCTTTTTGAAAATCCTGTCCGGCGAGCTGGAACCGACCAAGGGCGAGGTCGTTATAGACAAGAAGCTGCGCATGTCGGTGCTCAAGCAGGATCACTACGCCTTTGACGCCTTTACGGTGTTTGATACGATTTTACAGGGCAATCCGCGCCTGTACGAGGTTTCCAAGCAGAAGGACGCCCTGTACGCAAAAGAGGATTTTTCGGAGGAGGACGGCAATCTGGCGGCGGAGCTGGAAGCCGAGTTTGCCGAAATGAACGGATGGGACGCTGAAACCGAGGCGGGCAAGCTTCTGCAGGGCCTTGGCCTTTCGGTCGACCTGCTGTATTCGCAGATGGGTGCGCTTTCCGAAACGGAAAAGGTGAAGATTCTGCTGGCGCAGGCGCTGTTCGGCCAGCCCGACATTATTCTGCTGGACGAGCCGACCAACGGCTTGGACGTTGACTCCATCCACTGGCTCGAGGATTTTTTGATGGACTACATCGGCACCGTGATCGTGGTGTCGCATGACCGCCACTTTCTGAACGATATCTGCACCCATATCGTAGACATCGACTACACCAAAATCCGCATGTATGTGGGCAACTACGATTTCTGGTATGAATCGAGCCAGCTGATTCAGCGCATGATGCGCGACCAGAACCGCAAGAACGAGGACAAGATCAAAGAGCTGCAGGCGTTTATTCAGCGCTTTTCCGCGAATAAATCGAAATCCAAGCAGGCTACCTCGCGCAAGAAGCTGCTGGATAAAATCACCGTGGAGGAAATGCCCGCTTCGTCCCGCCGGTACCCCTATGTGGGCTTTACGATGGACCGCGAGCCCGGCAAGGAAATCCTGACGGTGGAGAACCTGAGCAAAACGGTGGACGGCGTCAAGGTGCTCGACAATGTTTCGTTCCGCGTGAACAAGGGCGACAAGATCGCGTTCCTTGCGGAAAATCAGCTGGCTGTCACCACTCTGTTCAAAATCCTGACGGAAGAGCTTACGCCGGACGAGGGAACGTTCAAATGGGGCGTGAGCACCACACAGTCGTATTTCCCTCAGGACAACTCGGAATATTTCAATGACTGCGATTTGAGCATACTCAAATGGCTCGAGCAGTATTCCAAGGATACCACCGAAACTTACCTGCGCGGCTTCTTGGGCAAGATGCTCTTCTCCGGCGAGGATGTGCTAAAGCCGGTCAACGTGCTCTCCGGCGGCGAGAAGGTGCGCTGTATGCTTTCGCGCATGATGATGTTCGGCTCGAACGTCCTCCTGCTCGACCAGCCCACCAACCACCTTGACCTGGAGTCCATCACGGCGGTGAATAACGGCATGATCGAGTTCAAGGGCGTGATCCTGTTTGCTTCTCACGACCACCAGTTCGTGCAGACGGTCGCGAACCGCATCATCGAGATTCTGCCCGAGGGCGGTGTTCTTGACCGCATGACGACGTATGAGGACTATCTGGAAATGAAAGCACAGCGCGCATAAAGCAGCGCTGAAACGGAGGTGTTACCAACATGAGTACGGCAAGGGTTCGGGAATATTTAAAGCAGTTCGGTAAAGATGGCCGGGTACAGGAGTTCGAGGTATCCAGCGCGACGGTGGAGCTTGCCGCCGAGGCGCTGGGAGTGGAGCCCGCCAGAATCGCCAAGACAATCTCTTTAAAGGATGAAAGCGGCTGCATTTTAATTGTTGCCGCGGGCGACGGGAAGATCGACAATTCCGCATTCAAGCGTCACTTTGGCATGAAAGCCAGAATGCTTGTTCCGGAGGAGACGGAAGAACTGACCGGCTACCGTGTAGGGGGCATTTGCCCGTTTGACAATCCCGACGGGGCGAAGGTGTATCTGGATGAATCCCTGCGCCGCTTTCAAACGGTGTTCCCGGCCTGCGGAACCTCGAATTCCGCCATTGAGCTCACGTGCGACGAGCTGCTGGAGTGCTCCCGCGCTCAGGGCTGGGTCGATGTCTGCAAGGGCTGGAGGGAACAGACTGCCGAGGGGTAATTCCATATGAAGTATCTGCCGAATGAGCTGACTCTGCTGCGGATTGTATTGTGTGTGCCGATGCTGTTTCTGCGGCCCTTTTCCGTATGGTTCTTTGTGCTGTACACCATTTGCGGAGTCAGCGATATGCTCGACGGGTACCTTGCCAGAAGGCTTGGCTGTGCCGGCCCGGCGGGTGCCCGGCTCGACAGTGCGGCGGATTTTATTTTTGCCGTGGTGCTGCTGTTCCGGCTGCTCCCTGCCATGAACCTGCCGGCCTGGCTCTTTTGGTGGATTGCCGGCATTGCGCTCATCAAGTTATCTTCCCTCGCGGCCGGGTATATCCGACGCAAGCAGGCCGCTTTTCTGCACACCTATGCCAATAAGGCGGCGGGGCTGCTGCTGTTCTGCCTGCCCTACGGATTTCCTGTTTGGCGAATTCCGGCGGCTTCAGTGCTTTGCCTGTTTGCCACTCTTGCCGCCTTAGAGGAATTGTTTCTCTGCCTGACCTCTTCGGAGCTGAATCAGGACGTGAAAGGAATTTTTTTTCGGTGAATCATCTGAGGCGATATCGTCGAAAAGTAAAGTCGGACATTTTGTCCGACTTTACTTTTGTAAATCATCATTTAAAATTATTTTTACAATCTTTTACTTTTAGAGAAATGAAAATATTCTGTTGACTTATTATGTAAAATATGTTATTTTAAAATGTAAAAAATACCAATGGTGGAAAAATAACGCAATAGAGGTGGTGATTATGAAGAAAGTATGGCCTAGCATATTGCTGAGTATTTTTTCTCTCCCTATAGCTGTTTTTGTCAATTATGTGATTTATATTTTGAATATTCCTATTGAAGGTAGTTTAGTCATTTTGTCATGCGTGATCTCTTTAAATACGATTTCATTAATTATTGTAATTAATACAATGATTATGAAAAAATAATTTTGGAGGTAAAAAGTATGAAAAGAAAGTATTCAGAGGGTTTACTGTCCTGTTAGCTAGTATCATGTGTTTGGGTTTCTCAGTACCTGCTTATGCTGATGTTTTTACTGAGTCACCCTCTAAAAATGTTCTCTACACTTTTGAACCAAAATCAGAAAAAGAGTTAAAAGAATTTTTAGAACAACTTGAAGCTAGCAATAAGAGGAGCAAAGAACTTTGGGAAAAGGCTGTTAAACAAGCAGAATCGGAAAAATGGGCTTTAGAAAAAATCGAATCTAATTATGACAATACATCAATTATTTTATCGGATGCTGCTCCTGATTTCAGTGAAGCAAGTACAAGTATACGTCAGCCAAATGGCGTTAGAGCTAATTTAGGTGCATATGTTTCTTATCGTAAGCAAACTTCCCCGTTAGGTTATAATACGTTTGGTGAAATATATTCAATTAATGTTTAAGGAACAGATGACGGGACTACAGTAGATGATTTGGATTATGATTATAGAAAAATTGATACAGGCAGAACACTGGCTGTAAGCGCTACTTTTTTAGTCGGCGTTAAAACTTACGCTGAAACATTTGCATACTATCCTCAGACTGTATATATAGAGTTTCAAACTAACGGTAAAGGTTCGTTTTTTGAATAAATTATTCAGTAAGAAGTATTACCAACATTTAAGTGCCTGCTGAAACAGGTTGAAAGGCCCATGGATTGTGTGTTCCACGATCCATGGGCCTTTTTCGGTAAGGACAGGTACTTGCCTGGGATTACCGTGGTCTGTTCCCGAAATCCTTTCGGGAACAAGTGAATTTGCGCTTCAGATGTTAAACGTCGGAATTTCCATCCGGATTTTCAGGGCGTAGTATGGTTTCCTCTCTCGAAAAGCGAAACTTATGGAAAGGCCGCCGCAGTCTGTGAACTGTGGCGGCCCTTTCTAAAAATAGGGGGAAGATGAAAAAGGATTATACATTAAACCCGAAATAACGGTTGGTATTGTTGAAAGAAATATCCTGCACCATTTTGCCGAGGTATTCGATATCGTCCGGGTATTCGCCGTTCTCTACCCATGTGCCGATCAGGTTGCACAGGATGCGGCGGAAATACTCATGGCGGGTGTAGGACAAAAAGCTTCTGGAGTCGGTCAGCATGCCGGCAAAGGTGCCGAGCACCCCAAGGTTCGCAAGGCTTGTCATCTGCTCAATCATGCCCGTTTTGGTGTCGTTGAACCACCAAGCGGAGCCCTGCTGCAGCTTGCCCTCGGCTTCGGTTCCCTGAAAGCACCCGATCAGGGCGCCGACCACCGCATTGTCTGTGGGGTTCAGGGGGTAGATGATGGTTTTGGGCAGTTCGCCGGTGTTGTTCAGCTCGTTCAGGAATTTCGCCGCGCCGTCCGCGCAGCAGTAGGTGGCGATGCAGTCAAAGCCGCTGTCGGGGCCAATGCGCTCAAACATGCGGTCGTTCACGCTGCGCAGCGCACCGTAGTGCAGCTCCATCACCCAGCCGAGCTTTGCGTATTTGCGGCCGATGAACAGAAGAATGGCATATTTGTATTTTTCGACCTCGTCCTGCGTCAGAGCCTGACCGTTCAGGCCCTTTTTCAGGATGGCGTTGAGCTCCTCCTCCGTAGCGGGGTTGTACATTAAATAGTCCACGCCGTGGTCGGAGGCGCGGCAGCCCATGCTGTCGAAGAATTCCATCCGTTTGGCCAGCGCGGCGCGCACGTCGTCGATGGTCTCAATGGAAACCCCGCTGACCTTTGCGAGCTTCTGCGTGTACTCCGCAAAGTCGGGCTTATTGATATTCATCGCCTTGTCCGGGCGCCAGGCCGGTACCACCTTTACGTCGAAGGTGGGGTCATCTTTCAGCTTCCGGTGCCATTCCAAAGAATCGATCGGGTCGTCGGTGGTGGCGATTGCCCTCACGTTGGACTGCTTGATCAGCCCGCGAACGCTCATGCTGTCTTCCTGCAGCTTTTTGTTGCACAGGTTCCACACTTCCTCGGCGGTGTCCGCGTTGAGAACGCCGTCGTAGCCAAAGTAGCGGCGCAGCTCCAGGTGCGTCCAGTGGTAGAGCGGGTTGCCAATTGCTTTCGGCAGGCACTCGGCAAATTTCTGGAATTTTTCGCGGTCGCTGCTCTTGTTGCCGGTAATCAAATCCTCGTCCACGCCGCAGGAGCGGATAAGACGCCATTTGTAGTGGTCGCCGCCCAGCCATACCTGTGTGATGTTGTCGAACTTGCGGTCCTCGGCAATCTCCTGCGGGATAATGTGGCAGTGATAGTCGATGATCGGCATTTTGCTCGCGTAGTCATGAAACAGCGTTCTCGCCGTTTCGTTGGTCAACAGGAAATCGTCGTCCAAAAACTTTTTCATGCTTTGATCCTCCAATTTTTTGTTTCATTACATGGAATACTAAGCCTTGCCCGCAGCGTCAAAAGCCCCGTCCGTTCGCGTTCAAACTGCCCGGCATACGGCGGGCGTTCCTGTATTTTTCCCCGCCGGGCGGCAATTTCTCCCGAACATCCGTCGCTCTTTATTGGCGGGCAAAGCCCGATCTTTTGTAAAATGCGGATTGCAGCCGCCGTTTTTCTCTGCGAAAAGCGGGAGGAAAAGAATCCGCTTTGCGCTGGTTTACTGCCGGTCGGCGCGAAAGGTGTCCCGCTGCACCAGCGTGGCGGAGATCACCATTTTCTGCGGTACGCTTTTTCCCTCCAGAATCCCCGTCAGCATCGAGATCGCCGCGGGGCAGAGCGTGTCGAGCATATTGTCTACGCTCGTGAGGGAGGGGGAGCAGCACTCGGATAAAATCGAATTGTTGAAACCGATCACCGGCATGCTGAGGCCGCATTCCTGCAGCGCCTTCATCGCTCCGATCGCCAGCAGGTCTTCCGACGCCATCACGGCGCTGAAGGACACGCCGGATTCCAGAAGCGAAATCACGCGGCGTTTGACTTCGTCCACCGATTTGGGCACCTGCACGATCAGGCTTTCGTCGACCGGCAGTCCGCACTGCTTCATTCCGGCGCGGTAGCCGCTGAGCTTGGAGCTGCCGCTGTAGGTCAGAATATCGTAAAGGTAGAGAATCTCGCGGTGCTTCTGGCGGCTCAGCAGAGCCACGTTCTGCGCCACGGCAGACTGCTCGTCGCAGGTGACGCAGTAGGTGCCGGGCAGCTCTACCAGCCCGTTGATGATGATGACGGGAACCTGCTTTGCCGCGCTTTCAATGTGGCTGTTGTCCACATCCTCCTTAAAGGCGGAGCCGATCAGAATCACCGCGTCCACCCGTTTGGCCAAAAGCAGCTCCAGGTATTTTTTCTTGTCCTCCAGGTCGTTCCCGGTGCAGCACAAAAGCGCGTCAAATCCGTACCGGCGCAGCAGCCCCTCCACCAGAGAAACCGCCTTCGCGTAAAAGGTATCGGCAATATCGGTGCACAAAATTCCGATGATTTTCATGGAGTTCAGGTTCAGGCCCCGCGCGAACGCGTTCGGAATATAATCCTCCGCTTCGATCACGGCCATCACCTTTTCCCGCGTGGCGGCACTCACGTTGGGGCTGCCGTTCATCACGCGCGAAACTGTCGCAATCGAAACGCCGCTGCGCTGCGCTATATCATAGATGTTCATAAAACGAAGCACCACCTCTTTTGTAAGAGCTTACAACTGAGTATATCCTTTTCTATCTAAAAAATCAAGGATATTTTCCGGAAAATTTAGTTTTTATGAATGCGAGAAGAATAATATAAAAGCTTTTGAAAAATCTATTGACATTTGTTCCTGAAATGCTAAAATGAAAAATGTAAGCACTTACATTAGCAGGAACCGAAATCTTCAATAGAAAAGCCGACAAGAAAGGGCCGTTTGGCGCTTTCTTGGAAGGACAGTATGAAAAGGAGTTATCGTTGTTATGAAACAGATTCAGGAGCTTCATTCGCGCACCCCCCGCGAGATAAAGGTCGTACAATTCGGCGAAGGGAATTTTTTGAGAGCCTTTGTGGACTATTTTATTGACGTTGCCAACGAGAAGGGCGCGTTCAACGGCGACGTGGCCGTGGTAAAGCCGATCTCGTTCGGAACGCTGGAGCGGTTCCACAAGCAGAACAATCTGTATACGGTTTCTCTGCGCGGCCGCAGGAACGGTGAGCCCTATGTGGAAAACCGCGTGATCACCTGCATCAACCGGGTGGTGGACGCCTACGGCGAGTACGGGGAATACGCCGCTCTGGCCAAGCTCCCGAGCCTGCGCTTTGTGGTATCAAACACGACGGAAGCGGGCATTGTATATGATGAAACCGACCGCTTTGAGCTGACTCCCCCCAATACCTACCCCGGCAAGCTGACAAAGTTCCTATATGAGCGCTATGAGGCGTTTGCCGGCGCAAAGGATAAGGGACTGATCATCCTGCCGGTGGAGCTGATCGAAAACAACGGCGGCAAGCTGCGCGACTGCGTGAACCGCCTGATCGAGCTGTGGAAGCTCGGCGACGCATTCAAAAGCTGGGTGGCCGAAAGCTGCGTGTTCTGCAGTACGCTGGTAGACCGCATCGTCAGCGGTTACCCCAGAGGGGAAGCCGAGGCGATCTGCGAAAAAGAGCTCGGCTATCAGGATGAGCTGCTGGATGCCGGCGAGCCCTTCGCGCTGTGGGTGATTGAAAGCGACAGAGATATTTCCGGCGAGCTGCCGATCGATCATCTCGGCAAAGCCGGAATGGATGTGATTTTTACCGATAACCAGAAGCCGTACCGCGAGAGAAAGGTGCGTATCCTCAATGGCGCGCATACCTCCTGCGTTCTGGCGGCGTACCTGACCGGCAAAAACATTGTGCGCGACGCCATGCAGGATCCCCTGTGCCGCGAGCTGATGGAGCGCACCGTGTTCGACGAGATCGTCCCCACCGTCAAGCTGCCCCGCGAGCAGGCGGAGGCCTTCGCCAACTCGGTGCTGGAGCGCTTCGACAATCCGTTTGTCGACCACGAGATTCTCTCCATCGCGCTGAACTCGGTTTCCAAATGGAAATCCCGCATTCTGCCCACCTTCAGGGATCAGTATGCGGCCAGCGGCAAAGCGCCCAAATTCCTAACCTTTTCCTTCGCGGCTCTGCTCGCGTTCTATACCATTGAAAAGCTGGAGGACGGCGTGATGGTCTGCCTGCGCGGCGGCGAGCCGTATCGCTTTAAGGATGATGAGCCGGTGATGGAATTCTTCCTCAAGCACTGCGGGCTGCCCGTGGCGGAATATGTGCGCGCGGCCGCGTCGCATGAGGAATTCTGGGGCGAGGACCTGACAAAGTACGGCGATTTTGCGGAAGTGGTAACCGCCAATCTTGAGGACATCCGTGCAAACGGAATGACAGCCGCAGTAAAGAAGCTGCTGGGAAAATAAACGGAGGGCTTCTATGAAGCAGTTTTATCAGATTCACCCGAAAGATACGGTCGTCGTCGCGCTGCAGCCGATTCCCGCGGGAACGGTGCTCGACGTGGACGGAAAAGAGCTGACGGCGGTAAACGATGTGCCGCCGGGCCATAAGATTGCGCTGAAAGAGATGAAGCAGGGGGAGCCGATCATCAAATACGGCTTCCCCATCGGCACCGCGGCACGCCCGATTCAGCGCGGGGAATGGGTGCATACCCACAATGTCAAAACGACGCTCGGCGAGCTGCTGGATTACACCTACACGCCCGATTTTCACGAGCTCGAGGCCATCGCGCCCAGAAGCTTTCAGGGCTACCGCAGAAAAGACGGTAAGGTGGGCGTGCGCAACGAGGTCTGGATCATCCCGACAGTGGGGTGCGTCAACTCCATCGTCAAGCAGATCGAGCTGCAGTCCCAGCAGTTTTTGACCCCCGAGCTGGACGGCATCTTCTGCTATACCCATCCCTACGGCTGCTCACAGCTTTCCGGCGACCATGTGAATACCCAGCTGGCCCTGGCGGGGATGGCGCATCACCCGAACGCCGGAGCGGTTTTGATTGTTGGCCTCGGCTGTGAAAACAACACGATGGAGCAGATGAAGAAGGTGCTGGGGGAGTATGACCCCGAGCGCATCAAATTCATGATCTGTCAGGAATCGGAAGACGAGGTGGAGGAGGGCGTCCGCCTGATGGAAGAGCTGTGCCGGTACGCGTCGCAGTTCCGTCGGGAGGAGTGCAGCGTTTCCAATCTCGTGATCGGCCTGAAATGCGGCGGCTCCGACGGCTTCTCCGGCATCACCGCGAACCCGCTGGTCGGCGCGTTTTCCGATCTGCTGGTCGCGCAGGGCGGCACGAGCATTTTAACCGAGGTGCCGGAGATGTTCGGCGCCGAAACTATCCTGATGAACCGCGGGAAAGACCGCCAGACCTTTGAAAAGACGGTCGACCTGATCAACAACTTTAAAAAATACTTTATGCGCTATGGGGAGGAGATCGACTCCAACCCGTCCCCCGGCAACAAGGCCGGCGGAATCACCACACTGGAGGATAAATCCCTCGGGTGCATCCAGAAGGGCGGCACCGCCAAGGTGGTGGATGTTCTGAGCTATGGGCAGCCGGTGAGCCAGAAGGGACTCAACCTTCTGCAGGCGCCGGGCAACGATCTGGTGGCTTCCACGGCGCTGGCGATCTCCGGGGCGCATATCGTCCTGTTTACCACGGGCCGCGGCACCCCGTTTGCCTGCCCGGTTCCTACCGTCAAGATTTCCAGCAACACGGCGCTCAGCCAGAAAAAATCCGGGTGGATCGACTTTAACGCCGGTCAGCTGCTGGAGGGGCGTTCCATGCGTGATGTCGCCGAGGAATTTTTCAATTTTGTCGTGGAGGTTGCTTCCGGCAGCAAGCGCGCAAAATCCGAAAGCCTGGACAAGCGCGACCTGCCGATCTTTAAAGACGGCGTAACGCTTTAAATTGCTTATATCGATTCCCTTTTATGCGGCGTCCCTGCTTTTGCGGGGGCGCCGTTTCTTCTGCCGCCGATCTTTCCCTTCAAAATTTTTTAGGGCAGAATCACTTTTTTCTCTTTTCGGGAATATATTTGAACAGATGACAGATCAATGGGGAAGGGGAGTGATTGCGTTATGTATCCAATCTATCCATACTATGGAAGCAAAGAGGTATGCAGAGAAGAGCCGATCGCGTTTCCGTCACAGCAGCAGAATGTGCAGCCCGGTATGGAATATTTGATGAAGCCGCCGCCGATCTTTGACAATCCCGGTTACAAGGCCGCGGGAAAGCTCCAGGGAAAGACCGCGCTCATCACCGGAGGAGACAGCGGAATCGGCCGGGCGGTGGCGGTGGCTTTTGCCAAAGAAGGGGCCAATACGGTCATTGCCTATCTGAACGAGCGAAGGGATGCCCAGGAGACAAAACAGGTGATCGAACAGCAGTATGGGGGCCATTGCCTGCTGTTGGAGGCGGATCTTCGCAGTGAAGAGGCCTGCCGCCAGGTGGTGGAATATACGATACGGCAATTCGGCAGCCTGCAGGTAGTGGTCAATAACTGTGGTGTTCAGTATGTTCAGCAAAGCCTTGAAGACATTACCGCCGAGCAGCTGCACGACACTTTTTCCACAAATATCTTTTCCTTCTTTTATCTCACAAAATTTGCCCTCCCGCATTTGCACGAGGGGGACAGCATCATCAATACCGCGTCCGTTGTCGCTTACCGCGGTGCGGAAAATATGATCGATTATTCCGCCACCAAGGGGGCGATCGTATCCTTTTCCCGTTCTCTGGCGCTCAACCTGGCGCCAAAAGGCATTCGGGTCAACGCGGTCGCTCCCGGCCCCTTCTGGACTCCGCTTCAGCCGGCCGCCGGTTCTCAGCCGCCGGAAGCAATCCAGTCCTTCGGGGTCAACACCCCCATGAAACGGGCCGGGCAGCCCTTTGAAATCGCCCCTGCCTATGTTTATCTCGCCTGCGATGACTCCCGCTATATGACCGGCCAGACGCTGCACGTCAACGGCGGGGAATGGATCGGGGGATGAGCCGCCTTCACGAAAAAGCGCCTTCGATTGGTAAAAATCGAAGGCGCTTTTTCGTGCGCAGTGAAGCGGACACATAGGAAGGAAACACCATTTTATCGGACGAGCGGCAGAAGATACCCATAACCCTCGCGCTCCATTTCTTCTTTCGGGATAAACCTTAGTGCGGCGCTGTTGATGCAGTACCGCTGGCCGCCCAGTTCTTTCGGGCCATCCGGGAATACGTGACCCAGATGGGCGTCACCCACGCGGCTTTTGACCTCTGTGCGCAGCATCCCATGAGAGGAATCGGTTTGTTCCCGCACCACATTGGGGTCGATCGGCTTTGCAAAACTGGGCCACCCGCAGCCGGAATCAAATTTATCGCTGGAAGAAAAAAGCGGCTCACCGGTCGTGATATCCACATAGATGCCGGGGCGGAATTGGTGGTCGAATTCATTCTGGAACGGCGGCTCCGTCGTCTGCTGCTGCGTCACCTGGTATTGCAGCGGTGTTAAGCGGCCGCGCAGGGCTTCGTCGTCGGGCAAGGAATAGTCCGCGGGGTTCACGACCGCCTGTTTAACCTTTTCAAACTGTGCCGGAGCAATGTGACAATAGCCGCCTGGGTTCTTGTCTAAATATTTCTGGTGGTATTCCTCCGCGGGGAAGTAATTGGAAAGCGGCTTTACCTCAATCGCGATGCGGCGGTCGTATCGCATCTGCAGGCGGGCCAAAGACTGTTCGATCACCGGCAGATCGTTCGCGTCGGTGTAATAGATTCCCGTGCGGTACTGACGGCCGACGTCGCCGCCCTGCCGGTTGAGCGACAGCGGATTGATCGAGCCGTAGTACAGCTCCAGCAAAAATTCCAGAGACAGCTTTTGCGGGTCATAAACAACGCGCACCGTTTCGGCGTGCCCGGTGCTTTGACTGCAAACCTCTTCATAGGTTGGGCTGTCCGTTGTTCCGTTTGCATAACCGGCCTGTGTGGATAAGACTCCGGGAATAGACGAGAGGTACTTTTCCGTGCCCCAAAAACAACCGCCCGCTAAATAGATTTCTGACATATCGCTGCCTCCGTTCTGATTTTTATTGAGAATAGAACTTTCCTGAAAATCAATGGATGCTGATGGCGGCAACCACAAAACCGCATTTTGTTCTGAACAGCGGCTTTATGAGCTTATTATAACATGATAGCAAGTACAAAGCACACGCAGCCGGAAAAAATCGTTTCCTCAGTCATATGATCCTGTTTCAATGTTCTCTCAGCCGCCCAAAGCTCTGCCTTGGCTTGCGGCGTGAGGTTATCATTATACATCCATAGAAAATTAGGCTGCAAGACGGTTGAAAATGCATTTTTAACTTAAATTTTATCAATAAATAATTATAACCAAATCACCAATTAACTCTGATGCGTTATATTTGGTAATGTTTGGCTTCTATCGCAATACTATTTCATTACTATATGGAGGAAGGAGTAGAAAATGCAAAAGAACGAATCGTCAGTGGGCTTACCCCCAAAATATGAGGCGGAGTGTACAGAGATCGATCACCTATGCTCACTTGTACAGGAGTGTTAAGGCCTATCAGATAAACATATTCAGACAAGAAAAATCATCGTCACTGCCACATTGGCGAGCCATGTCAGGGAGAAACGGTGTGATGAAATAAGCGACAGCAATGCGATCATTCTTATTTCTGGCGGATTTGCCGCCGAGCCAAGCAAAAGTTACCATGGTATTTTCATCTTTAAAGAAACTGGAGGTAAAAAATGATAAAAAAGCACCTGCGGAATTTTCTTGCCTTTTTATTAGTATTAGCAATAACGACATCATCTGTTATTACTGCCAGTCCTGTAAGTGCCGCTGTTAATCCCGGTGTTGGAGATGTAAAGTTCAAGTGGAGCCGGGATATATTTGAAGGTGTAACACTGAACCACATTTTAAGCGATAATGCCACTGGCAGACAAAAAATCTATACAACTGAGTTCAATCCCCAAACCAGCCCGGTGAAGCCGATTTTAAACTATGGCGACTATGTAATGGGCGGCGATATCATGTCTGAGATGGTGTCTCAGACAGAGCAAGAGGGGAAAAAAGTTATCTTTGCTATCAACGGAGACGCCTACGACACTTCTAACGGTGTTTCCAACGGCCTGATGATAAAAGATGGCATTCTGATTTCCACGTCCAACGGAAGTGAAGGCGTAGGATTTAAATCAGACGGAACCGTTCTTTTCGGCAAAACAGATTTCAATATCATTGCCAACAGTCCGTCTGCATCCATCAAGATTGATCATGTAAACAAAGAGCGCAAGCTGAATACTCAAAACGTCTATTTGTTGACCGAGCAATTTGATAAAACAACGCGCTCAACGCAGCCGGGTGTGGAAGTTGTATTGAAAGTGACAACTCCCGGTTACAGCGGAATTAGAATTGGTCAGGAAATTACTGCAACCGTGGTTAGCGTGAATCAGGTGGATGAAAATCCAAACGAAAATTCCACCAGTATTCTTCCCGGGCAAATCGTATTGTCCAGCCATTCGGAGAGCAGCCAATATGCCGCTCTCAGCGCGCTTCAAAAAGACGAGCAAATCACGATTAACACCCAGAACGCCAACGATGACGTTGACTGGAGTAAGGCGGTGCAGGCGCTCGGCATCTTCCACGTTCTTGTCAAAAACGGAACGATAAACGAAGGCCTAATGGGCGATCCCGCCATACACCCTCGTACAGTTTTCGGAACCAAGGCGGACGGCACGGTGGTTTTGTTTCAATGTGACGGCCGGCAGGCAGGTTTTGCCGCTGGTCTGACTTTTAGGGAAATCGTCGATTATATGACAGGCCTTGGCTGTGTTAATGTGTTTAACTTTGATGGCGGTGGAAGTTCAACAATAACCGCAACCCTGCCGGGCAAGAAAAATTCCCAAATTCTCAACCGCCCGTCCGACGGCCACGAAAGAGCAAACAGCAACGCATTGCTTTTTGTTGCGGACAACTCCCCCGTAGAGGGAAATCCGGTACAAAAGCTGCACGTGTATCCGGATATTGCGGAGGGCTACAGCAATAAGGTCTTGCTCCTTGAAAACGGAAAGATGAAATTCACCATCGGTGCTACAGATAATAATTATCACTACTCTGATTTATCCGGCTCAAAGCCGGTCTACAGCACTCAGGGAGGCATCGGTGAGATTAGCGAGGATGGCGTTCTTTCGGCCGCTGAGGGAGCACACAGCGGCAAGGTGATTGTGCAAGGCCCAAACGGATCCTCCGGTGAAATCACTGTGGATACAGTGGATCAAATAACAAAACTGAATACGGATCGCTCGATCTTGTCTGTTGCGCCGGGTGCGACGACGCAGATGTCATTTTCTGCGGAATACAATGGAATTCCGGTTGTCTTAACGAGCGAGGCGTTAACATTTCAGCTGTCTGATGACGCTCTTGGTTCTATTTCTAAAGATGGAACCTTTACCGCCGCGCAGGCACAGGGGACGGGCTCTCTGAAAATATCCTATAAGGATTATGAGGTTGCCTTGCCTGTGGAAATTGGGAAGCTGCCGGTACCGCTTAATGACTTTGAGGTTCCCCTGGAGGATGCGGGCTGGAAATGGCAATATACAAACCCGGGAAACGGTGGTAGTGGCAACGTATCCGTCAACTATGATGAGCGTTTTGTGAAAACGGGAGACGGTTCCCTTCGTATTGACTACGATTTTGCAACGAAGCCCGCTACCGGAACAGTCGCAATTGAAGTTGGCCCATCAGGAAAACTGCAGCTTGAGGGTCAGCCCAAGGCAATCGGCTGCTGGGTGTACGGGGATGGCAACGGATCGTGGTTTCGCATTCAGCTTGCCCCCTCAAGTTATGTAGGGGACACATATGTCGACTGGGTAGGCTGGAAATACATTGAGACGGATATTCCCTCAGCTGCACAATTCCCTTATGTGCTGAAATGGGGAGTGCGTTTACTTTGCACCAAAAACACACCGAACAATTATAAAAAAGGAACCATCTATGTCGACGGACTTCGGGCGGTCTATGACTTCAAAAACGACGACACGGTAGCGCCTGAGCTGGTGGAGGGCACTGATGTGCTGCCTGAACAGGACGCGATAGATGTCGGCCATCAGCCCGAAATAAGCATCACTGTACAGGACCCTGTCCGTGGAGGAGAGGCTTATACCGGCATTAATTCCGAGAGAACTAAGCTGTGGATAAACGGCAGAGTAATGGACAATGTACAGCATGAATTCATGCAAGACGGTTCCGTGCGGATAAGCTATGTGCCTTCTGCGCTTACGAGGCTGCGTTCGGGTGTCAACCGCATCAAATATCGTGTTGAAGACAATGCGGGAAACAAATTCTTCAAGGAATGGTCCTTTATTGTTGAAGGGTATAATGTTAATCTCGTTGAAACCAAGCCTTTGGAGGAAAAGGCTGCGGCAGGCAGCACGTTTGACTATATTGTCAATGCCATAGACTACGATAAGTTTCAGGAGTTTAAGTTTGATTTAAACTATAACCCTCGCTTTGTATCCCTAGAGGCTTCCTCTACCGATGACCGTTTGACGATTGTTCAACAAGAAATCGACAAAGAAGCAGGCACGGTTCGGTATACGCTGAAAGGAATGGACAAGCTGAAAAAGGACGACTCGAAGCCCTTAGTCAAGCTTACCTTTAAGGTATCCCAGGAATCCGGTGGGCAAACAGGTATTAAGGTTAACAAGGCGATCGTTAAAGAGGTCGGCGAAATTACCGGAACCGACATTTTCCTGGAAGGATATGATCAGGAAATCAGGTTTAAATATACGCTGTCCTGGATGGGTTCAACTGTAGGCAAGAACACTGTTTTTACTTTAACTGACAGCGACGGAAACCCGGCTGAAAATGTTGCGTTAATCGTGACCGATAGCGACAATCAGCCGGTGGAATTTACTGAAAAAACCGGAGCGGATGGAAAGGTGACAACAGGTATTTTCGGAGCGTATCCTCCGGATACACGCTTCAAAGTTTGGGCAAAGGACGACTCGAACGCTCTGAGCAATATTGCAACCATCACGGTGTTCGAGAGTTTGGGCGCTGAACAGCCCGCCATGCTCAGCGTTACGACGGGGGAGAACCCGGCCCATGAGGTAGGAATCAGCTGGCAGACGAGTCTGGCAGTCAACAGCGGCGAGGTTATCATCGGCAAGAAAGATGACCTTTCCGACGGAACGCGTTTTGAAGCATCTGAGAAAGAAATCGTTACGACGCTCAATACCTATGAGAGATTATATAAGGCTTGGGGGGCCCATATAACGGATTTGGAGCCTGACACCACTTATTACTATAAGGTCGGTCAGGGCAGCTCGTACAGTGAGATAAAATCCTTTAAAACCGCTCCGCTTTCAGGGGATCTGACCATTGCTTTTTACGGGGATGTGCAGGGTTCCTTCAACAAATTTCCTGATACAGCCAATGCCTTAAAATCACTCTATCCGAATGTGGATTTAAGCCTTCTTGCGGGAGATGTTGCCGACAATGGGCATATTTACAGTGACTGGCAGGCTATAGATGCCAACATGGGCGGCCTGCTCTCCTCAGGCATCTGGGCGGCAACAATCGGCAACCATGATTCGTATTTCGATGCCCAAACCTTTACTTCTTATTTCTATGGACCGGATAATGGAACATATGAAACGGCAAGAAACTACTTTTTTGAAATAGGGGATATCGCCGTATTCAATTTTGATACGGAATCATTCGATTATGATCCCGATTTCACAGAGCAGATTTCCAAAATGAGAGAAGTATTCGGCAACAGCAAAAAGAAATATAAAATTGTTTTGATGCACCGTTCCGCGTACCCTCTCAACTACAATGAGGCGGACGTGAGAGAACTTCATACTGTATTTGATGAATTAAAAGTTGATTTGGTGCTTTCGGGCCATGATCATATTCCCAGCCGCACAGTCATGCAGGGCGGGGATAAGGTTTCCTATCCGCTTGGAACACAATATGTAATTGGCGGAACCTCAACGGGCTCAAAGTATTATACTCCGGATACCAGCAGATCGTGGCTGAACTATTATTATCCGAAGCAGAATCCCGTTTTCTCTGTTCTTAAACTTGAAAACGGCATACTGAAATTTGAAACCTATGCAGTAGAAGGTGGATCACCCAAGTTAATCGACTCTTTTGAAATGAACAGAAGAAAGGTTAGCTTTGATTCGTCTGAAATCAGCGGGCCTGGTTTTATTGAAGATGGAGACAGCGCTGAGTATACAGTACGTGTTCCGGAAGGTCAGACCTTGGATCAGGTAACGGTGAACGGGGAGGCAATAGAACTTTCCGGGGACAAGTTTACGATCAGTAATGTTCAGCAAGACATCGTGATTGATGTGACCTATAAGGGCGACGCGTCTTTACCTTTCTTGAGTGTAAATACAACAACTGGCGGCAGCGTTTCCGGCACCATCAGCGGAAACTATGCACCGGGAACCAAAATCAGCGTTACTGCGACACCCGACAGTGAGTATCGGTTTGCAGGCTGGACTGTAGACGGTACGACATTAAACAGTACAACGAAAAATCCCGCAGTGTTCAACATGCCAAAGAATGATGTTTCTTTGACGGCGGAGTTTGAGTCGATTTCAGACCCCGGAGCGCCGAGACTTGATAAAACCAGTCTGACGCTGGAAATTGGTGACACCGCGACAATCAGAGTGCAGAACACGACTCCGGGAGCAATAATCTCCTGGAGCAGCAGCGATGAAAGCGTAGCTGCTGTTGACGACGACGGTAAGGTCACTGCTTTGGCGGCTGGAAGTGCTGCTGTTACTGCGAATGTAGACGGTACGGAGCTGGACTGCGATGTGACGGTCGAGGAAGCGGGCGAAGAAAAGAAACCCTCTCTCAATAAAACCTCACTTTCCCTGAAGAGCGGAACGTCTGAGAAACTAAAAGTTCAGAATCTGCCCGATGGTGTGGAGGAGAAGGATATTGTCTGGATATCTGAAAACGAGAAGGTCGCCACGGTTAGCGATAACGGACTTGTCAGGGCCGTCGGAGTTGGAAAAACAACGATAATAGCGGAGATAGACGGTGTAACGCTAGCCTGCAGCATAACCGTGACCACAAGATCTTCCGGCGGCGGCAGTTCGAGTTCGTCGGGGAATTCTTCCAGTAGAAGGACCACCACGATAACTTCCACACCTAAGGCTCCTGTTTCTGTCAAAATGGAGGACGGCAGGCCGGTGGTGATCTCGACCCCCAAGTCCGGTATCTCGCCGCTGACCGCGGAGCAGGCGGACGCCTTAGCGTCGGCCGGCGTGCTGAATCAGACGGTGAATCCGGGCGGTGAATGGAACGGCAGGACAACGGGCAAAAATAATGTTGCGCTGGTTATTGATACCAGTACGGCGCAGCTGCAGCCCGGCAATTCTCATCAACTTAAGATCAGCACATTTGTCGGAGACGGAAGTCAGAAGTTGCGTGTGCGGGCATCACGCGAGGGCTTTGTAAGCATCACGCCGGGCGTGGACGGTACGTATACCATCACCGCACTGAGGCAGGTGGAGAATCTCTACATACTGGTGGAGATTCTGGACGCATACGGCAATGTGATGGGTCATTCTTCCATGAGACTGACGGCTGCATCCGGTGCAGAAAAGATTATTTTGCCAAACAAGGCTGCTACAATTGCGTAAAAATCCCCATGAGTTTTTTTGGTTTTCATTCTTCTTAATAGTATAAAAAAGCAAAGCAGTAGTACGGATGATTTTTTAAATGTCCGTACTACTGCTGATTTCTTATGTTCTGCTTATTCAGTTTTGATAATCTCAAACAATCTAAAGATTTGTGGTTTGTCTGACCGCGCCGGTGAGCAGACCGACGGAAAGCACGTTATGACAAAGGATGCGGCAATGGGTCTGGTAAAGCGTTCCCGCAATCTATGAGTTATGTTTAGCTTCATAATTTTATGGGAACCTAACTGAAAACAGGGACATCCACTACGAGATAAAAAATAGTTCTATTTCAAGGATTCATTCTTTATGAAATCTTTAAAATTTCTTTTTATAGTGAGAATCAGATGAATGAAAGGAAGGTACTTATGGATTCCTATATTTTACAAACCAAAGACCTGTGTCGGGATTTCAAGCGGCAACATGCGGTCAGTAATATCTCACTTTCCATCACAAAAAATTCTGTCTACGGCTTGCTCGGACCCAACGGAGCGGGAAAATCGACTACCCTGAAAATGATCACCGGTATGCTGCGCCCGACCTCCGGTGAGATCATTTTTGAAGGCCATCCGTGGAGTCGCAAAGATTTAACAAATATCGGCGCGCTGATCGAATCGCCGCCGCTTTATGAAAACCTCACCGCCAAAGAGAATCTGAAGGTGCGTACTCTGCTGCTGGGTTTACCGGATTCCCGTATTCGAGAGGTATTGGAAACCGTCAGCCTGACCGACACCGGAAACAAGCGTGCCGGACAGTTTTCGATGGGGATGAAACAGCGTCTTGGCATTGCAATCGCCTTGTTGAATCATCCGAAACTGCTGATTCTGGACGAACCCACCAACGGGCTCGATCCAATCGGCATTCAGGATCTGCGTGAGCTGATTCGGTCTTTTCCCGAGCAGGGCATTACAGTTATCCTGTCGAGCCATATCCTGTCTGAAGTGGAGCTGATCGCAGATCATATCGGTATCATCGCGGGCGGGGTGCTGGGGTATGAAGGCAAGATCAGCCCCGGTGAAAATCTGGAATCGCTGTTTATGGAAGTCGTAAGGAACAGCAAAAAGGTGGGTGCGTGACATGGGCCGGTATTTTCAGGCGGAAAACCTGAAGTTGAAGCGTACCTTTGCGCGGAAACTCATCCTGTTTGCTCCGCTCGCCACACTGCTCCTGACATGGTCTTTAGCGGCTATCTGGTTTCAAGTGAACGCTTTTAACTGGTGGTACATCCTTTTGATGCCCGGATTGATTGCTCTGATTTGCACTCTTTCCGACCAGAAAGAAACGAAGAAGCTGGAATATCGCGGCGTTCTTTCGCTGCCGGTTTCACTGAAAAAGGTCTGGATAGCGAAAAACTTGACGCTGGTCTTTTACGCAGCGCTATCAAATCTTGTTTTATTGATTGGAATTTTGCTTGGCGGTTCCTTTGTTCCGAACCCATTACCGTTCGGAGCCTCTTGTCTTGGGATGTTTCTCATTTTCATAAGCTCTTTATGGCAAATTCCGCTTTGCCTGTTTTTATCCAGAAAAGTCGGCATGGTTGGAACGGTTATCCTTCAGGTTGGCATTGGTGACGTGCTCGGCATACTATTTGCAACAAAGTCAAATTGGTGGCTCTGCCCTTACAGCTGGACAGCACGAATGATAACGCCGGTACTCGGAATTCTTCCGAACGGAACCCTCGCACCGAGCGGCGACCCGCTGTTGAATCCGTCTGTTGTTCCCATAGGAATTGCACTATCTCTGGTGTTGTTTGCGCTGCTGCTGCTTGCCACGACTGTATGGTTTTCGAGACAGGAGGCGAGGTAAGTGCTGATCCGCTGTATTTGTTCAGATTTCTATAAGATCAAGCGTACTCCTATCCTATGGCTTCATGTTGCCGCACCCTTGATCGGAGCTTTCGCGTTTTTAGGGTATTACTCCATCACAGTCAACAGCCAACCTTTGGGCCGAATCAATGCTTTTCTGGAGGCACTGTGCATTGTTTTTCCCATATTGATTGGTCTGTTGTGCGGCATGACGGCCGCACAGGAAGAACAGGCTGGCAGCTATCAGGTTATGCTGGCCGGAACCAAATCCAGAGCCACCGCATATTTGAGTAAGCTGCTTTTATTGCTGATTCTTTCTGCCTTTTCCGTGGTCATTGCCATAGGCGTTTTTGCGGCAGGGTATCATGCAGCATCCGCACAATTCTATCTTCGTGCCGCTTTTGCCGTTTGGGGTGGATATGTGTTTTTATACGTTCTGCACCTGTTCGTTAGCTTCCGGTTTGGCCGTGGCGCTTCCATCGGACTGGGCATATTCGGTGCGCTGATTACCGCCCTGACGCTAACCGGATTGGGGGATCAAATCTGGCACTGGATGCCGTGGGCATGGAGTGTACGTATTTGTAACAACATGATATTTTCCCTCCAGACTCCGTCAGCAGCATCACTTGCCGCCGCAGATATTCAATATGGCGTTTCTGTGTGTGCTGTGGCAACCGTATTAGCTATCGCGGCAAGTCTTCTGTGGTTTTGGCGCTGGAACGGTTCAAAGTCTAATGAATAGCAGTCTCATTTATGAAAAGGAACAAACGATGAAAAATAGAGCTTTTACGTTGATCTTATCCGCCACAGTTATTTTCGGGCTGCTGTGCGGATGCTCCTCTCTGAATCAAAAAACAGAGTTATACCCGAATGATAAAGAGAAATGTACTCTTCATTCCGATAACGTCACACAGTTCACTTATCAAGATAAAAGCTACACTATTTTAAATAATACCGTAGCAGAAAGGGAACTCGGCAGTTGGGTGGGTTCCATCAAGAAATTTGCCGTGGTTGACGCAAAGGGAAGAATTTTACTCCAACAAGACACAGACACCGCATCCTTCATGACATTGGCTGATATTGCGGATACAGAACCGAATGCTACCGCCGTGATTCCGTTTTTGAATGTTTACGTACCCAAAAGCAGTATGGAAAAGGGAGTGATCGTTGACGCAAATGGTGAATTTCATCAGGCAATTTGTACGGAAACCGTGAAGACTTCCGATCAGATTTTTCACTTTGATCAGAAACAATCTGATCCTTTCAGCGGAAGCTTTACAGTGAATCCCAGAGACTGCACCCAACTGCTCCGGGCAAATAACGTATACCAGATTACAGATCAAACGGTTTCTGAGGATCAGATTGGTGAATATCTTGATATTATTGCGCAATCCTTTGTGTTTGACAAGAAAACGAAACTGAAAATTCCGGCAGAAGACCTGTCAAAGATTGACTGGGACGGAAAGGATTCCGAAAAACAGAAACGTGAAAGCTGGAGCTACGGCGAAGTTTACGCCATCCAAAACACAAACACAGCAAAATCGGTTGCGGTTGTAATCAATTCAGAGTACCGGATTGCAGTTTGCCTGTAATCTTTGAAATGTGTTATGATGATGCGAAGAAGGAGGGGATGTTTCTGGCAAAAATACTTGCGATTGACGATGAACCGGATATTTTGTCCTTGATTGAGAGAACACTCCAAAAGGATAGCCATCTTGTGACAACAGCCTTGTCGCCGGACAACATTGAACCGAAAACTTTGAATCACTATGATTTGATTCTTCTGGACGTCATGATGCCGGGAACGGACGGATTTGCGTTTTGCCAGAAAGTTAGGGATTCGGTGGATTGTCCCATTCTGTTCCTGACCGCAAAGACGATGGAATCCGACGTGACGGTTGGATTTGGCCTGGGTGCGGATGATTATATCAAGAAGCCATTCAGCACCGGTGAGCTCCGGGCGAGGGTGAATGCACATCTGCGCAGGGAAAGCCGTGAAAAGCGGCATGTACTGCACGTATCCGGCCTGGAATTTAATCTTGCGGCCAAGGAAGTAACTGTGGACGGGCAAAAGATTCCGCTGACGAAAATTGAGTACGGAATTTGCGAATACCTCGCCCAAAATCATGGACAGGTTTTTACCAAGGAACAAATTTACGATGCTGTCTGCGGATATAACGCGGAGGGTGACAGCTTTACCGTGGCTGTGCATATTAAGAACATTCGGGCCAAATTTGCAGTTTATAAAATGGCGCCGATTTCGACGGCTTGGGGGATAGGATACAAATGGGACTGAAAAGAAGTATGAAGCTCCGAACCTTCTTTGTCCAATATTTGCTTGCCCTATTTATCGGTTTTTTGATGATAATCCTAATTGTGACCGGATTGTTTTTAGTATCGCTGCAGTCGGGATTCATTATTTCCGTAGGTGATGTGGAAGCATCCATTGAAAGCCAGAAGAACGCGATTGCGTCCGCTGAAACCGTCAGTGCTGACCTGATCCCGAACACCTGCAAATATGCCACTGTAAGCGCGGAAGGTAAATTCTTGTCAGGAAACATGACCGAGGCGGAGACTTCGACCGCATGGGACTCCATCCAAAAAGGACGGAGAAGCTCATGGGGATTTCTTGGAACAGGTTTTATTGCTGATTGTTACTTTCCGATTGAACGGAAGAATGAATTCTGCATTGTAGAATATTCATCTCTATCTCAATTTTCACCGGTAATACTGCGGGAACACCTGCCCGCCCCAGAAATTGTGTTGGTATGGGTCATCATCGTTGCATTTTTGGTCGAGATTTTTTTGCTTTCTAAAATTTATGGAAAGAAAATCAGCCGTAAACTGATTCCGCTTGAAAACGCTACGGAAAAAATACGTGGGAAAGACCTCGCGTTTGATATTCAATACAGCGGAATCGAAGAAATCGATTCTGCGCTGCAATCACTCGACAGTATGAAAGCAGAGTTAAAGCGTTCTCTGGAAGCTCAGTGGAAAATGGAGCAGACGCGAAAAACACAGATTTCTGCTCTGGCTCATGATTTAAAGACGCCTCTTACCGTAATCCGCGGCAACGCGGAAATACTGGACGATACGGGACAAACAGCAGAACAAAAAGAATGTACCCTCTACATCCAGAAGAACGCGGAGCAGATGGAACAGTATATTCAGATGCTGATCGACCTGTCCAAAGTAGAAAACGAATATCCGTTAAAATTGGAATCTACCATAACGAGAGCTTTTCTGGACAATTTGTATATGCAGATCAATGCGCTGGCTTCCATGAAACAAATTCGTATGGAAACAGATGAAACGGATCTGCCGGACACCCTTTGCTTAGATGCTTCCCAAATATCCAGAGCGATTATCAATGTCGCTTCCAATGCGGTCGATTACTCCCCGGAACGCGGCACAATCACATTTTCCACATTCAATGACGGGCAGATGATCTGCTTTCAAATTGTCGATGCCGGCAAAGGGTTCTCCCTGACAGATTTGAAAAATGCGACCAATCAGTTTTACCAGGGAGATTCCAGCAGAAGCTCGAAATTTCATTATGGAATGGGTTTGTTTATCGCAGACTCCATTGTGAGGCAGCACGGAGGCACGCTTACCCTTGAAAATAAATCTTCCACAGGCGGAGGAATGGTGATTATAAAAATTCCAATACAGCCGCAGGGTTCAAAATAAAACACGTACCGCTCGCCAACAAAAAACAGCTGAAACTCGACGGGGAGCGATGTCTGCCGTACTTGGACATTGAAAAAGAGAATAATGGAGTTAGTCCGAGCCTTCGGCAGAATTCAGATTCTTTAATTGTGTATAAGGGCCGTGTAACGCAAGGAGTATCGAGGGAGAATTTTAAAATAATTAGAGGTAAAAACTTCTAAGTCCTCATTTAAATTCGTTAAGATTTGAACTGATGGGGCTTTAAATGGGCGGGATCCAAAAGAGGCTTGACAGCGGATGCGTGGCTGGAATGCGTTATATGCTGCAAAGCAAGCACGAAACATTGATAGTCCAGTAAAAAAGAACAACTCGGACATTTTGTCCGAGTTGTAAAATTATTTTTCTGTTGGTTAAGGGTGTAATGATACTCTTATGATAGACCGTGCAGCCGCGACCTTAACAGTTGGAGCCTGTTAAGCGAGTTCGCCTGACCTGCAGAGCAGGAAAGAGCAATACGCATCTGGTGAGAATAGCCGGGTATAGGACAGACCAGACCCGATTGGTAATGACACTCTTCTTTGTATATCAGGGTGATCTCAATCCCAGTTGTCTTTGCCCATTATATAATTTTGTCTTAATACTGCAACAAGCCCATAGCAATATGGGCTTGTTGCAGTATTATAAGTTTGCGAGCCACGTCAATACTGGATATCATTCTATTTTTATATATGGATTTGAACTATCACTTCATCAAACAATATGGTCAAAAATTCAAATATTACGGTACTTCCGGTTTTGCTCAATACTTGGAATTGGATTGACTGCAAACTGATATTAGCAAAAACCCATCGCTTCCTTTACAACCTGCATCTGCTCGGTGGAGGTAAGCGTTTCCAACAACTTAAACGCAACGCCGGCGGCGGTTTCAGGACAATATGAAGTGATAACGTTATCATCAACTACGATAGGTAAGCCAACAATATTTGCACCAAATTCAGCTAACTGGCTTTGGCGATATCCATCCCGCAAGTGATAGGTTGTAGCATTTCTGTCTCGTAAAATACCACTTTTTCCAAGTGCTAATGCTGCAACGAAAATCGATGCAATCGGTTTTTGCTGTTCGTTAAACTTTCTTATTAGATTCAGAAACTTTTCATGATAAGCTTCTTCATAGAAACCGAACTCTTCAAACCCGCCAGGAATAGCCAATGCATCGTATTCATCGACATTGATTTCATCGATCAATCGATCAACGATCACAGAAATACCGAATGTACTTACAACTGTTCTTGAAAAGCTGCAAGTTATTACATCAATATCTCAATGATAGTCATTTCTTGCCCATCCGATCACATCCACAAATACACTAAACTCCATTGTTTCAAATCCTTTTGCTAAAAGTAGCAATACTTTCATCTAATGTTCCTCCACCGTCAAATATAAATAATGTGCTTATGTCCTGATTTTAGCATAGATAAAACAAAAAGTCATGTATGAGTTCAACTCCTCATACATGACTTTCATTTGGTTGCGGAGGCAGGATTTGAACCTACGACCTTCGGGTTATGAGCCCGACGAGCTACCGGACTGCTCCACTCCGCGATATTTTGTTGCCTCTTCAAGAGCGCTTAACTATAATAACACCGTCATTTAAAAAAGTCAATACATTTTTATATTTTATTTTAAATTGTGAAGGGCAGGCTGTTTTCTTGTCAGAAAAATCGCTTTGTGCTATACTTTTTTCAATACAACACAGCGCGAAACCACAGACAGGAGGACACAATGACGATTATCAGAGAATATCAAAAAAAGGACGTTCCAGCGTTGACGGAGATTTGGAACACGATTATTGAAGAAGGAAATACATTTCCGCAGACCGATCTTCTGACGCCGGAGCAGGCGGAAGAGTTTTTTGCGCAGCAGAGCTTTACCGCGGTTGCAGAAGAAGACGGTGAAGCGGTGGGCTTATATATTCTTCACCCCAATAATGTAGGACGGTGCGGGCATATAGCCAACGCCGGCTACATGATCCGGCCCTCCGCCAGAGGGAAACACATCGGGGAGCTTCTTGTAAAGCACTCGCTGGAAAAGAGCAAGGCCCTCGGTTTTCAGCTTTTACAGTTCAATGCCGTGGTAACAAGCAATGTACATGCGATTCATTTATACCAAAGACTGGGTTTTGTCGAAATCGGAACCATTCCGCGCGGCTTTTTGATGAAAGACGGTACTTACCAGGATATCGTTTTGTTCTATCACACTTTATAAAACACAAAATGACGCTTTTTTCGCTGTGCTTTTTGCGGATCACCGAAGAAGGAAGGGGAATTTTTCGTGTGGATTTCCTTCTCTGATTTTGTGACGAAAGCGGTTGAAACGACTTGCTTTGTACGACGGAAGTTAAAATAATTCAAAAAAAATCAATTTATTTCTAAAATTAGATTGACTAAAAAATAACAACGTGATAGAATGCAGATAAGTTGATTTGAATGGCTGAAAATTAGATAGAACGTGATTCACATAGATTCCGGAACGCTAGCTGCTTTGACGGATTCTGAAACGGATTTTTAGGGTTTGGCAGCACTTCGGAACCATCACCCTCTTTGCGGCTGAAAGCGCCGGCGAAATATTCACCGGCAGCAGAACAGCCTTACCGATGCTTACGCCACACTTTTCCCATATTACTATGTAATGAACCCCCGAAAGGGCCCGTCTTAATTCAGACGGGCCCTTTCGGGTGATTGAGCTATTCAGCTTTTAAGTTACAGTTTGGGAATGGTTCCATCCTATTACATGGCAGTATGAGCTGGAGACCTCAAATCAGGCGGTTTTGATTCCCTCCTGATTGAAGTATGCATCGATCGATTCCAAATCATAATATTGTCCATTATGTATGAAACCGAGATGCAAAAATGCAGGATGATATTCCGCTCCATCTTTTTGCGCCGGCACAATGCATAACTCAATTAAATCATTATGACTGACTTGAGTCAGTTTGCGTTCCAGCTCTTCTTTTGTTAGCAGTATTCTCATCAGTGTTATACATCCTTTCTATTTATCACTCATTTTCTGTTTTTTATTATAGCGCATGCATATGGTGAATCTTGTCAAAATATACGTTTATTTCCTGAATTGATTAAAAATGGAGGTTTTATGAATAATTCGGCGCTTATTTGTAACGCTTTCGGTGAGAATGCCGAAATTGTCAAATTGCGCCATGAATCGATAGCGGAAATTCTCCTCAAATCCAAGATTCTGATCTTAATCTGCCTTTTCTGAGGCCCCCTCAGGCTGCATTCGTTCGCGGATTCTTTTGCACAACTGTCGAATTAAGAAAGGCAAAAAATAATTTGTCGAACTTTTTTAAAAAACATGGTTGACAAATAAAAACGGCCATGCTATAATACTCAAGCAGTCAAGCGATTGCAAAAAAACGCGAGAGTGGCGGAATTGGCAGACGCGCTAGATTCAGGTTCTAGTGAGCGCAAGCTCATAGGAGTTCAAGTCTCCTCCCTCGCACCAAACAAGGACAAGAGCGAAAGCTTTTGTCCTTAAAATTTTATTTAGAACCTGTTTCATCCAGAATTGAACTTTATAATATGAAGAACATAACTCTGCAATACAGGCTTCTGCTTCACAGCGGGTGGGTCGCCGTGTGAAAATAAAGGTTGAGAATCAGGAAAGCTTGAAGATCGATCAAAATCCCGGTAATCAACGATTGGTAAAAGGCAAATCATTGGGTCACATTGGAATTTGAATGGTTTGGTCGAAAGAGGAACGCTTCTGTTTTTTTTTTTACTTTATTCGGTAGTTGCGTTGCAGATTAAGAAAAACGAGTTGCTTCTCGATTGAACCAGTGTGCTTTCTTCGTGCGATTGATTATTGCGGATGCCATGCACCAGAAGGCATGGCTCCTGGTTTTTTGCTGGATATAGTAAGCCCGGGGGGCGGGGAAGAACTGGATTGAAATCGGCGAAATAAAATGCGTTTTCTGTTGGAGCAGAACGGTGGCCTCGATCCTCCTGCGCTCCGTTTATGTATTTGGAATGCCTGTCTATAGAAAGAAGGGCTGTTGCAAACCGCCCCAAAAAAGCCGGAGCAAGCCACCCGAAAAGGGTTGGCTGCTCCGGCTTTTTTCTTTAGAATTAAGGTGAGCGCATGCTCTGCGGAACTGCCCGAACCGTGGGGATGTTGCAAAATGAATTTGAGATAGCAAATGGAACTAAGAAATGGACTCAAAAATAAGCAAATGCGCCTTGGAACGACTTTTTACAGGTCAAGCCAAGACGCATTTTTGTGTATATCTTTTGGATAAGGCTAATTTGTAACAGCCCCTCGCGGGCTAATTCAGCAGAGTGGCACGGATGCGGGCCGCGAATTCGTCCAGCCGGTCCGCAATTCCCGGCAGAGCCAAGGCCTCGCCGGGGTCGTTGGCTGTTTCCAGCATGGAAAACCGGCCGGGCAGAAAGAACGACTTGTTCATGTTCAGCCCGGCGATCAGCTGCCGGGCCACGATATCGCCCCCGGAGTAACCGGACACTACAATGGAGAACAGCGCCTTGTCGTAAAAGCGTGTCTGCCGAAACAGGGCGGTAAGGCGGTTGATGAAGGCGGTCAGGTTGGCGGACAGCGCGTCGTTGTAATTGGGACACAGCATCACCACCCCGGCGCACCGGCGAACAGCAGGGTAAACCTCGTCCTGCATCACGCCGCCGTAGAAGCAGCCCCCCCGCTCGCCAAAGTGGAGGCACATGGTGTAGGGGCAGCCTGAGCAGTCGAACAGGGTGCCGTTGCGCAGCCCGATTTCGGTTACGGTGAACGCGCCGCCAAGGCGGGAGTTGACCTCCTCCCACAGCGCCAGAGTGTTGGAGGTGTGGTGGCTGGAGGCGTGGAGCACCAGAAGCTCCGGTTTTTCCGGCTTGGGGAAGGCTTCCTCCTCCAAGCGGTCGGCCAGCTCCCGGGCAGCGGCGCGGTAGGCCCCCGGAAAATCGGTGTTCAGCTGCCTTGCCTGAACCTTAAAGTTGGTGAGTGAACCGGTTCCCTCTACCAGCGGGCGGCCCAAAAACGCGCAGCCGGCCAGATTGGCCGCCAGAGTCAGCTCCGCCGCCGCCGACTTGGTGTACAAAGGGGTGGTTCCGTCTACGATCAGTCCGGCCGTGCAGCCCTCCAGCAGCCAGGGCTCCCGGCGCAGGCGGGCCAGCAGCCGAACGGACTCTGTGTTCGTGCCGGTATCGCCAAGGGGAAGGGCAAAGAGGAGGCGCTGGCCGGAAAGGCCGTCAAGATCCTCCGCCCGGCGCAGCGTGCGGGCCTGCCGCCCCTCAAGAGCGTGATGCAAAATTTCATCCAGACGGGCGTCTTCTCCCGGAACGTCCGGATAGGGCTCGATTACGATCAGGGACACTTCAGTTACCTTCTTCTCAAACAATTATAAAATCTCTTTCAGGTGCTGTGCCGCGTCGCGGATATGGCCGAACAGAGCGTCCGGAATATGGGGCAGCAATTCGGTTTCGATGCCGGCGGGGGTGAAACGGTTTTTCACGCCCATGTAAATGCCGTCCAGAAAAACAGAGCCGCAGTGCCACTCGCCCCGCAGGGTAAGAAGCAGAGAAAGAGCGCCGGAGGACAGGGCGGGGGCTACGTAGGGCTTAAAGCCCAGCTCACGCATTTTTAAATTGGCCGTCACGGTGAGGTGGGTCAGCTCCTGAGACAGCGCCTCGTCATAGTGCTCGACGGAATTGGCGATAAAAAGGCCGGTGCCGTGGGGGCCGAACGAGCGCCCCTCCGACAAAAAGGAGGAGAACCGTTCGTCCCGCTTGGCATAGTAGGCGGCCCGGGCGTTCATCACGCCAAGGCCAAAGCCCTGAATCTGCTCGGGGCGCAGGCCCTTGCTGTCCCACGTGCCGGATTCATCGCGGTTGCTCTCCAGATAGGCGGTTTTGGCCAGGGGATCCACCGGGTCGGAGACGGCGCACCACAGGCCCCGGAACCGGGCCTCGCGGGCCATTTTGGCGTAGTGCTTCACGATGGAGGCGTTCGCCTCAAACTGGGCCATGCGCACGTCCTTCACCTGAGACCCCACCGGCGGAATTCCTTTGGAAGCCACAAAGACAAACACGTCGCAGTCGAAGATGTGCTCGGGGGAAACAATCTTCACCTCGGGCAGGGCGTCGTAATCCCAGGGCAGGGCGACCTGGCCCATCTCAAATTCCCAGCGGGCGGTGATCTGATCCGACAGGTCGCAGATGCCGATGGAGGAGATGACATCCCCGCCGAGCAGCTTCAGTCCGGTGAGCAAAGTGGAGCCCACATCCCCGATGGCCAGCAGATTGACCCGACGTTTGCCGGGGGTCGGGGCTGCGGCGAGCAATTCTTCCCACCCGGGGCGGCCCGTGTTGACGGCGGTGAGCCGGCCCTCGGCGATGGCGGCCCGGGTGGGGCCGTCCGCTTCCGTTTCGGTCAGGCGGGAGGCGTCCAGCACCTCCAGCCCGTGGGGGGCCAGCAGCTGCCCCGGGTGGCCGACGCGAAAAGAGCCGCGGCCCAGGACCGCGTCCCCGGGAACCGGAGCATAGAGCCTTCCCGCCGTTACCGGAGCAATGGGTGGGCCGAAGCCGTCCAGAGGGGTGAGAGACACCAGGTTAGCGCCTTTGTAGCGATAATAATACATAGCATCACCTTCCAGAAATGAAATTTTTGGACAAGCGGAGAAGAAAAACGCAGAGCAGTTCCCTGCGTGCAGCGAAACTTACTGGTATTGCCGCAGCAGCTGCTCCAGATCGTTTTCCAGATAGACGGAAGCGGACAGATTGGGGTCGTAGCTCAGGCATGTGCCCTTGTCGGGGCACAGGGGCAGAATCACTGCCTCGGGCAGTCGGGACAGGGTCAAATTCCGCCCATAGAGAATCCGGTATTCCTGTTCCAGAGTGGAGATGACATCGTGGGCGGACTCCAGACAGGTGCGGGAGAGATGAAACACCGCGTCCCGACCGCACTCGGCCAGGTTGGAGGGGGCGGCGTAGGGCAGAATGTGGTTGATCCCGGGCAGCAGGCCGGGAACGGGGAAGCCGGGCCTGCGCACGGTGTTGCCGCCGATGAAGGGGTATAGGGTGGATTCCACGAACCACTGCCGCAGCCGGGGCAGAAAATAGACGCTGTCGATCGGGCGATCCCAGGAATGCATCAAATCCTTGCCATAGCCCGACAGCACGCCCACCAGCACCATGCGGATGGGAACTCCCTCCTCGCGCAGAATGGGATCCAGCGCCCACATGCGAAAGCCGGGGTGCATCAGGTCGTCCACCAAAATCACCGGCCGGTCAAAGGATTTGATGGTGCGGATCTGGCAGGGGATGGAGGCGTAATAAGGGAACGCCTCGATGGTGCTCCCAGACAGATCCGGGGAAAACACCCGGTCGGTGTGAACGGTTTTAGTCACCGTGTTTGGAACAATTTTGCCTCGGAGCAGCTTGCCGAAGGGAACGCACATATTTTCGCCGAGTACCCGCGGATTGGTGGGCGTGGAGGAAACATTGTTGTAGGCGGTGATCTTCTCCAGCAGCCGGTGATGAATGATATCGGCGGACAGCGTCAGAACCAGAGAACCTGGGTACAGCCCGGTCAGCGCGTGCTGAAGCTGCTCGTGGCCGCGGCGAATGGCAGACAGCACGCGGGAATTTCGGCACAGCGGCTCCTGAATCGCGGTTTCCAGATTTTGAATGAGTACCGTGGGGGCGTGCATGTCCACCTCGCGGATCGGCGCATCCCCCTCCCGGGGGACAAAGCCCTGCCGGGACAGCGTGTCCTCCAGGGGCAGAGGGATGCGGCCGTCGTGCGGGCGAAAAACAGCGTAGACATATTCCTCCTCCAGCGCCCGGGCAAGCAGCTCGCTGAGAAGAAGCTGGCCGTAATCCTTGTGCCGCTCGGAGGTGTCTGCGCTCAGGGTAGTGAGGAGAAGCACGTTGCCGGCGGAGCGCAGGCGAATGCGGTTGGCCAGCTCGTGATCCTCCAGCGCGGTGAACAGCTGGGAGGTGGTCAGCAGGCGGTAACTGATAAAGCCCAGATGCCGCTCTTGCCCGGTGCGGCGCAGCAGCAGGATGCGGTCCTGCCGGCGGGCGATGGCGGCGCAGACCTCTTCTCCGTTCGGGTAGCTGGCGGTCAGGCGGCACAAAAGGGCCGGGGAGGGAGTGTCGATCCACTGAAATTCCAGATCCCCGGCGTAAAGGAGGGGCTTGTCCGGAGTGTCCCGAAGGTAGAGACCGTTTTGATAGATAAAGTCCTGAATGACCGGGTCGGTAAAGGAGGAGATATCCCGGTTGAGATCCACATTTTCCCGGATGCGGGTTGAGCTGATGTCCTCCAGATGAGGGGGCAGCTGAAGCTGAATCACCTTGCCGGTGATGGGCAGGCTGCGGGGCAGCTCGGCTTCCCCCGCCCGGCGGAAGATGATATGGTTCATTTGGTGGATGGAATACGGGGCCGGCTGAGCCCGATAGGAGGAGGCGTTAAGCACCACGTCGCTCCCCACCACCACGTAAACCTGCTGCGTTGGGAACAGCTCCGTCAGCCGCCGCAGGTCGGCGGGGTTGGCGATGTTGACCGGAATGTCGTCCGGGAACAGGTGAACATGAAAATCCCCGGCCACGGATAAATTGACGATCTGCCGGCGGATCAGATGGGGCTGGGCCTTTTTGGACCAGGAGAACTCGTCCACCGCCAGATAGACTTCAAACCCCATATCCCGAATGGCGTGAACAATGCCCTTGTGAGACAGGGTAAATGGGTCGAAGGTGCCGGGGAAAAAGGCGATGTTCCGGGGCCTGTCAAAGGAGAAGGGGCCGTGATCCAGCCGCCGCACGGCGATAAAGCGGTTGATATGGGCGAGGGCGGCGGCCCGGTAGAAGAAGGTCAGGTCGTTGTGGCCCGGCGCCTCCTGCATGAGAAAAAGCAGCTTGCGGAAGCACAGGGAGAACAGCCGCCCCTTTTCGTCCATCTCCAGCACGGGGGATTCAAACAGCAGCTTGCCGATGACCAGCAGGGCCTCCTGATGCACCTCCTCCCGGTAATGGGCCAGTCCCTGAAGCAGCAGGCCGAGCAGCTCCTGCCGGCGGGCCTCGTAGACAGACTCCGATTCGGAGAAGCGTTCCCGGTAGGCGGGGTAGTGCTGAAGGAGCACTCCAATGGTGTTCAGCGCGCCGGAAACGGCGGAGTCGCTGGGGGAGCCGAGCAGCCCCTTGAGCCACAGCACCTGCTCGTCGAGCTCATCGGGGTGCAGGTATAGGGCGGCCTTGCCCAAGTATTCGGGAATATATTTGGAGATTTCGTACTGGCCCATTTCCAGGCCCTTGCCCAGCTCCACAACCACCTCGTTGCGCTGATCCCGGCGCAGCATCGGCAGGGTGCGCACCAGCGCGGAGCCGGCGGTGTGCCGAACCACCACCCGTTCCGATACCTTGATCAGATTGGAGAAGTGGGTGGCGATATGAAGCGTGTGCATTTTCAGGCCGTGCTCCACCTGATCCCGCAAAAGCTCCACACCGGCCACCTTGACAACCCAGGGAGTGGCGATTTTCAGGTTGTCCAGAAAAACCTCACTGGTGATGTCCGTGTGGTACAGGGTGCGCTCAAGTGCGGTGACGTCCTCCCCGGCCCGGCGCAGAATCCTGCATTGCAGAAAGACGGTGGTCAGTTGATTTGACTCCAGATTCCGGGCAACCTGAGCGATGCGGGCCATCTGCGGATGGCTGCGGGGAAGGGAACGTTCGACTTCCCGCAGAAATTCCAGGGCAGCGATGACCAGCCGCAATTCGTCGGAAGCGGCGAAATGGGCCGCAAAGTCGATCAGTCTGCCTCGGGTTTCCTCCCCGTAATATTGGGAGGGCAAAGAGCGGATGGCGTCCAGCAGGGTGAAGGCGGTATCGGGGGAGATTTTCTCCGGCTTGTCATAGTAGTTCAGCAGGGCACCCAAAAAGCGGGGCACATCTCCCGGCCGGGCGAAGTCCAGCATGGCGCCGACCGTCAGCTTCAGGGCGTAGCTGATGTGGGAACGCTCCTGAGGGGTGGTCTTATGATCCGGAAAAATGATCTTGTCCAGGTACTGCGCCCACAGGGTGAAGGGAACCTCTTCCGCCGGGTCGTTTTGGGCGTCGGCGGGAATTTCCTTGCGGTAAACCAGATGAAAGCGGGCGATCAGCTGGCCGATCAGGCTACCGGCCTGGCGCCGGATATCGCCCTCGCGGTGAATCAACAGTTCGTACAGAAAAGACAGCGCCTGCGTCTTCTGCCGCACAGACAGATAAGTGAAGTATTCCTCAAAAACGTTGAGGTACGCCCGCAGCTGCTGCCAGCTTTTGGCGGAGCGGGCCTCCTCGATGATATTGCCGAACTTTTGCTCGTTTGAGAGCATGTGCATCAATTGCAGGTTGTGATCCACCGACAAAAGGATCAGGCTGTTCAGCGTTTCCTCCGGGCTCATCAGGGCGGGGTCCTTGTGGGGGGCGGGGGGCTGCGGATGCCCTGTCAGCTCCACATCCACCCCAAGGCTGCGCATGTAGTCCTCAAAGTCGTGCAGCTTGCCGTAGACGAATTCATACCGCCTGCGCTTTTTTTGATCCACATTTTCCAGTTTGGACAATATTACCTGATAGGATTCGTCCAGAGGGTAAAGAACAATGACCTCGTTGCCGTCTGCGTCGCGGATTTGCTTGGAACGAAAATCCGCGTAGATCAAAAGCAGGGATTCCGCCGACAGGGATTCCAGCTCCAGATCCCAGGTGGAGTGGTTGGAGGCAATGTGGCTGATCCCGTCCATCTTACGGGCAAGGAGCCACTGGTCGGTGTAATAGTAGTGCAGGTGGGGAACCCGCTCGCCGGGGCGGCAGCCGAATTTTCCAAAATCGTGGGTTGCGGCGGCTCCGGAAATCAGGGCCAGGTCCACCTCCACCCCCGCCTCCTTCAGCCCGCGGGCGGCGGCCATGGCAATGTAGTGGACGCCGGCGATATGGCTTAGGGTTTGGTAGGGAGTAACCTCCGCCCCAAGGCGCATCATCTCGTAAAGAAATTCCTCCCGCCAGGCGCCCAGCAGACGGCGGTATTCCTTGGCACTGTTGCAGTGGCTGTATTCTTCCTCCGAAAGGAACTGAAAATCCAGCATGGGGTCAAAGGGGAGGGCGTCGCGCTCGTAATCCAGAAGAATCTGCAGAACGGTCAGGTAGATGCGGGCCCCCTGGGCATACCGGCCGGCCTGCGGCGCAAACCCGTTTTCCGGGAACATCAGGCTGCACACATATTGGTAGGAAAAGCGCAGCCAGCCCTCCTCCGGCGCGTCGGGGCACAGCTGGCGGAGCACCGGGGCGCATAAATCCAGCACCTGGGCGCAGCGCAGCCGTTTCCGGATGGGGAACAGGGCGGCCAGCCCTTCGATCCACGCAGGATTTTTGAAGCGATCCAGAGTGGTTTTTCGGTTCGGAAGAGCGGTAAGCCGAAGAGAGGCAAGAGCCTCGATTATCTCCTGGTTTACCTGACGAATCGGTTTATCATACATGGGGTGACCCACCTTTCTCTTGCCGTAAGAGAGAATCAAAGCGTGCGCAGGAATGGCGCAAGCTGTGCCCTTTGGGAGCGCGGTTTCTTTTGCTTCATTGTACCATACTTGCCGTGGATTGGAAAGGGAGGAAGCGTCGATGAGAACAGGGAACCGGCGCTCTCTCAACAGACCTTGTTTGGCAGCTTGTGCAGCAGCCTCTCCGGCGCAGCGAAGGTAAGCGGAAATCGCGTTCCGCTTGAGTCCTGCGGCGAAGCTTCATCAGAAAAATATGAAGGCGGCGGTATTCTCCCGCTGGGAAGAATACCGCCGCTCTTTGGAAAAGATAGCTGCCGGCAAGGCTTTGGGGCGTTTTTCAGCTCAAAGATTCAAATAATCCGGGCTGCTGCTCTTAAAAGGATTCGGATAATTGAGCGTCAATATCTTGGCGATCTTATTGGTAAAGTTAATCCAGTTATGGGGGCGGTTGGAGTGAATCTGAATGCTGTCCCCCGGATACAGGCAGTATTTGTTGTCGCCGATAAAAACAGTTACGACCCCTTCCAGCACATAGATGAATTCTTCCCCGTGGTGGCAGTACATCTCCAGCTTTTTCAGGTCTGCGTTTGCCAGCGGCATCAGCTGAAAAATTCTTGGGAGCGCCTCAAAGTCGGTCACTTCGTTGCTCAGAATAAATTGAATAATCTGCGGGCTTACCTGGGTGCACGTCATGTCGAAGCTGTGCACGACCGGGTCGGTGTCTTTCACATCGATTTCGTCGAAGAAAACGGAGAGCGTTACTCCCAAAATTTCAGCGATTTTTGCGAGAGAGTCTATGGCGATGGAAGAAATGCCGCGCTCGAGCTGCGAAAGAAAGCCGACGGAGAGCCCGGATTGATCACTTAATTGCTTTAGAGTCATTTCCTTTTCCTTGCGCAGGGCTTTTATTTTAGATCCTATGGTGATGTTGTGGTCCACAAGAAACCTCCCTTTCAGGATTGAAATTTTGACGTGATTCCGCGGGCCGGGGAAGTTATAAAGAAGCGCTCTGTATCCCGTTCCATTCCGAATAGATATAAAAATATGATATCTGTCTTGTCCGAAAAAGTCAACAGAGGGGAACATTCTTTCCCGTGGATTTGAAAATTAAACAGGAATCGCTTACAAAATGGCGAAAAATATTTGCGTTTTCTTATATGTGAAATTTTTAAGAGCTATTGACTTTTATATCGCGGAATAATATAATGACAGTGAAATTTGTAGCAAATATTTTCATTAATATGAAAATATGGAGGCAAAATGAATCATACATATCATATTAATATTCAAAAATTTTCAATACATGATGGCAACGGCATCCGAACTACCGTGTTTTTCAAAGGGTGTCCGTTATCCTGCGCCTGGTGTCACAATCCGGAAAGCCAGCGGTTTCACCGGGAGCTGATGTTCGACGAGGAACGGTGCACCGGCTGCGGCAGCTGCATTGCGGCTTGCCCGCAGCAGGCAGTTTTTCGGGCGGAATCCGGCAAGGCGGCGACCGACCGAACAAAATGCACCGCCTGTGGGCTTTGCGTGAGCCGGTGTTTTTACCATGCGAGGAGTGTCGTCGGCACAGAGATTCCCGTTCCCGAGCTGGTGCGTCAATTGGTGCGCGACCGCATGTTTTATGAGGTTTCCGGCGGGGGAGTGACGCTTTCCGGCGGGGAGGTCATGGCGCAGGACATGAATTACATTCAGCAGCTGGTCAAGGCGCTGCACGAGGAGGATATCAGCGTCGATATCGACACTTGCGGCGACGCGCCTTATGAGAATTTTCAAAGGGTTCTTCCCTATGCGGATACCTTCCTTTATGATCTGAAAGCCGTCACTCCGCAGATTCATCTGGAATACACCGGCAGGGACAATAAAAGGATCATAGAAAATCTGCAGCGCCTGAGCCGCGACGGCGCAAAAATCAACCTTCGGGTTCCGGTGATTCCCGGCGTGAACGACGGCGAGGAGGAAACGCAGGGGATGATCGCGCTGATCCGGGACAGCGGCGTCCGTCTGACGCAGGTGAATCTCCTCCCTTACCATAGGGTGGGGGCGGATAAAAATATCCGGCTGGGCCGGGCAGACTGCCGGGAATTCGAGCCCCCGGCTGCCGAGAAGATGGAACAGCTCAAAAACAGGTGGCAGGGCGCCGGGATTTCTCCTGTTTTTATCGGCGGATAAGGGAACGGCAAACATAAAATTTTAGATAGAGGAGGACTTTATTATGATGCAAAGAGGCATGAACGAGCGTATTCGCAGGCTGCGTGAACAGAGCGAGAACACTCCGCCCCGGCTTTCTCTGGAGCGGGCCGATTTAGAAACGGACGTCTATATAAAATATGAAGGAACGGTTTCCGTACCGGAGCTGCGCGCACTGACCCTGAAGCACGTAATGGAGAACAAAGCGCTCTGCATCAACGACGGAGAATTGATTGTCGGCGAAAAAGGCGACGGCCCCCAGTCCGCCCCCACGTTCCCCGAGCTGTGCTGCCACACGCTGGAGGATATGCACGTCATGAACGACCGGGAGCTGATCTCCTTCAAGGTATCGGAGTCCGATCTGAAGCTGCAAAAGGAAAAGATCATTCCGTATTGGCAGAACCGTTCCATCCGCCACAAGATTCTGGAAGCCGTCACTCCAAAGTGGAAGGAGTGCTACGAAAGCGGCATTTTTACAGAGTTTATGGAGCAGCGAGGCCCAGGGCACACCGTTGGCTCCGAGAATATTTTCCTCAAAGGCTTTTTGGAGCGGAAGGAGGAGATCCGGCAGGCGATGGAGGCCCTTGACTTTATTCAGGATAAAGAGGCTCTTGCGAAAAAGGAACAGCTCAGCGCCATGTCCATCTGCTGCGACGCAATTATGATTCTTGGCCGTCGGTATGCGGATTATGCACGGGAGCTGGCGGCGAAGGAACCGGATGAGACGCGCAGGGCGGAGCTGCTCCAGATTGCCGCCAACTGCGACGTGGTTCCCGCCCATCGTCCGCAGACCTACTGGCAGGCGATTCAAATGTACTGGTTTGTGCACCTGTGTGTGACCACCGAGCTGAATCCGTGGGATTCTTACAGCCCGGGCCGCCTCGATCAGCACCTGAATCCCTTTTATCAGAAGGACACCGCCGAGGGCATTCTGGATGACGAGAAGGCCAAGGAGCTGTTGGAGTGCCTGTGGATCAAATTCAACAATCAGCCGGCTCCCCCAAAAGTGGGGATTACCCTGAAAGAGAGCGGCACCTATACCGACTTTGCCAACATCAATACCGGGGGAATCACGCCGAACGGCGAGGACGGCGTAAACCCGGTCAGCTACCTGATTCTGGACTGCATGGACGAGATGCGGCTGCTCCAGCCCAGCTCCAACGTGCAGATCAGCCGGAAAACACCTCAGAAATTCCTGAAAAGAGCCTGCGAAATTTCCCGGCAGGGATGGGGCCAGCCCGCCTTTTACAATACCGAAGAGATCATTCAGGAGCTGCTCAACGCCGGCAAAACCATTGAGGACGCCCGCAAGGGCGGAACCAGCGGCTGTGTGGAGACCGGCGCGTTTGGCAACGAGGCGTATATTCTGACCGGGTATTTCAATCTTCCCAAAATCCTTGAGCTGACTTTGAACAACGGGTACGATCCCGTGGCAAAGAAACAGCTGGGGTTACAGCTTGGGTACGCGGAGGACTTCCATTCCTTTGAAGAACTGCTGGAAGCATATAAAAAGCAAATTCGTTATTTTGTGGAGATCAAGGTGGAGGGCTCCAATCTCATTGAATCCATCTATGCCAAATACATGCCGGCGCCGTTTTTATCCATCATCACCAACGACTGCATCAAAAAGGGCAAGGACTACAATGCGGGCGGTGCCCGTTACAACACCAGCTACCTGCAGGGCGTGGGGATCGGTACGATTACAGATTCCCTTTCCGCCATCAAATGCCATGTCTTTGAGAAACAGGATCTTGACATGCCGCGCCTGATGAAAGCGCTGCACGCGAATTTTGAAGGATATGAGGAGGTCCGCCACCTTCTGCTGAATGAAAGCCCGAAATACGGCAATGACGACGATTATGCCGACGAGATTATGCGGGAGGTCTTTCAGTATTACCGCGACTGCGTCACCGGCCGCCCGAATATGCGCGGGGGCCAGTATCGGGTCAATATGCTGCCAACCACCTGCCATGTGTATTTCGGCGAGGTCATGGAGGCCAGCCCGGACGGACGCCTGGCCCATAAGCCGGTTTCCGAGGGCATTTCTCCAGTGCAGGGCAGCGATACCAACGGCCCCACCGCCGTCATCCGCTCCGCCGCGAAAATGGATCATATCAGCACGGGGGGAACCCTGCTGAACCAAAAATTGACGCCCTCCAGTGTGGCGGGCGAAAAAGGGCTGAACCACATGGCGGATCTGATTCGGGCCTATTTCAATCTGGACGGTCACCACATTCAGTTCAACGTTGTCGACCGAAAAGTTTTGCTGGAGGCGCAAAAGCATCCGGAAGAATACAAAGACCTGATCGTGCGTGTGGCAGGGTACAGCGACCACTTCCGGAACCTCAGCCGCGCGCTTCAGGACGAAATCATCGATCGAACCGAGCAGGCCATTTAATTTGGAGCAAAATCTTTTTGGGGGAATTGTAAACGACCCATTCCTGAAAACAGGAGAAAGGACACGGATATGCTGGAATTAGGAGTTATCGGTTACGGCAATATGGGCGGGGCGATGGTCAAGGGGATCATCGGAACCGGCCTGATCAAACCCGATCAGATTCAGGTTTCTGATGTCAACCGCGCGTGTGTGGAATCGGGGGAGAAGGAGCTGGGCTTTCACGCCGCCGACAACAAGTCGGTGGCGGCAAACAGCCGGGTGCTGGTGCTGGCGATCAAGCCGCAGTTCTACAATCAGGTGATCAAAGAGGTCGCCGGGGAGATCGGTTCCGAAACCATTGTGGTCTCCATCGCGCCGGGAAAGACCATTGAGGAGTTGGAGCGCAGCTTCCAGCGCCCGCTGAAGATCGTACGCACCATGCCGAACGCTCCGGCCATGGTGGGGGCGGGCATGACCGCCCTCTGCGGAAACAGCCTTGTCACTCAGGAAGAGCTGCAGCGTATCCGGTGCTTGATGGAAGGCTTTGGCCGCGCGGAGATTGTTCCGGAATATATGATGGACGCGGTGGTAGGAGTGAGCGGCAGCGCGCCGGCGTATGTCTGCCTGTTCATTGAGGCGCTGGCAGACGCCGCCGTGAAGGAGGGGATGCCCTATCCGCTGGCTTACGCATTTGTGGAACAGGCGGTGTACGGCACGGCCAAAATGCTGCTGGACACAAGGCTTCACCCCGCGCAGCTGAAGGATACGGTGTGCTCGCCGTCCGGCACCACGATTGAGGCGGTTCATGTTTTGAAGGAAAGCGGATTCCGCAGCGGCCTGATCAGCGCGGCAGAGGCCTGCATCCAAAAGGCGAGGCAGCTCTAGCGGAGGGTTCCGTCTGGAACAAACAAGAATGGATGAGTCAAATTTTGATCAACAGCAGTCGGAAAAAGAACGCTTTGATCTGGTTGTGGAGATGGGGGAGCTGATTCTGCTCAACGGCGGGGAAATCTACCGTGCCCATGAAACCATGCTGTATGCTGCCAGCCAGTTCAAACTGAACGGGTTTCAGGCGTTTATCATCGCGAACGGCATTTTCGCTTCTGCGGTTGTGAACCAATGTATGTATTCCTGCCAGGTGCGCAGTGTTCCCCTGGCGCCCATTGAGCTGTGCAGGGTCGAGGCGCTCAACGAGCTGTCCAGAGACGTGGCTCAGGGCCATTGCACTCCCGCGCAGCTTCGGGAACGGCTGGATCACATCAAAGTCATGAAGGCGTCCGGAACAAAGCTGCAGATTTTGGCTTCCGGCTGCGGCAGCGCCTGCTTCTGTTACCTGTTTCAAGGCACATGGGCCGATGCTGCGGTAGCCTTCGGGGCCGGGATTACGCTGTACTGGTTTATTCTGCAGGTGCTCGACCGAATCGGCCTGCCGAAAATTATGAGAACCATCCTCAGCAGCGCGGAGGTTGCCCTGTTCTGTTTTGTGTCCTATTCTCTGGGCTTTGGCGACAGCCTGGATCACATCATTATCGGCGCCATTTTTCCGCTGGTTCCGGGGGTTCCGCTCACGAACGCGGTGCGCAACCTGCTGGAAAACGATTATTTGTCCGGGCTGGTTCGGATGGCGGACGCACTGCTCACTGCGGGCTGTATTGCCATCGGCGTGGGGATTGCGCTGTCTTTGGGCCACCTGCTTTTTGGGGGGAGCATATGACGGGAACGGAACTGTTGCTTCAAGTATGGATGGCTTTTCTGGGAACGGCTTCCTTTTCCGTTCTGTTCGGGGTCTCCCGCCGCCACTATCTGGCCTGCGGCTTCACCGGGGGCGTCGGCTGGCTGGTTTATCTGCTGGTGCTGAAAATCGGTTGGTCCAACGCGGTGGCGACCTTTCTTGCCACGCTGGTTCTGGCCACGCTCTCCCGGGTTATCGCGGCCCGTTTTCGCACGCCGGCCACACTCTTTCTGCTTTGCGGCATTTTCACTCTGGTGCCCGGCGCCAGTATTTACTATACGGCTTACTATTTCTTTATCGGCGACGAGCCGGCTTCTCTGCTGAAAGGAGCGGAGGCGCTGCAGCTGGCGGTCGCCATCACGCTGGGAATCGGTGTCTGCTATTCCATTCCCGCCCGCGTGTTCGGGTGGAAAAGCTCCCCGTCCGTTTGGAACAACGGGGATCGCTCCCGAACCGGATATTTTCACCGCTGACGGCTTCGGGTGCGGTCTGATCCCCGGCAGTTCCGGGCTCCCTCCGCTTTATCCGTGGTCTATCCTCCATACAAAAAGACAAATCACCCTGTTTAGGCCAAGAAATCGATTTTGAAAGGATGACACAACGATGAGCAATGCGTATTTTAAGCTGCAAATGCCCGACAACGAGCCGGTGAATTCCTATCTGCCCGGCACCCCCGCCCGCGCCGCCCTGAAGGCGGAATTGGCGCGCCAGGCCAGCACTCAGGTGGAAATTCCGCTGGTGATCGGCGGGAAGGAAATCTTTACCGGAACAACAGGCAAAAGCGTTATGCCCCACGACCACCAGCATGTTCTGGCAACTTTCCACATGGCGGGGGAAAAAGAGCTGAAAGAAGCGGTGGAGGCGTCCATGCGGGCCAAGGCCGAATGGGAGGCAATGCCCTGGGAGCACCGCGCCGCTGTCTTTTTAAAGGCGGCAGACCTGCTGGCCGGGCCGTGGCGAGACCGCGTCAACGCCGCCACCATGCTGGGGCAGAGCAAGACCGCGTTCCAAGCGGAGATTGATTCTGCCTGTGAATTGGCCGATTTCCTGCGCTTCAATGTGTATTTTACCCAGCAGATTTACGCAGAGCAGCCGAACAATACGCCGGGCGTGTGGAACCGTACCGAATACCGCCCGCTGGACGGTTTCGTTGCCGCCATCTCTCCTTTCAATTTCACCTCCATCGGCGGCAACCTGTGCACCGCTCCCGCCATTGCCGGCAATACAGTGGTGTGGAAGCCCGCCTCCACCGCCGTTTTATCCAACTACTATTTCTTCAAGGTGCTGGAGGAGGCCGGTCTGCCCGCCGGCGTCATCAACTTTGTTCCCTGCCGCGGCACGGATGTAAGCAAGTATATCCTCACAGACCCCAGACTGGCCGGCTTCCATTTCACCGGCTCCACAGAGGTGTTCCGCAGTGTGTGGTCGCTGGTGGGGGAGCACATCGGCTCCTATATCAACTACCCCAGGCTGGTGGGCGAAACCGGCGGCAAGGATTTTGTGTTTGCGCACAAGTTCGCGCAGGTCGCTCCTCTGGTAACCGCTTTGGTGCGGGGCGCCTTTGAATATCAGGGCCAGAAATGCTCCGCGGCTTCGCGCGCGTTTATCCCCGCCAGCCTGTGGCCGCAGGTGAAAGAGCGGATGCTCGGGGAAATCTCCAAACTCAAGGTGGGCGATATTCAGGATTTCAGCAACTTTATGGGCGCCGTCATCGACGCGAACTCCTTTGAAACCATCAAGGGTTTTATCGACAGAGCGAACCAGTCCCCGGAGGCGGAAGTTCTGTGCGGCGGGTACGACGATTCAAAAGGCTGGTTCATTTCTCCCACCGTGATTCAGGCGCAGAAGGCGGATTATGAATCCATGGTGAAAGAGATCTTTGGGCCGGTTCTTACCGTTTATGTCTACCCGGATGAAGAATTGGAAAAGACCCTGGAGCTGTGCGACACGGCCACTCCTTACGCTCTCACCGGCGCAATCTTCGCGCAGGACCGCCAGGCGATTGTAGAGATGGAGCGCAGACTGAGTAACGCCGCGGGCAACTTCTATATCAACGACAAGCCCACCGGCGCGGTTATTGGCCAGCAGCCCTTCGGCGGCGCCAGAGCCTCCGGTACCAACGACAAGGCGGGCAGCCTTTTGAATATGTATCGCTGGATCAGCCCGCGCACTTTAAAGGAGAGCTTTGTCCCCGCAGAAACAGTGTCTTATCCTTTTATGGAGGAAGCCTGATTCGATTCCGTAAAGGAGATGAATAAGATGGATTTTACCAATGCGACCATCATCAAAAAAGCAAATGTGTATTTTGACGGAAAGGTCAGCAGCCGCACGGTTGTGCTGCCGTCCGGCGAGCGGAAAACGCTGGGATTTATGCTGCCGGGTGAGTATGTTTTCAGAACCGACGCGCCGGAGCTGATGGAGCTGCTGGCTGGTCAGGCGGAAGTGCGCTTGAAGGAAGAAGACCCGCCCAAAACATACCGCGAGGGGGATTCCTTTCCCGTACCGGGGAAGTCCAGCTATATGATTCGCGCAGTCACCTGCCTGGATTATTGCTGCTCTTACCTGTAATGCCGATCGGAAGCAGTTAAATACAATAGACAGACGAAAATGCTTTCAAAGAGGGGAGTATTGCCTGCCGCCGTTTTGGCGGCGGGCGATATTCCCCTTTCTGTTTTCGCATTCCAAACAGGCACTGCTGCAAAAAACCATGGAAAGAGCCGGTGAAAACAGTGAAATCAAGTCAATGAAGAAACGGGACTCCGTTCCGGCCGGTTTTATATCTGAAAATCGGATATATTTCAAACGAAAATGATTTTTTTGGTAAGTAAAAACCCAATATGCCTAAAAAGCAATCGTGATTTTTGTACGGTAATGATATCTAAAATTTTAATTTTCATTGACAGTATTTCATACAAATGATATAATTTAAATACAGAATTCATATAAATGAAATATAAGAACGGATGTATCTTTGCTGATGAAATGAAACGAAAGCGCGCGGCAGTGCAAAAAAGGGAGTTTTCCGATTCCCGCAGAGTGAAAGGGGGATTATACCGGACTGAATTGACATACTTTCCAGCGGCTTTTCTATATCTTTGCCCACGGGTGTCAGGGCAAAACAGAAACAGGACGAGGAGTGATAGTTGTGGTTACAAAAGAAAGGGAAGCTACTTCCGAGGCATTTGATTTTACTCAGGATAAGCGGTTTTTTGGTCACCCCAAAGGGCTGGGCGTTACCTCAACGGTTATTTTGTCACAGGCCTTTGGCAACTACGGTATGTCGGCGATTTTAATCTATTATCTCTATGCCGCAACGGGGGAGGGCGGGCTTGGCTTCAGCCAGACCAACGCGGCGCAGTTCGTAAATGTTTACAGTTCGCTTTCGTTTATGGCAGGTATTTTGGGCGGGTATTTGGCAGACCGCTTTCTGGGAGTCCGAAAAGCGCTGGGCATTGGCTATTTGGTTAAGACCGTAGGGTATTTGCTGCTCGCAATCCCGGGCGGCGGCACGGCTCTGTATCTGGCCAGCCAGTTTCTGCTTCTGGTTTCCGGCATGTGCATGGGCAACAGCCTGTACGCGCTGGCGGGCAAAATGTACAGCAAGACGGACGAGCGCCGTGATTCCGGCTTCAGCCTGATGTACGTGATGAACAATGTGGGTGCCATAGCACCTATTGTTACCGGCACGGTGGCGCTGGCGCTGAATTACAATGCGGGCTTTCTGGTGGCCGGCGTCGTTCAGGGTTTGGGATGGCTGCTTTACATATTAACGGCGAACAAGGTGTTCGGAGATGCCGGAGTACAGCCGGATGACCCGGCGGACCCCGCGCATCGGAGGGCGACCATTACAAAGGTGGTCGGCATTCTGGTGGTTTTAGTGGGCTCTATTGCAGGGCTGCTCCTGTCGGGCACCATTACCCCCACCATGTTCTGCAACGGTATCAGCACCATCAGCATCTTTGTGCCTGTGGCTTACCTCGTTTACATTTATACCAGCAAGAAGACCAGCCGTGAAGAGGCAAGGCGCATCATCCCCTTTGTGTTTATTTTTGTGGCAAACTGCTTTGCGATGATGATCTGGAACCAGTCTACAACCATTTTGGCCATTTACGCGGCGGAACGCGTCAACATGAATTTCTTCGGCTATGAGATGACCCCTGCCGCATTCCAGACGGTTCCCGCCATATATGCGGTGCTGTTCGGCCTGCTGTGCAGCGCCCTCTGGAACAAAATGGGGAGCCACCAGCCCTCCACGCCGCTGAAGTTCGGCATCGGCACCGCGTTCTGGGCCTTTGGTCCCCTGTTCATGGTGATTCCGTTCCTGCTGTACCCCTCCAATGTCCGGGTCAGCCCCATGTGGCTGATGATCTTCTATGCTTTGATCATTTGGGGCGAAGCAATGACCTCTCCTGTCGGCATGTCTGCGGCCACCAAGGTGGCGCCCACGGCCTTTACCGCACAGATGGTAACGGTCTGGCAGCTCAGCCAGTCAACCGGCTCAGGGCTCAGCGCGCTGGCTGCAAACTTTTATGTGGAGGGCTCCGAAACCGGGTATTTCCTGTTCATCGGCGGCATCACGCTTTTGGTCGGTCTGGTTCTTTGGGTCGGCAATAAAAAGCTCGGCAGGATGATGGAGTGAAAATTTCCGAAGGGTTCTTTTCCGGTGAGCCGTATCAGTCGGGAGCGCCGGAGGTTAACGCATAATCCACAGGATGCTGTTTCAAGAAAGGAAGCGGTTGTTGTGATCTTAAAGGCAGAACATCTCATTTTGGGGGACGGAAAGACCGTTCTGGAGCAAGGCGCTGTCTGTGTGGATTCCGAGGGGAAAATTAAAAGCGTCGGCCCTTCGGATCAGATCGAGCGGCAAAACCCCGGGGAGGAAGTTCGGGATTATGGCGAGGCGACAATTTTGCCCGGGCTGTTTGATATGCATGTCCATTTCGGCTACTATTACAGCCAGCCCGGCCTGTCGGAGTACGACGGCTATATGGTCGCCTACTACGCGCTGAAGCAGGCGGCCTATGCCCTGGATCTGGGCATCACCACGGTGAGAGACCTTGCCTCTCCGTATAACCTGTGCAAAAAAATGCGTATGGCCGGGGAAGCTGGCTTTATAGAGGTTCCGCGGATTTTCCACACGCATACGGGAATCTGCATGACGGGCGGCCATGGGCATGAGGACGGCATTACGGAGGTGGACGGCGTCTGGCCGCTGCGCAAAGAAATTCGCCGCCAGCTCCGCGACGGGGCGGACTGGATTAAGATTTTGACGAGTAACCGGGAGGATTTCCCGGAATTTACGCAGGAAGAGCTGAACGCCGCGGTGGACGAATGCCACCGCAGGGGTGTGAAAACGGCGGTTCACGCCGGTACGCAGCCCGCCATTCAAATGTGCATTGACGCCGGGTTTGACACCATAGAGCACGGCACCTTCATGACTCTGGCCCAGGCGGAGCAGATGGCTGAGAATAATCAGGCGTGGGTTCCCACCATAACGGCGTATACCTACCTTTATGAGTACACCAAGCGCCTTATTGAGGAAGGCGGGGATTTGTCGAATCCCATTTCCGCCCGCGCGGTCAAGGATCAGGCCTTCTTCGAGCCGGCCGCAAACGCATACAGGGATCATTTCAAATCGTTTTACGATACGGGTGTTACGGTTTTGGCCGGCTCCGACATGGTGCTTTACGGCGCGCCGCCACTTCCGATTCATCAGGAGCTCGCCTATATGGTGGAGTATGGGATCACGCCGGTACAGGCCGTTGCCACAGCCACCGGGAACCCCTCCCGCGTGATGGGTCTGGAGAAGGTCACCGGATTCCTGCACCCCGGGCTGCAGGCGGATTTGCTGGTTGTACAGGGTAATGCCGCCGAAGATATCCACGCTCTGGATCAGGTGCTGGGCGTTTATCTGGGCGGCCGCCGCGTCAGAGAAAGTTGAAGCTGGAGAATGCCGTGGAAGAAAGGAAGCGTAATTGTTAATGAGCAAGCTGAGTGAAGAAAAGCTTTTCAGCTATTTGGAGGAGGAAAAGCTGGATGCGTTTTTTGTGTCCAAAGAAGTGAACGTACGGTTTATCAGTGAATTCACTGGGGACTGCAGTTTTTTGCTGATGACCAGAAGCGGAAAAAAGTTTTTCATAACGGATCCGCGTTTTACAGAGCAGGCGTCCATCGAATGCCCGGAGTATGAAATATTCGTCTGGCGCAAGCCTGGGATTGCCGGCCTGACGGTGGGCGACGCCATTGGGGAGCTGGCAAAGCGGGAGGGCTTACAGAAAGTGGCCTTTGAGTCGGAGTCGGTTTCTTACGAAACCTATCTGAGCCTGCAGGAGCGCTCCAAAGCAGAGCTCGTTCCGGTATCCGGCGCGCTGGATCAGCTGCGGATCATCAAAACGCCGCAGGAGATTGCCTGGCAGCGTGCCGCCTGCGAAATTTCCTGCCGGGCGCTCGATCGCCTCCTGCCGGAAATCCGCGTTGGCGTAACGGAGAAAACTCTGGCCGCAAAGCTTTCCCTTTATATGGTGGAGGAAGGCGCGGACACCATGCCCTACGGCAATATCCTGATCTCCGGCGCGCGTACCTCACTGCTGCACGGCATCCCCTCGGCCAAGTCCATCGAATACGGCGATTTCGTGCTCATGGATTTCGGCTGCCAGGTGAACGGCTATATGTCCGACATGACCCGCACCGTGGTGGTGGGAAAGGCCACGGAGAAGCAGCGGGAAGTGTATGAACTGGAAAAACGGATGGTGGAGGAAAGCCTGGCCGTTACCAAAGCGGGCACTCCCTGCAGGGAGATCTATCTGGCGTCCCTCAAGGCGATTCAAAATACGGAATACTTTGGGTACCACTACACCAATATCGGTCACGGGATTGGCCTGTTTGTGCATGAAATGCCCATGTACACGGAAACCAGCACGGATATTCTTCAGGCGGGCAACGTAAGAACCATCGAGCCCGGCATTTATATCCCCGGCTGGGGCGGCGTCCGCATTGAGGACCAGATTCTGGTTACGGAAGACGGTTACGAAAATATGGTTCGTTTTACTCACGACCTGATTGAACTTTAAAACAGCTCACGTCAGAAAAGCTGAATTCCCCCGGATTTTCTCCTTTTACCCTCTCACTGCCGCGCCGGGCCGTTCGATTCTCCACGCGGCCCGGTACGGTGAGGGCAAAACGGAGCTGTGGTTCGGCGGAGCAGCAATTTGGAATAGACGAAAAAAGTGAGCGGGCGTCTCTTTTCCGCCTGCTTTGAAAGGTTTCGGCGGGGGAAGCCCCCAAATCAAAAACGGAGAGAGCGCCTGTGACGGCGCTCTCTCCGTTTTTTGATTTGTATGAAGATGTTGGCAAAAGCAATTTGATATTACGCTAAAATATAGCTGCTTCGCGATTGCCGGCGGCCGTTTCATCTTTTACAATCCTTCCGCCTTTCATGACGAAAGGAATCGCCGCAAGGCAGGAGACATTCTCCAAAGGATTCCCCCTCACAGCAATGATATCCGCTCGTAATCCCTCGGTAAGCGTGCCGGTCTTATCGTCAATGCGGCACATCCTCGCCGCGTTCACGGTAACGCCCTTTACCGCGTCAACCGCCGCGGCCCCCATATCGCAGGCATAGGCGACTTCTTTATACAAAAAGGTGTGGTATGCGTCGGTGCCTATTGTAAAACGCAGGCCGCTGGTTACCGCCTTTGACACACAGCGAAATACCAGCTCGCGGTTTTTATGTACGTTTTCGACAAAGGCCGGCGGACAAAAGGGTTCTCTTTCCGGATCCAGAAATATGCCGGAAGTTAGCACAACCCATTTGTTGTGTTTCTTCAGCAGTTCAATTTGCTCCTCATTGATGCAGTAAATATGGTCGAACACATCGACGCCGGCTTCAACGCCCAGCTGCAGGCCCTTCCCGCCGATGCAGTGCGCACAGGTCATTTTGTTCAGCTGTTTTCCCTCTTCCACAACCGTCCGGATTTCCTCAAGCGTCATATAATAGGGAATCCAGCCGGGTGCAAGGGGAGGCGATCCGGCAGTGAGAAAGACTTTGAGAAAATCGACATTTTTTGAGAGGTTTTCCCGTGACCTTTTTCGGAATTCTTCCGTGCCCGAGTGCCCCAGCCCAACGTAACCGTGCCCGTGGATTCCGCGCATTCCAATACCGGCTACCAGCAGCTCGGGGCCCGTGAGGGTTCCTTTTTTAATTTCATTTCTGCACGTTACATCCAGGTAGAAGCGGTCGCCCATACAGCGCGCGGTAGTAACTCCGGACATCAGATCGTCGTGCAGCGTTTTCACCGCGGTCAGGGCCAGCATCGCCTCCGGCCCCTCCATGCTTTCCAAATGCTGCGGCAGTCTTGCGTCCATCCCCACGTGATTGTGGCACTCAATCAGGCCGGGCATCAGGGTGCAGTTTCCAAAATCCATTACGCGGCAGTGATCGGTGCTTTCCCTGAAAAAGGCTTCCTTTGTTGTGATTTTTTCAATTTTGCCGTCCGACACAATAACGCATCCGTCAGCCAAAGGCGCCAGCCCGGAGCCTTTCAGGATGTTTTTTGCAGTCAATGCTAAGTGTTCCATAAGCAGACCTCGTATTCCGTATTTAATCGATTGGTGTTTGTTCCTGCCGTACGCCCTTCTGCTGTGATTTTGAATCGAATGACAGCATGCCCGCGCTGGCTGCCTGATGAATGATTCAGCTTTGCGCCTTTGCCGCCTTGTTGCTTTTCATTTTCTCACGGAAGATTTTAAACAGCGGATAAACAAAGGAGAACACCGTAATTGCAAACAGGATAACGGTAATCGGTCTGGTAAACATCATCAGGTAGTGGCCCGCGTACATCGTGTTCGTCAGGGTCAGCGCTTCCTCCAGCATGGGCCCGAGAAGTAGCGCAAGCGCAACCGGCGCAACGGAATATCCGTGTTTTTCCATACCGTACCCGATGATACCCGCGACAAACATCGTCACTACGTCGAACATATTTTGATTGGTGGCAAAGGTTCCTACGGCGGCAAGAACAACAATGACGGGGGCCAGTATGGTTTTTGGGATGCGCAGAACGTTGGAGGACCAGCGACAGTAAAGCCAGCCGACAAAAAACATTAGAATGTTGATGATGACAAACCCAACCATCATGGTATATACTACGTTCGCATTTTCTGTAAAAAGCATGGGGCCGGGCCGCAGCCCGTGAATGATCATCGCGCCGAGGAAGAGAGCGGCGGGTGCGCTGCCGGGAATGCCGAGCGTTAACAGCGGAACCAGATCGCCCCCGGTACAGCCGTTTGCCGCGGTTTCTGCCGATATGATCCCCTCGTAGGAGCCTTTCCCGAATTTCTCGGGCTCTTTGGACGCCTTTTTTGCCTCGTTATACGACAGGAAAGCGGCAATATCCGGCCCTGCTGCGGGCATGATCCCGATTGCCACGCCAATCAGTCCGGAACGGAACAAATTAAACGCGTTGTCGGTAATATCCTTTACGTGCAGCGCGAGCTTACTGACCTTTGAGGCTTCCACCAGCTTCCCGGAGGGGTTTTCAATCATCTTCAGCACTTCGGGAATGGAGAATACGCCGACCAGCACCGGAATGACACTGATTCCGCCGGTCAACTGATAAATGTTGAAGGTAAAGCGCGGGTATCCCATCACCGGGTCCTGCCCGACCGTGGCAAACAGCAGACACAGAAACCCGACCAGCAGACTTTTGCGGATATTGTCGGGAGAAAGCATACATACAACGCTCAGGCCGAAAATGGCCAGCATCATCTGCTCCGGAGGGCCCACCTTCATTGCGACCATTGCCAGCGGCGGGGAAAAGAGCAGAAGAGAGAGCGCCGTCATGATTCCGCCGAAGGTGGCCCCGACCGTTCCCGCCATCAAGGCGCGGCCGGATTCCCCCGCCTGCGTGAGCGCCCTTCCTTCAAACGCGGTGGGCGCGCTCGCGGGCGTTCCCGGAATTCCCAGCAGAATTGCGGGAATCAGTCCGCCGTATACGCCGCCGCAAAACACGGCGCTCATAAGCAGCAGCGCCTGCTCGGGCTCCATCACGTAAGAAAACGGAACACATACCGCAACGCCCATCGTGGCCGTCAGCCCCGGCAGGGCACCGATCAGCACCCCGATGAAAAGCCCCGCGATGCAGATGAGCATGTTATAAGGTTGCAGAACATTAAAAAAACCGCCGATAATATGGTTGATATCAAATACCATGGAAAAGCCCCCCCTTCAAAAGCCAAAATGGATCCAGGTTCCAACCGGTAATGAAATCATCAGGAATCTCGAAAAAACGACATATGCGCTGATGGTAAGACACAATGGCAGAAGAACCTGCATTTTCCACGATCTCACCCGCATGATCTGCAGGCTTGCCACACAGAAAAGCAAAGTGGACAGGACGTATCCGATTTTCTCGATCATGAAAATGTAAAGCCCCAGCACAACAATATACAGGATGACGCGCCGGATCATTGCCGGAGCGGCGGGATCCTTTTCAACCGCTTCCTCGTCACGGAGATTCCGCAGGTCTGAAAACAGGATGGACGCGTTCACAATCGCACAGGCGGCGAGCAAGAAAGTCGGGTACCCCTTGGCCTCTTCTGGCATGCCGCCCAGCTGGGTATAAAAAGCGGCCAGCAGAAGAAAGACACCCGTTTGGATTGCGAGATTGATATGTATATTTTTCATCGATGTACCTCCTTGTGCGTAATGAGCGGAGCTCTTCCGCACATACGCGTTCGCAGAGCGGATTCGTATTATTGGGCAAGATTGGTGGAGTCGATCATTTCTTTATAGGTTTTATGGTTTTCCCTGTAAAACGCCTCGAAATCCGCTCCGGCTTTAAATTCAGAAAACATTCCCGCCTTTAGGGCCTCTGCCTGGTATTCCGGGTTGTCGTAAGCCCTTTTGAAGGCGTCGCAGAGAGTTTGTGCCACGTCGTCGGGCACGCCGGCAGGGGCAACAATGCCTCTCCACATGGTATGCGTAAAATCGATGCCGTTTTCTTTTACCGTGGGGACGTCGGGAGCCAGATCAAACCGGTCTTTACTGGTAATCGCTATGGGTACGACATTCCCCGCCTGAATTTGCGGGAGCGCTTCGGAGACGAAAGGCACCGCTACATCGCAGTCTCCGCTCGCCACGGAGGTGATTGCCGCGGCACCCCCCTGAAACACCATTCGTTTCATGCTGATACCGGTTTGTTTCTCAAGCTTGATTTTCAGGAAATCCCAGCTGGTCCACGCGCCGCCTACCCCGAATTTCAGCTCGCCCGGTTTTTCCTTTGCCTTGGCAATCAAATCCGCCATATTCTTGATGCCGGATTTTTTGCTGGCCACAATGATATGGGGATCCGCCGAAATTTCAACGATCGGCTGAAAGGAATCCACATTGTATTTGATGCCCTGGAACAGCAGATCGTCGTTGGAGTTGGTGGATGAAAAGTAGCCGAGCGTGTAGCCGTTGGGCTTTGCGCCGGAAAGCTGCGTAAGGCCGATGGTTCCGCTTCCGCCGGTGATATTGTTGATTACGATATTCTGGCCAAGCTCTTTCTCCGCGTATTTTGAAATCAGGCGAATCGCAATATCTGCGCCGCCTCCGGCGCCGAACGGGACGATCATTTCAATTGTTTTTTTCGGATAATCGCTTTTGGGCTGTGCTGTGCCGGCTCCGCCGGAAGTGGGTGCCGTTCCGCCGGAGCCGCAGCCCGCAACGGACAACAGCATTGCCAAAGCCAGCAGGAATGAAAGCGCCTTTTTCATAAATTCTCCTCCATTTTTTGTTTACTTTCATTGTGGTTTGGAAAGGGATGCGCCGAAAAGGATTTGCTTGCTTAGCTTAAAAAGCAATTATTATGCCAAATGGCAGATGCTGATTTCTTTGGTGAATTATGAATAATTCCACGAGCCTATATTTGTAAATTAATTATTAAAAATATTGATTTTTCAAAAGTTTTTTATTTTTATTATTTAATACAAAACGAAATGAATGCAACAATTGCATTGGCGTTGCAATTGTTTTATTGCAAGATTGCAATAAGGCCACTGTATCAGATCATTTGTTTTCTGATACAGTGGCCGGTTTGAAAGAATTTGACGGCTGCCGATCAGCCGTCAATGTGATACTTTTTCATTTTCCTCCACAAAGTGCTTTTATCGATTCCCAGATGCTGCGCGGTCAGTTTTTTGCTGTTATGATACATTTTCAGAGCGCTTACAATCATCTTTTTTTCCGTTTGCTGTAATGCGGCCAAACCCCTGTCGCTTTCGGCCGGATGCTCCGTCGTTTCACCGAAAACAGACTGAGGCACAGGGGCGTTTTGTATCCCAAGTGCTCCAATCACATCGGCTTTGTCCGCGTATTCTTTTTCGCATAGCACACAGATTCTTTCGCAGAAATTTCGCAGCTCCCGAACGTTTCCGAACCATTGGTGAGATACCGCCAAGCCCTGCGCTTCCTCATCCAGACCTTTTAAAACGCATCCGCCTTTTTTGCGTTGCGCTTCAATGTAATACCGAATCAAGTGCATAATATCCTCTTTGCGTTTTCTGAGCGGCGGAATCGACAATTTCAGCACGTCCAGGCGGTAGAGCAGGTCCTGCCGAAAATTTCCCTTCTTTACCTCTTCATGAAGGTTCTTGTTCGTAGCGGATATGACGCGCACATCGATGGGAATGATCCGGTCGTGACCCAAACGGATGATTTCGCGTTCCTGCAGCACGCGAAGCAGCCTGCCCTGCAATTTGGCAGAAATATCGCCGATTTCGTCAAGAAAAATGGTTCCCCTGTGCGCCACCTCAAACAGGCCGATCTTTCCGCCCTTTGCCGCCCCGGTAAAAGCGCCTTCCACATAGCCGAAGAGCTCGCTTTCCAGCAGCTCGTCCGGCAGTGCCGCGCAATTAATGGCAACGAAGGCCCCGTTTTTTCTGCGGCTTCTGTTGTGGATGCTCTGTGCGAACAACTCCTTGCCTGTGCCGGTCTCGCCGTAAATCAGAAGGTTGGAATCAGAATCGCTGAATCTTTTGGCAATGCGGATGGTCTCCTTCGTCAGACAGTCCCGATACAGGATGCTCTCAAACGTGTATTTTGCCACAAAGCCCTTTTTGTAAAGATCCTTGCGGATTTTTCCTTCATCCTCCTGAATCTTGGTGATATCCTGAAAGGTTATGACGCAGCCGGTGTTTCCGCCCTTTCCTCTTACCGGGACGCAGTTCACCATGAGCGTCAGCTCGTGAAACCGGTAGATTTCGGAAAGAATCTTTTTCCCTTCCTTTATCACTTCATCGACCGGAATACACGGGAAATAATTTGAAACATGCTCTCCTGTAATGGAGGCTTTGTTTTTTGCCAGAAGCGCCAGGCAGTAATTGTTGGCCAGCGTGATCATTCCGTCGCTGTCTGAGGAGATAATCCCCTGAAAGGAATAGTTCATAATATTTGCGATCTCGTTGCTTTTCTGCCGTTCCTTTCTCGTAATCACCACCGTTCGGATCGCTTCGTCAATTGCGTTGTTGATCGCTTCCTTGCCCGATTCAATCAGCTGACAGGGGATCCTGTGCTCCTGCGCGATGGCAACCGTTGAGCATCCGCCCACAATCATCTGTGCGCCGTCTTCAATTGCCTGCTTCACAATTTCCTTTAAATAGATTTCCTTCTCCGTAAAATAGCTTTTGATGGTCACGTCCTTATAGACCTGGCTCACGCTTTCGGAACCGTAGACCATATTGAACGCGCCCACGACCGCTATTTTTTTCGTATCGGGATGCTCCTTTAAGCATCTGTCCACAGCGGCAATCACATCATAACCGGATGTTTTGAGCTCCGCATTGGGAAGAGACGTGCCTTTGAGCATACCTGCTGTAAAGCCTCTCGAAATAATGACATCGCCGTGGCAGCCCTGCTGGAGAGTGTTGTTAAAGCTGTCCAGAATAATCTCATAAGTAAGGCCGTCTTTGTCGGGGCGTTCCCGGAACACCTGTTCAATTACGTTGCTGAGCTCCGGGTAGGGCGAAAAAAAGACAATATGTATCATTTTTAGCCTCCGCATGTAAGCAGTCGGTTTCCACCCGGCCGGTGGGGAACAGGGGATGGATGTGCCGGTGAGAAGGGCGGTTTGCATATCATTTGCTTTTGTGGCAGAAGGCGGGAAACGGTGGGAAAAAATCTCCGCCGTTTCATGTTGTTATGCCGGTGCGCCTTATACCCAACAAGCTTTTAAACGGAACCATTTTGAAAGCGCGCGGGTAAGCCGCCGACAGCGTCGCCGTTCATCAGTCGGTGAGCACCGGAAATGCTCCGGGTCTTTCCGCCGATCCACCGTAAGGTTTTCAGGCTCATGAACGATGCCGCCGGGTTTTTTAAAAAGCCTTCGTTTCCTCGTGTTTGAGAAAGATGTTTTCAAAGATGCTCTTGGCGGCCGGGGTGGCGGCCAGCCCGCCCTGCGCGGTTTCGCGCAGCTGGGTGGGGAGCATTTTGCCGGTGTGGTACATGGCGGCGATCACCTGATCCGGCGGGATGACGCTGCGCTGGCCCGCGAGCGCCCAGTCCGCGCTGAGCAGGGCGTTTACGGTTTGAGAGGCGTTGCGCTGCGCGCAGGGCACCTGCACCAGCCCTGCCACCGGGTCGCATACCAGGCCCATGGCGTTCATCAGGCAAAAGCTCCCGGCGTGCAGGGCGGCTTCCGGCGAACCGTGGCAAAGCTCCACGGCGGCGGCAGAGGCCATTGCGGCGGCCACGCCGCACTCCGCCTGGCACCCGCCCTCCGCTCCGGCCACCGTCGCGTTGCGTGTGATGATCGCGCCGAGCCCCGCAGCGGTCAGCAGGCCGCACAGGGTTTCCTGCAGCGTCAGGCTGCGTTTCTCCCGCACGGAGAGAAGCACCGCCGGCAGAATTCCGCAGGCGCCTGCGGTGGGGGCCGCACAGATTTTTCCCATGGCCGCGTTGACCTCGCTGCAAGAAAAGGCCAGCGCCATGGAGCGGTTTATCCAGGAGCCGCACAGAGAAGAATCCAGATTGGAATATTCGTTCTGTATCCGGCTGACGCCGGTAATCAGGCCGCCGATGGCGCGCTGGGGGGTAAAAAGCGCTTTTGTCGCCGAGCGTTCCATCACCCGGTAGGTTGCCTCCAGCCGATCAAACACCTGTTGCTCTGTTTTTTCGGTCAGCTCCATTTCGTTTTCCAGAACGATCCGCCACAGGGGAACAGACCGTTCCTGCGTCTGGCTCAGCAGATCTTCTGCGGATCGGTACACGGCGATTCCTCCTCTCTGAAAAGATTGATGGCGCGCACCTGAAACACGTTGGGGATGATCCTGAGCTGCTCGGCGGCCTGCTCTGGAATGGCCTCGTCGGTTTCAATCGTGCAGAGCGCGGTGCCACCCTTCTTCAGGCGGCTGACCTTCATCACCGCAATGTTGATCCCGTATTCCGCCAGAACACCGGTCAGCTTGCTGATGGCTCCGGGACGATCCTGATAGCTCAGGATCAGCGCCGGCGACTGTGCGGTGAAGTGCGTGGGGAAATCGTCAATCTGTGTAATGATGATCTGCGCGCCGCCGATGGAGGAGCCGATCACCCGGCAGATGAGGCGCTCCCCCTGAAAAAAGCTGAGGACAGCCGTGTTTTCGTGCGCCCCCTCCAGCTCCGTCTCGTAGAAATCATACGAAAGGCCGGCCTGCTTTGCCATTTGGAACGCGTTCGGCAGGCGCTCGTCATCTTCGTGATACCCGAGCGCGCCGAACACCAGCGCCCGGTCGGTTCCGTGGCCGCGGTATGTTTTCGCAAAGGAGCCGTGCAGCCCGAACGATACGCGGTCGTACGGTTCCCCCGCGATCATCCCCGCGATTCGTGCCAATTTGGCTGCGCCCGCGGTATGCGAGCTGGAGGAGCCGATCATGATCGGGCCAACGACCTCAAAAATACTGAGTTCCATATTTGCCGCCTCTTTCCGCATGTGTTCTTTTGCCCTGCCCGCCGCAAGGGCCGGTGATGTTCTCCGGGGATTAGGGTTCCCAAAAAGCCCGCATATCTTATTTGCATTTTACCACAATTCTCATCAATAAAACAGAAGTGCCGGGAGAAAACGGAGATTTTTTAGCATTTCTGGCGAAAAACTGAGAAATATTCTGCTGCTGATTGCATTCGTCAATTGTTATTTTATTTCTGTGCTGCAAATATCTTCCAGATAATAAAATACGACTCTTTTACGAGGGGCGGTTCTGCTGACACAGATCATCATAGGGCACCGGGCATTTGCGTCCGTTATGGTGCGGCGAAACGGCCTCGTAATGTTCCGGGGTCTAAAAGGCATGGGCGAATGGCCGGATTAAAAAACTCCGCTAGGATTATTATCGGATAATTTCTGTAAATAATATCAACCGGCCTATATTCCTTCAAATGGGGTGAATTTATTGACTCTGGTCGTGTTGGGGATCATATCCATTGCCGCGTGCTGCAAATTCGGCGATTTGAAAAATTGGGGAGAGTATTATTCAACCATACTTTTCTATAATGTAGGGGCAATGACGGAAAATATTATTACACGCAATCGGCCGCTGTGGCTATTCTATGGTTCTCACATGACGGATACAATCGCGGACTATGTATTTGGGTTCCTCATCTTTCCTTTCATTATCATTTTATATTTATCCAGATATCCAAAAGCGAGAAAAAAACGAATCCTGTATACGACCGCTTTCATTTCCTTCATGTCTTTGGTCGAGCTGATATTATATAAGATTCAGGAGCTGCAATACTACAATGGGTGGAATGTGGGTTGGTCTATTCTGCTTTATGTTGGGGTGTTCCCCTTACTGCGATTACATTCAAAAAGGCCCTTGACTGCCATGCTTATTTTGTTCACACTCACGGTTGGCGGATTATTATGCTTTCATATCGCGATAATAGATTAACAGCAAGAGGGGAGCACATCAATTGATGTCGTTTATTCCGGAAGAGGTCAATATACAAAAACAACTTACCGAGGTGCGCATCAGCCAATGGCTTTCGGAGGTTTTTTTAAAACCCAGGTGGTGGGCGCTTGTTTTCATCATTCTGGCGCTCTGTATCGTCTGGTTTCAAATGGTCGACAAATCCAGACTAAGTGAGATCTGTTTGTTTACGGTTTTGTTGACGATCATTTTTATGGGCATAGATGAATACGGTGAGGAATTGCTTTTGTGGGATTATCCGATTGATATCATCCCGCTGTTCCCTCCGTTCTTTTCCATCCATTTCATCAGCATTCCCTTGCTTTACTCCCAGATATACCAGCGGTTCAAACAAGGGAAGTATGTTTTCGCGGTTCTGATCAGTTCGGCGGTACTTTGCTTTGTCGTCGAGCCTATCATAACCTTTTTCGGCTATTACGATCTGATCAATTGGCACTACTATGAAAGCTACCCGATTTATGTCGTGACAGCATTGTGCACAAAAGCGACTGTTCAAAAAATACTGTATTTTTCAAAGAAAAACAGACGAATCGGCAATGCAGGGTGATCGATATGAGAGATTTATCCGTGGAGCTTCAACGGGAATTGACAGCGAGCCGTTTTGAAGAATGGCTCAAAAACGAACTGTTTCACTTTAAATGGTGGATTCTGCTTTGCGTATTCATACTGTCGGTAGTTATCTGGTGGAAATGCATCGATAAATCCAGATTGAGTGAGCTTGTTTTATGCGCGGGGATTGTATGTATTTTCGTTTTGGTACTCGACGAACTGGGGGAAGAACTTGCTCTTTGGGAGTATCCCGTTAAAATATTCCCCCTGTTTCCCCCCATATCGGCAATTGATTTAGCGAGTCTCCCTTTTTTATACTCGCTCATTTATCAGTATTTCGGTACCTGGAAAAGCTACGCCATAGCGTCTGCTGTCATGTCCGTTTTGTCCTGCTTTGTGATGGAGCCCCTTTTTATTTTAAGCGGTATTTATCAGCTGATCACATGGAAAACGTATTATGGAATGCCGTTGTATTTTGCGATAGCGATTAGCACAAAATGGATTATGGTTCGGCTGAAAAAAATGGAAGCCAAAGCCGGCTGACCCATGCCCCCGGTTCGGCACAAGCGAACCGGTACGCCCGGAGAAGCCCCCAAAATCAACTCCGCAACGGGCGCAGAAAAGCCTTCCTTACGCTTTGGTCTGTCAATGGCAGCCTTTGCGCAGGTGCCGCTTGATTAAAAACAGAAATTCCTTTTCAAATAATTTTCCCTCCGCTCTCATATATTGATAAAAAAGGAGGGGAGAATTTTGGAACAGAAGGAATACGGAAAAAACGATTGGCACGATATCCTCCTGTGGGGCGCTCTGTGGGGGATTTTTGAAGCTACGGCCGGGTATTTGCTGCATCTCATATCGTTTGGTATGGGCTGGCTGGTGTGGTACCCTGTCGCGTGCTTTTTTATGGCGAACGTATACCGCGCCACGAATAAAATATCCTCGATTCTGTGGATGGGGCTCCTGTGCTCGTCCATCAAATTGCTGAACCTGATGCTGCCGGGGCGAATCGATAAAGTCGTCAATCCGTCCGTTTCCATTGTTTTGGAAGCTGCGGCAATGGCGGCGGCGATCTGTGTGTTTCAACAAATGAAGACCGGGGAATCAAAAAGCCTTCTGCAAAAAGCGGCCATGGTTCTGTTTATGAACACCGGCTGGCGGCTGCTGTATTTGCTGTACTTGCTGTTTATCGTTCCCGACTGGATGCGTGAGATTTCGGTGGTCGCCGTCACGGGAAAATGCGTCAACTACTTTGTTGTGCAGAACCTGATGACGAGCGTTTTCATTACCGCCGGGTATCATTTTAAGGGCTTTCTGCTAAGGCCCGTTCTGTGGGCGGAACAAAGGCTCTGTGTCTCTGCCCGCCGGATTCCACTGCGGCTCAGGCTCGCTGCGGGGAGCGGCGCCGTTTGCGCATTGCTTGGCGCAGACATCGCTCTTCAGTTTTTCCTTTCCTAAAACAGAAAAACTCCATCCTCAATTTGAAGATGGAGTTTTTTTCTGTATTGTATTTATACGGCGGGAGTTCGGGCAATCTCGGTATTGTCCCTGGTATTGTCCGTCAGCCCCTGAACGGGGTTCGGTTTGGACTCCGCGCGGTAATCGACGTTGAACTTGCTTTGGTGCCGCACAATCACATTGTGGCTTGCCACCGCGTTCACATCGCTGTTCACGCGGTTCTGGTAGATGAAGAACTCGTGATTCTGCGGGAGCTGATCAACGGGGACAAAGTTCTCTCTGTTTGCGGTCAGACAGATCTGATCATTGAGCACCTGCCGCACATAGTCTCTGGTGTCGTGGAACTGGAGGAGCTTTGGGAATTCGCCGCCGGGAATCACCTGCTGCCAATCCTTCTTTTCATACTGATTCAGCAGCTCCACCGCCTTGTGCAGATGCGAGATTTCCTGCTCCAGATGGAGCTCCCATATCGATTTCACATTGGGGTCGAGCTCATCCTGGTAGAAGGAATAGTAAAGGTAGCATTCCGTGTATTCATGCAGCAGCAGGTTTTCGAGCCAGGTGGCGTTCGGGTCAAGCAGCGAGCCGTATTGGCTGACGTGCTGTTCCTCGATCATCGCAATCTCCAGGTAAAGCTGCCGGCCCAAATCGTTGTAATAGGTGTTGCCGATGTTCATATAGAAATTCATGGTCTGCTGCTCGCCTGCCGTGATGATCAGTGTGTTCAGCATGGTGCGGATATCCGCCGTTTTGAAGTCTACGGGGTGCTTCACGGATTCGTACGGGAACCGGTGCTCGGCGATCGTCGGGCGCCCGGGGGTGATGTCCACATAGCTTTTTACCAGCTGCTGGGCCGGAATCTGCGCATCCAGATCAAGAAGGTTCGAGTAGCGGTACAGGTGGTCAAAGTCCTCCAGCAGCGCGAAATCCAGCGCCTGCCTTACATAGCTGTTCGGCTCGTTCTGCGCCAGCCACGCGGTCAGGTCGACCGCAACATGCTCATACCCTATGGTCGTTTCCAGCTGCGTCTCATCGATCGGCTTGAGCCAATTGATGCGTTTTTGCTGCTGCTGCTCCACCCGGCGGGACAAAGCCAATTCGCGCCGCAGATCATTGTTCGGGCAGTTCCGGTGGAATTGATGCTTGAACAATGCGGCTTCCACCTCAATGCCGTTCATCAGTATAATGCGGACCTTCGTATAGGGATCAACCGTCATTTTGTTGTAGGGCGTGGGGTACACAGAGGACCAGTTTAAAATTCCGTCCGCAACATTTCCGGGCTTTTGCTGAAAGGGATTCATTGTTTTATTCCTTCCTTCTTTTTGGTTTACTTACATTTTTTCTATAATTTTTGGAAATATACGAATAAGCAAAGAATGAAACAGAGTGGGTGATTATAAACCATGGTTATGGCCATCGGAAAAAGCATACAGCGCAAGGACGCGTGGGAGAAAGTGACCGGCCTTGCCCGGTACACGGATGATTTTCCCGTCACGGGTCTGCTTTGCGCAAGACTGCTCACCAGCCCGTACGGACATGCCCGAATCCTGAAAATCGATACGGCGAGGGCCTTGGCAGTCAAGGGAGTCAAATCGATTCTGACGGGCGGCGACTTTCAGGAACTGCACGGCCCTTTGCTTTTAGACCGCCCCGCTCTGGCGCGGAATGTGGTCAGGTATGCGGGGGAGCCGGTGGCGCTTGTGGTTGCGCAGGAGGAATCCATCGCGGCAAAGGCGGTTCGGTTGATCGAAGTGGAATACGAGCCTCTTCCCGTTTTGCTGACGCCCTCCGCGTCTTTATCGCCGGGCGCCGTTCTCATTCATGAAAAGGTGACCGGGTATAAAAGGCTGCTGACGGACATCTACCCCGAGGAGGGAACCAATATTGCCAGCCGTTACCGTATACAAAAGGGCAGCGCCGGGCAGGCCCTGAAAAAGTGCGATTATATCGTTCAAAAGCAATTCTCTCTGCCCGCCTCCGATCACCTCGCGATGGAGGTGCGCACGGCGCGGGCACAAATCAGCGCCGACGGCAAGGTGCAGATCACGACCTCCTCCCAGTCCCCCTATGCGGTGCGCCGGCAGATATCGGACGCGTTTATGATCCCGGCCGGGCAGATTCAGGTGACGGTTCCGTTCATCGGCGGCGGATTCGGCGGGAAATCCGCCGTGATGCTGGAGATACTGGCGTATCTGGCTTCCAAAAGCGTGGGGGGCAAGGCGGTTCGCCTGATCGTCACGCGGGAGCAGGACATGGCCGCCCTTCCGAGCCGGATCGGGCTGGAGGCGGACATTACCCTTGGCGCGGACAGGGACGGCAACATTCAGGCCGCTCAAATGACATTCCGCCTGGATTGCGGCGCGTATGCCGACATTTCGCCGTATATGGCAAAGGCCATTGCGGTGGATTGCACCGGACCGTATCACATGGAGCATGTGCTGTGCGATTCTTTGTGCGTGTACACCAACCATACGTATGCAACCGCTTACCGGAGCTTTTCGCATGAATCCTGTACCTTCTGCGTAGAGCGGGCGATTGATCTTCTGGCAAAGCGCTGCGGGCAGGACCCGCTGGAGTTCCGTTTCCGCAACGCGATTCGCGAGGGCAGCACAACCCCCACACAGGTGCCTTACACCGAAAGCCTGATCGGCGATTTGAGGAAATGCCTTGGCAGAGCAAGGCGGCTTTCGCAGTGGGATGCCGGGGCCGGAACCCCCATCAAGGAGAATACGGTGAAGGCAAAGGGGATCGCCTGCTTTTGGAAGACTGAAAATCCCCCCACCGACGCCGTTTCGGGGGCCGCCGTCACCTTTAACACAGACGGAAGCGTCAATCTGGTCACCGGGGTGGTCGAGATGGGCTCCAACGGCCAGACCCATCTGGCGCAGATCCTCGCGGAAAAATTGGGCATTCCCTGTGAAAAGGTACACGTGGTGCTGAGCGTGGATACCCGCGCGGCCCCGGAGCATTGGAAAACGGTGGCGAGCCTGACCGAATACATGGCCGGGAAGGCGGTTCTGCGCGCCGCCGACGATCTGCTGCAGCAGCTGCGAAGCAACGGGTCGCAGGCCTTCGGCTGCCCGGTTTCGGACATTGAGGTGTCTCACGGGCGGGTGTATTCCATCCGGAACCCGGAGCGCTTCATCGAGTTCAAGGATATTGCGCAAGGGTATCAGGCGCCCGACGGCACGTCGATCGGCGAGCCGGTGCTGGGGAGGGGCGGAATGATGCTCAAGGGCCTAAGCATGCTCGACCCTAAAACGGGGAAGGGGAAAACGGGGCCCGCATGGACGCTCGGCGCGCAGGTGGTCGAGGTGGAAGCGGACATCAGGAGCTTCAGCTACCGGATTCTCTCCGCTTTAACGGTGATAGATGTGGGCAGGGTGATCAATCCGGAATCGATGCGCTCCATGGTGGCGGGCGGAATGGCAATGGGAATGAGTATGGCAAGCCGGGAATTCGTTTCTTTCAGCAGCCGGGGGGTGCCGCAGGCGCCGAACCTGCGCACCTATAAGCTGATGCACCTTGGGCAGGAGCCGGATTACCGGGTGGACTTTGTGGAAACGCCGCAGGATGATTCCCCCTATGGAATGCGCAGCTATGCCGAACATGGAATCATCGCCATTCCCGCCGCTCTGGCGAACGCACTGGCCAATGCGTTCGGAATAGAAGAGGTGACGCTGCCGCTGACCCCGGAAAATATATGGAAAGCGTCGCAGAAGGAGAAGCCATGATTCCATTTGATTTTGTCTATTGCCGTCCCGATACGCTGCGTGAAGCGGCAGACGCATTCAAACGGTATCAGGGTAAAAACAAAAAGGCCGTTTGCTACGGCGGCGGGTCCGAGATCATTACGATGTGCCGGGCAGGCAGCATTCATCCCGACGCGGTGGTCGATATCAAAGGCATTCCCGAATGCGGGATTTTAGAAAAGGACGATTGCTTTTTGACGATCGGGGCGGCCTGCACGCTGAGCCGGATTACGGAATCAAAGCTGTTTCCGTTGCTGGGGCTTGCCTGCGGCCGGGTCGCGGATCACACCAACCAATGCAGAATCACGTTGGGCGGGAATCTGTGCGGCACCGTTATTTACCGCGAGACAAGCCTGCCGCTGCTGCTGTCCGACGCGGAGGTGACCGTCGGCGGGCCGGATGGAATGCGGAGGGTTCCTTTTCAGAACATCTTTGACGGCAGGGTGCGGCTGCGGGAGGGGGAATGGATCGTACAGGCGCATATCCCCGTGTGGGCGCTGCAGGCGCGCCACGCCCATATCAAAAAGACTGCGCAGGAAAAAATTGATTATCCGCTGGTCAATGTCACCGCAATCTGGAAGGAGGACGTCCTCCGCGCGGCGTTTTCCGGAATCTGCTCCCGGCCTTTCCGCAGCCGCCGGGTGGAAGCGGTGCTGAATGACCGCGGGCTCCCGCCCGAAATCCGCGCGGAAAAAGCGGCCGGTTTATTGCCGGAGCCGCCTTATCACGACGTGGAGGGCTCGGGTGAGTACCGGGCCTTCGTATTCAAAAACACATTGTGCGAGTTGTTGGAGGCGTGGCAGAATGACAGAGTTTGAGGGAAAAACGGTTCTATCGCTCCATGTAAACGGGAATTTTCATGAGGTATTGGTGAGGCCCTCCGATATCCTGCTGGATGTGCTGAGGGAACAGCTTGGGCTGACCGGCGCGAAGGCCGGGTGCAAAAACGGCGACTGCGGTGCCTGCACGGTGATGGTCGACGGCTGGCCGGCAAAGTCCTGCCTCATGCTGGCGGTGGAGGCTCAGGGGAAAAAAATCACCACGGTGGAGGGGCTCGGCGGCAAGGCCGCCGTACAAAACGCCTTTGTGGAGGCAAACGCGTTTCAGTGCGGGTACTGCACCTCCGGGTTTTTAATGGTGTGCCACGCGCTGTTGACGCAGCACCCCGTCATGCCGGACGAAATCGTTGTGGAGGAATGGCTGCAGTCCAACCTGTGCCGCTGCACCAGCTATCAGGAGATCCGAGAAGCGGTTCATTTGATGTATGATGCTGTGCAGGACGCCGACGTTTGAGTCAAACGCGCCGCCCCTCGCCTGCCGTGGCCGTATTTGACAGCGGCACAGGTTGGTCGGGGGGTTCAACTGCCGCACGATGAATAGATGAGTATAAATTAATTGGGGGAACGCTTTGGTATGCCGATTCACGAGGAGATGCTGAGTTTAACGTATGCCTGGGCGATCGGGCTGGGAATTTTGGTGGGCACGGCCGCGCGCGCCGTCACGCTGGTGGTGGATTACCGGCAGACGCCGACCTATCCCGACGGGCAGTTCATCCATCTGTTTGCGGGCTTTATTGCCGCCGCGCTCGGGGCCGTCGCCATCCCCGCGCTGCTGGAAAAGGACTACGCGGCCTTCACCTTTCTGGCGTTGGCGGTACAGCATTTTCGGGATATCCGCAAAATGGAGCAGGAGAGCTTAAACAATCTGGAGCTTTCCGGGTATGCCCGCCGCGGGGACGCGTATATCGACGGGATTTCAAAAACCTATGAGGCGCGAAACTACATTTCGATGATTTCCTCCATGATCGCATCCTCCGTCGTGCTGCTGATGGAGGGCCTGCCGCGCGCGCTTGCGGTAATCACGGCTGCCGCGCTGGGGATGCTGTCGGTATTTTTGCTCAAGCGGTTTACGCGCGGAAAACGGGTGGGGGATATCAGCATTGTTCGGCAGGGGAAGATTCAGATACAGGGCTCCAACTTGTTTGTGGACGATGTTTACGTCACCGGTGCGGCGGGTTCGCCTGTAGCGCGGGAATTATTTCTCCAACAGGGGCTGGGCGTTGTGATTACCCCCAAAAAAGAGCAGTTTCGCGCCACGCTGGAAAACGCCGGGCAGCGGCAGGCTATTTTGTATGAGGCGGCCAGCACTCTGGGGGTCAAGACGTACCAGTATGTCAAGCGCAGCGTGGAGCAGGACAAAATGGTGATCGCTCTGGTGCCGGTTGACCGCGATATCGGGCGGATGATCGCGGCGATTCAAAATACGCCCGTGTTGGAAAACAGCCGGAAGGTGCGCAGAATCATGTCCCGTTAGCAGCCACGAAAGGAATGAGGAAAATGGCAAAAGACCCGCAGATTCTGGTATACTTTACCAATCAGCCCGAACAAATCGTCGGAGGAGACCCTCTGTGCCTGCACATTCAGGATGCGGAGCAGCGCGAGCGGATGATCGTGGAAATGGCAAGGCTGTTCGAGGCCGGTGTGGTTTTTCTCCCGAACGGCGACGCAATGATTGTAATGGGCGTGTGACCGGGTGGAGCGAATCCAAAAGAGCGTCGATTCAGTGAAGACCGCAAAAAACATTTGACAATTTTACCTCTCCGCTTTATTCTGTGAATGGGGTGAATGAAATGAAACGGGAATTGGAAGTGTTTTTTGACTACGCCTGCCCTTACTGCTTTCGGGCGCACGGGTATTTAACGGAGCTAATGCCGCAGTATCCGCAGCTCGGCATTGTCTGGCGCCCCTGCGAAGCGCACCCCCGGCCGGACCGATACGGCCCCCACAGCGACCTGTGCATACAGGGCTATTTCTTCGCTCTGGAGAACGGGGCCGATGCTTTGGCGTACCACGACCGCATGTACCGGGCGGCTCTGATAGACCGTATCGATATCGAGAGCGTCGACGCGCTCGCCGATTTTGTGCGCGATCTTGTCGATGCGGATGCTTTCCGGCTTGCGCTGCGGCAGGGAACTTACCAAAAGGCGCTGGCAGAGGCGAACCGGCTCGCGTTTGAGCGCTCCGGCGTGTGGGTTGTTCCGGCATACCGGATGGAAGGCCGAAAGATAGATTCCGTTGAAAACATCGGTGTTTCCAAAGAACAGCTCCGGCGCTTTCTGAGCCAGGCGGATTAACAAGCCTATGCGCGCGCAATGGAGGATGCGCTCACAGCCGGGAGAAAACCGTGTCTTTTACATGTAAAAGACGGCGCGCGATCCCTGTAAACCTGTAAAACGGTTCCCCTTTGCCGCGCTTTTTTCTTGACAAACGCAAAACAAGTGGTATGATAGGTGTAATTGAATAGGAATCTTCAGGGCAGGGTGCGATTCCCTACCGGTGGTAAAGCCCACGAGCCGCAAGGCATGATTCGGTGTAACTCCGAAGCCGACAGTATAGTCTGGATGAAAGAAGATGAATGGATATAGGATATCTGTGTATGAAATTTTGCTCTGGAATCATTTTATTCCAGAGCTTTTTTGATTTCATCCGCGCCGGGTGCTCTCTGTGCCGCAGTAATGCCCTGAACGATTTCGTTCAGGGCATTACTGTTTTGGAGGTGTGATATGACGGATACGCAATACATGAGTATGGCCGTCGAACTTGCAAAAAAAGGCTGCGGATGGGTGAATCCCAATCCGATGGTGGGCGCGGTGATCGTAAAGGATGGCCGCGTCATCGGGCAGGGGTATCACGAAAGGTACGGGGCGCTCCATGCGGAGCGGAACGCACTTGCAAGCTGTGAATCCTCCCCGGCCGGCGCCACGATCTACGTGACCCTTGAGCCGTGCTGCCACTACGGCAAAACGCCGCCCTGCACCGACGCCATTCTGGAAAGCGGCATTCGCCGGGTGGTGATCGGCTCCCGCGACCCCAATCCGCAGGTTTCGGGCAAAGGGGTTAAAATTCTGCGCTCCCGCGGAATCGAGGTGACGGAAAATATTAAAAAAGACGAATGCGACGCGCTCAACCGGAGCTTTTTTCACTACATTCAAAACGGGACGCCCTATGTGGTGATGAAGTACGCAATGACGCTGGATGGGAAAATCGCGACACGCACGGGCAAATCCCGGTGGATTACCGGGGAGGCGGCGCGCCGTCGCGTTCAGGAAGACCGGCACCGGTACGCTGCCATCATGGTGGGTATCGGTACCGTTCTCGCGGACGATCCCCTTCTGACCTGCCGGATGGAAAACGGCAGAAATCCCCTGCGGATCGTCTGCGACACCAGGCTGCGAACGCCGCTGCACGCAAGGCTCGTCACCTCGGCGGCGGTGGCGGGTACGCTCCTTGCCACAGCGGTAACAGACCGTGAGAAACACCGGCCTTATCTGGAAGCGGGCTGCAACCTTGCGGTGCTCCCCGAAAAAGACGGCCGCATCGATTTAAACTGCCTGATGCGGGTGCTGGGCGAAAGGAAGATCGACAGCGTTCTGCTCGAGGGCGGCGGAATCCTGAACTGGTCCGCGCTGCAAAGCGGCATCGTGAACCGGGTTCAGGCCTACATTGCCCCCAAGCTGTTAGGCGGCGCAAAAACGCCTGTGGCGGGCCCCGGGGTCGATTCCCCGCAGGAAGCCTTCCGGTTGGGCCAGCCGACGCTCACGCGGCTCGGCGAGGATCTTTTATGGGAGAGCGAGGTGCTCACATGTTCACAGGAATCATAGAGGAGGTCGGCAAAGTACAAAGCGTCCGCAAGGGCAAGGATTCCGCCGCCGTCTCCATTGGGGCAAAAACGATTTGGGAGGGGCTTCGCTCCGGGGACAGCATCGCAGTCAACGGTGTCTGCCTTACCGTCACCTCTTTTTCTCAAAGCGGCTTTACCGCCGATGTGATGCACGAAACCCTGAACCGTTCCTCTCTGGGGAGCCTGTGTGCGGGGAGCGCCGTCAATCTGGAACGGGCGATGCCCGCAAACGGCAGGTTCGGCGGACATATTGTATCGGGGCATATCGACGGTATGGGAACAATTGCCGCCATAACGAAGGACGACAACGCCGTGTGGTATACCGTGAAGACTGGCCCCCGTGTTCTGAGGTACATCATTGAAAAGGGTTCGGTCGCCGTCGACGGCATCAGCCTGACGGTGGCGAAGGTTCATAACGACGGATTCAGCGTATCCGTCATACCGCATACCGCGGCACAGACCATTCTGTCTGAAAAACGCGTCGGCGACATCGTCAATCTGGAAAACGACTGTATCGCAAAATATGTGGAGCGGCTTCTGGGCTCCCAGCCGCCAAAGACGGCGATTACAGCGGAATTTCTTGCGAAACACGGCTTTTAAGGAGGAAATGAAATGTTGGAGTACAGCACCATTGAAGAGGCTCTGGAGGAGCTTCGGCAGGGCAGAATCATTCTGGCGACGGACGACGAGGACCGCGAAAATGAGGGCGATTTTATATGCGCCGCCGAGTTTGCCACGACGGAAAATGTGAACTTTATGGCGGTGCACGGCAAGGGGCTGATTTGTATGCCCATGAGCGCAGCGCTTTGCAAAAAGCTGCGGTTTCCCCAGATGGTGAGCGACAATACAGAGAACCATGAAACCGCGTTCACGGTTTCTGTCGACCACGTGAGCACCGGTACCGGGATTTCGGCCGCCGAGCGCAGCGTTACCGCCATGAAATGCGCGGAGGAAAACGCAAAGCCGGAGGATTTTCGCCGCCCCGGCCATATGTTCCCGCTGACGGCAAAGAAAAACGGCGTTCTGGAGCGGAATGGCCATACCGAAGCCACGGTGGATTTGATGCGGCTGGCCGGTTTGAAGGAATGCGGCCTGTGCTGTGAGATCATGCGGGAGGACGGAACCATGATGCGCACGCCGGAGCTGATGGAGCTGGCGAAAAAATGGGGACTGAAAATGATCACGATCAAAGCCCTGCAGGAGTACCGCAAAAGAAGCGACAAGCTGGTCGAGCGGGTCGCCTGCGCGTCGCTCCCCACAAAGTACGGCGATTTTAGAATTTACGGGTACAGCAACAAGCTGAACGGCGAGCACCATGTAGCGCTGGTGAAAGGGGAAATCGGCGACGGCAAAAATCTTTTGTGCCGGGTGCATTCCGAGTGCCTGACCGGCGATGCGTTCGGCTCCGAGCGCTGCGACTGCGGCCAGCAGTTCGCGTCGGCCATGGCGCAGATCGAGCAGGAGGGCCGCGGCATTCTGCTCTATATGCGTCAGGAGGGCCGCGGGATCGGGCTGATCAACAAGCTGCGCGCCTATGCGCTCCAGGATCAGGGAATGGATACGCTGGAAGCGAATCTCGCGCTGGGGTTTTCGGGGGATTTGAGGGAGTATTTCATCGGCGCGCAGATTCTGCGTGATCTTGGGGCAAAGACCCTGCGCCTGCTTACCAACAATCCGGATAAGGTCTATCAGCTTTCCGGCTTCGGCATGGAGATCGTACAGCGTGTTCCAATCCAGATGGATGCTACCGCACACGATCTGTTCTACCTGAAAACGAAGCAGGAGAAAATGGGCCATCTTTTGAATTTTTAAAATGGAAAAAGGAGAATGCGCTATGAAAACATTGGAAGGGAAACTTGTATCCAGGAACATCCGCGTCGGCATTGTCGCCGCCCGGTTCAATGAGTTTATCACCAGCAGGCTTTTGAGCGGTGCGCTGGACGGGCTGAAACGCCATGAGGTCGGCGAGGATCAGATTGCTGTCGCCTGGGTTCCCGGCGCCTTTGAAATTCCGCTGATCGCCTCTAAGATGGCCAAAAGCGGCAAATATGATGCCGTCATCTGCCTTGGTGCGGTCATTCGGGGCAGCACAAGCCATTACGACTATGTGTGCAGCGAGGTGTCGAAGGGGATCGCGCATGTGTCGCTGCACAGCGACATTCCCGTCCTGTTCGGTGTGCTCACCACGGAAAATATTGAGCAGGCCATAGAGCGGGCGGGTACAAAGGCAGGCAACAAGGGCTTTGACTGCGCTGTGGGCGCGATTGAAATGGTCAACCTGATCCGCGAGATAGAAGCATAGAATGCAGCCGGCCGGAGCGAAAACATATCGTCGAGTTTAAAAAAAGGCGGGTGCTTTGTTTTTCTCATATCATAGTCGTCCTTCGCTTTGAAATCCTCAAAAAGTAACTGAATACGGTCTTGTTTAGAAGCTTGTCGAGGAGAAAATGTCTTCCACTGCCCGATCGGAATTGATTGCCAAATAAAAAAATATCTGCCAATCGGTAAATAATGATCGGATTTTGGATAAAACTAAAAGCGTACTTTGATTTTAAAGGAGATAATGAAAATGAATACAAACGACAATTTGGAAAACACAAAGAAGCTCAATCAGCAGTCCCGCCAGAATGCGTCCGGCCAGAGTTCCTCCGGCGTGAGCAGCATGGATTCTGCGGCCGAGCAGGAGGCCCGCCAGCTGAACCAGCAGTCCCGCCAGAGCTCTTCCAGCCAGAGTTCCTCCGGCATGAACAGCTCGGATTCGGATTTGCAGCAGGCTCGTCAGGCAAATCAGCAGTCCCGCCAGAATGCGTCCGGCCAGAGTTCTTACGGCATGAACAGCATGAATTCCGCGGCTGAGCAGGAGGCCCAGCAGTTGAACCAGCAGTCCCGCCAGAGCTCGTCCGGCCAGAGCACTCCCAGCGTGAGCAGCATGGATTCCAAGGCGGAGCAGGAAGCCCGCAAGCTGAACCAGCAGTCCCATCAGGGAACATCCAACTGAATATGTGAAGAAATGCCCCTGTCCGCAATGAGGAATACGGACAGGGGCGCTTCTGTTTGTAAAACAACTGCCGCCGATGAAGGCGAAGTCAAGAGCTGACCTGGAGATAAGGACAAAAACTCCTTTTGACGAATCGGCGGCAAAAGGCGCCAAAAGAAGGCGGTTCAAAAATGAATGGCGACCAGAGTTCGGCGCATACTGAGCGGGGATACAGGCATATAGTAGTAGCAGTTCAGCTATTTTGCCAGCGCCAGAATCTGTTCGCAGATCTCTTCTTGCTTTTGCTGTACGCGCTCAAAATTCATATGCGGAATGTAGTGCCCCTCCAGCTCATCGTGCAGCTTTTTCGTCTGGGCCAGTGCCTTTAAGGCTTCGCCCAGCAGCGTGTCGAATGTTTTGGAGTTGAACTCCGTCGCATCCTTCTGCCGTTCGGCCTGCGCGGGGTCGGTGTACTGCGTCAGGTCCAGTATCGTCTGGCGGCGGCTTTTCAGCTCGAAGCCGTCCTGCTCCGAGAGAAACGCCAGCTTTAGTTCCGGAATCAGCACGTGCTCAATGCGTGTCTCCGGCGCAAGCGGTGAGTAATACAGCTCCACATCCAGCCCGCGGAACACCGCTTCGTCGGTCACTTTTTTCAGCATTTCGTGCACGCCCACGCCCCACACGCTCCGAATGGAATACACCTTTTCTGCGCTGTTTGCCAGCGATTCCAAATGGTTTACGATGCCCGACGGAGTGATGGCGCAGGCGAATAAACGGCGGGTTTTGCCCAGCCTGCCGGTTACCGCCACCTTTTCCAGCTCGCTGTCGATGATCCGCTGCGCCTGCAGGAGCGCACCGGCTCTGTCTGTCGCGGATTCGATCGTCTCCAAAATGTCGTCCATCAGGCACTTGGCCGCCGCAAGGGATTGATAGGCGTGCCTGTATTGCCGCTTGATGTCCGCGCCGATGCGGATGATCTCATCGCGGCTCTCGCGGATGGCCTCCCCGTTCCAGTATTCGCCCAGATTGATGATCTCGTCCACGGCGGCGGGGTACATCGGGTCGGTAACATGCGGGGCCGTGCCGTCGATGAGCGCCACGCCCAGTGCTGGAATCACCAGACAATCCAGCGAATCCGGGTCCGATGCGCAGTGCATGTACTCAAGAGCATATCCTTCCAGCGTCATCCGCTCGCCGATGCGCTTTAAAAAGGTGGATTTGCCCACGCCGGGGCCGCCCTTCAGGCAATAGATGCGCCTGGCGTTCTGCGGCGGAAGTATATAGGCAAAATAAGAGAAGAAACCCTGGCTGGTATTATTTCCGGGGAACATGTGACGAATCCGATTCTCTGCCATAGTAGCACCTCGCAATACTTACAGTATGTGTATTTTCTTTTACCATACTATGCGCGGTTGGTATACGCAGTACCAATCTTCCCAAAAATAATAATCGCGGCCGATCGCGCTTTAACGGCGGCTGCCGTCTTACAGGGCCGGCGATGCCCCTCGCTGCGGCTGTGTGATTCAGACGGCCAAAATTTGCATATTCCAAAACCCGCAGGCAATACTAGTGGCTGATCAAAGGTTGATGCATATGGTGAAATTTTATAATGAGGTGATACGATGACAAACAAAGAAATCGGGAGAATCCTGAATTTGTTCGAGGTGGGGGAGGCGACGGGGCACAATTTTATTTTAACTAAGAAAAGCCCGGTTGTTCACAAGGTGAGTGAAGAAAATATTCAGGAGCTTCTGGAAAAGCATGTCATCTCTAAAATCAGGGAAGGGCAGGCGGGCGAAGACCAGTATATGATCACGGAGCTGGGGCTGAGAGTCAGAAACGGGCAGGCGGAGGTGTAAAAACTTCCGCCTGTTTTTGTTTTGTCAAATAGAAGGGAATTCCGTGCTCTCCCGGAATCTTCCCCGGGGCAGATTGCCTGACGGAAATCGATTCTTGCACATAATGCGGCGCCATGCTGTCAATACTATCCGTGTCAATGATTTTAAAAGGAGTCCTGCTAACAAAAGTCAAGCCCCAAATTCAAGAAAATTCAGTGTAGAAAAAAGAGTATAACAAAAAGGCGGCCACAATATGCGCCCACCTGAATAAGTGAAATCCAGAGACTGACTATGTATTCGAGTGCATTTGCTCCAAAGCGTTCAAATGGTCTCTGACTTTGGCGTGGTAAATGCGCAGGAATTTGTTCGCAGCGGCGGTCATGTAAACAAGATAAGGCTTACCCTCGGCACGCTTGCGGTCAAGAAATTGGTATACCGGCTCGTCCTGTGGAGAGCGTTTCAGGTGCGTACTGACAATTTGAAAC
>KB911069.1:0-126327 GCA_000383295.1 Faecalispora sporosphaeroides DSM 1294
AATGTGAATTTTTAGCCATGGTTATCTCCGTTTCTGTGCTGCCGCCATCGGAGAAGACGAAGGGGCTCCGCCCCTTAAACCCCGAGGTTTATCGCTTTTGTTTCCAGAAAGGCAGCAAAAAAGCAGCACCTGTTGAAGATGCTGCCTTCCCGCAAACCCTATGCGCCGCTCAGGTCGCTCCTCAGCGTTGCCCTATCCTGCGCATAGGTAAAGTATTATTATTGTAAGTTACCGTTGGGTGTGAGTCAAGAGCTGCTGCAATGTTTGTAAGAGTTACTTCCGGGTGCTTTTTTGCAAGAGTAACTTCAGCCCGACTGCCCATCCAACCGGAATTTAGTTTTTCTATTGAGGTATGTGAAATTAATTTCTCCCTTTTGAAAGAATGCTTTATCAATAAAATGAAAGATTTAATCTGTGTAATTTCATAAACGGGCAATCTTATTCGATGAGAAATCTGTCGGAACACCCATATTGCATGCCGAAGAGCAGCGGCACCGTTTTTTTGGCAGTCCTTTGCCGTATGAATCCCCTGCCACTTTAAAAATGGCAGGTTTCCTCTGCGGTTTGGGGCGGGGGAGGGACGCTGTATTCGCATGTCCGTTTAAAAAAGAAACTGCCCATTGAGACATTGCACACGGAAAATACGATTCATCATAGGACTAACGATAAGAAATAACGATAAAAGCAGACGAAATATTTCGGGCGGAAGAAAAAAGCGGCATTCAGGAGCAGTGCTCGCCGGAGTTTTAAATTTTTTTTTGCTTTTATCCCCTTTGAAATTTCAATTGATGTGCAGCAAGTTTAGAATGTTTTTACTTTGTAGAATATATTCAGTGATATTGCAAAAATAATGCAGCACTGCGCGATTCTGTTGATTAACATTTTAAAATCGAGGTATGTAAGGGGGGGACGAATCTGTTCAGACAATATGGTCTGGAAGAGGATCAAAAATGCGAAATGATGTGTTATATGCTTTAGTAAGTTAACTTGATAATATAGTAGGGCAATAGATTTATTCGGAACTCAGACGAAAATGATGATTTGCTCATCATGAGAAAATCAATGGATACCATTGTTTTTTTTGTGAGAAAATTTACTGCTCATAAAAAAAAATAGTATTTTTGGTATTTCAGAATACCAAAACAGCCCAATTTTTTTTCCCCTGCGTTTTGATGGGAAAATCAACAGTGTGAATATGAAATGAATAATAATACATATCGCTTACTGAAAGATGGGGCGATATTTGATTTTTTGATAATTTTTTTGTAATAAATTGTTGCTTGTCCCAAAGAAAATTTATAAAATATTCAATAATTTATTCGTTTTTCACACGTTTTTTAGACGTTTCTTTGACAGATGACAATTATAATTAAAGAACAGTTAAAAGAAGATTCTATAAATATTATCTCTTTCCAAAGTATCATAAGTCATCCGTTTTCTTTTGATTTAGCATGCTGATGGATTAACTGAATGCTCTTCCCACAGGGTAACCTGCGGCCGCTCGTTCTCTTTTGAGAATGCCCGGCCAACCGATTGTATCCCATCCAGTCTTATTGGGACTGAGAATGATAAAAAGGAGAAAGAAATATGAGGCTGACACAAGAACAGCAGGATATGCTGGACGGTAAATACGGCAAAGGAACCGCATACGCAATGAAAATACAGGTTGCGATCGGCGAATCCTTTGGCGCGGAACGGATGGTGCCCATCACAAGGGCGCACGTTGCGCTGAGCAATCAGGAGGCAGACCTTTGGTTTGCGGAAAAGCTGCTGAACGCGGGCGCAAGATGCAGGGTAGCGCCCACGGTGAACCCCGGATTTTGTCTTTCGTTTTTCCAAAGCCGCGACATGGTTTCCCCCGAGTACGCGGATTTGATGCAGAGAACCCACAACGCTTACAAGGGCCTCGGTGCGGTACTTAGCTATAACTGTACGCCTTACATTGATACGAACGTTCCGAATTACGGGGAGATTATCGCGTTCTCAGAGTCCAGCGCGACACCCTACGTCAATTCCGTGTGGGGAGCGAGAACGAACCGCGAAGGCGCAAACAGCGCCCTGTGCGCCGCGGTTACCGGCTTTGTGCCGGAGTACGGCCTTCTGCTGGATGAAAACAGAAAGGGCAATATTCTTGTCGAAGTTCAGGCAGAGATGAAAAATGACTACGATTACCACATGCTTGGCATGATGGGAAAGAAAATCGGCAACGGAATCCCGGTATTCACGGGCCTGCCGAAGCACATCAGCAAAGAGGCGCTGAGAAACCTCGGCGCAGAGCTGAACACCTCCGGTGCTTACGGCATGTATCATATCGTCGGCTTCACGCCCGAGGCCCCCACGCTCGAAGCGGCATTCGGCGGCAAAGAGCCGGAGCGCAAAGTGGTCATCACCAACGAGGATTTGCAGGAGGAGCTCAAGAAGATTTCCCTCGAGGGCAACCGTCAAATCGATTTTGCCATGTTCGGGTGCCCGCACTTTACATTGGAAGAGGTAAAGCACATCGCGGAGCGCATTGAGGGCAAGAAGCTCCGGAAAGAAATGTGGATTCTGACCTCGAGCCATGTCAAAGAGATGGCGGTGCGCATGGGTCTGGACGAGATCATCACACAGGCCGGCGGCTTCATTGTTCCCGATACCTGCCCCGACCAGCCCTGCTGGGGCCATCTGAACGGCAAGGTCGGCATCACGGAATCCCCCAAATGCGCGTACTATCCGCAGCGCAGAGGAATCCATTTCGTCATCAGAGATCTGGATACCTGCATCGAGGCGGCATTAACAGGTGAGGTGAAATAAAATGGAGAAAAAGGTATTTCAGTGTCATAAAATTTCGGAAGGTGTTGTAGAGGGAGAAGCGGTCGTGTCGAAGGATGACATCATGTTTTACCTGATCGACCCCAAAACAGGCACCGTTATTGAGCCCGGTCACGATTTGGAAGGCAAGAGCATCGCCAGAAAAATTTTGATTTTCCCGAGCGGCAAGGGCAGCTCCGTGGTACAGGCCGACGGCATCTACCAGCTCAATACAAAGGGAAACGCGCCGAAAGCGATGATCATCCAGCATCCGGAAACCGTTCTGGTATCCAGCGCGATCATCATGGAGGTTCCGATGGTCGATAAGGTAGACCCGGCGTTCTACGATGTGGTGAAGGACGGAGATATTATTCGCGTGGATGCCGACCACTCCGTCGTAGAGATTTTATCGGAATAAAGCGCGCAGGCAACCCCCCGCCACCGTATGAAGGAGGAAAATGAAAATGAATCGTCCGCTGTTTTGGTTTATCGATGAGGAGTGGAAGGACTATGAGATAGAAGGAAACGTCCTGCGGCAGCAGTACCCCGATTGTGAGCTGCGGTTTTCCAGCTATGATTATGAAAAAGATCTGGAGGAATTCGGCTGCCGCGCGGATGCCATCATCGCGCAGGTTTACGCGCAGATTCCCGCTTCTGTGATCCAGCGGCTGCAAAACTGCAAGGGAATCGCCGTGCTCGGCGGCGGGTATGACCGCATCGACACAGCGGCGGCCCGCGCAAAGGGAATCGGCGTCACAAACGTGCAGGGCTACTGTGCGGAGGATTTGGCCGACTACGTGCTCGCAGCTATTTTCCATTTCTATAAGAGTTTGACCTTTTACCACGACAACTTGAAGAATGGGGAATGGGGGGCGCAGGCCGCGGCCCGGGTTCCCCGCCGGATTTCTCACTCCACCCTGTTTGTGATCGGGTGCGGAAGAATCGGCAGCACGGTGGCAAAGCGCTGCCGGAGCCTTGGCATGAGAGTGATCGCCTATGATCCGAGCCGGAGCGACGAAGCGCTCCGGAAGCTGGATATCGAGCCGGTCACCATGGAAGAGGGCCTGCGACAGGCGGATTATGTCAGCCTCAATGTGAAGCTGGACGAAAACACAACCGGCCTGATCGGCGAGCGGGAATTCTCGCTCATGAAGCCCACCGCCTATTTCATCAATACCGCCCGCGGGGCGATTGTGAAAGAGGAAGAGCTGATCCAGGCGCTGGAAAATCATGTGATTGCAGGGGCCGCGGTCGATGTGATCGCCCATGAACCGCCCAGAGAGCAGGAGCCGATCTTCAGCGCGCCGAATTGTATCGTCACGCCGCATATTTCGTATATTTCTCAGGAATCCTTTGAAGAACTGCGCAACCGGGCCGCGTGGAATGCCATTCGGATGCTGCGCGGCGAACACCCGGATGACCTGGTCAACTAAACCCGTCTGCTCGGCAGCGGCGTCCTGCTCCTGAAAACGACAGTCATTGAGAAAGGAACTTTGCCATGAGATTGCGTTGCCGCGATGTAGTGGAGGGAATGGACAGAGCCGAAAACAGGGCCTTGTTCAAAACAATGGGATATACGGATGAGGATTTGCAAAAGCCTCTCATCGGGGTCGCCAACACCTGGAGTACGGCCGTTCCCGGGCACTATAACCTGCGGCAGGTGGCGGACGCCGTTAAAGACGGCATCCGCATTGCCGGAGGAACGCCTGTGGAGTTTGGTTTGATCGGCGCCTGCGACGGGATTGCCGAGGGACATATTGGCACCAGGTACATCCTGCCCACCAGAGAATTGATTGCCGACAGCGTGGAGGCAATGTCGCAGGCCAACCGATTTTCCGGAATGGTGCTGCTCGGTTCCTGCGATAAGATCATTCCCGGCCTGCTAATGGCAGCCGCCAGAATCGACCTTCCCGCACTGATTGTCAACGGAGGGCCCTCGCTGGGGGGCTGCGACTGGAACGGCAGAGCCGCGGACGCCACAAGCCTTGCGGTAGCGCTGGGCGCTTATCAGGCCGGAAAGATCACACAAGAGGAATTCGAGCGGCTGGAGGACAGAGTTATGCCTACCTGCGGCTCCTGTTCCATGCTGGGTACGGCAAACACCATGAGCTGCGTTGCGGAGGCTCTGGGAATGATTCTGCCGGGTACGTCGACGATTCCCGCCGTTTATTCGGAGCGGCTGCAGGCGGCGCAGAAATCCGGCAAAGCTATAGTCGAGCTGGTTCGGCGGGGAATTGCCTCCAGACAGGTTATGACACAGGCCAGTCTGAGCAACGCGGTGCGCCTTAGTTCAGCGATCGGCGGTTCCACCAACGTTGCGCTGCATCTTCCCGCCGTCGCCTACGAGCTGGAGCTGGAATTCGACATGAAAGAGTTTGACGCTCTGTGCAGAAGCACTCCGCTGCTGGTGAAGCTCAATCCCGCGTCCCCCTATAACATGGTCGATTTTCACCTTGCCGGGGGCGTCCCTGCCGTATTACAGGAGCTGAAGCCTCTTCTGGACTTGAATGTGATGACCTCCGCTGCCCGATCGTTAGCCGATGTTTTGAACGCGTTGCCCTCTTTCGCGCAAACCGATCAGGCCATCATAAAGAGTCTGGAAACACCGTATGCGGGTTCCGGTGGTTTGGCCGTTTTATGGGGAAATCTCGCGCCGGATTCGGCCGTTACAAAACCCGCGGCGATTGCCCCGGATATGCAGGTGTTTCGGGGAAAGGCCCGCTGCTTCGATTCGGAGGCGGACGCTCTGAAAGCGGCTCAGGAAAACCAAATTCAACCCGGCGACGTGATTGTGGTGCGGTATGAGGGGCCCGTCGGAGGGCCCGGTATGCCCGAGCTGTATCTGCTGATGAAGCGGATCGACGGTTTGGGGCTGGCAAAACAAGTCGCGCTGATCACGGACGGCCGTTTTTCCGGCACAAACAGCGGGTGCTTTGTAGGGCATATCTGTCCGGAGGCCGCTGTCGGCGGCCCAATCGCTTTGCTGCGGGACGGAGATTCCGTTGTGATCGATATCCCGCGGCGTTCGATTCATGTGGATCTCAGCGATGAGGAATTGGCGGCCAGAAGAGAAACGTTCCAAAAAGAGGCGCCCTGCCGCATCAAAAGCGGGTATTTGAATAGATACCGAAAACTGGTGGAACCCGCGTGGAAAGGCGCCGTGATCAAACATAGGGATCTGTAAACAGGGGCGAGTCAAAGGCTGAAATGCCGGTGATAGCCAATGAAACAGATCGCAAATTCTGTTTGTCCCATGGCGGCACAGGGGATCAAACAGTCATCTCAAAACACGCGAGGATGGAGCAGAAGATCGAAACTCGCGTGACGAGAGGAGGGGAAATTGCCCGGGTTGACGTAAATCAACCGAAGGGCGAAATGCTTTCAAAAGGGAATCGCGTTGTTTTTCCGGCAGTTCAGTGTGGTGCGTGGTAAATCAGCCGGGGAGCATTCCAACGGTAAAAGCAGAAAAGTTGTAAAGAAAAAAGGAGGGTACTTAATGATCGCATTATTGACTAACCCGATTATGGTAGCGGTTATTGTCATGCTGGTTTTGTGTTTTGTCAAAGTCAACGTTGTTTTTTCACTCATTATTTCTTCCCTGATCGGCGGGCTTTTGTCCGGAATGAGCGTTTCCGATACGATGGGCCTGTTTACGGAAGGTATGGCGGGCAACGGTGAAGCGGCGCTCAGCTATGTGCTGCTGGGAGCCGTTGCCGTAACGATTGAGCGGTGCGGCCTCACGACAAAGCTGTCCGGGAAGATGGGGGGCATCATCAAAGGCAGTAAAATGAAGCTGCTGGCGATTTTGATCTTCATGTCTTTCCTCTCACAGACCTTTATTCCGATCCATATAGCGTTTATGCCGATGATCATTCCCGCCATGCTGGTGCTGATGAACCAAATGAAGCTGGACAGACGCCTCGCTTCCTGTGCGCTGGCGTTTGGCCTCAAGGGAACCTGGGTCACGTTCCCGATCGGATTCGGTTTGATCTTCCACACCATCGTATCTCAGAACATGACAAAGTTCGGCATGCCGATTGCGGTAATGGATGTTTGGCACTACACCTGGTTCCTTGGCTTGAGCACGATTGTCGGCTTTATTGCGGCATATTTCCTCTACAGAAAGCCCAGAGAGTATGTGATGGAGGGCATCGGCGGTGTGCCGGAAGAAATCGTTGCTGAGGATGCCAACGCACCGGGCGAAAAGACCCTGATGAAAACGCAGTGGGCAACGATGATCAGCGTGATTTTGATTGTTGTGGTTCAGCTCGTTTTCGACTCCATGATCTTGGGTGCTCTGGCCGGTTTGCTGCTGTTTTTGCTGCTGGGCGTGGTAAAGATGAAGGATATGGGCGATGTGGTTAATCAGGGCATTGGCATCATGGGCTTTATGGCGTTTGTCATGCTCACGGCAGCCGGGTTCAGCAACGTGCTGAGCAGCAGCGGACAAATTGACGCTCTGGTTCAATCCACCATCAGCGTGGTTGGTACCAACAAGCTCGTCATCGCGATTGTTCTGATTCTCGTAGGCCTTGTACTTACCATCGGTACCGGCTCCTCGTTCGGCACGGTTCCGATTTTGGCGGCGCTGTATGTTCCGTTCGCGCAGGTGATCGGCTTCAGCGTCGGCGCAACTGTCATCCTGATCGTCGGCGCGGCGACGATGGGCGAGGCAGGTTCCCCTGCTTCCGACTCCACCCTGGGGCCGACGGCTGGTCTGAATGCCGACGGGCAGCACGACCATATTCAGGACAGCTGCATCCCGCAGATCATCACCCTTGTCTCGAGCGCTTTGGTCTTTGGCATTGTGGGAGCAATGATTTTCTAAGGAAAAACGGCTCGGGGCAGACTCATCCATTGCGGATGGGTCTGCCCCGAATACATACTTGAGCTTGCCGTGTGCGGGTCGCACCCGGGTTCGCTTTTTTCCTTCTCTAACTTTTGGGTTGCTCATCTCACGGTAAATGAAAAGGAAAGCCGGTTTCCCCAATCCCCGAATCAATTGCTTCGCCCGAGCAGCAGCTTTCGGGGAGGGGACACTCCGCCAGAGGCTGTTCCTTTTCAGCTTCCGCTCTCGTCATGCGCGATGGTTTGCCCCCCTACTGAATGACGACCTTCGTATCATTTTTGATGTTGTCATAGAACCATTTTGCGTTGTCCAGCGAGAGACGCACACATCCGTGGGAGGCGGGTTGTCCCAATTTTTCAGCTTCTCCCGCGATCATTTCCCTGTTTTCATCGAAAGGGGGACTGTGGAACAGATAGTTTCCGTAGAACTGCGTCCAGTAATAGGCGCCTTCCTTCAGGCTTTTGTTATAGAACGATTCACCGCGGTTCGTAACCGTATAGGTTCCGGTGGGCGTTTCATAGCCTTCCATTCCGGTGGAACAGGGAAAAACCTGAACGACGAGGTCTTTTGCGTCCACAACGGTAACTTTCTGATCTCGTATTGAAACATAGACGGTGAGCGGCTGGGCCGCCTTTGCGTAGGAAACCTGCGCGAAAGCGGGGAAGGTCTCCTGCTCCCTTGCCGCGTTTGAAGCATCGGGGAGATCCGCCGGTGTGATTTTTAGATAATTCTTATTGCACCAGCCGGTTCGGCCGTCCGGCGCTTTCACTTTTACCCAGTCGCCGTCGGCTCCCTCCAGAATGCTGAGTCTGGTTCCTTTTGAAACGGCAAACACAACGTTCTGATCCATTCCGGCGGAAAGCCGAATGTTCAGGCTGTCCAGCGCTTCCCCCTGGTACACCGGTTTTTCCGGCGGAGTTTCTCTGCGCGGGGCTTCCGAGTCCGCCGCCGGGGGCGGTTGGGAAGACGGGGAAGAGGAGGTTGGGGCAACGGCACTTGAATTCGGCTGCGGGGTGTGAAGCACGTCCACATTTTGCAGCGCGTATCCCGCAGTCAGGCAAGCGGCGGCAGCCAGCAGCAGCGCGATCCACTTTTTCGGTTTTCTATTTTGTCTTCTCATCATTCCCGGTTCCTTTAATCAAAATTTCGGCATCTGTCATAAATGCACCTATTTTGCATTTGAGCCCATTATAGTTGGATATGATTTTCTTGTCAAGCATAAGGAGCCCGAAACAGTTTCCCAGTGCGCGGGATCGTCCCCCTTGCGTCCTGTTCCCTGCGGGAGAGAAGGGGAAGATAAAGTCTGCGCAGACCATGGCGCTTGTGGCAGCCGGGACAGGCGAGTCCGGCTGGAACCCGTGCGGCAGAAAAATGCCGGGAGTCACTTCCTTTCGTGGCTCCCGGCTTTTATAGAAATCTGTATTTTTCAAACGGCCCCTTTTATACGGTGCCAACTTCAGAACAATCCTATTTTGAAGCGCACGGGGAATCGTGCGGCGCCGGCCCCAACGGCGGTTTGCTGCCGCTGATCGCCCTTTCGCGCCTCAAAGATGCGCTGCGGGAATCGCAGCTTGAAAAGCGGATGATTTTCAGGTGAATGGATTATAGGGCAAGCGTTTCGTTCATGCTGCCGGTGCGGTAGCCTGTTATATCGATCGAAACATAAACAAAGCCCAGGGCTTTGAACTGGTCGGAGATGGTGTGCCGAAGCTCGCGGTCGAGCAGCTTCGGGTACTGCTCCTCCTCCACCTCAATGCGGGCCAGATTGCCGTGGTGACGCACGCGTACCTGGCGGAATCCCAAGTCCAGCAGGATCTGTTCGGCCTTGTCAATCTGAGAGAGCTTCTCTTCCGTGATCCTTTCGCCGTAGGGAAAGCGGGAGGAAAGGCAGGCAAAGGAGGGCTTGCTCCAGGTGGGAAGACACAGCTCCTTCGACAAAGTGCGGATTTCCGCCTTGGAGAGATCACAGTACCGCAGGGGGCTTTTCACATTCTGCTCCGCCACGGCGATCAGCCCGGGGCGGTAATCGCCGTTGTCGTCCAGATTGGAGCCCTCCACAATTTCGTTCAGGCCCAGCCGGTTCGCCACCTCCCGAATTTTTTGGAACAGCTCGGTCTTGCACAGGTAGCACCGGTTCACCGGGTTTTCGGAAAACCCCGAAATGTGCAGTTCTTCCGAATCGACAAGGATGTGCTGAATCCCGTTTTGGTCGCAAAAGCGTTTGGCCTCGTTCAGCTCCCGCTGCGGAAAGCTGCAGGAGCGCGCCGTGACGGCCACGGCTTTCTCCCCCAGAGCCTTGTGCGCGGCGGCCAGCAGAAAGGTGGAATCCACGCCGCCGGAAAACGCCACGGCGACGCTTTCCAAAGAACGCAGGTACTGCTCCAGCTTTTCATATTTTGCATGCAGCTCGTCCATGTGTATTCCTCCCACTAATCGGCTTCATTGCGTTTGAGCGCGTCGTATACTTTTTGAATCGGCACCCCGTGCCGCTCCGCGGCGGCCTTGACATCCTCGAATTCACCGTATCTTTTGACAGTCCCGCCATAGGTCACTTTTTTCACCCGGATTTTCCCATAGGGAGTATCTGCGGTTTCATGAACTCTGTCCATCACGGTTCTCTGCACCGGAATTCTGCGGATGCCGATCGTCGAGGTTTCTTCAAATACAATCTGCTCCAACGCCTGCACCAGAGACGCTTCGCATAGGAAAGAGAGCGTGACGGCGGGGCGGCATTTTTTCATATAGATGGGGGTGAAGAATACGTCCAGCGCGCCGGCCTCCAGCAGGCGGCCCATCACGTAGCCGAGCACCTCCCCGGTGGTGTCGTCAATATTGGTTTCGGCCAGAATCACTCCGCTTTGGGGCTCCGGTTTCTCTTTGACCGAAATCGTCTCGCCCAGAATCAGCCGCAGGGTGTTGGGGATTTCCAGATCATACAGACCGGCGCCGTAGCCCACGGCGTGAACCTCCATTTCCGGCTGCGGGCCGTATTCCCCGGCCAGAGCAGCGAGGATTGCCGCGCCGGTGGGGGTGGCCAGCTCCTTTTTGATCCCGTTTGCATAAACCGGTATGCCGCCCTTTTGGATAATCTCCAGCGTAGCCGGAGCCGGCACGGGGATCAGGCCATGCTGGCAGCGCACAAAGCCGGAGCCGACCGGCAGGGGAGAGGCGACGATGCGGCCGGGATTCAGGCTGTCCACACAGATGGCGGTACCGACTATGTCGATAATAGAATCGATGGCACCCACCTCGTGAAAATGGACCTTCTCAATCGGCTTGCCGTGAACCTTCGCTTCCGCCTCCGCCACATAGGAGAATATTTTTTTGGAGAGCTGCTTGACCCGGTCAGACAGCTCGCTGCCGTCGATGATTTCGGTAATATCCTGCAAATTGCGGTGCGGCGCGTGCGTATGTCCGTGTATATGCTTGTGCCCGTGCTCATGTTCGTGCTCGTGCAGGTCGTGTTCATGGTGCTCATGATGATCATCATGAGTATGGTCATGGTGCGCTTCCCCGTGCCCAAGCAAAGAGTACACTTCCTCTGTGTGGGAGTGTTTGCCGTCGTGACTCAGGAGGTACTTATGTTTTTTCTTGTGCTTCTTCTTTTTTCTGCCATACTTATCCGGCAGCTTGTTTTTCCCACAGATACAGTAGGCACGGTGATGCTTACAGGTGCATCTGGGCAGAGCCTTCTGTTCTGCATCCGATTCCTGATCTGCTCCCGGCACATCTTCCTGGTGAGAGGAGGGGGCTTCCTCCGGAATGACGTCGAAATAAGTGCCTGTAATCCCGTTTTTCTGTTTTTTGTTAATTTCAATCCGGTAGCCGTCCACATGCAGCTTTTCAAGCTCGCGCAGCAGCAGCTCCTTATCCACGCCCAAATCCAGAAACGCGCCGATCGTCATGTTGCCGCTGATGCCCGAAAAGCAGTCCATATACAGAGTTTTCATTCCATTTGCCTCCGTTTCATCGATTCATTTATGCCTGCCGGATCCCCGGCAATATCGTCCATTCTTTTGAAAGCCGGATGGCTTTCAAAAGGCTGTTCCCGCAATGCGCCCTTCAGGTGCGAATTCACCGGGAGGGGCAGCAAACCGCCGGCGGCGGTTCCCCGCGCTCCAAAACGCTCTCGTTTAGAGGTTTGTTTGTACAGCGCTGATGTGAAAAGCGGATATAAGAAAAACCACGAAGGAACAAGCTGCATACGGCAGCTAGAACCTTCATGGTCAGATTCATCTTCCAATCCTTTTTTCGCCGTTTTCCGCATGCTTGGGGCGGCCGGAGAATTCGTTCCCCGTGGGATGATTTCCGGATGATCATTGCCGAAAGAAAAGGTGTTTTTTAGGAAGTGTCGTTTTGTGGGTGCGACCAGGCCTGTAAGCCGAGTTCTGTCGTGAACAGTCATCTATCTTGGCCGGGCGTTGCCGCCGCAGCTCAATGCCACCTGTTCGGGACGCGCCGGGCCGACGCATTTGTCCCATTCCGGTGTTGCTCCGAATAGGGTTTACATAGCCGCGCGGTCTCCCGCGCGCTGGTGGGCTCTTACCCCGCCTTTCCATCCTTACCCGCGCAAAGCGCAGGCGGTATCTCTCTGTTGCACTTTCCCTGGGGTCGCCCCCGGCGGCCGTTAGCCGTTATTCTTGCCCTGTGGAGCTCGGACTTTCCTCGGATAGGCCCTTTCGGGCGTTACCCGCGACTGTTCAGCCTGCTCGCATTGCTTATTTTAACGGTTTTTTATTTTGTTGTCAAGCTGTTGTCAGGCTGCAGTGCAATCTCATGCGCACATGGGGGATTTCGCCCTCCAAAAACTCGTCTGAAATCTGTCGGAACTCAGTGCTCTTCACAGAGCGGTTTTGTTCCGCCGCAAATACCAAGACTCGGAGCTTCAAAATCCGCACAGCCTTTCAATCGTCGGCTCACGATTCTTTTTAGGATCAGCTCCATGTTGTCCCATTCTTTTTCAAGTTGTGCGAAAAGCGAATTCTCCCCCGCCGGAGCGGGGGAGAAACAATTGTTTTTTTATGGCGCGCATCACACCAGATCGGCTGGCTTGTCAAAGTTGTGGTTCGTGATCAGCCTGTCTTTCATCTGCCACAGCCGCTGTGAAAGGTCAACATAATAGCGGTGCGGATTTTCAAAGCGGGTAACTTCCTCCCACAGCGTGTCTACCTGCGCGATGCAGTATTCACGGATCTCATGCAGATCGCGCGGCTGCATGATGCATTGCCCGGCCTTGAAGATCTGAGTCATCAGCGGTACCGCGCGAAAGTTCTCCACACGCTTGCGCTTCCAGATGTATTCGGGGTCGAAGATGACATAGGGCATTTTGTCGTCGATCAGCTCGTCGTGCAGCGTGATCACATCGGCAATCGCCTTGCCGCTGTGACGGTCGAACAGGCGCCACAGGCGCTTAAAGCCGGGCGTCGTGATTTTTGCCACGTTTTCGCTGATTTTGATTTTGGGCTCGATGCTGCCGTTTTCCCGTTCTACGGCAACCAGCTTGTACACCCCGCCGAACACCGGTTCCGAGGCCGAGGTGATCATGCGTTCGCCGACGCCGAAGCTGTCGACCTGCGCACCCTGTATCAGCATGTCGCGTATGATGTATTCATCCAGAGAATTGGAGGCGCAGATGCCGCAATCCTCGAACCCGGCGGCGTCCAGCATCTCGCGCGCCTTGCGGGAGAGGTATGTGATGTCGCCGCTGTCGATGCGGATTCCCGCGGGGCGAAAACCCTTCGGAACCAGCTCTTCGTTAAAGATGCGTATCGCGTTCGGAATGCCGGACTGCAATACATTATAAGTGTCTACCAGCAGAACACACTGGTTGGGGTATTCGCGGGCATACGCGCGGAACGCGTCGAGCTCGGTGTCGAACAGCTGCACCCAGCTGTGCGCCATGGTGCCCATTGCGGGGATGCCGAAATCGCGTTCGCAGATGGTGCAGGCGGTGCCGGCACAGCCGCCGATGTACGCCGCTCTGGCGCCGTACACCGCGCCGTCAAAGCCCTGCGCGCGGCGGGAGCCGAATTCCATCACGGAACGGCCGCTGGCGGCTCGCACAATCCGGTTCGCTTTCGTCGCGATCAGGGTCTGGTGGTTGACGCACAAAAGCACCATGGTTTCGATAAACTGCGCCTGAATCACAGGGCCGCGTACCGTGACAATGGGCTCGCCGGGGAAGATGGGGGTACCCTCCGGAACCGTCCACACATCGCACTCAAAATGAAAATCGGCCAGATAATCGATAAAGGTCTGGTTGAACTTTCCGGTGGAGCGCAGGTATTCCAGATCCTGCGGCGTGAAAGAGAGGTTCTGCAGATATTCCACAAGCTGCTGTACGCCAGCCATAATCGCAAAGCCGCCGCCATCCGGAATTTTTCTGAAAAACATATCAAAATAAACGATTTTGTCCTGAAAACCGTTGGTGAAATAGCCGTTGGCCATGGTTATTTCATAAAAATCGGTGAGCATTGTCAGATTCTTGCCAAATGGAGTTTGTGTTGTCTCCTCCAAATCCATACACCTCGTTAGTAGCAATGATTACAGCATAATCTCTTTGCGGTGTTTGTGCATATTATAAATCAGAAAGCAAAGAGGGAACGCTGCGCGGGATTCAAGCTTTTTGCCCGAAATCGGGGCAAGCCCCAAAAACATGCCGGACGCTTTGTTGAATAGTATTATAACAAGAAACCCTTTAAATAACAATGTTTTTTTGACATTCGACAAGGTTGGGGCCATTCCACGGGAAACCAGCAAATTAAACGGATTAATTCTTAAAATTTTGTATGATTTTTGTTGCGTTTTTCGATTTTATCTACTATAATGGAATGTATTCCGGATAGTGGTATTTTTATTTCTTATAATGATACTTTGCTTTCAAAAAAGCGACAGCAATTTTGTACCTTTTTTGTTGAAGAGGGGAAAACTGATTATTATTTTCTGGCCGGTAAAATACGGCCTGAGCAACGGGGAGATGAAAGAATGAGATTACGCAAGCAAGCCCTGGGTAATCGCAATTTGGTAGGTGCCCATGTGGAACTGGCCAGGAAGAACCTGGGCATGAAACAAAAGGAACTTTTGGCTCAGCTGCAGGTGAACGGAATTGACATGAATGCATCAGGCCTTTCTAAACTGGAGGGGCAGATCCGCTACGTAACGGATTTTGAACTGGTGGCTTTATCGAATATTCTGAACGTATCTGTTGACTGGCTGCTCGGTCGTGAAGACTGATTCCGGCGGCATCTTTGCAAGAGAATCGCATCCCGTATTTCTTCGCGGTGTTGCAGGAGTGTTTTTGTTAACCGTGGTGAAATTTGGGCAGTATGGATCGGCAGACAGTGGGTGTTCACTGTCTGCCGATCCTCTTTTGCGCGGCTTTTGCGAATATAATGGGTATGTATATGGTTTCTGAATCGCATTGTCAGGGAGGCCGACAGCAGATACAGACTTCCCGCGGGGCTGTTTCCCGTCACGCTCCCCGGCCCCGTACCCGCTCAAGCGTAAAGCCCGAAGATGCGTTGCTTATGTGCACGGCATGAGGAAAAGAGAACAGGAAAATCTGTTTTGCAGACTTCCCTGTGCATGATGAATCCCGAGAGGATCGGGCAGGGCAATTTTTACCCGCATGCCGCGAGCTCCTCCTTTTGCCTGCAACTCAGACAAACTTGTGGTTTTCCCGGCTTGCCCTTGTGACCCATAAATAGAAGCAGCCTCCTCGAAAGGAGACTGCTTCTATTTGGTTAGTGTGTATATAAGAAAACGAACTTCTACCAAACGGAAGGAGTTCGCTTTCTAAATATTATGGTGGACCCGAAGAGGATCGAACTCTCGACCTCCGCGTTGCGAACGCGGCGCTCTCCCAGCTGAGCTACGAGCCCATAGCATTGTAAAATCACGGCGAAAAACGCCGGCGAATTTCAACGCTGTTTATTATATCATGGGGTTTCTATTTTTTCAAGAAGATTTTTCAAAAAGTATGAATTATTTTTTTACCTTGGGTTCCGCCAACTCCGATATCCCTGTTTTGCAAAAACCGTTCATACAGCAAATTTCGCAGTGCGCTGCTCTCGCCTGGCATACGGCCCGGCCGTGCAGTACCAGCCGGTGACAGAAGTCGTTGGATTCCTCCGGCGGCAGCACCGCGCGCAGATCCTTTTCCACCTGCAGGGGAACCTTACTTTTCGTCAGGCCCAGCCGCCCCGCAATGCGGATGCAGTGCGTGTCGGTTACAACGGCGGGCTTATGATAAATATCCCCAACCACCAGATTTGCGGTTTTTCGCCCTACGCCCGGCAGCTTGGTCAGCTCCTCGACTGTGTCGGGGATCACACCGCCGTATTCCTCCGCAAGCTTTCGGCACATGGCAAGAATGTCGCGCGCCTTCGTTTTATACAGCCCGCAGGAACGGATCAGCTCCTCGATTTCCTCCACGTTGGCCTGTGTAAAAGCCTCCAGCGTGGGGAAACGGGCAAACAGGGCCGGCGTTACCAGATTCACCCGCGCGTCGGTACACTGGGCCGAAAGGCGGGTCGAGATCAGAAGCTGGAGCGGGTCGCGGTATTCCAGCGAACAGATGGCATCCGGATATTCTTTTTTCAGCGCTTCCACGGCCAGCTTGGCCAGCTGCTTTTTTGTCATTTTTGGCTCATCCTTTTTGCGGCATTTTCTTTCATTCTAATACAAAAATCGACAAAAGGAAAGATCATTTTATAGAAATGACCGGATTGCCTTTTGCCGAAATCGCGTGTATAATAAGCGGTAAGAAAACACGAGAGAGGGTTGCCAATGTTCAGTGAAATGATGGATACCATCGGATTTGTTTCCCGTTTCGACAGTGAGGTTGGGGCTGCTATGGAGCAGGAGCTGGGACGCCAGCAGAGAAATCTGGAACTGATTGCTTCTGAAAACATGGTTTCCCCCGCGGTTCTGGCCGCAATGGGGAGCATCCTGACCAATAAGTATGCCGAGGGTTACCCGGGCAAGCGCTACTACGGCGGGTGCCAGTATGTGGACGTTGCGGAAGAGATCGCGCGGGAGCGCGCGTGCCGCCTGTTTGGCGCGGAGCACGCGAATGTGCAGCCCCACTCCGGCGCGCAGGCGAACCTGGCGGTGTATTTTGCGCTGCTCCAGCCCGGCGACACCGTAATGGGTATGAATCTGGCCGAGGGCGGGCACCTGACGCACGGCTCTCCCGTGAATATGTCCGGCAGCTACTACCGTTTTGTTGCCTACGGCGTGGATGCCGAAACCCATCGCATTGATTATGACAAGCTGTACGAGCAGGCGATGGAAGTGAAGCCCAAAATGATCGTGGCGGGCGCTTCGGCGTATCCCCGCGCGCTCGATTTCAAACGCTTCCGCGAAATCTGCGACGCGTGCGGCGCTTACCTGATGGTCGATATGGCGCATATTGCCGGTCTGGTTGCGGCTGGGCTGCACGCAAGCCCGATCGAGTGGGCCGATGTTGTCACCACCACCACGCACAAAACCCTGCGCGGCCCGCGCGGCGGCATGATCCTGTGCAAAGAGAAATATGCCAAGGCGATCGACAAGGCGATCTTCCCGGGCACACAGGGCGGCCCCCTGATGCACATCATCGCGGCCAAGGCGGTTTGCCTTGGGGAAGCGCTTCAGCCCGAGTTCAAAGAGTACCAGCAGCAGATCATCGACAACGCGCAGGCGCTGGCCAACGGCCTGACAAAGCGGGGCTTAAGGCTGGTTTCCGGCGGAACGGACAACCACCTGATGCTGGTCGACCTGAGCGGCGAGGAGCTGACCGGCAAGGAGCTTGAGCACCGGTTGGACGAGGTGTACATCACCGCGAACAAGAATACGGTTCCGAACGAGCAGAGAAGTCCCTTTGTTACCAGCGGTCTGCGCCTTGGCACGCCTGCGGTGACCACCCGCGGCCTGAATACGCAGGATATGGATTTGGTTGCCGAGTGCATCGCAATGGCCGCGCAGAGCTTTGAGGGCAATCAGGACGCGATTCGCGCGAAGGTGGAGAGCATTTGCAGCCGTTACCCGCTGTATCGCTGATCCGGCCAGTTAACCCGATATTTGTCAGAAGCGGCGCAGCCCGAATGCTGCGCCGCTTTTTTGAAAGGATGGATTTCAATTGTCAGTGCCTTTGGCAGAGCGCCTGCGCCCGCAGACGCTCGATGAGGTGGTGGGGCAGCGCCACCTGCTGAACCCGGACAGAGCCCTGCGCCGCATCATCGATTCCGGCGAAATCCCGAATATGATCTTCTACGGGCCGTCCGGCGTGGGGAAAACCACCGTCGCTTCGATCATCGCCCGCAAAACGCAGCGCAAGCTGGTGAAGATGAACGGCACCACCGCATCCACGGCGGATATCCGCGCCGTGGTGGAGTCTCTCGGCACGCTGGAAACGCTCAACGGAGTGCTGCTGTATCTGGATGAAATTCAGTACTTCAATAAAAAGCAGCAGCAGACGCTGCTGGAATTCATTGAAAACGGACAGATCACGCTGATCGCCTCCACGACGGAAAATCCGTATTTTTATGTGTATAACGCGATTTTAAGCCGCAGCACCGTGTTTGAGTTCAAAGCAGTGGATACCGGGGACATTCTGCACGCGGTGGAGCGAGCGTTTGCTCTGCTGGAGCAGGAGCGCGGGGAGAAGATCACACGCGCCGACGGGGTAGACCTGCACATTGCCCAGTCGTGCGGGGGCGATGTGCGCAAGGCGATGAATGCGGTGGAGCTGTGCACGCTTTCGGCCAGGCGCGGGGCGGGCGGCCTTTTGGTGGAGCTGGAGGCCGCGAGCGAGCTGACGCAGAAAAGCGCCGTGCGCTATGATAAGGACGGCGACGAGCATTACGACCTGCTTTCGGCGTTTCAAAAATCCATGCGCGGCTCCGACCCCAACGCCGCGGTGCATTACCTGGCAAGGCTGCTCGAGGCCGGCGATCTGCCGTCCGTTTGCCGCAGGCTGCTGGTGTGCGCCAATGAGGACGTCGGCCTTGCCTGGCCGCAGATCATTCCCATTACAAAGGCCGCGGTGGACACCGCTCTGCAGGTGGGCCTGCCGGAAGCGCGGATTCCGCTTGCGAACGCGGTGATTCTGGTCTGTATGGCGCCGAAATCCAACTCCGCTTATTTGGCGGTAGATGCGGCGCTTGCCGATATTCGCGCGGGCAAATCCGGGCCGATTCCGCGCGGGCTGCAGAATAAGCACTTCGACGGGGCCGATCAGGCGAAGAAGGGGCAGTTTTATCTGTACCCCCACGATTACCCGGATCACTGGGTGGCGCAGCAGTATTTGCCCGATCTTTTGAGCGGGGCGCGGTACTACACCCCGGGCCTGAACAAAAACGAGCAGGCGTTTTTGCAGTACTGGAAAAAAATCGTGGAGGAAAAATAAAAATAAGCTCTTGTATCTTTGCACGCTCGGTGCTATGATATATATAATTTTGGACTCATGTTGGATCCATGGGGAGGGATACTGATTGGATAGTACGATTTTAACTACCTTGTCATACGGAATGTACGCCATTGGCGTAAAGGGTGAAAACGGGCCGTCGGCATGTATTGTGAATACGGTGATTCAGGTTACGAACACGAATCCTCCCGTTATTGCTGTCAGTATGCATCACGATAATTACAGCCACGAATGTATCCGGGAGACCGGAATTTTTTCTGTTTCCATTTTGTCGGAGGATACCCCCGGCACTGTCATCGGTGCGCTGGGCTTCAATTCCGGGAGAAATTCCAACAAGCTGAAAAACATCCGTCACCGCGTTTTGGCGGAGGGGGTTCCCGTCATTAAAGAAAACGCCTGCTGCTGGTTTTTGTGTAAGGTGGTCAGCCGGGTAGAAACCTCCACGCATACGGTGTTTCTGGCCGAGGTGATTGCCGGCAGCGACAAGGTGGTCGGCACGCCGATGACCTACGCGTATTACCATCGGGCGCTCAAGGGCTCCGCTCCCAAAAACGCGCCGACCTACCGTTCCATTGCGGAGAGCAACTCCGGTTCGGACGGCGGAAAGTTCATTTGCAAGGTTTGCGGTTATATTTACAACGATCCCGATGTTCCGTTTGAAGAATTGCCGGAGGATTGGCTTTGCCCCATTTGTGCGGCGCCAAAATCCGCATTTATCAGAAAATAGAAGACCAGATAAGCTCAATCCGATGTGCTTTGCACACCGGGTGGGCTTTTCTTTTGGCCTGCTTTCGGCATTTATTGCTGTTTGCGGCTGATTTGGTAGGCTTTTGACATCCCGTTTCATCAAAGGCCTACTTTTTTGGAGCCGTTTTTCAAAAGACCTTCTTTTGCAAAAAAGACATGAAAACAGGGATACCCCGCCGAAGACGGGGAAATACGCGGCTCTTTCTGCAGAGGAATAACGATATTCAGATAAAAGAAAAGGATGATTCAAGCTATGTCAAAACACATCATTCAAACCCATGAAAAGCCGCCGCTGAGGCAGGCGATCCCGCTGAGCGTACAGCACATGTTCGCAATGTTCGGCGCGTCTGTGCTGGTTCCCACGCTGTTTGGGATCAACCCCGCGGTCGTTCTTTTGATGAACGGCGTCGGCACACTGTTTTTCTTTTGGATTACACAAGGAAAATGCCCGGCGTACCTCGGTTCCAGCTTTGCGTTCATCGGCCCGGCCCTCATCGTCATCAACCGGTATAAGGACGCGCCCGGCGGCGGGTTTGCCTATGCGCAGGGCGGCTTTGTTGCGGTTGGCTGCCTGGTGGTGGTTTTGGCACTGGTCATCAAGCGGTTCGGCTCCGACTGGATCGACAAGCTTCTTCCTCCGGCCGCGATGGGCCCGGTCGTCGCGCTGATCGGTCTGGAGCTTTCCGGCACGGCGGCATCCACCGCCGGAATTCTGACGCAGACCAGCTATGTGCCGGTCGAGGGCTCCGCGGGATTGTTTCAGCAGGTGGTTACAGCGGTAGACCCCAAAAACGCCATCGTTTTTCTCGTTACGCTGGGGATTGCGGTGTTCGGCTCCATCCTGTTCCGCAACTTCCTTTCTGTTATTCCCATTCTGATCGCCATCATCGGCGGGTATATTGCGGCTGCGGTTCTCGGTATTGTGAATTTTGAGCCGGTAGAGCAGGCCAGTCTGTTCTCTCTGCCGCATTTTCAGCTTGCGCAGTTCCGGCTGGACGCGGTCGTCACCATGCTGCCGGTTGCGCTGGTGCTGATCTCGGAGCATATCGGCCACCAGATCGTCACCGGCAAGGTGATTGAAAAGGATCTGCTCAAAGACCCGGGCCTGCACCGCTCGCTGATGGGCGACGGCTTTTCCACCATGGCCTCCGGCATGGTGGGCGCGGTGCCCACCACCACCTACGGCGAAAACATCGGCGTGATGGCGATGACCCGCGTATACAGCGTGTGGGTGATCGGCGGCGCGGCGGTGCTTTCGATTGTCAGCTCCTTTATCGGCAAATTCTCAGAGCTGATCGCGACGATCCCCGGCCCGGTCATCGGCGGTATTTCGTTTTTGCTGTACGGCATGATCGGCGCATCCGGTCTGCGCATCCTCGTGGATTCCCGCGTGGATTTCGGCAAGAACCGCAACATCATCATGACCTCGGTCATTTTTGTCACGGGTCTGTCCGGCGTATCGCTGCATTTGGGCAGCGTGGAGCTCAAGGGCATGGTGCTGGCCTGTGTGGTCGGCATGGCCATGGGGCTGATCTTCTACATTCTCGACCGCCTGCACCTGACCAACGACAGCGAGGAGGATGGCTCCGAAGCAGTGGCAGATTAAGGCTTTGAAGATTCTTGATAGAAAGAGTGAAGTCATTAAAATGAAAAAAATAATATGTTTTCATAATGCAGATGAGCCGAATGGTTATTTGAGTAATTGGTTTCTTTCAGATTTTGAAAAAGACGGCATGAAATTTTCATCAATGGAACAATATATGATGTACCAGAAAGCGATGCTCTTTCAAGACAGTGAAATCGCTTCGCAGATTTTAGGAACATCTGATGTAGGAAAAATCAAGGCATTAGGACGCTCTGTTCGCAATTATGAGGAAGCAGTCTGGAGCGGTGTCAGACAAATTGTCGTATACGAGGGATTGATCGAAAAATTTGCACAGAACAGTGAGCTGAGAGACTTGCTGCTTGCAACTCACCAACATATTCTCGCGGAATGCGCGGTGCAGGACAGAATTTGGGGAATCGGTCTATCTATGAAGGATGAAAAGCGGTTTCATATGAATGAATGGAATGGGCAGAATTTGTTGGGGTTCTCGTTGATGAAAGTCCGAGAAAGATTGTAATGGTAGAGCGGCTTTGGTTTGCCAAGGGGCTGCTTGTAAAAGCAAAAGTCGGCGTTTTTCAATTTACAAACAGCCCTAACCGACAGATTTTTCGGTGCAAGCGTTTTGAATATACAAAAGCAAACAGCCCCTTTTCTGACCGGATGGAACCGAATTGGAAAGGGGGCTGTTTTTCGTTTTTGGATTATCCCAGCTCGGCGGCAAACGCGTCCAGCGACGCTTCATCGTCGGGCTTCGGCGGCTGGTCAATCCGCTGCAGGGTCAGATTTTCCACATGACGCACGGTGTTGCCCGGCTCAATGTGATATAAGGGGCTCAGCGATTCCATTTCCAGAAAATCGCCGTTGGTATAGGATTCATACGACGCTCCAAAATCCGGGTAGGCGGCGTGAACATTGTGTACGTATCGTTTGATGAGGGCGACGTTCTTTCGGAGATATGCGGCCCAGCCCACCCGGTTGTTCATACCGATTTTAAAGGCGGAGGCGACGGAGGAATCGTGGCGCATGGTGATGAAGCGGTTGCCCCAGAATACGCGGGGGTCGCGCAGATCGGAATACGGCCACAGAATCAGCGAGCGATCCGGCTGCAAAGGGTCTTCGCCCTGATTTTGCGGGATGATCTCGAACCCGCCGGGGGCCATCATCGTAATGGCCCACAGCGCAAGGGTTTTCGGGTCTTTCGAGCAGTTTTTGGCGCTGTGCACCACCATGATGTCCGAGGTGTTCTCGTTCATCATCACCTCAAAGCCGATCTGTATGTCGTTGTGCTTCTGCCGTGCGGGCAAAAAGCTGACACCCTCCGAAAGAATGCCGTACACCACCGGCTCGTTGTCCGGGTAGTAGGTGTCGGGGGTGCTTTCGGGGCTGAGCCAAAGCCGGTGGCCGCCGTAATTGTAAAAAACGGAGCCTTCCCCGTACAGCTGGTCGAATTCCTCCCCGAACGCGCGGTACTTGCGGTCCTGATCGGTGAAGAGCATGTTTTCTCCGTTGACCAGAGAAAAGTGAATGATCCGGGGGCCCACATCAATCGTCACCATTACTTCGATGATGCCGTTGCTGATATGTACGCACCGGCCGTAGTTCAGGTATTCCGTTTCCTTGATTTGAATTGCCAAAAAAATCCTTCCTTTCCCAATATGCGCAGGTCATTTCCAGCCCGCAGGGGCCCTTTTCCGGGGTGCAGAGGGAATAAAGATCCGTTGTGCTGCATTCTGTTTCAAACATCGCCCTGGCGCCGCCGCCAAGCCGGGTAAAATCGCCGGCGTTTGTCACAATCGGCAGGCTGGCCGTGTGCCTCATCACACGCAGCATTTCCCGCCCGGTTTCATTAAAAGCCAATACTCTAAGGTACGCAGGGGTTTCCGGAAGCTCCCGCTGATTCAGGCCTAAAAAAGCGGATAACAGGATTCTGCGGATTCGTGCATGGGAATATCGCTTGGATTTGATCGAAATGAGGAGCTGCTCCAGAGAAGCGGAGGTGCGGATGCTGCTGTAAATGCGGTTTTCCAGCCCCTCGCTGATGTCCGGCAGCAGGGAGAGCTCTTCTCGGCTCATGGAGCGGAGCCGCGCCAGAAGGGCGGTTTCGAGGGCGGAGAGGGACGCGGGCGCGCGCCCGGCCAAAAGCTCCCGCTGAAAAATGGGGTAGACCTCTTCCGGAACATAAGAAGCAAAGGATTCGTTTTGCAGCAGGCGCTGCCGAATCTGCGAAGCGGAGGCAATCTGGGTTTGGGGGGCGAAAGACTGCGCGTCGTGCGGAGCGCCGATGCGCTTTACCGTTTGCGGGCGCATGGAGGAATGGGTGCGAAGCAGCGCCTTGCAGTATTCAATGCCTAAAATATTGTTGGGCTCTTGCAGAAGAGCCGCCGGGTCGCCGAGAAGCTCCCGCGCCGCGGCCTGCCGCGCTGCCGCGAACGGTACGCCAAAGGCAAGGCGGTTTTTCACGGCTGCCTGAAATGCGGGGCTGAGCAGCGTTTCGGCAATGAAAAACAGTGCCTTTACATCGCCGCTTTCGCTGCCGAAGACGAGGCGGTCGACACAGCCCAGCGCGTTCAGTACCGAAACGGCACCAAAGGCGAACCGTTCGGCGCCGGCCACGGAAAAGCTGACCGGCAGCTCCAGCACCAAATCGGCGCCGCAGCGCAGGGCCGCCAGCGCGCGCGGCCATTTGTAAAAGACGGCGGGTTCGCCCCGCTGCACGAAATTTCCGCTCATAACAATGGCCAGCCCGCCGGGAGAGGACTGCTTTGCCTGCCGGATCAGATAACGGTGCCCCAGGTGCAGGGGATTAAATTCGGCAACTATGCCGGAAATCAAGGGTTTCTCTGTCATTGGGTAAAAAACTCCTTGAAATATTTGTGAAAATGTACTATGATAGTGTACGGTTCTATAGTACAGTATTGTAAACACACTTTCAAGCTGTTTTTTTACAATATTTAGAAAGTTTAGGAGGGAATCCGATGAAGATTCTGGTCATTAACGCGGGGAGCTCATCCCTGAAATATCAGTTGATTGATATGACCAATGAAGAAGTGCTCGCAAAAGGAAACTGTGAGAGAATTGGCCTTGGAGACGGTATTTTCGGCCATAAGACCGCCGACGGCCGCGAGAAGAAGCTGACGGTGGACATGCCCGATCACATTGCGGCGTTCATGCAGGTCAAGAACGCTTTGGTAGACGCCGAGGTGGGCGTGATCAAAGATCTGTCCGAGGTCACCGCGGTAGGCCACCGCGTGGTGCAGGGCGGCATGAAGTTCATGAACTCCGTTCTGATCAACCAGGAGGTTATGGATACCATCGAGGAGTTGATCCCGCTGGCCCCGCTGCACAACAGCGTAAACCTGCAGGGCATTCGCGCCTGCCAGGAGGTTTTTGGCGAGAAGGTTCCGCAGATTGCGGTATTCGATACGGCCTTCCATTCCACCATGCCGCCTGAGGCTTATATTTACCCGATTCCTTACGAGTATTTTGAAAAATACCAGATTCGCCGCTATGGCTTCCACGGCACCTCTCATCGTTTCGTCAGCGAGCGCTGCGCAGAATTGATGGGCAAGCCGATGTCAGAGTTGAAGATCATCACCTGCCACCTGGGCAACGGTTCCTCCATCGCCGCTGTGGATCAGGGCAAGGTTGTGGATACCAGCATGGGCCTGACCCCTCTGGACGGCTTCATGATGGGTACCCGCTGCGGCAGCTTGGATCCCTCCGTTGTCACCTTTATTCAGGAGAAAGAAAATCTCTCTGCGGAGCAGATGAGCGACATCCTGAACAAGAAATCCGGCCTTCTCGGCATTTCCGGCATTTCCAGCGACGACCGCGACGTGACCAAGGCCGCGGAAGAGGGCGTGCCGAGAGCGATTCTGGCCCACAAGATGCTGGTGTACCAGATCAAGAAGTTCATCGGCAGCTACGCGGCAGCTATGAACGGCTGCGACGCCATCGTGTTCACCGCCGGCCTCGGCGAGAACCAGACCGATCACCGCCAGAAGGTCTGCGACGGCCTGACCTATCTGGGCGTGAAAGTATCGAAAGAGCTCAATGAGAAGATGATCCGCGGCAAGGGCGGCAAGATCTCCGCTCCCGATTCAAAGGTGCAAGTGTTTGTCATCCCCACCAACGAAGAGCTGGTTATCGCGCGCGATACCAAGGAGATTGTCGGCAAGCTGTAATATCTCGTCAAATGCCTTGCGGCGGAGAATGCATTCTCCGCCGCTTTTATTTTTTTCTGCCTGTAATTTCATTGTCACGGAACAGCAGAGAGATGCACCATATTCCGGCAAGGCCCACGAGCGTATAGATGATTCGGCTGATGATCTGAGTCTGCCCCTGAAACGCCCAGGCAACAATGTCAAATTGGAATACACCGATCGAGCCCCAGTTGATTCCCCCGATGATCAGGAGGATAAGAGCAATCATGTCCAGCATTGTGTTTCCGCCTTTCAAAAAGATTTTGTTTGATTTAGTGTAATCCAAAAAGAGAAAAATATGCGATATGCGCAAGAGTGGGCAAGAAGGTTGAATAGCCGCTGCCGTTTATTGTACAATAGAACAATAAAATACAAGGAAAAGGCGGAGGAAAAATATGAAGACAAGAGAAATAGGAGAATCCGGGCTGATTACCGGTGTGTTGTCTTTGGGAGCGTGGGCCATCGGTGGCGGGAGCTGGTGGGGCGAGAACGATGATTCTCTTTCCGTGCGCGCCATCCACTGCGCGTTGGATCAGGGCATGAACTGGATCGACACCGCGCCGGTCTACGGCTTTGGGCACAGCGAGGAGGTGGTGGGCCGCGCGTTGAAGGGCCGCAGAGAAAGCGCGGTTCTCTCGACCAAATGCGGCCTGCAGTGGCGTGATGCCAACGGCACCAACCATTTTGAACGAGACGGCCACAATGTGTACCGCAATCTTTCCGCTCGTTCCATCCGGCAGGATTTGGAGGACAGCCTGCGCCGCCTGCAAACGGATTACATCGATATTTATTACACCCATTGGCAGGCCCCGGAGGGCGGCGCGCCGATCGCCGAAACGATGGCGGAGCTGTTGAAAATGAAGCAGGAGGGCAAAATCCGCGTAATCGGCGCTTCCAACGTGACGACGGCGCATCTGGACGAATACCTGAAATACGGCAAGGTAGATGTGATTCAGGAAAAATTCAGCCTGCTCGACCGCCGTGTGGAGGCCGCGCTGCTGCCTTACTGCGAGCAGCATAAAATTACCCTTCAGGCGTATTCGCCGCTGGAGCAGGGCCTGCTGACCGGCAAAATAACGATGGATTACGAGATTCCGGCAGGCTCTGTGCATGAAAACAAATTCTGGTGGATGCCGGAGCATCGCCGGTTCGCGCTGCAAATGCTGAACGGCTGGCTCGACCTGACGGAAAAATACGGCTGCACGCTGGGGAATCTTGTGATCGCCTGGACGGCGGCCCGCAGCAAATACCTGAACGTGCTGGGCGGCGCGAGAAAGATGGAGCAGGTGAAGGAAAACGCCAATGCAGGGGAGCTTGTGCTGGAGCAGGCAGATTTGGAAAGAATGACGCGCGACGCCGACGCGGCGATCGCAAACGCGGAATAAGCGCAGCGATTGCGTATCAGCGGGGAAGGGCTTTTCCCATCAATCAGTTTGCAAACAGCCGCCGACGGCCATATCGGCGGCTGTTTGCAATAAAAGAGGGCGGGTATCATCCGGCCATACCGTTTCAGGCAGAAGCGCTTTCATACTGAAATGAGCGGGCGATTCGGAAAAGCGCTGGAATTGCCAAAAAAGAGGGAGATTTTTAGGGAACGTTGTCTTTGCATGTCAATTGAAACCTCTTGTGAAAAATGATATATTTAATAACTGGTATGACCATAACACCAATTTATTCGATCCAAAGAGGGGCGTAAATTTCCAATGAAGTATTTAAAGCAATTAATGATCATCTTAGTTACCTATGTTGCGGGACAGGTGGTGCAGACCGTGCTTCATCTGCCGGTTCCGGGCTCTGTTATCGGTTTGATCCTTCTCTTTCTAGCGCTCCGCAAAGGAATCATTAAGGTAGAGATGATTGAGGATGTGTGTGAATTTCTGCTCTCGAATATGTCTTTTTTCTTTATTCCGGCCGGAGTGGGGCTGATCACCTCGTTTGCCGCGCTAAAAGGGAATTGGGTCGGCTTTCTCACCATTTTAATCACTTCAACAGCAGTGGTTTGGATTATAACGGCATCTGTCATCAGGCTATTCAGAAAAGGAAACTCCCATGAATGAAATTACCCATTCCCCGGTATTCGGTGTGCTGCTGTCGCTCATCGCTTACGAAACAGGCACTTATATCAATCAAAAAAGTAAGCTTTCCATTTTCAATCCTTTGCTGATCGCCATAGCGATTGTGATTGTTTTTCTTACGAAGCTGAATATCAGCTATGAAAGCTTTAACGCGGGCGGCCAATTCATCTCATTCTTTTTATATCCGGCGACGATTGCTTTGGCCCTGCCCATGTATAAAAGATTCTCTTTGTTTCGGGAAAACGCGCTGCCGATCCTTACAAGCGTTTTATGCGGCAATGTCTGCGGAATGACTTTTGTCATCCTGAGCTCCAAACTGTTTGGAATATCGGATGTGCTGACCAGATCGCTGATTCCCAAATCCATTACGACGCCGATTGGAATTGCCGTTTCACAACAGCTGGAGGGAATCCAGTCGGTTACCGTCGCAGCGATCATCCTTACCGGTATCATCGGTTCGGTGTTGGGCCCGGTTTTATACAGACTCTTTAAAATGGACGACAGGGTTGCGTTTGGCATTGCGATCGGGGCGTCCTCCCACGCGATCGGCACCGCAAGGGCAATGGAATTGGGAGAAATCGAGGGGGCGATGAGCAGCCTGACCATGGCGGTTTCGGGAATTACCACGGTGTTTTTGGCGCCGGTGATATGGAATGCGTTTGTTGTATTTTTTCATTAAACCATACGGAGGAAGTTTGATATGCGTTACTCTGGAATTGTTTTCGATGTGGACGGCACTCTGCTCAACAGCATTCAGGATCTTGCCGATTCCATGAATTTTGTATTGAGCAGACACAGATTCCCTATACACGACACAGAAAAATACAAGCAGCTTGTCGGGAACGGCATGAGGGCTCTGGCAATCTCCGCTCTGCCGGAGGAAGAACGCGAATCGGAACAAGTAGACCGGTATGTAGAGGAACTCGAAAAGCAGTATGAAAAAAAATGGAACCAGTCCACAAAGCCCTACCCGGGAATCGAGGAACTGCTCCGCCGCTTGGAGAAATCGGGAATACGGATGTTCGTGCTGTCCAATAAGCCGCAACGCTTTACCGAAGAAGTGATAGAGGCTTTTTTCGGAGCAAAGCGCTTTGAGCTGGTTTACGGCGCCAGAACGGGTATACCGAAGAAACCGGATCCCTGCGCCGCGCTCGAAATATCCAAGCGTTCCGGAATTCCGGTTTCGGACTTTCTGTATCTTGGTGATTCGGGGGTCGATATGAAAACGGCGGATGCGGCCGGCATGTATGCGGTGGGCGCGGCATGGGGATTCCGGGCGGCGGACGAACTGTGGAGGAACGGCGCCAAGGCAGTGATTCAAACTCCTTTGGAGCTGATTGAGATCATGAAATGACGAGCGAAATCCAGATCGCCCTTTCGCTGGGAACCCCTCCGGTTTTTCAGCCGTGATTCCCGAACGCGCCTTTCCTGCCTGCCGACTGCGCCGTTGGTGGTTCCCCGTGCGCTTCAAAGCGGTTTCGTTATGAAGCTTGTTTTGCATAAAACAGAGTTTCGGGAGGATTAAAATGTTTCGCGAAATTAAAAATACAAAGGTTTTCGAGCAGGTGATCGAGCAGATAAAGGAGATCATTCAAAACGGGGAATTGAAATGCGGCGATCAATTGCCTTCGGAAAGAGACTTGTGCGAACAGCTTCATGTCAGCAGGACTTCGGTCAGAGAGGCTTTGAGGTCTTTGGAGATGCTGGGGATCATTGAGTGCAGACAGGGGGAAGGGAATTTCATCCGGGAATCCTTTGAGGACAGTCTGCTGGAACCCATTTCAATCACCTTTATGCTGCACGGGAGCAAAACGAATGAGATTTTGGAATTGAGAAAAATCATCGAGCCGGAAACAGCCGCCCTGGCGGCAAAGAACATCAGCGTCGCCGAGCTCCAGGAAATTAAGGAGCTGATCCTCTTACTCAATCGCGAAGATGATTCTGAAAAGAGCGCCGAGATCGATAAAAAAATCCATTATAAAATCGTGCGGGCGTCGGGAAATGGCCTTGTGATCAATGTGATGTACGCGGTGTCCAATCTGGTGGACAGGTACATTGAAGCTGTGGTCGCGAACCTGTTCCAAACCCCGAAGAACAAAAGCATCGTCAAAGAGCAGCACGAAGCAGTCGTCAGAGCGATTGAAGCCCATGACGCAGCGAAGGCCGCCGCGGCAATGCGAAAGCATCTGGAGTATACAAACGATTTTATCAGCAGCTCGATCCTCCAAAACCAAAATGATTAAAAGGCAAAAAGAGCCGCAGGATTCTGAAAAATCCTGCGGCTCTTTTTCTTACAGGGAAAATATCCTTGCGGGAAATGACTCATCCGGAAAGTGCTTTGGTCAGCCGGCGGATTTCTGCCGCTTGATCACCTTCAGGCGGGAGAATTCCTCTCTGTCCTTTTCTTCCAGTGCGTCGGTAATGAACTTTACGGTCTCCTCAAAACGCGGAATCATAATGTTCTTCAGCGCGTTCGCGCGCTTCTGTGTCTTTTTTACATTGTCGGCCAGGCGGTAAACGCTGTTTTCTACCTCGGCCAGCTCCGCGGTAAGATACTTTACCTCCCGGAACTTCAGGTAGGCGTTATCCATCATGGCGTTTGTGTTCATCAGGCCGTAGTTGAGCGTGGGGGGCGTGTGCTCGAGAGACACCATGGGGATCTCTACGCCCATAACGCTGCGGTACGCCACATTCAGGTTGTCGTCGTAGGGGACGGTCTCCGCGATCTTGTCGCAGATACCCAGCGTAACGTTGGCCATCTGCAAAGCCGCGTAGGCTTCCTCATATGTTTTGTCGATTTTATCCTGAAGCTCGTTGGCCCGCTCAATCAAAGCCATCATTTCGCGGATCAGAATATTGCGCTTACGGTCCATCAGCTCAAAGCCGGTGCGGGCCAGACTAAGCGATTTCTTGGTGGCAAGAAGATTGCCCTTGGTTGGTACGATTTGAATCGCCAATGCCGCTCACCTCGCTTAGTTATTGGTGGTTCCGTTTTCTTCCTCGTCCAGCTCGTTCGGGTCCTTCGCCGCAGTTTCCGGATTGTAGAACTGGTTCAGAACCGCGTCGTCCACACGATCCAGCTCGGAACGGGGCAGGGTAGAGAGCAGCCTCCAGCCCAGATCCAAACTCTGGTCGATGGTTCTGTTTTCGTTGTGCCGCTGGGTCAGGAACTGCTGTTCAAACAGCTTGCCGAAGTGCAGATACTGTTTGTCTACGGGGGAGAGCTCTTCCTCACCGATAACGGAGGCCAGCGAACGGGCGTCCATTACCCTGGCGTAGGAGGCGAACAGCTGATTGGAAAGCGCGGAGTGGTCCGCGCGGGTAAAGCCTTCGCCGATACCGTCCTTCATCAAACGGGACAAGGAGGGCAGAACGCCGACGGGCGGGTAAATCCCCATGCTGTCGAGCGTTCGGTCCAGAACGATCTGGCCCTCGGTGATGTAGCCGGTCAAATCAGGCACGGGGTGCGTTACGTCATCGTTGGGCATGGTCAGAATCGGGATCTGTGTGACGGAACCGGTTTTACCCTCCACCATGCCGGCGCGCTCGTACAAAGAGGCAAAGTCCGAATACAAGTAGCCGGGGAAGCCCTTTCTGCCGGGGATTTCACCCTTGGAGGAGCTGAATTCGCGCAGTGCTTCCGCGTAGGAGGTCATGTCGGTCATGATGACCAGAATGTGCATGTTCAGCTCAAAGGCCAGGTATTCTGCGGTGGTCAGCGCGCAGCGGGGCGTCAGGGTACGTTCAATAATCGGGTCGTTGGCCAGATTGATGAACATGACAACCTTCTGCAAAACGCCGGATTCATCGAACGAGCGGCGGAAATATTCCGCAACGTCGTTCTTTACGCCCATGGCGGCGAACACGATCGCAAAGTTGTCGCCATCCGCGCCGGTGATCTTTGCCTGGCGGGCGATCTGCACGGCCAGCTCATTGTGAGACATGCCGGAGCCGGAGAAGATCGGCAGCTTTTGCCCGCGAATCAGGGTCATCAGCGTATCGATGCTGGAAACGCCGGTGTTGATGTAGTTGACCGGGTATACGCGCGACACCGGGTTGATCGGGGTGCCGTTGATATTCATGCGCTTGCGCGGGAAGATGTTGCCCAGGCCGTCGATTGGCCGGCCGGAGCCGTCGAACACGCGGCCCAGAATTTCGGGGGAAAGGGGCATCTCCATGGGGCGGCCGCGCAGACGTGTGCGGGTATTGCTCAAAGAAATGCCGCGGGTTCCGTCAAAAACCTGAATCACCACGCGCTTGCCGTCCATCTGAACGATTCGGCCCTGGCGCATGGTGCCGTTGTCCAGACGAATGTCGACAATTTCTTCAAAAGAGGCATTTTCCACATCGTCCAGCACAATCAGCGACCCGTTTATTTCTTTGACGCCAATATAATCAAGAATCATAAAAAAACCGCCTTCTTTCCGTGGGGCCGAATCAGTTGTTGATGATCTCCGCCACGGTGTTATCAATTTCTGCAATATAGTCATCAAACAAGTCCAGCTTGTCGTTCGGTACATCGTACTTCATCTTCACCAGCTTGTCAAACAGACCGGACTGCATTATGCTGGAAATGGGAACGGACGCTGCAATGAGCTGCCGCGATTTTTGGTACAGGTGCAAAATAACCTTCATCATCAGCTTCTGCTTTTCCAGCGGCACGAAGGTATCTTCGGCGTGGAACGCGTTCTGCTGCAAAAAGCCGACGCGGATCAGGCGCGCGATTTCAATAACGAGCTTCTGGTCATCGGGCAGAACGTCCGAACCGATCAGCTTCACAATTTCCATCAGCTTGTTTTCTTCCTGAAGAAGATTGTTGGTCTGTCTGCGGTACTCCAGAAAATCCTCGCCCACATTTTCTTTGAACCAATCCTGCAGGTCGGCGGAATATTCGCTGTAGCTGGTCATCCAGTTGATCGCCGGGTAATGTCTCGCATAGGCAAGGTTTTTGTCCAGCGCCCAGAAGCAGCGGGTAAAACGCTTGGTGTTTTGGGTAACAGGCTCGGAGAAGTCCGCGCCCGCCGGGGAAACCGCGCCGATGATCGTAATGGAGCCATCGGTGCCGTTCAGGTTTTTGGTATAGCTGGCACGCTCGTAGAATTCCGCCAGACGAGAGGGCAAATACGCCGGGAAACCTTCTTCTGCGGGCATCTCTTCCAAACGGCCGGAAATCTCACGCAGAGCCTCCGCCCAGCGGGAGGTGGAGTCGGCCATCATGGCCACGTGGTAGCCCATGTCGCGGTAATACTCTGCCAGCGTAATGCCGGTGTAAATGGACGCTTCACGCGCTGCCACAGGCATGTTCGAGGTGTTCGCGATCAGGGTGGTGCGGTCGGTCATGGGCCGGCCGGATTTCGGGTCGATCAGCTCTGAGAATTCCTGCAGAACCTGAGCCATTTCGTTGCCGCGCTCGCCGCAGCCGACGTAGATGATAATATCCGCGTCGCACCATTTGGCCAGCTGGTGCTGCGTCATGGTCTTGCCGCTTCCAAATCCGCCCGGGATAGCCGCGGTGCCGCCCTTGGCTACAGGGAACAGGGTGTCGATGACACGCTGACCGGTAACCAGCGGAATTCTGGGCTGCATGCGCTCCGCAACCGGGCGCGGGGTACGAATGGGCCACTTCTGGCAAAGGGTCAGCTCATGCTTGTTTCCCTTTGCGTCGGTGAGCTCCACAACGGTGTCGTTAACGCGGTATTTTCCGTTTGCGGCCACCTTCGTCACGGTGCCGCTCAGCGAGGGCGGTACCAGGCACTTATGCCGTATGATTTTTGTCTCCGGGCATTCGGCGTAAACGTCGCCGCCTGCAAGCTTGTCGCCCACCTGTGCGGTAACGGTTACTTCCCACAGCTGGTCGGGGTCAAGCGCGGGCACGTTGCTGCCGCGGGAGATAAACACAGAGCCGGAATCGTCCGCAATCTTCTTCAGAGGGCGCTCGATTCCATCGAAAATATTATCCAGAATCCCTGGGCCTAGCGTAACATTCATGGGGCTGCCGGTACCGAATACCGGCTCGCCCGGACGCAGTCCGGTGGTTTCTTCATAGACCTGAATGGTGGTCACTTTATCGGTAATGCCGATGATTTCACCCACCAGACGTTCCTTGCCGACGAATACCATTTCCATCATGGAAAAGCTGCGCGAATTTCTAACTGTTACGACCGGCCCGTTAATACCATAAATTACATCTTGGTTCTCCATCTTCAATCATCTCCGTTATCGTTGGTATTACGGCTCAGACCACAGACATTCCAGAGGTTTCTTCAAACCACTCCTGCTGTGATTCCAGCATCGTGTCCAGTGTTTCATCGGCCATGATGCCTTTTTCGGCATGAAAGGCGCGAACACCGCCGATCAGAATATCCTGATCCGCCTGAACAGTGCAGTCTTTTGCGAACGCCTGCCGGAGCAGATCCTCATATTGCAGATCATCCTTTTTCACGCAGAGAACCGTGCCGGATTCCGGGAACAGCTCGGAAAGGCCGCGGGTATACTTCTGCAGCAGGGAAGGATATTGAGCGGACTTGGTGTAATCGATCAGGCGGTTCTTCGCCTTGTCGAACACCTCCTCTTCAATCTGCCTTCTCTTCTCCAAAAGCTGCTTGCGGGCATTCATTTCGCGGTGCGCAATGTCCCGCACAATTTCATCCCGCATGGCAGTCATTTCGCCCTGAATGAGCTGGTACGCCTCGTGCAGCACCTGGCGCTCCGCTTCTTCCAGCTGCGCCTGCTTGTACTCAGCGATTTCCTGTTCGATCTTTTCCCGCTGTTCCTGCGCGTAATGATTGATAGCAGTACTAAATTTACTTAATTTTTCATCATTAGAAGCCATAGTAACCCCCCGTTCCGCCGCCTTGGCGGTTTAAATTTTTACTCCGATTGCCTCGCGGACATAGCGGGTAATAGAATCCTTGGTACGGCCATTGCCGTGACGGTCGGGTATTTCAACGATCAAAGGGCGTTTCAGGTTCAGCTTTAAATCGTAAACCAGCTCGGGGCACATGGAAATCAGGCGTTCGGTCATCAGAATCACCGCAACATCCTTCATTTCAATGGCGTCGTTCAAAGCCTTGCGAACCTCACCGACATCGTGCGCCAAAATGCCGGGAATACCGGCCAGGCGCATTCCTACCAGCGTGTCTGTGTTGTCGCTGATTAAGTAAAATCGCATGTCAGCACCTGCTTTCCTTTGTTTCAAACTCTGAAAAGACCGCTTAAATCTTATTCAGAATCAGGATGGAAATCAGCAGGCCGTACAGGGCGATACCTTCGCCAAGCGCAACGAAGATCAGGGATTTACCGAAGGATTTGGGGTCTTCTGCGGTAGCGCCGATCGCGGCGGGGGCTGCGGCGGCAACGGCAATACCGCCGCCAACGCCGGAGAGGCTGGTTACAAGGGCGGCGGCCAGCAGGCCCATGCCCTCTTCGCCTACGTTGGTGCCGTCGTTTGCGGCGGAGGTGGTGGCGTTTGCGGGCTCATCGGTAGCGGCGTTTGCAACGACTGGAACCGCAACGGTAACAGCGCATACAATCGCAAAGGCAGCCAACTGAGTGATGACGGCGGATTTTACCTTTTTGCCGTTCTTTACCGCTCTGAGGGTGAGGAAAACAGTGACAATCAGTGCCGCGATCGGGAGAATAAACAATACGTAGTTCATAAGATTTGCCTCCAAATATAATGTTTTTTAATTTTAACCGCTGGGAGCAGAAGCGGGCTTATGCCTGATTCTGCTCCTGGCGAGCGGACACAGGATGGAAAGGACGGCCGTTGCCGTCAAAAAAGCGGCTGAACATTTCATAGAACTCCAGCCTCAATACCTGAATGCCGGCCAGCAGCGCCTCCAGCGCCATGACAAAGATATTGCCCAGAACGAGAACCAGTAAATACCCAATCCCGGAGGACATCTCCGCCAAAGTAAATACGACCATCATCATGCCCGCGTGCACCAGAACGAACGCGCCGACACGAAGGAAGGACATGGTGTTGCTCATGTAGCTGAGCAGGCATTCAAACAGCTCGAAAAAGCTCTGCGTGAGGTATTCGCCCCAGCTGGCAGGCTGCCAGTGCTTGTGGCCCTCCACAATGCCGCTTAACACCTCCTGAAAGAAAATCAGCAGCAGCGGGAAAACGATAAAGCAGAGCACATACGGCGTGGTGACGACATTCCAGCCCATCAGAATTTGACCGCCGAGGCCAAACACGACTGAGCCGTAAAACAGCAGGCCGGCCAGCCCGTTCGGGCCGAACAAAGCGTTGCCGTACCTCTTTTTCTTGATGCTGGAGTAAATATTAATCAGCATGGCGATCAGCACAAGGGAGACGCCGATGCCGACGGCCGCGTAAATAATAAGATTGGTCGTGGCGGGGTGCATTACCTCTACGGGCTTGTCGTCAAGGCCGAACAACGCGTGGTAAACCGGGTTGAGCGCATGCTCAAAGCCGAACACCGAGCCGAAAAGAAAGCCGAATACCGCGGAGGAAAGGCCGCAGGGGATCAGGATTTTGCCGAGCCGCATGCGGAGCTTGTTCCACATGTACAGGCCAATCAGAGAAACACACAGCCCCTGCCCCAAATCGGCAAACATGATGCCGAACATCATGATATAGGTGATCCCGACGAAGATGGTGGGGTCAACCTCGTTGTAGGCGGGCAGGCCGAACATTTCCACAAAGAATTCAAACGGGCGGAACAGCTTGGGGTTTTTCAGCCGGACGGGCGGGGAATGCTCCAACTGCGCTTCCGCATTTTCGAAGGAATACTCCACCGATTCCAATGGTTCTAAAGACTCCCGGAATCCATCCTCATCCTTTGCGGGAATCCACCCGGTGAGAACGAAGCTTTCGTGGTAGCGGGCGCCGTAATGGCGGATGCCGAAATAAATGCTCTTTTCTTTCAGATGATTAAAGATCAGCTGGCATTTTTTCTGCTCCTGCTGCCAGTAGTCCTTCAGCTTTTCATCCGACTCCCGAATCAGGGCTTCCGCCGCGCGGCGCTGCTCCAGAAGCGATTCAATCGTTTGCTCCGGCGTACCGCTGAAGCCGGTCAGATTGATTCGCTTGAAAAACAGGCTGGAAAAAATCCGGTCTATTTCATCAATCTGCTCGGTGGGGGCAAAATAAGCGCCCCAATAAGAGGTTTCGTCGCTGGAGTTTGGAAAGAACGCCATATAAGGATTATCGTTATAAAGAGCGAGTTTGTTATAGCTATCCTTCGATAAAACACCAAAACGCACCTGAACAAACTTGCAGTCCGGAATTTTTCCAAGATCCACGTCCATGCCGGTAAAATGGGCCAGCTCCTGCAGCGAGGCGTCCAGCTCCTGAATTTTTTGTTCAGAATCGCTTTTCTGCTTCAGACAATCTTCGATATAAGAGGAAAACGCTTCCGCATATTCCAGCAGAACGCGATCCTCTTCCTCCGTATTGCAGTCGGGTGCCCCCTCAAAGGAGAGGGGATGCCCGATCTTCGCGCAGGCATCCGAAAGCTTTTGCAGAGAAGCCGTGTAGGGGTTATCCTCCCCGATCGGAACAAAGGGCGTTGTATCGGAGTAGAACGAAAGAACGTTGTCGGGATGAAACACTTCGGATTGACCGCAGCGAAGCGTCACCTCATCCAGTTCGTTCATTCGGCCGATAATACTGGCCATTTTTAGTTTTTGTACAGCCAAACAGCACCACTCCTTTCGTTAAAAATCAGAAAAAGCAAGCAGCTTTTTTATTTCTTCCGGCGGGAGATGATAGCGGATTCCCTCTACAATATTGATGATGTCCATCAGCTCGATCTGCAGATAGAAAATATAAGACAGCATGATAACCGACGCGTGTACAGAAAAATGGAGGTCATGCTGGCAGATCTTGTACAAAGCGCGCTCCGCCAGCTGATCGGCAAAATTGTACTCGATTTTGCTGGTCTTTTTGCCGATTCTCGTCTGTGCCAGAAGTGAGCGTACCTCCCCGGCGTCCCGAGCCTGAATCATTTTTTCAATTTGGTCCTTATTGAGGGAGCCGAATGGAAGAAGATTGCTGCGAATGTAATCCGGGCCGGCCTGAAAATACGTTTTAAAGCGCAGAATGCGGGCAAAGTTGTTCAGATCGAGATAAAGATCGACAATCTGCCGCAAATCCTGTTTCATGCTTTTATCCCGCAGATGCTCGATGGTCTCGTACAGCCGGCTGTACAAATAGGTGTTCAGCGCGTTTTCTGCGGCGGTAAAGTCGATGGGGTTGTCGTAAGTGGGGCGGAACGACTCCAGCAGCATCTGGTACGGCGTGTGGGCCAGTGCGGCAATGATGCTGTCGAAATTCTCCGCGCTCGAAAGCCGGACAAGATCCAGCCGCGAATGAATGGCAAGAGTGGCCGGCATGGAGAAAAAGTATTCCTTTGTTTTGTCGGCGTTCAGGTGCAGCAGCGCGTTCAAAATCTGCTCCACCTCACTGCGCTGCAGCAAATAGGTGGCCAGCGCGTCGCTGATGGAGATTTCGTAACGGCACAGGGCCGCCGAGTCCGCAAGCAGCTTGTGCTTGAGCCGGTTTTCCAGCTGGCCGCGGTGCACTTCTCTGTCGTTCATTCCCGCAAGCACCTTATCGTAATCGGTGTTTGCGGCAAGGTACCGGGCGATTTCCGTCACGCTTTTGCAGTTGAGCATTTCCTGGTAGTTCCGGGCGGTCAATCTGCGCCCGTACATTGCGCGGGCCTTCGCCGAAACCACATTGGAAGAGAGATGGGAAAGCATGAAATCACTCTCCTATCACATTGCGGACGATCGTATCCACCCATTTTTCGCCGTTCTGCGCATATTGCTGATCCAGCTGCTCCACCAAAGCCTGGTAGCGGTGCTCTTTGACCTGCCATGTTTTTTCCGCAGCGGCCTGCTCAAGAGGTCTGTTCTTTTCGATTCTGGCCCTTGCTCTGGCCAGGTAGCGATTCCGAATATCCTCCCGCGTTCTGGAGATTTCCTTTTCTGTGTCGGTTTTCTGTTTCTGGGCGGCGTCCGTGATCTGCCTGGCTTTTTCGTCCATTTCGATGATTTGCTTCAGCATATCGTTCATAATGACCGCACCTCCTTGATCAATAAAATCTATGTTACGTAAAATTCTCAGAAATCACATGCACAATTATAGCCCGCTCGTCACAAATATACAACTGATTTTTTGATAAATTTTACCTCTGTGACACATAACCTCAAGAAAAGTCAAAATGTTTTGATGTTTTTAAAGGAAATTTAATTTTTCAGACTCTGCAGCGGGGCCGGGATGCGCCCGCCGCGCTGAATAAACCGCTGCGGAGAGTACCGGTTGACTTCCATGACGGGGCCGCCGCCCAACAGGCCGCCAAAATTGAGCTCCTCGCCCACCTGCTTGCCGATGGCGGGAATCAGGCGCACGGCGGTGGTTTTGCTGTTGACCATGCCGATCGCCGCCTCGTCGGCGATGATGCCCGAGATCACCTCGGCCGGGGTGTCGCCGGGGATGGCGATCATGTCGAGGCCCACGGAGCAGACCGCGGTCATGGCCTCCAGCTTGTTGAGCGTCAGCGAACCGCGGCGCGCGGCTTCGATCATGCCGGCGTCCTCGGTGACGGGGATAAACGCGCCGGACAGGCCGCCAACGTGGGAGGAGGCCATAATGCCGCCCTTTTTCACGGCGTCGTTCAGCAGGGCCAGCGCGGCGGTCGTGCCGTGGGCGCCGCAGGCCTCAAGGCCCATTTCCTCCAGAATGTAGGCGACGGAATCGCCGACGGCGGGGGTGGGGGCCAAAGAGAGATCGACGATGCCGAACGGGACAAACAGTCGGCGGGAGGCCTCCTGTGCCACCAGCTGCCCCATACGTGTGATTTTAAACGCAGTTTTTTTGATCAGGTCGGCAATCCCGGTAATATCGCAGTCCCCCGCTTTTGCCAGCGCGGCGCGAACCACGCCGGGGCCGGATACGCCCACGTTGATTACGCAGTCCGGTTCGCCGGGGCCGTGGAAGGCGCCGGCCATAAACGGGTTGTCTTCCGGCGCATTGCAGAAAACCACCAGCTTCGCCGCTCCAATACAGTCGCGGTCGGCTGTTTTCTCCGCGCATTCGCGGATGACGCGTCCCATTTTGCCGACAGCATCCATATTGATTCCCGCCTTGGTGGTGCCCACGTTGACGGAGGAGCAGACAAAGCTGGTGGTGCTGAGAACCTCGGGGATGCTTTCGATCAGTGCGTAATCTCCCGGGCCAAACCCTTTGTGTACCAATGCGGAATACCCGCCGATGAAATTGACGCCTACCTCTTTCGCGGCGCGGTCCAATGCCTGGGCAAAATGGGCCGGACTCTTTGAGGGGCACGCCGCTGCAATCATTGAGATGGGTGTGACGGATATGCGCTTGTTGATGATCGGGATGCCGTAATCCTTGCTGATATCTTCGCCGGTTTTGACCAGGCTGCCGGCATAGCGGCAAATTTTATCGTACACCTTGTCACAGGCGGCTTTTTGGTCAGAATCCACGCAGTCCAGCAGGGAAATACCCATGGTAATGGTGCGCACATCCAGATTTTCGTTATCAATCATATTGATCGTTTCGAGAATATCGTGGGAATTAATCATGAAAGCGGTCCTTTCTCTCTATATATTAGCGCTTTTCCGGCAGGGCTTTCCGCAGTCAGAGAACCCGGCCCGCGCTTAAATACGGTGCATGGAGTTGAAGATATCCTCGTGCATGGTGTGGATTGTCAGGTTCATGCTGGTTCCCAGCTCGGTCAGGCGATCGGCCAGATCGCTGAAGGGAATGGTGCTTTTTGAAATATCCACCATCATAATCATGGCAAACATATCCTGCAGAACAGACTGGGTCACTTCGATCACATTTACTTGGTTTTCGGCACAAATGGCAGAGACGCGGGCAAGAATACCCACCATGTCTTTGCCAAGAACGGTAATTACAGCGCGCATGCGGCAGCCTCCTAAAAATAAAGAAATTCCATAATAACTGGTATTAATGCATTTATTATGAAGTAGAAACAATGGTATGTCAAGACGTTTTCGGCACCAAGCGCGTTAAGAAAAAAACTATTAAGACGAAATTTTGACTTAGAAAAAAATTAGAGGAAAAACTGTCTTTTTTCCCTGATTTATGCTAAGATAATAAAAATCGTCAAGAAGTATCCCCGCAGCCCGCGGGGAAAGGGGAGGCACAGGCGTCTTTTCCCTGCCGCGGGCGGGAGGAAGAGACCGAATCCTTTGCCCGCTTTTGAGGAAAGCGGGGCATCGGACCGGGCATTGACAGACTGGAGGCGGCAGAGCTTTGAAATACAGATATTGTTCCGATTGCCATTTGCACAGCGATTGCTCCCGTGATGCGGAAGACCCGGCCATGATGATGTGCGAGGCTGCACAGCGACAGGGCCTGTACGCCGTTGCCCTGACGGATCACTGCGAGTGCAATGATTATTATAAGGAAGAATACGACCGTTCGTCGCGCCAGTCCTATTTCGAGGCCAAAAAGGCCGCCGCGGTTTTTCAGGGCCGGCTGCGGGTGTACGCGGGCGTTGAACTTGGCCAGCCCCTGCAGGATGAAAAGGCGGCACAGGATGTTCTGACCACCTGCGGCTTTGACTTCGTTCTGGCCTCCCTCCATAATCTGGCCGGTATGGAGGATTTTTATTTTCTCGACTACGACCACCTGGATGTCGACGCGCTTCTCACGCGTTATTTTTATGAAATTCTCGAGATGGTGCGCTGGAACGGCTTTGATTCTCTGGCGCATCTCACTTACCCCTACCGGTACATTGTGGGCGATAAGGGCATTCCGGCCCGGCTTTACCCGGATCACCGCGAGATCGTCGACGAAATTCTCAGCCTGCTGGCGCGCAACCACAAGGCGCTGGAGCTCAATACCTCCGGGCTGCGCCAGAAGCTGGGGCAGACTCTGCCGCCGGCCGAGGTGCTCCGGCGCTTTCGCCAGCTGGGCGGCAAGTATGTGACCGTCGGCTCCGACGCGCACCGCTGGGGGGATATCGGCGCCGGGGTGGAAACCGGGCTCTCTCTGCTTTTGCAGGCCGGGTTTGATCGGTTCACCATCTACGTTGGGCGCGAGCCCGTAATGCTGCCGATCGAATAAACAGCGCAGGGCCAATCTCTCGAACTGTTCAGAAAATTTAAGGAGGAACCATAATGGAAAAATTGTTAGCTCTTTTAAGTGAAAATGCCAGACTGACCCCTGCGCAGCTCGCAGCAATGCTCGACACAACGCAGGAAAAGGTCAACGAAGCAATCGAACAGTATGAAAAGCAGGGTGTGATCAAAGGCTACCGCGCGCTGATCGACTGGGAGAAGGTCGACCAGAATAAAGTCACGGCGCTGATCGAGCTGAAGGTTGTGCCGAAGCCGGACCGCGGCTTTGATGAGGTTGCGGACCGCGTGATGAGCTTTGGCGAGGTGGAAAGCGTCTACCTGATGTCCGGCGGGTACGATCTTGCGGTGATCGTTCACGGGAAATCGATGCAGGAGGTGGCGCTGTTCGTCATGAACCGCCTGGCCGCGCTGGATTCCGTTGTCTCTACGGCCACCCACTTCATTTTGACCCGGTATAAAGACGGAGGGGTTATTCTTCACTCCGGAGAGGACAAAGACCAAAGAACGGGGTGTGTATGGTGATCGATTATCAATCTGTGATGAATCAGCGGCTGCAATCGCTCAAGCCTTCGGGGATCCGGAAGTTTTTCGATATTGCGAGTGAAATGGACGACGTGATCTCCCTCTCCATCGGCGAGCCCGACTTTTCCACCCCCTGGCATGTGCGCCAGGCCGGAATTCAGACGCTGGAAAAGGGAAAGACCTGGTACAGCCCGAACCGCGGCTTTATGGAGCTGCGTCAGGAGATCTGCAAGTGGGTCGCCCGCAAATACCAGGTGGAATACGACCCCGCAACGGATGTCGTCGTCACCGTCGGCGGCTCCGAAGCGATCGACGCCAGCCTGCGCTCGCTCGTGAATCCCGGCGACGAGGTTCTTATCCCCGAGCCGAGCTTTGTCTGTTATGTGCCGCTCACACAGATGGCCGGCGGTGTTCCGGTGATTCTTGAGACGAAGGCGGAGAATGATTTTCGCTTAACCGCCGAGGAGCTGCGCGCGAAGATCACCCCAAAGACGAAGGTACTGATTCTGCCCTTCCCGAACAACCCCACCGGCGCCGTCATGCGCCGCGGGCATCTGGAGGAGATTGCGGCGGTTGTCAAGGAACATAACCTGATGGTGATTTCTGATGAAATATACAGCGAGCTGACCTATGGCGACACGCCCCACGTCAGCTTCGCGTCCATAGACGGCATGAAGGAGCGCACGATTCTGATCAACGGCTTCTCCAAGGCGTACGCCATGACCGGCTGGCGTCTCGGCTTTGCCATGGGGCCGACGGAGATCATCGCCCAGATGACAAAGCTGCACCAGTACGGCATTATGAGCGCGCCCACCATGTCGCAGTACGCGGCAATTGAGGCGCTCAAAAACGGCGACGGCGATATTGAGGAGATGCGTTCCCAGTACGACATGCGCCGCCGGCTGATCGTAGACGGCCTCAATTCGCTCGGCCTGACCTGCTTTGAGCCCGAGGGGGCGTTTTATGTATTCCCCTGCATCAAGAGCAGCGGCCTTGGCTCAGAGGAGTTCTGTGAGCGCCTGATTTACGCGGAGAAGGTCGCAATTGTGCCCGGCAACGCGTTCGGCGACTGCGGAGAGGGCTTTGCCCGGGTTGCTTACTCCAACTCGATTCCGAATATCACCGAGGCGCTCAAACGGATCGAGCGCTTTTTGGGCACGCTCAAATAAATCCGCTCGTGTGGAATGATCCAACGGTTTTGCGCGTGGCTCCCGCCTTTGCGGGTGCGGCGGGCAAAGCCGTCTTTTTGCGGGGAAGAATGGAGGAATGCTTCATGCAGACGGGGCGGCCGATTTGTGTTTATGCAACGGCAAAACTGAATCTGACACTCGATATACTGGGCCGCCGTGCGGACGGCTATCATCTGCTGGATATGGTGATGCAGACCGTTTCCGTTTACGATACCTTGCTGCTCACGCCGATTGAAACTCCGGGAGTTGATCTGCTCTGTGACCGGGCGGGGATTCCCTGCGGGGAAGAAAACACGGTGCAAAGGGCAGCGCGCCTGTTTTATCAGGCGGCGGATCTGCCGAACGGCGGAATTCAAATCCGGATGCTGAAACGGATCCCCGATCGGGCGGGGATGGGCGGGGGCAGCGCCGACGCCGCCGCCGTGCTGCGCGCGATGAACCGGATCTACGATGCCGGCTTTACAATGGACGAGCTGTGCGCGCTGGGCCTGAGCATTGGGGCGGACGTTCCATTCTGCCTTCGGGGCGGCACCATGCGGGTCGGGGGAATCGGCGAGGTTTTATCGCCTCTTGCCCCAATGCCGCCGTGCTTTTTTGTCGTGTGCAAGCCGTCCGTCAGCGTCAGCACCGCCGCGGCGTTTGCGCAGGCGGATCGAGACGGCGCATCCTACCCGCGCTACACCCCGGCAATGGCGGCGGCGCTTGGGAGCGGCCAACTGCACCTGATCGCGGGCGGCCTCGGCAATTCGTTTTCGCTGGCGATGCCGGAGCCGCAGATCGAAGCGCTTCGGCAGGCGCTGCTGCACATGGGCGCGCTCGGCGCCTGCATGACCGGGAGCGGCTCGGCGGTGTTCGGCATTTTTTCGGAGCGTGTGTCGGCGGAGCGGTGCCGGGAAGAGCTGCGGAAAAAATACCGTCATGTGTTTGTATGCGAACCGGTCGGTGCCGAATAAAGGATCCATATCGGGTATCTTTCCCCAAAATGGCGGGGAAAGATACTTTTTTCTTTTTTTTGCTGGCTCGTGCGCATAAATCAAACAAAAGAGGACAATCCTTTGGTTAACATAAAGAAGGAGATGACTCTTTTGAATTCCACTCAGAATTCCTGGAAATTAAAAAACATAGAAAAAGCGCTGATCATCGCGTTTGTACTTACGGTTGCCTGCTCCTTTACTTCCTTTTTTTCCTTTGCGCGACAATGTGAAGATATTCCAAATCATGTTCTGCGCCTGCATGTGCTGGCCAATTCCGATACTTCCGAGGATCAGGAGCTGAAGCTCTATGTACGCAACCGCATTTTGACCGAATCCGCCGGAATGCTCGACGGCATTACCGACCGAAAGGAAGCGGAACAGGTAGTACGGCGGAATATGCCCCGGCTGAGGGCCGCGGCCGCTGAGGAAATTGCACAGCGCGGGTATCAGTACCCGGTGGATGTCGAACTGGAAAACATCTATTTTACCACGCGGCAGTATCGGCAGGTTACGCTGCCGGCCGGCACCTACGATGCGCTGCGCGTGACAATCGGCCAGGCGCAGGGGAAAAACTGGTGGTGCGTGATGTTCCCGCCCATGTGCCTGCCCGCCGCTGAGGAAAAGGAAGAGCTTGACGATGTGCTGAACCCGAAGCAGATGGAGATCGTTACCGGGCAGTACGAAATCCGCTTTAAATCACTCGAGCTGTACGAACAGTTTAAAAACTGGGCAGCCGGAAAAGGAAGGACGAATCCTTCGGGAATCCGGTGAATCATTTACCTTGAGAGCCCGGTCTGCCGGATTCCTTATAAAAAGCATTCCCTTCGCATTGAGCGCCGGGGAATGCTTTTTTGTCGTCTTTTTCAATGGCACACCTGTTATCCAAACAGGAAATCCGTTTGAGATTTCAAGATTTCTCCTCAATCGTATTTTCCTACCCTTTGACACAGCAAAAGCAGCCCATGGAGCCGACCGCGGTTACCGTTACCTCGGCATATCGTTGTTTCAGCCTGTTTTCGAGGCTGGCTGCGGTTTCAAACGGCGGGGTGAAAAAGCCCCTGGGCACGTACAGCGTTCCAAAGATTTTGTCAACAGTGAATGGAATGTTTCAAAGAAAGCTTCGGGGCTTCTTTCGGTGTGGGCGGTTTACGATCTTTCACACGCTTTTTTTCAAGGCTCTTTTATGCTATAATTACTACTTAAATGGAAAGTGCTCCTTCTAGCAGGCCGCACTTTACGAAATGGGGGATTGGGTTGCTTCATCTGCTGTTCGGGCGCTCCGGGAGCGGAAAAACACATTTTGTCCGGCAGGAGCTGCACCGGCTGGCCGGGCAGGGTGAACAAAAGCTGATGCTGTTGGTGCCGGAGCAGTTTTCTTTTGAAAGCGAGCGCGCCATGCTGCGTCTTTTGGGGCCGCGCCGTGCCGCGGAGGTAGAGGTCGTCAGCTTCACCCGCCTGGCGGACGCTGTGTTCCGCCGCTTCGGCGGGTGCTGCGGCAAACGGCTCGACGACGGCGGCCGCAGCATTCTGATGAGCCTTGCGCTGGAACAGACGGCGGATCACCTGCCGCTGTACCAAAAGCACACCCAGACTCCCGAGCTGGTGAGCATGATGCTCACCGCTTCGGCGGAGCTGAAAATGTGCGCCGTCGCCCCGCGGGAGCTGTCCCGCGCGGCGGAGCGGCTGGAGGACGGCACCCTGCGGGAAAAGATGAAGGAGCTCTCGCTGATTCTGTCGGCGTATGAGGCGCTGGTGGCGCAAAGCTACCTCGACCCGCAGGATGATCTGACCCGGTTAAAAGACGTACTGCTTGCACACCGTTTTTTTGAGGGCTACACCGTGTTTGTGGATTCCTTCAAGAGCTTTACCGCGCAGGAGCTCGGCATTCTGGAGCTCGTGCTCTGTCAGGCTCAGGAGGTGACGGTGGCGCTTTGTGCCGACGGCCCCCGGCAGGCGGATGCGGAAATGAGCCTGTTCACGCCGGTGTACCAAACGGCGCGCAGCCTGATGCGCCTTGCGCGGCAGAATTCCGTTGCGGTGGCGGCCCCTGTCACACTGAAGCCGGGCGTTCGTTTTCGCGGCGCGGGGCTGCGAGCGGTGGAGGAGGGCGCATACCGCGGCCGCCGCATTCCTCTGCGCGGGGATACGGGCGATGTAGCTTTGTATGCCGCCCGCAGCACCTACGATGAAGCGGCCTATGTGGCGATGACCATTCGCCGCATGGTGATGGAGGAGGGGTACCGTTACCGCGATTTCACCATTCTGGCCCGCTCGCCCGAAGCGTACCGCAGCAATCTGGATGCCGCGCTCGAGCGGTGGGACATCCCATATTTTATGGACGATCCCCGCGCGATCGACACCGAACCGCTGATGCGCCTTGTGCTGTGCGCCTTTCAGGCGGCGCGTTCGGGGTACCGCTCCGACGATGTGTTCGCGTGTCTGAAAACAGGGCTTTGCGGGTACACGGCGGAAGAGATTTCACTCATTGAAAATTATGCCTTTTTATGGAAGCTTTCCGGCAGGGAATGGCTGGGGCCATGGTCGCGGCACCCCCGCGGCTTTGCCGGTGAGCTGACGGAGCAGGACGCGCAGCAGCTTTCGCAGCTCAACGAGCTGCGGGAGCGCATCATCGCGCCGCTGCGCGAATTTGCCGATTCCGTGCGCATGGCGGACGGGGAAACGTCGGCCCGCGCGGTGTACCGTTTTCTGCTGGCGCTCGGTGTGCCGGAGCATGTCAAACAGATGTGCCGCAGGATGAAAGAGATGGGAGAACCAGAGCTGGCAGACCGGCAGTTCCGGCTGTGGGAGCTTTTGATGCGGATTCTGGATCAAATGGCGCTGGTGCTGAAGGGGCGGGTTCTCTCAGCACAGCGCTTTGGCGAGCTTCTTCGCCTTGTGATCGCCTCCGGCACAATCGGGAGCATTCCGCAGGGGCTCGATGAGGTGACGGTGGGGGCGGCGGACCGTTCGCGCCCGGCTGACCCAAAGGTCGTGTTTCTTTTGGGCGCGGTGCAGGGGGAATTCCCGCGCAACCCGTCGCCGGACGGCGTGTTCAGCGACGAGGAGCGCCGCATGCTGATTCAAATGGGCCTGCCGCTCAACGGCACGATGGAGGATTCCTCCATGGACGAGCGTCTGATGGCCTACACCGTCATGTCTGCCCCGACGGAGCGATTGTTTGTCACCTACCCGGCGGCGGATATGGACGGCGCGGCGAAAGCGCCGTCGTCCATCGTCAGTGAAATCCGCTCCATATTGCCGGATATACCGGTGCAAAGCCGCTACCTGCTGCCGGAGGAATCGTTCGCCAACAGCGAGCAGCCCGCCTTTGAAATGACGGCGCGGCTCTGGGGGCAGTCATCCGTGCTGTCCTCCACACTAAAGGAGCTGTTCTCCCGCCGGGAGGGCTATACCGAGCGAATGGCCGCCCTGCGCCGGGTGCACGAGCGCGCGCCGGCCGCCTTTGAAAATCCCGTGCGGGCGCGGATGCTGTTTGAGCAGATGCGCCACATTTCCGCCACGCAGATTGAATCGTATCACCTGTGCCGGTTCCAGTATTTCTGCCGCTACGGCCTCGGCGCGAAGGAGCGCCGCCCGGCGGAGCTGAACGCGCTCGAGTACGGCAGTTTGATCCATTACCTGCTCGAGCATCTGCTGCGGGAGCAGGGGGCACGCGCCCTTGCGGCGCTCGGGCCGGAAGAGCTGAAACAGCTTATTTTATCCTGTATCGAGCGCTATGTGGAGGAACAGCTCGGCGGCGCGGAGGACAAAAGTCCCCGCTTCCGCTTTCTGGTCGCCCGCATTGCGGATTCCGCGCAGGTGGTGATCGCCCATATCGCGAAGGAGCTGGCCCAGAGCAAATTTCAGCCCGCGGCGTTTGAGCTGGAGCTGAAGGAGGGCGGGGAGTTCCCGCCGCTCAAAATCACTCTGCCGAACGGAGAAACCGCAACCGTCGAGGGGAAAATCGACCGCGTGGACGTTATGGAGCTCGACGGCGTGAAATATGTCCGCATCATCGACTATAAAACAGGGAAAAAGGAGTTCCGCCTGTCGGACGTGCTGTACGGGGTCAATCTGCAAATGCTGATCTACCTTGCGGCACTGATTCAGAACGGGCGCTTTTGCCCTGCGGGAATTTTGTACATGCCCGCCGTGCGCCCTGTGATTTCCGCAGCGAAAGGACAGTCGATCCAAGCCCTTGAAGCGGCTGCTGAGAAGAAGCTGCGCATGAATGGTCTTCTGCTCGACGATTCCCGCGTGATTCAGGGGATGGAGGAGCAGGCCGAGGGCAAATATATTCCCGTTGCGCTCAAAGACGGTAAGCCTGCGAAAACCGAATCGGTTGTAAGCGCTTCGCAGCTCGGCGGAGTGATGGAATATATCAAAGACCTTACGGGGCGGATGGTGCAGACTCTGCACGGGGGCGATGTTGCCGCTCTTCCGCTGACGGGCGAGCATAACGCCTGCCAGTACTGCCCGTATTTTGCCGTGTGCGGCCATGAGGATGCCGACGGCGGGCGGGAGTGCCTGCGACTGGATAAGGCGGAAACGCTCCGGCGGATTTTAAAAGAAGAAACGGGGAAGGAGGGGGACGAACATGGCTGAACGAAGCTGGACGCCCGCGCAGGCGGACGCGATTCATGCCAGAGGCGGCACGCTTCTGGTATCGGCTGCGGCCGGCTCTGGCAAAACCGCCGTGCTGGTGCAGCGGGTGATCGAGCGCATCACGGACGAGCAGAACCCCAGCGATGCCGACCGCCTTCTGGTCGTCACCTTCACCAAGGCTGCCGCCGCGGAAATGCGCGAGCGGATCGCCCAGCAGCTCTCCCGCATGCTGGCGGAGGACCCCTCGAACACGGCGCTGCAGCGGCAGCAGATTCTGCTGGGCGGCGCGCACATCAGCACGGTACACAGCTTTTGCAGCGAGCTGGTGCGCGAGAATTTCTATAAGCTGAATATTTCGCACGACTTTCGCATTGCCGACGAGGGGGAAATGTCCATCCTGCGCGGGGAAGCGGTCACACAGGTGCTGGAGGACTGCTATGCCGCGGCGAATCCCGATTTTTATGAGCTGGTCGAAGCGTTCAGCTCTGACCGCGACGACAGTCGGCTGATCCGCGCGGTGAACCAGCTGTACGATTTCATCCGGTCGCATCCGTTCCCGGAGCGCTGGCTGCGGGAAAAGGCAGAAATGTATTCCGGCGCCGTTCCGGTGCAGGAGTCCCCCTGGGGGGCGTGTCTGCTCGCTTTTGCCGAAGAGGCCTGCGATTACTGCCTTTCGTTGGTGCGGGATTCTCTGGAATCGATGCAGGCTGACGAAAAGCTTTCGGCAGCATATACCGAAGCGTACCAGTCCGATCTTTCGGGCCTTTCCTCCTTGTACCGCGCGGCGCAGCAGCGGGAATGGGACAATGTGGGCGAGCTTGCCGCAAATTTTGTGTTTGCCCGCTTAAAGCCGGTGCGCGGCTACGCGGAGGACCCTTTGAAGCTGCGTCTTTCCGCCTGCCGCGACGAAGTGAAATCCACCGTGAAAAAGCTTGCGGCGCTGTTCTCCGCTACTTTGCAGGACTGCGCCGACGATCTGCGCGCGCTGTCCCCTGTGGTGGAGCAGCTGTTTGCCGTTGTAACGGCGTTTTCGCACGCGCTCGACCAGATGAAAGCGGAGCGCCGCCTTGCGGATTTCGGCGATCTGGAGCACTGGGCGCTGCGTCTTCTCGTGCGCGAGACGGAAAACGGCTACGAGCGAACCGAAGAAGCGCTGGAGCTTTCGCGCCGCTTTGATGAAATTATGGTGGACGAATATCAGGATACAAACGAAGCGCAGGATTTATTGTTCCGTGCGATTTCGCAGAACGAAGAAAATCTGTTTATGGTCGGCGACGTCAAACAGAGCATTTACAGCTTCCGCCAGGCGATGCCCCGCATCTTTCTGCAGCGGCGCGCCGACTTCGCCGAATATGACCGGGAGCACAGCCGCTACCCGGCCTGTATTGTGCTCGACCAAAATTTTCGTTCCCGCTCTACCGTGACCGACGCGGTGAATTTTGTGTTCGGGCAGCTGATGTCCTCGCAGGCCGGGGATGTGGAATACAGCGGCAAAGAGCTTCTCGCGGCCGGCGCGTCGTATCCGCCGCAGGAAGGCTGCGAAACCCGGCTCGACATTCTCGATTTGTCCATGGGCGAGGGCTCTGACGAAGCGATGGAGCTGCTGGAAAGCCGCCATATTGCCGAAACCGTTTTGGAGCTGATGGCACAGGGCTTTCAGGTAACGGAAAATGGGGTGCGGCGAAAGGCGGTGTTCCGCGACTTCTGCATTTTGCTGCGCAGCGCAAACCAGTATGCCGCCCGCTACGCACGCGAGCTGCAATTGTGCGGCGTGCCCGCCTGGGCGGATTCCTCCAGCGGCTTTTTTGAGGCGCCGGAGATTTCCACGATTCTGTCGCTTCTGCGCGTGGTGGATAACCCGGTGCAGGATATCCCGCTGCTTTCGGTGCTGATGAGCCCGATCTGCGGCTTTACGCCGGATGAGCTGAGCGCGGTGCGCCTGCGCCTGCCCAAAGCTCCGCTGTATCTGGCGCTGAGCGAGTGCGCCAAATCGGGTGAAGCCCGCGCCGCCGGGGTCATCGAAGAGCTCGACGGTTTCCGTTCCCTCGCGGCCACGCTCCCGTCCGACCGCCTGCTGAACGCCATTTACCAGAAAACGGGGTATCTCACGCTGGTGCAGGCCATGGCGAACGGCGAGCAGCGCCTTTCCAACCTGCAACTGCTCATGGAGTACGCGAAAAAATACGAGGCCTCCGGCTATAACGGCCTATCGGGCTTTATCCGTTTTATCGACCGCCTGCAGGAGCAGAACGGCGATCTGCCTGGAGCCTCCACAATTTCAGAAGCCTCGAACGTGGTGCGCATCATGAGCATCCATAAATCGAAGGGACTCGAATTCCCCGTGTGCATTCTGGCCGGGTGCTCGCGCCGCTTCAACAAGGAGCGCGGCGACGCTCTGCTGCACCCGGAGCTGGGCCTCGGCATCAAGCGCAAGGAGCAGGGCGGTCTGGCCCGCGTGACCACCCTGCCGCGCGAGGCGATCGCGCTCGAGCAGGAGCGGCAGTCGATGTCAGAGGAGCTGCGCGTGCTGTATGTCGCCATGACCCGCGCCCGGGAAAAGCTGATCCTTTTGACCACGGTGCGCGACCTGAACACAACGCTGGCGTCCCTTGCGCCGCAGCTCACGGCACAGGAGCGGATTTCGCCCTATGTGGTGCGTTCGGCGTCGAGCATTTCGGACTGGATTCTCTCCTGCGCCCTGCGCCACCCGAGCGGGGGGGCCCTGCGCGACCGCGCCCTGTGCAGCGGCGAGCTGATTGCGGATTGCCCCGGCCAGCCGTGGGAAATCCGCGTTCTGCCCGCGCCGGATTTGGAGGAAGGCCCGGAGCGGGAGGAATCCGTTCTGTCGGCCCCGCCGCCGGACCCGGAGCTGCTCGCCCGCATCACCCGGCAAATCGACTTTGTATACCCCGACGCGGTGCTGTTTGGGGTGCCGGCCAAGGTGTCCGCCTCCGAGCTTGCGGCGGAGAGTGCGGGGGAGGATTATGAAATCCTGTCGCGCCCCGCGTTTTTGGGCAAGGCGGGGCTTACTCCGGCGGAGCGCGGCACGGCGCTGCACCATTACATGCAGTTTGCCGATTACGCCGCGGCGGCCGAACACCCGCGGCAGGAGCTGGAGCGACTGAAATCCGGCGGATTTTTGTCGGAGGAGGAAGCGAACGCGGTGGATCTGCGGCATGTGGCGGCGTTCTTTCAAAGCCCGGTCGCAAAGAGGATGCTCGCGTCCGAGCAAAGCTACCGTGAGCTTCGCTTTACGGTGGAAATCCCCGCTTCCCTGCTGAAAGCGGATGTTCCCGCAGAGCAGCAGGTGATGTTGCAGGGCGCGGTGGACTGCGTGTTTGTCGAGCCGGACGGCGCCGTGATCATCGATTACAAAACAGACCGTGCCGCCTCTCCGGAGGAGCTGTGGAGCCGCTACCGCGTTCAGCTCGCGCTGTACCGCCTTGCTGTGGAGCGCGTGCTGGAAACGCCGGTAAAGGAATGCATGCTGTACTCGTTCGCCTTGGGGCATGCGGTAACGGGCGAACTGGGAGGATCGGAAAAAGCCGGCTTTGCGCTCTGAACGAAATTTATCTTGACAAAAGAAAGTACGGTTGCTATACTATTATCTGTAAACAAAGCAGGGCAAAATTTTGTCCTCACCTATGGGGTTTCGTCCGTCATGGGTCAATACATCGGTGCTTTCCCCATGGGAGAGCGTGAGATTTGGTATTGATGCGCGGATGGAGAATTCTGTCCGCGCTTTTTGTTAGCCTGAAACGTATTTTGGAGGTGCTTACCAATTAGCAACAAGGAACTGCAGATCAACGAAGAAATTCGGGATAAAGAAGTGCGTGTCGTAGACAAAGACGGCGCTCAGCTGGGTGTTATGCCGATTGCACAGGCCATGGCAAAGGCGGCGGAAAGCAATATGGATCTGGTGAAAATTGCACCGCAGGCCAAGCCTCCGGTGTGCAAGATCATCGATTACGGCAAATTCCGCTTTGAGCAGGCCAAGCGTGACAAAGAAGCAAGAAAAAATCAGCATGTTGTAGATATTAAAGAGATTCGCCTTTCTCTGAATATCGATACCCATGACTTTAATACGAAGGTGGGCCACGCAACCCGCTTTTTACAGGATGGGGACAAGGTAAAGGTGTCGATCCGCTTCCGTGGCCGTGAAATGGGCCACCCGGAACAGGGGCATCAGATCATGCAGAAATTCGCGCAGGCGTGTTCCGAAATCGCGAACGTAGAAAAACCGTCTAAACTCGAGGGGCGCAATATGCTGATGTTCCTTGCTCCAAAACCCACGAAGTAATTATTTTAAGGAGGGGCAACTGTTATGCCTAAAATCAAGACGCATTCCGGCGCGAAAAAGCGCTTCAAAATTTCCAAGAACGGCAAAGTGATCCGCGGTCACGCGTTCAAATCCCATATTTTGAACAAAAAGTCCACAAAGCGTAAGAGAATTCTGCGCCAGACCACTGTGACCGACGTTACCAATGTGGCGAAGGTTAAGAAAATGCTGCCCTATAAATAAGGAAGCAATCCCAAGTGAAAGAATCTTATTTTGACCATATATTTGGAGGTAACAGATCATGGCTCGTGTGAAAGGTGCGTTGGCAACACGCAAAAGAAGAAAAAAGGTATTAAAGCTTGCGAAAGGCTACTGGGGTGCGAAGAGCAAGCATTTTAAAATGGCCAAACAGGCCGTTATGAAGTCCGGCAATTACGCCTATATCGGCCGCAAGCACAGGAAAAGAGATTTTCGCCGCCTGTGGATCACCCGTATTTCCGCCGCCTGCAAAATGAACGGCGTGAATTACTCCTCTTTTATGAACGGTCTCAAAAAAGCGAACATTACCCTCAACCGCAAGATGCTGTCCGAAATCGCCGTTTCTGATGAAGCGGCCTTCCAGGCTCTGGTAGAGAAGGCGAAAGCGGCCTTATAATAAGCTGTGATTGCGCCCGGGTCGTGACCCGGGCGCATCATTTTTGATGACGATCATTTGTGTGGATCTTGCTTGCAGCGTGAAAAACCGCGTGTGCTTTGGTTGAAACCGCCCCCGGCCGCGCCGCAGATGCCTTTTGTACCAACGGGTGTTTGCGCGCGCTTTTTCGCCGGGCGCGCTGTCCTGAAAAACGCTTTTTTGACGATATGGGCAAGGCCCGGGTCTGGAGAGTAGAAATGATACCCTGTCAGGTAATTACCAGCCGAAAAAATGAAATAATAAAGACTGCCGCAAGGCTGCGGGATTCCGCTTCGTTTCGCCGCGAGCAGAACGCCTTCCTCGCGGAGGGCGCGCGCCTGTGCGCTGACGCGGCCGACAGCGGCCTTTTGATCCGCGCCGTGTTCTACACGGAGCGGGCGGGGGAAAAGTACGCTTCTTACCTGGATCGGATTTTCCCGAAGGCGGAGCAGGTTAATCAGATTGCCGATTCGGTGGCGGAGCTGCTGGGCGATACCCGCCAGCCGCAGGGGGTGTTCTGCACGGCGGAGCTGCCAAAGCGCGCCGCCGCTTCGGGAATTGAGAAGAACGGCTGCTATCTTGCGCTGGAGGAGATTCAGGATCCGTCGAATCTCGGGGCGGTTCTGCGCACAGCGGAAGCGCTCGGCGTTTCGGGCGTGGTGCTGGCCGGTTCCTGCTGCGACCCCTACGGCGCGAAGGCGCTGCGCGCCGGCATGGGCGCGGTGTTCCGCCTGCCACTTTATTACGAAGAAAACCTTGCGCTCTGCGTGCGCCGTTTGCGCGGGCAGAACTTTTTTACCGCCGCGGCCGTTCCCACGGAGGACGCCTTGCCGATTACCGGGGTTTCTTTTCCGCCTGCCGTTTTGCTGGCTGTTGGGAACGAGGGTGCGGGACTGTCACGGCAGGCCGTCGCCGCCTGCGACGCGCGCGTCACCATCCCGATGCTCGGGAGAGCGGAATCCCTGAACGCGGCGTCGAGCGCCGCCATCCTGATGTGGGAGATCATGAGAACGCGGGGGAGATTGGAATGAGTTGCGAAACAGCTTTCTGGGTGTGGCTTCAGCATGGCCTTGGCGCGGGCAGCGGCAAGGTTCGCCGCGTGCTTTCCTGCTGTACCGGCCTGCGGGAATTCTGGGAGGCCGGCCCGCAGTTCTGGGAGCTTCAGGGCCTTTTTACCGCGCGGGAGCTGAGCGCTCTGCGCGCCTTTTCTCCGCGGGACGCCCAGCGGATTGCCGACCGCTGCGAAAAGTCGGGCATCCGTCTGCTGACGCCGGAAGAGGAGGGCTATCCCCGTTCTTTGTGGGAGATCGCAAATCCGCCCTGCGTTTTATACGTCAAAGGGCAGCTCCCCGCAGTGGACGAGATGCCCGCCATCGCGGTGGTCGGCACGCGCGACGCGACCATCTCCGGCAAGAAAATCGCTTTTTCTCTTTCTTACCAGCTGGCCCGCGCGGGCGCGGTCGTCATCAGCGGCGGCGCGCGCGGAATCGATACGGCGGCCCACCGGGGCGCGCTACAGGCGCGGGGCAAAACGGTCTGCGTGCTTGGCTGCGGCCTGGAGCATCCGTATCTGATGGAAAACGCCGGCCTGCGGGACTGGATTGCCGAAAGCGGCGCGGTGATTTCGGAATACCCGCCCGACTCTCCCGCCTCCCGGGCCGCATTCCCAATTCGCAACCGAATTATCTCCGGCCTTTCCTGCGGCGTTCTGGTGGTGGAGGCCGCCGCGAAAAGCGGTTCCCTGATCACGGCGGATCTGGCTCTGGAGCAGGGGCGCGACGTTTTCGCGGTTCCCTGCGGAATCGATAATCCCGTTTCGCGCGGAGTCAACACGCTGATCAAAAACGGCGCGGTGCCGGTGGGCGGCGCCGCGGAGCTGCTGGAGCAGTACCTTGACCGCTTTCCGGGCAAAATCCGCATGTCCGGCAAAGAAAATCCCGACGCGCCGTTTGCCGTGATCCCAGAGCGCCGCCCCGCACAGGCGGTACAGCCTGCCGAGGCGAAACGGAAGGCGCCCCAAAAGCAGAAGGCAAACGCTTTTTCCGAGCTGATTTCCGAGGATATTCCCGGTTTGTTTACCGGCCTGTCGGGCGGGGCTGTCGCTGCTGCGCCTTCAAAATCTCAGCCGAGGCAGCCGCTGACGGCGGCGGATGCTTCGGAGGATGCTGTTCTGCTCGATTCCCTGCTGACGGCGGAGGCGGTTCATCTGGCCGTTCTGGGCCGGCAAAGCGGGCTTGCCCCGCAGCGCGTGCTGGCCGCCCTGACGGAGCTAGAGCTCCTTGGCCGGGTGCGCCCACTTGGCGGCGGAAGGTATTGCCGCTCGTGACAAATTGCTTTATTTATGGTAAGCTTTGTGAAAACCGTCTGTTTTCAGCCGGCTTTCACAGTGCTTAATGGTCCGGGGGTGGCAGTTATTTCCATATATTTTTGTCTGCCCCCTTGCGCGAATCCGCTTGAGTGGATACAATTTGAAAAGAAAGAGGTGGTTCCTATATGTCAAAACTGGTGATTGTTGAGTCACCTGCCAAGGCAAAAACAATCAAAAAGTATTTAGGCTCCGGTTACGAGGTCGTCGCGTCGATGGGACATGTTCGCGACCTGCAGGAGAATCGTTTGAGCGTGGATATAAAGAATGATTTTAAACCCAAGTATGAGATTATCAAAGGGAAGGAAAAGCTGGTTCAGGAGCTGAAAAGCGCGGCGGAAAAAAGTGAATCCGTACTGCTCGCAACCGACCCTGACCGTGAGGGAGAGGCGATCTCCTGGCACCTCGCCTATCTTCTGGATCTTGATACCGCTTTGCAGAACCGCATTACCTTTAATGAGATCACAAAGACCGGCATCACAAACGGAATGGAGCATCCCCGCTCCATCGATCTGGATTTGGTCAACGCCCAGCAGGCCCGCAGAATTCTGGATCGCCTGGTCGGCTATAAGCTCAGCCCGTTTTTGTCGCAGAAGATCCGCCGCGGGCTTTCCGCGGGCCGCGTGCAGTCCGTCGCCGTCCGTCTTGTTGTGGACAGAGAAGAGGAAATTCGCGCCTTTGTGCCGGAGGAATACTGGAGCATCGACGCGAAGCTGATCCCGAAGGGAGAGCGAAAGGCGTTTGCCGCGTCTTTCTACGGGAATGCCGACGGGAAAATCAAAATCACCAATCAGCAGCAGGCGGATGAAATCCTGAAAAGCCTTGAAAATGCGGATTTCTTCGTCTCCAAGGTAAAAAAGGGCTCGCGCAAGAAATCCCCCGCGCCGCCGTTTATCACCTCCACCCTGCAGCAGGAGGCTTCGCGCAAGCTGGGCTTTCAGGCACGCCGCACGATGAAGGCGGCACAGGAGCTGTACGAGGGCGTTGAGATCGAGGGCATGGGCGCCATCGGTCTGATTACCTATATGAGAACGGACTCGCTGCGTATTTCGGAGGATGCGATCCACGACGCCACCGCCTATATTGAGGAGCGCTGGGGCAAAAAGTACCTGCCGGACGCTCCCCGCCACTTTAAAACAAAGGCCAACGCGCAGGACGGCCATGAGGCGATTCGCCCCTCCACTCCCAGCATTACGCCCGAGCAGGTAAAAGGCAGCCTGTCGAACGACCAGTACAGACTCTATAAGCTGATCTGGGAGCGCTTTATCGCCTGTCAGATGGCCAACTGCCTGCAAAGCACAACGCAGGCGGATATTACCGCCGGGGAGTACCTCTTTAAGGCCTCCGGCTATACCGTCACGTTCGACGGCTTCACCGTGCTGTACGAAGAGGGCAAGGATGAAGAAACCGAGCAGGGCGGCGCGCTGCCCGTGCTCACGCAGGACATGCCGCTGAAAAAGAAGGAGCTTGCTGGCAACCAGCACTTTACCCAGCCGCCACCGCGCTATACGGAGGCGTCGCTGATCAAGGCGCTGGAAGAAAACGGAATCGGCCGCCCGTCCACCTACGCCGCGACCATTTCCACCATCACGAGCCGCGAATACGTCGTGCGCGACGGAAAGGCGCTGCACCCCACCGAGCTGGGCGAGGTCACCACGCAGCTGATGCGTGAGCGCTTCCCGAAGATCGTCAACGTCAAATTCACCGCGCAGGTGGAAAAGGATCTGGACAGCGTTCAGAGCGGAGAAACCGACTGGGTGCAGACCCTGCACAATTTTTACAGCGATTTTGAAAAGACCCTGAAAAAGGCCAAAGAGGATATGGAAGGGGTCAAGATTCAGCTCAAAGAGGACGAAACCGACGTTATCTGCGAAAAATGCGGACGGAACATGGTGATTAAGATGGGGCGCTACGGCAAATTTTTGGCCTGCCCCGGGTATCCCGAGTGCAAAAACGTGAAGAAGCTCGTTGTGGAAAACGGCGCGGAGTGCCCCAAGTGCGGCGGCAAGGTGGTGGTCAAGAAAACCAAAAAGGGCCGCGTGTTCTACGGCTGCAGCGAATACCCCAACTGTGACTTTGTTTCGTGGGATGAGCCCACGATGGAGAAGTGCCCGCGGTGCGGCAAAACACTGCTGCGCAAAAAGGGAAAAACACCGAAGCTGTATTGCGTCACGCCCGACTGCGGCTATGAGAAACTGGAGGAGCAATGAAACTGTCTGTCATAGGGGCCGGTTTGGCCGGTTGTGAGGCGGCCTGGCAGATTGCATCCAGGGGAATCCAGGTGGATTTGTACGAAATGAAGCCGCTTCATTATACTCCCGCCCACAAAAATCCCGGCTTTGCGGAGCTGGTTTGCTCAAACTCCCTCAAGGCCGAGCGGATTTCGAGCGCCGCCGGTCTGCTGAAAGAAGAAATGCGCCGGCTGGGCTCTTTGCTGATGCAGTGTGCGGACAAGTCCCGCGTGCCGGCCGGCGGGGCGCTGGCGGTGGACCGCGACATCTTTTCCGCGCTCGTTACCGAGCAGATCCGCAGTCACCCCCTCATTCGCGTTCACGCGGAAGAGGTGCAGAGCATCCCGGACGGCGGCATCCGCGTGGTCGCCACCGGGCCGCTCACGGCGCAAGCCCTTGCCGATGATATCGCGATCTTCTGCGCCGGCAGCCTCAGCTTTTACGACGCGGCCGCGCCCATCGTAACGGCGGAAAGCCTCGACATGGACGCGTGCTTTTCCGCCTCGCGGTATGATAAGGGCGGCGACGACGCGTATCTGAACTGCCCGATGAACAAAGAGGAATACGACCGCTTTTACGACGCGCTGGTATCCGCCGAGCGCGCACCGGTGCACGGCTTTGACGTGGCCGACCCCAAGGTGTACGAGGGCTGCATGCCGGTAGAGGTGATGGCCGGGCGCGGGCGCGACACGCTGCGGTTCGGGCCGCTCAAGCCGGTTGGCCTGCGCGACCCCAAAACGGGGCACCGCCCCTGGGCGGTGGTTCAGCTTCGCCGCGAGAACGCCGCCGCCACCCTGTATAATCTGGTTGGCTTTCAGACCAACCTGAAATTCTCGGAGCAGAAACGGGTGTTCGGGCTGATCCCCGCGCTGAAAAATGCCGATTTTGTCCGCTACGGTGTAATGCACCGCAACACGTTTGTCAATTCGCCGAAGATTCTGTATCCCGATTTCAGCCTGAAAGCGGACCCGAATCTGTTCTTCGCGGGCCAGCTTACCGGAATGGAGGGCTACATGGAGTCCGCGGCCTCGGGCCTGATGGCCGGTTGGAACGCCGCACAGCGCCTGCTGGAGCGGGAGACCGTGGTTCTGCCGCACGAAACGATGATCGGCGCGCTGTGCCGGTACCTGGTGGAATGCGATCCGGCGCATTTTCAGCCCATGGGGGCGAATTTCGGCATTCTTCCGCCCCTTGGGGAGCAAATTCGCGATAAAAGAGTGCGGTACGAGGCATTGGCGCAGCGATCTTTGGACATGCTTCTACCGTATACCAAGAGAGATGCTGCTGTGATGGGAGGTTTTTCCGATGAAAATCATTGTTGATGCGTTCGGAGGCGACAATGCGCCGCTCGAAATCCTGAAGGGCTGTGAGGCCGCCGTAAAAAGTCTGGACATCGATATCATTCTCACGGGCCGGGAAGAGGAAATCCAAAAGGTTGCCGAAGAAAACGAGATTTCTTTGGAGCGCATGGAAATTGTGGATACCCCTCAGGTGCTCACAATGGAGGATCATGCGGGCGCGATCATGAAGGAAAAGAACGATTCCTCCATGGCGGAGGGCCTGCGCCTTGTCGCCCAGGGGAAGGGCGACGCCTTTGTGTCCGCGGGCAACAGCGGCGCGCTGGTGGTTGGCGCCACCATGATCGTCAAGCGGATCAAGGGGATCAAACGCGTTGCGTTCGCCCCCATGGTACCCGGCAGCAAGGGCTTCTTTATGCTCATCGACAGCGGCGCCAATGTGGACTGCCGCCCCGAAATGCTTTTGCAGTTCGGCATCATGGGCTCCATTTACCTCGATAAGGTGATCGGCGTGAAAAAACCCCGCGTCGCGCTCGCGAATGTCGGCACGGAGGACCATAAGGGCGGCGAGCTGCAGCATGCGGCGTTTGCCATGCTCAGGGATTCCAGCCTGAACTTTATCGGCAACATCGAGGCGCGCGACATTTCAAATGACGGCGCGGACGTTGTTGTGGCGGACGGCTTTACCGGCAACATCATTCTGAAAATGTACGAGGGCGTCGTCTCGATGGTCATGGGCAAGTTTAAGGAAGTATTCACCAAAAATTCCAAAAACAAATTGGCGACGGCTTTGCTGCTGGGCGACATGACCGCGCTGAAAAAATCCATGGATTACAATGAATACGGCGGCGCGCCGGTAATCGGCGCGGCAAAGCCGGTGTTCAAGGTGCACGGCAGCGCAAAGGCGCGCACGGTAGAAAGCGCCCTGCGCCTGACCAAGGCATATGTGGAAAAAAATGTGACGCAAGAAATCAGCCGCGCCGTCTCCGAACAGGAGTAGGCCGGCGTCTTTAGGTATCATAGGGGAAGGAGTGCGTGTATGCAAAAGCCGAATTTAAAAGATTTAGAAGAAAAACTGCAGTATCATTTTCACAACCCACAATATCTGATTACCGCTATGACCCATTCCTCTTATGCGAATGAGGTAAAATCGGCCGGTCACAGCAACGAGCGCCTGGAGTTTTTGGGCGATTCCGTACTGAGCATCGTGGTGGCGGATTACCTGTTTAAGCACTGCCCGAATCTGCCGGAAGGCGAGCTGACCAAAAACCGTGCAGCGCTGGTGTGTGAAAAGGCGCTTTGCGGATTTTCCCGCCAGCTGGGGGTCGGGGAATATCTTCTGCTCAGCCGCGGCGAGCAGAATTCCGGCGGGCGCCAGCGGCCGTCGATTCTCGCGGACGCGTTCGAGGCCCTGATCGCCGCCATCTATCTGGATGCCGGACTGGAAAAGGCGAGGGAATTCATCCTGCGCTTTGTTCTGCCGGTTCTGCAAACCACCCGGCCCAAAGCGTTTAAGGATTATAAAACCGCTTTGCAGGAAATTATCCAGCAGAATCCCGAAGAGCAGCTCGAGTATGTGCTCATCGGCGAAAGCGGCCCTGACCACGACAAGCACTTTACCGTTGAGGTGTGTCTTAACAGCAACGTGATCGGCAAGGGCGGCGGACGCAGCAAAAAAGAGGCGGAGCAGCAGGCTGCCCGCGAAGCGCTGGAGCTGATGGGCTATTGAAGCACGCAAACGTGGCGATTTTTGTTCCCCACGCGGGCTGCCCGCAGCGCTGCTCTTTCTGCAGCCAGCACAGCATCACGGGCCAGGAACGCCTCCCCACGCCGGGGGAGGTGCGCGAAACCCTGAAAACAGCCGAAGAAAATCTGAAAGAAAAAAGCCGTTTCGCAGAAATCGCTTTTTTCGGCGGCAGCTTCACAGCAATCGACCGTGGCGACATGCTCGCTCTGCTGGAAGCCGCCGCTCCTTCTGTCAGGGATGGGGTCTTCTCAGGAATCCGTATTTCCACCCGGCCCGATGCGATTGACGCAAAGGTGCTGGAACTGCTCTCCCGGTACGGGGTGACGACGATTGAGCTCGGCGCGCAGAGCATGAACGACGTCGTGCTGCGGCAAAACCGGCGCGGCCATACGGCGCGGCAGGTGCGGCAGGCGTCGGAGCTGATTCGGAGCGCGGGCTTTTCTCTCGGCCTTCAGATGATGACGGGCCTTTGGGGCGACACCGCCGCGGGCGCGATGCAGACGGCGTGTGATCTTGCCGGGCTCAAACCCGACTGTGTGCGGATTTACCCCACCGTTGTGATGAAGGGCACGGAGCTGGCTCTAAGGTACCGGTCGGGCGAATATGTTCCGATGGCTCTGCAAGAAACGGTGGAGCTGTGCTGTGATCTGCTCGAGTTCTTTGGAGAACATTCCATCCCGGTGATCCGCCTGGGGCTTCACAGCTCGCCCGAAATGCAGCGAGACCGCGTTGCGGGGCCATGGCACCCGGCGTTCCGCGAGCTTTGCGAAAGCAGGCTTTTTCTGCGCCGGCTTCTTGCCTTTCTGGAGCGGGAGCAAATTTTGCCGGGGCGTGTCGAGATTCATGTTTCTCCGCAGTGGGTTTCCAAAGCGGTGGGGCAGAGCAGGTGCAATCTGCTGGAGCTCTCCCGGCGGGGGTATCAGGCGCGCGTGGTGCCGGATTCGTCGATGGGCCCATCCGAATTTCTGGCGTTTTCTCCCGATAACCGGCTCCCGGCGAAAGCGTGAACACAAGAAGGAAAAGCCGCTTTGAAAAGGCCGCCGGTTTCTCCCTCGCTGCAGGCGGAGAAGAAATCGATCAGGCCGTTTAAAATGAATTGAGTATACTCCCCCTGCTCCGCCGCAGGCGAAGCAAAATCAGCGGGCGTTGGGCCGCTGTTTTGGGGAAAGCTCAGGATCAATCCGAAAGCAGGTGAACACGAGTGCTGTTAAAGTCTTTGGAGCTTCAGGGCTTTAAGACCTTTCCCGATAAAACGGTGCTGCATTTTAACCGCGGCATCACCGCCGTGGTGGGGCCGAACGGCAGCGGAAAAAGCAACGTCAGCGACGCCATCCGCTGGGTGCTGGGCGAGCAGTCTGCCCGTGTGCTCCGCTGCTCGAAAATGGAGGACGTGATTTTCGGCGGAACCCCGGCGCGCAAGGCGCAGGGCTACGCGGAGGTCACTCTCACCTTTGACAACACCGACCGCCAGCTTCAGTTCGACAGCGATCAGGTCGCCGTTACCCGCCGATATTACCGCTCGGGGGACAGCGAGTACCTGCTCAACAAAAACACCGTGCGCCTGCGCGACATTCACGAGCTGTTTATGGATACCGGCATGGGGCGCGACGGCTATTCGATGATCGGGCAGGGCAAGATCGACAGCATTGTGGCCGCCCGCAGCGAAGACCGCCGCGAGATTTTTGAGGAAGCCGCGGGAATCTCCCGCTTTCGGTACCGAAAAGGCGAATCGGAGCGTCGGCTACAGCAGGCACAGGAAAATCTGGTGCGCCTGCACGACATTTTCTCCGAGCTCGAAGCCCGGGTTGGCCCCCTGCGTGAGCAGGCGGAAAAGGCCAACCAGTATTTGAAATTCGCCGAGGAAAAGCGGACGCTCGAAATTGGCCTGTGGCTGAATACACTCGGGCGCTCCGGTCAGATTCTGCGCGACTACGAAGACAAGCTTCTTCTGGCCCGCGGCCAGCAGGAAGAAATCGACAAGCGTGCCGCGGAGCTGGAAAAGCAGATTGAAGAAAACTACCGGGCGGTCAACGCCTGTACCGCCCGCATGGACGAGGCGAGAACGCTCGCTTCCGCCAAAGAGGAGGAAGCCGCCCGAAAGGACGGCGAGGCGGCCGTTTTAGAGAACGACCGAGAACATAACCGGCAGAATCAGGAAAGAATTCTGCACGAGCTGGAAAACTCCTCCCTTTCCGATGAAGACCTGCGGAAAGAGATCGAAGAAAAAAAGCGCGGGATCGAGGAAAAAGATCAATTTGTACTGAGCCGGCAGGAGGAGGTCGCCGGCGTATCCAAACGGCTGGAGGAGCTGCGCGGCTCGATGGAGCAGTATTCCGGCCAGATGGAGGAGCAGACCCGCCGCCTGACACAGCTGACGGCGGATGCTTCGCAGGCAAAAATCCGCGAGATGACGGCGGTTACCGCCATTTCTGAAATCGAGCTGCGCCGCGCCGCCGTGCAGCAGGCCCTGCAGTCGCGGGAGCGGCAGAAGCAGGAGCTGGAGTCGGAGGAGCGCGAATGCGCCGCCCTGCTGCAAAAAGCGGAGGATACCATCGCCGCGCTGACCAACACGGCGCGCGGCTTTGAAATGCGGCTGGATTCCCGGCAGAAGCGCCTGGAGGTAGCCCGCGGAAAAAGTGAGAGGCTCCGGCTGGACGCCGGGGAGCAGGCTCGGCGCGTGAAGCTGCTGGAGGAGATGGAGCGAAATCTCGAGGGCTTTGCACACAGTGTCAAAACGGTGATGAAGGAGGTCGGGCATGGCAGCCTGACCGGAATCCACGGCCCGGTTTCGCGTCTGCTGCGGGTTCCCGCCGAGTACGCCACCGCAGTGGAAACGGCTCTGGGGGCCGCCATGCAGAATATCGTGGTGGAAACCGAGCAGGACGCAAAGCGGGCGATCACCCTCTTAAAACAAAAGGATTCAGGGCGCGCCACCTTCCTGCCGATCTCGACGATTCACGGGAATCTTCTGCAGGAGCAGGGGCTTTCCGACTGCTCGGGATTCGTCGGCGTCGCGTTCTCCGTTTGCGGGTGCGACTCAAAGTACGAGGGCGTCATGCGCTCACTGCTTGGGCGCATCGTGATTGCGGAAGACCTCGACAGCGCCGTCGCGATTGCAAAGCGCTTTTCCTACCGGTTCCGCGTGGTTACGCTGGACGGTCAGGTGGTCAATACGGGCGGTTCGCTCACCGGCGGTTCTCTGGCGAAAAACGCCGGGCTGTTGAGCCGTACGGCGCAGATGGAGCAGGCCAAAAAACAGGCCGCGGCGCTGGCGCAGAAGGCGGAGGAGGCCGAGGCCGCGCTCAAAGCGGCGCAGGCGGAGTTTTCCGCCGCGCAGGCTTCGCTCTCCGCCGCGCAGGCCGAGCTGAGCACGGCCAAAGAGGACCGTGTGAATCTGCAGGCCGAATACGGGCGGATGCGCGCCGAGCGGCAGTCGCTGGAAAGCGGCGCAAAAGAGCTGGCGGCGGAGCAGGAAAAAGCCGGGCAGAGGCTTCTGGAACTGCGGCAGCAGAAGGAGCAGGCCTTGCGCGACGCCGAAGCGCTGGAGGAGCAGATTACCGCCCTTCGCCAAAGCGTGAGCCGGATGACCGGCGACCGCGAGGAGCTGGACAAACGCTGCCGGGCTTTGACGGACGCTTTGCAGGAGGCGCGCATGACGGCACTCTCCGCCGAAAAGGAAAAGGAAGCCCTCGCCGCCGCCGCGCAGGAATTGGAGAACCGCCGCCTGAATTACGCCGGGCTGGCGGAGCGCCTGAATCAGGAGCTTACGCAGCTTCGCGAAAACGACCGCGCGCTCGAGCGGCAGGCACAGCAGCTTCGGCTTCAGGCAACGGAGCTGCGGGCTGCCGCAGCCGCTTCCCGCGAGAGCGTGGAGGGCATTGCCAAACAGCGGGCCGATTTGGAAACGCAGGCCGCGCGCCTGAGGGCGGAGGAGCGCGAGCAGTCCTCCGCGCGAGACACCATCGGGCAGGAGATGGCCCGGCTGGAGGAGCGGCGCGCCAACATACAAAAGGAATACGATGAAATTATTTCCCGTTTGTGGGAAGAATACGAACTGACCCGGCGGGAGGCCGAAGAGATCAGCCCGCGCCTGGAGGACGTTTCTACCGCGAAAAAACGCCTGAACGAGCTCAAGGGCAGAATCAAAGCGCTCGGCACGGTGAATGTGGCCGCGGTGGAGGAATACAAAGAGGTCTCGCAGCGGTATGAATTCCTGAAAGAGCAGATCAAAGACGTGGAGAAATCCCGCGATGAGCTGCGGCGCCTGATCGGCGAGCTGACCCAGAAAATGCAGGAGCTGTTTTTGCAGCGGTTTGAAAAAATCCGGCAGAATTTTTCTGAAACATTCCGCTCGCTGTTTGGCGGCGGTACTGCCCAGCTGACATTAAGCCAGCCGGAGGATGTGCTCACCTCGGGAATCGAAATTTCCGTTCAGCCGCCGGGCAAGATCGTCACGCATCTGGAGTCGCTTTCAGGTGGCGAAAAGGCGCTGGTGGCCATCGCGCTGTATTTCGCCATCATGAAGGTAAATCCGCCGCCGTTCTGCGTGCTGGATGAAATCGAGGCCGCGCTCGACGACGTGAATGTGGGTCGCTTTGCCGGCTACCTGCGCGGCATGAACCAGAACACGCAGTTTATCATCATCACGCACCGCCGCGGCACCATGGAAGAAGCGGATGTGCTGTACGGCGTCACCATGCAGGACGAGGGCGTTTCAAAGCTGCTGGAGCTGCGCGCCTCCGAAATAGAGCAGAAGCTTGGAATCAGGCAGAGATAACGGGTTCCATTGAAAGCAATTTTATATGAGATTAATTGCGCCTTTCCCCGTCGCAGGCGGGGGAAGAAACCAATAAATTGTTTTAGCAGAAAGCCGGAATATAAAGGAGTTTGCGATGGGATTTTTTGATAAGATCAAAGAAGGACTGAAAAAAACACGCGACAGCATCACCGGGCAAATCGATTCGATGCTCAACAGCTTTACGAAAATCGACGAAGAGCTGTTTGAAGAGCTCGAGGAGCTGCTCATCATGGGGGATGTCGGCGCCGCCACCTCCGCCAAAATCTGCGAGGAGCTGCGCGTCCGCGTGAAAAAGAACGGCGTGACCGATCCCGCCGAGGTGCGCGGTCTGCTGCAGGGAATCGTGTCTGAAATGCTCAGCGGCGGCGAGGAGCTGCGGCTTACAACCAAGCCGTCCGTGATCCTGATCATCGGCGTGAACGGCGTGGGCAAAACGACCACCATCGGCAAGCTTGCCGCAAAGCTTTCGCGCGAGGGCAAAAAGGTCATCCTCGGCGCGGCGGATACGTTCCGCGCCGCGGCGATCGACCAGCTGCAGGTATGGGCGGACCGCGCCGATGTGCCGATGGTTAAGCACGCGGAGGGCTCCGACCCCGCGGCCGTGGTGTTCGACACCATCGCGGCAGCCAAGGCGCGCGGTATGGATGTTGTGATCTGCGATACCGCCGGGCGTCTGCACAATAAAAAGCACCTGATGGACGAGCTGTCGAAGATCAGCCGCATTATCGACCGCGAGCTGCCGGACTGCGACAAAGAGGTTCTGCTCGTGCTCGACGCCACCACCGGGCAGAACGCCGTGAACCAGGCGAGGGAGTTCCAGAACGCGGCGGGTCTGACCGGCATTGTGCTCACAAAGCTCGACGGCACGGCGCGCGGCGGCGTGGTGCTGCCCATCCGGCAGGAGCTTCATCTGCCCGTCAAGCTGATCGGCCTTGGCGAAAAAATAGACGATTTGCAGCCGTTTGAGGCGGACGAGTTCGCCGCGGCTCTGTTTGAGAGGGAAGCGAAATGACATTTGTAATCGCGACACATAACGCAAAAAAGCTGAAAGAGCTCGAAAGAATCCTGGAGCCCCTGGGCTTTGACGCCGTCATTCGGGAAGATTTGCCCGAGGTGGAGGAAACCGGCACCACCTTTGCCGAAAACGCTCTGCTCAAAGCGGAATCCGCCATGAGGGCGACCGGCATGCCAGCGATTGCGGACGACTCCGGCCTTGTGGTGGATGCGCTCGGCGGCGCGCCCGGCGTTTACTCCGCACGCTACGCGGGCGAGGGCGCGACCGACCGGCAGCGATACGAAAAGCTGCTGGAGGCGCTCCGCGGGGTTCCCGCGGAGCAGCGCACGGCGCGGTTTGTCAGCGCGGTCTGCTGTATATTCCCGGATGGAAAGATCCTTACGGCGCAGGGCGCCTGCGAGGGCTCCATCGCGTTCGGGCCGAAGGGTGAGGGCGGCTTTGGCTACGACCCGATTTTCCTTGTGGGGGAGCGCTCCTATGCGGAGATGACCGCCGAAGAAAAAGACGGTATCAGCCACCGCGGCCGTGCGCTTGCAAAATTGGCGCGGGAGCTGGAAAACTGGAAGAAAAATGGTTAAAATAAAGGAGTATATTGCATGATCACAAGTAAGCAGCGGGCGTTTCTGCGCTCTATGGCGAATCCGCTCGACACGATTCTCATGATTGGAAAAGACGGCATGAGCGCCGATATCATAAGGCAGGCAGACGACGCGCTCACCGCCCGCGAGCTGATCAAGGGCAAGGTGCTGGAAACCGCGGGGATCACCGCGCGTCAGGCGGCGGACGAGCTGGCGGCTCCTCTTTCGGCCGAGGTGGTGCAGGTCATCGGCGGAAAGTTTGTTCTGTACCGCAAAAATCAGAAGGAACCGAAAATCATTCTGCCGAAGCCCGCGAAAAAATAATGGAACAAAGTGAATTCCGTACGCATTTACGGTACAAAAACACGAAAAATAAATTTCTTTCTTCCGCCGGGAACGGGGAGGAGAGAGAAAACCGGTGCGTTTGCCTCGATTTGGAAACGGGAGGGCCCATGAGAAAGCTGGCGATGTTCGGCGGAACCTTCAACCCGATTCATAACGGGCACCTGCATTTGGTGCAGGGCTTTCGTGAGCGTCTGGGGCTCGACCGCGTGCTGCTCATTCCCTCCCGCGTGCCGCCCCATAAGGCGGCGGCCGATCTGGCGGACGCGAAGGATCGGCTCGAGATGTGCCGTCTGGCGGCGCAGCCGTACGGCCTTGAGGTGTCGGATGCCGAGCTTCTGCGGCAGGGCCCGAGCTATACGGTAGACACCCTGCGGCAGCTGCACCGGGAAAACCCGGGCGCAGAGCTGTACCTTTTGATGGGGGCGGATATGTTTTTGACGCTGGAGCACTGGTACCAGAGCGGGGAGCTGTTCCGTCTGGCCCGCATGTGCGCGGCGCCGCGGGACGAAAACGGCCGCGGCGAGCTTTTGGCCTATGCAGAACGCATCGAGAGCCTTGGCGCAAAAACGCATGTGGAGGAGCTTTCGCTTCTTCCCGTTTCCTCCACGCTGGTGCGCGGGCGCATCGCGCGGGGCCTTCCCATTGCCGGGCTGGTTCCGAAGGCCGTGGAGGCGTATATCACGGCGCATCATTTATACGGGGGGATTTCCAATGGATGAAAAGCAGTATGAAGAAATTGTTCGCGGCCGCTTGTCCGAAAAGCGCTTTCAGCACAGCAGGAATGTTGCAAAGGCGGCGCAGGAGCTGGCGGCTCTGAATGGGGTCGATCCTCAAAAAGCCAGGCTGGCCGGGATCCTTCACGACATCATGAAGGAGGCGCCGCCCGAAGAGCAGTTGAAAATCATGGACGATTCTGGTATAATGCTCACAGATGTGGAGCGCTCCGCGCCGAAGCTGTGGCACGCCATGGCGGGCGCGGCTTATTTGCGGGATGTTCTGGGCATTGACGATCAGGAGATTCTGGATGCCGTGCGGTACCATACCACAGGGCGCGCCCATATGTCTTTGTTGGAAAAGATCGTGTTCGTGGCGGATTTTATTTCGGACGAACGGGATTACGAGGGCGTGCGGGAGCTGCGCGAGGCGGCTCGCCACGGTTTGCAGGATGCGGTAATGGCCGGGTTGATTTTCACAATTCAGGATTTATCGCAGAATCAAAAGCCGATACACCCTGACAGTTTCGACGCGTATAACGCAGAGGTTCTTGCCCGCGGCAATCAATAAAATACATTAAAATTTCAATAGAAATGGTGGTTACCAGATGACATCATTAGAGCTGGCCCAAAGGGCTGCAGTGATTTTAGACAATAAGAAAGCCAATGAGCTGAAGGTGCTTGGAATTAGGGAGCTGTCTGTATTGGCAGATTATTTCGTTCTGGCAACCGGTACCAGCAATACACACGTTAAGGCATTGGCCGACGCGGTAGAGGTTCAGCTCAAGGAAGAGGGGACTATGCCCGACCATGTGGAAGGGTACCGTTCCAATTCCTGGATTCTTCTGGATTACGGTCATGTCGTCATACACGTTTTTACCGCAGAAGCACGCCGGTTTTATGATCTGGATCGCCTGTGGCAGGACGCGGAAAATATAGAGCTCAACTTTTTGAGCGAAGCGGAATGAGGGGGAGCACCAGTGAAATACGAACATAAACCGATTGAAGAACGGTGGCAGAAAAAATGGGAGGAAGCAGGCGTTTTTCATGCGTCTGCGTCTACGGACAAGCCGAAATTCTACGCGCTGATTGAATTTCCTTATCCCTCCGGGCAGGGCCTGCATGTCGGGCATCCCCGCTCCTATACGGCGCTGGATATCGTTTCGCGCCGACGCAGATTGATGGGTTATAATGTTCTGTATCCCATCGGCTGGGATGCGTTCGGTCTGCCGACCGAAAACTTCGCGATCAAAAATCACGTGCATCCGGCGATTGTAACCCAGAAAAATATTGCCCGTTTCAGGCAGCAGCTGCAGGCGCTGGGCCTTTCCTTCGACTGGTCCCGCGAAATCAATACCACAGACCCATCCTATTACAAGTGGACGCAGTGGATCTTTTTGCAGATGTTCCGGCGCGGGCTTGCCTATAAAAAAGAAATGTCCGTCAACTGGTGCACCTCGTGCAAATGCGTTCTGGCCAACGAAGAGGTGGTGAACGGCGTCTGCGAGCGCTGCGGCAGCGAGGTTGTGCACAAGGTCAAATCCCAGTGGATGCTGAAAATCACCGAGTACGCCCAGCGTTTGGTGGATGATCTCGATCTGGTGGATTACCCCGAGCGCGTCAAGGCGCAGCAGAGAAACTGGATCGGCCGTTCCACCGGCGCCGAGGTTCGCTTTCGGACCAGCCACGGGGAAGAGCTGACCGTTTATACCACCCGGCCCGACACGCTCTACGGCGCGACCTACATGGTTCTCTCTCCGGAGCATCCGTACCTCGAAACCTGGGCTGACAGCCTGCGCAATCTGGATGAAATCCGCGCTTACCAGCAGGAGGCTTCCAAAAAGTCCGACTTTGAGCGCACCGAGGTGGCCAAGGAGAAAACCGGTGTGCGCCTGGACGGCGTGACCGCGACGAACCCGCTGACCGGGAAGGAAATTCCGATCTTTATTTCCGATTATGTTCTCGTGTCCTACGGCACCGGCGCGATTATGGCGGTGCCCGGCCACGATACCCGCGACTGGGAATTCGCGAAAAAGTTCAATTTGCCGATCATCGAGGTTGTACAGGGCGGCAACGTGGAACAGGAAGCGTTTACCGACTGCGAAACCGGCGTGATGGTCAATTCCGGCATCCTGAACGGCCTGACCGTTGAGGAAGCGAAGAAGAAGATCATCGCGTATTTGGCGGAGCAGGGCATCGGCGAGCAGAAGGTCAACTTCAAGCTCCGCGACTGGGTGTTCTCGCGCCAGCGTTACTGGGGCGAGCCGATCCCGATCGTTCACTGCGACAAATGCGGCTTTGTGGCTCTGCCGGAAAGCGAGCTGCCGCTGACTCTGCCGGAGGTCAAATCCTACGAGCCGACCGACAACGGCGAATCCCCGCTGGCGCATATGACAGACTGGGTCAACACCACCTGCCCGCACTGCGGCGGCCCCGCCAGGCGCGAAACGGATACCATGCCCCAGTGGGCGGGCTCCTCCTGGTACTTTCTGCGCTATATGGATCCCCACAACGACAAGGCGCTGGCCGGCAAAGAGGCGCTCGAATACTGGTCGCCGGTCGATTGGTATAACGGCGGCATGGAGCACACCACGCTTCACCTGCTGTACAGCCGCTTTTGGCACAAATTTCTGTATGACATCGGCGTGGTTCCCACGCCCGAGCCGTACGCCAAGCGCACCAGCCATGGCATGATTCTGGGGGAGAACGGCGAAAAGATGAGTAAATCCCGCGGCAACGTCGTCAATCCGGATGAAATTGTGAACGAGTACGGCGCGGACACCATGCGCCTGTATGAAATGTTCATCGGCGACTTTGAAAAGGCCGCCCCGTGGAACACCGCGAGCATCAAGGGCAGCCGCCGCTTTTTGGAGCGCTACTACGCGCTGACGGAGCGCCTGGTGCCGGGAGATCAGATCACTCCCGCGCTGGAGCGGCCGTTCCACAAGACGATCAAAAAGGTCGGCGAGGATATAGAAAACCTGAAATTCAACACGGCGATCGCGTCGCTGATGGCTTTGATCAACGATATTTCCGACGCCGGCTCCATCAACCGTGAGGAGCTGCGCGTCTTTACCCTGCTGCTCAATCCCTTTGCCCCCCATGTAACGGAAGAGGTGTGGGCGCAGGCGAAGCTCGGCACCGGGCTTGTGGCGGAGCAGAGCTGGCCGGAGTACGACGAGGAAAAATGCAAAGAGAGCATGGTGGAAATCGCCCTTCAGGTCAGCGGTAAGGTGCGCGACCGCATTGAAATTCCCGTGGAATATACCAAGGAGCAGGCGATTCAGGCGGCGAAGGATCAGCCGAAGATTGCCGCGGAGCTTTCCGGCAAGCAGATTGTAAAAGAGATCTACGTGCCGGGCAAGCTGGTCAATCTTGTGGCCAAATAAAGAGCTCGGGCCGCCGGGCGGGCTGCGCAGCCACGGCGCGGGGAACCGCTTTTGTGCCGCGTGTACCCGCAGGGATGGCGTGCGCCCGCAGGAGCGTCACGTTTGCAGGCACATACCCCAAAGCACGTTCGCTTGCTTTTGCAGATTGTTCAGCAGCACCAGGGCCGCTTGTGCGGCCGGGGTGCTGCTGTTGCTTTGCCGGTCTCACCCGCAGCGCAGGATTCTTTTCAAAAAAATCCTTTTCTATTCTTTGTGCAGCGTGTATAATAGTACAGAATCGCAGGACAGGGGCTGCTGCGGCAGAAGGCGATCCCATGCGTCCTGCGGCGCCACATCAGTTAAATTTGGAGCATAGTGAGGATTGTGGAACAATTATGGAAAAAAGCACATTGAAAAAATCGGTCACCGTTGTGGAAGCAATGGCGATTGTTGTGGGAATGATCATCGGCTCGGGCATCTTTTTAAAGCCCGGCGTTGTTCTGGGGAATGCGGGCAGCCCCGCCATGAGTATCGCGGCCTGGATCGCGGGCGGTATCATCACGCTGGCTTCCGCGCTGTCTGTTGCGGAAATCGCGTCGGCCATCCCGAAGTCCGGCGGATTGTATACGTATCTGGAAGAGCTGTACGACGAAAGGGCCGGCTTTTTGCTGGGCTGGGTGCAGACAGTGATTTCCTACCCGGCCTCCGTTGCGGCGCAGGCCATCGCGTTTTCGATTTATGCCGCTTATTTTATTCCGATCAGCGGCGTGCAGCAAAAGCTTTTGGCTGCGGGCGTTCTGATCTTTATTCTGGTCATGAACATTTTGTCCACCAAGTGCGGCGGCGTTATTCAGACTCTGGCAACGGTCGGCAAGCTGATCCCGATTGTCGCGATCATCGGCGTCGGCCTGCTTTCCCCGAGTATTCCCGGCTTTGCGGGCTCTGCGCAGGAGGCGCTGCAGGGCGCGGGCTTTGGCGCTGCGATTCTGGGCACTCTGTGGGCCTACGACGGCTGGATCGGCGTTACCAATATGGCCGGTGAGCTGAAGAACCCTTCTAAAACACTGCCGAAGGTCATCTCTGTCGGCGTGTTGTTTGTCATCGTGGTCTACGCGCTGTTTAACCTTGCTGTTTTCCGCGCGCTCCCGCTCAGCCAGATCGTGGCCTCCGCCACGCCCGGCGCAGACGCGGCGAATGTTCTGTTTGGCGAAGGCGGCGCCGCCTTTATTACCGCGGGCATCATGGTTTCGGTATTCGGCGCTCTGAACGGCTATTTGATGACGGCTGCGCGCGTGCCCCAGGCCATGGGTGAAAGAGGGCAGCTCCCGTTTTCCGCAATTTTGGGCGCGGTTCATCCGAAGCTGCGCACCCCCGCCAACGCTCTGATTTTCCAGAGCATTTTGGCGCTTGTGTATATTTTCTCCGGCACGTTTAATACTCTCACCGACATGCTGGTGTTTGTTCTGTGGATTTTCTTTACCATGGGCGTTTTGGGCGTGTTTATCCTGCGCAAAAGGCATCGCCCGGAGGAGGGGAAATACCGGGTTCCGCTGTATCCCGTCACCCCCATCATCGGTGCGGTGGGCGGCGTTTATATTTTGATCAGCACACTGGTCGACGCCCCGGCTCGTTCCGTGATCGGGATTGCGATTACCCTGTTGGGGTTGCCGGTGTACCAGTGGATGAAGAAGAAAAAGCGGCAATAGGCAAAGGGCGGCGCGCATCTCTGTCAGGTGCGCGCCGTGTCTGCCAGCTGACGCGGCAGCGTCGGTTTTAGAGAGTGACCCGCTTCTTCCTCCGCCGCGGGCAAGGGAAGAAAGCCGTACCCGCAAAGAATGGATTGGACTGAATTGATTCAGAAAGATGGAAAGAAAGCCAGATTGGCTGCCTGGCTTTCCTGTCCAAATTTATTGTAATAGGGGGGAGTGCTGTGGACGGAGCTCTTCTGGGAGATATTGCCGGCTCCCGTTATGAATTCAGCAAGCCGAAAGGGTTTAATTACAAGACCGTCCCTCTGTTTGAGAACAGCTGCTTTTATACGGACGACACCGTGATGACGGTCGCGACCAAATATGCGATTTTAAATAAAATCCCCTATCGCGACGCTTACGTCATGTTTGGAAAGCGCTACCCATACGTTGGGTATGGGCCGATGTTCAAGGAATGGATCTACGACCACCTGCACGCTCCTTACCGCAGCTACGGCAACGGCTCCGCCATGCGGGTGAGCTTTGTGGGCGAATATTTTGAAACTCTCGAAGAGGTGGAGCGCGAGGCGAAGAAGAGCGCCGAGTGCAGCCACAACCACCCCAAGGGAATCACTGGGGCGCAGGCGGTGGCGGTCAGTGTGTTTCTGGCGCGAAACGGCTTTTCCAAGCGCGAAATCAAAAAGCAGATCACGGCCCGCTACGGGTACTCTCTGAATCGCCGCCTGCTGCTGTACCGACCCTTTTCCAAGTTCGACATGAGCTGCGAGGGCTCGGTTCCGCTTGCCATCCGCTGCTTTCTGGAGAGCGACTCCTGGGAGAGCAGCATTCGCAACGTGCTGAGCGTCACCTGCGACACCGACACGGTGGCCTGCATCACCGGCGCGATTGCCGAGGCGTATTATAAAGATACCGGCTTTGACAATGCCCGGCTGCTCAGGGAATATTTGTTTGACCCCGCTGTTTCTGAGGGGGAACAGCTGCTATACCGCTGGGCAACCGCAGAAAAATAGAAGGAGGATCGTGAGTGATTATCTACACCTACCAATCTGTGAGAGTGCTGCGGATTTTGAAATCCGGCGAAATTTACCGTGCGCACCCCAGCCAGAAATACGGGCGGGCGTACGACTGCCTGATCGATATGCTGGGGCTGCACTGTGAGTGCCCGATTTTCGGCAATCTGAGGTTCCACCGGAAGAATACAGGCGGTAGCACATCCAGCAGCGTCAAGCTGATTTTGAAGGTGCCGAAGGAAAACGTCTGGCTCACGGAGTATTCCGAATGGGCGGACTTTTTGTATATGGTTCAGTTTACCTCACCCAAAGATTACTATGACCTGATCGCGGGAGAGGTGGACAACATCACCCGGGAAAAGCTGCACAGAACAATTGAATCTTTAAAGCTGCAGCGCAGCCCCTGGGCGTATCGGGTTCCGCAGGCGATTCTGGAGGAAATCCGGCCGGAATGGCTGGCGGAATATAAAGTAAAGCTGTAACAGGCCAGGGGAATTTGAGCTGCGCTGCGGGCCGCGCGATTGCCGCGGCCCCGCTTTCGCACGAAATGAATGAGAATGGGGAAGAGGAAAGAAACATGGATAAAAAGCTGTCTTTTTCATCCTATCTGCTGGTTGGCTCCATGCTGTTTGGGCTGTTTTTCGGGGCCGGCAATTTGATTTTTCCGGTTCATATGGGCCAGATGGCCGGTGCGTCAACACCGCTGGCCGCAGTCGGTTTTCTGGTAACGGCAATCGGCCTGCCGTTTCTCGGCGTGATCGCCGTGGGAATCTCCGGCAGCTCGGGTTTGTTTGATCTTGCGGGGCGGGTGCACCCTGTTTACGGCTACGTGATGACGATCCTGCTGTACATGACCATCGGCCCGTTCTTTGCGCTGCCCCGTACCGCGACGGTGTCGTTTGAAATCGGCCTTGTTCCCTTTCTCCCGCAGTCGATGCAGCGGGTGGGGCTGGCCCTGTTCACGGTGGTGTTTTTCGCCGCTGCACTGGCGTTTTCGCTGCGCCCCAACAAGCTTTTGGTTTGGGTGGGGAAGGTTCTGAATCCCCTGTTTCTGGCGGTGCTCGCAGTTTTGATTATTCTGAGTGTTGTTTCGCCGATGGGCGCCGTCTCCCAGATTCCGGTGGCGGAGTCTTACGCCGCATCCCCGTTTTTCAAGGGCTTTCTCGAGGGCTACAATACCATGGATGCGCTCGCGTCGCTGGCGTTTGGAATCATTGTGGTGAACAGCCTGAAGGAGCTGGGCGTGGGCAGCCCTCGCGGCGTCGCGCTGGCTACCGTCCGCTCGGGCGCGGTCAGCGTGCTGCTGATGGGCATGATCTATGCCTTTCTGGCGTATATGGGCGCTTCCAGCGCCGGGCAGTTTGCCGTTTCTGAAAACGGCGGCATTGCGCTGGCCCAAATCGCCCGGTACTATCTCGGGACGAGCGGGAACGTCCTTTTGGCGGTGATTGTGACGGTGGCCTGCCTGAAAACGGCGATCGGCCTGATCACGGCCTGCTCGCAGACCTTTTGTGAGCTGTTTCCGAACCGCTTGAGCTATCGCACCTACACCGTTCTCTTTACGCTGGTTTCGCTTTTGGTCGCCAACGTCGGCCTGACGCAGATCATCTCTCTGTCGATCCCGGTGCTGATGTTTCTGTACCCGCTGGCGATTTCGCTGATTCTGCTGGGAATTTTAAGCCCGCTGTTTCACAATCGGCGCTGTGTGTACCTGATTCCCACTGTTTTTACACTGTTTGCCGGTGTGGGCGATTTTCTGAACGCCCTGCCGCGGCAGGTGACGGCGCAGCCGGCTGTGCAGGCGGTTTTGGGCGTTTACCGCGAATCGCTGCCCTTCTTCTCTTTGGGGATGGGCTGGGTGATCCCGCTTGCGGCGGGCCTTGTGCTCGGCTTTGTGGTCTATCAGCTTACCAAACAAAAGAAAGCCGGACGAAGTGCCTGATTGCTTGGAGCTGATGCAAAACGGCTTCTCAAAAATATCAAAAAACATGCGTCTTGACTGGGTTTTTCAACCCGATCAAGACGCATGTTTCATTTTTACACAATCAGCGATGAACGCCCAGGAAAAACAGCGCGACGGTTCCGGGGCCGGAATGGGCGCCGATGACCGGGCCGACATAGTTGATGACGACTCCCTTTACCGAAAAACGCCGGAGTATCTCGTTGCGTACCCATTCGGCATCCTCCAGACAGTCGCCGTGGCTGATGTAGATCATTTGTTTTTCCGGGTCGACCACGGTCTCTTCCATCTGATCAACCAGAGCGTTCAGCGAGGCCTTGCGCCCGCGCGCCTTTCCCACGTTGATCAGGTGGCCCTCGTCGTCCACGTGCAGAACAGGCTTAATGCCGAGCACCGTGCCGATTAAAGCCGTGGCGGAGGAAACCCGGCCGCCCCTCTTTAGATGGTTCAGATCGTCTACGGTAAACCAGTGGCAGAGCTTGAGCTTGTTTTCTTCGAGCCAGTCGCGCACCTGATCAATGCTTTTGCCGCTCTTTCGCAGCTCCACCGCATGCTGAATCAGCAGGCCCTGCCCCAAAGAGGCGCACAGGCTGTCTACGGTATAAAGCTTTCGCTCCGGGTATTGCGCGATCAGCTCCTGCGCCGCAAGGTGCCCCGCGTTATATGTGTTGCTCAGGCCGGAGGAAAACAGGATGCACAGCACATCCTTCCCCTGCTTCAGCAGGGCCTCCATTTTCTCCTGAAAGGTCTCCATATTGACCGCGGAGGTGGTGCAAACCGCCTCCTGACGAAGCTGGTCGTAAAAATCATGAAAGCTGATGCTTTTCCCATCCAGGTCGTTTAAATATTCCTGGTCCCCCAGATGAACCGAAAGGGGAAGAACCTCCAGTCCCCATTCACGCGCAAGGTCACCGGGAAGATCACAGCAGGAATCCGTGAGAATTACAAAATCATTCATGGAAAAAATCCCTCATTTCCAATTCTTCGCTTTCTTTCCACAAAAACAGATTGCCTGATTTTGGGATGTTCCATCCTCAATTCCCAAACGGGCTCATTCAAAGGCTCCGGGCATCGGTATCACCGAGCCGATGATTCAATGCTCTCTCAGCCGCCCAAAGCTTTGCTTTAATGTGCGGCGTGAGGTTATTATATCATCCGTTGTACAGTAAATCATAGATTCCGTAAAACTGTCGGTATTACCGAGCCGATGATTCAATGCTCTCTCAGCCGCCCAAAGCTTTGCTTTAATGTGCGGCGTGAGGTTATTATATCATCCGTTGTACAGTAAATCATAGATTCCGTAAAACTGTCGGTATTACCGAGCCGATGATTCAATGCTCTCTCAGCCGCCCAAAGCTTTGCTTTGGTGTGCGGCGTGAGGTTATTATAGCATAGCCTGCCAATTTTTGCAAATTGTCTGCTATGGTAGCGCTGAAAAAAATCCGAAAGAATCGCTTGACAAACAGAACACAACATTGTATTATTGTATTAATCCACTAGTACAATCATACAAACGGAGGTGAAGATGAATGAACTGGGATCTGAAGTCCGATAGACCCATTTATTTTCAGTTGATAGAACAGATTGAACTGAGAATTATTTCCGGCATATATCCGCTGGGGAGCCGGCTGCCGTCGGTGCGCGATATGGCAACGGAAGCGGCGGTAAACCCCAATACGATGCAAAGGGCGCTTGCCGAGCTGGAAAATCAGGGGCTTTTATATTCACAAAGAACAAGCGGACGGTTTGTTACGGAAGATGAGGAGGTTATCAAAACCATGAAATATTCTCTTGCGCAAAACATTATCAAGGAATTTATGGAGAAAATGCGTTCTCTTGGCTACGATTTCCGGCAGACCATCACACTGCTTGAACAGATAGAGGAGGAGAAGAAATAATGGAACCGATATTACAGTGCAAAAACCTGACGAAGGTTTTCCCCGGTAAGGTTGCGCTGTCCGGAGTGAATTTAGAGGTGAACCGCGGCAGAATTGTCGGCCTGCTTGGGCCGAACGGCAGCGGGAAAAGCACGCTGATCAAAATGTGCAACGGGCTTTTAACTCCCACGAACGGCGAGCTTTTGGTTGACGGGAATGCCCCGGGGATTGAAACAAAAAGGATTGTTTCGTATTTGCCGGAGCGCACCTACCTGAACGACTGGATGACGGTGCGGAATCTTGTGGATTTCTTTGATGATTTTTACACGGATTTTGATAAGGCGAAGGCATATGATATGTTTCAGCGGCTGGATATTAAAAGCGACGCCAGACTGAAGACCATGTCGAAGGGAACCAAGGAAAAGGTTCAGCTGATTCTGGTAATGAGCCGCAACGCCTCGCTGTACCTGCTAGATGAACCGATCGGCGGCGTAGACCCGGCAGCCCGCGATTACATTCTGAACACGATTATCTCGAATTACAGCGAGAACGCGACCGTTATGATTTCTACCCACCTGATCAGCGATGTGGAGAGGATTCTGGACGATATTATTTTCATCAATCAGGGATCGATCGCGCTGGTTTCCTCGGTGGAAGAAATCCGCGAGAAAAACAATAAGTCTGTGGATGAATTGTTCCGGGAGGTGTTTCGATGCTAGGGCGTTTGCTGAAATACGAAATCAAGTCGACGGCTCGCATTTACCTGCCTTTGTATTTGCTGCTGTTTTTGACGGCGGTCATCAATAAGTTTTTCCTTTCCGTGAATTCAGAGAATCTGGGAATTCCCATGGCGATTTCCATGACGGCGTATGTAACCATTATTGTGGCCATTGTTGTGATCACACTGGTGATAACGATTCAGCGCTTTTACAAGAATCTTCTGCAGGATGAAGGCTACCTGATGTTTACCCTGCCAGTCAGCGTGGATGCCAATATCCTCAGCAAGCTGCTGGCGGCGGTGCTTTGGAATATTGCAAGCACGGTGATTTCGTTCTTCTCCGTACTCGTGCTGTCGGTCGACCGCGACATGATGGGCGCACTTGTTGAGAGCTGGAGGGAGTTTCAGACTTTTCTGGCCGCACAGGATTTCGCGGTGCATTGGATTATCTTCCAGAGCATTGTGCTGATATTGCTGTCTCTGGTGGCTGGAATTTTGAATCTGTACGTGGCGATGGCAATCGGGCATCTGGTGCAAAAGCACCGGGTTGCCGCCTCTCTGGGGGCATTTTTCCTGATCGGATTGGTAGAACAGATTGCCTTCACCTTATTTATTGAACTTGCCGCCAAGAGCAACTGGTTCTATTTCCTGCATGGAATGAATCCGGTCGATCAGGCACAGTGGCTTCTTACGGCAGCGATCATTGTGGTTGCGGTTCTCGGCGCAATCTACTATTTCGCCACCAAATATATTCTGAAGAACAAGCTGAATCTCGAATAACGCGCAGTCCGGTTCCCCTCCCCTCCGCGGGAGGGGAATTTTTTTGTGTTTTCAGCCGGAAAAACGCGATGGTCAATTCTGGTAGAATTCTTAAGTTTTTTCTGTTTTGGTTGCGAAAGGGCTAACCATGCGGTATAATCGAGAAGAAAGTGGCATTTTGCCACAATTTGTCTGTCTAAAATGATTCAGATTGTTGAATCGCAGGGCGCGAAAAAGCGCATAGGAATGAATGGTTGAAAAAGGAAGAATTTGAATCGGAGAGGGATTGAAAATGAAGCGAATGAGGCCGTCTGTAACCAAACGTTTTTTTTCGGCAGTACTTTCCGCTGCGGTAACCACCGCGGCGTTTGTCAATATGATGCCGGTGGTAATGGCCGCGCAGGCTACTACAACAGATAAGCTGAACATCAGATCCGGGCCGGGAACCAGCTACCAGATCGTAAAGACGATCGAGAAAGGAACCAAGGTGGAAACGCTTGATGCCGGGAGCTCCGGGTGGTACAAGATCAAGCTTGCCGACGGAACGCAGGGGTATTGCAGCTCGCAGTATGTACGGGTTGCGTCTTCCGGCAGTTCGGGCGGCGCCGGAAGCTCCGCGCCTGCCGGCGGGTCGTCTTCCGCCTACGGCACGTTAACGCTCGATACCCGCAGCTACACCATGGCCCCGGGAAATATTTATGATTTTCGGGCAAAGGTAGAGGGCATGGGCCTGACGCAGGCCGATGTAAAGGTGTATTCCTCCCGCACCGGCATCGCCGCCGTCACCCGTGTGGCGGGAACGGACAAATACCGGGTCACCGCCAGGGGAGAGGGCGTTTGCTATGTGGTGGCGGAGGTTGCCGGAGTGCATGCCTCCATTAAAATTACGGTGCAAAAGGGAGTCAAGGCTTGGGGAGAATCCACCCGTTCCATCTCCCTTCTGGGGAATCACCCGGGCAGGCCGTCCGGCGGGGATTCCTCCTCCGGCGGGCAGACCGGCGCGATTACGCTCGATACGAAAAGTTATCAGTTTGCCTCCGTCGGCAAAGTCTATCAGTTTTTGGCAAAGGGAATCGCAAAGGGCAGCAGCCCCACGGTCACTTCCTCCAATCCGTCGGCTGTCAGCGTTTCTTTGAAGAACGCCAACGATCCCCGCGGGTATTTATATGAAATCAAGGCGGTTTCGGCAGGCTCGGCCGTGATTACCGTCAGCAGCGGGAGCGCTTCCGCACAATTGACCGCTGCCGTGCCGGGTTCGGGCGGCTCCGGCGGCCAGACCGGCGCGTTTGCGCTGGATACGTCGAGCTATGCCTTTTCCTCCGTCGGCGGTGTGTATCAGTTTCTGGCAAAGGGGCTTGCAAGCGGCAGCAGCCCGACAGCCACCTCCTCCAATCCGTCGGTCGTCAGCGTTTCCCTGAAAAACGCTCATGATCCCCGTGGGTATTTATATGAGATCAAAGCGGTTTCGGCGGGTTCCGCGGTGATCACTGTTACCAGCGGCAGCTATTCCGCCTTTTTGACGGCGAGCGTGCCAAGCTCCGGCGGCTCGGGCGGAGGAAGCACCGAAATCACGGGGGCCAGAACCACAACCGCCGTGAATCTGCGCAGTGAGCCGAATACCAACTGCTCGGTGCTGGTAACGCTGAAGCCCGGCGCGGTCGTGGCGGTTCTGGACACCACTTCCTATCCCGACTGGACGAAGGTGAGAACGGCCGAAGGAAAAACAGGGTACCTTTACAACGACTACATAGAGTATTTGTACGGCAACGACGGCACCCAGATTTCCGGCCTGACGCTCTCGAACACCTCGGGGACGATTCCAAAGGGAAAAAGCTATTATGTGAAAGCTTCGGTATCCCCCACGGGTGCCGATGTGACATGGACCTCAAGCAACACCGGCGTTGCGACCGTCAACAATGGATTTATTTACGGCAATCAGCCCGGCAGCGCGGTCATCACCGCAAAGTCGGGTTCCAAAACGGCAACCTGCCGTGTAACCGTGACGGCGGCGGAGCCGGTGAAAACAGCATATACCACCCCCAATGTGGCCGGAATCGGCCAGCAGGTGGAGCTGGTGGCGGTAACGGATAACACCCGTTCTTCCGTGCGTTTTGTGGTCTCTATGAACGACGGCACGAAAAAGACGCTCGATGTTGGAAGTTACACGACAGAGACCTCCACCAACGGCAATCTGGCTCCGAACTACACCCGCGTTTGGAAAACAGCGGTCACGTTCTCTTCCCCGGGCACCTACCCGGTAGCGGTTTATTCCTCCACGGGTTCCGGCTACAGCAGCACGGGGGTGACCACCAGCAGCTTTGTCGTCAGCACGCAGGAGAAAACCTCCTCCACGCGCGAAAACCGCCGGGTGAGTGACGAAATGCTTGCGCTGATCGGCAAGTGGGAGGGTTACAGAGCGGCTGTTTATCCCGATACGCTGGCGGGCAATATCCCGACCATCGGCTATGGGCAAACCTTTGGCGCAGGCGCGCTCTTCTACAACAACCAGACAAAAACGGAGGCCTGGGCACAGCTGCTCAATTCCGTTAACGGCTCCTACACGCAGGCGGTCAATACCTTCCTCGCAAATAACAACATCAAAGCCAATCAGCAGAACTTCGACGCGATGGTCAGCTTCTCTTACAATGTGGGAGCAGGCTACTGGAGCGGTACCAGCGCGTTTGATATCCGCGAGATTATGCTCAACTCCGTGGTTCCCCCAACGGTTCCCGCGGGCGGGCTTTCCGCGTCGGCTACTTTGAATTTTGATCTGTTCCCTTCCGCAAGTTCGGCGGGCGGGCGGCTGACGGAAGTAGCGGCCTCCACATTCCTGCAGGTGCTGCAAATTTCGGTCGATGCTTCCACAAAATCGGTTTGGTATCAGGTGCAGACGCCGGATGGAACCGTGGGCTGGGCGCGCTCCGGAGCGATCCGGTTCAGCGACGCGGCGAGCATGCAGCGCGATTTGAGCTATACCGACTCCCACGCGATCGCAACGGAGTGGCTGCGCTGGAACCAGGCGGGCGGCAAGGTTTACGCGGGCCTTGTGTACCGCCGTCTGGGAGAAACCAAGGTATTCTCCTTCGGCAACTATACAGAGGCGGACAGCGCCAATGCCAATTACAAACGGAACACCTACGGCTACACATATCCGGTCTCCGCACAGCCGTACGAGCAATAAATCCAATCAATCAGACAGCCCTGCCGGAGAAATCCGACAGGGCTGTCTTTAGGATTGTAAAAAGGAAAAGTGCTGCGATTGCGGTATTCTTCCGTAGTTTATGAAAAATACGGTTTACCGTAATCGTTCCGCTGAATGATTTACTGTGCTGCAAAGTGATTTAAAACCAGCCTGAATCGAATCCGCGATCAGGATACCGGCAATCACAATAGCTGCAGCGATGAAGAAACTGCCGATTGCTGTCCAATCATTTTTTATTCATGTTACTCCTTTGAGATTCAAAGCGTCTGCACGGCCTCTTTCTTTTTCTTCGGTTTTTTACGGTAGCGGTCCTCCTCGCTGAAAACGCAGCCGCAGTATTTTTGCATGTACAATCCTTTTTCCCTTGCCTTTTCCTGTCCTTCGCGAAAATAGGGGCGGAAATCGCGGTACAGAAACTCCACACCGTATTTTTCGGCGCTTCGCTCCATGGTCTCCCGCAGCAGCTCGTGGTTCTGGTAAGGGCTGATGAGCAGGGTAGAGGTAAAGCTGTCAAAGCCGTGCTCCGCGGCGTAGGCTGCGGCGGCCTCGGCCCGCACGGAATAACAGTAGCCGCAGCGGCGGTCAAAATCGGGAGAAACGTTGCGGATAAACTCGCGCAGGCCATAGTCCCCCGCCAGTATCAGCTCCATCTCAATGTCCTTCGCGTGCTGAATCAGCGCATCCCTGCGACTTCTGTACTCCGTATAGGGGTGGATGTTCGGGTTGAACCAAAAGCCGACGGGCTCAATGCCTTCGCTGCGCAGGGTTTCAATGCACATGATGGAACAGGGGGCGCAGCAGATATGCAAGAGTGTTTTCATGATCGTCACCTGGTTTTTCTGAAAATATGGGGCATACCGGTGCCCGGATGCTATCTATTATACACCCATACGGCGGCTGAATCAATCTTGTTTCCCGCGCAGAATCTTCTGTCATAGCGCTTTCGCTCCGATCGGCAATGAATCCGAGCGTTTGTTTTGGGTTTTTCAGGGCGCGCTCCAGTATTTTCGATCCAGCGCACGGTATTGCACCGCTTCGGCCGCGTGGCGCGGCTCAATGGTGTCGCAGTCGTCCAGATCCGCAATGGTGCGGGAGATTTTCAGCACCCGGTCAAACGCTCTGGCCGAAAGGCCCATGCGCTCAAACGCCGTTTTGAGCAGCGTCTGCGCGCCAGGGCTCAGGCGGCACACCTCATGCAGCAAGTCCGGGGTGATGCGGGCGTTGCAGGTGATACCCGTTCCGCGAAAGCGCCGGTTCTGGCGTTCCCTTGCCGCGTTGACCCTTTCCCGGATTTTTGCGGAGCTCTCTGCCTTGTCGCTCGAAGAGAGCACGTCAAATTCCACCGGAGGAACCTCCACGTGCAGATCCAGGCGATCGAGAAGGGGACCGGATATTTTGCCAAGGTAACGGTCCACCGCGCCCGGCGAGCAGACGCAGGCTCTGGTGGGGTGCCCGAAATAGCCGCAGGGGCAGGGGTTCATCGCGGCCACCAGCATGATCGAGCTGGGGTAGGTGACGCTGCCGCTGACCCGCGAGATGGTGACGGTTCCATCCTCCAGCGGCTGGCGCAGAATCTCCATGGTGTCGCGGTGGAATTCAGGCAGCTCATCCAGAAAGAGCACGCCGTTGTGCGCAAGCGAGATTTCCCCGGGGCGCACGACCGAACCCCCGCCCGAAAGCCCCGCCGGGGAGATCGTGTGGTGCGGCGCGCGGAAGGGCCGTTCCCACATCAGGGTGCTTCCCCCGGGGAGCGTGCCGGCCACGGAATAGATCTGGGTGGTGGTAATGGCTTCCTCCAGAGTCATGTCCGGCAGAATCGACGGTACGCGCTTTGCGAGCATGCTTTTCCCCGAGCCGGGCGGGCCGATCAACAGCACGTTGTGGCTCCCGCTGGCCGCGATTTCCAAAGCGCGTTTGGCGGCTTCCTGCCCGCGCACCTCCGAAAAATCAGGCAGGGGCAAGGCAGCGCTTCTGCCGGAAAACGGATCGGATACGCACGGGGAGATCGGGCGCCGCCCTGTCAGGTGCATCACCAGAGAACGGATGTCCGCCACGGGGTAAACCCGGAGTCCCTCCACCACGGCGCCCTCCGGCGCGTTTTCCGCGGGAACGAAAAAGTCGGTGATCCCGGCCTGCTTTGCGGCCAGCGCCATGGGCAGAATCCCCTTTACGGGCCGCACCTCGCCGGAGAGCGACAGTTCCCCCACCATGGCGCTGTGCTCCATGTTTCCCTCCAGCTGGCCGGAGGCATACAGCAGCGCGGCCAGCACCGGCAGATCGTAAATCGGCCCCTCTTTGCGCTTGTCGGCGGGGGCAAGGTTTACCGTGATTTTTGATACCGGGTAGGTAAATCCGCAGTTTTTCAGCGCAGCCCGAACCCTGTCGCGCGATTCCTTCACCGCGGCGTCAGGCAAGCCAACTACCTCAAAAGAGGGAAGGCCGTTGGAAAGATCGGCCTCCACCTTTACCATAAATGCATTCATTCCATGTAGCCCAAGGCTGTGAAGAAAGGATACCAATAAAATCCCCCCTAAATCTGTTCCTTATTATACCGAAATTTTTTTGCTTTTTCCATAAAATGGGAAATAAATGCACGCTAAAAATGAAAATAATTGTCATAAAAAAGGATATTTTGTGCGTGTAATACTATTTTAACAAGGATATATGAAAAAATTTTGTAATTTTTATTGACTTTACTAATAGGATCGGGTAAAATGAATTTTGTAGAGAATCGCTGATGTCTGAGGTGCTTATTTTGTTTGATCTATTGCCGGAACTTTCCGATCAGCAAGTGGCAGAGCTTGTGAACGAGGGGAACACAGACGCCTTTGTTGAACTGACGGCCCGTTACATGGGGCTGATTCGAGGGAAAGCTTCCGCTTTCCGTGGGGCGCCCATCGAGACCGAGGACTTGTGTCAGGAGGGTCTGCTGGGGCTGCTTCACGCGGCGCACAGCTATAAAGCCAGTGGTTCCGCCAGTTTTAAGACATACGCAGGGGTTTGCATTTACCATCAGATGGTAACGGCGTGCCGGTCGGCACTCAGCCGGAAAAATCTTCCTTTACATAATTTCGTTTCTTTTTACGATGCGGAGCAGGACGAGAGCTGGACAGCCTCGGTTCTGTCCGACCAGATTGCCAATCCGGAAACATTGTTGATTGACAGAGAAAACCTCGAGGGGCTCAGGGCCCGCATCAATCAGAGCTTGTCTAAAATGGAGCAGGAAGTGCTGTTTTTATATTTAAATGGCTGTACGTACCAGGAGATCGCGCACAAGCAGGCTGTATCTGTGAAGGCGGTGGATAATGCGATTCAGCGGGTGCGAAAAAAACTGAAAAACCCATTTTAGAATCTCTATGCCCGGGTAGCTTACGTAGAGCGTTGGTAATCAAAGGAGTCGGTGCGAATCCGTCTAAGGGCAAATATCTTTAATTCAAAGCGAGGTAAAATCAAATGTACGAGGACAAGACTCTCACATGCAAGGAATGCGGCGCGGAATTTGTGTTTACTGCCGGCGAGCAGGAGTTTTATGCGGCAAAAGGCTTCGTAAATGAGCCCCAGCGCTGCAAGAGCTGCCGCGATGCCCGCAAGAACGCAGCCAAACCGGAACGTGAAATGTTTGTGGCCACCTGCGCTTCCTGCGGAAAAGAAGCGAAGGTTCCGTTTAAGCCCCGTGAGGATCGCCCGGTTTACTGCAGCGAATGCTTTGCGAAGATGAGAGAAGAAGGCTGATAAAAGCGAGCGGTTAACGCCCTTGCGCTCTGCGCGGGGGCGTTATTTTTGTGTATGCGGACAGGGATTGATTTTTTTACTTGTGGGTATTATAATAAAAAAGAATTCAAAAACGGAGGAAGTTCCCATGACAAAAATTACGAAGGATACCGTCATCGGCGATATTCTCGATTTAGATGAATCCACCGCGCCTTTCTTTTTGGAGATGGGCATGCACTGCCTAGGCTGCCCGGCCTCCCGCGGAGAATCAATTCAGGAAGCCTGCATGGTGCACGGAGTAGACCCCGACGCGCTTGTTGAAAAGCTGAACGCCCATCTCGGCGCGAAATAAACAGACAGGCCAAATGCCGCCCGGCAGTTATTTTGCCCGGGCGGTTCTTTTATCCGGTGAAACCGCCCGTATGTACGCGTCATGTGACGCGTACGGCGATTCCTGTCGCGGGCGCGGGCGGAGGAGAAATCGGACGCATGTAAAAAGCGGCAAAAACAGTACAGGGCCTTACTTGGCCGGAACATAGGGGAGGAATTGTGTGAGCAGACCGTTATTTCAGCTGGACCCAAGGCTGCGGCTCTGCGCGGATTTTGTGCGGCCGGGGGCCAGAATGGCCGATATCGGCACAGACCACGCCCATCTGCCCGTCTGGCTCGAAAAGCAGGGGCGCATCCGGTCGGCGGTGGCCGCGGACGTCCGCACCGGGCCGCTGGCCAAAGCGGAGGAGAATCTGAAACGCTACCAAACGGAGCACATTTCGGTGCGCTTGTCGGACGGCCTTGCGAAAATCCTGCCGGAAGAAGCGGAGGATATTGTCATTGCAGGCATGGGCGGCGAGCTGATCGCCAAAATTCTATCCGGCGCGCCGTGGGTCAGGCAGGAGGAACGCCGCCTGATTCTGCAGCCGATGACCTGTGCGCCGGAGCTTCGGGACTATCTGCGGCAAAACGGGTTTGCCGTACTAAGGGAGGAAGCGGTGGAGTCCCGCGGGCATGTGTACAGTGTAATGCTGGTGTGCTGGCGACCCGGGCAGCCGCGCACGGGGGAGCTGTACCCTTATATCGGGATGCTTCGCCCCGAAACTGCCGCGGCCCGTACTTATATTCAAAAACAGAGCGCCGCGCTGCGGGTGCGCGGAAACGGACTGTGTGCAAAAGACCCCGTCGAGGCGCGGCGGCTTCTGCGCGTGGCAGATCAACTGGAACATCTGATTCCAAAGGAGGATTTGAGATGAAAATGGTTACCGCCGGCGATATTTATGATTTTTTGAATGTATGCGCTCCCTTTGAAACGGCGATGAGCTTTGACAATGCCGGTTTTCTCGTGGGCGAACGGCAGGCTCCTGTTTCGGCCGTGCTGCTGGCGCTCGATATTACGCCCAAGGTGGTGGGGGAAGCGGCCCGGCTGGGAGCCGAGCTGATCATCAGCCATCATCCGGTCATCTTTCAGCCGCTGCGCCGTATGGGCCCGCGGGATGTGCCGTATCTTCTGGCACAGCACGGCATCGGGGCAATCTGCGCCCATACCAATCTCGATCTCGCGCCGGGCGGCGTGAACACCTGCCTGGCGGAGGCGTTGGGTCTCAGCGATATCCGCGGGCTCAAGCCGTATGGGGCAAATGGGCTGTGGGAAGGCCTCGTCGGCACGCTGCCGCGCGGCGATTCCCCGTTGGAATTTGCGCAGTATGTGAAAACGGCCCTGGGCTGCGGCGGGCTGAAATATGTGGACGGCGGAAAGCCCGTGCGAACGGTCGCCTTGTGCGGCGGTGCGGGCGCCGATCTTCTGGAGGATGCGGCGCAGGCCGGCGCGGATGCATTTGTCACGGCGGACACCAAGCATCATCAGCTGCTTTTGGCAAAGCAGCTCGGCGTCACGCTGGTGGACGCCGGCCATTTCAACACGGAGGACGTTGTGATTCTGCCGCTCAAGGCAAATCTGCAGGAACAGTTCCCAACCGTGCATTTTCAAAAATCAGAGGTATTGTGCGATCCCGCACAGTACCTGTAAGGGGGTGCCCCAATGGCTTTGGACGGGGCTTTTTTAAGACATTTGTCGCGGGAGCTGGAGCAGGCGCAGGGGGCCAGGGTGGAGAAAATCTACCAGCCCAATCGGGAAGAGATGGTCTTTCTGCTGCGTACCAGAGCGGCGCAGTTCAAGCTTTTGATTTCTGCCCGCGCCAACAGCGCCCGGATTCATTTTACGCGGTTTGTACCGGAAAACCCAAAGCAGCCGCCCATGCTGTGCATGCTGATGCGCAAGCGCCTTTCCGGCGCCAAGCTGGTGCAGATCCGCCAGCCGCAGCTGGAACGCCTGCTCTTTCTGGATTTTGAAGCCGTCAACGAGCTGGGCGACCTTGTGCGCCTGACCGTGGTTTCCGAGATCATGGGGCGGTACAGCAATATCATTCTGGTAGACGAAGCAGGGCGGATCGTCGATGCGCTCAAGCGGGTCGATGACGAAATGAGCTCGGAGCGGCTGGTGCTCCCGGCCCTGTGGTACGAGCTGCCGCCGGCGCAGGGAAAGCTGTGCCTGCTGGAAACGCAGCCGCAGCAGGTGCTGAATGCGCTGCTGGCCCAAGCAAAGGAGATGGAGCTCTCGAAGGGGCTGCTGTCTGTTTTGCAGGGGGTGTCGCCCATTGTCTGCCGCGAGCTGCAGCACCGCGTCGGCCACGGGGAGCAGGTAATGGTTCACGGGATGACCGATGCGCAAAGGGAACGCCTGCTGTTCTTTTTGGGCCGTCTCAAGCAGGAGGTGGAGGAGTGCTCCGGTGTGCCGCACCTTGTTCTGGGAACGGATAAAAAGCCGATGGACTTTTCGTTTCTCCGCCCGGAGCAGTACGGCAGCTCTGCCGTTGTGCGGGAGCATGCGAGCTTTTCGGAGCTTTTGGACGCTTTTTACGGGGAGCGCGACCGCATTGACCGCATGCGGGTTCGGGAGCAGGATTTGCTCCGGCACCTGACGACGATCTCCGACCGGCTGAGCAGAAAAATCAACGCCCAGCGCGGCGAGCTGGCACAGTGTGCCGAACGGGAGCATCTGCGCGTCTGCGGAGATTTGCTCAACGCCAATTTGTACCAGCTTGAGCCGGGTCTCTCCAGCGTGGAGCTGGAGAATTTTTACGAGGAATCCCTGCCGAAGCTTCGCATCCGGCTGGATCCGCGGCTCACGCCCTCCCAGAACGCCCAGAAGTATTATAGGGATTACCGCAAGGCGCGTACGGCTGAGGAAAAGCTGACGGAGCAGATCGCGCAGGCCCAGCAGGAGCTTTTGTATCTCGACACGGTTCTGGAAGAGCTGAGCCGTGCGGAAACGGAGCGCGACCTGATCGAGATTCGCCAGGAGCTGCAGGAGCAGGGCTATATCAAAGCGCCCAAGGGGAGCAAGCAGCGCCCGGCGGCGGCTGCCGCGCCGATGGAATTCACCGTTTCCGACGGGTTCCGGGTGCTGGTGGGCCGAAACAACAGGCAGAACGACCGTTTGACGCTCAAGCTTGCCAATAACAACGACATCTGGTTTCACACCAAGAACATTCCCGGTTCGCACACCATTCTGGTAACGGACGGCAGAACGCCCACGGAGAGCGCCCTGCTGGACGCTGCGCGTCTTGCGGCCGCGCACAGCAAGGGGAAATCCTCCTCTCAGGTGCCGGTGGATTACACACAGGTACGCCACGTGCACAAGCCGGCGGGGGCGAAGCCGGGCATGGTCATCTACGAAAACTACCGCACAATGTATGTAACGCCGGAAGAATAAAAAGCCACGGCCGCCCACAATAGGGTTGCCGTGGCTTTTGCTTTGCGGCTTTAGCGGCCGCAGGGCCGGTGTTGCGACTGAGCCTTTAATGCATCGTAAGGCGCGCGCCGGTACCATACGTTGAACGCGCGGTTTTGATTTTGAATCGAGCTTTCATGAAATTCGGCTTTCGGCGATTTCGTCGGCGGCGGTATCGCCTGTTTGCAGGGCGGCGTTCTCCAATCGTTTCGCCCGCTGTACCAATATCTGCGAAATGGTCAGGTGGCATAGTTCGCCGAGAAAGAAAGCGAGATAAAGGCCCCTTCCCGCAAACAGAAAGACGGACACAACCAGAAAAATCTGTATAAAGCCCATGCACCGCAGCAGAGAGATTACGGAAGAAAAGGCGTTCTGCTCCGTTGTTTGAAAGAACAGGATGTTCATCATTGTGATTCCAATGGGGATATACGCCAACGGATAAAAGCGGAGCATGTGGCCGGTCAGCGCGGTCAGTTCAGGATTCCCCGCGCGGAACAGAGAAACAATTCCACTGCTGAACAGAAGGCAGAGGGAGACCAATATGACCGGGGTGAGGAAATTGGTGCGCAGCCCAAGGCGGTAGATATGCGTAAAAGCCCGTTTGTTTCCCTGGCCGTGGTAAAGGCTCATCAGCGGCTGCGCGCCTTGCGTAACGCCGATTAAAATCATATTGATGATCGCGCAGACGTAGCCGACAATGGAATACGCTGTCACGCCGAGCGTGCCCACAACATAAATGATCGCAAGGTTAAATGAGAACGTGACGGCCGGCAGGCTGAACTCGATCAGAAAGGTGGCAAAGCCGTTGCTTACAATTCGTTTGATATCCGAAAAGTGAAAGATCGGCTTTCGGATCCGAAGCGAGCCCTTTTTACCGGCAAAGTGGGCCACATAAAAGGAAAGCTCCACCAGCATTCCGATGCCGTTTGTGATGGCGGCCGCCTCGACCCCATAGTGAAGGACAAGGATATATATGACATCGAGAACGGCGTTGATGATGGCGCCGGTGGAAGTCGCCGCCATCACGAGTCTGGGTGCGTTGTCATTGCGCACAAAAACAGAAAGCGTGCACACGATCATTTGAAACAGGAAAAACGCCGACATCCATTTCATATAGGCCTCTGTGGAGGGCAGCAGCGCCTCGTTGGCTCCCGCGAGCACAACCAGCTGCTCCCGCAGAAAGAACCCCGGAAGAGCCGTCATGATGCCGACGGCAAAGGCAAGCGTCATGCACTGGCAGAAAATATTGTTTGCCTTGGCCAAATCGCCCTGTCCTTTGTAAAAAGAGTACACATTGGCGCCGCCCACCGCAATCAGCATCGCCAGAGCGATGACGATCATGCCGAATGGAAAGACAATATTGATCGCGGCAAGTGCGATTTCCCCAATACCCTGCCCGACAATGATCCCATCCAGCACAGTGTAAAGTGCCTGAACGACCATACCGATCACGGCGGGAATGACGTATTTGACAAACTGTTTGTTGATTGGTTTTAGATCTGTGTTTTGAGTACCCATATTGACCCTTGCCTTCCCAAAATAAGTCTGATGTCAAACAATAAGCCGGTTCCATAAGGATGTAAGCTTTGCCGTCCCTCCGCCTGCCGCAGAAAAAAGCCAGACAAAATACCGGGAATTCCCCGACATCTTATCTGGCCTTGTTTTCGCCAAAAGCCCTCCGATGACACTCTCAAATCTTAAATGAATCTGAGTTCAATATGAAGAATGAATAACAGAAGAAAAGCGCAAAGCGTTTCTGTACAAGATAAAATAAGCAACAAAAATTCAGGAGCAATGGTCCGCGTTTTCCACGAACACCGAAAAAGACCGGCTTGGCGCTTCGAGTTCCCTCAGGCGTCGAATACATTACCCATATTCTCCTCGATTATAGCATCGACTCCAAAAATAGTCAACAATGCCCGGCGTGCGGATGAGGCTGTGTTTTACGCTTGTATGAGAGGTACTCCATAAAGAGGGATTGATGAGAAAGTAAAAGGTGACGCCTCCGAAAAAAATTTCGGAGGCGTCCTGTTCTCTTATTTTTCCGTCTCGGCAATCATTTTTAACGTGAATCACACGTCTTCGCGCGGATTACGTGAGACCAATGACGGCCAGATTTGCCTGAATCGCTGTGGTGCCGTAAAAAGCCGTAGCGGCGCTGTTGTTAAACAGAGAAAATGTGGTTGGAACTGTGGTAACGGTCAGCAAAGCACTTCCGTTCAGATGCACAGTGGTTTGCGGGGACGGGGAAGAAGCAAGAACAGATGGGACAATACTGCCGCTCAATACCCGAATGCCAAAGTTTACGGTAAGTGCCACTTCGGCACCATCGGTATTTACCCACCATGAAATAAAATAATTGCCCGGCTGCAAAATCGAGAAGATTCCGGTTCCGGTATCATAGGTGATATTTGTGGACACCGCATTGATCGGAGTATCAAACACCACGTTAGCACTATCGGCGATAGTTCCGCCGCTGCTCCCCTGAAGCTGAACCTGCAGGCCGTCCAGAACGGCTACTGCGTCGGCCCCTGTGGGCCCGGTTGGTCCGGTCGGCCCGGTCGGGCCGTTCTTATTCAGAAAACCATTGCTTTTTTTCATTAGCGGGGGTTGGTTCACTTGCCTCCGAGCGACAGCTTTTTTCTATGAATTCCTCCGTCCGGCGTATCTCGTCGCCGTGCCTCAGCTTGATGCGGATACTGCCGTTTTCAAACACCAGAATATGGTCAACCAGTTCAATCAAAAGATCCCTTGTCAGCTCACTGAAATTTTCGGATTTCCTATAAGCCGTCAAGGTGGGATTTTCTGTGTGGGGGTTCTTTTCGAGCGCCGCCCGTTCCGCCGTCAGATTTTCAACAGCGGCGCTGATGCGCTCGGTTTGCCGCCCATAGGCTTCGTACATCTGTTGGTAGTCCCCCTGCGTGAGGTTTCCATCCTTCCAGTCCTGATAAAGCGACTGCTTGTAGCGCGTCACTTTGGCAAGCTCCTTTTCCCTTGCGGCGATCAGGCCGTCCAGTTTGTTTGTCGGGCTTTTTTTCGGTGGGGCTCCGTCTACGCGGGCCAGAACCTGTGCGTTGGCGTCGGCCATATATACCTGCTGCCGAATCACGTGCAAAACCGCCGCTTCCAGCAGGCTGTGCCTAATGGAGTGCTTGGTGCAGGCAGCCTTGGACTGCTCCTTGTAAGTGCGGCAAAAGTAGTAGACATTGCCCTTGACCTCGCTTCTGCACATGGATTTGCCGCAATCCGCGCAGCGCAGAAAGCCGCTGAACAGATAAAGCTTCTTTTCCCCGGGGGCAGCTCGTGTATCGCGCTTTAACAGTTCCTGCACCTGAGCAAACGCTTCCCGGCCGATGATGGGCTCGTGGGTGTTTTCAACGATAAACCATTCGTCTTCGGGAACAGCGTCCTGAATATGGATTTTATAGCTCCGTACCCGGTAGCGGCCCTGTACCATGTCGCCGACATAAAGGCGGTTTTTCAGCATTTGTGTGACGGTTTTTGCGTTCCACAGCGGCTTGTTTTCGGCGTTGGGATTTTTGTATTTCAGGCCCTTGCTCCGCTTGTACAGGGAGGGGCACAATACGCCGCGCACGTTCAACGTCTGCACAATGGCATTTTTGCTCATCCCGTCCAGAAACCACGCAAAGATGTCCCGCACAACCGCGGCGGCCTCTTCGTCAACCACCAGCGCGTTTTTATCCTCCGGGTTCTTCTTGTACCCGTAGGCGGCAAAGGAACCGATGTGCAGCCCCTTTTCCCGTTTTTTGTCAAAGACCCTGCGCACGTTTTCAGACGTATCCTTTGCGTGGCTTTCGTTCAGAACCCCCTGTACGGGAACACCGATATTCGTTGCGCCGCAGGGGTCTTTGTACGTGTCGATCGGCTGCTGGTAGAGAGAGACGAACCGCACCTGACGGGTGACGAACCAATCTTCCAGATAATAGCCCTGGTCGGCGTGGTTCCTGAAGCTGCGGGCCAGATTTTTGACCACGACACAATTGATCTTCCCGGCCTCGATGAATCGGAGCAGTCTTTGAAAATCCGGGCGCTCCTCATCGGTGGTGCCGCTGACTCCGTCGTCGATGAATTCATCTACCAACACGTACTGGTCGTCGTCGAATTGATTCCGAAGCCAGTCCGTCAAAATAAGCCGCTGATTCTGAACGCTTTCGGATTCGTCGTTTCCCCGGGAGTCCTCACGGGACAGCCGGATGTAAAACCCGACATACCAGGTTTTGCTTTTGCCTGTTTTCGGCGTGATCTCATACCGGGCTTTCGGCCTTGCCATAGCTCCTCCTTTCCCGCAGCTTTTATGCCGTCGCTAATTGAAAAGGAGGCTACAGGCCGTTTTTCTTGCGAAGCAGAAAGTTCGTCAGCAGCTCGCAAAGCGCCGGGCCGTTATCGGCAAACTCCACCTGAACGCCCAACTCGCCATATCGAAAGCAGTATGGATTTTTTGTTCTTTCTATCACAAGCTCTATACGCTCCCGCCTGGAAAGGCTGTTGTCGAACCGGAATCCCCGCACGTCCGCAAGCGTATTCTTGTCGGCTGCTCGAATATCTGCGCCTTGCATGGCGTTTAACTGCTCTAACGTCGTCATAATCATGCTTCCCTCCCTTGATGCGGGCATGATTATCTGTATGCTCCTTTCGGATTGTCCTATGAAAAGGTGGGAAAGGCCGAGCCCGCGCCGGAGCCGCGTTCAAGCTTTTGGCCGCGGGTGCGGGCAAGCGTGCCGCTCCATCTGCCGGCGGATATTTCCGTAACAAAATCAAAAAATCTGTATAAAATAAAGTGTTTGATCAGTTTGGCGCGGGCCGCCCGTATTCCCGATCGGAAAAGTATTTTGCCGAATCTGCGCGTTCAAACAGGGCCGCCCGACCGCCCAAAAAGGAGAATGACGATGAAGTATTTGTATTGGCTGCTGGTTTTTATCCCGATCACTCTTGTCGCAAGGCTTGGATTTCATTTAAGCGATGGAATCGTATTCTGCCTCTGCTGCGTCAGCATCATTCCTCTGGCCGCCGTGCTGGGGGACGCGACCGAACAGATCAGCCTGTACACCGGCCCAAAGGTCGGCGGCTTTCTGAACGCCACCATGGGGAACGTGCCGGAAATCCTGATCTGCGGGTTCGCCGTCAAGGCGGGAATGTTTTCGCTGGTGCTCACAAGCCTGGCGGGGTCCATGCTCGGCAACATTCTGCTTGTGATGGGAATGAGTATTTTTGTGGGGGGGTTAAAATATAAAATCATGCCCGTCAGCAAGAACATTGTCAAAAACAATTTTGACCTGCTCGGCTTTGCGCTTTTCAGCATCGTTGTCCCGTTTTTCTTCAAATTCGGGAGCAGAGGCGGGGAGGACCCCGACGCGGTAAAGAAATTCAGCCTTGCGCTGGCAATTGTAATGCTTGTGCTGTACATACTGGGGCTGATTTTCTCCTTGATTACGCACAGGGATATCTTTCTGGAGGATGCCGACGACGGTGAGGAAGAGGAAAAACCGGAATGGTCCTTGCGAAAGGGCGTCGTCATTATGGCGGCGGCGGCGGTAGCCGTGGCGGTGATGAGTGAAATTCTGGTCAGCACCGTGCAGGGCGCCGCAAAGCAGTTCGGTTTGGGGGAAGCGTTCATCGGCATCATCCTGATCCCCATTCTGGGGAATGTGGCGGAGCATGCTTCCGCGTGTCTTATGGCAATCAAGGGAAAAATCAATATCAGTATCGAGATCGCGGTCGGTTCCAGCATGCAGATTGCGCTGTTCGTCACGCCGCTCATGGTCATCTGGAGCGCGATCCTTGGGAATACGATGGAATATGTCTATACCTCGATGGAACTGCTCGGGATTGTGATCAGCGTCATTCTCACCGCCACGGTGTTTATGGATCACAAGGTTAACTGGCTGGAGGGCGCGGAGCTCATGGTGGCTTATATTGTTCTGGCCGGGGCCTTTCTGGTGTTCGGTACCTAAACGCAGCAAGGAGCCGTTCGCCCTCTCCGCTCCCGTTCTGCGGCCGGGTGCTGTTCCAATAACAAAACGGGCCCCTGATCCGCAGAGCTGTGCGGATCAGGGGCCTTACTGCAATTGCGTCCTCACCTGCCCGTTCCGGCGGCAAAAAGCGGTTTGGAAAGGCGGCGATTTGTTGTATAATAACATTATAAGACGATATCAACCGATGGGAGAGGAAGGAAAAATGTTGGATAAAAAAGGGTTATACGATCTACTCGATCAATACGGAATGGCTTATGAGGCCTTTGAGCATCCCGCCGTTTATAGCATTGAAGAAATGGACGCCCTGAACCTGCCGCACAGCGAGCGGGTCGCAAAAAATCTTTTTCTGCGTGACGATAAAAAGCAGCATTATTATCTCGTTACCGTGCCGGGCCATAAAACCGTCAATTTGAGAAGCCTGCGTGAACAAATCGCCAGCCGCAAGCTGACCTTTGCCAGCGAGGAGTCGCTCCGGGAACTGCTGATGCTGGAAAAAGGACATGTCACCCCGCTCGGGGTGTTGAATAACGCGGAGAAAAATGTGATTGTGATATTTGATCGAAGCCTGCAGAACCGGCAGATCGGCATTCACCCCATGGAAAACACCGCAACCATTTTTATGGCCTTTGAGGATGTCGAGAAACTAATACAGAATCACGGAAATCCCATTGTGAAATGCGACTTTGAGTAACAGCCGATTTGTTCCATGGAACCCGGCGGATGTGACACGGAGGCGCACGGGGCGAACGAATTTTCAGCCCGTTTCAAAGGGTACGGCAGCTTGCTGTTGGAATCACATCGGGAGCAAAGCCGGGCTTAGCAGCCTTGCAAAAACTCTGTTTTTCTGCCGCAGCAGGTTAAATCCAGTTGGTGCATGGCTCTTGTGCAGGCAATGTACAAAAGGCTTCGATCCAACGGCGTGTGATACAGCTCGTCGGAGTTGTCGGGGACGATCACCTGATCAAACTCGAGCCCCTTGGACATGTGCACGGAGGTAACGACGATGCCGTTCTGAAATTCGCTGCTGCCGAAATCCAGCAAGACCATCGAGTCCCCCTCGGTGTGCAGCTGCTCAAACAGCAGCTGTGCCTGCCGCTGCGATTTGCACAGAATCCCCAACGAGGCGTGTTCGGACTGCCTGAACCGCTCTGTCAAAGCACGAATCGCGTCCAGCTGCTCGCTTTGGGTCCGGTATTCCGTGATGCTGGGTGCGGCACCGTGCCGCTCAATGGGGATCAGCTTTTTGTTTTCTAAAATCTTCTGGGCAAATCTGGTGATTTCGATGGTAGAGCGGTAGCTTCTGTGCAGCTCCATACAGTCGCACCCCGAAAAGTACGGCCGGATTTTTTCTGCGGAGGAGGAGCTGTAAGGGTTCACGCTTTGGTAGCTGTCGCCTAAAATGGTCATCTTACACGAAAACAGCTTTGCCAGAACCGCGTATTGAATCGGCGTATAATCCTGCATTTCATCCACCAGCAGGTGCTTGATGCTCTTGTATTCCTGCTCCTCTCCTTCAAAATAGAGCTTGGTATACAGAAAGGGATACACGTCGCAGAATTCAAATTCGTTTTTGCCGATCAGGCGGAACAAGTTCTCCTGACCGATGGAGCGGTAAAAATTCCGGTACAGCGCCAGTACGTCGCTGAATTGAAACATTTTTTGAATGCCGCTTCTGATTTGGCGGATCACCGCGGCGTCCATCTTTTGGTTGGTATCTCTTTTGTGCCTTTCGATCAGGTCGTCCGCCATTTTGCGCAGCCGCGGTCTGATCGGCAGCTTTTTCAAAGCGCGGTAATGCAAAAGCAGTTTTCCTCTGGAAACGAAAAAATTCCCGAATGAAAGATCGGTTGGCACAAAACCGGTTTTATCGGCGGATTCCAAATACGATTGCAGCTGCTCCACAAAGAGATTTGTCGCCTTAAACTGGATTCTGGCTATGGTTTCGGCGTCTCCGTCGGCCAATAGGCTTTCTACCTGCTCCGAAAAAGTCTGGTACCGATACTTTTTACCAAGCATGTCCGTTGCGATATCGTCAAAGCCGATTTCCGACATGTTTTCCTCTCCAAGCTCCGGCAGAACATTCGAGATGTAGTTTCCGAATACCTTGTTGGGGGAAATGATGAGAATGTTTTTCGACGTCAGTGTGTCTTTGAAACGATACAGCAAAAACGCGACCCGATGCAGCGCTATGGAGGTTTTTCCCGAGCCCGCCGCGCCCTGTATGATCAGCACTTTTGCGGCCTCGTTGCGAATGATGGCGTTTTGCTCCCGTTGAATGGTGGCCACAATATTTTTCATCTTGTCGTCGGAATTGCGGCTCAGCTCCTTTTGCAGAATCTCGTCGCCGATATTCAGGGAGCTTTCGATCATATACTCCATTTGAGTGCGTCGGATTCTGTATTGCCGCTTTAACGTCATCACTCCGTCGATTTTTCCGGCGGGAGCCGTGTAAAAGGCCGGGCCGGTTTCAAAATCATAAAACATGCTGGAGACAGGCGCGCGCCAGTCGAAAATGACGCTGCGCAAGGTGGCAGGATCGGCAAAGGCGTGCACTCCGATATAGAACGCATTTCCCTGTTCTTCGTCTGCCCGGACGAAATCGATTCTCCCGAAATAGGGGGATTGAATGAGCTTTTCGAGCTTTTCTCTTTCTCTTACGGCCTTCTCCCCAAAGGTGACGCTGTCGTAAACGGCCGTTCTGTTCGCCGCTTTTTCCGCAGAATCAAGCTGGGCCAGATTTTCGTAGATATACCGTTTGGTTTCCAGTATCTCTTTGGAGTAGTCGTCAATTTTTTGATTGATTTGTTCCAGTTCCGCCCGCAGCTTCCCCTGAACCACGCTCAAATATGTTCTTTCATCGCTTTCAGTTTGGTGTAACATATTGGTCTCCCTGATTTTTTTTCTTGAACTCATACTATTCAGTATAGGGGAAAATAAAAAAAATACCAGACTTTTTATTTTGGCATGATTTTGTATCTGAACGGCCGACCCTCAAAAGATTTAAAATTTTCTGTTTTTGCCATTTTCAATGGAGTCTTAATTGGACCGATCTCAATTATTGAATATTCAGGCATCCACGCACCGCCGCCGGGTTTTCTTCCGAAATGCCAGAAATCGGCCTTGGAATAGAATGGCTGCTTATGCCGCCAAAGATTCATGGGCGGCCGGTCACATGTTCGGCAGAAGCGGTTTTGCACTTGAAGGGAGAGAATCATAAACCGTATTTATGTGTAAACCATTACACAAAAATGAGCAAATTCAGAATAGTTCAGAAGGAAAAGCGACTCATCGGAAATTATAAAATAAAAATATTATAATTTATTGACAATTTTTGTGAAATCTGTTATATCTAAATTAGCAAATTCTAAAAAAGCAAAGAGCGGTTCTGGCAATTTTGTGTAATCGATTACATATATAAGGTATAGAAAGTAAAAGAAGCGCATCCATCCGGGTGGGAAAAGGGGAAGTTTACTTGAGCACGATCGAAGAGGTAGCACAGGAATCGGGCGTTTCTGTTGCCACGGTGTCGCGGGTCATCAACCGCAACGGAAGGGTAAGCGCGGTCACCAGGCAGAAGGTGCTGGCGGCCATCGCAAAGCTGAATTATCACCCCAACGCGTGGGGGCGCAGTCTGCGCAAGGGGCAGAGCAGAATCCTGCTGATCCTCGTGCCGAATATCACAAACCCTTATTATTCGCCCATCGTACACGGGATTGAAGATATCGCGCGGCACAATCGGTACCAGACCATGCTGTGCATCACGGACGGAATCCAGATTCATACCAACAGCTATTTTGAGCTTTTACATAACGGCAACGCCGACGGCGTCATCCTCATGGATGTCAGAAAGGACGACAGGGAGGTCTCGGAGCTCGCAAAGGGCTTCCCCATTGTACAGTGCTGCGAATACTGCAGCGACGAAAGCGTGGGGCATGTTTCCATCGACAATTTTAAGGCGGCCTACGATATGACTCATTTTCTATGCGCTGTCGGGCACCGGAAAATCGGATTGATCGGCGCGGCCAATTCGTTTATTTCCACGCAGCAGAGGCGCATGGGCTACGAAAAGGCGCTTTCCGAAAACGGGGTCGCCGTAGAGCCGCGATACGTCACTACCGCGGCGGGCGACTACAACTTTTCCTCGGGCGTGCAGGCGGCGCGTACCCTGCTCTCTCTGCCGGAGCGGCCGACCGCTCTGTTCTGTATTTCAGACGTTCTCGCGCTCGGTGCGCTCCGCGCGGCAAAGGAAATGGGCCTGCGCGTGCCGGAGGATCTTTCGGTGGCGGGGTTCGACGATGTGGAATACGCCACCATGTTCCTCCCTATGCTGACCACCGTAAGCCAGCCCTGCTATCAGCTTGGCAAAACCTCCTGCGAGCTGCTGCTCGAGCAGCTGGGCGGGCTTCCTCCGCGCTCCGTGTTTTTGGAGCACAAAATTGTTCTGCGCGATTCATCGGCAGGATTGCCGAAAAATTCATAAATCGCAAACTAAAGGAGGAGCATCATGAAAAAACTACTGGCATTTGTTCTGGCGGCAGCCATGTCCCTGTCTTTGGCCGCCTGCGGTGGAAGCACCGCCACAAGTTCCGCGCCCGCGTCCGGTGCGGCGTCGGGGTCTGCGGCACCCGCTTCGACTGAGGCGGAGAAGTACAAGGTCGGCATTCTGGCCCCGGCGGTCACCCACGGCTGGGTTGCGGCAGTGGCCTACCATGCGGAGGCCCGCTGCAAGGAGCTGGCGGACAAAGTGGACTACAAGCTGTACACCAGCAACAACGCGGATGAAATGACTTCTCAGCTGGACGATTTGATGACGTGGGGTGCAAAGGCCGTCGTCGCGTTCCCACAGTGGGAGGGCATGGAGGTGCCCATCAAGAAAGCGGTTGATGCGGGCATTACCGTTGTGAACTTCGACATCGCCATCAATGTGGACGGCGTGTATCGCGTCTCCGGCGACAATGAGGGCATGGGCGTGGAGGGCGCCAAGTATATTGTGGATAAGATCGGCAAGACCGGCAATGTCGTAATTCTCGACGTTCCCACCTCCGGCTCTGTGGCGGAGCTGCGCAAGAAGGGCTTTACCGAAACCGTCGCGAAGCTGGCTCCCGAGCTCAAGCTGTCTACCTACGCCACCAAGTTCACTCGCGAAGACGGCCTGAAGGACTTTGCGGATATTCTGACCAAGAACCCGAAGATCGACGCCGTTTATTCCATGGATGACGAAACCTCCATCGGCGCGTTGCAGGCCATCAAAGAGGCGGGCCGCACCGACATTAAGGTGATTACCGGCGGCGGCGGAGCGCAGGAATACTTCAACATGATGCCGCAGAATGAGAACATCTGGATTGAGTCCGCGCTGTACAGCCCCGCCATGGTGCGCGACGCCGTGGACGTAGCGGTGAACGTGCTCGACGGCAAAACCGAAGAAAAGGTCAAGATTATTCCCACCACGATTGTGGATCGCACCAACTGTGCAAAGTTTAAGGACGACAAATCTCCCTATTGATTTTCAGCAGCGGGAAAAGAGGCTATGGCTGCGCCATAGCCTCTTCTGAAAAAGAAACGGAGTGATGGAATGACACTCGAAATGCAGGACATCTGTAAATCCTTCGGCGTTGTGCGCGTGTTAAAGAATGTTGATTTTTCCGTAAGAGGTGGAGAAATCCGCGCGCTGATCGGCGAAAACGGCGCCGGAAAATCCACACTGATGAACCTTCTGGGCGGGGTGCTGCAGCCCGATTCCGGCAGAATGCTGCTGGACGGGAATCCGGTATCGTTTCGGAACCCGGCGGAATCGCTCTCGGCAGGCATCGCCTTTATCCATCAGGAGCTCAACCTGATCAACGATCTTACCATTTACGAAAATATGTTCATCGGCAGAGAACTCAAAAAGAAAAACGGCCTTCTGGATGCGGACGCAATGCGGCGGCAGACACAGGAGATATTTGATAAAATGGATTTTCATCTCAACCCCATGACCATGGTGAGGGATCTGGACGCCTCGTATAAGCAGATTGTAGAAATCTTTCGGGCGCTGATGAGGAACGCCTCCATCATCATCATGGATGAACCCACCGTGTCCCTCACCGACTCGGAGGTGGAGCGGGTGTTCGATATGATGCGCACGCTGAAACAGCACGGAGTCGGCATTGTGTTTATTTCTCACAAGCTGGGGGAGGTCATGACCATCTGCGACCGCTTTACCGTGCTGCGCGACGGCGTGATGGTGAAGGACGGCCTGATTTCGGAAACCTCCACCCACGACCTTGCGCATCACATGGTGGGGCACGAGCTCCACATTGAATCGGCACGGCGCGATTACGAGAGGGAACGCGAGATTCTGCGCGTGGAAAACCTTTCCGACGAAACCGCCTTCCGCGGCGTTTCCTTCGCGGTGCACGCCGGGGAGGTGCTGGGTGTCACCGGGCTTTTGGGGGATGGGCGTAGCGAGCTGTTTCAGACGATTTTCGGAGTCCGGGGGAATTACGAAGGGCAGATTTATGTGGAAGGGGAACCGGTACATATCAGCAGCGCCATGCAGTCCCGGCGGCTGGGGATCGGCTATGTGCCCCGCAACCGGAAGGAAAACGGCATTCTCAGGGATATGAGCATACTGGAGAACGGCTCCATTGTCACGCTGCCGGAATACCAGCACCGCGGGCTGATTGACCGCGTGCGGCAAAATCTGGATTTCGACCGTCAGGTCGAGCAGCTGCACATTAAGCTGGGGAAAAAATCGGATCTCATCACCAGCCTTTCGGGCGGCAACCAGCAGAAAGTGGTGCTGGCGAAATGGCTGAACGCAAACCCGAAAATTCTGGTGCTCGACAACCCCACGCAGGGGGTGGATGTGGGCGCGAAGGAAGAAATCTATCACATCATTTTAAAGCTTGCCGGTGCGGGCGTCGCCATTGTGGTTCTGTCGAGCGAAGTGCAGGAGATCATCCGGCTGTGTGATCGGGCACTGGTGATGTACCATGGCCGCGTGCTCGGGGAGGTTTGCGGCGATACCATGAACGAGCGCGACATCATGCGCCTTGCCACCGGAGGAACTTCAGCAGAAATAGGGGGAGAAAACGAATGAAGGAAACGGCTGCAATCAAACGGGAAGGATTCTTGCCCTGGTTTCGCCGCCTGTGGACGACATACCCGCTGTTCAGTACGGGCATCGCCCTTTTGGTCATGGTGGTTCTGCAGACGCTTGCGCTCGGCTTTGAATTCGACTCTTTCGGCGCGTGGTTCTCCACCTGGCTGCGCAACTGGATCAATATTCTGCGCAATAACGCCAGCGTCGGCATTATCGCGCTCGGCATGACCTTTGTCATCGTGTCCGGCGGCATCGATCTTTCCGTCGGCTCCTCTCTGGTTGCGGTCGGCGCCATCGTGATGATGCTGATTGACTCCGGCCCCAGGGGATTTCTGTACTCCATGGGGATTTCTGGCCCGGCGGTGTACGTGATTGCCATTCTGGTCGGCGTTTTGGCCGGCTGGCTGTTCGGGGAGCTCAACGGAGTGCTGGTCACCAGCGGTAAAATCCCGCCGTTCATCGTCACACTCGGCACCATGAAGATTTTTCGCAGTGTAACACAGCAGTATATGCAGGGCGGCTCCCCGTCCGTTCCCGGCGGCTTTCTGGAGATCGCGAATGTGAGCATCGGCGGGCAGATGCTCATGCCGATCGTTTACTGGCTGCTGATCTCCGCCGTGCTGCACATTGTCTCGCAGCGCACCACCTTTGGCCGGTATGTGGTGGCGGTTGGCTCGAACGAGCGCGCGGCAAAGCTTTCGGGCATTCCCGTCAACCGCGTCAAGCGCCGCGTTTACGCACTGATGGGGATGCTGGTCGCGCTTTCCGCTATGCTGCAGGTTTCGCGCATCGGCTCCATGGATTACGCGAACGCGGGCAGCGGCTACGAGATGGACGCCATCGCGGCGGCGATCGTCGGCGGTACCAGCATGGCCGGCGGGCGAGGCTCGATTCTGGGCACCGTGCTCGGCATGCTGATCATCTCCGTAATGAACAATCTGCTCAACCTGATGGGCGTTCCGCCGTTTCTGCGGGAGGCGTGCAAGGGCGTTATTGTCATCGGCGCCGTCCTGCTGCAAAAAAAGGAATCTACCTCCTGAGCGGACCATGCTGCCGAATAAACTGAACGGAAGAAAGGGGACTTACTTGTGTACAAAGTTGGGATCATCGGATGCGGAAAAATCGCACAGGTACGCCATATACCGGAGTATCTCGCCAATCCCGAAACGGAAATCGCCGGGTATTTCGACCTTAACACACAGCGTGCGCAGGAGCTTGCAAAGGCGCACGGGGGCAGGGTGTATGCCACTTATCAGGAGATGCTGGGCGACCCCGCCGTCGACGCGGTCAGCGTCTGCACCGTCAACACGACCCATGCGGAGATTGCGGCTGCGGCTCTGCGCGCCGGCAAACATGTCCTTTGTGAAAAGCCCATGGCCTCCACGCTCGAAGAATGCGAAGCCATGGTTGCCGCCGCGCGTGAAAGCGGCAGGCTGCTGATGATCGGCCACAACCAGGAGCTGGCCCGGGCACACGTTCTGGCAAAGCAGCTGCTGGAGGAGGGCGCGATCGGAAAGCTGCTCACCTTCCGCACCACCTTTGGCCACGGCGGGCCGGAAACCTGGAGCGTTGATGCCGGAAACAGCACATGGTTTTTTGATAAGAAGCGCGCGAGCATGGGCGCGATGGCCGATCTCGGCATCCATAAAACAGACCTGATCCAGTTTTTGTCGGGCCGAAAGGTGGTGGAAGTCACCGCCCGGCTCGCCACGCTGGACAAAACGGACGCTTCGGGGAATCTCATCGGCGTGGACGACAATGCCGTCTGCATTTACCGGCTCAGCGGCGGCGCCATCGGCACGATGACGGCCAGCTGGACGTATTACGGGGCGGAGGATAATTCCACCATCCTTTACGGAACAAACGGAATCCTGCGCATTTATGACGATCCCGAATATGCCGTTCGGCTGATCAGGCCCAATGGAGAAACCGTTTTGTACCGGGTGGATCAAATCCAGACCAACGACAACCAGACCAGCTCCGGCGTGATCGATCGGTTTGCCGCCTGCCTCGGCGGGGAGGACCCGGGCCATCTTTCCGGGGAGGCGGCGCTCAACGCCATGCGCGCGGTGTTCGCCTGCATCGAATCCTCACAGACCGGGCGCACGGTCGCAGTTGACCAAAAGGAGAGTGAAAACGGATGAAGCTTGGGTTTATCAGCGCTATTTTAGACCAGATGTCGTTTGAAGAAATGATCGATACCGCGGCGGGGCTTGGGTTCTCCTGCGTGGAGGTCGCCTGCTGGCCCCGCGGAAAGGCCGAGCGGCGCTATGCCGGGGTCAGCCATATCGATGTCGGCGCCCTGACCGACAAAGAGGCCGGGCGAATTTTGGATTACTGCAAGGCCCGCAGGGTAGAGATTTCGTCGCTGGCGTATTACCCGAACACCATGGACGGCAACCCGGAAAAGCGCGCCGCGAATATCGCGCACCTGAAACAGGTGATTGCGGCCAGTCACCGCCTCGGTGTAAATCTGGTCACCACCTTTGTGGGGCGCGACCAGACCAAAACCGTGGAAGAAAATCTGGAGCTGTTCCGGGAGATTTGGCCGCCGATTGTACAGGAGGCGGAAGCGCTCGGCGTTTGCATCGCCATTGAAAACTGCCCGATGCTCTTTGGGCCGGATCAGTGGCCCGGCGGGCAGAATCTGGCCAGCACACCGGCGATCTGGCGCAAGCTGTTCCAGATAATCCCCAGCCCGAATTTCGGGCTGAACTACGATCCCAGCCATTTTGTCTGGCAGATGATGGACTATATCGCGCCCCTGTATGAATTTAAGAACCGGATCTTTCATGTCCATTTTAAAGACATCAAGTTGCTGCCCGACCGTCTGCGTGAGGTCGGCACAATGGCGTATCCGCTGGAATATATGGTGCCAAAGCTCCCCGGCCTTGGCGACGTGGATTGGGGAAACTATGTCTCCGCCCTGACCGACATCGGCTATAACGGGTACGCCTGTATTGAGATTGAGGATAAAGCATTTGAAGGCAGCCGGGAGGGAGTTCTGAACAGTCTGAAAATTTCAAAGCGGTACATGGAGCAATTCGTCATTTGATATGACCATTCGACTGGAATGTGAAAACCGGTTATTTCTCTCTCGCCGAAGGCGGAGAGAAATAACCGCTATGATCCGACATCTAATTGAAAATGAGTATGACAGCCGGGGCTTGCCGGATTCTGTTTTGGGAGGGATGGTTTTGCAGCGTATTATCATCGCAAATTCCAACTGTTACCACGGATTTTCTCTGGAGGAAGCCATTGCGGGCATTCAAAAGGCGGGCTTCCATTATATTGAGCTGACCGCGACAAAGGGCTGGACGGAGCATGTTTTTCCCTCTATGTCTTTTTCGCGGCTGTGCAAGGTGCAGGATGAGCTGCAAAAAGCGGGCCTGACCCCAGTTTCGATGAGCGGCCACTGCAATTTGATGGATCCGCAGCGCCTTCCCGACTTTGTGGAGAATATCCGCCTGGCCGCCTTTTTCGGCTGCCAATACATCGTTTCCTCGGTGGGCGAAGCGCACCTGAAGGATAATGCGGTCGCCTCCAACCGGGAGCTGGTGGAAAACATCCGCGGCCTTCTGCCGCTGCTCGAAAAGCACGCGATGAAGCTGGCGCTGGAGGTTCACGGGGAACACGGCAGCGGAAAAATCGTGAAGGAAGTGACGGGCGCGGTGGCGTCCCCGCTCGTTTGTGTCAACTACGACACGGCGAACGCCATCTTTTACGGCGGGGTCGATCTTGCGCAGGATCTGGAGGATTGCATGGACAGCATCGGGTATATGCATGTGAAGGATAAGGCCGGGGAACGCACGGAATGGAACTTCCCCGCGCTCGGGAAAGGTGATGTGGATTTTCCGATGATTTTTGAAAAGCTTGATCTTGCAGGCAATAACTGCCCGCTGAGCGTGGAAATCGAGTTCACGCAGGACGGCCCCAAGGATTTGGCGGCGGTCGATGAAGCGATGCGTGCGTCTGCGGAGTACCTGACCGCGCACGGTTTTTCGCTGTAATGCGTATCTCCAATAAGATACAGGATCACGGCGGATATTTTTCCCCTGCCGGAGGCGGGGAAGAAATGCCTGATTTTCACTTTTTTGTTCAAAAATATTAGTATAAGGGGTCGGAAAGGAGCCAAAACAGATGATGCGAATCGGAATGGTCGGCGCCGGGGGCATGGGAACGGTGCATTACAGCAATTATGCGCATATTCCGCACTGCCGGGTGGCCGCCCTGGTCGGCAAATCCCCGCAGGATCAGGAACGCGCCGCGGCATGGGGCCTGAAAATGTACGAATCCATCACCGAAATGGTACACAGTGAGGAAATCGATTTGGTGGACATCTGCACGCCCACGTTTCTGCACAAGCAGCAGGTGCTGGAAAGTTTGGAGCTCGGCAAGCACACCATTGTGGAAAAGCCGGCTGCGCTGCACAAAAACGACGTGGAGGAGATGTTTGCCCTCGCCGCGCGAAAGGGGGTACAGCTTTATGTCGCACAGGTGCTGCAGTTTACCAACGAAACCGCAGTTCTGCGCAGTCTGGTGCAGAGCGGCGAGTACGGGCCGGCGCTGGACGGCTATTTTGAACGCCTTTCCGCGTGCCCGCGCTGGGTGCAGAACAGCTGGCTGTTCAATGCGGAAAAAAGCGGTCTGATCCCGTTTGATTTGCATGTGCACGATCTGGATTTGATCGTCAGCCTGTTCGGCGAGCCAGAGGAATCCTCGTTTACCTGCTGTGCGGGGACGGGCCGCGGCTTTGCGGAGCAGTACCGCTTTCAGTACCGGTTCGGGAAGCTGAACGTCTGCGCGGAAGCAGCGTGGTTCCACGCCAATTTGCCGTTTACGGCGCGCTGGCGCGTTTATTTCGAGAATGCCGTCGTCGTAAACGACGGCGCCGGCGTTATCGCTTACCCCTTTGATGCCGAGCCCCGCGTGTTCGATACGGAGGAAAAAATAAAAATCCCGACGGGGATCAACGTGCCGCCCACCGGCTGGTACTTAACGGAGCTTCTGCATTTTCTCCGCTGTGCGGAGCAAAATGAGCCATCTCCGCTGGTAAGGCCCGAACAGGTGGCAGCCGTGACCGGGATTCTGGAAAAAATGCTGGCATATGCTCTTTGATGAAGGCGGCAGAATATTTCTGCGCATGATAGCAGGTTCATTCGCGGAACAAATCAATCAAAAATCGGAGCTCCCCCAAAACAGCTCCGCAAAAAGCTGGGGCATCCATCCCAAAGGGATCGGCGGCCCCGGCTTTTTGTTTTATACTGCGGCACGGCTTACCGCGCTGTGCCAACCGCTTTTAGGGGCTGATCCGCTTTTTCTGTTTCCAGCGGGAGCAGTTCCTTTTTTCTACACGCGCCGCCTAAGAGGCGGCGTTTTGCATAAAGCAGCGGTTTACTTAATATAACTGGCCCGGTCGGCCCAGTGGGCCCGGTAGGCCCGACCAGACCGTCGGCACCGGTGGGCCCGGTAGGCCCGGTCGGCCCGGTAGGCCCGGTCGGCCCGACCAGACCGTCGGCACCGGTGGGACCGGTGGGCCCGGTAGGCCCGACCAGACCGTCGGCACCGGTGGGCCCGGTGGGCCCGGTCGGCCCGGCCAGACCATCGGCACCGGTGGGCCCGGTGGGCCCGGTAGGCCCGGTCAGACCGTCGGCGCCGGTCGGCCCGGTGGGGCCCTGTGCCCCGGTGGCTCCCGTTGCGCCGGTGGGCCCGGTGGGTGACTCTGTTATAATAGGACTAAGTAAGGAAACGCTGCTGTTTCAAAGATTTTTTGCTTACGTCAATGACAGCACTGGCGAGAGAAGATCTATATATCCCCCCTCAACGCGGCGTGGCTGACGCTCCCGGCTCTCAACTCGGTGCCGGAATATGGGAATGAAGTGATTGTATTGCGTGTACTCATCAGCTCCGCCGATGGATCGGCCGGGTCATCCGCGGGGAGAGACGCCTGCGCGTTCTCTCTTTTGCGCAGCCGCGCGGGGCGCCGGTACGGGAATGATACTGGCGGCGCTGCCCGATCTGACGGTGACTGACCGGCTTTCAGGCGAGCGCTGTTTCGCCCGGCCAAAGAAGGGCAACGAATATTTTGAATAGGACAATCGGCAGATTTCATATACTCCCAATAGGAGCGTCATTTGTATGGATGGGAGGGAAGACTGTGGGAAACTCTGATTTCTCCCAAGTGGATTTTTCGGCATTCAAACAGGTGGATGTGAAAACGGTCGACCCGGACACGCTGGTTGACATAAACGATATAACGGTCGATACCAAGCTGCCCCGGGAAGAGCGGATATTAGATTTTATCCGTCAAATAAAAAATCCATATTGCTACCGGTGCGGCAAGGTGGTTGTCAAAATCAGCTTCAACGATACCGACGCCACGCTGGAGGACAGAATGGAAAGCTTATTGAGGATGATGTGAAATGGATGATCTTTTGGGGCGGAGCTCGGCCGCATAGGTACGGAAAAGCAGTTGTCTTGCCTGAAAGCTCCCTGAGATGGGTGCCGCAATAGCGGATGCATATTGGCAAGCTCCCCTTGATTCAGTCAGGTTTTGCTTTTGACCTTATCAATCGGGAGGCTTCGCCATGCCGTTCAGCGAGGGAGCAATCATCTATCATGCTGCCGGGTATTTGCGTTTGTCCAAGGAGGACGGCGACAAAACGGAAAGCGACAGCATTTCTAATCAAAGAGATTTGATAGCCAATTTTGTAAAGTCAACGCCTGAAATCCGTCTCTGTTCGGAACGAATCGATGACGGATTCAGTGGCGTTGACTTTCATCGTCCTGCCTTTCATCTGATGATGGAGGACGTAAAAGCCGGACGAATCAACTGTATCATTGTCAAAGACCTGTCCCGCTTCGGCAGAAACTACATCGAGGCAGGGCGGTATATTGAGCGGATTTTTCCATTCTTAGGTGTGCGCTTCATTGCCATTAACGACGGCTACGACAGCGCAAAGGAAAGAACGCAGTCAGACGAAATCATCATTCCTTTCAAGAACCTCATCAACGATGCGTATTGCAGAGATATTTCCGTGAAAATCAGGAGCCAGCTTGATATCAAGCGCAAGAAGGGCGAATTCCTCGGCGCTTTTGCCGTATATGGCTATTTGAAGTCGGAGGAAGCGAAACATCAACTGGTCATTGACCCCTATGCCGCTGAGATTGTACGGGATATTTTTGCGTGGAAGCTGGAGGGACTCAGTCAGCAGGGGATCGCCGACAGGCTCAATGACATCGGCGAGCCGTCCCCCTTGGAATACAAGCGGTTTTTGGGAATGAATTTTGCGACCGGCTTTCAGGTAAACCCCAAGGCAAAATGGACTGCTGTGGCGATCGGCCGGATTCTCAAAAACCCCGTCTATGCAGGGCATCTTGTGCAGGGAAAGGAAAGCACTCCCAACTATAAAATCAAACAGCGGGTTCTCAAACCGGAGAATCAATGGATTCGGGTGGAGAACACCCATAAGCCGATTATTGCACAGGAGGTGTTCGATACGGTGAGCCGTGTGCTTATGCAGGATACCCGCATCGCGCCGGACGAAGAAACGGTCTACCCATTCTCCGGCCTGATTTTCTGTGCAGACTGTAGGAGCGGCATGGTGCGAAAGACCGTGCCCGCGGGCGGTAAGCGTTACGCCTATTATTACTGCTCCAAAAACAAAGCCGGGTGCGGCTGCACCACCCACTGCATCAGTGAGCGGATACTCGAAAAGGCGGTTCTGAAAGCGGTTCAAAATCATATCGCTTCGATTCTGAATGTGGAGCGGATTCTGCGAACGATCGACACACTGCCCATGCAGCGGGAGGAAATCCGAAAGATTGACACCCAGCTTCTGATGAAGCAGGAGGAAATCCAAAAGTACAAAACTCTCAGAGCGTCTGTTTACGAGGACTTGAAAAGCGGTGTGCTCGATGCGGAGGAATACCGGGAATTCATGGGCATCTATGGGAAAAAGTGTGAGGAAGCACAGCAGGCCGCCGAACGACTGAAGCAGAACAAAAGCACGATCCTTGCAGGGAAAGAGGCAAACAGCATTTGGGTGGAAGCCTTTAAAAAAAACCGGAATATCGCCGGGCTTTCCCGAAAGCTGGTGGTTTCCCTGATCGAGTGGATTCATGTTTATCCCGGCAGCCGGGTGGAAATCCGGTTCCGGTATCAAAGTGAATATGAACGGGCGCAGCTCTTTGCGGAAAACGCTGAAAAACAGATCGCGGAACCCTCTCAGATTGCAAGGCGGGAGGTGGTGTAATATGGCCAGAATCAGCAGAAAAGCGACAGAACCTCCCGACCAAACCGCCCTGGAGCCGCTATGGAACACCTGTATCTATGGGAGGCTGTCTTTTGAAGATGACCGAAAAAAGGGAAGCGATTCCATCGGCAATCAGATTGCCATGCTGGAACGCTACATTGAAGAAAGGCCCTATTTAAAGCTCATATCTGTTTTTCAGGATATCAATCAAACGGGAACGAGCTTTGAGCGCCCCGGCTTTCATGAGATGATGGAAGCAGTCAGGAGCGGGAAAATCAACTGCATTATCGTGAAAGACCTTTCCCGTTTCGGAAGAAATTACATTGAAACCGGAGCCTACCTTGAGAAAATACTGCCGTTTTTTCATGTGCGCTTCATTTCTGTAAACGACGGCTATGACAGCCTGAATCCCAACAATCAGGACGATGGCTATGTTGTCCCGCTGAAGAACCTGATTCATGACGTGTATGCCAGAGACATCTCGCAAAAGACGAAATCGGGGCTTTCCGTCAAGAGAAATAAAGGGGAATTTACCGGGTGTGTCGCGGCCTACGGCTACCGAAAAGGAGATGGCGGCAAGCTGGTGGTCGATGAAGAAACGGCGCCCGTTGTGCGCAACATTTTTGAGTGGGCAAGGGGCGGTATGGGGGATCTGCGCATTGCGCGGAGGCTGAATGAATTGGGGATTCCCTCCCCAAGCCGGTATCGCTACGCAAAGGGAATTTTAAAAAGCGAGCGTTACGCCGGCATGCGGTATTGGTATCAAAGCGCTGTTCGCAGAATTTTGGTCAACCCGGTCTACCTTGGTCACATGGTTCAGGGTAAAACCAAATCCGACCTGTGGGGCAAGGGCGGCTACGTGAATATGCCGCGGGAGCAGTGGGTAGAAATCCGGCATACGCATGAACCGCTGGTTGACGAAGAAACCTTTCTGGCAGTGCGGCAAATAAAACAGGAACGGGAATTCCTTGTGGAGAATAGAAAGAAACCGCAGGAGACGGGCGTTCTGCAAGGGCTGGTTTTCTGCGGGGACTGCAAGCGAAGAATGAAGCGCCGCAAAATGCTCGAAGCAAACGGCACGGCGTTCAATTGCTTTACCTGCGCCACTTACGAGGATATTTCCCAAAACGACTGTACGAAAAAGCGGATGGATGAGCCGGAGCTGTTACTCATTCTCTATGCGGTCATTTGCAGGCAGATGGATCTTACCGTTTCCATCGAACGGCTGGTATCGAAGCTCAATGGGCCGAAAAGCCTCAGCCGGCATCAAAATGCGCTTGCCGAGGAGCTCGCCAAAACAAAAAAAAAAGCTGTCCAGACTGTCCATGCTCAGGAGCTGTCTCTATGAGGACTACAAGGCAAAGCTCCTTGACGAAGCGGAGTATCTCTTTGCAAAATCCAGGTATGAGGAAGAAGAAGGCGCTTTGCAAAGCTGCCTTGACGAGCTGTTTGCTCAAAAGCACAGGCTGGAGGCCACGCCCCAAAAGCCATGGCCCGCAGCTTTGAAAAAATGGCGGAAGAGTAAGACGATAACGACAGAAATGGCTGCCGAATTGATCGAACGGGTGGAAATATACGGCGATAAAACCGTATCCATCTGCTTTCGGTACAGGGATGAATTTGAAAATCTGCTCCGCCAGATCGAGGCAGACGGAAAGGCGGGGAGCATATGAGCAAAAATCTCCTTGCCCGGTATATCCGTCTGTCGAGGGAGGACGAAAAGGAAAGCGAGAGCAACAGCATTGCGAACCAGCGGGAGCTTCTGAAAAATTTTGTAGAAAGCTCCCCCGACCTTTCACAGTATGAGGCGGTTGAATTCTGCGACGACGGTTACAGCGGCACAAATTTTGACCGTCCGGGTGTGATCGCCCTGCTGGAGGAAGTGCGTGCGGGGAACATACGCTGTATTCTTGTGAAAGACCTTTCCCGTTTCGGAAGAAACTATATTGAGGTTGGCGATTATCTGGAGCAGATATTCCCCTTTTTGGGGGTTCGGTTTATCTCGGTAAACGACCGATTTGACAGCAGTGATTTTGAAGGCACGACCGGCGGGCTGGATGTTGGCTTTCGCAATTTGATTTATGCCCTATACAGCAAAGACTTGTCACAAAAGGTGCGGAGCGCGAAGAAAACCCGCATGGAAAAGGGCGAGTTTATCGGCAGCCATGCCCCTTACGGCTATGCAAAATCGCCGGAAAACCGCAAACAGCTGGTGATTGACGAAACCGCCGCCGCCACAGTCCGGCGCATCTTTGCCATGGCGCACGAGGGCAAAAACGCGGTTCGGATCGCAGCCGCTCTGAATGCGGAAAACATTCCAACTCCCTGTGCCCATCAGAGGCTGATGGGCTGTGACCGCAAATACAACGTGATCGGGGGCAAAAACCACTGGCATAATACCACGGTCCTGACCATTCTCCACGACGAACGCTACACAGGGAAAATGGTAAGCGGGAAAAAGCGAAGCCCTGTTGTCGGGAGCACGCGTGGGGAACGGGTTCCGAAAGATCGGTGGATCGTCGTCCCGAACACCCATGAGGCGATTGTTTCGGAAGAATTGTTTGCTTCGGTTCAAAATCGTTTTTCCGCCCCTGAAAGGGTCAGAAAACACACAGAGGTCAGGCCCCTGCTGGGCAAAGTGAAATGCGGGGCTTGCCGGCACGCCATGAGAAGAAGCAACAGCGCTCCGGCAAAGGTGTATTATTATTGCGACGGCCACCAGTATGCAGCCGGCAGCCACTGCCCAAAGGACAGAATTCCGGAAAGCAACCTGATTCAGACGGTCTTATCTGTGATGCATACGCAGTTAGCGGTCACGCTTGACACGGAACTGCTTTTAAATAAAATGAAAACGCAAGGTGACAACGAAATCACCGCTCTGGCAGAGCAGACAAGGCAGCTTCAAGCCGTTCTCGCAAAGCGGAGAGCGGCCAAAGTGAGAATATATGAAAAATACAGGGACAGAACTTTGAACAGGGACAGCTACATCAGCCAAAAAGCGGATATCGGCAAGCAGCTTGCGGAAACGGACGCTAAAATCGCGGAGCTTGAAAAGGCACAGCGCGGCGACTTTCAGAAGAACAGTCAGCCGTGTTCCCTCATAGAGAACCTCCAGCGGTACGGGGTAGCTGCGGAGCTTTCAAAAGAAATGGCCGATCAACTGATCGAAAGCATCTATCTCTATGGAAACGGAAGAATCGAAATGGTATGGAACCATATGGATGAATTCATGAGGCTGATTCCGTGCGCCAAACAAGAAGAAGGTGCAGAGAAAATCGGGTGATACCGTCCATTTATAGGAAGGCGTTCGGATTTTGAAGGTGCCGTTCTCACGGCGCGCCTTTCCATCACTCATCGATGAGAAACGGCAGCAAACCGCCGACAATGCGGATTTGAAAGTAGTCGCTCCAGGGGGAAAATACGCTGACCGTAGGTTTGTTTCTTGAAAATAAAAAAGGCCTGTGCTATACTGAGCCTAAATTCTAGCAGGAAGAGGAGCCAGGTCAATTATGAAGCAGCATAGAGCGATGACGGTCGATGGATGGATAGATGGCGAACAGCTGGGAATCACTTATGTACATGAACATCTTATGGTAAAACCGCAATTGGATGACCCGAAATATTTGGAGTATACCTTGCAGGACGAAGGGGCGTCCGCGCGGGAAACAGAAAGCTTTCGTGCCGTCGGCGGCCAAACATTGGTAGAGATGAGCCCTTTGAACTATGGGCGCAATGTTGCGGCATACCGGCGTATTGCGCGCAGTACGGGAGTACATGTTATTTGCTGCACGGGGTTTCATAAGCAGCAATTTATGCCGCCCTGGTTTGGCGAAAAAAGCGATGCGGAGCTATACGATTTGCTGATGGACGAGATTCGGAACGGAATGGATGGAACCGACATACGGCCCGGCGTTATCAAGTTCGGAACCAGCCTGAACCAGATTACCCCGGACGAAGAACGCGCCATTCGTTTGGTTGCACGCGTGCATCTGGAAACAGGCATTCCCATCAGCACCCATTGCGATCAGGGAACCATGGGGCTGGAGCAGCTGTCTCTGCTGGAGAAACTGAAGGTAGACCCCGCGGATGTTTTGCTTTGCCATATAGACAGCGCACGAAACACTCAGTATGCCATAGAGCTTTGCCGTACCGGCGCTACGATCTGCATCGATCATGTAGGGCGGGAACTGGCTGACCGCGATGCGGCCAGGGTTAAAATGATTTCTGATTTGTTGGAGGCCGGCTGCATCGACCATGTTGCCCTGTCGGGCGATATGGGCAAGGTGAATTATCTGCCTGCTTACGGGGGACAGCCCGGCTTTGCTTATATTCTGACCCAATTCAAGAAGGAACTGCTGCGGGTTATGGCAGAGGAGGATTTTTACCGTATGGTGGTGCAGAATCCCCGCAGAATTTTGTGCGGGGCATAACAAGGGGCAAGAAACTTCTTGGAGTGATTTGGTATGCAAAATGATTTGAAAAAATTGCTGCAGCGTGAAAACCCGCGTAAACCCTATACCGACGACCAGCTTGCGGGGTTGCTTGGCATTCGCCGCGAGCATGTGGTTGAGCTGCGCCATCAGGCCGGTGTGCCGGATTCCCGGGAGCGCATTAAGCCCGGGCTTAGGAGGGATTGCGCCGCCATTCTTCGTGAAAATCCCTCTATTACCGACCGGGCGCTCACAAGCTGCCTGAATGAGCTGGGGTATTCGGTTTCCCGCTACTTGGTAAAAAACATTCGTCAGGAATTGCCCCGCCCGCAAAAAGAAGAGGTCGCTCCCCCGGCCAAGGCCGAACCCATAGACGGAGAAACGGATTTTTCCGGCATAATTGGCTGGGATGGGGCGCTCAAAGCGCAAATCACTCAGGCCAAGGCGGCGATTGCTTACCCGCCCAACGGGCTGCACACATTGATTATCGGGCCGTCCGGAACGGGTAAAACCCTTTTGGCCGAATGCATGTACCGGTATGCCGTTCATCACGGCTTCCTGCCTGCCGACGCCCCCTATATCAGCTTTAACTGTGCCGATTACGCAGATAATCCACAGCTGTTGGTCAGCCAGTTGTTCGGCTATGTCAAAGGGGCCTTCAGCGGCGCGGACAAAACAAAAAGCGGTCTTGTCGAGGCGGCTAACGGGGGCGTTTTGTTTTTAGACGAAATTCATCGCCTGCCAAGCGAAGGGCAGGAGCTGCTTTTTTTCTTACTGGATAAGGGGAGCTACCGCCCGCTGGGGGATTCCGGCGCGCCGCGTTTTGTCAATGTGCGGCTGATTGCGGCTACGACCTCCATGCCGGAATCCAGCTTGCTGCTCACCTTTCGCCGGCGGATTCCGGTTGTAATTTCCATGCCGGATTTGGCAAGCCGCCCCTTAAAAGAGCGCTATGCGATTGTGCGCAATTTTTTTGCGCAGGAGGCGGCCAAGCTCAAGCGCCCGTTGGTTGTTTCCCCGCAGGCCATCAATATTCTGCTGCAATACCCCTGCCCCGGGAACGTGGGGCAACTGCACAGCGATATTCAGGTTTGCTGTGCCAACTCCTTTTTGGAAAGCATGTCCTCCAACCAAAATGAAATCTACCTGAAGCCGGAACTGGTGGAGACTCTCCTGCATACCAATCAGCAGCTGCGGTATTACCGGCAGTCGGGCGGCGGTTATTTCTGGAAAGAGCTTGTCCTTTCCGGGGAGGAATTGACGGATGACGGCGCCCCGCTCGTAGAAGAGAGTATTTATCAAATGATTCAGGATCATCTGAATCAGCTGCAGGAAAGCGGGATGGATGACGAGGAAAGCCTGCGGGTTGTGCGGGCCAGGCTATCGCAGCAGCTGCGCCTGTTTTATCATGAGCAGCAAGACAGCGTGCAGCCGAAAAGCAGAGACAATGTTCTGAAAGATTTGGTAGACCCTTTGCTTTGGGATACGGTGCAAAGGGCCGTTGAGAAGTTAAAAGACAGGTACTCCCAGATGGACGACAATCTATTGGGGGTACTCGCCATCCACTTGGATTCCGTTGTGCGCAGCCTTGCGGGAGAAACCTACCGCCCCAGAGTGAATGTGGAGGGCTGGCGGCAAAAATACCCGCAGGAGTACATTGCGGCGCGGGAGCTGCTGGCTTTCTGCTCGGAGCGCATAGGGCTCAAGCTTCCGGAAGAAGAAGCGGCGGTTGTGGCCATGTATTTGCACACGTTTTCCTCGCATCCGCCCGGCAGCAGAGTGCGCGTCATCGTGCTCACTCATGGGGAAGTGGGGAAGGCCATGGCGGAAACGGCGAATAAAATGCTTCGGGACGATAATGCCGTGGGAATCACCATGGATCTGGAGGAAAGCAGCGAACAGGCATTGGAGCGCACGGTTCAAACAGTTCAGGCGATAGATGAAGGGAAGGGCTGCCTGCTTTTGGTGGATATGGGCTCTCTGGCGTCTTTTGCGCCGGAGGTAGAGCTGCGCACCGGGGTGCGGGTACGCTGTGTCGCGCGTGTAGATACTTTGATGGTTTTGGACGCCATCAGGCGTGCGGATTTAAGTGAAGAATACACGTTGGATGAGTTGGCGGACGCGCTGGAGAAAGGCCGGATGCGAATGGGTCTGCTGCAAAACAGCCGCCGTACCAACAGGCCCCCGGCCATTCTCACCGTATGCGCAACGGGGGAGGGCAACGCCCGGCGGGTGCACAGCTTTATAGAGGCCACCATCCCGGAGTGCAGCAATATCCATATTGAAGAGATTGGTCTGCTGGATCGTCAATCGATGTTGAGCCGTGTGGAACAGATTGCAAAGGAATACGAGGTGTTGGTTGTGATCGGCACCATGAACCCCAATTTGCCCGGGATTCCGTTTCTCGCCATGAATTACGTGTTTTCGAGTCACGGAACAATGACGTTGAACAATTTACTTGCAGGCTGCAGTCAGCATCAAAATACATTGTCGCATCTGCTGCACCCCGGGCTGATCCTGTGTAATGTGGATTTTGCGGACAAGAACGAGGCGCTTGATAAAATGTCGGAGCTGCTGGTTAACGAGGGTTGTGTCACGTCCGACTTTCAGTTAAGCGTTTACAAGCGGGAGAACATGGGAGCAACCTGCCTGCCCCAGGGGGTTGCCATTCCGCATGGGGATACCGCCTTTGTCACAAAACCTGCCATATGCGTTGCGAAAACCAGCCGTTCCATCGAATGGTCGGAGGATTGTGTGGCAGATTTTGTGTTTATGTTTGCTTTAGACGAAAACTGTATGGAATCGATACAGGATTTTTATAAAATTATTGTGGATGAAAAACGGCTGAACTGTTTGAAGCAAGCGGATTCCACAGAAGAAATTTTAAACGCCCTGACAAAATAAAACAAAACCTGCCATCAGTTGGCACGCCGATTGCTTTTAAAGATAGGTGTGAGCATACCGCTCGCACCTATCTATTTTTTTCCGAATCAGAAAGGAGCATATCCATGAAAACCACTGTGGATCAGTTTCCGCGCATCACCAGTATTCTGCGCGGCTTTACATGGGAGGAGACCGGCCATATTCTTGAGGCGTTGAGTGAAAGCAAGATTCGTTCGGTCGAAATTGCATACAACACTCCGGATGTCGGCAATATTTTAAAACGCTCCATCGAAAAATATGGCGACCGGTTTTTGATTGGGGCGGGTACCATTACCGATATGGCGGCTTTGGAGAATGTGGTGAATATAGGGGTGAATTTTGTTCTGTCTCCCGTGCCTTTCACCCGGGAAATGCTGGATTATTGTAAAGCACATCAGGTCATCAGCGTCCCCGGGGCGTTTTCGCCTCACGAGATTTCAACACAGTTTGCGTGGGGAGCCGACATTGTAAAGGTGTTCCCGGCCATTACGGTTGGGCCCACTTATTTTCGGCAGCTGGCCGCGCCCATGGGGCATCAGCGTCTGATGGCCGTGGGCGGCGTGAATGCCGGGAACGCAGGAGAATTTTTGAAGGCGGGCGCGGATTATCTTGGAATTGGCTCCGGCATGTTCCGCAAAGAAGATGTGGCCGCAGGCAATATACAAGCCTTAAAGGAATCTCTGCATGCTTTAGAGGCAGCTCTTGGGCTTTAATGGGGGTGATAATTTGACATTAAATGATATGATTTTTCGCAGTTGTATTTTTACAGATGTACAGGCAACCAGTAAAGAAGAGGTTTTTCAGCTGCTGTTCCATGCGCTGTATCAGGAAGGAAAAGTAAAAGAGAGCTTCTACGATGCGGTGCTTGCCAGGGAGGAGGAATACCCAACCGGATTGGAGCTTCCCTATTGCAATGTGGCGATTCCGCATGTGGTGCCGGAGCATGTCATTTCTTCAGCCCTTGGCATTGCGGTATTGCGCAACCCCGTTCAATTTGCCCAAATAGGAAATGAGGATTTGACGGTAGACGTGAAGGTGGTATTCAATATTGCTCTCGATAAGAACGGAAAGCAGATTGAAATCCTGCAAAGCCTGATGAATATGGTAATTGACGAAACCGTTATGGCGGCGATTGTCAATGCGGGATCACCCGAAGAAATTGAAACAATTTTAAGGAAAGAAGGAAAATAGAATGAAAAAGATTATGGTTTGCTGCGGTTCTTCCATGATTACCTCCACAATGGCGATCAACAAGATTAAAAAAGCGGTGGCGGATGCGGGAATTTCCGATGTAAAGTTTATTCAGTGCAAGTTTGCGGAGGTGCAAAGCCTGGTAAAGGCGGAGCGCCCGGACGTCATTGTTCCCACCGGTGCATTGAAAGACAGCCTGACCGATTCCGTGCCGATTGTGCGCGGTACCTGCTTTATTACCGGTGTTGGCGAGAAGGAGGCTATCGACCAAATTTTGAAGATCATAAACGGATGATCTTCATCCCGATCTGAATTTTCTATAGGCGGCATTACTGAAAATTTATGATTTTAAATTGGACGGAGGATATATTGTGAAAGTAGTTATCGATTCGTTAAATTGGATTGCGGGTTTGGGCCCAATGTGCATGATGCCGATCATTATGTTTGTCATTGGCATTTGCCTGCGTGTAAAGCTCGATACATTGATCAAATGTTGTATTACAACCGGCGTTGGCTTTGCGGGTGTTACGCTGGTCATCAATAACTTTATCAGCGAAGTCGGCCCCAGTGTGGCGTCCATGGTAAAAACCTTTGGCTTGCGCACCGATATTATGGACGTGGGCTGGCCTGCCCGCGCCGCAGCTACCTGGGCGTATCCCATGGCGGCAGTTGTGGTGTTTGTTGTATTGGGGATTAACGTTCTGATGCTGGTTCTGAAAAAGACCAATTGCGTTATGGTTGATTTCTGGAGCTATAATCACTTCATTTTCAGTGCGGCAATCAGCTATTACGCCTCCGGCAGCGTTATCATCGGTTTGGTGGCCGGCGCGATTACGGCGATCGTTACCTTTAAGCTCGCAGATTGGACCCAGCCGGTGGTAGAGGAAGCGTTTGGCCTGCCGGGTGTTTCCTTCCCGACGTCAAACAGTATTGCTTGGGCGCCTCTGGCATTTGGGCTTGATAAAATCTATGATCATATTCCCGGCTTGAATAAGCTGCACGCAGACCCCGAATCCATTCAGAAAAAATTTGGTGTGCTGGGCGAGCCCTTAATGATTGGCACTGTTTTGGGCGCTTTGTTCGGTATTTTGGGCGGAAACGATGTTGGCGGCGTATTGAAGGTTGCCATGTTTACTGCCGCTACAATGGTTTTGACGCCCAAAATGATGCAGGTTTTGATGGAAGGCCTGATTCCCTTTGCGGAAGCGATTAAAGAGCTGCTCAATAAAAAGTTTGTGGGCAATAATTTCCATATCGGCATAGACGCAGCGCTCACCATCGCAAACCCCAGTTGTATTGCGGTTGGTATCCTGATGGTGCCCACTACCATCATTCTGGCGGCGATTCTGCCTTTCAATCGCCTGCTGCCCATTTCGGATATTGCGTATCAGGCCATGTGGCTTTCCGCCTATCCGGTCGCCTTCAGCAAAGGAAATGTCGTGCGCAGCTACATTTCTTGTATCATTTTCACTTGCATTATGCTTGGAATTGCAACCGCGCTGGCACCGGTGCACACCGCTTTGGCGGTTGCCGGCGGCTACGATTTGGCCGGTTCGACGCTGATCTCGACCGAAGACGCGGGCACTCATCTGCTCTCTTACATCTTAAGCTTGATTTCGGGCTTGTTCGGCAAATAATAGTTTTATTATTCATCTGTGGAACGGCCGGGCGAGGCCGCGGGCATCGTCCGGCTGCTCCGTGAATTGAGAGGTACTTATGAAAATCACAAATATTACGGTATATCAGGTAAAACCGCGCTGGATCTTCGTCAAGCTGAGTACGGACGAGGGGATTGAGGGCTGGGGAGAAATGATCTCCGGCACCAAAACCGAAACCGTAGTGGCGGGCGCCAAAGAAATGGGGGAATACCTCATCGGACGCGACCCGTTTGAGATTGAACGCCTGTGGCAGGAATTATACAAGTCCTTCTTCCGCGGCGGCCCCATTAACGGTACGGTTGTTTCGGGGCTGGAAATGGCGCTGTGGGATATTAAAGGCAAATATTATCAAATGCCCGTTTATGAGTTCTTAGGCGGCAGGGCACGTGACAGAATCAAGCTGTATTCCTGGGTTGGCGGCGACCGCCCGAGCGACGTTGCGCAGCAGGCGCTGGAGCGCAAAAACATGGGGTTTGACGCCATTAAAATGAATGCGACGGAAGAATTGCATTATGTGGATTCTTTTGAGAAAATACAGGAAGTGATAGACCGTGTCGCTTCTATTCGGGAGGCCTGCGGCCCATACTTTGGAATCGGTGTCGATTTTCATGGACGGGTACACAAGGCAATGGCAAAGGTGCTGGCCCATGAATTGGAGCCCTATCGGCTCATGTTTATGGAAGAAGTGGTATTGCCCGAAAACGAAGAAGCGTTCCGGGAGATTGCCAGCCATGTTTCTACTCCCCTGGCAACCGGCGAGCGGCTGGTGAGCCGCTGGCAGTATAAAAAGCTGTTTCAGGAAGGGGTCATAGATATTATTCAGCCGGACGTGGCGATGGTTGGCGGCATTTTGGAAACAAAGAAAATTGCCGCAATGGCAGAGTCCTACGATATGGCCGTTGCCCCTCACGCGCCTTATGGCCCCATTGCACTGGCTGCTACCTTGCAGCTCGATGTTTGCACACCCAATGTGTTTATTCAGGAGCAAAGTCTGGGCATCCATTATAACAAGGGGTTTGATCTGCTCGATTTTGTTCAGAACAAAGAAATCTTTCAGTACCACGACGGCTATGTGGATATTCCCAGCAAACCCGGTCTTGGCCTTGAAATCGACGAAGAAATGGTTCGCAAGGTTTCTGCTGAGGGGTTGCACTGGACAAACCCCAAATGGCATAATTATGACGGCACCATGGCGGAATGGTAATGGCGCCCAGTCAGTTTTGAATAGGAGGAAAAAATATGTTTCAGGGCATTCCCGTATCTCCTGGAATCGCAGTCGGCCGTGTGCTGCATTATGCGCCGTTTGTGCCGCAGAAATGGGACAAAACGGTACAGGACGGCAGTCAGGCACAAGAATTAATACAATATGAAGAGGGAATACAGGCTGCCGAAACAGAGCTGCAATCGCTGTGCGACCGTTTAGAAAAAAGTGATCCGGAAAAGGCAAAAATCTTTCACGCACACCAGGATATTCTTCATGATATTGTGATCGATGAAGAAATTCGTGCCGCTATTTCAGATGCGACCTCTGCGCAGGAAGCCGTTTATCAGGTGTTTGGCCGCTACGCGGCCGTGATTGCGCAGGGGGCAGACCCTGTTATGCGGGAGCGAAGTGCGGATTTGCTGGATATTAGAGCGCGTTTGCTGCGCTGCATGCAGGGGCAGCCTGAGCAGGATCTTTCCTCTGTTCACGAGCCGATCGTCCTCTTGGCGCACGATTTACTGCCTTCGGATACCGCAAAGCTCGACCCGGATAAGATTTTGGCAATCATTACAGAAGTCGGCGGAATTTCCAGCCACAGCGCAATCATTGCGCGCAGCTACGGAATTCCGGCGGTGCTGGGCGTTCCAAATGCAGTCTCGGAAATTCGGCAGGATACGGTTGTTATTGTGGATGCAACGAAAGGCGAAATATATCTGAATCCGGAAAAACCCATGCAGGCGGCTTATCTGGAAAAACGAGAGGTATTTCAAAAACAGCAAGAGGTAACGCGAAAATGGTTGTCGGCAGAGCCAGTTATGTTAGACGGCGAACGGGTGGAGGTCGAATTGAATATTGGCCTGGCCACCAAGCAGGAATTGGACGCCAGCTGCCATTTGGACGGGGTTGGCCTGCTCCGCACGGAATTTCTCTATATGGGAAGGGATACGCTCCCCGATGAAGAGGAGCAGGTGAAAGCATATACTCAGGTACTGCGGGCATTTGAGGGAAAGCCGGTTATTATTCGCACCTTGGATGTGGGGGGAGATAAAAAGCTGAGCTATTTGAATCTTCCCGTCGAGGAGAATCCGTTTCTCGGGAACCGTGCGCTTCGTTTGTGTTTCCAGCATCCCGAGATCTTTTTAACCCAACTGCGTGCCTGCTTAAGGGCCAGTGTTGCCGGGCAGTTGTGGATTATGTTCCCTATGGTTGGAACTGTGGAGGATATACGCAAAGCCAAACAACTGCTGAAGCAGGCGCAGCAGGAGCTGGATCAGGAGCAGATTCCTTATGCGGATACGATAAAAATTGGAATCATGGTCGAGATTCCTTCCATTGCACTTATGGCCGATTTGGCGGCGAAGGAAGTGGACTTTGCCAGCATTGGCACCAACGACCTCACTCAATACACAATGGCGGCAGACAGAATGAACCCGGCTGTAGGGCACTATTGCCAAATGTACAATCCGGCAGTGTTTCGCTTGATTGGGCAGGTGGTAAGCAGTTTTTCCGCACAGGGTAAGCCCGTAGGCGTGTGCGGAGAAATGGGCGGCGATTCGTTAGCCGCCGCTGTTTTGATCGGCTTGGGTGTGCGCCGTCTTAGCATGGGGCTGTCCAATGTGGCGCAAATCAAAAAAAGCATCGGCATGTTAGATGCGCGGCGGACTTCTGAAATAGCCCGCCATGTTTGCGGCCTGAGTACAGCCGACGGCGTAGAGCAATATTTGCGGCAGCAGCTGGCCGAAATTCTATAGCGCAAAGACAAAGGGGTTATCATCATGTGTGAAAAAACGACAGTTATTATCAATCCTACCGGACTGCATGCGCGTCCTGCTTCTGATTTTGTGAAAGCGGCCGCGAAGTTCAAATCACAAATTAAAATTTATAATATGGACAGCGGGGCCTCCTGCAACGCCAAGTCGGTTATTATGATATTGACACTGGGTCTGGCAAATGGGGCCAGAGTAAAGATAGAGGCCACAGGGGAAGATGAGCAAGAGGCGGTCGAATCTTTGATCGCGTTGATCGATTCTGGTATCGGCGAATAAAGGAATGGTTCACGCAGCCGCTGAGAAGATTTTGATATCTTACGAGAGGCGATTTCGAGGGTAAAAAAGCAGCGTTAAAAATCAGTAAAACTGTATCATACAGTATGGCGATCTCCTTCCAATGACGATTGTATTTGGGGGAGATCGCTTTTTGGTATTTCCGCAAAGCCCAAAATCCAGCCCCAGGAAATGGAATATTCGTTCAGTGCGTCTTTTCAGCTGGAGCGTTTTAGTCCCGACTTAACACCCACAGGCCCGGTAGGCCCGGCTAAACCGTCGGCACCGGTAGGCCCAGTGGGTCCGGTAGGCCCGGCTAAACCGTCGGCACC
>KB911069.1:126727-324437 GCA_000383295.1 Faecalispora sporosphaeroides DSM 1294
GCCAAATCCTACCGTAGCCGTTCCTGCAGTACCAATTACGTTAAAGAGTGTGGTTCCGGGCGCAATTGTTCCCGTGGGGCCAGTGGGGCCGGTGGCTGCATTACAAATAGGTCAAATTAAAAAAACTTCATAAACGGCAGGCGGCGGTACGTTTGAAAAAATTTTGCAGTCGCATGGAACGCGGCAGGCAGCAAATTCCGTTTGTATGGGAAAGTCCCTGGAATTTATAAATTGGTTTATGTTCAATAAAAAACAATAAGCCGCCAGGTAAGAAAGATATACTTTGTATAAATGCATAAAATATAGATAAAAATATATCTATATTTTTCATTGAAAATTGTATTATCTTATGATATTATACTAAAAACAAATTTTGTTTTGTACAAATAGAAAACGTTTTCTTTTAGTTCTAATGACTGTCAGTGGATGGAGCCAAGCGCTCTGATTTATTTTTTATACAGATAGAAAACGTTTTCTATCTTTTCCGGGCTTTCCCGAAAGGAGTTCTCTAATGAAAAAATCATCCAATCAAAACGCACGCCGACCGACCATATTAGACATTGCACGGCTGGCGCAGGCTTCCCCTGCGACGGTTTCCAGAGTGCTGAACGATGCGGACTATCCTGTTACGGAAGAGCTGCGCGAACGGGTGCGCAGCGCTGCCAGACAACTCAATTATCAGCCGAATATTTTCAGTCAGATGCTCAAAGGGGTTTCCAGCCGCGAGATAGGCATCATTGTTCCCGACCTGATCAACCCGTTCTACGCGCAGCTGGTCTCTGCGGTTGCAAAGCAGTGCGTGATTCACGGATTCGCGCCAATTGTCTGCTGCTCCTACGACAGCCCGCAGCTGGAGGATCGGCAGATCGATATTCTGCTGCGTCAGCAGGTGGCGGGTATTTTGCTGTCCTCCATCAACGACAGTGACGATTCGCTGAAAAAGCTCGTCGGCCCCGGCGCGCCGCCTTTGATTTTGTTTGACCAAAGCCATGAGGGCTTTATAGGGAACAGCGTTTCCTTCGATTTTTTTAAGGGTGGGTACATGGCCGCCCAGTACCTGATCCAATGCGGGCACCGAAACATTGCGTTTATGAGTCATCCGCTCACCCGCAGCAGCCGCAAGCAGATTTTCGACGGTTACTGCCGCGCCCTTTCTGAGGCCGGCATCGAAATCAAAAAGGAAATGGTGCTCATCCGCCCCGCAAAGCAGAATACGGAGAGCGATGTCGATTTCGATAACGGCAAGGCCTTGGCACAAATGCTGCTGGGATGCTCCTGTCTGCCGGACGCCGTGATGGCGATCAACGATATCACCGCCATCGGTATCATCGATTTGCTTTCCCAGCACGGCGTCAAGGTGCCCCGCGATCTATCGGTCATCGGGTTCGACAACATCCCCATGTCGGCCATGATCAGCCCGCCGCTGACCACGATTCACCAGCCGGCGCTCGAAACCGGCCGTGCAGCGGCAGATATGCTGTTCGCGCACATTGCAAATCCGAAACTAAATTCGACGCAAATCATGATTCAGCCCGAACTGGTGCTTCGCCAGTCGGTCAGAAAAAACAAAAATGCGATAAAAGGAGATCAGATCATGCATACCAGGTATGAAGAAGTAGAGCTTCAGATTTTTGAAAGCAGAGAGGAAATGGGCAGAGCCGCGGCTCAGGACGCTGCGGATACCATCCGCGACATTCTGGAGCACAAAGCTGCCGTCAACTGCATTTTTGCCGCTGCCCCTTCCCAGAATGAGTTCCTTGACGCGTTCGTACAACAGAAGCTTCCTTGGGAGCGCATCAACGCGTTTCATATGGACGAATATGTCGGTCTTCCTCTCGGCAGCCCGCAGTCGTTCAACGGTTTTCTCAGCCGGTCGATTTTTGACCGCGTTCCGTTCGGCTCCGTTCACCTGATCAACGGCGCGGCGGATCCCCAGCAGGAATGCGCGCGCTACGGCGAGCTTCTGGAAAAAAATCCTCCCGACGTGGTGTTCCTCGGCATCGGAGAAAACGGCCATATCGCGTTTAACGACCCCGCTGTCGCGGATTTTCACGATACGAAAAAAATCAAGGTGGTTCAGCTGGATATTGCCTGCCGTATGCAGCAGGTTCACGACGAGTGCTTCGCTTCTCTTGATCTGGTGCCCAAAGAAGCGCTCACCCTGACTGTTCCCATGTTGATCAGTGCGCCCTACCTGTTCTGCATTGTGCCGGGTGAGCGTAAAGCCGGCGCGACTGCCGCCGCGCTTACCGGGGAAATCAGCGAAGCCTGCCCTGCCAGCATCCTCAGAACCAAAAAAGGCTGCCGCATGTACATTGACCGCGACTGCGCCGTTAAGCTTTGACGCGAAGCGTATACCAAACAAAGGCACACAGCAGGAAAGAGGGAGAACAACATGAAGTGGAGAAGCTCCAACGTATGGTATTTGGCGGGCATCGGCATTCCTCTAGTCAGTATCGCCGTTTTGGGAGTTAAGGCGGTCTGGCCCTCAATCTGGGGCAGCGCTGCCACCCTTGTCGTCACGGTGCTGCTGCTCAGGGCACTGATCGGCAAAATTCGGTTTATTCCACATCCCTTTGCACAGTATGGCGAGCTCGAACCGCTGGAGCTTGATTTGCCCGGGGACCCGGGAATCGATCTCTATACAAGCAGATCCATGTGCCGGTATGATTTTGTTCTGCGCATCGTCGAGTTCCTTTCGCCGTTTTCCTTCGAGGGCGGCCGCCCCAAGGTCGTCATCAATCCCCGTCTGCTGGAAGAAAAGGGCGAGAGGTTTATGCAGATTGCCGTGATGCGCGAGGTGGAGCGTTACCGCAGAAATTATCAGGCTGTTACTATTTTGCGGCTGGTGCTGCCGTTGTTTGCCTTCGCGATTGCCGTCTTGACTGTTTTTGCGTTTGATATTCCGCTCACCGAGCGTTTGGGCGCCTTTTGGGTACAGTTTGCAATGCCGTTCCTGTGTACCATCTTGCTGGGTTTGCACCTGTTTTTCTGGAACAGGCGTATCTCCGCGATGGATGCGGAATTGGATTTGTTTTTAACGTCCGTTTTTGCTGTTGAGGACGTTAAGCGATATATCATCAGTGTGGGCGAATTGGAGAGGGGGTATGAAAAGTCCAAGGCCGGCGCACTGAACCAGCATTACATAAACACGCGGCTCAAACAGCTGGAAAATCACAAAACTTAATATGAGAGGGGATTGTACTGAATGAATGTAGGGCACATGGAGCGTTGGGATTATATCACTCTGGCGCTCTTCTTCCTGGTCATCATCGGCATTGGCATCTGGTCTAAGCGTTCGATCAAAAGCTCGGAGGATTTTTACGTGGGAGGCGGAAAAATCCCATGGTGGCTGTCGGGCGTTTCCCATCACGTATCCGGATATTCCGGCGTTGTATTCGTTGGATACGCCGGTATCGCGTATGCGCACGGCACATCGATCTATTTTTGGTGGGCGGTCAACATCGCACTGGCAACCGCGCTCGGCGCAGTTACACTCGCACCCAGATGGCCCCGCCTGCGCCGCGCACTGGGGATCCAGTCGCCGACAGAGTACCTGAAAATGCGCTATAACACCGCCGCACAGCTGATCGTTGCGACCTCTGGCGTGATCGTAAAGCTGCTGGACGTGGGTGCGAAATGGGCGTCCCTCGGCATCCTGCTGCACGGCTTTACCGGTCTCCCGATTTGGCTGGGCATCATCATCGGCAGCCTTGCCTCCATGATCTATGTATCCATCGGCGGCCTGATTGCAGACCTGCTCACAGACTTTGTGCAGTTTGGCGTCAACCTTCTGGCCGGGCTGCTGCTGTTCTTCTCTGTGCTGAATCACCTTGGCGAATATGGCCTGACTCTGACTTCCGTGTTCTCCGCTCTGCCGGCAAGCAGTGTCACGGTCTTTAACGAAGGCCGTGGGCAGGGCTCCCTGTCCTGGACGCTTCTGTATTTCTTCGTCGTATACTTTAGCTATAACGGCGGCACATGGAACCTTGCGGCACGTTTTATCTCCACCGAGGATGACCATCAGGCGAAAAAGGCGGCTTTCCTGTCCTCCGCGCTCTACCTGATCTGGCCGCTGATCCTGTTCTTCCCGATGTGGTGCGGCCCGATCCTGTTCCCCGGCTGGACACAGGTCGAGGCGGAAGCATCCCTGTACGCGAGCCTTGCGGGCAGATTCCTCCCGGTTGGTCTTGTCGGCCTTGTGCTTGCTGCAATGTTCGCACAGACCATGTCTATGTGCAACTCGGATATGAACACCATTTCCGCGGTCATCACACGCGATATCCTGACCAAAATTAAGCCCTCGCTGAGTAAGCTGGGGGACAGCGAATCCCTGAAGCTTGCCCGTGCAACAACGATTGCTTTCACCGCCGGCACAGTCGTTATCGGTCTGCTTCGCGATCAGCTCGGCGGCGTAACCGGCATCATCCTCACCTGGTTTGCGGCGCTGCTCGGGCCCACCGCCATCCCGCTGCTGTTCGGTCTGCTCCCGCAGTTTAAATACTGCGACAGCAAGGCGGCCATCGCCTCTATGATCGGCGGTCTGGGTGTGTTCGTCGTCACCAAGATGGGCGTGCAGCTGTCTACCGATGTGGCGCTGATTGCTCCGCTGCTGACCTCATTCATCATCTTCCTGGGCGTCGGACTGTATAACCAGTATGTGAAGAAGATCGAGATCGACCCGCAGATTGAAGATTTGATGGTGAAATTGGAGAGTACAAAATGAATCAGAAACAGCTTTTTACCCAGTATGTTGATCTGATTCAGGATGATTTTGTCCCCTACTGGAATCGCTTTTACGATGAAGAAAAGGGCGGCATCCTCAACTGCATCAACAATGAGGGGGATCGAAAACTCAGCGACAATAAATTCACGTGGTCCGAGGGGCGGTACCTGTGGATACTTGGGCGCCTGTACGAGCTCAAACAGCAGGGCGTTCTGCCGAAGCTGGACGAGGAGGGCCTGCTGCGGCAGATGCAGGGCACCTACGACTTTCTGACCCAGCATTCCATTTATGGCGACAACATCTGCTGCTATCTGCTGGACCGCGACGGGAATAAGCTTGAGGACAAACGAACCGGACGGTACGACGCAAGCATCTTTGCGGATTGCTTTGCGCTGATCGGAATGGCGCAATATACAAAAGCCGCCAGGCAGAAAGAAAACCTGACGGCAGTAGAAGCACTGTATGAAAGCATTGTCGCGCGGATCGAAAGCGGGGAGTTTCTGACCGAGCCGTACCCGATCCCCGAGGGATACCGTGTGCATTCCATCCCGATGATCATGGTCAATACCACTTACGAATACATCAAAATGCGCGAACGCTTTGCCCTGCCCTGTGAGCAGCAGATTGCCTATGGACTGGAAAAGGTGCGCAGCATTCTCGAAGACCTGTACCGCGGCGGCTACATCCGAGAGCATGTCTCTACCGACGAAAACTACGAAGCCCGCCTGCTCGACCGCCATGTCAACCCCGGGCATACGCTGGAGGACATGTGGTTCTGCGCAGAATTTCTGAAGGATTACGGCGATCTTCCGGCGTATCTGCCCCGCATTCTGGAGCTGGCGCGAGGTGCCTTCGACATCGGCTGGGATCCCGAATATGGTGGTTTGCTGCGGTTTGTCGACCGTACCGGAGGAGCACCCAAGGGTGTATCGGGCAACAGCGATTTTGAACGCCTGATTCAGGACACATGGGACATGAAGCTCTGGTGGCCGCATTCCGAAGTCTTGTATGTATTTCTCTACTTGTATTCGCTTTCCGGCGAGCAGGACCTGCTGGAGCGGTATGAAAAAGCCAGCGCGTATGTATTCTCCACTTTTCCAAACAAGGAGCTGGGGGAGTGGATTCAAATTCGCAAACGCGACGGCACTCCCGAGCAAAAACTGGTGGCGCTTCCGGTCAAGGATCCGTTCCACATTCTTCGCAACTTCATTAAGATCGTTGAACTGTACCGGTGATCTTGCACGGCCACCCCGTGCTGCAACACGGGGTGGCCCACATCGCCGTTTCTTTCAGCCAAACAATGGGAGGGACCCTATATGCAGCTTGGAACTGCAAAACTGACCATTACGCCGCCGATGCCTGTGCGTCTGTGCGGATATGCGACGCGTACAACCTTGTTTGAACAGGTAAAAGAAGACATTTTCGTTCGCGTTCAGCTTCACCGCTGCGGGCAGGAACAGCTTCTGTTCATTTACGGCGATCTTTTGTGGTGGGGTTCGGATTTTGTCGCGCAGACACGCGAAAAAATCTCGTCCACCTACGAAATCGCGCAGGAACAAATTTTCTTTGTCGCATCGCATAACCACTCCGGCCCGCCCACCTGCGACCTGTTCGCACCGTCTTTGGAAACTTACTCCCCCGCCTATGCACAGTTCCTGCAAGAACGTGTGCTTGAGGCGGTCGCGCTCGCACAGAAAGACATGGAACCCGTGCAGGCATACCGGCACAACGGCAGCGCTGCGTTCAATGTGTTCCGCCGTGTTCTGGAAAACGGCGCAATCCAAATGAAGCCCAACTATCAGGTTCCCGCCGACCACACGCTGACGATTCTGGCGCTGCGCCGAGCGGACGGCAGCCTGAAGGGCGCCATGATCCATTATCCGTGCCACGCGAACATTTCCAATGAAAACGCCGTGCAGCCCGATTATCCAGGCGCCGCGCTGCGTATGCTCGACGACGCGTTTTCCGGCAGCATGTCCATCTTTTTGCAGGGCTGTACTGCCGATCTGCGCCCCAACAGTGTTCTGGGCCAGCGTTTCGTATCCGCAGGCTACGACAAAGTGCTTGTATTCGCCGAAGATTTTGCGAATGCCTGCCGGGACCTGCTCAGCCTGAAAGCTGAGATGATTATACCACGGTTCAACGTTCAAAAGCAACTGCTGCAGCTGCCCTTGGAGGGGGTGCTGCCCGCGCGGGAGCTGGAGGAGCGCGCCAAAACCGCGCAGGGTGTGCAGCTGGAATGGGCGCAGACGGTTTTAATGAAGAACAATCGTCCCAGCGAGCAGCTGGAGCTTTCCAGAATCGAATACGGCGATCGCCTGCGCTTTTACACCTTCAGCGCAGAGGTCTCTCAGTATTATGCCGCTTACGCGCGCGAGGTAGACCCTTATGCCGTGTGCGTCGCGTATACCAATGGGATGATCGGGTACCTGAGCACCGCGCAGCAGATCGAACAGGGCGGCTATGAGCCGGTTGAATCCGCGCTTTATTTTGCGCTGGCGGGAACCTATTCACCGAAAATCGAAGCCATCATCCATGCGGCCGTCGCATCGGCTGCGCAATCAGAATAAGGAGGCATTCTCATGCAAGAAGGCACTGTCATGGACCTTTACTTAAAAGAAGTATTCGGAATCATTCAGGACATACACGACCATGAAAAGGAGCATATCCTCGCCGCGGCGCATGTGATGGCAGAGCAGATCAAAAAGGACCGCCTGATCTACATTTTCGGGCCGGGCGGCCATTCCAACCTCGCCGCCATGGAAATTTTTTTCCGCGCGGGCGGGCTGATGCATGTAAGCGCGATGCTCAATCAGGACACCATGCTCTCCTGCGGCGCGCTTAAATCGATGCAGACCGAGCGCCTGCCCGGATTTGGCCGCATTATCGTCAATGACTATCGCATCGGTGAGGGCGATCTACTGATCGTCGTCAACGCTTACGGCATCAATTCCGCGACGATCGACGCCGCTCTTCAGGCAAAGGAAAACGGGGCGGTCGTCATCGGTGTCAGCTCCCACGAACATGCTGAAAACTGCCCCAAGGATCATCCCGCGCGGCATCCGTCCAAGAAAAATCTACACGAGGTCGCTGATTACACGGTGGACTGCAAAGTTAGGCTGGGCGACGCGGTCATCGAGCTTCCGGGTTTTGAGCAGAAGATCGGTGCACTGAGCACGTTTGCCAACGCCTATGTACTCAACAGCATGGTGATCGAGACGATCAACATCCTGAACAACGAAGGCATCAAGCCGCCGGTCTGGATGAGCGGCAACGCTCCCGGCGGGGACGAATGGAACAATCGCTTTATGCAGGGCTTCCGCGACAAAATCCGCTGCCTGTAATGTATTTAAAGGAAGGGATCTCAATGGCTTCAATCCTGTTTCGCAACGCCCGGATCGTAACTCCCACCGGCGTTACCCCCGGCGAGCTTATGGTGGAAGACGGTGTCATCTCGCAGGTACGCTTTGACCGCGGCATCGACGCCCCCGCAGACCGCATCATCGACGCGGGCGGGCGCTATCTTTCCCCAGGCTTTATCGATATTCATACCCACGGCGCGGGCGGTGCCGATTTCATGGACGGAACGCTGGATGCGATCTATCAGGCGTGCCGCAAGCATATGGAGCACGGCACCACCTCCATCGCACCTACCACCATTACCAGCACAAAGGATTCCCTGCTCTCGTTTGTCGACCTGTTCAATCAGGTACAGCTGGACCGCGAAGACATCCCCAACATCCTTGGCCTGCATCTGGAAGGCCCTTATTTTGCCTATGAACAGCGCGGTGCGCAGGACCCGAAATATCTGCGCAGCCCTGACCCAGAAGAATACAATGAGGTGCTGCGCCGTACCGACCGCATCATTCGCTGGTCGTTTGCCGTGGAGCTGGACGGGGCAGACCTGTTTCTGCGTACGCTGCGGGAGCATGGTATCATTAGCTCGCTGGCGCATTCGGATGCCACCTGCCCGCAGGTATTCCGCGCCTATGAAAACGGTATCTCGGCGCTCACTCATTTTTACTCCGCCATGTCCGGTGTGCGCCGCATCAATGCGTACCGCGTCGCTGGCGCGATCGAAGCGGGCTACCTGCTGGATGATCTGTTTGTGGAGGTCATCGCCGACGGCAAGCATCTTCCCGCCGAGCTTCTCCAGCTGATCTACAAGATCAAGGGCCCCGAGCGCATCTGCCTTGTCACCGATTCGATGCGAGCCGCCGGAATGCCTGACGGCAGCTATATCCTCGGTAACCGGGAAACCGGCATGGAAACCATTGTGGAAGACGGCGTCGCCAAGCTGCCCGATCGCTCCGCGTTTGCGGGGAGCGTCGCTACAACCGATCGTCTGGTGCGCACTATGCTGCAAATGACGACGGCGCCCCTGCATGAGGCGGTTAAGATGATGACGCTTACGCCCGCGCGCCTGCTGCGCATCGACGACCGCAAGGGATCGATCAGCGAAGGCAAGGATGCAGACCTGCTGCTCTTTGACGAAAATATCAACGTCGAAACGGTTCTGGTGCGCGGACGCATCCTCAAAGAAAAATGAACAGGTACTGAGATGCCGCAGAATAAAAATCCACCGGTTGCGGCCGGTGGATTTTTATTCTCACAAACATGAATGAACCCTCTCACCCTTGGAAGAAACCTTTCGGAAAACCCACTCCGCAGGAAGCTTTAAGCAGAAGCTGTTTATGGTTTCGCGTTGAACCTGTGAAACGGCATTGTTGCCCATGCTTCAGGCGGCTTTCAGCTGTCAGCCGAACCTATCAGCTGCTGGCAGTGGTTCGGTTTTCAGAAGCTCCGTAAGCATGCTCCTCCCGCTTCCACAGCTGAAAAAGCGCTTGAACAACGCTTCTTTGTCATTTACTGTTTCCGTACCTGGAAACAGCGCGTCGCAAAGACGCCAATTCTTTTGGCTTGGCCGGTGCCGATCACGGCTTGTCACGGTGTCATATGTTCTGCCGCTGTGCAATACATAATGAATGTGTGTGGGATGGGGAGAATCCAAACCATTCCTTAAATAGAGAGCGGTTATGAAGAAGGGAGAGAAAATGGGGCGCAGAGATCACGCCTTGACAGGCACGGCGAAAGAGATGCAGCGCAGCGCGTGGAAAATCGCCGTTTATATCCGGCTTTCCAAAGAGGACGGAAGTGATGTGAGCTACAGTGTGATCAATCAAAAGGCTTTGATATTAAAATACATAGAGCAACTGAAAGCGGAAGAAAAAGAGGAATACGCCGTTGTCGACTTTTATACCGACGACGGGCTGACGGGAACCGACGACTCCCGTGAAGAGTTTCAGCGGATGCTGCGGGATATTGAAAGAAAAAGGATAAACTGCATCATCGTAAAGGATCTTTCGCGCCCGTTCCGCAACTATGCGGATCAGGGCTATTATCTGGAATATTTTTTCCCGCTGCACGATGTCCGCTTTATTTCATTGCAGCTCCCATTTCTCGACAGCTATCTGTATCCGGAAACGATGCAGAGCATCGCCGTCCCGATGCAGGGCGTTGTAAACGACAATCATTGCAGAGAGACCTCTATCAAAGTGCGCCAGGTATTTAACTATAAGCGAAGTCAGGGGGAGTTTATCGGGGCGTTTGCCCCTTACGGCTACCGGAAAGACCCCGAGGATAAGAACAGACTGATGGTGGATGAAGAGGCTGCGGCGGTGGTGCGGGAAATTTATCGCTGGTTTGTCGTGGAGGGAATGAGCAAAATGGCAATTGCGAAAAGACTTTCCAGCCAGGGAACGCTCAATCCCGCCTCTTATAAAAGGGAAAACGGATTAAAATATGAAAACCCCAATACTCATTTTGACTGCACGTTGTGGAGTGCCGCAACGGTTACAAGAATACTGAAAAATCCCACCTATTTGGGCCACATGGTGCAGGGGCGGCAGAGGGTAAAAAGCTACAAGGTGCATCATCGTGTTGCCGTTCCGGAAAGCGACTGGTTCCTCGTTGAAAACACACACGAGCCGATCATCAGCCGGGAACTTTTCGACAAGGCCCAAAGTCTGCATGGACGTGATACGAGAACAGCTCCGCAAAAACAGGAGTTGTATCTGTTCTCGGGCCTTTTGCGCTGCGCCGACTGCCACAAAGCGATGCACCGAAAAAAGTACGGCAAATATGTATACTACGTTTGCCGAACCTACAAAGACCTTTCGGCCTGCTCAAAGCATACCATTCGGGAAGAGGATTTAATCAAGGGGGTTCTTGAAACGATTCGGATTCAAATTCAGCTGGTCGATTCCATCGCGGAAATCATTCAGAAAATTCATGATTCACCGGCTGCTCAGGTTCAATCGAAACGGCTTGCCGAGAATTTGAAAAACCGGGAACGCGAGCTGGAAAAGGCGACGCGTTGGAAGGATTCCCTGTATGAAAGCTGGCAGAACGGCGATATCAGCAAGGAAGATTACACCAGAATGAAAGCGAAGTACGAAGAGCAGATAGAACAGCTGGGGAAGTCGATCTGTTCTTTGCGCAAGGAGCAGGAAACACTTTTGGGGAACGTTGGTCCGGATTCTCCCTTACTTCAACACCTTATCCAATATAACAATATTGAGGAATTGAGTCGCGGACTTCTCATAGAACTGGTAGGAACCATTTTCATTCATAAAAATGGGGAAATCACGATCCAGTTTAAATGTGCCGATCCATATATAAGCGTGCTGTAGAATTTATTGAGAAGAATAAAAATTGACCGGATTTCCAACTCTTCTCTAATTTTTGGCCCTAATTCAAATGCACCGGTGGGGCCAGTAGGCCCTATCGCACCATCGGTACCCGTGGGGCCTGTCGGCCCAGTGGGGCCCTGTGCCCCGGTGGCTCCCGTTGCGCCAGTCGGCCCAGTGGGGCCCTGTGCCCCGGTGGCTCCCGTTGCGCCAGTTGGCCCGGTGGGGCCCTGTGCCCCGGTGGCTCCCGTTGCGCCAGTCGGCCCGGTGGGGCCCTGTGCGCCGGTGGCTCCTGTTGCGCCTGTCGGCCCGGTGGGACCCTGTGCCCCGGTGGCTCCTGTTGCGCCTGTCGGCCCGGTGGGACCCTGTGCCCCGGTGGCTCCCGTTGCTCCCGTTGCGCCTGTCGGGCCCGTGGGCCCCGTGGGCCCGGCGGTGCCACAGCAGCATACTACATCCCTTGGCTGGCAAGGATTACAACTTCGGTATATATTCATCTCCGGTTCAAAATATGCCATTCTGTTACCTCATTTATTCTAAAATTACCCAGGGTTTTGATCAAAACAGTAGGGCATACACTATCATATGAGAGCTTGGCACAGAGGGCACAATACATTAAAAATTTTTGGTCAAGCATCGCTTAAAGAAAAAAGTTCGGGGCAGTTGGTTGAAAGTAACTTATAACTAAAAATATTTATGTCAAAATTTACAAATAATTGCGAAACATTCCTTGTGAAGGAGAATCATTTCTGATACAATAATGAAGGAATCGCAAGAATTGCTCCGGCAGCCAAAGAAATGGATCTACATAAGAATGGAAGAGCTTGGAGGAAAAGAACGTGTTTGATGAGGGTGCTGAGAAAACAAAATATAAAATACTGATCGTTGAAGACAGTCTGTTCAATCAGATGGTACTGCGGAAGATTCTGGAGGACGGTTATACGATTGCGACATCTGCCACAGCGGAAGATGCGCTGCGAAAGGTGCAGACATTTGAGCCGCATCTGATTCTGCTCGATATCATCCTGCCGGATGCGAATGGATTTGACGTTCTTGTTACGCTGAAACAATCCGAAAATACCCGCAGTATTCCGGTCATTATTATCACGGGCCTTGACAGTGACGAGGACGAGGAAAAGGGGTTTCTGCTTGGAGCGGTGGATTATATCAAGCGTCCGTTTAAGAACGCGATTGTTCTGGCCCGCGTGAATACACAAATTCATATTATTAAGCAGATTGAGACGATCAAACACCTTAGCCTGATGGACGGCCTGACCGGGATTGCCAACCGGCGCGCGTTTGATATTCAGCTGCGGTATGAATGGAACCGTGCGGCGCGCGAGCGCGGCTGGCTGAGCATGATCATGCTGGATGTCGACAGATTCAAAGAGTGCAACGATACATACGGGCACCGGCATGGGGATTTTATGCTGCAAATAGTGGCGCAAACCCTGAAAGAAAAGCTGAAATCTGTAACGGATTTTTTTTACCGGTACGGTGGTGACGAATTTGCCATATTGCTCCCCGGCTTGCCCGCAGAAAAGGCAAGAGTTCTTTCGCAGAGTCTGGTGGCGAGCGTAAACCAAATGCTGCGTTCAGCCGTGAAGGCTCAAAGCTCCTGTGCTCACAGCATCAGCCTGGGTTCGGCGTCTATGCTGCCGCAGCCGGAGCAGAGCCCGGCCGCGCTGGTGGAACGGGCGGATAAAAAGCTGTATCTGGCCAAGCAAAACGGGCGAAATCAAGCGCAGTGTGAATAAAGAAGCGCATAGGAGGATGGCCTCCGATGCGCTTCTTTTATTGCCTGCAAAAGATAAATATAAAATAGGGAAGGCAGGCAGCCGAAGCTGTCTGCCTTCCCTATCCCGTTTCCGGGTAAGCTAAATCAAGTTCAAAAGTAAGTGGATTACTGGAGGAGCTTCAAGATGCTCTGGGGCTGAGTGTTGGCCTGAGCCAGCATGGACTGCGCAGCCTGAGTCAGAACATTGTTCTTGGTCATCTCCATCATTTCCTTCGCCATGTCGACGTCGCGAATGCGGCTCTCGGCGCTGGTCAGGTTCTCGCTGGTCACACCCAGATTGTTCACGGTGTGCTCAAGGCGGTTCTGCAGAGCACCCAGGTCAGCACGAGTGCCGGAAACAGTGTTGATTGCTTCTTCAATCGTGGAAATTGCTTCCAGAGCGCTGTCCTGAGAAGCAACACTAACGTTGCTGATTCCCAAGCCCTTAGAACTCATGTCGGCAATGCTCAAAGAAACCTGCTGATCAGCAGTAGCTCCAGCACCGATCTGCAATTTCAAACCCTTATTGCCAATCTCAGAAGCATCAATTGTTACTGTACCAGTAGTATTTGTAGCGGTAGAAACACCATTACCTTTTAAAGCAGCTACCAAATTGTCTGCGGTGTCAGTTGCGGCTGTACCAATTATAACAGCAGTATTTCCAGAAGCTACTTTGTTAACATCAGCGGCGGTCTGGAACTCATAGGTCTTACCACCAATGACGAGGGTATCGCCTGCACTAACATTAGCATTGGTGATAGCGATCGATTCCTGACCAGCTGTGCCAGCAGCATAAGTAGCGCCTGTTGCACTTGCACCGGAACCTGCAGCAGTAGTGAAGGAAAGGATCTGCGGAGCGTTTGCGCCTTTTTCTTTGGAAGTAAAGGTGTCTGAAGAAGAATCATAAGAGAACAAAGAAGCCAACTCACTGTTGTCGAAAGCAGTCTTAAAAGCAGCTTCAGTATTGGTAGCACCAGTAGTACCATCATCGGAGCCAACATACTTAATGGTAGCTTCCTTCATTTCAGAGCCGGAAAAATACTTAATCGTAACGCTCCGCTCAGTCGCAGCGTCCGCAGCAGCAGTCCAAGTTCCCATTTTAGCTGTACTTGCAGTAGCAGTTGCTTCAGTAACTGCGAAAGCAGTAGCATCAGAGGTAGTGGATTTTGCATAAGTCTTCAGGCTACCATCCAACAGGTTGATCTTGTTGAAGTTGGTAGAAGTGGAGATTCTGTCGATTTCGCTCTTCAGAGCGTCAACTTCCTTCTGGATGTTCTCACGGTCAACATCGTTCTGGTAGGTGCCGTTGGAGGACTGAGTAGCCAGCTCCTTCATTCTCTGCAGAATGCTGTGAGTCTCGTTCAGAGCGCCCTCAGCGGTCTGTACCAGAGAGATACCGTCGTTGGCGTTGTTGGTTGCCTGATCCAGGCCGCGGATCTGGGAACGCATCTTCTCAGAAATCGCAAGACCGGCAGCGTCATCGCCCGCACGGTTGATCTTATAGCCCGAAGAAAGCTTTTCAAGGTTCTTCGCAACGCTGTTGTTGTTGATGCCCAGCTGTCTGTTCGCGTTAATCGCGGAAATGTTGTGCTGAATACGCATAATTTTTTCCTCCTGAAATTTTGTTTTTATTCCGCGGGGAAATCCCTGCGGTATAGGGAAAGGGCGTCCGTGCCCTTGCCTTTTGATTTATGCACCACTCCCACCAGAGCGGGCCCTGCCCTGCGGGAAGAGATACCAAGTGAATGTGAGAACCGTTTTTGTTTTCGGTTCTAATCTATATTTCGGTGCGGATTTGGAAAAGTTTAGTACCAAGATGAGAAAATTTTCATTCTTTTTGTTTTAATAAATCTTTCAACTCGGCTAAAGTTTGCGCCTGCAGCTTTTCGCCCGCCTCGCGATTGATAGAAGCGGTTTCCAGCAGCTCTTTTCGCGTAATGCGAACCTCTTTCGGCGCGCTGATCGCCAGCTTGACCCGGTCGCCGCTGATTTCGGAAATGCGGATTTCAATATTGTCGCCGATCAGGATGGATTCCGATACTTTTCTGCTAATCACCAGCAAAGCGGTTCCCTCCTTCTCATCAACGGCCGTCAAAAAGCCGGTAGCGCAGAGGATATTCCGCATCCTCCAGAATCACCTGCTTTGCATGCTGATTGTAAATGTTAATCACAATCGGGGCTTTCAGATTCACCACGGAATCGGAAAGGGGAGAACGGATCACGGCGATGACCAAAAAGCAGAGATCCTCCGGTTGAGGGTTGCCCAGCAGCTCCAAGTCCCTCTCAGAGAGGCTCGGATGATAATCCTCACGGATCGTAAAGGGATCCATGACAATAAAAGACGGAATCTGGCTGTCGTTGGCAGCCGTCAGGCTCCACAGAAAGTTCTCTTCGTCCTCATGAAACAAAAGATATTCGTGAATCTCCTCAAAGCCCAAAAGGCCCTCGGGGAAAGTGATGATGTTGCGGGAATCCTGGCTCGTATCCATATCCACTTACTCCTGTCAGGTCATAAAGTCGATAAACGATTTGCTGAGTATCTTGGTACCCATTGAGAGAGCCGCGTTATAAGCGTACTGCTGCATGTAAAAATCCATGATGGCATCTCCGGGGTCTACATATTCAATGTCTTCCGCGCGCTCCAGCAGAGAATCGCCCATCGATTCCAAATTGCCTTTCATCGTGCTCAAAAAGTTCGATTTTGAACCGGATTTCGTAATCTCGCCCAGCAGAGCGTCGCTCTGCTTACCGAACTTGTCCAGATACGGCTGAATCTTCTCCATGGAGAAATCGCTGCTCTTCAATTGGTCTGCGATCTGTCCCATCAAAGTGAAAAGGTTGCCCGAAACGCCCGAGTCGTCCTGCCCGTAGCCCAGAAACGCAATGCCGGGGATTGCGGAATTGAACGCGCTCTGCGAGTTGATTGCGGTGCTGTTTGCCCCGGCGGTGGTTTTCAGACCCAGCCCCAGATTGACCAGCACTTCTTCGTTCGCAAGGGCGGAAAGTCCCTCCTGACCAATCGAGCTGGTAAATTTTTCAGAGACAACTTCCTGATATTCAACTGGGGGGCCGGGCGTCTTGACAACAGAAACGGCGCGGTTCATATCGCCTGTAATGCGAATATTCGAGAAGTCGATATCCTTATATCCACGAATCTCGTTAAGCAAATCCTGGTTTGTCTTATATTTGGAAAGATCCGCCTTGATCGTAATATAATTATCTGCAATTGAAACATTGGTGGTTTGGTTTTCTCCGGCATCCATTACCTTCAGCACATAGCCATCCAATGTAGTAACTGGCTTGGGAGGCACGTCGGTTGTCATAACGATATTGCCGTCCTTGTCTTTCAACCCTTCTTCGCCCAGATTCAACTCGATCAGCGTTCCGTTAAAACTGGCCGCGGGCCCGTTCTCCACCTTTCCGGTGTTCACGTTAATTCCGCGGTATAACAGCTCCCCGCTTTCATTGACGGAAAAGGGCGCTTCGGTCATTTCCGTGCCGCCGAACAGATACTTCTCCGCAAACTTTGTATTCAGGGGGGAGAGGAACGCCTGCTGCATCTGGTGCATCTTATCCGCGATAATCTCGCGGTCGCTTTCCGACATCGTGCCGGTAATGGCCTGAATGACGTCGCCGCTTTCCGCGCTGCTGACAATGCTGTAAATAGACTGCATCGCACTCTGGGCCGTCATCAGCTGGCTGTCCACATCGCCCAGAGAATCCTGGTAGGTTTCGTTTTCAGCCATTTCCCGCCGAAAACGATACAGCTTTGTCGCGGCAAACGGATTTTCAGACGTCTTTTCAAAGCTGCGATAGTTGGTCGCTTTTCTGGACGCCGCGTTAAAGTTCCCCAGCGAAGTATTCAGATTTTTGGAATATTGACCGGCAATCATGCCCATTGTGATTCTCATAATGCATTACCTCCGTTCGTTCCCTGTCAGCGGCCAACGACGCCCATTTTGTTGATGATGGTGTCCATTGCTTCGTCCATCGTGGTCATAAAGCGCGAGGAGGCCGTCAGGGCCTGATTGAACATGACCAGATTGATTCCTTCTTCGTTCAGATCCACAGAGGAGATAGAAGCCCTCTGGGTATCGATGTTATTCAGGTTTGCCGAATAGGTTTCGTTCGCATTGGTGGCGGTCTTTATGTCGAGGCCCAGCGTGGTGGAAACCTTCGACACATACGAGCTGAGCGACGTGGTAAACAGAGAAACCCCGCCGTTGGCAGTGGTATTTGAGGCGTCGGTTGTAAACGTCTTCTCTTTGGAAAACTGAAGCACCATGTAAAGAATGTTTTTTCCGCTTTTCGAGTTGTCAACGCCATCCAGAGTTTCTTCCTTCGTGGCGGTGATGTAGTTTCCGGTTGCCGTATTCCACTCATCGGAAATGGAAATATTTGCTGCGGTGATGGGCGTTCCTGCGCCGTCGCTGGAAGAAAACAGCGGTTTTTCAACGGTGACCGTTTTCGTTTTCGTGGGATCATCCGGGTCGGTAACGGTCGTGGAGACCGCGTTCACGTCGTTCAGGGTCTTAGCCAGATCCTGCGCGAGCCTGTCCATTACCTTTTCATAGTAGCCGATTCCGCGGGCGGTGGTCGGCAAAGCATCCGCTGTAACCGTTTCACCGTCCAAAGCCGTAACGGTACCGCCAGCGTGGGCGTCGAACTCGCCGTTGTCGTTGAGCATGGAGAGATACCCGCCGAACACGCCGGTTGTCAGGTCGTCATTGAAAACGTGATCGGAGCCGTCCGTGTTTTTGACCATTTGACCGTCCAGGCCGCGCATGTAAACGGAAACGTTCAGTTCCTTTGTTTTATATACATGAGGATTGCCGTCCGCGCCGTCCGCGGTGTATGCAATCTGGTCCTGATTCTGAGCGGCCTCGAACTGCACGTACTGATCGTTGTCGATGAGCGGGATGGTGTTGTTTCCATTCACCAGACTCACCTGCAGCTCTTCCACGGTGCGTCCCGCGCCGATCGAAACAGAGGAGCTCGAAATCCGAATGTTGAACTCCTGGCTCAGCTGGTCAAGCAGCATATTGCGCTGGTCGCGCAGCTCAAGAGCCGGAACCTGAGAAATATCGCAGCTTTTGATTTCGCGGTTCAGCTGCGCGATATTCTTCAGCAGACTGTTGGCCTGGTCGATGCCGGTGGTCATAAAAGAGTCGGTCTCCTGCTTTCTCACACTGGACAACTGCTCGGCGGCATTGTGAAAGGCCTGTGTCAGCAGCAGGGCGGAGTTCTTCACAATCGTCTCAAGGTTGGTATCCGCCGGGGAGCCGGCCAGCGTGTTGAGCTGCTTGATCAGATCGGTAATCTGGCTGTTGATGCCGTTTTTTCTGATCTCGTCAAAAAGATCCTCCACACTGCTCAGCGTGTTTACTTCCGCGCCGGATTTCGATACCTTTCCGCTTTCCAGACGATAGCGAACATCCAAATAAGGGTCGCGCAGCTGGGAGACGCCCTTGGCGTCCACACCGCCGCCAATCGCCAGATCCGACGTGTTGGCGTACCGCATGTTGTTGCCGGAGGAACCCACCGCATAGGAATCCAGCCGCTGCCGGGTGTAGACGGTAGAGGTTCCGTTCGTGTTAACATTCGCCATGTTCTGGCCGGTAATCCGCAGATTGTACTGCGCATTCTGAATACCGCTTCGTGCTACAAAGTAGGAAGAAAAGCTAGACGCCATGATTTTGCGCTCCTTATACTTTTTTAGAAATGAAGCCGGCGGAATCCGATTCCTCTCTGGCTTTCGCGTCATATTTCTTTTGCAGCTCAGGCTGCTTTTTCATTTTTTTCAGCGCCGCGTCCACTCGCCGAAGCCGCAGCTCGGTCAAATAGTTGCAGCGCAGGTTCATTTCTTTCAGCTCCATGATCAAAGTGGAGAAGTCGCTGAAAAGATCTTCCGCCCGCTGCCGCACCTCTGGGTCAAAGTGGGGAAGAAGCTCGCGGAAGGTAGACACCGAAACCTGAGCGCGCCGCATCAGCCGTTCGCGCTCGGCCTCCATCCCTTTGGATCTCAGCATAAACACTTCTTCCGCTTTCACATGGTCGTTCAGCCTGTCGATTTGTCCCTGAGAAATATCCTGGTATTTCTGCGTTTCCAAAGCGAAAAACTCCTGAAAAAGCACCAGATAACGATTCAGGAAATCTACAAATTCTTCCGATAATGCCCGATCCATCCTATCGCTCCTTGCTGTTGGGGTTCCGCGGCCACGAAGGCTGTGCTGTCATAATAAAAGAGGCCCGGTCGGTCAGACGCTTTGGTCCAGCAGAAGACCGGCCAGCTCGTAAGGGTCAACATTGTATTCTCCCGAGGCGATTCTGGATTTCAATTCTTCCAGAAACTCCGGGCTTTTTTCCTGGCGCAGGCTGGCAACGATCTGTTCTTTGGCCTGCACAAGAGTGGGGCGCTCTGTCTGAGAGCGCTGAGAAATTTCAATGGTGTCGCGTCTGGACGAAGCGGAGATTTTATCCAGCTTGGCTCCGTTTGTCTGCTGGCGGTTCAGCTCGCTGTTCTGTGACGCCTTGTTCACATAGCCGCTGCCGGATGTGTTTGACACGTATCCCTGATTCTCAATTCTCATCTCATTCACCTCATACCCATAATATCGGCACAAATACCCGACAGTTTAGTGGGTTTTTGGGAATCGTTAAGATTATTTTATGGTGTTGTTCTAAAAACAGCCGTATTTTTATGAAACGATTCCCGCATTTTTAACCATGGCTCTATTCTCCGGTTTCTTTTACATTAATATAGATGTGGTTTTTCAAAAGCAAAAGTTTGGAAAATATTGTAGGAATAACAGGTTAAACTTTGCAGAAATAAGTTGACTATTGTCGATTCGATGTATATAATTAGTTTAAATCCGGTCACAAAAACTTAATACTTTATACAAATTTGGGAGTCGAATAAGACTCAAATTCTTCTTCTTTTTTGTGCGTTTTTAGTTTTTTTTAGAAAATCTCAATAAAAATTGGGCAGGAAAACGAGAGGTGTATATATGGATTGGCTGAATAGTGTTCCTATTAATCTTTTAACAAAGGATTTGGACGGGCTTTGGGTGCGTCAGCGGGCGATTTCCGGTAATCTGGCGAATTGGGAAACCCCCGGCTACAAAAGCAGGGAGGTCAGCTTTGAAGAGGAGCTGCAAAAAAACCTTTCTTCACAATCATCGCAAAAAAGGTCGGAGCTGCTGCAGGCGATTGACGATACGCAGCCGCAGGTAACGGTTTCGCAGGCTTTGTCTCAGCGGATGGACGGCAACAATGTGGACGTTGTCGAGCAGAATGCCGAAATTGCAAGAACGCAATTTAATTATATGTATTCTATGCGAGCGCTTTCCGATTATTTTTCACGTCTGCGTTATGTGATCACAGACGGCAGGGGCTGACAATAACAGAAAGGACTGAATGAGTTTGGCTTTTTTGAGTTCCTTGAATATCAGTGCCTCCGCCTTGACGGCGGAGCAGTTCAGAATGGATGTCATATCGGAAAACATGGCGAACGCGTCAACCACCCGCACGCAAAACGGCGGGCCGTACCGCAGAAAGCTTGTCGTACTGCAGACGCAGGGAGAGAATCAATCCCGTTTTCGCCGCATGTTTCAAAACCAGCTTGAGCAGGCCGGTCAGGGCGTGCAGGTGGCTCAGGTTGCGGAAGACCCCAGTGATTTTACGCCGGTGTATGACCCGACACACCCGGACGCCAACGCGGAGGGGTATGTCATGATGCCTAACGTAGACCCCGTCAAGGAGACGGTGGATATGATGGCCGCTACCCGGGCCTGGGATGCAAATCTGACTATGTTCAACGCTGTGAAAAATATGGCTGCGAAAGCTTTGGAGATGGGGAGATAAACCATTATGATGATAACACCGATACAGCCGATTCATTTGCTGGAGGAGCTTAATCAGGCTCCAAAGGCCGCGGATCAGGCGGAGCTGCCTTTTCAGTCTTTGTTCCAGGATGCGGTAAACAACGTGAAGGAAACGGACCAGGCTGTTCAGAATGAGGTATATAAGCTGGCAACCGGCCAGTCGGACGACCTGCATAACATTATAATAGCGTCACAAAAAGCAACCATGTCTGTTCAGCTTTTGGTTCAACTGAGAAATAAGGCGCTGGACGCTTATAACGAAGTTATGAGAATGAGTGTTTAGATTCCGGACTTTTTTGTCGCATTCTACTACATATGTTTGGAAAGGCGTCTGTCAGGGTGAACCATGAATGAGCAACTAAAAAAATATATCGAACCAGTGAAAACCTTTTGGAGCAATCAATCAAAAAAAGAAAAATTATTTGGATCAGCGGCTTGGCGGGGATTGTATTAATTGCCGTATTGGCCGCATATTTACTGAATCGGCCGCCGTATGTCGTGCTTTACCCGGGGCTGGAGCATCAGGAAGCCGTTGAGGTGATGACCGAGCTCGGGAAACGCAACGTCAATTATGAAGAGAAGGACGGCACGATTTTGGTGCCGAAGGATGAAGAAAATTCCCTTCGCATGGATCTTGCGAATATGGGGTACCCGAAAACCGCACCGAATTACGATTTCTTTACCTCAAACACCGATGTAATGACTACGGACTACGAGAAAAAGACAATCGAAAAATATCAGCTCAATCAAAGGCTCGAAGCAGTCATTGAAACGCTCGACGGCGTGAAGAACGCCAATGTGACCATCAGCATACCGGAAGAAAATACCTATGCCTGGAGCAAGGATACCACAAAGCCAACCGCGTCTGTTTCCATTACCTTATATGGGGAGAACTCGCTCAACACAAAGCAGGTCAACGGCATAAAGCAGCTGGTTTCCAAAAGCGTACCGAATCTTACCGCCGAAAATGTGGCGGTTATTGATACCTCCAGCGGCGAAGAACTGGGCGGCGCCAGCGACGGCAGCAGCCAGGTGGATCTCTCCCAGTTCAAAAGAACCATCGAAAAGGCATACGAAAACGATGTGGAAAGCAGCGTCATGAAGGTGCTGGGCCCCGTTTTCGGAGCCAATAATGTCGGGATCACCGCGAAGAGCGTGATGGACGTTGACAAAAAAATACAGGAGATTATTACCTACAAACCGTCGACGGAAGGCGGAAATACGGGTGTAATCAGCGAATCGTCCCAAAAAACGGAGCAGGAGCGCGCGAACGGCGCCTCGGGCGGCGCGGCCGGAGCGGAGACCAACTCCGACATCACCACTTATCCCGGTGTAACGGTGGACGGAAACACCATATATGCCAAGGATGAAAAATCGTATAAATATCTGGTCAGTCAGGTGAAGGAGCAGGTTCAGGGCGATGCGGCCAGCATTAAGGATCTGACGATTTCAGTCGTGATTAATCAGCAGATGATGAACGATACCCAGCGCACGCAGATTGCGAACCTGGTGGCCCATGCGGCTGCGATCGATCCCTCCAAGGTTGTCGTGTACAATGCTCCGTTTGCGGAGAAGCCGGCGGCGGAAACCGCATCGAACGGGCTGATTACTCCCGAAATGACCCGGATTTTGATCTTTGTCGGTATCGGCGCAGCGGCTTTGCTCCTTCTGATTATCATTCTTCTGGCGGTTACAAGGGCCAGAAAGAGAAAAATGGTGGAGGCCGAGGGCGAAGAAATTCCTGTGCCTGAAGACTTCTATGAGCTGACGCCGGTCAGCGGTCAGGAGCCGGAGGAAGAAGCGGAGGAGGATCCGGAAGCCTTGGCAAGAGAACAGGCGAGAAAAGAAGCAGAAGAAGCGCTCCGGAGCAAAAAAGAAGCTTTGGAGGCTCTGGAGAAATCCCGGGAAGTGCGATCTGGAAAAGAGGAAGTTCTGCGCGGCAAGCTGAAAGATTTCGCCGCTCAGAATCCTGAAATCGCGGCCCAGTTGATCAGAACATGGCTGAGGGGTGATGACTTTAATGAGTGAGACAAAACTGGCAGGACCTCAAAAAGCCGCATCCGTTATTGTTGCGATCGGCGTTGAAAATGCCTCGAAACTCTACAAATATTTAAAAGAGGACGAGGTAGAGCAGCTCACTTTTGAAATTGCGAGGCTCGACCAGCTTTCCGCCCAGGACGTGGAGGATACGCTGGATAACTTCTATCAGGTTTGCCTGACGCAGAAGGTAATTACAGAGGGCGGCGTGGAATATGCGCGCAACGTTCTGGAAAAGGCGTACGGCACGCAGATGGCGACCTCTTTGCTGGAGAGAGTCACGCGCAATTTGAGGACAAAGGTGTTCGAGTTCATCCGCAAGGCGGACTACAAAAACATCATCGCGATCATTCAGAACGAGCACCCGCAGACAATCGCCCTGATTCTCTCTTACACAAGTGCGGATCAGGCGGCCAGCGTCATCGGGGAGCTGCCCAAGGATGTCCGCCTTGAGGTCGTTGAAAGAATCGCAACAATGGATCGAACCTCGCCTGAGATCGTTAAAATAGTGGAGCAGAACCTTGAGAAGAAATTCTCTTCGCTCATGTCTCTGGATTTTACCGAGATCGGCGGCGTCAATTACATTGCGGATATCATGAACAATATGGACAGAGCGAACGAGAAGTATATCTTCGACGAGCTGACCCGCAAGGATGCGGCTTTGTGCGAAGAAATCCGCAAGAGAATGTTTGTATTCGAGGACATTACCGCTCTGGACGACATGTCCATCCAGCGTTTTCTGCGCGAGGTGGATTCCAAGGATCTGGTGTTTGCGCTCAAGGGCGCCAACAAAGAGGTGGCCGAAACAATTTTCAAAAACATGTCTACGCGTTCCAGCGAAAGTGTTCGCTCCGATTTGGAGTACACGCACAATGTCAGGCTGCGTGACGTGGAAGAAGCGCAGCAGCGCATTGTCGGCATCATCCGCCGCTTGGAGAGCGAAGGCGAGCTAGTGATTGTGAAGGGCGGAAAGGATGAGTTCATTGCCTAACGTCATCAAAGCTTCGCAATATACACATTCCGGGGTGCGGGAGGTCAAGCTTTCAGAGCTGGCCTCGAGCCAGAGGCACGGCGAGCCTGCCGGGGTTTCCGCAGTGCGCGGAGATGGCAGCCGCAGTCAGGAAGCCATTTTGCAGGAGGCTTTGGAGCAGGCGAAAAGCATCGTGGAGAACGCCCGCAGCTACACCATGAATCAGCTGCGGGAATCTACGGCGCAGATGAATGAGGAAGCGTCCCGCATCAAAACCGCGGGCTACCAGGAGGGGTTTTCCAGGGGCAGCGCCGAAGGCTTTGAGAAAGGCCACGGCGAGGGCTACGAAAAGGGCTATGAGCAGGGCCTGCGGGAAGGCCATGAGGCCGGAATCCGCGAACTGCGGGAGCAGTCCGACCGGCAGCGCGAGGAAATCACCCGGCTGATCGAAGACCTTGAGCAGAGCAAACGACAGATTCTGGAGGAATTCCGGTCGGGGATCGAAGCGCTGTCCATGCAAATTGCCCGCAAGGTGCTGCACCGGGAGGTCAGCGAAGGCATCGCGGTTCCCGCGATCGTGTCCGGCGTGCTGGAGGAATATCACGATCAGGAATGGGCGTGCATTCATGTGTCTTCCAGAGTGGCGGAGCTGCTTCAGGCCGATCCTCAGCTGATGGAACGCCTGCAGTCGGTTTCAAAAAATCTGCGCATTGTGCCCCTGGCTTCATTGAAGGATTCGGATTGCCGGATCGACCTGCCGGACCGTCAGCTGGACGCTGGGGTGGAAACACAGTTAAACGAAATTTCTTACGAGCTCCACTTGTAAACGATACGGAAAGGGGGAGAGCAAATGACGCTGGACGAACGGCTGGAGCGCCTGCAGGAGATGGACTCCGTGGTTTGCAAGGGGAAAGTCGCCAATATTGTCGGCTCAATGATCGAAGTCAGCGGCATATCCGCCAACGTCGGCGATATCTGCACCATCGAAGGCGCGCAGGATTCTCCTCCGGTTCTGTCGGAGGTGGTCGGCTTTAAAAACGGGAATGTTCTTCTGGTCGCCTACGGCGATGTGAAGGGGGTTGGTCTTGGCAGTCTGGTTCGCTCCACCGGCCGAAAGCTGTGGATTCCGGTTGGGGATTTCCTCATCGGGCGAATCATCGACGCGACCGGCAGTCCGATCGACGGCAAGGGCGAATTCCCAACGGGAGAACGCTACGGGGTCGATTCAGCCTACATCAATCCGCTGGAGAGGCCCCGCATCAGCGAGCGGCTTACCTTCGGCATCAAGGCGATCGACGGTATGCTGACGATCGGCAAAGGCCAGAGAATGGGCATTTTTGCGGGCAGCGGCGTTGGAAAAAGCACCCTGATGGGGATGATCGCCAAAAACGTTACCGCGGATGTGAACGTGATCGCTCTGGTTGGCGAGCGCGGGCGCGAGGTTGCCGAGTTCATGGAAAAGGATCTTGGCCCCGAGGGCCTCGCGCGTTCCGTTCTGGTGGTGGCGACGTCGGATCAGCCGGCAATGTACCGCCTGAAATGCGCGATGGTGGCAACCGCCGTCGCGGAATACTTCAAGGATCAGGGCAAGGATGTCCTTTTGATGATGGATTCTCTGACCCGGTTTGCCATGGCCCACCGCGAAATCGGGCTGGCGGCGGGGGAGCCCCCCATCGCACGCGGATACACGCCCGGTATTTACGCAGAGCTGCCCAAGCTCCTTGAGCGCAGCGGCAACTTTAAGCAGGGCTCCATTACGGGCATCTATACGGTTCTGGTAGAGGGCGACGATACCAACGAGCCGATTTCCGATACCGTGCGCGGTATTATAGATGGACATATCGTGCTCAGCAGAGAGCTGGCACACAAAAATCATTACCCGGCCATCGACGTCAATGCCAGCATTTCGCGCCTGATGAACGACATCGTGCCGGAGGATCACCGCCAGGCCGCGGGCAAAATTCGCAACTGGCTCTCTGTTTACCGGCAGAACGAAGACCTGATCTCGATCGGGGCGTACAAGCCGGGGCTGAATTTCCGTTTGGATGAGGCGGTCAAAAAGATGGATTCCGTCAATCAGTTTTTATGCCAGCAGGTGAATGAGTGCTTTTCTTTTGAGGACACCATTCAAATCATGAAAGAGATGTAGCAGAGAATGAAGAAATTTGTGTTTACATTGGAAAAGGTCCTCCGCTTTCACGAGCAGGAGCTGGATGTCAAAAAGCAGGAGCTGTCTGCCCTGCGGGCCAGTCTGCGCGACCTAGACCACGAGATTCAGCGCGTGAAGCTGGAGCTATCCCAGCTGAATCAGGAAATGTCCCGCGCCATGATCTCCGGCCTGAACGCCAGAGACATTGCGGTCTATAAAATGTACTTCCGTTCCATGGAGCTGAATATCCGCCGTTTGGAAACGCAGCGGGTTGAGCTGCGAAACAAGGTGGAAGAAAAACAGGCAAGCGTCGTTCAGTCGAATCAGGAAATATCCGGTCTGGAAAAGCTGCGCGACAAGCAGTTCGATGAATACAACGCCGGCTGCCGCAGGCGGCAGGAGCTGGAAATCGAAGAATTTGTTTCGCAAGGGATTAAAGTTTCCTGATTCTTTCTGAAGTTTATTTGATACAGTTGAGATTGAAAGGAGGTGAAAATCAATGGTGCAACAAATCAGTGTACAGCAAATCAGCCTGCCCAAGGCAGAGCCCAAAGAAAAGATTCAGCCGGATGCGGCCAGCTTTAAAACCGCTCTGAAAAAGGCCGAAAGCTCTCTTCCGTCCAAAGAAACGAAGGGCGAAACCGAAAAAGCGGATACACAGACGTCAGGCGAAGAAGCGCTCCCTACGGCAAAAGAAGAAAAACTGCCGGAGGCGGTTCCGCAAAACAGCATCGTTTCTCCGGCAATGCTTTGGCTTGTGATGGGAAATGCCTCCGCTGCACAGCAGGGGGAACAACCACCGGCAAATCTTCTCCCCACGGCGGTTCCGCAGGTTCTTTCGGCATCCTCTGAAACGGCGCGCGCAGCTCTCACAGCCATCGGTTCCGCGGCGGAAAAAACAGGTGTGCCGCTGCAGCAGCTTCTTCAGCAGCAAACAAGCCCGCAAACGCAGCCCGCCGTGCCGGCAGCCGCAGCCCAAACGGCGGATATTCCCGCCGCACAGCAGGCGCAATTGCCGCCGGTACAGCTTCCCGCTTTGCAGCAGACGGAAGCGCCCGTACAGCCGATCGTACAGGAAGCAGCGCTCCCGCAGCTTGCAGTGCCGCCGGCCGATCCGCTTTCCGTCTCCTCCAAAACAGAGCAGAAAGGGAATCAGGCGGTTCAGGGGATTCCCGCTCTTTCGGCGAATGCTCCCGGCGCGGCGGCCACAATGCCCGTTCCGGTGCAAATCCGGCAGAACAATGCCGACTCCGCCTTATCCGGCCATACACAGGACAAGCCTGCCGACACAACGGGGAACGCCTCCGAGCAGCACAGCGATTTCGCGGCTCTGTTCGTCAGCCAGAACGACCCCGTTTCCGCTTCCTTTGCGGCGCATGCTTCCGCTTCGTCAAAGCTTTCTGCCGGTACGGCCGCTCACCTGACGGAACAAATCGTCAAAAATATTCAGGCCCAAAACAACAGCTTCCGCATGGAGCTGTTCCCGCAGAATCTCGGCAAAATTTCCGTTTCGCTTAAAATGGAGCAGGGCCTGTTGGTGGTGGATATTCTGGCGGACAGCCCCAGAACACAGAGTCTGCTGGCGTCCGGGTCCGGTGAAATCCGTTCTTTGCTGGAATCAGCCGTAGGCCAGCCCGTTCAGGTAATGCAGCCGCCGCAGGATGCCCCCGCCTATTACCAGCAGGAGCAGGAATCCTCCGGTCAGCAGCAGAACGAGCAGCAGAGCCGGCAGCAACCGGAGCAGGAAACGACAGAAGATTTCCTCAATGTTCTTCAGCAGCTCAAAGAACAGAGCAGCATCCTATGACAAAGGAGGTGTCCCATTGGATATCAGCCAAATCAACAGTTACAGCGGCGCATCCACTCAAAGAAGCAGTGCCAAATCCTCATCTTCCCTCAGCATCGAGCAGTTTTTAAGCCTGCTTGCGGCACAGCTTTCAAATCAGGACGTTCTGAACCCGACGCAGGATACCGAGTTTGTGGCTCAGATGGCCCAGTTCACCTCGTTGCAGGCTCTGGAAAACCTGAATCAGTATGCAGGCTACCAGTACGGCAGTTCCCTGATCGGGAAAAAAGTAAGTGTTGCAAAGTATGATACGACCGGAAAGTATGTCTCCGACATCGGAATCGTCAGTCAAGCCGATTTTTCGTCCGGCGATACGACGGTTACGGTCAACGGCAGGTCATACGGACTTTCCAATATTATGGAAGTGGTCAATGACGCGAGCTACGAATCCTATCAGTACGCGGCTTCTTTGGTGGGCAAAAAGGTTCAGGTCAGCGGCTACGATAAGGATGGCAAGGTGGTGGAGAACACGGGAACGGTTACTTCCTGCTCCTTTGCTTCCGGCGAGGCCATGGTGGTTGTCGATGGCCAGAAATACACGCTTTCGGCCGTACGCCAGGTTCTTACGCAGGATGCGGATCCCGCGGACTCCGGCGATAAGACCTCCGGCGACAAGCCTCCCGATACTGATTCATCGGGTTCTGCGAACCCGGCCGCCAAAGGATGAGCTGCTTTTTGAGCCTTTCAAAAAGGAGTCGCTATGAACGATTTAGAATTTAAGAAAAATTATTCCGCGTTGATTCCGCCGAGCTACGGCGTGACGAATCCGTTGCCGTCTCAGGCGCAGAAAACGCAGGTAAAGCCCCAGAACAGTGAGTTTGCCGCGCTGGTGCGCCAGTCGCTCTCCAAAAACAGCTCGCTGAATTTCTCAAAGCACGCCGTTCAAAGACTGGAGTCCCGCTCCATTGAGCTTTCTCCCGAAAGGCTGACACAGCTCAGCGGCGCGGTAGAAAAAGCCAGAGCCAAGGGCGTGCGCGACGCGCTGATTTTGGACGGAAGCACGGCATTTATTGTAAATGTCCCCAGCAGTACGGTCATTACCATGCTCAATGGCCGGGAAATGGCAGAGAACGTGTTTACCCATATTGACGGAGCCGTTGTATTGTAACCGGACCTCGCAGAGGAAGTTACCGGGCTTTGACCGACAGATAAGCCCGACGGCGCCGGACACAGAAAAGGAGATTAACTATGCTGAGATCACTTTTTTCCGGTGTGACCGGTCTGAAATCCCATCAGACCAGAATGGACGTCATCGGCAATAACATTGCCAACGTGAATACCTATGGCTTTAAATCTTCGCGCGCGACTTTTCGCGACGTGTATTATCAAACGATTTCTTCCGCCACCAATGCATCCGGTAACCGGGGCGGCAGCAATGCATCACAAATCGGTTACGGTTCCTCGGTGGGCTCAATCGATATTTTAAACGGCCGTACCGGCTTTGCCTCCACAGGGCGCTCCATGGATTTATACATCGATGGCGAGGGCTACTTTGTGGTAAAGGACGGCGCCGGCAACGAGCGCCTGACACAGGTTGGTACCTTCAGCTTCGACGGCGACGGCAACCTGACCGACGGCAACGGCAACTTTGTGTGCGGGTATTCGGTTGCGTCCACACAGAGCACAACCAATGTAGGTACCACCAAGATCACCTTTGGTAATTTGACGGACGGTGAAAAAAACGGACAAGGTTATCTGGATGGCTACCAGATCGAGGTTGTAAAGGATACTGCGACCGCGACTACCTCTAAGGTTGATATCGATTTAAAAAAGAAAAAGATCACTGTAACTCTGGGGGCCGATAATATGACGAAGGGCGGCCTGATGACTGCCCTGACTACAAACTGGCCGACGACTCCAACAGATGGTGATAAAGATGCTTCCGATAATTATATTATCGGCAAGGACAAGGACGGAAAAGACGTTTTATGGTCAGATTGGTCTACGTCTTTCGATAAATCATTAATTAAAGTAGACGGCATCAAATCCGGTGATGCCAGTACGGTCGCCGGTTATGCGGATGACGTCACAGCCACTACCGGTAAAATTACGGAAGAGGCCAATTTTGAGGGTGACGGAACGGGCAAGGAGAATGTAAAAAAAATCATCAATACAAAGGGTGAAATGAAGAATATCTCCGTTGGTACCGACGGTACGATCACCGGTGAAGGCACCGACGGCACGATTCAGATCATCGGCAAAATCGCCGTTGCCAACGTTCCAAACCCCGACGCTTTGCAGCACGAGGGGAACTCCTACTACAAGGCTGTCGCCAACACGGGCGACATCACTTATACCAGCGCGGGCAACGACAGCACCGGCGCGCTGAGAAGCGGCGGTCTGGAGCAGTCCAACGTAGACCTCGCGAATGAATTCTCCGATATGATCATGACGCAGAGAGGCTTTCAAGCAAACTCAAAAATTATTACCGTCAGCGATGAAATGCTCGAAACGCTGGTAAACCTGAAACGATAATTGAAAGTGGCTGCCGTTCCTGGGCCGGGGTCGGTTCAGGAGCGGTGGTTCCATATCAAAGAGGGATGTGCGTTATGGTAGAGCTGACGAATATGAATGGCGTAACGTTTGTGCTCAACAGCAGTTTAATTGAAACCATTGAACTGATTCCGGAAACAAAAGTGACGACCACGACCGGCAAATATTTTCTTGTTCGCGAAAAGCCGGAAGAAATCGTTCAAAAGGTCATTGCTTACAACCAAAAGATTTTCCAGAATGACATTCGCACATCGTAGTGCGGCACATGCCCGGGCTTTCCCTGTGGGGGGCCGTCCGGATCCTCCGGAGCTGTCCTCGGGTGTTTCACGAGGGTCAGGACTTGTTTTTATACCGCAGATTTTAACTTGACGAGGGATTGGTGGTACTATGGCGGAAATATTGTCGCAGCAGCAGATCGACGAGTTGCTGGGCAGTTTGCAAAGTGGAGATGTCGATTTTAAAGATGTGGAAACCCAATCAAACGGCCCGAAAGTAAAAGAATATGACTTTATGTCGCCCAAAAAGTTCTCTCGGGAGCAGCTGAAGCTATTGGATAATATTTTCGATAACTTCTCGCGCATGCTCAGTCTGCAGCTGGCCAGTATGCTCCGCATCTCGTGCCAGATGGAGATATTGCAGGTAGAGGAAGAGGACTATAAAGAGTTCAATAACGCGCTCAACGATTCCGTTTTGGTCGCGATGATCGGAATGCACAATCAGGAGCACCGTATTGATGACAAGCAAATTCTGTTAGAGCTGTCCCGCCCGATTTCGTTTTCGATTATTGACCGCATGCTGGGCGGAAACGGCTCCGGATACAATATAGACCGGGATTATACCGATATTGAGCTCGCGCTCATGGAGTATCTGTTTAAGCAGATGCTCGGCCTGCTGAAAAATTCCTGGTCCAATTACATCGAAATTGATCATACACTCGATATGATCGAAACAAACTCGCGTTTAATGCAGTCAATACAGCCCGACGAATCCGTCGCCATCGTGGTTATTGAGATCACGCTGGAGGATAATTTAAAAGGGAATATGAATATATGTTTACCCGCCGCTTCGCTGGAGGAGATTTTTAAAGTATTCAACTCCAAATACATTAGAATTCCGCGCAAGGATGACCCTGAGGTGGAGCAGGAACGCAAAGAGATCATCATGAAAGGCCTGAAAGCATCGCCGCTTTATGTTTCGGCTGTGCTTGGAAAAACACAAATCACTCTGAAAGACTTTTTAGGTCTTCAGATCGGGGACGTGATCACCCTCAATACGCCGCTTGAAGAAAATCGGATCACGGTTTGCGTGGAGGATCTTCCATGGTTTACCGGGATGATCGGAACCAAAAAGAAAAAGTACGCGGTAAAAATTGATCAAATATTATAATTTTCGAATGGAAAGGTGATTTCTATGGAGCCTAACGGGTCTAATCATGAGGAACTGATGTCGCCAATGGAAATCGACAGCATTGGCGAAATCATGAATATCAGCCTGGGGTCGTCTGCCACTACAGTTTCCACTTTGCTGGAACAGCGCGTGAATATTACCACACCCCGGGTAACCATCGTCACAGCGCAGGAGTTTGAGTTCAAGGGCCTTGAGCCCGCCGTGGCGGTCGAAATCAATTATGTCAGCGGTCTGGATGGAACGAACGTGATGGTTCTCAAGGAATCGGATGTTCGCATTATTGTCGGGCTGCTGCTGCAGACAGAATACTCCGAGGAAGATTTCGTTCTGGACGAAATGAGCCTGGGTGCGATCTGCGAAGTGATGAATCAAATGATGGGCGCTTCGTCCACTGCGCTTTCGCAGCTTTTGAACCGCCCGATTAACATATCGCCGCCGAGTTCTTTTAAAATTGAAAACTCCGAGCAGTTCAAAAAGAAATACTTTAACGACGATGAGCCGATCATCGCCATTCATTTCAATTTGATGATCGGCGAGTTGACAAACAGTGAATTCATCAGTATTATGAGCCTGGGCCTGGCGAAGGATTTAATTTCCAGCTTTGGGTTCGGCAGTTCCTCTTTGGAAAGCACGCCGAAGCCCGCACCGGTTCAGGCTGCACCGGCCCCGGCTCCTGCGGCTCCAACGCCTCCTCCGGCAGCCCCGGCGCCGCGTCCGGCCCCGCCCGCTTATCAACCCGATCCGCAGGCGGGCTTTGCGCAAACGGCCTACGGTGTTCCGGCAGCGGCGTACAGCGCCCCGCCAGCACCTATGGCGCCGCCGATGCAGCCCACGCCGGTGATCCGCGGAAATATGCGTCAGCCTGAAAGCCCGCCATATGAGATTCAGAGCGCGTCGTATCAGAATTTTGACGAGCAGGAAACAGTGCTGACCACCGATCAGTCCAACAACCTGAACATGATTTTGTCGGTACCGCTCGAGGTAACGGTAGAAATCGGCAGTACCAAGCGGAAAATCAAAGAGATCCTCGATTTTACCACAGGTACGATTCTGGAGCTGGACAAGCAGGCCGGTTCGCAGGTGGATATTTTTGTGAACGGTCAGCGGATTGCCAAGGGCGACGTTGTTGTGGTGGATGATTACTACGGAGTCCGTATTACTGAAATATCAAGTAATGTTGATATTATCAATGCTTTAAAATAAAGAATAAGGATTTCATCTTATAGGAGGAACGATCATGGGAAAGAAAATTATGCTGGTGGATGATGCTGCGTTTATGCGGATGATGATTAAAGACACCCTGCAGAAGAACGGCTACACCGAGATTGTGGAGGCCGGCAATGGTGAGCAGGCGCTCGCAGCCTATGCGGCAGAAAAGCCGGATCTGGTTCTGATGGACATCACCATGCCGGTGATGGACGGCCTGGAGGCGCTCCGCCGACTGCGCGAGATGGACAGCAGCGCCAGAGTGGTTATGTGTTCGGCGATGGGGCAGGAGACCATGGTTGTCGACGCGCTCAAGCTTGGCGCAAAGGATTTTATTGTGAAGCCCTTTAAGCCGGACCGCATTATGAAGACCGTTAACAGCATTCTGGGCTGATGCGTATTCAAAGGGGGAGAGCGCATGGGTGACGATTTTTTCTCTTTGCTGTTCTCTCTGTTTGGCATAGCGATCATTCTGTTTGGCTGCTATGCGTTCAGCAGGTATGCCGCAAAGAAGATCAATACATTTTCCAATTCTCAGAATATTAAAATTCTGGAAAAGGTTCCTTTGTCGCAGGATAAGGGACTGGCTCTGGCGCAGATCTGCGGGAAGTATTACTTAATCGGCTTTTCGAGCCAGAGCGTAGAAATTTTGCAGGAGTTTTCGGCGGAGGAGCTGAAGCCGGAGCAGGAGAGCAGGCCGGCGGCCAGCTTTGTGAACCTGTTTCAGCAGGCCAGGAAAAACGGATGGAGCGTGAAATCGTTTGATGAGTTCAGGGGAATTGCCGAAGCCGGAAAAAGAAAAGGCCGGGGCCAAAACAGTGAAGATGAAAAGCCGTAAAAAAGTTCTGGTAACGGCGCTGCTCTCGCTTTTGCTGATGGCTTTCCTCCCGGTTCAGGCGTCCGCCGCCTCCACCGGAATCCAGATCAACGGCAACGGGGTGGATACGCTCGAGATGCTCCAGATGTTCCTGATTCTGGCGCTCGTGCCGTCCATTCTGATCATGACGACGTGCTTTACGCGGATCATCATCGTGCTGTCGTTTCTGCGCAACGCGCTGGGGCTACAGCAAACACCTCCGAATCAGGTGCTGATCGGGATGGCCCTGTTCCTCTCTTTGTTCATCATGACGCCGGTGCTTACGCAGATCAATGAGGACGCTTACCAGCCGTATAAAGAGGAGCAGATCACGCAGGAGCAGTTTGTTCAGAGGGCGGCTGTACCGATGAAGGAATTTATGCTCAAGCAGACCAAAAAGGACGATTTGAATCTGTTTTTGAACCTTTCCAAAACGGAGATCAAATCCGCGGAGGAAGCGCCCCTTACGGTGGTGATTCCCGCGTTTATGACCAGCGAGCTGCGCCGGGCCTTCCTGATCGGGTTTCTGATCTTCATCCCGTTCTTGATCATCGACATGGTGGTTTCCAGCACGCTGATGTCTATGGGGATGATCATGTTGCCGCCCGCCATTATTTCTCTGCCGTTCAAGCTGCTGCTGTTTGTGTTGGTAGACGGCTGGGGCCTGCTGTTCAAGACTCTGGTTTCCAGCTTTAACATGTAGCGTCGGCGCCACTCTATTCGGAAGGATTTTTAATTCATGACGACATCTGAGATTATCGGAGTATTTCAGGCGGCGATTCTCGTCACCATGAAGCTCGCGATGCCGATTCTGGTTTCCAGCGTGCTGATCGGCCTTGTGATAGCGGTGCTTCAGGCGGCGACACAGATTCACGAGCAGACGCTCTCGTTTGTTCCGAAGCTCTTGATCATCGCCGTGGTGCTGATTCTGCTGGGGCCGTGGATGATGGAGGTCATGAGCGATTTTGTCACTTACATTTTCAGCTTGATCGAAAATCTGAATTAGGGGCTGTTGGAAAAACGGGTCCGAAAAAGGAGCAGAAAGGGTTCGGAATGTTAGATCTTGTCACTCTCAATTACAACGTAACTCTTTTGCTTCTGATTTTTATGCGTATGACGGGCTGCGTGGTATTCAGCCCGATTTTCGGGCGAACCAGCATTCCGGTGGTCGTGCGTGTGGGCTTGACGCTCATGCTGTCGTTGTTTTCATACCAGCTGGTTCCGGTGCGCACAGTGGAGCTGCCGAGCTTTCTCATCTTTTTCGTCACCATGCTGCGTGAGCTGCTGCTGGGCTTTCTGATCGGCTTTGTCATTCAGCTGTTTTTGTCGGTGATTTTGATCAGCGGTGAAAATATGGATATGCAAATCGGCATTTCCATGTCGAAGATTTACGATCCGCAGAGCAACGTTTCCATGCCGATCTCCGGCTCCTTCATCAACGCGATGTTCTTTCTTCTCTTTTTTGCCACCGGCGCGCACCGCACGCTGATTCAGGTGTTTGTGCAGCTCTGCGTCATGGTTCCATACGGGGAGCTCGCCATTGGCCAGCAGGTTTTTTCCCATTTGGTGGAGCTGTTCCGGCTGGTCTTGATCTACGCGGTGAAAATGTCGCTGCCGGTCATGGCGTCGCAGCTGATTACGGAATTTGCGGTTGGTCTGGTCATGAAGGCCGTGCCCCGGCTGAACATTTTCATGATCAACATACAGGTTAAGGTGCTTTTGGGGTTTGGGATTCTCTTTCTGATGGCCGGGCCTTTGGCGTCCTTCCTTGAAAGGATGATCGACCTGATGTTTGATCAGATCGGCGGGGTTTACCGGATGCTGATGTAGCGCGGCGCCATTCCCGCCGGTTCTGAAAGCGGCGCAAAAGGGGGGATGACAATGCCGGACAGCAGTAAAACCGAAAAGGCTACCCCGAAAAAACGGGAGGACGAACGAAAAAAGGGCAATATTTTTCAAAGCACAGACATTGTCAGCGCTCTGAGCCTGCTGGTTATTTTTATGATTCTGCGCGCGACCCTGCCGCGCTCCTACGAATTTATGCAGGAGTTTCTGACCCGCTATTTTTCCTACACCTCTTCTATGGACACGATGACGCAGGCCACGGTGATCGATATTGCCAAGGACTGCACGGTTGCCATCTTTTCTCTGGCGGGGCCGATTATGCTCGCCTCTATAGCGGCGAGCATAATCGGTACCGGCGTGCAGACAAGGCTGAAATTCTCCAGAGAAAAGATCAAGTTCAAATTTTCCAATATCAGCCCGCTGCAGGGGCTCAAGCGTATTTTTTCCCTTCGCTCCGTGGTAGAGCTGTTCAAATCCATTCTGAAAATCGCGATCATGCTCTATTTGCTCTACACCTCGCTTTTGAGCATTTCACATGATTTTACAAAGCTGATGTTCGCGGATGTCTACCAGGGAGTTCTGTTCATCCTGCGCAACATCATGAGCATTGTCATAAAGCTCTGCGTCGCGTTTATCGCGATTTCCGCGCTGGATTACCTGTACCAGTGGTGGGAATACGAGCGGAATATCCGCATGTCCAAACAGGATTTAAAAGAAGAATACAAGCAGATGGAGGGCGACCCGTTCGTCAAGAGCCAGCAGCGCGAGCGCCGCAGAAAAATGTCGATGCAGCGCATGATGCAGCAGGTTCCCACGGCGGATGTTATTGTGAGAAATCCAACGCATTTTGCCGTTGCCCTCCGCTATGACATAGAGAAAGACGCCGCCCCGGTGGTGGTGGCAAAGGGGCAGGACTATTCGGCGCTGCGCATTATCGAGATCGCCGAAAAACACCATATCCCCATGACGGAAGACAAGCCACTGGCTCAGGCACTCTACCGAGAGGTAGAGGTGGATCGGCCCATCCCGGCAGAATATTATGTGGTTTTGGCAGAAATTATGGCTTGGGTGTATTCCATGAAAAGAGGTTCGGCAGATATTGAAGGTCTTAAATAACGTTATAACAGTTTTTGTTATCCTTATTATTGCTTTTATCATCATACCTCTTCCCCCCTTCTTTTTGGACATGATGTTCATTCTGAACATCACCTTGTCGATTCTGATTTTGCTGATGACCATGTACGTGAAAAATTCACTGCAATTTTCGGTTTTTCCGTCCATGCTGCTCATTACCACGCTGTTCCGGCTTTCGCTGAACATTTCGTCCACGCGTCTGATCCTGAAGGAATCCGGCCATGCCGGTCAGGTGATTTCCACGTTCGGTACCTTCGTTTTGGGCGGCAATATCGTGATTGGCTTTATTATCTTTCTGATCATCGTTCTGGTCAATTTCCTTGTCATCACGAAGGGCGCGGAGCGCGTTTCCGAGGTTTCGGCCCGTTTTAAACTGGACGCGATGCCCGGCAAGCAGATGGCAATCGACGCGGATTTGAGCTCCGGCCTGATTTCGGAGGAGGTTGCCCTGACCCGCCGCAACGACATTCAGCGCGAGGCGGAATTCTACGGCGCCATGGACGGTGCCACCAAGTTCGTTAAGGGCGACGCGATCGCGTCCATCATCATCACGCTCATCAACTTTCTGGGCGGCACCGTTATCGGCATGGTGCAGGGCGGGCAGGATTTCGGCACGGTGCTGACGACCTACACAATCGCCACCGTCGGCGAGGGCCTGGTCTCTCAGCTTCCCGCGCTTTTGATTTCCACCGCAACGGGAATGATCGTTACCCGTGCGGCGTCCGATTCCAGCCTGAGCGTGGATGTGGCCCGCCAGTTCTCGTCGCAGCCCCTGGTGCTGCTGATTGCCGGCGTCGCGATGTCCTTTCTCTGCCTGATTCCCGGAATGCCGTTGCCCCAGATTCTGATCGTCTCCGGTACGATGATTGTGCTTGGGATTGTGCTTCTCAGACACGCCCGGCGGGCAGAGCAGGAGCAGGAGCTGGCTGCGGCGGGTGCGGGGCCGGACGCGGCGATTGGCGCTGAAGTGGAGGATGAAACTGCTTATTACAAGAATATTGATAATATATATGGTCTTTTGCAGATCGACCTGATTGAGATGGAGTTCGGGTACAGCATTATCCCGCTGGTGGATGAAAACAGCGGCAGCAGCTTCATCGACCGTCTGGTCACGTTCCGCAAGCAGTTTGCCGTTGAGATGGGCATGGTGATTCCGGCGGTTCGTCTGCGGGATAACGGAATGCTCAACCCCAATCAGTATGTGATCAAGGTCAAGGGGGAGGTCGTCAGCGAGGGCGAGGTGCTCATCGACTATTACCTGGCGCTGGATCCCGGCAACCTGACCGGCACGATCGACGGCATCGAGACCATCGAGCCCGCCTACGGAATCCCCAGCAAGTGGATCACCCCCGAAAAGAAGGAGCTGGCGGAGATTTACGGCTACACGGTAATCGATCCCCTCTCCGTTGTCGTCACCCATCTGTCGGAAACAATCCGCAAGCACGCCTATGAGGTTCTCACCCGGCAGGATGCCATTCAGCTTCTGGAATCCGCGAAGAAGGCCGATCCCGCTTTGGTGGACGACGTGGTGCCGAATCTGGTGTCTTACAGCCGCCTGCAAAAGGTGCTGTGCGCTCTGCTCAAGGAGGGCGTGCCGATCCGCGATATGGAAACGATCCTCAGCACGCTTTCCGATTATGCTGCCACCGTGCGCGAGACGGAGGTTCTGACCGAATATGTGCGTCAGGCGCTAAAGAGAACCATCACCCGCAAATGGTCCGACGGCGGCCAGATCCGCGTCATTACGCTGGACAGCGAGGTCGAGCGTGTCATCGCGAATTCCATCAACCGCAACGATCAGGGCTCGTACCTCTCAATGGATCCCCAGACAACGCAGACGATCATTACAAAGCTGCTTGACAGCATCAAGAAGGTGAAGGCTGTCATCAATGTGCCGATCATTCTGACCTCGCCCGTGGTACGCATTTATTTCAGCAAGCTGCTCGAGCAGTTTTATCCCGGCGCGGTGGTGCTCTCTTTCAGCGAACTGAATTCCGACGTGCAGATACAGGCCGTGGCGAATATTACTCTGGAGCAGTGAGCCGGTGTTTGTCAGGTGAGAAAGCCCCAACCAAGGAGGTGAAACAGCTGGATGGAACGAGTGGTCACGAAGCAGAAAACGACGGAAGACCTGTGGGAGGAATACCTTCAGAACAAAGAGGAAGACATTCGCAACACGCTTGTCATCCGTTACGGGTATATCGTCAAATGCATTGCCCTGAAAACAGTGGGGGCCTACCAGCATTTCACTTATATGGATGATCTGGTTAATGAAGGGCTGATTGCCCTGCTGGATGCGGTGGAAAAATTCGACCCGGAAAAAAAGGTCAAATTCGAGACCTACGCCTCCATCAAGGTGCGCGGCGCGATGATTGACTACATACGCAAGCAGGATTGCTTTCCGCGGCGCCTGAAGCGGATCGCCAAAAACATCAGCGATGCGGAAAACACGCTCAGCTACGAGCTGGGCCGTTACCCTACGGAAAGCGAGATGGCGGAGCATCTGAATGTTTCCGTTGAGGAATACCAGAAAATGCAGGCGGAAACCTGTGCGCTCTCCATGCTTTCTTTTGAAGAGATGATCTACGAAAAAGGCGTGGAGGATGTGCGGTTCAGCGTATCCAATGATTCTATTCAGGGGCCGGAGCAGGTTGTGGCCGAAAAGGAGCTGCAGGTTGTTCTGGCGGAATACATCGAGAAGCTGAATGAAAAAGAAAAAATGGTCATTTCTCTTTATTATAAGGAACAGATGAAGATCAAAGAAATCTCGGCGGTCATGGGAATCAGCGACTCCCGCGTATCGCAGATTCACTCAAACGGGTTAAAAAAGCTCAAGCGGTTTTTAACGGAATACAATTCGTAAAGGAGACGATTCCTATGGTCAGAGGGTTTTACACACTGGGCTCCGGCATGCTGACCCAGTCCAGAAAGCTGACGGCGGTCAGCAATAATATTGCCAATGTGGAAACAAACGGATATAAACGAAACGTGGTTACTTCCTCCACCTTCGGCAACCTGATGATTCACCGCCTGAACAAACAGAGCGATGCGCCGATTGGTGAGATGAGCATGATGACAGCGGCGGACAGAACAAACGTGATCCATTCCGAGGGAAGCCTGAAGGAAACCGGCCGCACGCTGGATTTTGCAATTGAGGGTGAGGGCTTTTTCGCGGTTCAGAAAAACAACGGATTGGTATATACCCGCAACGGCAGCTTTAATCTGGATGATGAGGGCTACCTCATCAGCAAAGACCTTGGCGGCCGCGTCATGGGCGCAAACGGCCCCATCCGCGTGGGGACAGACCAGTTTGAAGCGGACGCGCAGGGGAATATCCGTGTCGGCGGCACACAGGTTGGGGCTTTGGCTGTTTATCAGTTTGCGGATTACAATGATCTGAAGTCCGCCGGGCAGGAATCCTTTACCGCGGCGGGGGGCGCACAGCAGATGCGGTTCCCTCAGCTCAAATGGAAGTATGTGGAAGGCTCGAACGTAGACGCCGCCCAGGAAATGACCGACGCCATTGCAATGCAGAGAGGGCTTCAAACCTGCACGCAGGCGCTGAAAATGTACGATCAGATTTTATCCCGCGCCGTAACGGAGATCGGCAAGCTGTAAAGAGCGGCTGCGCCGAAAGCGCCGCTTTTGGCGCCAAAGGAATAAAAGGGCTTATTCAGAACAGGGGAGGGTTATTATGATCAATTCTTTTTATACGGCGGCCACCGGTACCATTCAGACGCAGAAGGGAATGGATGTAACGGCCAACAATATCGCGAATGTTTCCACCACCGGCTTTCAGGCGCAGAAGGGCGGCTTTGCCGATCTGGTGTATACCAATATCCACGCGGCGGAGGGAACGGATTCCGACCTCGTTGCCGGCCACGGGACAAAGCTTGCAAAAACAGATACCCTCTTTGCCGCCAGTGCGCTGAACAATACCTCACGCTTGCTCGACTATGCCCTGCCGCAGGCGTATCAGTTTTTCGCCATTCGCTCCGGGGATACGGTAAAGTACACACGCAACGGCAATTTTCATCTTTCCATGCAGGGGAACGCCAATTACCTGGTATCTTCTGACGGCGGCTATGTGCTGGGGGCAAACGGCCAGCCGATTCAGGTGGCGGATGAGAGCAAAGCGGCCCCGGTGGGGGTGTTTACCTTCTCCAATTGCGACGGCCTGCAAAGGGAGGGCGGTACTTATTTTGTAGAGACGGCGGCTTCTGGTCGGGCTCAAACGGTAAGGGACGCGGAGGTGCGGCAGGGCTACCTGGAAAATTCCTCCGTGAGCCTGCCGGATGAAATGGCCGCGATACTGGAAACGCAGCGCGCTTTCCAGCTTAACTCCAAAATGGTGCAGATTTCAGATGAAATTATGCAGACTGTCAATGGTCTGAGGTGATTTTATAGTCAATTCACTTAAAAAGCGGTTTTTCAGCACGACGGCAGTTTTTTTCCAGCACCGAGGACAGGGGAAGAAATCAATCGCTTTTTCAAGTGATATTACTATATACTGTCAGAAAAGGGTGATGATTGTGTTTCCCAAGAGTTTGGCAAAGTTTTGGAACAAGAAAGAGAAGACGGATCAGGATGCGGTTCGATCCACAGAGGGCATGAATGAACAGCCGGAGGACCCCGACGGAGCCATACCGGCTCCCGAACCGGAACATGCTGCGGAATCGGAACAGGCGGCAGAACAGGAGCAGACCTCTGAACCGAAGGAGATGAGCGCGCGGGATCACATCCGGGAGCTGGAGCAGCTCCTCGGCATGGAGACGGAAAAACAGGAAAAGCAGGTTCCGGAGCAACAAGCAGAGGAAGGAGCTCCGGCGGCGGGCGACCAGACCACGGAGGAGTCTTCCGAACCGCCGATCCTCGATTTGAAGGTTTCTTCCAACGGCATGCGCGCTGTTTTAGAGGTGACACTTCATTCTCTGAACCAGAAGGTAACCCCCGAAGAGATTCTGGCTTTTTTGGAGAAGAACAAGATTTGCTACGGGATTCTGGAGGAGGAGATCCGCGAGTATTGCAGGCAGGCCAATTTTTCGCAGTCTCTGGTGTGCGCGGTCGGTAAGCAGGTGCTGGACGAGAACGACGGCCGCATCGAATACCATTTTGAAACCGATAAGGTGCTTCGTCCCATCCAGCGCAAAGACGGTTCCCTGGATTACCGGGAGCTTGGGCTGGTCAAAAACATTTCAAAGGGCGATTCTCTTTGCGCGCTGATCATGCCGAAGCCGGGAAGTGACGGCATGGATGTGTACGGCAAGGTTGTGCCCTACCGCAAAGGAACGGTTCCCGCTCTGCCCGTGGGCGTGAATACGCAGCTTTCTGAGGATGGCCAAACACTGATTTCTACGGTGGACGGCACAATTGAAATTCTGCCGAACGCGATCAATGTCAATGAAATCTTCATTGTCAAAGGGGATGTCGGCAGGGATTCCGGTAACGTTTCCGCCAAGTGTTCCGTTTTGATTCAGGGCGACGTAAAGAGCGGCTTTTCCGTCAGCGCGGGCGGCGATATCACAGTTCGAGGAATTGTGGAGCACGCAAACCTCGAGGCTGGCGGCAACATCGTGATTTCTCAGGGAATGAACGGCGGGGGAAGAGGCAGGCTGAAGGCCGGCGGCAATATCTCCGGCAAATTTTTTGAGAATGCAATTCTGGATGCACAGCATGAAATCTATGCCAGCATTATCATGAGCAGCAGTGTTCGCGCCGGCGGATCACTGATTCTGAACAAGGATATCGCAACGCTGGCCGGCGGCGAGTGCACGGTGGGCTGCGGCGTTTATGCAAAAAATATTGGGAACCCGTCCGGCAGCGTCACCAAGGTAAGAATCGAATCCCGGGAACTGAACTCCCTTTTGACGGAGACCTCAAAAAAGCTGAAGAACCCAGAGGTTCTGCTCCATGAGCTGGACAATGCCCGCCGGGAAATGCGGGAGTTTGAAGACCAGTTCGAGCGGCTGCATCAGCAGTTTCTTCAGCAGCACCCGGAAGACGACGGCTCACAATTCGAGCAGGTGAACAAGGCGGCCGAAAAGAAGCGGATTCAGTTCTCTAAAAAGATCGAAGAGCTGGAAGAACAGCATCAGCTTTCAGAAGCTTCTCTGAATTCGTTTCTGAGCTTTTCCATCATCGCCAAGGGCATGGCGTACCCGGGGACGAAGATAGAAATTGCCGGCTATACCTACAACGTGGTCAAAGAAACAAGCTGCGCAAAATTTTATCTTTCATATGGCAAAATTGAGTGGCGGCCTGCAACACCGGCCGATACGCCGGATACTGTTAAGCATTAAACCCATGAAAAACAGATACAGATTCCGCTTCCAGGGCGGCACAGTGTTCCTGAGGCGGCGAAAGGAGTTGGAATTTTATGTTGAGCATTGACGAACTAAATGAAATACATCTGGACGTACTAAGAGAAATCGGAAATATCGGCGCTGGAAATGCAGCAACATCGCTCTCTCAAATGCTGAACGCCGAAGTCAACATGTCTGTGCCGAAGGTGCGGATTCTGGATATCAGCGACGCGGCCACCGCGCTCGGCGGCCCGGAAAACCCCGTGATTGGGATTCTGACTAAGATCTCGGGGGAAATCGACGGTCTGATGATGTTTATCGTCGGGCAGTCCTTTGCGGGGGCTGTGCTGGAAAGCCTGCTCGGCGAAAAGCAAGTCAGCTATGCCGCTTTAACAGAGATGCAGCTTTCCGCCATTTCCGAGATCGGCAACATCATGATTTCCGCCTATCTCGGCTCCATCAGCACCTTGTCTCAAATGTCCATCAAATCCTCTGTTCCGGCTATCGCGGTAGATATGGTCGGCGCCCTGCTGAGTGTTCCTGCTATTGAGATGCGCACTGTTTCAGATAAAATCATCTTCATTCAGGAGGATTTTCTCAGCTCTGCGGATGATATTACATCCAATATGATGCTGATTCCGAGCATGGAATCGCTGGATAGATTAATGCAGAAATTAGGGATCCAATTATGAGCAATATGATAACCATCGGCATTTCTGATATGAAAGTGGTGAAGGGCAGTGAGCAGCTTGTCACATATGCGTTAGGTTCCTGCGTAGGCATTTGCCTGTATGATCCTCTGCGCAAAGTTGGCGGTCTGGGCCATATCATGCTGCCCAAATTCCCTGTGGGGAACCCGAAAGAAAACAAATATCGGTTTGCCGATACCTGTATTACTGAAATGCTTCGGGAAATGGAACGGCTGGGCGCCTGTCGCGCCCAGCTCACGGCCAAGATTGCCGGAGGCGCCAAGATGTTCGAGGTTTCGGGAGACTCGGCCTTCGGCAATATCGGCCAGCGGAACGTAATGGCTGTTCGCGCCATGCTGGCCTATGCGAAAATTCCCATCAAAGCGCAGGATACCGGCCTAAACTACGGCAGAACCTTATATTTTACAACGGACGACGGCGTGATGACGATCAAATCCTTTGCCAATGGAGTGAAGGTGTACTAACCCCGGCGAAAAAAGCTTTCTATAAAATCCTGCAGCCTGGATTTTAAAGAAAGCTCTTTTCCTTTTGGAGGCATTTTGATATGCCTTGATTCCATTTTAGGCCGAATCAGCTTTAAAATCAGGTCCGGAAGCACGCATGCATTCGTGCAAAATTGCGCCCCGCAAAAAGATGGCATAGAATTGCAGAGTCGGGTTTTAGAGCTTCCGGCTTACGGAGAGAGTGAAGCTGTCGGAAAATGAGGGAAGTGCTGACACGATGCCGCCGCTCCCCGTGCGGTGCCGGCATGGCTGCTGTCAATTGAGCCGGCCTTTCCTGCACTTTTGGCACAAGAAGAAATCATTTTCTTTTTCGGAGCGAAAGCGGGGAGTAGAGGGTGCGGTTGAAATAGAGACAACAAAAAAGAGGAAACGGAAGATCCGTTTCCTCAGTCTGTCTCTTTTCAGATCAGTCGCTGCTGAAGGGCAGCAAAGCGATATGACGGGAGCGTTTGATCGCAACAGTCAGTTCACGCTGATGATGTGCGCAGGTGCCGGTGACTCTGCGGGGCAGAATCTTCGCGCGCTCTGAAATAAAGCGGCGCAGCTTTGCAACATCCTTATAATCGATCGAATCGATTCTTTCCACGCAAAAACTGCAAACCTTTTTGCGTCCTTTACGTCCGCCGCGACGATTGTCGCGCTCGGGCCGATCGTTTCTATCAGCCATGCCAAAAGCCTCCTTTTCTCAATTCAAAAATAAAGTAAATACGTGAGAAAATCAGAACGGCAGATCGTCATCTGTCGGGATCTCCTCAAAATCACCTGTGTTTCCGCTGGTGTAGGCGGGGGCAGAGGGCATCGGCGCATCGGTACGGCTGTAAGAACCAGAGCCATATCCGGAGCCGGCAGTTCCGCCATCGCGCTTGGATTCCGCAAAATGCACGTTATCCGCCACGATTTCAAAAGCCTTGCGCTTGTTTCCGTCCTTGTCCTGATAGCTGCGGGTTTGAATCGAGCCCTGAACTGCAATTAACTGTCCTTTGCGGAAGTACTTGCATACAAACTCCGCGGTAGAACGCCATGCGACGATATCGATAAAATCCGCCTGACGCTCCGCGCCGGACTTCACATAAGATCGATCCACCGCAATCGTGAAGCTGGTGACGGCAATGTCACTGGTAGTGTGACGAAGCTCAGGGTCAGCAACCAGCCTGCCCATTAATACAGCCACGTTGAGCATTTCGATCACTCTCTTTCAGCAGTTTCCGTTTTCGGGACTTCAACAGCCTTTTTCGGCTTCTCTTTCTTTACTTCTTTTTTGACAATGAGAGAACGAAGAACTCCGTCGGTAATCTTGTAGATACGATCCAGCTCCGCAATGAACTCGGGAGCGCTGGTGAAGCTGATCAGGGTGTAGTAGCCCTCGGTCTGCTTCTCAATGGGATACGCAAAACGGCGTTTGCCCCACTCGTCCACAGCGTCGATCACAGCGTTCTTTTCGATCAGCGTCTTAAACTTCTGAACATTTGTCTGAACTGCCTCTTCACCCTGTGTTGTAGACAGAATGAATACGGTTTCGTAAGAATTTTTTACATCTGGCATTTTGATTGCACCTCCTTCTGGACTTTGGCCCCAGCAGGACGCTGGAGCAAGGAATATGAAAAGCACCGCCCGGTTGGGGCAGGCTTAACAGACTAATTATATCAGCGTGACCAGGGTGAGTCAAGCTATTTTTTTACTTCACAGGAATTTACTGGAAAATGTCTCTCTTCTCAGTAGAAAAACCGAGAAAATCAAACGCCGATTCCCGGGCGATGAGGCATAACCCACTCTTTATAGGGTACCCGCAATATCTTTGATATACTTGCGAAAGCCTTCTCCAACCTCCGGATGCTCCAGCGCCACCTCCACCGTAGCCTGCAGGATGCCGAGCTTATTGCCCATATCGTAGCGCTTGCCGGTGAACTCCACCGCGGTCATTCCCACGGTTTGCGCCAGTACGCGCATTGCGTCGGTCAGCTGAATCTCTCCGCCGCTTCCGGGCGGGGTGCGGTCGAGAATGTCGAAAATCTCCGGCGGCAGCACGCAGCGCCCCAGAATGGAATAGTACGAGAACACCTTGTCGGGAGAGGGCTTTTCGACCATGTCGGTGCAGCGGAACAGGCGGTCGCGAATCGGCTCCACCTTCAGCGAGCTGTACCGGCCGATCACCTCGGGAGATACCTGGTTTACCCCCAGAACACCCTTGCCGAATTCCTCATAAGCGCGAATTAGCTGGCCGCAGGCCGGGTCTTTTCCAATGATTACGTCATCGCCGTACAGTACGGCAAACGGTTCGTCGCCGATAAAGGAACGCGCGCAGTTTACCGCGTGGCCAAGGCCGCGGGTTTCCTTCTGGCGAACAAAATAAATATTGGCCAAGCGGGAGATTTCCACAATACTGTTGAGGGCGGCTTTCTTCTCGTCGCCGCCCTTTGCCAGGTGGGCTTCCAGCTCCGGGGCGCGGTCAAAATGGTCTTCAATCAGACCTTTGCCGCGATTGGTAATGATTAAAATATCGGTAATGCCGGAATGAACGGCTTCTTCCACAATATACTGAATCGCGGGCTTATCCACGATGGGAAGCATTTCTTTCGGCATGGATTTTGAGACAGGGAGAACACGTGTGCCAAGCCCCGCGGCGGGGATAACAGCCTTTGTTATTTTCAAAGAATTCCCTCCTACTGGTTAGAAAGATACTTTTATAAAAAGAAATTTGGCAGATAAACAATAATAGAATAGCAGATGAGAAGGCATAGAGCCAAAGAAACATTTACGCCGCCATTTTCCTGCAGCGCTTTGTCGTACTCGGCCGCGATGGGGTTTTCTTTTTTCAGCCTGCGGATGCTCTCCACACAGTGCCGGTAATACAGACGGTTGCCGGCGAAACCGCAGTACATCATAATTCCCGCCTGAATCAAAAGCGTAAGCAGCGGGGTGAACAGCAGAAAAATGCTGCCTGGGTCCAGCAGGTACACAAGCTCGGTGACCTTCATCAGCTCTTCATAGGAAGGGTATACGCTGGTGCTCACTCCCGCCTGCTCGTACAGCTTTATCAGCAGGGGAGAGGAATAGTTCAGAGACACAAACGTGTTGATGACGAACAGAACCGCCATCCACGCGGTGATAATCGTGCCGATCCGGTACATTTTTCGGTACAGCATCCATCCGCCTGAGAACAAAAAGGCCGAAAAACTGAAATGCCCGCGGTTTGTCCTCTTTTTATGGAAGAAAACCGAAAGGAAATAAGAGGAATTGTTCTGAACAAATTTCGCGATTTCCCCGGCAGTGATATCGTCCTCAATCGGTTCGTCGGCCCGGATGGTAATGGGCGAAAAGGGGTTCGGCGCACTCTGGTACGGCGAATCGCCCTGCGCAGAGTCGAAAGGCGCATTGGGCGGGATGGGGCTGCCCGGATTCTGATACCCCGAATTCTGGTACGGATTCCGGTAGCCGGGCGGGTCGTTCCGGAAAGGCGCCTGGCCCTGATGAGATGGCGGAGCCGCGTCCGGCCGGTTCAGTGAAGAGCCGCACCGGCTGCAGAACAGCGCGTCCGAGGGATTATTTCTGCCGCAAACCGGGCATACAATTTCTGAATCCTTTTTCGGGGCGGCAGAATCCTCCGCGGGAGGAGTCCAGTATGTTCCGGTGCCGTGCGTATCTGAAAACAGGCATTTGCCCTCTTTTTCATAACAGTGCCGATGGTAAGGCGCCCCGCAATCCGGGCAGACAACAATGTCGTCGTCCGCCTGAAAGGGAATGCCGCAGACCGGGCATTTGATGCCAGTATACTTCATGCTTGAAAGCCTCCTGTAATAGATCGCCGGTGATCTCCTCCCCGGCGACGAGGATCTTTATATCCTGAATACAATTATTGTACCTAATTCTGCCGAAAACTGCAATCATTTCTTGCATAAGTTTTCAGTACGTTCACAGACTGACCAGGGGTGAAAAGATGGTTTTTCTTTACATTTGACCAAAAATATCTTATAATATTTTATTATTGTGCAGAAACATAACTTTGATATGTGAGCAAGCCAATAACAAAAAGGATTTGATTGATGAAGACAGCAATTTTCTTTTCCGCCGCAGGCGGAAAAGAAAAGGAACGGTCTATTTAAAAGTTGAATTATGATTAGAGGATGGTACGGATGCTGCAATTTGAGGAATTAAGGCTGGCGCTGGAAAAGCTCAGGCCGGACATTAACGACCTGGCGGATGCGCTTGGGCTGCAGGGCATGAAGGAAGAGATTTCGCAGCTGGACGAGCGGGCCGCGATGCCCGGTTTTTGGGACGACATGGAGCGTTCCCAGAAAATCCTTCAGCGTTCCAGCATGCTGAAGAATAAAATCGCGAATTATGAAAAGCTGTGTGCTTCTCTGGAGGATGCGCTGGCTCTGGTGGAGCTGGCGGATGAAGCCGAGGATCTCTCTTTGCTGCCGGAGGCACAGCAGGAATACCAGAAAATACAGGCGGAGCTGGAAGCGATTCGCCTGACGACCCTGCTCAAGGGCGAATACGACGCCAAGAATGCGATTCTCACCTTTCACGCGGGCGCGGGCGGAACAGAGGCGCAGGACTGGGCCTCGATGCTGTACCGCATGTACTGCCGCTGGGCGGAGCGCCACGGCTTTCAGGTTAAAACACTGGATTATCTGGATGGAGAAGAAGCCGGCCTGAAGAGCGCCTCTATTTTGATTGAGGGCATAAACGCATACGGCTTTCTGAAAAGTGAGGCGGGCGTTCACCGTTTGGTGCGCGTGTCTCCCTTCGACGCGTCCGGCCGCCGCCACACGTCTTTTGCTTCACTTGAGGTGATGCCGGAAATCGACAGCGACACCTCTGTGGAGATCAGCCCGGACGATATTGAAATGCAGGTATACCGCGCGAGCGGCGCGGGCGGACAGAAGGTTAACAAAACCTCCTCGGCCGTGCGCCTGACGCATAAGCCCACCGGCATCGTTGTTTCCTGCCAGGTGGAGCGCAGCCAATACCAGAACCGCGACGTCGCGATGAAAATGCTGATTTCAAAGCTCGTTGAGATCAAAGAGCGCGAGCATTTGGAAAAGATTGAGGATATTAAGGGCGATCAGAAGGAAATTGCCTGGGGCAGCCAGATCCGCTCTTATGTTTTCATGCCCTACACGCTGGCCAAGGATCACCGCACCGGCTTTGAAATGGGCAATATCTCCGCCGTGATGGACGGCGATCTGGATGGATTTATCAACGCATATCTCAAGGCGCAGAATCTTGGCACATTGGGAGAAAACATCGAGTAAACAGGGGGCCGTGTCTTGTCTTTTGTGAAATCTAAGATGAATTCCCTGAAGAAGAACCAGTTTTTAAAAAACGTAGCGGTTCTCACCGGCGGCACAGCCGTGGCGCAGGTATTGCTGCCTTTTGCATTTATGCCGATTTTGGGGCGGCTTTACGGGCCGGAGCTTCAGGGTATTTATGGTATCTATGTGTACATCACCAGTATTACGCAGCAAATCGCCTGCTTCCGTTATGATTACGCCATTGTCGTGGCGGACAGTGATGAGGAGGCAGGCGGTGCCTTTGTACTCAGTGCTTTGCTGGCAACAATGTTTTCGGTGTTGTTAGGGTTGATCATGTGGCCGTTTATTCCGCAGATCGGCGCGCGTTTTCACCTGACGGGTGGTGCGGAAAACACCTTGTGGATGGTTCCGCTTACAACCTTAATTTGTGGACTAACCACTGCGCTGAACTATTTTAATGTAAGGCACGAAAAGTATAAAGTCATTACGACTGCCAATATCATTCGTGTTTCCGTGATGATCGCGACCCAGTTGATCTTGGCCTTTCTTGGCGCCGGGTATTGGGGCATGATCATCGGGCAGTTTTTATCTTATTTCTTCGGAAACTTCCGCATGGTGATGACCCTCAAGGGGCGGATTCACCGCAGGATGTTCCGCCTGCCTTTTCTAAAGAAGGTTGCGCGCAAAAATGTGGCTTACCCCAAATACATGCTGCCCAGCGCTATGGCCAACAGCTTTGCCATGAATATGACCGGTCTGTTTGTCCAGATGCAGTTCGGCGGTGTGATGAACGGTTATTACAGCCAGATTAACCGTCTGCTGGGTCAGCCGCTCCAGTTGGTTTCCAGCGCGGTGTCGCAGGTGTTTCTGCGCGGCGCCTCGGTGGACAAGCACAACGGGGAAAAACTGAGCAAGACCTTTTCTACGGTGGCCAAATGGTTGACCATTTTGTCCGTGATTCCCTTCGGCATCCTTTTACTGTGGGGGGACCCCCTCATTCCCTTGTTCCTCGGTTCGGAGTGGAAACCGATTCCGCAATACCTGAAATACCTGATCCCGCTGTTCATGGTGCGGTTTGTGGTTACGCCTTTGACCAACAGCGCGATTGCACTCGGGCGGCAGAAGGCTACGATGGTCTGGCAGTTTTTCCTGCTGGCTACCGTAACCATTCCGTCGCTGCTTACCTTTGTGATCCCCATGACGTTTGAACAGTATCTGCTGGCCGCATCCTTGCCGATGGCAGGCGCTTATCTGGTTTTCTACCGTTTCTGCCAGACGATCGTCAGAAACGCAAAATAAGTGAAAAATGGAGAGGTAACTGAAATGCAACAAAAACAGAGTAAGCTGCGTTTGAAAGAGCGCTTCAAACAGATGACAGGCTACATGAAAAGCAACAAGCCCTTCTCCTACACACTGGCCTTGCTGCTGGTTTCCCTGTTTTTTCTGGGAGTCAACACGTATCAGAATGTCTACAGCGTTCTGATGAATGACGACGTGATCAATGAGGACGCCGTTAAGATTGAATTCCACGATAAAAGCCTGGAACGCGAGGTACGCAATCTGCTCGAGCGCCCAAAGGACGACATTTACGATGTGGATGTGGAGAAGATCAGCATTCTGACGATTCAAAATGTGCCGGTGAAGGATATAGAGGATCTGAAATACTTTAAGGGCCTCTCCAAGCTGACGATTTCTTCCGCAAAGATCACCGACGTCAGCCCTTTAAAAGATATTCCCTATCTGAAGGAGCTCGACCTCTCCAATAATCAGATTGCAGACGTTACCCCCCTGGGGAACATCAAAACCTTGCAGCGCCTGACACTGGCGGGCAACTATATTCGCAATATGTCTCCGCTGTACTCGCTGAAAAACCTGACGGAGCTGAATTTGTCCGGCAACTCGATCATCGGCGTTACAGCGGACATTACAAAGCTGACGAATCTGAAAAGCCTGAACCTGTCGCGCAACCGCATTACCGACAACAGCGTATTTTCGGGGATGCCGCAGCTGAATATTCTGAACCTTACCTCCAACCGCATCATGGTGGCAAAGCCCCTTGTCGGTATGGATCAACTGTACGAGTATTCTCTGGAAAGCAACTCTTTGACCACAATCGGCGATCTGGGCGATCTGCCCGTGCTGGAGAAGCTCAGCGTGGCCTCCAACTGCTTAACGGATATCAGCTTTGCCTCGAAATACCCTTGGCTGCTGGAGCTGACAATCAGCCTGAACAATATTTCTTCTCTGGAGCCGCTGAAGAACAATACCGAGCTTCAGGTGCTGAAAATGCAGTACACCGACATCAAGGATGTTTCCGTTCTGGAAAAGCTGCCGCAATTCAACTCCATTTTTCTGGATCCCGAATTCGACCGTTCCAAAATTCGCTTCTTACAGGGCCGTTTCCGCAATGGCGACCTGCTGACAAAACAGTATTTGCTGAACGAAAAATATGGCTTTGAGGAGACCGACGAATGATCTGGAAAGAGCTTATCGTTGTCCTTGGCCTTTTGATTTCGCTGATCTTGTTTAAAAAGGCATCGGCAACGCTGAATATTGGAAAAATCAATCTGCTTTCTTATACGATGTACCTGTTTTTGCTGCAGACGTATATCGGTGCCGCCATGGTGTATCTGGGGGACCACAATCACTACACAATGAAGTACATTACGGTCGACAGCAGCTTTGACCTGATGTTCTACAGCGTTCTGCTTTCCGCAATTTTGTTCCCGCTGACCATCATCGTGCTGTACCAGTGCTTTCATATCGATATCAAGCAGCGCTACAAGAGCTACTTGAAAAAGTCGGTTGAGGTAAAGCATGAGCGGCTGGCCTTTTACGTCATTTCGGGCGTCGGATTTCTCTGCTGCGTGCTGCTTCTGATCTATATCATCAAGATCGGCTATTTCCCCCTGCTGCGGCTGGTGCGCACCCCGGCCGGCTTTGAGTTCGGCGTGGAGCGCCAGCGGATTTCGCAGATTGTGATCGTCAACAGCTACGTCAAAAACCTTTTGCTGGGGCTGTTTCTGCCGCTGCTGTCGTATATCGCGTTTGCCTATGCGGTGGCGCTCAAAAAATTCTGGTGGTGGGCTCTTACCGCTGTGCTGGTGGGCTCGGCAATCGTTTCCGCTACCATCAATTTTGAAAAATCCCCGGTGCTGTTCTACCTGTTTGTGCTGCTCCTGATTCTCATGTACGAGCGCGGGGGCATCTCCCGCAGGGTAGTGTTCGGCTTTGGCGCCGCCATGGCTCTGTTTATCGTATTCATTTACGGGCGCATGGGGTACAGCTTTACCTCTGGCGACAGCAACTTTTATAACGGCCCGATCGGCCGCACGCTGTTTACCCAGGTGGGCACGCTGACGATGCATTTTGACCTGTTCCCGACGATCTTCCCGTTTCTGCATGGCCGCAGCCTGTCGCCGACGGCGATGCATCTTCTGGGCATCGATGGCAGCCATGTCCGTTCCGCCAAGCTGGTGATGGATTTTTACGGCTCCGAGAAGGTGTACGACGGAACCGGCGGCGTGATGAACGCGTTCTATATCGGCGAGGCCTACGCGAATTTCGGTTTTTGGGGAATGGTTCTCTCCATCGTGTATATGGGCGTTGTGTTGGGCGTATTGTTCTACGCGTTCACCCGTTTGCGCAAAACCCCGTTTCAGCTGGCGATGACCGCAATGCTCACCAGCCGCCTGGCGCTGGCCACACAGGGTGGGTTTGTGGACTTCATTTACAATTTTCAAACCTATCTTCTGCTGTTCTTTTTGGTGGCAGGGCATTTCGCCCCCCGGATTTGGGAACGCCTGTCGCCCCGTGCGCCGGCGGGCCTGATCAAGCTGCTGGATCGTCTTGAGGGAAAAGAAAAGAAGGCGGCGGGAAAATCATGACGATTTTATACCTCACTTATATCGATTTTGGGGATTTTCAGTCCGGCTCGTCCGTGCGCCCGCAGATGATGTATGAGGCGTTTCTGTCTCTCGGCTGCGAGGTCAAGCTCTTGCAGGCGCAGCAGAACCGCCGCGAGCAGCGCCGCCATGCGGTGGAGGAGATCAACCGCTGGCTCGATACAAACCGGCCCGACTTTTGTTATGTCGAGAGTCCCTCCGGCCCGATTTTCCATAGCTTTGACCGAAAGCTCCTCCGCCGGGTACACAAAATGGGAATTCCGGTGGGGTATTTTTACCGGGACGCCGCTTTCCGTTTTGACGAGGTGTTTATTTCCGGCAGAAAGAGCCTCAAGCAGCACGTGATTGCGTGGATGTCGGAGCGCGACGTGCGGTTTCTCAAAAAGAATACGGATTTGGTTTACCTGCCGACGGAGAGCATGGCGCAGTATTTTGATTTTCCGCATGTAGCATTTCTGCCGCCGGCCTGTATGGGCAGCCGCGGCGATAAGCTGGGGAAGCTTCCCGGCAAGCGCAGCATTTATGTGGGCGGAGTCTCAAAGCGCTACGGTACGGACACCTTGCTGAAAGCCTTTGACCTGCTCAATGGGGATGGGGACGAGTTCCCGCTCACGCTGGTCTGCCGTCCGCAGGGAGTCGCCTATATTGACGAGAAGGTTCGGAACAAGCCCTGGCTCAGGCTGGTGCATGCTTCCGGCGCGAAAGAGCTGGCCCCGCTGTATGCGCAGGCGGATTTGGCCTTGTATCCCATTGAAAAGAATGCATATAATGATTTTGCGTTCTCCGTCAAGCTGATGGAATACCTGGAATACGGCCTGCCGATGGTGGCGGTAAACTGTACGGAAACCGAAAAGTTTATCCAGAAATATTCGCTGGGACTCGTGTGCGAAAACGACCCCGCGGATTTTGCAGAGAAAGTATCCGAGCTGCTCAGAGATACCGAGCTGTACGCCCGCTGTGCGAAAAACGCCGCACAGGCGGTGCAGGGAAACCTCTGGACAGACCGGGCAAAAACCGTCCTTGCAGATTTGGGCGGCAGTCAGGGGGAGAAGCAGGCATGAAAATAGCGTTTGTGTCGGCGGCCAGCTCCAGCCATACGGTCAAGTGGGTGAACGCCCTGTGTAAAAGAGGGCATAAGGTACGGCTGTATTCGCTGCCGGAGCATGAAAACCGCCAGAAAAACCTGAATCCCGAGGTAGAAGTGGTATATCTCGGCAAGAGCGGCTTTGCCGGGTATTTTCTGAACGGCGGCGAGCTTCGCCGTGATCTGACGGACTTTGCGCCGGATGTCATCAATGCCCACTATGCCAGCGGCTACGGCACGCTGGTTCGCATGGCGCGTTCGCACCCGCTGGTGCTGTCTGTGTGGGGCAGCGACGTGTATGAATTTCCGCTGAAAAGCCCGGTGCATAAGCTTTTGGTAGCCGGCAACCTCAAGGCCGCGGATGTCGTGGCTTCTACCAGCGAGGTGATGGCCGGTCAGGTACGCCGCGTCTTTGGAGAGCGGCGCAAAATCTGGATCACCCCCTTCGGCGTGGACTGTTCGCAGTTTTCTCCGCAGCCGCAGGAGCATGACGGCTTTTGCGTCGGCGCGGTGAAAGCACTGGAGGATGTTTACGGCATGGACGACCTGATCCGCGCGTTTGCGCTGTTTGTGCAGAAAGCGCCGCCGGGCTCGTATTCCCTGAAGATTTACGGGAAAGGCAGCCGGCAGGAGTCGCTGCAGCAGCTGATCGATTCACTTGGACTTTCTGAGTGCGCGAGCCTGTGCGGGGTGATTCCCAATCCGCAGGTGCCGAAGGTGCTGAGCTGCATGGACGCGGTTTGTCTGCCGAGTCGTTCCGAGAGCTTCGGCGTTTCGGCTGTGGAGGCGATGGCCTGCGGGGTTCCCGTGGTGGCCAGCAATGTGGACGGCTTTTTAGAGACTGTGGAGGACGGCGTTACCGGCTTTCTGGCCCCCTGCGGGGATGTGGAAGCACTGGCGGAGCATCTGCTCCGGCTTTGCCGAGATCCCTCTCTGCGCAGCCGGATGGGCGCGGCGGGCCGCGAGCGGGTGCTTCGTCTGTTCGACTTTAAAAAGAATGTGGAGCAGATGGAGCAGGTTTACGAAGCCGCGATTGCAGAACATAAAAAAGGTTCGTAAGGCTGTAAATGCCTTTCTGAAAAGCAATGACTGTTAAAAACCGCGTCTCCGCGAAATGGTGAACCATTTCGCGGAGACGCGGTTTTCAGAGTTGCTCCAATTTCTCTGCCCTTTCCGTGATCTCTCTGGCCAATTACGAGTGCAAGATGAGAATGGGAGAGCTTCAATGCAATGCTGTTCTGGAGCTTCTCAAGGCACCGGCTATGCCTTTCGTCGGCTGAAAAAGCGCTTCACGGAAAGGTAAAGCGCTTTTATCTCATTCTCTGTGGCTTTGGAATTTACCTGAAAGCTCTGCCTGCTGCAGGATGTGCCCTTCCATTTTGTGGAGGAGGTCTTGTTTTGTGCCGTTTGCGGCTAAATCAATTCGGCAGTCCAAAATAAAAACGGTAAAGACATAGGTGTGAATCGATTTTAGGGGGGGCTTCGGTCCCTTGTACCGATTCCTACCATAAGCGGACCCCCTGTGTGGCGCCGCCCAGGCAGTCAACTGCTTCGCCGTGCGGGATTCCTTCCGGAATCGTGGCCTGCACCGGCAGATTCCAGATTACCCAATGGTTATAGTTCGGGAAAAAAGGATGAGATGCATCATCAAGAGTAATTGCAATGGATTTCGCGTTCGGGGCAATGCCCTCTATTGTAAAATCCGGTGAAACATCTTCTCCGCGGCCTGTGTAGCGGGCGGGAATCCAGCCGCCTTCTTCAAATGCGCCGCTTTTAATTTTGAGTATTTCCATGCTGCAATCCTCCATGATATCATCTGAGAAAAATTGAAAGACAGGTTTAAAAAAGAGTTTTATACTCAAAAGCTCGTCCGGTATAACGGGATCACGTTGATCACCGGCACCTCATACGGATGCACTCTTTTGATCGCGTCGACGGTAGGGTCGACGTTGTCGCGCAGGCAAGTAACCTCCACCTTCAGCTCAGGCTCTGAACTGACGGCCTTTTCTTTTCCAATGTAGGGGCTGCTTCCTTCCAGCGGACGCCAGCAGCCCGTCACCTCACTGTAAGAAAGGCAGCTGTCGTAATTGCCAATGTGGCCCGCGTCCACGCCTTGCAATGCTTTCTGCAGGGCGGTAAAATGAGTTTTCGGGATAAAGATTTCGATTTTGCAATATAGAAAATGCTTCACAGCCATCTCTCCGGTTTCTTTGACAGGATTGAGGATTTTTACCGGCTTCCGCCGCCACCGCCGCCGGAGAAGCCACCCCCGCCAACAGAGCCCGCGGCGCCGCCGATGCCGCTCACATTGGGTGCGGCAGTACTCGAAATATGATTCGTCATCGTCATAAAGTATACCATACGGTAAGAATTGTAGCCGTACAGCTCTGAAAAGGTATCAAAGTAAGCGGGATCAAGAGCTTCCATGCTTTTCAGCACCTGCTCGCCAATGTCGAACAGAGCGGCGAACACAAGATAATCTCCCCAAAGCTCCCGCGGGGCAGGCCCGTCTTTCTGCTGCACCTTCATTCCGATCAGGTATTTCTGGAAGCCTATCATTCGGACGGCCTGCTCAAAACCGGAGGCGGTGAAGCGGACAACATCGTTTTTATCTTTAGCCGCCACCCCCAGAAGAATCAATTCCTTTTCCCCTTCGCTTTTGGCCTCTACGGCCCACTCCGTAAGCCTTTCATACAGCTTTTCCGCCCGCTTTTCTATCACAGAGCTCCAAAGGATTCCATCCGGATCGGCGCGCGCGGCCAGAATGGCGTACAGCGATTGCTCCACTGCGGCAGAAGGCGTTTGCTCCGGACGGAAGACGATGACCTCTTCCGGTTCCTTTTTGCCCTGTGGATTTTTGCGCTCTTCAATGCTGATATACCCTGCCTTCTGCCAGCGGATGAGGTAAGCGCCCATCAGCTTATCGCAGGAAATTCCTTTGCGCAGCAATTCCATTGCGGCGTACACGGCAGGGATACTGCCGCCAAAGGGAACCGACCACGCAGGTTCGATTTGGTTTCTCGCAGCCAGCCTTACCGCTGTGCCGTCCGCAAGCTTGTATCTTGAGTGAAAAAAGGCAAACGACGCGCCGCCGCCGATGAGTAACACGGCGAAAACCGCGCCCAGAATATAGAGCGCGATCGGCGATTCCTCGTTTTCCGCGTTTTTCTGCAGGTCTTCAAAAGACATATCCGCCCTGGCGGCCTGCGGGAACAGCCCTCTCTCAAAGCGGCACAGCAGATTTACATAGTCTCCGCCGTCCAAAGATTCGGAGGAAGCGGCGGTCAGTATTCCGCTGCCGGCGATCTGCACATCACCGGGAAAGCCGTATCCCCAAATCCGGGCGTTATTCTCTGTTAGGGAGGTGTTTGCCATCCGGATTTTAACCGAGATCGCTTCCGGGGCGCTGGAAAGATCGGACACAAACTGATGATAGAATCCGGCGTAGTCGCCGTAATCCTTTACCAGCCCATCCAGAACATACTGGATGGTGTATTGATGATCTCCATACGTGCCGATTCCCCAGCAAAGCTCGTAGCCGTCGGTCGTTTTCAGAATGCCGCAGGTGCCGGCCTTTTCTTCTCTGGAACGGTCCGCGTCCCAGGTGCTCAGGGTTTGATACTGCGTGCCGGATTCGTCCTTTACCGTAAAAGAATGAACGCTCATGTTGTCCATGTGGTTCAGAACCTTGTAGTATTCCGTGCCGCTGTACACGCCGCGAACGCTCCAGACCTCCGTTATCACGGCGGAGCCGTCGCTTTGCAGAGCGGCTTCCACACGAATCGACGGAATCGCATCCTCTGCTGCAAAAACCGGAACCGCGCCGAAAAGAAAGAGTATCGTAAAAATCGCGGATAGCAGAAGTGTTTTCTTACGGTTTACTTTCATAAGCTTCTCCTGTGTTGTATTATATTTTTTATTTTTATAGAGAAACTGCCCAAGGCGCCGGCCTGCCGTGAAAATGACTACTGGAAAACAGGTATTCCATAACCTTGTACTTTTCTTATGTTTATCGGCGCAAGTCAATCAAAATCAAAATGTTCTGCAATCGTATCATAATCCCATTGCCACTGATCCGCCGCAAATGGCTTGAGCAATGTAAACGTTTCGGAATCCAATAATTTGTTCATGCCGGGATTGGCAATCAGAATAGAAATATTGCTCAGCCAGGTTTCATCCTTTGATTCAGCAGCCAATTTTGCGGCAAGCTCCAACGGCTTTACAAGCAATTCGGTGGAAATGCGCTGAAGACGATCCAGAATTCGTTCGGCCCCAGGCCAGTTTAAATCCTGCAGCCAGTTGAGCAAATCCGCCAGATACGGTTTGATTTCTTCATCACTCAGTATTAAAAAGGAATCGAGGCGTTTTCCCAGCTGTCAAAATGATCGGTTGGCTGCAGTAGGTACTTATGATCCGTTTCTTGCAATGCCGCGATAAATCCGGATTTTGTTTGATCCGCTGTGCTGTTCCAGGATAAATCTTTTAATATGTCCTCTTGTTTTTGATTCATGTATCGATCTCCTGTTCGTTGCACCTATCTGAAACTGGTAAGTCTGATTTTAGAATACCATGAAGTTTGTATGTCTGTAAGCCAAAAAGCGTTACCGCTCCGTTCTTCAGCCGCGCTTCATCCGTTTTTGCTGGCGCACGTCCTTGCCCAGAAACGTCAGGCGCACGTAGCTCCCGATGATCCGGGAAACAAAACGCTCGGAATAGCGCTTTTGCAGCTCGTACAAAGAAAGATTGGTGCTGATGATCGTGGGCCGCCCGGCCATCAGGCGCGTATTGACAATATTGTATATGGCGGCGTCGATGAACGAGGTGGAAAACTCGGTTCCAAGGTCGTCAAGAAGCAAAAGATCGCAGCCAAGCAGCAGCGCGTTGGTATCCTCATCCTCTTCCGCGCGGCCAAAGCGTTCCCGCTCCAGGCTGGTAGCCATATTCTGTGCGGAGAGATAAATCACTCCAAAGCCTTTTCCCACGGCTTCGCGCGCGATGGCCAGGGACAAATGGGTTTTGCCCAGCCCGGTTCCGCCCTGCAGAATCAAGCTGGGGGATTTCAGAGAAAAGTCGCGCGCGTAGGTGCGGCAGAAATGAAAGATATTCTCCATCTGCTTTTTCGGCGCGAGTTCCCCTTCGTTCAGCGGCGTTTCGGGGTAGTGCTCCAAAGAGAAATCCTCAAAAGAGCAAAGGGAAAGCGGCGTCATTTCGTTCAGGCGCTGGTAAGCGGTCTTGCGCAGAAGATCGCGCAGGCAGCTGCACATTCTGCCGTCTACATACCCGGTGTCTCCGCATTTTTTGCACTGATAATGGGGGCTCAGGTAGTCCCGCTCCAAACCTGCCTGGCGCAGCATCTGATGAAGCTCCTGCTGTAACGAAAGATTTTTCTCCTTCAGGCGAGTCAGCTCCGTTACGGTGTCGCTGCCGGTCAGCACGGCCTTGGCCGCGCCGATGGCCGTTGCGGCCAGCTGCCGCTCAATCTCCTGCGCACGGGGATACATGGCGTAAAAGGCTCTGCGGCGCTCGTCCGCGGCCTCGGTTTCGCGCATACGACGGTCATTCAGAATACCAAGGGCGATTTGGTAAATATCCTTTCCATAGGCCATCGACGCATCATTCCTTTCCCAATAGATCGGGAACCTGAGCGCTCATGCGCTCATATTCCTCAATGTCATAAGTGGTTTGCTGCGGCTTGGACTGTTTCTGTACCGCGGCTTTTTCTTTTTGCTCCATCGCGGCCTGCTGGGGCGTTGTGATGCCCTCCCGCTGCCAGCGCTCCAGAATCTTGTTCATGTAGCTCAGGCTCAGCTTGCCGATGGCGTCCACGCTGCGGTCATAGGCCTCGCGCACCATTTGGGGAGAAAATTTCCACTCCAGCAGCCAGCGGTTGGAATACCGCTCCTCCCGCGCGCTCGGGGCGCGGGGAGAGAGGCGCAGGGCCTGTTCGATTTTTCTCCATGCCTTATTGATTTCATCCAGCCGGCGCAGCTTTTCTTCTGCCTGCCCGTGGGTGGAGATGCCCTCTTCCGCCCAGTCGCGGGCCACCGCCTCTATGTAGCTGGTGTTGTCCTTGCCCTTGCTCTTGACGAACTGCAGGAGCATCAGGGTAACGTCTACGGGCAGGCCGTAATCGTCGTGAATTGCCAGCAGAGTAGAAGAAAGCCCTGGGGATAGAGGGCGCCCCAAAAGCTGCTGGGCCTCCTGCATCAAAAAGCGGATTTCCGCCGACTGATTGATTCGTTCCGCAATAAACAGGCCGTCCGGCTTGGGGATGCGGCGCGGCGGGGCAGGGGGGAGGCTTTCGGCAATGGGAGCGGCGGCCAGCGGAAGCTCCGGCTGTAAGGGGGGCTCCGCGGCAGAGGGCTGTGCCGCCTGCTCCGGAACCTCCTGTGCTACAAGACCGGCCTGCACCCAGTACTGCATCGCGTCCTGCACGTCGGCGGCTGTGATGCCCAGTGCGGCGGCGATCGTTTCATGCGTAAAGGATTCTTCCGCGTGGCGGAGCGCCCACAAAAGAACCTTCAGCTGATTTGGGCTGGCCATTTTAATATGGGAATCGACCAGTGCGCTGGGAACAGCAAAAACCGATTTCCATGCACCGGGATGAATAGAAAATACCATGGTGTACTCCTTTGTACGATGGAACCCGCACGGGATGAGCTGGCAGATCAGCAGGCAACTGCGCCGCCCCGCCGGCAGGATCCATAAAAAGACATGACATACTTTTCCTCTGTTTCAGAAAGAAATCATGCCGCAGAGGGCTTTTATAGGATACCACAAAAATGCGATATAAATGATTATAACATAAATCGGCAAGAGAAGGAATAGAACGGCAAAATGGAAGAACTGAAATAAAAAGAAAAAATTTGAAAAAAGGGGTTGACTTCAGGCGAATTCTGTCATATAATAACTCTCGCAGTTTGTTTGCGGATGTAGCTCATCTGGTAGAGCGCCACCTTGCCAAGGTGGAGGTAGCGAGTTCGAGCCTCGTCATCCGCTCCAAGGAGAAGGATCGGTTCTGTTGTTGCAGAATCGGTCTTTTTTATTGTTTTTTTTCTTTTTTGGCGCCCGGTTTCCAACGGAAAGGCAGATGATTTTCTCTTTGCCGGAAAAGAGAAATGCGTGGTCGCGGAAGAATTTCCGCAAAAGCGCTTACCCGAATTCAATCATATGGAGGAAAAAGATGGAGAAAAGAGCGAATTCTTTTGTGGAAAAATGGCATTCGGTTTATTTTTTTATGCCTGTGTTTGAGCAGCCGGTGAAAATGCCTTCTCTCAAAGAATTTGAACAGGCGATGACCGGAGCATTCGGGAGAATAGATTTTTTGGCAGATTCCCCTCAAATGCCACGAAAGGCTTCTGATTTACTTGGCGCCGCTTTATGGGAGCATCCCGCTTATTACCAAAAGGAAGATCGTTCTGTTCCAAGTCAGCTGGTGCTTTATGGGCCGGATCTGTTTGATCGGAGCCTGTGGGACGATCAGATCATCGCGCAATTTTGGGACTGCCAGCCGGATCGGCAGGCATTTGCTGCGCGATGCCGGTATTCTTTGATGGCCAGCAACATGATGGCGGCGAACCTGCCGCCGATGGCACAATACCGGATTATGGCTGATTATGCCGATTTGATTTTGGAGCTGTTTCCGGAATGCATTGGCATCTACTGGCCGCACAGCCAGCGGCTGGTACCGCGCGAATCCTTTGCCCGCTCCGAGTGGAACTCGCCTGAGCTGCATTTTTTGGACGGCGGTCTGAATATTCGCTTTTTCAATATAACAGATTCCGACGAAATGCTGTTCGATACCCTCGGATTGACTGCGATCGGCTTGCCTGATCTTCAGCTTCACTGCAAAGAGCTGGAGCCGAACGACGCGGTTCTGTTTCTGAAAAATCTGGCCGCATACCTGTACCGTCAGGGCGACGTGATTCAGGACGGCAATACGGTGGAGGGAATCGGCGGCGGCAAATGGCCCTGCCGGCATGAGGATGCTTTGGCCGGGCCGCAGCGTGTGGTGCTGGATATTCTTCCGGGAAAATACGCGGGCGGCGGCCGCGCGTAAACAGAGTTTATGGATAGAGAAATCCCTCAAAGCCGCTGCGGCTCTGAGGGATTTCTCTACCCATATTGTTTCATGTCTTAAAGGATGGGGTTTCATATTGCTTTCCGGTTTTCACTTTGTTTTTTTCGGGCTGAGAGGCTTTCGCTTTTTCTTCCTCGCTTTTCCGGATGGAGGGCAGCTTGATCTGGGAGAGCACCAGCGCGCTGAACATCAGAACGCAGCCGAAAATCTCCCGCGGGCTCATGGCCTCCTGAAACAGCAAGGCCCCGGAAATGACGCCGAAAAGAGATTCCGTGCTGAAAATCAGCCCGGCAATCGCCGGCGAAACGGTTTTTTGGCCAAGGGCCTGAAGTGTGTATGCAACGCCGACAACCATGATCCCCGTGTACAAAATCGGGCCGATGCTTTTTGTTACCGCCGAAAGATTCGGCGATTCCATCTGGAAGGCGCAGAAAAGGGACAAAACGCCCGCAACCAAAAACTCCACCGGAACCAGCTCCAGACTGTTTGTTTTCTTGGAGTAGGTATCCACCAGGGTGATTTGTATGGCCCAGAACAGAGAGCCGATGAAAACATAAAAATCGCCCTTGGATACGCTGAAATGTTCAGACATACACAAAAAGTATAATCCCACCGCGGCCAGCGCGATGCTCACCCAGGTCATCAGTTCTGTTTTGCGGTGGAAGAACAGGCCGATCAGAGGAATGATAACAATGTACATCGCGGTGATAAACCCGGTTTTCCCCACAGTGGTATCGGCAAGCCCCAACTGCTGAAAATAAGCGCCCAAAAACATGGCGATTCCGCAAAGTCCTCCGCCGATCACGAGATCCTTTCGCAGAAACGGGTTTCGACCCTCGTGGCCGACGCGCTTCAGAATCAGGCTCAGCGGGAAAAAGATGACGGCTCCCGTCAAAAACCGGGCGGCGCCAAAGGAAAAGGGCCCAAGGTACAGCGTGCCCAGCTTTTGTGGCACAAGGGCGGTTCCCCAGATTACGGCACAAAGGGAGAGCATCAGCTCCCCCCGGTATTGCTTCAGTCGATGCATTGGGATTCAGTCCTTTATCATGAAACTTCCAACTCATTGTATCATTATTCATTATGTAAAACAAGCGAATTTCTCGCGTCCCGTCGAAAAAACGTTGGAACCGCCGGGCTTTTTCCGGGGGAAAAGAGACTGTAAAAAGCAATAATGGTACGGCATTCCCAGTTTTGATTCCCTCGCCGCCCAAAAGGCGACACAATGCTTCCGTTTATATTTTAAATTTATTTTCAAAGAGAAAACCGTGAATTCAGTAAATATTCCGATATTTTATACAGGGTGGGAATGTTTGGGTCGGTTCGCGGAAGAAAAGGGATTCTTGCCGAAGAAAGCCCTTCGTTTTTTGAGATTTTGAGCACGATTTTTCTCTTTGGCTACCATTGGGCCGGTTTTGGAAATACACTATACAAAGCGTCGGGTTTCAAGGGGGATTTTTTACTCAAATTTTGTAGGATTTACATGCGGCAGTTTCTATGAAAAAGCAGGAAAGTATGTTATACTATGAAATGTTTGTGAATTTTTCAAAAGAGGTAATTGGATGGACATTAGAAACGATTTAAGAAACATCGCGATCATCGCGCACGTCGACCACGGCAAGACCACTCTGGTCGACCAGCTTCTGCGTCAGAGCGGCATTTTCCGCGTCAATGAGGCCGTCGCCGAGCGAGTGATGGACTCGAACGACCTGGAGCGTGAGCGCGGCATTACGATTCTTTCTAAGAATACTGCGGTCATGTATGACGGAACAAAGATCAATATTGTAGACACCCCCGGCCATGCCGATTTCGGCGGCGAGGTGGAGCGCATTCTGATGATGGTGGACGGCGTTCTGCTTTTGGTGGATGCCTTTGAGGGCTGTATGCCCCAAACCCGTTTTGTTCTGAAAAAGGCGCTCGGCCTTGGCAAAAAGCCGGTGGTCGTCGTCAACAAAATTGACCGCCCTGGCGCGCGCCCGCTGGAGGTTGTGGACGAGGTGCTCGACCTGTTCATTGAGCTCGGCGCAGACGAAAGCCAGCTGGAATTCCCGGTGGTATACGCCTCCGGCCGCGACGGCTACGCCACTCTGGACCCGGACAAGCCGGGGGAGAACATGATACCCCTGTTTGAATCCATTTTAAAGTTTGTACCGGCCCCGCAGGGCGATCTGGAAGGACCGGCGCAGGTGCTGTTCTCGAACATCGACTACGATGATTACGTCGGGCGCATCGGCATCGGCCGCGTGGAGCGCGGCAGAATCCGCGACGGCCAGAGCGTGGTGCTGTGCGGCCATGAGGACGGCAACCGCAACGCCCGCATCGTCAAGCTCTACCAGTTCGAGGGCCTCAGGAGAGTGGAGGTAACCGAAGCGGCGCTGGGCGATATTGTGGCCGTTTCCGGCATTACCGACCTGAATATCGGCGAAACGGCCTGTGCGCCGGATTGCGTGGAGCCGCTGCCGTTCGTCAAGATCGACGAGCCGACGGTTTCGATGATGTTCATGGTCAACAACAGCCCCTTTGCGGGCAAGGAGGGCAAATTTGTCACCTCCCGCAACCTGCGCGACCGCCTTTTTAAAGAGGTGGAAACGAATGTGGCGCTGCGCGTGGAGGAAACCGATTCCGCGGATACGTTCAAGGTGTCCGGGCGCGGCGAGCTGCATTTGTCCATTCTGATCGAAACCATGCGCCGCCAGAACTACGAGTTTCAGGTTTCTCGCCCGAGCGTGATCTACAAGACGATCGGCGGCAAGCGCTGTGAGCCCATCGAGCTTTTGATGATCGAGGTGCCGGATCAGTACGTGGGCGCCGTCATGGAAAAGCTCGGCTCCCGCAAGGCGGAGATCGTCAACATGGGCACCCGTGAGAGCGGCGTGACCCACATGGAATTTAAAATTCCCGCCCGCGGCCTGATGGGCTATCGTTCGGAATTTTTAACGGATACAAACGGCAACGGCATCATGAACCATGTGTTTGATTCCTACGAGCCGTACCGCGGCGATATTGTACAGCGCGCCCAGGGCTCGCTGGTTGCGCACGAAACCGGCCCCTCCACCGCTTACGGACTGTTTTACGCGCAGGACCGCGGCAAGCTGTTCATCGGCCCCGGCGTGGAGGTTTATGAGGGCATGATCATCGGCGCCAGCCCCAAGCAGGAGGATATCACGGTCAACGTCTGCAAGAAAAAGCACGCGACCAACACCCGTGCCTCCGGTTCGGATGATTCGCTCAAGCTGACGCCCCACACGGTGCTCAGTTTGGAGCAGTCTTTGGAATTTATTGCGGAGGACGAGCTGGTGGAGGTTACGCCGAAATCGATCCGTATGCGCAAGATGATTCTGAACAAAGAGCAGCGCATGAAACAGTCCAACAGAAAAAAATAAAGAAAGCGCCAGGGAACTGATGGATACATCCGCCCGCAGAGAAGCAATGAAGCTGATTATACTGGATTTGGAATGGAACGGTACCTATAGCCGCCGGCTGAAGGGCTATATCAATGAAATCATCGAATTCGGAGCCGTCAAGGTAGATGAAACCCTGGCGGTTGTGGATACCTTTCAAGCATTCGTCCGCCCTCAGGTGGGCAAGAAGATCAGCGGAAAAATCCGCACCCTCACCCGCCTGAGCAACAAAGACCTGGAGGACGGCGTGCTGTTTATGCAGGCGGTCAGCCGGTTTAAAAAATGGGCGGGCGACGCGCTGCTGATGACATGGGGAACCTCCGATCTGTTGGCTTTGATTGAGAACTGCCGTTATTTCTGCGGTGACGGTCACATTCCTTTTTTAAAAAAATATGTAGATTTGCAGCGCTACTGCGAATCCCGGCTGCCGGGCATCGGCACAATGCAGATGGGCCTTTCCACCTGCGCGCAGCTGCTGGGGATTCATGAGGAGGAGTCGGAGCACCACCGCGCCTTGAACGACAGCATCCTTTCGCTCGAGTGCTTTCGGGTGCTGTACCGCAAGGACGCGTTCGAGTCGATGATTCAGGATGCGGACGACCCGGATTTTTACCCCCGGCTCACCTTTAAGACCGTCATTCTGTCCGACTGGGAGCACCCCATGGTGCGAAAGGCGGATATGACCATCCTCTGCGACCGCTGCGGCCTGGAGGCGGAGCGGCTTGGCGATTGGGCTGTGCGCAACAAGAGCTTTCGCGCAGATTTCTACTGCCCGCGCTGTGATTACCGCTTTACCGGCCGCATACAGTTTAAGCTGAAGTACGACGGCCTGATCGTCCGGAAAAAGAATCTTCCCTTTCAGGAGGAGCCGCAGGAGGAAACTGCGGAAGGCGGCGCGGCGGATTCGGAGCCGGAGATGCAGGACATACAGGAGGAATCCTGAACGATACGGCCAGTTTGGGAAACGCCTTTCCCCCGCCCGCGGCGGGGGAAATCAGCCGTTTTACGGCGGAGTTATAACAGGAGGAGCACGGCATGCTGAATCAAATGGAACTGCACGAAACAGACGGGGTAAAATACCTGACCTTCCCGGCGCTGGAGCAATACCCGCAGCTGCTGCATTCCTTTTCTACCCGGGTCGGCGGGGTCAGCGGGGGAGAGTTTGAGAGCCTGAATTTCCGCAGAGGGGATTCGCGGGAAAATATCCTTGAGAACTACCGGCGCATCTGCCACGCGGTGGGGTATGACTTTGACGGTCTGGTTGCTTCCGCGCAGGATCACCACACAACTCTGCGCTATGTAACGGAGCAGGAGAAGGGCGTCGGCGTCACAAGGCCGCGCGACATGGAAAGCGTGGACGGCCTGTACACCGATGTTCCCGGCGTCACGCTTGTCACCAGCTATGCCGACTGCGTGCCGCTGTATTTTTTCGATCCCACGAAGGATGTGATCGCTCTGGCACATGCCGGCTGGCGCGGCACCGTACAGCGGATCGGTGAAAAGATGACCGAAGCTTTGTGCAGGCAGTTCGGCTGCTGCACGCAGGACATCATAGCGGCGGTAGGGCCGTCCATCGGCCCTTGCTGCTACGAGGTGGACGAAACGGTGCGGGAGCAGGTGATGCGGCACACGGATTTGCTGCCGGAGGAACTGTTGGCCGAGCAGGCAAACGGAAAATATCTGCTGGATTTGTGGGAGTGCAACCGGAGGATTCTGGTGCTGGCCGGCATCCCGGACGAAAATATTTCGGTGGGCGAGGTCTGCACGAAGTGCCACCCGGAGCTGTTTTTCTCCCATCGCCTGATGGGAGACAGGCGCGGCGGTATGGTGGCCATGATGTGTCTGAAGGAGGCGCAGGCCCTTGATTCTTGAGAATTGCATGCTGTGCCCCCGCGGCTGCGGGGTGCGCAGGGAGCCGTCAAAGGGTAACGGCTTTTGTCATATGGGCAGCCATCCCGTAGTGGCGCGCGCGGCGCTTCACTTTTGGGAGGAGCCCTGCATCAGCGGAATGCGCGGCTCAGGTACGGTGTTTTTTACCGGCTGTACCCTGGGCTGTGTTTTTTGCCAGAACTACGACATCAGCACCCGGCGGCAGGTGGGAAAAGAACTGACCGTCGCCCAGCTTGCCGAGGTGTTTCAAAGCCTGATCGAGCAGGGTGCGCACAACATCAATCTGGTCAGCCCCACGCAATTTGCCCTGCCGATTGCCGAGGCGTTAAGGCTGAAAAAGCTTCCGGTGCCGGTGGTATACAACAGCAGCGGCTATGAAACCATTGAAACGCTCCGGCTGCTCGAGGGCTTGGTAGATGTGTACCTGCCGGATTTGAAATATGTGAGCTCCGAACCGGCCGCGCGGTATTCCGGCGCGGCCAATTACCCCGAATACGCCAGGCGGGCGATTCTGGAAATGGCGCGTCAGACCGGCGAGGCCCGGTTCGACGAACAGGGAATGCTTGTCCGCGGTACGGTGGTGCGCCATTTGATTCTGCCGGGCCATACGCGCGAATCCATCGCCGTGCTCGATTGGCTGAGGGCGCATTTGCCCGAGGGGGTGCCGGTGAGCCTGATGGCGCAGTACATCCCCTGCGGAAGGGCGGAGCAGTACCCCGAGATCAACCGTCCCATCACCGCCCGGGAATTCCATAAGGTAGAGGAATATCTGATGAAATCCGGGCTGGACGGTTTTGTGCAGGAGCGCTCCTCCGCAAAAAAAACGTATATCCCGCCCTTTGATCTGGAAGGGCTGGAGTTCCTTTCCAATGCAAAGCAATAAAAAACCTGTGCCCAACTGATCGGGCACAGGTTTTTTGGAGTTTTATGAATGAGGTATCAAATGCTCTGAAATATGGTTGATCTTCTTCTGCACCGAAAGTGAAGAAAAAAACTGGAATGAAATTCACAGACGCAATCGTACCTTATCGGTATCGTGCTTGAACATATACACGCTCTGCACCAGACCGAAGCCAAGGTAAAAACACGCCGTGGAGGAACCACCCGCGCTGAAGAACGGGAGCGTAACACCCATAACGGGCAGCAGGCTCAAGCACATGCCTATATTGAAAATCGCCTGTGACGCAATCATGCCGAAGAAGCCGAAGCACATATAGGTTCCCATCGGGTCGCTGGCCTTTCTGGCACAGTACAGCACGGTAATCAGCAGCGCAAGAATCAGAATCAGGATAAGCGAGGTACCGATGAACCCGAGCTCTTCGCCCGCAACGGAGAAAATGAAGTCACTCTGCTGAATCGGCACGCTGTTGCGCGCCACGCGCGGGCCCTCAAACAGCCCGCGCCCGAACAGCTGACCCGAGCCGATGGAGATTCTGCCCTGAATCTGCTGCAGCCCCGCGCCCAGCGGGTCGGCCTCGGGGTTCATCATGTTGATCAGGCGGGTTTTCTGGTAATCCGCCAGAACGTATTTCCACGCGAGGGGAGCGCCGATCAGCATGGCGCCGAATACCAGCGCAAAGTAGCGCAGCTGCACCCCTGCCGCAAAAGACATGGCAAGGAACATGCAGAAGAAGATCACCGCCGCTCCGTCGTCGCCCTGCATATGGGTCAGCAGCATGGGGATCAGGGCATGTACACCTAAAGAGATCACATACAAGGGATTCCGCAGCAATCCACGTTCCTCCAAAACGGAGAGGTGCTTCGGGAAGGTGATCATAAAGCCGATTTTCGCCAGCTCTGACGGCTGAAAGGTCGTGCCGCCCGGCAGCTTGATCCACGCCTTGGCGTCAACACCGGAGGAGCCGGAAGCAGATTGCCCGAACAGCAGCGTGTAGACGATCAGAAAAATACAAAAGCCCGCCACAAGGTACCAGTAATTCGCAATTTCCCGGTAGTTCAGACGGGTCAGGATAATGGCGGCAATATACCCCAGTATCACGGCGATCAGCTGCGTTTTAAAGTAGTTGACGCTGAACGCGCGGGTTACGCTGGCCACCAGAAGAAGTCCGTAAACGGAAATCGCTATCATAAACAGCCACAGGGGCTTGTTTGTTCGTCGAAAATACAGTTGGAACGAGTCAAGAGCTCTGGACATAATTTCACCTCGAGTCTTATTATAGGCGGAAGCGGGCGAAAGTTCAAGCAAATACTTTTATCCTGCCCACGAATGTGGTATAATTCTTTCGATTGTTTTTTGCAAAGGGCGCCGGAACCGAATCAGCGCGTGGTTGTTCCTTCGCTTGCCCAAAGGCAGAAGGGAAAAGCTGCCTTTTGCCAACGCAGGCGGGAAAGCGAAGAACGCTTGTTTTAAATCGTAAGGATTGCCTTCGGAGCACGCCGTTTGAAACCGGCCCTTTGGGATCGTTAAGGAGGATTCTATTTTGCAGATTGTCACAGACTCGCCCGCACAGACGGAAGATCTGGGCCGCCGCGTTGCCCGGCAATTGAGGGGTGGGGAGGTTCTGGCGCTGTTTGGCGGTATGGGAATGGGAAAAACGGCGTTTACGCGGGGTCTTGCGGCGGGCCTGGGAATTTCTTCCGGAATCAGCAGTCCCACCTTCTCTATTGTAAACGAATACCATGGCCGTCTCACGGTCTATCACTTCGATATGTTCCGGGTAGAAAGCTGGGAGGATCTGGAATCCACGGGCTTTTTCGATTATCTGGATACCGACGCGGTACTGGTCATTGAGTGGAGTGAAAATATCAGCGGCGCTCTCCCGCCCGACGCAATTACCATTGAGCTCTCCGCCGGGAAAACGGAGCAGGAGCGCATTTTCCGAATCGAGGGATTAGAGCTATGAAAATACTTGCTATAGATTCCACCGCCGTTGCGGCTTCCGCCGCGGTGCTGGAGGACGACCGCCTGCTGGGGGAATTTTTCGTTCACACCGGCCTTACCCACAGCCAGACACTGATGCCGATGGTGCAGCAGGTGCTGGCGTGCGCGGGCGTTTCCGTCGGGGACATTGACTTATTTGCGGCGGCCGCCGGGCCCGGTTCGTTTACCGGCGTGCGCATCGGCGTGGCCAGCATCAAGGGAATGGCGATGGCGCAGGACAAGCCGTGCGTCGGTGTTTCCACTCTCGAGGCGATGGCCTATAATCTTGCCCTGCCCGGCGCCACGGTGTGCGCGGTGATGGATGCGCGGCGCGGGCAGGTGTACAATGCCGTGTTCCGTTTGGAGCAGGATGGTTTCGAGCGCCTGACGCCGGATCGCGCGATTTCGGTGGAGGCGCTCAGCGAAGAATGCAAAAATTATAGCCGGCCTTTATTTCTTGTTGGAGATGGGGCAAAACTGTGCTATAATACGAACGGGTTTCAAGAGCTTTCCGCTGTTCTGCCGCCGGAGCCGTCGCTGTATCAGCGCGCGTTCGGAGTGGGCAAAGCGGCCTTTGGCGCCTGGCAGCGAGGGGAAGCGGTACCTGCTTCCGAGCTGCTGCCCGTATACCTGCGCCTGTCTCAGGCAGAGCGGGAACTCAAAAAACGGCAGGAAAATCAAAAGGAGGGCTGAGCATGGTAGTACTGGGAGCGGATCACGGCGGATTTTGCCTGAAAGAAGCGGTAAAAGCCTATTTGGAGAAGAACTCCATTGCGTATCACGATTACGGCTGCTACAGCGAGGAATCGGTGGATTATGCGCTGTTTGCTTCTAAGGTGGCTTACGATGTGGCCGAAGGAAGAGCGGAAAAGGGAATTCTGTGCTGCGGCACCGGAATCGGAATTTCGATTGCCGCCAATAAGGTAAAGGGAATCCGCGCGGCGGTATGCACAAACGAATTCTGCGCAGATGCCACCCGCCGGCATAACGACGCCAACATTCTGTGCATGGGCGGCCGTGTGATCGACGAGGAAACGGCGGTTAAGCTGACCAAAATTTTTCTCGAAACCCCGTTTGAAGGCGGGCGGCATGCGAGAAGAATCGCGCAGATCAAAGAAATTGAAGACGGAGAAAAGCTGTAAAGGAGTAAACGGATGGAACATCAGGTTTTTGAAATGACACACCCCCTCATTCAGCACAAGCTGACTTTTTTAAGGGATAAGAACACAGGCTCCAAGGAGTTCCGCAGCTTGGTGGGCGAAATCGCCATGCTGATGTGCTATGAGGCCACACGAGATCTTCCCTTGGAAGAAACACGGGTCGAGACGCCGGTCGCAATGGCCACCACAAAGGTGCTGTCGGGCCGCAAGCTGGCATTTGTGCCGATTCTGCGCGCGGGCCTCGGCATGGTAGACGCCGTGCTCGAGCTGGTTCCCGCCGCGAAGGTGGGCCATATCGGCCTGTACCGCGACCACGAGACCTTGCAGCCGGTAGAGTATTACAGCAAGCTGCCGCAGGATACCAACGAGCGCGACGTGATTGTGCTCGACCCTATGCTGGCTACCGGCGGTTCCGCTGTGGATGCGATCAACATTATCAAGCGCAGCCATCCCAAGAGCATTAAATTTATGTGCGTTATCGCGGCGCCCGAGGGCGTTGAGGCGCTCTCCAAGGCCCACCCTGATGTGCCGATTTACTGTGCTCATATTGACGACCATCTCAATGAATCCGGATATATCGTTCCCGGCCTGGGCGACGCGGGCGACCGGATTTTCGGCACCCTGTAACACAAAGCGCCGGGCTGCCGTGCCCGGCCCATTTCGGGCCGGCGCTGGCGGATTCTCGCAAAAGACAAAAAGAGATTCTTCCTAAGTAGCGGTGTTTTTCACCGAGTTTAGGAAGAATCTCTTTTGATATGGCCGGTTATTTTCCGTTGCGGCTTTTGTATTCCTGGTACAGAAGATCCTTCAGAATCAGGAATGTGTCCGCTTCGCTCAGGCCGAGCTGCTCTTGGCAGCGGCCGCACAGAGCCGCAATCTGTTCCTGGTAAGCCCTGATCCCATGAAGTCCCTGATAGGTGGCCAAAATGGGGTATTTCCGGCTCCAGGCCGCGGTTCAGTCGATTTCGTCCGCCGCGCTGTCCATGCTGGTCCAATCCCCGCCCACTGTGTTTCCGCTGATCAGCTGATCATAGCTGACACGGTACAGCTCACAGAGGAGCTTTGTCTTGGTCAGATCGGGAACTGTCTGGTCGGTTTCCCATTTGCTTACGGTTTGTCTGGAAACAACCAAACGTAACATTTTCGGCTTTTTACAACCGCTTGACAAAATTGCCGCTGATGTCCAGCCGGTCGTTGATGATGATAAACGCCTGGGGGTCGATATCCCGAACGATCCGCTTCATGCGGCTGATTTCAAATTTGGAAACCACCGTCATAAAGATGTACGACTGTTCGTGTGTATAAGCGCCGTAGCCCTGCCAGCAGGTAACGCCACGGTGCAAAAGCTGAACGATGGTATCGGCTACCTCGGGGTGCCTTGTAAAGATCATAGCGCTCGATTTTATGTTCTGATAATGGGTTCTGTCCACTACCAGAGAGGTTGCGGCAGAGAAAATAACGGAGTACACCACCACTTCCACCTCAAAACGGAAGAGGCAGTACAAAAATACGATACTGCTGACAGAAATGCCGAGCTTGCCGACGCTCATGTCAGGGAATTTTTTGGTGCAGTACACGCCGATGATGTCGGTTCCGCCGCCGGAGCCGCCGGAGCGCAGGGTCAGGCCGATCCCGGAGCCCGCGATCAGTCCGCCGATGACGCAGGCCGTGAGGTAATCGTTAATTAGCGGTGTGCTCGGAATCGGAATGATCGTCATCGCCATCGACTGGCTTGCGACGGTCAGCACGGTTTTCAGGAAAAACGTACGGCTGATTTCCCGGTAGGCGAGCAGCAGAAGGGGAATGTTCAGAACCATCATCATCACGCCGGCCAGATTGAAGGTTTGCGGAATATTCAGGTGCAGAACATTGACGGCAAGATCGGAGAGAACCTGCGCAATGCCGATGAATCCGCCGTTATACAGCTTGAGCGGAACAATAACGGTATTCAGGTTCGCGGCGCAGATGATTCCCCCTAAAACAGAGAAAAGGTAGCCTGGCAGCATTTGCAGGTGTTCTTTATGCAGCATATGCGATTTTTGCATGGACGATCCCCCTGATTCTATATCTGTTTCCATTATATCGGGCGGGAAAAAGAAGTCAAGCGGTGAACTGCGTAACTGAAAAATATCTTTTTATTCAAATTTTAATCAAGTAAGTTCTGGAATACGGAAAAAAATATTTTATTTTTAAAAAAAGTGTGGTATAGTGAATGACAGTGTTCCAGATATAATGAAAAAGGAGTGGAAGTCCCGGGATGAATAGTCCGAATCATGTGCTCATCGGACTGATTGTATACGAGTATGTAGCTGAAAAATATGGTGTTCGGCTGGACAGAGCCAGCTTCCTGAAGGGAAATACCAGCCCGGATCATTCTCTTTCTTTCCTCAGGCCGCATCGCATGCGCTATTGCAAGGATATGGTAAGGAGAAAGATCGGCCGCACCTGCCGCCTGGAATGGCAGGATAAGAATCGGCAGCTGTCCAAAAAACTGGGAGTTTTGTGCCACTACTATTCCGATTTCCTCTGCCTGGCGCACAGCTCTGAATTTGACGGCACTCTTTCAGAGCATATTCAGTACGAGCAGGACCTGTTGTTTTACATGGGCAATCATATGGAATATTTCAAAGGCCTGGATTACGTGCCTGAAATAGAGGTTCCTTTGACGGTGCAGGAAATTTATGAACATATGCACGATCGTGTTCACCAAAAATATGAGCTCGGGCAGGACTTTGAGACCGAACTGTTCTTTGCGATTCGATCCTGCATTGAGCTGGTGCTGTATGTGTTTTATCACGGCCGCTGTGTGGCCGAGCCGGCTGTACAGCGGTAATGCTTTTCTCATTTATCCTATAGCATAAGCGTAATTTTTGGGTATGCGGCGTTGCCGTGTACCCTTTTTCTTTTTTCTGTGCTTTTATCATTTAAAAATGGGGAATTTATTTGTTCCGGATTCTGTGATAGTTTCATAGTAATAAATGGATATGGGCATCTTATGGAAAACAGGAAAAGGGTGAAGAAAATGGATGCTTGGAAAAATTCAAACGACAAAAAGGGCACTGCGGCACAGGCTTTTTACCGCCCTGCGCAGCAGAAGACGCTGGAACGGCTGTGGGACAGCGGGACGCAGCTGTTTTACCGCAGAGACCGAAAGCGCATCGCAACGGCCGGTGCATATCCGCAGGGCTTTTACCGCACGGGCTCGGTCAAAGAGTTGCACTGATTTGGTTTGTTTTTTGCTGGACAGATGTCTTTGAATCCGCTATGATTATGCCAGAAGAAAGTGTGAAAGGGAGGGAGAACATGCTGCACGAAGAAGTAAAGGAAGAAATCCTGCGCCAGCTGGCGGAGTACGGTGAGCGCGGAATCAGTCTCGATCTGGCGGAGCGGATGACAAAGGCGGCGCGTGAAAAGGCAAAAGAGGTGGGGGTACCGATTTCCGCCGCCGTGGTGGATGCAGGGGGAAACCGGATTCTGCACCTGCGGATGGACGGCGCGCTGTTGATCAGCGTGGACGCCGCGTTCAGCAAGGCGTACACCTCGGCCTCTTTAGAGACTCCTACCGGGAGCCTGCACGAACGAACCGTTCCCGATGGGGCTCTGTACGGGCTCCACACGATGTTTGGCGGCAGATACTGCGTGTTCGGCGGCGGGCTGCCGCTGTTCCGGGCCGGCAGACTGGCCGGCGCAGTCGGAATCAGCGGCGGAACCGTGGAGGAAGACACCCTGATTGCCGAAGCGGCGGTGAGCGCCTGCCCGGAGTTCAGCTGGACTAAAAAGTAGCGATTGGCCGGATTTAAAAAGACTCTCTTTGGGAATGTTCCCGCAAAATAAAATGAGCACGCGCACAGCCAGAGTTTAAAAAGCAAGGTGTTGTTCCGGTGGAACAGCACCTTGCTTTTTTGCGGGATAGGGCAGAGATTTTTTCCCATTTCCCGTCATATTCTTTTAAGGGCCGCACATCGGCGGCAGCAGCCCAAATTTTCCAGTAAAAGGTAAATTTCAAATCGATCCGGCGATCGATAATGACAAAATCCGACAATCGTGATATACTGAAAAAAATCATGATTGCTTGAACGTGTGCAGAAATTCATCAACAGTTTTTCATAAAAGCCACAGAATGGTTCAAGAGCAAGGCAAGCCCTATGAATGGAAATAAAGGAGTTATTTTTTATGCAGGACGAAAGAAACCAGACACAAAACAGTGAAACAGAGCCGAAGGACCCATATAAATTTGTTTTTATCGATCCGAAGCTGATCCGAAGCGCTGCGGAAACGGTGAAACAGCAGCAGGAGGATTTGCAGGAGCTGATTGCAAGAGCCGAGGACGACGATTTGGAGGCAAAGCACCAGCTTGCCCTCTGCTATTACCGCGGGACGGGCGGCGTAAAACAGGACGGTGAAAAGGCCTTCTATTGGTTTCAGCAGGCGGCCGAGCAGGGGGATGTTTCTGCTCAGTACAATTTAGGCGCGTGCTATGAAAACGGGATCGGCGTGAAGCAGGATTACGAAAAAGCGGTGTCCTTGTACCGTGAGGCGGCGGAGCAGGACTTTCCGTCCGCACAATGTGCTTTGGGGCTGTGCTATGAAATCGGGCAGGGCGTCGAAATGGATAAAGACAAGGCGATGGAGCTGTACCTGCTGGCCGCAGAGCAGGAGTATGCCCCGGCGCAGTGCAATCTGGGCTTTTTCTATTACCACGGGATTGCGGTGGAAGAGAACGACGCCGAGGCTGTCGTCTGGTTCTCCAAGGCGGCGGAGCAGGAGTATCCGCGCGCGCAGTTTTTGCTGGGCGAATGCTTTGAATATGGATACGGCGCGGAAAAAGATACCGACAAGGCAGTCGAGCTGTACCGCCAGGCGGCGGAGTCGGAATTTGCGCCTGCGCAAACGCGTCTGGGCCTGATTTATCTTCACGCGCTCGGCGTAGAGCGGGACGCGGAACAGGCTGTCACCTGGTTCAACAAAGCGGTGGAGCAGGAGTATCCGCAGGCAAGATGTGTTTTGGGTGAGTGCTACGAAAACGGATGGGGGATAATGCAGGATCTGGAAAAAGCCCGGGAGCTGTATCTTCTTTCCGCGGAACAAGGCTATGCGCCCGCGCAGTGCAACCTGGGCTATTTGTACTATACCGGCACCGGTGTGGAGGAAGACAACGAGGAGGCTGCCCGCTGGTTTGAAAGGGCGGTCGAAAAAAAGCATCCCCGTGCGCAGTGCCTGCTTGGTCTGTGCTATGAAAATGGCTATGGCGTGGAAGAGGATAAGGCAAAAGCGGCAGAGCTGTACCGCCTTTCGGGGGAACAGGGCTATGCGCCCGCGCAGTGCAATCTGGGCTATTTCTATTACACCGGCGTCGGTATGGAAGAAAACAACGAAGAAGCCGTGAGCTGGTTCTCCAAGGCGGCCGAGCAGGGGTATCCGCGTGCGCGGCATCTTTTGGGCATCTGCTATGAAAACGGCTACGGCGTGGAGCGGAACCCGGCCCGTGCGGCGGAGCTGTATCAGGCGGCGGCCGAGCAGGAGTACCCCGATGCGCGGTGCGCGCTCGGCGTACTGTACGAATACGGGATGGGCGTGGAGCAGGACAAGGAAAAAGCGGTAGAACTGTACCGTGCTTCGGCGGAGCAGGACTATGCGCCCGCGCAGTGCAACCTGGGGTATTGCTATTACTGCGCGATCGGGGTGGAAGAAAACAACGAAGAGGCCGTACGCTGGTTTTCCAAAGCGGTGGAGCAGAATTTCCCGCGCGCGCAGTGCCTGCTGGGTGAATGCTACGAAAGCGGCTATGGGGTGGAAACGGATAAGGCAAAGGCGATGGAGCTGTACCGCCTGGCGGCGGAGCAGGGCCACACGACCGCGCAGTGCAATCTGGGCTTCTTTTACTATGTTGGTATTGCAACAGAGGAAAATAACGAGGAAGCCGTTCGCTGGTTCACCAAGGCGGCGGAAAAGAACTATCCGCGCGCACAGAATCTGCTGGGCGAATGCTATGAGAACGGCTACGGCGTGGAGCGGGATCTGACCCGGGCAAGGGAGTTCTACCAAAAGGCCGCGGAGCAGGGCTACGCCCCGGCACAGTGCAATCTGGGCAATTTCTATTATTATGGCGTCAAGACAGAGGTTGACTACGAGGAGGCCGTTGGCTGGTTTACCAAGGCGGCGGATCAGGGGCATGCCCGCGCACAGCGCATGCTGGGCCAGTGCTACGCGCAGGGCCGCGGCGTAGAGGCAAATCCGAAACGGGCAGTCGAGCTTTACCAGCTTGCCGCCGACAAAAAGGATTCCGATGCGCAGTGCGACCTGGGCCTGTGCTATGAATGCGGCGAGGGCGTGGAAGAGAACAAGGAAAAGGCAATGGAGCTGTACCGCCTTTCCGCGGAACAGGGGAATGCCCGCGCACAGTGCAATCTGGGCTTTTTCTACTACCACGGCATCGCCGTGGAGGAGGACAATGAGCAGGCCGTCCATTGGTTTACCAAAGCGGCGGAGCAGGACTATACCCGGGCGCAGCATTTGCTGGGCGTGTGCTATGAACACGGCTGGGGCGTGGAGCGTAACCCCGAGAAGGCGGTGGAGCTTTACCAGATCGCAGCGAAAAAGAATCATCCGGTGGCGCAGTGCGATCTTGGCTATTGCTACGAGGTTGGCTGCGGTATAGAGAAAGACGTGGTAAAAGCGGTGGAGCTGTTCCGCCTTTCGGCGGAGCAGGGGTATCCCCGAGGGCAGTCGAATCTGGGGAATTGCTATTATTATGGCCATGGTGTGCAGGAGGATAACGACCAGGCGTTTTACTGGTTCTCCAAAGCCGCCGAACAGAAACATCCCCGCGCTCAATTCCGCATGGGACAATGCTATGAATTCGGCTATGGCACGGAAAAGAACATGGAGAAAGCGATTTATTGGTATCAGCTGGCCGTGGATCAGGGGTACGAAGATGCTTTGATCGTTCTTGGAAACCGGTATAATGACGGTGTAGGGGTCGCGCAGGATTACGAAAAAGCCGTTGAGCTGTATGAAAGAGCGGTGAATGCGGGGAGCAGCGACGGAATGGTGAACCTTGGGCGGTTATATCGCTATGGCCATGGGGTGAAAGCGGATTTGGAAAAAGCGGTATCGCTGTTTCGGCAGTCGATGGAAATGGGGTGCGATGAGGCTTTCGGCAACCTGGCGGACTGCTACGAGAGCGGCCAGGGCGTAAAGCAGGATTTTGCCGAGGCGATGCGGCTGTACCTGCTGGGAGCGGAGCGGGGCGACGAAACAGCGATGTTCAGCATCGGGAAGCTGTATGAAAACGGCAGGGGTGTATCGAAGGATCTTGTCAAGGCGGCGGAATGGTACCACAAGGCGGCGGAAAACAAGGATGCGGAGTCCTGCTATCGGCTTGGGTATTTCTATGAGAAGGGAACCGGCGTAAAACAGGATACCGACAAAGCCCTTGAGATGTACCGGCGGGCGATAGAGCTTGGATATGAAAAAGCCAAAACAGCCCTGAAGCGCCTGGAGGGCAAATCAAAGCGATGGGGCGGTTTGTTCTCGCTGTTCAAGCACTGAGAATAAGAACAGTATGGCCGGGAGCGGTTTTTCGGAACCGCTCCCGGCCATTTGCTGTTCAGACCCGCGAGTGCGATTGGTCAAGTGCTCCACAGAACTCCCCTGCGGTAAAAAGCAAAACAAGGCGGAGGCGGTGCCGAAATGAACCTTTTTCGGCATCGCTTCCCATATCTTGATTTTACATGATTTTGGTCTGAATTTCGTTACCGGCAATCCGGGGAGAAATGCTATGATAAAGTAACGGAAAACTGTACCCGAAAGGCCGGCCCAAGGAACCCGCGGCCCGTTTTTCGGGGAGAAAAAGCCCTGTGGAAGTGATCAATTCAAGGAGGAGACGTTCTTATGGAAGAAAAGAAGAAACACGAAGCCGCGTCCCCGCAGAAATTGGCGGAATTACAGCACTTGGATCTGGAAAACTTCTATAAACAGCCGGACGAAGCGGTGAAAAAGGAGCAGGCGGAGGATTGCCCCGAATGCTACTACCCTCAGGCCGAAGAAGAGGAGAAGAAAAAACAGGCGCAGGAGTGCGCGCAGTGTTTCTATCAGCCGGAACAACCGGAAGCAGGCGGCAACAATAGCTGAAAAAGAGAAATGGCTGCGTCTCTGGTTTGGGGGCAGCCTTTTCTCATTTTATATCCCAATTTATCATTACCATGCGAAGGGGGAATGTGTGTGAAGCTGGAGGAACTCAGAACATCGGGCGGCGAGCATCTGACGCGTATTGTTCAGGAGATTGTTCCCGGAAAGCAGATCACCATGGCGCACATCATCTGCAGCCCCGATCCGGTCATTTATCAAAAGCTGGGTCTGGATCCGAGAGTGGATTACGAGCACGCGGCGGTGGGCATTATCACCATCTCGCCCAGTGAGACCGCCATCATCGCGGCCGACATCTGTATGAAAAAGTCCGCAATTGAAATCGGTTTTATCGACCGCTTCAGCGGGACGCTGATCATTACCGGCAGAATGGCCGACGTATCGGTGGCTTTGGAATCGGTGCTGGAATATACGGAAAACGTCATGGGATTTACCGTGTGCAATCTGACAAAGGCATAGGTGTTTAACATTGAAAAGAATTATTCTGATCGGCAGGGCGGAGTGCGGAAAAACCACGCTGACGCAGGCGCTGCGCGGCCACAAGCTGCAATACCATAAAACGCAGGCGGTCAACCGTCACGACGTTGTGATCGATACCCCCGGAGAATACGCGGAAAACCGGGAGCTTGCCCGGGCGCTCATCTTATACTCCTACGAGGCGGACGTCATCGCGCTGATGCTCAGCTCCACAGAGGATTACTCTCTGTTCAGCCCCAATATTGCGGCGGGGGCCACCCGCCCGGTGATTGGGATTGTCACGCAGATCGACCGGCAAAACGCGCGCCCCGACCGCGCGGAGACCTGGCTGCGTCTGGCCGGGTGCAAAACCGTATTTCGCGTCAGCGCCTTTACCGGCGAAGGGATCGAAGAGGTTCTGGATTATTTGGAGGCGGGGCAGGTGAACCGCTGCAATGTCTGAATTTTACCGGCAGATATTTTAATTTCGCCGGAGAAATACATGAGAGGAGGAGAAATATGTTGGTGAAAAATACCAAAGTCTTGCTTTTGACAGGGGATTTTACGGAGGATTATGAGATTATGGTTCCGTTTCAAACCCTGCTGACCTTCGGCGTGGCTGCCGATGCGGTCACGCCGGGAAAACGGGCGGGAGAATTTATTAAAACAGCCGTGCACGATTTTGAGGGCGACCAGAGCTATACGGAAAAGCCCGGCCACCGCTTTCTGCTCAATGCTGCCTTCGATTCCTGCAGTGCCGCGGATTATGACGGGCTGTATCTTACCGGCGGCCGGTGCCCGGAGTATTTGCGCCTGAACCCGAAGGTACTGGCGCTTGTGCGGGAGTTTCTGGGGCAGGGGAAACCGGTGGCGGCTATCTGCCACGGGATTCAGATTCTCACCGCGGCGGGGGTTGTGCGCGGGCGCAGGCTGACGGCATACCCCGCCATTCAGCCGGAGGTCGAAGCGGCCGGGGGAACCTATCTTGCGGCGGAATCCGACCAGGTTATCTGTGACGGCAATCTGATCACCGCGCCCGCCTGGCCGGCCCATCCGGCGATTCTGCGCGCGTTTTTAAAGGCCATGGGCGTGTCGGAATTTCTGTGCTGAAGCTACATAAAAATGGAGTTTATTTGAGGTGCTGTTTCTTCCCTGCCATTGGCGGCCAGAGAAATAGCTCTTTGAAAGCAGACTCGCTTTTGCTCCGAAATAAGCTGTAAAAACAGAGAAATCGTCGAAGGGAGGAACTGCCTGGCCGTTTTGGCCCGGCGGTTCCTCCCTTCGTAAATATGAACAAAAAAACCAAATTTGTTCTGTAAGGTTATGTTTTTTAGTTTGTATTTTACAGATTTATGTCTGGATTGTGTTAGGGAGAAGATAGGGGGATCCGTTATAATGAGAACGACACAAAACACAGCATCAATATGCACGTCATGCGTGATTCCATGAATTTATAAGGAGGTTGTAAAATGCTAGCGAAAGGTTTTTCACAGCCCACACAAAGGGTAGAGAAGCTGAAAAGAATGATTCTGGATGCCACTCCCTATGTGGAGTCGGAGAGAGCGGTTTTAGTGACCGAGTCTTTCAAAGAGACAGAAGGTCTTCCGGTCATTCTCAGAAGAGCGAAGGCGGTTGAAAAGATTTTCAACCAGCTGCCGATCACCATCCGGGATGATGAGCTGATTGTCGGCGCCATTACGAAAAATCCCCGTTCCACCGAAATCTGCCCTGAATTCTCTTACGATTGGGTGGAGAAGGAATTTGAAACCATGGGCAGCAGAATCGCCGACCCGTTCCAGATTCCGAAAGAAACTGCGGCCGAGCTGCACGAGGCGTTCCAGTACTGGGAGGGCAAAACCACCAGCGCTCTGGCGGACTCCTATATGTCGCAGGAGGCCAAAGACGCGATCGCGTCGGGCGTCTTTACGGTAGGCAACTATTTCTATGGCGGCGTCGGACACGTTTGCGTCGACTACGGCAAGGTCATGCAGATCGGCTTCCGCGGCATCATTACAGAAGTGGTGGAAGCGATGGAGCACATCGACCGCACGGACCCCGAATATGTGCGCAAGGAGCAGTTCTATAAGGCCGTGATCATTTCGTACAACGCGGCGATCCGTTTCGCGCACCGCTATGCGGAGAAGGCCAGAGAGCTTGCGGCTACCGAGCAGAACCCCACCAGAAAAGCGGAGCTTTTGCAGATCGCCAAGAACTGCGAGCGCGTGCCGGAGTACGGCGCAACCAATTTCTACGAGGCCTGCCAGTCGTTCTGGTTCGTGCAGATGATGCTGCAGATCGAATCCAGCGGCCACTCCATTTCTCCCGGTCGCTTCGACCAGTACATGTATCCTTTCTATAAAGCGGATAAGGACATAACCCCCGAATTCGCACAGGAGCTGATCGACTGCATCTGGATCAAGCTCAACGACGTGAATAAAACGCGCGACGAGGTTTCCGCACAGGCATTCGCCGGTTACGCGGTGTTCCAGAACCTCGGCGTGGGCGGCCAGAACGAAGAGGGACTGGACGCCACCAACGAAATCTCTTATATGGCCATGGAAGCCTGCGCGCACGTTCGTCTGCCCGCCCCTTCGTTCTCCATCCGCGTATGGCAGGGCACTCCGGACGAATTCCTGTACAGGGCCTGCGAGCTGGCCCGTCTCGGCATGGGCGTTCCCGCCATGTACAACGACGAAGTCATCATCCCCGCTCTGGTCAACCGCGGCGTTACCCTGCGCGACGCGAGAAACTACTGCATCATCGGCTGCGTGGAGCCACAGTGCCCGCACAAAACGGAGGGCTGGCACGACGCCGCGTTCTTTAATGTGGCGAAGGTGCTCGAGATCACTCTCAACAACGGCAAGGTCGGCGACAAGCAGCTTGGGCCGGTTACCGGTGAGATGACCAGCTGGAAGAGCATGGATGATTTCTATACGGCGTTCAAAAAGCAGATGGCTTATTTTGTCCACTATCTGGCCGAGGCCGACAACTGCGTCGACATCGCGCACCGCGAGAGAGCCCCGCTGCCGTTCCTTTCCGCTCTGGTAGAGGACTGCATCGGCCGCGGAAAATCCCTGCAGGAGGGCGGCGCGATATATAACTTCACCGGCCCGCAGGCATTCGGTGTAGCGGATACGGGCGACTCCGTATATGCCATTCAGAAGCATGTGTTCGAGGAGAAGAACGTCACTCTTGAGCAGCTCAAGGAGGCGCTCGACGCCAACTTCGGCTACCCTGTGAGCGCGTCTCCCGCCGCTCCCGCAGGCGATGCCAGCCAGGAGACCGAGCTGAAGGTGTACGAGGCGGTCAAGAAGATTCTCGGCAACGCCAGTTCCATCAATCTGGCAGATATTCAGAAGAAGATTTCCGCAATGGACTTCTCCGGAAGTGCCGGCGATCCCGCCAAGTACGATCACCTGCGCCGTTTGCTGGACAGCACGCCCAGCTTCGGCAACGACGACGATGAGGTTGATATGGTTGCCCGCAAGTGCGCGCAGATCTACTGCTTTGAGGTAGAGAAGTACCGCAATCCCCGCGGCGGCCAGTTCCAGGCCGGTGTGTACCCGGTATCGGCCAACGTGCTGTTCGGCAAGGATGTTGCGGCGCTGCCTGACGGGCGGCTGGCAAAGCATCCTCTGGCAGACGGCGTGTCTCCCCGCTCCGGCAAGGACTCCAAGGGCCCGACGGCCGCTTCCAACTCCGTTGCCAAGCTCGATCACTTTGTCGCTTCCAACGGCACGCTGTACAACCAGAAGTTCCTGCCCTCCGCTGTTGCAGGCGATAACGGCCTGAAGAACTTTGCCTCCGTGGTCAGAAGCTACTTTGACCACAAGGGAATGCACGTTCAGTTCAACGTCATCGATAAGGAAACGCTTCTGGCCGCGCAGCAGCATCCGGAAGACTACAAGGATCTGGTTGTCCGCGTTGCGGGCTACAGCGCTCAGTTTGTCGTTTTGGCCAAAGAGGTGCAGGACGACATCATCAACCGCACGGCGCATACTTTCTAATCGGCAGGCAGTCGGGTTTATTTGAAAAAGCGCTGCGCAGGAATGCATCACACAGATGCCAATGAAACCAAGGGAGTTGTGAGAATGCCTTCACCAATCGATTACAGTGCCGCCGGTACCGTGTTTAATATGCAGCGATACTCCATTCATGACGGGCCGGGGATTCGTACGATCGTGTTTTTAAAAGGCTGCCCGCTGTCTTGCCTGTGGTGCTGCAATCCCGAGTCGCAGAACCCGAAGCCGGAAGTGATGTACCAGGCTTCTCTGTGTATCCACTGCGGAAAATGTATTAAGGCCTGTAAATTCGGGGCGATCGATCCCCAGAACGCAGGGCTTTTAGACCACACAAAATGCGTTGCCTGCGGGGAATGCGTGAATGTGTGCCCGGCCGGCGCGCTGACCATGAAAGGCCAGCGCCTGACCGTGGAGCAGGTGATACAGGAGCTAAAGCGCGATGAGATCAATTATCGCAGGTCTGGCGGCGGAATTACACTGTCCGGCGGGGAACCCCTGCTGCAAAGCGGTTTTGCAGTTGAACTGCTGAAGGCCTGTCACGCGAAAGGGTGGCATACAGCCATTGAAACCACTGCATATGCCTCTGCCGAAGCCATTGAAACGGTGTTCCCGTTCATCGATTTGGCCCTTCTGGACATCAAATCGCTGAACAACGAGATCCACCGGAAAGTGACCGGAGTTTCCAATGAAATCATTTTGAAGAATGCAAAGCGTATTTCCGAGCTGACAGAGACGGTGGTGCGGGTGCCGACCATTCCGGGAGTGAACGCCAGTCCCGAAGGGATCAGCGCGATCTGTGAATTTGTACTGACCCTGCACCGGGTAAAAACGGTTCATCTGCTGCCCTACCATACGTATGGGGAAAATAAATACGATCTTCTGGGCAGGGAGTATTTGATGGATGCGAACGTGTCGCTGTCTGCGGAAGACGCCGAGCAACTGAAACAAATTGTGGAAAGCTATGGCCTGAACTGTGTGATCGGCGGATAGCAAATTTAAGAGAAACGGAGGATAGACAATGGATCAGCAATTAATTGAGAAAGTGATCAATCAGGTCGCTGAGGAGCTAAAGCAGAAGCCGGAGGAATCCGCTCCTTCCTGCTGCGGGTCTTTGGGGGTGACGGAGTTTGTCGGAACCGCTGTCGGCGATACGATTGGTCTTGTGATTGCAAGCGTAGACCCGCTGCTGGTGGAAAGACTGCACTTGGGCAAATACCGTTCCATCGGAATCATCGGCGGGAGAGTGGGCGCAGGCCCGCAGATCATGGCGGTGGATGACGCCGTAAAGGCAACCAATACGGAGGTTATCTCGATCGAGCTCCCCAGAGATACCAAGGGCGGAGCAGGCCACGGCAGCCTGATTTACATCGGCGCCGACGATGTTTCGGATGCCAGAAGAGCGGTGGAAATCGCTCTGGCAAGTCTGGATAAGTACTTTGGCGATGTGTATGGAAATGAGGCCGGGCATCTGGAATTCCAGTACACGGCAAGAGCCAGCTACTGCCTGGAAAAGGCGTTCGGCACCCCGCTCGGCAGAGCGTTCGGCATGGTGTGCGCCGGACCCGCGGCAATCGCCACGGTTTTGGCCGATGTTGCCGTTAAGGCCGCCAACGTCGAGGTGGTCAGCTACAGCTCTCCCTCGCAGGGAACCAGCTATTCAAACGAAGTGATCCTCACCTTTACCGGCGATTCCGGCGCGGTGCGTCAGGCGGTTCGTTCGGCGATCGAGGTGGGCAAAAAGCTGCTGGGCGCTTTGGGCAGCGAGCCAAAATCGACAACACAGCCTTATATTTAAGTGTAAGTGCCGGCGGAACAGCCGGATGACAACAAAGGAGGATCCATATGAATTCTGATGCATTGGGCATGATTGAGACCAAAGGACTGGTAGGAGCGATTGAGGCAGCCGACGCCATGGTAAAGGCTGCGAACGTTTCTCTGGTCGGGTACGAAAAAATCGGTTCCGGGCTGGTAACCGTGATGGTGCGCGGCGATGTCGGTGCGGTTAAGGCCGCCACAGACGCCGGTGCGGCTGCCGCAAGGCAGGTTGGCGAGGTCGTTTCCATCCACGTGATTCCGCGCCCGCATTCCGATACGGAAAAGATTATCCCCACGATGGCTTCCAAATAACAGTTTACCGATTCCCAAGGCAGGTGCGGGCGAAATTTTTGTTGATTCTGTGTTTTCGTCCGCACACACTGCCGGGTGACATAGCGCCCGGAGCACTCCGTTCGCTGAAAGGGGTTGTAACCTTTGCTGGATCATAAGCTGCTCGAGCAGATGGTGCTCAAGGTCATCAGTCGGCTGGAAGAAGAGCACCTTCTTCCGCTTTTGCAGCGGAAGGCCTGTTATCTGATGCTGCCGGAACGCTGGCAGGACGATTATTTCAAACGGCTGGGCAGCCTTTCGGTTCCCTGCGATTTGCAGGTGATCTCCGTATTGCCCAAAGCACGATACAACGATTACTACATACAAAAGCTCAAAGAGCTCTTTCCCGGCAGCCTTGCAATAGAGCAGGAGCAGGCCTGGGAGGAGCAGCGGGAAGAATCCGTCACGGTCTTTCCGTTTCCCAGCAGGGCTCTGGTAGCCAAAACCGCGCTGTGCCTGGAGGATTCCTTTGAAACGCGATGGATCGGCCGGTGCTTTTCTCAGGGCCAAAAGGTCATTATGCTGCAAAGCGGCATGGAGCCGTTCAGCGGCAAAGAACCCAAAGCATACCGAACCAAAATAGAACAGTATATCCGAACCTTAACGGATTTTGGAATAGAGCTTTCCGACCAGCTTCCCGCGCCGCAGCCGCGCCGCGAACCGGCTGCAAAACCGTCGGCGGAAAGTAGCGCCAATAAAAGAGTTATTACCGAAGCGGATCTGGCCTTTGGCCTGACGGAGGGGAGGCTGGTTCTGCATCAGGGCGATCTCATTACCATGCTGGCCAGGGAAAAAGCCGCAGAAATGGGAATTCAGATCGTCAGGGAGTAACCGAAAAAGAACAGGAAACGAGGTGGCCAAATGAACGACGCGTTGGGTCTGGTAGAAATCAAAGGATTGGCCGGGGCAATCGCCGTGGCGGACGCGATGGTAAAAACCGCAAATGTGGGGTTGATCGGCATCGAAAAGGCAAAGGGCTTCGGCTGGATTACGATTAAGGTTTCCGGCGATGTGGGCGCAGTTACCGCGTCGGTGCAGACCGGTCGGGCCGTGGCGGAGCAAAACGGCCAGCTGGTGTCCTTCAAAGTCATTCCGCGGCCGGCACCGAGCATCGGCGAGCTGTTTTGTAGTCCTGTCGCGCCGCAGCAGGAGCCGCCTCCGGAGAATCCCGGGCCGGGTGCTCCACCCCCCGCGGAGGATTTGCCGCCGCAGGACCCGCAGAGCGAGCCGCTGGCACAGCCGGAACAGACAAATACCGACGAGGCGGACGGAACAACGGCCGGGCCTGTAACGGCTCCGGTTCCGCCACAGGCTTCGCCGAAGGAAACGGCAATCCCGTTTGAGCAGGCCGTTCCGGAACAAACGGAATCCGCGGCGGAGCCGCAGCCGGAAGAAACCGGAAAGGCGGAATTGGAAGCGCCGCCGGTGGAGCCCCTGACAGAACCGGCAGCGCCGGCCGCAAAACAGCAAGCGTCGAAACAGGAGGCTTCCTCCGTTGTTGATTTGCAAGAGCGGCAGAGCGCCCCCGAAACCGCGGTGGAAAAAGTGGTTCCGACCGAAGTACAGCCGCAGATAAGCCCCGTTCCGGAAAAGAAAGCCGACCCCCCCGCCAAAAAAGGCAGGCCGGCAAGATCGCCGGGGCGCCCCTCAAAGAATAAGAAAAAGCCGGCAGATGCCGAGTCTCAGCAGCCTGGGGAGGAGAGTAGATGAACGCAGAGCAAATAGAAGCCCTTGTGGGTCAGGTTTACCAGAGTTACCAAAAGAATAACGCTCACACGCTGAAAAGCGGTGTTTTTTGCTCCGTGGATGACGCGGTGGCGGTGGCGGCCAGCGCATACCGGCAGTATTCTCAGCTTACCTTAAATCAGCGCCAGCAGGTGATCGACGCCGTGAAAGCGGATCTGCTTTTGAAAGTCGATGATCTGGCGCGCATGACGGTCGAAGAAACCGGCATGGGTGTTGCAGAGGATAAGAAAAAGAAGCTTCTTCTTGTTCTGCGGAAAACGCCGGGCACGGAAGATTTGGTCACGGAGGTAAAAACCGGCGACCATGGAATGACGCTGTATGAGCTTTCCTCCTACGGTGTGGTATGTGCGGTGCAGCCCTGCACCAATCCCTGTGAAACGCTGATCTGCAATACGATCGGCCTTCTCGCAGCCGGCAACGCGGTGATTCACGTGCCGCACCCCAGAGCGCTGGAGGTTTCTCAGCTCGTAACGGAGCTGGTCAGCAAGGCCGTCAGCCGCACCTGCGGAATCGACAATCTGGTTTCCACTCTGAGTGAAACCTCCATGGCGGTTACGCGCGAGCTGATGACGCACCCCGATATTTCTCTGGTGATCGCCACCGGCGGGATGGGAATGCTCCGGCAGGCCATGTCCTGCGGGAAAAAGGTGATCGGGGCAGGCCCCGCCAACCCGGTGGCCATCATCGATGAAACGGCGGATCTGCAAAAGGCTGCCCGCGACATCGTGTTCAGCGCTTCTTTTGACAACAATCTGACGTGCATTACCGAAAAGAGCATTGTCATTGTAGACTCGGTCGCGGAGGAATTTCTCCGTGAGCTGAAAAAAAATCATGTACATTGTGTCAGCGACCAGCAGGAGATGCTCCAGCTTACGCTGGCAACGGTAACGCCGGAAATGGTTCCGAATAAGGCCCTGGAAGGAAAGAGCGCGCGGGAGATTCTTTCTGCAGCCGGTATGGACTGCGATGATTCGGTACGGCTGATCGTTGTGGATACGGTTCGCCAGCACCCGTTTGTAACGGAAGAGCTGCTCATGCCTCTGGTTCCGCTGGTACGTGCGAAGGACTTCGAGCAGGCCGTGGAATTTGCCTGCGAGATCGAGCAGGGGCTGCGCCACACGGCGACCATCCATTCGCGGCTGATCGAGCGGCTCAATTATGCCGCGCAAAAGCTGCAGACGGCGGTGTTCGTCAAAAACAGCTCCGCGCTGGCGGGAATCGGGTTTGACGGAGAGGGCGACACGAGCTTTACAATTGCCACCGCCACCGGGGAGGGAACCACAACCGCCCGGCACTTCTGCAGAAGGAGAAGATGCACCCTGGCCAACGCGTTTTCCATTCGCTGAAAGAGAAGGAGGACCCCCTTGCATACCATATTTTTAAAAACAAAAATTCACAGCGGAATCGGTTCCCTGCAGGTGCTTTCCGCTTATCGGAATCAAAAAATCTTTTTGGTCTGCGATGAATTCCTGCTGGGCAGCGGCGGGGTAAAGCTGCTGCTGGAGGCCGTCGACAATTCCTGCGAGGTGAGAATTTTTCACAAGGTGGTTCCGGATCCGCCGATGGATACGGTTGCGAAGGCTCTGGTCGAGTTCCGGCGTTTTGGGCCGCAGGTGATGATCGCCCTGGGCGGCGGTTCCGCAATTGACACCGCAAAAGGCGTTTTGTATCTTTCAAAGCAGATGCCCGGCGGCTCGGATGTTCGGCTGATCGCCGTGCCCACTACCAGCGGTACCGGGTCGGAGGTGACCTCCGTCAGCGTTCTGACCGACGAGGACTCCCATGTGAAGCATATGATCGTGGACGACATCATTCGTCCGGATGAGGCGATTCTGGACGCGCGTCTCGTTTTATCGGTGCCGCCGCGCGTTACGGCCAACACCGGCATGGACACCCTGACGCATGCGGTGGAAGCCTATGTGGGTCTGCATGCCGATTCGTTCAGCGACGCGATGGCGGAAAAAGCGGTGGAATTTGTCCATTCCTCGCTTCTGGCCTGTTACGGCAGCGGAAGCGATCTGGAGGCGAGAACCCGAATGCACGAGGCGTCCACCTATGCCGGAATCGCCTTCAACAAAGCCGGGCTGGGCCTTTCTCACGCTCTGGCGCATTCGCTCGGCGGTGTGTTTCACTCGTACATTCCCCATGGCTTGGCCAATGCGCTGGTATTAAAGGAGGTGATCCTGTTTAACAGCAAAGCCCCGGGCGTTTGCGCCCGGTACGCGGATCTTGCGCGGCGCACGGGTATTTCCACGGGAGCAAAGAGTAACCAGGATGCTGTTCTGGATTTGGTCCGCTATATTGAAGAGTTAAAATTTCAGATGAAAATGCCCGGTACGATCAGAGACTGCGGAATCTCCCGAAAGGAATACGACAAATCTCTGGCAACGCTCGCCCTGAACACACTGAAAGATTGGAGCCTTTCGTTAAATCCAACAAAAGCTGCGGCGGAAGACGTGGTGAAAATATTACATTCGATTTATTAGTCTTTCCTTTGCAGACAAGAATACGTTATAATAAAGTTTGAGTGCTTTATTATAATCATTCTTGAACAAGGAAAGGATGTAAAGTATGGATAATTTATTTGAATCTGATCTTCATTCCGGCTTCCATGCGATCTCTGAAGAGAATGGCTCCATCAGTAATTTCAGTATCGCGCGCCTCTTTGGCATAAAGGTTTTGGAGAATATTCAGGATAAGATAGCGAAGGCGACCGGCCTTGCCTTTGTCACCGTTGATTACAGGGGCGAACCGATTACCGAGATGACTTCTTTTACTCCTTTCTGCCAGCAGGTTCGCAAAGATGAAAATGCCAAGCGGATCTGCATGTCGTCCGACGCATTCGGCGCGATTCAGGCGGCGGTGACCCAAAAAACCTATGTTTATTTTTGCCCGTGCGGGCTGATCGAGATCGCGATTCCGATCATCGTCCGCGGGCATTACCTGGGGGGCTTTATCGGCGGACAGATCCGCTGTGGGGACGCACCAACGGACATTTGCCGGCTGGAAAGCGTTCTGCACCATGACCGCAATCACAGAGAAGACCCGGAAATGGAGCGGCTGTTTGAGTCGATTGCCATCTACCCCTATGAAAAGTTCTTTCACATTGCCAATCTGGTCTCCCTGATCGTCAACCAGCTTGCGGAAAAGGAGCTGTCCCGCCTGGTTCAAAAGGAAAATCTGGATAAGGAGCTGGAAGTGCTCAACGAGCAGAAAAAAGAGATGGAGGCCGAGCTGGCCGCACTGAAAACACAGATGAATCCCTATTTTCTGTTCAAGAGCCTGAATGCGATCTCCAATCTTTCCGTCGTGGAGGACGCGCCCCGCACCAACCGCGCGATCAATCTGTTTGCGGAGTTCATGAAATCTAATTTTTCTGAAACGAGAGACAATGTCTTTGTGTCGGAAGAAATCGAGAATCTGGAACGCTACCTGAAAATCCAGAAGGAGCGCATGGGCGATCAGCTGGAATACGTGCTCGACATTTCAGACGAGCTGAATATGCAGAAGATCCCGAGCAGGATTCTGCTCCCGTTTGTAGAGAGGGCCGTTTTCTACGGGATCGGGCAGAAGAAAGAACACGGCACTCTGCGGATCGCCGCGCAGTATCAGGGAGATGACGTTGTGTTCCAGATCGAGGACAACGGCCCGGGCTTCGGCGACAAAAAAATCGCCCAGCTGTTTAAGCAGTACAAGGGCTCTTATGAGGGCGGCGCAATCGAGGCCAGCATCGCGTTCTCCCGGCAAAGACTGGTCAATTCCTTTGGCTCCGGGTACGATGCTGTAATCAAAAGCGCGGATGGCGTTGGAACCACCAGTACCGTACGCTACCCGAAAAACTTTGATGAAAAGGCTAATTGATCATGTATAAGATATTGATTGCAGATGACGAACAGCTGATGCGGGACGCTTTGCAGATCATGATCGAAAAAGTACCCGGCTTTGAGGTCGCGTTTTCCGTCAGCAATGGAGAAGATGCGGTGGAGCTGTGCCGAAAGGAAAAGCCGGATATTGTGTTTATGGACATCATGATGCCCGGAATGTCCGGAATTGAGGCCAGCAAACGAATTTATGCCAACAATCCCGAAATCACGATCTACATATTGTCTTCGTACAATCATTTCGATTTCGCCATTGAAGCGCTGCGCGCCAAGGTAAAGGAATACATTTCAAAGCCCGTTTCCTGCGACATGATTCGGGCATTGCTCGAAAAGCACAGCAAAAGCAGCCAGCCAGAGCAGCTGTACTGGAATATGACCTTAAAGGTTCTGAAGGAAAAGGACTTTAAGCAGATGTATTATCAGGTTCCCGAGATTGTTCAGGAGCTGTACCGGAGCTGCGGCGCAAACCGCGGGCAGATCCAAACGGCCGCGGAGCAGCTGGGGCAAAACAGTTTCAATTATCTGGGCCGTGTTTCCGCCCGGCCGGTTGACTGCGCGGAAATGTTTCCGCTCAGCGAGGCGGCTCTTGCTGCTCCCGCCGGGATGGAGATTTGGCTGTTCCGCGTTCTGGACTACATTTTTCAGCAGACCAGCATTCGCAAATACGAGCTGCTTCAGAATGTGTTCTCTTATATCAACGCCCGCATTCAGGAGGAGATCGGCCTGACGCAGATCATTGAAAACTGCGCCGTCAGCCAGGGGTATCTCAGCCGCATCTTCAAGAACTGCCTGAATGTCAGCGTGATGGAATATCTGCATTTGAGAAAGCTGATGCTCGCAAAGGAGTACTTCCAGTCCACGGATTTGAGCATCGCAGAGGTTGCGTTCCGCCTGGGCTACAATGAAAGCGGCTATTTCAGCAAGGTGTTCAAAAAGTACGAAAACATAACCGTCTATCAATATAAAAAAGCCGTCGGGGCATCCTCCGAACGGTAGCGGTGCAAGGGACAGGTGACAGTGATGTGCGATTATTTGGTAACTTCAGAATCGGTGACGGAGGGGCACCCCGATAAGGTGTGCGACCAGATTTCCGACGGGATTCTGGACGCCTACCTGACGCGGGACCCCAATGCCCGGGTTGCGGTGGAAACCATGGTCTCGCCCGGGGTGGTCATGATCGCCGGCGAGGTGACCTCCGGCGAAAAGGTGGATGTGGAGGACGTGGCCCGCAGAATTCTGCAGAGCGTTGGGTATACCGATGAGAAAAAGGGAATGGATTACCGCACCTGTATGGTTTTGACGAATCTGAACGCCCAGTCTGCGGATATTGCCCGTGGGGTGGACGGGGAAAACCAGCCGGTAGGTACCAGCGCGCGCCTTGGCGCCGGGGATCAGGGGATCATGTACGGCTATGCGTGCAATGAAACCAAAAGCTATATGCCAATGACCGCGGAGCTGGCTCATAAGCTGGCAAAGCGGCTGGCGGATGTGCGGCATCAGGAGCTTTTGCCCTGGCTCTACCCGGACGGAAAAACGCAGGTGACCATGCGGTATTCTCCCGAGGGGAAGCCGCTCGAAATTACCAGTATCATTGTTTCCGCACAGCACGACGACGGCATCGAGTACGATTACCTTAGGGATGCGATTTTAAACGAGGTGATCCATTCGGTGGTCGATTCCGGGCTCATCGGCTACCGTACGAAAATACATATCAATCCCACGGGGCGCTTTGTTACGGGCGGCCCGGCGGCCGATGTCGGCCTGACCGGCAGGAAAATCATGGTGGATACCTACGGCGGCATGGGCCGCCATGGAGGAGGGGCTTTTTCGGGGAAAGACCCGACAAAGGTAGACCGTTCCGCGGCTTACATGGCCCGCTATGCGGCAAAGAACATTGTGGCTGCTGGTCTGGCGGAGCGCTGCGAGGTTTCTCTTGCTTACGCCATTGGCCTGCCGGAGCCCGAGGCCGTTACGGTGAATCCCTTTGGCACACAGCGCATTCCCCTGAATGATCTGAACCGGATCGTCAAGGAGGAATTTTCCTTTTCCGTTTCGCAGATTCTCGAGCAGCTTCGGCTGCGCAGACCCCAATTCTTAAAAACCGCGGCTTATGGTCATTTCGGCCGGGAGGATCAGGGCTTTCAATGGGAGAAAACAGATCGAACGGAATCTTTACGAAAAAAAGCGGTGACTTGTATCAGCAACATATTTATTTAATTTTATTTAGGAAAGGTTGAGAGGTATGGATTTATTCGCGCTGGTCGCAGCCTTTGGCGGAGGAGTTTTGGGCGCAATGCTGGGAGCGCTGCCGGTCTTTATTTTAACAGGTGTATTTGCGGTCGTGGGTGGCTTGATGGGGATGGCGGGGATTGCCGAGCTTTCAGTTGGCAGTATCACGTTCGGTTCCATGCTGGGGCCGCATATTGCTTTTGCCGGCGGTGTTGCCGCGGCGGCCTTTGCGGGCAGAAAAAAGCTGATTCCCAACGGCGCGGATATCCTGTATTCCCTGAACGGCACGGGCAGCTCCGCCGTGATTTGCGTCGGCGGAATGTTTGGTGTGATGGGCTATCTCATCAAATTCCTGTACGGCGATATTCTTCACCTGAGAACGGATTTGCCCGCCATTACGGTGATTACGCTCGCGATTATTACACGCCTGGTGTTTGGCACCACCGGCCTGTTCGGCAAATATGAGGGAACCGAAAAGAGAGCGTGGGTGCCAACGGGCAGCCCGCTGGTGTATAACATCCTGCTGGGGCTGGGCATCGGCGCGGCAGTCAGCGGCGTGGCGGTTTCTCTGCTCTCCTCGGGCGCATCAAAAGAGGCGATGGCAATGTTCCCGATCGCCTGCTTCGGCCTGAGCGCGGTCAGCCTGATTTTTGTTCAGACGGGCTTTGCCGCCCCGGCCTCTCACCACATCACCCTGCCGGCGGCTTCTGCGGCCGTGATGACGGGGAATGTATGGATCGGCATTCTGGTGGCGATTTTCTGCACGGTTCTGGGCGACACGCTGGCCAAAACCTTCAACAGCCACTGCGATACCCATATTGACCCGCCGGCCTTTACCATTATGCTCAGCATGTTCCTGGTAAACGGATTGTTTGCGTAATTTACGCCTGGCTACGTAATCAGCGAAAAACGACCACTCCTTAGCTGTGTGCAGCGCAGATAGATGGCCTTTTTCAAACAGAAAATGAAAATACTTACTTTGGAAACAGGAGGAATGCAATATGTCAAACGAAGCGTTGGGCATGATTGAAACAAAAGGGCTCGTGGGCGCGATTGAGGCGGCAGACGCCATGGTGAAAGCGGCGAACGTCGTTCTGATCGGCTACGAGAAAATCGGCTCCGGCTTGGTAACCGTTATGGTGCGCGGGGATGTCGGTGCGGTCAAGGCGTCGGTAGATGCCGGCGTAGCGGCGGCGGACGCAGTGGGAGAGGTTGTTTCCCGCCATGTGATTCCGCGGCCCCATTCAGACACAGAAAAAATACTGCCGTAAGCTGCGGCAGGGAAGAACCGGCCCGACCGCACTTTAAGCGGCGGGCCGGAATCGAAAACAGGGAGGTGTGCAAGGGTTGAAGCACACGGATCAAACGGTGGAAACCATTGCAAAGCTTGTTTTGGAGCGGCTGCGCGAGATGCAGAACTACATGGTGCCGGTAGGAGTATCAAACCGGCATGTGCATCTCAGTCAGGCGGATCTGGATACGCTGTTCGGCCCCGGGTATCGGCTGACATCCATCAAGGAGCTGGGGCAGCCCGGCCAGTTCGCGGCCAAAGAAACGGTCACGATCATCGGGCCGAAGGGCAGCTTTGAAAACGTTCGTATTCTGGGGCCGGTTCGCCCCAAAAGCCAGGTGGAGATTTCCCTTTCCGACAGCTTCCGGCTGGGGGTCAAGGCGCCCATCCGGGAATCGGGCCAGCTGGAAAACACGCCCGGACTGCAGCTCTGCGGTCCGCTGGGAACGCTGGAGCTGCCCTGCGGCGCCATTGTGGCGCTGCGTCATATTCATGCAACGCCAGAAATTGCGAAGCGTATGGGAATTTGCGACAAAGAGATCGTCGAGGTGGAAACCTGCGGCGAAAGGCGCTGTGTGCTCGGGAACGTGTTGGTTCGCGTCTCGGAGAAATCCGCGCTGGAAATTCATGTGGATACCGACGAGGCTAATGCGTGCGGGCTGAAAAACAACGATTATGTCCTGATCCGCAAATGCCGCTGAATTGGAAAGCAGTATCGATTCCCCTGAAAAGTGTGCATGCTTGAAAACGGCAGCAGATCTCTCCGCCAAAAGCGGGAGATTGGCGCCTGCTTTTTGGGAATCGATTTTAGAGTGAGTCTACGATAAGGAGCTGACAGCTATGAAATTAGATGATAAATTGATCGAACAGGTCGCCCGCCTGGTGATGGAGGAAATGAAGAGCACAGGCGCCGCGCCGTGTGAGGAAAACGGAGCCTGCGGAAGCTGCGGAATTTTCGATTCCATGGACGACGCGGTACAGGCCAGTGAAGCGGCGCAGAGAAAGTACCTGTTTTCCACCATGGAGGATCGCCAGAAGTATGTCGACGTGATCCGCCGCACGGTACTGGAACCGGAGCTGCTCCAGAAAATTTCGCGCATGGCGGTGGAAGAAACCGGCATGGGCAACTATGAACATAAGCTGATCAAAAACCGTGTGGCGGCGGAAAAATCCCCCGGCACCGAAGACCTTGTCACCGAGGCGATGACCGGCGACCGCGGCCTCACTCTGGTGGAATACTGCCCCTTCGGCGTGATCGGCGCGGTCACGCCCGCGACGAACCCGACCGAAACCATCATCTGCAATTCCATTGCGATGCTGGCGGGTGGGAATACCGTGGTGTTCAGCCCTCACCCCAGAGCGAAAAACGTGACCCATGTGCTGGTAACGGCTTTGAATCAGGCGCTGGAGAAAGCGGGCGCTCCCGCGAATTTGATCGTAACGGTGCGCGAGCCCTCCGTTGAGAACACCAACCTGATGATTAAGCATCCCAAAGTCCGGGTGCTGGTCGCCACAGGCGGCCCCGGAATCGTTAAAATGGTCATGTCCACCGGCAAAAAGGCCATCGGCGCGGGAGCGGGCAATCCCCCTGTCGTCGTGGACGAAACGGCGGATATTGAGAAAGCGGCCAAAGACATCATCGACGGGTGCAGCTTCGACAACAACCTTCCCTGTATCGCGGAGAAAGAGGTCATTGCGGTCGATACCATCGCTGACTGCCTGATCTGGCACATGAAGCGCGTCGGCGCGTTTGAGATCAAGGAGGAAAGCACCATCAGCCGCCTGCTCCAGCTGGTCACCAACGAAAAGGGCGGCCCCAAGGTGGAGTTTGTCGGGAAAAGCGCCCCCTATATTCTGAATAAGCTGGGGATCAGCGGCGGAGAAAACGCGCGCGTGATCCTGATGGAAACGCCCAAGGACCACCCCTTTGTGATGGAAGAGCTGATGATGCCCATTCTGCCGGTCGTTCGGGCTGCGGACGTTGACGAGGCCATTGAGATCGCCCTGGTGGCCGAGCGCGGCAACCGCCACACCGCCATGATGCACTCCAAAAACGTCGATAAGCTGACAAAGATGGCAAAGCTGCTGCAAACGACGATCTTCGTGAAGAACGCGCCGTCCTATGCCGGAATCGGCGTGGGAGGGGAAGGCTGCACCACCTTTACGATTGCAGGCCCGACGGGAGAAGGCCTGACGACCGCCCGTTCCTTCTGCAGAAAGCGCCGCTGCGTCATGTCTGACGCGCTGCATATCCGCTGAGCGGGAAAATTCAACGGAAACGGAGGCTGCCCGCATTGCTGGAGCTGGAACGAATCAATGAATATATTGCGCAGGTTGAGCGCTCTGAAACCCAAACCCTTGTGCCGTGCCCCGGCAAACTGAAGGTGGGGCTGGATTTGGGCACCGCTTATATCGTGCTTGTTGTGCTGGATGCCGAGGATCGCCCGGTCGCCTGTGAAAAGCGGGCGGCGAGCGTTCTGCGCGACGGCGTTGTTGTGGATTATGTCGGAGCCTGCCGCATTGTGCGCGAGCTGAAAGAAAAGCTGGAGGCCCGACTGGGCCGGCCCCTGGAGCAGTGCGCCATCGCCATGCCGGCCGGAACCGACAGCAGCCTGAAAACGCACACCTATGTGGCCGAAAGCGCGGGAATGCAGGTGGTCAACGTGCTCGACGAGCCGACCGCCGCCAACACCATTTACCGCGTTTCCGACGGGGTTGTGGTAGACATCGGCGGCGGCACCACGGGCCTTGCCGTTTTAAAGGACGGCAAGGTGGTTCAGATCGAAGACGAGCCGACGGGCGGCACACATCTGACGCTTGTGCTGGCGGGCAGCTATCAGATCCCGATTGCAGAGGCAGAGGCCATCAAGCTCGATTCCTCGCGCCACAAGGAGATCTTCCCCGTCGTGAAGGCGGTGATCGAAAAAATGGCGGCCATCGTGAAAAAATATGTCAGCAAAGAAGCTGTGAGCGCGATTTACCTGTGCGGCGGAACCTGCTGCCTGGCCGGGATCGAATCGGTATTTGAAAAGGAAACCGGAATCCCCACCTATAAACCGGAAAATCCGTTTTTGGTCACACCGGCGGGGATCGCCATGAACTGTATTGAAAAATAACCCCCTCAACGGGAGCGGGAGGAGCTTTTTATGCTGGTAGGAAAGGTGATTGGAAATATCTGGTCAACCCGGAAGGAAGAAAGCCTGAGGGGATTTAAGTTTCTGGTCGTCTGCCCTCTGAATTTACTGGAGGGAGAAAAGCCCGGAACCCCCATAGTCGCGGTGGACAGCATCGGCGCGGGGATCGGGGAAACGGTGCTCATCGTCAGCGGGAGCTCCGCCCGAACAGCGCTTGGGCGTTCCGATGTTCCGGTGGACGCAACCGTAGTCGGCATCATAGACGACAAAGAAATCAACACCAATGTGCTGTAGTAGAAATAACTGATTCAAAGTAAGAAACAGTTGTCCTCTCTCGTTGAAAGCGGGGAGAGACAACCAGTTTTGATACACGGTTTTAACGGAAGATCGGTATCAATGAGGCAGGATGGTGATCGTATGGATTTGATCGAAGCGGTAAAGGCTGCGGGTGTGGTAGGGGCCGGCGGAGCCGGGTTCCCCACGCACGTAAAGCTTTCCGCCAAGGCGGAGTGCTTTGTGGTGAACGGCGCGGAATGTGAGCCGCTGATTGAAACGGATAAATATTTGATGCGTACCTTCCCAAATCAGATCGTTCAGGCGGTGGGTGCGGTGGCGGCTCATGTCGGCGCCCAAAGAGCCGTGATTGCCCTAAAAAAGAAATATGTCAAAGAGATCGCCGCGCTGCGGCAGGCCATCGCGGCCTCTGGCGCAAAGATCGAGCTGTTCGAGATGCCGTCCTTTTATCCGGCCGGGGATGAGCAGGTGCTGGTCCGGCAGGTGTGCGGCACCTCGGTTCCCGAACGCGGAATCCCGCTCGACGTGGGCGCCGTGGTGGACAACGTGGGAACTCTGCTGAATATTCACGACGCCCTGCGGGGCATCCCCGTAACGGAAAAATATCTGTCCGTCGTCGGCGAGGTGGAGCGCCCAGTGATGCGAAAGGCTCCGCTCGGCACGCCCTTGCGCGAGTGCGTCGGCAGCGCCCATCCGAAAATTACCGATTATGTCGTCATCCTCGGCGGCCCCATGATGGGGCGCGTCGTGACCGACCCTGCCGAAATCGATCATCTGACCGTGACGAAAACAACAGGGAACCTGATTGTTCTGTCAAAGGAGCATTATCTGGCGCGCCGGGCGGCGCTGCCGCTTGGCCGGATTAAAACGCAGGCCAAAAGCGCCTGTGTTCAGTGCCGGATGTGCACCAGCCTGTGTCCGCGGTATCTGATCGGGCATACGATCCAGCCGCATCTGATGATGCGGAATCTGTTCCGCGAGGAATTGATCTCCGACAGGGACGAATACCAAAAGGTATTCGGGCAGGCCGCGAACTGCTGCGACTGCGGTGTGTGCGAAATGTTCTCCTGTCCCATGGGGCTGTCGCCCCGCAAGGTAAATGCTTACCTGAAGGGCAGGCTGCGTGAGCAAGGCATTCAGGCGCCGCGAAACCTTTCTCCTAAGGCGAGGGAAGGGTCATTGTACGGCAAGGTGCCGACCGACCGTCTGGTGGCCCGTCTGGGGCTTTCGGAGTATTTCCATCAGCATGCCGGGGACGACTGCGCCGAGCTTTTCCCGGAGCAGGTCTGGATTTCGTTCCGGCAGCATATCGGCAAGCCCGCCGTTCCGGCCGTGCAGGCTGGAGAAACGGTACGAAAGGGCGATCTGCTGGCGTCGGCCGCACAGGGGCTCTCCGCCAATATCCACGCCAGCATCGGTGGAATTGTGACACAAATCAATGAGGACGGCGCATCGATCCGCCGCGATAGGGAGGCTTGAGGACAATGAGAGAAGCGATTGGAGCAATTGAGCTTTCCAGCATTGCCCGCGGAATAGAAGTCAGCGACCGAATGGTCAAGGTGTCCAGTGCCGAACTGGTCAAGGCCTCTACGGTTTGTCCCGGAAAATACATTGTGATTATCGGCGGCAGCACCGGCGATGTGGAAACCTCCATGGATAAAGGAATTCAGGCGGCGGGGGAATACTTTGTAGACAGCCTGCTGATTCCCAACATTGATCCCCAGTTGATTCCGGCCATCGGTCTGACGAACCCGGTAGAAGCGATTCGGGCGGTCGGTGTGATGGAATTTTACTCGGTGGCCTCCGGCATCCGCGCAGCGGATATTGCCGCAAAGGCCGCGGACGTTACGCTGATCGAAGTGAAAATAGGCTATGCGATCGGGGGGAAGGGCGTCGTTCTTCTCACGGGCGACGTGGAGGCTGTGAAGACAGCGGTTGCGGCGGCGACTGCGGAAACGGAGCTTTTGCTTTCTACCACGGTGATCGCCCGTCCCTCCGAAAAGATTTTTCAAACACTGCTGTAAGATATCGTTTGTTCCTAAAACTACTCTCCATAAAAAGCAGGCATCAATCGGGTGCCTGCTTTTTTGCCGTATCAAGGGGGAAAGAACGGGGCAGGCGCGATTCTGCCGGAGATTCCGGGAAAATCGGATCAGAATTGCCGCCTTTGCCGCCTGATACGGGCCAAGAGAGCGATTCGTTCGATTCTCACGGCTTTCTTGCGGGAGGCTGCGTTTGACTTTTTGTGGAATAGGTATAAAATCGAGGTAACGAACAATGTCACGATAAGAAAAGGAGTGTTTATACGATGGAAGAGATTGCTTTAAAAGCAGTGATCAGAAAAGACAAGCCGAAAAAGGTGAGAAGAGAAGGCTCTGTTCCGGGGGTTCTGAATGGGCCCGGTACCGCATCCACTCCTGTGCAGTTTGAAAGCAATGATCTGAACAAAGTGATTGCGCGGCATGGCACCAGCGCAAAATTGTGGATTCTGCTGGGCGGCGAAAAAAAATTTGGATTTTTAAAAGAGGTTCAGCGGCATCCTGTGGACGGGAATGCGGTTCATGTGTCTGTTCAGATGATCTCGCAGGATCAGGACGTAAAGATGCAGCTTCCCATCGCATTCCGTGGCCACGGTGATTTGGAGCACAATTTGCTGCAATTGCAGGTATATCATTCTGAAGCCGAAGTGGAAGGCAAGGCGGCGCTGATCCCGGACGAAATTGTGGTCGAGGTTTCTGGCAAACAGGCCGGCGATACCATTACGGCCGCGGATTTTCATCTTCCCGAGGGTGTGCGGACAATCGACCCGGAGGGCGAGGCTTATGCCGCTGTTAAGGCGGTAAGGGCAGTGGCTGCCGATGATGCGGAAGAAACAACCGAGGCTGCGGCGGAAGAAGCGGCCAATTGATGCAGTAATACCGAAGCACGGGCGGCTTCACCTGTGTCTGTTTTGTTTAAAGTCCCGCAGTTCAGTTGGACTGCGGGACTTTTGTTTTATTTTCCTATTGTCAGAACGCATGTTCTGTATTAAAATAATCAGAGGAATAGAACATGCGTTTGGTGGTGAGTATGTGGATCGAATCATATTACATTCAGACTGCAACAGCTTTTACGCAAGCGTTGAAAGCCTGTACCAGCCTGAAATGAAAAGCAGACCGGCAGCCGTGGGGGGCGATGTGGAACAGCGCCACGGCGTCATTCTTGCCAAAAATGAGCTGGCAAAGAAATACGGCGTTAAAACAGGAGAGGCCCTCTGGCAGGCCCGGCAGAAGTGCCCTGATCTGATGGTTGTTCCGCCGCGTTTTGAGCTTTACAGGCAATTCTCGCGGCTTTGCCATCAGATTTATCTGGAATATACGGACCGGGTGGAACCGTTCGGTCTGGATGAATGCTGGCTCGATGTCACCGCCAAGGGCGCAAACGGCGCGCAGCTTGCGCAGGAAATCCGCAGGCGGATCAGCCGTGAGCTGGGCATCACCGTGAGCATCGGCGTATCTTACAATAAAATATTTGCGAAACTGGGGTCGGATTACAAAAAACCGGACGCAGTCACCGAAATCCATCGCGGGAATTTCAAGGAGATAGTCTGGCCGCTGCCGGTTGGAGCTTTGCTGTATGTCGGCAGAGCCACGCAGCACAGGCTGGAATCTTACTGTAAGCATACCATAGGGGATTTGGCCGGCACTCCGGAACAGACGCTGAAGGGCTGGTTCGGCAAATGGGGCGGTGTGCTGTACGCCTATGCGAACGGCTTTGACAACACGCCTGTCGTCCGCTATGAAGACCGGGAAGAGGCGAAAAGCATCGGCAACAGCACCACCACGCCCCGGGATCTTTTGGATAATGAGGACGCTAAAATTATCCTGTACGTTCTGGCGGACAGCGTCGCCCGCCGCCTGCGTGAGCACGGCTGTAAGGGACGCACCATCAGCATCAGTGTCCGCGATAACCGGCTGGAGACCTTTGGCCGGCAGCATGCCTTGAACCACTACACCAACAGTGCCGCCGAGATTGCACAGGCGGGCATGGAGCTGTTTGTACAGCACTACCACTGGCAGCGCCCCGTTCGCAGCCTTGGCATCAGTATCTCCGATTTGGTCAGTGATTCGGCCCCGCTGCAGATGGATCTGTTCGGCACGGGGCAGGAGCAGCTGCGCAGAGAGCGGCTGGAAACCGCTGTGGACGGCCTGAAAAGGCGCTTTGGCACCAACGCCGTGCAGCCGGCAGTATTGCTTCAGGACCCGGAGCTCTCCGGATTTGACCCCGGGCGCGACCACGCGATACTGCATGGCCCGGTATTGGAAGGAACAGTCGGAAGGAAGCGTTTTTCATCCGTGGAGGAGGGCGCCGAAGAAGAATCATGCCCCGCAGCGGAGTAAATTCTTCTGCGGAGCATGATTCTTGATGCTGAGGTGTATTGCTTTAACGCACCGCTCTCCTTGTTTTCCTCGCGTACAACCAGGATAAAAAGAAAGTAAAGGCGTGAAAGGAATAAACGCTGAGTCTTTGTAAAAGGCCCAGGATATTCCATCCGTTTTGTATAGCCGCCAGATGCAGCAAATCGAAAAGCAAAATCAGGATGCCTGCAAGGAAGGCCGACCTTGACAGCATGCTTCTACGATCTTTCTGGAAGCCAAAAGAAAGCAAGAATAAAGCCAAAATTGGCAAGGTGATAATGCTGACTGCCAAAATAAGGTGAATCATGTTTTGCGGATTGATCGCGGATTCTACCGTCATTGGGAAAACGCCGAGCGTAAAAAAGGATAAACAGGCGATGCCAAAGAGCAGAATAGAACCCACACGTGTGCATGGGCAGTATTCTTTAAACGATTTCACGCAGAGTGTAATTGAAAATAACAGAAAACAGATTTGATATATCATGATAAAGGTTCTCATCACCCCGGAATAGGGCGTACCGTCCGCAGATAACACACTGATATAGGACGTTACCGGATGATACCCTTGTACAAGAAAGCAGCCAAGAACGTCACTCAGGAGAAAAGAGAGCACACCGACCATACCAAGTGACAAGAACCGTTTTTGCAGACCCATTGTTTTAGCTCCTGATTCTTATTTTCGGCGCAGTCCTTCGGTGCCTGCCCGCCGCGCAAATCATCTCTTCCTATTATGGCTGGATTTGCTTCATTTACACTTGTTGTTTCACTCATATCGTTCCTGAAAACAGCTCTGGATTTCTCTCAGAATTAAAATAAAGAGCGGAAACAGCTGTTACAGTCAGAAAATGGATTTTGTCGGGGAAAAAGGGAAAAGCTGAGAAACGGCATATTTGTTTTGGACAACGTAAAAGGGTCGACTTTTTTAAATGGGCTCTATAATAAATGTTGGGGTAGAGCGAATAGAGCCTGAAAATATTTCAAAAATAAAAACAAAAAACCCGCTTAGCGTTTCAACTAAGCGGGTTTTATTGGAGCTGCTAACGCGATTCGAACGCGTGACCTCGTCCTTACCAAGGACGTGCTCTGCCAACTGAGCCATAGCAGCAAACTGGCGACTCGGAACGGGTTCGAACCGTCGACCTCTAGCGTGACAGGCTAGCGTTCTAACCAACTGAACTACCGAGCCGTGTAATCACACGGAACAATTTGCCGGGACAACGATAGTTATTATATCTGGTTTTATTCAATCTGTCAATATCTTTTTTTAATTTATTTTTAGTTTTTTTGAAAAAGCCTGACGGAAGAAATATGGCGGATTTATAATGAAAATTAAGAAAATTGGTAAAAAGCGTCGGGGATGCTTGGTTGTCATTTGAATCGGATTCAGGTATAATAAAATGAATAGATTTTAAGAACTACATAGTGAGGAATCTAAGATGTTTGAGAGATTTTTTTCAATGCTGGGCAGAGAGATCAGCAATAGTGTGCGTGGTGTGGTTCATTCGGAGGAGTTTCGCGATTTAAAGCAAGAGGTAAAGGAGACCTTTCAGGATGCGGTAGGGGACGGGAACTCCCGCCGCCGGAGCAGAAAGAACCGGCACAGGCCCCCTCGGCCGCCGTTTTCTTCCGATCCCTCCGTTCCGGTGGAGGCCCGCCCTCTGCGGTATTCGGATTCCCGCTTTCCCTGGAAGCAGGTTTCCAGTATTTTGCTTTTGATATTTGGAGGGATTTTCGGCGTGGTTTCAGCCAGCCTGATGATTGCACTGGTCGTTGCGGCGGCAACACTGTCGGCGGCGGATGTGCTTTTGACGCTGGCTTCCATTACCGTGCCCTTCACCGGGCTTTCTGCGTGGATGATTACACTGGGCTGTCGGATACGCGGCAGGTTAAACCGCATTGTTCGTTATTTAAACGGTGTCGGCACTGCGAATTTCTGCTCTGTTGATCAGCTCGCCAAACTGGTGAGAAAGTCCCCGGCGTTTGTGGCAAAGGATTTGGAAAAAATGATCCGTTCCAACATGCTGCCCAATGGGTATCTGGATGATCAGAAAACCGTCCTGATGCTGGGGGAGGAAACATATCAACAGTATCTTCAGGCACAGCAGTCTATGGAAGAACGGGAACGCCGGAGCGCCCAAAAAAAGGAACCGGAAGAAAGCGCGGCGCCTTCCAAAGGACGCGATCTGCTGAATCAGATCAGTCAGGCCAAAAATTTCATTACGGACGAAGTTGTTCTTCTGAAAATATCCCGTTTGGAAAGCGTTACGGAAAAAATACTGAATTATGTGGAGGAACATCCTGAAAAGGGATCTCAGATCCGAAAATTTAATGAGTATTATCTGCCGACCACCTTAAAGCTGATTCATTCCTATTGCCATTTTGACAGTCAGCCAGTACAGGGGGAGAATATTACCTCTGCCAAAAAGCAGATTCGTGAAAGTCTGGATACAATCAACACCGCGTTTGAAAATCTTCTGGATAGTTTGTTTGGGGACGCCACAATGGACATCTCCTCCGATATTTCCGTTCTGGAGGTCATGCTGGCCCGCGAGGGACTCACCGGGGATGACTTTAAAAAATCTGACGATACAAAGTAACAAATTTTTACTTGTTTTCCATGTTAAAAATTGCATTTGAAAAGAGATTACAGAAGTGTTACACTTTAGCCACATTCAAAAACCGATTCAAAACTTTGAATGAACTCGGGGAAAAGGAGGATGTGGATGATGAATTGCCAGGAATTGATTCAGCTGCTGCTCCAGTATATGAATAAGTGCAGCAAGTAATGAAAAAGTGTATCATTCATTTTTAACAATGGGGATTAAAGGAGAATTGGATTATGAGTTGCAAAGAGTTATTTGAGCTGCTGCTCCAGTACATGGGGCAGTGCAATCAGTAAGGTCGGAACCAGTCAGATGAAATTCAACGACGGAACAGATAAGGAGAATGACAGATGAACTGCAAAGAGTTATTTGAGCTGCTGCTCCAGTACATGGGCCAGTGCAATAAATAGAATATAGCGTCGATTGCTATGATAAAGTGGGCGGGCAGTTTCTTTTGTCCGCCTGCTTTTTTGTTTGAAGGAATAAGCTTTTCAGAAGAATTTGGCTGAAAGCTTTCTGTTTGCTCATTGCTCAGGAGAGCGGAAAAGAACGGGAACAGCGAAAAGCGGTGCGGCGTTAGAATCGAAAGATCTTCAAAGCCTATATTTGATCTGAAGCAGTTTTGTTTTTGATTTGTTTCGATTCGGTTCATAATTTTCACATAACTTTCCACTATACTGAAAACAGTAACAAAACACTGCATTCGCTGCCTGCGGTTGGCCGGAATACCGGGCCGCAGGCTGGCAGACAAATGACAAGTGCCTTGGTATAAGGCTTAATAAATAGAATGAACTCTCCTTCAAAGCATGCTAACGTTCCGCCGGAGGGCGGAAAAAAACCTCCACAGTTCCGGCTCCGGATCTGTGGAGGTTTTTATTGTGGTTAAAACTGGCGGGTGAAAATATCGCTCTTCTCGAGCAAGTCCTCAACGGTATCGAACCCCAGGCGATGCAGAAGCTCTATCACATAGGGATTGTCGATGGGGGTGGGGTAGGTAGCGGTGTCGCCGTATTCAAATACGTTCTTACGGCCTTCCTCTTTCGGAATCAGCGCCTTCGGCCCGCCGACACAGCCGCCGACACAGCCCATGCCTTCAATAAAGTTAGCGGTCAGCTTGCCCTCCAGCGCGCTGCTGAGCATCTCTTTGCAGGCGCGCACGCCGTCTGCGTGTGCGGCGCGAACGGAAATTTGGCGGTCCGGGTTCAGGCGCGTTACCGTGCTCTGTACCGCTTCACTGACGCCGCCGGTGCCGGCATAGATACGGCCGGCGCGGGAAGAGTGGTCGCGTTCATCCTCCGGCATAGAGGCCAAATCGATTCCGGCAAAGTCGAAAACATCCTTGATTTCCTGGAATGTCAGAACAAAATCGGTGGAGTCCGAAACATCGGCCTCTTTTGCCTCTGCTTTTTTGGCCAGGCAGGGCCCGATAAAGATGGTGATCGCGCCGGGGTACAAGGTTTTAATGGAACGGCCGCAGGCCACCATGGGCGAAACAGCGCCGGGCACGTGGGGGATCAATTGCTTATACACCTTGCGAATCATCGAAATCCACATGGGACAGCAGCAGCTGGTCAGCTGATAATCTTCCTCTTTCACAATGTTTTTGTCGAATTCCAAAGCTTCCTTCAGCGTGAGGATATCCGCAAACAGCGCCACCTCTACCATGCCGTCGAACCCGATTTTCTTAAAGGCGCTGCGCAGCTTGCCGGGGGTAACGTCGCTGCTGAACTGGTTGATGAAAGCCGGCGCAACCATTGCGTATACCGGAGTTTTCGCGTTCTGAATAGCAGACAATGCGGGAAGAATATCTCGGCTTTCCGTCAGCTTTTTGGCCTGACAATTGTTGACGCACTCGGAACAGCCAACGCATAGCTCCTTGTTAATCGAGATATTTCCGTTTTCGTCGCGGTACAGTGCGTCAAACAGGCACTTTCCGGCGCAGGATGTATCTTCTTTATCGGTGCAGTCGCAGTCGCCGATTCGGATCACCGGCGCGTATTTCGACGGGTTCAGCAGGCAGTCCAGATGATGCGGATCAAATCCGTCCTGCTTGGCCTGCTCCAACTCCTCCTCCAGGTGATTCTGTACGGAAGCTTTGACCAGTCTGTTGTAAAGCTCTTCAAATGTAGTCATGATAATGCTCCTTCTGCCGGGGCGCATGATCTGTGCAAGAGAAACGCCCGTTTCCATGTTATTTTGGGGATTCCTGGAACTATTATACAATTATTGAAGAAATTATTCAATGGTTAGGCTGCTTGAAACCACCGCCAATGCTTGACTGATTCTGTAAATTTATAATAACCCTTCGCAGCGGATTGAGGCGAAATTCCGGGCGGCTGATGCGGGGAGATTAAATATCCATTGTATCCGTCAGGCTGCGCATTGCGAGAATGGTGCGCTCGATCAGCTCGTCCAAAGACCAGCCGAGCATTTCGGCGCCCCTTGAAATGACCTCGCGGGAGCATCCTGCCGCAAAGCCGGCGGATTTGAATTTTTTCTTAACCGATTTCAGCTCCAGATCCGAAACACTTTTGGATGGCCGCATAATCGCCACCGCGCCGATCAGGCCGGTGAGCTCATCCGTAGCATACAAAATCTTCTCCATGATGTGCTCCGGGGGAATATCCACACGGAGCAGGTGCCCATGGCTGGCCACCGCGCGAATCAGCCGTTCGTCCAGCCCGCGCTCGCGCATGATCTCCTGACATTTAACGCAGTGCTGCTCCGGGTATTGCTCAAAATCCAAATCGTGAAGCAGGCCTGCCACTTTCCAGAACTCCACGTTTTCCGGGTCGTATTCCTGCGCAAAATAGCCCATCACACCGGAGACGATTTTCGCGTGGCGCAGATGAAATTCGTCCTGATTATATTCTTCCAGCAGAGCCTGCGCCTGCTCAAGGGTGGGAATGGTTCCCATATCGGTCACTCCTTTTGCTTGTGTTTGTCGTTAGTATAGCGCAGAAATTCGGGAATGTCCACTGCCGCATTCATAACATATATGTATGGGTTGATAAAAAGACAAAAAAGAATGATACAGCAGCGCTATACCATTCTTGAAAGTGTACATTCAGTAGCATTCTGTGATAACGAAGGAATCAAACGGAATGCTGCGTCCTTCCGCGTCGTACACAGTGATTGTCCCGTTGTGTGAATGATCATGGGATGAGAAGGTGACTGCAAAGGGCTTGCCGGGGACTACCTCCCGACTCTCTTTTGGGAGGTTTTCTTTTTCCAATACTCTTTCGACCCTCACCGCGTTTACTTTGTTCATAGATAAAACAGCAAAACCGTTTCCGTAGCCATAGCCTTGTATTCCTTCTACGATATCGGTATCCGCAAGGCTGCCTTCTGCTTTTAAGAAATAGCCGACAGACGGTCGTCTGTTGTGCGTTTCATACAGGGCATAGCTGCCTTGGCTTTGGGATTCGTCATAAAAGAGAACCGCAGAAAATTTATCTGAATGAGCGGAGACTGCTTTCCAGCCGGCGTCAATCTTCTGCGATTTTCGGGCATCCGATTCCAGACTGCCTTTCATTACGCCCAAGGAAATAAAATGAGAGCCTGCGAGAAAAAGAGAAAGACAGATACAGAAAGCCGCGATACCGATTCCATAACACCTTTTCATCCGTAGAACCTCCCGCATTTATCAATAGAACACAACGGCTGGAGAAGAATTTTAGAGCCGAATCAAACAGGGTGCTTTAAAAAATATACCACAATACTGCCCAGTGCCATAATAACGGTGAACGCGACCCCAACCTTCTCGTTAAAGATATGCAGCATATTGTAAATTTCTTCGGTTTGCAGCAGGTGAAAAATGTCTTCGGCGCTTTTCCCCCCCTGACGCATTTTGCGCTGCAAAAAAAAATAAGAGAACAAATAAAAAACAGACAGCGCAATGTACAGAGCGATCACCCCAACGGAGGTGTCTCGTCCCATGGAAAACTCGGCAAACGCGAAAGCAAACACCAGCATGGTGGCGATCATAACGAGCTGCAGGACATAGTATTTTATGTATTTCAAAAAAATCCTTCTTTCTTCCAATGACCGGCGGATTCTCTATTCCTCCGCCGCGTCATCTTCGATTGGCATGTCGCCGGCCGATTGACCGTACTGCTCCAGAAAGCTGTGTGCTTGGCCGCCCTGGCGGTAGCCGAGAACGGTATCGAGATTTACGTTGTGCATGCTGCGAAAAATATTGATGTCCACCTGCGGGTTGTCCCTGCGCAGGCGGGCGATCAGCTCTTTTACCATCGCGCGCTTTGAGCCGTTGTTTTCCTTTTCCGTGCAGACGGGAGCGTTTTCAGACAAAGGACACCCGCAGCGCACGAATTCCAGCGCGTTGTAACGCTTCCAGGCCAGCACGTCGCGCTCGCGCACCAAATACAGCGGACGGATGATTTCCATGCCGGGGAAGTTGGTGCTTTTGAGCTTTGGCATCATGGTACGGATTTCCGCGCCGTAAAGCATGCTCATCATCGTGGTTTCGATCACGTCGTCAAAATGGTGCGCCAGCGCAATTTTGTTGCAGCCGAGCTCTTTCGCCTTGGCATACAGATGGCCGCGCCGCATTCTGGCGCACAAATAGCAGGGATTCCCGCCGGAATGACTGACGATCTCGAAAATCCGCGACGAAAACACCGTCAGGGGGATTCCCAGCTTTCCGGCATTTTGTGCGATCAGCTCCCGGTTATACTCGTTGTAGCCGGGGTCCATCGACAAAAACTCCAGCTCAAACGGAATCTCCGTATGGCGCTGAAGCATTTGCAGACACTTGGCCAAAAGCATGGAGTCCTTGCCGCCGGAAATGCACACGGCGATCCGGTCGCCCGGCAGAATTAACTGATAATCCTTGATTCCGCCGATCATGCGGTTCCAGATTTCTTTTTTATACTTTTTGAGAATACTTTGTTCGATCTTCTGTGTTTCTTCCATCCCATCGCGCCTTCATTTTAGAATAACAGTCGGTTTTTCCCGCGCCCTCGGCAGAGGGGAAGCCGACGATTTTACATGAATTTCATTTCAGATTATAGCACGCCTGTCCCGCTGTGGTCAAACAAAAGAAAGCGAAAAGCGGCCGGCACCACTTTTCGCTTTGACAAGGACAGCAGCAGACGAAATGCGCCCGTTCTCAGGGCCGCTCCCGATCTCTGTGCGGGAGGGGAACCTCCGGCATCAGCTCGTCGTACATCACGGTCAGAATATGATCCAGCAGAGTCACCTCCTGCGGGGTAAAACGATGCTTAATCCGGTCGATCACGGTCAGAATATAACCGTGGTTCAGATTGTAATACTCAAAATATTTCGGAGTGACCTCTAAAAAATACTCCCGCTTATCCGTTTTGGAACGAATCTTTTTGAGATACCCCTTCTGAATCAGGTTCGTCACTTTATAAGCCGCGTTGGGGGGGGATATTTGGGCAAAGGAGGCAAATTCATTGATCGTTGGGTGCTCCAACGCATGAATAATTTCGATGCAGTAAGTTTCCACCGTAGTCAGGCTCGCTTCGCGGCCTTCAAACCGGGAAAATACCTTCCGATAAAAATAAAGCTTAAATTTTGAATAGACGTCTGACAAGGATTGTTCAAGCATTCGTGATCTCCTTTGCAGGTATACGGGCGCCCTCTGGCACAGGGCGGCCCGCGTTTCATTTTCGTGGCTTTGTTCGCTCACCGCGGGATTCAGTCGCCGATGGCAAAGGTCAGCTCGGCGGAGGCGGCTACCTTGCCGTTTACGGTGGCGGTGGCGGTTCCAAAGCCGACCGGCCCGCGCTGGCGGGTGAGCTCACAGGTGAGCTCCAGCACGTCGCCGGGCACCACCTGCTGCCGGAAGCGGGCGTTTTTAATGCCGCCCAAAAAACCAATTTTCCCCCGGTTTTCTTCCACGGACAAAATTGCAACAGCGCCTACCTGCGCCAGCGCCTCAATGATCAGCACGCCGGGCATCACGTGCTTCTGCGGAAAATGTCCGCAGAAAAACGGTTCGTTTGCGGTGACGCACTTGATTCCCTTGGCCCACGTGCCGGGCTCTCCGTCCACAATTTTATCCACCAGCAGAAAGGGGTAGCGGTGGGGCAGAATCTCCTGAATCTGATTGGAATTGAGCTGCATATCATTCTCCCTCCCAGCGTTTGAGGATCAGGCTGGCGTTATGCCCGCCGAATCCCAGAGAATTCGAGAGCGCAAAGCGCAAATCGGCCTTGCGGCCGGTGTTCGGCACAACGTCCAGATCGCATTCTTCATCCGGTACCCGGTAGTTGACGGTGGGGGGCACAAAGCCATCCTTCAGCGCAAGTGTGCTCAAAAGCGCTTCTACCGCGCCGCTGGCCCCCAGCAGATGGCCTGTCATCGATTTGGTGGAGCTGATCATCAGGTGTTTGGCGTATTCGCCGAACACCGCTTTCACAGCGGCGGTTTCCCCTTTATCGTTCAGCGGGGTAGAGGTTCCGTGCGCGTTGATATAGTCTACCTGTTCGGGGGTGATCCCGGCATCCTCAATCGCCTGACGCATACATTCCTGCGCGGCGCCTCCGTCCGGGTCGGGAGCCGTAATGTGGTACGCGTCGCAGGTGGCGCCGTAACCGATTACCTCCCCGTAGATGTTCGCGCCGCGCGCCTGCGCGTGCTCCAGGCTTTCCAGCACCAGCATCGCGGCGCCCTCGCCCATCACAAAGCCGTCGCGCTCCTTGTCAAAGGGGATGGAGGCCCGGTTCGGGTCGTTCGATTCCGACAGCGCCTTCATCGAGGTAAAGCCGCCGATCCCCAGCGGGGTGATGGAGGCCTCCGCGCCGCCGCAGATGGCGACCTCCGCGTGACCGCCGCGAATCAGGCGCATGGCGTCTCCCACGGCGTTGGTGCCGCCGGCGCAGGCGGTAACCGGGCAGGTGACCATACCGCGAAAGCCGCAGCGGATCGCGATGTGCGCCGCGCCCATGTTGGCAATGGACATCGGGATAAAATACGGGGAAACGCGGTCAAAGCCCTTCTGCTCGCCGCGGGCGTGCTCGTCCGCAATCGTGCCCAGCCCGCCGATGCCGCTGGAAACAATCACGGCGCAGCGGTACGCATTCTCCCGCTCCGTTACGATGCCGCTGTCGCGGAACGCCTGATCGGCGGCGGCGATAGCGAGCTGTGTAAAGCGGTCGAGCTTTCTGGCTTCGCGCTTGTCCATATAGTTTTCCGGCTGAAAGTTTTTGACCTCACCGGCAATTTTTACCTTTTGATTCGCAGTATCATACAGCGTGATTTCCCCGATTCCGCAGACGCCGTCCTTTGCGGAGCGCCAGGTTTCGTCTGCGGTCAGGCCGATGGGGGTAACCGCCCCCAGTCCGGTGATGACAACACGTCGTTCCGTCATAGTAACCTCCTGAAAATGTCCGCTCATAGGCGGTGATTGTGTTTGAAAGGGTGGTTAAACGGCCATTCCGCCATCTACGCAAAGCACCTGGCCGGTGATGTACCCGGCTTCTTCGCCGGCAAAAAAGGCAACGGCCGCGGCGATTTCCTCGGGCTTCCCGGCGCGTGCCATGGGAATGCCCTGCAAAAGCTGTTCCTTTACCGCGTCCGGCAGTACGCCGGTCATGTCGGTTTCGATCATGCCGGGAGCGACGGCGTTTACCGTCACGCTGCGCCCGGCCAGCTCTTTGGCCAGCGACTTGGTGATGCCGATCAGCCCGGCCTTGCTGGCGGAATAGTTGACCTGCCCGGCGTTTCCGCGCACGCCGGCCACGCTGCTCATGTTGATGATCCGTCCCCAGCGCTGCTTCATCATAATGCGCGAGGCGAGCTTCATGCACAGAAACGCGCCCTTGAGATTGGTGTTGATCACTTCGTCAAAATTGTCCTCGCTCATGCGCAGAATCAGCCCGTCGCGGGTGATGCCGGCATTGTTGACGAGAATATCCACGGTTTGAAAGGCCTCCTGCGCCTTCGCGAAGAGCTCTTCGCAGCCTGCGGCGGAGGATACGTCCGCCTGCACCAGAACGACCTGTGCGCCAAGCGCGTGGCATTCGGCGGCGGTTTCTTCCGCGGCCTGAAGATTGCCCGCATAGTTGATCACAAGGTTTTTTCCTTCTGCGGCGAATCGCTTGCAAATGGCGCGGCCAATGCCGCGGCTGCCACCGGTAACGATGGCGGTTCTGACAGTCTGGTTCATTGTGCGGCTCCTTTCAGCGCTTCGATTGCAGCGCGCAGGCTTTGGGCGTCTTCTACGGAGTACGTTTTGATGCTTTTGGTGGTTTTGCGCACAAACCCGGCAAGAACCTTGCCCGGGCCAATTTCCACTGCGGTATCGATTCCGGCCTGCTCCAAATAGCGGATGGAATCCTCAAAATACACGCTGCTCTGCACCTGGCGCTCCAGCAGAGCGGGGATGCTTTCTCCCGGCTGCAAGGGCTTTGCGGTGGTGTTGAAGATCACGGGGAATTTCATATCTCCAAAAGAAATGGTTTTAAAATAATTGGCCAGCGCATCCCCGGCGGGGTGCATCAGCGAGCTGTGGAACGGGCCGGGAAGGTGAAGCGGAATGCAGCGCCGGGCCCCGGCTGCGAGCGCCAGCTCGCCCGCCTTTTCCACGGCGGCCTTTTCACCGGCAATGACCAGCTGGCCGGGGCAGTTGTAGTTTGCGATTTCCACCACACCCAGCGCGGAGGCCTCCTCGCAGACCTTTTGCAGGTCGCCGCGGTTCAGATTCAGAATCGCGGCCATGGCACAGGGCAGATCGCCCACGGCGGTTTCCATCGCCTTACCGCGGAATGCCGTGAGGGCGATCGCGGTGTCGGGGTCAAACACCCCGGCGGCCGTCAGAGCGGAGTATTCCCCAAGGCTCAGCCCGGCAGCCATTTCAGGCACAATGCCCTCCCGCTCCAAAAGAGCGGTGATGCCGGAGCAAAAGGCCACCATGCACGGCTGGGTGTTGCGCGTCTGGCTCAGCTCCTCCTCGGGCCCGTTCTGAATCAGGGCCTTCAGATCAAATCCGGCGGCGCCGGTATCGTAGAAGCGCCGGAACTCCGGGTACTGCTCGTACAGGTCCATGCCCATTCCAACGTGCTGGTTTCCTTGTCCCGCATATAAAAAAGCCAATTTCATTGAGAATCCCTCCATCCCTGTTTCAGTTCCTCCAGCAGCTTCTGCACCGGCAGGATGCGATCCAGTCGCCAGGCATTGCTTCCGCAGAAGAATAACCCTTCCTCCCAGTTGCCGCGCACGGCCTCCGACAGCGCTTTGGTAATGCAGTACGGCGTCGTCGCGGGGCTGCACGGGTGCAGGCAGTCGCAGCACTTCTGCACGGGAATGCGCAGCTCCCTGCGCAGGCGCTGAATCAGCGGCGAATTCAGCGCGCGGCCAGGCATTCCCACCGGGCTTTTGATGAGGCAGATGTCCTCTTTTTTGGCGGCGACCAGAAGCTCTTTGTAGCGCTCTGAAGCGTCGCATTCCTCCGTGGCGATAAAGCGGGTGCCGATTTGCACGCCCGCTGCGCCCAGCTTTAAAAACCGGGCAATATCCTCCGCGGTATAAACGCCCCCGGCCACGAACACCGGAATGCGCCTTTGGTATTTCTCTTCATACGGTTTGATTGCCGCCAGTACCTCCGGCAGAATCTGCTCGGGGGTCTGGGCGGTGCCGTTCTCCAGCTCTTCCGCATGAAAGCCGAGGTGCCCTCCGGCCATTGGCCCTTCGATCACGATGAAATCGGGGCAGACCCGATGCCGTTTGTCCCACAGGCGGCAGATGGTGTGCGCCGCTCTTCCGCTCGAAACGATGGGGGCGATCGCTGTTTGGCTTCCCTTTACATAGGCGGGAAGATCGGAGGGGAGACCGGCTCCGGAAATCACCGCGTCCGCGCCCGCCTCCACGGTGGCCTGAATGGTCTCTTCATAATGGGTGGTGGCGACCATCGCGTTGATGGCGACCCACCCGTTGCCCTGCGCGATCCGCTTCGCTTTCTGAATCTGTTCTTTTAAAGCGGCGATATTGCACCGCATGGCGTTTTTCCAGAAATCCGGCGCCGCAAAGCCGGGGTTGGCCGCGCTGATCACGCCCATCGCGCCGTGCTTTGCCACATGGCCCGCCAGATTCCCGAGGGAAACGCCGATTCCCATGCCGCCCTGAATGATCGGTAGCAGCAAAGGCCGTTCCTTGACCAGAACCATATCAGCGCTCCTGTTCCAGCTTTGTCAGAGTATCGAGATATCCCTGGTAAAGCTCCTCGAAAATTTGGCGCAGGGGCTTGATTTCACGCAGCTGCCCCGCTACCTGGCCCGCCATCAGTGAGCCGTTGTCCACGTCGCCGTCAAACACGGCGCGGCGCAGGGAACCGAGCGTGTAGTGCTCCAGCTCCATTTTATCGGCTCCTGCGGCTTCCTTTTTCAGGTATTCGCGAACCATTTTGTTTTTGAGCAGGCGAACCGGTACGCCCGCCGAGCGGCCGGTAACGGTTGTGCTGTTGTCCTTGGCCTTGAGGATCGCCGCCTTGTAATTGGCGTGAATGGGGCATTCATCGCTGACGAGCAGGCAGGTGCCAAGCTGTGCGCCGATGGCTCCGAGCGCGAACGCGGCCAAAAGCTGCCGTCCGCTGGCAATGCCGCCCGCGGCGATCACGGGCAGGTTTACCGCGTCCGCCACCTGCGGCACCAGCGCCATGGTAGTCAGCTCGCCGACATGCCCGCCGCTTTCGGTTCCCTCCGCAATCACGGCATCGGCGCCGTATTCCGCTACCCGCTTGGCCAGAGCCACGCCGGGCACGACCGGGATGACCTTTGCGCCCGCGTTTTTCCACATGGAGATATAGGCGCTGGGGTTGCCCGCGCCGGTTGTCACGACGGGGATTTTCTCCTCCGCCGCCAGCTCCGCCATCTCTTTTGCCTGCGGGTGCATCAGCATGATGTTCACGCCGAAGGGCTTATCGGTTTTCTCCTTGCAGACCCGGATGTTTTCGCGAAAGGAATCCAGATTCATTCCGCCGGCCCCGATCAGGCCAAGACCGCCCGCGTTTGAAACCGCTGCGGCAAATTCGCCGGTGGCGATGTTGGCCATACCGCCCTGTATAAACGGAAATTCAATTCCGAGCCAGTTGTTCAGTCTCATATTGATTCCTCCTTCTTACCATTCCAAAATCGCGCTGCCCCAGGTGAGCCCTGCTCCAAACCCGACACAAAGCGTGCGTGTTCCGGGCGCGAGCATGCCCTGCTCCGCCATTTCGTCCAGAGCGATCGGGATGCTTGCGGCGGAAGTGTTGCCGTAATTGTGTACGTTGATGTAGAACTTTTCTTCGGGAAGATGTGTTTTGCGGATTGCACTGGAAATGATGCGCTGATTTGCCTGATGGCATACAAAATAGTCGATTTGATCTGCGGAAAGCTGTGCCTTCTGCAGTGATTCCTCGATGCTGCGGGGCACTGTTTCCACCGCAAAGCGGAACACCTCGCTGCCGTTCATGAAAATGCGGTGGCGCTCGGCGCCCGATTCGTTGGTGCAGCCCAGCAGCGTATCGTCGCCGCGGCAGCCCAGCACGCTGGTAAAGGCGTAGTCGTCCGAAAGCTCGATGACCGCCGCGCCCGCGCCGTCACCAAACAGAACGCAGGTGCTTCGGTCGCCAAAATCCAGCACCTTAGAGATAACCTCGCTGCCGATCAGCAGCGCGCGGGAATATCCGCTTTGCAGCAAAAGCCCCCGAACAACACTAAGACCGTACAGAAAGCCTGTGCAGCCCACACTGATATCGAAGGAGGGGCAGTCCTCCGGCAGGGAAAGACGGTGCTGCACCTGTGTGGCAACGGCGGGGGACATGTGGTCGGGCGTAAAGGTGGCTACCACGCAGGCGCCGATTTCCTCCGGCTTCGCCCCCGCGCGCTCCATCGCCTTCCGCGCGGCGGCGGTCGCCAGATCCGCGTTGCTCTCGCCCTGCACGAAATGTCTTTGACGGATTCCGGTGCGGGTGGAGATCCATTCGTCGTTGGTATCTGTCAGCTTGCTGATGTCGTCGTTTGTGACGATTTTCTCCGGAATGCAGCGTCCGGTTCCCAAAATGTGAATTCCGCTCATATGGCCTCCTTAGACGTGCCTATTTTTCTGAATTTATCGTATCGCTGAGTGGCCAGCCGCTCCCCGCTGAGCGGCAGCAGCTCCTTGAGGTTGCGCAGCAGGGCTTCGTCCAGCGCGGTGTAAACCGCGTTGGGGGTTCGGTGTGCGCCGCCGCGCGGCTCCGGCACAATTTCATCCGCTATGCCGAAACGGAGCAGATCCTGAGCGGTCAGTTTCATCATGGCGCTGGCTTCGGCGCTGCGGGAGGAATCCTTCCACAAAATGGAGGCGAAGCCCTCCGGCGACAAAACGGAATACACGGAGTTTTCCAGCATCAGCAGGCGGTTTGCAACGCCAAGCGCCAGAGCGCCGCCGCTGCCGCCTTCTCCGGTAACCACGGCGATCACAGGAACCGAAAGCTGGCTCATCTCGGCCAGATTGCGCGCAATCGCTTCGCTTTGGCCGTTCGTTTCCGCTTCCAAACCCGGGAACGCGCCGGGCGTATCGATAAAGGTAATAATGGGCCGCCCGAATTTTTCCGCCTGCTTCATCAGGCGCAGGGCCTTGCGGTATCCCTCGGGGCCGGGCATCCCGAAATTATAGTACAGGTTTTCCTCCAGATTTTTTCCCTTGCAGTGGCCGATTACCGTTACGGGAATCCCGTGGTAAAATGCCACGCCGCCCAGAATGCTCTTGTCGTCTTTATTCAGGCGGTCACCCCGCAGCTCAAAAAAATCCTGAAACAACGCCGCGGTGTAGTCGCGCACACCGGGGCGCTTCGGCCGGCGGGCCAGATAGACCTTGTCGGCCGGGGTAAGCTCGGGGTAGGCCTCAAGCAGCTTTCTGCGTTCTCCCTCCAGCTGCCAGATGCGCAGCTGGGGAACCTTGGACTTTTCCCGCAGGGCGGCAAGCTCCTGATCCAGCTGATCGAGCTGGAGCTCCGTCTCTTTGATCATGCGGGCATCCCTCCTTTTTGATGAATGAGCAGCAGAAAGCCCAAAGTGGACTTCATTTCGCCGCGCGGCACAATGCGGTCCACAAAGCCGTGCTCCTCCTGAAATTCCGCGCGCTGAAAGCCCTCGGGCAGCTTCTGGCGAATGGTCTGCTCAATGACGCGGGGGCCGGCAAAGCCGATCAGCGCGCCGGGCTCCGCGAGCGTGATGTCGCCAAGGCCCGCAAAGCTGGCGCTGACTCCCCCGGTGGTCGGGTGCGTCAGGTAAGAGAGATACAGGCCGCCCTCCTTTGCAAAACGGGCCAGCGCGGCGCTGGTTTTTGCCATCTGCATCAAAGAGAGGATTCCCTCCTGCATTCTCGCGCCGCCGCTGGCGCTGAAAATGATCAGGGGAAGCTGTTGTTCCAAAGCGTATTCCACGGCGCTGGTGACGATTTCGCCTACCTGAACGCCCATGCTGCCCATGAAAAAGCGACTGTCCAGCACCACCACAACGGCGGGCTGGCCGTAAATCTTTAAAGAGGCGAACAAAGCGGCCTCAGGCATCCCTGTTTTCTGCCGGTTTTCCTCCAGCTTTTCGGGGTACCCGGGAAAATCCAGCGGGTTTTCCGGGCAGGCGGGCAGATTGAGAAGCTGCAGGCTTCCCGCATCCGCCAGCATATTCAGGCGCTCCCGCGCGGAAATCGGGAAATGATGCCCGCACTGGGGGCAGACCATCTGCCGGTCCGACAAGTGCGCCCGCAGAATTTCTTTTTTGCAGCCCGGGCAGGTGGTGTAGCCCGGAATTTCTTTTTCGCTCGATTCCTTGCGGGCCTTTTGGGTAGGCAGGCGAAGCATCGAGAATAAAGTCATTTTGGGATGTGGGGAATGTTGATTCATGGCCTGTTCCTTTCTTTCGGTAAAAACAAAATCAACCCTGTGTATTTTATTTTGTGCTGTTTTTCATAAATGTAACAATATCGCTTACGGTATGAAAGGCAATCAAATCCTCGTCGGGTATTGTAACGGCAAAGACGTCCTCCAATTCTATTCCCAGCTCCGCAAGGTCGAACGAATCCAGACCAAGGTCGTCTCTCAAACTGGCCTGCATGGTCACAACACTTTCGCTGAGGTTGGTTCTGCTCATGATGCAATCTCTGATTTTTTCAAAAATCACGATGGTAACCTCTTCTCCGAAAATTCCGAAATAGTTAAAAATATTTAATTAAAAAAATTTAATGTTATGGTATTCCAATTGCCGTAAAAAGTCAAGAAAAATTTCTGTAAAAGAACGCGATAAGCCCGAGGGAGCTTTGCTCTGCTTGACTTTTCGCATGGTATCCGGTAAAATCAGGAACAAGATGATCCATACCATATATTGGAGTTCGGTGCTTCTTTAACGGCCGGCAGAAGCAATTGAAAAGAGGATGGATTTCAAAGGGCGAAATGGGCGGCATATCTTTTATCACAAGCTCGCGGGCCGGAGCCCCGGCGGGTGTTTTTCCCCTTTTTGTTCTTACATAAAACAGAAACCCCACATCATTTTAAAAGATGGATTCTTCCTGCCGCGGGGCAATACACATGCCGTGCGGACAGACAGGAATAAAACTGCAATGATCGGAGGTTGCAGATGGAAAGATTACGGATTGGCTGCCGTGATAACGCGCTTGCGGTGATCCACGCAAAACGGATCATGCAAAAAATAAAAAGAGCGGATTCTTCCTGCCAGCTGGATATGGTAACTGTTGCGGCGGCAGAGGAGCAGGTGCTGGAGCTGACGGAGGAAACGGCGCACAACGGGACATTCGCTGGGGAACTGGATCGGGCGCTGCTGGACGGAAGCATCGATCTGGCCGTGTGCGACCTGGGGAAGCTGCCACCGCAGCTGCCGCCGGGGATTTCAATCGCGGCGTATTCCGCGCGGTCGGACGCAAAGGACACTCTGGTTCTGCCGCGCGGGGCGGAGCACCCGGATATGGAAAGGCCGATCGGCGCTTCGGGCGCGCATCGCCGCATGCAGGAGGGGGTGCTGTATCCCCGTTTTGACATCGCCCCGATCCGCGGGGATATTCAGAGCAGGCTCAAACGGTTGGACTGCGGGGATTATTCTGCTCTGATTCTGTCCTGTGATGCGCTGGCCCGTTTGGGAATCCGCGGCCGCAGCAGCCGTGTTTTTTCGGAGCAGGAGATCGTTCCGCTGGCGGGGCAGGGGATTCTGGCCGTTATGACCAGAGAAAACGAGGTTCACGATTGCCTTTCGGGCGTGGATGATTTTTTCAGCCGGTGCTGTGCGAAGGCGGAGCGTACGTTTATTGAATCGTTTGAGGATATCTGCAATAATCCGGTCGCCGCGTTCGCGCAAATACAGGACAATGAAATGCAGCTGACCGTCTTTTACAGCGACGGTGAGCGAAGCTGCAAGCGGCAGCTGACCGGCCCGCTCTCTGAGGCGCGAAAGCTCGGGGAACGCCTGGCGAGGGAAGTGAAGCAATGGTATGAACATGGGTGACAAGCAGGCGCAAATGACTGCAGTTTACCTGAGAAAGGTGCTTGCACCGGCTGTGAAATCTGAATATTCATCGGGGATCAACCGAAGGGAGAAATCAATTTATGACACGTTCTGAGCAGTTGTTTGAGGAAGCGGCCCAGTATATTCCAGGCGGGGTGAACAACCCGCTGCGTTCCTTTGCGGGAATGGGGCAGCCCCTCCGCTTTATCCGCCGTGCGGATGAATCCCGTGTTTACGATGTGGACGGTCACGTTTATATTGATTTTGTGTGCTCCGGGGGCGCCGCGCTGCTGGGTCACAACCCGCCCCTGGTGAAAAAAGCTGTGCTCGAGGCCGTTCAGAACGGCCTGAATTACGAGGCCTGTGCAGAAGCCGAGCTGAAGCTGGCGAAGCTGATCGTTCAGCTGGTTCCGTCCGTCCAGATGGTGCGCATGGTCAGCTCCGTTACCGAAGCGGTTTTGAGCGCGGTTTGTGCGGCGCGCAGCGCGACGGGCAGAAAGCGCCTGATCCGGTTTGCCGGGTGCCGCCACGGCGGCTTTGACACGGCGGAGGGGGATCCCTCCGGCGTTTCTTTGCTCTGCGGCGGCGGTCAGGATGTGCTTGAGGCGCAATACAATGACCTGAGCAGTGTCGAACGCCTGTTGGAAGAAAACAAGGGGCAGGTTGCAGCGGTAATCATAGAGCCGCTGGCGGCCCACATGGGAGTCATCGAACCGGAACCGGAGTTTTTACAGGGCCTGCGAAGGCTTTGCGGCCAGAGCGGTACCATTCTGATTTTTGATGAGACGGTTACGGGATTTCGGCTGGCTCTTGGCGGCGCACAGGAATACTATGGAGTAAAGCCGGATATGACTATCTTCGGAGAGATCCTCGGGGCGGGGCTGCCGGCGGGCGCCCTTGGCGGGAGCAGGGCGATCATGGAGCAGCTGGCCCCCGTGGGGCCTGTGTACCAGGCGGACGCCTGCAACGGAAATCCGGTGGCGATGGCGGCGGGCTTTGCGCAGCTGAGTTCGGTGCTCAACCAGCCGCTGTTATATGAAAAACTGGCGAGAGAGGGAGAAGCGCTGCGGGCGGGCCTGCGCGAGCTGTTCCCCGAATGCACGGTCGGTGGAGTCGGCTCCATCAGCAGCCTGCTCTTCACGCCCGGCCCGGTGAAACATGACAGGGATGCCAAACGCGGAGATCAAGGGCAGTTTGCCCGCTATTTTTCGCACATGCTGCAAAACGGTATTTTTATGATGCCGTCTCAGTTCGAGCCTGTTTTTCTCTCCGGTGCTCACACAGAGCGCGATGTGGAAATGTTTTTGGAGGCCTCTGCCGAATTTTTGGCGTGATTGAAAAAATATTTTTAAAAATAATAATTATTCTTAAAAATCTATTGAAATTCAGACAAACTTCCTGTATACTAGGTGTTAGTAAAGAATAACTGCGAAAGCAGTTTCAAAATTCATGAAGGTACAGGAGGTAAATTGATATGACAAACTTAATTGGACGTGAACTCCCGGATTTCAAACTGCAGGCGTATCATCAGGGTGAATTCAAGGAGGTCTCCCGCGAGGATTTGAATGGCCAGTGGAGCATCCTGTTTTTCTACCCGGCGGATTTTTCCTTCGTTTGCCCGACAGAGCTCGGCGATCTGGCGGATCATTACAGCGATTTTAAGAAGATCGGCGTAGAGGTGTATTCCGTATCGACCGATAGCCAGTATGTCCATAAGGCCTGGGCGGATGCCTCCGAAACCATCAAGAAAATTCAGTATCCCATGCTGGCCGACCGGGCCGGGGCGCTCTCGAAAGAGCTGGGGATTTATGTGGAATCCGGCGGTCTGGCGCTGCGCGGCACCTTTATCGCAAATCCTCAGGGCAAGATTGTCGCCTACGAGGTGAATGATCTGGGAATCGGCCGAAATGCAGAGGAGGTTCTGCGCAAGGTGCAGGCCGCTCAGTTTGTCGATAAACACGGCGACCAGGTTTGCCCCGCCAAGTGGAAGCCCGGCGAGGAGACTCTTTCTCCCAGCCTGAATCTGGTTGGTAAGCTGTAAGAAAAGAAAATCCGATTGCCTTCTAAAAGCGAACGGAAGAAAAACGGCGATTTTCTTCCCTCCCCAAACAGGGAAGAGAGTAAAATCTTTTGTACAATGTGAATCAACAGGCCGCTGCCGGAATGGCGGCGGCCATTTTTAAAGAGGAGTCTGACAATATGAATCCGATTTATGATCTGATTATTATCGGGGCCGGCAGTGCGGGGCTGGCTGCCGGTGTTTATGCGGGGCGTGCAAAGCTCAAAACGCTGATTCTCGAGAAAAGCAATCCGGGCGGCCAGGTGGGGAATACCGCAGAGGTTGTGAACTACCCTGGCATCCGCAGAACAGGCGGCCCGGAGCTTGTCGAAGAAATGAAGAATCACGTCCGGGATTTTGGCGTAAAGATTGAAACGGCAGAGATTGAGCGGGTGGAATTATCCGGGGAGATCAAGAAGCTCTATTCCTCCTCCGGAACGTACCAAAGCCGCGCGGTGATCATCGCGACCGGGGCGTCGCCCCGCCGCGGCGGCTTTGAAGGGGAGGACCTTTACAGCGGGCACGGCGTCGCCTACTGCGCCACCTGCGACGGCGAATTTTTCAGCGGGCTCGATATTTTCGTGGTCGGGGGCGGTTATGCCGCGGCGGAGGAGGCGATTTACCTGACCCGTTTTGCCAAATCGGTCACGATCGTCATCCGCGGCAAAGATTTCAGCTGTGCGAGAACAGTGGCGGAAAAAGCGATCGCGCATCCGAAGATCACTGTAAAGTATAACACCCTGCTTGAAAAGGTAGAGGGCGACAGCCTGCCGCGCCGGGCGTATTTCAAGGATAAGCTGACCGGGGAAACCAGCGTGTATGACGCCGGGGAAAAGGGAACATTCGGCGTGTTCGTCTTTGTGGGGTACGACCCTGCGACCGAGCTGTTCCGCGGTGAGGTGGAAATGGACGAGGACGGGTATATTCTCACCGACGACGCCATGCGCACCAATGTGCCGGGCGTTTTTGCCGCCGGCGACCTGCGCCCGAAGCTGCTCCGCCAGATCGTTACCGCGGTGGCCGACGGCGCGGTGGCGGCCACTTCGGCCGAAAAGTATATCACCGGGGAAAAGGAACGCCTGGGTCTTCCGATGTTTGAGGAGGACGCGGCAACGGCGGAGCCGGAGCCGGAACAAAAGCCGGAAAAAGCGGAGAACTCTGCCTCCGCTTCCGATGGAGCGTATTTGGACGGCGAGCTGAAGGAGCAGCTGGCACAGGTATTCCAGCGCCTGAAAAGAGAAATGACGATCGTCACGGTAGTCGATCCGTCGAATCAGAAGTCTCTGGAGCTGGAGGGCTTCCTCCGCGAAATAGAGCCGCTGAGCGATCTGATTCACCTGCGCGTGCTGCAAAAGGGAGAGGACCCCGGGCTGGAGCAGTCGCTTGGAATCGAACGCTACCCCGTCGCCGCTTTTCTGGATGAGAACGGCCGTTTCAGCGGGGTGAAGTTCAGCGGGATTCCCGGCGGACACGAAATCAATTCGTTCGTCCTGGGGATTCTCCATTTGGCTGCGGAGGATAAGCTGACTGCGGAGCAGATTGAGAAAATCCGGCAGCTTCCCCCGAACACGACGCTGAAGGTGGGCGTGACGCTTGCTTGCCCGTATTGCCCCGATGTTGTCGCGGCGGCCCATTCCATTGCGATTGCGAGCGGCGGAAACGTGACGGCAGAAATGATGGATGTGGCGTTGTTCCCGGATATTCGGGAGAAATATCACATCATGAGCGTTCCTGCTCTGATCGTCAACGGCAACGAGCAGGCCACCTTTGGGGCGCAGTCATTCGATCAGGTTCTTCAAAAAGTTTTGGAGGGATGATTTCCACCCATCCTGTTTTTCAGAGCTCCCGGCCAATCAGGCTGGGAGCTCTGTTTTTTTGAACCTCTTTCGTCTCAGCCGCTTTTATGTCCGCTTTTAGAGATAATTGTAAACTAAATATATTTTTATAGGTTGACAATGCGCAGCGAGCCTGCTACAATAAGGCAGACATGTTTTTCAGCGGGCCTGCCGAATCGTCCAACAACTGAATCAACGCAGCATCAAACCCAACTGACCGGTTTCTCTTTGCCGGAGACAGGCGAGTATGTTGCTTTTATGTTGTATGGCCGTCAAGAACAGTGAATGGCAATTGATTAGGAGGATGTCACGAAATGAGTATCGTGCAGATTTGGAAGGAAAAAATCCTGTCCGGCGGGAAGATTGACCGCCCCGGGGCAGAAGAATTGCTGAAGGCACCGCTGGAGGAATTGTGTGAAGCCGCGAATGAAATCCGCGAAAAGCTGAACGGCAACACACTGGATACCTGTTCGATTTTAAACGGAAAAAGCGGTTTGTGTACCGAAAACTGTAAGTATTGCGCACAGGCGCGCGGGCATAAAACGGGGGTTGAGGAATATCCGCTCCTCACGGCAGACCGCATTGTGGAGGAGGGCCTGCAAACCGCCGAGGCAGGAGTGGATCGTTTTTCAGTCGTTACCGCCGGGGTGCGGGTATCCGACGCGGAGGTGGACGTTTTGTGCCGCGCCTACGCCAAAATCCATGAGCAGTCCGATATTCAGCTGTGCGCTTCTCACGGTCTGATCAATTACGGGCAGTTTCTGCGCCTGAAAGAGGCCGGCATTACCCGCATTCACAATAACCTTGAAACCTCCCGCAGGTTTTTCCCGCAGGTTTGTACCACCCATACGTACGACGATAAAATCGCAACCATCCGGGCGGCGCAAAAAGCGGGGCTCGAGATTTGCAGCGGCGGCATTATCGGGATGGGCGAAGAAATGAGCGATCGTCTGGATATGGCTTTCGAGCTGCGCGATCTGGGCGTGGAATCGATCCCCGTCAACGTGCTGATGGCGATTCCGGGTACGCCCATGCAGGATCAGCCCCTGCTGCCCGAGCCCGAAATTCTGCGCACGATTGCGCTGTTTCGGTTTATCAACCCCACGGCCAACATCCGTTTGGCCGGCGGACGCAATTCCATGACGGACTGCGGCCGGCTGGCGCTGCACGCCGGTGCGAACGCTTCGATTACGGGGAACATGCTCACCACCTCCGGCAATACGGTGGAAGAGGATTTTGAAATGTTCACCAAGGCTGGCTTCCGGCTGCGCCGTCGGGTTCGGGCTTAAGCCGTATCTTTCTGCAAACAGGATTTCCTATCATAACATAAAAGGGCACCGGGGATGGTTTCGGCCATTCCCGGTGTTCTTTTGCGCTTGCCTATGTACAGTGGATTTATTTGTTCTCTTCCGGATTGTGCGAGGGCTTCATGCCTTTCTCTGCCGTTGCCCGTTTGTTCTTCCCGTTCAGGAGCAGCTCCGCTCCGAAGCTGAAAACGGGGAGCAGAAACAGATAAAAAGCGAACCAGATGCTCGCGGTCGGCGCGCCGACTGTCGTTAAGGGCATACCGCCCGCAATGCTCCAGGGAATCAGCGGCGCAACCACAATCACGGTATCTTCCAGCGCAATCGCCAGCTTTTTTCGGTCCGGCAAAATGGAATCGCACATCTGAAAGGTCAGCATCGTGGCCAGCGTTTGATTGCAGCTGATCGCACTCATCACCACAGAGGTAAACAGCACCGAGCCGAACGGCGTGATTTTGGAGGCGGAGGCCTCCACGAGCCTGTGAACCTCCGTCAAAAGCTGCGTCTGCTTGAATATGCCGAAGTAGGAGGTGGAGATCAGGATGATCCCGGCCACCCTTGCCATGGAAAGAATCCCGCCGCCGTTCAGTAAAGCCGCGAGCTCGGCATTCGGCGACTCATAGCCCAGCAGCAGGCTGGGGAGCAGCTGAGCCAGAGGAATTTTCTGTACGGTAAGGCAGATTACGCCCGCGGCGAGGATGCTCAGCAGCATGGTTCGCTTTACCGGCACACGGAACAGCGACAGGAGGATGATCAGCAGCGCGGGCAGCGCCACGACAAAGGGGAGGTTAAAATGCTCGCGGAACAGGTCTAAAGACGCCACGGCGCCGGTTTGGGGAGAGGCCCCCCGCGCCATCAGGTACAACAAACACGAAAGGGCAAACGGGACGGCCGCCGTTTTCAGCATCCGCCTTATATTATCGTAGATGTTGGTATCGGTCAGCTCACTGACCAGCAGCGCGCTGGAGGACATCGGCGAGCAGCGGTCGCCGAAATAAGAGCCCGCCAGAATCGCGCCGCCCGCAAAAACCGGGTCGATTCCCAGTGAGCGTGAGATCATCATACACACAACGCCCATGGTGGCCGCCGTTCCGAACGAGGTTCCCATCAAAAAAGACATCATGCAGCACAAAAGGAATGTGTACAGCACAAAAAAGCCGGGATTCAGCATCTGAACGGCATGGTAAATCAAATATGGAATGGTTCCCGACGACCGCCACACAGAGGTCAGTATGCCGATCAATAAAAAGATAATCAGAATGTTCTTTGCACCGCGGATACCGTCCAGCATCATGACGATCATCTGACGAGGCGTATGTTTTTTCAAAAGACCGTAGACGACAAAGCAGACCAGACCAAAGGCCAGCGCGTACAGAATTTGAAATCCTCCTAGAATACAGGCAACGAGCCCCAATAAAAACAAAGACAGCGCGATTCGTTCCGCCAAAGCCAATTCCCCCACCAATCGAATTGTATTTTAGATAGTACAAACTCAGAGGGGGTTTCTTTATGAAGACTGCCCGGAGAATGAAAAACAGATCCCCGGCGCTCCAATGCTCCCTCAGCCGCCAAATGCTTCGCCTTTTACGCAGCGTGAGGTTATTATAGCGAAGTTGCCGGGAATTTCCAACCCTTTTCCATTCTTTATTTCGCACAATCAACGGGTAAAGAAAGAAATCGGGCGTATTTGCTTGATTTTCCATAAGTAAAATAGTATCATCTAATCAGATTTGCTTCCATTCTCTTATGGATAAGAGTGAATGCAATGAAAGTGAGGGAGAACAAACCGTATGACTTTGCGGCATTATAAAATTTTTTTGGCAGTCTGCGACTGTATGAATATGACGGCGGCAGCGGAAAATCTGTTTCTCTCTCAATCGGCAGTCAGCCAGGCGATCGCGGAGATGGAGAAGCATTACGGCGTGCGCCTGTTCGAGCGGATGTCCCGCAAGCTTTACCTGACCACCGCCGGAAAAAAGCTGATGCGCTACGCGAATCAGATCGTGCGGATGAACCTCGAAGCGGAAGACAATATGAAAGCTCTGCAAAAGGACGGCTCCATCCGGGTGGGCGCGAGCGTAACCATCGGAGCCTACGTGCTGCCGAAGCTGGTGTCGCGCTTTCAGCAGAACCGGCCGGGCACGGAGGTGTTCGTGGTGGAGGACAACACGGCGAATATGGAAGCGATGCTGCTGGGCGGCCAGCTGGATCTGGCGCTTGTGGAGGGGGATACGGTATCCTCCGATCTCGTGACGCTTCCTTTTCTCAGCGATGAGCTGGTGCTGATCTGCGGCGCGCGGCACCGTTTTGCCGGGCGCAAACAGATTGCCCCCGAGGAACTGGAGCGGGAAACCTTTATCGTTCGCGAAAAGGGCAGCGGAACCCGTAAGACCTTTGAGGATGAAATGGCGGCAAAATCACTCGCCTGGCGGGAGGGCTGGGTCTGCAACAACGTGGATACCATTAAGCTGGCCGTGCAGGAGGGGCTGGGGGTTTCCGTGATTTCGCGCCTTGCGGTACAAGAAGAATGTGCTGCGGGCAAGCTCTTTATGATCGACGTCGGCCACATGCGGTTCCGCAGATGGTTCAAGGCAGTTTATCATAAAGGGAAATATCTGACCGACGCCATGACGGAGATGATTGATCTTTGCCGGGACGGGAAATTTTGACCGCAGAAAAACACCTGGAAGGGATAGACATTCCGGAGCGGCTGGGTTACACTGGTTGAAGCGGATTTTTACAGGGAAAAATGGCCGCAAGACGGCCGCCTTGCGCAGACCGAGCAAACTCTCAATGCCGCTTTGCGTCTGCGCATTTGCACACGGCGCGAACAGGCGCACTGATTTGCCGGGGATACAGCGGTGCCCTGCGTTTTGGGCTGCGAAACAAAAGCATCCGGCAGAAAATATACTGAAAACATACGATAAGGGGTTGGAGAGGTTTTATATGAAAAAGGGATATTTGTACATTCTGATTACGACCATTTTTTTCAGTACCATGGAGATCATGCTGAAAATTACGGCGGGCGGGTTCCATCCGCTGCAAATTACCGTGCTGCGTTTTTCCATCGGCGCGCTGGTGCTGCTGCCGTTTGCACTCCGGCATCTAAAGAAGAAAAATTGCCGACTGAGCTCTAAGGATTTGCTGTATTTAGCCCTTACCGGCTTTTGCTGTGTCGTCATCAGCATGGTTGTATACCAGATGGCTGTTCTTTATTCGGATGCGTCGATCGTTGCGATTTTGTTCAGCTGCAACCCTGTGTTTGTCATGATACTGGCCGCGCTGGTTCTGAAAGAAAAGGTTTATAAATATTCGATCGTTTCTATCCTCGTCAGCCTTGCCGGTATGCTGGTGACGATCGATCCCTTCCATGCCAAGGGCTCCGCAACGGGAACCGTTCTTTCGGTTCTGGCGGCGATCACCTTTGCGCTGTACAGTGTGATGGGCAAAAAGCACGGCGCCCGTTATGGCAGCGTCGTCACCACCTGCTTCAGCTTCATCTTCGGCGCGGCGGAGCTGCTCGTCCTCGTTCTGCTGACGAAAACGGCATGGTTCGGCGGCTTCTTAACCGATATCGGATTGGGTGTGTTCGCCAATACGCCCATTTTCACCGGCATCACTGCTGACCTGCTGCCCAGCCTGCTGTACATCGGCGTCGGCGTTACCGGCCTTGGCTTCGCGTTTTACTTTATGGCCATGGAAGAAACCTCGGCGATCACTGCCTCGCTCGTATTTTTTATCAAACCGGCTCTCGCGCCGGTTCTGGCTTTTCTGATTCTTCAGGAGCCGCTCACTTCCACAAAGATTGCCGGTATCGCGCTGATTCTGATCGGCTCGATGATCACGTTCATTCCCGGCTGGAAGCGCCAGAAGGCCGCCGCCGTGCCGGCGGCTGTACCGAAAGAAGCCGCCCCTGCGGAAATCGCCGAACAAGTGATTCCGGAATAATCCGAATTACGCAAAACCTCTGTCACAAGCGGACAGATCCTCGATGAGAAAGCCCTGTCGCAGAATGACTTGGATTCAAACCGCTACTTGTTCGACTTCTGCACGGCAGATGAATTTCATACGATATAGACCTTCCGTCTTGGGAGTACCAAAGAAATTTCCCATAGAAGCCACTGCGGGAAACCTCATGGGAACGGCACATGGCCTCAATGCAGTTATTTACCGCGAAACCGTTCAATCACGCGATATTTTAACTTCACTTTCTTCCAGCTTCGGACAGAAAATTTTGCAGCGGTTCACTTTCATTCGGAGTTAGCGGTTGCTCTCTCCTGCTTCCTCTCGCCGGAATACCTCTTGGTTCAGTCCTTCTGTTTTTGTATCTTTCTGGATATAAAATGGCCTCCTGTCGTAGCTCTATTCTACAACAGGAGGTCTCTTTTTTTAGAGTATTGTCCATCAAATGCGGCAGGCGGTGTTTGTCATTGTCTGCTTGCTGCGGTATCGTCCCTTATGCCGGGGTTTTTGCGGCTTACGACAGCCGCCCTTTAAAATCCTCATACCCAAAGGTTTTCTGCACCCGCAGCCTGCCGCTTTGGTCAAGAATCGCGATCGAGGGCAGAGCCATGCCGTTGAATGTGTTGGTTTTCACCATCGAATAATGGGCCATGTCACCGAAAATCAGCCGGTCGCCGGGGGCAAGCGGCTGATCGAAGGAGTAATCCCCAATGATGTCGCCCGCAAGGCAGGTCGGCCCGCCCAGCCGGTAACAGTACGGCTTTTCCTCCAGCAGTCCCGCGCCCAGCAGGGGCGGGCGGTAGGGCATTTCCAGCACGTCCGGCATGTGGCACGCGGCAGAGGTATCGAGAATCGCGTTGGTGATCCCGTTTTCCACGATCTCCAGCACGGTGCAGACGAGAAAGCCCGCGTTCAGCGCGACGGCCTCGCCCGGCTCCAGATACACCTGCACGCCGTAGCGCTGCTGTGTGCGATTGATCAGGGAAATCAGCTTCTCCACATTGTAGTCCGGACGGGTAATGTGGTGCCCGCCGCCGAAATTGAGCCATTTCATCCGGGGGAGATAAGCCCCGAACTTTTCTTCCACAGCATCCAGTGTCCGCTCCAGCGCGTCGGCGTCCTGCTCGCACAGCGTGTGAAAATGCAGGCCCGAAATGCCGCCGAGCAGCTCCGACCGAAAATTCGCGGCGGTTACCCCCAGCCGCGAGCCGGGGGAGCAGGGGTCGTAGATCGCGTGATCCTGCGTGGAGCATTCCGGGTTGATGCGGATGCCGCATTCGCATCCGGCAGCCAGCGCGCGGTCTTTGTACTTTTGCCACTGAGAAAACGAGTTGAATACAATGTGGCCGCACAGGCGGGTGATCTCGTCAAATTCTTCGTCGCGGTACGCGGGGGAAAACACATGGTTTTCCTTTCCCATTTCCTCAAAGCCCAGCCGTGCTTCATACAATCCGCTGGCGGTTGCCCCGCTCAGATACTTCCCGATCAGCGGGTACAGCGAAAACATGGAAAAGGCCTTCTGTGCCAGCAGAATCCTGCAGCCGGTGCGCTCCTGCACCGAGGAAAGCAGCTCCAGATTTTGAATCAGCAGGGCCTCGTCCACCACAAAGCAGGGGGAGGGCGCCTGTAAATAAAGCTCCGTTCGTTCCATACTCAGTCAACCAGCTCGGGGGCAAAGCTCTCCTGCCACGGCAGGCCCCATTTGTTCAGCGCGTCCATAAACGGATCGGGATCGAACTCCTCAATGTTGTGCACGCCGGGCTTGTTCCACACGCCGGTCATCAGCAGAGCCGCGCCGATCATGGCCGGAACGCCTGTGGTGTACGAAATGGCCTGCGAGCCTACCTCGCGGTAGCACTCCTGATGGTCGCATACATTATAAAGGTAATAGGTTTTCTCTTTGCCGTCCTTCTTGCCCTGAAAGATGCAGCCGATATTCGTCTTGCCCTTGGTGCGCGGGCCGAGCGAGGCCGGGTCGGGCAGAACGGCCTTCAAAAACTGCAGCGGCACAATCTGCTTGCCCTCGAATTCGATCGGCACAATCGAGGTCATGCCCACGTTCTCCAGGCATTTCAGGTGGGTCAGGTAGCTCTGACCGAACGTCATGAAGAAGCGGATGCGGCGGATGCCCTTGATGTTGAGCGCGAGGGATTCCAGCTCCTCATGGTGCAGCAGGTACATATCCTTTTCGCCGATTTCGGGGAAGTTGTACACGCGCTTGATCTCCATGGGCTCGGTTTCGACCCATTTGCCGTTTTCCCAGTAGCTGCCCTTGGCACTCACTTCGCGGATGTTGATTTCGGGGTTGAAGTTGGTGGCAAAGGGATAGCCGTGGTCGCCCGCGTTTGCGTCGAGAATGTCGATGTAGTTGATCTCGTCGAACTGGTGCTTCTGCGCGTAGGCAGAGAATACGCCGGTCACGCCGGGGTCAAAGCCGCTGCCGAGCAGCGCGGTAATGCCCGCCTTCTCGAAGCGCTCCTTGTAATCCCACTGCCATTTGTATTCAAATTTTGCGGTGTCAAGCGGCTCGTAGTTCGCGGTATCCACATAATTGGTCTTGGTCGCAAGGCAAGCGTCCATAATGGTCAGATCCTGATACGGCAGGGCCAGGTTCAGTACCACATCGGGCTTGAATTGTTCGATCAGCGCAATCAGCTCGTCCACGTTGTCGGCGTTGACCTGCGCGGTGTGAATGACGGTTTTCCCGCCGGAGAGTTTTTCCTTGAGCGCGTCGCATTTGCTTTTGGTACGGCTCGCGATGCAGATTTCCTCAAAAACGTCGCTGTTTTGGCAGCATTTGTGAATGGCAACGCTCGCAACGCCGCCGCAGCCGATGATCAGTGCTTTTCCCATAATATGATACCTCCTGTGTTGTTCCCTTGCGGGGATTCACCGCTCTGGTGCAATTCCCCGCGGCCTGTATTGCTTCTCCATATACTTTAATGCCCAATCTTACGGTCGTTGACTCTTATTTGCCCTTTTCTTTTCGGTCGGGAGAGGGAACAACCGCTAAAAGCAGCTCCCGCAGGATTTTGCAGGCCACCGCGGTGGAAACGCCGCTCTGGTCGTAAACGGGGGAAAGCTCGTTTACGTCGCAGCCCACGACATGCAGCCCTTTCAGCGCCAGCACCGCGTGCAGCAGCTGCAAAAAGGTGACGCCGCCCGGCTCCGGTGTACCCGTGCCGGGGAATACCGACGGGTCGAGAACATCCAGATCGATCGTGACGTAGACCGGCTTGCTCTCAAGGGAAGAAATGGTTTTTTCCAGCCCCTCAAAATTGAATTTGTGGGTGGATACATGCTGCCGTCCCCACAAAAATTCGCTCCGGTCGCCGGAGCGAATGCCGAACTGAAAGATTTTGCCGTCCCCGACCAAGTCCCAGCAGCGGTGCAGCACCGTCGCGTGGGAGAGGGCCGCGCCCAGGTATTCCTCGCGCAGGTCGGCGTGCGCGTCAAAATGCAGAATGTGCAGGTCGGGATGCTTCTTCACCGCGGCCCGAACCGCGCCCAGCGTCACCAGATGCTCGCCGCCGATCATCACGGGAAGCTTGCCGTCCTCCAATATGCCCGCGGCAAATTCTTCGATCTGCGCAAGGGCTTTCTGCGTGTCGCCGAAGCAGAGCTCCAGATCGCCGCCGTCAAATACGGAAATATCCGTTAAATCCTTGTCCTGATAGGGGCTGTACGTTTCCAGCCCGAACGAGTCGCCCCGCATGGCGCGGCTTGCAAAGCGTGTGCCGGGGCGGAACGACGTGGTGGAATCAAACGGCGCGCCGAACAGCACGGCCCTTGCGGATTCGTATTCGCTGTCGCAGCCCAGAAAGGTTTCAATGTTTTTAGTCAATGTGTTCGACATTTTTCAGGAGCTCCTCCACATAGTTTGGCAGGGCGAACGCGCCCCTGTGCAGCTTGGTGTTATAGTATCGGGTCGGAATGCCGCGTTCCTTCCAGCGCTTGGTATCCATATCTTTCAGCGGGTGATATTCCTTCGACGCGAACCCGAACAGCCAGTGGCCGGAGGGGTACGTGGGAATATGCGCCTGATACACGCGGCTGATGGGGAAGGATTTCACAATCCGTTTGTGCGCCCGCTGCATGGCCAGCGCGTCCACCGCGTAGAACGGGCTTTCGTGCTGGTTGACCATGATGCCGTCCTCTTTGAGCGCCTTGTAGCAGTTGCCGTAAAATTCCCGGGTAAACAGGCCCTCGCCGGGGCCGAACGGGTCGGTGGAATCGACCAGAATCAGGTCGTATTCCTCGCTCTGACGGCGCACAAATTTCAGCCCGTCCTGAAAATAGAGCTTCACTCTCGGGTCGTCAAAGCCGCAGGCCGTAAACGGCAGGTGCTCACGGCAGACCGTGACTACCTGTTCGTCGATCTCAACTAAGTCGATCCGCTCGATCTCGGGGTAGCGGATCAGCTCGCGCACCGCGCCGCCGTCGCCGCCGCCGATCACCAGCACGCGCCGCACCTTGGGGTGCACCACCATGGGGACATGGACGATCATTTCATGATAAATAAACTCATCGCGCTCTGTCAGCATCATGTAGCCGTCGAGCGTTAAAAAGCGGCCGAATTCTTCGGATTCAAACACATCGATGCGCTGAAACTCGCTCTGCCCGCTGTACAGCTGCCGGTCCACCCGGATGGAAAGCTTAACGCCGGGCGCGTGTTTTTCAGTAAACCATAAATCCACCGCTTATTCCTCCTTGATTACGTTGAGCCGTTCCAGATTCAAATCCTCCGGGCCGGTCAAAAAGCAGCCCTTTTCCTTGGCGTACTCAATATATTCCAGTATCTCGCCGGTGATCAGCTCGCCCGGGGCAAGGATCGGGATTCCCGGCGGATAGCACATGACAAATTCACTGCAGATGCGCCCGGGGCTCTGCGCAAGGGGCAAAGCCTCCTTTTCGGCGTAAAAAGCCTTTTGCGGCGCAACCGCTACGATGGGGGAGATGTACTCCATGCGCAGCATGCCCGTTTTGTCGCGCTTGTAGTTGCGGCGGATCTCCGCGAGCGCGCCGACAAGCCGCTCCAGATCGCGGTGGCGGTCGCCGACGGACAGATACGCCAATATATTGCCAAGGTCACCGAATTCTACCTGAATATCGTATTCATCGCGAAGAATGTCATAAACCTCGATTCCGGCCAAACCCAGCTCCAGCGTGTTGACGGAAAGCTTTGTGGTGTCGAAGTCGTACACGGTGTCGCCGTTGATCAGCTCGCGGGAATAGGCATAGTAATCGCCGATCTGGTTGATCTCGCCGCGCGCGTACTCGGCCATTTCCACCACCCGGCGAAAAATCTCTTTGCCCTCGGTGGCAAGCTTTTTCCGGGAAATATCGAGGCTCGACAGCAGCAGATAAGAGCCGCTGGTCGTCTGGGTCAGGTTGATGATCTGCCGTACGTACCCCGCGCTCACGCCGCCGTTTACCAGCAGAAACGAGCTTTGGGTCAGCGAGCCGCCGGATTTGTGCATGCTCACCGAGGCCATGTCCGCCCCGGCCTTCATGGCGCACAGGGGCAGGTCTTCGCCAAAATACAGGTGTGTGCCGTGCGCCTCGTCCGCCAGCACCAGCATGCCGTTCCGGTGGGCCAGCTCGGTGATGGCTTTCAGGTTCGAGCAGATGCCGTAATAGGTGGGGTTGTTTACGAGAACCGCCCGCGCCTTCGGATGCTCGCGGATTGCCTGCTCCACGGCGGAAAGGCGCATCCCGAGCGAAATACCGAGCTGGTGGTCGGTTTCGGGATTGACATAGACGGGCGTCGCACCGCACAGAATCAGCGCGTTGATCACGCTGCGGTGCACGTTGCGCGGCAGGATGATCTCATCCCCGTGCTTGCAGGCAGAAAGCACCATCGCCTGCACGGCAGAGGTGGTGCCGTTCACCATAAAAAAAGCGTGCGCCGCTCCGAATGCGTCCGCGGCCAGCTCCTCCGCCTCACGGATCACGGAAACCGGGTGGCACAGATTGTCCAGCGGCTTCATGGAGTTGACGTCAAGCTGCATGCAGCGCTCGCCCAAAAACTGGGTCAGTTCGGGGTTTCCGCGCCCGTGCTTATGCCCGGGTACATCAAAAGGAACCACTCGTTCCGCCTCAAAATCCAGCAGCGCCTGCCGGATGGGCATTCGGGTTTGGTCTAGTTTGCTCAACAAAGGGCCTCCTTTCCGTTCAGTACACGTTGCTGCCGGTGAAAATTTCAATCATCTCGCGCCGCAGGCTGTCTGTGATCTTCAGCCGTGCCTGGGGCGGCAGCTCGTAAACGTCGGTATTGAACAGATAGTTCTGCAGATTGATGTCTTTGATCAGCATCTTGGTATGGAACAGATTCGATTGGTATACGTTCAGGTCGATCGCGTCGTATTTGCGCAGGGTTTTGTCATCGATAAAATCCTGAATCGACGTCATCTTATGATCCATGAACAGCTTTTTGCCGGTTACGTCGCGGGTAAAGCCGCGCACGCGGTAATCCATAGTGATGATGTCGGAGTCAAAGCTGCCGATCAGGTAGTCTAGTGTGCTCAAAGGCGTGATCTCGCCGCAGGTGGCAACGTCAATATCGACCCGGAACGTTGCGAGGAAGGTGTCCGGGTGGTATTCGGGGTAGGTGTGCACCGTCACGTGGCTTTTGTCGAGATGTGCCACCATCGTTTCGCCGGAAAGCTCCGCGCGCGTGCCGGCCCTGCGTCCCGCCAGCATCGATTCCTCCGCGATCAGGAAGGTGACACTCGCGCCCTGCGGGTCGTAATCCTGTGTTGAGATATTCAGTACATGCGCGCCGATCATTTCAGTCACGCGTTCCAGAATCCCGGTCAGCCGTTCGGAATTATATTGTTCGTCAATATAAGCGATGTAATCCCGCTGTTCCCGTTCGCTTTTGGCGTAGCAGACGTCATAGATGTTAAAGCTGAGGGATTTGGTCAGATTGTTAAAGCCATATAATTTCAGTTTGTTTTCCATACCGTCACCTGATTTCCGGCGTATTTTTTGTGGGGAGAAAATAAAAAAAGACCCAAAGTGAGCGCGGCGTGTGTCGCACTTTATCACTTGAGTCACAATTCTGTCGATTTTGTTTTATTTCGAGCGGGCCATGCGCAAAGGCGCGTCAGTCCGCTGTTATTTATTCAAAAGTACAGAGAATCAGAGTCTATATAGCAATAACTTACTTTTACTACTCTTATTGATTGTTTCACAAGCGTAATGTGCGAAAAGCACACGGTTTTAAGTAACCAACTTATAAAATTTGAGCAACGGCTCAATCAATAAGGCAACGAAAGTTGCCAACCGGCATTTTGACCCAGCTGTCCGTATGGCGTTTGATTTCTTCCGCAAGACACAAAAGAAATGGTCAAAAAAAGTTGTTGCTGTGAAAGTGAAGCCTCACCTTCACTGAAAATAGGCTTTGATCCTATCTTTTCTTCGATTTGCATTGTACTATAAACAGCTGCAAAATGCAAGAAGAATTTTATGTGATCCATATTATAATTTCATTTTTCTCACGAGATTATCACAAATGGTTTGTTTTGGCAATGATACATAAGGACAATCAATTCTCAATTATGGTACATTTGCTCCTTCCATTCGGGAAAAAAGCCGATACCCGGTGCCTGAAGCTGCCTCTTTTGCAAAAGCATCTGCCAATTCTATTGATGAATTTACCTTAGTCGGTATCGAGGAAGAGGAATATCAACCCCTTTATCAGGAGGTCAGCGAAAAATATTTTTAAATAACAAAGATTTGCTTTTTGTAAGCGCGGGGGCTGCTGCGGCATCGCACAGCCCTTTTTTATGTTACGAAAGGGTTTGCAGGCTGAAAGAAAAAGAAATTCTTTTGAGTCATTTCACACACGATGAAAAATTCATCGAAAAACCGAAAAGGATTTTTTACAAGATCATTTAAATTTCAGCAAGTTCAGCAAATCCGCAGAAGATACGACGGTGTCTTTTTATGGTGCACAGGTGTATTGCCTGAAAGACCTGGCGCAATCTTATATTTATACATTTTTCTGAATGAAAATAGTTGAAAACTGAAAGAAAGGCTACCGCATGTTTCAGAAACTTCTTGTATGGCTGACGGAAAAAAGCAAAGATTTTTGTGTGGTTTACAGAGAATATCATTTCGGCTTTTTTGTGGCTTTTTCCAAATCATTTTTATTTCTCTCTTGTTATTATACAGCTGAAATGTTATAATAATCACAAAGATAACATGAAACGGTTTCCGCAATCCTTTCTGAAAGCTGCGGAGCGTTTCTTATGCTTTTAATTGTACGCAATCAAAATACAATGATAAAAGTAGGGTGGATTTTAGCATGAAGTATGACAATGACGCAAAGCAGCTCAAGTATAGAGTGCTGTCTTCGGTGGCGCGCCTGAGCTATGACAATCAGCTGTCAGAGCATCTGGGGGATATTCCCTATGAAATCATCCCCGGCCCGCAGCCCGCGTTTCGCTGCTGCATTTACCGTGAGCGCGAAATCATCCGCGAGCGCGTTTCGGCGGCCTGCGGGGAAGATCTTCCCCGTCAGGGAGACAAGGCCGTAATGGGCGTGCTTCCGGCCGCGTGCGAGGGGTGTCCGATCAACCGTTTTAATGTAACGGATAACTGTCAGAAATGTCTGGCGAAGAAATGCGTGGCGGCCTGTCCCTTTGGGGCGGTCAGCGTGACCGGGCGCGGCGCGTATATCGACCCGGCCAAATGCAAGGAGTGCGGCCGCTGTGCCGCCGCCTGTCCGTACAACGCAATTTCAGACACCATGCGCCCGTGCCTGCGCTCCTGCCCGGTCAACGCCATCACCATGGATGAGAACCGTCTGGCTGCGATCGATTACAGCCGCTGCATCAGCTGCGGCGCGTGCATGGCCGGCTGCCCGTTCGGTGCGATTACAGACCGCTCCAGTCTGGTCAGCGTAATTCAGGAGATTCAGTCCGGCAAAAGAGTATACGCGGTATTTGCCCCAGCAATAGAAGGGCATTTTGGAACCGCGAATGTCGGTCAGCTGAAAGAGGGCCTGCGCCGGCTTGGCTTTGCCGATGCGGTAGAGGTTTCTCTGGGCGCGGATGCCACAGCCTATCATGAAGCGCAGGAGTTGAAAGAGGTGGTTGAGGAAGGCAAGAAGATGACCACTTCCTGCTGCCCGGCGTTTGTGGATATGATCGAAAAGCATTTTCCCAAGCTTGAGCCCAACATTTCTCATACGGCGTCTCCCATGACAATGACCGTGCGGTACTTAAAAGAGAAAGAGCCGGACATAAAGGTTGTCTTTTTTGGCCCCTGTGTGGCGAAGAAGCTCGAAATTCAGAAAGCGAAAGATACCGCTGATTTCGTTATGACATTTGAAGAGCTGGCCGCTATGTTCAGCGCCAAAGAGATCGAAGTGGAAACGATCGAAGTGGAGAACGCGCAGGACGGCAGCCTCAAGGGCAAGAATTTTGCCGTCAGCGGCGGTGTTACCGCTGCGGTAGAAGCCGCTTTGGCTGAGGATGGCTTTGATAAAGCAGTTTCCTGCGTCAAGTGCAGCGGCGCCAAGGAGTGCAAAAAGCAGTTGATGGTAATGAACGCCGGCCGCATGCAGGAGGATCTGATCGAAGGCATGGCCTGCGAGGGCGGCTGCGTCGCCGGGCCCGGCGGAATAGAGCCGGTGCAGAAGCTGATGAAGAACCGCCAGAAGCTGCTGGCTGCCGCCGACAAACGCGGTATTAAAGAAAATTTGGAGCAAATTCACGATTTGACGCACATTCCCATGGAGCAGAGAGCATAATAGCTTCATGCACTTTCAAACAGCCTGATTGCCGGCACAACGGTTTCCTCCCCCGCCTGCGGCGGGGAAGGAAACCGACAGCTTTATCTCAGGCATCAGCGATCAATCGAAAAGGAGGCGGATATCCCGATGAATGCCATCGCTGCGCAGAGTCTGGGAAAATCGTACGATGGGAAGACCGCCGCACTCTCGGATCTGACGCTTCGGGTGCCGCAGGGGGGCGTGTGCGGCTTTCTCGGCCCCAACGGCGCGGGCAAAACGACGACCGTCAAGCTTTTGACCGGGCTTCTGCGCCCCACCTCCGGCGAATGCTCCGTGATGGGCCTTTCGCCGCAGAGCGAGCCGGAGCGGGTTCATGCCCTGTGCGGGGTCATGACGGAAACCGCCCATCTATACGGCAGCATGACCGGCCAGCAGAATCTGGAGTTCTTCGGCCAGACGGCCGGGCTCGTCCGGGCTCAGGCCAAGGAGCGGGCCGAGCTGCTGCTGCGTGAGCTTGAGCTCTGGGAGGCCCGGGATCAGAGGGCGGGCCAATATTCCACCGGGATGATGCAGCGCCTGTCTTTGGCCCGTGCGCTCATGCACGAGCCGCAGGTTCTGTTTTTGGACGAGCCCACCAGCGGCCTTGACCCCGAATCGGCCCAGGCGGTGAACGAAATGATCTCCGCTCTGGCGAAAAAGAGCGGCGTCACCGTCTTTTTGTGTACGCACCAGCTGCGCTACGCGCAGGATTTGTGTACCACCTACGGGATTCTGTACCGCGGCCGGATGGTTTTGCAGGGGGATTTTGCCGCCCTGTGCGAAGGGGCCGGGTGCCGCATCAAAGCGGGCATCCGAACAGAGCCGGAGCAGACCCTGCACGGCTTTGTCAAAAACGGGGAGTACTGGGAGGCGGAGATCGCGTCCGAGGCCGAAATGCCTGCGATCCTGCGCGATCTGATCGCGCAGGACATTCCCGTGTATGAGGCGCGGTTGATTCGGCCCACGCTTGAGGACGTTTATTTTTCCTGCCTGCAGGGTCAGGAGGTGGCGGAATGAAGCTGCTGACCGAGCCGGAGCTCGCTGTTTTCAGGAAGGATTTTAATGAGGTCTGGCATATTCGCAGTGTGCGCGGCACGCTGATCGGCGTGCCGGCCTGCATGGTGGTGCTGCTGCCGGCGCTGTACCTGTTTCTGGTGCTGTACGCTCCGTCCGACCAGCTCAACGGGGTCGACAACATGATGAAGCTGATGCCACCGGAGCTTTTGGACGATTTTGATCTCAAGCAGTCCATGTTCTATTTGATGGTGAATCTGGTTTGTCCCATGTTCTTCCTGATGATCCCGCTGATGTCCTCCACCACGTCGGCCGCGGCCAGCTTTGTGGGGGAGAAGGAGCGGGGAACAATGGAAACGCTGCTGCTGACTCCGCTTTCAGCCCGCAGCCTGTTCAAGGCGAAGGTGGCGGCGTGCGCGGCGCTGTCGTTTTTAATTTCGGCCATTTCCTTTATCACGTTTTCCGTTGTGGTCGGGGCCGGCAACCTGATTCTGAACATGCCGTTCTTCCTCAACTGGAACTGGCTGGCGCTGGTGCTCGTGCTTTCGCCCGCCGCAACGGTGTTCGGCGTTATCTTCATGGTGCTGCTTTCAGGCCGGTCGAAAAGCTACCTGGAATCGATGCAGCTTTCGGGGTATATCGTGCTGCCGCTGGTGCTGGTGCTGATCGGCCAGTTTACGGGGCTGATTTACGTGGATGCGTTCTGGACGCTGCTGGCCGGCCTTGTGCTGATTCTGGCAGATGCGCTCCTGCTGTTTTTGTCCGCGAGAAAGTTCAATTCGGAGCTGCTTCTGAAAAAATAGAGCACAGAGCTTTGTTTGCATGGTCGGTTTACTAAGAACGGCGGTTCCTCTTTTCGCCAAAGGCAGGGGGGCACCCAACGGCTTTTTGAAGTAATATGACTGTATGATTGCGCAGGGACAAGCCGGGCTTGCAAAAAGCCCTGGCTTGTTCCCTTTTTCCTGCGTCCTCCTCTGCCTGTAACGGATTGAAAGGCAATATAACCTTAGAATCACTGCGGTTTCTTCCCCGCTTTCAGCGGGGGCGAAACCGCAGTTTTCGGGGCGGATTGGATTTGATCCATAGAGGATGCGGAAGTAACGGCTTACCTTTTATTTTTGAATTTGTGATATTAAAATATAGGAGATTGATGGGGGGATTACGATATGGCAGCGGATTTGCATTGTCATACAAGAATGTCGGACGGAGCGGTTTCTATCGATGAGCTGGTGATGCTGGCAAAAATGAAGGGGATCGGCACGATTGCGGTAACCGATCACGATACCTTTGCGGGAGCGACCCGCGCGAAGATTTTTGGGGATCGCCATGGGGTCGAGGTCATCCCCGGAATCGAAATCTCCGCCTATGATAACGCGCGGGGCAGAAAGGTACATATTCTGGGGTATGACTGTGAAAGCCCCGACCGGCTGGAGGGCCTCTGCAAGCGCATCGGCGAATCGCGCAAGCGGGCCGCCAATATCATGATGCAGAAGGTGATGCGGCTGTATCCGGTTCCGGCAGAAATGGTGCTGCGCCGCGCGCAGGGCTGCACCAATATTTATAAGCAGCACATTATGCACGCGCTGATTGACGCGGGGTATACCACCGAAATGTTCGGTTCGGTGTTTCATAAGCTGTTCAGCCCGCGCGGCGGTCTTGCCTACTGCGCGATCGAATATCCCGATGTGCACGACGTCATCCGGCAGATTCACGGGGCGGGCGGCGTCGCGGTAATGGCGCATCCCGGGCAGTACGACGGCCACGACCTGATGCTGGAGCTGGCCGAGCGGGGGGAGATCGACGGCATTGAGGTATGGCACCCTCTGCACAGGGAGGAGGATGTCCCCCAGTACATCGCGCTGGCGCGCCTGCGGGGCCTGCTCATGACCGGCGGCTCCGATTTTCACGGAATGTACACCTCGCATTCCTGCTCGCTGGCGGCCTTTACCGCCCCCGACGAGCAGCTCGAGGCGCTCAAAAAGAAAAGCCGCAGGATCAAATCCGGCGGCTGATGGATAGCTGACCTGAAAAAATGACGGTTTTTCCCCGAAAAAACGGAGAAAAAATCATTGGCTTCATATTGAAAAAGTGGGAAAGGAGGCAGGGCAATGCAGTATGAATTTCGTCCCAGCGGGGTATGTTCTTCAAAAATCGTTCTCGATGTGGAAGGCGATATCGTGCGGAAGGTACAGTTCGTCGGCGGCTGCAGCGGCAACAGTCAGGGAATCGGCGCTCTGGTGCAGGGCATGAAGGTCGACGATGTGATCGGGCGGCTGCGGGGAATCCGCTGCGGGCGCAGAAACACGTCGTGTCCCGACCAGCTCGCGCAGGCGCTGCTGCTGTACCAATCCAAAAACGAAACAAAAGAGTAGATTTTGTTTGTCAAACAGGAATCGGCGGCTTTTCGCAGGAAACGGCGCCTGCGGGAAAGCCCCGCCGTATGCCGGGCGGCTTTCATGAGGCCGGGCGCAGTTTCAACCGAAACAGGCGCATTTTCCTGCCGCGACAAGCAAAGCCGAAAGCTTGCTTGCGAAAAGGGAGCTGTGGGGTTTCCACAGCTCCCTTTTCGTGTGCGGGTTAGACGGTAGTTTGCCGATTGTAGAATTAGCAGCCGCAGCCGCCGCAATTGTTGTTGCAGCCACAATCGCCGCATCCGCCGCATCCGCTATTGCCCCAGCCGCCGCAGCAAAACAGAATGAGGATTAAAATGATGATCCACCAGCAGCCACCAAAGCCAGAATTATTGTTACACATTATTGTATTCCTCCTTTCGGTTTACACTATAGTATATTGCATGCGGAGAAATGGTGTTACAATAATTTTGCTGCGTCATTTCCGGCGGGAAATTCTCCGCAAATACTTTTTTTCGGCGCTTGAAATCCGCCCAAATGAATACAATAGGAGAGGGCGGGGCAGCAAAAACGCGAGAAACAATTTATAATCTTTAGAAAATAATATGCTGAGCGAGTTAAATTGCTACTGTTTGGCAAAATAAGTGAAAATTGACTTTAACTGACTTTGACTGCCGGGTGTCTGTTCTTTATAATAAGATTTATAAAGTCAAAGAAAGTCAAAATCAAACTTCGACTGGAAGGGTGATTATGAAAATCAGTGATCATGTTGCCAATTATATATTGGCACTGTTGGAAGAAGAAAACGGAAGAGCAGAGATTCAAAGGAACGAGCTGGCCGAATCGCTGGGGTGCGTTCCCAGCCAGATCAGCTATGTGATCACCTCCCGCTTTACGCCCGAGCAGGGCTACCTGGTAGAAAGCCGGCGGGGCGGCGGCGGGTATATCCGCATCACACAGATCCGGATGGACGCAAGCAGCGCGATCATGCACACGGTCAACTGTGTTGGGGATTCGCTCGACAGCGCTACGGCGCGCATTATGCTCTCAAATCTGCTTCAGCGCGAGATCATTTCGGAAAAGGCGGCAAACATTATGGCGGCGGCTCTGAACGACCGGTGCTACCAGAATGTGCCGAAAGAAAACCGGGATGTGCTTCGCGCGGCGATTTTCAAGCATATGCTGATGACACAGATTTGAGCCTTCAGGAGGGATTGTAATGAAATGTCAAATGTGCGGAAAAAACCCGGCGACCACATATGTGAAGATCATTGTGAACGGCGAATTAACCGAGTACGCTCTGTGCGGCGAATGCGCGCAGAAGGCGGGGTACAGCAATTTTTTGTACCCCTTTGCGCTGGATTTCAACAGCCTGCTTGGCAGTTTCTTCGGGAACCCCGTTCCCGAAATGACGGATACCGTCCGCTGCCCGGGGTGCGGTTCTTCCTTTGGGGAGATCGCCCAGAGCGGCAAGGTCGGCTGTGCCGAGTGCTACAATACCTTCCGCGACCGCATGATGCCGTCGATTCAGAGAATACACGGCAACACCAAGCACTATGGCAAGCGCCCGAGCAGCCGGGCCCTGCGGGTAAATCCCGAAGCAAAGCTGAGCGTGGCCCCGCAGGAGGATACGGAGCTAGCCCGCAAAAGAAGAGAGCTGCGCGAGGCGATTGAGAGCCAGAATTTTGAGCGCGCGGCAGTGCTGCGCGACGAGATCAAAGCGCTGGAAGGGGGCGGAAAGGCATGATGAAATGGTATGAGAAAAGCGGGCAGGAGGCAGACGTGGTCATCAGCACCCGCGTGCGGCTGGCCCGAAACCTGAGCGATTACCCGTTCCCGGTAAAGATGACCGCCGAGCAGCGGGAAAAGGTGGAGCACGCGGTGCGCGACGCCGTAATGCGCGGCAACAGCTCCATTTCCAACAATTTTCGGTTCATCAGTCTCGATGACATCAGCCAGAACGAAGCGGTGTCTCTGGTGGAACGCCACTTGGTCAGCCCGGAGTTCATTTCGGCGCCGAATGGCCGCGGCCTTCTGCTGACGCAGGATGAAACCATCTCGATCATGATCAACGAGGAGGATCACCTGCGGATTCAGGTGATGTGCGAGGGCCTTGACCTGGAGGGAGCCTACGAAACGGTGGACCGTGTGGACGCTCTGCTGAACGAAAGCCTGCATTTCGCGTTCGACGAGGATTTTGGGTACCTGACCCAGTGCCCCACCAATTTGGGCACCGGCATGCGCGCGTCCCTGATGCTGCATCTGCCGGCGCTTCAGGAAAGCGGCGCCATGCGCCGGGTGGCGTCCAGCCTGTCGAAGCTGGGGCTTGTGATCCGCGGCATTTACGGCGAGGGCAGCGAGCCGGTGGGGGCGATTTACCAGCTGTCCAATCAGGTAACGCTGGGCCTGAGCGAGCAGGCTGCCATCGCGAACCTGAAAAGCATCGCGGGCCAGCTGATTGCGCAGGAGCGCGCGGCCCGGGCCGAGCTGGTGAAAACGGTGGAAACGCAGGATCAGATCTTCCGCTCCATCGGCATTCTGAGAAGCGCCCGTGTTCTCAGCAGCGACGAATTTATGCGGCTGATCTCCTACGTGAGAATGGGGATTGCCACCGAGCTGCTCACCGGAATTTCGTACGATACCATCAACAGCCTCATCGTGCAGGTACAGCCCGCCACCATGATGCTGACAAAGAAAATGACCACAGCCGAGCGGGACGCGCTTCGCGCAAGCATCGTATCACGGCGGCTGAATGTAACATGAAGAGGGGGGACGATCTATGTATCGTTTTAACGGATTTACAGAAAAAGCAAACACCGCGCTGAACCTTTCCATTGAATCGGCGGAAAATCTGGGCCATACCTATATCGGCAGCGAGCACATTGTTCTGGGCCTTTTAAAGGAGGGTACGGGCGTGGCCGCCACAGTGCTGAATAAGCTGCAGGTAACGGCCGCGCAGCTGGAACAGCTGCTGTCCGAAAAGATCGGAACCGGCACGAAAACCAGCCTTTCCGCGGATGATTTTACGCCCCGCAGCAAGCGGATTCTTCAGATCGCCGTTATGGAGGCCGCGCGGCTTGGCCATAATTATGTGGGAACCGAGCATCTGCTCATCGCGATTTTGTCGGAGGGTGACAGCTACGGCGTGCGTTTTCTCCAGTCGCTCGGCGCGAAGTCCGGCGATATTCTGAACGAGATCAGCTCCGCCCTGAACAGCGGGGAGGATTCCGCTCCCGCTCCCGGCATGCCGCCGGCTTCGTCCGGCAAGAGCGGCAAGAGCGCTACCAAAACGCTCGATCAGTTCGGGCGCGATCTCACCGCGTTGGCCGCCAAGGGCGGCATTGATCCCGTCATCGGCCGCCAGACGGAAATTGATCGCGTGATTCAGATTCTGTCCCGCCGCACCAAAAACAATCCCTGCCTGATCGGCGAGCCCGGCGTCGGCAAAACAGCCGTCGCGGAGGGCCTTGCCCTGAAGATTGCGGAGGGTCAGGTGCCGGAGCTTTTGAAAAACAAGCGCGTGATCACGCTGGATCTCACCGGCATGGTCGCCGGCACCAAGTACCGCGGCGATTTTGAAGAGAGAATCAAGGCCGCAATGGACGAGGTGCGCAGCGCCGGGAACATTATTCTGTTCATCGATGAGCTGCACACCATCATCGGTGCCGGCTCCGCGGAGGGCTCCACAGACGCCGCTAACATTTTAAAGCCCGCGCTGGCCCGCGGTGATTTTCAGGTGATTGGCGCGACCACCATCAACGAATACCGCAAATATATTGAAAAGGATGCCGCCCTTGAGCGCCGGTTCCAGCCCGTTATGGTCGGCGAGCCGAGCGAGGAGGAAGCGGTCGAGATTCTGAAGGGTCTGCGCGACCGGTACGAGGCGCATCATAAGGTAAAGATCACCGACGAGGCGATCGCCGCCGCCGTGAAGCTCTCTTCCCGCTATATCGCGGATCGCTTTTTGCCGGATAAGGCCATCGACCTGATGGACGAAGCCTCCTCGCGCGTGCGCCTGCGCGCCTTTACCGCTCCCACCGATTTGCAGGAGCTGGAGAAGCGCATTAAGGAGCTGGAGCAGGAGAAGGCCGCCGCGATCAACGCGCAGGAATTCGAGCGGGCCGCGAAGGTGCGCGACGAAGAGAAGAAGGCCAAGGAGGAGCTCAAGAGGCAAAAAAACCAGTGGACCGAAAAGCGCTCGCATGAGGGCGGAGAGGTCACTCCCGAGGACATCGCCAATGTGGTGTCTGTGTGGACGGGAATCCCCGTGGTGCAGCTCACCGAAGAGGAAAGCGAGCGCCTGCTGCATCTGGAAGAAACCCTGCACAAGCGTCTGGTCGGGCAGGAAGAGGCCGTGAGCGCTGTATCCAGAGCCATTCGCCGCGGCCGTGTCGGCCTGAAGGACCCGAAACGCCCTGTGGGCTCGTTCATCTTCCTCGGGCCGACCGGCGTCGGGAAAACCGAGCTGACCAAGGCTTTGGCCGAAGCGATGTTCGGCGATGAAAACGCAATGATTCGCCTGGACATGTCGGAATATATGGAGAAGCATACCGTATCCCGTCTGGTTGGCTCGCCTCCCGGATATGTGGGCTACGATGAGGGCGGCCAGCTGACCGAGGCCGTTCGCCGCAAGCCGTATTCTGTTGTGCTGTTCGACGAGATCGAAAAGGCGCATCCGGATGTGTTCAACATTCTGCTGCAGATTCTGGAGGATGGCCGCCTGACCGACGCGCAGGGCCGGAAGGTGGATTTCAAGAACACCGTGATCATCATGACCTCGAACGTCGGCGCGCGCCTGATCACCGAGAAAAAGGGCAGCCTGGGCTTTGCGACGGAGGATAACCAGAAGCTGGACAGCGAAAAGGTCAAGGAGCTGGTGCTCGGCGAGCTGAAAAGCACGTTCCGTCCCGAATTCCTGAACCGTGTGGACGACATTATTGTGTTCCATAAGCTTACGGATGGGGATATCCGCGAAATCGCGGGGCGCATGCTCAAGACCTTGCAGAAGCGCCTGGGTGAAATCGGCGTCTCCGCAGAGTTTGCCGAAACCGCCGTGGCCGAAATTGCCAAAGAGGGCTTCGACCCGGTCTACGGGGCTCGTCCGCTGCGCCGCGCGATTCAGACAAAGCTTGAAGACCGCCTTTCGGAACTGATGCTCGAGGGAAAAGTGCACGCGGGGAACCATGTTGTATGTAATTTCGAGAACGGTGAATTTATTTTTGTAGAATCGCCTATTGAGAAATAACTGGACTGCGGATATAATAGAGGCATTCATAGAAGTGAAAGTGGGTGTTGTCCATGGAATCCGCAGTCAACAGCCGCACGGATTTAGCGGCAGCTTTATTCCGGCTAATCGGGGCCTCGATCCCTGTCAACTATGCAGAAGAGGAAGAAGCGCAGCGCTTGTATGCAGAGCTCAAAAATGACCATGAACGTTTGAGCAAGGTGATTTCTCTTTGCGGCACTCCCAAAACACCGCAGGCGCTTTATATTGCCGCCACCGCATCCAGCTGGCTGGGCGGAAACGACGAGCTTACGGCCAAATACGCCCAGCAGTACCTCGAAACTCCGGGATGGGATCGCCTCACCGGCGGCACGATAGTCCAGGACGGCATCACCATCAGCCGGTGGGCCAAAAGCCGTGCGGAGATGTACATGATTCTGGCGCAGGCACAGGAAAATCTGGGGAAGCATGAGGCCGCTCTCACCAATTTTGCGGAAGCCTACCGGCTGGAGCCTTACGACGCGATGTACGCCGTAAAGATGGCGGGTGTCATCGAGACCGCGAGAAGCCGCAAGGAGGCATTGCAGTTTTTAAAGCAGCAGACGCTGACCGTGCATTACCGCCCTCTTCACTATAAGGATGAGAATGGCAATCACGGCAGCAATCAGACCTTCCGCCAGATTATCGATTCCCATATCCTGCGGCTCGAGTCGCTGGAAAAATGAACAAAAGCCCGCAAAGCAGCGATTATACTGCCTTGCGGGTTTTTTCCTATCGGGATTGAAAAGCTGCCATTAAATGGCGGAATCGCTTTTAAATTCCGTTATAATCTGCTTATCGCTGCATTCCGGCGAATAGACAAAGCGATCCATGTGATCGCCCTTAAAAAAGTATTTTGGCGGAATCGGGCGGTAAGAATAATCGAAGGTATCGATAATGACAAGTTTGATTTTCATGCGGGAGGGCAAAATGCTTTTAATGTAAACGCTGGCCTGCTGCCCCGGCAGCACGCCCTCCTTGATTTCGGCCAGCCCGGCCAGATTCGGCGCCAGCTCGACGAAGATTCCGTAGGGCTCGGTGGAGCGGATGATCCCCGCCACGGTTTCGCCGGTGTGGAACAGGGCGACGTTTTCCTCCCAGGTGCCGAGCAGCTCCTTTTGGGTAAGGGTGATGCGGTCCCCCTCAATTGATTTGATGACGGTGCGGACATCCATCCCCACGGTAAACCGCTCTCTGGGGTGGTCGATGCGCGAAACGGAAATCGCGTCGATCGGCAGCAGCGAGATGATCCCGCAGCCGATGTCCGCAAAAGCGCCGAACGTTTCCAGGTGTGTCACCCTGGCGTCCGTCACGTCTCCGGGGCGCAGCTTCTCTATGTATTCTCTCCGGCACTTTTCCTGCGCCGCCGTGCGCGAGAGCACGGCAATCGGATTTCCCGCATCATCCTTTTGAAATCCGGTTATGATAAAGCAGACGGGTCGGTTTACACGGGAGATGATAGCAATGTCCCGTGTGGTGCCCTCCCGAATGCCCAGAGCGCCCTCTTCGCGGGGGATCCATCCTTTCATGCAGCCCAAATCCACCAGCAGATTGTGGGAGCTGTCACAAACCAACGCCCGGCCCTCCAGTATTTTTTCATCCCGGCATGCGTCCATCAGAGCGGTCATGCTTGCCATGGCAGCCCTGTTCTCCGGCGTATCAATCTTCCAGCCCTCGGGCTTATAAGTATTCAGGCCCATTCTTTTACCTCCTTTTTCCGGTCAAAACATCTATATGCAAAAAATTGCGCGCCTAATACAGAAATCAAAATGTTCCGCCAATTCGCACCCCCGGCGCGTATTCCATGGGATCAATTTCTGCCGGGAGAGCTTGCATATTTTCATGAAATAGACTAAAATATTACCAAATTGATCGAGAAAAGGATGGTGGTTTGATGCGGAAAAGAATCCGCGCGGCTCTGGTTGGGTTTTCTTTGCTGCTGCTTACGGCCTGCAACGCAGGGCAGGGTGCATCTTCGGCAAATTCTGCGATCCCATCGAAGGGGTCCGATTCCGTGGAAAGCAGTAGTTCAATCACGAAAAATGATAAAACGCTGGGTTACCAGCTGGACAAACCCGCGGCCGGCGAGGAAATCGCTGTGATGGAAACCAGCATGGGTGAGATGAAGCTTCGTTTCTTCCCGCAGGCTGCGCCAAAGGCTGTAGACAACTTTAAGCAGCTGGCGCAGAAGGGGTATTATAACGGAATTACCTTTCACCGGGTGATCAATCATTTTATGATTCAGGGCGGTGACCCCACCGCAACCGGCACCGGCGGCGAAAGCGTGTACGGCAAGGCGTTTGAGGATGAATTCAGCGAGTCACTCGTGAATCTGCGCGGCGCGGTATCGATGGCGAACTCCGGCCCGAACACCAACGGCAGCCAGTTCTTTATCAATCAGGCACCGTCCTCTTCGTTTTCCGGCTGGGACTATTACCAGCAGGGCTACGACGTGTACAAGCAGAGCCCCGACGCGTTTACCACGCAGTACGGCAGCTGGGTAGACATGAGCAAGGTTTCGGATACCTACAAAAAGCTGTATGAGGAGAACGGCGGCAACCCGACGCTCGACGGCGCCTACAGCACCACAAAGAAAGGCCACACCGTGTTCGCTCAGGTGTTTGAGGGCATGGATGTGGTGGATAAGATTGCGGCGGTAAAGGTTGACGACAATAGCAAGCCTGCTGCCGACGTGACGATTACAAAAATCACGCTGGAAAAATACAAGGGTTAATTTTCAAAGTGCGTGCGCGGGCCCAGGGCAGACTGCCTTGGCGTTTGCCGACACGCGCTCGGGAACACAGAAAAGGAGATAATGCAATGGAACTGATTCATGCAACTGAAGAAAATTTTGATCAGCTGATCACAGAAAATCCGCTGGTGCTCGTCGATTTCTGGGCCAGCTGGTGCGGTCCCTGCCGCATGGTGGCCCCGATTGTGGAGGAGCTTGCAAAAACCTTTGAGGGCAGCCTGACCGTTCTCAAGGTAGACGTTGACGATAACCAGGAGCTGGCCCGCCGCTACGGCATCATGAGCATCCCCACTATCATTCTGCTCAAAAACGGCGAGAAGCAGTGGACGGAGGTTGGGGTAAAGCCGCAGAAGCATTTCGAGGAGCAGATCCGGCAGGCGATTTCATCCGAAGCATAATAATTTTGCGTTGGAAAGCGGCGGATGCCGTTTCAAAAAATCGAGGCCGTTCGCCGGCATCGGTTTTGTGACTTTGAAAAGAGGTATTTTCGCGCGCGATTTGCACTGCTTTCTCAGATTGGAATGCGCAAAATCCGTTTTGCGGGCTCGGCAAATGAATTGATCCGGGAAAAAAGTGTTGTTTTTTCTCTTATCTTTGGAACTCCTTACGAATCCGACAAAATATCGCCTGTCCCGATTGACACCCGCCGGGATAGGCGATATAATAAAATGCGGTAATTTGTGTTCCCCAGCATTTGGTGGGGAATTTATTTTTTAAAGGGCAATTGCTGGTAGGAGGAAATTATGGCAGCGAAATTTATATTTGTGACCGGCGGAGTCGTGTCTGGCCTGGGAAAAGGAATTACTGCAGCATCTTTGGGCCGTTTGCTCAAGTCGCGCGGACTGCGTGTGACGATGCAGAAGTTTGACCCGTATTTAAATGTTGACCCAGGTACGATGAATCCGTTTCAGCACGGCGAGGTTTTTGTAACCGACGATGGTGCAGAAACCGATTTGGATCTGGGGCATTACGAGCGTTTTATCGACGAAAACCTGACGCAGAACAGCAACGTGACCTCGGGCCGCGTGTACTGGAACGTTCTTCAGAAAGAGCGCAACGGCGATTACGACGGGGGAACCGTGCAGGTGATCCCGCATATTACAAATGAAATCAAAAGCCGCATCACAGCCGGCAAAGAGAATGTGGATGTCGCAATCATAGAGGTGGGCGGCACGGTGGGCGATATTGAGAGCCAGCCGTTTTTGGAGGCGATCCGCCAGTTTGCGACGGAGATCGGCCGCAATAACTGCTTGTTTATCCACGTGACGCTGGTGCCGTATTTGTCCGCGTCTCACGAGCAGAAGACAAAGCCTACTCAGCACAGCGTAAAAGAGCTGCTTTCCATCGGAATTCAGCCCGATATTATTGTTCTGCGTTCCGAACTGCCGGTCGGTGAGGATCAGAAAAAGAAGATTGCCCTGTTCTGCAACGTAAAGGAAAACTGCGTGATCCAGAATCTGGATCTTCCGCTGTTGTATTCCGTGCCGCTTGCCCTGAAAGAGGAGCGGCTGGATGATATTGTATGCAAGCACTTTTGTCTGGATACCCACGGCGCGGATCTGACCGAATGGATCAAGATGGTCAACACCGCCATGGCGCTGACCGAAACCGTTACGATTGCCATGGTGGGCAAATATGTGGACCTGCACGACGCTTACCTGAGCGTGGCCGAAGCGCTGACCCACGGCGGCATCGGCAACCACGTCAAGGTAGATATCCGCTGGGTCGATTCCGAGCTGATCACGCCCGAAAATGTGGCGGAGGTTCTCGAGGGAGTGCAGGGCATTCTGGTGCCCGGCGGCTTTGGCCAGCGCGGGATCGAGGGCAAGATCACCGCGGTTCAGTACGCGCGTGAGCGCAAAGTGCCGTTTTTGGGTATTTGTCTCGGCATGCAGATGGCTATTGTGGAATACAGCCGCCATGTGCTTGGTCTGGAGGACGCGAATTCCGCTGAATTCGATCCCCAGACCAGCAACCCGGTCATCGATTTGATGCCCGAGCAGAAGGATGTGGTTCAGCTGGGCGGAACCATGCGCCTTGGCAAATACCCCTGCAAGCTGCTGGCCGGCACCAGGGCTTTCGAGCTGTACGATGAGCAGCCGCTGATTTCGGAGCGCCACCGCCACCGCTACGAGGTGAACAACGATTACCGGGATCGCCTGGAGGCGGCCGGCATCGTGTTCTGCGGAAAATCCCCCGACAACCGGATTGTTGAAATGATGGAGCTCCCGAGCCACCCGTGGTTCATGGGCGCACAGTTCCATCCGGAGTTTAAGTCCCGCCCGAACCGCCCGCACCCGTTGTTCCGCGGGTTTATCGGCGCGGCCAAGGAATATAAAAAAGAAGCTTCGGCTGAATAGGATCACTGGAAATTCGTGATGGACTTCTTCCCTCGCCGCAGGCGGGGGAAGAAGTCGTTGTACTCCCATGAGGCCAAGGTGTAAAGTGAATGGATGATAATACGAAAGGGTTAGAATTTCATGGAGCATAAAATCAAGGTATCTGCTCCGGTGTATCAGCAGATTGCGGCGGATATTGCCGCGAAGATCGTTGAGCGCAGGTACCAGGTGGGCGACAGGCTGTATGCCCGGTCGGCGCTGGCCAGCCAGTACAGTGTTTCACCCGAAACGGCCCGCCGTGCGATCGCCGTTTTGTCTGATCTCGAGATCGTTTCGGTGGTAAAAGGGAGCGGCGTGGTAATTCTCTCTTACGACAACGCGGTTCGCTTCGTTCAGCAGTTTATGGATATTAAATCCATGTACGACCTGAAAAAGAATATTATGGACAGCCTGGAGCGGCAGCGCAAAGAGGCCGAGCACATGGCGGAGTCCATTTCTGAAATATTGGACAGAACCGAACGCTTTCAGGCATTCAACCCCTTTATCCCGTTTGAAATTGAGATCACGGCCAAAACGCCGTATTTGAATCTTTCTATTTCGGATATTAATTTCTGGCACTATACAACGGCAACGATTCTGGGAGTCCGCAGGGGAGAGATGATGATGATTTCCCCCGGGCCGTATGCGGTTCTCTGTGAGGGAGACATCCTCTATTACTGCGGCGATACGGACTGCCAGCAGCGTGTGCGCAACTTTCTGTACCCGGAGCATCCGCCGGAAAAGGCGATTCTCGATAAATTGCGCGCCTCCCACCGAGACGGCAAGGAATAAAAACAACACCCTGTCTTTGGCCTTAATCCGATAAAGACAGGGTGTTTTGCATTTTTTGAATCGTCACTTCGCCCGAAAACAGCCGGTTCTCGTGCTGCGATCCCGCAAGTGCATCTTTTCGGTGCTGCTAGGAACAGCACAAGGCGGTGGCGGTTTTCCCTGCTCTTCCAACCGTCTCGTTTCACGCGTTTGTCAGTATGCTGGGTGAAAGATACCGGGGAAAGCGTTCAAAGCTTTGTTTTGCCGCATTCCTCAGGAGAGCGGTTTTCCGTCAGCTCCGCCAGATAGGGCAACGCATCCGCCACCTGAATCCCGACAATTGGCAGGGGCACGAGCATGGCGCTTTTGATCTCCTCTTTGCTTGCGTCTAGCTCCGCCGCGCGGTGAATATGAAACGGCAGCCCGCCGTACATCCTCGTTGACACCAAAACAGCAATATATGCTAATTCCTGCGTCTTTTTCTCAAGCGCGCTTTTCTCCGACATTTGAAAGACTGCGTCCATAAATGCCTGCCCCACGCCATTTGTTTCCGTCATCAACAATTCAAACCCGTTTGTCACTTTTTCCATGGTCATTTCATCCTTTCTTCTGTACATTGTTTTGATACAGCTCACAGAAAAAGACAAAATCAAAATGCAAAAGATACGGCCACATCTAAAAAATAAAAAAATTTTTTACGCCAGCAAGGCCAAAACACGTTGATACCATTCATCAGACGGCTTTTGTTCCGGCATATGGCGATACAGGTACATCACTCTTTTTCTGACGCGCTCGTTGTAAGTGTAGTTTTTCTGCTCAAAATCCAGTCGTTCGATCAGCTTTTTCGCCCGGCTCTGCAAATCGGCACGGTTGAGGGAAAACGCAATCCATGCCTTGCAGGAGCAGGGATTCTTTTCGTCGATGATACCGCAGTGACCGGCAAAGAAAGAGTCGATATTCATTCTGGCACGGTACAGCAGCCCTTTTGCCGCTCCTCTGGATACCCCCAGTATACCGGCCGCATGCTCGATCGGAAGGCCGTACATATCCACCAGAGAAAACACGATGCGCTGATGCAGCGTCAGCTTTCTTACCATCGCCAGAAAGCACCCGTTTTGCAAATTCCGGATCTCTTCCGCTACGATCACTTCCTCTTCCGGCTGCGGCGTTACGCCGGCCAGCAGAATTCCCTCCGCCTCCAGCTTTTCCCATTCAACCGGCTCCGTCAAATATTTCTTCGGGTCCTTTTGGGCTCTGTTGACGAATTCACGGAAACAGATTGTCCTTAACCAGCTCGCCAACGCGTTTTCGTTTTCCAGGGTATTCAGCTTTTCCATTGCCTTTAAAAAAGTGTCCTGCGTTACATCGAGCGCATCCTCGGGGTGACAGGTCAATTTCAAAGCGTAGTTGAAAATATACTGATAATAATTTTGGTATACATCACGTATCTCCATTTTTATCCTCGATCCTCATGAAAAGCACGATTTACATTTGCCTTTTGCCCAATGCCGAAAATGTGCTGCTGTGGATAGTGTAGCACAGCAAACTGCCGCCGTAAAGCAGGATCATTTGCCGCGGCAGGCAGGGGTGCTCTCTCTCAACAGAAAAAGGTGAACAGCCAAATACGAGTAGTCATAAAGACAACTTGTGAACCCAGGGCCAAGGTAAACTGAATACGAATAGTGAGCACGCCTAAAGCAAAAAGCTTAAGGCGTGTTCACTATTATAATCTGCAATTTTATTGCAATACGCTCTAGCTTATAATTATATAAATTGGTCAATTATATTATCATTGCCGTAAAAATCTGCATATTTGCCAGAGCGGTCTCTAGCGTGTGGTCGCCTTTTCAATAAAAAATCAGCCGTTGAAACAACGGTTCCCAAGCTACCCCCAGACAGGGCAGCATTTTTTTGCTGTTCTGTCTGGGGGTGAAATTGTTGGGATAAAGATAGCGGTAAAAGTAAAAATGTATATTATGTGGTAATTTCTGTGTGATAAGGTCACTTCACAAATCATCTCATTTTAATAAAACACAAACAATTCGTAATCATCTCAAAAACAATCGGGCGGTAAGATACAAACATCAACAGCAAAGAGGCTCTTACGAAGGGCCCTCCTGGCAAAGACATTTCAAACGAAGGAGGTGGCAAAATGCAAAAGACATTCATTATTGCGGGAAGCCTGATCAGTATCGCTGCGGCATTCCTGATCTTTCTATCAGAAAGAAACATGGCAAGCCGCAGCGCTTGAAAGGAGAACAGTGAATACAAATATTCCAATTCTTTAAAAATAAACATACGAACAATAAGAGTCGAAAAAGGAGAATTATTTTATGAAAACGACAAACACACAGATGGAGAAGGCTATCCGGGACAGATTGCTCAACGGATTCAAAAACTGGAACGGCGGATATGACGGATGGCTGGAATGGTGCAATACCCTTTATGAGCCGGACGCACACTACAACGTGTACGGCAAGCGCCTGACCCTGCAGGAATACAAAGACATGATGGGGCAGCTTTTTGAGCACTATACCATGGAGCTGGGCGAATTTGACAACATGATTATTCGCGATGACTGGTGCGCTATCCGCTACACGGTCAAAATCAAGAATTTGCATACCGACGAGGAGGTTTTGCAGCACACCATGGAGTTTGTAAACTTCAAAGAAAATCCCGACCCGGTGGGCGTTCGCGTTGTAGAGGGATGGGCGCTGTCCGACAGCCCGCTTTCCGCCAGGCAGTAAACCTATAGGACTGTTAAAATTATGAGAGGAAAATCGTTTTGAAAAAAAATATGATAAAGATATTGATGGCGGGCGTGACAGTCTTGGCTATTGGTGCAGTTGCTACGGGGTGTGGGACCACCAATACGGGTTCTAGTCCGGCCGAGAATTCGGCAAATCCTATCTCAAGTAAACCTGCGGTCGCTTTTTCTGATTCCTATGAGAACACAAAAGAACTTGCAGCTACTTTCCCAGTCATCAATCCTACCCCCATCGACACTGAAATGGAAAAAAATATTCAGAACAGACTGCTTAACGGGTTTGAAAACTGGAACAGAGGCTTCGATGCATGGAAAGCCTGGGGCGATATTCTGTACACCAAGGATTCCCTTTATAACGTTCATGGTGTGAAGCTTACCTTGAAGCAATATCAGGATTCTATGAATGCAACGCTGAAAGCCAGCGATATTCAGATGGGCAACTTCAATAATATGATTATCTGCGGCGACTGGACTGCGATTCGATATGACATTTCAACGACCGACAGGCAGACCCAAAAAAAATCGGACTCAAGTGTGATGGAGTTTGTCCACTTCAAGGACTATGGAGACAAGCTTGGCACTCGGGTTGTGGAAGGCTGGGCCGGAACAAAGGGTGCTGATTTTGCCGGTCTGACAAGCTTCCAGACCGACGATGCGAAGGCGGCACAGCAGGCTGCGTTGGATTCCGTCGTCAATGCGACAATCCCTGACACAAAGGATCTTAAAGCCAAGTATCCTGTTACCTATCCCACGCCGATTGATACCGACATGGCAAAAAAGATTCAGAGCGCGATACTGAACGATTTTGATAATTGGAACAAAGGGTCCGATGCTTGGACGAAATGGGCGGATACCTATTATGACAGTAGTCTGCAATATCATACGAGTGATGGAACCATGTCCCTCGCGGAATATAAGGCTTCCGTTAAGAAAACTGCCGAATCAACCGATGTAAAGCGCATCCGCTTTGACAATATGCTAATCAGTGGGGATTGGGCTGCCATTCATTACAGAATCACCAATCAGGACACGGCTACAGGCAAAAAGACTGCCGGTGACGTCATGCAGTTCCTGCACTTCGCAAAAGACGGCGACGGCGTGAAAGTGATTGAGTGCTGGACGAAGTAAGCCCATGTGTTTATGACAACACCGATGGAATTCGACAAGTTTAATGATAACGGTGTTGAGCGCGGCGTTCGCGTTGTAGAGGGATGGGCGTTGTCCGACAGCCCGCTTTCCGCAAAATAGCAGAAACACATTTGTTTGTGAAGCGGCACATTTCTGTGTGCCGCTTCATTTCGCTCAAAAAAGTTTACCGAAGATGAAAACGTAAATAATACTTTAACAACCATATGATATAATATTTTAAAAGAAGGGAGGTTTTCCCATGTTCAAAATACTTGTTGTAGAAGATGACCATGAACTGAACCATGCGGTTTGCTCATACTTAATGCAAAATGGCTACGAAGCCATCGGCTGCTTTAATGGCAATGAGGCATATGACGCCATGTACGGCAATCTTTTTGATCTGATTGTTTCGGATATTATGATGCCTGGCGTAGATGGTTATGAGTTTGCCGAAACTGTGAGAAGCATCAATCAGGAAATCCCTATTTTATTTATGACCGCGCGGGATGATCTTGCATCCAAGCAGCGGGGATTCCGCGCGGGTGTGGACGATTATCTGGTCAAGCCGTTTGAACTGGACGAGCTTGTTCTGCGGATCGGGGCGCTGCTTCGCCGGGCGAAGATCGCAAGCAGCAAAAAGCTGACCGTAGGCGGCTTGACAATGGACGCGGAGGAGCGCACCGCAATCTTAAACGGCGAGGATATCCCCCTTACCCTACGCGAGTTCAACCTGCTCTATAAACTGCTGTCCTACCCGAAAAAAACCTTTACGAGAACCCAGCTCATGGACGAGTTCTGGGACAGTGAGACCTCCTCCGGCCCGCGTACCGTGGATGTCTATATGACAAAGCTGCGTGACAAATTCGCAGCCTGCGATGATTTTGAGATCGTGACGGTGCATGGCCTCGGGTATAAGGCGGTGCTGAAATGAGCCGGATAAAACGCGATCAGCGTGTGGGCCGCAGCCTGTTTTCATTCCGTCAGTATTTAATGTTTTTTCTTTGGGTTTCACTGATTGTGGCCTGCTGCTTTTTGCTTTTTCTAAGGACCATGAATGTGCAGTGGCGGGACGTCAAGTTCAGCGCCCTCATCACCCTTGGCAATGTGCTGTTTTTGAGTCTGGTTTGTGCGCTTACAGACGCAGTTCGGCGGAAGATCACCGTGCAGCGTCCGGTCAAGCGTATTCTGAAAGCGACCCACGAGCTGACGCGGGGAAATTTTTCGTTCAGAATCAAACCCTTCCACACGCTGGACTATATGAATGAGTTTGATGTGATTATTGAGGACTTCAATAAGATGGCGCAGGAGCTTTCCAGAACGGAAACTCTGCGGACCGATTTTATTGCCAGCGTTTCCCATGAACTGAAAACGCCGCTTACCGTGATTCAAAATTATTCCACCATGCTGCAAACGCCCGGCTTGCAGGAGGACAAGCGACTGGAATACGCCAAAACTGTCTCGGATGCCTCCCGCAGGCTTTCCGAGCTGATTACCAATATTCTGCGGCTGAACAAGCTGGAAAACCAGCAGATATTCCCGGAGTTTACGTCCTTCGACCTCGGCGAGCAGCTTCGGGAGTGCTTACTTGGGTTTGAAGATTTATGGGAGAAAAAGGGCCTTGAGATTGCGGCGGATATTGACGATGTAACAGTGAAAGCCGATGCGGAGCTTTTGAGCCTTGTTTGGAACAACCTCTTTTCCAATGCTATGAAATTCACCGAGCCGGGCGGAAAAATCACGGTCAGCTTAAAAAACGAGAACGGTACCGCCGTGGCCAGAGTTTCTGACACCGGCTGCGGAATCTCAGTCGAGGTCGGCAGCCGCATTTTCGATAAATTTTATCAGGGCGACCCTTCTCATGCTACACAGGGCAATGGGCTGGGGCTGGCTCTGGTCAAACGCATCATGGATATTCTCGGCGGTGAAATCTCAGTGGAAAGCACGGTTGGGGTGGGGAGTACGTTTACGGTCAGGCTGCATGGTGATGCTTCATGAAGCGGCTTTGGGCGCTATGGAAAAGGCTTCACAAGCCGGGGGGATTACTCTCTTTGTTTCTGGCCATCAGCAGTGTTGCCCTGCTGGCCTATACCTTTGCAAATCGCCTTGAAGCCTCCCCATTCGCCTATGCCGTTTATGTAGTATCCGCCTATACGATTGCCGTTCTATCGCTTTCTTTGCCCGCCATGGTAAAGAAAGCGAAGATTTTGCTGTATGCCAATGAGCACAGCCGCCGGTATATGACGGACATTCCCTTCCGGGTGACAGTTTCCTTGTACTTCTCGCTGGGCTTGAATATGGCTTACGCCATATTCAAGCTGGTTTGCAGTATTGTATACTCTTCGCTCTGGCTGAGCGCAGTTGCTTTTTATTATATGATACTCAGCGTAATGCGTTTTTTGATGCTGCGCCATATGCGGGAGGAAAACCGTGATATTCGTCAGGAATACAGGCAATACCGTCTTTGCGGATGCCTGCTGTTTGTGCTGAACCTTGCGTTATGCGGTATCTGTTATCAAATGATACACAGCGGAAAGGGTTATTACTATCCCGGCTTTTTAATTTACGCTGCCGCCGCATATGCTTTTTATATGCTGACGATTTCGATTCTCGGTCTGATCCGATTCCGCAAACTGCACAGCCCCGCAGTCTCCGCGTCGAAAATCATCAGCTTGTCTGCGGCTCTGGTTTCTATCTTCACCTTACAAACTGCTATGTTTACTTCCTTTGGAGATGACATACAATTTCAGCTTATGATGAACAGCGCCACCGGGGCATCGTAAGTTTGGCCGTATTCAGCATGGCGCTGTTTATGGTTGTGCGTTCCGGCCGCAAGCTAAAAACAGGCAAGTTTAACATTTCGTAAACATAACTTCATCATTTCGCAAACGAAACGCTCCTATACTGAGGCCATAGAGCGAAAGGAGCCTGGAAAATGGACCCCAAAAACGAATCCTTTAACTACACCTATTCCGCGAAACAGCGGGAAGAAATTAAAAAAATCCGTCAGTACTATGTACCGCGCGAGGAAGACAAGATGGAGCGGCTTCGCAGGCTGGATGAGCGTGCGAAAAAGCCCGGCAAAGTTGTTTCCATGATAGTTGGCACTGTCGGCACACTCATTCTGGGTATAGGCATGTGCTGCATACTGGTCTGGGACCGGCTCTTTGTCCCAGGTATCATCATAAGCCTTGTGGGAATTGCAGGTGTGACGGCAGCATATCCGATTTACACGAGAATAACGAAAAAGCAGCGTGAAAAAATTGCGCCGCAGATTATGAAGCTGAGTGACGAACTAATGCAATAAGCATGCTGCAGAAAAACATAGGACAGGGCGTCAATTTGTTCTGTTTGATTTAAAAACGCAGGCTCATCCTGTCAGCGCTCTATATACAAACAAAGGAAAACACAAACATGAGTAAAATTTATCTTTTAACCGGAGCTGCCGGATTACTGGGCAGCAATATTTCCCGTCAGCTGATCGACGCGGGTGAAACGGTTCGTGCGCTCGTCATGAAGGGCGATCCCGCCGCAAAATATGTGCCCCACGAGGCTCAAATTGTATATGGAGATCTGCTGGATCTGGCATCGCTGGAAGAACTGTTCACTGTACCGGCGGACAGTGAAATTTACATGATCCACTGCGCCAGCGTCGTGACATTGAATCCCGATCCCAACCCCAAGGTTCACGCGGTGAATGTGGACGGTACACAGAACATCATCAATATGTGCCTGAAGCATCCAGTCAAAAAGCTGGTCTACATCAGCTCCACCGGCGCAATTCCGGAACTTCCCCACGATCAGAAGATCACCGAGGTCGACCATTTCCTGCCGACGGATGGATTAGTTGGGTACTATTCAGTGACGAAAGCCGAAGCCACCCAACTGGTTCTGGATTCAGTTCACACATATCCCCAGCTGGATGCCTCCATCGTACACCCTTCCGGCATCTGCGGCCCCAACGATTATGCCTTTGGCCCTGTGGCACAGCTCATTATGCAGTACGCCGCCGGCGAGATGAAAACCGGCATTGAGGGCACCTTTAACAGTGTGGATGTCCGCGATTTGGCGGCGGGCGTCATCGCCTGCTGCGATAAAGGCCGCCGCGGCGAGTGCTATATCATGAGCAACAGCCTTGTCAGCATGGAGGAGATATTCCAATTCATTAACGATGCCGCAGGTCTTAACTATCGCCCATCCATTCTCAGCGTGAAAAAGGCGCATATGGCCGTAAAGATGATGGCGATCAGCAGCAAGCTTTCCGGCAAGCCCGCCTTATTGACAGAATTCGGAATCTATAATTTATCACGCAACAATGAGTATGACTGCTCCAAGGCACAGAGAGAGCTGGGTTTCTCCTGCCGCCCGTTTGCCGAGACCATTCAGGATGAAGTGGCATGGCTGAAACAGGAGGGGAAAATTGTACTGTCGGCATAAATTAAGTTGAATTTTATGTGCGTTCAACCCCGGAAATAGGATACGCACGCTATTAGGAAAGACAGTATGACTAAACCGAAACAAGCATAATAGGGTCATCAACGGACCTTAAATAAATATTTGAAAAGAAGTGCTGAGAAAATGACACTGGAAGAACGAATTGAACACCACCGCAAAATGGCAGAGAGCTATCACATGGCTTATGTCAAGCAGGATGTAGAGGACGGCGCGACCTATGACGAATGGAAATTCGCGGATAATGCGGTCTATTGGTCTCCTTACTTTGGGGACAACCTGATTCATTTGAAGGAATACCCCATGTCAGTTCAAAAATCCGCCACGATGGAGGCAGCTACCTATTGCATCACCTTTCCAGACTGGGCGCCGCTGGGCTTCAAGTGCTGGCCGTCTGACAACGGCTTTGCAATGCAGAGCCACTTCGGCGGTCACGATAAGGACGGCAAGCTTCATGACTTCTACGCCTACGGCTTTGTGGAAACCAATGAGGATGTTGAAATCACGCGCTGGGAAACTCATGTCAGCCCGGAGTACAATGATTTTCTGGATGTGTCCATCGGTGTGCACGGTCCGTTCAAAGAAGGCCCCGAGCCGTACATGGCAGCTGTAGCCAAAAAGATGCAGGAAGCCGGGATTCAAATCCATTTGCGATAAACACACATGCAAGCGCTTCGACCAGATTAAACGAAGTGATTTGAAACATAGGAACGCCAGTGCTAATAAATTGGCGCAACACTTCCGGCCAGAGCAGCGGAAACCGACTGAGAGTATCAGTTGCCCAATTTGCGAATCTACGAATAATACAAAAACATATTACCATGGCAAAACGCTGTATTCCGCAGTTGTGAGTTTGATTCCCACCGCCAACTCCACGCTATAAGCTACATTTTCGTTGGTAATAAACCAATAGAAATGTAGCTTTTTCCAAACTAAAAATAGTTTTTTCCATCAGAAATAAGATTTTCACTTTTGCTGGACTTTAATAAACTTTGCGTTACCATATTCCTTTTCCAGGATTTCTACCAGTCAAAGATATGTGCGAAAACGGAAATAAAATCGGCAGCATGGGCGGCGGCACCTTGGTAGATGGTGCTGGTGACATCAATAAAATGGTGGGGTATATGGATTAAGGCCAAAACCAAGCATTCTATCCTATACCGCAACAAAGGCTGTTCCAATCGGAGCAGCCTTTGTTGTTCTGCATTGGAAGCCGTGAAACAGGCACCCCATTAATCCACCTTGATCTTTACCAGCATTTCTTCACCCGTAATTTTCCCGTCAAGATAATCGCTCCGAGCCTGCCGCGCCAGCTTTGCCCACTGGGCATACTCCTCCGAGGACATGTCCTTGCCGCTAAACTTTTCCGGCAATTTATTGTCCGCACGGTAACGGCGTGAGTACACCTTGTTGTACTCAGTCAGGAAAGCGAGCAAATAATCATTTCCCTGCATGCCCTGGTCATAAAACAGCTTTGCTCCAACCTGCTTGCAGGTGCGATTGCCTTTATAAGGTCGGTCGCAAAAATCACGCTTACGTTTGTCGGTCAACACAAAATAGCGGCTGCATAGTTTGCAACGCTTAACGAACCGTGCGTTTTTCAGCATCTCGGTAAACTCAAAATAGAGCATCTCATCCAAATATTCAAACAAATAGTATGGCATCAGACTGACGCCCTCACCATCCTGGTGCATGATTTCCAAAAGCTCATCTGTTTCCCGTAGATTCCAATCATGAATATCCTTAAGCGTACCCATATCTACCTTACCATTTTTCCTTGGCAGCAGCTCATATTTTATTTTTATAATAGCCTCGGCAAAGCCGGGGTACTCCGATACGAACTCACAAAGCCACTGGGACATCTCCTTGTCCGAGCGGTTTTCTTTATCTAAACAGGTGGTGACCGCTTTCGTGCATACCTCCTGCAGCTCTAAAATGTGCTCCAATTCCTCGATACAAATTGCAAGGGGTCTGAGCAAAGCGGCATCAAATTCATCTTTAGTGTGAATGGGTTCTTTCAAAATGTTGTTCAGTAAGCCCACTAAAAAGAAATAGACATAGCGGTGCTTGTCCGCGATGGTTTCTGCAACATCAAATATTTTGTTCCTAATTGTCTGATAGTTTTCCATAATGAGCGGAATGGCTTTCGTTTCGGTGAGCAGTGTTGTGTATTCCTCAAAATCCATTTCTACAAATTCAATCAGTCCATTGCCAATAAACTTTTGCGCATATTGCGTCACCTTGTCCGGATAGGCATAAGCCATGGAGTAAATCAGCTTGTCACTTCCCTCAAAAACTTTAATCAGTGGGTACTGTTCCATAGGCACTCCTCTCGCAAATAATCGATTTTCCTCAAACCAGCGTTTCTGCGATTCGCTGTGTATTTCTTTTTCTGGATATAGGACAATGGTATCACAAGGAATAGAGGTTTTCAACATTCGATTTATTGCACTTTTCAAAGCAAATTGAATTAAGAGGAGGAATCGCAAATGTCAAAAAAGTTAAAAACCATGGATGCAGAAACCTTGATGACCACACCCATGGAGCCACTGAAATTTATTGTCAGCGGTCTGCTACCCGAAGGACTGCATGTGCTGGCTGGCTCACCGAAAATTGGCAAGAGCTGGCTGGCACTGTGGATCTGCTTACAGGTGGCAAAGGGTGAAAAGGTATGGGAATTCGAAACGCAAAAAAGCGAAGTCCTGTATCTCTGCTTAGAGGACAGCTTCGCCCGTATCCAAAGCAGGCTGTTTGAAATTACCGATGAAGCACCGGCGACACTTCACTTTGCCATTATGAGTGAGGCTATCGGCCATGGTCTGGAAAACCAAATTGAAAACTTTATCCAAGGGCACCCCGGCACAAGACTGATTGTGATTGACACCCTGCAAAAGGTTCGCAAAACCGTTTCCGCAAATGTCAATCCCTATGCCTCCGATTATGATGACATTAACGCACTGAAGCAAATTGCGGACCGTCACCATCTTGCCATCCTGCTCGTACATCATCTTAGAAAAACAGGCGATGCCGATCCGCTCAATATGATTTCGGGCACCAGCGGTATTGCTGGTGGTGCTGATACAAACTTTGTACTGCAAAAAGACAAGCGAACGGAAAGTACCGCAACGCTCATCTGCACCGGCAGAGATATCGAGGGGCGGGAATTGTTCTTGGAGTTTAACAAAGAAAGCTTTGTATGGGAGCTGCTGGAACCGATTGAAATAGAGCAGCTAATTATTCCGGATGAAATTTTTCTTCTCTGTGGTTTTATAAAATCGGCAGGCAGCTTCACCGGGACGGCAACCGAGCTTATAGAAAAATTGAATCTGGATTGTAGCCCTGCAATTCTGAAGAAGAGAATCATTAAGCACATGGAGCATCTGGGTAGAAATAGAATTCATTATTCGGAGAACAGGACTTTTGAACGGCGAGAATTTACTCTCCGCTATGACGGCAATGACGATATGACGGTAGAACTATGCCCTCAAAACTTGCCGTCTTTGCCGTCAGTACTGTCACAGGACAGTAATCTCGCCACCGTCACCCCCTGTTTGCCCCTGTGTGGCGAGATTGATGGTGAAATGGGATAACTCCACCTAACCCGAATAAACCCGCAAATTGAGCCACTGTTGCGGCAACTTCGTATTTGCACTTGTTTCCGATGAAACGTGGGCGCTTCGGTTGCGATTTCTCACCCCTTGGGTGAGGCGAGCAGAGCGTCGGGCTATACGCCCGCCACAGCTCGCTCGCTCGGGGCAGAAGCCCCAGACCCCACTTTGTAGAGCGCCCTTGGCACAGCAAAAATAGAAAGGATACATGCCTATGAAGAAAAAGCCATTTGCCTTTCGCATCAGCGAAAGCGGATACAAAACCTTACAACAAAAATCTAAGCGTGGCAAGGTCACCATGACCGAATTTTTAGAACGATCTATCACTGATAAAGAAATCGTTGTGGTAGACGGTGTGCAAGAGCTTATCAGTGAGCTGAAATCCATCGGCAGAAACCTTAATCAGCTGACAATCCTCGCAAATATGGGCAAGGTGGATGTTGTTTATCTTGCTGACACTAAGGCGCAGCTAAGTGGCATTTACGAAAAGCTGTCTGCCATTTGCGAGGTGATAAGGTAATGGCAACCGTGAATTTTATCCCCTGTTCCAAGCAGTGTGTGTCCTCTATGAAAAATGAAATCGAATATATTTTGCAGGATTTCAAGGTGTGCATAGAGCCTGAAAAGTTGGACTGTGACCACACCGTCAACTACCAAACCTATTCCACCGATGCAGATAAGATCGGCTGCATCCGCTTAATCTCCGGCAAGGACTGCTGCCCCGAAACAGCCTTCCAAGAATTCATGGCAACCAAAAACAGCTTTAAAAAGGCTGACCAAACCATGTTTTATCACTACGACCAAGCTTTTAAGGACGGCGAAACCATTTCACCCAAAACCGCACATGAGATTGCTGTTAAATTTGCGGAGGATAATTACCCGGATTATGAAGTGGTCATCGCCACCCATGTGGACAACGAGCATCTGCACTCCCACTTTATTATCAACTCGGTCAGCTTCAAAACAGGAAAGAAATTGCATCAAGGCCCCAAAACACTATTCAAGCTTCGGGCATATTCAGACCGAATTTGTCAGCAATATGGGCTAACTACCCTTGAGCCATACACCGGCGGTAAGTCGAAGAGCCTCGCCTCCCGGGAATACCGTGCCGCCGCCAAGGGGCAGAGCTGGAAGTTTTCTTTGATGAATGCGATTGATACGGCGATGAAAACCAGTGGCACAAAAGCAGAGTTTATCAAGAATATGGAGCAACAAGGCTACACGGTAAAATGGACAGAGAACAGAAAATACATCACCTACACCTGCCCGAACACTATGTCCTGCCGAGATGTTAAGCTCCATGACAACCGCTATTTAAAGGAGATGATGGAGCGTGAATTTGAGCTTAGAAGAATTGAAACAGCGGAACGCAGGCTCGCAGCCAGTCGAACCGATTCCCCAGCAGCCATTGCAGAACAGCCCGTCTTGTCCTCTGACACAGGAGAAGCTGGACAACCTGTTCTACAATCAGGGGCTGATTTGGGATGGAATCGAGAACTTGGAGAAACAGCAGAAAACCTTACAACAGCAGCTCCACAGCATCAAAACCCAACTGAACAGTCTACCCTCGCAGGCACAGCTGGAGCAGATCAGCAAGAGTTTGTTGCAGATACAGCAGATGTTATCACCGGCTGGGAAACAGAAAGAGAAGCATTTTTCTCTGCCGAAGCTGCGGCTGCCGCACCTGACATGGACGCCGCTGTGGATCGCCATTCCCTTGACCTTGCTGGCATTGGCGGCAGTGTGGTTCAGCTGGGACGCGCTTTGGAACGGCTGGTCAACCCTGTTCCCCTAAAGGATGCCACCATAAAACCGCCGCAGCATACCGGCAGAAAGAAGAAATTAGCGGTCGGTCAAAAGGAAGATGACCACAGCGGGCACGATTTTGAAATGAAGATGTAAAGGAGATTAGATATGACAAATGAGCGTTTAGCAGCACAGCATTATCTGAAAACCAATATCCTCGGCGCTTACGAAACCGTCGATATCATTTGGCAAAGCGACAGCGAGGGTACCTCTCACCGCACCTTTGCGGATAGCTTTGTTTACACAGACGAATCCTCTCACACCGTTGAACGGGATATGGTGGTAGAGGAGAGAGTGTTCCGGGTGCATTCCGTGTTCCCCGTAAAAAGTGCCTCAACCCCCACGAAAAAGATGCTCTCGGTGATTGAAAACGATCTCGAAAAAGCGCTTAAAAACGCTTGATTTCAGTAGACTTGTGGAACCTGTTGCGGTATGCTTGGGTTACCGTATTCAGTTTGCCACAACAAGAAGGAGGATTTTTATATGATGGCAAACAACGAAAAATATACCATACTGTACGGCAGACTGAGCCAGGAGGATGACCGGGAGGGCGAAAGCAACAGCATCCAGAATCAGCGTCTGATTCTCACCAAGTACGCAGAGGAAAAGGGCTTCGAGAATATTCGTTTTCTGTTCGATGACGGTTTCAGCGGAACAAACTTCAATCGTCCTTCGTGGAATGAGATTATGGAATTGATTGAAAGCGGGCAGGTGGAAACCTTGATTGTCAAGGACATGAGCCGCCTTGGCAGAGATTATCTGCAAACAGGTTTTCTCATGGAGCATACCTTTCCCAACAACAATGTCCGGTTTATTGCGATCAATGATGCGGTGGACACACTCTATGGGGACAACGACTTTGCTCCCTTCCGAAACTTATTCAACGATTTTTACGCGAAAGACTGCAGTAAAAAAATTCGGTCGGTGAAGAAAGCGCAGGCTGAGCGCGGGGAGCGAGTTGGAACAAGACCACCCTATGGGTACAAAAAAGACGAGAGCAATCCCAAAAAGATTGTTCCCGATCCAGAAGCCGCCGAAGTGGTCAAGCATATTTTTAAGCTGTGCACCGAGGGCAGAGGGCCGAGTCAAATTGCAAAGCAGTTAACAGAAGAAGGTATTGTTAACCCTTCAAATTCATATTACAACCAAACTGGAGTTGCACTCACTAATTTAGATAGATCAAGGATTTACAACTGGTCTAAAAACACTGTTTTAAGAATATTAGACGACGAAACCTATCTCGGACACACAGTTAATTTGAAACACACCACCGCATCTTACAAAAACAAAAAGCAAATCATCCGTCCGGAATCGGAATGGCTGAGGTTTGAGAACACCCATGAAGCAATTATTACTCAGGATATTTGGGACATCGCCCATGAGGTTCGAATGCACAAAAAGCGTCCGAGAAAAAATATGGAGAACCCCAATCCATACTCGGGACTAATCTTCTGTGCTGATTGCGGAAAGCCTTTAATTCTGCACCGTGCCCATACCATGGACGAGAGCAAGAACAACTTCGCCTGCTCTACCTACAAGCAGTATGGCAAGGAAACCTGCTCCGCCCACTACATCCGAGAAAGTCAGCTTGCGGCGGTGATTTTGGATGACCTGAAGCGTGTTACCCACTTTGCAAGACAGGATGAAGTGCTGTTTGCAGAGTGCATCAACCGCAAAAACACTGCTGATACGAGGAAAGAAATCACTGCGCTGCAAAAAGAGTTGGAGGGTATGCGGAAAAGGGATTTGGAGCTTACCGCACTTTTTAAAAGGCTCTACGAGGACAATGTGCTGGGGCGTATACCTGATGAGCATTACCGAACGCTGTCTGATGAGTACACTGCAGAACAGAAAGCCTTACGCGAACGCATTCCAAAAGCTGAAGCGAGAATGGAAAAACTCAAAAATTCTCTTACCAATGTGGACAGGTTTATTGAAAAGGCAAAGAAGTATACCGACCTTACCGAACTGACGCCGGAGCTGCTGCGCATGTTCATTGCTAAAGTTGTAGTAGGCGAAAAGGCTGAGAAATACTCCCGCACTGCTCCGCAGGATATTTGGATTCACTACCGTGATATTGGAATGCTGAACGATGTCAAAGAAGAATTTGATATTCCCTCCATGGAAGAATTCTACGGAATGGACGATGAAATGATATTTGATGATGAGCTGCCAGCTGCAATTTAAGACATAGCAAAAGGCGGACAGCCGAAACTGTCCGCCTTATACCCCGCATTTTTAGGCGGTTCACAAAGTATCTTTATGAACACTCGCCTAAAGCTGTTCACCTTTTTCTTCCGCCCTTGCTTTTACTCCGCAGTATCATTTAAGACGTCCTTTTCCTCCTGATGATCGGAAATGCGGTAGCACAGCGTCATCAGGCTGTCGTTCAAATGAACGTTTTCCACTATGGTGTCCGGATACTTCATGGAGATATCGAAATGGCTGAAATTCCAGAAGTTGCGAATGCCAAGGCTGTACAGCTGCTCCGAAAGCTTTTCGGCGCTTTCGCGCGGAATGCAGAGAATCGCCATGGCCGGCTGCTCCGCCTCGCAAAAGTCTTTCAGGAGCCGCGTGTCGGTTACCGTAATGCCGTTGATTTCGGTTCCGATTTTCGACGGCGAGTTGTCAAAGATTCCCACCAGCTGGAATCCCTGCGTGGTAAAGGCCATATGTAGCGCCAGGGCCTGCCCCAGGTTGCCGGCTCCGATCAAAATGGCCTTGTAAGAGTTTGAAAGCCCGAGAATTCCACCGATTTCCCGCTGCAGCTGATCGACAATGTAGCCGTAGCCCTGCTGCCCAAACCCGCCAAAGCAGTTTAAATCCTGGCGAATCTGAGAAGCGGTGAGGCCCATTTTTTCAGACAGCTCTTTGGAAGAGATACGGGTCATCCCCATTTTTTTCAGATGCGTTAGAAAGCGGTAATAACGCGGGAGCCGCCGGATCACGGACATGGAAACGTTTTCCCGTTTAGACATTCAGTCCACCTCCAATAATTTTAAAAATTCCTTTGATGCAGATTGCGCGTAAAACAGTAGTAAGGAGCTTTCCGGTGCTACCCTGCCCGGGCGGGGGAGCAAGCTCTTCCTTATCCGTTTTACGATAGATTAATCGCTTAGATGACAAATGAATGAATCACTGTCAAAATAATCAGATGCAAGGGGTAGAACACGTAGAAAAACCATTTGCCTGCCGGGAAGGTGCCGCGCCGCCCGTTGTAGCAAAGCAGCAGGGGAACGGCCAGAAGAAGCCCAAACTGGAAAAATCCTCCCCATGGCGGCGCGCCGCTTTGCAGGGAGTTGCTCCAGGCAAAAAAGCCGGCGGTGGCCGTGGCCGCCCCTGTGAACAGAAGCATCCGGCGCTTTGGGTCAAGCCGCGTATCCGCGAAGATCATCGTAAAAATCACCGCAAACACCGACCAGTCGCCGAAAGAAGCCAGCAGCATCAGCGGCAATAAGCCCAGCCACCCGGCAGACTGGTACCGCATCCTGTCCACAATTGAAAGCGAAAGAAGAGCGAACAGGAGCGTGAACAGCACGTTTAGGCGAACTGGGGCAGACAGGATATTCAGGTTCCCCGTCATAAAATAGTGGTAGGGTATCTGAGAAATCACCGCGAAGACAGCCAGCCTCGCCGCATAGCGGGTGCGGCTGCGGGTCTGGTAATATCCCTGCGCGATGAAAAAGCACATGATTGGAATGGCGGTTCGCCCGATCACGTGAAGAAGCTGGCCGGGCACACTGTAAGTTTCCAAAAACAGCCATGCGAAATGATCCGCCAGCATAGCGGCGGCCGCAATCATCTTCAGGGAATGCGCGGTAAGACCGCGATAAGCGTCCTTTTTCAATCGGCTTGTCCCTTCTGTTGAGGGTAAGGTATCTGTTCGTGCAGAGAAACTAAAAACAAGTGAAACTTATTATGAAGTAAAACGAAAAGCTTGTCAATGCCTTTCAAAGAATCAAACGCAAGATCGATAAATTTTTATCGTTCAATGAGAAGATATTGATATGTTCGCGATGCAAACCGGGAAAAGCGGAGAGCAATTACATGACCCCAATCTGTTTGAGACCGAAGATCAAGAGAAACATGGTGAAAATGGAACAGATGGAGGTGTAAACCACCAGCTGACTCGCAAGCTTGCCGTCGGAGCCCATCTGCTGCGCCATCGTGTAAGAAGATACCGCCGCGGGGGCGCCCAGCATGCCCGTGAGCGCCGCCAGTTCTTCATTGCGGAAGCCCAGCGCAACGGCGGCGGAAAGAAAGAGCAGGGGAGCGAGGATCAGCTTGTTCAATACGCCGATTGCCAGCGGCTTGCGGTAGGCCCGGGTATCGGCAAACGAGAAGGAAGCACCCAGCCCGATCAGAGCAAGAGGGGTGGCGGAGCCGGCAATATCGCCGACGATTTTTTCCGCCACGTTTGGCAGGCGGATTCCGAAAAACAGGCAAAGCAGGCCCAATACGGCGCCGATGATCAAGGGGTTTGTGACGACCTTTTTTGCGATCGACCCGATTCGGATTTTCTGGCCGCGGAACACTTCCAGCACAATCACGGAAAGAAAGTTGTACATCGGCACGATCAGAGAGATTAAAAGAGCGGTGATCCCGGCTTTCTCCGGGCCGAACAGCGAAGCGGTGACCGGCAAACCGAAAATAACGAAATTGCTGCGGAACGAGGCCTGCGCCACAGCGCCCCGCTGACGGTTATCCTTCAGCGTCAGCAGAACGATCAGGATCGATAAAAAATACATGCACATCATCGCGATAAAGCCGTAAATCAACAGGCGCGGGCGCACCATACCGCTCAGGTGCGTTTGGTAGATATTGTAAAACAGCATGGTCGGCAGAAAAATACGGAAAACCAGATTGTTCAGCTGGTCTACCGTTTGTTCGCCGATCATTTTTTTCATTTTTACAAAATACCCAAGGGACATTAAAATACAGAGAGGGGCGATTACTTCCGCAGATAAGATCAGATTTTCCATTCAGCTCGTCGTATCCTTTCCAAATGCAAGGGAGGGGAAACAAATATGTTCTCCAGCGGTTTTTTGCTCGTAAAAGAGGTGATTTCCTCCGCCGCATATGAGGGGAGAAAATCAACACAACTTTTTCAATTATAGTATATTTTATAACAAATGGCTATACCCAATGGAATCTGTGACAAAAAATATCATGAAATCTCTTCGTGGAAGGGCTTTCGCTCCGAACGAACCCGAAAAGAGCTCTTTTTCGCCGCCGGACGGCAAAAGGAACGTCTGATTTTCTAAAAGGGAGAGCGAATGAAAAATTCCGCAACCAAAATATAAATAAGTGGGGGATTGTTTGCATAAACGAGAGCAAGTTTCCGCTTTTTTGCATCTTATGGTAGAGAAAGGAGCGTTGTCATGTCTACCAGAAAAGGAATTGATGTTTACAATGGGACAGGTAAGGTCGACTGGAAGCTTGTAAAAGAAGCCGGGTACGACTTTGCTATGATAAAATCCAGCGAAGGACACACACTGGCAGATCGAAGCATGAGTGAAAACCTCACGAATGCCGCGGCGGCCGGACTGCATACCGGCGTCTATCACTGGATGCACGCCGTTACCACAGAAGAAGCGGCAAAAGAAGCGGAATTTTTTCTCAATATCATCCGAGGCTGCAAAATGGAATACCCCGTGGCTCTGGATGTGGAACAGGATACCATTCTGAGACTCCCGCGGGATCGGCTGACAGATATTGTAGTGGCCTGGTGCAATCAGGTGCGGCAGGCCGGGTATTACACGGCAGTCTACGCAAATCTGAACGTTTTGCGAAATCATCTGGACTGGAGCCGAATCAAGCAGTTTGATCTGTGGCTGGCTCAGTATCATACGCAAATGTCGAATGAATTCCCCGCAGCTATTTGGCAGCACAGCAGCACGGGGCGGGTACCCGGTGTGAAAAACGGAACGGGAGATGTTGATTTAAACCTTTCCTTTAAGGAGTATCCCGAGATCATACGCAGGGGCGGCTTCAATAATTTTCCGGCGGCCGCACCTCCGGAACAGGCAGATTCCCCTCTTTCTCTCGACACCAGTAGCAAGGATATGACCCCGGGTGAGGTTTACACTGTTCTGGCCAGATGCAAAGAAAAACCGGAGGTAACCGTAACGGGCAGGGATGTCATCCGGGCCTCGGAGCCGCGTTTGGACGCGAAGGGGCGCGGGTGGCTGATCGATGTAACGGCACTCAAGCCACCGGTGCGCCACGCGCACATTCAGGTACGATCCAAGGATGAAACCGCCAACTGCAATTTCAATGTTCTGTAAGCGGCGTCTGGGGGCGAAAATATGGACAAAATCAAAGCCGGTCTGGCCGCCATATTCGCGGTGCTTTCCGCCCGGCTTGGAATCCTCGCGGTTCCCGTTTACCTTTTGGTTCTTTCCAGTCTGGCCGACTATGTTACGGGGATGATGGCTTCCGTTTACCGAAAAGAGGCGGTCAGCTCCTATCGGAGCATCCGGGGGATCATTAAAAAAATCCTCATGTGGGCTCTGGTGGGGGTAGGGGCCGCAATTGATTACCTGCTGCTGTACGCGGGCAGTCAGGCTGGAATAGAGCCTGTTCCGGTTCGCTTTGCGGTGGCCTCTCTGGTCGCTGTCTGGCTGACGGTAAACGAGCTGCTGAGTATTCTGGAAAATATTCAGGCGGCCGGTGTTGCGCTTCCGCCCTTTTTAGCACGGATTCTGCAGGGAATCCAGAAATGCGTTGAAGAGCAGCAGGACGATACGCAGCCAAAGAAATAAAAGAGATCGCAAGAAACCGCCTTTCTCCCATTCACTCCGGAGGAAGGCGGTTTCATTTACAGTGTAAAATCATCCATATCGTATTCCCGCAGGGGGGGCAGCGCGCGCGGGGTGCGCATCAGCGGATCATAGGCAAAGCGGCGGCAGGAGCCGTCTTCCTTGATTGTCAGGCCTTTGGAACACTTGGGCTCCTCTTCGGTTCCTGTATTATGGCTGCAATAATCGCAGTTGATTTCAATTTGACTTCCAAACAATTTTTTCTTCAGACCGAACAAAACAATTCCTCCATGCTTAACTATTTCAATTTTTCTTTCTTTAAAGTAACGAATTTTTTCTTTGCGGCTATCCCGCAGGGATTCTGTGGGCGTGGGGGCAAGCCCGCGCAAGCGGAATTCTGCTTGCGTGCAAAGAAAAAATCGATTTTTATCGCTGAATGCAAAAGTCAATCGAAAGCATAAAAACACAAAGAAGATTCGCGCCCGCATAAGGGATAAGCCCACCGCAGAAAAATTCATTCTTTTTGTCGATTATAGAAAGGAAACTACGCTTCGACTCAAAAGCCGGGCTAAGTCTTTCTCAATTAAGCTTTTCAATGATTATAGCACGATTTCTTCCGGAATTCCAGCCTTTCTGCCCCAACGGAGCAAAGCAGAACAATGCAGAGGATCACCAGCGCGGCCGCGGCGGCGGGGCTGCCGGAGAGCTGGCCGTTCAGGGCGCGGGAGGTGTTTTCAAAGGCAGGTGCGGCCTGTGGAAAAATCTGGAACAAAACAACGGCGAACACAGCGGAGAAAATTCCTTTGATCAGCTGGTGGGCAAAGAATATCGCACGCGAAAACGGAATTTTCGTCAGGGAAGACAGCACCTGAAAATGGACGCACAACCCGCCCCAGCCCACGGCGAAGGCAAACAGCATCGCACTGCCGCCCAGAGCGGCAATGTCGAAGCAGCCGCCGGTCACCTCCATCATCACCGAGAGGGCGGCGCCGCACACGGCGGAGGGCATCCCAAGGCGAAGCAGAAATTGCGCCAGAAAGGCGGCGGCCCCAATCTCGCGCAGCAGCGCGATCAGTACGGAAAACAAAATCACAAAAGCGCACAGGTTCATGGTTCCTTTGGCGGCGTCCACAGTGGAATCAATCAGCGGCGAAGAGCTGTGTCGGGCGTTTTGTGCGGTCGCTGTGGAAAGCGATTCCTTCGGCTCCGAAAATTTTAAGAGAAATCCCAGCAAAACAGAGGCCGCCAGCTGGGCGCAGAGCAGAAGGGCCCCGGCGGTGGGGTTGCCCAGCAGGCCGACCCCGACCACGGTGATGACAAACGCCGGCCCCGCGTTGACGCAGAACGAGGCCATGCGCGCTGCCTGACGGTCGGTAATGCTGCCCTGCTGGTGCAGAGCGGCGATTCCCCGCGCTCCTACCGGGAATCCGCCGATCATGCTCATCAGGATGGTGGCGGCGGTGCAGCCGGGCAGGCGGAACAAAACCCTTGTTACAGGGCCGAAAAATTTGCCCATGGTGTCGGAAATCCCCGATTTTACCAGGTAGGTGGAAAGCGCCATAAACGGGAACAGAGAGGGCACCAGAATAATCAGGCAGTACTCCAGCCCCCGTATGGCGCCCGACGCGGCTGCGGCAGGCAAAAACAAAAGCCCCGCTCCAAAGGCGGCGGCAAACAGCGCGGAAAATATTTTACCGGAATACATACACTTCACCTCAGATCATGTATATGAATCGGGGTGATTTTTATATCACGAATCGCATAAGTTTATAGTAATCTCCCATAAAAATATGGAATTGAGTTGGGTGCCTCCTCCCTGTGGACAGCGGAGAAAAGCACCCGGCTCCCATTTCGATTCGCGGAGGTTTAGATTGCACACAAACAAAATCTTGGGATGAGGTGTCGCGGTGAAGAAAAAGCAATTGAACGTGCCAAGCCTTCCTCCGTCCTCGCTGCTCAGCGGGTTCCGCATGGAAATCAGTGGGAACCGCGAGGCGGTGCTGGAAGGCTGCGGCGGCGTTTTGGAATACAGCGAAGAAGCGATTCGGGTGCGCGCGGGGAAAATGAGCATCCGGTTTACGGGGCGGAATTTGAAGATCAAATGCCTGACGGCGGATTCCCTTGTGGTGGAGGGATACCTGACTGGCCTGGAATTTATAACGTGAGGTGTGACAATGGGGTCGATTGCTTTTGTGCGCTGGGTTCTGGGATGGGTGGAGTTTCAAATCCGCCCGCGCAGAAAGGGTGCTTGTGAGCGCTTTCTGAATCTGTGCGCCCGGCAGGGCGTGGCCCTTTGGCGCATTGGGCGTTCGGAGGAGCTTTTCACCGCGGCCATTGCGGTAGGCCGGTACGAAGATTTGCGGCCGATTGCGAGGAAGGCCGGGGTGCGCCTGAAATCGGGCAAACGCCATGGACTGCCCTTCCTGTGGAAAAGAATTTCCTCCAGAAAAGGGATTCTGGCGGGCATGGTTGTATTTGCCGTGACGCTGCATGTGTTCTCCCTGTATGTTTGGAGCGTGCAGGTGACGGGCAATACCAGCATTCCGAGCGAGCGGATCCTCACGGAGGCGAAAAACATGGGGTTATCGCCCGGCGCGCTGAAAAGCCGGCTGGAGTACCAGGAGCTGCAGCGCCGGCTGATGATCGCTTTTCCAGACGTTTCGTGGCTTTCGGTCAATACGCAGGGCTGCATGATCGAAATCGCGCTGGAGGAGCGGATCAAGCACCCCGAGGCGGAGAAGCGGGAGAAGATCAGCAACCTCAAGGCGTCCGCCTCCGGGCAGATCGTCAAGCTGGAGGTGACCGGCGGCGTTTTGCAGGTGAAGGTGGGCGACGCGGTCGTCAAGGGCCAGCTGCTCGTCAGCGGCGTTGCGGAGGATACCTCCGGCGGAACGCGCATGATGCGTTCTTCCGGAAAAGTTATTGCAGAAACCGAGAAAAGCCTTGTGGCCGAAATCCCCATTAAGCAGACGGTTCGGCGTCCGACCGGCAAGCAGATCGTCCGCCGCAGCGTGCGGATTTTCGGCTTGGAGCTGCCGCTGTCCCTCACGGGCCGCCCGCAGGGGGAATACCAGAAGGAATCGGAGCGCGTCACGCTCAAAGGCAGAACGGGCGACCTGCCGGTCTCGCTTTATACCGAAACCTGGAAGGAGCAGACACAGGAGGAAATTACCCTGACCGAGGCACAGGCCGAGCAGCAGGCCAAGGCAAAGATTGAGGAAATAAAGCAGCGGGAATGGAAGGACATTAAGATTCTTTCCTCGAACCTTTCCGGAAAAATGGAAGGGAATGTTTACCGCATGACACTGTACTGCCAATGCGAGGAAAATATTGCGGTTGAATCAGAAATACTGTTTAAACCTTAAAAAATTTGTGAATAATTTTATTGAATTTCTATTGTATTTCTGATGACGGCTGGTGCGAATCATGTTATAATATACAAGAAATGCAGAGATGGTGAAAGGTGAAAGAATGTTTGAACAACGCATCAATATAGACCGCATGGAGCAGGCCGTCGCACTTTTCGGCAGCTTCGATGAAAATATTAGGCTGGTGGAAAAGGAATATCAGGTCAGCGTCGTCGGGCGCGGGGCGGAGATCAAGGTTTCCGGCGAACCTGAAAATGTCGGCAAGGCGGTTCGCGTCATTGAAAGCCTTCTTTCACTGGTCAACAGAGGAGAAGCACTCAGCGAGCAGAACGTGCGCTACTGCATTTCGCTGATCAACGACGGCAGTGAAGAAAAAATCGAAACTCTGGCGGGCGACTGCATCTGCATTACGTCGAAGGGTAAGCCCGTAAAGCCCAAAACGCTTGGGCAGAAGAATTACTGCAATCAGATCCGGCAAAACACCATCACCATCGGGGTGGGGCCTGCCGGTACCGGTAAAACATATCTCGCTGTGGCCATGGCGGTCACGGCGTTCCGCGCTCAGGAGGTCAACCGGATCATCCTGACCCGGCCCGCGGTGGAGGCCGGGGAAAAGCTGGGCTTTCTGCCCGGCGATCTGCAGCAGAAGGTAGACCCTTATCTGCGCCCTTTGTACGACGCGCTGTTCGATATGCTGGGAGCGGAAACGTACCAGAAGTATCTGGAGCGCGGCAATATCGAGGTGGCGCCGCTGGCGTATATGCGCGGCAGAACGCTCGACGACAGCTTCATCATTCTGGATGAGGCGCAGAATACCTCCCCCGAACAGATGAAAATGTTTCTGACCCGACTGGGCTTTAACTCAAAAATGGTCATCACCGGCGATGTGACCCAGATCGACCTTCCGGACGGCAAGCGTTCCGGCTTAAAAGATGTGATGCGTATTTTGAGGAACATTGACGACATTGCGCAGGTCAGATTCAGCGACAAGGATGTTGTGCGCCACCGTCTGGTGCAGGACATCATCAAGGCTTATGAAAAGAATGAAGAGAGCAGGAGATAGAGATGGAAAAGATCAGAGTCATCATTGATAATAAACAAAAGGAAGTGAAAATCCCCACCGGGCTTCGGATGTTGATCCGCCGTTGCTGCAACGCGGTTCTGCGGCTGGAAAAGTTCCCCTACCCGGCAGAGATCAGCGTGACCTTTGTCAATAACGAGCAGATCCGCGAGTTGAATCACCAGTACCGCGATAAGGATGTTTCCACGGATGTGCTGAGCTTCCCAATGGGCGAAAACGGGCAGTATGACGAAAACCACGATACCGGGGCAAAAATTCTGGGCGACATCGTTCTTTCCATGGAAAAGGCGGTGGAGCAGGCCGAACGCTACGGCCACAGCCTCGAGCGCGAGGTGGGGTATCTCTGCGCTCACTCCATGCTGCACCTGCTGGGGTACGACCACGAGCAGGGTGGATTGGACCGCGTACGCATGCGCGAAAAAGAGGAGCAGGTAATGACGCAGCTGGGGCTCCCGAGTACCAGCAGCTATGTTCTGGATGAGGATGAAGAGTAAACGAAAAAAACGCTTTCTGAAAAGCCTGAAATATGCTTTTCGGGGCGTGATATACTGCATCAATAACGAACGGAACATGCGGATCCATACAGTGGCGGCGTTGTATGTGTTCGCTTTTTCGTTCTTTTTTGACTTGACCCGCACGCAGTATGCGCTTCTGTTTATCACCTTTGCCATGGTGATGGGCGCGGAGCTGTTCAACACCGTTGCGGAAGAAATTTCAGACATGCTGGCGTCGAGCTTTCACCCGGTCGTGCGCATCATCAAAGATTTGGCGGCGGGCGCGGTGCTGGTGTTTGCCGGCTTTGCAGTGGGGGTCGGTCTGTGCCTGTTCTGGCGGCCGGCCGTGCTGCTTTCCATTATACGGCTGTTTTGGTACAACCCGCCGTATCTGTGCGCGCTGGTACTCGTTACGGCGGCCGGTATGGTGTATATTCTGCTGGGGCCGGTCGGCATTCGCGACACCCTGCACCGCAATAAAAATAAAAAATAAATCAGAAATAATCAGATCATAGTCAATGCGCTTTGAAAAACCGGCTGTTTTCATCCCGCCAGAAGGCGGGAAACAAAACGGCTCGCCTTTGGAAAGCGGCATTGCTACAAGAAAAAGGAGCATTCGTTTGACGGAATTGAATCAAATGCAGGAAACTGCCGGAAAAACCGCGTTTATCGCAATTGTGGGGCGCCCCAATGTGGGCAAATCCTCCATTCTGAACCGCCTGCTCGGCCAAAAGGTCGCGATCGTCAGCAGCAAGCCGCAGACGACCCGCACCCGCATTATGGGGGTGCTGACCGAGGGCGACACCCAGCTGGTGTTTTTGGACACGCCCGGCCTGCACAAGCCGCGCACACGCCTGGGCGATTATATGGTCAAATCCGTTACAGAATCCGTTGCGGGGGTGGACGCCTGCCTGCTCGTTGCGGAAGCGGGCACCCGCATCAGCCCCGCCGACCACGAGTTGATGGAAAAATTCGGCTCGATGGGCCTGCCCGCAATTTTAGCGATCAATAAAATCGATATGCTGGGGGATAAATCCCCGCTCATGGCGCAGATCGGCGCGTTCGCGCAGAAGTTCGGCTTTGAGGCGGTGGTTCCCGTGTCTGCCAAAGACGGCAACGGCATGGAACTGCTCAAGCAGGAGCTGATGAAGCTGGCGCAGCCCGGCGGGCATTTCTTCGCGGACGATACTCTCACCGACCAGCCGGAGCGCGTGCTGGCGGCCGAGATGGTGCGGGAGAAAATCCTGCGCCTGACGGATAAGGAGATTCCTCACGGCATCGCCGTGGCGGTAGAGAGCATGAAGGAGCGTCAGGATGGCAGCGGCATTACCGACATTCAGGCAATCATCTTCTGCGAGCGTGACACGCACAAGGGAATCCTGATCGGCAAGAACGGCTCCATGCTCAAAAAGATCGGCATGTATGCCAGAGAAGACATGGAACGCTTCTTCGACTGCAAAATCAACCTTCAGCTTTGGGTGAAGGTGAAAGAGGACTGGCGCAACCGCGAAAACCTGCTGCGCTCGCTGGGGTACGATTCCAACTCATTCCAGTAACACAAAAAACGCGAAAAATTTGTCAAAAGCTGGCGAACGTTCTTTTATTTTCCTCTCATACTGTTCTCTGAACTGCAAATACTCTTTTTGGGATTCTTTTTTGGGAGGCGTTTTTTTGTGGACAGAGAACAGGCTTGGAATGTTTTTCAGCAGACCGGCAGCGTAGAAGCCTATTTGCATTACGTAAGGCTGACGCAGGCCATGAACCAGCAAACCGCCGTAGTGCTGCCCGAGGAGGAAGAGCATGCAAATCAATACCGAGGGCTTGGTCCTTATGGAGAAGAGCGTGGGTGAGAGCGACCGGCTCGTCACGGTTTTGACCCGGGACGAGGGAGTCATCCGCGCGTTTGCACAGCAGGCGAAGCGCCTGCAGAACCGAAAATTGTCCTCCACACAATTACTCAGCTATTCCCGCCTTTCTGTTTACAAGGGGCGGGATAAGTACATAATTAACGACGCCTGGCCGATCGAGTCCTTTTTCGATCTGCGCCTGGATATGGAAAGGCTGTCCCTTGCCCAATATTTTTGCGAGCTGGCCGTCGTACTGGCTCCCGAAGAAGCGGAGGCGGGGGATTTTTTGCGTCTGATGCTCAATTCGCTGCATTTTTTGGCAAGGGGGCTGCGGCCCGGTTTGCAGCTGAAAGCTGTGGCGGAAATGCGCATGCTGGCGCTGGCCGGGTACATGCCGGATCTTGTCTGCTGCCGCGACTGCGGCTGCTATGAGGCGGATACCATGTTTTTTCTGCCCCGCAGCGGGGGGATTGTGTGCGGAGGCTGCTTTTCTTCGGCGCCCCGGCAGGAGGAACCGGCCATTGCACTGCCGCGCGGCGTGATGACCGCGCTTCGCCACACGATTTACGCCGACTTCGACAAGCTGTTTTCGTTCCGATTGTCGAACGACGGCCTTCGCCTTCTGGCGGATGCCTCGGAGCAGTATCTGCTTTGCACGGTGCAGCGGCGTTTTGCCACGCTTGAATTTTATCACCAAATGACCCGGCCCTAGAACGAGCGCGAAAGCGCATACCCTGGCCGGGCGGGAGGGGAACTATGGATCAAAAGCTGATTTTTCGCAGGGCAGAGCCGGAAGATTTGCCTCGCCTGCTGGATTTGTATCTCGGCTCCATTGCGCTGATGCGCCTTCAGCGGATTGACCAGTGGGATGATGTTTACCCGAGTGAGGATGTTTTAGCGCAGGATATTGCGAACCGGGACTTGTATGTGTTGGAGGATGACGACGGGCTGGCGGCCTCCGTCGTTCTCAATGAGGAGCAGGAGCCCCAGTACCGCTATGTGGACTGGCGGTATCACACCGGTAACATCGGCACGATTCACCGCCTTTGCGTCGATGCCGGGCATCGGGGCAAAGGCTGCGGGAAAAAGATTGCCCGAATGGCGGAGGCGTATTTTCGCGAAAGGGGTTATTCGGCCATCCGGCTGGACGCGTTCCCAAAAAATGAGCCCGCGATCCGTCTGTACCGGTCGCTGGGCTATGAGTTTTGCGGCAGAATCCTGCTGCGTAAGGGGGTGTTCCACTGCTTTGAAAAGTCTTTGGCGGTGGAGCTGCAGGAGGAACAGCTGCTTTGAACAACAGTGAGAAAGGAACTTTCATGCAAAAGTATAATGTTCGGCGGCACAGCGCCGCTGTGGAACTGGATAAAATGTTAAAGCTTCTGGCGGAGCAGGCCGCCAGCGAGGACGCCGCGGAGCAGGCGCTGGCGCTCGAGCCCGCCGTTTCTACCGACGAGGTGCGCCGCCGCCTGCAGGAGACGGACGACGCGTTCGTCCTGATGGCAAAATTCGGCTCGCCCTCGTTCAGCGGTCTGAAAAATGTCGCGAATCCCCTGCGCCGCGCACAGGCGGGCGGCGTGCTGAATCTGGTGGATTTTCTGCGGATTGCGGGGGTGCTGCGCACCCTGCGCGCGATTTCGGATTGGCGCCGCAAGAGCGAGGGGATGAAAACCATGCTCGACTGGCGGTTTGAGTCCGTCGTCCCTAACAAATATCTCGAAGAAAAGATCAACGCGGTCGTGATTTCGGAGGAAGAGGTGGCCGACAGCGCTTCGCCGGAGCTCGCGTCCATCCGCCGCCGCATCCGCGCGGCGTCCTCCCGCGTGCGCGAGCAGCTCGATAAAATGATCCGCTCGACCGCGTACCAGAAATATTTGCAGGACCCGATTGTGACGATGCGCGGCGGGCGCTACGTTGTGCCGGTTAAGGCAGAATGCCGCGGCGAGATCCCGGGCTTGGTGCACGACACCTCCTCCAGCGGCGCGACCGTGTTTGTGGAGCCGATGGGCGTGGTGGAGGCCAACAACGAAATTCGGGTGCTGCAGTCGCGCGAAAGCGCCGAAATCGAACGGATTTTGGCGGAGCTTTCCGCGGAAGCAGGCGGATTTGCCGACCTGATCATCGAAAGCTACCACGCGGCCGTGGGGCTTGACCTGATATTCGCCAAGGGACAGCTCGCCTACAAAATGAAGGCCAGCATGCCGAAGGTGAACGATACGGGCAGAATTCTGCTCAATCAGGCGCGGCACCCGATGATCGACCCCAAGCAGGTCGTGCCGATGAACATAGAGCTGGGCACCTCGTTCGACACGCTGGTCATCACCGGCCCGAACACCGGCGGCAAAACGGTCACGCTGAAAACGCTGGGCCTGTTGACGCTGATGGCCATGTGCGGGCTGATGCTGCCTGTGGGCGACAACAGCGAAATATCGGTGTTCCATCAGGTGCTGGCCGACATCGGCGACGAGCAGAGCATCGAGCAGTCGCTCAGTACATTTTCCGCGCACATGACGAATATCATACAGATCATCGAGCAGGCGGACGAGCACAGCCTGATCCTGCTCGACGAGCTTGGCGCCGGCACCGACCCTGTTGAGGGCGCGGCGCTGGCCATGGCGATTCTGGAGGCGCTGCGCGGAAAGCACGCGCGGGTCGCCGCCACCACCCACTATGCGGAGCTCAAGGCCTACGCCCTGCAAACGGCAGGCGTGGAGAACGGCAGCTGCGAGTTCGACGTCGCCACCCTGCGGCCCACGTACCGCCTTTTGATCGGCGTGCCGGGGCGCTCGAACGCATTCGCCATCTCAAGCCGCCTCGGCCTGAAGCAGGAGATCGTCGACCGCGCCCGCGAGCTGGTTTCGGGTGAGAACCGCCGGTTTGAGGATGTGGTGCAGAATCTGGAGCAAAGTCGCCAGCAGTTGGAATCGGAGCGCCGGCAGGCGCAGGAGCAGAACGCTGAAGCGCGCAGAATCAGCGAAGAGGCGAGAGAATACCGCGAGCGGCTGGAGCGCGAGGCCGCCAAAGAGATCGAACAGGCCCGCGAGCGCGCGGCGCAGCTTGTGGCGCGCACCCGTGCGCAGGCAGACGCGCTGCTCGAGGAGCTGGAGGAGATGAAGCGCCAGGGCGCAAAGAGCATGACCGCCGAGCAGCGGGCCAGAATGAAGGCCGGCATCCGCGACATGGAGAGTGCCTCCGACCCGGTGAGCAAAAAAGAGCCGGAGAGCTATGTGCTGCCCCGCCCGCTGAAAGCGGGTGACGACGTGCTGATTTTCGACATCGACAAAGAAGGCACAGTTGTTGAAACTCCGGCACCAGACGACAAAAAAGTACTCGTGCAGGCTGGTATCATTAAAACAAGGGTTCCCGTAGAGAATCTTCGCCTGCTCGAGCAGAAAACCCAGAACCGCAAGGCGCGCCGCAGCGGCACGAGAACTGTGCCGAAGCGCTCCGACGCGCCAGTGATGACCGAGGTGGATGTGCGGGGCGAGGATTCGATCGAGGCCGTTATGAGTGTAGACCGCGCAATCGATTCGGCCCTGCTCTCCGGTATTCACCAGCTCACCATTATTCACGGCAAGGGTACCGGTGTGCTGCGCACCGCCGTGCAGCAGCATCTGCGCCGCCATCCCTCCGTAAGAACGTACCGCCTGGGCGTTTTCGGGGAAGGGGAATCCGGCGTAACGATTGTAGAACTGAAATAGGCTGCCTTAGGGCTGCTTTGGGCCAGCGAATCATTGCGCGACAGGCTTTTGATGCTATGCCGTCAAGCCGTGCTCCATACCGAGCGGTAGGAGCACGGTCTGCGGGCAGGCCTGCCTGCGGCAGAATTCGCCCGGCCCGTTTTTATTTCCGCTTCCCATAAAAAGTGCGCTCGTATACCGCCGTCTGGAAAGGAGCTGTCTGATTTGCGTAGATCAATTCCCCGCTGGGGGCTGATTACCCTGGGGGCTGTCGTTGTTCTCGGAATTGCCGCCTTCATCCCTTACCGGTTGATGCTGACGGATGATCTTGCCGGCAAATACAATTCCGCCCCGTCGCAGGAGCTGCTGCGCTCCGCCGCAGCGTCGATCGTCACCGGAGAGCCGGTGATTTTTACCGAGAAGGAGATCAACGCCTACGCCGCGTATCATCTGGAGGACATCCAAAATGCTCTGAGCAAGGCCGAATTTCAGCCTAACCAGATGTATCTCACCTTCCCGGAGGAGGACACGGTGACCGCCTACACGCCCGTTACCTGGAGGGGAAAGAATCTGGGAGTCACCTCGCAGTCCAGGGTAGTGTACGACGCCGCGAACGGGCGCCTGAACATTGAGGTGCTGCAGGTGCGGCTGGGCAGGCTGAGCGTTTCACCAAAGTTTGCGCTGAACCGGCTGTTTGCAAAAGAGCTGCCAAGCGGCGTCACCAGAGAAGACAACAGGATTACCGTGGACATAAAACCGTATCTGGAATCTGAAAAGGCTGTGTACTCCGGCTTTTCGCTAAAGCAGTTCCAGGTGCGGAAAAATGGCGTTCTATTCCAGGCGAGCAGTACGCTGTCTGAGAAAGGCGGCAAAATAAAGGAACAGCTGAAAGATTGGCTGGGCGAAACCTTTACAGGTGATCCGGGTGATCTGGACGATTTGGCCGGTCAGCTGCAGGATTATTTGAAAAAGAGCGGAATCGGGCGGAAAAACGCTTGACTTTTCCGTCTGATTCCTGTATAATTCACTTCTGTAAAGTAATCAGCTTTACAGAAAGGGACTAACTTTACAGCGAATGAGGGTGCGATATGGCAAAAAATCTGGAAATATCTCTTCTGCTGGATTTTTACGGCGATATGCTCACCGATAAGCAGCGCTGTGTGATCGAGTACTATTATAACGACGATTTGTCCCTTGCGGAAATTGCCGATAACGAGGGCATCACCCGGCAGGGTGTGCGCGATTCCATCAAACGGGCGGAATCTCAGCTGCTGGAGATGGAGGAACGCCTCGGCCTTGCGCGGCGATTCCGTGAAATGCGAGAGGGGCTCGAGCAAATCCGCGACGCGGCCGAGCGAATCCGCATTTATAATTCGCAATCCATCTTTTCACAGGATGTGCAGCAGGACGTGGCTTTGATCGAAGACACCGCCCGGCGGCTGTGTGAAGAGTAGACGAAAGGATTTGAAAAGCAGTGGCGTTTGAAGGATTGGCGGAAAAGCTCGGCACCGCCTTTAAAAATTTGAAATCCAAGGGCAAGCTGACCGAAGCCGACGTCAAATCCGCCATGCGCGAGGTGCGCCTCGCATTGCTGGAAGCCGACGTCAACTATAAGGTGGCAAAGGATTTTACCAACAAGGTGACCGAACGCGCCGTCGGCACGCAGGTGATGGAAAGCCTGACCCCGGCGCAGATGGTCATTAAGATTGTGGACGAGGAGCTCACCGAGCTGATGGGCGGGCAGCAGGCCCGCCTGAACGAAGCCTCAAAGCCGCCCACGGTTGTGATGCTGTGCGGCCTGCAGGGCGCCGGCAAAACCACCCACGCGGGCAAGCTTGCCGCCATGTTCAAAAAGCAGGGGCGCCGCCCCATGCTGGTGGCGTGCGATATTTACCGCCCCGCCGCGATCAAGCAGCTGCAGGTGGTGGGTTCTCAGGCCGGGGTACCCGTGTTTGAGCAGGGCAGCACAAAGCCGGTGGATATCTGCCGCGCCGCGGTGCGCCATGCCAGAGACTACGGCAACGACATTCTGATTCTCGATACCGCCGGCCGCCTGCAAATCGACGAGGCGCTCATGAACGAGCTCAAGGAGCTCAAAGGCGCGCTCGAGCCGCAGGAAATTCTTCTGGTGGTCGATTCCATGACCGGCCAGGAGGCGGTGAACGTCGCCAAGGCGTTCGACGATCTTCTCGATATTTCGGGCGTTATCCTCACAAAGCTCGACGGCGATACCCGCGGCGGCGCGGCGCTTTCCGTCCGCGCGGTCACCGGCAAGCCCATCAAATACGCGGGCATCGGCGAAAAGCTGACGGATTTGGAGGTGTTCCACCCCGACCGCATGGCCTCCCGTATTCTGGGGATGGGCGACGTGCTGACGCTGATTGAGGATGTTCAACAGAGCATCGATAAAAAAACGGCGGAGCAGACCGCCCGCAAGATGATGCAGAACAAGATGGATCTGAACGATCTGCTCGACCAGTTCAACCAGATGAAAAAGATGGGCCCTCTCAAGTCCGTGCTGTCGAAGCTCCCGGGCATCGATAAGCAAATCAAGGATGTGGACATCGACGAGCGCATCATGGATCGTTCCGCCGCGATCATCCTTTCGATGACGGCGGAGGAGCGCGAGAACCCCTCTGTGATCAATCCCTCCCGCAAGCGGCGCATCGCCGCCGGCTGCGGCATGAAGGTGGAGGACGTCAACCGTCTTTTAAAGCAGTTTGAGCAGATGCAGAAGATGATGAAGCAGGTCAAGGGTCTCAAGAAAAAGAAGAGGTTCCCCGGAATGCCGGGGATGCCGGGAATGCCCGGGCCGGGCGGCATGCCGTTCTAAGCCCCGCAAAATCAGGGAATTCATTCAAAAAGGCGATAGCATTCACTTTACTTGTGTATTGGAACGCCGGTATTAAAGTGGTGGCGGCTATCAAATCCTTTCAGGTGAATCGCATACATTTTATTTACAATCATATTTTGGAGGTTATTTCGTATGGCAGTAAAGATCAGATTGCGCAGAATGGGCGCCAAGAAAGCTCCCTTTTACCGTATTGTGGTAGCGGATTCCCGCTTCCCCCGCGACGGCCGCTTCATTGAGGAGATCGGCTACTACAATCCCATGGAGGAGCCCTCTGTTGTGAAGGTGGACGCGGAAAAGGCGAAGAAGTGGATTGCCAACGGCGCACAGCCCACCGATACCGTGAAGGATCTGTTCAAGAAGCACGGAGTGATTTAAAAGATCGGAGGAGATCTACCGATGGAGAAATTACTGGTTACGATCGCTCAGGGGCTCGTCGAGCATCCCGAAGCCGTTACCGTGCAGGTGGACGAGCCGTCTGAGGACGGCAGCGTCGTGTATCATCTGCATGTGGCTGAGGATGACATGGGCCGGGTGATCGGCAAGCAGGGGCGTATTGCCAAAGCGATCCGCGTGGTAATGCGTGCCGCAGCAACCCGCACCAATGACAAGGTTTCTGTCGAGATCGACTGATAAGCCAAGACTGTAACATGCCCTGTCCCGCAAGGGTGGCCGGCTTTGTTGCAGTCTTGTTTTAGACATGGAGCAAATTCAGGCGGCTTGGTACCAAGTTCCGCCGCGCAAAACAGGCTATGCGGCTTTCCCCCGTCTTTCGGCAGGGGAGGAAGCGGCATGGTTCGGAATCGATTGGTTATGAGGAGGAAGGCAATGCTGCAGCAATATTTGGAGGCGGGAAGAATCGTGGGCACACATGGGGTGAAGGGCGAGCTCCGCATCGAACCCTGGTGTGATTCCGCGGAGTTTTTGTCCCAGTTCCGCACGCTGTACTGGAACCCGGACGGAACCTCCGCTGTGAAGGTGCTTTCCGGCCGGGTGCACAAGCGCCTGCTGCTTGCAACTCTGGAGGGGGTCACCTCGGCCACGCAGGGCGATACGCTGCGCGGGCGGGTATTGTACCTGAGCCGTGCGGATGTGCGCCTGCCGAAGGGCACCTGGTTTGTACAGGACCTGCTTGGCCTGATCGTTCTGGATGTCGACACCGGCAAGGAATACGGCAAGCTGACGGATGTTTTGAAAACCGGAGCGAACGACGTCTATGAGGTCACCTCGCCGGAGGGGAAAACGTATCTCGTTCCCTCCGTTCCGCAGGTGGTTCTGGAGCGCGACCCGGAGGGCGGGGTTGTGAAAATCAGACCGATCAAGGGGATTTTTGACGATGAGGATTGATCTGCTGACCCTGTTCCCCGACATGTGCGAAACGGTGATGGCGGAGAGCATCGTGGGCCGGGCCCGCAAAAAGGGCGCGCTGCAGGTGTGCTGCCACCAAATTCGCAATTACGCCTACGACAAGCACTCCCGCGTCGACGACTGTCCGTTCGGCGGCGGAATGGGGATGCTGCTCATGGCGGAGCCGATCGCGGAGTGCATCGATGATCTGGTGCGCCACCTCGGCAAAAAGCCGCATCTCGTATACATGTCGCCGCAGGGCACCGTGCTGACACAGAAAAAGATGAAAGAGCTGGCCGAACACGAGAATCTCGCGATTCTGTGCGGCCACTATGAGGGGATCGACGAGAGAATCATCGACCGCTATGTGGATGAGCAGATCTCCGCAGGGGACTACGTTCTCACCGGCGGCGAGCTGCCGGCATTGATTCTCGCGGACGGCGTCAGCCGGCTGATACCCGGTGTGCTCTCCGATGACTCCTGCTTTGAGGAGGAGAGCCATTTCAGCGGCCTGCTGGAGTATCCGCAGTATACGCGCCCGGCCAATTGGCGCGGTTTGCAGGTGCCGGAGGTGCTGCTTTCGGGGCACCACGCCAACATAGAGAAGTGGCGCAGGGAGCAGTCTTTGCTGCGCACCTGGAAGAATCGCCCCGATCTGCTCGAAACGGCCGATTTGGATGAAAAGGACAAGCGTTACCTCGCCGCACTTTGTGAAAAAGAGCGGGATTCTTCCGCGAACGAATCAAAATAGAACGCATAATATGGAATATTCGCAGCGAAGATGTTAGAGGGTACAAAAGTTTTCAACAATCGGGGCAAACTATACAAAGGGATTGCCTGTCCGAAACAGCGTATAGGGCATCAATCCAAAATTAGCCTTCCTTCCTTGACGGCGTTTTCTATTGTGATATAATGACTATGACTTAAAAAATAATGTCAGTTTGTATATTATTATGATGTGTGATGTTTTTCGGGTTAGAAGCTACATTTTGATGCTAGGAGTGAATTTTGAATGTGTGTGAAAGAAGTATTGGTTCAGAATCAGGTGGGGCTGCACGCTCGTCCGGCAACCTTTTTTATTCAGAAGGCCAATGAATTTAAATCCTCAATTTGGGTGGAAAAAGAAGAGCGCCGCGTGAATGCGAAAAGCCTTTTGGGCGTACTGTCTTTGGGAATTGTCGGCGGAACCGATATTCGCATTATTGCTGACGGCTCCGATGAGCAGGACGCTGTCGACAGCCTGGTTGCACTGGTAAAATCCGGCTTTGCGGAGTAAAAAGCTGTTTGTCGGTAAGAACTGCGAAGTGCCGGCGTGAGTTCGGGTTTTTGTTTGAAAAGGCTGAGACCGGCGATTTTTGGGCGATTCAAGGCACCGCTTTGGCGGTGCTTTTTTGTTATACCGGGTGTTACGCCCGGCTTTGAGTCATGGAAGTTCAATGGCGGCGTCGTTGAAACGAAGAAATTCCTCCGCCGTAGGGGAAAACCGGCCGCTTTCAAACCGGTTGATTGGAAAGGCGGCCGGGGGAGCAAAACAGGTTCCCGAAAAGAACAGAAGGAAAGGGGGAAAACGCTTGGAGGATCATAAAAAAGAGCTGCGCAAAAAGGCGATGCGCCTGCCGCTGACGCCGGGAGTTTACCTGATGCGCGATAAAAGCGGCACGATCATCTATGTCGGCAAGGCCAAAGCGCTGAAAAACCGGGTCAGCCAGTATTTCGGCTCGGAAAAGAACCACGACGACAAGGTGCGCCGCATGGTGGCTAACGTACAGGATTTTGAATATATCCTCACCGACAGCGAGTTTGAGGCGCTGGTGCTCGAATGCAGCCTGATCAAGCAGTATACGCCCAAATACAACATCCTGCTCAAGGACGACAAGGGCTACCATTATATCCGCATCAGCGGGGGAGAGTGGCCCAGAATCTCCGAAGCGAAGCAGCTTGCCGATGACGGCGCGGAGTACATCGGCCCATATGTCAGCTCGTGGTCGGTCAGGCAGGCGGTGGATGAGGCGCTCAAGATTTTCCGCCTGCCCTCCTGCAGCCGCCGTTTTCCGCAGGATATCGGCAAGGGGCGGCCCTGTCTGAATTATTATATCAAGCAGTGCTGCGCTCCCTGCCGCGGCCGCATGAAGCCGGAGGAATACCGCGAAGCCGTTTCGGAGGCCGTGGATTTCCTGCGCGGCGGCAGCGCCGAATCCATGAAGCGCCTGACGGAAAAAATGGAACAGGCGGCGGAGAATCTCGAGTTTGAATACGCCGCCAGAATCCGCGACCGTATCGCCGCGATTCAGAAGATGCGCGAGCGGCAGAAGGTGGTTTCCATCCGTGTGCCGGAGCAGGACGTAATCGCCCTTGCGCAGGGCCCCGGCAGCGCCTGTGTGGAGGTGTTTCGCTTCCGCGGCGGCAGTCTGGTGGATCGCGAAACCTTCCTTTTGGGAGAGGTCGGCAATTCCAAGCAGGCCCGCAGCGAGTTTTTGGAGCGATACTATTCCATGCGCGAGCAGATTCCCCCGCGCCTGACGCTGGACGGGCCGGTGGAAAATGCCGCCCTGCTCGAAGAATGGCTGACGCAGAAGGCCGGGCGGAAGGTGAATATCACCGTGCCGCAGAAGGGGGAGCAGGCGCAGCTGGTGGAAATGTGCCGCAGCAACGCGGCAGAGCAGCTTGCGCAGCAGACGGGCCGAACCGGGCGCGAGGCCTCCGCTCTGGACGAGCTGGCCCGCCTTCTGGGGCTGGAAAATCCCCCGCAGTATATTGAATCCTACGATATTTCAAACCTTGCAGGCGGCGATAACGTGGCCGGTATGGTCGTGTTTGAAAATGGGCGTCCCCTCAAATCCGCATACCGCCGTTTTCAGATCAAAAGCTTTGAGGGGCAGGACGATTATGGCGCCATGCGCGAAGTAATCAGTCGCCGTTTGGGGGAATACTACCAGCATAAGGACAGCGGAGAGGGTTTTGGCCGCCTGCCGGATCTGATTCTGCTCGACGGTGGCAAGGGGCACGTTTCGGCGGTTCGCCCGATTTTGCAGCAATACGGGGTGGAAATCCCGCTGTTTGGCATGGTGAAGGACGACAAGCACCGCACTCGCGCCATCGCAAAGGACGGCGGAGAGATTTCGATTCACTCTAACCGCAGCGCCTTTACGCTGGTATCCACCATTCAGGATGAGGTTCACCGTTTCGCGATCGGCTACCACCGCCAAATGCGCAAGAAGAACACCATCTCCAGCACTTTGACGGGCATACCCGGCGTCGGCAACGCCCGGGCAAGGGCGCTGCTGCGGCATTTTCGCACCATTACCGCGATTCGCGAAGCGGACTTGGAGCAACTGTGCGGGGTCAAAGGCATGACCCGCCCCGCGGCCCAAACCATTTACGAGTATTTTCACCCGGATTCGGGGGAAAAAGATAGCGGTTGACAGTACGCACAAATAATGGGATAATGAATCCACCAAGACTCTGGGAAAGGTCCGGTTTTGTATATGCGAATTATCACAGGCACAGCGCGCGGCAAGAAGCTGCAATCTCTGGAAGGGGAGCGTGTTCGTCCTACGCCCGACCGGGTGAAGGAAGCCCTTTTTAATATTATTCAGTTTGATCTGGAGGGCCGCCGGGTGCTCGATCTGTTTGCCGGTTCCGGCCAGCTTGGGCTGGAGGCGATCAGCCGCGGCGCGCGGGAGGCGGTGTTTGTGGACAGCTCGCGCGATTCCGTCAGTGCGGTGGAAAAAAACATTGCCGCCACCGGGTTCGGGCAGCAGTCAAAAGTGGTAAATGCGGACTTTGCTTCGTTTTTGTCCCGCAACCCCGAGCCGTTCGATATTGCCTTTTTAGACCCGCCTTACCGCACGGGGCTGCTGCAGCAGGCGTTGCCGCAGGCTGCCGCGGTGATGAACGACGGCGGTACTATCATCTGTGAACATCCGAGTGACGAAGAACTCCCTCTTTCCGCCGGTGATTTTGTGAAGGTACGTTCTTACCGCTACGGAAAAATTTTGCTGACCGTGTATCGGCATAAGGACGTGACATCATTATGAAAATCGCAATTTGTCCGGGAAGCTTTGACCCGGTTACCTTCGGGCATCTGGATATCATCAACCGTGCCCGTAAAATCTTCGATCACCTGATTGTCGCCGTTTTGGTAAACCCGAATAAGCACACCAGCTTTACCGTTGAGGAGCGCATCAACATGCTCAAGCGCGCCACGGCGGATATGCCCAACATAGAGATTGTCGGCTTTGAGGGCCTTCTCGCGGATTATGCCAAAATCCGCAATGCCACCGCCATTGTAAAGGGACTGCGGGCCCTGTCGGACTTTGAATACGAATTTCAGATGGCTCTGACCAACAAGAAGCTGAACCCGAACCTGGAAACGCTGTTTTTAACCACTCGGGCGGAAAATATGTATCTCAGTTCCAGTATCGTGAAGCAGGTAGCCAGCTTTGACGGCGATATTTCAAATTTTGTGCCGGAGTGTATTTTGGATGACATCACGCAACGTCTTTATACAGGAGGCAAAAAACGATGAATGTAGAGAATTTGTTGGACGAGCTCTACGAAATGGTAGATAAGGCGTGGAATTTTCCGCTGACCGGCGGCAAAGCTGTGCTCGACGGCGAAGCGGTAAAGGGAATTCTCGATGAAATCCGCGATAATCTGCCGCAGGAGCTTCGTCAGGCCAAGGCCATTGTGGCCGACCGCAACCAGATCATCAGCGACGCAAAGCGCGAGGCGGAGAGCATCGTCCGCATTGCGGAGGAGCGCGCCAAAACTCTTGTGAACCAGGATGAGATCGTGCGCCAGGCACAGCAGAAGGCCAACGAGCTGATCAGCCAGAGCCAGGCAAAATTTCGCGAAATGCGCCGCGCCTCGAACGATTACATCGACGATCTGATGAAGCGCACGGATGACGCTCTCGCCGCGAATCTGGCCGAGCTGCGCAAAACCCGCAATAACATCAAGGCGTCCCAAAGAAACAATCAGCAGTAGGCCTTATTTATGAATGAAAAACGCGCTCTGACCGTGTATTCTCTGCCGGTCAAAGCGCATTTTTCAACCAAATTTCTATTGTGTAAAAGGGTCTTGTAAGCAAATTATATTGTGTAAGGGTTACACTTTCAAACAGACGACTGCGGAAGCTACGTGCTATTTGATGGTCTTTTCCTCTGCGGCGACTGCCGCTTTGGCTTTGTGAACCGTAACCGCAGTCGGTTGACGAAATTCATATCTTCTATATTGACAATACCAGAAAGAGAGAATATAATCAAATACATATAACATGATAGAAAGTATATAGTTTTATTTATAACACAGGGAGAATGCCATGTTCCAGACTTTGAAGTACGTCTATGAAATTTATAAAGAAGGCAGTTTTTCCCGGGCGGCGAAGAATTTGTATATTTCTCAGCCGTCTTTGAGCGCCACCATTAAAAAGCTGGAGCAGGATATTGGGGTAACCATCTTCGACCGCAGCACCACACCGGTACAGCTGACGGACGCTGGGAAGGTGTACATAGAAACAACGCGGCAGATTTTAGAGCTGCAAAGCAATTTGGAATTGTATTTGCAGGACTATACGGAGCTGAAAACCGGCACTTTGAAGATTGCAGCGGCTCAGTTTTTTTCCTCGTATTTGCTCGCGCCGCTCATTTCCAGCTTCAATCAGCTTTATCCGGGAATTCAAATTCAGGTCAATGAGTCCAGCACGCCCGACCTGCTGCAAAAGCTGGTGAATTCCGAAATCGATCTGGTGATCGACAGCAGCGAGTTTGACGACAAGCTCTTTACCAGCTACCCGCTGATAGAAGAGCACATTCTGCTTGCGGTGCCCTCCGGGTACAAGATCAACGAGCAGCTCTCAGAGTACCGCATGACCGCCCGGGATGTGCGCAAGGGAAAACACAGAAAGCCGGGCTGCCTGCCCGTGGACCCCAGAATCTTTCAGGATTTTACCTTTCTGCTGCTGAACAGGGGGCACAACATGAACACGTTTGCGACGGGCCTGTTTGACCGATACCGCTTTACTCCCCAGCGCATCATGTATTTAGACCAGCTGATTACCTCGTACCATATGGTGCAGCAGCAAATCGGCATGGCGTTTGTCTCCGATACGGTCATCAAGCGCACAAGCCTGGAGCCCGGGGTGTATTTGTACTTGGTGGATGCGCCGAACGCCAGCCGGTATGTGAGCCTTGCCCATAAAAAAAACCGCTATGTCAGCAAGGGGATGCGCGAATTTATCGCGCTCTCACAAAAGCAATTTCCGCTGCAAAAAGAAAGTGAAATAGAGTTTTACTATGACGAAATTCCGGCAAGAGTGGAAGGCTGTGAATGATACCAAAATGCAAAAGGGCTCAAAATGGTGCGGTTGGCGCTGTTTTGAGCCCTTTTTGATGGAGAACCGTCTGAATCAAATACAAGAGAAAGGGCTTTATTCCACGACGACCGCGGTTCCCGAAGCGGTTACCATCAGCATATTATTGCCGGTGCCAAGAACCTCATAGTCAATATCCACGCCGACGACGGCATTTGCTCCCAGAGCCGCCGCTCGGCCCTGCAGCTCCTGAATTGCCTTTTCGCGCGCATCCATCAGCTCGCCCTCATACGAGTTCGACCGACCGCCAAAAAAGTTGGTGAGACCAGCCGTAAAATCTTTGATAAAATCCACGCCGGAAACGACTTCCCCGAATACAATCTGCTTATACTCCACAATTCGTTTCCCCTCGATCGTGTTGGTTGTGGTAAGAATCATCTGCTTTCACCTCCTACAATAGTAATAACGGACCAGGCACGGCAGCCAGCCGTGTCTGTTTCGTTTTTGTTGCCAAGGCTGTACAATGAGAGAAGTTCGGCCTGACCACTTTCACCGAGGACTAACCACGTCCGTAAGGGAGTCTGTCAGCCGTCCTCTCATTGACAGCCGTTCGATTGGAGCAGGTCGTCCCGCCCGATAATGGGTGTGTTCGCGTAACCAAGGAGATTGAATCGGCAATGAAAGAACGGCGAAACCGAGTACAAAGCAATCATCAGGAGGTCTTTCATGAACACAGCCGTTGGAATTGA
>KB911070.1 GCA_000383295.1 Faecalispora sporosphaeroides DSM 1294
CGCCCTGCTCCCGAACACCTGAGTGTTCGGTGTCAAACTTAGCTCCGTTCGACTTGCATGTGTTAGGCATGCCGCCAGCGTTCGTCCTGAGCCAGGATCAAACTCTCTAAAATATGGTATTAAAACGGCTTGAAGCCGGTCTAAACTATTTTAGAGCATTTTATCTGCTCAATAGTACGCTTTCGCGTTTCTCAGTTTTTATAGAGCTCTGAGAACTCTTATCCGGAAGTACTCACTTCTCGTTTCCAAGAAGCTTTCTCTCAAAAATTACGGGTTCCTTCTTGTCTTTCTCGTTGTTTAATTTTCAAGGTCCTGTCTCTGTCGAATTTTTTTCGGAAGAGATGCTTTGTATTTTACCACAGCGAAACTCGCCTGTCAAGCATTTCTTTTCTTTTTTCGACATTCTTTTCGTCATTACTGACGAACCGGCGATTTTCAATTTGAAAACTTTCGTTCATCTTAGTCGAATTTTCGCCCCCGTCTCTCGACGGCTTAGCTATAATACCATGCCTACCAACCAATGTCAACTGTTTTTTTCACTTTTTTTCAATTCTTTTTGAAACTCCCCCTTCCCGTACGATTCTTGAACTATTGGAGCTGATTTGCTATAATGAAAAACACTCTAACAAAAGGAGGCTTTTGCTATGCCAATTAAAGTTCAAACATCACTGCCGGCAATTGAAGTCTTGGAATCTGAGAACATTTTCATTATGACTCATGAGCGCGCCATGTCTCAGGATATCCGCCCGCTGAAAATCGTGATCCTGAACCTGATGCCGACCAAGATTGAAACCGAAACTCAGCTGCTGCGTCTGCTGGGTAACTCTCCCCTGCAGGTAGATGTTGAACTGATGCATATGGCAAGCCACTTTTCCAAAAACACCTCTTACACGCACATCGATACCTTTTATAAAACCTTCGACGAACTGAAAGATGAAAAATTCGACGGAATGATTATTACCGGCGCGCCGGTGGAACTGATGGACTTTGAAGATGTGGATTATTGGAATGAGCTCTGCAAGATTTTTGCCTGGAGCCGAAAGAATGTGTATTCGCTCCTGACCATCTGCTGGGGAGCTCAGGCTTCGTTATATTATTTTTATCAGATTCCAAAATATACCTTGCCCAAAAAACTTTCCGGAATTTTTAAGCACCGTGTGCTGACACCCATGCACCCGCTGATCCGCGGATTTGACGACGTGTACTACGCGCCGCACTCCCGCAACACAGAGGTTCGCCGGGAGGATATTGAGAAGCACGACGAGCTGGTGATTCTGTCGGATTCCGACGAAGCGGGCGCGCACATCATTGCCAATAAGAATGGGCGACAATTCTTTGTGACGGGCCACGCGGAATACGACCGGGAAACGCTGGCAAACGAATACTTTCGTGATTTGGATAAGGGAATCAGCACTGATCTGCCAGCGCACTATTTTCCGAATGACGATCCGGCCCAGACGCCGGCGCTCACCTGGAGAAGCGGAGCCAGCCTGCTGTTTCAGAACTGGCTGAACTACTATGTCTATCAGCAGACTCCGTATGATCTGAAGGATCTCTCAGAATAAATTCCCCGATCTTCATTCTTAGTCTTATAGGTATACGGACCATCAAAACGTTCAGGCCAGTGAAAACCGTGCCGCGGCAGCAACTCTATAATATGAGCGTATGTGCCGGTATGTGACGGAACCTTGCGGGGATTTTGCCCCCGCGGGCACACGGCGGCGCAGGCAGCGGCATTGCAGAGCCGCTGCCTGCGCAATGGCTGAACGATCCGGAATAAAAAGCGTGGAGCTCCGGTTGATCCCGAGAGATCAACCGGAGCTCCACTGCTGTATTCGGAGGACGGAACCACTTATGCATACGCACGCTTCCAAAAGGAGATGGGATAGATCAGAATTCTTTTTTCAATTCATTTAAAGAGAGAACCAGCACGGTGATATCGTCGTCATGCCCGTCGTTGCGGCGCTTGATGGCCTGAGATACAATCTGCTCCGCCAGCTCCTGCGGCACGGTGCCTTTCCACTCTGTTACCATCTCGCGCACCCAGTCTTCCCCGGAGGCTACCACGCCGTCGGAGAACAGCACCAGAAGATCGCCCGCGGAAAGACGAACGGTTTCTTTGGCGAATTTCGCTTCGGTCAGGATTCCCACCGGCAGAGAGGGCGTATCGATGATAACGGCCCTGCCGTCCCTGCGCAGAATGCTGACCGCCGCTCCCGCTTTCATCAGCTCTACTTTTCCGTTAAACAGATCGATGGCGGCCACATCGAGCGTAGCGAGAGATTCGTCGCCCGATTTGGCCAGAAGCGCCGAGTTCACGATTTTCAGCGCGCAGTCAAAGCCGATGCCGGCCTTGATGAGCTTGGCCATAATCCCCGCAGCCATGGCGCCGTCTACCGCCGCCCGGCCGCCGGTGCCCATGCCGTCGCTGATGATCGCGATCTGGCGTCCGTTTCCGTCCGGGAAGAGCTCCTGGCTGTCGCCGCAGAGCTGGCCATTCCCGCTCACATGCTGGAAAAATCCGCTCTGCACGCGGTACACAGGACGCTCGCTCATCTGCATTCTGCATTTTCCCTGCGCCGAGCTGATACAGGGCATTTCAAAGGTGCGGCCGCACACCTGCGAAATCTGCCGGGTCAGATCCGCCTTGTTCAGGCGGGACTTGTCCACCTGCGCGGCCTCGGCCTCGACCGTCATGCGGTCGTAGCGGTCTACACGGCAGCTGACGTCGATGGGAATGATGCCGCTTTGGGTCATTACATCGCTGACGCGCTGGGCGGCGGTAAAATCGAACCGCTCAAACAGCTCCAGCTCCTCGGCCATGTTTTTCAGCATCTGCGAGGTGGTATCGAACTGCTCAGCCACAACGCCGCGAATCTGCGCAACGCGCCGCTCCGCCGCCTCGCGGGTTAAAAACTCCGCGTACTGCCGATTGATGTTCTCGACGATCTCGCTCATATGGCTGCAGTGGTCGGTAAACTGCTTCGGAAAATCGTCTTTTGTGATTTTCCCGCTTTTCCGCAGAATCTGCGTGAGCGTGCCGAACGCGCGCATCGTTTCGTCATAGTTGCGTTCCCAGCAGTAAACGCGCAGTCCGCACCGCACGCAGGTGTTGTCGATAACCCGGTTGTAAACGGCGTTGATGTCCGGCGCGCTGAACTTATCAAGCCTGCGGGACACCTCTTCCACGGAATCTGAAATGCTTTCGAGGGCCTGCGCGGCATAATCGAGCTTCATGATCACGGAGCGCCGCAGCCCCTCGCTATGTAACAGATCTGTCGGCCGGGCAAATACAGCGGTGAGCCGGCTGCCCACATCCCTTGGCCAGATCATATAGATCACGCTCGCGGCCATCACCTCGTACAGGCCGGTGAGAACCGACTCGCGGCTGCCAACCTGCAGGGACGCCACCGCGTTGGAAATGACAAAGGCACACGCGGAAACGAGTCTCCCCAACGGGGAAAACACACCCGCCATCAGCCCGCCGAGCGCATACGCGCCGGAAAGATAGCTGACCCCGGCGGTGGAAAGGCTTAAAATCACACCTGCGCCGATCCCGGTCACACTGCCCCCGGTCACGCCGCCGTAGCGTGCCGCCAGCAGAATCCCCAGCACGGCCAGAACACGCCCCAGCGAAAGCCCGCCGAGTGTGACGCTTGAAAACGCCAGGATCAGAATCCCCATCGAAAGCGTCACGCAAGCCAAATCCTGACTTTTCATCGCGTTCAGGCCCGTCCCCTTGAGCAGCAGCGTGCCCGCCCGCACCAGAAAATACGAAGCGCCCGCCGCCAGCATGGATTCGGCGGCATACATCGCGATACCCGCGGCATCCGTACCGTTGACCAGCGCCATGGCCAGCCCCGTCATCAGCACCGGGGCAAAGGAGATGAGCGGAGCAAAAAACGGATGCATCCGCAGCTTAACCAGATCATTGAGCGTCCACCGAATGGCAGCCGCAGCCAACAGAGCGGCGACATACCGAACCGGGAACAACGCGCCCGACGGCAGAAGATAACCAAGCAGAACGCCCAGCACCATTCCCCACATGCCGCCAAACGGAACCGCCGCAATCGCCGCCACGCCGAACGGGGCATACCGGCCAAACACAATGGCCCGCGAGCAGGCAAACCCAATTGCAAAGCAGGCGGCCTGCACCATTAATTTTCTCGCGGCCGGCGTTTCCAGCAATTCCCCAACCGTCAGTCTCTGCCGTACAACAGCTTTTTCTTTCATTTTTCCGCACCACCATTTTCAATTCAGACTTGTCCCTTCTATTATACATATCGTATATATCCAGAATTGTCATAACGCGCTGTTATATTTTGGCAAATATTGCCGTAGCTTTGTTCAAGTGAGCGGAATTGATTCTTTTTCCAATTTGTGTTAGACTATTTGCAAAGATTTTAGCCGGAAAGGTCGTTTTGCCATGGAGTATTTATTTTCAGACCGGGTGCAAACCCTGAAGCCCTCCGCCATCCGCGAAATCCTGAAATCCGCCTCCGCGCCCGGAATGATTTCCCTTTCCGTCGGAAATCCAGCGCCGGAAGCATTCCCCGCGGCGGAAATCGGGGAGATTTCTTCGCAGATTTTTCGGCAGCGCCCGATCGACGCCTTACAATATAATGTAACCGAAGGGTATCCTCCGCTGCGCCGGACGCTCACTGCTTATATGAAAGAGAAGCACGGCGCGGGACGCGATTTTGACGATGTGCTGATCACCTCGGGGGCGCAGCAGGTAATGGATCTGGCGACAAAGTCCCTGTGCAACGCGGGGGACGTTGTGATCTGCGAGGCGCCGAGCTTCATCGGCTCGCTGAATTCCTTCCGTTCCTATCAGGTGCGCCTGCGCGGCGTACCCATGGAATCCGACGGCATCGACCTTGCCGAGCTGGAACGGGCCCTGCGCGAAGAGCCAAAAGCGAAATTCATTTACACCATTCCGAATTTCCAGAATCCCTCCGGCATCACGATGAGCGCCGAAAAGCGCCGCGGTGTTTACGAGCTGGCCAAACGGTACGGCGTGCTGATTCTGGAGGATAATCCATACGGCGACCTGCGCTTTGCGGGCGAAGAGATCGCGCCGATCAAGGCGCTGGACGAGGACGGCCTTGTGCTTTACGCCGGTTCCTTCTCCAAGGTGATTTCCCCCGGCATGCGCGTCGGCTATACGCTGGCTCCGAAGCCCATTGTGCAGAAAATGGTCGTATGCAAGCAGGGCGAGGATGTTCACACGAATATCTGGTCGCAGCTGATCTGCGAGGAATTTCTGACCAACTACGATTTCTCTGCGCATCTCGACCGTATCCGCGGGGTCTACCGCGAAAAAGCGAAGCTGCTGCTGGAGCTGGCGGAGCGTTACCTCGCCCCGGACATCACCTGGGAGCCGATTGAGGGCGGCCTGTTTTTGTGGTGCCGCCTGCCGGACGACATCGACATGGTCGATTTCTGCCGTAAGGCGATGGAGCGCACTGTCTGCGTAGTGCCCGGCAACGCCTTTTTGGTGGACGAAACCCAGCCGTGCCAGTCGTTCCGCATCAATTACACCGCCCCCACCGACGAGCAGCTGACAAAAGGCATTGAAATATTGGGCCGGCTCGCCAAAGAGCTGCGCAACAAATAAAAGATAGGAGTCCCGCTCACATGGAAATCGAAACAGAAGCTCAACCGAAACAGATTATTTTCAGCGCCGTACAGCCCAGTGGCACCATTACGCTGGGCAATTACCTGGGCGCCATTAAAAACTGGGTGACTCTGCAGGAGGAGTACCGCTGCGTATTCGCGCTGGCCGACCTGCACACCATCACCGTGCGTCAGGACCCCGCCGCGTTCCGCCGCCACACGCTGGAGGCTTACGCCCTTTTTCTCGCCTGCGGCATCGACCCGAAGAAAAGCCCGTTCTTTTTGCAGAGCCATGTTCACACACACGCGGAGCTGGCCTGGATTTTGAACTGCTACACGCAGTTCGGCGAGCTTTCGCGCATGACGCAGTTCAAGGACAAATCTGCCAAGCACGCGGACAACATCAACGCCGGTCTGTTCACCTACCCCAGCCTGATGGCCGCCGACATTCTGCTGTACCAGTCGAACCTGGTGCCGGTCGGCGCCGACCAGAAACAGCATCTGGAGCTGGCCCGCAACATTGCCGAACGCTTTAACGGCGCATACAGCCCCACGTTCACCGTGCCGGAGCCGTATATTCCGAAGGTGGGCGCGCGCATCATGTCGCTGCAGGACCCGGCCCGCAAGATGTCCAAATCCGACGAAAACGCCAACGCCTATGTGGCCGTGCTCGACAAGCCGGACGACATCGTGCGCAAATTCAAGCGCGCCATTACCGACAGCGAGGCAAGGGTTCACTTTGCCCCCGGCAAGGACGGCGTCAATAACCTGATGGGGATTTACTCCAGCGTCACCGGCCTGACCAACGAGCAGATCGAGGCGGAGTTCGAGGGCAAGGGCTACGGCGACTTGAAGCTTCGGGTGGCCGAAGCGGTGCTGGAGGAGCTGCGCCCCGTGCAGGAGCGGTATGAGAAGCTGATCGCCGACAAGGCCTACCTGGAGCAGTGCTACACCGAAGGTGCGCAGCAGGCGCTGGCACTTTCGACCCGCACGCTGAACAAGGTGATGAAGAAGATCGGTTTTCTGCCGAAACAATTCTGATCACCGGCGCTCAGATTTTTTAAATTCCTCTTCTGTAAAGTCGCAGATGACCGCTGTTGTCTCCTCTCTTTCGCGGGGAGACAATTTTAGCTTTTAGAATGCAGACGAGATAAAAACAGAATCCCCCGGCATTTCGCGCGGAGATATTCCGCTGAGAATACCGGGGGATTTTTCAGGAAAAGGAGCATTCGTCAGGCCGGCCTGTTTTTATTTGGGAGCGCAGCGCCCCGCACAGCTAATTTCGGGTGCGGAACACTCGGCGGGAGCCGGGATACGACGGGGAAAACAAACGCTTGATCTCCGGCATTTTCCGCTTTGTCTCCTCATAGCCCGCCTCCATGCAGGCTTCCATTTTGCCAAAGTCCAGCAGCCGGGTGTGGTCCGGCAGTCGCGGGATCAGCTGGAGCTTCTCACCGTGCGCCACACACTCCTGCAGGCGCTCCTGCATTACGGACAGAGAATGGGTGGCCACCTCCCAAACGTTGATCTGCTCCGGCATGCGGTACTCCTTGCCCACATCCACCGCCAGCACATTCGGCTCCCCCGCGGCGATCAGAAGATTCACCGGCAGCACATCCGTCACGCCGCCGTCCACCAGGCACAGGTCACCGATCAGCTTCGGGCGGAACACCGCCGGCACCGCCGAGGTGGCCCGCAGCACCTCGCAGATGCGCAGGCCCGAGCTCCAGCGCACGCGCTCCAGCTGCTGAACCCCGCGCAAATGGCTGGTGCACGCGATCGTCAGGCCGGAGGTGAGATCTGCACAGGGGATCACCGTGAGCATATTCAGGTCGCGCATCATCTTCCCGCCCGTCAGCCCGCACAGGTAATCCTCCAGCCGATCGCCCTTTAAAAATCCGGAAAGCTTTACCTCTCTGCCGGTCAGCATCTGCGGCACCGCCCGCAGCAGACCCAGATAGTCCGGGTCCAGCAGGGAGCGCCCTCCCCCGACCAGCTCCTGCACAATGCCGCGCAGCTCGTGCGCGGAATACCCCGCCGCATAGAGCCCCGCCACAATTCCGCCCGCGCTGGCGCCCGCAATCGAATCGGGCACCATGCCCGCCTCCTCCAGCGCCAAAAGCACCCCTACATGCGCCGCCCCGCGGATTCCCCCGCCCGAAAGCGCCAATCCAAACGACATGTCCGCCCCTCCGTTCGCTGCCAAATTTACTGCCGCGACATGCAGCTCTCAAAGCAAGGTCGTTTTCTCCCCCGTTTGCACCGGGAGAAAAACGCCGCTTTCAAATGTACCGCTGATGCCGTTGTGATACTTCATTACTATGAGAGGCGGGGGAAAATTTTGACTGAATGCCAAAATTTTTGAGATTCGGCTTCGCGGCAGAGGAGCTTTTCATACAGAAAGCGAAAAAGGCTTCAAAATATTCAAAGAATATCGCTCAATAATCCAGAAACATATTTACTAGAACGAAAAGTTGTCGTAATATTAATGAAAGAACAAATTCGATCGGGTACATGTACCTGATTTTGCATGCCGCCGGTTTCTCTTTGCCGAACCGGGCGGCGCGCAGATTGCTTTATCGGGAGGATTGGGGAGCTTTCTCCGCCGCCTGATTTTGTATTCCCGTTTGGGAACCCGCCGCAAAAAGGGGCGGAGCTTATCATTTTGATAAAAGGGGGGCCTTTGGTGCCGGCTAACACAGAAAAAGCGAGGATGCAGGATATCAGAAATACATTTGCGCGGCTTTTACGTATGATTACCGAAGACGGCAGACTGAAAAACCACAGTGCCCGGTGGCTTGCCGAGGTCACCGATTTTGCGCTGTGGTTCGAGGAAAAGTACAAATACAAATTTCGCAACCCGCCCAATTCACTGGTCGTGAAAAAGGGGGAAATTTACCACTGTAACTTCGGCCGGAACATCGGGTCTGAGCAGGATAAATTCCGGCCGGCCATCATACTGCAAAACGACAAGGGCAACCTGCACAGCCCCACTACGATTGTGGCGCCGATCACCGACGAAACCAAAGCAAAGCTGCCCACCCACATTTATATCCGCCGATTAAAGCCGGACTGTCCCGTGCGGGGAGTAATTCTGATCGAGCAAATGCGCTGCATTTCAAAGAACCGCCTGAGCAACCGAATCGACGTGATCGACACAAAAACGCCGCCCTGGGAACAGGTGATGGAAGCAATTAAAATCGAATTGGATTTGTGTAAAAAGAATTGACAGCGTGATAAAATCGTGCTATTATTGTGGCATATACATAAACTTCTGCTCTGCAGGAGTGACCCGTTCTGGCGGGGGTCTGATAAAAATATCCCATGTGTTCCAAAGGGTTCGGGCGATGCTTTTGGAATTTGTTTGCATGGGTGTTTTAGAAAAGGGAGTCAACCGATGGTTGGCTCCCTTTTGCTTTTAGAATACAAAAAGGAACCCACCGAATTCGGTGGGTTCTATGTTTTTGACAGGTTATCAGGTGAAAGATCTGCCCATGCCGTGAACCACACGGTCGTTCAACTCGGCCAGCTTCGCGTCGTTCCAGCGGTCTGTGCCGCCTACCAGGTAACCGGTGATGCGCCGAATTCGGTCAAATGGTACCGGCTCAAGCTCATATTTCAAATTGACATACTCTCCGTCGAGCTCCACTTCCATAGATTTGATGTGCCGGCCCGGATGCTTTTCGCACACATGCTGAATGTAGTTCTGCAGTTCCTTTTCATCCAGTACTCCGCCGGCAACGGTGACGTTCTCGTTCATGTAGATCCCCCCTTCTCGGATTCTGTTATTAATATACACTATATTGTACCGAATGTCAATACACATCATATATATGGTGCAAAAAAAAGAGATACCCAAGAAAAATAAGCACCGCCGGTCACGATCCCGTATGATTCTATTCTTTTCTGCAATACTAAAAAAATATCCTTGGGAAAGGAAGGAACATTTTATGATATGGGATCTGCTTGGGCGTAAAATCGGCTTTTACAGCCACCGCCAGAGTAGCGGCACACAGCAGAAAAACGAAAAAAAGCCGGAACCGGAAAAGAAAAAGGACTCCAGGGATCCGGAAATTATGGATCGTCTGGAGGAGAATCTGACATACATTGAAAATCTGCTGGGAAAGAGCGGCGACATCAAAATGCACCGGTTTCGTCTCGGCAAGAACAGGGAGTGCCCGGCCGCGCTGCTGTTTGTGGACGGATTGATCAACCAGAAGGTGATCTCAGACGAAATCCTGTACCCCATTTTATCAATGGATTACACCGTGCCGTCTTCCCGACAGGACGGAAGACAACGTATTGACCAGCTGCAGGAAAAGGTTCTCTGCTCCGGAGATACGCAGATTTTGACGAAGCTTTCGCAGGTGGCCGCCGGAATCCTTTCCGGCGACGCCGTGCTGCTGGTAGAAGGATGCGCGGTCGGCCTGAGTGTGAGCGCCAAGGGCTGGGAAAAGCGCGGCGTCACCGAGCCGGAAACAGAATCCGTCGTGCGCGGCCCGCGGGAAGGCTTTACTGAAAATTTTCGTACAAACACTTCTCTGCTGCGCCGAAAAATCAAAAGCCCCAGCCTGCGCATGGAGCAGATGACGATTGGGCGAAAAACCCTGACCAACGTGTGCATTTCGTATCTGGAAGGCGTTGCGAACCCGCAGGTGGTACAGGAGGTGCGCGAGAGATTGTCGCGGCTGGATATAGACTCTGTTCTGGACGCCGGATATTTGGAGGAATACATTGAGGATGCCCCGTTTTCGATTTTCGCCACCGTCGGCTACACCGAAAAGCCGGACGTGGCCGCGGCGAAAATACTGGAGGGCAGAGTCGCCATCATCACGGACGGCAGCCCCTTTGTGCTCACCGCTCCCCTGCTGTTTATCGAAACCTTCCAGACCGCGGAGGATTACTATATCCGCCCGCTGTTTGCCAGCCTGATGCGCATCCTGCGCTACATCGCCTACTTCATCTCCGTCTTTTTACCCGGCATTTATATCGCGCTGACCACCTATCATCAGGAGCTGATCCCGACAACGTTGCTGCTGACGATCGCAAGCGCGCGCGAGGGCACCCCGTTCCCCGCGTTTTTTGAAGCGCTCATCATGATTTTTTCGTTTGAAATATTGCGGGAGGCCGGTCTGCGGCTGCCGCGGCCGGTCGGCCAGGCCGTCAGCATCGTTGGCGCGCTGATTATGGGCGACGCGGCCGTTTCCGCCGGCCTGGTGGGCGCGCCGATGGTCATCACGATCGCCCTGACCACTGTGTCCGGCTTTATCATTCCGGAGCAGAACGACTCCATGTCGCTTTTGCGCCTGATTACAATGGTCTTTGCCGCCGCGCTGGGTGGGTACGGAATTTGCCTGTGCTTCTTGGGCCTTTTGGTTCATTTGGGCTCGCTTTCCTCTTTTGGGGTTACCTATTTTAACGGTCTCTCGATTTCAAGAGATTTGGAGGACAGCATTGTTCGCATGCCCCTGTGGTTCATGACAAAACGCCCGGCGCGCATTGCAAAGCGCGATATGACCCGCAGAAAATACTTCGTCCCGCCCGATCCCCGCCCCACCGCAAGCGCCACCGGCGGAATTTCTGATTCCGGCGCAAAGGGGGACGGATCATGAAAAGAAAGCTCAAGACCGTTTTCGCCATGCTTTTGTGCAGCACGCTTCTGTGCATGACGGGCTGCTGGGACAACAAGGAGCTGGACAGCCTTTCGATTGTTACCGGTATAGGAATCGACACCGGCAAGGAGCCCGGCAATCTGGATCTCAGCTTTCAGATCGCCTCGGTTCAGAACGGCTCAAAAAAGGAGGGCGGCGGCGGAGAGGCCGCCCCCTATTTGATCCGGGAATCGAAGGGTCGATTTGTTCTGGGCGGAATCGACGCCCTTCGATATGGAAACAGCCGCCAACTGTTTTTACAGCATAATCAGGTGATCATCTTCGGCAGCGATGTGGCAAAATCCGGGGTGAAGCCGTATCTGGACAGCTTTATGAGGAACACGGAAACCCGCATGGAGGTTTGGGTTTTGGTTGCCAAAAACGACGCGAGATCCATTTTAAGTACCAAAACCGAGCAGGATAAGATTTCTTCCGTGGCCCTAACCAGAATGATTATGAACGAGCGGGCAATCTCCCCCTACTCCAGCACCAACATGCTGCAGTTCACATCGCATCTGGTAGACCGCTCGACCGCCCCCGTCACGCTGGTGGTGGAACGCAGGGAGGAGGACGGCCTGCAGATCCTCAATTTCAGCGGGATGGCCGTTTTTAAGGACGACGTTATGGTTGGAATGATGGATATGTATCAAATGCAGGGCTATATTCTCAGCATGGGTGAGGTAAACGGCGGCAGCCTCGAGATTGTGACAGATCTTGGCAACGCAGATTTGAAGATTACGAAATCCAGCTGCAAGCAGGAAATCGTACTGGGCGATCAGGGAAATATTACCTTCAAGTTAAAGGTCAACACCGTTCTCGCCGTCGGCGCACTGCAGAATTTTCGCGGCATGGACATCAACAAGGTGATTTCACTGGTCAATGGAAAGGCGAAAGAGGCTCTGGAAACCAAGATCAAAGCCTGCTTCGCGGAGTCGCAGCGCCTGCAGTCCGATATTTACGGAATCGGCGCCCATATTCACAAACACCACCCGAAGGAGTGGAAAACGATGGAGTCCGCCTGGGCCAGCATCTACCCCAAAATCCGGCTGGAACTGGAGGTAGAAACCAATCTGGGTTCCAGCGGTAAAATTTCGGAATCTTTGAATATGAGAGAGGGTCATGAATGAAACCGGAATCGAAAAAGGTACACGGCCTGGATTTTATGTTTGCCGTAGCTTGCTATATTCAGTCTTCGTCCCTGCTGTCCTCTTTCTTTGTTTCCATCACCCGCCAGGACTCTTGGATTATCGTTCTGTTTGCCCTGATCATCTGCTGCCCTTTGGCCTGGATATACGCCAGGCTGGTGGAAAGCTTTCCAACAAAAAATCTGTTCGGAATACTGCAAACCGTGTACGGAAAATATTTGGGCGGATTTTTCTGCGGACTGTATGTACTGTTCTTTTTCATTTTAACCTCACTGAATCTGATCGATTTAAGCGAGTTCGTAAAATCGACCATCATGCCGCAAACCCCGCTGGTTGTTCTCTCGTTCACCTTTCTTTTAACCTCGGCCTGGGCCGTTTTTGTGGGCGGGCTGCGCCAGATGGTAAAGTACGGCTTTTTGATGACGATGATTTGCCTGCTGATCGTCATCGCGACAATTCTTCTCTCCTTGAACCTGATGGATTTTGAAAACTTTCTGCCAGTGATGGATCTGAAGCCGAAAAAGTATATTCAGGCCACCAATATTGTAGTTACCATCCCATTTGCCGAAATTATTATTTTTTTAATGACGACAAACCATGTGCAGAGCGGAAAACGCGGCTTCTTCCCCATCATTTTGGGTGGCATCGCCATCGGCTGCATCACGATTCTGCTCGTTATCATGCGCGACATCACCGTGCTGGGGAACGCCATTTCCCTGTTTTCCCTGCCGTCCTTTGAAACACTGCGCATGGTCAGCGTGACCCAAACGCTCAGCCGCATGGAAATTGTATTTGCCTTTATTCTGATTGCACTGCTGTTCTTTAAAGTCACATGGCTCTATTATGTAACGGTAATCAGCGCGAAACAGTTTTTGCGCTTTCAGGATCACCGCCGTCTGATCCTGCTGATCGGCGCTTCGGCGATCACCTCCAGCTTTATTTTGTACCCAAATTTTCTGGTTCATAATGAATCCGGTCAGAAGATTATCCCGCTGGTCTGGCCGATTTTTGAGATCATTCTGCCTCTCGTCACCCTGATCATCGCCAAATTCCGCGGAATGACCCGCAAAAGACAAACCGGGAGTGAAAATCAAAACAGTTCCTCCGCATCAAAATCCGCAGCCGCGTCGCCGTCCGGCTCACAATCTCCTTCCGGCACAGGCAAGCCGTCATTGCCCACCGATTCCAAAGAACAGAGCGGTTCCAAATTCCAGTCAAACGCCGGCACGTCGTCCGGCACAGGGCAGCACGGGGATTTGCGGTCGCAGTCCGTTTGAAAGAAAGGAGACGGGCAATGTTTTTACTGATATTGGCTTTTCTCATCATTCTCGCCATCGATCTTCCCCCGCTGATCCGGGAGAAGAACAAGCACGACCTGATCATTTACGGCATTTTGTTCGTGATCGTCTGCTCCGTGGCCATCCTGCGCAATCTGGAAGTTCCCATACCGAGTATTTTGATGCTGATTGGGGAAGCCATGACAAAAATGGGGCTGACTTATTAACGCGGCCTGCTTTTTATGGTATAATCAATATAAAAATGTAAAAGAATGAATTTTTTTTACGGATTCTCCGTATAGAAATTCTGCTGGTGCAGAATCTGCTCCTCGTGCCGGGGCAGGCCTGCGCCAGCAGAAGCTCTGTGATATCGCAGTAAAAAAACAACTTCATCATTTGGTTATCAAAACAGAATAAGGTAAAGATAACATTCCAATATTTTATTACATCTGCTGACAGAAAGTAGCGTTACTTATGAAACTGGATATTCCTTTCCCGGTGCGGGAAATCCTGCGCCGCTTAACTCTTGCCGGATATGAAGCTTCGGTTGTGGGCGGATGCGTTCGGGACAGCCTGCTCGGTCTTTCCCCTAAAGACTGGGACATCACCACCTCGGCTAAGCCGGAGGAAGTGAAGCTGGTTTTGTCCGACCTGAAACTGCTGGAAATCGGCCTGAAGCACGGCACCGTTACCGCGCTTTCCGGCGGAATGGCGGTGGAGATCACCACCTACCGCATCGACGGCGCCTACTCCGACAATCGCCGGCCGGACAGCGTCTGCTTTACCGGCAGCCTGACGGACGATTTGTCCCGCAGGGATTTCACGGTCAACGCCATGGCCTATTCCGAGCAGAACGGACTGGTCGACTGCTTTGGCGGGCGGGAGGACTTACAGCAAAAGATTCTGCGGTGCGTAGGCGATCCCGACCGCCGTTTTGAAGAAGACGCTCTGCGGATTCTGCGCGGACTGCGTTTCTGCGCCGTGCTGGGGCTGTCTCCGGACGAAAAAACCGCTCGGAGCATGAACACCCACCGGCAGCTTCTGGATCGCATCGCCAAAGAGAGGATCAGCGTCGAGCTGATCAAGCTGCTGTGCGGCCAAAATGCCGCGCAGATTCTGCGGGAATTCCCGCAGATCATCGGGCAGATTCTGCCGGAAATTCTGCCGATGATCGGCTTTGAACAGCACAATCCTCACCATATTTACGACGTTTGGGAGCACACGCTGCACGCGCTGGACGCAACGCCTGCCGACCCCGTGCTTCGCCTTGTCATTTTACTGCACGACAGCGGCAAGCCCCACACCTTTACCAGAGACCAAAAGGGAGTCGGGCATTTTTACGGGCACGGCGCGGTCAGCGTACAGCTGGCCGAGCAGGCGCTCCACCGGCTTCGGCTGGACGGAAAGACCGTTCGCCGGGTCAGCACGCTGGTGCGCGTACACGACATCCCTCTTCAGCCCTGCGCCGCATGGATTCGCCGACGGCTGAACCGGATGGGCGAAGAGGATTTTCGCGCCCTGCTGGAGATCAAACGGGCGGACAGCCTTGCCCAAAACCCTGCTTACCGTGACAGATTGAATCAGATCGACGCTGTGCTCCCGATTTTGGAACAGATTCTGTCGGAGCGGCAGTGCTTTTCCCGAAAGGAGTTAAAAGTGAGCGGGAACGATCTGATTGCCCTTGGCATTCCTCCCGGGCCAAAGGTGGGCGTGCTGCTGAAACGGCTGCTGGACGCGGTTATCAACGGAAAAATCCCGAATGAAAAGGAGGCTTTGCTGAATCTGGCAAAGCAAACACTGCATGAAACATCTGGTTGAACATACCATTCCCCCTGTTTACAATAAAAACTCCAAAATTTTGATTCTCGGTTCGATCCCCTCCCCCAAATCCAGGGAACAGGCGTTTTACTACGCCCACCCGCAGAATCGGTTCTGGCCGGTGCTTTCCGCTCTGCTCGGCAGTGAGCTCCCGAAAACGAACCGGGAGAAAACGGATTTTCTTCTCCATAACGGAATCGCCCTGTGGGACGTGCTGAAAAGCTGTTCCATCGAGGGGGCGGACGATTCCAGTATTTCGGAGCCGGCACTGAACGACCTGACTCCCATTCTGCAAACGGCAAAGCTTCGGGCGGTATTTACCACCGGCGGCAAGGCGGCTTCTTTTTATCGCTCCGCCTGGCTGCCCAAAATTTCTCTGCCGTTTCTCCCCTTGCCCTCCACCAGCCCCGCAAACCGGGGAAGATACCCGATGGAGCGCCTTCTGGAGGAATACCGGGTCATCCTGCCCTTTTTACGGGAAAGCTGACCCCCGCGGCGGCGAATTCTTTAAAAGAAACGCATGGCTCTCCTACATTCTGTTCTGTAAAGGGAGCTGCCGCAAAATGCACCCGCTAAAACAGAGCACAAAAATGCGCCCTGATCTGGCTGCGAGGCCATTTCAAAGCGCATTTTTCTGTTTGTCGGGATGCCGCCGCCACTTTTCTTAGGCCATTCTGGAAAAATGCTCTACCGCCTTGGCAAAATCCGCGATGGTTTTATCCGCGTCGCCGTGCTCGATCCCCTCTCGCACACAGTGGTTCAGGTGGCCCTCCAGAACAACCTGGCCCACCTTTTGCAGCGCGCCCTTTGCCGCATTGATCTGAACGAGAATATCCTCACAGGGAACATCCTCGTTTATCATTTTATCAATGGCCTTTACCTGGCCCATAATCTTGCTCAATCGCCTGTGCAGGTTTTCGGAATCCATACATTGCCGCATTGTTCTGCCTCCTTTATACCCCATGAGGTATAAAATAGTTTAGCATGTTTCATCAGGATCGTCAATCGGCGGCCATGGCTTTCTGCTTTCAACAAAGGAGAAACGGAAAGCAGGCGATTCGGCAGCCGAATTCTTTTTGCCTTCCCTTTTTATGGTCCAAGGGTGGTGCGGATGCCGTCATACCCCACCTCAGTATGTTCAAAAACAGATCTGGCCGCGGCCAGATATTGCTCCGGCTCCTTCATAGCAGGGCTGAAATGGGTCAGCCACAGCCGCTTTGCTTCGGCGCGCCGGGCCAGTCCGGCACTGTCGGTAAAAACCATGTGTCCCTTCTCCCGCATCTTTTCACCCATGCCCCCATCCCCGTGCATCCCCTCACAAACAAACAAATCCGCTCCATGGGCAAAGCTGGAAATTTCCTCGAAGGGCTGGGTATCTGTGCAGTAGCAGAGACTGATCGGGCGGCGCTCCCCGTCGAGCACCATGCAGGGCAGAATCTGGCTGCCGTTCTCCAGTACAACCGGCTGGCCCGCGTGCAGGGTTTTATACTGGCGCAGGGGCACGCCCAGTCTTTTTGCCTTATCCGGGTTAAAGATCGGCTTTCGTTTGAATGTCATTCGGTAGCCCAGGCAGGGGATGCCATGCCGCAAATGCATGGAGGCAAAGCGAATACCGAGCAGATCAAACGCCCGATCCCCTTCCCCCAGCTCCTCCAAGATGACCGGATAGGGAAGATGCGGTGCTATGGTCATCAGCGACGCGACCACCTGCCCGAGCCCGGCAGGCCCGGCAATCGTGAGCGGCGTCTTTTTTCCATAGTTGCCCAGGGTCAGGAGCAGCCCGGGAAGCCCGGCGACATGATCCGCATGAAAGTGAGTGATAAGCAGCAGCTCCAGCCGGCTTAATTTGCAGTCCGCTTTTTTCAGGGCGAGCTGTGTTCCCTCACCACAATCGATCAGAACGGCCGCGCCCTGAAACTCTGCCCAGCAGCTTGCCGTCCAGCGATTCTCCAGCGGGAGCATCCCTCCCGTTCCGGGCAAACACACTTCTACCATAGACTTTCATCTCCTTCCGCTTTCCCGCGTTTTTTCTTATCATTGTCCCCACGCCGCCCATCGCTCCCTGCCATCTCAGCCCGCGGGAAAACGGCCGCGAATTCAAAGTGCGGCCCGCCGATTTCGCTCGCACAAACAGTTTGTTGCGCCATATCCCGTGAATTCAGTATAACATAAACGGTATGCACGGCAAGCCTTATTTTTATGCGGCACCTCATTGGATATTATATATGAATTATGGTATAATTTATTGAAACACCAGCATTTTTCAGAACAAGCACTATTGAAAGAGATCAGTCAATTGACGAGGGGGTGTGGAACACTTGGCCATCAATAAGGTAATGCGCGCGGCCCTCAAGGCAATTACATCCCTGGAGCCGGACGTGAAAAAAACATATAAAATGGAACGGCAGTTTCAAATACTTACCTCCCGCCTGCGAGGAAAACCGAAGGACTATAAAATGTGGGACCATACGGTTTGCTGCGAAGGCCACGCCATACCCGTGCGCCTGTTTGCGCCGAGCAGAAAGCGGGCGCTCCCCCTTCTGCTCTTTTTTCACGGCGGCGGCTGGGTGACGGGCGGCATAGAAAATTACACCGGCGTCTGCGCCGATCTTGCAAAGGCGACCAACTGCACCATAGCCTCTGTGGATTACCGGCTGGCGCCGGAGCACAAATTCCCCGCCGCTGTGGAGGATTGCTACGCGGTGACGCGCGAGTTTTTTCTCGGGCGAATTCCGCGTGTGAACCCGGATCACATCACGCTCATCGGCGACAGCGCCGGCGGGAACCTGGCTGCGGCCGTTTCTTTGATGGCGAGGGATCGGGGGGAGTTTCTTCCCAGGCGGCAAATTCTTCTGTACCCCTCCACGTACAGCGACCACAGCGAGCGTTCTCCCTTTCCGTCCATCCGGGAGAACGGAACGGACTATCTTCTTACCTCCAAACGGATTCAGAGCTTTATCGAGCTTTACCGGAGCTCGGATAACGATTTAAACAACCCCTATTTTGCCCCGCTTTTGGCATCGGATTTTTCACGGCAGCCTCGAACTCTGCTGATTACGGCGGAGTATTGCCCGCTTAGGGACGAAGGAGAAGCGTATGGTGAAAAACTGCACGCCGCAGGAAACGACGTGCAGGTTGTTCGCATACCGGACGCGCTTCACGCTTATATGATGCTGCCGCCGCGGTTTGAACAGGTGCAGCAGACCTACCGGATCATCAACGGTTTTTTACGAAAGGGTAATCTCCATGGCAGAACGTAAACAATGGAGCCGGCTGGACAACGCCGCCAAGATATTTCCGCCTACCAGCACAAAGCGAGACACGAAAGTGTTCCGCTTTGTATGCGAGCTGACCGAGCCGGTAGACGGCGGTATATTGCAGAACGCTTTGGAAGAAACGATTCAGGAGTTTCCCCTGTACCGTTCCATCCTGAAAAAAGGATTGTTCTGGTATTACCTGGAGGAAAGCAACATTCGCCCGCAGGTTGCAGAGGAGTCGCTCCCCGCCTGCAGCCCTATTTACAATGAGGATGGGCCCGGCCTGCTGTTCCGCGTTCTCTATTACAAAAAGCGGATCAACTTGGAGGTATTTCACGTTTTGGCGGACGGCACCGGCGCAATGCAGTTTTTGCGCGCCCTGGTGTTTTCTTACCTGGCGAAAAAGTATGCCGTTTCGGGCCGGCTGGCCGATTACGACGCTTCCCGCGACCAAAAAAACGAGGACGCGTTTTATAAATATTACGACAAAACCGGGGCCGCCCCAAAGATAAAGCAGTACCGGGCCTATCGGATTCGGGGGGAACGCCTGCCCGGCAGCCGGCTTGGGGTGACCGAGGGGTTTTTATCCGCCGGGGCGGTGCTTGAAAAGGCGCATGAGAACGACGCCACGCTCAGTGAATTCTTGATTGCGCTGCTGATCTGCTCCATTTACGATGGAATGGCGGTACGGGAAAGAAGCCGCCCGGTGATCATCACCGTGCCGGTGGATCTCCGCCGCTTTTTCCCGGCGCAGACTGCCCGAAATTTTTTTGGCGTGATTCAAGTTGCGCACCATTTTCAAAAAGACGGGCAGGGATTTTCGCAGGTTCTGGCAAATGTGCGCGAATCCTTCCGGCGGCAGCTGACGCAGGAAAATCTGCACGGGATCATTAGCCGGTATTCGGTGTTTGAAAACAACCCTTTCATCAAGGCCATTCCCCTGCCCGTGAAAATCCCGATTCTGCGCATCAGCGGGCTTTGGGCGGACGGCGGGGACACGGCGGCGTTCTCCAATATCGGCCGGGTCGCGGTTCCGGAGGAAGCAGCGAAATACATTCGGTTATTCGACGTATTCGTCAGCACCAAGCGCCCGCAGCTCTGCCTTTGCTCTTTTGGGGATACTCTGGCGGTCAGCGTGTCCTCGCAGTTGGCGGACACCGGGATTCAGCGGTACTTTTTCCGCCAGCTGGCGGAAATGGGGATTTCCGTACAGATCATTTCCAATCTGGAACAGTACAGAGAAGAGGAGACGGCCTATGCTGCGGTGTGAACATTGCAAAGTGGATTTACCCGGGGAGCAAAACCGATGTCCGCTCTGCCAGAACAAGCCGGTCGGAACACCGGACGGCTCCGGCGACCGGTTCCCGCGTCTGCCAAATCCGCAGCGAACCGTCAGCCGGGTGCTCATTGCGTGGCTTGCCTTCGGCAGCGTGTGCGCGGCGGCGGTCTGCGTGATGATCAACCTGATCGTGCCCGCAGGCGGGTGGTGGTCGGTGTTTGTGATCGCCGGCATCGCAAGCTTGTGGGTCGATGTTTCACTCATCGTCAAAAAGCGGAAAAACCTGCCGAAGAACATCCTGTGGCAGGTGATCATCATCACTCTCATTGCGTTTTTTTGGGATTTTCTGACGGGGCTCAGCGGCTGGTCACTGAATTTTGTCTTCCCTATCCTCTGCTCCTGCGCCATGCTCGCCATGACGATTGTGGCAAAAGCGAGAAGGCTCGACACACAGGATTACATTTTGTATCTGGTCATCGACTGTGTTTTGGGAATCGTGTGTTTCTTCCTCATTCTGACCGACGCGGTTCAAGTCGTTATCCCGTCGGCCGTCAGCTTTGGGGGCTCCATTGTTTTTCTGGCATTCCTGCTGTTTTTTGAGGGGAAAGCACTTTGGACGGAAATTCAGCGCAGATTCCATTTATAATTCAAAAAGCCTGCATCACGGCGAGTTTTCGCGGTGATGCAGGCTTTTTTATGGAGGGAGCAAAACCCGCTCAGGCGCGAACCGCCTGTCTGCGCGGGGAGCGGCTCTTGTTCCAGGGCTTCCCCGTGTTTCTGCGTTTGTTTTGGCTCTCGTTTTTGTACTGCTTTTGAAGCATTGAAAATTCAGGAAGAGCGGCCTTGGCATCCAGCATAACGGGCGCGATGGTCGCCTTGGTATTGCTGATGATTCCGTGCAGCTTGCCCCGCTCCCTGGGATAAATAAAGGTATACGCCACTCCGGTGCAATCTGCCCGGCCGGTTCGTCCAATCCGGTGCACATAGCTTTCCGCGTCGCTGGGGATGTCGTAGTTCACAACCGCGTCGATCCCCCCTACGTCAATGCCGCGGGCGGCGACATCGGTTGCGACCAGAATACTCACCTTGCCGTCGCGGTAGCGCCGCATCACCTGATCCCGCTGCTTCTGGCGCAGGTCGCCGTGAATCGCCTCCGCCGGGTACCCGGCCTCAGTCAGCTGGGACGCTAAATCGCCGGCCATCACCTTCGTCGCGACGAAAACCAGAGAAAGGTCAAACTGCTTTTTCTGCAGCAGCTGCACCAGTGCAGAGAATTTCGCGTTGCCGCGAACCTCGCAATAGAACTGCTCTACCTTCTTTGCGCTGGCGGTATTGGGCTGAATGCAAATCTGCTTGGTATTCTGCTGGTACTGTGCCGCAATCGTTTTGATCTCACCGGACAGCGTCGCGGAAAACAGCACCGTTTGCCGCTCGGCGGGAACACACTGCAGAATGGTATGGATATCCTCACGGAACCCCATGTCCAGCATCTGATCCGCCTCATCCAGCACGATGCAACTGACGCCGCTCAGCCGGGTGGTTCTGCGGCGCATATGATCCATCATGCGGCCGGGGGTGGCCACAATAATCTGCGGGCAGCGTTTGAGCGCCATGATCTGGCGCTGAATCGGCTCGCCGCCGTACAGCGCCAGAATCCGAACCCCCTGCTTATAGGTGGCCATCTGCTTCAAAACGCCCGACGTCTGCACCGCCAGTTCCCGCGTGGGGCAAAGAATGACGGCTTGAATCTGCCGGTTGGCAGGATCCACATTCTCCAGGATCGGGAGGCCAAACGCGGCGGTTTTCCCTGTGCCGGTGGGCGCCTGTACCAGCAGATCCCGTTTTTCCAGCATGGGCGCTATGGCGGCGTCCTGTACCGGGGACGGATCGCTGTATCCCATTTTTATAATTCCCCGCAGCAGTTCCGGGGTAAAGCCAAATTTTTCAAAGTTAGTGATAATCATAATCTCCGTTTCTTCCTAAAGATATCTTTGGGTCAAAGAAAAGCCCCCAACCCCGAGTGGAATTGGCGGCCCTCACGTTCATGTTCGTTACGCGACTTTTACGTTTATAGCGCGCAGCTTGCGGCTGTCCTTGGGATCCTGCTCCGTATCGAAAGTGACCTTGTCGCCTTCATTGAGGCTCTTATAGCCGTCCGAAACAATGGCAGAGAAATGAACGAACACATCGGCGCTGCCGTTGTCGTTGGTGATGAAGCCGAAGCCCTTTTCGGAATTGAACCATTTTACTGTACCGTTATTCATATTGTTGGTACCTCCATAATTATATTTGCACTCGTAACTGCACAAAAAATCACATGCTTTTATAACTCATCAAACGAATCAATGACTTACAAAAACATGTGAGACAATGTAACATTTTTAGAATACTCGTTTATCTTAACACACCCTGCGCAAAAAGTCAACCGTTATTTCTAAAAAATATGTATTGGAAAAAGTGTGAAGGGAACGGCATGAAAATACCCGCCGGCGCAAAGCAGCCGGCTGCCCGAAATAAATGAGCGGTTTGTTTATGATGTATGAGTCTCTCCGGAAGAATCACAGAGGTACCTTAAACGGTTCCGCGTGGAATCCCCGTAGTTGATCGCTTTGGCCGGGCAGTGGTGCAGGCAGCGCAGGCAGATGTCGCATTTCGGCAGCTTCCAGAACGGTTTGCCACCCTTCATTTCAATCGCATGAACGGGGCAGTTCTTCGCGCACAGCCCGCAGTGCGTGCAGGTGCTGTCCACAGTAAAGGGCGACGTGACCCGGGACTTTTCATACTGAGCGTGAACAACAGGCGTTAACCGCCGAATCAGCCAGCCGCTGTGATAGGGCTTTTGCGCCCCTTGAAGGATGTTCCGAAGAATGCGTTCCGCATGCATCAGCTTCTTTTTTTGATCGTCCGGCGGCGGCACGTCGTGCAATATGGAATAGTTTGTGACCATCACCAGTGAATAGACGGTCGGCTTCGGCAGTCCCTTTTCCAAAAACAGCTTTTCTACCGAGGCGTCGCCTCCTCCCAGATATCCGCCGCAGGTCATAATTACGACTATTTTGCCGGCATTCCTGAATTCGCTTTTCCGGAGGAAGGCTTCCAACCGGTTCGAGACTCCCCAAAAGCAATTGAACGTAACCAGAAACAGCGTCTCGCCATCCTCCAAATTGAATGAGACGCGCTCGCCGCAGTCGCAGACATCTATGAGATCCCCATGAAACACCTCGTGCAGTTTCAACGCAATGTGCCTCGAATTCCCGGTTGAGCTGTAATAGAGTATCATTGTAGCCTCACATTCTGACGGTCATTCCTCTTTGTAACCTACCTGCATTACGATTATTATAGCAGATTGTTTCGTGTTTGCAAAGCAAAAGGACGCCGGATTTTCATTAGGGCGCGGTTTCACCTGCAGGCACCGGCTCTGTGCGGTCACATTCCTGTTGTTATCGGTCCGTTTGGGCCGCAACTTCAAATCTCCCGTAACGATTTCCTTTTTCAATATTTCTTTCGCCGCAATCACGATTTCATGATAAAAACAGATTCGATGGAAACCATAAAGGCAGAGGTGATGGATATGAAAGTCAGAAATATTATGTCAAAGGAAGTAACAAAGCTGAATCCGGATGATTCCATCGAGAGAGCCGCCCAACTGATGAAGCAGCACAATATCGGCTCCATTCCCGTCTGCGACCAGGGCAAGGTAGTCGGCATTGTCACCGACAGAGATATCGCGACAAGGTCCGCTGCGAAAGGGCAGAACGTAAAGCAGCAGAAGGTGTGCGACATCATGAGCCAAAACCCTGTGGTGGGCAGCCCTGAAATGGATGTGCACGAGGTTGCAAAGCTGATGAGCGAAAAGCAGATTCGGAGGGTGCCGATCGTGGAAAACAACAGCCTGGTGGGCGTGGTCGCGCTGGGGGACATTTCCGTTCAGCCCGCACTTCAGGACAATGCGGGCGAGGCCCTGAAAAACATTTCACAGTCCGGCGCCGCCCAAATGTAACCGCATTTTATTCGGAACAGGCTGTTGCACAATGCAGCTGATGAAACGCAACGCTCAAAAAATGCGCCTTGATCTGGCTGCCGTGCCATTTCAAAGCGCATTTTGCTGTTTGTCAGGGCGCTTTTCCAGATAATTCTCTGTCCATCAAGGGGCTGGCCCGGCTGTCGGTATGCACCGCGATACTGTTTGTGTTACAGATTGTGCTTTCCCTTTGCCGAATACCGAAGTGGTAACGCTGCTGATCCTTCTTTGCACGCGTTGGTTTCAAAAGAAGGCCCTTTTCATCATCGATGTGTTCGTCCTTTTAGAAGGCGTTTTCTAAAGATTCCATTTCTGGCGGTTTGGCTAGCGATGGGCCGCGCCGGGAACGGTCGGCCGAAGCTACAGGAGAAAAACAGAATCGGAGCTTGCCGCAAAGAAAGTGTCGGCGGCAGCATCCGCACCAGCAGCGGTAGAGCCTGCATTTATTGTTACAATCATGGGCAATATAAGAAAAGACCTACCCGATCTCGTTTTTTTAACGGGGCCGTTCTGCGTAATCTATCCGCAGTCCGCCCCTGAGGGAATCCGGTTTCTCTCCGTTTCTACAGACACACCGCATTTCAGTTATGCAGAATTTTATTTTCAATAAATAAATTCATAAATTTTTATAAATCGGATATTCTAAACAGAGAAAGTTGCAACCAAAATTTATTTAGAAAGTGGATGAAACTATATGGGCATCATTACATGGATTGTATTAGGTGCATTAGCAGGATGGATCGCCAGTATGATCGTTGGTAAAAATTCAGAAATGGGAGGATTCGCGAATGTATGCATCGGAATTGCAGGTGCGTTTATCGGCGGATTCGTCTTTAACATGATTACTGACGTAGGGTTCACCGGATTTAATATTTGGAGTCTGGTCGTGGCAACAGTGGGAGCAATTATTCTGCTGCTGATTATCAATCTCTTCCAGAAAACAAGACGCGATAAGGTGGATCAACCGACAAACAGATAACACTTTGCAGCGAAAAGCCCGCCGAATTCCGTTTCGGCGGGCTTTTTGTCGGTATATTGCCGGTGCGTTTTAGGGCAGCTTTGAACCTTGCAACCTAAATGCATGAGATGTAACCGCTCTACTTGGCGTTCTCAACCGGAAAGGATACCACAAACTCACTGCCTTTTCCCGGCGTGCTGGTTACCTCAATTCTGCCGTTTCCCATCTTTACAATTCGGGCGACCATAGCGAGTCCCAGACCATTCCCGTTTTCAGATCTGGAGGAGTCCCCCTGATAGAATTTATCAAAAATATGCCGCTGAACCTGTTCCTCTATTCCAATGCCGCTGTCTTTGACAGAAACCGAAATTTCTTTTTCCCTTTTGAAAAGCCCAACCTCAATTCTGCCGTTTGGGGGCGTAAATTTGATGGCGTTGGACAGCAGATTCAGCCAAATCTGCATCATGAGCTTTGGATTCTGATAAAACATGGTTTGAGGAAGCTCCAGTTTCAACTCCAGATTTTTCTCCGTCCATTCCCTTTCAAAATAGAGGAGTGCCTGACGCAGCTGCTCATCCAGACGGTAGCGGGTTTTCTCTGTAATGATATCCTGGTTTTCCAGCTTGGATAGCTTTAAAATACTGGCGGACAGGTTACTGAGCTGCGCCGAGCTATCTAAAATCATCTGCACATATTGTCGATGGTCCTCTATGGAAAGCGCTTCATCCTGTAACAAAGCTGCATATCCTTCTATGGAAGCTAAGGGTGTTTTAAATTCGTGCGAAAACTGCGCGATAAAATCGTTGCGCATGAGTTCGATGCTAGCCAATTCCGCGGCCATTTGGTTGAAATTGGAATAAATTTCTTTGATTTCCCGGATTGGCGTAGCTGTCTCAAGCTTAATTTGAAAATTCCCGCCGGCGATCTCCTTAGATGCATGGTTCAGCTTCAGCAGAGGCGTTAGAATCTGCTTCCCAACCAGAAAGGTAATCGCGCTTCCAATGATCAGACTCAGCAAAATGGCAACAGACATGGAAAAGGCGAAATTAAATTCCATGTGCTTGAACAGATCCATATTCACAGCAGTGAGTATCACCACATAGGTAATCCCACCGGTCAAAAGCAGAATGCCGAACACAATGGAAACAAAGCGGTTCCATAGCCCGAATCTCCGGCCCGTTTTATTGCGCATCCATTTTCACCGCCTTATAGCCCAGTCCGTGAACCGTCATAATTTGAAAATCACGGTTGTCTTTTAACCGATCACGAATGCGGTTGACATGAACGTCCACAGTCCGCTCCTCCGAGTCCGAGTCCATCCCCCAGATTTCCTCCATCAGTGCCTGACGGGTAAAGGTTTTGTTGGGATAAGACAGCAGCTTGTACAAAACATAGAATTCCTTTTGCGGCAGCCTGATTTCTTTCTCCCCCTGCCGAATCATTAAATCGTCATAGAACAATATTGTCTCTCCAAATACAATTTTTCGCTCGGATACGATTTTGGAACGCCGGAGAAGCGCATGAATCCGCAGCAACATTTCCTCCGTATCCACCGGCTTCGTCATATAGTCGTCCGTGCCCACCAGAAACCCCTGCTTTTTGTCCTCAATCGCATCCTTTGCGGTAACCATCAGAATCGGAATTTCCGGTTTATAGCCGCGCACCTGCCGGGTGAATTCATACCCATCCATATTTGGCATCATAATATCAGAGACTATGCAATCCACATGCGCGTGCTCCATGAGCGCCAGCGCCTCTTCACCGTCTGAAGCGGTGAGTGTGTCATAATGATTCTTCCGAAGAACCGTATCAAACAGATGACGCAGTTTTGCATCATCCTCAACAATCAAAATTGTCAGCACAGAGAAACCTCCCCTGATTTATCGTCTTTTGAATGGTAGCACGATTTTGTAAATCATTTTTTAACAATCCTGCCTCGGTCATGTGCCGAGGTATTTTTATTGTTTTATTTAAAAAAAGTTTATATTCCTAAAATACAATACCAACATAGCAGCACGAGCGGCTCAAATTTCTTCCCAGCACACCCGGTGTATCTCGCAATAAAATCACGCTGTACAAAAAACGTGACGGCGACCAATACAAAATACGACCTTCCGGTTTTTACCGCCGGGTTTTCCTGCCCTTCGGGAGAAGCGGAAGTTGCTTACGCCGGCTGGTGAAGTGTGCCTATGCTTGATTATACCGCAAATGGTGCAAGTACAAAAGAAATTTTGAAGCAGGAATTCAGTCGGTGCGAATGAAAACATCATGGAGGTAAGGAGCACATGAATCCAAAATTGGTTCATTTCGTTTCGGAGTCTATACCCGGATCCGCACTGAGCGCGGCGCTCGGCATGATTCTGCTGGTTTGGCCGTCACTTTCGGGTCAGATGATCTGCTATGGTTTGGGTTTCGGAATCCTTCTGTTCGGCGCATACCGCATCATTGGCTATTTTCGCAGCGCACCGGCCGATGCCGCTGTAAGAAACGGGCTCTCCTCCGGAATTCTGATGCTGGCGCTGGCATTATTTTTGCTGCTGCGTCCGGAGCTCATCATTTCCATGCTTCCTTCGCTGTTCGGCCTGTTTTTGATCATGGGAGCCGCCCGCGAAGTACAGTCTGCCTGCGATTTGTATCGCATGGCAGCACCACGCTGGTTTCTGCCGCTGATCGGCGCGATCGTACAGGCCGTTTTGGGCTTGATCATCTTCTGGAATCCCTTCTCCACCGCTTTAACTTTCATGCGATTTATCGGTGTTTCTCTGTTGCTGGAAGGTACTTCCCAAATCGTTTTTTCTGCCCTTACGTCGCGCAGCCGGAAGGGCTATGTCTCTTATAAAGGCGGCGACGGGAAAACTTCAAACTAAAAATATACTCAAAACAGTTTATATCATGCGAAAGGCAGGATAATATATGAAAAAGCAAACCGTATTTTTAACCGGGGCTACCGGAGGCATGGGCTTCCTCGGTCTTCAGGAACTATTGAAGGAGATTGACCAACAGGACATTATCCTGCTGGTTCAGGACACGGAGCGTGATCGCGACAAGCTGAAAAGCTTTCAGAATCAAAAGGGAGTGACCATTCACTGGGGTGACCTGACCAATTATGAGGATGTGTATCAGTGCGTGGAAAAAGCGGATATCGTCCTCCATGTTGCGGCGCTGGTATCCCCTGTCGCAGACTATCAGCCAAAACTTGCCATGAAGGTCAATTATGGTGGGATGAAACATATCATTCAGGCCATCCACTCACAGCAGCGGGCGGATTCCGTCCGTTTGGTTTCCGTCGGAACCATCGCCGAAACCGGCGACCGCATGCCGCCCATCCACTGGGGGCGCGTGGGGGACCCGATCAAGCCCAGTGTGTTCGATTATTACGCCGTTTCCAAGGTAGCCGCTGAACGGCTTCTGGTGGAATCCGGCTTAAAATATTGGGTCAGCCTTCGCCAGACCGGGATTATGGGGCCCGCTATGAGTAAAATTAAAGACGCCATCATGTTTCACAACTGTCTGGATAATGTTCTGGAGTATGTTTCCGACCGCGATTCCGGTATTCTTCTGGGGAATCTGTGCCGCCTGACCGCCTCCGGAGAACTGCCGGATGATTTCTGGGGCCATATCTATAATATCGGCGGTGGAGAAAGCTGCCGAGTCAGCACATACGAGATGTATGAAAAGCTCTACGGTGCGATCGGCTTTGGGGACTTGCGCTATGTGATCGATCCCAAATGGTATGCCACACGCAATTTTCACGGGCAGTATTACCTGGATTCGGACAAGCTGGAAAACTACCTGCATTTTCGGCACGACACCATGCAATATTTTTATGATGAGTATCTAAAGAGCCTGGGTGCGACGGCTACTGTTTCCAGAGCAGTTTGTAAGCTTCCCGGCGGACAGCGACTAATGGGAACCATCATGAAGCGCGTTTTCATCCAGCAGGCACGCACGGAGCACGGGACAGTCCGCTTTATCGAAAACAATATGGTGGAACAAATCGACGCTTATTGGGGCGGCCGCCGTAACTGGGAAAGCATTCCAACAAGCATCAACGAGTTCAAGCATTTTGATGCCTGGGACAAAGTTGTTATGCTGGACCATGGTTATGATGAAAGCAAACCGGAAAGTGAACTGAACCTAAACGACATGAAAAAAGCGGCGGAATTCCGCGGTGGTGTGTGCACGTCTTCCGTCATGGAACAGGGCAGCTGGTCGGGCAAACTGACCTTCACCTGCGCCTTTGGCCATGAGTTTGAAGCAAGCCCGCGTCTGGTGCTGGAAGGCGGGCACTGGTGCCCCCATTGCGAGCGTAAAAGCTGGAACTATGCCGCCCGGGCAAAGGTTGACCCATTCTTTGCACAGGTCTGGAATCCGCTGCATGAGAAAGATGAACCGCAGCGGGAATACAGAAAGGTTGTATCCGAGCGGGATGCGTGACAGCGCAAAGTCAGTCTGGCATTGAATAACGATAAGGGGGTATTTTGAAGTGGGGATTGGTGCAATAAATATACTGCTGGGTCTGATCGGTTTACTACTATTAGGTTCCCCGTTTCCGTTTAATTATGATGTTCCTGTGGCAGTCCTATTGCTGATGTGCGTGGCTGCAACGCTTGGAATCAACATTTTTCAACAGTTCAGAAACGGCAAGTGCTTGAAACTCACAAAATACAAAGCAATTATACTCGGAGCCGGCACAGCAGCCCTGCTTCTTGGAATTTTGTTTTTGACTGTGCGAACAAGGCTGACAGGCAACCTCCTGAGTGTATCCATCATCGCTCTGGGAGGGGTAAGTGCCGGAAAACCACTGTATGATCATTTCAGGAACATGAAAACCCAGAAGAATTCCAGGAAGATACTGATTTCACTTCAGGGAGCGTTTTTTCTTGTGTGCAGCATAGGCTGCTTGCTGCTCTTGGCAAGCAACTACACCCGCAATCAGGCGTTCGCTTACAGGGAAGCCAATGTGGTGAGTGATGGGAAGATACAGACCGTAAAGCTGCTCAGCAAAGAGGATCCGTTTGGAATGCGGGTTGATCCTCCTGAACAGACCGGTATTTATGCGGATCATATGAAAACGAATATGCTCGTTTCTCCCAACAGCCTGACTCCCGGCGAGATCGCGTTCTCCTGGGCACCGACCAATGCTGTGAGCCAAAGTGGTTTTCAAATCACAATCAAACAGGGCGATCAGCTGGTGTATGACAGCAAAAAACGTGCGTCTTCTGCTATTCAGTTTCAACCTGATTTTAAAACCGAAAGCGGAAAGTCTTATATATGGTATCTCACACTGTATGATGAAAACGGTAAGGCCGGTCAGACAAAATCGGATCGCTTCCAGACTTCTTTGGCAAGGGATGATTGGCAGGCAGAGTGGATTAACCCGGAAGAGGACACAACGGTTCCTACCAAAGCGAATCGGCGCCCTGCATCATATCTCAGAAAAACGTTTGAAATCACGGAGGATCAGATATCCCAGGGGAAAATCATGCTGTATGCAACGGCTCACGGCGTGTATGACATGTGGATCAACGGCACCCGTGTAAACGGATGGTTCATGGCCCCGGGCTTTACGCAGTATCCCGATATTCTGCAGACTCAGGCCTATGACATTACAGAATACCTGAGGGCTGGTAAAAATGAGATTCTGGTACAGGTCGGTGATGGTTGGTACCGGGGAAGCCTGGATAAAGAGCAGGTCATTAACTCCTTTGGAACCGATGCCGCATTTCTCTGCGAAGCCAGAGCGGATGACAACGTCATCTTTCAGACGGACCAGACATGGGAAGCCGCGAATGATGGATGGCTTGCACAGAATGATCTGCATCAGGGAGAGGTCTATGATGCGGACAAGGATACGTCTGATTTTACATGGCACCCTGTCACCATTGCAGATTATGGCTATGAAAATCTGACCGGAAGCGACTGCCAGCCAATTACCCAGCATGAGAAATTCACACCAACCATCATTACAACGCCTGCAGGGGAAACCGTTTTGGATTTCGGTCAGAATTTTTCCGGCTACGTTCAAATCAATATTGACGCACAGGGCGGTGAGCAAATCAAGCTCATCCACGGGGAAACACTGGATGAAAACGGCAACTTCACCATCTCGAATTTTCAGGCTTCCCCATCCTATCCAACATTGCAGGAGGTGACCTATACCTGTAAGAACGGTCACAATTCCTACCATCCCTCTATGACCTATTTCGGCTTCCGATATGTCAAGGTGGAAACAAAACTCCCGATTAGCCCGAAAAGCTTTCAGGGTGTGGCCGTTTATTCCGATATGGAGCAGACCGGATTTTTTGAATCTGGAAACGCGAAAGTGAACCAGCTGTTCAGCAATACACTATGGAGCATGAAATCCAATTTTGTCGGCGTGATGACGGACTGCCCAACACGTGAAAAAAGCGGATATGCCGGGGATGGGCAGATCTTTGCTCCCACAGGCCTGTATCTTATGGACAGCTATCCGGTATACAGTTCGTGGCTGAAAAGTTACGCCCATGTTTTCCATGAGGATGGTTCCCTGATGCAGTTTGCCCCCACTAAGCTGACCAAGAGTTTGTTTGATTCCAGCCATGGTTGGAGCGATGCCATTGTTATGATCCCATATGATATGTGGAAAAGAACGGGGAATCTGCAGGTTGTGAGCGATACCTATAAAGCCTCGAAAAGGTGGGTTGATTATGCGCTGAAACGAGCTGCCTCCGGAACGCATTTGTACTATAAGAATAAATTGGATAAAAGTCTGTACCCCTATTTGGCAGATCAAGGCTTCGGCTGGGGTGAATGGCTGGAGGCCGATTATAACAATTCCGTTACTATGGTTACCATTTTGGGCAACAACGCCCTTATGGGAGAGCCGGAGGTTGGAACGGCCTATTTATACACCTCATGCCGGGAACTATCGGCAATGGCGAAGGCGCTGGGAAATACCGAAGATGCGGCGTATTACGCAGATGCAGCAAATAAGGTAAGAAAAGCATATCGGGAAGTATTTACCGATAACGGAACGATCACGGAGGAGCACCGACAAAGCCGCTATATCCGCCCAATCAGTAAAGGGCTTTTGAATGAAGCAGAAAGTATCGCGGCATCCAACAAGCTGGCGGAGCTGATCACAGCAAAGAATAATCATTTGAATACAGGCTTTCTTTCCACAGGCAGCCTTCTGCAATCCCTCTCTGATTATGGCAATACGAAAAAGGCATACGATGTGCTCCTGCAGGAGACACTTCCTTCCTGGCTGTATGCAGTGAACAAGGGCGCAACCACCATCTGGGAAACATGGGACGGCATTGATGCGGATGGCAAGGTGAGTTCTTCCCTGAATCATTATTCCTATGGAGCAGTGTGCAGCTGGCTGATGGATTCTTCCGCTGGCATCCGCGTTGAAGATGGAGCGATAACCATTTCCCCCAAGACAGATCCAAGGCTTGGGTATGTCAATGCCCGCTACGATTCGCCATACGGCCAGATCCGATCCGCATGGGTTTACAAAGAAGGCAGCATTTATTTTGAGTTTCAGATTCCCTGCAACATGACAGCGACCATAAACCTTCCGGATGGAACTGAGAGAAAGGTTGGTTCAGGTGTGCATGCCTATGTAGTGAATGCGTAATTCCATTGGTTTGAGTCTCGCCGCAACGGCCGTACGAGCGATCACTTCTCCCAGTTCTAAATTTTGTGAAGATTTACACAGGCTCTGTATTGCGGTGCACAACAGTGCAAACAATAGAAAGGTGGCATCGAACCGGCCGATGCCACCTTTTTTCTTCCGCATGCGCGATTCGACTTCCCGTTCAACGGCGGAGGAAGCCTGAGGGAATCGCAAATCTCATGTTGATTGGATAATGCAGGTTTAACAATAATATGCCGACTTAGCGAAGAGATATAGCATTTGTCAGGCGATTCAAATTATGGATTATTTCACTAACCTGCTGTCTTTGTTATTCAGATGCTCTGACTATGAAAACTGATCATCGTGTCTGTGAGGCTCAGGGGGGAAGCCGACCGGGTTCCGCGGCCCATACTTTATACGGCCGGATGCAGGCCGGGAATCTTCGGTTCAATCATGTGTTCCGAAAGAGGCAGCCCCAGCAGTTTACAGACAAGGGGTGCAATATGCAGCTGGGATACCGTCTGACCGCTGTAATCCGCCGCATCGACTTGGCCGCTGAGGATATACATTGGAATCATTCTTTCCTCCGCACTGGTCCCCCCATGTATTCCGTCCTTCCCCATCCCATGGTCAGCAGTTATGATTACACTGTATCCCTCTTCAATCCATTTGAACAGAAACCGGGACAGGATGCAATCCACGTTAAAAGCCGCCTTGCAGTACTCTCCGCTCCCCCCGCCGAATTGATGCCCGATGTAATCCACACTCATGGGGTGCACCAGAATAAATCCCGGATGATGGCGGATGATCAGTTCATCCGCGTCAAGAAACAGATGGGAATTCGGGTAGCTGTCATCGTAATAAAACATGGCGTTCTGAATCGCCGACGCGGAATCACTGTGGAATCGGTCCGTCAGCGGATGAAACGGAGCATGAAGATATAATTCGCTGAAAAAATAATAAGCGGCAGCGGCGGTCGCAATACCGGCATCCGCCGACATCTGAAAAAGATTTTTCTGTGTGGATTTTCGGATTGTTTCATTGGAAGAAATCCGATTGACGGATACCGGCGTTCCGGTCATAAGAACCTCATAGAGCGGCCGGGAAACCGACGGGAGTTCCGACCTGACAACATACTTTGACGCTGCGTGCGCCTCTACGAGATGCTCCATAAAACCCATATGCCGAAACGCTGTTTCCGCGTTCAGACCATCAATTAAAACAAAAATCACTTTTTTCAACTTGTGAACCTCCTGACAATACCATTCTTTTTTATTTCATCCGGTATTCAGCAATCCGTCTTTCATGTTTTTCCCCCGCCCGCCGGCACTTTTCAGGGATTCTTCGGTCCGCGCATCAAAAACATGCATATTCTCGGGTCTGACGACCATTTCCACCGTTTGGCCGATCTGAAAATCCATATGTCCGTTGGCTTGTACCTCAACAAACAAAGTGTTCCCATCGGACGAACGGATGGTATATCTTTTCGTCTTTCCGAGGAAATCCAAATTGTAGATTTGTCCCCGGAGGGGATCGAACCGACCGTTTTCACTGAAGCCTTCGGAAAGCTCTATGTCTTCGGCATGCATGACAATTCGGATTTTTCTGCCGATCTCCGCTTTTTTCTCGTCGAGGTACGGCAATGCGACCATACCGTCGCATACTTTCGCAATGGGAGGACTAAGGGACGCGATCGTACCCTCCATAACGGAGACCACCCCGATAAACGAAGAAGTAAAAAAGCAATTCGGATTGGAATACATGATCTGTGGATCGTCGTATTCCACGATCGAGCCTTCCCTCATGAGCGCCACACGGTCGGCAATCGCAAGAGCCTCTGCCTGGTCATGCGTCACAAAAACGGCCGTTATGCCAAGCTGAAGCTGGAGCCTGCGGATTTCACCGCGTAGCGAAAGCCGTACCGCTGCGTCAAGCGCACTGAGCGGTTCGTCGAGCAGAAGAAGATCGGGACTGGGCGCGAGCGCCCTGGCCAGCGCGACTCGCTGCTGCTGTCCGCCGCTCATTTGATGCGGATACCGGTTTCTGAAATCCTGAAGTCCGACCCTCTCAAGCCATTCTTCCGCTTCCTTCTGGGACTGTTTTCGGGGCATTCTTTTCATTTCCAATCCAAACGCGACGTTTTGAAGCGCATTTAAATTGGGGAACAGCGAATAATGCTGAAACACCATCCCAACGCGGCGCTTTTTCGCGTCCAAGCCGCTCCAGTTCACCCCTTTAAACTCGATGCCGCCGCTGTCAGGCATCTCCAGCCCCGCGATAATTTTCAGCAGCGTGCTTTTTCCACAGCCGCTTGGCCCGAGCAAGCACACCATTTGGCCCTCGCCGATCTCCAGATTGATTTGGTTTAAAACACGGACTTTTCCATAGTGTTTCTCAATGTCCGTAAGTTTCAGATGATTCAAAGAGCATCTTCCTCCTTTCTTTCTCTTTTTGTTTTACTTTGGAAACCCGCAACCCACGACATGATAAAGATGATCAGCATTCCAATCACGGAAAGCGCGCTGACCGCATGCCCGTCTATGGTAAAGTATTTATATTGATACATTGCGAAGGTTTCCCAGCTGGCTCCCACAATCAGCTGTTGGAGCGCGAAATTGTCAAACGTGCTCGCAAAGGCAATGACCCCGGCGATGACGATCCCTTTTTTCAGCGAAGGGAGGATAATCCGCACGATAAATTCCAAAGCTCCACACCGGAGGGTTCTCGCGGCATTGTAAAGCTCGACCACATCGATAGCCTGAAATGCATTTAAAATTGTCCAGTACACGAACGGCAGACCGAATGCGGTCTGAACCCCGATCAGGAGGGCGGGGGTGCCAAGCAGGGAGGGAAGCACCTCGCCGTAAAACTTGACGGAGCCCAAAGCCAGCACCACCGCCGGCAGGGCGATTGGAATGACGGAGAGGATCTGAATCAGCCTGCCGAGGCCCTCGCTTCCAATTTTGATTGCGAAGACGGCGGGGATCGTTACAGCGACCTCCAGCACCGCCACAACCACGCAAAGAAAAATCGTTCGGAAGAGAGACGAGTAAAATTCATCGCTGGTGAAAATGACGGAATAGGCGTTCAGCGACCATGACTGCGGCAGAATGGTGTCGGTCCACTTTCCCGCCAGGGAAAACAGTACCGTTGCAAGGATCGGAACGGCAAGATACAGAAGGAAGAAAACCGAAACCGCTAAAAAACCGGCCCGTTCCCACCTGTCGCGCTTCACTTTCCTGGAAATCGGCCGCCCATCGGAAGATCCACCGGTTTTTATCCAATCCATTTTGAAGCCCTCTTATTAAAAACATCATAAATACAGGTCGCAACAATCATAATGAAAAGCAGCAGCACCGAAAGAATATCCGCGTCGGACCGGTTAAAAACGGACATTTGCATCAAATAACCGATTTGAAGCGTAATCAGGTTGATGCGGTTGTCGGTGATGGCCTGTGCAGTGGCGTACGTTCCCATTGCCTGAAGAAAAACGAGTGTGGTGGAGGAGAAAAACGAGGGAAGCAGAACCGGCCCGGCTACTTTCCAAAAATAGCGGAGTTTTCCGGAGCCCAGAGTGCGGGCAGCCGCGAACCACTCCGGTTTCAGGCATCCCACGGCCGGCATAAAAATCAGGCACATAAACGGAACCAGAAAGGAAAGATAGGCCCAGTGCAACCCGGAAAGGCTTACCAGCTTAAAATCGGCAAGCATTCCGATTCCCATATGCTTCAGCAGCAGAGACAGCATCCCGTTTGTCCCCAGCGTTGCTATAAACGAGAACGCAAGGCTTACACCGCCGTTGTGGGCGCCAAAATTGATAAAGGCAAGGAACCAGCTGTGCTTGGACAGCTTTGGCGCCCAAAACAGGGCAAGCAGCCCCCCCAGGGCGGCAGCCTCCGCCGTCGTCCAAATAGCAAGACGGCAGCTGCCCTGAAAAGCCCTGACATAAGTGCTGTTGCACACAACGGAAAACCAGCCGTTCAGGCCACTGTCAAAGCTGTGAACGATGATGGAGATCACAGGAAAAACCAAAAACAGGGCACAAACGATGAGATATGGCAATGCGAAGAGGTACGAAAGGCTTCCCCCGGCATGCCGTTTCCGGCTGTTATGACTCTGTTCCTTTTCCATTCTGACCATTACTGCCCCAAAACCTCCTTTGTCCATCTGGCTGCGATCACATCCGGCGGCACCTTGTCCCATTCGGTCGGTTTCCCACAGTTCTTGTAAAAGCTGTCCGGAAGCATCTTGCTTTTAATGTCATCCGGGATCTGCAGGTTGCCTTCCACATAACGGATCGGGCGCGCATACCCTTTTGCAAAAATCAGCTGTCCTTCGTCCGATGATACAAAATCCGCAAATTTTTTCGCATTCTCAGGGTGAGGAGACCATTTATTGATGATCAGCGCGCCCGGCGCCCAAATAGAGCCTTCCTCCGGGAATACGATGGAGAAATTTGCCTGCCCCTTCAGCTGCTCCTGGTACCCTTTTGCCAGAAAATCGTAGACAATGTAAATCGGAACCTCTCCCTTTTGCAGTGTTGCGACGGACACGGAGATATTCTTGATGTTGCCCGCTTTCTGGAGCTTTGAAAAATAGGACATGGACGCGTCAAGATTGGTGACGCTACCGCCCAAGGCGTACGACGCAGCCAAAACCATATTTTGTCCGGAGCCCGATGTCTGCGGGTTTGACATGCAGACCATGTCTTTGTACTCGCTCTTCAGCAAATCGTTCCATGATTTCGGAACATTCTTGACGATATCCGTATTCACCAAAAATACGGGAACTCCGACATACAGTCCGGACCAATTTCCATCCTTATCTTTGGCCCAGTCGCCGATCTTGTCCCAATTCGCGTGTTTGTATGGCATGGTAACGTCCTGCTTCACGGCGACCGGTCCCCACATCATGCCGACTTCGGCCGTATCCGCAACTGGATTATTCTTTTCCGCGCCGAACTTTTGAATCTCTTCAGCGCTCGACATATCCGTGTCGGTGTGCGTGGTCCCATATTTTTGATTGAAGGTCGCGAACATTTCCTTCCAGTTTGCCCAGTCGTCGGGCTGTCCGTAAGTAATGATCTTGTTCTCGGCCGGAGCCGTCCCCGTGCTGCCGGAGCAACCGGCGGCAAAGGTCATCATAAGGGCTGCGGCCGTCAGCAGACAGCCGGCCCTTTTGCAAAATCCTGGCATTTTTATACCCCACTTTCAGTAATCAACATTTTTATATCCGATCCAAAGGCGCCAGTTCACGATAACGCTCTGTTATCGATGTTTCAATCATAGAGTTTATATGTTAAAGCGCCAACCCAACGATGTAAAAAACCAGCTAGATCTATTTTCGCATCTGTCAGCGGCAGCGTATCGCCTGCGTCCTTCGCCGGGGCTTTCCGGCAAGCAAAGAGAGGCGGCATCCTGAGCGGATGCCGCCTCTCAAAAATTCTGATCCGCCGATACGGGGAAACCCCTCGCAGACGGAAAGCTCCCGTGTTAGCCGTAAGATCACTAAACATTAATTTTCAGCTTAAACCGGTCGCTCCGCGCGTAAACCTGAAAATATTCCACAGGGCCGCCGGGCACCTCGAACACATTGGTTTCCTTGAGCAAGGGGATGCCGGCGTCAATACCGAGCAGATGAATTTTTGAAACAGTGGGCAGAACCACCTCCACCGCCACGCTCTTGCAGATTGGGTGCTCGTAGCCATATTTATCAACGAGAATATCGTTGAGCGAATAAAAATCGCTTAGGTACTGCTCCAGATTCGGCACCATTCTTTGCGGAATTTCAGAGTAGCAGATGGCCAGAGGAAGACCCATGACGGACCGCAGCACTTTTAACCGGTAAAGCTGGTCATCTTCCGAAAGGCCGAAAATTTCTTTTTCGACCTGTTTGGCCCGGATCAGCGTCCATGACAGCAATTTACTCTCATAGCGATATACCGGCTCCTGAAATGTTTCTGAAAAACCGACGTTGACATCCTGCTGATAGACAATGAATTGTTGTTTTTCCGCGACAAAAAAGCCCTTCCCCTTGCGTGCGTATACTTTCCCCTGAGAACGCAAATGATCCAGCGCTCCCCTTACGACGTTGCGACTGACGCCAAACTGGATCGCAAGGGAGTTTTCCGAGGGCAGCATTTCGTCCGTAGACAGCCTGTGAGTACGGATATAACCTATCACGTAATCTGCGATCTTCAATTTCATAAGCTGTGTTTTCACGAGATGGCCATCGCTCATCAAGCTCACTCTCCCTTCCATATCCGCGCCCGTCATCAGGGTTTTTGTCCCTCTGCAAGCAGGTCGTTGATCTTTTCCGTCAGAGCGGGCAGTTCTTTCAGGGTATTGATCACAAAATGGGCCCCCACGCTTAGAAAACGAGCTCTTACAGCATCACATTTTTCCTGAAACGCTTTTGGACTCATCAGTTCCTTTTCTTCCAGACGCAGGCCAAGCTCGCTGCTGCCTTCCACGACGCCGATGCTCCAACAGCCGGCGTTGACCCCTTCCTGAATATCACTGACGGTATCGCCGACCTTCACGATGCGGCGCATAGGGTATACGCCGAGCCGAATGGCATTTTGATAGCACATCCACGGGTAAGGGCGGCCTGCCGGCAACCCGTCCGAAGTGAAAACGCAGTCCGGGGCATATCCGCGTTTCGCCGCCGACGGGACGACGATCTCCATCATCTGGTCGGTGTATCCCGTTGTGGAACCGATTTTCAGGCCGGCTTTGCGAAGCTCTTCCACTGTCTCTACGACACCGGGGAGCAGCTCAGAATAATTGCCGAGGACTGCGGTCAGCGAGGGTACAAACTGCTGATACAGCTTTCGGACGTCGGATTCCTCCGGAAGCTTTCCATATTTTTTCTTCCACAAGGCCGCTATTCTCGGCATGCCGAGCAGTGCGCGGATATGGTTGATCTTCGACAGTCCCATCGGCTGCCTCGCTTCGTCCAGCGTAATCTCTACGCCGCTGCTTTCAAATGTTTCCAAAAAGGCTCCGAGCGGGGCAAAGCATCCATAATCGATCGTCGTTCCAGCCCAATCAAAAACAACCGCTTGAATTTTATTTTGCATCATTAAATCTCCCTATTCATAATTCAAAAATACGGAACGGCCTTCATTTCGAGGCTATGGCCTGTTCCAAAATGTCGAGGGCGCGGAAAAGCTGCTCCTCTGTAATAATCAGCGGGGGAGAAAGAATGATGCAGCTGCCTTTCGAGATTTTGAAGCTCAGTCCGTTTTCAAGGCATTGGTACAGCACACGCTCCGCTTTGCGGGCCGTCTGCTCTCCGTTCTCCCGGCCTGACGCCAGCTCCAGACATCCCAGCAAGCCGATGCACCTCACATCCCCGATAATTGGATAACGTTCTTGCATATCCTTCAGGCGCCGCTCCATCAGGCCGCTGAGTACGGCCGTGTGCTCCAGCAGGTGTTCCTTCCGGATGCAGTCGATTACCGCCAATCCCGCCGCCGCTCCCAGCGGGCTTTTCTCATGTGTAAAGTGTCCCAAGGAAATATCCCCCGCGCAGTCGAAACGTCCGTCCGCCAGCAGGGCGGCAAACGGCACCGCGCCTCCACCCAGGCCTTTTCCCAGAATCACCATGTCCGGTCTGATCCCGAAATGCTCGTGCGCGAAAAAGGTACCCGTTCTTCCCAAAGCGGTAGGAATTTCGTCAAATATCAATAAAATTCCATAATGGTCACAAAGGCTCCGTATTCTTTCAAAATATTCGACGGGAGGAATCTGCACGTCTGTGGCCCTTACCGGCTCCATAATCAGCGCGGCGACGTCCCCTTCCATTTTCAGCACATATTCAAGATAATTCAGGCATTTCAGGCCGCAGCCGTCACAGTGGCCGAACACACAGCGAAAGGAATTATAGGGGGGAATATGGATGTCCCCGGGCAGCAGCGGACCGATCCCGCAGCGAAAATCTCTTTCGCCCCCAACGGAAATGGCCCCAAGAGTGGCCCCGTGAAAGGAATCCCACATCGAAACGGTTTTATAGCGACCGGTGTATCTTCTGGCAAGCTTGACCGCCATTTCCACCGCCTCGGAGCCCCCCGGCGCGAAAAGAACTTTTGCGCGGCCTGCGCTCCAAAGCTCGATTAGCTGTTCCGCAAGGCGAACCGGTGTCTCACTGGTGTAGCGGCGCGGCACGAACGAAAGGTCTTCAAGCTGTGCGTGCAGCGCCTTCATCACATAGGGGTTGCCGTAGCCGAGCTGATGAGCGCTGTTTCCGTGGAAGTCCATATAGCTCTTTCCTTCGAGATCATACAGATAAATGCCGGCAGCGCTCTGCACCGCGTTGAGGCAGGGGGTTGAAAGAGACTGGGAGAAAAAAGCCCTGCGATCCCTTTCAACCAGATCCGATGCTTTCGGGCTCAGAAATTTCTTTTGTCATGTAAGACGCAGCTCCGACAGATTCGTATCTCCCTCAGTTTGACAACGTTTTTTCGTATTCATTCTTTGCTCTCCAATTCAGTACCGAACCGGTACGCAGATCTTTTGAACGCGCAGCGCGTCTTCAAAAACCCTGAAAAAATCTTCTATATCCTGCTCGTCAATCGCGCCCAGGCTGCAAAGCCGAAACGTATTCGCACCGGAAATGATGCCGGAATAAATGGTAAATCCCCGCTCATAGCAATAGTCGTGGATTTTGTCGAAATCCCAATTTGGGTCTGCGGGATATTGAAAGGGAACGACCAGTCCGCTTTGGAGCTCTTTGCGTATGATGTCCCGCAGCCCGAGCCGTTCGCTGCATTCATGGATTTTTTTCCATACCCTGCGGTGGCGTGCGTATTTTGCGGACTCACCCTCCTGCCAGAACTCCTCGAGCGCTTTCCGGAGCGCGTAAACGGCCTGGACCGGAGGCGTAAAATGCATCTGTCCTGTCGTTTTGTAATATTGGTACTGCATATAAAGATTGCAATAATAGGAACGCTTGGGGTAGTCCCTCGTCTTTTGGATTATGGCTTCGTTGCCGACAATAAACGAAAGGCCCGCCATGGCCATCAACCCCTTTTGAGCGGACGCCATCAGAAAGTCGATGTTGTCCCGTTCAATATCGATGGGAAGCAGCGCGTAGGTGGATGTTGTATCGACCACAAACACTGCGCCGTACCGGTGAGCCAGCGCGCCGATCTCTCTGACAGGGTTCAGGATGCCGGTTCCCGTTTCATTGTGAGTGGTGTATACAATCGCAATATCAGGATTGGCCTGAAGGGCTTTTTCCGTAAGCTCCAGATCTGGCAGATCGTCAATCGGAAAATCCAGTTCCACATAAGGCAACCCGTATGCTTGACAGGCATCGACCGCGCGTGAGCTGTAGAATCCGTTATTTAAAAACAAAATCTTTTTCCCGGCGGGCAAAAGCGAACTGATCGCAACGTCGATATTTATGGTACCCGACCCGCAGAACAGCACAGCGGTATATTTTGCGGGATTCCCGTGTACAATGCGGATCAGTTGCTGGCGAATCCATTCCATGACGCTCCCGAATTCCTGTTCTCTGGGGCAGATATCCGGAACGACCTGCGCCATTTTAACCGTGTCGGTTGTTGTTGCCGGCCCGGGAGTAAGAAGAATATTTCTTTTGACCGATTGCATCCCACGCACCTCTTTCATCAATTTAAGGTCATCCTATCATGGCACCATGTTAGCGTCAATCACTGTAAGGTTAAATGTTCATTAACAGAATTCGCATCCGCCCGGCATCTGTATCTGAACCGGCAGAGTATCCTCAGGCCGCCCGAACGAACTGAAAGGCAAGGGCCGGAAAGCTTAACACCGCGGATTAGTGTTTTCGCTTTTCCAGATCTGCTTAGGGAACTTTCCATACGCAAATATAGGGCTGTCTTTCGTTTTCTGACATTTTGACGGTGCGTCAAAATGTCAGAGGCAGAGGTGAGCGGCAGCGGGGAACGATAGTCGCTTACATGAAAGCAAATTGTAACACTCTGTAAATTCCAGTCGCTGTGAACGGTTTATTGACGAAAAGAAAAAGTCAGCACTTTGCCCTTGGCAAAATACTGACTTTTTTAGAATAGGATGATGAAATTGGTCATGCAAAGAAGCGGCGCACAAGTAGACCAATATTTTATTTACAATAAATTCTGTATCCCGAAATATCGCAAAAATCCAAAAGACTCATCGTGCGAAATTTGCTCTCGACCTTATGATTTCAATTCACTCTGCACAAGAAAAGGTTGCCGTCATTCCCCGTCCTTCGGCGCGGAATCCTCCGGAAAAACCGAGGGCTGCTCCTGCGGCGCGGTTGGTAGCGGCGGAATTTCGTCTGTCGGCTCCACTGCGGGGCGCACGGACGGAGTCTTGACGTGGAATGCGATCTGAACGGCAAACAGCGCCAGCGAAACAAGACAGGCCATCCAGAGATAGCTCGACCAATGGTAGATTCCGGGAGCGTTGTTGTCCGCAAGGACTCCCTGAAACATCAGTCCCATCGCCAGCGACACGCCGCACAGCAGGCTGATGAGAAGATCCAGTCTGCCTCGCTTCGGGTACAGGGGCCGTTGCTTGCTCCTCAAATAAAAATACACGCTGCGGGCCGCGTTCAGCAGAATAATCGCCAGCGCCAACAGATATGCGCTGAAATTCCAAAGGTAATGATTCATGATATCCTGCAAGGGACTCACCGCCATAAACTACTCCCCCTCCGCTTTTTTCCCTATTTTACCCATTTTACCCACAGTTTGCAAGTTATTCCCAGAAAATCCGCACGATGCAGCATCGGAAGCGACCGCATCCTTGGTAAGGACGCAGCCGCTTCCGACTCGTTTTTGCCGTAACTCAATGAACTGTTGGCCGCGCACGGGGGCGTTAACCCCCTCGGAAAGCCCCTCTGCCGAAAATATATCCGCAGATTCCGCACCGGATCGCGTTCTACTTCCCCGTGAAATGATCAAAACCGGTGTAGGGCAACCGACCCCGGCGGGATTTTTCACTCTGCCGCTTCCACCGTCACAAGCTCTTTGAGCTTCTGGAATGTCTTTTCTCCGATCCCGTCCACCTGCATCAGCTCCTCTGTGCTTTGAAAGGCCCCGACGGATTCGCGGTACGCGATGATCTTCTGCGCCGTTGCCGGGCCGATCCCGGGCAGCGTCGCCAGCTCTTCGGCGTCCGCCGTGTTCAGGTTGACCGGCGCGGCCTGCCCCACCGGCTCCGGCTCGTAGCCCTCGGGCTGAGAAGCGTCGCCCGGCGCGGAGGGTACCGCCGCCCGCGCCGCGGAAGAAAGGTCTGTTTCCACCACAGTCGTCAGCGTTACCTGCGGCACAAACAGCACGTTATACCCGATCATCAAGGCGCAGAGAACAACCGCGACGGCAAGCAGCCAGCGTATCTGACGGGCATCCTGATCCATTCTTCCACCGCCACCCCTTATTCCGCGCGTTCCAGATATTCAATCAGGTCGGCTACCGCGCCGTCGCGGCAGTCGCCTACCACCAGATCGGCCATCTGCCGAATGTCCTCCGGCGCGTTGGAGGGCACCGCCGCAAAGCCGGCGGCGCGCAGCATCTCCACATCGTTATAATAATCGCCGATCGCTACCAGATTTTTGCGCGGCAGGCCGGTCTGCCGCAGAATCTCCAACAGGCCGCTGCCTTTGTCGACTCCTTCGGGCAGCATTTCCAGAAAGCACTTTTCGCTTTGCACAAAGCGGACGCCGGGATGCGCAAAGGACTCGGTAAAGGCCTGTATTTTCAGCTTGGTTTCAGGGTCGGCGGCAAACAGCGCCTTGCACCAGCGGTCGGTAATTTCGTCTGCGTCCACCTCTACACAGGGAAGATTTTCATTCCCCAGATGCGCCCTGACATACTGATTCGCGCGCAAAACGAACTGCCTGCGCTGCGCGAACACCTCACAGCCAATCTCCGGAAAATGTTCCGCCAGCAGACGGGCATAGTCCTTCGCCTGCGGCGGCAGAAAGAACGCCTTTGCGATCTCGCCCTGCTCATAATCGTATAAAATAGAGCCGTTCAGCAACACGCAGAGCCCCCTGGGCTGCACCTGGCGGCAATAGCGCGCGCCGGAATTCACAGAGCGCCCGGTCGCCACGGCAAAACGGCCGCCCTGCTCCTGAAACCGCCGGATCGCATCGATATTCCGCTGCGGTATCGTATGGTTTTCGCCAATCAGGGTACCGTCCAGATCAGACACCAAGAATATATCCTGAAGCTTCAAACGAGAACCTCCTTATAATCCCAGCAATAAAAAATAAAACATCGGGCAATCTCCCCGTCTTTGGCAGGGAAGGCACCCGCCCGTAAGCTTTAAAATATCAGTGCGATTGACCGCGCAGACGCTCCAGAAAACCGGTAAAATATGGTGGGAGCGGGCTGGTCAGCTCGATATACCGGCCGTCGCGCGGGTGGCGAAAGCCGATGACTCTCGCGTGCAGGCACTGGCCGTTCAGCGAGGAAATCGCTTTTTTCGGCCCGTATACAAGGTCGCCCGCAACGGGGTGGCCCAAATACGCCATATGCACCCGAATCTGATGGGTGCGGCCCGTTTCGAGCCGCAGGCGCACATAGGAAAAGCCGGGCAGTTCTTCCAGCACCTGGTAGTGCGTAACCGCGCGGCGACTGTTTTTCTGCGTGACCGTCATCCTCTTGCGGTCGGTCGGGTGCCGGCCGATGGGAGCGTCCACCAAGCCGCTTTGCTCGCGGAGGTGACCGTACACCACGGCCTCGTATTCGCGGGTAAAGGAATGCTCCTTAATCTGCGCGGCAAGGCTCTGGTGCGCAAAATCGTTCTTCGCAACGATCAACAGGCCGCTGGTGTCTTTATCGATCCGGTGCACAATGCCGGGGCGAATCACCCCGTTGATGCCGGACAGGGAATCGCCGCAGTGGTACAGCAGTGCGTTGACGAGTGTTTTGTCACGGTTGCCCGGCGCGGGATGAACCACCATGCCCTTCGGCTTATTGACTACCAGCAGGTCGTCGTCCTCATAGACGATGTCAAGCGGGATGTTTTGCGGTTCCGCCTGCTCCAGCGGGGCAGGATCCGGCAGCAGAACCTCAATCGTCTGCCCCTCGGCCACCCGGTCGTTTTTGGAAAGCGGACGCCCGCCGCACCGCACCGCGCCCGCAAGCATCAGCTTCTGCACGCCGGAGCGCGTCTGGCCCTCCAGCAGCTCGCTCACCGCCTGGTCCGCCCGGGCGTCCTGATGCTCCGCCCCGATTACCAGCAGCTTTTTCTGCACCTTAACCACCCATTCTGTGATTTCTGTTCTGATTGTAGTGCGCATATTTGGAATAGCGCCCCGGCGGCTTGGGCCGGCCCCTGTCGTCCGCAAGGAACAGCAGGTAAATCACCAGCAGTGCACAGCCGACCGTGACGCAGATATCCGCAAAATTGAACACCGGCGGGAAGAACTGAAAGTGAATGTAGTCCACCACATACTGATAGCGCAGCCGGTCGATCATGTTCCCGATTCCGCCGGCCAGAATCAGCGTGAACGCCGTGCGGGTCAGCGCGGTGTGGCTGCGGTAGAAAATCAGCGCCGCCGCGAGCAAAAGGCAAACCACGGCGGTAACGGCAACGAACAGCCACTGGTAGTTCGCCAGTATGCCGAACGCCGCGCCGCGGTTCTCCACATAGGTGAGCTGAAAAAAGCCCGGAATCAGCTCCACCCGGCCCAGCGGCTTTAATTGCTCCACCACCGCGGCTTTCAGAACCTGATCCACGGCAATCCCCGCCGCCGCCGCGGCGAAGGACAAAAACACTGCAATATAAGGCAAAAGAAACTCCCTCTCTTTCAGGAAAAAAGGGCGGATCACTCCGTCCCTCTCCATCTATGAAATACTCCGGCCCCGCATTTCTTATTCTTCTCCGGATTCATCCAATTCATCAAATTTTAAAACGTCGTAGCGCAGGTCGCGGCTCGGCGACTGTGAATCGAACACTGCGGCGTCGACGGAAAAATCGTCCTTCTCCAGCTCCGGGGTGTACTCCGGCTCCGGTTCTGCGGGCACGGGCGGCTCCTCGGGCATATAGTGGCTCTGTCGCTCCGGCTCCTCCTGCTCTTTCTCCGGTTCGGCGGCGGCATGGCCGCCTTCCTGCTCAAACTCTTCCTTGCGGCTGGGAATCGCATCGATCAGCGTCAAATGCTCTTTGTAAATCGCCAGCAGTTTGGTGCGGAAATCGATGACCTTTTTCTTGAGCTCATCCAGCTCGCGCTGCTGCTCGACCACATCCGCCTTGGCGGTGCTGAGAATGCGCTCGGCCTTCAAATTCGCGTCCTTCAGGATGATTTCCGCCTTGTGGCGCGCCTCCCGAACGGAGGACTCGCCCAGCTTCTGCGCGCTGACCAAAGCGTTTTTGATCTCGCTCTCCTCCTGTCGGTAATCCTCAATCTTTTCCGCCAGAACGGAGAGCTTTTTCTCCAGTTCTTTCTTTTCGTTTGCCAGCGTTTCGTACGCTTCGGTCTGCTCCATTGTTTTTTTCAGCAGCTGGTCGTAAGAATCCTTCACCTGATCGATAAAGACATCTACATCTTCGGTACGATAACCGGAAAAATTCGATTTGCGGAAGCTGACATTGATAATATCGTTGAGAGTAAGCACGACAAAAACCTCCTGTTATCTGTATTTTCTTCCACTCAAGTTCACGCGGCCCCGCTTGGTTTCGGGGCCGATCTGATCCAGAATAAAGCGGCCTTTGCCGCGCACGGAGAGACGGTCGCCGTCTTTTACCGCTGCGGAAACCGACAAAATCTGCACGCCGCCCAACAGCACGGCGCCCGATTCCACCAGGCGCGCCGCTTTCTCACGGCTGGTGCGCAGCGCCGCGGCAACAACACAGTCGAGCCTGGGCGAAGCGATGACCGCGCTAAACGGCTCAAAGCCGAGGCCGCCCGGCAAAGGCTCGGTAAAGCCGGGGGTAAGCCGCACCCCCACCCGGCCGATCTTCTCCACCTGCGTCTGCACATAGCCGGCCATTTCTTCGCGCAGAAACAAAACGCCCCGGCCCGGCTCGATTAGAAGATCGCCCACCGTGTCGCGGGTAATGCCAAGCGCCATCAGCGAACCGAGAAAATCCCGGTGCGTGAGCTTGTCGCAATCGCGGAAGGAGGCCGTAACGGCAGAAATAGGGAACAGCTCCGGCTCCGGCTCAAGGTAATCGGGGAACGCGCCGAACATCACGCGCTCCGCCCCCTCGAAGCCGCCCCAGAACATAGAACGAAAAAAGCCCTCTCGGCGCAGAACCTCCTGTGCCGAGAAGGCTTCCGCTTGTGACAGAAAGCCCACAAAAACCGGCTGAGACCGCCGGGAACACAGGCGCACCGCATCCAGAAGCCTGGCTTCCAGCACGGCGTTTTCCCCGGGTGAATTCTGTTTCATCAGAAATAAACGCCGTTGTTTTCCAGCTCGTCGAGCACATCGTCGCCGGTCAGCTCTACATTATACGGGGTGATGATAAAGGTGCTTGCCGCAACGCGCTTGATTTTGCCCCCGTTCGCGTAAGCGACGCCGCTGAGAAAATCGATGATGCGGCGGCTGATGTCTTTGTTGGTGTTTTCCAGGTTGAGGACCACGGTGTGCATTTTCAGCAGCTCATCCGCCACGGCGCGGGTTTCCTCGCCAAAACGCTCGGGCTTGAACAGAACCACCTGCAGCTGCGTGGTGGCGTGAATATTCACGACCTTGTTGCTGCCGCCGGCACCGCCGCCGCGTCTTGCCGTTTCGCGCTCGCGGATCGTATCCGCGTGATTCTCCGGGCCGGAGATGATCTCGTCTGCGCGATCATCTACATATTCCTCATCCTCGTACTCGTCTTCAGGGGCGCCCAACATATCTCTAAATTTTTGAACCAACCCGGCCATTCTGATGCCTCCCTATTCTTCGTTCTAAAGGATTTGATATTTTCTGGGTCCGAAGAGAGCCGAGCCCACCCGAACCATATTCGCTCCGCAAAGAATTGCCTGAGCATAGTCTGACGACATGCCCATGGATAAGTAATCCATGAGAATATTATCCATTCTTTTCGCCTTGATGTCAACATAATATTCGTGCATGCGCGAAAAATATGACATCGCGTCCTCCGGCCGATCGCAGACAGGCGGGATAGCCATGAGGCCGCGCACCGAAACGCCGGGCAGACAGGAAACTTTTTCCAGCAGCTCCGGCAGCTTCTCCGGCAGGACGCCGGACTTGTTTTCTTCGCGCCCGATATTCACTTCGATCAGCACGTTGGTGGCGGTGCCGTTCTGCACGGAAAGGCGCGAAATCTCCTTCGCGAGCTTTTCGTTGTCCACAGACTGAATCAGGCTGACCTGACCGATCAGGAACTTGACCTTGTTGGTCTGTAAATGGCCGATGAACTGGCGGTCGCAGGGGGAAAGCAGCGGCAGCTTGTCGCACAGCTCCTGCACGCGGTTTTCGCCGATGTGCGAAACCCCCAGCTCGACCGCGCGGTTGATCACCGGAACGGGAACCGTTTTGGTCGCCGCCAAAAGCGTGATCTCTTCAGAGCTTCTGCCGGACTTGACGGCGGCCTCTTCGATCTTTGCCCGAACAACCTTCAGGTTTTCTTCCAGATCGCGCATCCGCTCGGCGTATTCCTGCTCGGTTTCATTTAACGACTTTTCCGTCATAAAGATCCGTCCCTTCTATAATCACCTCATCGTATAAACGGATGGAGGATTTCGTCATGAGTTCCTTCCACTCCGGGTCGATATCGGTCAGCTCCTTGCAGATGACATAGCTGCCGCTGCTCATCAGTGGGATGACCTGCACGAATTCGATGGTGTTGCCGTGCATGACATAAACGCCCTGCACCTCTTTTTCCACCTTCTTCTTGGTGCCGTCCTCCTGCGTGAACTCCTTCGTCAGCTTTTCAAAGTGGATGCTCTTCTGGCTGACCATGATCCCGGAATAGGTTCCCACCCGCACCTGCACCGTGGCGTCACGCACGGACGCGATGCCGGTATCCATATAGGAGCAGCGCAGAATCACCGCGGCGTCGCCCTGATGGTTCGGCTGATTCACGGCGGCCACGACTGCCGGAACCGATTTGCCCACCGCAAACGGGAAGTTGATGCTGACGCGGTTGCCCTCCTTGAGCTTGAGCGCGTCGTCCTGATTGACTACGGCGGCGAAATACCAGTCGAACTCCTCGCACACCTTGCCGATTACATCGCTGCCGAGGGCCTGCGGCTTTTTTTTCGCTTTCAGGTCATCCACCGAAAGCTCCAGCACGGAGGCGTAATTGTACTGGGATTCGTACCCGTCCGCCGTGCTGACGAAATAGCCCGAAACCGGCGATTTGATCTGCCCCATTTTCGTGCCGCCGGAGGTGGGGATGGCACTGAGCTGGCCTTGCAGCTGCGCGATTCTGGCGCTGAAATCCTTGGATGCGCCGGTGACCACCTGCTGCTCGTTCATCAGGTACAGCAGGGAATCGCGCTGGGTGGGCAGCGCGTTGTAATTGCGGCTCTGCAGCGAGGTCAGGATTTCCTTCAGGCTCTGATTGATCTGCTTTGTCAGCGAGCCGGGGTTCGCGGCATACGTGTCGCCGGGCTTGCCGAGGCTTTGCAGGCGGGCGATCTCCGCCGAAAGGTGGGCCGCCTGCTGCCGCTGCGTGGCGTCCTTGGCGCTGTCGTACACCTCCGCCACAACGCCGCCCTTGGCGATTTTGCCGCCCTCACCAAGCGGATACGTGAGAACGCCCTGCACGCTTTGTTTGATCAGCTGTTCTTTACGGATTACCGTGCCGGTCATCTGAATCGTATCCTCCGCGTTGGCATACACGGCGGTTTCGGCCTTTACCCCGCTGTAGCTGGCGTTATAAATCTGGTTGCCGATGTAAAAGAGGAGCAGCAGGCCGATCAGGCCCGAAACCAGGCGCTTTAAAACCGGATTATTCACACAGCTCCCCCCTCACGATCTCCTTGGCGGCATCGCGGAGCGCGTCCCACCGCGCGTAATCATCCACAAACAGCCAGCGTGCCTGCTCCTCCCGGCGGAACCAGGTGAGCTGGCGCTTGGCGTAGCGGCGGGTTTCGCGCTTGATGGTATCCTGTGCTTCGCGGAGTGAAATCTCACCGCGGAAATACGGCAGCAGCTCTTTATAGCCGATCGCCTGCATCGCCGTGGCGCCGCCGGGCGTTTCGAGAAGCTCCCTCGCTTCCTCCACCAGCCCGCGGCGGAACATTTCATCCACTCGCCGGTTGATTCTTTCATACAGGCGTTCGCGGTCGCGAAAGCCAAGGCACAAAAAACACACCCGGTACGGCGAGGGCGCAAGGCGCGACCGACGCAGATGCTCGGTCATAGTAACGCCCGTCGTGCGGTACAGCTCGATCGCGCGGATCAGCCGCGGCAGGTTGCGCGGCTCAATGCGCTGTGCGGACTCCGGGTCGAAGGAGCGAAGCTCCCGCATGAGGGCATCGGTTCCCTCCCGCGCCGCCCGCTGTGCCAGCTCCGCGCGCAGAACGGGGTCGCTGTCGGCTTCGGTAAACTGTGTGTTCGTGATCAGCGAGCGAATATAGAGGCCGGTGCCCCCCGCCAGCACCGGCAGGCGCCCCCGGCTGTGGATGTCGCCGACCGTCTCCCTGGCAAGAGCCACATAATCCGCCACGGAGAAGGACTGCCCCGGCTCCACAAAGTCCATCAGGTGGTGAGGCACCCCCAGCGTTTCTTCGGGAGTGGGCTTTGCGGTTCCGATTTCCATCCCCCGGTAAATCTGCATGGAATCGGCGGAAACCACCTCTCCGCCGCAATGCAGGGCCAGCTCCGCCGCAAGGCGGGTCTTTCCGCTGGCCGTCGGCCCGCCGATGACCAGCAGCGATATTTTCTCCTGCGGCATAAGCCTTCCTCCCTTCCGAAATGACCGAATTTTCCCCGCGCACGGCGGGAAAAGCCATAGATGATTCTTTACAGGACGTTGAAAATCATGCAGGCCGGGGCTGCAAACAGCGCAGAGGAAAGAGCCCCTTCTTCCCCGGGGTTTTGAGTTATACCCGGCCGAACTGGCGCTCCAGCTCCTTGCGGGTCAGCACAATCGAGATCGGCCTCCCGTGCGGGCAGTACCGAAGCTGGGGATTTTCGTCAAGCTGCCGCACCAGGGCGATCAGCTCCTCCGGCGAACGGTCGTCGTGTGCCTTCATCGCCGCGCGGCAGGCGATATTATGGTACAGCCAATCGAGGTGCTCGGTCGTCACATCGGTGCGCGACTGCGCCAAGTAGCCCGCGATTTCCATCACGGCCTCCGGCACGTCCTCCCCGGTCAGGGACAAGGGCGCGCTGCGCACCAGCACGGTGCCGCCGCCGAAATCGTCTATTTCAAAGCCGGCGGTTTCGCACAGTTCCAGCGAAGCCAGCACAGCGGCATATTCGTTCTTTTCCAGCAGCACGGGCACGGGGGCCAGCAGCATCTGCGAAAAGGCCGTGCCGCTCTGCTCCTTGAGCCGCTCGTACAGCAGCCGCTCATGCGCCGCGTGGCGGTCGATCAGCACCAGCTCCTCGCCGTCCGCTCCGTCGCGCTCGAGCAGGATATACGTGCCGAACGCGTGGCCGATATAGCGGAAATCTCCGCGGGCCTGCACGTTGGACTGTACTGCTTCCCTATTGGTGAGTGACGGCTGTTCCGTAAACACACTTTCTTCTGACTGCTGTGCCGGACTGCTGACCGGCTCAGGGCTGACAGGAGCGGCCTCCCCGCTGAGAGAAACGTCCCATTCCTCCGGTTCGACAGCTCTTTGAGGGGCTGCGCCGGGCTGTGCCGGCAAAGCGGGGCGGGCATCCGGCCACCGCTCCGTGAAAGGACGGGCAGGCTCCGGGGCGCCTGTTCTATGGTAAGCGGGCGTGGTCGGCACGGCGATCTCCACCGGGTCGTCCACCGCGCTGTCGTGCAGGGCCGGGGCGGCGGACTTTGCGGCGCCGAATACGCCGGGCATCGCAATCTGCCGGGGCTCCGCATCCGGCACATCAAACGGCAAAGGCGATGTCTGCGGCTTCGCGGCGGGAGGCTGAACCGCACCGGGCAGCGTGATTTTATTCGGGGAATCCCCCTTTGAGAGCGCGGTCTTGACCCCATAGTACACGGCGTCGAACACTGGGCGCTCGTTGATAAAGCGAACCTCGAGCTTGCCGGGGTGAACGTTCACGTCCACCGCCTGCGCCGGAATCTCCAGATGCAGCACACAGGCTGGGAACTTGCCGACCATCAGCGAGCCCTTGAACGCCTGCTCCAGCGCCACCTGCGCAGTGCGGCTGCGAACCGTGCGCCCGTTGATGAAAAACTGCTGCATGCTGCGGTTTGGGCGCGCGTGCGAGGGCTTGCTCACAAACCCCGTGACCCGCACCCCCTGCAGCTCATATTCCACCGGGATCAGCCCTGCGGTGAATTCGCGGCCGAACACCGCAAACACCGCTGATTTCAGCTGCCCGTCGCCCGGGGCACGCAGAGTTTCTTTTCCGTCACGCACAAAGCGCACGGCAAGCTCCGGGTGCGACAGGGCAATTTTATCCATCACGGCGGCGACTGCGTTCGACTCCACCGTGTCTTTTTTCAAAAACTTCATGCGGGCGGGAGTATTGAAGAAAATGTCGCGCACGGTAATGACGGTGCCGCGCGCGCAGCCCGCATCCTCCAGCGCCTGTTCCTCGCCGCCCTCGATTACATAATGTGTTCCGGCCAGCTCCTCCTCGGTGCGGGTGAGCAGGTCGACCCTTGCCACCGCCGCAACGGAGGCCAGCGCTTCGCCGCGAAAGCCGAGCGTGCCGATGGATTCGAGATCCTCCGCGTGCAGCACCTTGCTGGTGGCGTGGCGCAAAAACGCCGTGGGAACATCCTCCCGCGCAATGCCGCTGCCGTTGTCGGTGACGCGCATCATGGTCGCGCCGCCGTTTTGAATCTCTACCGAAACGCTCGCCGAACCGGCGTCGATCGAGTTCTCGACCAGCTCCTTGATCACGGAGGCCGGGCGCTCCACCACCTCGCCGGCGGCGATCAGCTCCGCAACATGCTTATCGAGCAGATTGATTTTCCCCATTCATTTGCCTCCCGCTCTCTCTATTCCAACCCTTCCAGTTGATATGCAATCCGTTTGGGTATTCCCCCGCCTGCTGCAAAAGAAATGCCCTCTGCGACTGCATGGATACGGCTCTAATTCTGCGCGAGCTTGCTCAGTTCAAACAGCGTATTCATGCATTCGATCGGCGTAAGCGTATTCACATCCATCTGCCGCAGACGCGCCAGCACCTCAGATTCCTGCGGCGGCACGAGCGAAAGCTGCGCCGTTTCCTCCTCGCGCGGCTTTCTGCCGGAGCCCTTCGGCGTGACCGGCCTGCCGCTTTCCAGCTCACGCAGCACCTGCTTGGCCCGGTTCACTACGGAATTCGGCACGCCGGCGAGCTTTGCGACCTCGATGCCGAAGCTGTCGTCCGCCCCGCCGCGCACGATGCGCCGCAGGAAGGTGATATCGTCGCCGCGTTTTTTCACGGCGATGTTGTAGTTCTTCACACCGGAAACCAGCTCCTCCAGCACGGTGAGCTCGTGGTAGTGCGTTGCGAACAGCGCCTTTGCGCCGAGGGAACGCTTGTCCGCCACATGCTCGAGCACCGCGCGGGCAATGCTCATGCCGTCAAAGGTGGAGGTGCCGCGCCCGATCTCATCAAGGATCAAAAGGCTGCGGCTTGTGGCGTTTTTCAGAATATCCGCGACCTCGGTCATCTCCACCATGAAGGTGGACTGCCCGGAGGCCATGTCGTCCGACGCGCCGACGCGGGTAAAGATCGCGTCTACCACGCCGATCTCCGCCGACTGCGCGGGCACAAAGCAGCCGATCTGCGCCATGAGCACGATCAGCGCGATCTGGCGCATATAGGTGGACTTACCGGCCATGTTTGGGCCGGTGATGATCGCGACGCGGTGTTCCTCCTGATCGAGCTCCACATCGTTCGGCACAAAGGGCGCGCCGTCGAGCATCTGCTCCACCACGGGGTGACGACTCTCTTTCAGAATGATTTTTCCGCTGAGGTTCACCTCGGGGCGCTGGTAGCCGTTCGCAACGGACACCGCCGCGAACGAGGTGAGAACATCGAGCTGCGCCACGGCGGAGGCCGTGGCCTGCACCCGCTCGAGATGCGACGCCGCCTCGGCCCGCACCTGCTCAAAAAGCTGGGTCTCGAGCTGCACGGATTTTTCATGCGCGCCCAAAATGCGGCCCTCAAGCTGTTTTAAATCGGGCGTAATGAAGCGCTCACAGTTCGTCAGCGTCTGCTTTCTTATGTACTCGTCGGGCACCTTGTCGCGGTAAGAATTGGAAACCTCGATATAATAACCGAACACCCGGTTGTAGCCTACTTTGAGTTTCGGAATTCCCGTTTTTTCGCGCTCCCGCGCTTCGAGCTGGGCGATGACCTCTTTGCCGCTGCCCATGTCGGTTCTCAGCCCGTCGAGCTCCTCGTGGTAGCCGGGGCGGATCATGCCGCCCTCACGGATGGAAAACGGAGGCTCGTCGACTATGGCGCTTTCAATTAAGGCCGCCACATCCTCGAGCGGGTCGATCTTGTCCCGGATTTCCCTGAGAAGGGCAGAGGAAACGCCGCCGAGCAATTGTTTTAATTCCGGCAGGCGCGAAAGCGCCGCGCACAGGGAGCGCAGCTCGCGCGCGTTGGCCGAGCCGTACACAATGCGCGTCATCAGCCGCTCCAGATCGTGAATCCCGGAAAGCTGCTCGGCGACGGCATCGCGGAACATGCCGTCCATCAAGAGCTCCTCCACCGCGTTCTGGCGGCGAAGAATCTGCGCGGGATTCAAAAGCGGGCGTTCAATCCACATGCGGATGAGCCGTTTGCCCATCGCGGTTTTGGTTTTGTCCAGCACCCAGAGCAGCGAACCGCGCTTACTTTTGCCGCGCATGGTTTCGAGCAGCTCCAGATTGCGCCGGGCCGATAAATCCAGCCCCATAAACTGCGAGCCGGAATACATCTCGATGGTATCCATGCGCTCCAGGCCGGTGCGCTGGGTCTTTTTGAGGTACAGCAGCAGGCAGCCGACCGCCTGTGCCGTTAAGGGATACGCGGAAACGCCGGAGGAATCGAGCCGTTCGGGGGAAAACTGCGCTTTGAGCAGCTGTTCCGCGCCCGCGGTCTCCTCCTGCGGCAGGCACTCCAGCGCCGCGCTGAGTTTTTCCTTGATAAATTTGCCAAGACCCGTCATTTGCAGGGTCTGGGGATTGATGAGAATTTCGCGGGGAGAAAAGCGGGCCAGCTCGTTTCTCACCTGGGATTCCAGCTCCTGCAGGGAATCCGCCGAAAGCTCCGTGGCCCGCAGCTCCCCCGTGGAAATATCCGCAAAGCAGACGCCCGCGGCACGCTCCCCCGCGAACACCGAGCAGATAAAGTTGTTTTTGGATTCGTCGAGCATGCTGCTCTCCATCACCGTGCCGGGCGTGATCACGCGGATGACCGCGCGTTTGACAAGCCCCTTGGCCAAAGCCGGGTCTTCCATCTGCTCGCAGATCGCCACCTTGTAGCCCTTGGCCACCAGGCGCGCGATGTAGCTTTCGGCACTGTGGAACGGCACGCCGCACATGGGCGCGCGCTCCTCCTGCCCGCAGTCGCGGCCCGTCAGGGTCAGCTCCAGCTCGCGGGAAGCGAGCTTCGCATCCTCAAAAAACATCTCATAAAAATCGCCCAGCCGAAAAAACAGCAGGGTATCCGGATTCTGTTCCTTGATTTCAAAATATTGCTTCATCATGGGCGAAAGATCCGCCATTGTTCCATCCCCCGTCTGTTGGTTCTAAAGGCCGCGTTTTTTGGGCCACTGCGTTCTTCCTCCGCCTTGCGGCAGGGAAGAACCGGCTGTTATCGCTGATTGGAATCAGTGGCAGCCGGAGCAGCCGGAGCACCCGCCCGCGCCGCAGCCGCTGGCCTGGTAATCCGCCAGATCGGGGTCTTCGCCGTCGGCAGAGGCATTGATGATCGCGCTGATGCGCTGGAGCATCATGTCCATATCTTCCTTCGCAAGGTTAAAGTCCACCATGGCAGGGTGGTTCATCACGCCGTCGTACGCTTCGCGCAGCTCCTCGTTGAGCTGCTGCATCTTGTCCTCGTCGCGGTCGGCCTTGCCGCCCTCCTGGCTGATTGCGATTCTCTTGAGGTTGAAATCCGCGATCATCTTCTGCAGCTCCTCGTTTTCTTCGCTCTCCTTGCGGGCTTTCTGAAAATCAAGGTATCTTTCGTCCTTCTGAATCTCTTTGCCAAGCTGACGGGCCATCTCAATAACGTCCATGGTTATTTCCTCCTAATTGATTTCATCAAATTTCATCTGCGCGCCGCCGTGTGGCGGCTGTATTCAAACCGAAACCGATCTCTGCGGCACGCCGTTATTAGCATGCCCGCAAAAAGCGCCATCGCTGAATTATTATGGTACAAATAAAAACACAGGCGGGTCAAAAACACCCGGGAGTGCGAAATCGGCGCTCTGGCGCCCCGCGCTCCCTTCGCCGCCCAAAGCCACAGCTTCGGAATGAGGTGGGACTATGATACCAGTTCTCCGTTTAAAATCCAGTTTCGGGCCGCTGTGACCTTAACCTGACAGAACCGGCCGATATTCTCATCCCCGCCGTCGAATTCGACGATGATGTTGCCGCCGGAGCGCCCGGCCAAACGGCCGCTTTTGGGGTTTCTTTCCTCCGCCAGCACCCGCAGCACCGTACCGACCATCTCCGCGCAGCGCTTTGCCGCAATTTCCTCCTGCACGGCGAGCAGCTCGCGAAACCAGCGGGACTTCTCCTCATACGGCACGGGGTCCGGCAGCTCCGCCGCGCGGGTGCCGATGCGGGGCGAATAGAGGAACGTAAACAAAGAGGTAAACTCCACCTCTTTGATCAAGCTGACGGTTTCGCAAAACTCTTCGTAGGTTTCGCCGGGGAAGCCCACAATAATATCGGACGTCAGCGATAAATCCGGGATTTTCTCTTTTGCGTAGGCGATCAGGCCGAGGTATTTTTCCCGCGTGTAGCTGCGGTTCATCGCCTTCAAGATCCGGTTGCTGCCGGATTGGAACGGCAGGTGCAGGTGGTGCGAGATGTGCCGGCTCTGTGCGATGGTGTCGATCAGCTCGTGCGTCGCGTCCTTCGGGTGCGAGGTCATAAAGCGCAGCAGAAAATCCCCATCGATCGCGTCGAGCTGCCGCAGCAGCTCCGCAAAGCTAATTGCGGGGGTCAGCTCCTTGCCGTAGGAGTTGACGTTCTGCCCCAGAAGGGTAATGTCCCGGTAGCCTGCACTTACTAAAGAGCGCACCTCTTCCAAAATCGCCGCGGGCCTGCGGCTGCGCTCACGCCCGCGCACATAGGGAACGATGCAGTACGAGCAAAAATTGTTGCAGCCGTACATCACGGTCACCCACGCCTTAAACGAGCCGTCGCGCCGGATGGGCAAACCCTCCACAATCGTTTTGTCCTCGCTGTCGTCGCCGCGCTCAAACACGCGCCGTCCGTCGGTGAGCGTGCGGAACATCAGCTCCGGCAGCTTGTGAATCACATGGGTGCCGAACACCAGATTCACAAACGGAAAGCTTTTTTTCATGCGCTCGGCCACGTGCTCCTGCTCCATCATGCAGCCGCAAACGGCCACGATCAGGGACGGATTGCGGCGCTTGACATTTTTGAGCGCGCCCACGTTGCCGAACACGCGGTCCTCCGCGTGCTCGCGGATTGCGCAGGTGTTGAACAGAATCAGATCCGCCTCGTCCTCATCCTCCGTGAAAGAGAAGCCCATCTGCTCCAACTGCCCTTTGATTTTTTCCCCGTCCGCCACATTCTGCTGGCAGCCGTAGGTGCGCACGCACGCCATAGGCACCGCGCCCCGGGCGCGGATGGACATGATCTGCGCCACTTCCTCAATATGTTCCTCGCGGGTCAAGCCCCGCGCAGTCTGTTCCAGCTTCTCTGTCAAAAAGTGCGACCTCCTATGCTACGGTATCAGCATATTATATCATATTTTGCTTTCCCCGGCAAGTAAAACACCGGGGGAAGCGACACCGTTTTCCCGTGCCCAGAGGGCCCGTTTCCGCCCAATATAAAGGCCGGGGGAATCGGCAGGGCCGCCCGAACCGGCAGGGAATTTCCCCTGCATCAAACCCGGACGGCCCATTCTGTTTCGGCATCATTCCCGTCACTGCGGGTGGTACATCCACGGAAGCATCCGCCACAGCCGAATGCGGCCCCGCAGCGCACGGCCGGTCCTTTTCCCCTGCGCCAGCAGGCGGTCGTATCCCTCCACCCGCAAATACCCGCGCACGGTATTGTAGCCAAGGCCCTCGCGCAAAAGCACATCCACGCAGTCCATCACCGTTTCGGGCAGCTTTCGCTCCTCAAAGCTTTCACACAGCTCCCGATTGTCCGGGCAGCGGTTTTCGATTACGGCCTGAACCCGCAGCATCGCCTCAATCGCCTGAAAAATCTCGCGGCCCGCCGGGGCTGCCTTGGGCCGCCAAAGCTCCAGCTCGCGGCGGCGCCTGAGCGCTACCGGCGCTCTTGCGACCTTTGCGCCGGAAAGCAGGCAGCAGTAAATGAACTCCTCGCTGTACCCATGCCTGCAATTTTCCTGAAAATACAGCTTCTGCGCCTGCAAAAAGCTTTTGCGCAGCAGCAGCGCGGCAATGTCGATGCGCAGGCGGCCCTGGGCCATCTGCTGCGCGTACCAGAGGCCGTCGCCCCCCGCGGGCTTACCCTTTGGCTGCTCCGCGTTCGCATCCAGGCCGCCGAACACCAAATCCGCCTGCGCGGCCCGCGCCGCCTCCAGATAGGAGGAAAGATACCCGCCGTACAGGCGCCGGGCGAACACAAAAGAAAGGTATTCCCCCGCCGCCTTCTGCATGCCGGTGTTCAGCGCGGCGGAAACGCTGCCCTTTCCGTTTTGAATCACAAAGCCCTGCAGTCTTTCTTCTTTAATATACTGCACCGCACGCAGCACCGTCTGGTCGTCAGAGCCCATATCGACAATGATCCACTCCGCCGTGGCGGCGCCGACCTGCTCCTTGATAGAACGCAGGATTCCAGGCAATTCTATTTCAATATCCCGCACGGGCAGGATCAGGGAAAGCTCGGGTGCCTGCATCTGCAACACACACTCCTGACATTTCATTCACTATTTGCACGGCGAAACGCCTTTGCTTCAGCCGCATATTTCCGGTGTTCCTGCCGCCGCACAGGCATAAAAGCGCCGCTGCGGCAGCCTTATCAATTGGCGAAGCCGGTATCATCGCCGCCTGCGGCAATTATACCATATTTCGGCCAGGAATAAAGATGTAAAAGTAACAGAAGCTTGCCGTCTGTGCAAATTCTTTTGTTTCTTTTTCCGGTTTGCCCTTTCGTTGCCTGCAAACGGATTCCCAGTAAACGCCGGGATGACAGGTCGCTCTTTGTTGTGCTATAATATAACAATTACAGTTGTACCGTTCGGCGGGATTTTTCCCATTGAAACGGGCGTTTTGCGGTGCGGCTGCGCCCCGGCCTGACGGGCAGGCTCTGCGCCAGCAGAAACCCGCGGTATAGCCGCTAAAGAAAAAGCCTGTTACTTTTTAGAAGAAAGTGAAAGATCAATTTAAATGGTAAATCGTAAAAAAACAAGCCTGCCCAATCCGAATGTCAAGCTGACGAAAAAGCTTTCCCGGAAAAGGGCCGCCGTGGGAAACGACATTTTAACACTTTTATTCTTCTAAATGTAATAAAAGCATATCTTCAGGACGATGGGAAGATCCCGGCGGCAATCGTAAGAGAGCTGTAAGAAAGCCGCCTCAAATTTGTCAGGTTTTTATATTAAGATAAATAAAGGAACCTATGTCCCTGAGCATCCGGTCAAGTTCCTGTAACAATTGTTTGGAGGAAAATCGGAGATGGAAAAACAATGCATTCTGGTCGTGGACGACGACAAGGAAATCGTTCGGGCCATTTCGATTTATTTGGAAAAAGAGGGCTATGACGTGCTGTGCGCGTACGATGGCGTACAGGCCGTGGAGTTTGCCATGAGCCGGAACATCCATCTGATTCTGATCGATGTGATGATGCCGCGGCAGAACGGACTGGCCGCGATTTTGAAAATCCGCGAAACCCGCAATCTGCCGATCATCGTGCTTTCCGCCAAATCGGAGGACAGCGACAAGATATTGGGCCTTTCCATGGGTGCGGACGACTACATCACAAAGCCCTTTAACCCGCAGGAGCTGGTGGCGCGGGTTAAATCGCAGCTGCGGCGCTACACCACACTGGGGGATATTCATTCGACGGCGCAGAACCTGATTACGATCGGCCGACTCACGTTTGACACGGACAACCACACCCTCACGGCCGACGGCGAGCCGGTGCGGCTGACCGCCACCGAAACAAAGATTGTGGAGCTGCTGATGAAAAACGCCGGCCGGATTTTCCCGGCGGAGGAAATCTACCGCCGCGTTTGGAATGAGCCGGCCTTCTCGGCTGAAAACACCGTGATGGTGCACATCCGCCGCATCCGCGAGAAAATTGAGATCAACCCGAAGGAACCCGAATATTTGAAGGTGGTGTGGGGGATTGGATACAAAATCGACAAACCATAAAAAAGCCAACGTTCTCAGCTGGCTGTGCTTTGTTCTGAGCGTAAGCATTCTGTTCACGGTGGCCGCGGCCGCGGTGCAGACCTTTTTTTCCGGCACGACGGCGGTAGCGCAGGCCAAGCAGTCTTTGCAGACCGCGCTAAACGGCAACCCGCAGGAAACCGCCGCGTTCCGCGAGGACGTCAGCCAGATCGTCTACGCCGCTTTGACCGACCTTGCGGACGAGGAGCAGCGGGGGAGCTTTTCCAAAGCCTACCCGAATTTAAAATGGGAAACCTCGAACATCCTGCTGTTCGCTCAGGAGGATTCACGCGATACGCTGAGCAACACCGGCTCCACCGACCCGGAAAGCGCGCGCAACACCCGGCTGCTGCAAAGCTACCTGATGGGCGCGCCGGAGGGCTACAATTACATGCTGCTGTTTGACGGCGACAGTCTGGTTATTGAGCGCGACGGGGTACGCGTGTATGACACCGACGCGATGATCGATTCAGACGGCTACCGCACTTATTTTTCCAAGCTGGCCGATAAAGACGGGGAGTTCTGGGAGGAATACCCCGATCTCTCCGACCTTTCTTTGGTGATGGTCGTTGCGCCGAACCTACGCGCCGACCGTGATTCGGCCGTGCTTTCGGACGCGGCGAACGAGCTGTTTTCGCTGCAGGCGCTCTGGCTCGGCGGCGCGGCGGCGCTGGTGCTGGCCCTTGTGCTGTTTGTGTTCTACCTGTTTTCGCGCGACAGAAAGGCGGAATTTGACCGCCAGCTGGCGCAGGTCAGCGGGGAAGTTTGGTTTGAAATCAAGCTGCTGTTCCTCGGCTGGGCCGCGTGGTTCTGCGCGCAGCCGTTTTTGGAAAGGGCAAGCGTGAGAGAAACGCTCTTCCCCCTGCTGCTGCTGTTCTGGACGTTGCTGTTTCTCCTCAACGACATTCGTTATAATCCCCGCGTTTACCGGCACAACAGCTACCGCAGTGCGAAGAGCTGGTACCTGTCGCACCAGATGAAAAAGCGGTTCCAGCAGCGCATGATGAGCAGCTTTGCTCTGTTTGCCGCGGCGGAGGGCATTTTGTTCTGGATTTTCCGGGTGATTCCCTCCTCCCTCGGCGCATGGATCACAGCCGCGGCGGCCGCGGTGATTCTGCTGCTGTATCTCCGGCATTTTGCCGGAATCCTCACCGACTTTGCGAGGCTCACCGACCGGATTGCGGAAATGAAGGCCGGAGCCGACGCCCCGCCGCTCACATTCCGCGCGGAATCGGCCCTGGCCCCGGCAGCCGAGGACCTGAACAGCATTCAGTCCGGCATCAGCCACGCGGTGGAGGATCAGGTGCGGGCGGAACGCATGAAGATAGAGCTGATCACGAACGTTTCGCACGACATCAAGACGCCGCTGACCTCGATCATCAACTACATCGGCCTGCTGCGGCAGGAGCGCGAGCTGCCCGAGCACGTGCAGGACTATATTGAGATTCTTGCAGGAAAGGCCGACCGCCTGAAAAAAATGGTGCAGGATATCTTCGAGGTCTCAAAGGCCAGCACCGGGAACATCGAGCTGCACCCCGAGCCGCTGATTTTGCAGAAGCTGATTCAGCAGACGCTGGCCGACATGGAAGAGTCCGTCGCCGCCGCACATCTGGCGCTCCGCCTGGACCTGCCGCAGGAGCCGGTCTATGTTCTGACCGACGGCAACCGGATGTACCGCGTCTTTCAGAATCTGATCCGCAACGCATTACAGTATTCGCTGGAGGGCTCGCGCGTGTTTATTCAGCTCACCGTGCAGGACGGCACCGCCCTCACGCAGATCAAAAACACCTCCCGATTTGCCCTTGACAACCTGCCGGATGTGACCGAGCGCTTTGTGCGGGGCGACGATTCCCGCAGCACCGACGGCTCCGGCCTGGGGCTTTCAATCGCCAAGAGCTTTACCGAAGCCTGCGGCGGCAGCTTTTTCATCAGCACGGACGCCGATCTCTTCTGCGCCGCCGTTTCATTCCCGGTAATTCCCGGGCCGCAGCCGGAAGATCAGGAACCCGCACCGCAATATGAGAATCAAAACAGGCAGGCGGAGGCTTCTCACAGTATTGCGCCCATTCATTCGGAAGAACAGGAGACGCAGCCCGGAGAGCTTTGGCAGGAAGCGCGGGAAGCGGAAGACCCGGAAGCCTCTCCATCGGATCAACTGATTTGACAGCAGAGAGAAATCTGTGCTATACTAAGCTGGAAATAACAGGGGAGCCCGTGTTTCGGGCTGAGAAAAAGGAACCGACCTTTGACCCTTGACCTGATTTGGATTATGCCAACGTAGGGAGTTATGCTGACACCACAACATGTGATTCGGGCGGCGCCTTACCTGGCGCCGCCCGTTTTGATTCGCCGCAAACCGGGCGATCGCATCCAAAGCAGGCGCCCCGGCAGAGGGGGAGCGCCCTGTACCGGTAACGCAAAGACAATGAAATAGCGAGGGAGCCCGTGTTTCGGGTTGAGAGGAAGCTTTTGAGCTTCGACCGGCCAATATTGGGTTGGCGCCGTAGCGGCTTGCTGTTTCTTTGTCTTTTTTTGCGCCCTGACGAGCCGGCTTACCGCTCCAATCAACAATATGGTTTCATCCAATCCACTTTGAAATGGCCTGATATAAGTACAATGATGGCTTCCCCCGCCCGCGGCGCGGAAGCCATGGTCGGCATTTTCAAGCGGTACAACTCTATTTGTTGAGGAGAATGATTATGAAAGAAAGTCCGCGTTTTTTAAAGCTTGTCATGCTCGCGATGATGGTCGCGATCGGGGTGGTGATCTCCCCTATTCTGCGCATTGAGGGAATGTGCCCCATGGCGCACCTGATCAACATTGTATGCGCCGTTTTTCTGGGGCCGGGCTACGCCTTTGCGTGCGCCTTTACCATCGGGATTCTGCGCATGACGCTCATGGGCATTCCTCCGCTGGCGCTCACCGGCGCCATTTTCGGGGCCGCTCTCTCGGGGATTTTGTACCGCCTTTCAGGCGGCAGGCTGATTTTTGCCGTCATCGGTGAAATCATCGGCACCGGCATCATCGGCGCGCTGGTTTCTTACCCGGTGATGACGCTGCTGGTCGGCAAGCAGGGCATCGGCTGGGCCTTTTACATCCCGCTGTTCCTGGGGGGAACGCTGATCGGCGGCAGCATTGCGTTCCTGTTTTTGAGCGCGCTGGCCAAGACGGGAATGCTCACTTTAATTCAAAAGCAACTGGGGGCGAAAGTATATGACAAATCCCATCACAGCAACATTCGCAATGTCTGAGCTGCTGCGGATACGGCACCGCGTGCAGCGCGAAAAGCCGCTGATCCACTGCATCACAAACCCGATCTCGATGAGGGACTGCGCCAACACCCTGCTGGCAGTCTCGGCCCGGCCGATCATGGCGGAATACCCGCCGGAGGCCGCGCAGATCACCGCACAGGCGCGGGCGCTCGCCGTGAATTTGGGGAATATCAGCGCATCGCGCATGGAGGCCATGATGATTTCGGGCAGAACCGCTCTGGAAAAAGGCATCCCCTGCGTCATCGACGCGGTGGGTGTCGCCTGCAGCAGCCCCCGGCTATCCTTTGCCCGCGATTTCATCCGGGAGTGCCGCCCCTGCGTGATCAAGGGCAACAGCTCGGAGCTGCGGGCGCTGGCGGGCCTTTCCAGCCACGCCCGGGGCATCGACGCGGGGGAGCAGGACCGCGTAACCGAAGACTTATTGGACGAACCCCTCGCCATGCTGGCGCAGCTTGCCCTTGATACCAGCGCGGTGATCGCCTGCACCGGCGCGATCGACCTGGTGACGGACGGCCGCAGGGCTTATGTGCTTAGAAACGGCTGCGAAACAATGTCGCTGCTCACCGGCACCGGCTGCATGCTGGGCGCCCTCACCGCCGGCTTTTTGTCCGGCGGTGAGCCGCTGAATGCCGCGCTGCTGGCGGTCTCTTATTTCGGCGTGTGCGGCGAGCTGGCGCAGGAGGCGCAGCAGGGCCCTTCGAGCTTTTTTCTGCGCCTGATGGATCTGCTGCATCTGGTCACCGACCGGCAGCTGGAAGAAACCGTGAACTGCACCGTTTACAACGGGAGGATGAAACATGCTTGACCTGACACTTTATTTGGTGACCGACAGTACCGGTCTGGAAGAACCCGTATTCCTCGAGCGAATAGAGCAGGCCTGCCGGGGAGGAATCACCCTGCTGCAGCTGCGGGAGAAAGAGAAATCCGGGCAGGAGTATTTCGAGCTGGCGCGAAAGGTCAAAAGCATCAGCGACCGGTACCAGATTCCCCTCATTATCGACGACCGGGCGGATATTGCCGCCGCGGCTGACGCCGCCGGGGTACACGTGGGGCAAAGCGACCTGCCCGTTTTTGCGGCCCGCGCTCTGCTCGGCCCGGGCAAAATTGTGGGAGCCACCGCCAAAACGGTGGAGCAGGCGCAAAAGGCCGCCCGGGAGGGAGCGGATTACCTTGGCGTCGGCGCGATTTACCCGACCACCACAAAGGTAAAAACGGTTTTGACCCCGGTTTCCACCCTGAACGAGATTTGCCGCAGCGTTTCCATTCCCGTGGCGGCAATCGGCGGCCTGAACGAAGGGAATTGCGATATTCTGCGGGGCGTTCCGGTCGCGGGCATCTCCGTCGTTTCCGCTGTAATGAAAGCGGCCGACCCCTGCCGGGCGGCGGCAGAGCTGAAAGCGAAGGTAACGGCGCTTTTGTCTGCCCAAAGCTGACGTCGATTTTTTTCTATTTGTCTATATCAGTGCAAAATATACATTCAGTAATAAAACAGACGCGTTTTCCAAAAGGAAAACGCGCCTGTTTTTTCGATTCGTAATGATGATTTGTTATTCTTTGCTCCGCAGCGCCATCGCCACCCAGCCCTTTTCCTCGCGGCGCTGAAGAATCTCAAACTCCTTCTCCACAGCCGAAAGCACGTCCTGCTCTCGCGTATCGATGATCCCGCTGACGAGATACACCGCGCCGGGCTTTAAGAACTGCCGAACGTCGCCGGTCAGCAGGATGATCACGTCCGCCACGATGTTCGCGGCGACCACGTCGAAGGTGCCCTGCACCCTGTCTGTCAGGTTGCCGTGAATCCCGGCAAAGCGGCCGGACAAACCGTTGATGCGCGCGTTTTCCACCGCGGTGCGAACGCCCGCCTCGTCAATATCCACACCGACCGCGCGCTTTGCGCCGAGCAGCAGCGCGGCGATGGACAAAATCCCGCTGCCGCAGCCGACGTCGAGCATCTCGCAGCCCGGCGTAACATAGTCCTCCAGCAGCTCCATGCACAGGCGGGTCGTTTCATGCGTGCCGGTTCCGAACGCCACGCCCGGCTCCAGATGCAGCACGGAGCGGCCGCCCGCGTCGTATTCCTCCTCCCACGTGGGGCGAATCAACAGGCGATTGCCCACCGGCATCGGCTTAAAATATTTTTTCCAGTTGTTGATCCAATCCTCCTCCAGGCAGGCACTGGTATCAATGGCAAAGGGAATCCCTTCCGCGCGGTAGCGTTCGCTCAAAAACGCGACCGCCTCCGACGGATTTTCCTTTGGGTCGATATACACATGCACCAGCGCCTTGGTGCGGTCTTTTTTCAGCAGGTCTTCATCGATTAAATCAATGTGGGCAATCTCCCACGCCTCCTGCTCCAGATTCGAGTAATCCTCAATATAAATACCGTAGGGCACCACCATCTGGGCAATGTCCCCCGCCAAATCCACCGATTCGGCAGGAACGGTGATTGTCACTTCTGTCCATTCCATTTTCTTTTGGCTCCCCTTTCTGTTCTGCTCCTTATTGTACACGATCGCGCGGAAATTGTATAGTAACACCGCATTAAAAAGCGATTCGTTCCTTTCCATGCCAAGGTTGAGAGAAGAAGCTGTGCTTCGATTGGTAGCGCAGTCGTTCTTAAAGTAAATTGCCGATACATATTTTTCCCTTACGGACGAATACATTTGACCATACGCCCATGGAATGATTTGGAACAGGAATGGTGCTTTGCCTTATGAATAAACGCATTTTTCTCATCAATACCCTGATTTTGACCGCAGGGTCGCTTTTTATGCGGATGCTGAACATCGGCTACCGCGTGTTTATTTCAGACCGCATCGGTGCGGCCGGGCTCGGTCTTTACCAGCTGATTTTCTCCGTCTTTATCCTGGCAATCACCATTTCCACCTCGGGGATCAGTCTGGCTGTTACCCGGCTGGTGGCAGAAGCCATGGCCAAGGACGACCCGGGCTACGCCAAGGGCGCGGTGCGAAAGGGAATCGCCTGCTCGCTCACCCTGAGCCTCGCCGCTATGGCGGTGCTGTATCTTCTCGCCCAGCCGATTGCAGACGTGCTGCTGAATGAGCCCTCCGCCGCCCGCCCGCTGCAAATGCTCGCGCCGGGGCTCCCCTTTATGGCGGTATCCGCCAGCCTGCGCGGCTACTTCATCGCGATGCGCAAGGCCCTGCGCCCCGCCACGGCAGAAATACTGGAGCAGCTTGCGACCATCGGCATCGCGGTGACGCTGTTTGCCCTGCTGGCCCCGCAGACGCTGGAGGGCGCTTGTCTGGTGCTGATGCTCGGCTCCACCGCCGGAGAGATGGTATCCTGCCTATACAACGGAATTCTGTACCTGTGGGATGTGCGCCGCCTGCACGGCCACCGCGCGCGCGGGAAAGGGGCCTTGTGGGGCATTCTGCGCATCGCCCTGCCTTCGATGACCGGCTACACCGCCCGCAACATTTTAAGTGCCGTGGAAAACCTGCTCATCCCCACAGGCCTGCGCAAGAACGGCTCAAACGCGGTCAGCGCCATGGCGCAGTACGGCGTGATTCAAGGGATGGTGATGCCGGTGCTGTATTTCCCGGCGGCGCTGCTTTCCGCGCTGGCGGCGCTTTTGGTGCCCGAAATGGCGGAGGCAAACGCCGCGGGGAAAAGCCGCGCCATCGCCCGCGCCACGGGGCGCGCCATGCAGATGACCCTGCTGTTCTCCTTTTTGATCATGGGAATTTTCCTCGGTTTTTCCCGGGACATTGGCCTCACCTTCTATAAAAACGAGCAGACGGGCATTCTGCTGCGCATTCTCGCGCCGCTGGTTCCCCTGATGTATCTGGACGGCATTGTGGACAGCATCCTCAAGGGGCTCGATCAGCAGATGAGCTCGCTCAAATACAATCTTTCCGATTCCGCGCTGCGCGTGGTGCTGATCTACTCGCTGATTCCCGTTTATGGCCTGAAGGGCTACATTGCGGTCGTCTTTTTCAGCACGATTTTCAATGCCAGCCTGAGCATTCACCGCCTGATCAAGGTGGCGCGGGTGCCGATTCAGATGATCGACTGGGTGGCAAAGCCCCTTTTGTGCATGGCGCTTTCCGTCTCGCTCGTTACGCTGCTGCTGCGGTTTTCTCCCTTCTCCTTCTTTCTGCCGTACCAGTGCGTGATTTTGCAGGTATGCGTAACCCCGCCGCTCTACGCCGCTTTTCTGTTTTTGTGCGGCAGCCTCGGCCGCGAGGACATCCGCTGGGTTCGCTCCCTAACCGGCCGCCGCCCGGCGGCGGCCCCGGCACAAGCAAATTCCGATTGACAAATTCTGCGCAACTCCCTAAACTGAAAGGCAGAGACTTCATTTTTATTTCAGGAGAAAGAGGGCTTTCTATGCAGACTTTTGTCACACTCATACTGTTTTTCTCCGTATACAGCATGATCGGCTGGCTGTGCGAGAGCATTTACTGCTCCATCCCCAAAAGACGCTGGATCAACCGCGGCTTTTTAAACGGCCCGTTCTGTCCCGTGTACGGTTTTGGAGCGCTGCTGATTCTGGCGGCGCTTTCGCCGCTGCTGGGAGCTTTTGAGCTTCCGCTGGAGCTGATCGCGCTGTTTTTCGCAGCGGTTCTGCTGACCTCCGCTTTGGAGTATGCGACCAGCGTTTTGCTGGAAAAGCTGTTCCACACCTCGTGGTGGGACTATTCAGATCACAAATACCAGATTCACGGACGCGTCTGCCTGGTGAACTCGCTGCTGTTCGGGGCGATGTCCACCCTTGTGCTGAAGGTGCTGCACCCGCTGGTCGCTTCGCTGCTGAACGCCATTCCGCGCACTGTGTCTTACCCGCTGGCAGGAGGGCTGTTCGTCTACTTTATTCTCGACGGCACCGTCACCACCTTCGGCATTCTGCGCATGAACGGCAAGCTGGCGCAGCTGCAGACGATACTGGATGAAATCCGCGAACGCACCGCCGCCGCGGCCCAAATCAACCGGGCCGAGCTGGAGCATTCTTTGGACGAGCTGCGTGACAAAGCGGATGAGCTCAAATCCGAAACCCTGCTCGGCCTGCGGCAGGCACTCGAAGAGCTGCGCCTGAAAACGGATGACGTCAAGGCGGAAAGCATTGAACGCCTGCGCAATTCGATTCTGGATTTCATCAACGACGAAAACCGGATTCGCCTGCGCATGCTGCAAGACAAGCAGAATTACCTGGAATCGCAGGCCCACCCCATGCACCGCAGAATTATGGAGGCATTTCCCCACATGCGTTCGATTCAGAGCCCGGAATCTTTCCAGCGCTTTCGCCATGCCGCCGCTGCGGCCCGCAAGCGGGTGCGCGGCTCCGGCAGCGGGCCCGAAAACGAATCCGGAGACAGAAAAGAATAAATACAATTTTATTCAAAAAGGGATTGACATTCCTCTCCTTAGACAGTATACTAAAAGCACAATAACATATTAAGTATATATGTTTAATTAATTATATAAAAGGAGCTGTCCGCTTATGAAACTGTATTCCTCTGATTTCTGCTTATTGGTTCGTTGTCGAATGTGCGGCTGTTCCCCTGCTGACAACGGCAAACCATAAATCATCAATAGAAAGAGGAGAATCTCAATGAGCAATCAGACAAAGCATCAATGGAAATTTGAAACACTTCAGCTGCACGTCGGCCAGGAGCAGCCCGACTCCGCTTCCGACGCGAGAGCCGTACCGATTTATCAGACCACCTCTTATGTATTCAGAAACAGCAAGCACGCGGCGGATCGATTTGGGCTGGCGGACGCCGGAAATATCTACGGCCGCCTGACAAACAGCACTCAGGATGTGTTTGAAAAGAGAATTGCCGCTCTGGAAGGCGGCATCGCCGCTTTGGCGGTGGCGTCCGGCGCGGCGGCCATCACCTATTCCATCCTGAATCTGGCGCAGGCCGGTGACCACATTGTTTCTGCCAAAACGATTTACGGCGGTACTTATAACCTGCTTGCACATACTCTGCCGCAGTACGGCATTACCACCACCTTTGTGGACCCGGACGAGGAAGGGGCCTTTGAGGCCGCCGTTCAGGAGAACACCCGGGCGATCTTTATCGAGAGCCTCGGCAACCCAAACTCCAACCTGATCGACGTGGAACAGGTGGCCGGCATTGCCCACAAGCACGGCATCCCGCTTTTGATCGACAGCACCTTTACCCCGCCCAGCCTGTTCCGCCCCATTGAACACGGTGCGGACATCGTGATCCACTCCGCCACCAAGTTCATCGGCGGGCACGGCACCACACTCGGCGGCGTGATCGTTGACTCCGGCAAATTCGACTGGGCCGCTTCCGGCAAATTCCCGGGCCTGACCGAGCCCACCCCCAGCTACCACGGCCTGAGCTTTGCACGCGATGTGGGTGCGGCGGCCTTCATCACAAGAATCCGCGCGATTCTGCTGCGCGACACCGGCAGCGCGATTTCCCCGTTCAACGCTTTTCTGCTGCTGCAGGGGCTGGAGACTCTCTCCCTGCGCGTGGAACGCCATGTGGAAAACTCGCTGAAGGTGCTCGATTTTCTGAAGAATCATCCCAAGGTGGAGCATATCAATCACCCCGCGCTGCCCGGCAGCCCCTACCGCGCGCTGTATGAGAGATACTTCCCGAACGGCGCCGGTTCCATCTTCACCTTCGAGGTGAAGGGCGGCGCGGAGGAGGCCACAAAATTCATCGACAATCTGCAGCTGTTCTCCCTGCTGGCGAACGTAGCGGACGTGAAATCGCTGGTGATTCACCCGGCCTCCACCACACACTCTCAGCTGAGCGCGGAGGAACTGCTGGATCAGGGGATCAAGCCCAACACCATCCGTCTTTCCATCGGCACAGAGCATATTGACGATATCCTTTACGATTTGCAGCAGGCATTCGATACGATCTGATCGTTCCCGCCAGCTTTTTAAATCAGCTTTTTCCGCACATTGTTTCATATTCCTCCAAAATAATAAAATAGTCAGAGCCGGCGTTCCCTGCCATTGGGGAACGCCGGCTCTGCTTTCTTTTGCTTTAACCGGCAGAAAAGCGCGGGCCGCTGAACCGTCCCGCGCTTTTGATTAAGGCTGCGGCTCAAAAGGGAAACCCAGCTATCTTTTCTCTCGCTTTCCTAAAAAAAGCAGACGGCAGCCACAATTCCTCATTTTATCAAAACCCGATTATTTATAGTACAGGCCCGCCAGCTTCATGTCCTTTGTAAAGGAAATGGTATAGATAAACGCCTTTTTCTCGTACTGGGCTCTGGCCACGGCCACGGCGTAATCCTCCTTGGTGTCTTTGTCTGAGGCGCCGGCAATATTGATCTCTTTGATTTCCTGAAACGCGCCGCCCTCACCGATCGCCTTGTACACCGCGGCGAGCGCGTCGTCGGTCAGGGCTGATTTCATCTTGTCGTCGCTGAGCTCCCGCAGTGCGTCTCCATCTTTCGCGTTGACCGCGTCGATCACCTTTGCCGTCGCCTCCTGAACCTGATCCTGATCAAAATCGTCGGAGAGCTTTTTCTGCCCGCCGCTGCACGCGGTGAGCAGCGCCAGACACAGCACAAGCACGGCTCCAAGCACAAACATCTTTTTAAGCTTTAGAATTTTCCTCATCTTTTGTTTCTCCTTCCAAATAAAGCCTTCGGGATAAAACGGCATAAATCCCGGCGCACAGAACCATTCCGGCAAAGACCAGTTCGACAAGAGGCACCTGCATTCCACCGCGCGCAAGCAGCGGCAGAACAGAATCCACCAGGCCGTGCAGAACAACCGCCACGGCCAGATAACGCAGCCGGCAGCCCGTTTGAAAGCCGTTCCAAACGATCACCGTCAGAGTCAAATGCAGCAGCACCGCGAGTGCACGCTCCACCAGAGCCATGTGCAGAGCGCCGAAGGCATCCCCCTGCATCAGCAGGGGAATCAAAATCAGCCCGGCCTCAATGCCGCCATGCCCAAGGCCGAACAGCAGCGGCTGCGCAAAAGTGCATCTTGCCGGGCGGAGCAGAAAGCGCTTGAACAGAAAGCGAAAGCCCTCTTCAAACACACCGGCGGAAAAGCCGATGAGCACCACAGCCAAAACAGGGTGCAGCGTGCTGAACATGGTAAACCACATGCTGCGGTTTACCAGCCCCAGCAACGGAATGCGCAGCAGCGGCTGCGAAACGAAAAAGCAGGCGGCTCCCAGCACAAACCACAGCAAGTATTGGACGAAAGGACGACCGCGATTCATTTTTGGCGAATCCGGCACCGTATTCCCCACCTTTCTGTAAACAAAAAAACGCCGACCGCAACTCTGGCTGCCGGCAGCCCCGCAAAAGCGGGACGCCGACACCAGCACCGATCAGCGAAAAAAACGTCTGGTATCTCTCGTGAATCCCGGCGACACACAACAGGGCGGCGGAATGCTCCGCCGAAAAGCCGGACACTTCTATCTATTGTGAAACTCCTCCCGAATCCAATCCACTGCCGGAATCCCACGAAGGATCATCCCCGTTTTTTATTTGCAAAAATTTTGAATATAACTTTCCAGCGCAGTCTCAATGATCCGTACAGCTTCCTCGTGGCCGCTGACTTCCCTCACGGCGGTCTCTTTATTCTCGAGCTCCTTGTACACCCGGAAGAAATGAGACATCTCGTCAAAAATATGGGTCGGCAGCTCGCTGATATCCTGATACTTGTTGTAGGTGGGGTCATTGAAGGGGATCGCGATAATCTTTTCGTCGTTACGGCCGCCGTCGAGCATCGAGATGACGCCGATGGGGAAGCAGCGCACCAGAGTGTGGGGCTCCAGCGGTTCGGAGCAAAGCACCAGAACATCCAGCGGGTCAAGGTCGTCGCCGTAGGTTCTGGGAATAAAGCCGTAGTTGGCCGGGTAGTGCGTGGAGGTATACAGAATGCGGTCCAATATGATCAGGCCGGTTTCTTTGTCGAGCTCATACTTTTTCTTGCTGCCCTTGGAAATTTCGATCACCGCGATAAAATCGGCCGGGTTGATCCTTTTGGGAGATATATCATGCCAAATATTCATTTTTGAAACTCCTGTTCACAGTATATACAGCGGTAAAGCTGCGATTTTTCATTGCAGAGCTGAAAAATATGATCAACGCCTTCCTCCGCGTTACTGATGCAGCGCGGATTTTTGCAGCGGATCACATTCGTTACCTGCTTTGGAAGCACCAGGCTTCTTTTTGCAACGATTTTCCCCATATCAATCACATTGATGGTAATATTATGGTCTATTACCCCCAGAATGTCAAGGTTCAAATCTGCTTTTCCCTCAATCTTAATAATGTCTTTTTTCCCGAATTTGCTGCTCTTGGCGTTTTTGATGATCGCCACGCTGCAGTCGAGGGAATCGAGCCCGAGCAGATGATAGATTTTCATTGCGGAGCCCGCATGAATGTGGTCGATCACGATTCCGTGCTCCAGACTGTCGATGTTCAGCATGCCGCCACCTCCAAAAGCTTCAGGATCAATGCCATGCGCACAGAAACGCCGTTCTGCGCCTGTTCAAAATAGGCGGCTCTGGGGTCGTTGTCCACCTCCGCCGTGATTTCGTTGACGCGGGGCAGCGGATGCAGCACCGCAAGGTCGCTCTTGGCCGCGCGGAGCTTTTCCGCGGTTAAAATGCAGCTGTCTTTCAGGCGGACGTAATCCTCCTCGTTGAAAAATCGCTCCTTCTGAATGCGGGTCATGTATAGAATGTCGAGCTCAGGCATCGCCTCCTCGAGCGTTTCCACCTCCCGGTACGGCGCGCTGTGCGCCAGCAGAACATCCTGCATGATGTAATCCGGCACGCGCAGCTCCTCGGGCGAAATCAGCACAAAGCGGATGTTGCCGAAGCGCACCAGGGATTTCATGAGCGAATGCACCGTGCGCCCGAATTTCAAATCCCCGCACAGGCCGATGGTCATTTGATCGAGGCGGCCCTTCTTGCGGCGGATCGTCATTAAATCCGTCAGCGTTTGGGTGGGGTGCTGGTGCCCGCCGTCGCCTGCGTTGATCACCGGGATGCCGGAATAGTGCGACGCCACCAGCGGCGCGCCCTCTTTGGGGTGGCGCATGGCGCAGATATCCGCATAGCACGAAACCGCGCGGATGGTATCCGCCACGCTTTCCCCTTTGCTCACCGAGCTGCTCTCCGCAGAGGCGAAGCCCAACACGCTGCCGCCAAGGCGCAGCATTGCCGATTCAAAGCTAAGGCGCGTGCGCGTGCTGGGCTCGTAAAACAGCGTGGCCAAAATTTTGCCGCGGCAGGCCTTTGCGTAGGGGGACGAATCCAGCGCGATCTGGTCTGCCAGCTCGAGCAGCTCCAGCGTTTCCTCCACCGTAAAGTCCAACGGGTCTATCAGGTGCTTCATTCCGGTCTTCCTTTCTTTTCCCGCGCGCTCAAAAGAAGCACACCTTGAAAATCCCTGATCTTTCAAAGTGTGCCTGTTCTGTGCTATTGTTTGTCCGTTTTTCTTTCAACAGTATAGCGGAAAAAGTGACAGCTGTCCATACCCTGCCCGGGAAATACGCTAAAATTTTTCGGGCTGGTCCTTGCGCACGCGCTCTATGGCGCGGCCCAAATCCTCCAGCAAAACGGTAATCTGCTGGATTTTCTCTTCTCCGAACAGCTCCGCCACCGCGTTCACGCGTTCCAAAAAGCGGTTGATCGCATCGGAAAAGATTTTTTCCCCCGCCGGGGTAAGCGCCACATACACCACGCGGCGGTCGTCTGTGGCGGCCGTGCGGGTGACAAGCCCTTTTTTCTGCAGGGATTTCAGCATCTGAGACACCGCCGGCATCGACATCCCCAGCCGCGCGCTCAATTTGGACACCTTCACGCCGGGCTGCTCTCCCCGGCATTCGCCCTCCTGCAGACAGCAATGGATCTTGTGCATCATCATAAATTCGCCCTGCGGCACTCCCGGAATCTCAGGAATCAGATCCTTTGCCCTTTTCAGATAATGCAGAACTCCGAACAAATCGTCCGTTCGATCCTTCGCAGACATAAAAGCCCTCCCCACCAGTTTGTAAACCCCTCATACCAATTTTCATAAACGCAGTGAATCGTACCGGTTCTTCCCCTTTTACTGCGGACTTTCATTAGTTAAGTATATGAAATAGTATAGATTGTTTTTCGCTTTTGTCAAGAAAACGCCAGGTTTTTCCAGTGCGCAAAAGCGGGGGAGAATGAAATTTTGGAAGAAACAGTTCAGAATTCGGCCTTCTGGCTGCGCAGGAAAAGATCGGAAAGCACCTTGTCGGCGGCCTGCCCGCCGTGGATCACCGCCTCCACCGCCTGGCAAATCGGCAGCTCCACGCCGTACTGCTGCCCCAGGCAAAGCATTGCCCGGGTGGTGGCGACGCCCTCCGCCAGCTCGCCGTAGTGCTCGCCCCGCACAAAGCGTTCGCCGAAGGCGCGGTTGTGGCTGTACGGCGAAAAGACCGTCGCCTGGTAATCGCCGAGGTGCGCCAGCCCGTATGCGGAAATCTCGTTGCCGCCCATCGCCTTGATCAGCCGGGCAATCTCACGGGTACCACGCGACATCAGCGCGCCCTTGAGCGCCGTTTTATTCAGGCCGTCCAGCATGCCGGCAGCAATTCCGATCACGTTTTTGGAGGCGGCCCCCACCTCGTTGCCGAGCAGATCCTCCCCGTAGTAAAAGCGGATCAGGCTGCCGGAAAACTGCTCGATCAAGAACCGCTTTGTCTCCTGCTTTTTGCTGTCGATCACCATGCAGTTGGGGATTCCGGCGGTAAAATCCTGCACATGGCCCGGCCCCACCCAAACGGCGAGGCCGGTTTCGGGCGGGAGGAATTCCTCCGCCACCTCGGTCAGCCGCTTGCCGGTGGCGGCCTCAATGCCCTTCATGCACAGCACGACGGTTTTCCCCGCCATCGAAAGCTGCGACAGCTGCTGCATCAGCCCGCGCAGGCTTTGGGAGGGAATCGAGATCACCACGATCTGCGCGCCCTCCAGCGCACACTCCAGATCATCGCAAAACAGGACGGCGTCGGAAAAAGTGACAAGCCCGTTGGTACGGGTCTGCCGCAGCTTGGAAAACTGCTCGCTGGTCGGTCTGCCGTAGATGGTAACTTCCTTTTCCAGCCCCGAAAGGTACCACGCGATAAAGCTGCCCCAACGTCCGCTGCCGATGACTGTTATTTTCATTCGCTTTTGCTCCTTTTCCCATTCCCGAATCTTTGGCCCGCCGCCCTGCGGGGCGGCGACCAGCAGTAACTTTATTTATCATAGGTCCTTTGCGTCGTGTTGTCAATCAAAGCCGTCGAAGCGCCGCGCAGACGAAAAATGATCTGATACGGAACATGCTTTCAAACGGAACCGCCCATAGCGGTCAAACCGGGCGGTACCCATCCCGCGGCAGCCGGGTCATCAATAAAATCCCGCTCAGGGTATCGGTGCGTACCGCGTTTTCTATTTCCGCCGCAATGCCGGGAAGCGCGGCAGCCAGATACTCCTCCGTGCGCCGGCGCAGCGAAAGAGCAAGGCTCATCTTTTCAAACGCCGCCTGCAGCAGCGGCAGAAGCTCTGATTTTCCCCGGCCGTTCAGCTTTTCTTTTAAATCAGCCAAATCCTCCGCCGAAAGGCGTAACGAATAGAAATTTTTCCCGCACAGCACGCTCCCAAGCGCGGCCGTGAGCACCGGCCCGCACAGATTCAGCGGGAGCTCCCGGTAATCCACCGGCAGCCCGCACAGCAGCGCATGAATCGTCACCGGTGAAAAGCAGGTGCAGAACTGGTTTTCACAGTCCACGCGCTCGATATATTCCCGGATGAACTCGATCCCGGCCAGATCGGCCACCGGGTGCAGCAGCGGGTAATCCGCCGTAATGTGAATCTGCTGCGCGCCGAACTGCGGCCGGTACAGCTGAAAAAAACCGTTGATGCCGTCCTCCACCGTCGAGCGGTAAAACACGTTGGGCGTTTCCATCAGTCTGCGGACAAGGCCGGCGTGAAAGAGCTTCGTCGTTTTCAGCATGCGGTCTATTCGTTTGCCCCCGCGCGCAAACAGAGCTTCGGCCCCTTCACGGATCAGCGCCAGAGCGGCGTCCTCCGCGTTCCCGTACTCCTTCAGGCAAACGCCGATCGTAAACAGCACCGATTCCAGAATTTCCTCCGCGTCCTCCACGCGGACGGAGCTGCTCTCCATCCCGTTATAGAGCTGCGTCTGCCGCGCCAGAACAGAAAGACAGGCCATTTGCACCGCCTCAATCTGCGGCGCGGTGAGCACCTCCGTCAGGTAGGCCTGCTCCAGCAGGGTTGAAAGGTAGTGCTCGCCGCTGAGCAGCGAGCGGTCGATCCTGCTGATCCGTTCAAGAGAATCCATTGTCATCCTCCTCTTCCTCGTCGTCGGGCGCTTCGCTGTCAAAATCCGCGGGTCGGCACCAGCGCAGATTTTCCGCCAGGCGGTACAGCTCCCTCCCGGCCAACAGCTCCAAAGAGCCTGCGCAGGGGCCGTCGTACGCCTTTTTCATAAAATCGATCAGCTCGTCGTCGCTGAAGCGATTTTCCGTTTCGTTTTTATAAAAATAAAACAGCTCCACCAGCTCGTGGAGCGTGGATTCATAATTTTGGCGCATCAGGTACGGCGAATCGCAGAAAGCGTAAATCAGCTTTTGAATGACTCCGCCGCCAAATTCGATTCTGCCTGCGGTTTTCAGCGCGAACGCCCGGGTTTCCACAAGCTGCGCCGCCTGCCGCTCCGTCAGCTCCAGACCAAAGCGAGCGGTCCTATCGTTGCATTTTAGAATCTCCCCAATCGCCTGCCTCCGGATCAAACCCTGATTCAAAAATCCCAGCTCAAACCCCAAAGCGCATCACTCCTCCCTCAGCAGCAGCGCGGTGCTTCGCACCGCCTGACGCACAACAGACTGACAAAACTCCTCCTCATCCTCAATTACGCGGCGGCCCGAAATATAATTGGAGATTTCCCCGATGAGGTAGCAGTGAACAAAATGAACGGTTTCCTCCAGCTTTTCAGCGTCAGCCGGGTGGCCGGTCAGCTCCCGCCAGATTTGCGCGACCGCACGGTTCATCCTCTCCCGGGCCGCCGCCACGGCAAGCGCATTGCCCTCGGGGCGCTGCTCCCCCAAATATTCGAGCCACGCCAGCCGGAACCAGCCGGTGTTCTCCAGGTACACGCGCACCACAGCGTAAAAAAAAGCCTGCAATTTGTATTTGGGCGCAAGCGCGGCGGCCGCCACCGCGCCGATCTGCGCCGACATCCGCTCCATGCAGACGGCGTGCGCCTCCCACAGGAGCTGCGGATAGGACGAAAAATAATTGTACAGGTTCGTGTGTGCACAGCCCAGAGCCCGCGCGATCTCGCGCAGATTCAAGCTCTGTACGTCGCGGCGGTTTCGCAGCAGCTCCAGTGCGCTGTCGATAATCTGTTCCCTTGAAATGGGTTTCCGGCTCGTCACTGGTATCCCCTCCAATCTATTACCGTTGGTAATTACCGGTGGTAATAGATTGTATCACGCCTCTTAGCCGCTGTCAACAGAATCCTGAACCCAAATGGGCTTCTGCGATGAGAAACCGCGCGGTGTCCGGCGGGCACGGCGCGTGGGGCGCAGCATATTTTCCCCATCAAATTCGTGCGGCAAAAAACAAATCATAGTAAGGTGGTAGGATTTTTATTGCAAAACAATCCGTATTTGCGGTATGATAAAGAGAATTAACGATCAGGAGGGAAACACAGCATGAGGGACGAAACCAAATGCATCCACAGCGGGTATACCCCAAAAAATTCAGAGCCAAAGATGGTTCCGATCGTTCAAAGCACAACCTATGTGTTTGATTCGACGCAGGAGGTCGGCGACGTATTCGACGAACCGACCAAAGCCCTGATTTACTCGCGCTTCGCCAACCCCACCGTGATGGCGGTCGAGCGGAAAATCGCCGACCTGGAGGGAGGCGTGGGCGCGATGTGCACCTCTTCCGGCCAGGCCGCCACGCTGCTCGCCATTTTGAACCTGTGCAGGGCGGGCGACAGCTTCATCAGCACCTCTCAGATTTACGGCGGAAGCGTGAACCTGTTTGCCGTTACCCTGAAGAATTACGGGATCGAGTGCATTTTTGTGGACGCCGACGCCGACGAGGAAACCATCAGCGCCGCAGTGCGGGAAAACACCCGGCTGATTTTCGGCGAAACGATCGCAAACCCGGCCCTGAGCGTGCTGGACATTGAGAAATTCGCGCGTATCGCCCACCGCCACAAAATCCCCCTGATCATGGACAATACCTTTGCCACCCCGATTCTGTGCAAGCCGTTTGCGTTTGGCGCGGATATCGTGGTGCATTCCACCTCGAAATACATGGACGGCCACGCGGTGCAGGTGGGCGGCGTGATTGTCGATTCGGGCAATTTCGACTGGGCCAACGGCAAATTCCCCGAGTTTACCGAGCCGGACGAATCGTACCACGGCATTACTTATGTGGGGAACTACGGCAAGGCCGCATACATTACAAAGGCCAGAATGCAGCTGATGCGCGACTACGGCGCCTACCCGGCTGCAAACTCCGCGTTTCTTTTAAATCTCGGCCTCGAAACGCTTGCCGTGCGCATGGAGCGCTACTGCAAAAATGCGCTGGAGGTGGCAAACTATCTCGCGGCCTGCGACAAGATTGAAAAGGTGATCTACCCGGGTCTTGCGAGCGACAAATATTACCCGCTCGCAAAAAAGTACCTGAAGGGCACGAGCGGCGTGATTTCGTTCATCATCAAGGGCGGCAAGGACAACGCCGTGAAATTCATGGACGGCCTCAAGCTCGCTTCCATTGAGGTACATGTGGCGGATATTCGCACCTGCGTGCTGCACCCCGCCAGCGCCACCCACCGCCAGCTGACCGAAGAACAGCTGTTTGCCGCAGGCATCAACCCCGGTATGATCCGCCTCTCCGTCGGGCTGGAAAGCGTTGAGGACATAATCGAAGATATTGAGCAGAGCCTGCGCAAGGTGTAAGCTCCGCCGCACATACGCCCGCGGCGGACTGCCGCGGCACAACAGAGTAAAAGAAGCTTTTCAACATTTCTCACCAAAATGCTGAAAAGCTTCTTCCTTTTTCACCTGCGTTCGGGTACGAGCCTTATTTTACTTGCAGTGCCCGACGAATTCGATCGATCAGCTCCGCATTCTTTTTTTCATCAAAATAGACCTGATCGGGGTTCATGGCGAACGTTCCGCCCCACTCGGCGCCGTCGCGGTATTTCGGCACCAGATGAAAATGCAGGTGATGCCCGGTGTCGCCATACGCGCCGTAATTGACCTTCTCGGGGTGAAACACCTCATGCAGCGCCTTGGCCACCCGATTCACCTCGGCAAAATAGGCGTTTCTCTCTTCGTCTGAAAGCTCGATCATCTCGCTCACATGCTTTTTATGGGCCACGACCACCCGGCCCTCGTGGCTCTGCTCTTTAAACAAATATACCTTCGAGGTTTCCAGCTCGCAGATTTTGATTCCGAACTTATCCAGCAGTTCGCCTTCCACACAGTATGCGCACGTTGCATCCATTTGATTTGCTCCTTCTGTTTTGTATTGTTAACCTTATTTGATCCCGAAAGCCGAGAAGCGTCTTACGATTTTCTCACGCCTTCTGCCGGGGCAATCCGCAGATTCCCATTCCGCCGCTCAGAAAATTTGCCGTTGCCAAAGCTTTTCAATCCTCACCGGGCGGGAGAAATATTTCTGATATCGAAACAATTATAAAACCAATCAACCCCCGCGTCAACCAAAACACACCGATTCATCGGGCTTTTTTGCAATGCTTTTCTTTCATTCCTTTTTCTTCGCTTTTTCAAAGGCGGCCTGTACGGGGCGCGACTTTTCATACCGGTTGATCTGCGCCAGCAGCTCCGCAATCTGGCCGCCGACCATCTCCACCTCCTGGCGGAATACCCGGGCCGAAATCCGGAGCGCCCCATGCCCGAGAATGATCATCTGCTCCATGCCGTCGGAGGTTGCGACCCGCACCCGGTACTGCTTGGCCAGCTCGTAGGTCGTTTTTTCAATGTAGGCGTCGGCGGTTTCGGCCTGTCTGGTATACACCACGCTGATGTTGTGGTACCGCTGCACCTCGCCGGTGTTGCGCGGAACGCGGTAGGCGTCGAACACCAGAATCACCTCGCACTTGCGGTAAGCCTGATAATTGCTGAGCAAATCCATCAGCAGCTTGCGCGCGGTGTCGAGGCTCTCCCGCGCCACCGCCTTCAGATCATCCCACGCGAAAATGATGTTGTAGCCGTCCACCAGCAGATATTCCGGCCCGGCCATGACCGGACGGACGGCTTCCCGCTTTGCGGCCTGCTCCGTCCCCTGCAAAGGCAGCTTCTGCGGCACAAACTCACGCCGCTTGACCGGGCCGTACGTCCGCTCAAAAATAGCCTGCAGCTCCTTGTCCTGCTCCAAAGCGCCGGTATAAGAGACAGACGGCCGCGCGGAGAATCCCGGAGCGCTCTCCGCCTGCCGATTCTCCTCGTGGGAGCGAAAGCCGCTTTCCACATGCATATAATTCCGCACCTGATTCCACGGGACGGAAAATCCCGCCCCGTGCGCGCAAAAGATGGAATCCGCGGGCTGCTCCAAATCGCGCTCCGGGTCGTAGCCGATGGCGGCGATTACCTCCGCTTGATTGCGGCAGGGCTCATACCCGCGGAAAAAGCAGGCGAGCTTCCCCCGGCCCCGGGTGTAAGAGAGCACCTCGCGGCCATAACCGCGCAGGCCCGCAACGGGGGCGCTGCCGGTGAGAAGCGTCAGCTCGCCGCACGGCTCCGGGGGAGCGCAGCTGCCGCCCATGCGCTGAATGTCCGTCATCGCGCGGCCCACGTTTACGGCTGGCAGCTCCAGCCGAACATCGTACCACGGCTCCAAAAGGATGCTCTCGGCGCTCATCAGCCCCTGCCGCAGCGCGCGGTAGGTGGCCTGGCGAAAGTCGCCGCCCTCGGTATGCTTCACATGGGCCCTGCCCGCCACAAGCGTAATGTTCAGGTCGGTAATGGGTGAGCCGGTCAGCACGCCGCGATGAACCCGCTCCTCCAGATGCGACAGAACCAGCCGCTGCCAGCTTCTGTCGAGCTGAGCCTCCGGGCAGGTGCTTGCAAAGTGCAGGCCGCTCCCCCGCTCGCCCGGCTCGAGCAGCAGATGCACCTCGGCGTAGTGGCGCAGGGGCTCGTAATGCCCCACTCCTTCCACTGCGGCGGCGATGGTCTCTTTATACACAATGCTGCCGGAGCCAAATTCCACCCGCAGGCCGAAGCGCTCGTAGATCAGAGTTTTCAGAATCTCGAGCTGCACCTCGCCCATCAATTGCAGCGAAATCTCCCGCAGCCGCGCGTTCCATACCAGATGAAGCTGCGGGTCCTCTTCCTCCAGAGCGCTCAGCTTCTGCATCGCGCTGTGCGCGTCACAGCCCTGCGGCAAAATCACCCGGTAGGTGAGCATCGGCTCGAGTGCCGGGGCTTCGCACGCTCCCTCGGCCCCAAGGCCCTCTCCCGCGCGGGTTTTGCTCAGGCCCGTTACAGCGCAGACGGTTCCGGCAGGCGCTTCGTCCACAGGCTGGAATTTCGCCCCTGAATAGACGCGGATTTGATCGACTTTTTCTTCCCACTCCCGGCTTTTGAGCGGCATTTTCACCCGGAGGGTGCCCCCTGTCACCTTCAGATGCGTCAGTCGGTTCCCCTGCGCGTCCCGGGTGATTTTGAACACTCTGGCCGCGAATTCCTGCGGGTATTGGGGAACCTGCGTGTAAAGCGACAGGCCCCGCACCAGCTCCTCCACGCCGGAAAGGCGCAGCGCGGAGCCGAAATAGCAGGGGAACACCTTGCGGCGGGCCACCAGCGCGGCAGCCTCTGTATCGGAAAGCTCCCCCTGCTCGAGATACCGGCTCATCGCTTCCTCGTCGCACACGGCGACATTCTCCATCCACTCGCCGCAGCTCTGATCCGCACCAAAATCGACACAGCCATCCGAAAGAGAGGCTTTCAGTTCGCGCAGAAGCGCCTCGCGGTCCGTACCGGGCAAATCCATTTTATTGATGAACAGGAAGGCGGGAATCCGGTAGCGGCCGAGCAGCCGCCAGAGCGTGCGGGTGTGGCTCTGCACGCCGTCCGACCCGCTCACGACAAGAATGGCGTAATCCAGCACCTGCAGCGTGCGCTCCATCTCGCTCGAAAAATCCACGTGGCCGGGGGTATCGAGCAGGGTGATTTCCAAATCGCCGAGCGGCAGCACCGCCTGCTTGGAAAAAATGGTGATCCCGCGTTCCCGCTCGAGCGCTTCCGTATCCAGAAACGCATTCTTATGGTCGACCCGGCCCAGCTGCCGCAGCCGCCCGCAGGTATAGAGCAGCCCTTCGGAAAGCGTCGTTTTCCCAGCGTCTACATGAGCCAAAATTCCAACAGCCAGTCTTTTCATTCCTGTTCCCCATTATCCCGATATCGATATGATACATTTTATTTGAAAATAAGAGCACTGATTTCCTCCCTGACCTTCGGCGGACAAGGAAATTTTCATTTTGACAGCAAGCTCTTTTTCAGGCAAATCCACAGTGGAATTGCCGTATTCTATTTGCATTTCGTACTACGTTATCATACCATTTCACGGCGGGTGAATCAACAGCCGCAATACACATAAAAAAGGTGCCCCTGAGCGCTTTGCAATCAGGGGCGCCTTGCGGTTTTACTGGTATTTCTTTATCTGTGCCGAAAGCAGAGCGCGCATAGAATCCACCAGGCTCTGCGGCGCGACGATTTCGGCCTTTTCCCCAAACTGGAAAATCCAGCTCAAAAAGACCGGGCTGTTGGAGACCTCAACGCAGATTTCAAAAAAATCGCCGCATTTGCGAAACGGAACCTCGGGCCCGAATCGATCTAACACAGAATTGACCAGGCTTTGATCAAAGCGCAGTGTGGCGGCGACCAACTCGCCGCTGTACATGCCGAATACCTGCTTTGCGTGCTCGGCGACATCAAAATCTTTTTGATCGGGGCGCTCCGCTTCTTCACCGCACACCGCAACCTGATTCATCCGGTCGACCCGGTAATGCGCAAAATCCCCGTATTTGGTGCTGTAGCAAATCAGGTAATACTTGTCGTCGTCCCAGCAAAGCGCCATGGGGCTCTGGCAGTACCGCTCGCCGCCCTTACGGTACACGCGCTCCTTGTCCGCGTTGTAATCAAAATACTGAAAGCTGATTTTGCGCCCGGAATGGATGGCGGTATGGATGGCGTCGATATTGTAATAGATGCTCTCGTTGATGGTCTTGGGCCGGTTTGCCACATACACCTGTCGCCGAAGCTGGCCGGCCTGCGGATTGCTCGTCAGGGACGACAGCTTTTGAATCAGCTCCGTACTTTTCTTCGGCGTAATAAAGCGCGAGCTCTGCACGGCGTCTACCAGAAGCTTCAGCTCGGGCAGCTCAAACTCCCGCGCGTCGACATAGTAGCCGATGGTTCTGCTTCTGCGCGATTCCACATCCAGGCCGAATTCGCGCAGCAGCTCCAGATCGGCATAAACCGACTTTCGCTCGGCGGGAACCCCGTACTCCGCCAGCGCGGCGATCAGCTCCTGAATCGTCATAACGTGGTCCGCGTCCGTGCGCTCCAAAAGAATTCGCATCAAATAGAGCAGCTTCTTTTTTTGATTCGATGAACTGGGCATAACGTCACTTCCCAAAATGAGGATACCATAGTATAGCACATTTACCAATCCCTGGAAAATAGCTGCCGGCATTTTACTGCATGATTTTTAAAAATCATGCAGTAAAATCTGCACCTTCCGCTTTTCGGCGCCCTCTTTGACAAACACATAATGGTCGCGTTCCGAAAGCTCTTTGCGGTAGGCATAGCCGAGGCGGTCAAAGCCGCGGATGTCCTCTGGCTCCGTCACGTTCTGTTCTGCCAGCCAGCGAACCATCTCGCCGCGGGCCATTTTGCACAGGGTACCCTTTTCAACCACCCTGCCGTCCTTCCACTCCCCAAAGGTACAGGTGAGAAAGCGCACCGTCTTCGGCAGATGGGACAAAACGGCTTTGCTGTATTCACTGGAAGCCAAATTCAAAATCAGCTCGCTTTCGGCACAAAGCCGCTGCGCCAGCCGGTTCCCCCAAAAGGCGTACAGATTTTGCCCGCCCACCGAAAGCCGAGCCTGCATTTCCAGGCGATAGGGCGTCACCCCGTCGAAGGGGCGCAGCAGACCGTAAAAGCCCGACAGAATCCGCAGGTGCTCATTGATATATGTAAGCTGCTCCCGCTCAAACACACCGGGGGCCATGTATTGGTACTGAGTCCCCTCGTACGACAAAATCGCGGGCGTCAGCGCATTGCGCAAATCCATCGACTGCACCCGCCTGTAATTGAGATCGGCAATCGAATCGTTGCAGCACCACAGCGCTTTAAGGGACGCAAAATCCATAGCACGCAGGCAGCCGAGGAGCGTTTCGGCCTGCTCCAAAAACTGCGGCAGGCTCTCATAGGGCAGGCTGTCGGTATCAATATTCATCTTTTTTGCGGGAGAAATGATGATTCTCATAGGGTCACATCCTTGTGCGTTTGCCAAAGCGTAATTTTTGATCGATGATTGGGAATACACCCAGTGTACCACGTGACCGGCTGTGTTGTACGGATAGAGACAAGCGCGTGGGGGCCGCATTGGACGGCCCCCGCCAGAATCGTTGTACACATACTTCCGCCATTCCAGATTCCCCGCTTAGAGCATCGTTCTCTTGTACGCTGTGGACAGCGCCCGCCCGTCATTGAATACCACGCTGCCAATCTGTCGCAGCAGATGTTCCTGTGGCACCAATAGGTCCGTATTCACAAATTCCACTGCGTCTCTGCGCAGATTTTCCCGTTCCAGCATTTTTCATCACCTGTCTCTATTTTACCATTTTACAAACAAAAAGCCCAGCATAAGGCCGTCCTTAGTAAAACAATATTTGAATGAAGTATGGCGTAGCGTAAAAGCTACGCCATTTCTTCATGTATTGGGTTATTTAGTTGCGGCAGAATTCCCACTAAGTCATAACTGATGTGAATATTCTGCCTACGCTTGCCGTCCGATTTATCAGGTGCTTCTACAAATACTTTGTTCACCAAATCATTCAAGATTGTGGGTGTCAGTTTCGTCAAATCCGTGTACTTCCTGCACTTGCTGATAAACCGTTCCACATCTTCGGTATGCTGTTCCTGTTCGGTCCATTCCGCTTGCCACTGTTCCAGCTTGTTTTCCAAATCTACTTGTTCTGTTTCATAGTCAGAGGACAATTCTTCAAAGCGAATATCATTGAGTTTTCCGCTTACATTATCCTCATACATACGCTTGAACAGTTTGGATAATTCGGTGATACGCCGTTCTGCCTGTGCAATCTGCTTGCGCCGCAGAGCGATCTGCTTCTTCTGGTCTGCGGTATGTTTGGCATTCATTTTGTCCCGAAATATATCCTCATACGCCGTTACAAAGCTGGTGATATACTGCAAATGCCAGAGTACCATTTCTTCCAAAACAACAGCACGGATAAAATGAGTGGCACAAACTTCCTTACCTTTTTTTCTCGAAGTGGAGCAGACAAAATGGTCTTGCCGAGTTTCAAAGTTTTTGCTGGTGCAATAGTACAGTTTCGCCCCGCAATCTGCACAATAAGCAATGCCTGAAAACAGATTGGTTTTTCCCGTCCGTGTCGGCCTGCGCTTGTTTTTTCGCAAAACCTGTACCTTTTTCCATACATCAGCAGTAATAATGGCTTCATGGGTATTCTCAAATACCATCTGCTTTTCTTCGGGATTCCATAGTTTTTTCTTGGACTTGTAGGATTGTTTGTAGGTTTTGAAATTAATGGTATGTCCAAGATATTCTTTGCGCTCCAAAATATAAGCTACGGTGTCCGATACCCATTTGCAGGGATTGTCGGGTAAGGCAGTGTTTGGCTTGCGCCCATTGGATAGCCAGTAGGCCGTTGGAACAGGAATATGCTCCTCTTTGAGCAATCGGGCAATTTGCGTAGGGCCGTAGCCCTCCAAACATAAGGCATAGATACGTCGCACCACCTGTGCCGCTTCTTCGTCCACAAGCCACTTTTTCGGATTGTCCGGGTCTTTTCTGTAACCTTAGGGAGGGTTGGTACAAAGGTATTCACCCGCTTCGCCCTTAGACTTCATGACGGCCCGGATTTTCTTGCTGGTGTCTTTTGCGTACCACTCGTTGATGATATTCAAAAATGGGGTAAAGTCGCTGTCCTGCTGATTGTTACTGTCAATTCCGTTGTTAATTGCAATGAAGCGTACACTCTTTTCAGGAAAGAGAACCTCGGTATAAAACCCTACCTTTAAGTAATCACGCCCAAGCCGGGACATGTCCTTGACAATAACGGTTTTGACCTTTCCGACTTCAATTTGTTCCAGCATATCATTCCAGCCGGGTCTTTCAAAATTTGTTCCAGAAAATCCGTCGTCCACGAAAAAAGTTGGATTAGGGAAATGATTTTCCTTTGCGTACTTACTCAAAATTGCTTTTTGGTTTAGAATACTGTTGCTGTCTCCTTGCAGTTCATCATCACGGGAAAGCCGAAGATATAACGCTGTAATTGTTTCAGACCGCCGCATGTTTTCCTCCTTTTCCGGGCAGTCTGCCAAAGGTTCAATGTCTATCTCTATTTTACCATGTGTACCGTTACTTGTCATGGTTGTCACCGCTTTGAACCATGAGATTCAACAGCTTGGCGGGCAAAGTTCGTTTCCCATCATAACTGCCGGACACGGAATACTCCGTACCACCGATTTGCCGTTTCAAGGTTACTTGCGGCAGTTCACCAGAAAGAGGAACTTTCACAACGATATGACCATCTTTATTATATTTTTTATTCATAGGGCAACTCCTTTCGATCACTTCGGGCCAACATGGCCCGAAGTGATAAATGTTAGCTTTTTGTTTGATTTCAAGGGGTGGGTAATACAAAACCCTTAGTACCCCTCAAAACGGGGTTTTAGAGGAGCAAGAAACCCTGTATTCATGCGGGTTTGTGGACTGTATAAAAGAGATAAATCGTAACATCGACCTGTCCGAAACTTAGGCCGCTTCGCCTATCCGGGCAGTCAAGGGACGGGCTTCACCCTTAACCCTTGACAGCTCGAATTTTTGCCGTGCCATTACACCGCCGAAAACGGGGAGCAGAGCAAGGAGAAACTGGCCCCGTTTCCGTCCGCTCCATTCTACGGCAAAACCGGCTCCGCTCGGTTGGTGGCTATCGTCAGCTTATGCGGGGCCAGCCCCGCGCCCCGGCCTCCTCCAAAGAGCAGAAAGGGCGAAAGGCGTTGTCAATGGGACTGTGGAATAGCGGACGAGCGGAGCGACAGAGCATATGCCGCAAAAGCCCATTGACATAAGCTGTGCCCCACACTGAACCGCAAGGTTCCCATATCCTTTAAACATGGGAACCTCTGCCACACGGCGAGTGGGGGGAGTGCAAGAGGGGGAACACCCTCTTGATACCTTGCGGACTTCGGGCTAACTTGGCCCGAAGTGGCTATAACTCCACATCTTTATTTTTCCGCTTTGGCGTTCGCTCCGGCTCCTGTTTTTCCGGCGGTCTGCGGAATACAGAAGCAAGAAATTCCTTTACCAAGCGCGGTGCGTGTTTCACGGCTTCCCGGAACAGCTTTGTTTCCTCTAACAGCCGATCCCAACGGGATTTGTATATCTGCGCGTCCTTTTTCGCGGCGGCAAGCTGTTTCTTTAAATCGGAAATATCGCCCTCGGCGGTCACACCCTTTTTCGCAAGGCCGGATACGGTTTTCCAGTCTGCCGGGGAAAGCTGTACATTGCCGCTAATGGTCTTTTTCGTCATATCCTCAATTTCTGAAAAAGTAGCGACGGCTTGCTTGGTCACGCTGATTTTTTCCTGTAAGCCGGAAAGACGTTCCGTCTGTTTTTCTACCTTTTTATCCAGCAGGACGGCAGTGTTTTCTTTGTCCTCGATAACCTCATTCAGTGAGGAAATATGCTGTGTGTCCTGCTGGATTTTGTAATCTAACACACTTAAATGTTCGGCGGTGCTTCCGCGCTCCCCACGCTCGAAATCGGTATAGCCCGCCGCCCTCATATGTTCAAAAAATCTGTCCTGTAAAAGTGAATAGGAATTGATAAGAATGGCTTTCCCGTTCTTACTTAAAACAGGATTCCCGTCCCTGTCCAACTGTTTCAGCTTGGGCCATTTTTTAGAATGGCTGACCTGTTTAATAACTTCCTTTGTCGTACCGACCAAAGCAGGGTCTTTACAGCGTTTCGACCACTTGATTTCCTTATCCACCACAGGCACATAGATAACGTGCAGATGGTAGTGGAATACATCACGCCCAAGCTGTTCCGACAAGGCGCGGTTGCGCTCGTCGGCGTGCATAACCGCCGATAAAATGTATTGTTCGCCGCCAGCTTCCTGTATTGCCAAGCGGTAAGCTTCTTCAAAAAAATCCTTTGCATATTCATACCCGCCATTGCGGTCAAAGTAAGCGGTATTCACATCAAAAACCAGCTCGTCAATGACCTTTGCATCTGGTTGCAGGCCGCGCGTGCTGATGGTTCCAGCTTCCAGCATTTTGTCAAAGGCTTGGGCATAACTAACCTCACAGGTTTTAAAATGTACATTGAGATAGGAGCGGTCTGTTACAATGTCGGGATTGGAATAGCCCTGATTTTTTCGCTCGTTGTGGCGTTCCCGAATAGAAACGCTTTTCTTTTGATAGGCTTCATTGCGGACTATAGAACGGTCAACTTTCTGCATGGCACGGCCCCCTTTCAATTACCGTGATAGTTCTGATGCTTTTGGGCAGGTTTCCGGGCAAAAAGGAACTTCGGGCCAAGTTGGCCCGAAGTGAATTAGGATTGTGAAGTTGAGGAAAATGTTGTATAATGTAAGTGGAAAATTGTGCGGCTTGGAGGGGAATTGCTTGGATAGTAAAAGTGCGTTTGTTTTTGATACAAATTTCATAATTGAAAATCTTAACCTTAAAGAGGTAGTTACAAATCTAAGCGATAAATTCTCCGTATATGTTACTCAAGTTTCAATAGATGAACGGATATCTCAAAAGTATCTTGATTTGAAAAATAAATACGATAAATTGATCAAGCTAACCGAAGATTATAGGGGTATAGCCAGCATACGAATAACTACGCCCTTAGAAAAGCGAGTCCAAACAGAAAAAGAGCTAACACAAAAGGGATATATAGACTTGTTTGGCGAACATATTATTCCTTTTTCATCGAATGACATTACTTTTGCTAAAATTTTAGATAGAGTATACAAGAAAATCCCCCCTTTCTTATCCGTCGATGGGGCTAGCGATAAAGGGTTCAAAGATTCGTTGATTTGGGTTTCACTACTAGAATTTTTTAAAGAAAATGGAGAAAGTGATGTTGTTTTCGTAACTAATGATAATGGGTTCAGAAAAAACGCGGAAATTCTTTGCCAAGAGTTCACAGAGTATACCGGAAAATCTATAGCCATCAAAGACAATGGTTATTACAAAACCTTATCAGAAATAAAAGAGGTTGAGCCACCCCAAACCAAAAAGGACACACCGCTTCCAGATGTGAACCAACTACGGGAAAAAGTACATGAAGTTATTTATTCCCTATGCGGTGTTAACAGTGAGGATTATTGGGGTAATCCAGATTGGGACAGAACGTTTACACTTAGTCAAAAGGTTGATAGTGCATATATGGAAGTTGTATTTGCTCATTTAAAGCAAGACATAAGAGACAATCTTTTTGAAACGACAATTCCAGCAGAAAAAATACTTGGGTTAGATGACCGTGTAAAAAACGGCGTTTCGATTCCAATGTCTGCTTTGGAGTCTGCATTGTCATTGTATGAGGAAATTAATCGCAGACTACCAGATTATTTACCACAATTTTATAGTGCCGCCGCTTCAATTATCAATGGAAATTATGTTGAACCACGGTTGAGTGACGATGATGAGGATAACTTACCTTTCTAAATTTTGATTATTGTTGTTTGTTGGCCGCAGTCATATACTTCCTTGAAGTATATGACCCACTCTGACACTTTCCGCTTCGCGGCAAAGTGTCCCGTGGGCTCTCCGAGGGGGGACGCCGCCTGCGGGCGGGTTCCGGCCTAGCGGAAACGGTCTTGCTACCGCAATCCCATTTCTGACAGGCCGAGAAAAAGCGGGGCGTGGTTTGTGACCACACTCCGCTTTTTCATGGTGCGCCGCCGGATCGCTATACGCGAAAGCGGCGGCACCGGGGCAAGTGGCTATTCTCTAAAACGCTTTATCTGTGTTTGTTTTTTCAAGCTTTTGAGTGAAGCGCGGAGCGAATAGCATATGGTCGAGTGGTTCACTCCCTCCATGTCTGCAATTTGCTTGATTTTCATGCCCTCAAAATACCGCTGTCTTAAACGGCGTTTTTGTGCTTCGGTCAGATTTTCAATAGCGTCTTCAATTTCCTGTGTCGTTTCTTCTTTGATGTAAATTTCCTCCGGGGTTTCCGGCTTGGTGACGCACTCATTCGCAATACCGTCCCCCATATCTAATGTGTAGTGTGCCCGGTGGTAATATGTGCGCCGCTTATATGCGGATTCTTGACGGTCAGCAGCTTTCATGGCTTCCAGCATTTCCTCCGTAATTTCTACGAAGACATCTTCCTTGCACCAGTAATAAAGGTCTTTCAAATTCACTGTTATCATGGTTAATCCTCCATTCGATTTTTCAGGTTTACGGGCTTTCAGAATCGAATGGAGCAGGGCGGCGAACAACATCCGGGGAAGTATGGCACTTCGGGCCAAGTTGGCCCGAAGTCGCACTGGGGCTTGTCCGTAATGCCAGCAAACAAAAAGACACCAGTCCGAGAAAAACCTCGAACGGTGTCGTATGAAAAATGGGCGCAGTATACACCCATTTTTTGATATGTTTTTTTGAAATTGTATAGTCTTAGAACATCAGCTATGCCAAACCGTCACAACAAGGTGGCGGCTCCTTTTTCAATAGGCAGAAAAGGTATACATACATAAAGAGCCCTCCAATGATACAACTGCCATTGAAAGGCCCTTTACTAAAAACAATATTGCTGTATATAATGGCAGTTGCATAGTGGTTTCTTGACAGATTTATAATTGTTTCTATTTACATAATTCTAAACATCTGTAAATCGAAATGTTCTTAATGCCAATATCAGCGTAACGATTGCCACCAATGATACAAGACCCAAATCTGCTAAATAGCTAACCCACGATAAATCAAGAGCATTACGCAAGCCACTGACAAACCACTGAAAAGGATTAAATCTGTTAATCGTTTGGAGAAATTCAGGGGCATTGTTTAGGGAGTAGAAAGCGCTGCTGCTGAATAATAGTGGCATGGTAATAATATTGGTCAAAATGCTTACATTGTTTTCTGTGCGACTTAGACTTGCTATAAAAAAGCTGAAGAAAACATACCCAACTGTTGCAATAATAATCATGGGTATTAACGCGAAAAAGGACTGCACAGAAACATTTATTTTTAATACAAAAATTCCTGACAGTAGCACAAGCATGGCACATACAAATGAAATCAAAGTCCAAGCTCCCGATATACTGCATACATATTTCCAAAGCGGCATAGGCGTCACTCGCAGAAGATTATATACACCTCTGCGCCGTTGTGTCAGAATCGCAAACGAAGTAGTCATAAAAGAGTAGAACAAGATACTCACTGCTATCATGCCGGTTAAAATATGTTCAGGATAATCAGGGGATTTTATAAAAAACCCCAATCCAATGGCTCCGCCGATTGGCAGTATGATAGACCATAGAAGTAGAAAAGGATCTCGGCTTGCAGATTTAAATGTAAGGTTGAATATGGTTTTCATTTTATTTTCCTCCTGCTTCTACGCTGTCTGTCAATTCAAGGTACAGGCTCTCAAGATTTTCTGCGTGATATTCCTGTAAAAGATGTTCCGGTTCACCTTGTGCAACAATTAGCCCCTCGTGCATTAAAATAATGCGGCCAGCTATACGGGATACTTCTTCCATATCATGTGATGAAAAAAGGACGGTTACGTTATTTTCTGCTAATCGTTCTATCATAGCTCTTACTTCGTGCCGGGCGCGGGGGTCAAGTCCTGCCGCTGGCTCGTCGAGTATAATCAGGTCTGGATTGTGCAAAGTGGTAACGGCAATCGCAAGTCTTTTTTGCTGTCCTCCTGATAAGCGTGAAGCAAGTGTTTTCCTCGCTTCCTGTAGATTGCATTCTTCCAGCTTGGCTTGAATTTGTTCCTTATCCATTCGCACGTTGTATAGTGCTGCAAAAATCCTTAAGTTTTCTTCGGTGCTATAGCCCTCAAAAAATGGAGTTGATTGTAATTGAACCCCTATATGTGCCTTATAATCTTCACTCCAGCGCGTAATCGTTCCGGCATCTGGCGGCAATATTCCTAAGAGCATTGCCAGCGTGGTCGATTTACCCGCCCCATTGGTTCCAATCAAAGCTAGAATTTCACCTTGTCGAATTTCTAAATTAATCCCTTTCACTACCTCCCGGTTATGAAATTGCTTGCGTATTTCTTTTGCTTCTATTAAATTCATTTTCAAACCTCCGTTTAATTAATGTTGTTTATTCAACGTTGAATATCAGGGATGTTTTTTCTCCCTCTGTTACGAGGGAGAATTTTTAGTGATCTTTCTCTAAAAGGGCCAAAGCCTTATCAACAAAGTCTTGTTGTTGCTTTATAGTGGAAAACATATTCTCCATGATAAGATTGACCATTGGAGGAATTTTGTGTTGCATAGCAGCATCTTTAGCTTCTAGTCCACGTTTAACAGCACTATATTCATTATTCAGAGCAATGCGCTGTTCTTCAAGTGCCTTTCGGCATTCCTCCGCTGATAGCTTTTCATAGAAAGATAGGCCGGAATATAGTGTTGAGGGGTATAGGACAGAGGAAGCTTTTAACGAATCCTTAATCAGCGTTTGCAGATAAGTTCGCCCGGTGTCCGTAATAGAATAAACAGCTTTTTGTCGGTGTCCTGTCTGTTCAATGCTGGTAACTGCTACATATCCCTCATGCTCCATTTTCTTAAGAGCGTGATAAATGGAACCAATTAATACACCGCCCCAGCGTTCTGCGTCTGTCATTTGCAATGCCTGCTGAATATCATAGCCAGACATTGGTTGAACATCTAAAATTCCAAGTACAAGTAACCGCGTCAATTCAGTTCACCTCACTTACTCAACGTTGAATATTATATCATTGATCAAGTGAATCTGTCAAGATGATTGCAGTACATTTTGTTTTAACATTACTTATCTGTTAGCCGTCTGTTTTGTTATTTAGTGTTTTGATGCGACATTACCCATTACGACAGGGAGTAAAAATAAGCGTATCGTTCATTGTGAACGATACGCTTATTTTAGACATTTTACTTGGCAGTAGCCCATAAACAGTTTAAGTTTTCGTACTATCTTATGCAGGACTACCTTAAGCTGGACCTTTTTCGACAGGCCGGGGCGTTTTCCAACCGGAAACGCTCTCCTGTTATTTTTGCAGCAATACCGGCTGCAGCTGTTTGCCCTGTACCGCACTGAGCACTGCGGCAGGCAGCAGGCTGAAATCCGACACAACGGAATTCGGCTTATTCTCCGGGTCATCCTGCGCCATGGGAACAAAATAAATGTGCTTCGTGTTCATCAGGCGGCCCACATTCTGGGCTGCCGCACTGAGCGCATCGTTTGTGGAAATGGCCAGAAGCACCGGTCCCCCTACCCGCAAATGAGATTTTGCCGCCATTGTTACGGCGGTGTCCGTTACTCCGTGGGCCATCTTCGCCAGAGTATTCCCCGTACAGGGGGCGATCAGGATCAAATCGACCAGGCGCTTCGGACCGATCGGCTCTACCTGAACAATCGTATGCCAGATTTCGTGACCGCAAAGCTCTTCAATTTCTTGATTCCAATCCTGCGCGCGGCCAAACCTCGTGTCTGTTGAAAAGGCGGTTTCCGACATGATCGGAATCAGCCGGTGCCCTTCGTCTATCAAACGGCGCATTTGCTCCACCGATTTTTCAAAGGTGCAGAACGAGCCTGTCAATGCATAGCCTATGGTCAATCCGCTCAAGGCTCTCACTCCTCCATCATGTTGTAAATAGTCCCCTTAATCACCTCTCCCGCCGCTTTTGGGGCAGCCTTCCCCGGAAGAGAAAGCGCCGGAATCACGTGAATGCCCAGCTTTTCCGCCGCCTCTGTATCCACACCGCCCGGGGCGGACGCCAGATCGATCAAAATCGTATCCGTGGGTATGGCGGACAGAACCCGCCTGGTAAACACCCGGGCCGGGATGGTATTAAAGATAATATCGTACTGTTCTTTCTGGCAGATGCTGCCGGTGTGCACCGGCTCGTAGCCGTAGACCTCAATCCAGGCAAAATCCTCGGGACGGCGCGCGCTGACGGACACCTTGGCCCCCAGCCCTCGCAGCATATGTGCCAACGCCTTGCCGATGCGCCCAAATCCCGCCACCAGACAGCGGGATTTTCCGATTGCGCCGGGGTATTCCTTCATGGCGATTTCAATACTTCCCTCTGCTGTCAGCGCCGCGTTGCGCACAGCCAGCTCTTCTCTGGCAAAATAATCGCGGGTGTCTATCTCCTGCCACAGCTCGCTGGTTTGATACAGCCGATCCATCATGCCTCCAAACACTCTCCTGTTCCGCATCAGTTGGGCAAACTCCTCGTCAAGCGGGATCAGCTCGCTGCCCAGCGGCGTATTCAGATGCTGCCCGTCCCGCGTTACCGGCAGGGGAAGCACAATCGTGTCGCAAACCAGTGCCAGATCTCTCAGTTCTGCCGCACGAACTCCCTTGAGCTCCGCCGCTTTATCAAAACCGCAGGCATATACCGTATATCCGTCAGCCGCGATGGATTCTGCCAGCGCTATCTGCCTTTGATCGCCGCCTATCACTCCAAAGCTGTTCCATTCCAAGCTTCATAACCTCCTATATCATCTGCTAAAATATAGTATGGATTTGGGCGTGGGGTTGTGATTGCACAAAAGAATATCCGGCCGGTTTTTTCCGCCGAAAAATGAAAAAAGTTGTTTATTTTATGTGACGAAAGCAATATAATAGATAGGTAAGCCTTCTGGACGCTAAAAGCAATGAAGTTTCAATTTTTCGCGCCGTTTGTTCGGCGATTTCAGGATAAAAGGAGTCCTTATTTTATGAAGCAGGATATTTTAGATCAGGTCAAACGCATCCATTTTGTCGGTATCGGCGGGTCGGGCATGTGCCCGCTGGCAGAAATTCTTCATCACGAGGGGTTCGAGCTGACCGGCTCCGACGTAAACGAATCCGACACGCTTGATAGAATCCGCTCTTACGGAATCCCCGTTTCAATGGGACACAGAGCCGAAAACATCGGCGACGCACAGCTTTTGGTATACACCGCGGCGGTCAAGCACGACAACCCCGAGCTGGTGGCCGCCGAAGAGCGCGGCATCCCCGTGGTGGAACGCTCCGTGATGCTGGGGATCGTCACCTGCCGGTACAAGAACTCCATCGCCGTTTCGGGCACGCACGGCAAAACGACCACCACCGCGATGATCACCCAGGTGTGCATTGACGGCGGTGCGGATCCGTCCGCGATCATCGGCGGAAAGCTGCCTGCGATTGGCGGGAACGGTCGTGTCGGCAAAAGCCAGACCATCATCTGCGAAGCCTGCGAATATGTGGATACCTTTCTTCAGCTGACCCCGGCGATCTCTGTGATCCTGAACATCGACGCCGATCATCTGGACTATTTCGGCACGCTGGAAAACATCATCAAATCCTTTCATCAGTTCTCTTTGCAGACCAGCCGTCTGTTGGTGATCAACGGCGACGACCCGAACTGCCGCAAGGCGGTGGAGGGAATCCGGAACGCCAGAATCATCACGTTTGGTATGAACCCCGACAACGACTACGCCGCAGGCGGAATCTCCGATCTGCCGCAGGCCTGCGAGAGCTTCTCGGTTTACAAGCACGGCGAAAAGCTTTCCGACGTTACGCTGTCTGTTCCGGGCAAGCACAATATTATGAACGCGCTGGCCGCGGCTGCGGTGGCGGATTATCTTGGGATCGACCCGAAAACGGCGGCGGAAAGCCTCGGCCGCTTTACCGGAGTTCACCGCCGCTTTGAAATACTGGGCAAATTCGACGGCGTGACCGTGGCAGATGATTTTGCACACCACCCCACCGAGCTGACCGCCACGCTGACGGCAGCCTCCCGCATGGGGTTCCGCGCGGTATGGGCGCTGTTCCAGCCGCACACCTATTCGCGCACCTATCTGCTGCTCGACGACTTTGCCAAGGCGCTGTCCATCCCGGAGCACGTGGTGCTCTCCCCCATTCTGGCGGTACGTGAAACCAACACCTACCATATTTACTCCAGGGATCTTGCGGAAAAGGTTCCCGGCAGCGTCTGTCTTTCTTCCTTTGAAGAGATGGCGGACTATGCCATGTCGCACGCACAGCCGGGAGACTTGATTTTAACGCTGGGCGGCGGCGATATTTACAAGTGTGCGAATTTGATTGTGGAAAATTATCAGACGAAAGATTCTCTATTGAAAGCGTAAGAACTTTTAGAGAGTTTTCTACAGACGCAATTTTATTGATGCCTGCCCTTCAAGTTGGGGCAGGCTTTTTTATATTCGATCAAACTTTTTTGCGGAAAATCGATTTTTTTCTGCCGGTTTCCTCACAATGTGAGTGCAAACATGATCTGCCTGCTGGAGCAGGGTTTGCCCCTCGTGCCGGGGCAAGCCTGCACCAGCAGAAACCCTGGACAGAGAAAACTATTAAAAATAATCAGTTTTAGAAGGTTTTATAAAAGCTTTCCTTCGCGACGGAAGAAATGATTTCCTCCACCGAGTTGATTCGCGACGTGTGTGCAGGCTCAGCCTGTAAAAACAGCGGATGGGCCGCTTTCCCAATCGGGAAGCATGGCCCATCCGCTGTTCCATATGCTCAAATATTACTTTGCACTCATTTTTTCAATGGCTTCCCATAAGCCGTTCAGGTATGCGATGCCGAGCGCCCGGTCGTACAAGCCGTAGCCGGCGCGGCCCTTTTCATCCCAGATCATTCTGCCGTGGTCGGGGCGCACGTAGCCCTCAAAGCCAACGTCGTGGTAGGCCTTCATAATCTCGAACAGATCGAGAGAGCCGTCGGAGCTCAGGTGCGAGCTCTCATCGAACCTGCCGCGCTCGTGAATCTTGACATTGCGCACATGCGCAAAATGAATCCGGCTGCCAAAGCGGCGGATCAGCGCGGGAATGTCGTTGTCCGGGTTGGAGCCGAGCGAGCCGGAGCAGAGGGTCAGGCCATTGTATTTGCTGTCCACAAGGCCGAGAATCCGCTCCAGATTTTCCGCGTTGGTGGTGATACGGGGCAGGCCGAAAATATCCCACGGCGGGTCGTCCGGATGAATCGCCATTTTGATGTCGCATTCCTCGCACACGGGGATGATCCGCTCGAGAAAATACTTCAGGTTCGCGAACAGGTCGTCGTGAGAAATGCTCTTGTACTGCTCGAACAGCTTCTTGAGGCTGGCCATGCGCTCCGGCTCCCAGCCGGGCATTTCAAACCCGCCGGAATCCTTCTGAATTTCATCGGCCATTTTTTGCGGGTCGGTGATCTTGTCGATGACGGACTGATCATACGACAGCGCGTTGGAGCCGTCGGGCAGCACCTTGGCCAGGTCGGAACGGGTCCAGTCGAACACCGGCATAAAGTTGTAACAGACGACCTTTACGCCGATTTCCTTTAAATTGCGCAGGGTCTGCTTGTAATTTTCAATATAGCGATCCCGAGTGGGCAGGCCCAGCTTGATGTCCTCATGAACATTGACGCTTTCGATCACTTCCAGCTCCAAACCGGCATCGTTGACCTCCTTCTGGAGCGCCTTGATCTTTTCGAGCGGCCAGAGCTCCCCGGCGGGGACGTCCATCAGTGTGCCGACCACACCGGACACACCGGGAATCTGTCGGATGTATTTCAGGGGAATCGGATCAAAACCGCTGCCATACCAGCGAAATGTCATTTTCACGCCTTGTTCTCTCCTTCTTGTTTCAGAATGAATTCACTTTTCAATCGCCCGATGCAGGGATGCGGAACAAATTGAAAACGGAACAGCTTGAACGCGCACGGGCAGCCGTGCGCCGCCGTTCCAGCCAATCGGCACCTGAACCATGCGTTGCGGCAATTCCCTGCAGCTTGAAATCCGGGCGGTTTTCAGGTGAACCGACAATATCACCGTTTCTTTCCCCGCCCGCGGTGGAAAAAGAAACGGATCGCTTTTTTAAAGTCCATACCGCTTCAGAGTCTCGCGCACCGCGTGAGGCCCTGCAATCAGCTCCTGGAACATGCCTTCCACCTTTTCGCCAAGGCCCGCCCGGTACAGGTTGACGCCGAACACCGCTTCGTTCTCCAGCACCGGGCGCAGCTGGCCGCGATACGATGCGGGATTGCCCAGCTCGATTCCCTGCAAATACTGCCGCAGCTGCTCGCGCATGGGGTCGGCGCTGACCTCCATCGGCTGACCGTTGTCGTCAAGGGCCAGCAGGTAGCGCAGCCAGCCGGCGAGCGCCAGCGGAATATAGACCAGATCGCCGGGATTGAGCCCTTCGCGGCTCTGATACGCGCGGATGGTCTCGCCGAACCGGATTGCGACCTTCTGGGAGGTATCTGTGGCGATTCGCTGCGGCGTGTCGGGAATAAAACGGTTCGGCAGGCGCTGGTCGATCACCTCGTGGATAAACTCCATGGGGTGAATGATACCGGGGTCTACCACCACCGGCATTCCCTCGTCGTAGCCGATTCGCTCCACCAACTTTTTAAGCTGCGGATCAGCCATTTCCGCCGCGATGGAATCGTAGCCCAGCAGGCAGCCGTACACCGCCAGCGCGGTATGCAGGGGGTTCAGGCAGGTGGTCACCTTCATGCGCTCGGTATTTTCCACGGTAGTGCGGTCTGTAAAATAGACACCCGCTTTCTCCAGCGCGGGGCGGCCGTTCGGAAACTGATCCTCCACCACCAGGTATTGCGCAACCTCCGCGTTGACGAATGGAGCGATAAAGGTCTTTTTCTCCGTGATGACGGGGGCCATCGCCTCCAGGCCGTCCTGTTCCAGCGCCTGCTGCACCACCGGCGAAGGGCGGGGAGTGATTTTATCGATCATCGACCACGGGAATCCCACTTTTGCCGGGTTTTCCATATACGCGGCAAACTCCGCCGGAACAAATCCGTTCTGCCGCCAGGCCCGGACGACCTCCAGCACGGAGGAGGATAGCTTTTCGCCGTTGTGCGAGCAGTTGTCCATACTGACAAAGGCGACCGGCAGCTCGCCCGCCCGGTAACGCTCATAGGCCAGTGCGGCCACGATCGCCATCGCGTGATGCGGAGCCCCGGGGCCGGCCTGCAAATCCTCGCGTACCACAGGCAGCAGCTCACCCTTCATGTCGCGCAGAGCGTAGCCCTTTTCCGTAATGGTAAAGCTGACCATCTGCAGCGATGGGCTGCGGAAAATCCGCTTGAGCTCGTTCCAGTCCCGCTCCCTTTTCGGCGAGGCGGAAAGGCCGCAGGCGATGCTGCCCACCACGGTCTTGTCGAGGCGGCCGTCCGGGTTCATCAGCACCAAAAGCGCCAGATGATCGTACGGCTGGTAAATCTTCTCGATGATCTCATCGTCGAAGGTTTCTGCCGCAATGATTCCGGTGGCGGCAGAGCCGCCTTCCAGCAGGCGCTGCTGGAGCTCGGCGATAAAGCCGCGGAAAATATTTCCCGCGCCGAAATGCACCCATTGCGGCTGTGTTTCGGTTTGCGCACGCATCGCGTCTATGTCGAACCGGGGCAGGCGAATACCGGACCGCTCCCACTCCTCCTGCCGACGAATTCCCTCTCTGCTTAGCTTCATGTTCATTTCTCCTTTTGGCTCCTGTCATGCGAATGTTATCGCACCGTTTTTTCGGGCAGTTACGCTTTCACAAATCAGCCCCCAAGCCATCTCAAGGGGACCTCGACCAGTGCTGGCACAAGCGCCAGCAGGAAGCACAGGATCGTCTGCGCTATAAAATACGGCATGGTCGGCATAATGATTTTATCCATTTTCACTTTGCCGGTGGCGCACGCCACATTTAGAACGGGCCCGACAGGGGGAGACGTCAAACCCAAAACGTTCATCAGCACAAACACGATTCCGAAATACACCGGGTCGATTCCCGCGGCCCTCACCAGCGGGAGCATAATGGGCGTGAGAATCAGAATGCTCGGCACCACGTCCATGGCAAGGCCCACAACGACGACAATGCACATCAGTACGAGCATCAGGAGCGTGGGCCTTTCCACCAGGCCCTCCAGTCCGGACGTCATCATCTGCGGAATGCGTGAGATCGTCATAAAGTAGGCGGCGCAGTTGGCGGCCGCCGCGAGGAACATCACCACGGCGGACATCTTCGCCGACGAAACGAACGCTTTCATCAAATCCGCAATTTTCATCTCGCGGTAGACGAACAGGCCGATCAGGATCGCGTAGACGCAGGCGATCACGCCTGCTTCTGTTGCTGTGAAATAGCCGGAGCGCAGGCCGGCGAGGATAATCACCGGGAGGAACAGCGCCCACATGCCGTCGAGGATAATTTTCACCGCTTCCTTCGGCGACGGCTTCGACACGGTCTCCGTATCCGGTACAACGCCCTTTTTGCGGGAAACAAAGAACCACACCACGCTGGCGATGATCGTGAGGTAAACGGCCGGCGCAATGCCGCCCATGAACAGGGACTTGATCGATACGCCCGCCGCAATGCCGTACACAATCATCGGCACCGACGGCGGCATGATCGGCGCGACCAGGTTCGCGCTTGCGGTAAGCGCGGCGGCTTTCTCGCGGTTATAGCCGGAATTCGCCATCATCGGGATCAAAATCGCGCCCAGCGCGGCACAGGCTGCAACGGCGGAGCCGACCAGCGAGGCGAACATAAGGCACGCGAGGATTGTAACATAGCCCAATCCGCCGCGCACACGCCCGATAAAGATATTGCAGAACGCAATGATGCGCTTCGTCAGTCCGCCGCGGTTCATGATTTCGCCCGCCAGTACGAAGAACGGCAGCGCCATCATGGTAACGGAATCCGACCCCTGCATTAATGTACGAGCGATAATCGTCGGGTTTGCGTCGCCGCCGCCAAGCGCCAGCGCTGTTGCCACGGCGCACAGCAGCAGGGCCACGGCGATCGGCAGCCCGATCAGAATGCCCACAAGCATGGAGGCAATAAATACGGCAATAATCATTGCAGACCGGCCCCTTCCCCTAATTCTTCGTCGTCAGAGAGCGCGTCGTCCTCACCATGATCCCCGAACAGCTCCAATACGGATTCTTTCAGGAAGAACATACGGTACAGGTTTACCAGTGAAATAATGATCACCGAAACGCCAAGCAGGACACCGGCAAAATGCACCAGAAAAACCGGGAAGTGTGTCGCGACCCAAAAGTCGTTGCGATTCTTCCACGCGTTTTGAAACGCGCCCGTCGCCAATACTCCCATCAGCCAAATGATCGTGCCCTGAATCACCACGTACAGAGCTTTCTGAGGCATGGGTGGAATCTTGTTGATCAGCGTGTCGATCATCAGATGGCGGTTTTCGCGTGCGGCTATGATCGAGCCCAAATAGACCAGATAAATAAAACAGATGCGCGCCACTTCTTCCGTCCACGCAAAGCCCAGATTGAACTGACGCAGGATCACGTTTAAAAAGGTGAAAAAAATCATGACGCCCAGAAAGATCGCGATGACAATCTCTATGACATGAAACAATTTGTCTACGGCCTTCCCGAATCCACTCGACTTATGATTGCTGCCGGGCATAAATCCCCCTCCTCTTCGATACACAAGACCGTACCCGGATGAACGGGCACGGTCTTGCTCAAATGAAATTACTGAACGGCCTTGATTTCTTCGGTCAATTTTTTCGCCCAGTCGTTCTCAGCGAGAAGCTTGTTGATGGTGGGCTGAATTTTTTCGATGATTTTCGCCCGGTCTTCTTCGGAGCAGGCGGTTACGGTCACGCCGGCGTCTATCAGCGTTTGCCGATCTTTATCAACGGAGGCAATGTAGTCGTCCCACGCCTGAGCGGCGGCCGCTTTGGCCGCGTCGCGGATGATCTGGCGCTGATTCTCAGACATTTCCCCGAGCTTATCCGTATTCGCAACGATTTCGAGGGTGGCAACAATGTGGTTGGTTTCGTAGAGATACTTCTGAACTTCCTGGAAGTTCTGGGCAAGCACCGTTACCATGCCGTTGTCCTGCCCGTCTACGGTGCCGGTTTCCAGCGCGGTGAACAGCTCGCCGAGCGGAATAACCGTTGCGGAGGCTCCAAGGTTCTGAGCAATGCCGACATGAATGGGGTTGTTGGGCATGCGGAATTTCTGGCCCGCAAAGTCCTCAACGCTCGTCAGCTTCTTGTTTGAGGTAAAGGTACGCGCGGAGTTGGGGCCCCAGCCGAGCAGCTCCACCTCGGGGAATTTTTCGTGGAACTTTGCGCCCACTTCGTCTGCGACCGGGCCCGTCCAGACCTTTTTCGCGTGGTCGAGGTCACGGTACAGGAACGGCCAGTCGGAAATCAGCATCATCGGGAACTCCTGGTTCATCGGGGTGCCGACCACCGTAAAGTCTACGGAGCCGTCGCGCACGGACTGCCAGAGAGCGGCTTCGTCGCCCAGCAGGCCGTCGTGGTAAACATCCACCTTCATCTTGCCGCCGGACTTTTCTTCGATCTGCTTCTTAAAGACGTTGTCAAGGGCCGCCGCCATGGGGTGCGTGGCGCCCCAGTTGTCGCCGATTTTCAGGCTAAACTCCTTTTCCTCCGCGCCGCCTGCGTCTGCGGTGCCTGCGGTGCCGCCGCACGCCGTCGCGAGCGAAGCGATCATCGCAACCGCCAGAATGCTGGAAAACAACTTTTTCACCGTCGGTTTCCCTCCCGAACTCTCAAAAAACTTTTTCATTCTTGAACTCCTCCTGTTTTTCTCACATTCTATCTTTAGCGGCTCCGAAATTTCTCCGCCGCTAAATTCCTGTTTTGAAAAAATAACGCTTATTCCCCAAACACAATAACCATCTTCTTCATGTCCTTTACCGGATGCAGCATGTTCTGAAACACCTGGTCCACCTGATCGAAGGGGATGTAGTGGCTGACCATGCCGTCCAGCTGGAATTTACCCTGTGCAAAGTTCCGGATGGTGGGCTCAAACTGACCGCTGGACATTCTGGTGCCGATGATCGAAAGCTCCCGCGCGTTGATCATCGCCTGTGTGATCCCTTCCGGCTCCGTGCAAAAGCCCAGGGGAACAATGGTCGCTCCGTTTGCGGGAATCCCCTGTTCCAGCACCGCGGTGAGCGAGCCCGGATAGCACGCGGAATCGAAAATCACGTCGACCCCGGCCCCATTTGTAAATTTCTGAACGCACTCCCGAAGATTGTGCACCTTTGTATTGACAACGGAATCGGCGCCGTATTCCTTCGCGCGCTTCAGGGAGCTTTCGTTGATGTCGGCACAAATCACGCGGCAGCCCTTCTGCTTTAAGGTTTGCAGAATCACCGCGCCGATGGTTCCGCTGCCCAGCACCAGCACGGACTCTCCGCCCTGAATTCCGGCCCGCCCGGTGCAGTGGCCGCCAATGGCAAAGGGCTCGATCAGCGCAGCTTCACGATAGGTAATCCCTTTTGGCAGAACGTAAACCTCATGCTCCGGCACGGCAAAATATTCCCTCCAGCCGCCGTCGATCGCAGCGCCGCGCGCCTTTACCGTTTGGCAGATATTTCTGCGTCCGCTCAGGCACTGCGGGCAGTGACCGCAGGCAACCACCAGATCGACCACCACGGCGTCGCCGGGGCGGACGGAGGTTACGTTCCTGCCCACCTCCACCACAACGCCGGCATTCTCATGGCCGGGAATGCGGGGATACACCGCATTGGGGTTTTCGCCCAAAAATAAATGAAAATCGGAACCGCACACGCCGGCCGCCTTCATTTGAATCAACACTTCTCCGTCGCCGGGTTTCGGCACGGGAGCCTGTCGCACTTCAAACTGCCGGGGCCCGGTAATGACTACTTCTTTCAAGATTGTGACCACCCTTCACATTTCCATAATATATATACCATGTTGAATATTACATTAATATATTAACCTGATATAACTGCCTGTCATGTTAAATATAGCATAGTTAAAGGCGACAGTCTATGAGTATATTCTACAAAATGCCGCTCTGTTGTTTATGAATTTGGCCAAAAAGCCGATTTTTTAACATGGGCGCATTGCAATGCCGCATAAATTTTTTCATCCCCTCTTGTATTACAGTGCGTATTGCAATACAATATATTAGACAAATATGTTAGGAATAATTTTTTTCGATTCCATCGTCCACTTTCATTCAAGGAGGGGCATTTGTGACCAATCAGAAGCAACCCAAGGACTCGCAGACAGCGGGAGAAAATGTATATCAGTACCTTCGCAGCAGCATCATTGGGCTGCAGGTGAAGCCCGGCCAGACCATCAACATCAACGAATTGAGTGATTTTTTAAAGGTGAGCCGCTCCCCCATCCGTGACGCTCTGATTCAGCTGGCAAAGGACGGATTGGTGACGACCACGCCGCAAAAGGGCACGATCGTTTCTAAAATTGACATTCAGCGCGTGAGAGACGAACGCTTTATGCGCGCCTGTATTGAGGAGCGGGTTCTGAGGGAGTTTTTGGAAAGCTACCGCGAATCCGACATTGAGACGCTGAAGGATTTGCTGCGGCAGCAGAAGAAGGCGCTGGAAAACAAAGACGCCCGCGATTTTCTGCGCACGGACGACGCCTTTCACACGGTTTTCTTTCAGGCGACCAACCACCCGTTCTGTTTGAAAAACGTTCTGAACATGTCGAACCATTATTACCGGATTCGCCTACTGTCCCTTTCGGAATCGGACATCCGCCAGCAAACCTATGAACAGCACGAAGAAATTCTGCGGCTGATCCAGGAGAGGGACGTTTCAAAAATCAGAACGCTGATCGATCTTCACATTGTGGACAAGCAGGACGAAGAAACCCGCATGAAACGCAAATACCCGGAGCTGTTTACCGCGGTTGAGGAAGCCGACCAGCTCAAGGGCAAAATCTGGGAAGAGGATTTTTTGATGACCATATAATACAAAGCGTTCTGCAAAACAGGCGAAAAGAGGCGCTTCTCTCCCGCCTGCGGCGGAGAAGACGAGGCCTTGTTTTGCCGACAAAAGGGCAGAAAAGCCGAAAGCATCCATGCGCGCGTTACACATGGATGCTTTCGGCTTTTCTCTTGCTTTTCCACAGGAAGCCTATTGGGATGTGCGGTGGAGCACACATCCGGCAAAGTCATACTCAAAGGGATCAAAATGAAGCACAGTTCCAAAGCGGGAGGGTGGGCCCGCTTTGGACTGCACAAATGCACCGGCCGCGCGAGGCTGCGGCTTATTCCAAACCGGGTGCGGAATTTGCTTATTCGTCAATGTTCCCGTTTTCGCGGTAGGAACGCCAGACGTTTTCAAAAAAGTCGTCGTCCTCCGGAATCGGGCGCACGGGCCGCCAGCTGATCTCGCAGGCGCCGTTCTGATAAACAGCCTCCTGAATCACGCCGGCCCCCGCTCCGTTGTCGAGCCGGAAGGTAAAGGTATCCGGCAGAACGGCGTACGGTTTTTCCCCGTGCGGGTCGGTGTACAGGGCGCTTCCCCTGCTTTTTCCGCCGCGCTCGAGATAATCGCGCATGGCGGAGAGATACACCTGCTGGCAGATGAAAACGTCGCGCAAACGGAAGAGCTTGGAAAGCTCCGCGGGGGAAGCGACGGAAACCAGGCCGGAAAACGCGGAAAGCTCCCGGCGCGTTTCCTCCAGGGCGGCGTCAATTCCTTCGCTGCTGCGAATGGCCGCGCCAAAGCGGCTCATCCGCGCCGCGGCGGCATCCCACAGCTGCTGCACGGGCGTACCGGCAGTATTGTGCACTGCTTCGTCCGCAAGGGCGTTCATCTGCTCGGCGGCTTCGAGCGCGCAGGCCAAAAACGCCCGCTCCTCCTCCGGTTCGCCGGTTCTGCGCGCCGCGATATACTCCGCCGCGCGGGAAGAACCCACCTGACCGGCATTCAGCGCGCTGCCGCCCGGACGGTACACGCCATGGCTGGCACTGACCTCTCCGGCGGCAAAAAAGCCCTCCAGATTCGTGTGCCACCACGCGTTGATCGCAAGTCCGCCGTTGTTGTGCTGGGCGCAAAGGGCGATCTCCAGCGGCTCCTCCGCAAGGTTCACGCCGCGTCCGCGGTAAAACTCCACCGCGGGCGCGTTCATGTGCAGCAGGCGCTCATACGGTGTGCCGAAGCAGGCGCCCGCTTTTTCCATATAGTCGCGCGCTTCCGCACCGAGGCTGGAGAAATCCAGCCCGCCGCCGCCCGGATTCGAGCGGAAATCGAGGAACACCCTGCGGCCCTTGCAGCTTTCCAGATAGACGAGAATATCGATGATCGAGCTTCCGTCTTTCACCTTGCGCACGTCAAACGGCCACTGGTAGCCCTTTAAAAACACCTTGGTGAGCATGTCGCCCGGATCGGTAAAGAAGTCAAATAAGAATTCGCGCTCCTCCGAGCCGTCGGGATTTACGGAGAGAAACCGCGGCATCACCTGCATATACGTGCCGGACACATTCCAGCGGGGGCGGGTGGAGGCAAGGCCATACTGCCACTCCGTCAGGTTTTTGCCACGAACTCCGGCCTCGAACGCAATGCCCGTCGCGCCGAAATGGCCGAAGGGATACACGCTGTCCGCATAAATGCCCGCGGGGCCGCCGGTGGCGTAAATCACGTTCTTGCAGCGAAACACCACAAAGCGGCTGTCCGCATGCTCCGGCGCGGAGGTGTCGAGGCAGAAAAGGCCGTACACCCGGCTGCGATCCGAGAGAATCCGGATGACCTGCATCCGGTCAAAAATCGGGATTTTCTTTTCGTTTACCGATTTTTCCAGCGCCTCCGTCATCCTTCTGGAGGTGTAGGGGCCGACGCTGGTCGCCCTGCGGCGCGGATCGTGGTCTGTTTTGTAGCCCACGTATTCCCCATATCGATTTTTCGGGAACGGAACGCCCAGCTCCGCAAGACGCAGAAAGCCCTGCGCGGACAGTGCCGCCTCGCACAGCGCGATATCGCCGTCCACACACTCGCCGGAGAAGAGCGTTTCCGCCATTTCCCGCACACTGTCCGGGTCCCCGCCGGAGAGCGTGAGCTTATAATAGGTCTGTTTGTCCGAACCGGTATTTCTGGAGGTGCCCGCCTTAACGTGCTCGGTTACAATGGCAACATCGTGCTGCCCCAGCATCCAAAGGCGGTCGGCGGCGTTAAAGCCGGCCGCTCCGGAGCCCACAACCACGGTGTTCACCGTGATCTGCCGGTAAGTCCCCTGCGGGGTTTGCAATGAAGATGTGTTCATGGCCGCCTCCCTTGTTTGATTACAGTCGTTTGATGTGGAACCCGCCGTCGATATCGACATAATTGCCGGTGGTATACAAAAACGCGTCGCCGCAGAACGCACTCACGGCATTGGCAACGTCCTCCGGGGTGCCCCAGCGGGCGATCGGGAAAACGCCCTGCTCGATCAGCGATTCGTATTTTTCATGCACGCCGGCGGTCATATCGGTAGAGATCACGCCCGGGCGCACCTCGTGCACCAGAATTCCTTCACCGGCCAGACGATCCGCATATAAAGTGGTCAGCATGGACACGCCCGCCTTGGAAACGCAGTATTCCCCGCGGTTGATGGAAGACACCTCGGCTGAGCAGGACGAAACGTTCACGATGGTGCCGCGCTTTTTGCCCTCGATCGGCTGGCGGAGCATCTGCTTTGCCACGGCCTGGGTAAGAAACATGTTGCCCTTGGTGTTGACGCCCACCACGAAATCGAAGCTTTCTTCGCTCATTTCAAGCAGATCGGCGCGCTTTTTGGGGGCCACGCCCGCGTTGTTGACGAGCACATGGATTCCGCCGAAGCGAGCCACCGCCTCCTGCACGAGCTTCTGGCGATCCTCCGAAGAACCGAGGTTGCCCTGAACATAGTGGTATTCGATTCCCGCTGAGGAAAGCTGATCGAGCCTTTCCTGATTCGCCTCCCGGGGTGTGGTTGCGAATATCACAACGGAAAAGCCGTCCAGCCCAAGCCGGCGGGCAATCGCAAACCCGATTCCCCGGCTTCCTCCGGTCACTATTGCGGTCTTTTTCATAACTGTTCTCTCCTGTTCTAATTTGATCAGACACCGGTTACGGCTCCAGCAGCACCTTTACACTGCCGGCACTTCTGTCGAGGCAGGTTTCCAGCGCCTTCTGCAAATCATCCAGCGGGAACACGTGGGTCACCAGTTTTTCCAGATTCAGCTCGCGGGAAAGCTCGATGGCCACGGGGAAATCCCAGCAATAGCCCTGCGCGCCCTGCACCCGGATTTCACGGGAGACAAACAGGTCTGCCGGGATGCTGATCTTCGGGTTTTCAAAAATACCCACGATCGTTGCAAGACCGTTCTGGCGGATGGACGAGATGGCCTGCACGAAGGTCGCTTCCAGACCGACGCACTCAAAGCTCTTGTCCACACCCTTGCCGCCGGTCAGGCGGTGAAGGACATCCTCCAGCGGCTCTTTGCCGGAATTGACCGCCGCCGTTGCGCCGAGCTCCAGCGCCAGCTTCAAACGGGCGTCGGAGTGGTCGGCGATGATGACCTGCGAAGCGCCGCTCTTTCGGCAAACCGCCGCGATCAGAAGGCCGATCGCGCCCGCGCCGATGACCAGCACGGTTTCGCCCAGCCTGACATCCGCCCGGCGAACCGCGTGCGTCGCAACGGAGAGCGGCTCGATCAGCGCGCCCGCGTGGTAGCTCAGATCATCCGGCAGGCGGAACACATGCTCGGCCTGCGCCATCACATAATCCGCCATGGCACCGTCGCCCTTGCGGTAAGAAAAGCTGATGTTTTCGCAGTACCCGTAGTTGCCGCGGCGGCAGGCCTCGCACGTGCCGCAGACAATGCAGGGCTCGAGCGTGACCCGGTCTCCCTCGCAAAGTCCGTCTACTCCGGGGCCCACTGCGACGATATCGCCGGAAAATTCATGGCCGATCGTCACCGGCAGCGGAACTGCCGGGTGACGGCCCTTAAAGATATGCAGATCGCTGCCGCAGACCGCGCTCGACACCACGCGGATCAGCACCTGGCCCTCTGCGGGCTCGGAAAAGGTTCTCTGCAAAAAATCCGTTTTCATCGGCTCGGCCACGCGGCCGACCCTGCTGTTCCATTCTTTCAAGTGAGGCTCCCCCTTCTACTGAAAGCTGTGCTCGCGCTGCTGTGCTTCCTCTCTGGCCTCGCGGTACAGCGGGGCATACAGCTTGCTGTCTTTGATGACGCAGCCCGTGCGGCCGTGGTCGCGCATGATCTGCGTACACTTGGAACAGGTGATGCAGCACTGCTTCGGATCCATCTCACCTTTGGTGAGAATATCGCGCGGGGCCTCGGGGTAAGCGAAGCTGGAACGGCCCAGGCCCATAAAGCTGCAGCTGTGATCTGCAATGTTTGCCGCGCCCGCGTAGGGCGCGTACTGGCGCAGCCAGGTGTAGCCGTTACCGACGACCGGAACGTCTCCGGCGGCCTGCTGAATGCGGCGGGTAAAGTCAAACAGGCGGGAAACGCTCTCGAGCGGGTGCTCATCCGGCACGGGAATGCCCATGCTGGACTGATCGAAGGGGCGCGTCACCTGCGGATAAATATAGTACGGGTTGCCGGCGGAATTGCTCAGAAGGTCTACGCCCTCTTCCACCAGCATCTTCACGAGCAGCATCGGCTCGGTAGGGTCAAACTTCCACGCGTCGTTTTGGTCCACGCCGAAGCCGTAGGGATAGGGGTGCGCGTCGAACACATTGAAGCGGCAGGCAATGATGAAATCGTCGCCCACAGCCTTGCGCACGGCGCGAATGGTCTGGCGCAGAAAACGCGTTCTGTTCTCAAAGCTGCCGCCGTATTTTCCCTCTCTGGTGTGGGAGGCCAGCAGCTCACTGAGCAGGTACCGATGGCAGCTCTTGATGTCTGCGCCGTCAAAGCCGGCCTCTTTGGCCAGAAGCGCGGACTGCACATACTTTTCGGTGAGCGCGTCGAGGTATTCATCGGTGACGACGGGCGCGTCGGGAGCAAGGCCCACGCGAGGGTCGAGCAGAGGATCGTGCTGCGGCACGAGCGGAGCGCCCTTGTGGCCCTCCGGCCTGGAGTACCGGCCGGAATGCGTCAGCTGAATGATGTTCAGCGGCCGGTGATCCGCGCCGTTTGCGGCCGCGGCGGCCGCGTTGGTTTTTTTCAGCAGTTCGGCAAATTTGCCGACATTCTCTTTGGTGAGCATCATTTGCAGCGGGTTTGCGCGGCCCTCCCGCACAACGGCGCAGGCCTCCCACCACAGCAGCCCGGCCCCACCAGCGGCAAACCGGGTATACCGGCGCTCTACCAGCTCGCTCGGCGAGCCGTCCGGCTCGGAATCGCAGCCCTCCATGGGCAGCACCGCAATTGCGTTCGGCGAGGTTTTTCTGCCGACCTTCACCGGATGTGAGAGCGGGGACAAGTCCTCGCTCAGATGAATATTCGCCCCAAGCTCGGCGACTTTTTCCTTCACCTCTTCAATCGACTGAAAATGAAACTTTTCATGCGAAGCCATTTCATCCGTCCTTTCCTACGTTTTCTTTTTAAGCGAATGATTCACAGCATTCTTATTCTTTCCCAATATCCTGCTTGCTTTCTTCCCTGCCCGCGGCGAGGGAAGAAACCGCTGTGCCGGTGTCGCATATTTTGCGAACATATTTATGCAATCGTTTGCAAAACGAGATCACACTGACCCGTTCAAAAACGGGCCGGGGTGCTGTTTTCAGACTGCCTGTTTTTCACGAAACGCACCGGTCAGGCAGCGGAGCCCCGCCAGTGCCAGCTCATCCGGGGATTCCCCCAGCTGTACCCAGCCGCTGTCGAGCCCGCCGGGCTTGAAGGTCTCCATCGTGACGTGTCCCTCATAGCCGTAGCCGCGCAGCAGACCGAAAATCCGCTCCCACGGGAATATTCCCTGCCCGGGTGCGCCGCGATGATTGGCGCACGCGTGAAAGTGAAACATTTTCCCGGCGGCCAGCACGCGCTCGATCGCACCGCACAGATCCTCCTCTTCGATGCCCGCGTGGAAGGTATCGAAATGAATTCCGAGAAAATCGTCGCCCACATCGTCTGCCATGCGCAGGGCCTGCTCCGCCGTATTCACCACACTGCTGCGGTAACGGTTGAGCGGCTCAATCGCAAGGCGCACCCCGTATTCCCGCGCGCGGGCAGAAAGGGCGCGCAGCCCCTGCACCGCAAGCTCCCACTCGCGCTCGGCTTCGTCCGGCGGCAGCAGGTGGCGCTTTCCGCCGCCAGCGTACAGCGGGCCGGCGAACACGTCGGCCCCGAGCTTTGCCCCGGTTTCAAGGCATTTTGTCAGGTAGTCCATTGTATTGGCCCGAACCTGCGGGTCAAAATTGGAGAGATCGCGCCCCGGCGACATCGCCGCGCAGAGCGAAACGCGAAGGCCGGTTTTGCGGATTTCTTCGGCGAGAGGCGCCGGAACCTCCGGCTGTGTCATCGGGAGCTCCACAGCGTCGAAGCCCATTTCGGCGATCTTCGTCGGCAGTCCCAGGCAATCGCTGCCCAGCGCGTTCGTCCAGTTCCAAAGATTAATGCCAAGCGGGTTCATTTGGTTCACCCTTTCATCGGGTTGATTTTCTAATGACAAGATCGGTATTCAGTATATCGACCGCAGGCTCCGGCAGGCCGCCGGTATGATCCTTATATCGAATCTGATTGATCAGCTTTGTGGCCGCAACGACGCCCATTTCATACAGCGGCTGCGACACGGTGGAAAGCGGTGGCTCCACCAGCGCGGACAGGCCGACGTTGTCGAAGCCCAGCACGGAAATATCCTGCGGGATGCGCACGCCCATATCGTGCAGCGCGTGCAGGATCACGATCGCCTTGGGGTCGCTCGTCGCGAAAATCGCGTCGGGCCAGGGCTCCACCGAAAGCATGTTCCGCGTCAGATAATAAAAGCTGTTGCTGCCGTTGGTCTCCCGCAGGATCAGCCGTTCGTCCACGGGAAGCATATTGTCGCGCAGGGCGGCCAGGTAGCCCTCCAGACGGTCGCGGTACAGAACCACCTCTTCGCGCCCGAGCGCCAGCGCAATGCGGCTGTGCCCCGTGCGCACCAGATAGTTGACCGCATCGTACGACGCCTTGTGGTTGTCGACGATCACCGCGTCCAGATGCTCCTCTTTCGCGCACCGATTGACCAGTACCAGAGGGAAGCCCTCGTCGCGCAGAGCGCGGATGTGGTCGGAGCCCGGCAGCATGGAGCAGACGATAAAGCCGTCGATCCAGCGCTTTTTCAGCTTGTTGATATAGGATTTTTCCACCTCGACATCCTCGTCGGTATTGCACAGGACCACCGTAAAACCGTTTTTGCGGGCGGTATCCTCCACGCCGCGGGTAATGTCCGGGAAAATCAGGTTCTGAATGCTGGGGACCATCAGCGCAATGGTATTGCTGCGCCCCATTTTAAGCCCTTTGGCAAGCACATTCGGGCTATAATCCATTTTCTTCACAGCCTCCAGCACGCGCTGGCGGGTTTGCTCGTTCACATAGCTTTTGCCGCTGAGCACTCTGGAAACAGTGCTGGCCGAAACCCCGGCCACCGCTGCGACATCTTTGATGTTGGTCAAAGTCAATCACCTCAAATGAATCATAGCATTCTTTCCCTGCTCCTGCAACCGTTTTCAGATTGATATGGTCATTTTTTCCAGTAAACCGTCGCTCCCTTATGCGCGGAGGTACAGCTTCTGCGGTACAGATCCAGCCAGCCGATTGCGGGCTTCTCCACCGGCCTCCACGATGCGCGGCGGCGGTCGAACTCCTCGTCGCTGACGTCGATGGTGAGGGTGCGCCCCTCAATGTCGATATGGATGACATCTCCGTTTTCGATCAGGGCCAGATTGCCGCCCTCGTAGGCTTCGGGACTGACATGGCCGATCGCCAGACCGCCCGTGGCGCCGGAAAAGCGCCCGTCGGACACAAGCGCGATCTCCTTGCCCATTCCCTTGCCCAAAACAGCCGCCATGAAGGTTTCCATATGCGGCATGCCGGGGCTTCCCTTCGGGCCTTCGTAGCGGATGACGACGACGTCGCCCGGCACAATCTCATCGCGGAGGATCGCGTTCCACGCGTCGTCCTGCGAATCGTAGCACTTGGCGGGGCCGCTGAACTTCCACGCCTCGGGGTCTACGGCGCTGAATTTGACGATGGCGCTCTCGCTGCCGATGTTGCCGTGCAGCACCGCAAGGCCGCCCTGCTCGTGAATCGGCGCTTCGACCGGACGGATCACATCCGTGTTACTGTTATGCGAAAGCTCCGCCTTTTCGCCGATGGTGCCGAACATGCCGCCGCATTCCGTGTTGATCTTGCCGGCCTTCGCCAGCTCCTTCACAACGGCGCCGAGGCCGCCCGCCGCAGAGAATTCCTCCATGGTGTAGGATGGGTGGTTCGGGTAGATCGCGCTGATCACCGGAACCTCGCGGCTGATGCGGTCGAAGGTTTCGGGCGAAATCTCGCAGCCTACCTGGCGCGCAATGGCCGGGATGTGCAGCAGGCTGTTGGTGGAGCCGCCGGTCGCCATCATATAGCGAACCGCGTTTTCAAAGCTCTGCTGCGTGATAAAGCTCTGCGGCCGGACATTGTCGCGAATGGCCTGCACCAGTCTGCGCGCCGCGCCGCGGGCCATTTCGTGCCACTCGGGCGTCTGGCTGCGCACGCTGGCGTTGCCATGCGGAGACAGACCCAGAATTTCTGCCAGAGCGCACATGGTGTTCGCGGTTCCCATAAACGGGCAGGCGCCCGGGGTGGGGCACGCGTTGCGGACGACCATCTTGTAGTGTTCGCGGTCGATATCGCCCGCGATGTAAGCGGCATACGCCTGCTTGGTGTGCGTGAGGGTCAGCATTTTGCCCTCCTCGGTATGCCCGGCCGCCATAAAGCCGCCGGTGAGCATCACGGTGGGGATATTCACCCGCAGGGCGCCCATAATCATGCCGGGCACCACCTTGTCGCAGGTGGACATAATGACCATACCCTCAAGCATATTCAGCTCGGCGACCATTTCCACCTCGCTCGAAACCAGGTCGCGCGCGGGCAGCGTATAGCGGTCGCCGGGGGTGTTGGAACAGATGCCGTCGCAGATGCCGGTAACGGGAAGCTCCAGCGCAAGGCCGCCAGCCTTGTAAATTTCTTCCTTCATCTCGGCAATGACATCCTTAAACGGAAAATGCCCGGGATTCATTTCGTTCCAGGAATTGACCAGTCCGATCACGGGGCGCTTTGCGTCCTCCTCCGAAACTCCCATTGCGTACAGCAGTGCGTTGCGGTGATCCAGAGATTCTTCATTCCATTCACGGATCATGATTGTTCGCCTCTCAATCTATGTTTCCAAACTCCATTCATCAGCCACCCAGATACGCCTTGCGCACGGTGTCGCTGTGCAGCAGCTCGTCGCCGGTGCCGCTGATATTGATCATGCCGTTTTCCAGAACATACGCCTTGTCGCAGATGGAAAGCGCCTTGCGGGCGTTCTGCTCTACCAGCAGCACGGTGATTCCGGAATTGCGGATTTTTTGAATCAGCTCATACACCTGATTCACGATCAGGGGAGCCAGACCAAGGCTGGGTTCGTCCAGCAGGATGATCTTGGGCCGGGCCATCAGCCCGCGGCTGATCGCAAGCATCTGCTGCTCGCCGCCGGACAGAGTTCCGGCATACTGATCCTGCCGTTCTCTTAAAATGGGGAACAGGCAGTACTGCTCCTGCAGATCGTTTTCCAGCTCTCTGCCCTTAAAGAGGTACCCGCCAACCAGCAGGTTGTCGCGGATGGTAAGGCCGGAAAAGGTTTTGCGGCCCTCCGGCACATGCACGATTCCTCTGGCCACAATCTTGTGCGGCTGGTTCGGCAGGGCCTCGCCCAAAAAGCGAACCGTACCGCCCTGTTGTTTTTTCAGGCCGGAGATCGTACGCAGCAGCGTTGTCTTTCCCGCGCCGTTCGAGCCGATGATGCTGACGATTTCGCCCTCGTTGGCCTCGACGCTGACATGCTTTAATGCCTTTACGTGACCGTAGTCCACGCTCAGATCCGTTACTTCCAGCATTGCCATTGCTTACTCCTCCTTTCCCAGATAGGCTTCGATGACTTCGGGGTTCTGGCGCACCTCATCCGGCGTGCCCACGGCAATGGTTTTGCCGAAGTTCTGCACATGGATTTTGTGCGAGATGCTCATGACCAGCTCCAGACGGTGCTCAATCAGCAAAATCGCAAAGCCGATGTCTGCCGAAAGGCGCCGAATCAGGTCGGTCAGCTCCGAAACCTCCGTGGGGTTCAGGCCCGCCGCGGGCTCGTCGAGCAGAAGCACCTTGGGGTGGCAGGTGAGCGCGCGCGCGATTTCCACACGGCGCTGCTTGCCGTAAGCCAAATTTTCGGGGCGTTCGTTTTTAAAGTCGGCCATGCCGACCAGCTCAAGATACTGCTCGCAGATCTCGCGGCCGCGCTTTTCTTCCGAAAAGCGCTTCGGCGTGGGGAGCAGTCCCCCCGCAATGCCGTACTTCGACTGCGGGTCGAACGCGCACAGCACGTTCTCGAGCACCGTAAGGCCCTTAAACAGGCGGATATTCTGGAACGTGCGCCCCATGCCCTCGCGGGTGATAAGATACTGCTCCATTTTGGTGATGTCTTTGCCTTTGAGGGTAACCGAACCCTCGTCCGCCGTATACACACCGGAGATCACGTTGAAAATAGTGGTTTTGCCGGCTCCGTTCGGGCCGATGATTCCGTGAATCTCGCCCGCTTCCGCTTCCAGAGAAAAATCCTGAATCGCTTTGAGCCCACCGAAGGACTTACTGATATTTTTTACCTCAAGCAGCGCCATCCGTCTTTTCCTCCTTTCGGGATCTTTTTGCCAGCTTTTCCCCCAGCGCTTTCAGGTTACGGGGCGAAAGCTCCCACTCGCCGAAAATACCGGAGGGCTTAAAGTTGATGATGAGCAGAACCAGAATTGCGTAAATGATACTGCGGTACTGGTCGAGCGAACGGAGCACCTCGGGCAGGCCGCTGAGGATGAATGCGCCCACAACAGAGCCCGTCAGGCTGTTGACGCCGCCGAAGAACACCATGATGACCCAGTCCGCGCTCTTTTTCCAGCCGAAAATGGTCGGGTCCACATAAGTAATAAAGAACGCATACAGACAGCCGCTGAACGCCGTAACCGCCACGCTGAGCAGGAATGCGTTCATCTTGATTTTCGGCACGTTGATGCCCATGGCCTTTGCGGCCAGCTCATCGCCGCGCACCGCAATACACTGGCGGCCGTATTTGCTGGTTTTGAACCAGCTAACAATCGCGATTGCCGCAATGGCCGAAGCCAGAGCGAGCAGGAAGGTTGTTTTTCTGGGGATGCCGATAAAGCCGGAGGCACCGCCTGTGAGCTTGGTCGCCCGGTTGAGCAGGGCGGTGATCGCTTCGCCGAACCCGAGCGTGACGAGCGAGATGTAGTCGCGGCGCAGGCGCACCGTCGGGAAGCCGACCAGGTAGCCGATCACCACTGCGATCAGCACCGCCAGAATACAGGCCAGCCAGAACGGGAAGCCGCATTTTACCACCAGTATGCCCGAGGCATAAGAGCCAACCGCCATAAACGCCGCCTGGCCAAGGCTGAACATACCAGTCAGGCCGGTAAGTACATAAACACCGCAGACCGCAACGACCGTAATCAAAATTTGAGTCAGAATCGAAAGATATAATGTCATGCCGGCCCCCCCTTATGCCTTTTCCTGAACGTTCGAGCCTGCAATGCCGCTGGGGCGTACCAACAGAAATACCAGCATGAGCAGGAATGTAAATACCGGCGTATACCCGGAGCCGACCAGGCTGATGAGGATGGTCTCCACAAAGCCGAGCAGAACCGCGCCGATGATTGCGCCGGTCAGGGAGCCGAGGCCGCCGATGACCGATGCGATAAAGCCTTTTACCACAAGGCTGCCGAGCGTGGGATACAGCGTGTAGTTGATGCCGAGGAACACGCCCGCAAGGCCCGCCAGCGCACCCGAAACGATAAAGGTGAACTGAATGGTGCGGGTTACGTTGATGCCCATCAGGCTTGCGGTATCCCGGTCAAAGCTGACGCTGCGAAGGCCGCGCCCCTGACGTGTTTTTTGAAGGATATAAGCAAGTATCAACAGCGTGACCACACTGCAAAAAAACATCAGCAGGTCCGATGTGGAGATAACCACGCTCCCGAACTTAATGGTCGAATTTTGAAAAAACTGCGGGTAGTTGTAGAAGTTTGCGCCTACCTTTACCGTTACGATACCCTCAAACATGGTTCCCAGCGTAATAGAGGATACGAAGAAATAAACGGGAGAGGTATTGTTCAGGGTGATTCGGCGGAATGCGATGAATTCGCCCGCCAACGCGACCAGAGCACCGGTCACAACCGCCACCAAGATGGTGGGGATCAACCCGAGGCCCCTTTCGGCCGCGATAAAATAACCGCAAAAAGCGCTGAGGGTCATTAATGCACCGTGCGAAAAGTTTGAAAACTTCAGCACATTGAAAATCAAAGAAAATCCGGTGGCGATCAGGGCGTAAACAGAGCCGGTCGCCAATCCGTTGACAATGATCTGCAGTGACACGGGATGTCCTCCTTTCATATGGGGATCCCTTCAGTGCGAAGGAATCCCCATCCAAATGAATAGCCGATTCGATGATCAGGCAGAGAATTTTTGCAGGAATTTCGGAGTCGTTCCCTCATAGGTGAACATGAACATCTCCATGCTCTTTGTCATATGAGTCTTGGGATCGATCGAGATATTGCCGGTCATGCCGGTGTAATCGCTGAGGTTCTCCAGAGCGGTGCGAATCTTCGCGGGGTCGCTGGTTCCGTTTTCTTTCAGAACCTTCGCCGCGATGTTGACGATATCGTAGCCGAGGAAGAACTTGTTGGTCGCTTCAACGCCGGTCTTTTCCTTAACCTTCTTGATCATGTCCTGCAGAGCCTGCGTGGTGTCGTCGATGTTGTTGATGTAGTACACGCCGTCGCAGCTGGTGCCCATCATGGTGTTGAAGGGCGGGCAGGCGTCAAGGCCGCAGATCAAAGCGCCCTGATAGCCGAGCGCGCGGGCCGCCGTGGTAATGTTGACGAGGTCTTTGGTGTAGTTGGGAACAAAGATCGCGTCAACCTTCGCGTTTACGATGGGAGAAAGCAGGGTTTTAAAGTCTGTGTCGTTCGCGTTGTAGGCTACCTGCAGATTCTTTGCAAGCGTGCCGCCGGAGCTCTCAACGGTCTGAACGAACGGAGCCAGAAGGGAGGTGGAGTAAGAGTTGCTCTCGTTGTAAATGGCGCCGAAGGACTTAAAGCCGTTTTCGAGCGCATACTTTGCCATGATGGCGCCCTGCTGGTCCGCATTGGGCTGGAAGGTGAACATGTTCTTATACGGGGTACCGTCCTGCTTGAGCTGTGCGTTCTTATCCATCGCCAGGCCCATCACCGGCACATCATACTGCTCGCTGATCTCTTTGATCGCCAGCGCGATGTTCGCAACAGGCGGGCCAACAATAACGCTCACCTTGTCAACGGTAACGGCCTTGGTGAAGGCGTTTACCGCTTCGGTGACGTCGCCCTTGGTATCGTAGCTGTTCATTTTGATCTTCTTGCCGTCAATGCCGCCTTTTTCATTGATTTCGTCAACGGCCCATTGAGCGCCGGCCTGAACCATCTGGCCCAGAGAAGAAGTCGGCCCCGTGACGTCCTGAAGACAGCCGATCACGATCTCTCCTCCCTGATTCGATGAGGACCCGGAAGAGGCAGACGGGCTGCTACAAGCCGTCGCGCTCAGTCCCATAGCAATGGCCATGAGAAATGCGAGTACTTTTTTCATTTCGATTTCCTCCTTAAATTTATGTACTGTCCTGCGGGTGCAGGCAATAACCGAATGTGAAAACGTTTTTACACTGTTGCCGGATCAATAAAAATGGAACAATTAGTAATAATCTTTAAATATAGCGATGAATTTTAAGTGTATATTACCATTCTCGTTCACACTTTGTCAATCTTGAAATCGTTTTTTCCTGTTTTATATAAATAAAACTATGAAAAGGTTTGCACATTACCGATTGCTTTGAATAGTTTCCTAATTATATTTTTGATATTTGTGCTTTTTGCTGCATATTTAATATGAAAACCTTTGCAGAAAATTCCTTTTTCTGCCTGGCTCGCACATAAGTAAGGGTGTTTTATCTTAAAATGCAAGCTTTTTCCCTGCTACTATTTTTTCCCAGAAAGCAGAAATCATACGCCCTGCCCTCGGTAAGGCTCTTTCTGACCATGGCAAGAAAAATACTCCTTGCATTTTGCCGCGCCGACGAGAGAAAACCACAGCAAAAGAAAAAAGGGTGTTCCGTGCAAAGCACAGAACACCCTTTTCCCAAATGAAAGGACAAACCAGATTCAGCCCCGATCCACTTCAATGCCCCAAAGGCCGATGAGATCCGCCGCCTGAAACGGGGTGATCACCAGACCCTTCAGCTCTTCCGCCGTGGACGACACGATCGGCCCGGCCAGTTCATCCGTCGTCAAATTCACGCCGGCCAAAAGCGTTCGGAAAAAATTATTTTTGATCAGCTTGGATTCTATCACGGAAAAGTTCTTCAGCTTCGCCTCGGACAATGAGCCCTCCGTAAAATCGACGCAGTGAAAACAAACGTCTGTGATCCTTGTCCGGTCAAAGCTGGCATAAGAAAGCAGCGTCCGTTCAAAAACCGTTTGCCGCAGCACCGTATCGTTCCAGTTCCCGCCGACGCATTTGCAGTCGGCCCATCGGCAGCGCTCAAAGAAAGCGTTGCTGAAATCGCTGTTTGAAAAATCGCAGGACTGAAAAATGACATCGGTAAACGAGGCGTTCTCAAAGCTGCAATTGCGCAACGCGCTGTTTTCCACAATACCGGCCCGCAGATCCAGACCGGAAAAATCGCCGCCATCAGCCTGTACTGCGCCGCACCGGGCGGCAATGAGCGGCGTTTCCTCCTCCAGACAGCGCAAAATGACGGCGTCAAAATCCTCTATGTTCCAAAGCTCCTTTGCCAGCTTTGGTTCCGCGATTCCCATATGTGTTCCCCGCTCCTTCCCATTTGAAAGCATTCAGGCATAGCCTTTGCCAATGAACTGAAAAAGCACCATGCAGGCGCCGCGATTTTTTCTCCCCGCACGCGGCGGGAAAAAGAATGCCATCCCCTTTTAAAAAGGGTCTGCCCCGGAGGCGCCCGTTTGATCCCCGCCCAACGCAGCGATACAGAAAAATACCGGCTCGCATCAGAACGACACCGGTATCGTACCCTTCTCTTCTGTTTCAGTAGGCCGCGCTCAAGGGATTCAGCACGCCGTAGTTCTTGTTCTCCATATCGTCAATAAACGAAATCGCCTTGCCGGCCCCCACTGCCACGCAGCTTTCGGGAGTTTCGGGCACAAAGACCTTCATCTTCGTTTTCTTGCTGATCAACGTATCAAAGCCGTAAAGCAGCGCGGAACCGCCGGTAAGGATGATGCCGTCTGTGTCGATGTCGCCCATCAGCTCGGGCGGTGTTTTCTCCAGAACCTCCTGCGCGGTGCGGATGATCTGCATCGCGGGCTCGAGGAGCGCTTCCAGCACTTCGTCACAGCTGATGTCTGCCCATTGAGGAAGACCGGTGAGCATATTGCGGCCCTTCACGCGGTGCGTGATGATCTCTTTGCGCGGGTATACACAGCCAATCGCGATTTTGGCTTCCTCCGCCATGCGGGTGCCGATCAGCAGATTGTACTTGCGGCGCACCATTTTGATGATCGCTTCGTCAAAGGCGTCGCCCGCCACTTTGATGGACCGGGCTAACGCGACGCCGCTGAGCGAAATCACGCCCATGTCTGTGGTGCCGCCGCCGATGTCGATCACAAAGCAGCCGTGGGGAACGGAAATATCGACCCCGGCGCCCATCGCCGCCGCGACCGGCTCTTCGATCAGGCAGATCTTGCGCACGCCCGACGCACTGATCGCGTCGACCACCGCACGCTTTTCCACCTCCGTAATGCCGCAGGGGACGCTGACAACCACTCGGGGCATCACCACCCTGCTGACGTTGATCTTCTTTAAATAATGCTGAATCACATACTGAGCCAGCGCAAAATCAGAAATAACGCCGTTGCACAGCGGATGCACCACCGCGATTTTTGAAGAGGTGCGCCCCACCATGGCGTAGGCCTCATGCCCGATCGCCACAATGTTGTCCGTGTCCTGCTCATATGCCACAACGGATGGTTCATTCAGGATAATTCCCTTGCCATCCAGGTATATTTTTACCGACGATGTTCCGAGATCAATTGCAATGTCTGTTCCAAGCACCGCACAGGTCACCTGCCTTTCTCCCATTTCTGCCGCGGGCTGATTGCCCGCATTCGGCAGATTTAGTATATAATTATAGAACATTTTGCCCCTTTTTTCAACAGGAAATGGATTCCGGTTGGGCGGAGACGCGGCACGCCGCTGCACAAAGCACCTCTTTTGCACCGGCGGCATACAGCACCGCGGCACATTCGCCAAGCGTGGCGCCCGTGGTGAGAATGTCGTCCACCAAAAGGATGCGGCACCCTTCCACCGGAACACCCGGGAGAATGCGGTACACGCCGCGCACATTCTGGCGGCGGTCTTTTTTGTGCAAACGGTGCTGCTCCCGATTTTCCACATGCTTTTCGAGCACGGTGAAATAGGGCAGCCCGGCCAGCGCGGCCAGCTCCCGCGCAATGCGCTCCGACTGGTTATAGCCGCGCTGCCGCAGCCTTTCCCGCGACAGCGGCACACTCGCAACAAAATCCGCACGGGTGAGAAACGGGCTTTGCCGCAGCTGCGAAAAAATCCTTTGCGCGAAAAAACGCGCGTGCTTCGGCATGTTGTGGAATTTAAAATCCAGCATCGCCTTTCGCAGCGGGCCGTCATATGGATCGGGAGCGACGCAAACAAAAGTCTTCCCGGTTTCCGGTTCGATCATGCGCACGCTCCAGTTTGCGGGCAAAAGCGCCTTCTCACAGGCCTCGCAGCATTCGCGGCCGGGCGGCACGATGTTTCGGCAAAGCAGGCAGCGCGGCGGATAAAAAAATTCCAGCACGCCGTCCCACAGGCTTTTACATTTCATGTACGCTTTCCTCCGACAGGAACCAGCCCAGCCCCGAATAGCGCAGCGTCTTTCGATTGTTGTTGACCATGGCCTCGATCACCTGCTCCATGCCCACCAGAATCAGCAGCGATTTGGCGCGGGTGATGGCCGTGTAAAGCAGGTTGCGGTAATTCAGCTGCGACGGCCCGGTATACAGCGGAATCACCACCGCCTGAAATTCGTTGCCCTGGCTTTTGTGAACCGTCATGGCATACGCCAGGTCGAGCTCCGCCGCGCTTTCGAGCGGGTAGAGCACATAGCGGTCGTCCATCTGCACCGTGAGCGTACCGCCGCGCTTGTCAATTTCGAGCAGGATGCCGACATCGCCGTTGTACACGCCCTCGCCGGTGCTGCCGTCCGGGCGCTGCCAGGTCAGGTTATAGTCGTTGCGCACCTGCATCACCTTGTCACCCGTGCGCAGAACGGCGCCGTTCACATTGATCTCGCGCTTCTGCGGCCCGGGAGGATTCAGTGCCTCTTGCAGGCGGCGGTTCATTTCCTCCGTGCCCACGGCGCCGCGCTTGCCGGGGCAGAGCACCTGAATATCAGCCGCGGGGTCGTAGCCGTAGGTGCGGGGCAAACGCTCGGTATACAGCCCAACGACCGTATCCGCGATGCGGTCGGCCTGCCGCATGGGCAGAAAGAAAAAGTCCCCGGTGCGGTCGTGCAGCTCCGGCATTTCGCCCGCCACCACACGGTGCGCATTGCGTACGATCAGGCTGTTCATCGACTGGCGGAACACCTCCTGCAGCTGCACGACGGGGAATTTGCCGCAGCGGATCAGATCGCCCAGCACGTTGCCCGCGCCGACGGACGGCAGCTGGTCGCAGTCGCCCACCAGAATCAGCCGGCAGCCGAGCGGGAGCGCGTGCAGCACGCTTTCAAACAGCTGAACGTCCACCATCGAGAGCTCGTCCAGCACCAGCGCGTCGCAATCCAGCAAATTTTTCTCGTTGCGCGCGAAGGTGGGCGCGTCGCGGTCGTTCCACTCCACCTGAAGCATCCGGTGGATGGTTTTCGCCTCCTTGCCCGTCACCTCAGACATGCGCTTCGCCGCCCGCCCGGTGGGCGCCGCAAGCAGCACCTTTTCCCCCTGCTCCTCCAGAATGGAAATGATGGCGTTGAGGGCCGTCGTTTTTCCGGTGCCGGGGCCGCCGGTCAAAATCAGCATCCCCTGCTCGAGCGCCTGCCGCACCGCCAGCTTCTGCCCCTCGGCATACGCGATGCCAAGGCGCTTTTCCACCGCCGCGATATACCCGCCGACATTTCGCAGCGACTGCGCCGGGTAGCGAAGCAGCATCAGCAGCCGCCCCGCGCAGTACGATTCGGACTGATAATAGCGCGGCAGAAAGATAAACTCCCGCCCCCCGAGCAGCTGGGGAATCAGCGCACGCTCTTCCTTCAACTCTTCGAGCACGGAGGAAAGCGTCTCCGGCTCCACGCCGAGCATGCGCGCGGCGGCGGGAATCAGCTTGTCCTTCGGCAGGCAGGTATGGCCGTTGTTCGTGTTGTGCCGCAGCACATAGTGGAGTCCCGCGCGCAGGCGCGAAAAATCGTCCTGCTCCACGCTCGCGGATTCTGCGATGAGATCGGCGCGCCCAAAATCGATATCGACGCCGTCGGCGCACAGCAGAAATGGATCGGTGCGAATCAGCTCTTTCGAGGAAGGGCCGTACTGCTTCCAAACCCGCAGAGCTTCTTCCGGCGTGATCCCAAACCCGCCAAGATACAACATAATTTCTCGAATCCCGTAAATGCGCTGGAACTCCTGTGCAATTTTTTCTGCTTTGGCGCGTGTCAAACCCTTGATGGTAGAAAGGCGCTCCGGCTCCTGCTCCATCACCTCGAGCGTATGTTCGCCGAAGGCCTCCACCAAACGGGTCGCCGTGGCCGGGCCGATTCCCTTGATGGCGCCCGAGGACAGGTACCGCAGAATGGCGTCTGCCGTTTTGGGCGCGGAACGCTCGAATGCCTCCGCCTTAAACTGCTGGCCGAAGCTCGGGTGATGAATCCAGGTGCCGATGACGCGCAGCTCTTCCCCACAGCCAACCCAGGGGAGGGTGCCGACCACCGTGATCAGCTCCTCCCCTGCTTTCAGCTCCAGAATTTTATACCCGTTATTCTCATTGCTAAAGACAATTTCTTCCACCGTGCCGGTCAGTTCCAGCAATTGTTTTTCCTGCATATTCCCATCCTCGGCTGTGTTTCCTATTCAATTCAGTATACCTCTTTTTCTATGTATTTGCAAACTCCCCGTTCAGTGTTTCCGGCAGATCGGCCGCCATGCAGAGCCGGACGCTCGGGTTGGCGAGGGCAAATGTTTCGCAGATCTCCCTCGTTTCGCGATCCATTCCGCAGTCCACGCAGATCAGCTCCCTGTGCCCGGTATGACGAAGCCAGCGCAAACGCTCGAGCGCTCCGCGCAGCCGATACTCCACCTTGCTGTCGTTCCCCGAAACGCACACCAAAACCGTGATCTTCTCTTCCCAGCCGGGGCGGGTCAGCCAGAACAATACAAAACGGCACAGCTCCGTAAGGCCGACTACCGCGAAAAACGCCACCAGAATTCTGCCGATCATATCTTCCATTTGCAATCACCTCATTGCTATGATATGCGAAAAAGGAAAAAATGACAGCAATACCCGCCGGCGTTCCCCAGGTCTGCTTGAGGCGCAAACATTTTGGAAAATCACTGCGGCGGGCTCTTTTCATTCCTTATCAATCAAGAACTTGTACACGGCGTCGACTCCTGCCTGTAAAATTCGCTCATTATCGATTTCGTTTTGGCAAAAAACAATTTGATCCACAACCGAGCTCACCAAATTGAAAACAACAATGGCGGCGGCCTCGATATCTTTTACATTTATGAATTCTTTATTTGCGTAAAAACATTGAAGCGTTGCCTGCCATGTCTTTTCCCTCTGCCGCTTTTGAATAGCAGCCACCTGCGGCATAGTGGAACAAAGAAGCTCCATTTCTCGGTTTAATTCCTTTGATATTTGATGCACCCGAATCAGCCCCTCCATCAAGCGGCGAAACCATGCCCTGAGGTTGTTCGCATACTGTTCCATCTCACAGGACAGTTCGTTATGCACTTTAAAAAAAGAATCGTTATATCGTTCTAAAATCTCTAAGAAGATGGTGTCTTTATCTTTAAAATAGGAATAAAGGCTGCCGATTGATACATTTGCAACCTGTGCTATTTCATTTGTAGTTGTATTATAGTATCCCTTTTCACAAAAGAGCTGATAAGCTGCGGAAACTATTTTTTCTTTTGTTTCAATGCTTCTTTTCTGCCGTGGCTTACGTACCGCTTTTTCTGCTTCCATTTTGTCCACCTCTATTTTATTATAATGCAAATGATGTTATTTGTAAACAAATAAGAGCTTTTGCTCATATTATGATTGACATTCGGATGTCAAAGGAATATATTTAATGTGAGCTTTTGCTCATATTAAATATGCAAAGAAGGAAACATCGTGTACTCTATTCAAAGAAATCCCAATTTGACGGTTCTGACCGTCGCTCTCGGCACATTTATGACTTGCTTTGACATCAATGCGGTAAATGTGGCACTGCCTTCTATTCAGAATACTTTCCAGACCGGCATCTCTGTTGTCGAGTGGGTGGTAGTAGCCTATTTGCTGACACTATGTGCCACTCAGCTTACCTTTGGCAGAATTTCCGACCTGTACGGCCTGAAAAAAATCTATATCTTAGCCTTTATCGGGTTTACTCTTAGCTCCTTGTTTTGCGGATTTTCCCCCAATATTACCACGCTGATTCTCTTCCGGGTTTTAGAAGCACTTTGCGGCTCTATGATGATGGCAACGGGCAGCGCCATTATCACGAATTCCGTTTTACCGGAAAACAGAGGAAAAGCGCTCAGCGTTACGTCCATTGCAGTTGCGGTTTCAACCTGCGCGGGCCCTTCTCTGGGGGGCCTTCTGGTCTTTCACTTTGGGTGGAGCAGCATCTTTTTCATCAACGTTCCTGTTGGCATCATCGGAACTACTCTGGCCATACGGAATATCTCTTCGGATACACCAAAAGCAGGATCAAAATTCGACCCCATGGGAAGTATTTTTATTATGGCAGCGTTAACGCTGATTTTTTTACCGCTTTCCATGATTGGAAAATCAACCGTAAATCCCGTTCTATTTTCCACTCTCCTTGTTTTGGGAACCGCTTTTCTGGTTGCCTTTCTCGTTCATGAAAAGAATTTCCCACACCCCATCCTGAATCTTGCGCTGTTCAAAAACAGGGTGTTTGCCGCCAGCAATTTCGCCGCAACTTTTTTCTATATCAGTGAATTCATGATGGTTTTTCTGTCTCCATATTATCTTCAGCAGCAGCATATGCTGCCTATCTCAACCTCTGGTTTAATCATGCTGCCAATGTCTTTGATGATGATGGCAACCGCACCCGTCAGCGGTGCAATTTCTGACAAAACGGATGGCCGGCTGATCAGCTGTATCGGCCTTGGTATTTTAGCGGCAGCAATTCTTACCTTCAGCGCTTTTCGCCAGAACACCCCCGTGCCCTTATTACTGCTTGCATTTGCAATAACCGGCCTTGGAGCAGGATTATTCCATACCCCCAACAACAGCATTGTGATGGGCAGCGTACCGGCACAAAGCAGGGGTGTGGCGGGTGCAACCCTGGGAACCATGCGCAATATCGGTATGGTGCTGGGCGAAGCTCTTTCAGCCGCTCTGCTTTCCTCTAAAGTGAGCTATGCCACCGCCGTATTCTCCGCCAAAGGAATGAAAGGCATTGCGTTACAGCAATCTACTTTTTTCTATGCATTGCGCATAATCTGCGTCGTGGCGGCTTGCTGTGCATTGGCGGCTCTGTTGCTTACATTGTTTCGCGGAAAAAGAGAAGAAGCATCCTGTTAACAGAAGCATTATCTAACGAGGAAAGTGTCCCCTCAAAAAATGACGCTTTGCCGCACAGTTCACACTGGAAGAAAAGTGGCCTTATTTACCAAAAACAGCTGCGGAACCCAATACTGTTCCGCAGCTGTTTTATTATAAAAATATACTCTTTTGTATTAATTGAAGCTGCTCCCGTAAACCGGATCTGCTCAGGCCAGCGCGGCCTTCAGCTGCTCTGTTTTGTCGATTTTCTCCCATGCTACGCCCAAATCTTCGCGGCCCATGTGGCCGTATGCCGCCAGCGGGCGGTAGATCGGCCGATTGAGGCCGAGCGACTTGATCAGCGCGGTCGGGCGCAGGTCAAACACCTTCTGAATCGCGGCTTCCAGCTGGGCGCTGGTGTAAGCGGAGGTGCCGAAGGTTTCCACCAGAATGGAAACCGGGTGCGCCACGCCGATGGCATAGGCAAGCTGCACCTCGCATTTTTCGGCAAGGCCTGCGGCGACAATGTTCTTTGCAACATAGCGGGCTGCATACGCCGCGGAACGGTCTACCTTCGTGGGGTCTTTGCCGGAAAACGCGCCGCCGCCATGGCGCCCGAAGCCGCCGTAGGTATCGACAATGATCTTTCGGCCGGTCAGGCCGCTGTCGCCGACAGGGCCGCCCACCACAAAGCGGCCGGTGGGATTGATAAAATACTTGGTGCTCTCATCCAGCAGATCGGCGGATACCACCGGGCGGATCACCTGCTCGATTATAGCCTTATGAATCTGCTCCTGGGTCACGTCGGGGTCGTGCTGGGTAGAAACGACAATCGCTTCCACGCGGGTGGGCTTGCCGTTCTCATACTCCACCGTTACCTGCGTTTTTCCGTCGGGGCGCAGATATGGCAGGGTACCGTCTTTTCGTACCGCCGCCAGACGCTTGGCCAACGCGTGGGCAAGGTAAATCGGCAGCGGCATCAGCGTAGTCGTTTCGTTGCAGGCAAAGCCGAACATAATGCCCTGATCCCCCGCGCCGATCAGATCGTTTTCATCCGTGGCGCCGCCGCGGGCCTCAAACGATTGGTTCACGCCCATCGCAATATCGGGCGACTGCATATCGATTGAAGTCAGCACACCGCAGGAATTGCCGTCAAAGCCATACTGGGGGTCGTCGTAGCCGATCTCACGAATCACCTCCCGGGCGATCGCGGGAATATCAACATAGCACTCTGTCGAGATTTCGCCCATCACATGCACCAGTCCGGTGGTGGCCGTAACCTCGCAGGCCACATGGGCCTTATCATCCTGCGCTAGAATCGCGTCCAAAACCGCGTCGGCAATCTGATCGCAGACTTTATCGGGATGTCCCTCTGTCACCGATTCAGATGTAAAAAAATAATTTGACATAATCAAGCCTCCTACTACAATAAGACAATCAAAAAATCCACCGTTTGGAAGAAGCCAAACGGTGGAAAGCAACCTCATCTGCCGGCTTTATCCGCAGGATTTGGCACCTTTCGCACATTGCGCAGGTTGCCGGACATCACAGGGCCTGTTCCCTCCGTCACTCTTGATAAGGAATTATTCAGTTGTAAACCAATACTCTCTCAGGCGCCAGAAGCGATGCCCCAGTGCCTGTTATGAGCTTATTATAACATATAATATGAAAAATACAAAAGAAAAGTCAAAAAATACTTGCTAAACCGGATGAATCATTTTACGGTTTTTTTGAACAAATGGCTGTAAGGACTTCAACAATACCGCCGCAATCGCGCTGTTAAGAGAAGCCTTGAGCAGATTGAACGGGATGATCGCCGGCAGAATCAGCGCGTCGAGCGCCGCCTTCGGCATGCCGAAGAAATGCACGGTAAAGATGTAGTTCATGGGCACCATCAGAGCCGTCATGGCCAGCGTGCCAAGCACCATTCCGACCACAGCGTCGGAAAACCTGTGCTTTTTTCTGTAAAACTCGCCCACCAGAAACACCAGAGCGCCGGATGCCACAAAATGCATCACCAATCCAACCCATCCATTGCCTCCGAGGAAAACCGCCTGAATGACGGAAACCACAAAAAGCACCAGGAGCGCTGGGCCGGAGCCAAACAGAAGCGCCGCGATCAAAATGGGTGCGTCCGCCATGTCGTACACCAAAAACGGCACCGCGGGAATCAGAGGAATACGGACAAAGGCGACCAGCACCACGGAAATGGCCGCCAGCACGGCAAGCTGCGTCATCTGAATAATATTCTTTTGGGTCATGGATTTTTTCACTTCTATTGTCTCTCCTTTTTTTCGCTGTCAACGAAAAAAAATCCCGCAGAAAATCTGCGGGACAAAACAAACGCAAATGCGCAGTTCTTCTTCCATCCGGACTATACCGTCGGCTCTGGAATCTCACCAAAATCGGCACACGCTCGCGGGCTAACGGCAAAAAGCCGCATTACCGCCGGTGGGGAATCACACCCCGCCCCGAAGACAGCTTATTTAATTGATAGTTTTATTATATTCATTTGATATTAGTTTGTCAACAGGCGATTGCAAATTCTCTGCACTCACCAAATCCGCGAAAATACTCCGCGCCGCCTTCGACAGAAAAAATCCTTACAGCCTGCGGGAGCGTTTGTGGCGCAAAAAGCCCCCGGCCAAAGCGGCCGGGGGCAATCAGACAAATCACAGCCCGAAATCAGGCGGTAACAACACCGGTAACAACGCCGGAGCCAACAGTACGGCCGCCTTCACGGATAGCGAAGCGCAGACCCTCTTCAATCGCGATGGGGGTGATCAGCTCAACATCCATGACAACGTTATCGCCAGGCATGCACATCTCGGTGCCCTCGGGCAGAGAGATAACGCCGGTAACGTCGGTCGTTCTGAAATAGAACTGGGGACGATAGTTGTTGAAGAACGGAGTATGACGGCCGCCTTCTTCTTTGGTCAGGATATAAACCTGGCCCTTGAACTTGGTATGCGGATGAATGGTACCGGGCTTTGCCAGAACCTGACCGCGCTCGATTTCATTTCTCTGAATACCACGCAGCAGAACACCCACGTTATCGCCGGCCTCAGCGTAATCCAGAATCTTTCTGAACATTTCGATACCGGTAACAACAACCTTGCGGCGCTCGTCGGTCAGGCCGACGATCTCAACTTCCTCAGAAGTCTTCAGCTGGCCACGCTCCACTCTGCCGGTAGCAACGGTGCCGCGGCCGGTGATGGTGAATACGTCTTCAACGGGCATCAGGAAGGGCTGATCCGCCTTGCGCTCGGGAGTGGGGATAAAGCTGTCAACCGCGTCCATCAGTTCAAGAATGCACTTGTACTCGGGAGCATTGACATCTTTGGAGGTGGATTCCAACGCCTGCAGAGCAGAACCGCGGATGATCGGGGTATCATCGCCCGGGAACTCATACTCGTTGAGCAGATCGCGGATTTCCATTTCAACCAGATCCAGCAGCTCGGGATCATCAACCTGATCCGCTTTGTTCATGAACACTACGATATAAGGCACGCCTACCTGACGGGACAGCAGAATGTGCTCTCTGGTCTGGGGCATGGGGCCGTCCGCAGCGGAAACAACCAGAATAGCGCCGTCCATCTGAGCAGCGCCGGTGATCATGTTTTTCACATAGTCGGCGTGGCCGGGGCAGTCAACGTGCGCATAGTGGCGGTTAGCGGTCTGGTACTCAACGTGGGAAGTGTTGATCGTGATACCACGCGCTCTCTCTTCGGGGGCCTTATCGATGTTCGCGTAATCAACGAACTCGGAAGTGCCGTTCAAGTTCAGAACCTTGGTGATAGCGGCGGTCAATGTGGTTTTACCATGGTCAACGTGGCCAATGGTACCAATGTTTACGTGCGGTTTGTTTCTTTCAAACTTTGCCTTTGCCATTGGAAATCCTCCTTTTATTTTTCATAAATCAATTTCATCATAATCAGACTACGCCTATTCTAACAAGTCGGGTATGAAAAATCAAGCCTTTTACGCCTGTTAGTCGTTCTTTTTGCTGCGGTCGGAGATGATGCTCTCCGATACGGATTTCGGCACTTCAGAGTAGTGCGCGGGTTCCATTACATACTGGCCGCGGCCCTGTGTTTTAGAGCGCATGTCAGTTGCATAACCGAACATTTCGGAGAGCGGAACCTCGGCATTGATCTGCTGTGCGCCGGAAACGGCGTCCATACCCAAAATCATTCCGCGGCGGGAGTTCAGGTCGCCGATCACGTCGCCCATGTACTCGTCCGGAACAGTAACGACCACCTTCATAATGGGTTCCATCAGAACCGGGTCGGCCTTTCTCATCGCCTCTTTGAACGCCATGGAGCCGGCGATCTTAAAGGCCATTTCGGAGGAGTCGACCTCATGATAGGAGCCGTCATACAGTGTAACCTTTACGTCAACCACGTTGTAGCCCGCCAGAATACCGGTCAGCATTGCGCCCTGAATTCCCTGATCAACAGCGGGAATATATTCCTTGGGGATCGCGCCGCCGACAACGGCGTTGACAAACTCGTAGCCCTTGCCCGGGTTCGGCTCAATGCGGATCTTAACGTGACCGTACTGGCCTTTACCGCCGGACTGTCTCGCATACTTGGTGTCTGCCTCAGCATTTCTGCGGATGGTTTCTTTGTAGGAAACCTGGGGCTTACCGACGTTCGCCTCCACCTTGAATTCACGCAGCAAACGGTCTACGATGATTTCGAGGTGAAGCTCGCCCATGCCGGCGATGATGGTTTGACCCGTCTCTTCGTCGGTATAAGCCTTGAAGGTGGGGTCCTCTTCCGCGAGCTTCGCGAGAGCAATGCCCATCTTCTCCTGGCCGGCCTTTGTTTTCGGCTCGATCGCCACGCGGATAACAGGCTCCGGGAACTCCATGGACTCGAGGATAACCGGGTGGCGCTCATCGCACAGGGTATCGCCGGTGATGGTGTTCTTCAGGCCGACCGCCGCGGCGATATCGCCCGCATACACGGTTTCGAGATCCTGGCGGTGATTCGCATGCATCTGCAGAATACGGCCGATGCGCTCGTTGTTGTCCTTTGTGGAGTTGTAAACCGTGGAGCCCGCGGAAAGCGTACCGGAGTACACGCGGAAGAAGCACAGCTTGCCGACAAAGGGGTCGGTGGCGATTTTGAACGCCAGAGCGGAGAAAGGCTCTTCATCGGAAGAATGGCGAACCTCGGGCTCGTCGGTTTCCGGATTGACGCCCTTGATGGACTCAATGTCCGTCGGAGCGGGCATGTAATCCACAATCGCGTCGAGCAGCTTCTGTACGCCCTTGTTTTTGTAGGATGTGCCGCAGGTAACCGGAACCATGTGGTTCGCGATGGTCGCCTTGCGGATGCAGTCGCGGATTTCAGCCTCTGTCAGAGCTTCCCCGTTGAGGTACTTCTCAAACAGGGCGTCGTCCTGCTCCGCCACATGCTCGACCATCTCGGTGTGGTATTTTTCCGCCAGCTCTTTGAGATCCTCGGGGATTTCCTCCTCGCGGATATCCTTGCCCAGATCGTCGTAATAAACATAGGCTTTCATGTTTACCAGGTCGACGATCCCGCGGAAGGTATCCTCACTGCCGATCGGCAGCTGGATGGGAACCGCGTTGCACTTGAGGCGGTCTTTCATCATCTGTACCACGCGGTAGAAATCGGCGCCCATGATGTCCATTTTATTGACGTAGGCCATACGGGGAACCTTATATTCCTCAGCCTGACGCCATACGGTTTCGGACTGAGGCTCCACTCCGCCCTTCGCGCAGAAAACGGTAACGGAACCGTCCAGCACGCGCAGAGAGCGCTCTACCTCTACGGTAAAGTCAACGTGGCCGGGAGTATCAATAATGTTGATCCTATGCCCCTTCCAAAAGCAGGTGGTAGCAGCGGAGGTAATGGTAATTCCTCTCTCCTGCTCCTGCGCCATCCAGTCCATTGTTGCGGCGCCTTCATGGACTTCACCAATCTTATAATTAACGCCCGTATAATACAGAATGCGTTCTGTCGTTGTTGTTTTACCGGCATCGATATGGGCCATGATGCCGATATTTCTTGTCATTTGAAGCGATACCTGCCTCGGCATAGTTTCCTCCTTAATTCTGAAAAATGTATCCGCTCATTATGCCAACACGGAAAATCTTTCGGTCAGCGCCGGAAAATTACCACCTGTAATGAGCAAACGCCCTGTTGGCCTCCGCCATCTTATGCGTGTCATCACGCTTCTTGGCAGCGCCACCGGCACCATTAATCGCATCAAGGATTTCTCCGGCAAGTCTTTCTTTCATGGTCTTTTCAGATCTCAGTCTGGAATAACGGGTGATCCAACGCAGACCCAGCGTCTGCCTTCTTTCGGGGCGAACCTCCATAGGAACCTGGTAGGTCGCGCCGCCTACGCGGCGGGCTTTTACCTCCAAAGCGGGCATTACGTTTTCCATTGCCTGCTCGAACATCTCGAGCGGGTCTTTTCCTGTTTTTTCACTGACAATATCAAACGCGCCGTAAACGATCTTTTGGGAAACTCCCTTTTTACCGTCCAGCATAATATTGTTGATCAGTCTGGTGACAAGCTTGGATTTGTAAAGCGGATCGGGCAAAACATCACGTTTCGCAATAGAGCCTCTTCTTGGCACTTTACTTCCCTCCTTCACATAAATGATATCATAGGTACTCGAAAGGACAAACTCCCGTGGGCCGAAGAGACGCTCTTATCTATTTATAAAAACGCCGCAACTGTGCATACGCACGCAGCCGTAAGGTTTCTGTCATATTCGGTTTTTAGCCCTTTTTCGCAGCGCCGGGCTTCGGACGCTTCGCACCGTACTTGGAACGGGCCTGCATGCGCTTCGCAACACCCTGGGCATCCAGAGTTCCGCGAATAATGTGGTAACGCACGCCAGGCAGGTCCTTTACACGACCGCCGCGGATCATTACAACACTGTGTTCCTGCAGATTGTGGCCGACACCCGGAATATAAGCGCTGACTTCAATGCCGTTCGACAGACGCACTCTGGCGATCTTTCTGAGAGCCGAGTTAGGCTTTTTCGGGGTAGCGGTCTTGACAGAAGTACAAACGCCGCGCTTTTGGGGGGAATCCTGATCGATAGCGATCCGTTTCTTGGAGTTCCAACCTTTCAGAAGCGCCGGGGCCTTGGCCTTTCTTTCGCTGACTTCTCTGCCCTTGTGGACCAGCTGGTTAAACGTGGGCATATGACACCTCCTCACTGAAATTTAATATGTTAAACAGGAATATACTTCCCGTATTAACCGAATTGATACAAAAACAGACGGCTTGTCTTTGCGGGACGCAAAGAAGCAAAATTTTTACAAGGCGACTGCGGAATTCTCTGTTTTTCTGCGCAAAAGCGTTGGAAGAAACCGAGAAATACCATGCCGCAATTTGTAAAAATTCCACAAGAACACAGCGGAATCCTGCTCTTTTTTACCATGCTTTGAGCAGGATTTTCGCTGTTCTTTTCACAAATCATCACAATTGGTTATTCTATCACGATACCGCATCGTTTGTCAATACCTGGTTTTCGCACTTGATCTCAACATCGCTGTAGCACTTCATGCCGGTACCGGCGGGGATCAGCTTACCGATACACACGTTCTCCTTCAGGCCCAACAGCGGATCGACCTTGCCCTTGATGGCGGCGTCGGTCAAAACGCGGGTGGTCTCCTGGAAGGAGGCGGCGGACAGGAACGAATCGGTAGCCAAAGAGGCCTTCGTAATACCGAGCAGCATGGGGGTAAAGGTGGCGAGCTGCAGGTCGGCTTCACCGGCGTCAATGCGCTTTTGAACCGCCTCGTTCTCCGCCTCGAGGTCACTCTTATCCACCAGCGCGCTGGGCAGCAGGTTGGTGTCGCCCGCCTCTTCAATGCGAACCTTCTTCATCATCTGGCGAACGATAACCTCAATGTGCTTATCGTTGATATCAACGCCCTGCATCCGGTAAACGCGCTGCACTTCCTGAATCAAGTAGTCCTGCACCGCCTGCGGGCCGCTGATGGCGAGCACGTCGTGCGGATTGACGGAGCCTTCGGTCAGCCTTGTGCCGGCCTTGATCTCCTGACCCTCTTTCACGCTGATGCGAGAGCCGAACGGAACAAGATACGACTTCTGGTCGCCGGTTTCTTTATTGGTAATGACAACATGGCGGTTTTTCTTGATTTCCTCAAAGGAAACCTCACCCGCGATCTCACTGATGATGGCCAGATGCTTCGGCTTTCTGCCCTCAAAGAGCTCCTCAACACGCGGCAGACCCTGCGTGATATCCTCGGCACTGGCAACACCGCCGGTGTGGAAGGTTCTCATGGTCAGCTGCGTACCGGGCTCGCCGATGGACTGCGCCGCAATGATGCCCACAGCCTCGCCGACATCGACCGGCTGGCCGTTCGCAAGGTTGGCGCCGTAGCACTTCTTGCAGATGCCGTGTCTTGCGCGGCAGTTGAGGATGGAACGGATCTTGATGTGCGTGGTGCCCTTGGAAACGATTCGCTCGGCATCCTGCTCATCCATCAGCTTGTCTTTGGAAACCAGCACTTCACCGGTTTCGGAATCGACAAAATCCTCGACCAGATAACGGCCCTGCAAGCGCTCGGTGAGCGGCTCAATGGATTCCTTGCCCTCGCGGATATCAAACACCTCGAGGCCTTCGGTGGTGCCGCAGTCGTCCTCACGGATGATGACCTCCTGCGAAACGTCGACCAGGCGGCGGGTCAGGTAACCGGAGTCCGCCGTTCTCAGCGCGGTATCGGCCAGGCCCTTTCGGGCGCCGCGGGAGGAAATGAAGTATTCCAGAACATTCAGGCCTTCACGGTAGTTGGCCTTGATGGGGATTTCGATCGTACGGCCCGAGGTGTTGGCGATCAGGCCGCGCATGCCGGCGAGCTGACGAATCTGGCTCATCGAACCACGGGCGCCGGAGTCCGCCATCATGAAGATGGGGTTGTAGCGGTCCAGCGCGTGCTGCAGCGCATTGGTCACTTCGCCCGTCGTCTTTTCCCAGATTTTGAGAACGGCGTTATAGCGCTCCGACTCGGAGAGCAGACCGTTTCTGTACTCATCCGTGACCATATCGATCTGGTGATCGGCCTCTTTGATCAGAGTCTTTTTCTCCTCCGGAATCGTCGCGTCGCTGACGGCGACGGTAATGGCGCTCTTGGTGGAGTATTTGTAGCCCTGCGACTTGATGCTGTCGAGCACCTCGGCCGTTTTGGAGGTTCCGTGCACGCGGATGCAGCGGTCGATAATCTTGCCGAGCTGCTTTTTGCCCACAAGGAAATCAATTTCAAACTTCAGGCGATTTTCCGGGAGGGAGCGATCCACATAGCCCAGATCCTGCGGGATGGGGCGGTTGAAGATGATGCGGCCCACGGTGGTATCCACCAGGCCGGTGACCTTCTCGCCGTTGATTTCGAGCGTGCGGCGCACCTTGATTTTGGCGTGCAGCTGAACCACTCCGGTGTCGTAGGCCATCAGGGCTTCATCCACATCGCGGAAGATTTTGCCCTCGCCCTGCTCGCCGTCTTTATCCAGCGTCAGGTAATAGGAGCCCAGGACCATGTCCTGCGTGGGGACGGTGACCGGGCGCCCGTCGGAGGGCTTGAGCAGGTTGCCGGCGGCCAGCATCAGGAAGCGCGCCTCGGCCTGCGCCTCTGCGGAAAGCGGCACGTGAACGGCCATCTGGTCGCCGTCGAAGTCGGCGTTGTACGCGGTGCAGACCAGCGGGTGCAGCTTCAGCGCGCGGCCCTCAACGAGAACCGGCTCAAAGGCCTGAATGCCCAGGCGGTGCAGCGTAGGCGCGCGGTTGAGCAGAACCGGGTGGTTCTTGATCACGATTTCCAGCGCGTCCCAAACCTCGGGCTTTGCGCGCTCCACGGCCTTTCTCGCCGCCTTGATGTTGCCCGCGAGTCCGGTTTCGACCAGGCGCTTCATCACAAAGGGCTTGAACAGCTCCAGCGCCATTTCCTTCGGCAGGCCGCACTGGTACATTTTCAGCTCGGGGCCGACGACGATAACGGAACGGCCGGAATAATCGACGCGCTTGCCGAGCAGGTTCTGGCGGAAACGGCCCTGCTTGCCCTTGAGCATGTCGGAAAGGGATTTCAGCGGGCGGTTGTTCGGGCCGGTAACGGGGCGGCCGCGGCGGCCGTTGTCGATCAGGGCGTCGACCGCCTCCTGCAGCATACGCTTTTCATTGCGCACGATAATGTCCGGCGCGCCGAGCTCCAGCAATCTTTTCAGTCGGTTGTTTCGGTTGATCACGCGGCGGTACAGGTCGTTCAAATCGGAGGTCGCAAAGCGGCCGCCGTCGAGCTGTACCATCGGGCGCAGATCCGGCGGAATCACCGGAACGGCATCCATAATCATCCATTCGGGGCGGTTGCCGGAAAGGCGGAACGCCTCGACAACCTCGAGCCTTTTCAGGATTCTCACACGCTTTTGGCCGGAGGAATTCTCCAGCTCCGTCTTGAGCTCCTCAGACTCCTTATCGAGGTCGATTTCGGCAAGCAGAGCCTGAATCGCTTCGGCGCCCATGCCGGCTTTGAAATCGTCCTCATATTTTTCGCGCATATCGCGGTATTCTTTTTCGTTGAGCATCTGCTTTTTCTGCAGTTCGCGCACATTGCCCGGGTCGGTGACGATATACAGGGCAAAGTACAGCACCTTCTCCAGCATGCGGGGCGAGATGTCGAGAATCAGGCCCATGCGGGACGGAATGCCCTTGAAGTACCAGATGTGGGAGACGGGCGCGGCCAGCTCAATGTGGCCCATGCGCTCGCGGCGAACCTTTGCGGTGGTCACTTCAACACCGCAGCGTTCGCAGATTTTACCCTTGTAACGAATTCTTTTGTATTTTCCGCAGTGGCACTCCCAGTCCTTCTGCGGCCCAAAGATTCTTTCGCAGAACAGTCCGTCGCGTTCGGGTTTCAGGGTGCGGTAGTTGATCGTTTCGGGCTTTTTTACCTCGCCGTGCGACCATGCGCGGATGGTATCCGGAGAAGCCAGGCCGATCTTCATTGATTCAAAAACGTTAAATTCCATATTGCAACCCCCTGTTATTCCATATCTTCGGTGTCAGAATCGCTGTCGAAAGGATCCTCCTCATCTTCTTCGTCCGAGAACAGATCAGGCTCCTCCTCATAGGAATCGTCCAGGTCGGGATCTTCCATCGTATATCCGTCAAAGTTATCCTGTGTGGAAACCGTCGGCTCATCAAACGTTTCGCCGGACGGAGTAAACCCGACATCGTCGTCGTAGTTTACCTGGAGGTCGACCTCTTCGTTGTTGGAGTCAAGCACTTTTACGTCCAGAGCCAGCGACTGCAGCTCCTTGATCAGAACCTTGAAGGACTCCGGCACGCCGGGCTTCGGAATGTTCTGGCCCTTGACGATGGCCTCGTACGTTTTAACGCGGCCGACCACGTCGTCGGACTTGACGGTCAGGATTTCCTGCAGGGTATAAGCGGCGCCGTAAGCCTCGAGCGCCCAAACCTCCATCTCACCGAAGCGCTGGCCGCCGAACTGCGCCTTGCCGCCCAGCGGCTGCTGGGTAACGAGCGAGTACGGGCCGGTGGAACGGGCATGGATCTTATCATCAACCAGATGATGGAGCTTGAGGTAATACATATAGCCTACGGTAACGGGGTTGTCGAACAGCTCGCCGGTGCGGCCGTCGCGCAGCTCCACCTTGCCGTCTTCCCTCATGCCGGCGGCTTTGAAGCATTCGCGGATATCGTCCTCATGCGCGCCGTCGAATACAGGGGTCATGATCTTCCAGCCGAGCGCCTTGGCCGCGCGGCCCAGATGAACCTCGAGCACCTGGCCGATGTTCATACGGGACGGAACACCCAGGGGATTCAGCACGATGTCGAGCGGGCGCCCGTCGGGCAGGAAGGGCATATCCTCTTCCGGCAGAATGCGGGACACAACGCCCTTATTTCCGTGGCGGCCCGCCATCTTATCGCCGACCGAAATTTTTCTCTTCTGGGCAATATAGCAGCGAACCACCTTGTTGACGCCGGGGCTCAGCTCGTCGTGGCTGTTCTCGCGGGTGAACACCTTTACGTCCACCACAATGCCGTATTCGCCATGGGGCACACGCAGAGAGGTGTCGCGCACCTCGCGGGCCTTTTCGCCGAAGATGGCGCGCAGCAGGCGTTCCTCCGCCGTCAGCTCGGTTTCGCCCTTGGGCGTTACCTTACCGACCAGAATATCACCGGCGCGAACCTCCGCGCCGACGCGGATAATGCCGTTTTCGTTCAGGTCACTGAGCAGATCCTCGTTGACGTTCGGGATGTCGCGGGTGATCTCCTCCGGCCCGAGCTTTGTATCGCGGGCCTCGATCTCATATTCTTCAATATGAATGGACGTGTAAACATCGTCGCGTACAATTTTTTCATTGATGAGTACGGCGTCCTCGTAGTTGTAGCCCTCCCAGGTCATAAAGCCGATCAAAGCGTTTTTGCCGAGGCTGATTTCGCCGTTGCTGGTCGCGGGGCCGTCGGCAATGACCTCGCCGGCCTCCACCTGCTGGCCGCGGTCCACCACCGGAACCTGATTGATACAGGTGCCCTGGTTGGAGCGCATAAACTTGGTCACGCGGTAGGTGTCCACCTCGCCGTTGTCCGCGGTGATGCGGATTTCATCGGCGCTGACGCTGCGCACCACACCGGCGCGCTTTGCCAGAAGGCAGACGCCTGAGTCTACGCCGGCCTTGTATTCCATGCCGGTGCCGACGATGGGGCTTTCGGTTTTCAGCAGCGGAACCGCCTGCCGCTGCATGTTCGAGCCCATCAGAGCGCGGTTGGCATCGTCGTTCTCGAGGAACGGGATCATCGCTGTCGCGACGGAAACCACCATGCGGGGCGAAACGTCCATAAAGTCCGCGCGGGAGCTTTCCACCTGCACAAACTCGTCGCGGTAACGGCCGTTGATCTTCGGGTGCACAAAGCGGCCTTCCTCATCCAGCGGCTCGTTGGCCTGCGCCACAATGTAATCATCCTCTACGTCGGCGGTCATATACTCGACCTCCTCCGTCACGCAGCCGGTCGCCTTATCCACACGGCGGAACGGCGCCTCAATAAAGCCGTACTCGTTGATGCGCGCAAAGGTCGCGAGGTACGAAATCAGGCCGATGTTCGGGCCTTCCGGCGTTTCAATCGGGCACATGCGGCCGTAGTGGCTGTAGTGAACGTCGCGAACCTCGAATCCGGCGCGGTCACGGGACAAGCCGCCGGGGCCGAGGGAGGACAGGCGGCGCTTGTGCGTCAGCTCCGCGAGCGGGTTATTCTGATCCATGAACTGCGACAGCGGGGAGGAACCGAAAAATTCCTTGATCGCCGCCACAACCGGGCGGATATTGATGAGCGAATGGGGCGTCAGAATTTCGAGATCCTGCGCCTGCAAAGTCATTCTCTCGCGGATGACGCGCTCCAGACGGGAGAAGCCGATGCGGAACTGGTTCTGCAGCAGCTCGCCGACGGACCGGATGCGGCGGTTGCCCAGATGGTCGATGTCGTCGGTGTGGCCGAGGCCCATCGCCAGGCAGTTCATATAGTTGATGGACGAGAAAATATCGTCGATGATAATGTGCTTGGGCACCAGCTCGTCGGCGCGGGCGCGCAGAACCTCCTTGAGCTCCTCCTCGCCCTCGCAGCTTTCCAGAATCTCTACCAGAACGCTGAAGCGGACGCGCTCGTTGATGCCGCACTCCTTCTTCACGTCGAACGGAACAAAATCGCTCGCGTTGACCATGCCGTTGGAGATGACCTTGATCTCGCGCTCGCCCTGCTGCACATAGGCAGTGGACACGCCGGCGTTGTCAATCTGCACCGCCTTGTCGTGGGAGATCACCTCGCCGGCCTCGGCCATCAGCTCGCCGGTCAGCGGGTTGACGATGGGGCGCGACAGCTGCTGGTCGGTAATTCTGCCGGCCAGATTCAGCTTCTTATTATATTTATAGCGGCCCACGCGGGAAAGGTCGTAGCGTCTCGCGTCAAAGAACAGCCCGTTGATGTGCGACTGCGCACTTTCGATGGTGGGCGGCTCACTGGGGCGCAGCTTGCGGTATACCTCAAACAGAGCCTCTTCGGTGTTTTTGCAGGGGTCTTTTTCAATGGTGGCCAGAATGCGGTCGTCCTCGCCGAAATACTCGCGGATCTCCTCGTCGGTGGAGAGGCCGAGCGCACGGATAAACACCGTGATCGGAATTTTGCGGTTCTTATCGATGCGCACGTAGAACACGTCGTTCGCATCGTTCTCATACTCCAGCCAGGCGCCGCGGTTCGGAATCACCGTGGAGCTGAACAGCTCCTTGCCGGTCTTGTCGTAATCCATTTTATAGTAAACGCCGGGAGAACGCACGAGCTGAGATACAATGACGCGCTCCGCACCGTTAATCACAAAAGTACCGCTGTCTGTCATCAGCGGGAAGTCACCCATGAAAACCTCGGATTCCTTGATCTCGCCGGTTTCCTTATTCAGCAGGCGGGCTGTTACCCGAAGAGCCGCAGCGTAAGTGGTATCGCGTTCCTTGCATTCCTCTACGCTGTAATTGGGCTTGTCATCCAGTTTGTAGTTTACAAAATCCAGTACCAGATTTCCGGTATAGTCCGTGATGCCGGAAACATCGCGGAAAACCTCTTTCAGGCCCTCTTCCAAAAACCACTGGTAGGAATTCTTCTGCACCTCGATCAAGTTCGGCATGTCCAGGACTTCATCAATCCGGGAGAAGCTCATGCGAGTATTCTTGCCTAGTTGTACCGGTTTGACATTCACCATTGGCTCAATCACTCCATTCATATATTTCACCATCTTTGTCGGATAAACAAACTTTAACTGCCGGCGCACACCACCGCTTCTGTAAAATTTTAAAAGATGCTCTTGCCTTTTTCCAAAAAGCATGTTAGAATAGACCTAAAGTTAAGGAAAAAAGTATACGTTTCCATGATGATGCAGTATACTATTTTATTACAATATATTGCGATTGTCAAGTATATCCTGAAAGATAATTGGAATATTTCTGTTCAGTTAATCATATTCTAGTATTTTGTTGAAATGAAAATATGCCTGTTTCATCCTTTTCGCGCCGCGAAAAGGATTTTTTATTGCCCGCGCCGCTCCCCGGCGGTGCGGTTGACTTTCGACCAGAACGGAGTATACTGTAACAGGAATACGCAAAACGAACAAAGGAGAGAATGCTATGAGCGAAACCTGCAACCATTCCTGCGGCAGCTGCAGCGCCAACTGTTCCAGCCGCACCGAACCCTCCAGCCTGCTGGAAGCCCCCCACCGCCTGAGCCGGATCAAAAAGGTGATCGGCGTCGTCAGCGGCAAGGGCGGCGTGGGCAAATCTTCGGTAACGGCAATGCTGGCGGTACTCGCGAACCGGATGGGCCTGGTGAGCGGCGTACTGGACGCAGACATTACCGGTCCCTCCATCCCCAAGCTGTTCGGCGTTACGGAAAAAGCGCTGGCGGACAAAAACGGCATTCTTCCCGTTCTGAGCGAAACGGGGATCAAGCTGATTTCCGTCAACCTGCTGCTCGATCACCCGACAGACCCCGTGCTGTGGCGCGGCCCGATCGTCGGTGGCGTCGTCAAGCAGTTCTGGAAGGAAGTCGTGTGGGGCGACGTGGACGTTTTGTTCCTCGATATGCCGCCGGGAACCGGCGACGTGGCGCTGACCGCGTTCCAGTCGATCCCGCTGGACGGAATCGTTTTGGTCACCTCGCCGCAGGAGCTGGTTTCGATGATCGTCTCGAAAGCGGTGAAGATGGCGGAGATGATGAACGTTCCCATTCTGGGCCTGATCGAAAACCTGTCCTACGTGGAGTGTCCCGACTGCGGCAAGAAAATCGCGGTGTTCGGCGAAAGCCACGTGGAAGAAATCGCGCGGCAGCACAATCTGAACGTTTTGGGCAAACTGCCGATCGACCCGGCTCTGGCCGCGGCCTGCGACAGCGGCAGCATTGAGGGCTACCCCGCCGCCGCGCTGGAACCGACGGCTGACCTGATCGCCGGGTGGGAAAAGCCCGCAAAGCAATAAGGGGGCGGCCGCAAAGCCCGCGGCTCCGAACGTGCCCTTGCACGGAGCATTCTGCTGCGAAAATAGGAAAAAGGTGGTGCGCACAGCGTGAAAAATAGCGGGCAGGCTTCTGCCGATTCCAAATTCAGCTCCCGCGTCTCCCGGTATTTGGTCAGTCCCGTTTTCATCGCCTTGCTTTTCCTCGCTTTTCACGGATACCTGTATCTCCGCCCCGGCGGGGTAACGATGAATTACGACAACCCGACGTGGCTGGACTGGGTGCTGTATCTGTTTATCATTCTGGCCATTTTCATCCAGCAGGCGCTTGTGCCGGGCCGCAGCCCCGGCACGCAGCCCGAACCGGAGCCCCGCGCCAAAGCCACGCGCGGAAGCACCCTTCAGACTCTGCTCCGTCTGGTTTTCATCCTCGCCCTGTTTTTCGCATGTTACGCCCTGTATTACTACTGGGTAGACCGGCGTGTGTACGGTATGGTTGTTTTTACCGATACCGTTTTACTGGACGCTTTGATCGAGAGCATTGTTCCGCGGAACTTCATCCGCGACCGGGTGGACAGAAAAAGGAGCCCGGACAAAGAATAAAACGCATCTGTCAAAAAATCTCCCTTCCCCGTTCATTCGGGGGAGGGAGATTTTTGCTTGTCATCCCCGGGAAAACCATGCCATCCGCAAAACATTCCCGCGGTGGTTTTCAAGCAGCATTTCGGCCGGGTACACCTCGCGCTCGCCGCAGTTCGACACGATCACCCGCTCGCCGCCGGCGTCCTCAATCCAGCCGGTAATGGTCACCCAATGCCAGTTGTTCTCCCTCATCTGCGGCGCGCGGTGCCTCAGAATCAGAAGAGCAACCGGATTCTCTCCGGCGATCGCCTGTTTGAGAAAGGCCATTCGCTCCTCACTGCCGCAGCGGTGGAACATTGTGTGCGCCCGAAAGGCGCTCCCGTGCTCCTTTGCAAACTGCAAAAATTTCTGTACGAACCGCCCCGCTACCGGGAACCCCATCGGCCCCGGCGTCATGTACTGGTACACCTCTTCCATGACCCGCAGATATTCCGACTTGGAAAACCGCTCCGTATTCCCGGAATACATTCCGCGGCTTTCGGCAGCCCGGGGCGCGTAATATGCCGCCAGATTAGCGCCTGTAACGCTGGCGCAGCCCGCCGTGCGCTGAAACGCCTGCGAAAACCATTCCTGGTTCCCGCCGTACCCAGCCTGTGCGCCGTTTTCCCACACGATGGGGAACGGCAATTCATGGACTACCATAGCGACACCTCCACTGAAACTCGCCTGCTTTCGCGCTCATTTTCATAATATGCGGACAACGCCTGCGCGAACCCAAGCGAGCCTCTCACCCTGTGAAAGGGTGGCACTAACCGTATGATATCGCCATGAAGCGGGACTGTCAACGCTAAAAAAATCACAATATTGTTTTTTCAGCTTATAAAAAGTGTAAAATTGTCGAAGATGGGTGGGCAAAACGGGAACTGCGGCAAAGCAAAAACCTTCCCGTTCCATGCGGCCGGGCCCCACAGAATTCGCTCCGCGGGCATGCGGCAGCGCGGGAGGCCATCTTTTTTTAAACAGTCTGATCAGGCAGATGGACGGCGAAATTATTTTGTGTTTGTTTCCGTTGCTTTTACAACGTACAAGCCGCTTGCTTTTTGGTATACTAACACTAACAGAAAAAATCCGCCGAAAAAGCCGAACAGAAAGGACGGTATCAATATGAATGACTATTTTAAACTCACCGACACCGTTTACGATATCACAGAAAAATACCCGGAAGCAAAGGAGCTGCTGATCTCTCATGGTTTTGAGCAGCTGAAAAACGACCTGATGCGCAAAACCATGGGCAAAACCATCTCGCTCGAAACCGCTCTCAAGAGCAGAAAAATCAATCCCGAGCTGTTCGGGCAGAAGCTGGCGGAACGGATTGAGCAGGGCCGGTATGCCGCCGGCACCGGACTTTCTGAGATGAAAAAGGAAAGCGGCGCGGAAATTCGGGTGGAGGGCGTTCTGCCCTGCCCCATCCGCATTCCGCTGCTGGAACGCCTGGAAGGCTGGCTGAAAGAAAACAGCGAGCTGGCCGCACGCACGGACTACGATCTAAAAGCCGCCAGCATGGGGCTCGATACCGCAAAGGAGCGCGTGCTCGCCGCTGGCGGCGATGCGGGGAAGCTTTCGGATTTGTACCTTTCCGCGGGCTTTGACCTGTTCTTTGACCGCCAGCTGATGGGCCGCTACCGGGAAGCGGGCGTATTCGAGGATATTTCGGGCCTTGCCCGTCTGAATCCCGATTTTGAAAATGAGCGCATCAATTTGAAAGATCCGCTCGGGCAGTATACAATCATCGGCGTGGTGCCCTGCGTGTTCATGGTGAACACCGCCGTTCTGGGCGACCGCCCATTCCCGTCCGGATGGGAGGATCTGCTGAGCCCCGAATTCGAGAACAGCATTTCCCTGCCGGTGCGCGATCTGGATATGTTCAACGCGCTGACGCTGCACATCCGCCGCTTTTACGGCAAGGATGGCGTTGAAAAGCTCGGACGCAACCTGCTCAGCGGCATGCACCCGGCACAGATGGTCAAATCAGGGCGCCAGCAGCAGGCCCCGGCCGTTTCGATCACCCCCTACTTTTTCACGCAGATGCTCGACGCACAAAGCCCGCTTGTGCCGGTTTGGCCGAAGGAGGGCGCGATCATCAGCCCCATTTTTCTGCTGACAAAGGGCAGCGCCAGAGAGAAGGTAAAGCCGTTTGTGGATTTCCTGTTCTCCAAGGGGGTGGGCGAGCTGATGGCACTGAACGGCAAATTCCCCTCGACCAACCCGCTGGTGGACAACGGCCTGCGTCCCGACCAGCACTTTTTGTGGTTGGGCTGGGACTACATCCACGAGAATGATATCGGCGCGCTGATCCGCGAAACAGAACGTGACTTTTTCGCTGCCGCCGGAAGGGAGCAGTTATGAACCTCACGATTTTTTCCGGCCCTCCCTCCTCGGGCAAAACCTCTGTGATTCTGAAAACCATTGCCGCGCTTCAAAACCGCGGCATCAAGGTGGGCGTCGTCAAGTTCGACTGCCTGTATACCGACGACGACGTCGCCTATGAAAAGGCTGGCGTCCCCGTGAAAAAGGGTCTGTCCGGCGCACTTTGCCCCGACCACTTTTTCGCCTCGAACATTGAAGAAATCGTGCGGTGGGGCAACCGCATCGGTCTCGACCTGCTCATCAGCGAATCCGCCGGGCTGTGCAACCGCTGCTCCCCTTACCTGAAAAACATCAAGGGCGTCTGTGTGATCGACAACCTTTCGGGCATCAACACCCCCAAAAAAATCGGCCCGCTGCTCAAATCCGCCGACATTGTCGTCATCACCAAGGGCGACATTGTGTCGCAGGCGGAGCGCGAGGTGTTTGCCTCGCGCGTCAGCTCGGTCAATCCCCGCGCCGTCGTGATGCACGTCAACGGTCTCACCGGCCAGGGCGCCTACGAGCTGGGAACGCTCATATATGACGAATCCAAACGCGTGGATTCGGTACAGGGCGTGCAGCTTCGCTTCCCCATGCCGGCGGCCCTGTGCTCGTATTGCCTGGGTGAAACCAGAATCGGCGAGAATTACCAGCTGGGGAACATCAAAAAAATAGATCTTGGGGAGGACCCGGCATGAACGAAAAAACCATTGCGCAGCTTTTGACGGAATTCCCGTTTGTATCCGATTACTTTGCGCTGAACGAGCTGGATGTGACCGGATACGAATCGATGACCTTCCCCCTGTTTTTAGAGCACTTTTCCCCTGCGGAGCTGGAGGATCTTGCGATCGACAAGGAGCGCCTGCGGGCCGACCTGCCGGCGTTTATTCAGCAGATGAATGATTTTCTGGGGCTGGACCGTTCTTCGCTCGTCCACTCGCTGACGATTCTGCCGGGGCACGACAAAACCGGCGTACCGGAAGGCTTTGAGAGCCTGACGGTGAGCAGCTCGCAGATCATCTCGATTGTGGGGCCGACCGGCTCCGGCAAAAGCCGCCTGCTGGCGGACATTGAATGGGTCGCGCAGGGCGATACCCCAACCGGGCGCAGCATTCTCATCAACGGAGAAAAGCCGGACAACAAATGGCGCTTTTCCTCCGGTAACAAGCTCGTGGCCCAGCTTTCGCAGAATATGAACTTCGTCATGGATCTGACGGTGCGGGAGTTTCTGGAGCTGCACGCCCAGAGCCGCCTGTGCGACAACGCCGACACGGTGATCGCCCGCATTATTGAGGAGGCGAACCATCTTGCCGGGGAGCAGTTCCGCATGGATACTCCCGTCACCAGCCTGAGCGGCGGGCAGTCCCGCGCGCTGATGATTGCCGACACCGCCATTTTGAGCACCTCGCCGATCGTTCTGATCGACGAGATCGAAAACGCTGGCATCGACCGCAAGAAGGCGCTGAAGCTGCTCGTGGCGGAGGATAAAATCGTGCTGATGGCCACCCACGACCCGCTCCTTGCGCTGATTGCCGACCGGCGGATCGTGATCCGGGGCGGCGGAATCCACAAGGTGCTTTCCACCACTGAACAGGAGCGCCGGCTTTTAAAGGAGCTGGAGCAGATGGACGCGATGATTCAGGGCGCCCGCCACAAGCTGCGGGACGGCCAGACCCTCTCTGTGGAGGACTTGAAATAGCCGGGGATCAACGTATCGTCCATTCACTTGAAAAGCGTGCGGTTTTCAAATTGCGGTTCCCGCATCGCACCTTCCCGGTGCGATGGAGGATAAACGGCGGCAAGCCCGCCGGCGATGCCCGCGCCTTCAAACGATCCCGTTTGAGCATTTGCCGCATATAAAATCACGAAAGCGCGCGGATTTCTCCACGCGCTTTTTGATTGTGCCGATATTTTAAGAAAACCAAAGTGTTCTCTTTACTTGATATTGGTACGCTGGAACGAGATTGATAAAAACACGGCGGGCACCTTGGCCTCAAAGCGCAAAAGCTTCCCCGTTTCGGGGTGGCGCAGCTCCAGCACGCCGGCATGCAGGCCAAGCCGTTTAAAGGGATTGCTTTTCGCCCCGTACTTTTTGTCCCCCACAACAGGGCAGCCCTTTTCTTTCATGTGCACGCGAATCTGGTTCTTCCGGCCGGTTTGCAGGCGGATGTCCACCAGCGAATACTCCGGCGCCACGCCGATCACCTTGTAGTCTGTAATGGCCTCCAGACCCTCTTCGCCCTGCTCGCCGGAAAAGACCATCGTGTTCTTTGTTTCATACAGCCAGGTGTGAATCTGACCGCTCAGAGGCTGCGGACACCCCTCCACCACGGCGGTATACGCTCTGGTTTTCACGAGCGTTCCCCACTGGTCCTGCAAAGCGTATTTCATCTCCGCTGTTTTTGCGGCCAGCAGCACGCCGGAGGTGTCTCTGTCGAGCCGATGCACAATGAAAATCCGAGCGTTCGGGTCGCTCTGGCGCACGTGTTCCGTCATCTGGTGATACGCGGTGCGCTCCTTTTCCTTCTCATTGGCAATCGAGAGCAGGCCGGCGGGCTTATTGATGACCAAAAGCTCGTCGTCCTCATACAGAATCTCCAGCACGCGGCCCCCGGCGGCAGGGGCCTGCGGCGCCCAGCGAACCTGTACGGACTGCCCCGCACGCAGGGGGTAATCGTGGCGGGTCGCCACCCGGCCCTCCACCAGCACTGCGCCGCGGGCCAGCAGCGATTTGATGTTGTTTCGCGATTTCCCCCGCAGATGACCGCGCAGAAAATCGATCAGAAGCCCGGGCTCATTCGCCTGTAAAATCACCGGCGCATGCGGATTCTTCCCTCGGGACTTTTCTTTTTTTATCATGGTGTCCCCTTCTTTCTAAAATGGGCGGCAATGGGAACCGCCCGGTCAACGGATGATGTGTATTACATCCTTGCGCGGGCCGGCGGCCGGGGAAGAATTTTTCGGCCAGCCCAGCGCAAGAGTTGCAAAAATATCGTGATGATCCGGAATATCCAGCTCCGCCATTAATCCGCGGATCACGGGATGGCGCGTCAGGCCGGGCAGATGATTGAGCCAGCAGGAGCCGATCCCGAGGGAATGGGCCGCCAGCATCATGTTTTCCATCGCCACGGCGGAATCGGCAAGGGCGTTGACGTTTTCACGGTCGTTTGAAACAATGACATATGTGGGGGCGTGAAACAAAAACTCCGAATCCTCCCGTTCCGCCTTAGCCTTCAGGCGAACCACATACGGGTGGGTACCCGGCCCTGCGGCAACGGTGCGCAAAGCCTCGCGCAGGGCGGCGTTGATGCGCGCCAGCACCTGCGGATTCTGAACGGCGGTAAACTTCCAGGTTTGCAGGCTTCTGCCCGACGGCGCGTAGGTGCCGGCGAGGAGAATCTGATCCAGGCTTTCCGCCGGAATCTGCCGCTCCTCATAAGAACGGATGCTGCGTCTGGTAAGAATGTTTTCCATAACCGGATTCATATGGACTGCCCCTTTCGCGCGGCAAACAGCACAGGCCGCGCTCTCTTAGTTTCATTTTATTATAACGCAGATCGTAAATCTTGTCGATAAAAGAAGAACGACTGTATTTCTCTTAACAAGCCCCTGCCGCAGGGCAGAAACCCCGCTCATGGCAAGTCCGCCGCAGGTTTTTGCACGGCCGGGGCGTTCAAAAGTACGATATAACTTTTATTATTGTCGGAAGCGCCCCCTTCTATTATAGTATTACGGCGGGAACCATTCTGACGCTAAAACCCGAACATTTGCTTGGAGCACATGCACCCTATCAACCGCAAAAGCTGCAGTTCCCCGTTTCTTCCGCGCTTCCAAACAGTCTCGTTTTAAAGTTTGTTTCGTATCGGCAATCTGCTCCACCGATGGAGCGGGCGGTTCTTTTTTCCGCAAAAGAGGCGGGAGCCGGGTGAACAATTTCACCCGGCTCCCGCCTCTTTTGCAACTGCTGCGGTTTCATCCAATCCACGCAGAAGCGAAAAACGTTACAAATAATAAGCTTCTTCTCGGCCGATTTGCGAATGAGCTGTTCCGTCTGTCTGACCGCCTCGGAAGATTTTGCGGCCAGCTTGAGCACCTCGTCCGCCACTACGGCAAAGCCCTTGCCCGCAGCGCCGGCCCTTGCCGCTTCAATGGCGGCGTTCAGCGCCAGAATATTGGCCTGGGACGCGATATCTTCGATCACCTTCGTAATCATGCCGATCCGCGAAGAGGCGTTGTCGATCTCTTTCATGGATTCCTCGAGACGTTTCATGTAAGAAATCCCCAGGTTGAAGCTCTGGTTGGCCTCATCGACCAGCTGAGAGGCGCTCTCAACATGCCTCATGTTCTCCTCGGCCTGCTCCGAAATTTTGACAAAGGAAGCGGGCCGCTCCATTTGCTCCGTCGCGGAGATGACCATTCCAATCGGACGCAGCGCCCGGCGAAGAATGATCAAAATCCCGATGCCGATGATGCCGATGAGCAGCGCAAGGATCCAATACACCTGCCGCAGAGCATCGTCCTTCGTCACGACAAACGCGCCGGAAAGCGGCGCATCCAGCCCCGAAACGGTGACCGGAAGATGTACAATATAACACTCTTTATGATGGCCCGGCGGGGAAGCCGCACCGCCGCAAAAAGGCCCGCTCCTGCCGCGCTCAATCCTTCTGTTCCGAAACTGAAAGGGGATCGAGCGCTTCCTGCGCCAACACGGTTGCCGAAGCCCCCTGCGCCGGAGCAGCCGGTTCTTCCGCCGCAAAGACCGGCCCGCCCGACGGCGGCTGATCCTCCTTTTTCTTTAAACGCACAAACATCAGGCTGTGGAAAATGACGATGATGATCCAGCCGACGCCGGTTGCGTAAGACACCGCGTCCATGCCCAGGCTCGCCACAAACAGATACGATAAAATCACGCGCAGCGAAATGTGAAGGGTCGTGCCGATCAGCGGAATGTTTACCAGGCCGCTGCCGCGGTAGAAGCCCACGAACGCGCTGCCCGTATAGCTCAAAAAGTAGAAAAAGCAGAGGATTTGAAGATAAGAGGTTCCGTAGGAAATGGTTCGCGCACTGCCGTCGGGAACAAAGAAGCGCATGAGCGCCTCCGCCGAAAAGAAAAGAATGAGCGACAGCAGCCCCGCGACTGCCAGAAGGCCGCGCAGGCCGATGAAAAAGCCCTGCCTTGCGCGGGGGCGCTTGCCTGCCCCGGTGTTCTGGGCCACAAAGACCGAAATCGCTTCGGCCCCGCTGTCGCCGACGGCGAGAATGATTCCTTCCGCACGGGTGGTGGCCGTATAGGCCGAAATGGCCGCCAGCCCCATGGTGTTCACCGCGCCCTGCACCAGCAGCTTGCCGATGTACAGGCTGGACTGGTGCAGCGCCGAAACGAGCGAAAACCGGGTGATCTTCGCGATCAGAGAGCCGTCGCAGCGCATGTCCTCACGCCCCACCCGCAGAAGCGGTAGCGTTTTGCGAATGTAAAAAAGGCACAGCAGCGCCGACAAAATCTGCGCCAGCACGGTAGCCAGTGCCGCTCCGCGCACGCCCAGGCCAAAATGCGCCACAAACAGGATCGCCAGAAACAGGCTGATCACAATCGAGACGAGCAAAAACAGCAGCGCGGCGGCAGTGTTGCCGATCGCCCGCAGCACCGCCGCAAAAAAGTTATACAGAAAGCAGGCCAAAAGCCCGAGGAAGATCGTATTGAGGTAGTTCACTGCCAAAGCGGCAACCGCCGGCGGGGTTTGAATCAGCCGGAGCAGAAAGGGCGTGCAGGTCAAACCCAGAAGGCCGATGAGCAGCGTAAACGACGCGCCCAGCACCAGCGACAGAAAAATTGCCTGCCGCAGGGCCGGGTAATCCCCTCTGCCGTACAGCGAGGCCAAAATGACGGCGATGCCGGTACAGCAGCCGCCCAGAATGAAAATAAACAGATTCATCACCGTGCCCGCAATGCCGATGGCCGCAAACGAGGCCTCCCCAAGGTAGCGCTCCACGATGATGGCAGAGATGATATTGTAGAACTGCTGTAAAATATTGCCTACCAGAAGCGGAAACGCAAGCCGCAGCAAAAGCGGCTGTATCTTCCCCTCGGACAGGGTGACTTTTGACGCCATGACAACCTCCCGGAATAAGAATAGCTCCATTATACCGGAATTTTTTCGTTTCGATAAGTACTTTTTTCGCTATGACGGCATTCGGATACAATTATAACAAAAGCAGACGACCCCAAACGGGGCCGCCTGCCGATACAAACGAATTCAATTGATTGCAGCCAAACCGCTTACCCTGCGTCCGAAACTCTGGAGAGACTGCGCGTTACCACAAAATTCACGCCGAGCCCCAGAAGATTCGGCACCACGATATCGCCCACATGCACCGGGGCCTGCAGTGTGATGCCGTCCAGCAGGCGCATGGCCGCGAAGATATCCTTTTTGGGGATTTCGCGGTCCGTCTTTACCGGTACGCGCGCAATGGAAGCACCCTCGATTTTCACGGTGGAGGTGACGGTACGGGTGGGGGCGGTCAGCTCCTTTTTACCGTAAATCTCTCCCCTCGGGCAGGAATTGCCCGTTACCTTATATCCGTTCTTCTCATCCACATGCAGGCGGCACCCTTTGGGACAAACAATGCAAACCAGCTCTGTCATGCGTCATTCCTCCTTTTCAATCGAAACAACAAGCTCGCCGTTTTCCGCTTTTTTTAAAAGGGCCAGCGGCAGGGTGATTTTCTCCATCTCGCCCGGGGCCATGTGCTCCCGGTGATACGAGGCGATGCGGGTTTCACCGGCGCTTACCATAATCTGTGCGCCGCGGAAAATCTGATTCACGCGGAAGAAAACGTCTACGGATTTCTCCACGCCCTGCGGGCGGATGTTCTGCGGCACGGTATACCCGACGCCGAAGCCGTTTTTCAGGCGCAGCATTCCCTCCGCGGAGGGGCTGCCGCTTTTGCTGCACAGCGCGGCGGATTTGCCGGCGCGCTGGCTTTCCGCGGTGACGAAATCCACCAGATCGTGCACATGCGCCACATTGCCGCACGCAAACACGCCGGGGGTGCTGGTCTCCATGTTTTCATACACCACCGGGCCGTTCGTGCGCGGGTCGATCTCGAGCCCGGCCTGCCGCGAAAGCTCATTTTCGGGGATCAGGCCGACGGAGAGCAGCACGGTGTCGCAGTCGAGCACCTCTTCCGTTCCCGGAATCGGAACGCGGTTTTCGTCCACCTTCTGCACGACCACCTGCTCCACGCGCTTGTCGCCGCGGATTTCGGTAATGGTGTGCGACAAATGCAGCGGAATGTCATAGTCGTTCAGGCACTGCACAATATTGCGCATCAGCCCGCCGGAATACGGCATCACCTCGTAGACGCCCAGCACCTTGGCCCCCTCCAGCGTCAGGCGGCGGGCCATAATGAGGCCGATGTCGCCGGAGCCGAGGATCACCACGCGGTTGCCGACGCGGTCGCCCTCCAGATTCATATACAGCTGCGCCGCGCCCGCCGTGAACACGCCCGCCGGGCGGCTACCGGGTATGCCGATCGCGCCGCGCGTTCTCTCGCGGCAGCCCATGGCCAGAACAATCGCCTTCGCGTGCAGCTCCAGATACCCGCGCCGCGGGTGGATGGCATATACCGTGCGGCGCTCGCTCAAATCGAGCTCCAGCACCATGGTGCCGGTGAGCACCTCGATATCCGTCTTTTTCAGCTCATCGATAAACCGTTCGGCGTATTCCGGGCCGGTCAGCTCCTGCTTAAAATAATGCAGCCCAAAGCCGTTGTGGATACACTGGTTCAAAATCCCGCCCAAATCCGCCTGGCGTTCGAGCAGCACCACGCTTTCGGCCCCGTTCTGCCGTGCGGAAAGCGCCGCCGCCAAACCGGCCGGGCCGCCGCCGACGACAATCACATCATATTCCTGTTTCACTGTTTGCCCGCCTCCTTCTGCTCTTTCGTCCGGCCAAGCACGATGTTCATCCCCGCGCGGTCCAGAGGCACCTGGCTCTCCGGAATCCCCAGCTCGCGGGCGATGATCGCCTGTACTCTCGGCCCGCAGAAGCCGCCCTGACAGCGCCCCATGCCGGGTGTGCAGCGGCGCTTGATGCCGTCGACCGAACGCGGCGGAAGCGGGCGGTGCATCGCGTCTACAATCTCCCCCTCGGTTACGGTTTCGCAGCGGCACACGATGGTGCCGTACAGCGGGTTGCGAAGAATGGCCTCGCCGCGCTCCTTCGGGCTGAGGGATTTGAACCGCAGCACGCGGCGCTTTGAGACAAAGTCCGGATTCGGCGAAAGCTCCAAACCGGCACGGTGCAGCATCTGCACCATGTCGCGCGCAATCGCCGGGGAGGAGGTCAGCCCCGGGGACTTGATGCCCGCGATGTTGAAAAAGCCCTCGCACGCCTTACTCGGCCCCACAATAAAATCATCCTGTGTGGAAATAGCGCGCACGCCCGCAAAGTTGCGGATGGAATCGCGGAAATTGATGTGCGGCACGCTCCTGACCGCCGCCTGCCGCACATTGTGCAAGCCGGCAGCCGTGGTGTCGGCGTTGTCCGCAGAAACATCCTCCGCATTCGGCCCCACAATCAGGTTGCCGTGCACCGTGGGGGAAACCAGCACGCCCTTGCCCACCTTGGTGGGACACTGAAAGATCACGCGGCTGACCAGCTTGCCCTGGGTGGTATCGAGCACAAAATACTCGCCGCGGTTCGGCAGAATCCGAAAGCTGTCGTCGCCCACCATCGCCGCGACACGGTCTGTATGCACGCCGGCTGCGTTGACGACAAACCGGGCCTGTACCGGCCCCTGGGTGGTGCGCACGGTAAACACACCGCCGTTTTTCTCAATGCCGGTCACTTCCGCGTCCAGCATCACCCTGGCGCCGCCCTGCACGGCCGCCTCGGCCTGCGCAATCGCCAGCTCCCATGGGTTTACAATCGCCGCGCTGGGCGCCCAAAGGGCAAACAGAGCGTTCTCGCTCAGCGCCGGCTCCATGCGGTGCAGCTCTTCCTTTTCGATAATGCGCAACCCCGGCACTCCGTTTGCAATGCCCCTTCGGTACAGAGCCTCCACCGTCGCGCGGTCCTCTTCGGAAAATCCAAGTACAAGCGAACCGATTTTATCATATAAAATATCCAGATCCGCGCAAAGCTGCTCGATGATCCGGTTGCCCTCCACATTGTAGCGGGCCATCAAGGTGCCCGGCTCCGGGTCGTATCCCGCGTGCACGATCGCGCTGTTTGCTTTGGTGGTGCCGACGCTCACGTCGTTTTCCTTTTCCAAAAGCACCGCGTTCACCTTGTAGCGGCTCAGCTCATACAGCAGCGAACAGCCGCACGCGCCACCGCCGATGATTGCTACATCATACATCTGTAAACCTCCTAAAAGTATCGATTCGAGCAAAAAGAGCCAAGCAAAGCAGACCCACTTCTACATGAGTCTAGTTTGCCCGGCTCTTTCTCTCAACTCTCGGCAAATTTCAGTTTATGCCATTGTAAGGCCGTTGTCAAGTGGTAATTCAAAGGGCTTAAAAGATCGCCGCCGCCAGCCAGGCGCCCAGAAGGCCGCCGCAAACGGGGCCCGCCACCGGAATCCACGAATAGCTCCAGTCGGAATCTCTCTTGTTGGGAATGGGCAGAACGGCATGCGCAATGCGGGGCCCAAGGTCGCGGGCCGGGTTCATCGCATAACCCGTGGTGCCGCCGAGGCTGGCACCGCAGGCAAAAATGATCGCGCCAACGCCGAAGGTACTCATTGCGGCCACGTCGCCCACCGGGGTCTGCGCGATCCCCAGAATGGCAAATACGAGCACGAACGTGGCGATTACTTCGCTGATAAAATTGTTGCCGTAGCTGCGGATCGCGGGGCCGGTGCAGAATACGCCCAGCTTTGTATCGCCGTCTTCGGTGTCGTCAAAGTGATTTTTGTACATCACCCATACCAGCACAGCGCCGACAAAGCCGCCCAGCATTTCGGCAATGATATACCCGGGAACGACCGCCCAGTCCAGCTTGCCGACTGCGGCAAGGCCCAGCACCAGAGCGGGATTAAACACCGCGCCGCTGGCGGTGAAGATGAGCGCGGGGATGAGCACCGCGCAGGCCCACCCGAGCGTAATCACGATCCACCCGGAATTCTGGCCCTTGGTTTTATTCAGGATGACGTTGGCAACGACCGCGTCGCCCAGCAGAACAAGAAGGGCCGTGCCCAAAAATTCATACAGATAGTTTTGCATAACAAATCCTCCTCCGCAATTTGCTTTCGGGAATTACTTGGCCCAGCCAAACGAACGCTTGACGGCTTCTTTCCAGCCGCCAACGAGCTCCTGCCGTGTGGATTCCTCCATCTTCGGGCGGAAGGTTCTGTCGAGAGCCACATTCTGGCGGATATCCTCTTTGTCCTTGTAATACCCTACCGCAAGGCCGGCCAGATACACGGCGCCCAGGGCGGTGCTCTCAATCACCTTCGGCCGCAGCACGTCGATCCCCAAAATATCAGACTGGAACTGCATGAGGAAGTTATTGGCCGACGCGCCGCCGTCCACATGCAGCTCTTTGAGCACGACACCGGCATCCGCCTCCATCGCCTTCATGACGTCGTAGCTTTGATACGCAAGGCTTTCCACCGTGGCGCGGATAAAATGCTCCTTTTCCACGCCGCGGGTCAGGCCGACGATGATGCCCCTCGCGTACTGGTCCCAATAGGGCGCGCCAAGGCCGACAAATGCGGGAACCACATAGACGCCGGCGCTGTCCGGCACCTTGTTCGCATAGGTTTCGGTAAAGGCCGCGTTGTCAATCATGCGCAGCCCGTCGCGCAGCCACTGAATCGCCGCCCCGGCCACGAACACGCTGCCCTCCAGGGCGTATTCCACCTTGCCGTCGACTCCCCAGGCAATGGTAGTAAGCAGGCCGTTCTTGGAATCCACCGCTTTTTCTCCGGTATTCATCAGGATAAAGCAGCCCGTTCCGTACGTGTTCTTCACAAGGCCGGACTCAAAGCAGCACTGACCGAACAAAGCGGCCTGCTGGTCGCCCGCGATACCGGCGATCGGGATTTCTCCCCCGAGGAACTCCTCGTCCACATTGCCGTATACATAGCTCGAGGGCTTTACCTCCGGCAGCATGCTCTTGGGAATTCCCAGCTCCCTGAGGATCTCGTCGTCCCATTCCAGAGTATGTATATTGAACAGCATCGTACGGGAAGCGTTGGTGTAATCCGTCACATGACATTTGCCCTTGGTGAGCTTCCAGATCAGCCAGCTGTCTACCGTACCGAACAGCAGGTCGCCGCGCTCCGCTTTCTCTCTGGCGCCCTCCACGTTCTCCAGAATCCAGCGCACCTTGGTACCCGAGAAATAGGCGTCTATGATCAAGCCGGTCTTTGCCCGGATCGTTTCCTCCAAGCCCTTGGCCTTGAGCTGGTCGCAATATTCCGCGGTGCGGCGGCACTGCCACACGATCGCGTTGTAAACCGGCTGGCCGGTGTGGCGGTCCCATACAATGGTGGTTTCGCGCTGGTTCGTAATGCCGATGGCGGCGATGTCGGAAACATCGACATTGCATCTGGCCTTTGCCTCGGTCAGCACCGCCAATTGGCTGGACCAGATCTCCATGGGGTCATGCTCCACCCATCCCGGGTGGGGAAAAATCTGGGTGAATTCCTTCTGCGCCACGTTGATGATATTGCCCTGCTTATCAAAGATGATGCAGCGCGAGCTGGTGGTTCCCTGATCCAATGCGATTAAATATTTGCCCATTTACAAACTCCTCCTTCGATTGATTCAGCCGTTGATCCCTTATTTTTCATACCGTGCCGCCCAAGCGGGGGCTTTATGAGAGGCCTTTCCTTCCATCACATCGTGATAATAGGAGCTGGTCATCGCTTTCCCGGGTGCCAGAGTACGGGTGGACAGCACATTCGCGAAATACACGGTGGAAGCGCCGCAGTCTGTGCGGCCTGTCACCTCACACTCCAGGAGGGCCACGCAGTTCTGCACGACCGTGGGGAAGCCGTTGTACTCTTTGGTTTCTGCCTTTGCCAGCTTGTCGGTATCGCGTCCGCTTGAAAATCCGAACAACTGTAAAAATTCCAAATCGGCATTTTCTCCCACAACCGAAATGTTAAACTTCCCGGCCGCGGCGATCTGGTCGTGCGTCAGGTTTTCTTTCCCGATGCACACGCACACCATGAGCGGCTCGCTGGAAACCTGCATCACAAGGTTCGCCAGCAGCGCATTGCCTCCTCCCTTGCCATCCGGTGCGCCTACCAGATAAACGCCGTACCCCAATTTGGAAAGTCCGTCATAATTCATGCTGATACCTCCTGTTTTCATATTTTTATATGTTATGCGCCTGCTCTGCAAGCGCGGGGATCCCACAGGATTGCCGGATTCGCAAAAGAGCAACAAAACCAGAGGGGTCTCCCCCTTGCTCTTTTGCTGCTCTCATTTCTCGCATTTTTGATTCAATTGTCAAATGCAGCGGCCCTTTGTAATGAAAGGCGCTACATATTCCAAAGCTTTTTACAGCTGGTGGAAACTCCCATCGCCCCCATGGCCAAACTGTCCACCGCATTCTTTTTGGTTCGGATCAAGCCGCCCGCAATCACCGGAACCGACGAACACTGGCTGATCTGATGAATGATCTCCGGCAAAATCCCCGGTAAAATCTCAATCGCGTCCGCGTCGCCGTTCTTTACGGTTTTGCGCGCGGTTTCGTAGGATTTGGAATCGAGAAGGAAAAAGCGCTGAATGACGAACACGCCCTCCTCCCGGGCATGCTTTGCCACAACGGCCTTGGTCGTAATAATCCCATCGGGGCAGAAATGGGTTTTTAAAAACTGAATCGCGCTGCGGTCGTTCGCGACTCCCTCCAGCAGATCGATATGTATGTACATCTTCTTTCCCGCCGCATGCACTCTGTGGATCAGTTCCTTCAGCTCACAGATATTGCCAGACAGCAGAAAGATCACCTCACACGGCGACGACAGCGCCTCCTCCAGATCGGAAGATTCAAAGATCGCCGCGATCACGGGATTGCGTTCCAGCGCCTCTACAAAATCCTGATTCATTCTATACCTCAATGCTTTTCTTTTCCTGCGTTTTCCTCACGGTACTATGTATATGCAAAAAGAAAGGAAAACTGAATAAAAAAGCGCACAAAAAACGGCCAGGCCGTTTTCTGCACGTCACAATTCTCAACGCAGACATTTGGTACCTATACACAATGCATTTCTTATCTTTTAAGCATTATACCCTGTTTCTGTTTGAATTGCAAGACACAAAACATACAAAATACACAGAGTTCCTCTGGTGCTATTACCATAAACTAGAGCAAATGGCCGTTTCTGGAGATTGATAAAATATTCACACAAATTGCCTTTTTATTCACAAAGTGATTCTCCCGATTTTTCGTCTTTGCTTTTCCTGCCGCCGGACAAAGGATGCCTTTTTACCCGCATGCGGGAAAGCCGCGGGGTAACTATTTGAAAGTTCCGTATTGACACCATGTCTTTTCACCCGCATGCGGAGCCCTCGCGCTGTTTGGGAACCGGCGCGCAGAACGGCCGGGTGCAGCGGCGGCGCGCGGTCAGCACTCCGAAGCTTCCTCCGGCGCCCGCTCGGGGGACTCCGGTGCTTCCGTATTTTCCGCCGCCCCGCATGCCTCCGCCGGTTTCTCTTCTCTCGCCGCGCTCCGCGTGTGCGCCGGACTGCGGCCCGCGTTATGCACAAAGTCGATCAGCAGGGACGACACCGTCACCGTCACCAGAGAATAAGCGATGCGCCCCAGAGGAATATAGGAAAGAGAAAACAGCAGCACGCTCAGGTCCGTCGCGAGGTAGGCCCGTGCGATTCGGCAGCGAGTCAGCTTTGAAATGGCAAGCGCCAGAGCGTCGTCTCCGCCGCTCGAGCCGCCCTGCCGCAAAATGAGCCCGCAGGCGATGCCGACGAACATTCCCCCCAGCACCGCCGCCGGCAGCGGGTAGGCGGACAGATCGGGCAGCACGGGAGGGAACTGCTCCCACAGCCGGAAAAACGCCGCCAGGCTGACGGTGGAAACCGCAGAAACCTTGATGAAATCCCATCCCAGCAGCCGGAACGCCAGCGCGTAGCACAGCAGGTCGAGCAAGGGGGAAAGAACGGACGGCGAAAGGCCCGTCCAGTGGTTCAAAAGCAGCACCAGCCCCAGCACACCGCCCTCGGTGATATCCACTCTCTGGTGGATATTCGTGATGCCGAAGGAGCCGATCGCAGTGCCCAGCATAATCAACAGAATCCGCTTTGCGGTAAATAACTCTTTATTTTTTAAATAAATCTCTCTCAGTCTGTTCGCAACCGTCATCATAATCTGCCTTTCTACCGCAATTTCATGGAGTCGATTCTTCCGCATGCGCTACCTTTTCAGTATAAACTCTGGTACAATACGAATGTCAAGGCCAGTTTTTCCGAAAGGAAGCACAGCTATGAAAGAATATTATAAAATCAGCGAAATTGCAAAGCTGTACGGCATCGGCGCGGATTCGCTGCGCTACTATGAAAAGATCGGTGTACTGCGGCCCCGGCGCGCCGAAAACGGCTACCGCATGTACGGCCTGAAGGATATTTACAAGCTGAGTATTCTGCGCGACCTGCGGCGGCTCGATTTTTCGGTGCCGCAGATTCGCGAATACCTGGAGCGCCAGAGCGTGGCCCACACGCTGGCGGTGCTGGAGGAGGAGCGCCAGCTGCTGCACCGGCAGCTGCGGGAGCTGAAAAGCCGGGAGGAATCCCTGCAAAAGCGCATCCGCTCGCTCACCGGAGCGCAGGGCATCGCTGCCGGGGTCTTTGCGGTTCGGGAATTCCCCGCGCGGCCGTGCCTGCGGCTCAATGAATACATCACCCGAGACGAGGAAATGGATTTCGCCATTAAAAAGCTGCACCGAGCCCACGAAAGCCGCATTCAGGATTTTGGGAACCAGGCGATCGGCGCGCAGGTTTCGCGGGAGGATTTGGACAACGGGCTGGAAAACGTGTTCCGCTCCGTGTTCTTTCTGCTGCCGCCCGGCGACGAGGAGGCCGATTTCATTCTGCCCGCCGGGCGGTACCTGACGTACTGCTACCGCGGCGAATACGCGCAGAGCCCCGGCAAAATCCGAGAGGCGATGCGCCACGCCCAAACGGCGCGGCTGCGGGTGACCGGCGACCCGTTCGAGCTGTACCTCATCGACAACCGCGACACCATTCTGCCGCAGGAGTTTCTCACAGAAATTCAGATTCCTGTGGAAAAAGACGCCGCGCCGTAAAAGTTCGGGCAACCCGACGGAAAACTTCGGAAAAAGATTTTCCTCCCGCATCCAATTTTCAATTGACGCGAACCACCCAAAAAGGGTTATAATAGAATCAATTACTGAAAAACATCTTTTTGAAGAGCGGCGGTTCTTCCCCCTTTTTCGGCAACGGAAGAACGCAGGTTTTTTTGAAAAAGGAATGCCTGCAAAAGCAGATCACTCCGCAAAGAACAAAAGGAAAGAGAGGAAAAACACATGGAGCTGTGCGACTACAAACTGGGAATGGGCACCTGGCAAATGGCGGAAAACCGCGCCCCCGGCCCCGAGGAACGCCGGGCGCTCTCTTTCGGTATCGAAAACGGCCTGACGCTGATCGACACCGCCGAGATGTATGGCAGCGGCAGCGCGGAGACTCTGGTGGGCGAGGTCATCCGCACCGTGCGCCGGGATTCCCTGTACCTGGTCTCTAAGGTGTACCCGCATAACGCATCGCGGAAAAAGATGAAGGAGGCGTGCCACGCGTCTCTGCGGCGCCTGGGCACCGATACCCTCGATTTGTACCTGCTGCACTGGCGCGGCAGCGTGCCGCTGGAGGAAACCGTTTCGACCTTTGAGGAGCTGCGCCGGGAGGGCTGCATCCGGCGCTGGGGCGTTTCCAACTTCGACGTCTCAGACATGGAGGAGCTTTGGAGCGTGCCGGGCGGGAACGCCTGCGCCGCGAATCAGGTGCTGTACCACATCGCTTCGCGCGGGGTGGAATTCGATCTTCTGCCCTGGCTTTGTGAGCACCGCGTTCCGCTGATGGCCTATTCCCCTCTGGCGCACAGCGCGCGCTACCGCAGTGCGATTGCGTCGAGCACAGCACTGCGGGACATCGCCGCGGCGCACGGCGCTTCCATCTACCAGATTATGCTGGCGTTTCTGGCCCGGCAGGAAAATGTCATCGCCATTCCCAAGGCCTCGAGCGCAAAGCACGTGGCGGAGAACCTGAACAGCCTGAACATTCGGCTCACCCCGGACGAGCTGCGGCGGATCGACGCGGATTTTGCCCCGCCAACGAAAAAAACCGAGCTGGATATGCTGTAAGCATAAACAAAGGAGCATTTATGAGCAGAAGAAAACAGCTGAAAATGAAGCAGGTGAGCGTGAAGCACCTGGAGCAATACAATCAGCTGCTGCGGTATGTCTTTCAGGTCAACGACCGGGAGCTGCACCAGACCGGCTGGGAAGACGAAGAGATTATGAAAACAAAGTTCCCCGTGCTGCAGCGGGCCGACGTGCTGGGGTGGTTCGACGGCGATAAGCTGATTTCGCAGGTGGCGGTGTACCCGTTTCGGGTGCGCATTTTTGACCGCACCTACGACATGGGCGGCCTGACGGGTGTCGGCACCTACCCGGAGTATTCCAATCAGGGCCTGATGCACAAGCTGCTGTACAAGGCGCTGGAAAACATGCGCAACAAAAAGCAGTCCATTTCTTATTTGTACCCCTACTCCATCCCCTACTACCGCAGAAAGGGATGGGAGATCGTCTCCGACCGCATCACCTATGAAATCAACGACTACCAGCTGCCGAAGAACAAGCAGGTTCCCGGCGAGGTGGAACGCGTGGATCCGGAGAGCAAAGAGCTGCGGCAGGCCTACTACCGCTACGCGATGCAGACGCACGGCGCCATGCTGCGCGACGACCTGGCCTGGGACGAATACTGGAGGTGGGATCTGGACGACCTGATGGCGGCGATCTATTACAATGAAAAGGGAGAGCCGGACGGCTATGTGCTGTACTGGATTTCGGATGAGATTTTCCGCATCAAGGACATGATCTTTGTGGACGAGGCGGCCCGCAGCGGCCTGTGGAACTTTATCAGCGCACACTTTTCAATGATCTCGAAGGTGGTCGGCGACATTTACACCGACGAACCGCTGGCGTTCCTGCTGGAGGACGCGGACATCAAGGAGACCATTTCCCCCTACATTATGGCGCGCATCGTAGACGTGGAGCAGTTCATCGCCCAGTACCCTTTCAAGCCGGATCCCGGCGTACGCGAATGGACCTTCACGCTGGACGACCCAATGCTTTCGTGGAACCAGGGCGTTTTCACACTGGGCATCACCTCGGAGGGCAAAGGGAGCATCGCCCGCAGCACGCGGCACAGCGGCGACAGAACCGATATTCAAACCCTGACGACCATGCTTTTGGGCTACAAGCGGCCCGACTACCTGCACAAGATCGGCCGGATGCAATGCAGCCCCGAAACGGTGGACATGCTGGAGGATGCCATTGAGCAGCAAACCCCCTATTTTTCGGATTATTTTTAATTCCAAATCCGTCGTACAAAAACAAGAATGATTTTTGTTTTAAAAAAATTCATAATTTATAAACAACTTACACATATTTTTTCTGTATTATTATAACAAAGAGAAACGGAACCTGGGGTAGACAAGCTTCCCCCTTCCCGATGACAGAGAGTCATATTCCGCTTTTGCATACAAATTTTCCTGCAAGAAGCGCGCCGGAATTGCCCGATTCGCAAGACGGGAGCCCCGGTGGCAGGCAAAGATGCTCTGTTCCTTTCTCTACCGCCAGAATGCCTTGGCTGTGCCCGACGGTCCAAGGCTCCAAAGAACCAATCAAACCAAGCAGCGTGAAGCCGGAACCGTCCGGATCGCGCTGCTTTTCCTTTTCTCCGCAATCAAAGCCACGCATGGGCCGCAGCCCTGAAAAGGCCACAGGTGCCGGCGCGCGTCTCAAGACGCGTTGAAACAGCTTGCCAATCTTATTCCCCGCAGGCCGACGCCCAAGCTGCCAGAAAGGCCGGACTGTGGGAGCATCTGCTTCCCCGGCCCGGCCTTTTTCACCATCTGTCTTTGTGGATTCTGTCCGGATCAAACCGATCGATTTCACCGCGGTTTTCCGCCGGGTAGCCGACGGAAAGAATGCACAGCGGAACGATATTCTGCGGCAGACACAGCAGCTTTGCAAGAGGCTGTACCCTGCTCTGATCCGGATAAACCCCGAGCCATACGGCGCCAAGCCCCAGCTCCTGCGCCATTAGCAGAATGTTCTGTGCGGCCGCCGAGCAGTCCTGCACCCAAAAGCCATTGAATTGATCGCGGTTCAAATCGCCGCAGACCACAATGGCGCAGCCGGCCTCCGGCAGCATTTTGGAGAAGGCATGAAACTTCGGAATTTCGTTCAGCACCGCGCGGTCGCGGATGACAACGAATTCCCACGGCTGCTCATTGCCCGCGGAGGGCGCGGCCATGCCGGCCCTGAGCAGCTGCTCAATCCGCTCCTCCGCAACCTGCTGTGAGGTGTATTTCCGAATGCTCCTGCGCTGAAAAATGGCGTTCATACTCGTTTCCTCCTGTTCCGTGTGTCATGATGTGTTACGCCGAGGCTCCGCGTGCTGCGAGGGCGGAGCTTCGGCAAGCCTTTGCGCTCAGGCGGGAATCCACCGGCCGCCGTGGCAGCAGATGAGCTTCTTCGCTCCATATTCCAGAAGCTTTTGTATTGATTCCCGTGCCCGGGGCATACCCAGTGTATACTGCGGGTTCGTGATCACCGGCGCGCCATGCTCCAGCGCGATGGCGTCGCCGGTAATCAGCGTCTGGAATTCCAGCAGACAGAGCGAGGTGTGCCCCGGCGTATGGCCGGTTCCGGTGGATGTAAAAGCAAAGGACGGCAACGTACTGGACTGGTGCGGCGGGGACATTTTGTGGGCACAAATTCAAAGCAGCATCAAAAGAGTTCCGCCAACCACCAGCAACAGACCGGCCAGCGCCCTTTTCGGCAGGCGCTCGCGCAAAAACACGCGCGAAAAAGCGATGGTCACAAGGATGCTTAACTTGTCTACGGGTACAACCACGCTGGCGGGGCCCTCCTGCAAAGCGCGGTAATAGCACAGCCAGGAGAATCCCGTTGCAAGGCCGGAAAAGACGATAAAAAGCCAGCTGCGGCGGTCAATCACATGTAGATTCACCTGCTTTTTGCGCAGCAGCACGATTCCCCACGCCATGACCAGAACCACAATCGTGCGGATCGCCGTGCCGAGATTCGATTCGATCCCCTGAATTCCCACCTTGGCCAGAATCGACGTCAGGGCGGCAAACACAGCGGAAAGCACGGCGTAAAAGATCCACGATTTTCCCGTGCCGGTCTGTTCCGTCTCCTGCCCGCCCCTGCGCTGAACCATCAGGATCGTTCCGGCAGCCAGCAGTGCAAGGCCGATCAGCTTCCACGTTCCGGGCACCTCATTCAGGAATAAAAATGCCAATAGAATGGTGAGAATCGTGCTGCTCTTATCGATCGGTGTCACCCGGCTGACAGGGCCAAGCTGCAGCGCTTTGAAATAGCACAGCCAGGAGGCCCCGGTTGCGCCGCCGGACAAAATCAGGAACATCAGGCTGCGCCCAGAAACGAGCGCAAGCGTATGTTCAGAGCCGACCAGAAAAACCATCAGCCACGAAAACAGCAGCACAACCACCGTGCGCAGCGCCGTGGCCAGGTCGGAATCCACCTTTTGCAGACCCAATTTTGCCAGTATGGCCGTCATACCCGCAAACAGAGCGGAACCAAACGCGAATAGAACCCACATGACATTCTCTCCCTTTCACGAGAAAGCATCGCCCGGCTCACCAAAGCCCGGGGATCAGACGGTACCGTATTTTTTGGCAATATTTCCACCAATTCTTCACTCTTGTTTGTTTCTGCACCAAGTGATTTTGGAGTCAGAAAGCAAACGAAAACGCCGCGGGCAAAAGCTGCCCCTGCGCGGCGTTTCTCTATGTTTTCCAGCAGAATCAGAATTCCTCGTAGACGCTGGGGTCCTGATTGGCGGTTCGGCCGTCCGGGCGGCTGAGCGCGCAGATTTTCTGCATCTCCTCCTCAGAAAGGACAAAATCGAACACCTCGAGATTCTCTTTCTGGCGAGCGGGGTCGGACGATTTGGGAATCGGCAGCACACCGAGCTGAACATGCCAGCGCAGGATGATCTGCGAAATGCTCTTGCCGTGCGCTTTTGCGATTTCTCCGATTACCGGGTCCTGCAAAACGCTGTTCGCGCGCCCGAGGGGACTCCACGCTTCATCCACAATGCCGTGGGCCGCGTCCCATTTGCGCTGCTCCTCCTGATTGAAATAGGGATGCAGCTCGATCTGATTGATGCTGGGCGTGACGCCCGTTTCCCTGGTCAGACGCTCCAGATGCTCCGGCAGGAAATTGCACACGCCGATCGAACGGATCATGCCGCGCTTTTTTGCCTCGATCATTGCCTGCCAGGCTTCTACGTACCAACCGGTTTTCGGGTTCGGCCAGTGAATCAGGTAGATGTCGTAATAATCGAGGCCCCCGCGGTAAAGCGATTCCTCAATGGTCAGCAGAGCTTCCCTGTATTTCTGGTGACGACCGGGGAGCTTTGAGGTAACGATCAGCTCACTTCTCGGCACACAGCTGGTTCTGGCCGCCTCGCCTACAGCACCTTCATTTTCATAGTTAAACGCGGAATCCAGCAGACGGTAACCAATCTCCACCGCGTGCTGAATCGCCTTTACTCCTTCCCTTCCGTTGAGCCTGTAGGTACCAAGGCCAATGGGCGGGAGCTTCAGACCGTCGTTGAGGATAAACTCTTTTGCTTTCATAACAGACACCTCCTGATTTGTTTGTCTCCCTGTTGGGAGCCACATCCATTTTTCATTCAGTATAATAACGCAAAAACCGTTTGTCAACGGGCAAACACAACGGAATGAGCGATGAAAAATAAAGCTTTGCCTATATAGAAACGCAGTAAAAATGGCGGGGCTCGCATACCTTATTTCCCATTTATTTGAAATTTCCTTTCCATTTTTCTGAAAAAATGTTATAAATAATATGATCAGGTCAAAGGGTGCCTGCGTCCGATTATAATCAAAAAAGCTTCATTCCATCAAAATGATTGACGAGCGCAGGCTCTTTTTCATACGGCTTTTGGCCGTACATAACACCATCACAGCAAAAGGAGGTCTTTGATTGCAGCAGAATCACAGCCGCTACATTTACTTGCTTTCGGCGGGGCACCTGTTTACCGACATGAACCAGGGGGCACTCCCGGCGATTCTCCCGTTTTTAATTGCGGCTTACCATTTTAACTATGCACAGGTTGCAACGCTCGTGCTGGCTTCCACCGTAGTTTCGTCCATAATACAGCCGGTGTTCGGGAACCTTGCCGACAAAACGCCCCGGCCGTGGATGATGGCGATCGGCGTGCTGCTGGCCGGCACAGGTATGGCGGCGGCCGGTTTTCTCTCCGACTTTCGGCTTTTGTTCCTATCGATTATGATCAGCGGAATCGGCGTTGCGGCGTTTCACCCGGAAGGCGCCCGAATGGCGAATAAAGTCTCCGGCGACAAAAAGGGGACGGGCGTCAGCATCTTTTCGTTCGGCGGCAACGCGGGCTTCGCCGTGGGGCCGATTCTGGCCACGGCGTCCATCTCGCTGTTCGGGCTCAGGGGAACGGCGGTTCTTGCGGTTCCCTGTGTGCTGATGGCGATCACGATTTTATCGCAGATCAGGAAAATGGACCAGGCCCCGCCGGAACAGAGCCGCTCGGAAATGATTCCCGAAAAACCGGCAGAGCCGGACAGGTGGGTTCCCTTTACCCTGCTCAGTCTGCTGCTGTTTGGCCGTTCCATCGTGTTCTGCGGGCTGAACACGTTCCTTCCGCTCTTTTTTATTCAGGTGCTGCAGCAGTCCGAATCCACAGGCAGCGCCCTGCTGAGCTTCTACTTTGCAATCGGAGCCGCCAGCACGCTGATCGGCGGCAGACTGGGCGACCGGTTCGGCTTTGTGCGGATCACCCGCATCGGCTTTACCCTTTTCCTGCCGGTGATGGCGGCTCTGGCGATCACCAGAACCCTTGTGCCGGCGGTTCTGCTCCTGATTCCGGTGGCATTCGCGCTGTATTCCCCCAGCAGCCTGACGGTGGTACTGGGGCAGAAATATCTGCCGAACCGCATGGGGCTGGCGTCTGGGATCACTTTGGGCCTTTCGGTCAGCATCGGCGGAATGATGGCGCCCCTTTTGGGGAATTTGGCCGATAATTTCGGCCTGATGGCGGCAATTTATGCCATCACCGCGATTTCCATTATACCGGCGGTGATGTCGTACACTTTGTCGAACGAGGATAAAAGGGAGAAAGCTGTGCAGAATTCGCATTCCTTAAAGAACTGATTGCGGGAGCAATCGGCGGCGGAAAGATTTAGAGAACATTCCCTTCAGACAGTAAAACAAACGCCCCGCAGCGGCTTTGCAGGCCGAATCGGGGCGTTTGCTTGTATTTTATGATAAGTTCTAATATATCATTTTATATAAATTCCAGTTGTAACTCGAAAAACAGACTGCTTTCAGGCACATGGGGAACCGTGCGATTAAACCTAATGCGGTTCAGTTCAAACGGCTGATCGCCGCTTTCATCTGCCTTACATACTCCGCCGCGACCGAAGCGGCTTCCCGCCCATATTGCCCGACAATTCTGACGATGGCCGAGCCGACGATCACGCCGTCGGAGATCGCGGCCATTTTCTGCGCCTGCAGGGGAGTGGAGATGCCGAAGCCGATCGCGACCGGGGTGTCCGTCACCTCGCGCACCAGAGCGGTGATTTCACCGATTCCGGACGAAAGCTCCGACCGGACTCCCGTGACGCCCAGAGACGATACGCAGTACAAAAAGCCCTCGGCCTCCTTTGCAATCTGCCGTACTCTGTCGCGGGAGGTGGGCGAAACGAACGAGATGAAATCCATGCCGTACCGCCTGCACACCGGCTCAAATTCCCCCTTCTCCTCGAACGGGACATCCGGCAGAATCAGACCGTCCATCCCGATTTCGGCGGCGGCTTTGAGAAAGCGCTCGGTGCCGTAGGAGAATACCACGTTCGCGTAGGTCATGAACACCAGCGGGACGCCGACCGTCTTGCGCACACGGCGCACCATCTGAAAGACGTCGTCCGTCGTCACGCCGTTTGACAGCGCGCGCAGGTTCGCCGCCTGAATCACGGGGCCCTCCGCCGTCGGGTCGGAGAAGGGAATCCCCAGCTCGATCACATCCGCGCCCGCTTCGGCGATGGACTGAATCAGCCGCTCCGTTGTTTCCAAATCCGGGTCGCCGCAGGTGAGAAACGCCACGAAGGCCTTTTCGCCTGAAAACGCTTCTTTTAGTCTGCTCATTCGCTCAGCTCCTCTCCTCTGTACCGCGCGATGGCCGCACAGTCCTTATCACCGCGGCCCGAAAGATTGACGACGATGATCTGATCCTTCGCCATCGCCGGCGCGAGCTTCATCGCATACGCGACGGCGTGCGCGCTTTCAATGGCGGGGATGACCCCCTCCGTTCGCGAGAGATACTCGAACGCCTCCACGGCCTCGTCGTCGGTAATTGACACGTATTCCGCGCGGCCAATGTCGTGCAGGTGTGCATGCTCCGGCCCAATACCCGGGTAATCGAGCCCGGCGGAAATCGAATAGACCGGCGCGATCTGTCCGTATTCATCCTGGCAGAAATACGATTTCATCCCGTGGAAAATTCCGAGCTTTCCGGTGGCGATCGTGGCCGCCGTTTCAAAGGAATCCACACCGCGCCCGGCGGCCTCGCAGCCGATCAGCCGCACGGAGGAATCCCCGATAAAGTGGTAAAACGCGCCGATTGCGTTGGAGCCGCCGCCCACACAGGCCAAAACCGCATCCGGCAGACGCCCCTCCTTTTGCAGAAGCTGCGCCTTGATCTCTTTGGAAATTACCGCCTGAAAATCGCGCACGATCGTGGGGAACGGGTGCGGGCCCATCACAGAGCCGAGCACATAGTGCGTGTCGGCGATCCGGCCCACCCATTCGCGCATCGTTTCCGAAACGGCGTCCTTGAGCGTCGCCGTGCCGCTTGTAACAGGATTCACCTTCGCCCCGAGCAGGCGCATTTTGTACACATTCAGCGCCTGGCGCTTTGTGTCCTCTTCGCCCATGAAGATCTCGCACTCCATGCCCATCAGCGCGGCGGCGGTGGCGGTGGCCACGCCGTGCTGGCCCGCGCCCGTTTCGGCGATCACGCGCGTTTTGCCCATTTTTTTCGCCAGCAGCGCCTGCCCCAGCACATTGTTGATCTTGTGTGCTCCCGTGTGGTTCAAATCCTCGCGCTTGAGGTAAATTTTCGCGCCGCCGAGGCGCTTTGTCATATTTTCCGCAAAGTACAGCAGAGAGGGGCGACCCGCGTAATTATTGAGCAGCTCCGTCAGCTCCGCGTTGAACTGCGGGTCGTCTCTATACGCATTGTAAGCCCGCTCCAGCTCAATGACGGCGGTCATCAGCGTTTCGGGAATATATTGGCCGCCGTGAACTCCGAACCTTCCGTTTCCCATTTTGCTCACTCCTTTTGGCCGGATCGCTCCGGCCGGTTTTGTGGCTTTTCTATATTTTCCTGCCCTGCGCCGTGCGCCGCGGCGACGGCGGCGAGAATTTTCTCACGGTCTTTTTGCCTCTCCGTTTCCACGCCGGAGCTGATATCCACCGCGTACGGCGCAAAGCGCGTGATCGCCTGCGGGATGTTCTGCGGTGTCAGGCCTCCCGCCAGAACAAACGGGCGGGTGATGCCCGAAATCAGCGACCAGTCGAAGGGTTCGCCGGTGCCGTAGCCGTTGTCGAGCAAAATCAGGTCGGCTGTGCTTTGCTGTGCCGCCGTCAAATCCTCCGGCGCGCGCACGCGAAACGCCCGCCAGATCGGCACGCCGGGGAGCAGCGCCTTCAGCCCCCCGATATATTCCTCGCTTTCGTCGCCGTGCAGCTGAACAATTTGAATCACTCCCGCACGGCACAGCGATAGGATCTGCTCCCGCGGGGCGTTGACAAACACCCCCGCGACCGGTATGGAGGAATGAATCTTTTCTCTGAGCTGCGCGGCCTGCTGCATGGTTACCTTGCGGTGACTTTTTTCAAAGAACACGAAGCCCGCGTAATCCGGCATGGCCTGGTTGACGTATTCGGCGTCGCACGGGCGGAACAGCCCGCAGATTTTAATTCTCGTCATTGCGCGGCCCTCCGGAATTCCAAAAGCGCCGCGCGGCGGTTCGGCGCTCTCATCAGCGCCTCGCCCACCAGCACCGCGTCGGCACCAGCCGCTTTCAGCCGGGCGATATCCTGTGCTCCCGCAACGCCGGATTCCGCGACGAACAGGGCGCTTGACGGAATTTTCCCGCGCAGGCGGGCGGCGTTTTCAAAATCGACGGTGAAATTTTTCAGGTTGCGGTTATTTACGCCGATAAGCTTCGCCCCGGCCTGCAGCGCCGACTCGATTTCCGTTTCGTCGTGCGCCTCCGCCAGAGCGGAAAGACCCAACGCATCGCAGATTTCGAGATACCGCGCGATCGTTTTCGTATCGAGCAGCGCGCAGATGAGCAGCACTGCGTCCGCCCCCAGCACCTTGGCTTCGTAAAGCTGGTATTCGTCCACGGTAAAATCCTTGCGCAGCATGGGGGTCGAAACCGCGCCCCGGATCTCGCGAAAAATTTCATCCGACCCCAAAAACCACTTCGGCTCCGTCAGGCAGGAGATGCAGTCCGCCCCGGCGGCCTCGTAATCCCTTGCGATGGCGAGGTACGGGAATTCCTCTGAAATGATTCCCTTGGAGGGGGAGGCCTTTTTCACCTCGCAGATCAGGGACGTTCCGTCCGCCCGCAGGGCCTTTGCAAATCTCAAATCGCCCTTGGGCAGACTCAGCGCCGCCTCGCGCAATTTCCCGGGTGAAACAAGCTCTTTGGCACGCGCCACGCGCCGGGCGGCAAAGGCCGCGATTTCCTCCAGAATCATGACGCGGCCTCTTCCTTCCGGTTCGATTCCAGAACGAACTCCCGCAGCTTTTCCATCGCCCTGCCGCTGTCGATTAGCTCCGCCGCCAAGCGAACGCCCTGCGCGAGCGAGGCGGCCCTGCCCGCAACATACAGCCCCGCGCCCGCGTTGAGCAGAACTGCGTCGCGTTTTGCGCCCTTTACGCCGTTCAGTATATCGAGCGTGATCTGCGCGTTCTCCTGCGGCGTACCGCCCACCAGCTCAGATTTCTCGCACGGGGTCAGGCCGAAATCCTGCGGGTGAATCACATAGGTGGTGAATTGATCTCCGTTGAATTCGCAGACAGTGGTCGGCGAGGACAGCGAAATTTCATCGAGCTTATCCTGCCCGTAGACCACCATGCCGCGCCGCACGCCCAGATTGTGCAGCACATGAGCCAGCGGCTCCACCATTTCTTCGGCGTACACGCCCAGCACCTGCAAATTCGCGTGGGCCGGGTTTGTCAGCGGGCCGAGGATGTTGAAAATGGTGCGGATGCCCAGCTCCTTGCGGACGGGGCCGACGTATTTCATGGAAGAATGGTACGCCTGCGCGAATAAAAAGCAAATGCCGACGCTTTGCAGCAGTGAAACGCACCGCTCGGGCGAAAGGCTGATGTTAACCCCCAGCGCCTCCAGGCAGTCCGCCGCGCCGCTGCGGGAGGACGCCGCGCGGTTGCCGTGCTTTGCCACCCGAACCCCGCCCGCCGCGATGACGAGGGAGGAGGTGGTGGAAATGTTGAAGGAATTCGAGCCGTCCCCGCCGGTGCCGACGATCTCGAGCAGGTCATCCGCGTACTCCACGGGCAAAGCGCGCGCGCGCATCCCGGCGGCGCAGGCGGTGATTTCCTCAATGGTTTCACCCTTGGCGGAGAGCGCCGCGAGGAACGCCGCGGTCTGCACCGGCGACGTGCCGCCGCTCATGATTTCATCCATGACGGCCAAAGCCTCGCCATAGGTCAGGTCTTTTCGGTCGATCAGCTTCGAGGTTGCTTCTTTAATCATGACAAACGCTCCTTTCACAGCGCAAGAAAATTCCGGATGATCTGCATGCCATTTTCAGTCAGAATGGATTCCGGGTGAAACTGTACTCCGTAAATCGGGAACTCACGGTGCATCACGGCCATTATTTCGCCGTCGTCGGTTTCGGCGGTAACGGCGAGGCACTCGGGCATGGTATCGTGCAGTGCGGCAAGCGAGTGGTAGCGCGCCGCTTTGATCTGTTTGGGAAGCCCCGAAAACAGCGGGCAATTTTCAGCGAGCGTCACCACTGACTGCTTGCCGTGCATCAGCTGCTTTGCGTGGGAGACCGTGGCCCCGTACGCCTCGCAGATCGCCTGATGCCCCAGGCACACGCCGAGCAGCGGGGTGCTTTGCCCGAGCTCCTTCGCGGCGGCGACGCAGATGCCGGCGTCCCCCGGGTAGCCCGGCCCCGGCGAGAGGATGATGTGCGAGGGGGCAAGCTCCCTCACCTCCGCCACCGAAAGCTCGTCGTTGCGCACAACGCGGATGTCGGGGTTATTCGTACCGACAAACTGGTATAGGTTATACGAAAAGCTGTCGTAGTTATCAATCAGCAGAATCATGCTCCAGCCCTCCCTGTGCGGCCTCCAGCGCGCCGACGACGGCCCGGGCCTTTTGAATGCATTCCCGGTACTCGTTCTCCGGCACGCTGTCGGCTACGATTCCGGCACCGGAGCGGACGAACACCTTGCCCTTCTTTTTGTAGGCGATGCGGATTGCAATGCAGGTGTCGAGATTCCCGGTAAAATCGAGGTAACCGATGGCCCCGCCGTAAATGCCGCGCTTGTTGTTCTCCAGCTCGTTGATGATCTCGCAGGCGCGGATTTTGGGCGCGCCGGACAGTGTGCCCGCGGGCAGGATCGAATCGATCGCGTCCGCCGCGTCGCGGTCTTTTCGGAGCGTTCCGCGCACGGTGGAGCCGATGTGCATCACGTGGGAAAAGCGTTCGATCCCCATGTACTGCTCCACCTGCACGCTGCCAAACTCGCTGATTCTGCCGATGTCGTTGCGCCCCAGATCGACCAGCATGTTGTGCTCGGCGCATTCCTTTTCATCCGCGAGAAGCTCCCGCTCCAGCCGTTTGTCCTCCTCCTCCGTTTTGCCGCGCGGGCGGGTGCCGGCCAGCGGGAAGGTGTGCAGCACGCCGTTTTGCAGGCGCACCAGCGTTTCGGGAGAGGCGCCGGCGAACTCGATATCGTCGCTCGAAAAATAGAACATATACGGCGAGGGGTTCACCGTGCGCAGAACGCGGTAGGTGTCGAGCAGGCTGCCCTCAAAGTCCGCTTCGAGCCGGTTTGAGAGCACCACCTGAAAAATGTCCCCTTCGCGGATGTACTCCTTCGCCCGCTCGACCATGGCGCAGTAGGCGGGCTCGTCGAACAGCGCGCGCACCGGCGAGGTCATGCGCCCGGGGGCCTCCTGCTTTGGCGCGCCGGTTAAAAGAAGCTCGCGAAGATTTTTCAGTTCCATCTCTGCCCGGCGGTACTCCGTTTCCATATGGTCGCACCGCGCGTTCACGATTAAAATGATCTTCTGCTGGAAGTGGTCGAACGCGATCACCTTGTCGAACAGCATCAAATCCACATCCTGAAAGCCCTCTTGGTCATCCGCATTCAGAACCAGTGACGGTTCAGCATACTTGATGTAATCGTAGGAGAAATACCCGACGAGCCCGCCGGTGAAGGGCGGCAGGTTTTCCATGCGCGGGCTGCGGTTATCCGTGAGTACCTGCCGGATGATCTCTTTGGGGTGCTTTGTCTCCATTGTGATGGAGGAACCGGCCCGCAGGGTGAGCACGCCGTCTGTGCAGGTCAGCTCCAGCGCGGGGTCGAACCCCAGGAACGTGTACCGGCCCCAAACGCGGCTGCTCTCCGCCGATTCGAGCAGGTAGCAGTGGCTGCTGACGTTTTTCAGCTTTCGCAGCGCTTCGATCGGGGTGATCCGGTCGGCATACAGCTCGCAGCTGATCGGGATGACTTTGAAATCGCCCGTCTGCGACAGCCGTTTCGCCTCTGAAAACGCGGGATTTGCCATGTTTCATCATGCCTTTCTGTCAGAATTTTCCGCCAGAGACGACAAAAAAGCCCGCCCCTGACAATTACTTTGTCAAGGACGAGCTGAAAGGCTCGCGGTGCCACCCTGATTCACGGTACAACGACCGTGCGCTTAGCGGGATACCAACATATCCCCGGCAACTAACGCATGCCTTCTCGTCGCAGAATACTCGGGTTCCCCCTTTGACTGCGCCCTCTGCGGTCCATTTGATGACTTGTTTTCTACCCGACTCTCAGCATCGCGGGCTCTCTGTAAGAGCATGATCACCGTTATCTCCGCATCAACGGTTTGGTTATCAAATTTTCACTTAACTTACCACAAAAATTCGGCCCTGTCAATAGTCCGTTTTACAGAAGAATAAAGATTTCTCTTTGGAACACAATATGCAAAACCCCGCTTTTTGCTCCGCGGGCGGTGTTTCGCCAACGCATTGACCAATCCGCGACAGAATCTGCGATCGATTCCCTGCAACTTTCACAAAGAAAACGAAAAACGGAAAAACACCAAATGCGGCGCATGAAAAAGCTAAAAATTTTGCGCAGCCTGCTGCCGCAGCTCCTTTTCTTTGATGCAGGCGATATATTCTTTTCCCCATACGCCCACGGCGTCCAGAACCGGCTCAAAATCCCGGCCGAGCTGGCTGAGCGAGTACTCTACCTTCGGCGGAATCTGGTCGTACACCGTGCGCTCGATCAGGCCGTTTTCCAGCATCATGCGAAGCTGCTTGGTCAGCGTGGCCTGCGTCAGGCGCGGCAGCGAGCGCTGCAGCTCGTTAAAGCGCATCGTTTTCATGCTCAGATGGTATAAAATCAGCAGCGTCCATTTCCCCGTAAGCAGCTTTTGCGCCGTCACATAAGGACAGATGCCAAATAAATCCTCGTCCATTTTATCAAGGCCCCCTTTCAGTATCCAGAAAGATACTTACAATACAAAATAATCGTACTTGAATTTTGTTTTGTACTATGCTTCAATAGTAGCAGGAAAGAAATCATAAGTCAATCATAAAGAAAACGGAGGCATGACTCATGCAGGAAGTATGCGAATTTTTGAAACAATGCGGCACGTATTATCTGGCTACCACCGAGGGCGACCAGCCGCGCGTGCGGCCTTTTGGCACGGCGGAGATTTTTGAGGGCAAGCTGTACATTCAGACCGGCAAGGTAAAGAATGTGTACCGCCAGATGAAAGAAAACCCAAAAATTGAAATCAGCGGCATGGCGGGCGGAAAATGGATTCGCCTTGCAGCGACCGCGGTTGAGGACGACCGCGCACAGGCAAGGCAGCACATGCTGGATGCATACCCCTCCCTGAAAAAAATGTACAGTGCCGACGACGGCAATACAGTGGTTTTCTACCTGGAAAACGCCACAGCCACCATTTGCTCCTTTACCGAGGAGCCGAAAGTGATTCAGTTCTAAGCGTTGTCTTTATCGTTCAATCAAAAACGGCGGGCCAAATTGAATTGGCCTGCCGTTTTTTGATTGGAACAATCCGGTAATCCTAAGCACAAGCCCGCTTGCCCGGTGCGAAAGCAGTACCGCCCCGCAGCCCCGGCCCTGCCTGTATCGACCCGCGGAACCCCCTCCTCTTTCCGTATTATTTCGACAAATTAGAATTCGTTTTGGGGCGTAGGTTCTATCACTTTTTCTCTTGACGCAGGATTCGATTTTGAATATAATGTTGTAGACACAACAGTTTTATGTCAAACAATTCACTTTGGAAAGGATATGCCCGATGAATCAAATGAAGGTCGGCAGGGAGCTTCGTTCCCTGAACAACATGATCCGGCGTTATTTTGAATTTTCATCTCACCGGAAGGAAATTGAAACCATTACCGGCAATAACGGCTGGATCATCAGCTTTGTCGCAGAACGGGCCGGCCGAGACATCTACCAGAAAGACATTGAGGACTATTTCACCATTACCCGTTCCACCGCTTCCCGGGTGCTGAGCCTGATGGAGCAAAAGGGGCTGATTGAGCGGCAGGCCGTTGCGCAGGACGCACGCCTGAAAAAAATTGTGCTGACCCCAAAGGCGCTGGAAATTCGGGGACTGATGCTGGAGGATGCCAAAAAAATGGAGGCTACCCTCATCCAGGGCTTTACGGAGGAGGAAATCGAAACGCTGCTCTCATATCTGGAACGAATGAAAACCAACATAACCAATCTGCAGGAGGAGCAATAACAATCCATGATCAAAACACTTCTGTCCAGCGTGCGGGAATATAAAAAGGAATCAATTCTCGCACCGATATACGTTACCTTGGAATCCATCCTCGAAATCGTGATTCCGACCATCATGGCGTTTTTGATCGACAACGGAATCAACAAAAGGGATATGTCCTATGTGATCATAATGGGCCTTGTTCTGGTTTTGGCCGCGGCGGTTTCGCTGATTACGGGCATTCTGGCCGGGCGCAGCGCGGCCGTGGCCTCGGCGGGCTTTGCCAGAAACCTGCGCCATGATATGTTTTACAATGTGCAGAACTTTTCGTTTTCCAACATCGACAAGTTTTCTACCGCGAGCATCATCACCCGCCTGACCACCGATGTGAACAACGTGCAGAACGCGTTCCAGATGCTGGTGCGCCTGGCCGTGCGCGCACCCATGATGATCGTGTTCGCGCTCGTGTTCTCCTTCCGGATCGATGCGCGGCTGTCGCTGATCTTCCTTGCGACCATCCCGGTGCTCGGTTTGGGCACGTACCTGATCATGTCGCGCGTTCATCCGATTTTTGTGCGGGTGTTCCGCACCTATGACAAGCTCAACAACATCGTGCAGGAAAACCTGCACGGCATCCGCGTGGTCAAGTCCTATATCCGCGAGGATTTTGAAGAGAAGAAGTTCGCAGACGTTTCGCAAACGATTTTTAACGACTTTACCGTCGCGGAAAAGCGGCTGGCCTTTACCATGCCGCTGATGCAGTTGTGTCTTTACGGCAGCATGCTGCTGCTTTCGTGGTTCGGCGCAAGGGAAATCATCGCCAGCGGAAACAACGCGGTGATCGGCCTTTCCACCGGCGAGCTGACCAGCCTGATTACCTACGCCATGCAGATTTTGATGAGCCTGATGATGCTCTCGATGGTATTCGTCATGATCATCATTTCCCGCGCGTCCGCAGAGCGCATCGTGGAAGTCATAACGGAGGAAAGCGATCTGAAAAATCCGGAAAACCCTGTCACCTCGGTGCCGAACGGCTCCGTTACCTTTGAGAACGTCACCTTCTCTTATGCGCGGCAGACCGATAAGCCGGTACTCGACGACATCACGTTTTCCATCGCGTCCGGCCAAACCGTCGGCATCATCGGCGGAACGGGTTCGTCCAAATCGAGCCTGGTGCAGCTGATTCCCCGCCTGTACGACCCGGTAAGCGGCATCGTAACCGTCGGCGGAACCGACGTAAAAGAGTACGACCTGGAAGCACTGCGCAAAGAGGTGGCCATGGTGCTGCAAAAGAACGTGCTGTTCTCCGGCACGATCAAAGAAAACCTGCGCTGGGGCAACGAAAACGCCACGGACGAGGAAATCATCCGCGCCTGTCAGCTCGCGCAGGCCGACGGCTTTATCCGCGAGTTCCCGGACGGATACGACACGCATATTGAGCAGGGCGGCTCGAACGTTTCCGGCGGTCAGCGCCAGCGCCTGTGTATTGCGCGCGCATTGCTGGGGCGGCCTAAAATTCTGATTCTGGACGACTCCACCAGCGCCGTCGACACCAAAACCGACAGCCTGATCCGCCAGGCGTTCCGGGAGAATATCCCGAACACCACCAAAATCATCATCGCGCAGCGCGTTTCCTCCGTGCAGGACGCGGATAAGATCATCGTGTTGGACGACGGCCGCATCAACGCGATCGGCACGCACGAACAGCTGCTCGAAACCTGCGCGATTTACCGCGAGGTTTATGAATCTCAGAACAAGGGGGGAACCCTTCATGAATAACCAATCCGCCGCCAAAGCAGGCAGAAGGCCGGCCGGGCACCCGCCGATGCAGCGCTTTAAGCCCGGCACCATCAAGCGCCTGCTCTCTTATATGTCGGAATACCGGTTTCGGCTGATTCTCGTCGGCATCTGCATTCTGATCAGCGCCGCCGCCAGTGCGGCCTCCGCGCTGTTTTTGCAGACTTTGATCGACCAATATATTGTTCCGCTGCTGGGGCAGGCCAACCCGGACTTTTCCGGCCTGTTCCGCGCGGTGCTCTCCATTGGCTGCGTGTATCTGATCGGCATCTGTTCCACCCTGTTCTATAACTGGGTGATGGTCGTTGTGGAGCAGGGCACGCTGAAAAAAATCCGCGACAGCATGTTTACCCACATGCAGAGCCTGCCAATCCGCTATTTCGACACTCACTCCTTCGGCGATGTGATGAGCCGCTACACAAACGACACCGACACGCTGCGCCAGGCGATTTCGCAGAGCTTTCCGCAGATGCTTTCTTCCGTCGTTTCGGTCGCCGCAGCGTTTTTCTCCATGCTGTACCTCAGCGTGGGCCTCACCGCGTTTGTCGCCGCGTTCGCCGTTGTTCTGCTCAAGGTGATCAAAACTCTGGTCGGGCGCAGCGGTACGTTCTTTGTCAAGCAGCAACAGGCGCTGGGCAACGTGAACGGCTACATTGAAGAAATGATCAACGGACAGAAGGTCGTCAAGGTATTCTGCCACGAGGACAAGGCGAAAGAGGAATTCGACCTGAAAAACGACGAGCTGCGCTACTGTGCAACCGAAGCGAACAAATACGGCAATATCACCATGCCCGTGGTGGGCAACATGGGCTACATGCTCTATGTGCTGCTGGCGGTAATCGGCGGCGCGGCGGGAATCGCAGGCCTGCCGAACCTGAGCCTGACCGGGATGAACGTGCTCACAATCGGCACCATCGTATCGTTTCTGACCCTTTCCCGCAGCTTTATCAACCCCATCGGCCAGATCTCGATGCAGTTCAACATGGTCATTATGGCGCTGGCCGGCGCCTCCCGCATTTTTGAGCTGATGGACGAGGAAAGCGAGCAGGACGACGGGTATGTTACGCTTGTGAATGCCTGCGTCACCGACGGAGAGGTGACCGAATGCAGCGAGCGCACCGAAATGTGGGCCTGGAAATATCCGCACAGCGACGGCAGCATCACCTACACACCTCTGCACGGCGATATCCGCTTTTATGATGTGGATTTTGAATACGAAGAGGGCAAGCCGGTGCTGCACAACATCACCCTGTACGCGGAGCCCGGCCAGAAGGTGGCGTTTGTTGGAGCGACCGGCGCCGGGAAAACGACGATCACGAACCTCATCAACCGCTTTTACGATATTGCCGACGGAAAAATCCGGTATGACGGCATCAACATCAACAAGATTAAAAAGGCGGATCTGCGCCGCTCTCTCGGCATTGTTCTGCAGGACGTCAACCTGTTTACCGGAACCGTGATGGAGAATATCCGTTACGGCAAGCTCGATGCGACGGATGAGGAATGCATCGCAGCCGCGAAGCTCGCGAACGCAGACGGCTTTATCCGGATGCTGCCGAAGGGCTACCAAACCGTGCTGGAAAGCGACGGCAGCGGCCTTTCGCAGGGGCAACGGCAGCTGATCTCGATTGCGCGCGCCGCGGTGGCCGACCCGCCCGTGATGATTCTGGACGAAGCGACCTCCTCCATCGACACCCGAACCGAGGCCATTGTGCAGAAGGGCATGGACGCTCTGATGAAGGGCCGCACGGTGTTCGTGATCGCCCACCGTCTCTCCACCGTTCAGAACGCCGACGTGATCATGGTTCTGGAGCACGGCCGCATCATTGAGCGTGGCAGCCACGACCAGCTGATCGCCGAGCGCGGCAAGTATTATCAGCTTTACACCGGCGCGTTTGAGCTGGAATAAAGGATAAACACGAATAAAAAACGCAGGGCCTCTTTCTTCTCAAAGAGCCCTGCGCTTTATTTTTGGGATTGGAATCGTCGTTTTACAGGTGCCGCAGATACCAGCTCAGCAGGCAGCCCGCAGCGAGCACAAAAAAGGAAACGACCAGAACCGTGACATATGTTTTGCGCCAGAGCACCAGATAGGCGATCCATTCCCGAATAAAGGCATTGAGCGCAAAATACAGCTTTGTGCGCGAACCGCGCCCATCGCAGGGGATTCCCAAATGCTTGGCCAAAAGCAGCGCGCGGAACACATGGTAGCGGTTTGTGACCACCAGCAGGTTGCCGGTATCGCCCTGTGCGTCCCGCTGAATCAACCGGTAAGAAAGCTGCAGGTTTTCTCTGGTGTTTACCGACTGAGCCTCCACCAGAATATCCTCCTCCGGAACGCCTTTCTCAACGGCGTAGCGCTTCATCGCCTCTCCCTCCGGGAGTGCCTCGCCGCTCCCCTTTCCTCCGGAAAACACCAGCCGTGCTCCGGGATTCTGGCGGTACGCCTCCATCCCCTTCTGAATCCGGCCCGCCAGAAGCGGCGTTACCTCGGCGCCGTTCATCAGCCCGCAGCCCAGCACAATGATATACCGGTATCTTTTCCGGCGGTTTCGGAGCAAATTCAAAAAGCTGCTGACCGTATACAGCGCGAAAATCGAAAGAGTAATGAAAAATACGAACGAAAGATACGCGTACAGAAAATTCCACAGATCATTCTTTTTCATATCGCTCAGCATGGGCCAACCCACCAGATATGCAATATAGCACACCCCAAACCCGAGCGAAAGCAGATGCGAAAGAGAAAAGCCCTCCCTGCGAATCAGCTGAATGCCGGAAATCAGCAAAGTGGTAATCAGCGCGAACGGGAACAGCAAAACCGCCGCAAAAAACGCAACCACGCCCACTACAAGCACGCCTTGCGCCAACGGGTTCTCCCAGATCAGCAAAATGACGGCGCACAGCCCCAATACCGGCAGCAGCGCCGCCAGAAAGGAAACTCCGAGCCAAAGGCTTCTCTTCTCCTTTCGGTACTGCCGCACAAACCATGCCGTTCCCGCAGCGGCAGCCAGCAAAATCGGGAACAGAAAAATCAGTTTGGTATTCATAAAAATCTTCCCATCCGGCGGCTCAAGGTGCACCGCCTAACCTGGAATCGCAGCGGCCAACACGGTGCGCCGCCGCGGCAAAAGTCTTAATAATACAGGATTCCCCTTCGATTTCCCATTTCACCGGCTATTCGGAAAAACGGCCGAAATGGTCGCTGCTCTGCTCGTACACATGAATGGAATCCCGCTTCTTTTTCGCCTCGTACAGCGCATCGTCCGCATTGAGGAAAAGACGCACCGCATCCATAGGAAAAGAATAGGACGCCAGACCAAAGCTGGCCGTCAGCTTGAATTCCGGGTGGCCGGGGAACAGCATTTCATCGAGCTCCGCCTGAATCTTTTTGCAGGTGTTCGCCGCTTCCGCCATACTGACGCCGCAGAACAGCAGGCAGAATTCATCCCCGCCGTAGCGAAACGGCGTGGAGGGCCCGCAGTTTTCGCGAAGCACCTCCGCAAAGCTGATCAGAACATTGTCGCCCACACGGTGCCCCCAGCAGTCGTTGATCTGCTTAAAATGATCAATGTCCACCACGGCCAGAATATAGTCCTTATCCCCCGTGCTGTCCTCCATATCCTTAAACGCGTTGTACAGCGCTTTGCGGTTAAAAATACCCGTCATATCATCGGTGCGCACGCTCTCCCAAAGCTGGTAGCGCTCCACCGAATTTTGAATGCTGATCTGATTGCGCTTCTTTTCAAAACGAATCGTCACCATACACACGGCCGAAAACGCCAGCAGAACAAAAAGGGCGGTTAAAATATTACACATCCGCGAGGAATCTGAAAGGGCGTTGACCTTATCCGGATCCCATTGCGTAAAAAATTCGGAAAATAAAAAGCAAAATACTCCCGCAACCGCCGTGACCGTCGTGACGCGGTAGCGGGCATAAATAATGGTAAGCATCACGGCGCCGGCAAAAGTGTAGTACATAGCCGGGAAAACGCTGTGCGCCGTATACAGAACAAACGAAATCGCGACATGCGTCAGCGACACCACATAGATCTTCTTGAGCTGCGAGATGTTTGCCGACCTCACCACCGCTGTCTCCAGCAGAATGAAAGCGAGGTTTGCCGCACTGGGCGCCACCACATACTTGCAGACATAGCGCTGCACGGAAATCGAAATCAGATCGTAATGGTACAGCAGAGCGCCCGCCGCACATTCACAGAGCATTGCAGCCACCACAAGGGCCAAAGAAATCTGGTAGTGCAGCAAAAGCCAGTCGTGATCCACCTTTGCGTATTCTTTTTTGATTTCCTCCAGATTCTGTCTTTCCTGCTTTTCTTCCTGCCCATACGGCAGAAAACGTGTTCCCACTTTGTTCCCTCCCGGCCAAGCCCTGAAACCGCACGCTCTCATCGAAACATGCGATTCAGCAGCCCGTGCTGCGTTTTTGGAAGGCTATTTTCAGATTCGGCTGCCGCCCGACGGAGCTGTGCACACTGTCTTTCCTGCGTGAATTGCCCTCACCGGTGCAAAGCCAGATTCAAAGCCCGCCCTGCGTTGTGCAGCGGCAAAAAATGCAAATTCTTCCTTTGCTAAGGGAAATAGAATCGACTTTATTATACCCATTATTTTCCAGACTTTCAACAGCAAATCAAGGTTTGCCCTTTCTTTCATCAATCTTTAAAATAAAAATCAATCAGGCGGGATGTGAGAGCACCGGCGCGTGCCGGCCTACACTCCGCACAGCTTTCGCGCTGCCTGTTCCCGAAAAAGCCGGTTGGGGGTGCTCCTTTTGAAGCACCCCCAACGGCTTTGCAATATCTCCATTTTCATACCGCGGCATCGCGCCGCTGAGGAGTCGGGCCCTTCATGGCGAAATTCCCAGTACCCGGTGCACTTCTTTCTGCACCTCGAAAATTCTCTTCTCCGTAAACTCGGGGTAGTCTCGAAACCACTTTATATTCAGCGGGGACGGGTGCGGCAGTACATAGGCGGGCTTTCCGTTGATTTGTCTGTTCTCAAACGCCAAAGAGGTCATTTTCTCTCGCGGGAAGAAAAATGCTGCCGCAACTCCGCCGATGATGATATAGATCTCGTTGTCGACGAGCTCCATCTCCCGCAGCAGCCACCGCTCCGAGCAAATTCCGGGCGGGCGGCGGTCTCCCCCGCCCGGAGCCTTGCCGGGATAGCAATGCGCCATCGAAACAATGTAAAAATGATCCGGATTATAAAAATCCTCGTCCGATATGCGGTACCATTCCCCGCGCAGCCTTCTTCCGCTGGCGTCGTTAAACGGCCTGCCCGTTTCGTGCACCGTTTTGGACGGAGCCTGGCTGATCTGCATGATTTTGGCGTTGCAGCTCCCCTGCACGATGGGATGCGGCTCAAACCCGAATATCTCCCGACACGAGCGGCACCGCAGGATTTGATCCTGCAAACGAACCAGCTCGCTTTTCCTGTCTTTTTGCTCCATCTTTTTTCTCCTGAACTCATGAATTTTCTTCGGGCGTTGGGCCTGCTCCGGCATCGACAATGCGAAGGCGATCCTGCAAAGTGGAAATTTCGGGCCGCCCTCCCGGGGATCGATTCCTCCCTGCAATATATTGCTAAACATAGCACTATCAACCGATTCGGTCAATGGGCGGGATGAAATTATTTTCGCGCTCGCAATGCTGTGGCTTTCCCGGCGCCATTCGCAATCAACCCGCTTTGCCGCCGTTCATTTGAATGGCTATAGGGAAGCGGCAGAGTCCTCCGATCCCGAAGCACCCGTTTTCCTGTCGGTTCAACGGGAACGCTTTTTCTTAAACCGCGTACAGAATATATTCGGTGGGAAAAACCGGCGACCCATAATAGCGCAGATAAAAGCGGTAGGAGGGATCGGCTTCGTCAATCATGCGGGCCAGCTTCCAGAGGTCTTTGTGGTTATGGTACACGCTCAGCGCAAGCTTCGGGTGATTTTTCTTTATTGTTTCCAAGCAGCCTGAAAGGGCTTTCTCTTCCGCACCCTCGATGTCCATTTTGATGAAGGTTACGTCTTCCTCGATATCGTCGTCTATTTTTACAATAGGGACGGCAATCGCTCCGCTTTCAGAAAGCTGGTTGACGGAAGACAGCTTGTCGGAAGAAAGGTACATCGTACCGTCTCTGTCACTCGCGCCCTTTTCTCTGATCTCCACATTGTCAATATGGAACAGCTCGATGTTCTTTTTGATATATTCTATATTTGCGGGAGCGATTTCGTAGCAATACAGCTTTTGATGGCAGTTGTTTCCAAACGTTTTTACATAGCTGACAAGAGTATCTCCGATAAATCCCCCAACATCCACAAACACCTCGTCCTTGCCGCATTTTACAATATCGAGATCAAAATACTGGGAAAAGGTCTTGTCACATATCTGATCGACTCTTGCGGGGTCCGACATAAGCCAGTAATAAAGGATGTTGACCAGTATTCTTTTTGAGCGATTGTCCTGCAGAACCCGGTAGAGCCATTCAAAATCCGCCTTATGCTCCACAAAGGCATGGGCCCGGTTTTCCGCAAGCTCATAATCTTCGCGCTCCGGGTAATAAGTACCCCAAAGTTTATGCTCATTGATAAAGCGGATCGTATTATCGTACAGCCGGTTGTTTGTCGTGCTGAAATACCTCAAATTCTGCTTGATCGCCTCCGTCATTTCCAAAACATCTTTTCCTTCCAAAAACTCCATCAGACTTTTCAATTCCATATCGATTTGGTTCGGCATGGCCGGCGAGCAAGTCTGATCGATCCCGTTAAAGTCATTCCCCGCTGAAGATTCCGATTGAGTGGACATTCTCTATCATTCTCCTTAAAATGGTGTATTCTTGTTATCATATGTATTCTCAGGCCAAATGGTGTAGCCCTCTGCTTTGCTGTTCACACCGCGCACAGCCTGGCGAATTTCAGCCGGGGTTTTGCCGAAAATCATACCGCCCGAAAGGAAATCCATAAAAACCGGTTGTTGACCACCGGCCCTTCGCGTCATTGTTCTCGCCAAAGCCGTAAAAAAACAGCCGCCCGATCGGGCGGCTGAGATTGACGCAGTCGTTTTCTATATGGAAGGTATCCCGCGTTCAGACGCGTCAGAATTTCATAGCCGGTTTCGGTGATGAGCACGGCGCCTGAGTGGCGCGCGCCGCCCCAGCTTTTATCCATCAATCCCGGCTCCGCCGTCCGTTCATACGGGGCGACTGCTTTGCGTCGGCGACGACTTTCTAAACGGTCTTGCAGTTTTCGAGCAACCGGCCGGGCAGGTTACTGCGTCTGCGGCGTTACCGCGCCGCCCGCCGAAACGGCGCCGGAGGGCGGCGCCTCATAGGCGATCGCTCCGCGGGTCATGACCAACCGCAGACGAAGCTCTTCGTCCAGAACGGTAAAGTCCGCGCGTTTCCCCTCCCGGATCGAGCCGATCTCGCCGTCCCTTCCGATTGCGGCGGCGGGGTTGATCGTGGCCGACCGCACCGCCTGCCGCAGCGGAACGCCGAACCGCACCAAATTTCTGATTTCGTCCAGCAGATTTGTCGTGGAGCCCGCAAGCGTCCCATCCGCCAGGCGGGCCGCTCCGTTTTTGAGAAAAACCGTTTGCCCTCCCAGCTCCGATTCCCCGTCCGGCAGGCCCGCCGCCCGCATGGAATCGCTGACGACGACGCTCCGCTCCTCCCCCAGCAGACGGAAGGCCGTGCGCAGCACCGCCGGATGGACATGCAGCCCGTCGCAGATCAGCTCCGCGCGGACATCCGGAGCATCGAACACAGCCCCGACCATCCCCGGCTGCCGGTGGTGAAGACCCGTCATCGCGTTGAACAGATGCGTCGCATGGGTGATCCCCCACCGAAAGCTCTGCATCGCCGTGTCGTAGTCCGCTTCGGAATGGGCGGCGGATACCGTGCAGAACTCGGAGGCCCGGGTGATGAATTCCCTGGCGTTTTCGCATTCCGGGGCAACGTCCACCAGGCGAATGGCACCGCCGCAGCCATGATAAAGCCGCAGAAATTCCGCAAAATCCGGCGAGCGAAGCGCGTCGCCCCGCTGCGCGCCCTTCTTTCCTTCCGAAAGATACGGCCCCTCCATGTGCGCGCCTAAAACAGCCGCCCCCTGCGGCGGATGCTCCATGCAGTCCCGAACGGCAAAAAGCGCGGCGGCAATCTGCTCATAGCTGCCTGTCATGGTGGTCGGGCAGAAGGAGGTCACTCCCTTTTGCACCAGATGCGCGGCCATGCGCGCGATGGAATCCCGCGTACCGTCAAAAGTATCCGCCCCCGCGCAGCCGTGGATGTGAATGTCCACAAGACCCGGCAGAATCAGGCACCCGCTCAGGTCGATGCTGTGCTCCGCTCCGGTCAGCTCGGGGCCAATCCGCGCGATTTTCTCCCCGGCTGTCTCCACATCGGCCCGTATGACCTCAAAGCGGTCGTTAAAGAGCTTCGCATTTTTTAAAATCACATTCGTTCCCTCCTGCGCAAAACAATTCATTCCAGCTCCAGCACAACAACGGTGTCGCATTCGTCCGGCAGAGGGCCGCCGGGAAGATTCAGAAACGCGTCCGAGTCATTGTCCGGCTGGTTCCACGGCCTGGCGACGCCCACCTCCGACCCGTCGCACAGAAGGCGCGCCGAGCGGATCCTGCCCGCCATACCCGGCAGGATTACCGGGCCGATACCCCTGTCGTAAAGATGCGCATACAGCCGGCCCCGGCCCTCGGTAAACCTGCCCCACTCCGGCTTTTCGCACTCCGCCGCATGGCACCCGGTAATGCTCTCGCCGTTTTTGTGCATCCACGCTCCGACCCTGCGGAGAATCTCTGCGGCGGGCGCAGGGATCACGCCCCGCGCATTTGGGCCTACGTTCACAATCAGGTTCCCGTTTTTGCTGACGCATTCCACGAGCGCGCGAATGATTTCCTTCGGCTGCTTGTAACTTTGATCCGCCGCGCAGTATCCCCAGTGATCGTTCAGGGTGACGCACGCCTCCCACGGAATCGGGATGCCGTTTTCATCCGTCATCCCCTTCGGGGGCAGGTACTGCTCCGGCGAAACGAAGTCGCCGTACTGCAGGGTGGGGTGAATCGAGCCGGTGTGCCCGCCCATGCGGTCGTTGAGCACAATGTCAGGCTGGAGCGAGCGAATCATCCGGATCAATTCCGTCGCGCCCCACTTCTCGCCCGTCATGTCGTTGACGGAATCCTGATAGGAGAAATCGAACCACAGCAAATCGATCTTCCCATAATTCGTCAGCAGCTCGCGCACCTGCCCGTGAAAATACCGCAGATAATTTGAAAAATCCTGCGGGATGCCGCGGTACGCTTCCTCGTCCCGCATCGGGTGCTGCTTGTCGCCGTAGGCGGGGTAATCCGGATGATGCCAGTCGAGCAGGGAGTAATACAGCCCCACCCGCAGGCCCTCCGCGCGGAACGCCTCCACATATTCGCGGATGAAATCGCGCCCGGCGGGGGTATTTGTGGATTTAAAATCGGTCAGTTTGGAATCGAACAGGCAGAACCCGTCGTGGTGCTTCGCGGTCATCACCGCGTACCGCATCCCGCATTCTCTTGCAAGCCTTGCCCATTCCCGCGGGCGGCATTCTCCGGGGTTGAACTGCTCGAAATACCGGCGGTACTCCCCGGCGGTGATCCGCTCGCTGCTCTGCACCCACTCGCCGCGCGCGGGGATTGCGTACAGCCCAAAATGGAGAAACAGGCCAAAGCGGTCGTTTAAAAACCCCGCCAGCCGGTCCGGCGCCGTCACAGCGCTTTCCCCTTCGGCCCGCTCCACAGCCCGGCCGAAAGACTCAGCGCTTCCTCATCCGCCACGACGGTGACGTCCGGATGGAACTGCAGAATCGACGCCGGCACCCGCGGCGTGACCGGACCAAACAGCGCCTCCTTCAGAACGGCAGCCTTGTGCCTGCCGCTGACCACCAGCAGAATTCTTTTCGCCTGCATAATCGCTCCAATCCCCATTGTGAACGCCGTGCGCGGCACCTCGTCAATGCTGCGGAACTGGTGGGCGTTCGCCGCGATTGTCCTCTCGCTCAGGCGCACCTTGTGCGTTCGCCGGTCAAACGACTCGTTCGGCTCGTTAAAGCCGATGTGCCCCGTCAGCCCAAGGCCGAGAAGCTGCAGATCAATTCCGCCCAGCGCGCGGATCAGCTCGTCGTAGCGGCGGCATTCCTCCTGCGCGTCCGCGGCCATTCCGTTGGGAATATGTACGTTTTCCGGCAGAATATTGATGTGGCTGAACAGATTTTTTCTCATGTACTCCCGGTAGCTGTTCGGGTCCTCGGCGGAAAGGCCGCAGTATTCATCCAGATTGACGCTGCGGATTCCGGAAAAATCGAGTTCCCCCGTTTGGTACCGGCGAAGAAGCTCCCGGTAGATGCCGAGCGGCGTGGCGCCCGTCGCAAGCCCCAGCACGCTCTGCGGGAACAGAGTTACCTGCGCCGCCAGAATGTTTCCCGCCTTTCGGCTCATCTCCTCGTAATCGGATGTTTGCAGAATTTTCAAGGCTACTGTCCCTCCGTTTGCAACTGTTTTTGTTACGGCTCCTGCTCCCCCGTCAGCGCCGCGCCGATGATTCCAGCGTCGTTGCCAAGCTTAGCGAGACAGAGTCGTGTTTTATTCCCCACATTCATCGGATTTGCTTCTTTTTCCACATATTCCGTCAGGGGGCGCAGTAGGGCTTCTCCCTCGCCGCTGACTCCACCGCCGATGCACAGGATATCCGGCTGAAAAATATTGATGCAGTTGACAAGCCCGCACCCCAAATGCGCGATATACCGGTCCACAACCGCTTTTCCCAGGGAATCCCCCGCGCGCATTGCGGCAAAGGCCATCCGGCTGGTTACCTTCTCCGGATTCCCATCCGCAAGCTGCCACAATAGGGAATCCCGGCTGCCCGCGCGCATCATCTCCTTTGTGGTGTGGATCAGCCCGGTTGCGGACGCATAGGCTTCCCAGCAGCCGCACCGGCCGCAGGGGCAAGGGCGGCCGCCGAACGCGATGACCGTATGCCCGAACTCCCCGCCGGCCGAGTTGCTTGCCGCATAGATTTTGCCGCCGATGAGAATGCCGCTGCCGATTCCCGTTCCCAGCGTGATAGCGATGGCGTTTTTCGCCCCTTTGAGCACGCCGGCACGGTATTCCCCATACGCCGCCGCGTTCGCGTCGTTCTCAACGCGGACGGGCTTGCCCGTCTGCCGCTCCATCAGCTCCCGCAGATTCACGTCCTTAAAATTCAGATTGCTCGAAAACCGCACGATTCCGGTATCTCGCTCTACCGTGCCGGGCGTCCCCACGCCGATCCCGCAGATATCCCGCTCCGAAACGCCCGCCTTTTTCATCGCTTCGCCGGCGGCCTCGGCCATTTGCCGGCAAATCCCTTCCGGGCCGGGCAAAACCTGCGTTTTCCGGCTGGCCTTCGCAATCAGCCGGGCGTCGCCGTCCACAACGCCCGCCGCGATGTTTGTGCCCCCAAGATCGATTCCAAGATAATACATCGCATCCACCTTTTCCACGGGGCAAACGGCGCTTTTCTCCCGGAAAACGCTTTTTCGGTCGCCGCCATTGGCCCCCGCTGTTTATTTATTTAGGGGCGTCGCGCCCCGCTCCCGGCCCCGCCGGGGATAACGCCTATAAAATCTCGTCGAGCAGCCGGTAGGCGGCAAGCGTGCCCGCGCCTACCAGAGTGCCGTCCGAATCGAAATCAGAGGCTTTTAAATCGAAGGAACTCAGCACGTAATCGCTGATCTCCCTTTTGTAGTTTTTCAGAATCAGGTCCCTCAGCATGCCGTACTCTTCAGTGAGCCTTCCGCACAGGATGATGACATCCGGAGCGTATGTGTTTGCCAAAATGCTGATGGCAATGGAAACGTATTCCAGAACGCGGTTCATCAGATTGATCACCCAGGGCTCCCCGTTCGCGTTCGCCTCGAGCAGGCCCTGCATCGTGATGTCTTCGCGCACCGTTCGGGCCTCCCGCAGGATCGCCCAATCGGCAATGTAGGTTTGAAGGCACCCTCTGCGCCCGCATTCGCACATATTTCCCCCGGGGCTGACGCAGATATGCCCGATCTCACCGGCCATGTTCAGCTTGCCGCGGTACAGCTCGTGGCGGAACACGGCCGCCGAACCGACGCCGGAACCGATGCTCAACACAATGCTGCGCTCATAATCCCTTCCGGCCCCGAACAGATCCTCCGCCACCGCGCGGGCTTTGACCTCGTTTTCAATAAAAATATTACGGATTCCGGTCTGCTTTTGCAGCGCCGGAAGAATCTCTACGTTTTTCCATTTCAGCTGCGACGAAAAACGGATCACACCGTCCTCAATCAGCCCCGGGCACGCGATGCCCACAAAAGGCTCCACGGGCAGATCTGCGTTTTCAGCAAGAATGCGGCCGACCAGGGTGCCGATGAGGGCAATCGCATCCCCCGGCGGGCAGGCGCTCAAATCCTTTTGGTGCTGAATCTGCCGCAGAACCCGGCCGTGGAGGTTAATGATGCCGACATTGACGCCGTCTCGGTGCATTTCGACCCCGACGCACAGGAACGCACTGGAAGAAATCCGAAGCCGCTTGGCCCTGCGGCCCGGCCCCGCCTCCGGTTCCCCGCCGTTTTCTTCCGCCACAATCCCGAGCTTTTCCAGCTCCTCTATGATCCGCCCGACCGACATCTGGCTCATGCGGCTCTGCGCCGCAATCTGCTGCCGCGAAACGGAGCCGCCGCGCAGAATAATGGAAAAAACCAGCCGTTGGTTCAGCCGCTTCATGATGAATTTATCCAGCTTGCCGTTCGTGTTTGCCATCGATTCGCCTTTCTCCGCATCGAAAACCAGGCCGTTCGTCCCCCAAAGCAGGCACAGGATTCCGCTTTCAATTAGTAACATCATGTGATTCAAAACAAGCAATCAGCAAATTAAATTCCTTTATTAGAAATTTATTTCCGTTTTTTCGATAGAAACATTATGATTTACTTGCAATTTACTATACTTATGTTAATAATTTCGTTATAGCAGATATGGGCGGTAAAGTCAACCAAAAAGTGGAAACGGCGCCGTACCACTCGTAAAAAGACGGAAAGGATGGATATTCCATGCCAAAACTGATCGTAGAAGCCTGCTGCGGCTCCGCAGACGACGTAATTGAGGCGCAGAAAGCGGGCGCGAACCGCGTGGAGCTCAACTCCAACCTCTCTTTGGGCGGGCTGACCCCCTCCCTCGGCACGCTGAAGGCTGCGAAGGAGAATACGGAGCTTCCCATCATGGCGATGGTTCGCCCGCGGGAGTCCGGGTTTCTCTACACCGCCGCCGAATTCCGCGCCGCGCTGCTGGACGCGGAGGCGCTGCTCGCAAACGGCGCGGACGGGATCGTGTTCGGCTTTCTGAACGCGGACGGCACAATCGACGCGGGCCGCTGTCGGGAGATGCTGCGCCTTGCGGGCGAAAAACAAACCGTATTTCACCGCGCCATCGACGTTGTGCCCGACTGGCGGGCGGCGGTCGATCTGCTCTGCGAGCTCGGAGTAACCCGAATTCTGACCAGCGGACAGCGCGCCTCCGTCTTCGACGGAGCGGCCACGGTGGCCGAGATGCTCCGCTACGCGCGCGGCAGAATCGAAATTCTGCCCGGGGGCGGGATTCGCACGCACAACGTACGGGAGATCGTCGCAAGAACCGGCTGCACGCAAATCCATATTTCTCCCCATCGGGTTTTCCTTGATCCCTCCGCTTCGGGGAACCCGGAAATCCACTTCGGCCTGCCCGGCTCGCAGGAGGATCGCTGCCAAATTCTTGACGCGGAGGAATTTAGAAAGATGCGCAGCCTTGCCTGCGCGGACTAACCGAATCGGAAGGAAAAGGGGAAAAACGTATGCTGAATCAAGCGGAGCAAGACTGCATCGGGCAGGCGTTCCACCGCGCCGTGGAACGGATGGGAAAGAGAGCGGACGCCTTTTTGGGGCCGACGGAGCACCTGAGCGGAGACGAACTCTTCTGCATGAAGTTTCTGATCGCGTCTCTGCCTGCCAGCGACATGGCGAGCTACGACGGCGCACTGCTGCTGAAATTCGTGCGGCATGCACTGTTCCTGCGGGAAAACACCCCGTGGGGAAGGCAGATTCCGGACGATCTGTTTTTAAATTACATATTGTCTTATCGCGTCAATAACGAGGCGATTGAATGCTGTCGGGAGGAGTTTTACCGCGCGCTGCGGGAGAGAATCGCCGGGAAATCTATGGCCGAGGCCGCGCTGGAAATCAACTGCTGGTGCTTTGAACAGGCGACCTACCGCCCGACGGACGACCGCACGGCCTCGCCGCTGACCGTAGCGCGCAGATGCTTTGGCCGCTGTGGGGAGGAATCGACCCTGGCCGTCACCGCCTTTCGCAGCGCCGGAATTCCCGCGCGGCAATGCTATGTGCCGCGGTGGTCGCACTGCGACGACAACCACGCCTGGGTGGAAATCTGGGTGGACGGGCGCTGGCACTACCTTGGCGCGTGCGAGCCGGAGCCCGTGCTGGACAAGGGCTGGTTCACCTACGCGGCCGGCAGGGCGATGCTGGTTCACTCCCGGGTGTTTTCTCCCCTGCTTTCCAGCGGGGAAATCACCGGGCGCAGCGGCTGCGTGACGGAGATCAATCACCTTGCCTCCTATGCGGAAACAGCGCCCTTGACCGTTACGGTACTCGACGAAAACGGTCAGCCCGCCGCGGGCGCACAGGTGCAGTTTCAGGTGCCGAACGGCGCGGAGCTTTTCCCGATCGCGTCCCTTTCCGCCGACGACAGCGGCCGGGTGCTTTTCACAACCGGGATGGGCTGCCTGATGGTGTTCGCGAGCCGCGGCGGCCTGTTTGGCGCGCAGCGGGCGGATTTGCGCTCCTGCGGCAGCGTGACGGTCACGCTGCGGCCCGCCGAAGATTTGCCGAGAGAATGGGAAGCCGATTTCTTCCCTCCGAAGGGGATGATCCGCCCCGAGCCCGCACTTTCGGAAGAAGCAAGCAGGATTCATCAGGCAAAGCTGAAGCGGGCCACAGCCGCGCGGGAAAGCAGATGCGCGGGCTATTTCATTTGCGAAGAGGCGGAAAAAACAGCGCGGAGGTATCCCCTGTTTCAGAATGAAATCCTCAAATTTCTGCAAAAGGCGCGGGGCAACCGGCAGGAGGTGGAACGCTTTCTGCTCGGCGGAGAGCCGTTGGAACGGAAAGTCCGCATGCTCGAAACGCTGAGTGAAAAGGATTTGGCCGACCTGAACGCCGATGTGCTGAACGAACACCTGCGCTATGCGGAGCCGTTTGAGCGGGAAATCGACGCCGGGCTCTTTTGGCGTTATGTACTCTGCCCGCGGATCGAAAACGAACGGATCGTCCCCTACCGGGCGTTCCTCACGGACTTTTTCAGCGCCGAAGCGAAAGAGGAATTCCGCCGCAGCCCCGCGCTGATTCAAAAGGCGATCGACGAGCACATCGCCGACTGCGATTGGGATTACGGCGCGCTTTCCGCCGACCCGCGCGGCCTGCTGCAAATGGGCTTTGGCTCCGAGCGCTCCAAGCGAATCCTGTTTGTCGCCATTTGCCGCACACTCGGCATTCCCGCGCGGCTTGATCCGGTCTTTGGTCAGCCCCAGTTTCACACCGGCTCCGCTTGGGCCGATCCCCGCCGGGGCCAAGCCGAAAACAGCGGTACTGCCGTGCTGCTGCTGAGCAGCGCGGGCGGCGAGCCGCTGCGCTACGGCGAGCACTTCACCGTGGCAAGGCGGTGCGGCGGCGTCTACCAAACGCTCCAATGCGGCGCGAACTGGAACGGCAAAACACTGCGGGTGGAGCTCCCGCCCGGGGAATACCGCATTCTGACCGCGAACCGGCAGATCGACGGCTCCGTTCTGCTGCGAGCGGAAGCAGTTCGGCTTTCGGCAAACGAAACTGCGAAAAAAACCTTGCGCCTGCGCGAAAGCCAGATTGCCTCCCGCCTGCGGCACATGCCGGTCGGGGAGTATCTGCTCACGGCCCCGGACGGCGGACGCGTTCCGCTCAGCGCTCTCGTTGCACAAGCTCCTTCAACAATTCTCGCGGTGCTGCAGCCCGGCGCCGAGCCGACCGAGCACCTGCTCAACGAAATGATCGAGCTTCGCGGCTCCTATCGGGATAAAAACACAATTTTGATCGTTCCTTCCCCCGGCGCACACAACGCAACGCTTCTTCACGCCCTGGAGGCAATCCCTTCGATTCGGCTGTTTGCCTGCGACGAGCGGGGATTTGAAGAACGGCTCTGCGCCGATTTGCAGCTCGGCGACCGCAGGCTTCCGCTTGCCGCCGTACTGGAAAAGAGCATGCACGCGAGATTCGCCTTTTCCAATTATAATGTCGGCACAGCGGGACTGCTTCTTCAAATCGCGGATTGTTGACAGCCGCATACAACATATCAGAAAACCGGAAGGCAGTGTCTTCCGGTTTTTTATGCCCCATTTTGTAAAATAGTTCAAAGCGGGAAATGGGCAAAATGAAAACAACCGGTACGGCAGAACTGCAGAGAGAGAAGAATTTCAATTCCCAGCGCCTTATTCTGCGCCGGTTCTGTGCGTCTCACCCCATCGCCTGCAAAAATGATAGATCGTCGTGACGCCTGCGCCTGTCGCCCCTTTGGACTGGTATTCCCAGCGCGGCGGATCGGTCCAGGCGGTTCCGGCGATATCCAGGTGTATCCAGGGCAGACCCTCGGCAAACCGGCGGATAAAGAGCCCCGCGGTAATGGTGCCGCACCCGTCCGCACTGACGTTGCTGACATCGGAGAGCTTGCCGTCAATCATCCTTTCGTATTCGGGGAAGATCGGCAGCCGCCAGTACTGTTCGTCCGAAAGCTCCGCCGCCTGCAGGAAATCGCCGCACAGCTCCTCATCGTCGCAGAGCAGGCCGGCGGTGGTAAAGCCGAACATGCCGACGACGGCGCCGGTCAGGGTCGCGATGTCGAGTACGGCGGTGGCGTGCTCCCGGCGAATCGCGTAAGTTACAGCGTCCGCCAGAACAAGGCGGCCCTCCGCGTCGGTGTTGCCGATCTCGATTTTTTTGCCGGACATCGAGCTGATGACGTCCCCGGGCAGAAAGCTGCCGGGAGCGATGCGGTTTTCCGCCGCGGGAATCACCGCCGTGGCGTTTACCCTGGCCCCGCTTTCGGCCAGCGCGCACAAAGCGCAGAACACCGCCGCCGCACCGGCCATATCTCCCTTGATCCCGCCCATTGAGGCGGCGGGCTTCAGGCAGTAGCCGCCGGTGTCGCAGGTGATCCCCTTGCCGACCAGCGCGATGCGCCGCGAACTCTGCGGGTCGCCGTCATAGCGGGCGACGATCAGGCGCGGCGGCCGGGCGGCATCCTTCCCGACGGTCAGAAAAGCCTCCATGCCCAACTCCGCCGCCTGCTTTTCATCCAGCACCGCCATGGAAAGCCCGGCCTTTTGGCCAAGGCGCACCATTTTCTCCGCCATGGTCTGCGGGTACAGCAGGTTGGAGGGCGCGTTGACCAGATCGCGCGCGCGGCACACCTGCTCTGCCAGCCGCCGGGCCTCTTCCAACTGTTTCTGTGTGCCCGCGGTCTCTTCTGCCCCCTTGATGAAAAGCACGGTTTCCCGCCGGGCCTTTTCCTCAAGATGCCAGCCGGGCAGGCGGTACAGAGCCAGCAGCGCGCTTTCAGCAACCGCACACAGGCTTCCTTCCCCCAACGCGCTCAGAATGGGAGACACATTGATTTCAATGGAGGAAGCCCCCATCTCCGCAAGCGCGCTTACCCCCTTTGCGGCGGCGCGGCGCGCGCGCTTGCGGTCCAGTTCGGCGCGCTTTCCAAGTCCCATCAGCAAAACCGGGGCTCCGCCGTCAAAGGCAATCCATTTGGTGAGGAATTCGCCCGTAAAGGGAGTGCCTTCCTCTACCTCCTCCCACACAAAGCGAAGCTCGAACTGAGCGGCTTCCCCATTTGAAACACAGATATTCATCAGAACATCCTCCTTTTCAGACAAACGGGAACGCCCCGGCAGACAGCCGGCGGCATTCCCGCGGGATCAGATATGATGACAGGCGACCACATGCCCACCCCCAAGATCCTGCGGCTCCGGAACCTGCCGGCGGCAGATGTCCGTACACAGGGGGCAGCGGGCGTGGAACAAACACCCTTCGGGCAAATGGACGGCGCTTGGAATATCGCCCTGCAGCAGCACGCGCTCCCGCTTGACGGCGGGATCCGGAACCGGGACGGCGGAAAGCAGCGCCTGGGTGTACGGGTGCCGCGGATTGCGGTACAGCTCGGCTTTGGGCGCGATTTCCGCGATGCAGCCAAGGTACATCACCGCGATACGGTCCGAGATCATTTCCACAACGCTCAGGTCGTGCGAAATAAAAAGATAGGTGAGCTGAAACTCCGCCTGAAGGCGCTGCATCAGGTTCAGCACCTGTGCCTGAATGGATACATCGAGCGACGAAACGGGCTCGTCGGCAATGATCAGCTTCGGCCGCACCGTCAGCGCGCGCGCAATGCCGATGCGCTGGCGCTGCCCGCCGGAAAACTCGTGCGGGTAGCGGCGCGCGTGCTTCGCGCTCAGGCCGACGATCTCCAGCAGCTCGCGGGCCTGCCGCAGCCGCTCGTCCGCAGAAAGGCCGGTGTGTACCAGCAAAGGCTCGGCGACCAAATCCTCCACCCGCATTCTCGGGTTTAGGGAGCCGTTCGGGTCCTGAAAGATCATCTGCATATCCGCCCGCAGCGGGCGCATCTGATTTTCATTCATCGCGGAAATCTGTTTGCCGTCGAACCAGATTTCGCCGCTGTCCGGCGTGAGAAGGTGGTTGACCAGACGCGCCGTGGTGGATTTTCCGCACCCGGATTCTCCCACGATGGAAAAGGTCTCGCCCTGCACCATATCGAACGAAATGCGGTTGACCGCATGCACCACGCTCTTTTTCCCGAGCAGCTTCTTCCCCGCGGAGAAGGTTTTGGTCACATTTTTCACCTGCACCAAAGGGCTCATTGCACAGTCGCCTCCTTGTCTTGTACCAGCACGCAGCGGCATTTCCGCCCTCCGCCCAGCTCCGCAAGCGGCGGCTCCTCCTCGCGGCAGCGATCCTGCGCGTAGCGGCACCGCGGCGCGAATTTGCACCCGGGCGGCATCATCGAAAGATCGGGCACGCTGCCGGGGATGGACGGAAGGCTCGTCACCCCCGAACCGAGCTTCGGCACAGAGGCGATCAGCCCTTTGGTGTACGGGTGCATCGGCTCATAAAACAGCATCTGCACCGGTGCTTCCTCCACAATCCGGCCGGCGTACATCACAATTACCCGGGAGCACATTTCCGCCACGACGCCGAGGTCGTGCGTAATCAGCAGAATCCCGGTGTGAATTTCCCGCTGGATTTTCCGCATCAAATCGAGAATCTGCGCCTGAATGGTGACATCCAGCGCGGTCGTCGGCTCATCCGCAATCAGCAGATGCGGGTCGCACGACATCGCCATCGCGATCATCACCCGCTGGCTCATGCCGCCCGAAAGCTGGTGCGGGTAACTGCGGCCCACGCGCGCTGGGTCGGGAATGCCGACCTGCGCCAGCATTTTCAGAGCGTGCTCCTCCGCCTCGCGCCTGGTTTTGTCCGTATGCAGGAGGATCGCCTCCACCAGCTGGGCGCTGACGCGCATTGCCGGATTCAGGGACGACATGGCCTCCTGAAAAATCATCGAGACGTTTTCTCCCCGGATTTTCCGCATTTCTTCTTCGGAGCACTCCAGAAGATTCTTGCCCTCCAGGTAAACCTCGCCGCCCGTGATTTTGCCGGGCGTATCTTTCAGAAGGCTCATAATAGAAAGCGCCGTCACGGATTTTCCGCACCCGGATTCCCCCACCAGCCCCAGGATTTCTCCTTTATGGATTTGAAACGAGACGTCGTTCACGGCCACCACCGAGCCCTTTTTCCCCTGTGAAAACTCCGTGCGCAGGCGGCGCACGTCGAGGAGCAGTTCCTCTGGCATTTTGACACCCTCCCTTTCGATCGAATTCCGTTTGAGAATTCTGTTGTATGAAAATGAAAGACCAAAACACAGGCCGAACCCTACTTGATTTTTGGGTCGAGCGTGTCCCGCAGGCCGTCGCCCAAAAGGTTAAAGGCCAGCACGGTAAGGAAAATCAAAAGCCCCGGGAAGTACACAAGGTGGGACGCGACGCCGATATAGTTGCGCCCGGAAGAGAGCATGGCGCCCCAGTCCGGCTCGGTTACATTGGCGCCGAAGCCGAGAAAACTCAGCGAAGCCGCCGCCAAAATAGCGGTGCCGACGCGCATGGTAAAGTTGACGATCATGGACTGCATCGTTCCCGGAAAGATGTACCTGCTCAGAATCCGCCCGTTTTTGCACCCGATGGACCGCGCGACCTCCACGTAAAGCGATTCCTTTACGGACAAAGTCGCGCTGCGCATGATGCGCGCGAACGAGGGCACCGTGAAAACAGCCACCGCGATCACAACGTTGATGATGCCGGGGCCGATCATCGCGACAATGGCGATGGCGAGCAGAATATCCGGAAAAGCGAACAGCACATCGGAACCGCGCATCACGAGCGTTTCGAGTATGCCGCCGTAGTAGCCGGCCAGAACGCCCAGAACGGTGCCGATCGCCGCGCCGATGATCACCGAGCTGAGCGAAACGCCGAGCGTCAGGCGGCTGCCGGCCATCAGGCGGCTCAGCACGTCGCGGCCGTACTCGTCGGTGCCGAGCACATGCGCCGGGCTTGGGCCGCTGAGCAGGTTGTCGTAATCGGGCGCGGCCGGGTCATACGGCGCCAACTGTGGGCCGACGGCTGTGATGATCAGCAAAATCAGCAGAAACACGGCGGCCGCAACCGCGGTTCTTCGCTGCATAAATTTTTTAAAAAATGCCTTTGGTTTGCTCTGCGCCTGAACAACGGGGCCTTTCGCCTCTTCCTCCGGCGCACGCACCGTCTCTTTCCATTCCGGCATATGTAAACTCCACTCCTCTCACTGATAGCGTATTTTGGGGTTCAACACTCCGTAAAGGAGATCGACGATCAAATTGATGACGATGTATTCCAAAGAGAAAAACAGCAGCTCCGCCTGAATCACCTTGTAATCGCGGAACGCAATGGAATCCACCAGCAGCCGACCCATTCCCGGAATGGAAAAGACAGTCTCTACCAGCACGGAGCCCGCCAGCAGGCCGCCGATCTGCAGGCCCGCCACCGTCACCACCTGCACGAGCGAGTTGCGGAACGCGTGCCGCAGCACCACCAGCCATTCCCGCTGCCCCTTCGCGCGGGCCGTCCGCACATAATCCTCCCGCATGGTTTCGAGCATGGAGGAGCGGGAAAAGCGCGCCAGCACCGCCATGATGCTGCACCCGAGCGTCAGCGACGGCAGAATATAGCTCTGCCAGCTGTCCAGCCCGCCGGTGGGCACAAGCCCCAGATTTACCGAAAAAACCTGAATCAGCACAAGCCCAAGCCAGAACCCCGGGATCGAAATGCCTGATATGGCGAGGAACATTCCCACGTAATCGGCGATTTTCCCCCTCCTCACGGCGGACAGAACGCCGATAACAATCCCGAGCAGCACCGACCATATCATCGCGCTGAACATCAGCTGGATGGTCGGTTTGAGCCGCCCCAGCAGCATTTCCGACACCGGCAGGCCCGTTTTGTAAGAGGTGCCGAGATCCCCATGGAACAAATCCTCCATGTAATTTATGTACTGATTGGGCAGCGGGTCGTTCAGGCCAAGCTCCTGCCGAATCTGCACCAGCTCCTGCTCGGTGGCTTCCTTTCCCGCCATCTGCCGCGCGGGGTCGCCGGGAATCATGTGCAGAAACAAAAAAATCAGAATCGAAACGACAAACATCATGGGGATGGTGCCCAGTACCCGCTTTACAAAATAACGGCCCAAAATTTCAGCCTCCTTTGCCGCGAGGAAACAATTTCCCTGTGCCAAAACAGTTTCCACGTGAAGTTCAGAATCCGGATAAAAAGCCGGGATAAAACCGGTTATCATAGCAGGATCCGGCAGCAGCCTGGCTGTTGCCGGATCCGCCTGCACTATTTTCATTCCGCTCCGTTCGGGTGCGGCGGCCCGCCTTTTTCTGCGGGCCGCGCAAGACAAAGCGTCAGGACAGCTTTACCTTCGTCAGGTCAAGCTTGCCGTCCGGGCCAAGGTAGACGCCGCCGACATACGTCTTTTCACCGGCGATCACCTGGTCGCTGCCGAGGAACAGCCACGGGGAATCCTCCCAAACCAGCTTCTGCGCTTTTGCGTAGAGCTCGGTCAGCTTGGCGGTATCGGTTGAGACAAGCGCTTCGTCCAAAGCCTTGTCAAACTCTGGGTTGTTGTAGTACGCGGTATTGGCGGAGGTGGGCGGAATCATGGGGTAAGAAAGAATATTGCGCACTGCTCCGTCCGCGTCGAAGGAGGAAGGAGACCAGTTGACATACCACATGTTGATCTTCGCCTTGTCGGGCTCCACATAGATCATTCCGCTCAACGTGTTGGGCTCCATGGGCACAACCTCAACCTTGATGCCGATCTGCGCCAGCTGCTGCTGAATGAACTGCATGCCCTTCATCTCGTTGGTGGTGTTGTCGCCCCAAAGGGTGAGCTCAAAGCCGTTTTCAAAGCCGGCTTCCTTCATCAGGGACTTCGCCTTTTCCAGATTGAAATCGTAAGGGGTCTGCTCGCTGTAATACTGCACGGTGGGCGGGTAGCAGGAATGCACCTCACTCGCGTAGCCGTTAAAGATCGTTTTGATATAAGCCTTTTTATCGATTGCGTAGTTCATGGCCTGGCGCACCCGCTTGTCTTTGAGCTGGGGCAGGTTGGTGTTCAGGGTCACATACCGCATGATGGCGGAAGGAGCGGTAACTACCTTGATGTCCTTTGTTCCGTCAACGGTGGGGGCCTGTGTGGCCGGCATGGGATAAATGTAGTCGGCTTCGCCGGTCTGCAGCATCGCCACACGCGCGCCGTCCTCCGGCACCGCCTTAAAGGTGATACTGTTGACGGAGGGCTTACCGTTCCAGTAATCGGCAAAGGGAACAACCGTTACGTGGTCGCCTTCCACTCTCTCTTGAAACTGGTAAGCGCCCGTACCGTCCGGATTCTTTGCCAGAGCGGCGGCACCCTGCTCAAGCGCTTTCGGGCTTACAATGGAAAACAGAGCCAGCTTATTGATAAAGGTGACGTTGGGGGTTTTTAATTTGATGACAACGGTGGAATCGTCCGGCGTTTTTACCGACTCCCATTTGGAAACGGTGCGGTATTGGCGCAGCTTTTCGTCCTTCATGCAGCGGTCGTAATTCGCTTTGAAGGCGGCCGCGTTGAATTCGCTCCCGTCGTGGAATTTGACTCCCTTGCGCAGGGTAAAGGTGTAGGTAAGGTTATCGGGATCGACTTTCCAGCTTTCCGCCAGCATGGGAACGATCTTTTGATTTTCATCAAAGGTCACGAGCTGCTCATACATGGTGCCGAGCACCGACATGGACAGCGTGTCGGAAACCTGATGCGGGTCCAGCGACTGGATATCGAGATTAAAGCCGACCACAAGGTCCTGATCCGGCGCCGCGGTTTTTGTCTGCCCGGATGCCGCGCTTCCCTTCGGCGCGGCAGAGGATGCGGGAGCGTTGCCTCCGCAGGCCGCCAGCGACAGGGACATCGCCGCAGCAAGAAACAACGCGATGATTTTCTTTTTCATACGACAAGAATTCCTCCCTTTTCTTTATGTTGAAACCCGAAAACATAATCAGAGCAAGGTCGGCAGCGGCAAATCCGCTTTGGCGGCAGGTTTGTTCTGCCGCCGAACCTACGTCTGAAATTTAGAATATAGTATAGCATTCGGTTTGTGGGTTGTCAATAAAATTTAATCGATTTTTCAGCGGATATTCCCGGCTTCCCTATTTTTTTGTTGAATTCATCCATCAACCATGCTATGATAAATCAAATAAACAAGCCTCTGCAAGCAGGCTGCAGAGGTGAAAAATACCCGGCGAAATCACAAGGAGGTACAATGCAAAATTGTGGTGCTGATGAGTGGATCCGCGAATCGAACCGGCGGGCGCTGCTGGAAAGAATTCGGCAGGAAAGCCCGGTCTCCCGGGTGCAGCTTGCACAGGAACTGCACCTGAGCAAATCGACGGTAACAGACAACATTACCCCTCTGCTCCGCGAGGGCATTGTGCAGGAGGTTGGGGTGGGCCTTTCGCAGTCATTGGGGGGCAGACCACCGGTACTGCTCAAGCTCAACGGAGCGTACAGCTACATTGTCGCCATTGAGCTTGGCTTTCGCGCGCCGCTTTTTGCGCTGGCGGATCTGGAGGGGCGTATTCTGCACAGGCTGACGCTCTCCGTTTCAGAGCACGCCTCTTACGCCGACCGCCTGAAGGCGGTGTGCGGAAAAATCGACGAGCTTTTGCAGCGCGGCGGAATCGGCCGGGATCGGCTTGCGGTGATCGCGCTGGCCTCGCCGGGCGCCTACAGCAGGCACGAGGGGGGGTATCTTCTGAACCCCGAATTTGAGGATTGGGATTTTTCGCACCTGCGGGAGGATTTGGCCGGGTGCTTTGAGACCGAGGTCATGATGATCAACGACGTAAAGGCCGCAACCCTGGGGGAGCTGCACCAGGGAGCCGCGAAGGGATTCCGCAACATTATTTATCTCAGCTGCGGGGTCGGCGTGGGCGCAGGAATCGTTCTGAACGGCCGGCTGTATTCGGGAACCTCCGGCAGTGCGGGGGAAATCGCCCGGGTGCCGATTCCGGGGATCAGCAATCCTCTGCGAACCCGAGTGGAAATGAACGCCCTCTTGCAGAAAATACGCACCCAGGCGCCCGAGGAGACCCGGCGCGCGCTCCGCAAACCTGCCGAACGGCTGAATTTTGAGGATGTCGTGCGGCTTTGGAGAGCCGGGGACCCGTTCACCCGCGGCTGCATCCGCGACATTGCGGTCGCGCTGGGCAAAATGGCGGCCGCGCTGGTCTCCGTGCTGAACAGCGAACGGGTCGTATTCGGCGGGGAATATCTGGTTTTTCAGACGCAGATTCTGGACATTCTGCGCGGAATCCTGTTGCAGGAAGCTTTCGATCCCGTCCCCGTCGTCGGCTCCTCTCTGGGAAAGGACGCCGCCCTGCAGGGGCTGCTTTCGCTTTCGTGCGAGGCGATTCTGGATCGCCTCGCGGCCAGCACGTAGGGAATTTTCCGCGACCGGAACGCCGCGTTGTCTGGATACTGAACGAACCCGAAATGAGATCACATCAAAGCACACGGGAACCGCGGCGACGCCGGCGGTTTGCTGCTGTTTATCGTCAACCAGTATTTTAAAAGGCTCACCACGCGAACCGAAGCTTGAAAACCGTCCGCTTTTCAAACGAATGGATGATATCGCTGCTTATTTCTCTATGAAAAACAGGATCTCCCGGCAAAATGAAGTGCACCCCAATTGTTAAACAGTATGATATACTGAATAACGATTGGGGTGTTTTTTATAAAGACACAAGCACTGTAATTGCAGAGGCGTTTACGAGTGCTGGCATGGCCCGATTAACGCAAAAAATCTGTTGTGGGCCACCAAACCTGTTTTGCCGCAGCCGGCGTCCGCTGAAGCCAGCGGACATTTTCGGAAGCAGCGCCAATCCTCTTTTCAATCTTTTTCCTGCGTATCAGGCAAAAGTTTCTCTGTTTAACCCTTTGGGTACTCGTTGCAGAGCAAACGGTAGGGCGGCTCGTCTTCCTCAATGATGGGGAAGCGGCCAACAGGCTTAAGAAAGCGGTTGTCGGTATTGTCGTCGTTACATTGGCTCACCTCGCCCAACAGAACCGGCCCCGTACCTTCCTCCACGGAAAAGTCGTGGTATAAATAGGGCGGTATGGTAATGCTCTCGCCCGGTGTGAGGCGCACCTGCGTCCCCGCGGGAACAACAAGCTCCCGGCCGTCCATATGCACGCGCACCTCCCCGGTCTCGTCCAGCCCCTCGCCGGGGGTGGAGTTGTAGACGCGAATCAGCACATTGCCGCCGCCGCGGTTGATAATATCCTCCATCTTGCTCCAGTGGAAGTGCATGGGAGAATATTGCCCCTCCCGCAGATAGAGCAGCTTTTCGGCGTAGGTTTTGGCATATTTATCCTTTTGGGCAACGTTGCCGTTGCGGAGGGTGATCAGCGAAAAGCCGACCCGATCAAAGTCGCCGAGGCCATAATCGGTGATATCCCAGCCCAGCAAGTTGTCTCGGATTTCGTCGTAATCGCGGCCCTTTGTCCTCCAGTCCTCCGGCGTAAAGTGACAGAACGGCGGCAGGGCAAAGCGGTATTCCCTTACAAACGCCTCCATTTCCATCAGCACCTTGTTTATTTCGCTGCGTTTCATCGTCATCCCTCTTTTCGGCCAAGGAACTCCCTGACCATGTTGATTGTGGGCATTGCCGGTATTCCCCCGCGCTTTTGAACGCACAGCGTGGCGACCGCGTTGGCAAATTCGGTAAAATCCCGCAGCTGCGCTTCGCCAAGCTCGTTGGGGCGAAGCCCGCTTATGGCCAGCCGATAGAGGAACCCGCCCCAGAAAGCATCCCCGGCTCCCGTGGTGTCGACCACCGGAACATCGGGAACGGAAACGAGCGCCGACGCGCCCCGCACTGCGGTATAGGCGCCGTTTCTGCCAAGCGTGACCACCGCGCAGGAGATACCCCTTTGAAAGAGGCGCCCGGCGGCAGCCTCCGGGGAGGATTCGCCTGTGATCAGCCCGACCTCCTCGTCGCTGATTTTGACTATGTCTGCAAACGGGAGGACACTCTGCATGATCTTGGTGGCCTCTTCCTCGCTTTTCCAGAGCGGCGCACGGTAATTCGGGTCGTAAGAGACGATCGCTCCGGCTTTTTTAGCGGCTTTCACCGCTTCGATTGTGGCGGAACGCGAAGGCTCGTCGGTCAGCGAGAGGGAACCGAAGTGGAAAATTCTGCACCCCTCCACCAGCTCGCGCTTCACCTCGCGCGCGCAAAGACAGGTATCCGCACCGGGCCTTCGCGCAAACGAGAATTTGCGCTCGCCCGTTTCAGACAGCTCGACAAACGCGAGCGTGGTGAACACATCCTCCGCGCTGATCAGCCCGCCGGTATCCACACCCTTTTCTTCCAGCACCCTGCGCAGATAATCCCCGTGCATATCCTTGCCCACCTTGCCGATGAACGCGGTGCTTAAACCCAAATTCGAGGCGGCACAAAGCACGTTTGCGGGCGCTCCGCCGGGGTTCTGCTCAAACAGGCGCATCCCGTTTTCGCTTCTGCCGTGGTATGTAAAATCAATCAGCAGCTCACCCAATGCGACTATATCGAACATCCCATCACTCCCAAAAAAATTTGTAGTCGAGCAACCTCAAAATTGACGGCAGTCTCTTTTGAAGTCCGCAGCAGTTTCACACGGAAGCCAACACGCACGGCCCTGCGTGCCCCGGGCAAAACCCGCCGCTTGAAAATGAATGTTCATTTTTCGGTTGTTTGACGAGGCTCTCGGTCTTTGCTCCACATTTGCGTGGCATGGGAACATTTTGTCGCTGGTTTGCCCTGACTTTGTCACGATTTCCATGAATCCTGCAGTTAGAAACACCAATCCTGAAACCAGTTTTCACAGTACGAAACAACCATTTGGGCGATGAATCTTCCGCCGAGCTCTCTGAATCCGAATCGCCAATGAAAATTCCTGTCTTATTTTAGCACAAAAGGAGTGTTGATTTCAATTCTGTACCCGCTGCTTTCTGCGGCGGCTTCGCTGCCGCGTTCCGGGCAGCGTCATTTCATGTCAGCCGCAATTTCATGGGAATGCCCGGTTCGGCAGGAATCCCCGCATTTGCAAAATCGGACGGCAAAGGAATCTCCTCCGCCGTCCCCCTGCAAGAGCTCGGAATCCGTACTTGCATCCTGAAAGAATTTTTCGGCGGTATCGCTCACCTGCTGATACAGGCGCTTCGGATTTCTTATTTCAGGAGCGCCAGGCGGCCGGGATCCTTCGCAAATACCTCTTTCGCATTTTCCTTAGTGACAACGATCGGAGCCAGCTCATAAACGCCGACGTCCTTCTTGCCATTGTTCACGGTTGAGTCGGGTGCCGGCATTCCCTTGCCTGCCTGCAGAGACTTGATGATCTCAATCGTTTTGCCCACCAGAACATCGGTCGGCTTGGCTACGGTAGAATACTGTTTTCCGGACCAGATCCACTCAACTGACTCGTTCTCGGCGTCGAGGCCCGAAACAACGGGGATCTTCTGCCCGGCCTGCTCCGACGCGGTGATGATCGCGCGGGCGATGCCGTCGTTGGGAGAGAGAACGCCGTCGATTTCCTTATTGGAGTAGAAGCCGGAGAGGAGGGAATCCATGCGGGACTGGGCCTTGGAGTTATCCCAGTCCATGGTGGCGCACTGGGTGAAATCGGTCTGGCCGGATACGACAACCAGCGTGCCGTCGTCGATCTTGGGCTGGAGCACCTTCATAGCGCCCTTGAAGAAGTTGGGGGCGTTCGGGTCGGCAGGCCCGCCGCCAAACAGCTCAATGTTATAAGGGCCCTTGCCCTTCTGAGCGGCCAGCCCGTCAAGCAGGGCCTGCCCCTGCAGCTCGCCGGTCTTGATGCTGCCAAACTGTACCACGCCGTCGATGCCGGTGGTGTTTTCAATCAGGCGGTCATAGCCGATGACGCTGATGCCGGCCGCCTTCGCCTCTTCCAGAACCGCTCCGAGCTGAGAGCCGTCCACAGGGCCGACGACGATCACCTTGGCGCCGTTCTGAATCATGGACTCGATTTGTTGCTGCTGTTGGGGAACCTTGTTGTCGGCGTGCTGTACAATCGCCTTGAAGCCCGCGGCCTCCAGCTGGGCCCGGAACATCTCATCCGCTTCTTTCCAGTTCTGGGTGCCCAGCCAGGGCAGCGCAACGCCGATGGTCGCGTCTGCCGAAAATCCGGCGGCGCCGGATGCGGCGGGGGTGGAAGAGGCGGGCGCGGGCGCGGCGGAAGAAGTAGTTTGCTGTGATCCGCCGCAGCCGGTGAGGGCTGTCGTCATGATAAGTGCCGCTGCGAGTAACAGAGATAGACGCTTTTTCGTTTTCATATTAACCTCCTGTTTTAAGTCCGTCGACTAATATGCAAGACCCGGCCATCAGTCTGTCAGGAATCGCTGCTGGCAGGGGTGCCTTTCTGAGGTTCGCCTTCCCGGGGTTTAGCATCTCTTGAGGGAAACAGCCTTCCCGTAATGGAGGGGCGGCCCTGCTGCTTGTTGAACACATCGAAAGCAACCGCGGCAAGCAGTACCAGGCCCTTGATGACCTGCGTGCGGTCGGCGCCGACGCCCATGAGCATCAGGCCGGAGTTGAGAACGGCCATCACCAGACCACCGACCATTGTGGCGAAAACGGTGCCGACGCCGCCCGAAACCGCCGCGCCGCCGATAAAGACCGAGGCAATGGCGTCCATTTCCCACCCGGTGCCGTCCGACGGGCCGGCCGCGGTGGATCTGCCCACAAACATGATGCCGGCCAACGCCGAGAGCAGCGACATGTTGAGCATGGTGAGAAAATAGGTTTTCTGTACATTGACGCCGGACAGCGCGGCCGAGGTTTTATTGCCGCCCACAGCGTAGATATGCCGGCCGAACCGGGTGCGCTGGGTGATGGTTTGATAGAGGATGATCAGAATCACGAGAATCAGGCCCGGTACGGGGAACGATGTGCCGGGGCGCCCGGTGCCGAAAATCCATGTTAAGTACCCGATGATCACACCCACCAGAACAATCCGAACCACCACCGGCCAAAGCTCCTCTGTTTTTCCGGTCAGTCCGGCAGCCCGGGTGCGCCCGCGCAGCTGTGTGAAGGCAAACGCGGCGATCGCGATGATGCCCAGCAGCAGCGTCGAATTATTGATCCCCGTGTCGGGGCCCCAGTCGGGCAGATACCCCGAACCGAACACCTTGAGCTCGGGAGGCGCCGGCACCGAAATGGATCTTGAAATCCAGATGACGCCGCCGCGGAAAATCATCATGCCGCCGAGTGTTGTGATGAAGCCGGGAATGCCGAATTTGGCAAGCCAAAAGCCCTGCCACGCTCCGGCGGCGGCGCCGATCGCGAGCGCGAGGAGCACCGCGAGCCACCACGGCCACCCCAGATCCCGCGCGGTCAGGGCCATCACCATGCCCGAAAATCCCGCCACCGAGCCGACGGACAGGTCGATCTGCCCGATCACGATGACCATCAGCATTCCAAGGGCCAGAACCAGCACATACGCATTGCCGGAAATCAGATTTTGAAAGTTGGAGGAGGTGATCATTCTCCCTCCCGAAGCGATATTGAAGATGATGGTAAGCGCCACCAGAGCAATCACCATACTGTACTGCCGCAGGCCGCCGCCAAGCACTTTTTTAAGATACCCCATAAAGCATTTCCGTCCTTTCCGCGTTCGATTCCGATTTGGAGGTGTTCGTCATCATTCGCATGAGCTTTTCCTGGTCGGCATCCTGACGATTCAGCACGCCCGTTATGCTCCCCTCAAAAACCGTGTAGATTCTGTCCGATATACCAAGCAGCTCCGGCAGCTCGGAGGAAATGATGATGACCGCTTTCCCCTGATCCGCAAGCTGCTGGATCAGGCGGTAGATTTCATACTTGGCGCCGACGTCGATTCCGCGGGTGGGTTCGTCAAGGATCAGCACATCGGGCTCCGTGAACATCCACTTGCCCAAAACCACCTTTTGCTGGTTCCCGCCGGAGAGGGTGGACACGCCGCTGTTCACGCTGTTCGTCTTGATATTCAAGGTGTCGCGGTAGTGTTCGGCGACCTGAAATTCCTTATCCAAATCCAGGAGCCTGCCGCGCAGAATACCGCCAAGGTTTGCCGACACGATGGTGGCGCGGATGCTGTCCAGCAGATTGAGCCCCAGATTCTTGCGGTCCTCCGGCACATAGGCAATGCCCTGACGGATGGCGGAGGCAACCGAGGTGACGCGAATCTCTTTGCCCCGAATTTTGATGGAGCCGCCCAGATAAACACCGTAGTTCCGCCCAAAAATGGAGCGCATCAGCTCGGTTCTGCCTGCGCCCATCAGGCCGGCAAAGCCGACGATCTCCCCCGCTCTGACAAAGAAGCTGGAGTCCTTGCAAATCAGCCGGCCCGGAATATTGGGGTCTTCCACACGCCAGCCGTCCACCTCGAAGATCACCTCGCCGGGATGCGACTCGTGGGCGGGGAACCGGTTTTCAATGGAGCGCCCCACCATGGCGCGGATGATGCGGTCCTCGTCGATCTGTCCCGCCTCCACATAGAATGTTTCGACCGTGCGGCCGTCGCGGATGACGGTGACGGCGTCGGCGATCGCCGCAATCTCGTTGAGCTTGTGCGAGATCATAATGCAGGTGATGTCCCGGTTTTTCAGGCCCCGCATAAGCTCGAGCAGGTTGGCGGAGTCGGTCTCGTTGAGCGCGGAGGTCGGCTCATCGAGAATCAGCAGCCGAACGTTTTTGGAAAGCGCCTTCGCGATTTCCACCAGCTGCTGCTGGCCCACACCCAGGCGTTTGATTGGGGTGTCCGGATCGATCGCCAGCCCTACCCGCCCCAGCAGCTCGACTGTGCGGCGCCGCTGGGCGTCCCAGTCGATCAGCCCGCGATTGACGGTTTCGTTTCCCAAAAAAATGTTTTCGGTAATGGAAAGCTCCGGAATCATCGTCAGCTCCTGGTGAATGATCGCGATGCCGGCCTTCTCCGATTCCTTAATGTCCTTAAAAGCAATTTCACTGCCCCTGTAGATGATCCTGCCCTCATAGGAGCCGTGGGGATACACGCCGGATAGAACCTTCATCAGGGTCGATTTTCCCGCGCCGTTCTCGCCGCAAATTGCGTGGATATCGCCTTCACGCACCTCCAGCGTCACGTTGTCGAGTGCGCGCACACCCGGAAAGACTTTGGTAATGCCCTGCATCTGCAGGATCAAGGGACGTTCCATAACTACACTCCCCCTGCGCTTGCGTGGCCGCAAGCAAAATTTATATGCGCTTTTTTACAAAGCTGAGCTGTTTGAGTCCCGCGAGGACGCCCTCGTGGTCGTTGTCCGCCGTCACATTTTGCGCCTGCCTTTTCACCTCCGGCGGCGCGTTGCCCATCGCAAAGCAGGCGCCGGTGGCGAGCAGCATATCGATATCGTTGAAATTGTCGCCGAAGGATACGGTCGCTTGCGGCGGAATGCCATATAACTTGCAAAGATACCTGACCGCGCCGGATTTTGAGACGGCTCCGTCCATAATTTCAAGGTAGGTGTCTTTCGAGCGGTAAACGGAAAGCCCGGAGAAGCGCTTTCCGAGTGCGTCGGCAAGGTCTGCGATCGCCTCCGCCTCCCCCATGCACAAAAGCTTATGTACCTGCCCCCCTTGCGGGACAAAATCAGAAATCCCGCCCTCTTTCGGTACCGAGGCCGTAATGCTTTGCTCCTGCACGATCCATTTGTCGTGAACATTGCCCGCAATCCAGTCGCGGTTGCAATAGGCGCTGCAGCAAACACCCTTCCATTCCCTGTTTACGAATTTTTCGATCCGAACGGCTTTTTCGCGGTCGATGCCGACCGTTTTGACCGGCTCCCCGTGCTCATCGAGAATCAGCGCGCCGCTGTAGCAGACAACGGGGGCTTTGATTCCCAGCTCGCGCTGCAGGGGAAAAATTGCCGAGGGCATACGCGCCGAAACGAGGATGAAGGGAACGCCGATGCGATCGAGCTCCCGCACTTTTTGTCCGGTTCCCGGGGAAATGCGATTGGTCGAGTCCAGGAGCGTTCCGTCGATATCGCAAAACACCATTTGGTATTGCGTTGGCCCGGGAGCGATCATCTGCCCTACCCCCTTTTGCCCGCCGCCGAAAACTTACTGGGCAGCTGCAGCACCTTATCCGTTGCCGTAGCGGCAGCGCCGTAAAGGGTGGGGTCCACCTTGAGGGCGGATATTTTAATGCGCACCTTGGTGTGCAGCTCGGGAATCACGCGCTGCCTCACCACCTCCTGAACAATCGGCAGCAGCAAATCCCCTCCCCGCGACACGACGTCGCCAAGGATAATGATGTCCGGGTTATAGGCGTTAATCAGCGTAACGCAGCCGTAACCGATATACTCCGCCGTCTCCCGCACCACATCCATCGCCTTTGGATTGCCGGCGCGCGCCGCTTCAAAAACAGCGATGCAGGCGTCGCTGCTCTGCGGATTTTCGCAGGGCAGGCATTCCGGCACGCGCTCCTTCACTTTTTTCAAGATGGCCGGAGCCGAACAGTACATTTCAAGGCAGCCGTAGTTCCCGCATTCACAGCGCGGGCCGTGCACGTCCACGCTGATGTGCCCGGTTTCGCAGGCGGTGCCCTGCACCCCCAGAAACAGGCGGCCGCGCTCAATGATACCGGCGCCCACGCCGTCGCCCACCAGAAAATACGCCAGCGTGTGCAGCGGCTGGGTATGCCCGCCAAACAGCCATTCGGCCAAAGCGCCCGCGTTTGCGTCGTGCTCTATAAAAACCGGCTTATTGAACTCCGCCTTGAATTCCTCAATAAAATTGATCGTGTGCCAGGCGGACATTTGGGTGACGACCGCGATGCGGCCCTCGTCCCTCAGGTACGGCCCCGGAACGGCAAGCCCGATGGAGACGACATTTTCATATTTCTTCAGCATTGTGTGTATCTGCTCCTTCATCGCAGACAACACCTTTCGGGGATCTTCCTCAAACGGATACTTTGTTTCCGTGTGTATGTAAATTTTACCGGAAATATCGAACACACCCACCGCAAACATCTGCCTTGCAAACTTTACCCCGATGATTTGATGCCTGTCGGCATTCAGCCGAAGCCCTATGGAACGACGGTTGTCGCCGTTCATAATAATTCCGGCCTCGGACACAATGCCCATCTCCATCATGGACGCCACTATTTTGGTAATGGCCGCCTGGGTAAGGCCCGTTTGCCTGGCAATGTCCGCACGGGAGCACACCTCCTGCTGCTGCAATATTCTCACAACAGCGGAGCGGTTCATTTCTGTTAAATCACTGTTATTTTTGCCAATCGCACCTGTCATTTTCGCTTGCCGTCCTTTTCCCGCTCTCGTATGAATACACGGCGTTAATTGATTTACTCTGTTAATATATTAATCGAGAAACATCAATATGTCAACTATTTTTTAAAAAAGTTTATTGTTTTTGTACTTATATACCATTCAATCTCTTTTTCGGAGGCCCGCCGTAAAATGCCGGCATTTTTTCACGGCTGTTCTCCTACTTTTCTCAAACCGCTGTCTGAACAGAAGAGGAAAATAGTTCCATGTCATAACGAACCGCATTTTTGAATATCCTATTGGGAGGAAGGGGATGACCGCTTGAAATTCAGAGGAAAAACACTGCTGATCTGCATCGCCGTTCCATTGCTTACGGGCGGATTGGCGGGATTCATTTCGAGAGACAGCATGGGCACGTTTGCGGCGCTGAACCAGCCGCCCCTGTCGCCGCCGGGATGGCTGTTCCCCGTGGTGTGGACGATACTCTACCTTTGCATGGGCATTGCGTCCTACCTGATTCTCACATCGGGGGCGCCGCAGGAGAAGATCGGCAAGGCGATCCGGCTCTATGGCTGGCAGCTGCTGTTCAACTTTTTCTGGCCTCTCTGGTTTTTCCGCCTGCAACTGTACTTTTTCGCGTTTTTCTGGCTGATTGCCCTGTGGGGCCTGCTCCTTTCCACAATCCTGTCGTTTTTCCGCATTTCAAAGGCCGCCGCGTACTGGATGCTCCCGTATCTTCTGTGGGTGACCTTCGCCGGGTATCTGAATCTGGGGATTGCGCTGCTGAACTGACCCATTTCATCGCACAGCAAAAGAACCGATGCATCAAAACCTTGATGCATCGGTTCTTTTGCTGTGCCGAGGCCCCCCATAGGGCACGGCGGCGAAACCAAGGTCGGCCGCTGATCGCCGCGGCAATGGGGCTTCAGTCAAACAGCTCTTTCGCGTATTCGCTCGTAAAGAAATCTCCGATTCGGATTTTACCGGCCATATAGATTCCGTGATAATTGCTGCCACCCGTCATAAACAGCCCGTTTTCCGGCTTTCCCTCCATGGACTGGGAATAAATCGGTTCATCGTCTTCGGAAGGAACAGTGTCCTTTTCAAAATACCAATGACGTCGTTTTCAGAAGCCTTGCCGTAATTCAGGTCAATCGCCGCATTTGGGGCAAATACGGGCTGAGCCATGGAAAGCGTCTGGCCGTTTGGCTGCGTGCCGTCACACAGAAAAGAGAGTGTGCCGTTGCCGGCGGTGTCGTTCCAGTTGCCGCCGCACCATTCCATTAAGGTGCTTTCGGCATTCTGAACCGACCGGATTTGATTGACCTCCTGCGCAACAACATGTTCCAAAATCGCTCCGCCATACACTTTGATCAGCCGCCCCTGCTTGCCCAGAAAGTCCAAATCCCGCCGTATGGTTTCGATGGAGACGTCAAAGATTTGGGCCAGTTCCGAGACCTTTACGCTTGCTTTATCCAGGAGCATTTCCATAATTATCTCTTGCCGTCCCTGTATCAGCATTTCATATCCTTTTTCTTGATAAAATCCTACTTGCTTTTAGACGCTTTATGCCGCATTTTATTTCAATTTGTGGTGTTCTTAATCATATTGTATCTGTACCGCGTCAAAATGACAATAGATATTGATTACGCCGCTGTTAAGGTTACGCCTTTCAGACGGGGTACATTCAATGTCACATCTCCGGAACTGGTGGTCAGATTGTGCTGGTAATGGCCGCTGCGATACCCCTGCCGCTCTTCGCTGCGTTCGTAACGTGCGGCCTGGGTCAGCTTCTGCGCCTCTGCCTCCAGCAGCCCGTTCAGCGTTTCCTCCACGCTCCCACGGACTAATTCCTTGATTTGCCCCTTGATTACTTCCACATTTAACTGTACAATTTTCTCGGACATAGTTTGCTGTCTCCTTTCAGAATGGTGGTGTGGTAACTTCATTCTATCAAAAACTGCAAACTGTGTCTCTTTTTATCCTTTTTCAATTTGCGCAACTTATTCTACCTTATCATAACATTATTAATAATTAATCAATTTTTCAATAGTTCTTATCATCAGAAAAGGAGTACCTTTTTCAGGTACCCCTCTCTTTTAATCTATCTTTATTTTCTTGTATCCCCACACTCTATATCAACTACCACAGAAACATTAATATAGTTTTTTATTACCTTATTTCTAATTTTATCACCCTCACCTGTGAAGACTATATGTTTGAAAAAGTGCCTAAAACAAAGGATTTCTACGTATCTGCTCGTTGTATCAACACAATAGTCTCCACATGCTTCGTCCTCGGGAACAGATCGACGGGCGTGATCGGCCCGGCGGAATAGCCGAACGTGCGGAACAGCTTCAAGTCGCGTGCAAGGGTGGCGGGATCGCAGGAAACATAAACAATGCGGGAAGGCGCCATGTCGGCTACCGTGCGGATCAGCTCGGGCGCACAGCCCTTTCTGGGGGGATCGAGCACTACAACGTCGGGGCGTTCGCCGCGCTGCGCCAGCTGCTGCGCCGCCTCGACAGCATCCATGCAAAGGAATTCCGCGTTTTCAATATGGTTGAGCGCCGCGTTTTCGCGGGCGTTTTCCACCGCCTGCTCCACCGCCTCAATCCCAATGACCCGCCCGGCGCGATTTGCCATCGAAAGGCCGATCGTACCGGTGCCGCAGTACAGGTCGAGCACCGTTTCCCTGCCGGTGAGCCCGGCGTATTCGCCCGCCAGCGCATACAACCGCTCGGCCTGAGCATGATTCACCTGATAAAAGGACAGCGGAGAAATTTGGAACCGCAGGCCGCACATCCGATCAGTCAGAAAATCCTGCCCCCAAACCGTGCGGAAATGCCTGCCCAGCACGACGTTGGTATCTTCCCGGTTGCTGTTGATCAGAACGCTCGTCAGGCCGTCCACTCTCTCGCGGAGCAGCGCTGCAAGCGAGTCCTCCCCTTTCAGGCCGTTCCCGTTGACGACCGCACAGACCATCACCTCGCCCGTGCCCTCGGCCATGCGCAGGTATAAATGGCGCAGCTTCCCCTTATGCGTCGCCTCGTCATAGGCGCTCTCGCCGCTCTGGCGCGCCCACTCCAAAAACGCGTCCAGCGCCTGTCCGAACGGCTTTGGCTGCAGGGCGCAGCGGTCACACCCAACAATGCGGTGGCTGTGGCTCGCATAAAACCCCGCGATCAGATTGCCCTGCTTGTCCTGCCCGATGGGAATCTGCGCCTTATTGCGGTAACCGTCGACATGCTCCGCCCCCAAGATCGGGCGGATATCCGCATCCGGCAGCCCGCCGATCCGCTCGATGGCGTCGCGCACGCGGCTCTCCTTTGCCCGCAGCTCACCGGCATAGGTAATATGGCGGAACGCGCAGCCGCCGCACTGTGCAGAACAGGGACAGTCCGACTCGATCCGTTCGGGAGACGGCTCCAGAATTTCTTCTATTCTCCCAAAGGCATACGTTTTGGCCGTCTTCAGGATACGGACTCTCAAACGGTCGCCGGCCGCCGCACCGGGAACAAATACGGCGATCCCCTCTGCCCGGCCCACGCCGCTGCCCTCCGCGGTCATGCCTGTGATCTCTATTTCAACTATCTCATTCTTTTTCAGAAGCATCGTTTTCTCTCCGATCGTTTTTGCTCTGATCCCGATCTCTCATAAAAACAGCGGATCATTCTTATGATCCCGCCCGCCAAAAGCAGGAAGAGCGGGCCGTTTTTCCCTTTCGATCACGGATCTGTTCTTTCAAGAGTTTAGCATTTTCCCGGTGTGAATACAAGAAAAGAAAATTCTGTAAAAATTTCTTCCTTTTTGAATATTCCACTCTATTGTGTCAATCATAATAAATATTAAATCGCTTCTCCATGCAATTTATGAAAAAAGCAGATTCATTATTAACCTTTTGTTAATTTCTTGACTTTGCTGGATTTAGTGGTTTATACTAGGGATAAAGAAAAAAGATTTTCGCATATTCCAATTCTAATTTGCTTATAAGACCGCGGCGGATGCCGTACCTTTTTCAATACAACTCCTCCCCAAAAAGGCTGAAACCGGTAACTTTTTACCGGTTTCAGCCTTTTTATCATGCCCTGCGCCAAATTTTCCCGCGCACTGCCGCCCGCGCAAAGGAAAGGCACTGCATCTTGTATTTTCTGTTCAGGAGCGATTTTGATTTCTGTTATTTTTTTGCATGAAGCTTGACCCGCTCCCTGCAAAAATTTACAAAATCAGGACTCGTTTTTGATTTTTTCGATCATTTGCACAATCCCTGGCCGGGCAAATTGCAAAAAACAAACGATACCAACAGCGGCAGGCAAAATAGCTCTGCAAACCGCAAAACGCGGCGGCGAAAAAAATCCTGTTATTCCGTGGAAAGCGGCAGGCGCACCGTAAATGTGCTGCCCTTACCAACCTCGCTCTCTACGCTCACCTCGCCGTGGTACAGCGCCGCCAGGTGTTTTACAATCGAAAGCCCCAGGCCCGTGCCGCCGATTTCGCGCGAGCGGCTGGTATCGACCCGGTAGAAACGCTCAAACAGCCGATCCAGATGCTCCTGGGCGATACCGATGCCCGTATCGCGCACGCGCACAATCGCCATATGCCGCTGCTGCCGGGCAATCACCGTGACTCTGCCCTGCGGAACATTATACTTGATCGCATTCTCGATTAAATTGCCGAACAGCTGGCCAATGCGCGTGGGGGAGCAGTCGCAGTACAGCGAAGCGTCTGCGTCCAGTTCCAGCGCAACCGAAGCCTTTTCGGCAACGGGACGCAGCCGTTCTATGGTAGCCATCAGCTCCTCCTTCAAATTGCAGCGGCGGGCGGAGGGATCCTCCTTGGCGTTTTCGATCTGTGAAAGCACAAGCATATCGTCGATCAGATGGTGCAGGCGCTCCGCCTCAATATCCAGCACGTCGTAAAAATACCGGCGGGTTTCTTCATCTCGGTCTCCGCTGCGCAGCAGCTCAATGCTCCCGCGAATCGAAGTCAGCGGCGTTTTGAGCTCGTGTGTCACATTGGCCACAAACTCGCTGCGCAGCTGCTCCAGGCGGCGCATACGGGTCACATCGGCAATCACGGCCAGCACCTCGCCGTCCTCCCGCTTGCCGGGGATCGGCGCGATGTACACGTTATACTGTCGCTCCTTGGGGCCTCCGGTCGTCAGTGTTTCGCGGCGCGCGGGTTCCCCTTCTCCCGCTTCTCCGGCGCTGCGCATCCGGTCGGCAAGCTGGCGGATGAGCAGGCTTCCATCAAGAATACCGCCCTCCTTGAAGTCGCGGGCATGGAGCAGCTCACGCGCGCGCTGGTTCAGGAATACAATCCGGTTATTGCGGTCAACGCACAGCACACCGTCGTCCATTCCCTGAAGCACCCCCTCCAGCTGCTCCTGCTTCTTCTGTGTCTGAAGCACGGCCTGCTCGGTGCTTTCCGCCATAATATTGAACGAATGGGTCAGATCGCCAATCTCGCCGGTATACTGCCCCTGCATACGTCCGGAAAGATCGCCCTCCGAAATTCGCCGCGCCACCTTGGTCAAATCGCGGATGGGCAGGGTAAAGCGATCCGCCATAAACCAGGTGACGGTGCAGATCAAAATCAGGCCCAGCAGCAGGCTCATCAGGGAACCGACCCAGAATTTCCGCGTCACGCGGTCCAAATCGGCAATCGACAGCGCCGCGCGCAGATACCCCTGATTCGGCAGGCGCACCGCCGCATAATAAAAGCGCTCGCCGGCGTTCTCAGAAAGACGCACGTTGTACCCGCGCCCCGATTTGCCCGCCTGAACGATTTCAGGACGGCCCAGGTGGTTCCCCTTAACGGTATTGTCGTCCACATCTCCCGGCTGCTCGCTGTCCCCCACCACATCTCCGTTGGAATCGAGCACCGTAATGCGAACCTGCTGCCCCACGGCGGAAAGACGGTCGCTTTCCTCCCTGGCATATTTTTGGGGATTCGCCCAGATTTTATTGCCCTGCGTTTCCATAATCGCAAGGGAAGCGTCGAGCCGCTTGGTGAACTCCTCCTGATACTGCTTCTGTACCAGAAGCGCCACGAGCGCAAACGCCAGACAAAAGCCCGCGCACAGGATGATGGAGCTCGACAGCATCAGCCGCTGCTTGACAGAGCCGTTTGAAACATGGATACGAATGCGGTTTTTCTGTTTCACCCGCAAATCCCTCCTTTTCTATTGGGAAAAGCATATCACTTTTCCCGAAAATATGCTATGATTAAGAAAAGCCCGTGTGGTATTTTCTTCGCTTTGGCGGAGAAAATACCGCCCTGTATGCATTGGGAACGGCATATCGCTTGCAGAGAATACGCCGTCCTTCTGATTCGGCAGAAAGGGCGAACGTATTTGTCTTTTCCCTGCCGCAGGCGGCAAAAGAGCAGATATGGTTCCATGTGCGAATGACAATGAGAAAGGGTGCTCCGATGACTTCAGCCGAACGACGTGAAAAAATCCTCCAGCTTTTGCAGCACAGCCGCCAGCCGGTCAGCGCCGGGGCCATTGCCCGGCAGTTTCAGGTCAGCCGGCAGATCATTGTCGGGGATATTGCCCTGCTGCGCGCCGCCAACGAAAAAATCGCGGCCACGCCTCGGGGCTATGTATTGGAATCCGACGTTCCCGCCGGGGAATACCGCGTGATCATCGCCTGCCGCCACAGCGGCAGTGAGATGGAAGACGAGCTGACCACGATTGTGGACAACGGCGGCAGGGTGCTGGACGTAACGGTGGAGCACGCCGTTTACGGGCAGCTGAGCGGCCAGCTCCGCGTTGGCTCGCGCCATGACGTACAGGATTTTCTGAACCGCCTGAGCGCCAGCAACTCCGCCCCGCTCTCGGATTTGACCGGGGGCATTCACCTGCACACCGTCGCGTTTTCCAGCCGGCAGGACCGCGACCGCACGTTGGCAGCACTGACCGAAAAGGGGTATTTGCTCGGGCAGAGGGAATCCGATTCCTGAGTGCCAAAATAAATTTTTCGCGAAGGTGTCTTGACACCTTCGCTTTTTTGTTCTACAATGCTGTCAAGACATATGTATAGTCAATATCTTAAAGTAGACAATACGGGAGAAATTCAATAGCCTTTTAAAAAACGGCAGCTCTGTAAAAATTCTTGAGGTGATGAAAATGAAACAAACCAATCAAAAAGTCCTGACAATGGTAATTGCGGCGCTGCTTTGCGCGGTGGGCATTGTGATCCCCATGTTTGCGCCGAAAATCGTACTGGAGCCCATGTCCTTTACATTGGCCAGCCACGTGGCGATTTTTATTGCGATATTCATTTCGCCCCCGGTAGCGGCGGCGGTCACACTCGGCACCAGCGCGGGCTTCTTTTTCGCAGGCCTGCCGCCGGTAATCGCGCTGCGCGCGCTGAGCCACCTTGGCTTTGTAGCGGTCGGCTGCCTGATTTTGAAAAAGCACCCGGACGTCCTCCTGCGCCCCGCGTCCACCGTACTGTTCAGCTCGGTTCTGGCGGTCGTTCACGCCATTTGTGAAGCGCTGGTCGTCACACTGTTCTATTTCGGCGGCATGCTGAACAGCGGCTTTTACAACAAGGGCTTTGCGTTCTCCGTCCTTTTGATGGTGGGCGTGGGCACGATCGTACACAGCATGATCGACTTCGGCATTGCGCTGGCTGTGTGGAAGCCCGTAAGCCGAGTAATTCAGATTCCCGTGAGCGCCCCCATGGCCTCCTCTCAGAAGCGCGCGGCGCTGTAAGGATCACAACATCTCAAAGCACAAAATCGACAAAACAAAATACCTCGCCCGGTAAATCTGATTTCAAAGGATTTACCGGGCGTTTCTCATTTGGGCGAAGGATTACTCCTGCTCCGTGAATTTATAGCCGACGCCGCGCACCGTCTGCACCAGCCTGGGGGACTCGGGGTCTTCCTCAATTTTCTGCCGCAGATAGCGCACATGAACGTCCACCGTTCGGGTGTCGCCGTAATATTCCACACCCCACACCTTATCGAGCAGGGCGTCACGCGTCATCACCCGGCCCCGGTGCTTCATCAGCATGACGAGAAGGTCAAATTCCTTGGCCGTCAGCTCGCGCGGCTCGCCGCTTTTGGTCACCGTATGGCGCGCGATATCCACCGTCAGCCCGCCGCCGGTGAGCACCTCTTCCTCCATGTCCTGCGCAGCGCGCTCGCTGCGGCGCAGCACGGCACGCACACGGGCAGCCAGCTCTTTCATGCTGAACGGCTTGACCACATAATCATCCGCGCCAATCTCCAGCCCCAGCACACGGTCGAATTCCTCACCCTTGGCGGTCAGCATCAAAATCGGCAAATGCTTGCCCTCGGGGCTTTCGCGCAGAATGCGGCACACCGCCAGCCCGTCCGGCGGCGGCATCATCCAGTCCAGAATCACGGCGTCGGGCCTCTTTTGCCGCACCGCAGCCAGAAGAGAGGTTCCGTCGGCAAATTCCGCGCTCTCGTACCCCGCGTCTTTCAGTCCAAAAGCCACCAGCTTGCGGATATTCGGTTCGTCGTCGGCGATATAAACCAGCGCCATTCCTTGTTCTCCTCTCAATGTCAGGATAAATTGCGGTACAAACTCATAACGGTTTCGTTCGTTCCCCGAAGCGGGGCGGCCGAATCGAACGCTCTCTCAGCCGCCCGAAGCTCCGCTTCGGTTCCGCGGGCAGTTCTGTCTGTTATATTTTTTCGTTGAGCTCGGGGTGCACGCCGTTTTCGATGTAGATGACCCATTCGGCAATATTCGTGGCGTGATCCGCCGTGCGCTCAATATATTTCGTAATAAAAATCAGGTCAACCTCGCACATCACATTCCGGGGATTCTGCGTGATGATGTCGCAGACCTCCAGAATGATTTTGGAAAACATGGAATCCACCACGTCGTCGTACTGGCAGATCGCTTTGGCCTCTTCCACATCGCGGGAAATAAACACATCGATCGAGCGGCGGAACATGCCGCGCGCCTCTTCCAGCATGCGCACCACGTGCGACAGCGCCAGGCTGTTGCCGTTGAAATCGCCGCCCGCGACAATCTCGCAGATATCGGCGCACTGGTCGGCCACGCGCTCCATATCCGTCAGGATTTTCAGGCACGCCGCGATCATGCGCAGATCGCCCGCGATCGGCTGCTGCAGGGCGATCAGGTTCAGGCACATTTTTTCGATCTGATGCTCCTGAATATCGATCTGTTCATCGCTCTGCGCCACCTGATGGGCCTTTTCCAAATCCAGCGTGCGCAGGGCCTCAATCGTTTCCAGCAGGCGGCCGTCCACGTCGTTCCCCATAGAGATCATTTCCTGCGAAAGCTCCCGCAGCTCGCGCTCAAACATTTTCCTCGCCATCTATTCCTCTCTTTCCGCCGCAGGCCGCCGGCGCTTGTCTCTTTTCATAGTATCAGACCAGCCTGAAAAAATCAACCGAAGCGGCCCGTGATATAGCGCTCGGTGCGCTCATCCTTCGGCTGCTCGAACATCAACTTGGTTTCGGTGAACTCCACCACCTCACCCAGCAGAAAAAACGCTGTTCGGTCTGAAATACGAGCGGCCTGCTGCATGTTGTGGGTAACAATGATCACGGTGTACTGGCCGCGGAGTTCGTCGAGCAAATCCTCGATCTTCTGTGTGGAGATCGGATCGAGCGCACTGGTGGGCTCATCCATCAGCAGAATGTCGGGGTCCACCGCAAGCGCGCGGGCAATGCAAAGGCGCTGCTGCTGGCCGCCGGAAAGGCCGAGGGCCGACTTTTTCAGGCGGTCCTTCACCTCATCCCACAAAGCGGCGCTGCGAAGCGACTTTTCAACGACTTGGTCGAGCTGGCCCTTGTTCTTGATCCCGTGAACGCGCGGGCCGTAGGCGATATTGTCGTATACGCTCATGGGGAACGGATTCGGCTTTTGAAACACCATGCCGGCACGCCGGCGCAGGAGATTGACGTCGGTGCGCGGATCATAGATGTCCTCTCCGTCGATGGTGACCTTCCCCTCAATCCGGCAGCCGGTGATCATATCGTTCATGCGGTTGAGCGTTTTCAGGCAGGTGGATTTTCCGCAGCCGGACGGGCCGATAAACGCCGTGATCTGGTTTTCCGGCACCTCGAGGGAAATTCCGTGCAGCGCCTGAAATTCGTTATAAAACAGATCCAGATTTTGAATCGAAATTTTGGTTGCCATAAATTATTCGGTTCCTTTCTGCAGGCTTCTCGAGAGTGCTCCTGCCAAGCGATTGAGCAGAAATACCAGAATCAGCAAAACCGACGCGGTAGCAAAGGCAATGTTCATGGCGTCGGGAGTGGTTGCCTCGCGGGCCGTCTGGTACAGGTGCAAAGTCAGCGTGCGGCCGCTGCTGAAAATCTGCTGGAAGAAGCCCTTCGGCATTTGGTACGCAAGGCCGGAGGTAAACAGCAAAGCGGCGGATTCACCGACGATTCGGCCCATGGCGAGGATGATCGCCGTCAATACGCCCGGCATGGCGCACGGCAGCACAATGCCGAGAATCACGCGCAGCTTGCCCGCGCCGAGCGCAAACGCCCCCTCTTTATAAGAGGACGGCACCGAAATCAAGGATTCCTCCGTGGTGCGCACGATCGTGGGCAGAATGCACAGCGTCATGGTCAGGCAGCCGGCCAGAATCGAAATCTGCAGCCGGAACAGGATGCAGAATACGGTATACCCGAACAGTCCGAACAGAATCGAGGGAATGCCGGAAAGAATCTCGGTGGTAAAACGAATCGCCTTTACGAGTCTGCCCTGCTTTGCGTACTGCGTGAGGTAAATCGCAGAGCAGATGCCGATCGGCGCCGCGATCAGCAGCGTGATCACGACAATGTACATGGTATTGATGATCATAGGCAGAATGCCCTTCAGATTCGCCTTGGTTTCGGAGTACGGGGTGGAAAGGAACTTCCAGCTGACATACCCGAGGCCGTTGACGAGAATATAGCCCAAAATGCCGACAAGCACCACCACGCACAGAAAGGCCGCGCCGTTGATCAGCAGCTTTAAAACAACGTCCACGGGCTTGGCGCGGCGGTTATAAAGGGATTTGCCTTCCATGACAAAATTCGCGTTCGGGGCGTTTTGCTCCAATACTCCGGATTTATTCGGCATGAATCTGCACCCCTTTCTTTGAAATGTAGTTAAACAGCAGGTTGACGATCATGATAAACACAAACAGCACCAAGCCGATGGCGAACAGCGCCTCGCGGTGCAGGCCCGACGCATAGGACATCTCCATCGCGATGCCGGTGGTGAGCAGGCGCACCGTGCCAAGCAAAGTCGGCATGTTGGCCACGTTGCCGGCCACCATGATGACCGCCATCGTTTCGCCGATGGCGCGTCCCACGCCCAGAATCACGCCCGCCAGAATTCCGGACTTTGCCGCGGGCAGCGTTACCTTGAAGATGGTTTCGGTCTGCGTGGCGCCCAGCGCCAGAGACGCCTCGCGGTAGGCGGCCGGCACCGCCCGCAGAGAGGTTTCCGTCACGCTGACGATCGTCGGCAGAATCATGATCGCCAGAATCAGAATCACGGCGAGCAGGCTGTCGCCGATCGTATGCTCCGGGAACATATTCCGAATCACCGGCACGACCACGAGCATTCCGAAAAAGCCGTAGATGACGGACGGAATGCCCGCCAACAGCTCCACGGCGGGGCGCACCAGCATGGCCAGCCGAGGGCTTGCCGTTTCAGACAAAAACACCGCCGTCAGAATTCCGACCGGCACACCGAGCACGATCGCGCCGATCGTACCGACGATCGACGAGAGGATCATCGGCAGAATGCCGAAGATGTCGGACGCGGGCCGCCAGCTCTCCCCGAGCAGGAACTGTGTCAAGCCGATTTGCAGAATCGCCGGCAGACCGGCGGAAATAATGTACACCGTCAGCAAGATCACGGAACCGATGGAAACGCAGGCGAACACCTGAAACACCGATTCCGCCAGCCGCTCCGTGCCCTGCGTGCGCAGCGCCAGAACAGACGATATAAGGCCGCCCAGCAGCGTGCAGAAAAACGGCCATAAAAACTGCAATTCAATCTGGCTGACATTCAGGCTCGTCACCGCAGTCTGAATCGCCCCCGAAGCCGCCATGACCAGCAGCGGAGAAATACCGGACAGCAAAAACAGCAGGCCGGCTGTGACCGGCTTCTTCAGCAGGATCAGCACAAACCCGCCCACCGCACAGAGCAGCCCCAGCACAATGCTGGCCCGCACGGCCAGCGGAATGGTAACAAGGCCGCTCTGCTGCGGGCCCACCACCCAGAAGCCTTTTACAAACGCCAGCTGAATCCCGCTGACGGTATAGGTTAATCCGCGGAACACAAAGGTGATATACGGTAAAAAGAACGATAAAATCATTACCGCTCCCAGCCCGGCGGCGATCCACCGGTATGCCGCGTTGCGCCTTTTTTCCCGCTCCCGGCCCTCCTGGCCGTCCATCGTACGATCCATTTGCACCCTCCTTCGCCCGATACCAAAGCAGCCCGGGGTATCCTTTTAGATACACCGGGTGCTTTTGTTTTCAATCAGGGTCAGTCATTTATTTGATTACCAAACCGGCTTCTTTGATGATCTTCTGTCCTTCGCTCGAAGCGATGAAATCGAACCATGCTTTTACCAGCTCATTGTCGCTGCCTTTTTTGTAGATTTCAATAAAGGGTCTCTGCAGCTTGTAAGTACCGTCTTTTACCGTATCCTCCGAAGGCTTTACATTGTCCACAGTAACCGCCTTGACGGACTCGTTCACGGAATCCAGAGAAATGTAGCCGATCGCCGCAGGGTCACTGCCTACCTTGGAAACCACCTCGCCGGTGGAGGAAAGCTCGGCAGCCAGCTTGGTTTTCTCTTTGATTTTCAGGATGGACTCGAAGCCGTCGCGGGTACCGGAGGTAGCCTCGCGGCCGATGACGGTGATCTTCTGATCCGCACCGCCAACATCCTTCCAGTTGGTGATCTCGCCGGTGTAAATCTTTGCGATCTGCTCGCTGGTCAAGGTGTCAACCTTGTTCTGGGGATTGACCGCAACAGCAATACCGTCGATCGCGATCTGTACGATCTCAAAATCAGCAGGCTTTTCCTCATCCTTCAGGTTGCGGGAAAGATCGCCGATCAGTGCGGTGCCGCTGTTGACTGCCTTTACCGCGTCGCCGGAGCCCGTGCCGCCCTTTTCTACCGTTACCTGGGGATATTTCTCCATAAATCCTTCGCCCAGCGCCTGGCATACCTTCGCCATGGAAGTGGAACCGTTCAGTGTCAGCTTGCCGCTCAGGGACGCGGTGGACTCTGCTGCGGATGCGGTAGACTGTGCGGGTGCGGCGGACGGTGCATCACTTTTTCCTTCAACCGTGGAAGAGCAACCTGTCGCCGCAGTGGCTCCCACCAACAGCATTGCAAGCAACGCCATCATTTTTTGTTTCATATTCCTATTTCCTCCTGATTGTTTTAATTTCTCTTTTGCGCATTCTTATCTTAAAGGACAATTGTTAAATTTAGGTTAAACGCGATTTAGAAGTCGTTAAAAACGAAAAAGAGATTGATTTTGCGTAAAGTTTCTTTTCCTAAAGAATTGATTTTCTTCGGAAATAAGGAAATGTGCCTGCAATTTGTTTTTGATTTTAGAAGGAATTGACAAATAGGCAACTTACGCTTATAATATAAGTTGTTACTTGACAGGAATGACCAATTCTCCGCCGGTCATTCGCAGACGCTTACGATTACTTTCAGAAAAAGGAGTGAGAACATTGTCGAAGCAAGATACCGTGAACGTAGGAATTGGATTCGCCACGGGGCGAAGGAGCTTTCGGAAGGTTTTGAAAACCAACATACTGAGCTGGCGGGAATGCGGACTGACACAGAACCCGAAATTTAACCTGAATCTGTTTGTGGCATATGACCTGAAATATGCGAATACCAAGGTAACGGACTACACCGGCATTCCTCCGCACCTGCTCGGGGACCTTGACGGAACCTTTTTTCTGGGGAAAACAGCGCAGGCCCGCGAAATCCGCAGCCTGGTGCGCAGCGGCGTTCTGTCGCCGGAAGAGGCGCGCCTCTTCTTCTGCGCAGGCTACGCCGGGCAGCGCAACACCGTCCTTTACTGGGCGATGAAGCAGCGAATGGACTACCTGCTGTTCCTGGACGACGACGAATACCCCATGGCGGTCACCAATACCCGCAACTGGGCCATTTGGAGCGGGCAGCATGTTCTGCTCTCTCACCTGCGGCAGATGATGGACACGGGAGCCGACATCACCCACGGGCACCACTGCGGTTATATTTCACCGATCCCGTCCATCGAATTCAGCAGTTCGCTGACAAAAGAGGATTTTCGGAACTTTATTGAGGCGATCAGCAACGACATCATCAACTGGCAGTCGCTGGAATCGCTGATGCGGCAGGGCGGCGTCACCTATGCGGATACCGCCATACTGACCGGCGATGAGCCGCAGGAGGTTTTGTCAGTCAATCACTGCAAATTCATTTCCGGCTCGAATTTGTGCATCAATTTAACGGACAGCGCCCGGGTTCATCCTTTCTACAACCCGCCCGGGGCCAGAGGCGAAGACACCTTTTTGAGCACCCTGCTGGAAGACAGCAAAGTGCTTCGCATCCCCTGCTATACCTTCCACGACGGCTTTTCCGCGTACGACCACCTGATGGACGGCGTGCTGCCGATCCGGCTCAAGCCCGTCTGCGCCGACCTGAGCTTTGTGACGGACCGCTTCTGCCGCGCCTGCGTGGGCTGGGTGCGCTACAAGCCCCTGCTGCTCTACCTCACGCAGCGCGAGAACTACGAAAGCAGAATCGAAGAAATGCGCCGCCAGCTGGCGGCCACCCTGCCGAAGCTGGCCGCCTACCTGGGCCGCGAGGAATTTTTGAGCATTGCCGACGAGCTGGAACGCTACCACCAAAACGTAGAGCTTCACGCCCGGCAGTTCCGGCAGACGATTGAAATCTGGCGCAAGCTGGTTTCTTATCTGGAAGCCGAACGAAAAACACAGGGATTCCCCGCTATGGGGAGGGGACTTCCGGCGGACGATCCCCTTCGCAGTGCGCTGTAACAAGCAAAACGCCTCCCTTTGTCCGCCAAACGGCAGGCAGGCCGTATTGGCGGCAAAAGGAGGGCTTCTTCTGGATATTAAAACACCGTCTTTCCGCAGCCGCAGCAGAAAGACGGTGTTTTATTCGGACTTTGCCCTCCAGTAGCTGGAGCCGTCCGCCTTACGGCACAACAGGCCGCAGTCGATCAGCTCTCTCCTGATCAGAAAATAGTCCCCGAACGTATGCGAGGCTTCGCAGATGGCGTTGATCTCCCGCTCGGTATAGCGGCGCCCCGGCTCAAATTTCTGTGCCAGATATTCCAGCACCGCAAACCGAACACTGCTTTTCTGGGGCAGCCGCGTAATTTTTCCCTCGGGATTCAAAAAGGGGGCGATCTTTTTATTCTGTTCCATCGCTTTCCCTCCCCTCGCCCTGCTTTTCGTTCCAAAGCTCCAGCAGAGCCGATATATCCTCTGAAAATTCGCGCGGCGTCTGCGTTTCTTTCTTCTTGATTTCTTCCAGTATTTCAAAAGTGAAGCCGGCGGCTCCGTAACGCTTCCAGGCCGGCGACATGGCCGTTTCGGGGCACAGATTGGTAGCGCACTGAAACGCGAAACGGTTTTTGGCCCCCTGTAAATCCGCGCTCGCGCGAACCCAGCTCTCGTCCGCCCCATCACAGCGGATGCGGTAGATGCCGCCGATCTGCCTGCTGTTCTTGTATTGGTTCTTCATTTCTTTTTTGGATGCTTCCTTCATCTCTTTTCCTCCATCCCCTCGCAATATTCCTGCTCCCGCAGGTTGAATTCTACGGCGGTACAGGATTATTGTAACGCGCCCCGGCTCCGAGCGCAATCAACGCTCCGTAGAGTATGCGCCGAACCGGGGCAAAAAATCAAAAACGGGGCCTCTTTTCCAACCAGAAGAAAAGAGGCCCCGGGAATTATTCGGCTTTCGGTTTGCTTTCGGTTGATAAAATGAGGACATCGTCCAGCCTGCGCTTCGGAACGTAATGCACATCGTTCTCGTCGCGGTAATAGGCGACGCTCTCGCCTTTTTCCACCTCCGTGAGCACGATGGTTTCCTCCGGCTTGCCGACGGCGACGATCAGCATCGGGATCAGGTGAGCGGGAAGGCCAAGCGCTTCCTTTACCGCGTCGGCGGAAAACGCGCCCAAAATGCACCCGCCAAGCCCCATTACCCGGGCGGAGAGTGCGATTGTCTGGCAGACGATCCCCACGTCGCGCACAAACCCCGGGCCAGCCGCGGCGATCTGCGTATCGTGGCAGACCACGATAAACGCGGGCGGGCAATGCCCCTCGTGCGGCAGGTGAATCCCCTTGAGCGCGCCGGCCCACTTGGTGAGCGACTGCACCTTTGCCACCTCACCGGGCTCAAATACCAAACGGTAGCGCAGGGGCTGCATATTCATGGTAGACGGCGCATACCGCGCGCAGTCTACGAGCTCCGTGAGCTCCTCACGGCTGACCCTGCGGCTTTCGTCATAGCCTCGCGTACTGCGGCTGCTCTTCAGCAGATCTTTCCATTCCTTGAACTCCATGAGTGGTTCTCTCCTTTACCGGTTTCTGCTTCGGCCCGCAGGCAGGTGTGAACTCCCTAAAAAGCGGGCAGAATAGAGATTGCTTGCCATCCATGCCGCAGGCGCAAAACGCGTTTTGCGGCATCTTTGATTCACTGCGTTTATCATACCACATTTTTTCCTTTTCGCCATAGGAAAAATTGAAATTTGGCGCGGCGCATGGTATACTGTCAAGGTGTTTTCAACATTATAATCCATTCAAATTGAAAAGTGCGGATGTCTTTCCCCCTCCGCAAGCGGAGGAAGAGATTGCCGTGCATGTATCATAAATTTATTTTTTATATTGGATAGACGGAGGAACCTGACTTGAGTGACTATCGATCTTTGATTCAAAAGCGAAGAACCTTTGCGATTATATCGCACCCTGACGCCGGCAAGACGACGCTGACCGAAAAATTCCTTCTGTACGGCGGAGCAATTGCGCTGGCCGGCTCGGTAAAGGGGAAAAAGAACTCCCGGCACGCGGTTTCCGACTGGATGGAAATCGAAAAGCAGAGAGGAATTTCGGTTACCTCCTCCGTTCTGCAGTTTCAGTACGAGGGCTACTGCATCAATATTCTGGACACTCCCGGGCATCAGGACTTTTCGGAGGACACGTACCGCACACTGATGGCGGCGGACTCGGCCGTGATGGTAATCGACGCCTCGAAGGGCGTTGAGGCGCAGACGAGAAAGCTGTTCAAGGTCTGCCTGCTGCGCGACATCCCGATCTTCACGTTCATCAACAAGATGGACCGCGAGGCGCGCAACCCCTTTGACCTGCTGGAGGAAATCGAGCAGGAGCTGGGCATCAAAACATACCCGATGAACTGGCCGATCGGCTGCGGCAAGGAATTCAAGGGCGTATACGACAGAAACAGCAGCCAGATCATCTCGTTCCGCGGCGACAGCGGCAAGCACGAGGCCGAAGCCACCGTGTCGGGCCTAGACGACCCCGGCCTGAAGGAGCTGATCGGGCCGTATCTGCACGAGCAGCTCTGCGACGACATTGAGCTGCTCGACGGCGCGGGCTACGAATTCGATATGGACGCCGTGCGCCACGGGCGGCTTTCCCCCGTGTTCTTTGGCTCCGCCCTGACCAACTTCGGCGTGGAGCCGTTTCTGGAGGAATTCCTGCACATGACGAGCTCGCCTCTGCCGCGCAAAACCACCGACGGCGAGGTAGACCCCTTTGACCCGGATTTTTCTGCCTTTGTGTTTAAAATACAGGCCAACATGAACAAGGCCCACCGCGACAGAATCGCGTTTCTGCGCATCTGCTCGGGTAAATTCGAGAAGAACATGGAGGTTCTGCACCAGCAGGAGGGCAAAAAGATCAAGCTGTCGCAGCCCCAGCAGATCATGGCGCAGGAGCGCGAGATCATTGAGGAAGCCTACGCCGGCGACATCATCGGCGTGTTCGACCCGGGCATTTTCTCCATTGGCGATACGCTGTGCGCGCCCGGCAAGAAAATCCTGTTTGAGGGCATCCCTACCTTTGCGCCGGAGCATTTTGCCCGCGTGCGCCAGATGGACACCATGAAGCGCAAGCAGTTCGTCAAGGGCATGTCGCAGATCGCGCAGGAGGGCGCCATTCAGATCTTTCAGGAGCTTGCGGGCGGCATGGAGGAAGTGATTGTGGGCGTCGTCGGCGTTCTGCAGTTCGATGTGCTGGAATACCGTTTAAAGCACGAATACAATGTGGATATCCGCCTGGAAGCTCTGCCGTATCAGTATATCCGCTGGATTTCCAACGATACCGTCGACCCCAAGGCGCTGACGGTGACCTCCGACACGAAAAAAATTCAGGATCTCAAGGGGCATCACCTGCTGCTGTTCACCAGCGAGTGGAACATCCGCTGGGCGCTCGAGCGCAACGAGGGCCTGGAGCTGACCGATTTCAGCCGCGGATAAGGCTTTTGCAATTTGAAAAGATTCCAATAAACTGCCGGTGATTTTTAAATTTTCGTGCGGAATCAAAGCAGCCGATTATCCAAACACACCGCCCCGGTTCCCTGCTGATCAGGGAGAAACCGGGGCGGTGTGTTTGTATTTTTATGCGGCCAGCTTGGCGGCCTGAGCCAGAGCGGCTTTTCGGCTGCGTTTGGTAACCCCTAAAAACAGCAGGAGCAGCGCCGTGGTGGCAAGATCGGCCACCGCCTGCGTGTACAGGATTCCCGTTACCCCAAACAGGCGGTCAAACAGGAACAGCAGCGGCAGAAACGCCAGCCCCTGCCGGAAGATGCTGAACAAAAAGCCAGACTTGCTGTACCGAATGCAGAGCAGGTACACCGTCGCCATGGACTGAAAGCCATAGGTAAAAAACAGCAGACTGCCCGCGATCAGCGCCTGAACGCCCACGGCGATCACTTCGGCGTCTCCGGAAAAAGCGGAGACAATTCCGCCGGAAAAACCGATCTGCACGGCGGCGATCGCAAAACCGCCCAGCATGCCCCACAGATATGCCGTTTTGGTCGCCTGCCGGATGCGTTCGGGCCGGCCCGCACCATAGCAATAGGAAATAAAGGTCTGGTAGCCCCTGGAGAAACCCGTTACCGCCAGCGTTGTCATGCCGATCACCCGGTTGGCAATTCCGAGCCCCGCCACCACCGCGTCGCCATACGGTGCGGCGGCAATATTCGCGGCCGTCATCGAAATACTTTGAAACAGACTGATGCACAGAAGCGGCACGCCGATTTTCAGCACCGGCTCCACAATCCACCACTGAAAGCGCACCTTGCGGAAGTCGAGCTTTAAATAGCTTTTGCCGCGCAGGTAATACTGTGCCAGAATGCAGAACGCGGTAAACTGCGCCACCGCCGCCGAAGCCGCAGCCCCGCGGATTCCCCAGCCGAAGCCAAACAGAAAAATCGGCGTGAGCGCCACGTTCAGCACCGCGCCGGTCATCTGGGAGATCATGCTCAGCGACGCGTTACCCTCGGCCCGCACCAGATTATTCATGCACACGGAGGGGATGTGGAATAAAAACGAAATCACCAGAATCTGACCGTACTCCACCGCGAGCGGCAGAACCCCGGGGGACGCGCCCATAGAAACGAGCAGCGCCGGCATAACCGGCAGCAGCAGCTGGGTCATAACACTGAAAAGAACACAGTAAAACGCGGTGGAAGCCAGAACGGTTTCCGCCTTCTCCTTTTCCCCCGCACCCAAAAGCTCCGCCATATAGGCCGCCCCGCCGTTGCCGAACAAAAGCCCGATGCCCGGCATAATCAGGATCAGCGGATACACAATGGAGATGGCCCCCATCGCCTGCGTCCCCATCTTCGCCACAAAAAAGCTGACAGCCAGCTGATAAAAGCCCGTTACGGAAAGCCCGATGATCGTCGGCAGCCCCAAATAAGCCAGCGCTTTGCTGATCGGCGCGCTCTCCATGATTTCCAGTCTCCGATTCATTTCCTGTCCTTTCAAGCAATTGACAATCAGCGCGGCTGCGCATGGAACACGCAGCGGATTCCCCGGGTGTGCGGCAGCGCAAAGCACTGATTGCAGCTGGTGCACCGTGCCCGTTCCCCCGAAAGCAGGCGGGGGATCAGGTCGCCCTGGCAGATCAGCGGCCGGCTGAGCGAAACCATCGGGATGCCGGCGTCGATCACCCTGGCAATATCCTGCAGCGAGCGCACCCCGCCGACCAAAATCAGCGGCATGTTGAGCTGTTGCTGCATCCGCGCCGCCCTCTCCAGATAGTATGTCCGCTCGTTTGCGCTTTTCTTCGTGAAATCACAGCCCGAAAGCTCCGCGGCGGCAACGCCGAGCGATTCCATCTGCTGCAGATAATACAGCAGATCCTCCTCATACTGGCGGTCGTTCGCCAAAACGTTGCTGTTGATCTTCACGAGAATCGGGAAGCTCTCGGAGGTGGCGCGCCGCACCGCACCGATGACCTCCGCGCAGAAGCGGAAGCGATTTTCGGCGGAGCCGCCGTATTCGTCGGTTCTGTTGTTGCTCATCGGCGTTAAAAACTCACTGAGCAGGTAATCGTGCGCCATATGAATCTGCACGCCGTCGAACCCCGCCTGGTACGCGCGGGACGCCCCCTCGGCAAAAGATTCGCGGATTTCATCCATTTCTTCCCTTGTCAGCGCGCGCGCACGGCGGCCCTTGGAATACACCCGCTCCGACGGGGCCACGGGCTCCTCCACATCCGCATTGCCGCCCGCGTGGTTCAGCTGCGCGACGATGCAGCCCTCCTCCATGTGAACCGCATCCGTCATCCGCCGCATTCCGGGCAGAAAGCGCCCTTCGTAGATGCCGTTCTGCGAGGGGGAGGCTTGTCCCTGCGGGTGCACATAAAAATGCCCGGTGATGATCATGCCCACCTCATGCGACGCGAGCGTGCGCATGATTTGCAGCTGGCGTTCGCTCACGGTGCCGTCCTCATTCTCCACGCCGTCGCGCGTGGCGGAACGCACCAGATGATTGCGCAGCTGTAAATTGCCCAGCCACATGGGCTCAAACGCCTCGGAGTAGCCCATGCTCTTGGCGATCATTTCATAGGTGGGCAGCTCCGCCTGATAACGCTTGCCCAGGCGAACCACCTCAAACAAAAGCTCGTTGATTTCGGACGGGCCGCCCTTCTGCAAATCCCTCTGCATGGAGGTGGTGCTGTCCGGCGCGGCGCGGTCCAGAATCTCGAGATTTTCCTGAACCACATCGGTGGAAAACGGAATTCCCATCGCCTGCGCCAGCTGGCCAATCTCCCCCACCAGGCTGGCGAACACTGCCCTCTTTCTGGGATTTTCGCGGATCTCACCCATGGTATTCTGAAAGAATACGCCCGCGGCCGCCATAGGCGAAACGCACGAAAATTTCTGAAACGTATCGCGGATGATATTCGTGGATACGATCACGTCGATCCCGCTCTCGCGCAGATCGCGTTCGATGTCATAAAAAATTTCGGGGCAGCTCGAATCGCGGTTGCCGTACACAATACGGAACAACGGGCCCTTCTGCGTGATTTCGCCGGGAGCCGAGATATAGGACACGATGTAAACACAGCCGTCCGCCACCGTAAGGCCCGGCATGCGCACCGCCAGCTTTCCGCCGGTTCCGTACACGTTCAGGATCGGTATAATCATGGTGTCGGGCCGTGCGACACGGCGCAGGAATGGGCAGACCTCCTCCATTGAATACCCTTTGACACATATAAAAATCACATCGGGGCTGCCCTCGTAGCTCTCCATGTCGAAAGCCTGCGCGTCTTCAATGTGCAGCCGTCCGCGCAGCTCAGAATCGACTGTCAAGCCGTTCTGGCGGATCGCCTCCAGATGGCTGCCCCTGGCGATGAAAGAAACCTCCTTGCCGCTTGCGGCCAGAAATCCGCCGATCGCGCCCCCCGTTCCCCCTGTTCCTACAATCAAGTACTTCATGAGAATCCCTCCGGTGATAAAATGACGCCGGCCCCAACGAGCCGGATTTTCAGCGATTTTCCCTATCATAGCATCTTTTCCGGCTCTTTGCAAAGCGCTCCGCAAGCACCGGATGAAACCGATTGCCTCTTCCCTGCCGGCAGCGGAAAAGAGACAGTTATTTTCCACTTTTCCATCTTGAATTGGGCTCATTCTCAGGCTCAGATACTGCTCCGGAAAAAGAGCGGGACGGGATAATCCCGCCCCGCTCTGGTCTGATTTGCTATTTGTGCGCATTTACGCTTTGGTATTTCTGGCCGGTGCAGAAGAGGTAGATCGAAGCTGAAACTGAGACACCAGCGATTTCATCATCTGGGCCTGGCTGGAAAGCTCCTCGCTCGCCGCCGCACTTTCTTCCGCCGTGGCGGAGTTGGTCTGCACCACTGCGGAAATCTGATCCATTACCGTCGTCAGATGGTCCACCGCGGTGGACTGCTCCTCGGTCACTTCCGCGATCTCGCGGTGCTCCCTCTGCGTTTCCGCCATGCTCTTCGTCACGGCCTGCAAAGCATCCAGCGCTTCACCCACCATTCTGGAGCCTTCCGAAACCGCGCTCAGGGAATCCGTAATCAAAGCGGACGTGCTCTTCGCGGATTCCGCGCTCTTCGACGCAAGGTTGCGAACCTCGTCCGCAACAACGGCAAAGCCTTTGCCGGCTTCTCCCGCACGGGAGGCCTCCACGGCGGCGTTGAGCGCCAGAATATTCGTCTGGAACGCGATATCTTCAATCGCCTTTACAATGTTGCTGATCTGAGAGGAGGTCTGCTCAATGCGCTTCATGGCCTGCACCATGCTCTGCATCTTGTCGTTGCACTGACCGACCTCGTCCATCGTCTGGGTTGCCCACTCACCGGCCTGCACCGCATTCAGGGCATTTTCCTTCACCTTGTCGGACAAATGGTGGATTGCCGCGGCCAGCTCCTCAATGGAAGCCGTCTGCTCCGAAGCACCCTGCGCCAAATTCTGCGCCCCGTAAGACACCTGCTCGGATTCGTTGGACACCATGTTGGCAGATTGATTGATCTGGCTCAACGTATCATTCAAAGAAAGCACAATTTTCTCAAAATGGTCGGACAGCGGCTTGAAATCTCCTCGGTATGCATCCTTCGCCTGAGATCTCACATTGAAATTCGAGCGCGAAAGGCCCTCCAGCAGCGAAACGAGATCCGAAATAATGGCCCGCAGATTCAGGACAATCACTTCTGTTGCGTCGGCCAAGCGTCTCGTTTCATCCTTGGTATGTATCTGCGGCACAGGAGACTTTAAGTCGCCCTCCGACAACGCATACAGGCGATCCGCGCAAACCGAAATTGGTTTCGCGATTTTGCCTCCAATCCAAAAGGAAACCACAACACCTACCAGACAGTACACCAAAGTCAAAATAGTGATCCAAAAAATTTCGTCGGCTCCGGATTTGATTAGCAAAGTACTGATGGTACCAAAAGACACACTTAGTAAGACGATGATTGCCAATAAAATTGAGGCGATTCTAAAACGAATGCTTTTCATCATAAACCAACTCCCTTAACCTGATGTTGTGGGGGAAAACCTCCATATGTAATTTGTTCCGGTTATCCTTGATATAGGCTCTCATGCACAAGTCGACAAAAAGGATAGAAAAAAACAGAACTTCATTTAATAATTTCGTCTCTATTGTAAAAAAATTTAGCTATTTTGAAAAAGAAATAATAAAAACCACTTTAAAAACAACAGATTTTATTTATTAACTAATTTTTGGATTTCATTTATTGCATTACGCCGAATGACTTGACGAACCGCTCGTTTTCCGCTATAATTTTAAATCGAGTATGCATTCAATATTTTTGTCGCGGGCGGTATAGAAACCGGCGCGCGAAAGCAGCATAAAACTGAATATCGGGGTGTGGCGCAGTTGGTAGCGCGGGTGGTTTGGGACCATCAGGCCGCAGGTTCGAACCCTGTCACTCCGACCATTGGCAAGTCCTTACAGGACTTGTCAATTTTTATGTTTATGTTTTTTTCACGACTTTGAAAGGTTTTTAGGCAGCCTCGTCCTACGTTGTTTCGCTTTCGATTATTTTTTAAATATTTGCCTTCTTGAGGGAAACTTTCACTTATTTTAGCGGGTTAAGTGATAGGGTGGTTTTTTTTTGAAGGAGGCAATAAGATGACGGAAGAAAATTATAAGTATCGCACAAGTCCTCTTTTCCTTCGCAATCAGTTCAAAGGAAAGGAGAAACTGCAAATTCCAGTTATTCCTAAATTTCAAATTCGATCAAACGATTTCAACGATTTGCTTCTTATTGCATTTGATAAAATCAGCACAAATGATACAAAGCATTTCAGCCGAATGGTTCATTTCTTCCTGTATGATTATAATTTGAGCGTGTCTGGAAAAATCCCGATCCCGATCTGGAAAAGCTAAAACACTATCGTGCGGTGCTCTCTCCTGATTTCAGTATGTATGTCGAAATGGCACCCGTTTTGCAGCTTTACAATATGTTCCGGAATCGCTGGTGTGGCGCTTACTTTGCGTCAAAGGGAATCCGCGTCGTTCCAACCGTTAGCTGGGGAAACGAGAATACGTTTGAGTTCTGCTTCGACGGAATCGAAAAAGGCTCAACGGTAGCGGTGTCCACTTATATGGTGTCGGAACACGACAACCGGCAGGACCAGAAAGAGTTTTTCCTAAAGGGCTATAACGAGATGCTCCGCAAGATCGAACCGGAAAAAATTATCTGCTACAATACGCCGTTCCCCGAGATGCAGGGCGACATTGTGTTTGTCGACTATGAACTAAGCTCGTGGAAGTTCATGAACGATGATCCGTATGCACCCTCAAAATACGTGAAATACATCTGCGGAGAAGAACCCGTTCCGATAGGAAGCAACCTCATCATGAAAAGCGGATATGTTGTAGGTGAGAATGATAGGGACTATAATAGCATTATACAAACCGGAATGGGCAGCGCCTATGGCGGGCAGTGGAAACCTGCTAAGCTGGAAGATGAACGATTCTTGGGAGAGCCGGGAGAAATTAAAATTTCCTATGTTAAAACGGAAATAGGATAGATACAAAAATTGGCGAGGATGGAAGAGCTACGAGAGAGCGCCATTACACAGACCATAATAAACCGTGGGCACATACAAACCCACATGACCATATGAGATACGATGGGATAATCCAACAGGACATCCTGATCCACAGGGACCAATTAACTACCCGGAGAACAATGTCCCGGAATTTAAACAATATGGGAGGCAGAGTTATATGAAATCTACAATTGTTCAATCAAACAGCTTTGAAGCAAATAGATTTAAAACAATCAGCGATTTTAAGGACTGCATGCGTTGGCATGGTGAAGTCGAATTTGAATGGAATGTGAAAAATTACAGCATTACCCATCCTGACAAGATTAGCATCAGCGAAGCGAATAAACAAGAAACAGAAAAACTGTGTAGCACTGCGGATGAAGCTTTGGAGTACAAAGTTGGTGATGATAGGTTACGGGATGTCATTACACAGGTTACAGTATGGAGCAGAACAATATAGACCAAGGCGTAAATACTACTTGTCAACTGCCCGCAGCCATTGGTATTACTGGATTTCTCCAAGTCCTATAATTTCACTCCGTCCATTTCCCTTTTATTATGGCAGAGGGAAAGCTACTTTCCAAAGCAAGCCGTTTTCCTTAAAAAGAGATAAAAAGATTACAATATCTGTTGTGCACTTGGGGATGGCCTCTCTCCTAACCATAGCGATAACGGTTGGCCACGAAAGCTGTACCATGACCTTTCACAGCGTTCCGGTTAAGACAAATTGTTCCTATTGTTCTTTTTCTTCAATCACATGATCCATTGTCATTCTTCCTTTGCCTCCAGACTAGAAAAAGGATATTTCACGGCCTCTATTTATTTCGGATCAAGACACGGGGTGCATCAGTATCTTTTGGTTGGGAGTAGCGGTATTATCCTGCTGTGGCGCTGTCTCTCCGGCTCCACCCCCGGCTGTTTTCGCGAACCGTGACAAAATCCCGGTAGATACCTTCCTGACCGATCAATTCCGCATGCGTCCCGGACTGGGCAATCTCTCCCTTGGCAATCACCATGATGTTGTCGGCATGGCGGATGGTTCCCAGACGGTGTGCGATAACCAGCAGCGTTTTCCCGCGGCACAGCTCGCTGATTGCTTCCTGAATATAGCTTTCATTGTCGACATCCACGCTGGCGGTTGCTTCGTCCAGAATCACGATAGGTGCGTCCTTCAAAATGCAGCGCGCAATGGAGATCCGCTGCTTTTCACCGCCGGAGAGCGTTTCTCCGCCTTCGCCCACCATCGTCTGGAATCCGTTGGGAAGCGCCATGATAAAGTCGTAGCACCGTGCCTTTTTTGCGGCCTCCATGACTTCGGCCTCAGTGGCATCGGGCCGCCCCATGCTGATGTTATTATAAATCGTGTCCTGAAACAGATATACACGCTGAAACACCATACTGATGTGATTCATCAGATCACTTAGGCTAATTTCTCTCACATCCTTGCCTCGTATCAAAACCTGTCCGGACTTAACGTCCCAAAAGCGGGCAAGCAAGCTGGCAATGGTGGACTTGCCGCCGCCGGAGGGTCCGACAAGGGCAAGCATCCGGTTCTTTTCCAAACGGAAGGATACATTGTGCAATACTTCCTTTTCGCCGTAGGCAAAGGTGACATTTTTAAATTCCACCTCCGGTGCGCTACTATGTGCAGGAATGGAGCCCTTTCCGTTATCCGGCAGTTCCTTTTCTGCAAATACTGCTTCTATGCGGTCCAGGCAGCTGCTCATTACGGTAAGGCGTGCGCCCTGATCGTACAGAGCCTTTAACGGGCCAAATAAATCAAATACAAACAGCATAACGCCAACTAGAAGAACGGCTGGCAGGGAAGCTTGAAGGTTCAGGTAAACAGCCAGAGCGATGATAACCACGGCTCCAAGGCCGTACAGGATGTTCAGCACGCGCTGCCACACCGCCGCATTTTCCTCAAAATCAATGCTGCGCTTGCAGGTTTCCCGGAAGTTATCGGACAGCTCCTTCGATTTTTCTCCCAACAGATTGTAGGTTTTAATGATGCCGATCCCTTCGACAAAATCCAGCACGTCCTCGGTAAGGTTTTCGCTTTGCTCCTGTCGTATGGCAGAGTACTTCATGCTGTCCTTATTCATACCGTTCGCCACAAGAACAATAACGAGAAGGACTGCAGTGGCGGCTACGGCAAGCCACACGTTGATAAACGCTAAAAACACGAGCAAGATCGCCTGCGAGAAGATATAGCTCATCATGTTTGCGAGCACATTCATGCAGTTCTCTTCAATGAACACCATATCGGTGGACAAAACCGAGCTGATTTTCCCAATGTTGCCTTCCGTAAAATAGCCCATGGGCATTTTACGAAGATGCGCACCCAGCTCCATACGCTTCTTAGCAAAAATCATATAACCTGACGCAGACTGCAGACGGTCGGCAATATACTGAAAAAGAATCTGAAGCAGTGCGCAAGCGCCCATGGCAACCCCGATCCAAACAATCATCTCCAGCGTTGCCGTGCCGTAATAAAAAGCGATCAAGGCAAAGAAGGCCAGCCCCACCGGCGCTTTTGCCAGCAATGATTTTAGAAAGGAGAATACAAAAGCCAACTTGATTTTGCCTCGGTATTGTTCCGAAACCGCAAGAATCCGTTCCATTAAAGCAATCATTTGTTTCCATTTCCTTTCTGTGCGGTGACCTTCCAGTTACTGCTGCTTTCGGCGGCACGCCACAGCACCTGATATTCGGGGTTGTGCGCCAGCAGCTCCTCATGGGTTCCCATTGCCGCTATGCTGCCGGCCTTCATCACACAAATCTGATCCGCGTTAACAATCGAGTGCAGCCGGTGGGCAATCACGATTACGGTTTTTCCGCGGATCACCTCCGCAATGGCTTCGTTCATCTTTTCCTCATTTTCCGGATCCATAAAGGCGGTTGCCTCGTCCAACACCACAATGGGAGCATTTTTCAGAATGGCCCGTGCAAGAGAAATCCGCTGGCGCTCTCCGCCGGAAAGCTGTTTGCCGCTGTCGCCCGCCATGCTGTGTATGCCGTGCTCCAACCGGGCAAGGAATTCACCGCACTGCGCTTTTTCTGCCGCTGCCATAACCTCTTCATCCGTGGCATCCAGCTTTCCCAGTCGAATGTTTTCCAGCAGACTGACGTTAAAGAGAAACTGCTCCTGCGCCACATAGGAGATTTCGTTGTTGAGCGCTTCAACGCTCATGTCACGAATATCCTGGCCGCCTATTTTTATGGCGCCTCCGCTGATATCATAAAAGTGTATCAACAGCTTTGCCAGTGTGGATTTACCGCTTCCCGATTCGCCAACCAGCGCGGTCAGGCTGCCTTGTGGAACCTCGAGCGATACACCGTGCAGGACCTCATCTTCCTTGTAAGAAAAACGCACATTCTCAAAGGAGACGCTGTGATCTTTCCCTGTAAACGCCTTCTCGGACTGCTGAAGCGCCGGGGCATTCAGCGCATCCTCAAGGCTTTTGATTTTAAAATTGATCTGCGGGATGGTGGACATAAAGCTCATGGAGCGCAGAAGGGGAGCGCCAATCCCAAACGACATACAAAGCGTCAGGATAAGATTGGGCAGCGTCGAATAGCCCTGCATCACAAGCAGTGCGCCCACCGGCAGCAGAAAGAGCGCCACCATTGGCAAAATACTGGTATAGATCGCCATCCACGGCCAGCACACCTTGTACCAGGCCAGCGTAAAATCACGGTAGCTGATTACATCCTTTTCAAAGCGATGGTAGGATTCCCCGTCCCGGTTAAAGACTTTTACGACCTCCATGCCGTTGATGTATTCCACGATGGTATTATTCATCTTCTGTGCAGCACCATAATATTGTCCCATGCTTTTCATGCCGATCTTATACATCACCATCATGGCAACCACGCCGAGGGGCAAAGAGCACAGCGCCAGCAGTGCCAGTTTCCAATCAACAAAAAACATACCTGCAAACACCAGGGCAGGAATCGTCAAATTCGCAATCCCCTCCGGCAGGGTGTGTGCCAGGAGCAGCTCAATGGTTTCAATATCGTCTATGAACATTTTCTTGACCGCACCAACACCCTTTTCCTGAATGACGCCAAGGGGCTGTTTTTCCAGCTTGCCTTGAAGCGAAATGCGCAGGTTCTTCAGCGTGTGATAGGCGCTTTCATGCGAAAGCCCAAGCCCTCTGATGTAGAGTATGGCATAGAGCAACACACAAACGGCAATCGCCGCGATTCGCACGAGGAGATAGCCTGTAGTGAAATCCTCCCGCAAGAGAATCGGTCGTATCATCTGGTAGATAAACAAAAACGGCAGCACATTCATTACCATACCCGCAAGCATCGAGACAATGGCTGCATAGGTGGTTTTCCGGTATTCGCCGGTATATTCGAGCACCTTTTTCAACAAAATAAGCTCCTCCCCTTCATCTATGTTAGCTTAAGCAAACCACAGGGCAGACTTCGCCCCTATCGATGGATTGAAACCTCACCGCTGTGATAAACCCAGCACCAGTTGCCAATTGAACAGATCACAAATCAGTTTGCTATGTGTTTCAATTTGTTCCCAGGTATAGCCGTGGATAAAAGGCTCATAAACAGTCGTCCAAAAGGCTGAAAGAAGGATATGCATTTCATCCCGGGATATCTCCGCATTTGTCAGACCGCGCTTTTTTGCTTCTATAAAGTATTCGTAGCTTTTCCCGGTCATGACCTCCACCCAGTCATGCTGGAAGTTGGTATATCTCGTTCCATTTGAATGCTTGATCAGCAAAAGGAACCCCTCGCTTCTCTCATAAAGGAACCGGAACCACCACAGCATAGAGTCCTGTAAATCCCATGCGTCCACCAATTCAGAATCTGTGAGTTTTTCAACGGCAATGGCTGATTTTTGTGCCACCACAGCATTCATGTCGGCAATGGTATCTGCCACAACAGCACAAAACAGCTCCTCTTTTCCCTTATAGCGCTTATACAAAGCGCCGGTAGTGATCTGTGCATTTTCGCAGATTGCTTTCAAAGATGCCTTTTCATATCCGCACATTAGAAATTCTTTTTTTGCACTATCCAAAATGCGTGGATCAATAGAAACATCGGGCTTTGACAACGACTGTACCTCCTAATCATCACAAAGTGATAACTTAATTACCGGTAATATGATTATCAGTATAGCAACTTACATAGTCGTTGTCAAGATTGGTTGTAAGTATATTCTAACGGGGGCATATCTTTTAAGTATTATGACAAAGGCGTAGGAACCCCTGCGCCTTTATCTAACAGAAAATTATTTCACATGTACAACGATACGACGATATAGCCGGTGTCGATATAGAAGTCATATCCAGTGTTTACTTAAAAGATATTAAAGAAAAGCGAAGCCTTTCAATGCGGAAGACTCCGGCTTTCTTCTTGAGATATCTTATCCTGCAAAAAGTGCGTTATAGTTCCGAATGCTGGCGTTTCGGCCTTCCTCTGTCAGTTTTGCCAACCCATCTAAGAGTTGGACATAACCGTCCCGCTCAAGGAAGCGGATCATTTTGACGGTATAGGCGCTGTCCCAGTGCAATTGGGCTGGAATGGTATCCACTCCGCATTCCGATGCTTCTTCGTCGCTTCCCGCATGATTATATAAATGGAACAGCAGAGTCATCTTGGCAAACTCCATCTTTTGCTTTCTGCGTCGGAGCAGTGAGCTGATTAGACCTCTGCGGGGAGCAAACACAAACACCAGCAGGAAAACCTGTCCGGTCACAACCGCCATGCTTCCGGCAATGGAAACATCCAGAATCGCCGCCGCCTGATAGCCGAGAATTCCATTTACCGCTCCGATGATTCCGCTTACTATCAGCATGCGTTTGAGATCGTCTGTCAGCAGGTACGCCGTTACCGGAGGGCCGATCATAAAGGCCACCACCAGTACCGAACCCACAGCTTGAAACGCACCCACTGTGGTAAGGGACACCAGCGTCATCAGTCCGTAATGCACCAGCGCAGGAGAAAATCCCAGCACTGCCGCCAGCATAGGATCGAATGTCGCTGCCTTGAGCTCTTTAAAGAAGATGATGATGGCTGCCAGATTGATGAGCAGCAGGATTCCGGTGGTGTATATTGCTTTTGCCCCGATGTCTACACTACCGATGACCATGCGGTCAAAGGGTGCAAACGCCAGTTCTCCCAAGAGCACCGAATCTGTGTCCAAATGTACGGAACCGGCATAGCGGGTAATCAGTATAATAGCGATGGAAAAAAGCAGCGGAAACACCACGCCGATGGCGGCATCTTTCGCCAAAAGACGTGTCCTGCTTAGCATCTCTGTCAGCCAGACCGTCACCACGCCCATGAGCGCCGCCCCGACGATCAGAAGCGGAGAGGAAAGGTCATGGGTGACAAAAAAGGCAAGCACAATCCCCAAGAGAATCGTATGGGTAATGGAATCCGACATCATGGACATTTTACGAAGTACCAGAAATACTCCGGGAAGGGCGCAGGCCACTGCGACAACAACAGCAATGATTTGAATTTCAATTTGAGGGGACATCCATCTCGCCTCCTTCCAGTTTATATAAAATCCTGTTTTTTCTGTGTTGATAAATCCGATGCAGCACGCCGCGGCCGGGAGCAAACAGAACGCTCACAATCACAATTGAACTGACGCAGACCACAATGGCCGGGCCGGTAGGTAGCTTTGGCACAAGAGAGCTGGCGGCAGTGCCCGCAATTCCGGAGATAGCTCCGAACAAGGCTGAGAGCGTTACCATAACCCACAGTTTATTCGTCCACTGGCGCGCGGCGACCGCGGGCGTAATGAGCATGGCACTCATAAGAATCACCCCTACTGTCTGCAACCCAATGATGATAGCCAGTACGATCATGAATGACAGCAGCAGGTTCAGCTTTTTGGAAGAGAAGCCAAGGCTCTGGGCAAAGTCGGCGTCAAAGGTAAACAGCTTAAATTCCTTCCAAAAGAGCAGCACCAGTGCCAGCAAAATCAGCCCGCAGACGGTCATGAGGACAATATCACGCTGTAAGAGGGTGGATGCCTGACCAAAGATAAAACGCTTCAGCCCCGCCTGATTGGAATTGGGGATTTTCTGTACATAGGTGAGCAGCACAAGCCCCAGCCCAAAGAACACGGACATCACTAGCGCCAGCGCACTGTCAAATTTCACCCGGGTATGCCGTACCACTCCCACAATCAACAGCGTTGCCAGAAGGCCGGAGAGGAGCGCGCCCAGCAGCAGAACCTCCGTGTTTTTACTGCCCAATAATACAAACGCCATTACCACGCCGGGCAGGGCGGAATGGGATACCCCGTCTCCCAGCAGACTTTGCTTGCGCAGGACGGCAAAGCTGCCCAGCACCCCGCTGATGAGGCCCAAAAGAGCGGAACCGAGAGCAACCGTCTGAAAGGTAAAATCGGAAAATAAAGCAAGCACACTGTCCATATCACACCACGCTCCTTAGAAGCGTGCCGGAGCTGTGATAAGTCTTTTTCAGGTTTTCCTCGTGAAATACCTCTTCCACAGGCCCGCTGGCGACCACCCGCAAATTAATCAGGGTGACCCAATCAAAATAATCGGGCACCGTTTGCAGATCATGGTGAACGACAACGACCGTTTTCCCTTGTTTCTTCAAGTCTTTCAGCAGTGAAACAATGGCCCGCTCCGTTTGTGCATCCACTCCCTTGAAGGGTTCATCCATGAAATAAACCTCCGCCTCCTGCGCCAGCGCGCGGGCAAGGAACACCCGCTGTTGCTGGCCGCCGGAAAGCTGGCTGATCTGCCGGGTGGTGTAATCCTGCATTCCAACCTTTTGAAGCGTCTGTTTTGTCAGCTCAATATCCGCTTTGCGGGGACGGCGAACCCAGCCCAGTTTACCGTAGCAGCCCATGAGCACCACATCCTGTACCGTGGCCGGAAAATCCCAATCCACGCTGCCGCTCTGGGGCACATAACCGATCCTGTTTTTCAATGTGCGAATATCACCGCTTCCATCCAGAAAGCGCACTGCTCCGGTGACAGGCTTGAGCAACCCCAGCATTGCCTTAATCAGTGTTGTCTTTCCGGCTCCATTGGGGCCAACTACTGCCATCAGCTGCCCTTTGGGAATTTTCAGATCAATATCCCAGAGCACAGGTTTGGCGTCATAGGCGACAGTGAGATCTTCCACCTCCACTGCATAATTCTGTTGTTTCTCCATAGGTGTCCCCTCCCGTCACTTTAACGCATCTACAATCGTGTCAATGTTGGCCTTAACGGTCAGGAGATAGGTACCGGCACCGGAATCCTCATCACCCAGAGAGTCGGAGTAGAGCTCTCCGCCGATGGCCACGTCAAAGCCTTTCGCCTTTACCGCCGCTTGAAGTGCTTCGATGGTCTTGGGTGGCACGGAGGACTCCACAAAGATGGCCTTGATCTGGCGTTCCACTATAAAATTGGCCAAATCGCTTACGTCGGCTGTTCCGGCTTCCGCATCGGTGCTGATGCCCTGCAGGCCCCGCACCTCAAAGCCATAAGCCTTGCCAAAATACTGGAACGCATCATGTGCGGTCACCAATACGCGCTGTTTCTCTGGCAACTCTGCCGCCCGGTTCCGGATGTATGTATCCGTTTCCTCCAGTTCTTTAAGGTAGGCGTCCAGATTGGCTTCATAGCCCGATTTTCCATCCGGATCGGCTTGGGATAATCCATCCGCCACCGTTTTGGCTGCCGCTTCCCACAGGGAAACATCAAACCAGATATGAGGGTCATGAACAGAACTGTCATCCTCCCAGGCCAAAAGTTTGGATTCGTCTAGGCCTTCTTCGATACAAATTACAGCCGCGCCCTGCCCGGACAGGTTTTCAAAAATTTCACCCATTTTGCCTTCCAGATGCAGACCGTTGTATACGACGACATCCGCCTGCTGCATCAGCGAAACGTCGCCCGCGCTGGCCTGATACAGATGGGGGTCAATGCCGGGGCCCATCAGGCCGTCCACGGTAACCCGTTCTCCGCCGATCACCGTGGATAAGTCAGCCAGCATGGTAGTGGTGGCGACAATATTTAATTTATTGTCTTCCGTAGAATTCGTGTTTACTGTGGGAGATGAGCAGCCCACAAGCAGAATGGAGAAACTCAGGACTGCGCCTAAAATACCTTTCATCTTGTGATTCATGAGAAACCTCCTAAAAAATATATTTGGTGTTATAGCCCCTCCGTCTGGTCCACATAGATTTGACAAGCAGCTTTATAACTGATTTGAATATGTTTACCCTCCAGGTCAAGAGTAAGCGGCCCTTCATAGGCTGCGGCTTCCATAATACAGACAGCGCTACCTATCGAAACGCCGCTTTCTTGGAGATAATCCAGCAGCTCCTTTTCTTCTGTTACCCGTCGGATATGAGAAGTTACGCCGACTGGTAAAAGATTCAGTGTCTGCATCGGAACAGGGTCTATCTGTCCGTCCGGATGAGGAATTGCGCTGCCATGAGGGCAGTACGCGGGGTGATTTAAAAATTGATCCAGCCGGGTGATTAGTCGCTTGGGCGTAATATGTTCTAAAAGCTCCGCGTCCTCATGTGCTTCACTCCAGGAATAGCCGAGATGCCGCATCAGAAATACCTCCCATAGGCGGTGGCCCCGCACCAGTGAGATTGCAGTGCGCATACCCTCATCCGTCAGGCGAGAACCCTTGTAGGGCTCATAATGAATTAAACCTTCCCGTTTCATTTTTTGTAGCATTTCCGTGACGGAGGCGGGCGCAATCTGCAGCGTCTCTGCAATCCGCTTGTTACTTACCATGTTCTCCAGTCCGCCGAGTTTATATATGGCTTTTAAATAATCCTCTTTATTGGGTGTCATTCACTAATCCTCCGTTTATACGATGTACGATATTCTTCAATGATTTTTCAAAGCCCTATCCTGCAAACATTCTTGCAATTGTTCCAACAAGCAGAATAAGAGCTGTAACAATCAAAGTTGGTATCTTGCGGCAGAACAGCCGCCTTGTATGATCATCCATGATTTTTTCATTTGCAATTTATATGCGGCTCCTATATTTAGGCATGCCTAAATATATTTATATAATATGCCTAAATATCGAAAATTGCAAGTATCTTTCAGGAATTAAGCAAATTCACTATTTCAGTCGTTAGGGGCGGGAAACACCGTTTCCCATGACTAACTTATGAAGGCAGAGCATAAAGTGTTCCAAATACTCTTTAAAAAATGTTTCATTGAGGATGCATGCTTATGAACAAGACTATAGAAAACGAATTCCATACCGTCCGCGGATATCAGCTGAAAAAACAAAATGAGAGCAGACTTACGCCTGCTCTGGAAGATTATCGGTGAAGGAAATTGTCTGTACTTCGTCCAGTGTGACAAAATCTCCCGGATTCAAGTTCCCGTAATAGAATTCCTCCAGCATCCTGCGCATGGTTGTCACCTCCTACAATAGTAATAACGGACCAGGCACGGCAGCCAGCCGTGTCTGTTTCGTTTTTGTTGCCAAGGCTGTACAATGAGAGAAGTTCGGCCTGACCACTTTCACCGAGGACTAACCACGTCCGTAAGGGAGTCTGTCAGCCGTCCTCTCATTGACAGCCGTTCGATTGGAGCAGGTCGTCCCGCCCGATAATGGGTGTGTTCGCGTAACCAAGGAGATTGAATCGGCAATGAAAGAACGGCGAAACCGAGTACAAAGCAATCATCAGGAGGTCTTTCATGAACACAGCCGTTGGAATTGATGTTGCTAAGGGAAAAAGCGTCGTTGCCGCCATGCGTCCGTT
>KB911071.1:0-29877 GCA_000383295.1 Faecalispora sporosphaeroides DSM 1294
ACTCTCTAAAATATGGTATTAAAACGGCTTGAAGCCGGTCTAAACTATTTTAGAGCATTTTATCTGCTCAATAGTACGCTTTCGCGTTTCTCAGTTTTTATAGAGCTCTGAGAACTCTTATCCGGAAGTACTCACTTCTCGTTTCCAAGAAGCTTTCTCTCAAAAATTACGGGTTCCTTCTTGTCTTTCTCGTTGTTTAATTTTCAAGGTCCTGTCCGATTCTACCGGGCTTTTCGGCCTTTCGTTTCGTGCGCCGTTTCGTAAGGCGCTTGACTATAATACCAAACCATTCCCCTATTGTCAATGCTTTTTTTGAAGTTTTTTCGGTTTTTTTTAAAAAACTTTCATTTTCTCTCGAAAAGATGCACTTCTGAGAAATCCGTTCTGCGAAAAGCGCTGGAAAAATCCAGGCCCAGAGCCACTTTTTCCGGGAAGAGGTCGGAAAGAGGCTCCAAAACAAATCCACGGTTCAAAATACCGGGGTGCGGCAGACGAAGCTCCTCTTCGCGCAAAACAACATCTTCATATAAAAGCAAATCCAAATCAATCACGCGCGAGCCATGAAATTCGCGGCGTTCGCGGCCAAGGCCCGCCTCGATGCCGAGGCACGCCCCCAAAAGAGCGCGGGGAGAAAGCTCCGTAAGAAGCAGCGCACAGGCGTTGAGGTAATCATTCTGGGCACTCTGCACCTCTACGGGCGCGGTTTCGTAAAAACGGGAAGTGGCGATCACCGTTGTTCCGGGCAGATTTTTCAGCGCCTGAAGTGCGTGTGAAAGGTTTTCGAGCCGGTTTCCCAGGTTAGAGCCTAATCCGATCACTGCTTTTTTCAATTAAAATCACTTCGCTTTCTGGTAATCAATACCGCCGTGTACTCAAACTCCGCCTGAATCGGAGCCTCCGGCTTTTTGAGCAGGATTTCCAGCTCCATTACTGCGGGGTATTCCCGAAAGAGCTGCTCCGCGACCCGCTGGGCAACCCGCTCCAGCAGATCATAAGATTGCTCCGTCATGACGCGGATCGCCGTTTTGATTATTTTCGCATAGCTGACTGTGTCGTCGATGCTGTCGCCGGCGCACGCCGCAGATAAATTCACAGACGCGGTGAGATCGACCACGAAATGCTGGCCGTCGCGCTTTTCTTCCGCGTTGACACCATGATATGCAAAAACACGCAATCCCTTTACTATAATTTTATCCAAGACTCGTCCCTCCCACTTTTTCGCTGAGCACCGCGTACGCAACCTGCGCCGCCTGCACCGCTTCTGAAACATCGTGTGCGCGCAGCAGCTGTGCTCCGCCGGCCTGCGCCAACGTATGGGCCGCCAGCGTGCCGGGCATTCGATCCTCCGCAGGCGGATTGCCGCAGCTTTTGCCGATGACGCCCTTGCGCGAGGCGGCCATCAGAAGCGCACAGCCGTCGATACGCACGGCACCGACGTTCGCAATCAGGCGCAGATTCTCTTGATCTGTTTTACCGAACCCCACACCGGGGTCAAAGCAGATGCGCTCCTGCGCAATACCTATTTCGTTCGCCTGCCGCAGCTTGTCCTCAAAAAAGCGCCGCACGCGAATCAGAATATCCTCTTCGGGATCTTCCTCTAAAACGTGCCCGTTGTGCATGATGATGCAGCCGCAGCCGCTCCCCCGCACGGCGGGGAACATCCCAGGGTCGGTAAAGCCGTTCACGTCGTTGATCACGTCGGCGCCCGCAGAAAGGGCCAGTGAGGCCACCTGTGGGTAAAAGGTATCTACGGACACCGGAACGCTCAAGCGTCCCTGAAGGGCTTTCAGAACCGGCTCAATGCGCTCCCACTCCTCCTGCGGAGGAATGGCGGTAAACCCGGGTCGGGTGGACTGCCCGCCGATGTCGATCATTCCAGCACGCTGCTCCTGCATACCGAGCGCATGCGCCACCGCGTCCTCCGGATGAAAGTTCTGCCCGCCGTCGGAAAATGAATCGGGCGTCACATTTAATATGCCCATGATACAGGCCGGGCCATTCAATGAAAGGAAATATTTTCCCGCCCGAAATCCGCTCATCGGCGACCGCCTCCCGCCAGCAGCGCCATCACCTCGCCGCGGGTTTTTGCCTCTGTGCGCATCGCTCCCCGCAGGGCGGAGGTCTGCGTAACCGCCCCAGCCGCGCGGATACCCCGCATCGTCATGCAGAGATGCTCCGCTTCAGCCACAACCGCCACGCCGTACGGTTTGAGATTGTCGAACAGAAAATCCGCGATCTGCGCCGTCAGACGCTCCTGCACCTGGGGGCGCGACGCAAAGGTTCTGACAATCCGCGCAAATTTGGAGAGCCCGATGATCCTGCCGTCTTTGGGAATATAGGCGATATGCACCTTGCCCACAAAGGGCAGCAGGTGATGCTCACAAACGGAATACAGCGGAATATCACGCACCAGAACCAGCTCCCCGTGCTGCTGCGGCTCCTGAAAAATCTTCAGGTGCTTCATGGGGTCTTCCTCCAGCCCCGAAAAGATCTCGGCGTACATCTTCGCGACGCGGTCCGGCGTTTCGAGCAGTCCCTCGCGCTCCGGGTTCTCCCCTACCGCAAGCAGCAGCTCCGTTACCGCCGCCTTGATTCTCTCCTGATCCATATCCAAAGCCTCCCAGCCAACTCTTATTTCCACTCGGGCAACATTCCTGCATCATTCTTCCGGATCGAGGCCGAAAATCAAGCATTGTGTTCACTCGCGGCCTGTTTGCGGACATTCGGCAGGTAAAATCGCCAAAAATAACGCGTGATCTTTTCTTAACAATCGAATCATGCTACAATTTAGTAATAGCATACCGAAAACATCGTGAATATGCAATAGATTACCCGCTCGTTCCCGAAAATTTGCGGGGAGCGCGGCACCAATAAGGAGGATTTCCATCTCATGCATTATGAAGGTACCATTTTTCGCCCGCCGTCGGAGGCCGACAGCCTGCTGGTTCAGGTGACGGTGGGCTGTTCGTGGAATAAATGCACATTCTGCGACATGTATTCCGATAAGCAGTTCCGCGTACGCAATCTGGATGAAATCAAGGCTGATCTGGTAGAGGGCTCCCGCTGGCGCGATCAAATCCGCCGTATCTTTTTGTGCGACGGCGACGCGCTGGTGCTAAAGACACCGATGCTGCTCGAGATTCTGGGAACCATCCGTGAGCTGTACCCCGACCTTCAGGCGGTTCGCGTCTACGCTTCCGCCAAGGACATCCTGCGCAAGAGCCATGAGGAATTATGTCAGCTGCATGAGGCGGGGCTTGAGATGGTTTACATCGGCCTCGAATCCGGCAGCGACAAGGTTCTGGAGGAAGTCCAAAAGGGCATCACCAAGGCCGAGATGATTGCGGCCGCAAAGGCAGCTGCCGACGCGGGCCTGCGCCTATCGGTCAGCATTATCTCCGGCCTCGGCGGGCAGGAGCTGTCGCGCGAGCACATTCTGGAAACCGCGGACGCCCTGAACCAGATGCAGCCCGACTATGTGGGCATGCTGGTTCTGCACGCGGGCAACGACACCGACATGTTCCGCAAGATTGCCGAGGGGACGTTCCGTCTTCCCTCCGCGGTGCAGGTGCTGGAGGAGATGAAGCTGCTGATCGAAAACCTCGATTTAAAGCATTGCTACTACACCAGCGCGCACGCCTCCAACTATATTGATGTGCGCGGGCGTTTGCCGGAGGACAAAGAGGCCATGCTGCGCAACATTGAGCGTTTAACCGAGCTGGTGCGCAAAAGAGAAGCGCGCCGCTAACGCAAACGGAGTCCCTGCGGCGCGCAGGGCCGCACAAAAGGAAAAACCGCCTCCGGGAGTGAATCCCAAGGCGGTTTTTTCTGTATAAAACCTCAAGCTAAACTAAAAAGGCGAACAAACAAATTTAACCGATTTTTGCCAGGATGACAAAATTCAGCACGAACAGAATGGTGGCGACCCACAGGATGGGGTGAATCTCTTTTGCCTTGCCCTTCACCGTCTTAATGACGCAGTAGAAGAGGAAGCCCGCGGCGATACCATAGGAAATGCTGTAGCAAAACGCCATGAAGATACCGGCGAAGAATCCGGGAATCGCGTCTTCCATGTCTTCCCACTTAATGTCGCGGAAGGAGCTGAGCATCATGATACCGACAATAATCAAAGACGGGGCGATGGCCGCGTCGGGAATCGCACTGACAAGCGGCGCAAAGAATGCGCTGAGAATAAACATGGCCGCGGTGACAACACTGGTCAAACCGGTGCGTCCGCCCGCGCCGATACCCGCGGCGCTTTCCACATAGGTGGTGGTGTTGGAGGTGCCGAAGATCGCGCCGATGGAGGTGGCGGTCGCATCCGCGAACAGCGCTCTGTCCATCTTGGACGAGAAACCCTGATTCTGTTCCAGCGTCTTTTCATCCTGCTCGGAGAAAATGCCGGACTTGCGGCCGGTGCCGATAAAGGTGCCGATGGTATCAAACGTATCAGACAAGCTGAACGCGAAAATCGTCATCAAAACGAGAGGCAGCTTTGAAGCATCCGCGAACAGCGACTGCATGCCGGGGTTGCCGAACGCCGCGCCAAAAGTCTCAGGCAGCTGGCCGACCGCGTCGGAAAAGCTGACGGAATTGCTCATGGAGGTCAGGCCCAGCGGGATGCCGATCACCGCAGTGACCAAAATGCCGAGCAGAATCGCGCCTTTTACGTTGCGGATGATCAGAATCACGGTAAAGATAATGCCGAACAGCGCCAACAGAACCGCCGGGGTGTTGAACTGCACAATCGCGGGGACGATGCTGGAATTCGCAACGACCGTGCCGCCGTCCAGAACTACATTCTGGCCGGGGTCGGAGGTGAAGGTGAGCAGACCGCACTTTTTCACGCCGATATACGCGATGAATACGCCGATGCCGCCGCCGATCGCGTGCTGCAGCATGGGAGGAATCGCCTCGATAATCATTTTACGGATTCTGGTGACCGTAATAATGATGTTCAGGATGCCGCACAGGAAAACCATCGCGAGAGCTTCCTGCCACTGAAACCCCAAACCGAAGCAAACGGTAAAAACAAAGAAGGCGTTCAGGCCCATACCGGGTGCCTGCGCATAAGGTACGTTGGCAAACAACCCCATCACAAGGGTGCCGATCACCGAAGCGATAATGGTCGCCAGAAAAACCGCGCCCCAGGGCATTCCCGTCTGCGACAGCATGCTGGGGTTTACCATAATAATGTATACCATGGTAAAGAAGGTGGTTACGCCCGCCATAACCTCGGTTCTAACATTGGTGTTCTGACCCTTCAGATCAAAAAAATCTCCCTTGGGGTGAAACGCAGCCTGTTTGTTTTCCGCCATTCATTCATTCCTCCTGAAATAAAGTAAGAAGCCAAATGCGGCTTCTTAGGGATTTTGCCTATCTTTTAGGACTTGAATCAACAATCCTAAGTATAGAGAATTCCTCACTCAAAATCAAGTGTGCGAATCGACAAATTTTTTGATTTAGAAACAGTTTATTCATAACTTTTTTAAGAATTTTACATGAATTCTTTCTTTTTTAGAAATAATTTACACTTTACTTTTATATGATGGTCATAATTTGCAGCTTTTTATGTCTTGTTTGAAAGAAGGGTTTGTTCCACGGAACAAACCCTTCGCCACCCGTACAAAAGGCACCCGGCTCAGTAGGCGACGCCCTGCCATTTCATCGCTTCGGCCACCTTCAAAAAGCCTGCGATATTTGCACCGATCACCAAATCCCCTTTGTGGTCAAACTCCTCGGAGGCCTGATACGCATTATGGAAAATATTTGCCATAATCCATTTCAGCTTTGCGTCCACCTCTTCAAAGCTCCAGGAATAGCGCATGGAGTTCTGGCACATTTCCAGACTGCTTACCGCAACACCGCCCGCGTTAGAAGCCTTGCCGGGAGAGAACAGAACGTGATTGGCGCGGAAAATCTCCACCGCCTCGGGAGTGCAGGGCATGTTGGCCCCCTCCGCCACAACGGAGACCCCGTTGTTCACAAGCTGCTGCGCCTGTTCGCCATTGATTTCGTTTTGGGTAGCGCAGGGCAGGGCCACATCGCATTTTACACTCCAGATTTCTCCGCAGCCCGGGGTATACACCGCTCCGGGAACACGCTCGGCATACGATTTGATTCTGCCGCGTTCCACCTCTTTGATCTGCTTGACCACTTCCAGATCGATTCCGTTTTCATCGTAAATATAGCCGTCGGAATCCGACATGGCAACTACCTTTGCCCCCAGCTGCGCCGCTTTTTCGCTGGCGTAAATTGCTACATTCCCCGAGCCGGAGACCACTACGGTTTTCCCTTCAAAGGAATCCTGCTTGATATGAGACAGCATTTCCTGCGCAAAATAGCACAGTCCATACCCCGTCGCCTCTTTGCGCACCCAGGAACCGCCGGAATACAGGGACTTCCCGGTGAAGGTGCCGGTAAATTCGTTGCTGAGCCGTTTATACTGGCCAAACATAAACCCAATCTCGCGGGGGCCTACCCCAATATCGCCCGCAGGAACGTCGGTATCCGCCCCAATGTGTTTGGTCAGCTCTGTGGCAAAGCTCTGGCAGAAGCGCATGACCTCGCCCTCGCTTTTGTCTCTTGAGTTGAAATCCGCGCCGCCCTTTGCGCCTCCGATCGGCAGACCGGTCAAAGAATTTTTAAAGGTTTGCTCAAATCCGAGGAATTTGAGGATAGAAGCGTTTACGCTGGGGTGCAAGCGCAGCCCGCCTTTATAAGGGCCGATCGCGGAGTTATATTGAACGCGCCAGCCGCGGTTTACCCGCACCTCGCCTTTGTCATCTACCCAAGACACCCGAAACTGGATCATTCGTTCCGGCTCCACAAGCCTTTCTATAATACCCGCCTTCACCAGATCCGGTCGTTTGTTGACCACGGGTTCAAGGGATTCCAATACCTCCTGAACGGCCTGAAGAAATTCCGGTTCGCCTGCGTTGCGTTGGCATACAGCTTGATACACGGACAACAGATATTGACTCTGAAAAGACATGTGGATTACCTCCTCTACAAATTGTTTAGATTATACTCTTTATTTTGAATTTTTTCAATAGATACGATTCATTTTATTGTATTTTATTGATTTTTTAAGTATTTTCAGTTGTGTTAATCTGCATTTTATGAAACTAATAATGTATATAATTTCATTTATAAGCCTTGTAGCATACCCGCTTTCCCCTGTGTTTTCGCTCAAAATATGGGCGCATTTTGTCATAAACATAAGAAAGGAACGGTTCCAGGTGAAGGAACCGTTCCTTTTATGCAGATGAATGATACGGAACAAACCTCAAATTGCGGACTCAAACGCTTATTTTACGCGCTCTTTCAGCTTCTCGAGCTCGTCATGCAGCTCTTTGGGCAGCCTGTCGCCGAATTTCTGGTAGAATTCCTCAATGCCCTCGGCCTCTTTGGCCCACTGCTCCTTGTCAACCTTCAGGATGCTGCGCAGCGTCTCGAGAGAAATCTCATCCTCAATGCCTTTGATGTTGATATCCTCCGCCTTGGGCACAAAACCGATCGGGGTTTCCTCCGCATCCGCTTTTCCCTCCACGCGGGCGATAATCCAATCCAGCACGCGCATGTTGTCGCCGAAGCCGGGCCACAGGAAATGACCCTCGTCGTCCAGGCGGAACCAGTTGACGTTGAAGATCTTCGGAGCCTTATCGCCCAAAATCTTTCCCATCTCGATCCAGTGGCCGAAATAGTCGCCCATATGGTAGCCGCAGAACGGCAGCATGGCCATGGGGTCGCGGCGAACCACGCCGACAGCGCCGGCGGCGGCGGCGGTTGTTTCGGACGCCATGATGGAGCCGACAAACACGCCGTTGTTCCAATCGCGGGACTGATAGACCAGCGGAGTGGTCTGCGCGCGGCGGCCGCCGAAGATGATGGCGGAAATCGGCACGCCCTCGCCCTTATCCAACTCGGGGCTGATGCAGGGGCAATTCTTGGCGGGCGCGGTAAAGCGGCTGTTGGGGTGCGCACCCTTGTCGGAGGCAGTGGTGCCGTCCCACGGCTCGCCCTTCCAGTTCAGCGCGTTCTTGGGCGGGTTCTTATCAAGGCCCTCCCACCAGACGGTGTTGTCGTCGAGGTTATGTGCAACATTGGTGAAAATGGTGCCTCTTCTGGTGGACTCCAGAGCATTGAAGTTGGATTTGGCATTCGTGCCGGGCGCGACGCCAAAGAATCCGTTCTCGGGGTTGATGGCATACAGTCTGCCGTCCGCGCCGGGGCGCATCCACGCGATGTCGTCGCCGACTGTCCAGACCCTATAGCCCTTACTGCGGTAGCCCTCCGGCGGAATCAGCATTGCCAGGTTCGTCTTGCCGCAGGCAGACGGGAACGCCGCCGAAATATAGGTGACCTTGCCCTCGGGATTCTCAATGCCCAGTATCAGCATATGCTCCGCCATCCAGCCCTGCTGGCGGCCCAGATTGGAAGCGATGCGCAGCGCAAAGCATTTTTTGCCCAGCAGAACGTTTCCGCCGTAACCGGAGTTCACGGAAATGATGGTGTTGTCCTCAGGAAAATGGCATATATAGCGCTTTTCCTGATCGATCTGGCATTTGCAGTGCAGCCCGCGCACCCACTCGGGATTATCGCCCAGAACATCCCAAACCGCCTGCCCAACACGGGTCATGATCGCCATGTTCAGCACAACGTAGATGGAGTCGGTCAGTTCCACGCCGATTTTTGCCAGAGGAGAGCCGACCGGGCCCATGGAGTAGGGAATCACATACATTGTGCGGCCCCGATAGCTGTCCCTTGCAATATCATAAAGCATTTCGTAGGCTTTTTTCGGCTCCATCCAGTTGTTTGTGGGGCCTGCATCCTCTTCCTTGCGGGAGCAGATAAAGGTACGATCCTCCACGCGGGCAACGTCATTGACCGCTGTGCGGTGCAGATAGCAATCCGGCAGCTTTTCCTGATTGAGCTTAATCAGCTCACCGGTAGAGCAGGCCTCCGCTCTCAGCTGTTCGATCTGCTGCTCCGAGCCATCGATCCAAACGAGCTGATCGGGCTTGACAAGAGCTTTCATTTCTTCGATCCAGTTCAATACCGATTTGTTGTTTGTCATTCCATTTCTCCTTCCGGCCTGTTGGCCAAATCACGATAACTCTGGTCTTATTATAATCGATTTTGGCCCAGGAATCAATTGATATTTGTGGATTGTTTACCAAAAAACAAACGGAATAACTGTTAAGTTCGTTTAAGGAATCACGAAAAAAACACCGCTTGCCATTCTCTTCCAATCCGGCTTTTCTCTTTCCGGCGAGGCCCGCCGATTCTTTCTCCGCCGGTACGAGGGAAGATCATTCCGGTTTTTCAAAGGTCTTCGCAAGCGATTTTATGCTTCAAAATCGAGCTGAATATCCATGGTGGCGAGCGCGTTCAGAGAGAGCCCGGCGCGCCTGCCCGCCCGAAATTCGTAGTACCCCTGCGACGCCACCATCGCGGCGTTGTCCCCGCACAGGGAAAGCTCGGGCCGGTAAAACTCCCAGCCGTTCTCCGCGCAGAGCCGCTCCAGCTCGCGCCGCAGCAGCGAATTGGCGGAAACGCCGCCCGCAATCACCAGCCGGTGCTCCCCGGTCTCACGCATGGCGGCGGTCACGTTGCGTACCAGGCAGTCCACCACCGCGCGGCGGAACGAAGCCGCCAGATCGGCGCGGGGCAGCTCCTCCCCTTTCTGCGCGGCGTTGTGGATCAGATTGATGATCGCCGTTTTCAGGCCTGAAAAGCTGAAATCGAACGGCGCGCCGTCCACCGACGGGTGCGGCAGAGAAAACGCGTCCGGATTTCCCCGCTCCGCCTCCTTGTCCAGAAACACGCCGCCCGGGTAAGGCAGGCCCATGGCGCGGGCCGCCTTGTCGAACGCCTCGCCCGCGGCGTCGTCGCGCGTACAGCCCAGCACGCGGAACCCGGTATAATCCGTCACGCGGACGATATGCGTATGCCCGCCGGAAACCACCAGGCACAAAAAGGGCGGCTCCAGCGCGGCGCTCGTGAGATAATTCGCCGCCACGTGCGAGCGCAGGTGGTGCACCGGCACCAGCGGCACGCCGGACGCAAAGCTCAGCCCTTTCGCAAAGTTCACGCCGACCAGAAGCGCGCCGATCAGCCCCGGCGCGGCAGTGACCGCGATGGCGTCCAAATCCTTTATTTTCATTTCTGCGTCGTCCAGCGCCTGCCGCACCACACCCGAAATCGCCTCCGCGTGTCGGCGCGAGGCAATTTCGGGCACCACGCCGCCGAATTTACGGTGCTCCAGCACCTGCGACGCAATCACAGACGACAGCACACGGCGGCCGTCCTCCACCACCGACGCGGCTGTTTCGTCGCACGAGCTTTCAATTCCCAACAATCTCATTTCTGTTTCCCCTTTGTCTGATTCCACGGTTTTTCGCCCTGCGCCCAGCCCTGCTCCGTCCAATACGTCCGGTCCGCGGGGTTATCCGCAAACTTGAATACCGCCTGCTTCATGATAAAAAACAGTCCCTTTGTCCGAATGGACGCCGAAGGGCCCTTTTTCAGGCTCCCATACAGCCGATCCGCCGACCGCACCAGAGAACGCTCCGCTTGGTTACGGCGGCCTTCCTTCATATCATCAAAGCCCTCGGCCCATAAGGCGATTCCGCAGCGGAAGATCCGGCTGATTCCCCAATACGACAGCGAACGGGCAATATTACTGATCGCGTACCCGGTTCCCGCGCCGGCCGTGGTGGAAACAACCAGTGCGCTTTTATGGAACATCTCCCGGCGGGGGCGGTGCGCCATAAACAGATACCCGAAATGGTCGAGCAGGTTTTTCATCGGCGCCGCCATTTCCATCACGTACACCGGCGAAGCGAAGATCAGGCCGTCGGCCTCCAGCATCGCGCGTTCGATCGGCCCCACATATTCCCGGTGGGGACACTTCTCTTCCGTTTTCATAAAACAGGTATAGCATCCTGTGCAGAACTTCGGCAAATCCTGCGGCAGATAAAATTCGGCAAACTCCGCAGGCTCCAAAGCGGCCAGCCGCTGTTTGACGATCTGCACCGCGCGGTATGTATTCTTTTTTCGGGGGCCGCCATACACAATACAGTATTTCATCGGAACCCTTCTTTCCTCAAAAGGCTTTTGTCATGATCAGGCCATCCTCTTTCGGCTGCTCGTACATTCCCCGGCGCACACCGATTTTTTCAAATCCGCAGCTCCGGTACAAACGGATCGCGCTTTCATTCGAGACGCGCACCTCCAGCGACAGGGTTGCCGCGCCGCGTGCAATTGCCGCCCGCTCCAGCGCCTGCATCAGCAGACGCCCGGCTCCGCGCCGTCGGAACCTTGGGTCTACCGCAACATTCGCGACATACGCCTCCTCCAGAATGCAGTGCATCCCGGCATAGCCGGCGGTTTCTCCGCCGCACTCCGCCACCAGAAAGCAGGCCGTCGGCTCCGCGAGCTCGGCGGCGAGGCCCTCACGCGACCAGGGCAGCGAAAAGCAGAGCCGCTCCAGCGCGGCGAGCGCGTCCAGATGGTGCTCCCGCATCGGGACAACGCGGAGTTCTTCAGCGCCCCAGCTCATGCAAAAGCTCCTCCAGCGCCTTTTGAATCTGGTCGCGGCTGGCGCGGTAAATGGCCATGCTGCCGCCGAACGGGTCGCCAACCCCGCCGCCGAGCACCCTGATTTTCTCCTGCGGTACTCCCGACGATTTGAGCACCCCGGCGTGGCTCTGCATCATCACCACAAACAGATCGGCGGATTGCAGCATTTCCTGCGAAAGGGGCTTGGCGCGGTGATCGGAAAGATCCACGCCCAGCTCGCGGCAGGCGGCCACCGCGTTGGCCGCCGCGGGCTCGCCGGGATTCGCGAACAGCCCGGCGCTGTCACAGGTGATGTCGGTGATGCCGCGCTCGGCCAGCAGCCTGCGGAACAGGCCCTCGGCCATCGGACTGCGGCAGGTGTTGCCCGTACAGATAAAGATGATTTTCATACGCATTCCTCTTTCTTCCCGGCTGTCCGCCGGGGAGCTGAACGATGGGTTTATTCCTTTGCGTCGTACCATGTTTTGCCGACCTTGGCATCCGCCAGCATCGGCACGGAAAGCGAAACCGCGTTCTCCATTTCCTCCGTAAGCAGCTTCGCCGCCGCCTTGGCCTCTTCCTCCGGCGCTTCGACGATCAGCTCATCGTGCACCTGCAAAATGAGCTGCGCCCGCATTTTTTCGCGGGTCAGGCGCTCCGCCACACGAATCATCGCGATTTTGATGATGTCCGCCGCAGTGCCCTGAATCGGCATGTTCATGGCCACGCGCTCACCGAACGAGCGCAGGTTGAAGTTGCTGCTGGTCAGCTCCGGCAGGTAGCGCCTGCGGCCGAACAGGGTTTCGGCATAGCCGCGCTCCTTCGCCAGCTCCACCACACGGGTCATGTAGCTCCGCACACCGTCGTAGTGTGCCAGATACGCCTTGATGTAGTCGTCCGCCTCCTTGCGGGTAACGCCGATGTTCTTCGACAGCGAAAACGCGCCGATGCCGTACACGATGCCGAAGTTGACCGCCTTGGCGCGGCTGCGCATGATGGGCGTGACCATCTCCTCCGGCATGCGGAACACCTGGGCGGCGGTGCTGCGGTGAATATCCGCATTTTCGCGGAACGCCTCAATCATATTTTTGTCGTTGGCCACATGCGCCAGAACCCGCAGCTCAATCTGCGAGTAGTCGGCGTCTACCAGCACCCACCCGGGCCGGGCGATGAAAAAGCGGCGCAGCTCGCGCCCCTGCTCGGTGCGCACGGGAATGTTCTGCAGATTCGGCTCCGTGGAGCTGATGCGCCCTGTGCGCGTTTCAGTCTGGTTAAAGCTCGAGTGAATCCGCCCGTCGGACCCGATCACCTTGAGCAGGCCGTCACAATAGGTGGATTTGAGCTTCGTCAGCCCGCGGTATTCCAGAATCAGCTCAACGGCGGGGTGGTCATAGCGCAGGCTTTCCAAAACCTCCGCGTTGGTGGAGTAGCCGCTTTTTGTCTTTTTGCCCGTATGCAGGCCCAGCTTTTCAAACAGCGCCTGACCGAGCTGCTTCGGCGAATTGAGGTTGAACTCGTAGCCGACCTGCTCGTAAATGCGGCTCTGGATTTCATCGATGCGGGTCTGCAGGCCCTTGCCGTATTCCTCAATGCCCGCCGCGTCCACGGCAAAGCCGATTGTTTCCATACGGGCCAGCACCTTTGCCAGCGGCAGCTCGATGTTTTTGAGCAGGTCGAGCTGGCCGTTTCGTTCGATTTCGGCCGTCAGGCGATCGACCAGAGCGGGCAGAAGCGCCGCGCGAGCCGCATCCGCATGCTCCCCGTCCGTACCCGGAACGGGCACCTCATATTCCGCCGCGAGCCGCTCCACCCCGTAATCAGACGACGTGGGGTTCAGCAGGTAGGCCGCGAGCAGGGTATCCATGCCAAAATTTTTGACCTCTACGCCAAGCCGCTCCAGCGCGGCGTAAAACGGCTTGCTGTTGTGGATATTCTTGACGATCTTCGCGTTGCCGCACAGCGCGCGCAAAAACGCTTTTTCGGGCTTCAAGACGAATACGGTTCCGTTCATCGGCAAAAGCAGAGAGGAAATTTCGTTCCCATCGTACACCGCCGTCAAATCCGCACGCCCCTGCTCCTGCAGGGGGATCAGCAGCCCCGCGCCGTCTGCCAGCGCCTTCACCGGCAGGGAATCCGCCGTTTTGCTATGCTCGGGAGCCTCCGGCGCCGCGGCGTCGAGCCCCAGCTTCGGGATCAGCGAAAACAGCTCCAGCCGGGCCATCAAACGGGCCGCGGCCGCCTTGTCGCCCGGCCGCGGGCGGTACGTTTCCAGCTTCGTATCGATCGGCACGTCCGTACAGATCGTGCCCAGCCTGCGGCTGAGGTAGGCGCTCTCCTTCCCCTCGCGCAGGCGCTTGCGCATCCCCTCTTTGATGTCGATGGTGGCTAAATTTTCGTAGATATAATCGATGTCGTGAAAGCTGCGGATCAGCTCGCCCGCGCCCTTGGGGCCGATGCCCGCGACGCCGGGGATATTGTCGGAGCTGTCGCCCTGCAGCGCCTTGATCTCGATCATCTGGGGCGGTTCCACGCCGTATTCCTCGCGGATTTTCTCAGCGTCGTACACCGTTACCTGCGGCTGCCCGAACTTGGTTGCGGCAAGGCGCACCGTGACGCCGTCGCCCACCAGCTGTAAGCTGTCGCGGTCGCCGGTGGCGATCACGCATTCCGCGCCCTGCTCCCGGCTGGCCTTGGCCAGCGTGCCCAAAATATCGTCCGCCTCAAAGCCCGCCTGCTCCACCAGAGGGTAGCCGAGCAGCTCCAGCAGTTCCTTTAAAACAGGCAGCTGCTCCGCCAGCTCTTCCGGCATTCCCTTGCGCTGGGCTTTGTAGCCGTCGTACTCCAGGTGGCGAAACGTGGGCTCCCTGCGGTCGAACGCAATAGCGACCGCATCCGGCTGCGTTTCATCCCATATTTTTTTGAGCATGGTCAGAAAGCCGTAAATCGCATTGGTAAAATGGCCGTCCTTCGTGGTCAGCAGCTTAATCCCGTAAAACGCACGGTTCAGAATACTGTTCCCGTCAAGCACCAATAACTTCATCATTCTTCTCCATTCCTCCGCTCCGCGGGGAGCGGAAACGGTTGTCTGTATTTTAAAACACCTTGTTTCTGTCTGAAACCGAAAGGCGATTCTATACGATTATTATAACATGATACTAAGTACAAAACCCCACCCAGCTATGAGAAGTCACTTTACAGGCGGTATTATCATAATTCCATGGTTTCTCCGTCCCGGCTTATTCTGTTTCCATGCTCCCTCAGGCATCGAAAGCGTTGCTTTCGCCCATGCCGTGAGGTTATTATAACATCTTCCAATGAAAAAATTAAGTGCTTTTCCTCCCGGATTGTGGTATATTATGAAGATAGTATATTTTCATTTTTAGATCGAAAGGATTTTTCTGTTTGAAACTGGGTTCTTTTCAAATTGAGGGCCGCGCGGCTCTGGCACCGATGGCCGGGATCACCGACGCCTCGTTCCGCCAGCTGTGCGTGGATTTCGGCGCCGGGTATGTCGTGACCGAAATGGTGAGCGCGCAGGGCCTGACGTATAAAAACTACAAAACAAATCAGCTGATGAAGCTGTCTGATACAGAGCGGCCTGCGGCGATTCAGCTGTTTGGCGACGAGCCGGATTACCTGGCGCGCGGCGCGGAAATCGCGATGAACTTTTCTCCCGACGCCATCGACATCAATATGGGGTGCCCTGCGCCGAAAGTATGCGGCACCAGCGGCCGGGGCCATGGCAGCGGCAGCGCGCTGATGAAGGAGCCCGAGCTCTGCGGCAAAATCGTTGCGGCAGTCAAAGCCGCCGTGGACGTGCCGGTAACGGTAAAAATGCGCAAGGGGTGGGATAAAAACAGCGTCAACGCCGTAGAGATCGCGCAGATCTGCGAGGCGGCGGGAGCGGACGCGATTGCCGTTCACGGGAGAACCCGAGAGCAGATGTACCAGCCCAGCGCGGATTGGGAGATCATCGCCGCAGTCAAGCAAGCGGTAAAGATTCCTGTGATTGGCAACGGTGATATCACCGACGCGAAAAGCGCCGCCAAAATGCTGGAGCAGACCGGCTGCGACATGGTGATGATCGGCCGCGCCGCTTTGGGGAACCCCTGGATTTTCCGCGAGGTTCACGCATACCTCACAACAGGAGTGCTCCTGCCGCCGCCCACCCTGAATGAGCGGCTGCTCGTAATGCTGCGCCATGTGCGCGCCATGTGCGAGGACAAGGGAGAGGACCGCGCCATGCGAGAGGCCCGCAAGCATGCCGGGTGGTACCTGAAGGGTCTGCCGAACGCGGCGTCCTTCCGCCGCGAGGCCGGGCAGCTCACCGTTTTTCGCGATATTGAGCTGCTGGCGCAGAAGGTGCTTTCCTCCGCGGCAGGCGGAGCCTTACGCTGATCGACTATATAACAAAAGCCCTCAGCCACAGTTTTTTCCTGTGGCTGAGGGCTTTCTTTTGTAATCCGTTTTCTCCGCATCATTCCTGCGCCGGTATGCGGCTTTTCCATCTATTCCGTTTTGTTTTCCCCCGCTGCCTGCCCGTCCACATACCCTTCTCCGGCAATATAGGCAATCACAGCGCCCAGCGACAGAATTACACCGCTGACCTGCTGCGTGGTGTCTGCATCCGCCCCGAACAGCGCCAGCACACCGACTACGAAGGCCGCAATCGCCAGCCAGAATTTACGGGACGTCAGCTTTTGCGCCCAGTTGATTTTGCTCATTGAATCCCCTCCTCTCCGTCAGATGGAACTCGATGCTTCAGCGCACATTAAAATTGCACTGTACGGTCTGTCCACCCGACGTGACCATTATATGTCCATGCCTTACCGCAGGTTCCGGCGGCAGTCCCTGCACATCGATGAGCCAGCCGCGGCCTTTCGGGTCAAGGCGCGGTTCCGATACGGCGATCACATCTCGGCCGACGATAGTTACCGCAGGCCTTTCCTGGCAGTGGGCAAGCACCGTGTATTTTTCACCGCTGTTCATGTTTTTGCTTGAGGTATCCAGACGCAGGCCGGAGCTATTCGAGGCAGCAGCCAAAGAAAAATCCCTGAGGCAGTAATTGAGATCAACCCTGCCAACGATGCCCGGCAGACTGCCGCTGCTGCTGTACTGCCACATATCGTACTTGCCGGTGTAGGTAACCCGATCGTTATACTGTGCCAGCCAAAACGTCCATTTAGAGAGCTGCGCCATGTCCAATCGGTTGACCGCCCAATCCTTGTTGGCATAAAACCCGGCAGTGTACCCAGCGGCGGTCAACCGCTCACAAAAGATGCGGCAAATGTCGGTTGCCAGCTGTCTGCTGATGCCGCCGCGTTTGGCCTTGTAGCCGTCGGCATCCTCCATATCGATGTAGACCGGGTAGGCGGGTGTGAGGCCGTGAAGCAGCCGCAGGGCGTGTGCCGCTTCGCTTTCTGCCTCTGCGGTGGACATAGCGTAGCTGTACAGGTATGCACCCCACGGGATGCCCAGCCGACTGCACTCGGCTACATTCCGCGCCCACTGCTTGTCGTCCTGATCTGCCCGATCGCTGCCATAGCCGCAGCGCAGGATGGCAAAGTCAATTTTGCCCTTGAGTTTGTCCCAGTCGACGCAGCCGTTGGCGCTGCTGACGTCAATGCCGTTAAGCATTGTAATCCTCCCCTGTGATGGTTTTGTACTGCTCGGCGGTGATCAATCCCTTCGCAACCGCCTGCCCGAGCTGCACCTTTGTAGCCCATCCGCGCCGATAAGCAATTGTCCAAAACACCATTACATTGCACCTCCCAGAGTCAACGTCACGATCTGCTGACCGAGCGCATCAATTGTGGCTGCCTGCGCCGCCTGCTGCGTCTCCGCATAAGTGAGCTGCGCCAGCGTGACGCAAAACCTCTCCTCGGTAACAGCAGGGGTATCTGCTGTGGCCGGTACCTCTACGGATTTGAGCGCCAGCGCCGACCGAATAACGTAGTGATCGTATACAGCCTGCATCTGCTGGTCGCCGTCCTGCGTAATAATTGTCAGACGGTCGGTTTGGGTGCTGTCGGCGGTCAGTGTATCCAGAACATCAAAAGAGATTGTGCCCTTGGTGATCTGTATCTCCAAACTGTCCCGCTGCGCACCTTGATGGTAGGTCGACTGGCCGTCGATTTTGGCAACATCAAGTGTGGTGCCGTCCGCGAAAATGATTTGCTGTGACATAATAAGCCTCCTTAAACGTCTAAAATGAATACTCCGTCTGTATCTGGCGTGCTTAAAACGTTAGATTTGAAATCCAATACCAAAGCGGGCCGCACCCCGCCCGAGAAGGAGCAGTTGCAGTCGCCGCAGTCGCCATACGAGTTGACGAACCGCACGAAGGACGAGTTGTAGGTGAACGGGGAGCGGAGCCACCAGTAGGTGACGCTGCCGCTGAGATACGCGATTCTTTTGTTGTTGGCGGTCGTGCCAGTTCCGGAATCAAAGTAGGACAGCTTCGCGCCTTCGGCCGGGAAATACTGGCTGTCTCTGGACGTCCAGCCCATCTCGTATCCGGACAGCAGGAAGATTTTGCAGGACAGGCCACTGGAACCGCTGTTTACCGTGCTGCTGGTTCCGCTGCCGGGCCGGTAAGGAATTTTGACCTGCTTAATCGCATTCTGGATAGCGCTGTCGAACAGCGCGAGGAAGGTGCCGTTGAGATAGGTCTTGATTGTGCTGTTGGCATAGTTGTTGACGTTCGAGCTATGCCACTGTCTGGTTTCGTAGATGCTTTCACGCAGAAACCAGATTCCGTCGCAGGAGTCATCGTAAATGGAGGACGGTTTGCCTTGGTTTACCGCGATGTAGTTGGCAAAAGCTCCGTTTTCCTTGAGCTTGATTTTAGTGCCAACAGGCAAGCTGGATAACGGTATACTTCCGCTGAAGATCTTCCGGTTCACGCCGCCGCTGACCGCATACAATTCTTTCAATTTCCGGTTGACTCCGCCAGATGGAGTGTATAGCTCTTTGAGCTTGCGGTTAACCCCGCCAGATGACGTCCAGAGTTCCGCCATCAGCCATACACCCCCCACAGCGTACCGGTGCGCAGCGTGGACGTAGGCGCGGCCGTGGATACGGTAAGAGAGCTGGTAATAGCTGTGGTGTCGGCCGCAGTGCCGCCGTTGGCTGGTAGGGTGGTGGGATATGCAGGCAATTGCAATGTTGTCCCGCTTTTTGTTACCGCCGACCCGCCGATGGTTGCAGATTGGACGGCGGCGTTCCACTTCTCCCTCTCGGCCGCGGTGATGTGAGCGGTGGTTTCGTTTCCATGTGCGTTGATGTCAGACAGCTTCTGGTTGAACAGAGTACGCGATACCCCATCGGTTCCCTCAAATAAAGTAGTAATATCAGGCAATCCACTCGCCCCTTTCTAATTGCATTAAGGTCAAATTCTTCGCGTCCAGCTGGTCAAACGTCATTAATTGGGCGTCCAGCTCATCCCAGGTTACATAGTGATAAGCAATGTCCAGCAGAAGATTGGCCGGAATCGTCTCATAGGCCGTTGCGTACAGCGGGTTCAGGTCGGCCACGCGGCTCTCTCCGCGGTAGCGGATTTTGATGACAAAATCCTGCACACTGATATCAACGCCAAGGCCCATGTACGCCTCCACCATTCCCCGCAATACGTTGACATTGATCGGCGGCTTCGTCATTAGCTTGGCTTTGAGCGCGTCGCGCCGCGCCTGTAAGGTAGAATTCAGCGGAGAGGACACGCCGAGCAGGCGTTCCCAGCGCTGTGCTCCCGCCTCGTCGCAGGTGGAAACGGATTTGTTCTTCACCATCCGCCGCACCTGCTCCGACAAAGCGTCCATCTGAATATTCACGACCCCGGCGATCGCGTCGATCTCCACAACATCCTGCAGTTTTTCAATCAGGTAGCCTTTCAAATCGTTTTTATGGTCATAAAACATCAGCCGGTCACCTCGCTCACTGTGATCGTCCCGATTGTGGGCACCTGGTATGCGGCAAAGCTTTTTTGCAGGGACAGATTGGCGCTGGCACCGTTCATCGTCATGGTACCAACATCGACAATGCTCTCATGTGCGTTTAGAATATTCGCGACCAGCTTTGCGTAAAACAGTGTTTCCGCGGTAAAATCGATGCTGCCGATGTAATCGGCAATCGCCTGTTCTACCGAAGGCTTCACCATCTCCAGCCCAGCCCCGGCTCTCAGCCGGATCTGCGCCGTTACATTCACCGGCAGATTCACAGAGGTTCCCACCGTTACCGTGTGACCGATCGGCGCGATTCCGTCGCCGTCTGTGCCCATCACGGCCTGCACCTTGTTTACCAGCGTCTGTGTGGCGGTGTTGCCCTGTTCGTCGCCAATGATCAGCCCAACCCGGCCGGCGCCCATGGACGGAGCGCCGAATACCTGAACGGTACCCACGCCGTCAATGGCCAGCGTTTTTTCCTTGTAGTCCGCAATGTTTCCCCCGTAGGGCTGCTGCCGCACCGCGGTTTGAAACCGCGCGCGAAGATCATCGTCGCTTTCCTGATCCCGAGCAGGAATCAGCGCGGGGGCAACCAGCTCCGCCGACGCAAGGCCGTTGATGTTATCCACCGGCAAAATACCGCCGCCATAGGCGTTGCCCTGAATGCCGGATTGGTCGCAGACGGCCTTGTACCGGCCTGCCCCAAGCCTTTCCGTAACGGTAAAGGAGACATCCTGCACCGCAAAACGGCTGCCAATCGGAATCTCTTTGGGCTCGCCGTTCCCGTCAAAGGTGTTGATCTGCCGTACCGCCCGCGTGGCTTGTTCGCGGTCGACGCCGAAATCCGATGTCACCCGATCCAGCCACTCCTCCTGCGCTGTGTCCGCAAACAGCAGATCCGTCAAATACGCGATCATATAGGTCTGCTGGGCCAGCACAAAGGCAGTGGGCGCCAGCGTGTGGTAAATGATGCTGCCTTCCCGCTTGTCAATATCGTTGGGTACCTGATCCAGCATCTGCTTCAGGATCGCCTCGTACTCATAAGCTTCAGCCAAGCGTTACACTCCTTTCCGCGTTAAACTCTCCAAAGATGGTATTTACTGTAAAGCGTACCTTTGCGGCCTCCCGATCAAAGTCAACGGTAAAGTCGGAGATTCCCGTAATCCGGTCATCCTCGCCGAGCGCCTCTTCGATGCGCCTCCGTAAATCGGCCTTTGCGTATTCACGGTCCTTCCCGATCAGGTCGGTAAGCTCCACGCCGTAATCATATGAAAAAATGTCGTAGAAAAAACGCTCTGTAGAAAGCGCCAGCTCAGCCGCCTGCGCGGCGGCCTCTTTCCCGTCGATCATTCCCTGCAGGCGATTTCCGGACAGTCTCCACGTTTTAGAGGGGTGAAAGCCGTCCGTGTCGTCTCCATAGGTTTTCAGTACGCTCATTCAATCACCCCTATCACTGCAAATCGCTGGCCGCCGTGCTTTTGAATCAGGCTGACCCGCGCTCCGACCGTTACCACAAGTCCCTTCGGCACATCCACCATTTCGAGCGGAACCTCCAGGGGCCGGTTATCGATCTTCACGCTGCTGCCGCGCCATGTTCCATAGATCAAGTCGCACAGCACCTCATTTTGCAGGTATTCCTTTACGATACTTTTAATTGCGGTATTTAAGTCCATATCATCACCACACAAATTTTAATTCCAGATTCATGGTGTGCCTGCTGTGGCCGAAATTGTGTGTTACCTGGTCTGCAACCGCCCACAAATCCAGACCGGCTTCGGCAATCTTGATCCGAATTCCGCTGCCGCCAAACACCCGGGCATCCCCCATGCAGTCGATCTTCAGGGTTTGGGTTTCCCGGTTTTTCAGCTGCAGCAGCTGATTCGCGCGCGCCGCCAGCTGCGATTCATTCAAGTCGGCGCTTACCTTATCAAAGAGCAGCAGCTTTCCCCAGCTTTTGATGTTGCCGGAATCCATCGAAACATAGGCGTTGCGGATGCCTGTTTTACTGTCGTCCCTGGCCACTTTAATGTAGTTGTAGGTGTCCTCGTCGATGGAGCGCTCATAGTCAAAGCCGGTTCCCATCGAGCCGTCCCCTATCAAAATCGGCAGCCGCAGGTCTACCAGATCGCGCAGCTCAATCGCTCCGAAGTTATCGCGCAGGACATACCAGTATCCGTTTGTATACAGATTTTCCTCGATCGATTGGTAGATCATATCCAGGTGAGTCTGATTATTAAATCGATACTGTGTCAGCTTTGCAGCGGTGCTGTCAACTTGACCAAGCCTCACCCGGTCGCCGATGGCCGCCGCTACCGTATTTAAAAACTCCGACAGGGTACCAACAGGACGAATGATGGAGTTTTTCGCTTTAAAATATCTCAGCTGGTCGTAGCAGACGCAGCTGAACTTTTTCGTGTCCTGCTTTGTTGTAAAGAGAAAGCCATAAAAGATATTTGCACTGCCGTAAGTGAAAATTACCGTGCTGCCGTTTGGGAACATTCCAGCTTTTAAGGAAGGGTAATCAAAAGTCAACTGCCCGGCTCCGTTGTTCCAGGAAGAATGATAGGTCACGTTCAGCGCAATATCGGAAATATCGGTATTGTTGATTAATAGCATTGCATCACCCGCCTAATTGTTCTCGCCAATGCCTTTATTGACGATACCTTGGCCACTCTTTATCCTTTCAACGAAAGAAGAAAGTGCCGTACTGATTGCATTTGCTGCCGCTTTACCCACAGAACTTTTCGGAAAAGATTCAGCAACGGAATAGGAGTAAGCCTGATCATCTTTGAGCATCGCTGGATTGATAACCGGCTTTCCGGTTTTGCTGTCAGAAATCTCGCCTCGGCTTCCACCCTTACCGCCACCGGAATACCCACTTCCACCAGTGCTCTTTGTTGCGCCATTGGTACCACTTATATTTGGCTTTGTTTGGCTTTCCAAAAGATGAAAATCCGCCACTATGCCTGTATGCTTTATTTCACCATCTTTTTTCTCATCCTGCTTTAATTTGTACGGTGTGGTTTTACTGTTAAAAACAACGGTTTTTGGAATTGCCGGTGCCTTACCCGGCCGCTTGATATACGGCACGTCAGTTGTTTTCACACCGGCCGCCTTGTACTCCGTTACCTTCACCGTCACACTGTAAACGCCAGGGTATTCTTCTTTTTTGCTGTACCCGGTTAAATAACCGGACATGGATTCGCTCCGGTTGTCCGAAACAAAAATGAAGCGGCTGGGGTCTTTGGTAGCGAGCAACACCTCAAACGCAGTGAAAACTTTGCTGGCGGCAGACCAATTCGGCAGCCGGTTCAGATTTTTCTCCGTCATTTCACATTCGATCGTCCACGTGCGCAGCTTCCGAGATTCCGGCACCGGGAAGAAACCCTGCCCGATGCCGTCATAAGAGGTGATCTCGCGTTCGCTGTCGTCGTTGACGCTCTTTATTCCATACAACAAAATACCGCCTAAATTGATATAATAGGTCATGTATACACCCCCGCCGGCTGAAGCTGTTGATTCTGATAGATCATGTCCCCCAGGCTGGAATTGATCTCGTTGAGATCCGCCGTCTGGCTCACATTCTGGTTCTGGATGATAACCTGCGGCACGAACTGCTGCATCCGAAACACCGCCATCGCCTTCTGCGCGGCCAGATCGAACTGGTACCGCAGCACTTCTTTTTGAATTTCCACCTCACCGGTCACCGCGATCGGAGCTGTGTTGGTAACCTCTGTCTGAACCTTCTGATTCATTGCGCCCAGAGTCGGTGTTTTCACATCAGCCATAGCCTTTTGGGCATCGGCTTGTGCACGATCCAAGTCTGCAAAGGCTCCTCCTTTGGAATCTTCCGGGAACAGCTGGTCCATCAGCTTTAATGCGCCTACCCCAACCCCTGCTCCAACAAGAGCAGAAATTATTCCGACAACATTTCCAGAGGCCGCGCCCATTGCAAGTTTCATAATTACGGTCACAATCGTGGCCGTCCTCATGGCTGCCTGATAGGCAGCCAGCGCAACCACAACCGCTTTCAAAACAAAAATCAGCGTGCTGCTGTTGTCCGCCACCCACTGCATCGCGTAGCCGAGCATCTGCATTCCGTTGCCGACCGCGTTAAAGAACCAGTCAAAGCCGCCGGATAGTAACTGATCGTTGAGCTGCTGGAGCAGGATGGACAATCCCTGAACCACCGAGCTGGACTGATCCCCCATGGCAAACTGCATGTTCTCACCAAACCTGGCAGCCTGCGTCTGCAAAGAAAGAAAATTTTTGTCTACCATTTCCTGCGTAGCGCCAAAATCGTTGAACACACCGTCAAGGTAGTCGATGGCCCCGCCCATGTCTCCGCTGCCGGTGAAGCCCTTTACCGTTTCCTCGTCCACCCCGGCAATGTGGTAGTCGTCGCGGATTCCCGAGGCATCGCCCGCTAGCAGCGCCTGCACAGAAGATACCGCATTGTCGGCTCCCTGAGACGGATCCCGCGCATAAAGGCGTTCCGCCAGCCCGTACATCCCGGTCAATTCATCCACGTCGTTCGTATAAGGCAAAAAGGCCTTCGTTGCATTTTGAACTCCGGCAATCCCCAATACGGATTTCTGCGCGCCGTAAGCCTCGGTGTAATCGTACAGGGCGGAGCCGGCCGTTTCGCTGCCAAGCATCGATTGAAGCGAAATTTGCTGTACCTGCTGATTCGCTCCGTTTTTTACGCCGCTGATCATCAAATCAAGGGCCTTTTTCCCCAGCTTGGCCTTGGAAATCGTGTCAGAAATCCTTTGATTGATTTTGCCGATCCCCTCCGAAGCATCGTTGGAGACGTTTTTGATGCCTGCAAGCCCGCTTTTCAATTCTTGTGTCGCGGTCAAGGCCATTTTCTGGTAGCTACGATACTTTTTGGAGGTTTGCAGAATCTTTTCCATATTGGCGGAGTATTGATCCGCCAGTTTCATAAGATCATTTAAAGTGTTTGCGATCGGGATTCCCCCCTTTTTCGTCATGGTTCGTATGGAGTTTATGACTGAAATCAATGGAGCCGAAAGCGGCGGATAAAATCCGCCGCGTCATTTTTTCCGCATCTCATTGTTTACGATCAGGTCGCTTGCTATGATCAGGGCGCGCTCCTGTACCGGCAGCTCCATAAAATCGTGGGGAAGAATGTTGTGATTCTGCAGGGCCAGATGGACATAGAAATAAAATCCGTCTTCACCCTGCTCAATCAGTTTTTTGCCTCTTCCACCTTTTTCCCAAAGTCGACCGTCACGTCGGCGTGCTCGTTATAAATACTGAGCAGCGCTCCGATTTCGCCGGCGGTGAACATGGATTTGAGCGCGTCCGTAGGGCTCAGGATTTTTCTGCCCTCCCTTTCGGAAAGAGCATCCAGCAGCTCCGCGCTGCGCAGGTTCGGGCGTACCAGGCTCGCGGCAATGGTGGGGTAAAGCGCCTCCAGCCCTTTGAGCCCCTTGGTCTGTACCTCGGCCGACATCTGCGCCATTTCGTCCGCCGTCAGCACACGCATTTCAAATTCTGCGTCGCCAAAGCTGTTCAGCCTGAATGTCGCGTTGGGTTTGCGGTCGGGATGCAGAAACTGCATCAGTGACTTGTCCATTCTCCCGCCTCCTTATGCCAGATCAAAATCGTTGAAGGTAAATGAAGTTTCAATACTCTGGGCATTGTCGCTGCTGTCATCGAGCGCGATCAAGCCAATATTGGCGAGGATCACATCCGACAGCGTCACGCCGATTCGGTCATATTGAGAGCCCACGGAGTCCGCGTAAAACTGCAGACTGATGTTGGGAGCCAAACCGCCGTTTTTATAATCCCGCATTGCCTGAATAAAGGCGGGCGTGGTGTGATAATAGGTCATGTCGCCGCTTCCCTTGAGCCCGCGCTGTGCGGCCTGCTCCATGGGGTCGTTCAAAAAGCGCCTGTTTTCCACAACGGCCTCCAGTTTAGCGGTGATTTTTGAAACCTGAAACGCCGGAACAACAGAGCCGTTCAGTCGGATAAATGCCTCTCCGTCATGTCCGGAGAACACATCCTGCAATCTTGTTTTTGCCATTTCCAATCCCTCCTTACAGTGCGGTTACGGTGACGTAGATCTTATCCACCGTATCCACTGCTTTAATGCCGACCACGACGCTTACCGCATCGCGCTCCGTACCGGCCGTCACGGTAATATCGTCCGCAGAAAAGTCTTCCATGTACCCCGGGGCCAGGTAGCCTCGCGAGGTCATCTCGAACACCATCGCTTTGATCTGTGCGCGCCCCTCCACACTGTTGCGGATTTTGCCGACGCACCGGGTGTCGAGCAGCTTCTGCAAATCGCTCTGGTACTTCTGCAGCGTGCGCATGACGAGGCCCTTTCCAAAATCCTTCGGATGATCCTCGTCAAACGTGGTCAGACTGGTAATGTCATACAATACGGACGGCGAGCCGTACAGCGGCACAAACAGCACTTCGCCGTTCTGCGTTCTGCCAGTCTGCTGGTCGATGGTCAAATGCGGCTTTACATCCGTCCAGCCGGTGATTCCCCGGTGATAGGTCAGGCTGGTCTGCACCCCAGCCTGCGCAATCAAGCCGGCCAGTGTGGCACAGGATTCCGCCGGCGTCAGCTCATAATCGGCCGTTACGCCGCCGGTGGAATTGCACACATAAATCGCTTCGCTGTCCGGATGAACACCGGTCACAACGCCCTGCACATAGGCCCTGTTGGCGTTTTGCTCCTTTACAAAGGACACCACGTCAGCCGCACGATCCGAATCCGTGCTGCAAATCACGTTGTATTCCCGCTTTTCCAGCTCTGCGAAAAATCCGGTGTAATCGCTTTCTACCGCGCCGTCGGTACCGCCGGTCAGCTTTACAGTGGCTGCCGCCAGAGTCCCGGTGCCGGAGAGCGCCACATAATACGGCGAAAAGTCCGCCGCAGCCGAAATAATCTGCGAATCCACCTCCTGTGTACCGAAATAGGTCTTAACAAGCCATTTTTCGCCGCTGGCAGAAACGACCACGGAAAGGTCGTTCCCGCGTGTACCGGGGAAAACCGCTTCCGCGGTGACGCCGGTGGAAACCTCTGCGGAGGCCTTCGCACCTACGGTGTTGAGGCGGTACAGAATCAGCTGTTTTGCCCCGTTCATCACTTCCCGCACCAGCTTCAGCGCGGGATCGGAGATTTTATACCCCAGCGGATACAGCGTATTGTCGCCCGCGTGGATGACCGTCACCCGGCCGCCCCAATGGAGAGGCAGGGCCATCGCCACCACGCCGGTAACGCTCAGATCGGCATCGCGGGCTCCGGACTTCAGCTCAATGTTAGTGCCCGGCAAGATTTTTGTAATCAATCTTTCTCAGCTCCTTACAGTGTTATATTTTGGTCTGCGTGCCCGATGATCGGATCATCCGGCACGTCAGTTTCCCATACTTTTACGGTGCCGGTCACCTGGCACAGCCCGTCTGCGATACTGGAATTTTTGGAATAGCACCGGAATATTCCAATCTCGCTTTGGAGTCGGTCGAGACTCTGTTCCAGCAGGAAGACGGCATTCTGCAGCTCCCGGCGGTCAGAGCCGCCGACCGGCACATAGGTGATTTTCAGCACGAATTCGTATTCCGACGTCAGCCGCAGCCGCTTTTTGTTTGCGACAGAATCATAATCGATGAAAAAGGCCGGGGCGACAGCAGTCTGCGGCAAACCGATATAGATTCCGGCGTCCGGGAACAAAGCGGCGGTAAGCTGTGCCGCGGCCAGCATCAAGTGATCAGAAATCGTCAGGGCGCCGTTCTCCATCGCGTTTTGCAGCGACTGCGGAATCTTCACTTTTTCAGATAATTGCATGATCAGCCTCCATTTTATAGAATAAATTGTATGCGAATGCCTGCCCATACACAACATGTTGATAACTCGGTTGAAACTGTGGAATCATTTCCGTGCAAAGCCGCATATTCTGAATCAAACGAAAAGAAATGTGGTGGCAACAATGGGTGGAAGTTACAGGATCTCTTTGCGCACTCCAATGGGCCCGCAAAACGGGATGATCACCTTTACAGACGAAGGCGGAACCATCAGCGGCTCAATTCGCACAATGGGAAATGTCAGCTACTTTAATAACGGAAAATCAAAGGGAAACACGTTCGAGTTTTCGGGAATTCTAAATACCGGCCTCTTCCGTTTGAAATACACCGCAAAGGGCGTTGTGAACGGGAGCAAGCTGGAAGCAACCGCAACAACGGATTACGGCGTATTCCGCATTTACGGAACACAAATTCCGAATTCGGTTCATTGAGAAGAAATCCGCTCACACTATACTGACAAATCGCGGAAATCTTTCCCCGTAGAGGGAAAGCAGTATTTTATTTTTAAAAGAAAAACCCTTTGTGCCTTCTCTCTGTATGGAAAGAAAAGGCTCAAAGGGTTTTGATGAGTGGGCAGCGGATAGAAAAAACAAAAACGCAAAAGCTAATCATACGGATCAAACGTAAAAAGGAGCTGTCAATCAATGGACTATACAATAGAAGAAATCGCTCGTCTCTATTCTGCCCTGCAAGTCGACAAAACGCAATGGTTTGAACATCTGCAGCGCCCCTATAATATAAAAGACATCAATCAGGCCGAAGAAGAAATCCGCACCATCGAGCCGCTCATGGAAAAGGTGAAGAAAGATTATCTTTCCCACGGCGGGGATCCGTCCGCACTTCTGTAATGCTTTTCACCGAAACGAATTGCCGCCTTTGAATTTCTGATTCAAGGGCGGATTTTTCTGTTCAGAACATCCTGTTTTTCATTTTTTCGGTTACGGCCAGCTCCAAAAGAAAACCGATATTCTCCTATGCAGAAAGAAGATCTTTTATTGCAAAATGGAAAGATGCATGTTAGGATGTGGAACAGAGAAAACATAAATAGCCCCATACGCTGTAACAGCATATGGGGCCCAAACTGATCAATCAAAGCCGATTGCTACTAATTAATAAAGCACAATGGTATCGTCCTGAACAGCACACCTGCATTCAAAGCTTTGCTGCTGATTGGTTTCCAGATCAAAAATGGAGTAGAACACAAACGAATCCGTTTCATCGCTGATCACGTATTCCGCCACCAGAAAGCGATCCTCCACGCAGGCGACAAACTGCCCAAGCTCCTTGCTGTACTGGCTGTTCACCGAGGAATTGAGTACGCCCTGAATCCCATAGGTATCCTCGTGTTCTGTCACGCGGTAAATCCGAGTGGGGCAGGGCTCAATGAAAAAGGTGGCCGGCTCCTCCCCTTCTTTCAGATTCAATTCGGCGGCGACCGTTTTTTTGCCGCCGGCCTTCTCCACCGCGCAGATGCGCTGGTCGCTGTTGGGGTAGTATTTTGCGCGAAAATACAAGCTGTTTTGATCCTGCCCCACATAGCGCACCAGACCCTGCGTGCCGGCGCTGAGCAGCAACTCCAGCGGAAGATGGGTTTCGTCCGCCTTAACGGCAACGACAAAATCCAGCAGCGGGCACAGCCACACATTATCGCTGATCTCGTCTCCCAGCCATCGCCGGTTGCGGTAGCAATGCTCCTTTTCCTCTTCGCTGCCGTAAGGCTCCAAAATCAGGAGCATCCGCTCGCCGGCCACGTCAAACGGAATCAGCTTTTCGGCAGAGAGGTTGCAAAGCCGTTTATCCCTTACATAATAATAGCGCCCTTCCTCCAGATCATACAGGTAAGCGATCCGCTCAAAGCCGGACGCCTTCTTGTACTCCTCAAACAGATGCCGGTGGCGCTCGTTCTCTTCCGTATAAAAAATCACGCGGCTCTCGTCCAGCGCCCGGCAGTCTGCGAAGCTGCCCACAAAGCGCAGCTCTTCCGAATTTTTCTCCTGCCCGGTCTGTTTGTCAAACCGCAAAAGGCGGGCGGAGCTTTCGCCGCTCTCCATCACGACAATAATGTCGCTGGGGAAGGAGTAAAAATGCAGCACCACAGCCGGGTCACCCAAAAAGCAATTGGCGATTACCCGCTCCGTTTTGGTGTTTCTGTCATATTCCAGCAGGAACAGGCTGTAATGCCCCTCTTCCGCTTTTTCTTCCGCGTAGTATACCGTAGACCCGCTGATTTCGATCAGCTTTACACGGCTGTCGGTGACCTTGTTGCGAATATCCACAACCGTCATAAGATTCCCCCGCTTTCCCGCCGGGTACGGCTTGTCCGCCCGGCCTGATAAACTGTTTATTAATTATATCATAAATTGCGATACAGGCTTACAAAAAAATGCCTGAGATATTAAATCATAAAGTCGATGATTCCATGCTCTCTCAGCCGCCCGAAGCTACGCTTTCACCTGCGGCGTGAGGTTATTATATCATCCCGTTTCCAGCTTTTTCAGAACAATCCGCCAGATTTTTGTTCTTTTTT
>KB911071.1:30067-223883 GCA_000383295.1 Faecalispora sporosphaeroides DSM 1294
CCCGTTTCCAGCTTTTTTCAGAACAATCCGCCAGATTTTTGTTCTTTTTCGCTCTGGATGATTCAATGCTCTCTCAGCCGCCCGAAGCTCCGCTTCGGTTTGCGGCGTGAGGTTATTATAACATAAACCCCCATATTTTGCATTCCCCGTGTGGGAATTTTCTGCAGGAGAAAGGAGCAGCCGCATATGCTGACAAGCCAAAAAGGGAGCGTGTTGACCGTAGACATCCACGGTATGCGTTCAGACGACGCGAAGCGTCAGCTGGAGCGGCTGCTCTCCCGCGCCGGAAAAGACGTGCGCGAGATCGTGGTGATTCACGGGTACAGCCACGGGCAGGTGCTCAAAAACATGGTGCGCCTTGAGCTGAAGCACACGCGGATTCAAAGCAGGCTGCTCTCCCTGAATGAGGGGCAAACGCGGCTTTTGCTAAAAGAACGATAAAAAAAGCCCCGGGCTGTTTTACTGCCAGCCCAGGGCTTTTTAAATCGATCTCAGCGGCTTTCAAAAGAAGATCCCTGAGAGGAATCGGATGACCCTAGATTCTCCTCGTAAATGAACTCCACCAGTTTTTCATGATTTTTCTGAAAATTGACAACCAGGGAGGAGCCGACGCCCGGAATGCTCTGGTCGTCAAAGGTTCCGTCCACGGGAATTCGGTTCTGGCTGGTGGGGTAATTGAGATACGTCAGCGAGTTGGTAGCAAGCGACAAAATCTCGTTCTTGGTCATGTTGGTGGTCACAAGAGGAAGCACATCGTACAGAATTCCGTTGATTGTTCCCAGATCGGACGTTTTGAATTCATCGATAATCGCCTGCAGCACCTTGCGTTGGCGCAGCGTGCGCTCATAATCGTTGCCGATATCGCGGATACGCGAATAATAATGTGCCTGCCGCCCCGTCATATGCTGTAACCCGCCGGTCAGCCGTTTGGAGGAGGACTCGCCGGAATAGGTATTGATCAGCCTTGCTTCCGCGCTGGAGATTTCCACCGTAACGCCGCCCAGGCGGTCGATAATTTTATTGAAGGAATCGTTGCTGATCAGCACATAGCGGTCAATATCCACGCCAAAGCCGTTTTCAATGGTCTGCACCGTCAGCGCCGGGCCGCCGATCGAATACGCAACCGTCAGCTTGTTGGCCTGATGGCCGGGGATGGAAACGTACATGTCGCGCATAAAGGACGTCATTTTCAGCTTTTCGTGTCTGCGATCCAAAGAGACCATCAGCATGCTGTCGCTGCGGCCCTTGTCGTTTGCCTGGTAATCGTCCACACCCATCAGCAGCACGTTCAGGATTTTGTCGTCGTGATACAGCCCGTTGACAACATATTTGGAATTCCCCATGTTATCAAAAGAGGTCACTCCCGAATTGTCCGGCGTCGAGGACTGCACCGGGTCCGTTTCAAACTGTATGCGACCCAGCAGATGATCCGCGTAAACCAGCGTCCCGCCCACCGTAATTAAAACAAGGCTGACGACCAGAATCGCCACATTGAGGATCACCGCCCTTTTCCCTTTGCCTGAAGCGGGCCTGCGACCCTTCGTTGGCTCTTTCTTTTTCACAACATCATCCCTTCTTCGGCGCCTCGGTCAGAGCAAGCTTTTGTCTTCACCGCAGGCACTCCCCTATGTGTTATCTTGTTCTGTTTTATCCATTTTTATGTCCTGCATTCCTGCGGCAAATCGCCTTATTTTTTACACATTCGCAGGATCGGATTCCTCTGCCGGTAAGTCCTGTTCGTCCAGCGTCAGCTCGTAAGACGGCAGGAATTCCGTTAAAAAGCACTCCGCCTCCGGCAGGCCCATCGCCAGAATCGTCTCCCGCTGCGCCTGTTCGGCGCGGTGGAATTCGGCGTTGCCCATTCCGCGCTCCTCCACGCATTTGATCAAAGCAGAAATTTTGTCCGCTGCCTTCACCAATGGATAAAGCTCCTCGTCGCCCGGCCCGCTTTCACAAATCAGCGGCTCGTATGCCCCCCGAAGATCCTCCGGCAGCAAAGCCAGAAGGCGCCGCTGTGCCATCTCCTCCACCCGGCGGTACGCCTGCCGGATTTCAGGGTTATCGTATTTCACCGGCGTCGGCAAATCGCCCGTTAAAATCTCGGTAACATCGTGGAACATGGCCAGTACCGCGGCCCGCTCGGGATTCACGCTGCCGCCGAAGCGGGTATTGCGCAAAAGTGCCAGCGCGTGAGCGATCACCGCAACATCGAGACTGTGCTCGCAGATATTCTCGCTTCTGGTGTTGCGCATCAGGCCCCATCGGTTAATGTATTTCATCCGCGAAAGCATCGCATAAAAATGATACATTTCCATTCCTCCCGGCCGCTTATGTGACAATTTTCGGCTCAAAGCAACTACGACAGTTATTATAACAGAGAAAATCGCAGGATACAACAAATCGAAATTATTTTACAATTGGCATGATTTCCTCTTCATTCAGGGGAATTCCTATGTTATAATAACCTCACGCCACAAGCCGAAGCAGAGCTTCGGGTGGCTGAGAGAACATTGAAACAGAATAAGCCACATTAAAAGGCGGTCCTGCCGCCATGAATTAAACCATTTATTTTGCATTCTGTTATCATCTCCTCACGCTGCAAACCAGCCTGAACGGCTGCTTAATTTTCTCACCGCAAATTCATTTCTATCAGGTACCTTCTGCAGATGAACTCTGTTATACTTTATATCTGTTGTCTTCCTGACCTTAAACGACCCCGTTAGCCGCGGCGTTTGGGCTCCCTGCCGGCACAAATTGAAAGAGACGAAAGCGCCGCTTTCGCGGAATCTTCCGCGGGCCGCCCGCCGCGTTCGGCTGCCGGTTTGCGTACTGTTCCACAGGTTGACTCTCCGGCGGACAGGCAGACGCTTATTTTCTGCGCAAAGGAGTGAACGGTTTTGAATCTGCTTTCCAGAACGATGGAAAACAAGAACGTACTCTTGAAAGCATTCTTGTATAGTCTGGGTCTTGCCACGCTGATTTTTCTTCCCTTTCAGCTGGTAGACAGCGGCTATTTTTTATTTTACGGCGATTTTAATGTTCAGCAGGTTCCTTTCTACCGCATGTGCCACGACGCGATCCGCAGCGGCAGCTGGCGGTGGAGCTGGACGACCGATTTGGGCGCCAATTTCATCGGCTCCTACTCCTTTTATCTGCTGGGCAGCCCGTTTTTCTGGCTGACTCTCCCGTTCCCCAGCAACGCCGTTCCCTACCTGATGGGCCCCCTGCTGGTTTTAAAATTTGCCTGCTCCGGCTGCGCCGGCTGCCTGTATCTCAAACGCTATGTCCGCGACCCCGAATTTGCCGTGGCCGGCGGGATGCTGTACGCGTTTTCCGGCTTTTCCGTCTATAACATCTTTTTCAATCATTTTCACGAAGCGATCATCGTATTCCCTCTGCTGCTGTGGGCGATGGATGAATATATGTACCACCGCCGGCGCGGTATCTTCGCGGTGACGGTGTTCGCGAGCTGCTTTGTCAATTACTACTTTTTTGTGGGACAGGTCGTTTTCTGCATCCTGTACTGGCTGGTGCGGGCGTTCTGCGGCAGCTGGAGAATCACGGTAAAGGATTTTCTGCTCCTGCTTGCCGAATCCGTGCTGGGCGTCGCGCTCTCCGGCGCGCTGCTGGTGCCGACCATCCTGACGGTGATCCAGAACCCCCGCGTCGACAATCCGCCGGACGGCTGGGGCGCGCTTTTGTACGGCTGGAACCAGCGCTATATGCACATTCTGCAGTCGTTCTTTTTCCCGCCGGACATCCCGGCCCGGCCGAACTTCACCCCGAACTCCGAGGCAAAATGGGCGTCCCTTGGGGCGTGGTTGCCGCTGTTCAGCATGACGGGCGTCTTCGCTTTTCTGCAGAACCGCCGCCGTCACTGGCTGAAAAAGCTGCTCGGCATTCTGTTTTTGATGGCCATGGTGCCGATTCTGAATTCCGCGTTTCAGCTGTTCAACGCCTCGTATTACGCGCGGTGGTTCTATATGCTGGTGCTCATGATGTGCCTTGCCACCCTGATTTCTCTGGAGCGCGAAAGCAGCGACTGGCGCAGGGCCGTGCGCTGGGTGCTGGGCATCACACTCGGCATCGCACTGCCGATCGGTCTGATGCCGCAGTCGAAAACCAGCAACGGTACCACCACCCGCACCATCGGGCTCGAGGAATATCCCACCCGCTTTTGGGCCTACGTGGCCCTGGCTCTGCTCAGCCTGCTCGCGCTGTGCATCGTGATGAAATATTGGAAGCGCGACAAGAAAATCTTTCAGCGCCGGATGTTTGCCGGAATTGCCGCGATTTCCTTTCTATACTCCATCTACTTTATCTCCCTGGGCAAAACCCAGTCGGAGGATGTGCGCAGACAGCTGATTCCCTATGCGCTCAACGGCGGCGCGGATGTCTCCCTGCCCGATCTGCAGAACGTGCGCTCCGATTTTTACCACGCGATGGACAATCAGGCCATGTACTGGCAGATCCCAAGTATTCAGGCGTTTCACAGCATTGTGCCCGGCTCGATTATGGAGTTTTATCCCACCATCGGCGTCACGCGTGACGTCGGCTCGCGGCCGGACACCAAAACGTACGGGCTGCGCGCGCTGACCTCCTGCCGCTGGCTGTTCGACTATGCGGGGGACGACAACTATTTCGGCGGCGAAAACCGGCAAAACCCCGAAATGCCGGGCTGGCACTATTACGGCACCCAGAACGGCTTTGATGTTTGGGAAAATGAATACTATATTCCCATGGGCTTTTCCTATGATTCTTACGTGACTCAGGAGCAGTACGATGAAGCCTCCGAAGGGGACCGCGACCAGATTCTGTTGCACGCTCTGGTGCTTTCCGACCAACAGATTCAAACGTACGGCTCCCTGCTGACGCCCCTCGATCCCGCGGATCTGGACTTTACTCACAACGCGTATTACGAGGCGTGCCTGGAACGGCGGGCCAGCGCGGGAACTGGCTTCTCTCACGACAGCACTGGGTTTTCCCTGCATTATTCGGCGGAGCGTGAGCGGCTGGTCTTTTTCAGCGTTCCGTATGAATCCGGCTGGAGCGCAACCGTAAACGGGCAGACGGTTCCGGTGGAAAAGGTGAGCGTCGGCTTCATGGCCGTGAAGGTTCCCGCCGGGGAATCGGACATCCGCTTTGAATACCGCACCCCGGGCCTTGGCGAGGGGATCGCCCTGTCCGGCGCGGCGGCGGTTCTTCTGGTGCTGTACCACCGCCTGACCCTGCGCATGGACAACCGCCTGCAGAAAAACCGCAAGCGCCGCATTTTCCGGATCAAATCTTCAGGAAACGGAACCGCGGAGGAGGAATTGTAATGTCTATTGTCTATTTTGTGATTCCCTGCTACAACGAGGAGCAGGTGCTGCCCGAAACCGTCAAGCGCCTGACCGTAAAGCTCGGCAGCATGATCGAAAGCGGAATCGCGTCGCCCGAAAGCCGCATGCTGTTTGTGGACGACGGCAGCCGCGACAAAACCTGGGAGCTGATCGAGGGCTACCACCGCGAAAATCCGCTGGTGGGCGGGGTCAAGCTGGCGCATAACCGGGGCCACCAAAACGCGCTTCTGGCCGGGCTGATGACCGCGCGAAAATACGCAGACTGCGCCATCAGTCTGGACGCCGACCTGCAGGACGACATTGAGGTGCTCGACCAGTTCGTGCGCCAGTTTCAGGACGGCTGCGACGTGGTGTACGGCGTGCGCAGCAAGCGCGAAACCGATACCTTTTTCAAGCGCAGCACCGCTCTGGCCTTTTACCGGGTCATGAAAATGCTGGGCGTCGACCTCGTCTACAACCACGCCGATTACCGCCTGATGAGCCGCCGGGCGCTGGACGCGCTGGCGGACTACCGCGAAACAAATCTGTTCCTGCGCGGCATTGTGCCGCTCATCGGCTTTCGCAGCGGCACTGTAACGTATGAACGGCACGAGCGCTTTGCGGGCGAATCCAAATATCCGCTCAAAAAAATGATCTCCTTCGCGCTCGACGGCATCACCTCGTTCAGCGTCAAGCCCCTTAAAATCATCGCGAATCTGGGGGTGCTGGTCTCCGTTCTGAGCATTCTCGGCCTGCTGTACGCCCTCATCTCTTACTTTACCGGCAACGCCGTGGCGGGCTGGACGGCCATTGTTTGCTCCATCTGGCTGCTCGGCGGCATTCAGCTGCTCTGCATCGGCGTTTTGGGCGGCTATATCGGGAAAATTTACAATGAGGTCAAGGACAGACCCCGCTACTTAATCGAAGAAGAGCTCCGCTGAGCTCACTGTGCTGCGCAGAATCGCCGCGCGCCGAAAAACGCGCGGCCGTCGAGAGTTCCGCCAGGCGAAAAGAAAACGCGACAAACAAAAGAAAGCCTGCCAATAAGTTATGGGGCGGCTCTTTGCGGAGCCAACGCAGAAAACAATTTATGCTTGTATGACCTTTTCGGCAACTTTGAGCTCGGTCCAATCTTGGGCCGGGCTTTTTTGTGCCGAACAGCGGCCGCTTTGCGAATGGAACGGTACCCATCTGCGCAAATTATAGGCAGATGCGTTCGCACTGTAAAGCAGCCGGGCTTTCCCACAGAGCCGAGCGCACAGTTTGCCGCTCTGCGCGGCGAAAGGAAGGAACTGCATGCTCAAACAGCTGTACACCCTGCTCGGCAAATACCGGCGGGACGCTCTTTTGGCTCCGTTTCTGATTCTCGGGGAAGTGCTGATGGAGCTTTTCATCCCCTATGCAATGGCCGGCCTGATCGATCAGGGCGTGCTGGGCGGCGGCGGAATTTCTTATACCGTAAAAATGGGCGGGCTGATGCTTTTGATGGCGCTGGCGGCGCTGGTCTTCGGCGCGCTGGCCGGGCGCCTTGCCTCCCGGGCCTGTACCGGGCTGGCTGCAAACCTTCGCACCGCCCTGTTCGACAGGGTAATGGCTTTCTCCTTCTCCAACGTCGATCATTTTTCCTCCGCGTCGCTGATCACCCGCCTGACCTCCGACGTGACCAACGTGCAGAACGCGTTTTTGATGATTCTGCGTATGGGCCTGCGGGCGCCGATTCTGCTGGTGGGCGCGGCCTTCCTGGCGGTGCTCCTCAGCCGCAGGCTTTCTCTGATTTTTCTCGCCGCCGTACCCATCCTGGCTGCCGCAATCGTCTATATGATGAAAAACGGGTACCCGCGCTTTCAGCAGATGCTGCGCCGCGTAGACGCCATGAACGCCTCCGTTCAAGAAAACCTGACCGGCATCCGGGTTGTCAAGGCCTGTGTGCGTGAGGAATACGAGACCGAAAAATTTACTGAAGGCGCGGAGGCCCTGCGCAAAGCTCAATTTTTCGCCGAGCGCCTGGTTCTGCTGACCCTGCCCATTTTACAGCTGACGATTTCGGGCTGTATTGTGGCCGTGGTGTGGTTCGGCGGCAATCTGGTGGTTGCAGGCGGGCTGGAGCTCGGGCAGCTTTCCGCCTTTTTGAGCTATGTCTCCCAGATTTTGATGTCGCTGATGTTCCTGTCGATGATCTTCCTGCTGTGCGTGTTGTCCCGCGCGTCCGTCACACGGATTCAGGAGGTGCTCGCCGAGGCGCCCTCCATTCAGGACATCCCTGCACCGTCGCCAGAGCTGACCGACGGCTCCATCGAGTTTGTGGACGCGTCTTTCTCGTACGGCGGGCCGGGTGACAACCTGACGCTGGAGCACATCAGCCTTTCCATCCGCCCGGGCGAGATAATCGGCATCATCGGCGGCACCGGCTCGGCAAAATCCACTCTGGTGCAGCTGATTCCCCGTCTGTATGAGCTGTCGGGCGGCCGGCTGCTGGTAGGGGGCCGCCCGGTGCAGGAGTATTCCCTCGACGCGCTGCGCAAAGGCATTTCGATGGTATTGCAGAAAAACACCCTCTTCTCCGGCACCATCCGGGAAAATTTGCTGTGGGGGAACCCGAACGCCACACAGCAGGAGCTGGAGAACGCCTGCCGGGCCGCGCAGGCCAAAGAATTCATCGACGCCCTGCCGAATGGCCTTGAAACCCGCGTGGAGCAGGGCGGCGCCAACTTCTCCGGCGGGCAGAAGCAGCGGCTGTGCATCGCACGCGCCCTGCTCAGCCGCCCGAAAATCATGATTCTTGACGACTCCACCAGCGCGGTGGACACCGCCACCGACGCCCGAATCCGCGAGGGCCTGCGCAGGGAGCTTCACGGTGCGACCGTACTGCTCATCGCCCAGCGCATCAGCTCCCTGCGCGACGCAGACCGCATCATCGTCATGGACAGCGGAACGATCAGCGGGGTCGGCACCCATGAGGAGCTGCTCGACGGCAATCCAATTTACCGCGAGATTGTCGAATCCCAGCAGAAGGGAGGAATGCCGATATGAGCGCGGCAGAAAAAAATCCCGAAGAAAAAAACGATTCCCCTGCGGAAAAGAAAAATACCGGCAAAACCATCCGGCGCATTTTGGGCTATCTGCGCCCCTACCGGGCCCATCTCGCGGTTGTAACAGCCGCCATCCTCGTCAGCTCAGGCGCACAAATTGCCGGCAGCGCCCTGCTGAAAACCATTATCGACGACTGCCTGACCCCGTTGGTTCGGCAGTACGACGGCGCGCTGATGCACAAATTTCTGCGTTTGACGTTTGCCATGCTCGCGCTGTTCGTGGCAAGCGCGCTTGGGTCGTATCTGTACAGCTACCTGATGCTCAAAATTTCCACCACAACGCTCTACAAAATCCGCACAGAACTGTTTGCAAAAATGGAGCACCTCCCCCTGCGCTATTTCGATTCCAAATCGAACGGTGAGCTGATGAGCCGCTTTACCAACGACACCGACACACTGCGCGATATGATCAACAGCAGTGTGACCAGCTTTCTTTCGTCCCTTCTCACCGTTACTGGAATTTTTGTGCTCATGCTCTGGTACAGCTGGCAGCTGACGCTTCTTACCGTCCTCCTGCTGGCGGTGATGGTGAACGTCATCCGCGTGATTGGCGGAAGGAGCGGGGACGCCTTTCAAAAGCAGCAGGCCGCGCTCGGCTCTCTCAACGGCTATATTGAAGAAATGATCGAGGGGCAGCGCGTCGTCAAGGTATTCCGTCATGAGCAGGCCGCGCGCGAAGAATTCCGGCGCATCAACGAAGCCCTGCGCGAATCCGCCGACCGGGCCAACACATTTGCCAATATTCTGCTGCCCATCATGACCAATCTGGCCAGTCTGCAATACGCTCTCACCGCTGTTCTGGGCTGCATACTGGCTATCGGCAATATTCTCACGCTCGGCACCGTGGTGCTGTTTTTGCAGTTCACCCGCAGCTTCTCCTCCCCGCTGACGCAGATGTCGCAGCAGCTTAGCTCGGTGCTCAACGCGCTGGCCGGGGCCGAGCGCATCTTTGCGCTGATCGATGAACCGCCGGAAATCGACGAAGGCCGCGTCACGCTGACGCATGCGGAGCAGAACGCCGACGGCACCCTGTGCGAAAGCAAAGAGCACGGCAGCCTGTGGGCCTGGAAGATTCCCGCCCCCCATGCGGGCGCTTCTCTGCGCAGGCTGGAGGGCCGGGTAGAGCTTGAACACGTGGTGTTCGGCTACGACCCGGAAAAGCCCGTGCTCAGCGATCTTTCGCTGTGTGCGAACCCCGGGGAAAAATTCGCGTTTGTCGGCTCCACCGGAGCGGGAAAAACCACGATCACAAACCTGATCAACCGCTTTTATGAGGTGCAGCAGGGCAGCATCCGTTTCGACGGCATTGAAATCGGCAGCATCAAAAAGGATGACCTGCGCCGCTCCCTCGCTCTGGTGCTGCAGGACACCCATCTGTTCACCGGCACGGTGATGGAAAACATCCGCTACGGCAGACTGAACGCGACCGACGACGAGGTCGTCGCCGCCGCAACACTTTCAAATGCCGATTCGTTCATCCGGCATCTTCCGCAGGGGTACCACACTGTGCTGACCGCCGACGGGGCCAACCTGTCGCAGGGGCAGCGACAGCTGCTGGCAATTGCCCGGGCCGCCGTGGCAGACCCGCCCGTGCTGATTCTGGATGAAGCGACCTCTTCCATCGACACGCGCACCGAGGTGCTGATTGAACAGGGAATGAACCGCCTGATGCAGGGCCGCACCGTGCTTGTGATTGCCCACCGCCTTTCCACCGTGCGCGGTGCGGACCGCATTCTCGTTTTGGAGCACGGCCGCATGGTAGAGCAGGGCACCCATGAGGAGCTTTTGTCCCTGCACGGCAGATATGACCAGCTGTACCGCGGCATATCCGAGCTCTCATAAGCAGACAGAGCTCTTTCCCAAAAGGGAAAGAGCTCTGTCTTTTTTAATTCACGTACCTGTTTTGCGAAGCTCCTGCGCACGCAGCTCCCGCTCCATATCGGCTACCGGCAGTCCCGTCGCATCCTCTACCGGTACCGCGATCGAGATGCCGTGCGCCTCGGTGCAGAACCCGCAGCTCTCACAAATGGCCCGCATAATGCCCTGCTTTCTATCCCGTAGGGTCAAAATCAGAACGATCTCTTTTTCCGGATGAATCGAGAACCCGAGGATTTTCTCCGCCTCGTGCATTCCCGCTCCGCGCGCTAACACAATGGTTCCTCCGGTGGCGCCGCCCAGTTTCGCCGCTTTCATTACCTGTTCCGAATACCCACGACTTACAATGGTAATGATCAGATTATACTGGCTCGCAGCAATCACAGGAATCCCCCTTTCCTTTTTGAAACTCGCCCGTCATAAGCGACAGGGTTTTTGATCCGCCTACACTGGAAATCGGGATTGTAAATGCAACGCCGCTGCCCGCTTTATCCAGCTGCATCTCATGCTGCAGCTTTTTCATCAGTTCCGGAACCTTCTCCGCCGGAGCGGAGCTGAGCACAATATCCTTTTCCGTTTCGCCGATTCCAAGATAATTCAGCAGTTCTGAGCTGGCTGTGCCATGTCCCAGAAAGATATAGTTGAAATTCAGATGTTCGGAATTGAGAAGCTTTGATACCTTTTCCCCTTGATGGCGGTTTACAATCGCAACGATCAAAGAAAGCTTTTTCGACAAGGCTGTGTCCAACATCCTTTCGTCCTCCCTTAACCCCGTCAGGGTTCTCTGTCAAAGCCGTATCCCGCAATGGGGCAGGCCTGCTTCGTGCATGTTACCCGCGGGGAAAACATCCCCCGCGGCTCCGTCGTTACATTATATAGAATTTGCCGTCTTTCGTCAATCCCTAGTCCGTTTTTCCAGCAAGTAAAAAATCAATTCCGGCGGAGTTGGGGCGAAATACGATTCCGGTGACTCCTTTTCCGCAGGCGTAATAGCTGTTCTTATAATAAATCGGGTAAAAAACCGCGTGAGCGCTCAGGTAATTTTCCGCCTGAAGATACGAAGAAAGCGCGGCGGCGCCGCCGGACTGCTCCGCTGCGAGCAGCAAACGGTCAAACTCCGGGCTGGCAAGGCGCGACGGATTCTGCGGACTGTCGGATCGGAACACGGAGAGCATCTTGCCGTCCTTCTCCGGGTAAATCCCGGTGAGCGCAATCTGGTATTCTCCCGAATCCACCGCCTTCCGGAGCTCGCTTTCCGCCATAGGCTGCATGCTGAAATACTGGCCTGTCAGGCGGTTCCACGCCACGAGCATTTCGTTTACCATCAGCTTACTCTGCTCGGTGTCCGGGCACAGTACCGTAACGTGAGAAAACTCCGGGTGCCCAAGCTCTTTCAGGCCGGCCTGCACCAATGTGCCGCCCTGCGTGCCCTCCTTCAGGTATCCCGCCGCCGTGCCCGCCTGCTGCCGGTAATTCCGGCCCATCAGCATGGCCTGCGGGCCAATGATATATTCCGCCTGCGCCGCCTTTTCGGGCAGGTGCTCCAAAAGCTTCTGCCGCGGCAGCGCCCGCACCAGGCCCTGCCGGATCTTTTCGTTCTGCATCAGCGGGTCCTGGGTGTTGAACGCCAGCCCCCAGGTGATATCCTGGAACGAGGTGATCGGCAGACCCAGCTCCTGCGCCTTCGCCACCTGCTGCTCCGGCAGAGCGATCGCGTCTACCGCCGAGGTGGTAAGCGCCTTGATCGGGTCGGCGACGTCCACATCCGAACCGCTCATGAAAAAAATCAGAGCGGCCGGCAGCACGGCCTGTGCGCCGCGGTACGTGTCGGAGCGGGTCAGCTTGATCTGCTTGCCGTGATCCCAGCTGTACTTGTTCCCCAAAACAAACGGTCCGTTGCTTAAAATGGATTTGTATTCCAGGCCGTATTTGCCCTGCGTCTGCTGAAAGAATGCTTCATTGCAGGGCATGAATACGCCCTCAGCGGTCAGCGACGGAAAATCCGCATACGCGTACTCCAGCTCCACCACCAGTGTTGTATCGTTTTCAGCCCGCACACCCAGCTGGTCGGTCGGCAGGGAGCCGGCGCTGACCTTGCGGGCATTCTTCACCACATACAGCGGGCGGCAGGCCTCCGATTTGGTCTGCGGGGCCAGCGCACGGCGAAACGCAAACACAAAATCCGCCGCCGTTACCGGCTGACCGTCGGACCACACAGCGTTTTCGCGCAGCCGAAAGGTAAACACGGTGGCCGCATCATTCGCACTCCAGCTCTCCGCTACGCCGGGAACCGCTTTTCCGTTTTGGTCGAGCCGGGTCAGGCCCTCGTAAAGGGCGCCGATGGCCAGAATTGCGGAAGAATCGGTAGCCACCTGCGGGTCGAGCGTTTGTGGCTCCTGATCAACGTAGTATTTTATTATTTTGTCCGCGGCCTCGTTCTTTTGCTGCCCGCAGGACGGAAACACCAGCAGCATGCACGCGACGAGGAGCGCAGAAAGCATCCTTCTCAACTTTATCACCTATTCGTATTCTTATCATAGTATGTCAATTTAAAAGGTTAAATATCTGCTTTTTTCCCGCGCCTTCGGCAGGAAAAAGAAAACACCTGTGTTTCTTTCTTTTCCATTCAATTCTAGCATGTTTCACGGGCGTTTGCAACGCGCCGGGAGGCCCGGAAAACGCGAAAAAAGCAGCAAGGCATTGAATTTGCTTTGCTGCTTTTCCGCAGCGCCCGAAATGGGGCCGCCGTTTTGTTTGGAAGGAAGAGAGTTTATAAGAACCTCACGCCGTGAGCGGCAGCATAGCTGCCGACGGCTGAGAGAGCCTTGAAACTCGAAGCAGAAGATGTCTACCGCTTGAAGAGGAAACATTTGGCACTCTCTAATTCTCGTTGTGAAAAATCGTTGTTAGTAAAATCAGCTGCCGGTAGACTGCGCCAGCGTGACGCTCGCCGTAAAGGTCTTGCCCGTCTTCGGCCTTGTCACACTCAGCGAAACGGTTTCTCCCGGCTTTTTCGCCGCAATTGCGGACGTGAGCACGGTGCTGGAATTGATTTGCTTGCCGTCTATCTTGGTGATAACGTCGCCGGCTTCAATCCCCGCCGCGCTGACGGAGGGATTCACCGCGGAGGACACATAGTACCCGACCGGCAGCCCGTACAGGCGGGAAATCATGGTATCGACAAACTGGCCCGAAATTCCGAGCATTGCGCGGTCCTTCACATAGCCGTACTTTTTGAGGTCTTCAATAATCGGCTTGGCATCGTCGATCGGAATGGCGAACCCAAGGCCCTCGTAGCCCTCCGCCACAATCTTGGAGGAGTTGATGCCGATGACCTGGCCCGTGGAATTGACCAGCGCGCCGCCGGAGTTGCCGGGGTTAATCGCCGCGTCGGTCTGGATGCATTTCATGGTGTAGCCGTTTTCGCTGTTGGTGATTTCACGGTTCAGCGCGGAAACATAGCCGATGGTTACGCTGGAGTTGAATTCCAGGCCGCCGGGGTTGCCGATCGCCATAACGGTGTCCGCCACCTGCAGGGAGGAGGAGGAGCCCAGCTCGGCGGCTGTCAGGCCGGTCGCCTGAATTTTCACCACCGCCAGGTCGGTTACGGTATCGCTGCCGATCAGCTTGGCTTCGTGAGATTTCCCGTCGGACAAAATCACCTTCAGGGAATCCGCCCCGGAGACCACATGGGCGTTTGTGACGATATAGCCGTCCGAAGAAATGATGATGCCCGAGCCCTCGCTCGCGGGGGCAACCGCCGATTCATCACTGCCGGAGCGGCGCTGTAAACTCAGCGACTGACTCACCTGATAATTCTGAATGCAAACGACGGAGGGAATCACCTTTTTCGCGATCTCCTGTACTGTGAGCGAGCCGGCCTTCGTCGTGGTGGTCGGCGTCGTCAGAATGGAGGAGGAGGCGGGAGCCTGACTCGAGGAAGCGCTGCTGGAAGCGGCGCCGCCGTTCAGGGTGACATATCCGTTATTGACCAATGCGACAAAACCGCCGACGGAGCCCGCCGAAATCATCAGACAGGCCAAAACACCGCACAAAATTTTGGTGACTGTCCTCTTTTTTGGCCCTTTGGGGGGCTCTGGCCCGGAGGAAGAGCTGTTGTAGCCGCCCGGCTGCTGAGAACCATACGAACGGTAAGTGCTGCCGTCCCACTGCACCTGCTGCTGTGGGTTGTTCCACTGGTAGCTGCCCCTCGTTGTATAGTTGTCGCGCGGCGTGTTGTTCTGTTTGTCGTAATCATCATAGGGATACATAACATCAGGTCCTTTCCTATGTGGCTTGTTTCGATAGCTTTAGTATGCCAAAGGAATGTGAAAAACCTGTGAAGACTGCTTATCTTTTTTATGACGGAATCGAGAAAAAAATGTGACCGTGAACTGAAAATATGATGAAAGAGCTCAAATGCGGGCCACGTTGGTGCGGCGGGCGGCTTCGGCAACGGCCTTTGCCACCTCGGGCGCCACGCTCTTATCGAGCGGGGAGGGAATAATATATTCCGGAGAAAGCTCCTCCGCGGGGATCATCCCTGCAATGGCAAACGCAGCCGCAAGCTTCATTTCGTCGTTGATGTCTTTCGCGCGAACGTCGAGCGCGCCGCGGAAAATACCGGGGAACGCCAGCAGATTGTTGATCTGGTTCGGGTAATCGGAGCGGCCTGTGCCAACCACAGCCGCCCCGGCAGCCAACGCTTCCTCGGGGAAAATTTCGGGCACCGGGTTTGCCATCGCAAATACAACGGGGCGCGGCGCCATGCTTTTTACCATCTCTGCGCTCACGCAGTTTGGGGCGGAAACGCCCAAAAAGAAATCCGCACCCTTCATCACGTCGGCCAGTGTGCCGCGAACATGCTCCCGGTTTGTGATTTTCGCCATGTCGGCCTGCCCCGGGTTGAGCCAGTCCTCGCCCTCGCAGACGGCGCCCTTGCGATCGCACAGAATCAGATTCTTCACACCGAGAGACAGCAGCAGCTTTGCGCACGCGATGCCCGCGGAGCCTGCGCCGTTAACCACACCGCACACCTTGGCGATATCCTTTTTCACGACCTTCAGCGCGTTGATCATCGCCGCACCCACCACAACCGCCGTACCGTGCTGGTCGTCGTGGAACACCGGGATATCCAGCGACGCTTTCAGGCGGCGCTCGATTTCAAAGCAGCGGGGCGCTGCAATATCCTCCAGATTGATGCCGCCGAACGAACCGGCCAGAAGCTCTACCGTACGCACGATCTCGTCGGTATCCTTGGAGCGGATGCACAGCGGAATCGCGTCCACACCGCCGAACGTCTTGAACAAAACGGCCTTCCCCTCCATGACGGGCATTCCGGCCTCCGGGCCGATGTCGCCAAGCCCCAGCACGGCCGTACCGTCCGTTACAACTGCCACCAGGTTGCCGCGGCGCGTGTATTCGTAAGACTTGTCCACATCCTTGCTGATCTCTTTACAGGGCTCCGCCACGCCGGGTGTATAAGCAACGGAGAGATCGTCTCTGGTTTCAACGGGGCAGTTGACCTGAATCTGAATCTTTCCTTTCCATTCTCTATGCCTTTTTAATGCTTCTGCTGCATAATTCATTTGCTGTTCCTCCAATTTTTGCACATTTGATTCCAGTATAACATATTTTCTGCAGCTTTCAAGAATAGTTCCTGCAAATCCTTGCAAAACGGCGAAAAATATGTTTAGATAAGAATGTAAGCAATATTTCAGATACCATACAGAAAGGAGATTGCTTATCATGTACCAAGCATGTATTTTTGACTTGGATGGAACCCTGGCAGATACGCTCGATTCCATTGCGCATTTCGGCAACTCTGCGCTGGAGGAGTGCGGTTACCCGGCAATTGATCGTGAAAAATATCGCTACCTGGTTGGAAAAGGCTCGGATCTTCTGATGCGCGGAATGCTTCAGGAGGTTTCTCCGAAAGGATACACCGAAGATGATGTGATTCTGCTGCGCAAAACCTACGAAAATCTTTACGAGCAGGACCCGATGTATTTTGTAGATCAGTACGCCGGCATGGAAGATATGCTGCGGGAGCTGAAGAATCGCGGAATCAAGCTGGCGGTGCTTTCCAACAAACCGCACCACATTACCTCGCGCCTGATTACGATGCTGTATTCTCCGGGGCTGTTCAACGTGTGCTACGGCCAGCGTTTCAACGTAGAGCGCAAGCCGTCGCCGGAGGGCGCTCTGGAAATCGCGAAAGAGCTTGACGCAGAACCGAAGAACTGTCTTTACATCGGCGACAGCAATGTGGATATGCAAACCGGTACCGCCGCCGGGATGGACACCGTAGGCGTGCTGTGGGGCTTTCGCTGCCGCAGTGAACTGGAGCAAAGTCACGCAAAACATATTGTGCGCCATCCGAATGAGATTCTGTCGATCGCGCTGGGAGAGGCTGAGGCAGACTGATACAGGAACATAAGAAAGCACGGAAGAAAAAGAGCATGGGCCGCGGTGTGATGCCGCGGCCCATGCTCTTTTTCTGTGTCACAATCACACAAAAATTGTAAAAAACACAAAGACAACGTTGGTTTTCTTTCTGTATATACTATATAATGAGAGCAGCAAAAGGCGAAGAGGTGATGATCAGTGCTGATTTTCAGCATGGTAATTCAAAATGAGGAAGACCGAAGTATAATAGAAAACTTATACCATAACTATCACCGGTTGATGATGTACATAGCCAGAGAGATTTTAAAGGATCATGATAAAGCGGAAGACGCGGTTTCTCAAACCTATATCAAGATTATCGACAACCTGCAAAAATTTTCTTTTGAAGATTGTAACAAAACAAAGGGATTAATCGTTATATTAGTGAGGAATATTTGTTACGACATGCTGAAGTCAGAAAATCGATGGGGTCTGGTTTCTCTGGATGAAACCAACCTGCCCGGCAATTTAGAGGATCTTCCCTATGAAACGCTCGCGTCGGAAGAAGGCTACCGCACAATTTTAAGCGGGATCTCCGAGTTGAGTGAAAAATCGGGCAGCGTTTTAAAGCTGAAATATATTTACGACTACTCCGACCGTGAAATCGCGGCATTGCTGAATATTTCGCAGGAGAATGTACGGGTGCGGCTGCATCGGGCCAAAGCTGCCCTTTTACAAAAGCTGACGGAAGGGGGTGCGGCCCATGAATAAGCCGGAAATGAAAAACCAAATTTTTGAAGTTATGCTCCAAACAGCGGTGAAGGAACATTTTGAAAAAGAACTGCACGAGCTTCCAGCAGCAAAAGAGTTGACGGATGATTATGATTTATCTGAATCCACCCGAAAAGAAATCGAAAAATGGATCAAGGCCGCCAATCACAAAGCCTCACGTCTGCGGATGCAGAAGGCGGCGAAAAGGGCGGCGGTGATCGCGGCGATCATTGTACCGGTTTCCGTGGTCAGTCTGCTGAGCGTGGAGGCCTCCCGCAACGTGATTTTTAATGCCGTGATAAATTGGGCCTCCGACCATGCCGCTATTCAGTATCAGGACGGACAGGCTTCTTCCGGCGAACCATCCCCGCCCGAAAATTCCGAGGGAAAGCCGCGCTATCTACCAGAGGGATTTGTAGAAGTAGAGACAAGTCAAATCAATTCGAGCCTTATTGCAAAATATCGAAACGATCAAGGGGAACTTATTCTTTTCCGGAGAAGCTCCCTTCCAATGGAAGGCGCTTTTTTTATCGATACCGAACGCACCACTCGTACAGAAATCGAAATACAAGGAGAAAAAGCCAGTCTTTTCACTGCAAATGAGCCGGATGAAATGTCTTCTCTGGTTTGGCAAAATCATTCTTACAGTTTCCTGTTAAGCTCCAAAATCTCCCCGAAAGAACTTGTAAAAATGGCAGAAAGCATTTCAAAGTAAAAAAAAATAATTTTTTTTGGAAAATTCTGTAACAAAACGGGGGTCTCAATCGTTATATCAATGTAAGGAAAATTCAAAAATAAAGGAGAATGGTTATGTGTAAAAAAATCTTCGCGTTTTTATTGGCCTTTTCAATGATGTTTACCATGAGCGTCCCGGCTTTTGCGGCGGAAAAGCTGAATGTACCAAAAGCAAACTCCGATTATCACGTTATGTGGGATAATACGGATATTGTCATTGTAACCTTAAATTTTTCTGGGAATAAGTCGGCATGTTCTGCCGAAATTTATGCCCGACCCGGAACAAACAAAATCTCCGCTACTCTTTTGCTGAAGCAGGTTACCAGCAACGGAACCAAAACGGTAAAGTCATGGAAAAAGACTGTTTCCAGTGATACGTTGTACCTTGATAAAACGTATTACGTTGCGAGCGGACATTCCTATATACTGGAAGTCAACGCAAGTGTGTATCGAAACGGCACGGTAGAGTATATCACTGCTTCCGACAGAGATTCCTGCTGATGACACCGAAACGGTTTCCACTTCAAAAAATATCACTGCGCAGATTTAAGCGCTTTTGATTTTGGTAACGCCCAAACCTCTCATAACAAAATACAATTTCAACCTATTCGCCTTTTCATGCTGTTACATTCCTCCATTTTCCGTTTCCCATCCGCATTGGAACGGATGGGAAACGGAACCCTCCCAACGCACAATAGCTCTATCATTTTCTTCTTTTGTCTTACCGGCTTTATTTTTAAAATCAACTGATCCCGACAATGTCAAACGAAGTTCCCTATAAATGCGCGACGCCTAACAGTTTTTTCAAAATGATATATTCTATTGATCGTTATTTTTCAAACGAAAGTAATCAATAAAGGATTGGAGGAGGAGAGATTGCCGTGCGTTTACCTGTCGATAAAAAACAGAAACGACTCTCTCCCCCCAAAATCGGAATTCTGCTTTTTACAGTGATGGTGCTGATGGTTACCGGTTGCACTCTCCCATCTTCCTCAGCAAGAGCGCAGTCGGAAACACAGTTGGCGACCACACTTTCCAATTTGTTTACACGAGGCTGGTTCGATCAATGCAACACCCTGCAAAATGTTGCACAAATGGCAATCGGGCAGGAGCCCGGAAAATCTGCCGACTACCTGCTGGGCTACCTGCAAGGCGGCAGTCCCTCTCGGCCCGGCTATTTTCTGCGCAATGATTATTTCATCCAGTCCGAGCTGAAAGACCAGCTGATTCCAACGGAGGTCAGGCAGTCTCTGGATTTCTTTACCGCCGCGGAATCGGATTATCTGGAGCAGCTCAAAAGCCGGCTTGAGACAGACGGCCGTGTCCCCCAGGAGGAAGCGTTTCAGAAAAACACCCGGGAATTGGCTGACCTGATTCCGTATATGAATGTTCGCGCGGACAACCTGATCGATAAACGGGAGGTCAAGCTTTTCCAGAAAAATCTGGAAAAAGCGATTCAGCTGATGAAAGCCGCCTTCCCGCGGGCCACCTTTGCGGGGGCCTTCTCACCGTCCGACAACATCATCGTCCTCCCGGCCTCCTGATCTTTTTTATATTGCTTACGACGTAGGTTCTATCCTAGTCTATTTATCCCGAAAAGAGAAGCACCTCTGTGTCTTGGCACAGGGGCGCTTCTCTTTTCGGGTATTCCATCATGTATTATTCCAAAGAAACCCGCGAGCCGAAAATTTCAATCGCCGTCACCTCTCTAGCTTCTATAACGGTTTGCAAATCCCCCTGAAATGCAAAAGAATTGTTAGCTTCTGTCCCTCCTCCGATTTTCTGGCCCACTTCCACAATCGAGCCATCCTTCCTAATTATTTTATCTGATTTGTAGAAAGCTCCGACTTCAACAAATCATTAGAAGAAGCGGCGGACTTGTATTTTCCGGAAAAAGACAGCGAAATATCGGATAGGGATATTTTTTGAATCGTAACCTCAACTCCCCCGGCCGTTTGAAAGCTCTTGTTCGGGGTAAAACTCCGCGAAGTATCCTGAAAATGAAGCGTAAAAGGAATCTTCCAAGCTCCGGAATAGCGGACTACGGTTTCTGTCTTGTAGTTTTTTACAATTCGATAGCGGCTCAAATCGGCAACAGTGCAGTCCGCCGACTCAGCGCCATTATCCAAAAAGGTGGAAAGCGCAATAACCACTCTGCCATTATGATAGGACAGCTTTCGGTTTTGCTCTTGCTCCCATGCTTTTTGATACTCCTCCTGGCTGGAATACCCTGCCTTTTCGATTCCATTTCCGGTGATTATACTGTCCTCAAAGGGAACCGGCTGCATGGTTTCCAGATTCTGAAAGCACAGCTTCTTCAGTTCGGGAATCTGTGACTTACTGCCGGGCACAATGCTGATGTAGAACGTGTTACTCTGCGCGTCAAATTCTCCTGTTTTATGAAACCCGACATTGTCAATATAAGCGTTCGGAAACTGGTTAGAGAATCTGATCTTTTGGCTGCCCGCCGGAATGGTCCAGCTGGGAGCAATCAGGGATTTATCCGCATAGACCTCAAAAAGGCCGGTACGGAAAAAATTCTGCGGCTGTTCCGGCGTAACCGACGCATAGAGCTGCCCCAGATTCTGAAACAGAAAGTCCGCATCCTCACAGGTTTCCACCTCATCAATAAAATCTTTCAGATTAAGTAAGACAGATTTTCCGTTCATAGCGGTAAAATCTCCTGTTGCCATCAATTCAAAGCTGGCCTGATCCGGGACCGACGCATGATCCGTACGGAACAAATTACATTCATATTCTTTTCCGTCAATCTTCAGGGTGGATTGAGCAAACCGCTGCCGCATCAGCTGGGACTTGCGAAATTCTGAGGATTCCTGAAGCGGTTTACCGTCGGTGCTTTTCACTTTCAACGAAAGATACAGCTTTTGATTATCGCACAGTGACTTTAAAATCGTAATGGATAAATTCTGATTGGTATCCGTTTTCCCTACTGCTGCGCCTGCGTTTTGTGAAATTGCCACAGGCAGCGAATCATTGATTCTAGGCTGATAATAAGGCTGCGTGAAACGATATACTCCATACGCCGCGGCAGATACGGTACCAAGTACCGCCAGCGTAAAAACCGGCACCAAAACGCCCCAGCGATTTTTTCGGGAACGCGGCTCATGATCTCTCATGGATGCTTTTGTCTTCGTAAAAAGATCATTTGGAATGGGGTGTGCATCGACTGCTTTCTGGTATTCCATCTGAAAACTCTTCATAACGCTCTCCTTCCGTTAATTCTTGTTTTAAAAGTATTCTCGCACGACTAAGCCGTTTTGCCGCAGCGCTATATCCAATGTTGAGTGCGTTGCCAATGTCTTGAAGTGACATGTCCTCATAATAATACAGGTGAACCACTGCGCGATATTTTGAAGGCAGACGCATTACACTGTCATATACCTCCGAATGATCTGCGGGAATCCCCACTTCTGCCGCAAGCAAGTCCTTTTCTGCAATTGATACTTCACGACTCCGAAAAGCAGTCCGCCACAGGCTGCGGCTGCAATTGATCGTAACACGGATAAGCCATGATTTCAGATGTTCGTCGCTCTCAAAGGCTTTTTTGTTCCGTACAAGGCGTAGAAAAACCTCTTGAAAAACATCTTCTGCGTCGGCAAAATTTCGAGTCTGTGCAGCAGCCAGGCGATATACCAGAGCACCGTATCGGTCCACTGCATCTTCAGGCCGGTCGATCACAGTCACTTTTTCGCCCCCTTTCATGTTAAATACGTATTCCCTGCAAAAATCTTGACGGAATAATAAAAAATTTAACACAAAAATCAAAACGGCATAGTCAAACCGACTATGCCGCACATTTAGAAGGAAAACACAGATTTTCCGATTACTATACAGTTTATACCAATCCCAGATTCTTTAAAAACGCGGGAATCTCCATTTCAAAATTCACACCGAAGCGCATGTCTGTTCCCGCCGCTTTGGTTCGGCGGATCGCCCCACAGGTGAAATCGACCGCAAGCTGCATAGACTTCTGTAAACCGAGCCCGTTGAGTAGCCCTGCCAGCAGCGCACTGCCGAATACGTCGCCGGTACCGTGGTAAGAGCCCTCGATCCGCTCCGAAAACGCGTAGCTGATTTCGCCCGTGGTGCTGTCGTACCCGGCGGAGCCAAGCTGGCTTTCGTCGAACCAAACACCGGTCAGAACCACTTTTTTCGGGCCGAGCGCCGCCAGCGCCTTGAGCAGCTCTTCCACTTCCCGCTTCTCATACGGGCCCTCTTGATACTCCCTCTCCAGCAGGAACGCCGCCTCGGTCAGGTTCGGCACGACCAGATCCGCGCTTTTGCACAGGCGAGCCATTCCCTTTGCCATTTCCGGCGTGTAAATGGAGTACAGCTTCCCGTTGTCCGCCATAACAGGGTCGACCATAATCAGGTTGTCTTGCGTCCGGAACTGGCGGAAAATATCCTCCACCATATCAATCTGCTCAAAGGAGCCCAAAAAGCCGCTGTACAGCGCGTCGAACTGCAGTCCAAGGCTCTTCCAGTGCGCCGCGAACGGCGGAAGATCCTCCGTCAGATCCCGATACGTAAAGCCGGTAAACCCGCCCGTATGAGTGGAAAGCACCGCTGTGGGCATCACGCTGGTTTCAATCCCGGCCGCCGAAATAATCGGCAGCGCCACGGTGAGGGAACATTTTCCAAACCCCGAAATATCGTGGATCGCCGCTACTCTTTTTTGCCGTTCCATCCCTAAAACACCTCTATTTCTTTACTGCAATTTCGCCGGCACATTTGTAAATGCTGTTCGGCGGTATCACCCCGCGCACCATTGAAAGCGGATACACCGTGCTGCCGGGCCCTATAACCGTACCGGGGTTCAAAACCGAGTTGCAGCCAACCTCTACCGAATCGCCCAGAACGGCGCCGAACTTTTTCAGCCCCGTTTCCAGTATTTCGTCTTTGCTGCGAACTGCCACCAGGGTTTTGTCGGACTTTACATTGGACGTAATGGAACCGGCCCCCATATGGGAACGATAGCCCAGAATCGAATCGCCCACGTAATTGTAGTGCGGAACCTGCACCTTGTCGAACAGAATAACGTTTTTCAGCTCCGTGGAATTGCCCACCACGCAGTCCGCACCCACCAGAGCGCTGCCCCGGATGAACGCGCAGTGGCGCACCTCGGTGCCCGGCCCGATGATCGCCGGCCCCGCAATAAAGGCGGTAGGGGCCACCTTGGCGCTGCGCGCAACCCAAACGTCTTCCCCACGCTGTTCGTATTCTTCCGCTGAAAGTACCGCTCCCAGCTCGCGGATCCATCCGCTGATCTGGGGAAACGCCTGCCAGGGATACCGACAGTCCCGCAGAAACGGAGCCGCCAGCGTATGCGTCAGATCCAATAAATCTCTTGTCTCAATGCTTGACATACTGCTGATCTCCTAAAAATTGGTATTATTTTTGTTTCTTGTCACCGTTGATTCCGCTTGCTGTGAAAAATGGCGGCTTCCTTCCCTGCCTTCGGCAGAGAAGGAAATCAACGCCATTTTAAGGGTGTTATTTTATTTTTATCTGAAACAGAGCAAATGTCAAGGGGATTTACTCAATTCTTTTTTCAGGATCAGCAGATCCGCCGTCGTCAGCTGCCCGTCACCATCCAGATCCGCCGCGGAAAACGACGCCTCGTCCAGCTCCGCCGTACCGTTCAGCACACGGTACAGCAGCTTGCTGTCGGTCTGTGTCAGGCGCCCCGTACCGCTCAGGTCGCCGGGCACAACCGCGGTGAGGCCGTCCGTCACCTCTCCGCTTTCGTTTTTGGCGAGCAGCACCGCTCCCGTCATCACATAGCCGCTCACAAGCGGCACGCCGTTCGGCTTCTGCGCCTCCAGCGTCCCGTTTTGCACCCGCAGCATATTTTTGAGCGCCGCATAAGTAGTATTTGCAGGCAAATAGATTTTTTGCGCGTCGCGGTCTATTCGGGCAGATTCACTCAGGCTGAAAATCTCCGCGGTCTGATCAGAACCGGTGGGCGGCTGGGAAGATTCTTCGGGAGACGAAGATCCCCCGGTCTGCGAGGAGCCTTCTGCACTGCTCTCTCCCCGCGAGGAGCCGTCGGATTCCTCCAGCAGGTCGTCCGTCACCGGAACAAAATACCAGCCCTCCTCCCCCCGTACCACCGCGGCCGCACGATCTTCGTCCGCGGCCAGAGAGATCAGCTCCTCACCGAATTCATAGGAGCCAATCAATTCGCCGTTCTCAAACGCATCGGCGCGGGAATCACCTGTTTTGACCAGAACTCGGCCGGAAGTAAGCGCGGCGGCGCAATTGAGGTCTCCCCCTGTTTCCGCCGTTCGGCTGAACAGGTGCGTGTCGGGCTGCACGTCGAACAGATCGCCGGACTCGTCGATCACCAAATCCGCGTTCAAAAAGCGGAAGCTGCCCTGCGGAATCTCACTGTCAAAGAGCGGCGGCTCCTCGAGCTGCGTCTCCTCCCGAATGGAATCGGGCAGCACCTTCACGCCGAGCTTGCTCTCATCGGAATACCGTGTGTAAAGCACATCATCCGGCGACACCGCCAGAGAGGAAAATTCGCCATGTGACGAAGCGATCTGATTCAGAAGCCAGCCCGAATACTCGAACAAAAGGATCGTTTCCTCCATCGGGGTATGGGGCGCGTAGTACCGCCCGGCGGAATCCACATCGAAATCGTTGCGTCCCTCCACGTAAATCTGGGGAAGATCAATAAAGAGCTTTGTATCCAGCTCATCGCGCCGAACCGTATAGGTATACACGCCCACGCCGAACTCCTCCTTGCTGCCGCCCCGATAGGGACAAACCAGCGAAAGATTTCCTTTTCGGTACAAGGGGTAGACCATGTGGGCCGAAACGGTGGACTGATCGACCACCTGACCGTTTTCGTCCAGCAGCAGGACAAACGATTGCTCGTCCTCGGTTCCGCAGAGCAGATAATGTTTCTCTCCGGCAGACAGCAGCTCCATGCCTTCCGGGTTCGAGAAGCCGGAGGGGAGCACTAGCGACACCGCCGTGGCAGAGGCCCCCGCAAAAATAGAGCGTGTGCCAATCGCCGTCAGCAGCAGAGCGGCAGTCAACGCCAGCGCAACCAAAACAGAGCTTTTTCGACCGAAATTCATCTTTTCCCCCTCCTTTTTCATTCATTATAGTAGAGGAGAAAAAATTTTTTCCATTTATGTGAAAAATGACCATGTACAATTTTTTACAAGATATCAAAAATGATTCTCTGCGTTTGTCCACGCCTTTGGCGAAGGGAAAATAACGGTTTCTCCTTTTCCTTTTCGATTCCCACAAAAAAGAACGGCCCACCGCATCCAGTATGCTTCGGGCCGTTCAGGAGGAATATGAGAATCACGAAAAAAAGTGTTAAAACGCGTACTGTTCCACTTCCCGCAGCAGGGGAATTGACGGCGCGGCCCCGTGCCGGGTAACCGCAATGGAGGAAGCCTTCGAGGCCAGCTCCAGCGACTGCGGCACGCTCAGGCCGCGCGTTATCCCTGCCAGAAAGTAGCCGGTAAAGGTATCGCCCGCCGCGGTGGTATCCACCACCGGCACGGGGTAAATCCCGTGCGAAAAGCGTTCGCCCTGATGCTGATAAATTACCCCCTGGCTGCCCAGCGTCAGCACAACCGCCATCTCGGGGTATTGGCGCGCCAGAACCTCCAGAATCTCGTCGGGCTCCCGCCGCCCGCTGATCTGCCAGCCCTCGATTTCATTGACCAGCAGAATGGATACCTTGGAGAGGTCACACTCGCCGACCACCTCGTCATACGGGGAGGGGTTCAGAACGATGCACATGCCGCGCGCATGGGCATTTTCAATCAGGCGCGGAATCCCGTTGATCTCGTTTTGCAGCAGAAGAAGATCTCCCTCACCGAACGCGGCAAGCACCTCGTCGGCAAAGCTCTGCGGAATACTGCGGTTGGCTCCGCCGAACAGCAGGATGTTGTTCTGGCCCCGCTTATCCACCTGAATCACCGTGTGACCGCTTTTGCCCGGCACCTGACGAATATATTCGGTGTTCACACCGTTTTCACGGCACATTGCAAGGAGCTGCCCGCCTTCTTCGCCCACCTGCCCGGCGTGCCATACCTTGGCCCCCGCGCGGGACAGCGCCACAGACTGATTCAGGCCCTTGCCGCCGATGAAGGTCTCCATTCGCCATGCGGCGGAGGTTTCCCCCGGCAGCAGGATGTGATCGACCGAATACACATAATCGTAATTCAAAGAACCGAAATTGAGTATCTTCATAGAAAGGCTCCTTTAATCGGGGAACGCCACTCCCGCCTGTAAAATCAGATTGGAATACGGCGTGAACTCGCCGGTGCGCACGGCGAACTTGACGTTCTCCGTTCGGCGCTTGAGCTCATCGTGCGGAACCGTCTGTTCGGGAATCCCCAGAAGCTTGCCGCGCACATACGCCACCATGGCGGGGTTCTTCTCCTCGGCCTCCGCGGCAAGGGTATAGCCCTCCACTACCGTTTCGTTCAGCACAGCGTCCACCACCTGCTGAAAGGTCGGGACTCCGCCGCACAGCACCAGGTCGACAATCGGAATCCCTTTCGGAACCGGCATCCCCGCGTCGCCGATCAAAAAACACTCCTTATGCCCCAGCCCGGCAAGATACCCCGCCAGCTGGGCGTTCAAAATACCTGCTTTTTTCATGCCAGATTCCCTCCCGGATTAGAAGCCGTCGTTTCTTTTTCTTCATTGCGCGCCTGAAGCGCCATTTTGGCCTGCAAATTCCGCTGGAACTGGTCAATGACGACCGCAAATACGATTACAAGGCCCTTAATGACCATCTGCCAGAACTCCGAAACGCCGCACATGACCATGCCGTCGTTGATGACACCGATGACGAACGCGCCCACGATGGTGCCGCCGATGGTGCCGATGCCGCCGGCCATGGAAGTTCCGCCCAGAACCGCCGCCGCAATGGCGTTCATTTCCCACGATTCGCCGGAGGCGGGGTGTGCGGCCACCAGCTGCGCGGAATTGATGATGCCGACGATTGCCGCGCATATGCCGGACAAAATGTAAACCATGATCTTCACCCGATTGACCTTGATGCCCGAAAGTCTGGCGGCCTTTTCATTGCCGCCGATCGCGAACACATGCCAGCCGAAGGGCGTGAATTTGAGCAGCACCGCGGTGATGACGGCAATAAAGACCAGAATGATCGCGCCGACCGGGATGCCCAGAACGCTGCTGCCGAAGAAATCGTAGCCCGTGTTGCCGAGCGCCGGCTTGCCGACAATGTTGGAGTAGGTGGCGCCGTTTGAATGCAGCATCGCAAGGCCGCGCGCCACATACATCATGCCCAGGGTGGCGATGAACGGGGCGACGTTGAACCGGGTGATCACAATACCGTTCAGCCAGCCGACCAGAGCGCCCACCACAATGGTGATCAGCACGATGAGCGGCACGTCAAAATACAGCGTAACGCCGAACATCGGCAGGGTCAGGCCCTTGTTGATCAGGCCGCCCGCCACCATGCCGGCCAAACCGACCACCGCGCCGACCGAAAGGTCGATGCCGCCCGTGATGATGACGTAGGTCATACCGATCGCCAGAATCCCGTACAGGGCCACGTGCTTCGCAATCAGAAGCATCGTATTCTGCGAAAAGAAGTTGGGCGCCGCAAAGCTGAAGAAAATCAGCAAAACAATCAGCACGATGAAGGTTCTGCCCTTCAGGAGCGTCATCGCGAGCCCATGGTTGGATTGATTCTTTTTCATACCAGCATTCTCCCCTTTATGTTCCCGATGCCTGCAAATGATGTCCCTGATAGGACGCCATCACAAGATGATCTTCCGTAATTTCATCCCCGGCCAGCTCCGCCGTTTTCTTTCCGTTTGAAAGCACGAGAATCCGGTCGGCGATCGCCAGAATTTCCTTCAGCTCCGAAGAAATCACGAGGATAGTCAGGCCCCGCTCCGCGTACTGATTGATGATGTCGAACACCTCGGCCTTCGCGCCCACGTCGATTCCGCGGCTGGGTTCATCCATCAGCAGTATTTTGGGGTCCGTCAGAATTCCCTTGCCGATGACCACCTTTTGCTGGTTGCCGCCCGAGAGCGACAAGATGGGCAGGCGCTTATCCGCCACCTTAATATGAATGTCCCTGATCTGCCGCTCCACCTGTTCGTCCTCTGTCTTTTTATCCAGAAAAATTCCTTTGGTGCAGGCCTTCAGGCTGGAGAGGGATATGTTTTTCGCAATGTTCATCGTCTGCACCAGACCCTCGCGCTGGCGGTCCTCCGGCACCAGCGCAAAGCCCCGCTGAATCTGCCCGGCCACGCTTTCAATCTTGATTTCTTCCCCGTTGAGCAGCACCTGGCCGGTATGCTCCGGGTGCAGACCCATAATGCACTCAAACAGCTCCGTGCGCCCCGCGCCGAGCAGCCCGTAAATGCCGAGGATTTCACCCTTTTTCACCTGAAAGCTGACGTGGTCGAGCAAATAACCGCCCCCGCTTTTCGGCAGGGTGATGTCGCGAACCTCCAGCACAGTGGGAACCTCGCTCCAGTCCACGTTCCGCTCCCGGCGGGCGTAGCCCTTCTCCTCGCCGACCATCCGCTTGACGATCCATGGCACATCGATGTTCGCAACCTCTTCGTCCGCAACGTACTTGCCGTCGCGCAGAATGGTAACATGGTCACCGATCTGCAAAATTTCTTCGAGACGGTGTGAAATGTAGACGATGGAAATGCCCTCGGCGGTCAGCTCGCGCATGATCTTGAACAGAATCTGCACCTCCTGCGCCGAAAGCGACGAGGTGGGCTCATCCATAATCAGAATTTTCAGATCATCCTGAATCAGGTTGCGGGCAATTTCAATAATCTGCTGCTGCCCCACACGCAGGTTGCCCACCAGCGTTTCCGGCGGGATGGGATGCTCCAGACGCTGCAGCACCTTTTCGGTCAGCTCCGCGTGCCGCGCGTTGTCGAGCCGAATATGATTCTTTGTTTTTTCGCGCGACATAAAGATGTTCTGATAAATGTTCAGATTGGGGAACAGGCTCAGCTCCTGGTGGATGATTCCGATGCCGTGCGCGCGGGCCTCGGTGGTATCCCGGAAGGAAACCTCCTCGCCGTCCATATACAGCCGTCCGGAGCTGGGCTGCTCAATGCCCGCGATAATCTTCATCAGCGTGGATTTTCCCGCTCCGTTTTCACCGATCAGCACGTTCACCTTACCCCTGCGCACGTTGAACGACACATCGTCCAGCGCCTTGGTGCCGGGGTAGATCTTACAGATATGCTCCGCCCTGAGGCAGACCTCTTGATTATCCATGCTGTGACCCCCTATTTCACTGTCATCTGTACTGGGGTGATGAGCAGCTTGTCGTTGCCGTCCACGGTAAAGCAGCCGACAAATTCCACGGTTTTTCCGGTGAGGGACGCCACATTCAGCGGGTCGAGCACCTGCTTTTGAATCACCGCGTGGATGCTCTGGGACACGCTGGCCCACTGCACCTGATTCTTGTAATCCTCATACTTGATAAAGCTCAGGGAATCGCGCACCGCGGAGCCCTTGAACACCGAGCCGACCTGCAGCTGAATGGCTTCGGGGCCGTCGTAGCCCTGGAGCCTGACATCCATCACGCCGGCCTTCTTTGACTGGTCCACCTTCACCACCTCGGCAGTGCCTTTTACCACGTAGTTCAGCTCGCCGGAGGAGCCCATGGAATATTTCCCGTATTTGTCTGCCAGTGTTTTGAGATCCCCTTTGGATTGTGTCAAAAACTCCTTGAGGTCCACCGCTTTTTCCGCCAGTTCCGGTACCGCCTTCGACTGCCAGATGCTTTCCACATCGCTGTCCGCGTTAAAGGCGACCTCCCCTGTCAGCTTGTCTTCTTCCCCGATTTTCACCACTTTTACGCAGCCCGTCAGGGAGGATGCTGCAAACGCCAAAACCAAAAGCAGTGCGGCTAATCGTCTTTTCAACTTGCACTCCCCATTTCTGAAATATCGCTGAAAGCCCTTTGGGGGCTTTGTTTTCCAAGTTACACGCCGTTTTAAAATCAGTGAGGATAAGGGGAGAGCCCTCTTCTTTACCCTTCTCCTTATCCTCACCCGTCAAAATCTGTGCTGCTTGCTCAGTTTGGTTTTGAATGGCAAGGCCACTTCAAAAAATCGATCTTCTCTGGTTCTGAAAGTGTGCCTGCCGCATCAGCCGGAATACACGAAGTTCTTCAGTTTGTCTACGTTTTCTTTGGTGATGGCGATGCAGTCTACGAGCTGCTTCTCATCCTTGCCGGTGGTGCCGGTCTTCAGGTACTGGTCCGCCTGCTCCGCGCCCATCTCAGCGATCAGAGCCGCCTGCTGCAATGCGGTGCCGACCATGTTGCCCGCCTTAATCTGCTCTGCCGCTTCATCGGAGCCGTCGACGCCGACAATCGCAATATCCTTCAGGCCGGCCGCTTTAATGGCCGCGGCCGCGCCGACCGCCATAGTATCGTTGCCGCACACGATGCCCTTGATGTTGGGGTTGGACTGCAAAATGGTCTCCACCTTCTGGTATGCTTCGGTCTGCTCCCAGTTCGCGGTCTGCTGTGCAACCATCTTCATATCGGGATACTGGTCGATGATTTCGTGGAATGCGGTGGAGCGCACGCCCGCGTTGGTGTCGGACTCTTTGCCGAGCAGCTCGGCGTATTCGCCCTTCTCACCCATGGCCTCAACAAATTTTTCTGCGATGGCCTTGGCGCCCTGATAGTTGTTCGCCACGATCTGGGAGATTGCCACGCCGGATTCGTTGATTTCGCGGTCAATGAGGAAGGTGGGGATATTGTTGTCGCGGGCTTTCTTCACGGCCGCAACGGTCGCGTCGGCTCCGGCGTTGTCACAAATGATCGCGGCGGCCTTATCGGCGATGGCGTTGTCGAACAGTTCGGCCTGCTTGGTCGCGTCGTCATCGTGAGAAACGACCTTCACCTCGTAGCCGAGCTCCTTGGCCTTGGCGGAAGCGGCCTCCGCTTCTGTCTTGAAGAAAGGATTGGAGTGCGAGGGAGTGATAATGTACATAATCTTCGATCCGCCGCCGGTGAGGGGCTTTGCTGCCGCAGCCGCGGAAGAGGTTGCCGCCGGTGTGCTGGGCGCCGGCGCCGCGGAGCTCGCGCTGTTTCCGCCGCAGCCCGCCATACTGGCTGCCATTGCGATGGCCAAAAGACCCGCTGTCAGTTTTCTTGTGTGCTTCATTTTGTTTCCTCCCAATTTCTGTAATATATTCGGGGCCCGCCAAACACTCTTTGCGGCCTGCCCCAATAGAGACCACAGGACCCCAAATTTCCCGTTGGTCTTCTATCCGTGCCTCAGTGCCGTCTGTACGGCACGCTTCCAGCCCCGGTACAGCGCTTCGCTCTGCTCCGCCGGCATTCCGCGCTCATAAGCCGTGCGCTCCATACGGGAGAAAATCGCCTCCCGGTCGTAAATGCCCGCCGAAATTCCGGCGGCATAGGCCGCGCCCATGCCCGAAAGCTCCTGCCACCGCGGCACACACACGGGAATGCCCAGAATATCGCTCTGGCGCTGCATCAAATACGTGCTCTCCGTCGGTCCGCCGTCCACCCGCAGCTCGCGGATGGCAAGGCCCGACTCCTCGCGCATCAGGTTCACGATATCCGCCACCTGATAGGCGATGCAGTCCACCCCGGCCCTGACCATCTCGGCCCGGCCGGTCAGGCGGGTAATGCCCGTAAACAGCCCGGTTGCGGCGCTGTCCCAATATGGTGCGCCAAGCCCCGTGAACGCGGGGACAAAATAGGTTTGATCGAGCGGATTCGCGGCGGCGGCCAGCTCATGGGCCTGCCGCACCGTCTGCACCAGCTGCAAATCGTTTTTCAGCCAGCCGATGACCGAACCCGTGTAATTGATGTTTCCCTCCAGCACATACTGCACCTTGCCTTGCATGCACCACGCAAGCGAGGTGACCAGCCCGCTTTGGCTCACGATGAGGTCATCGCCCGTGTTCAGCATCACGGAAGAGCCCGTGCCGTAGGTCGCCTTGACCAGCCCCGGCTCCCGGCAGTCCTGCCCGAACAGCGCACCGTGGGAATCGCCCAGCACTGCCAGAATGGGAACGGGGTGATCGAAAAAGCCCTCAAAATCCGTATCCCCATACCATTCGTCGGAACCCCGAACCCGCGCCATGCAGTCCAGCGGAATACCGAACAGCTTACAGAGCTCCGGGTCCCACGAAAGGGCGCGAAGATTGAACAGCTGCGTGCGCGACGCGTTGGAGTAATCGGTGGCATAGGTCTTTCCGCCGGTGAGGCGGTACAAAAGCCAGCTGTCCACCGTGCCGCAGCAAACGCCCCCGGCTCTGGCGCGCTCCTCCACGCCGTCCACATTTCGGAGCACCCAGGCGATCTTCGCCGCCGAAAAGTACGGCGAAAGCGGTAGGCCCGTGCTCTCGCGAACCCGCTCCGCGTAGCCCGCCGCGCGGATTTCCTCACAGATCTGCTCGCCGCGTGCACACTGCCACACAATGGCGTTGTAAACCGGTCGGCCGGATTCGCGATCCCACACCACGGCGGTTTCGCGCTGGTTGCTGATGCCGACGGCCGCGACCTGATTTTTGTCGATCCCCGCCCGCTCCACCACATCGCGCACAACGGCGACGGTGTTGCGGTAAATTTCCTCCGGGTCGTGCTCCACCCAGCCCCTGTCGTCAATGTGCTGCGCGTGGGAGCGGTCGCACCGGGCGGTCAATTGCCCCTCAGCGTCGAACAGCATCCCCTTGGTGCCCTGAGTGCTTTGGTCTATCGCAAGCAAATAGGTTTGCCGCATCGTCAGATCAACTCCATCGCGGCCTTTACAATGCCGTCGGCATTCAGGCCGTAATAATCAAATACCTGCTGGGATTTTCCGGTGATCACCGGTTCATCCGGCAGCGTGAGGCTCTTTACCCGCACAGGGTGCTCCGCGCAGACAATCTGGCTGACCATGGAGCCGAGCCCGCCGAACGCGGTGTGCTCCTCAATCGTAACGATTCCCCGCGTTTCCCGCGCGGCCTTTGCAACCGCCTCCCGGTCAATGGGCTTGAGGCAGTACATGTCGAGCACACGGGCCGAAACACCCTGCTGCTCCAGCCGCTCGCCCGCCTGCTTTGCGGCGGAAACCATCTCGCCGCACGCGATGATCGTCACATCCGTGCCGTCGCGCAGCAAAGTAGCTTTGTTCAATGTAAAGGGAACCTTCCCCTCCTCGTAAACATCCTCCACGGCGTTGCGGCCCACCCGGATATACGCGGGCTCTGCATCCTTGAGCAGCGCCCGAATCAAACACGCCGTCTGCAGGCGGTCGCTCGGGAGGTACACCCGCATATTCACAATCGAGGCCATCGCCGCGATGTCATTGGTGGAATGGTGCGTCAGGCCCAGCGCGCCGTAGCTGACGCCGCCGGAAATGCCGATCAGCTTCACGTTCGCGTGGTTGTACGCCACATCCACCTTGGCCTGCTCCATGCTCCGGGTGGAGAGGAAGCACGCGGGGGAAACGGCAAACGACTTTTTGCCGCATTTGGCCAGCCCGGCACTGATTGTGACGAGATTCTGCTCGGCGATGCCGGTCTCCACAAACTGCCCGGGCCGCTGCTCGGCAAAGGGAGTCATGGAGCCGGAACCGCGGGAATCACTGCACAGCACGACAATATCCCTGTCGCGCTCCGATTCCTGCAGCAATACGTCGCAGATCGCCTGCTTATTCGCAATCTTGTTCATGTGCCGCCGCCCTCCTTTGCTCCAGCTCGCGCATCGCGATTTCATAATGCTCGTCGTCCAAGGATTTGTGGTGCCACGCCGCCTGATTCTCCATAAACGACACACCGCAGCCTTTTGTGGTGTTTGCAATGATCATCGTGGGCCGGCCCTTTACCTGCTTTGCCTCCTGCAAGGCAAAATCCAGCGCTTTGGTGCTGTTCCCGTCCACCGAGAGCACATGCCAGCCGAACGCGCGCCAGCGCTCCTCCTGGCTGTCCTGCGCCATCACCGTCTCCGTTGAGCCGGAGATTTGCAGGCGGTTGCGGTCGACGAAGGCCGTCAGGTTGTCGAGCTTGTAGTGGGCCGCCGCCATAGCGCCCTCCCACACAGAGCCCTCGGCCAGCTCGCCGTCGCCCATCACGGTGTACACGCGGTACGGCGCACCGTCCATTTTTCCGGCCAGCGCCATGCCGATGCTGTACGAAAGGCCGTGCCCCAGAGAGCCGGAGCCGATCTCGACGCCGTTGACCTTATCGCTGGGATGGCCGATGTATTTGGAAAGATAGCCCGAATAATTGTCCAGATCCGACTTCGGGAAATAGCCCCGATCCGCCAAAATGCAGTACAGCGCTTCCACGCAGTGGCCCTTGCTCAAAATAAAGCGGTCGCGGTTCAGGTCGTTCTGATTTTCGGGCGAACAGTTCATGTGCTTGTAGTACAGCGCCACCAGAATATCGGTCACGCTCATGTCGCCGCCAATGTGGCCGCTGCCTGCCCTGTGAATCAGCGTCACCACTTCTTGTCTGATCTGCCATGCCTTTTCCTGCAAATTCACCATTTTTATTCCCCCCTGAGATAAGCGCGCACCTGCTCCTCAATCGGATCATAAAAATCGGGTTTTACATGAATGTATTTGCAGGCCTCATACAGAACCGGCACCACATTTTTGTGGATGCCCACACAGTGGTGGATATACGGGCCGCAGACGATTTTTTCTTCCAGGCGCTTGATGTTTTCCACTTCGATCCAAAGGTAGGTACCCATGCAGTTCGGGCCGTCAACGCCCTTGGCGTTGCCCAGCAGCATGGAGTATTCGCCGTTGTCGCCGTCGAACCGGCATAGGGTCAGTTCGCCGTGCTTTGCCTCGGCGGTCAGGCTCCCCGGGTGCTTGAACGCCAGCGGATAGCCCAAAACCGGCTTTTGCTGCGCGACCGAAACCGGCCACGGGCCACAGTGCTGCAGCAGCTCCCCGTTTTCAATATCGGGGTGGCGCACCGTCCAGTCCGCAAAGAACGAACGGGTTTCGCCCATTCCGGCGGCCTCCACCAGAAGAGCGGTGATCGCGCCATGAATATCCGTCTCGCACACCACCGGAATCCCCTCGTCGTTCATCAGCGCGTTTGCCGCGCAGGGCATGATCCCGATCTCCTGCTGCAAGGCGTTCCAGCACTGAATCGCCACCGCGTTGCAGCCGTATTTTTTCACCAGATGCTTCATCGCGACCTTCAGCGCCGCCACATTCTCAAGCGCCTCCTCCGCGATGCGAACCTCCATGTTCTCGCGTATGTAGCCGAGCACCTGCTCCACCTCGTTGGGGGTCTGCTGTCTGGCCAGCCGCATTTCCTGCGTCAGCTCCGGCATCGGGATGGGAGAAAGCTGAATGTTGAAGCGCTCGAGCAGTTCACCCTCGTTGCACATGGTGGTCCAAAAATCGAACGGACGGGTGGAGATTTGGAGAATCCGGGTATGCCGGAACGTTTTGACCACGTTGCACACCGCCATAAAATCGCGCAGGCCGCGCTCGAATACGGGGTCGTTCAGCCGACAGTTCGTCATGTAGGTAAAGGGAACCTGAAAGCGCCGCAGCACCTTGCCGGTGGCGAACAGGCCGCACTGGGTATCGCGCAGGCGCACACCGTTCGGTTCGGGGCGCTCGTCGAGCGGGCCCCACAGCAGCACCGGAACATTCAGCTCTTTGGCAAGCCTTGCGCACACATATTCGGTGCCGAAATTGCAGTGCGGCAGAAACAGGCCGTCAATCCTCTCCGCTTTGAACTTTTCGGCAATTTTCTGCATATCGGTGTCGTCGAACAGCAGGCCCTCGTCGTTGACGTCTGTGATATCCACAAAATCCACGCCCAGCTCCCGCAGCCGGTCGGCCGTCAGGTTCCGGTATTTGAGCGCGTCCGGCGCACTGAAAATGCTTCTTCTGGTCGGCGCAAACCCCAGCTTGATTTTTTCCATTCAAAAAACCTCCCTTTGTCACGTTGCATTCAGGTCCCGAACGCTCTCGCGCTCCACAAACTCGGTGCAGACCTGTATTTTCGTTTTGACCTTGCTCTCCTGCCGGATATGGTCGTTCAGCCGCCGAACGGCGATTTCGCCCATCTCCTGCTTGAACACGTGGATGGTGCTCAGGCGCGGGCTGGAAATCTCGCCGTACGGAATGTTGTCAAACCCGATGATCGAAACATCCTCCGGCACGCGGTAGCCTTTTTCCTGCAGCGCGCGCATGGCGCCGAGGGCAATCACGTCGTTGTCGGCAAAAAAGGCCGTGGGCAAATCCCTTGCCCATTCCAGGTGGGCCACCATGTCGCGGTAAGCGGACTCCGTCGTAGTGCCCAGGGTGATGATGTGCTGCGGCTCAACGGAGTAATTCGCCCTGCCAAGCGCCCGCTTGTAGCCGATGCTGCGGTACGAAAACGCCTTAATGCGAAAGCGCCCACGCAGGTAGCCGATTTTTTTATGCCCCTTTTTGATCAGGTATTCCACCGCATGGCAGGCGGAGTCGGTGTTGCTGATCAAAACGCTGTCGAATGTGATGGTATCGCTCCAGCCGTCGAGCAGAATCAGGTGGCACTTGGGATTGCGGAACAGCTGAAAATCCTGCTCCGTCATTTCCGTGCCGAGAAGAATCACCGCGGCGCTGGTATCCTCCAAAATGCTATGTACCTGCTCCGCGCAGTCGGAGCTGCTGCTGTCGATATTGCAGAACATGGTTTCAAACTGCAGATTTTTCGCCTGACGCTCCACTCCCTCGATCACAGCCGGAAAAAATGGACTGTCGTTGATAATCAGGCCGTTCTTTTTATAAATGACAAATTTGATTTTGGATATTCTGGGCTTTACGGAGTACCCAATCTCCTGCGCAGCCTGCAAAACACGTTCCACCGTCTGTTTGTTGACCCCTCTTTTATGGTTCAGCGCATTTGAAACGGTTGCCGGAGAAAAACCGGTCATTTCGCTGATCAATTTTATGGTTCCCTTCAACGGAATCCCTCATTTCCTTCCTGTTGCTCACCATTATACACATCATTTAAAAATTTACAATCTAATTTTTAGTTATTTTCATATTATTTCATAAATTTATATAGTTATAATAAATATTAATCTAAATTATTGTTTAAAAAGACTGCTCTTTGTCTAAAAGTAATTGATATTTCATATTTTTATATGTTTATTTATATAAATTTTTATATAAATATTTTTTTAAATTTTCAAATCTAAGCAGAATTATTCTGCAAAATATCTATTTCGAGTTATAGATTTTATGAAAAATCACTTGTTTCTCAGAGAACCCTATCGAAAAAGGAATTGTGGATTTTATATAAAAACTCTCACAAATATTTTGTAATTTTTTCACTTTGGACGTACCCTTCGGTTTGAAGGCCGTCAGACAAAGTGTTATAATAACCTCACGCCGCAAGCCGAAGCAAAGCTTCGGGCGGAAGAGATGATTGAACCATCAGCTTAGTGGCTCCGCCACTTGAGCTGCTTTTCTGTGATTCATTTTAAGATTTATAACAGGATTCAAAATGCGGCCTGCGGGGCCGCGTTTTCCTGAACAGGAGCTGTATTTTACGTGGAAAAAGCAAAAACCAGAATCTACCGCATCCTCTCCGGAATGAACCAGCTCAAATGGAGCCTGACCCTGAAAGGAATTGGGGTTGGAGTGCTGGCGGGTTTCCTCTCCATCTTTTACAGAATGAGCATTGAGAACGGAGTGGATACCTCCGTGCAAATTTACGCTTACCTGAAAACACACCCCCTGCTCTTGCTGCCGTGGCTGGCTTTGATTGCGGGAGTCGGTTTTCTGCTGAATTGGATGATAAAGCTTGAGCCGATGGCTTCCGGCAGCGGCATTCCGCAGGTGAAGGGCGTTGTACTGCTCGGCCTAAAAATGAAGTGGAAGTCGATTCTGGCCGTGCGGTTTGCCGGCGGTATTCTATGTTCCTTTTTCGGCCTCTCCCTGGGGCGGGAAGGCCCGTCGATCCAGATCGGCGCAGCGGCGGGGCAGGCTGCGGCGGAGCGCTGCGGCCGCCACGGCACGCTGGAGGATGATTACCTGATCACCGGCGGCGCGGCAGCGGGACTTTCCGCGGCATTCAGCGCGCCTCTTTCGGGAATGGTGTTCGCGCTCGAGGAAATCCACCGCAGCTTCTCTCCGCTCATTTTAATCTCGGCGACCGCCGCCTCTCTGACAGCGGACTTTTTATCCAAAAACTTTTTCGGGCTGAGGCCCGTTCTTGATTTTACCGACGTACCCGTCCTGCCCATCCCCTATTACGGGTGGCTGCTGCCGCTGGGCATCATTTCGGGCCTGATCGGTTCGCTCCTCAACCGTACGCTGCTCGATTTTCAAAAGCTGTACGCCAAGCTCCCGGCGCCGGCGCGCCCGTGCGCAGCACTGCTGATCGCACTGCCCTGCGGCCTGTTTCTGCCGCTGACGCTCGGCGGCGGGCGCGACCTGATCCGTCTTTCCGAAAGCACGCAGCTCGGCCTTGGCATGCTGTTTGTTTACATGATTGTAAAGCTACTGTTTACCGGTGCCAGCTTCGGCAGCGGTGTGCCGGGCGGCATCTTCTTCCCCATTCTCACCGTGGGTGCGCTCTCCGGCAGCATCGTAGGGTACGTTGCCGCCGGAATGGGCCTGCCGTCGCAGTATGTTTCGGCTTTTGCCGTTTGCGCCATGGCCGGCGCGCTTGCGGCTTCCGTAAAAGCGCCCGTTACCAGCATTCTGCTCACGGCAGAGATGTCCGGCTCACTGGTTCATCTGCTGCCGGTAGCAGCCTGCGCATTTGTCGCGCTCCTCGTTTCAGACATGCTGAAAATTGAGCCGATCTACGATTCCCTGCTGGACCGCTATCTGGAAAAGAGCGGAAACTCCTCCCCTCATCCTGAGCAGGGCGGCCTGATTGAGTTCCCGGTGGAATACGGCAGCACCGCCGCAAACCGCACGATAAAAGAGGTCAAATGGCCGCAGGGCCTTTTGATTGTGGGCCTGCGGCGCGGAACCAAGGAGCTGATTCCCAGCGGCAAAACGCGGATTCTGCCAGGGGATTATCTGGTCATTCTTTCTTCGGAAACACAGGAGAGCAATATCCGCGAGCAGGTGCGCAGCCTGTGCCGAACCGCGCAGGGTGAATCGCCTTAAAATAAAACAGGCGCCGTTTCTTTGAAGGAGCAGCGCCTGTTTTTTTGCAGATTGGAGTCAATGACAGGCCACCGCTGCTTTCACTGGAAAAACCGCCTCTAAAAAATAAATATCCTGTGAAAATAGAAAGAGCATCCATCGGGAAGGCTATCTTCAAAGAAAAAATTTCTGTAATTCTTGACAAACGCACTCCGAGGGAGTAGAGTATAGGTACACCCCACCCGGGGTATAGGGAGGTGGCTATATGAATCAAAAATATAATGTGACCGGAATGAGCTGCTCCGCCTGCTCCGCCGCGGTGGAGAAAAGCGTAAAAAAGCTGGAGGGCGTGGAGGACGTAAACGTCAACCTGCTTTCAAACAGCATGACGGTTCATTTTGACGAAAGCATTCTCGATGACAACGGCATCATTTCAGCGGTGGAAAGCGCGGGCTACGGCGCAAGCGTCTTTACTCACGGGGCGGCTGCGGCCGCGCAGAAGACCGTGGACCCGGTGCAGGAAGAGCTGAAATCCATGCGTACGCGGCTGATTGTGTCTTTCGCGTTCTGGATACCGCTGATGTACCTGGCGATGCACCACATGCTGAAAGAGTGGATCGGCCTGCCGGTGCCGGATATGATCAAAAACGCATTCCACGGCGCAGAGAACGGGATTCCGTTTGCATTTACCCAGCTTCTTCTGCTGCTGCCGATTGTGTACGTAAACCGCAAGTATTTCCAGGTGGGCTTCAAAACACTGTGGAAGCGTTCGCCCAACATGGATTCGCTGATCGCCATCGGCTCCACGGCGGCGATCGCCTACGGCATTTTTGCCATCTATAAAATCGGCTACGCGCTGGGTGCAGGCGATATGGCGGTGGTCGACCATTACCTGATGGATTTGTATTTTGAGTCCGCGGGTACGATTTTAACGCTGATTACCCTTGGTAAATATCTGGAGGCGCGCTCAAAGGGCAAAACCTCCGAAGCGATTTCAAAACTGATGGACTTGGCGCCGAAAACGGCGGAGGTGCTGCGCGACGGAAAAGAAGTGGATATTCCCGTCGAGCAGGTCAGAGTCGGAGACATCGTGCTGATTCGCCCCGGAAAAAGCATCCCGGTCGACGGCGTGATCGTGGAGGGTTCCTCCGCGGTTGACCAGTCCGCGCTTACCGGCGAGAGCATCCCGGTGGAAAAGACCGTAGGTGATTCCGTCATCGCCGCCACGCTGAACAAAACCGGATTTTTCAAAATGGAAGCCCAAAAGGTGGGCGGCGACACCACTCTGGCGCAGATTATCGAGCTGGTGGAAGAAGCCAGCTCCTCCAAAGCGCCGATCGCAAAGCTGGCGGATAAGATCAGCGGCGTGTTTGTCCCGGTGGTCATCGGGATCGCCCTGCTGGCTGCCGTCGTGTGGCTGCTGCTGGGGCAGTCGTTTGAGTTTGCGCTTTCCATCGCGATTGCGGTGCTCGTGATTTCGTGCCCCTGCGCGCTGGGACTTGCAACCCCCGTGGCCATTATGGTCGGTACGGGCAAGGGCGCCTCCAACGGCATCCTGATCAAATCTGCCGAGGCGCTCGAAACCGCCCACACCGTGAGCGCCGTGGTGCTCGATAAAACCGGCACCATCACCGAAGGCAAGCCGCGCGTCACAGATATTGTTCCCGCACCCGGCATTCAAGAGCAGGAGCTGCTCGCCGCCGCCGCGTCGATCGAAAAGCCGTCGGAGCATCCGCTGGCGGAGGCGATCGTTGAAAGGGCCGCCGAGCTCGCTCTGGAGCTTTCGCCGGTCGGAGAGTTCCAGGCCGTATCGGGCCGCGGAATCCTTACGAGCATCGGCGGGGAACCGTATGCCGCCGGTAACCTCGCGCTGATGCAGGAGCAGAAGGTGGATACCGGCCTCCTGCAGCAGCAGGCCGAAGCCTTCTCGGAGCAGGGAAAAACCTCGCTGTTCTTCGCAAAGGGCGGCAGGCTTCTCGGTGTAATCGCCGTGGCCGACGTGATCAAGCCCACCAGCCGTCAGGCGGTGCGTGAGCTTACCGCCATGGGCATCGATGTAGTCATGCTGACCGGCGATAACAAACGCACGGCCGAAGCGATTCGCCGGCAAATGGGCATCAACCGCGTAGTGGCGGAGGTGCTGCCGCAGGATAAGGAAGAAGAAGTCCGCTCCATACAGGAATCCGGCAAGCGTGTGGCCATGGTCGGCGACGGCATTAACGACGCCCCCGCACTGGCTAGGGCCGATGTCGGCATCGCCATCGGCGCCGGTACCGATATCGCCATCGAATCCGCAGACATCGTGCTGATGAAGAGCGATCTGATGGACGTGGTGACAGCGATTCAGCTGAGCCGCGCGACCATTCGCAATATCAAAGAAAATCTGTTCTGGGCATTTTTCTACAACAGTATCGGCATCCCGCTGGCGGCCGGCGTGTTCTACGTGCTGCTTGGCTGGAAGCTGAACCCCATGTTCGCGGCGGCGGCGATGAGCCTGAGCTCCGTGTGCGTGGTGACGAACGCCCTGCGTCTGAAATTCTTTAAGCCCCGCCGCCGGTTTGACGGGGAACCAGAAATTTGACAAATCAGAAAGGAAACGGTACTATGAAAAAGCTACTTGCAATTGAAGGAATGACCTGTGAGCATTGCCAGGCGCGTGTGGAAAAGGCTCTGAACGGAATCGAGGGCGTACAGGCCAAGGTAAACCTGAAGCACAAAGAGGCCACGGTTACCCTTAGCCGTGACGTGCCGGACGAGGAGTTTTCAAAAGTGGTGGAGGACGCCGGCTACAAGCTGGTTTCTGTGAAAGAGAAGAAGGGGCTGTTCGGCTGATCCGGCTCCAAATAAGGAGGTGGTAAGGATGCAGGCAGATAGAGAAAAAACGCTGCGGATGCTCAAAACAGCCCGCGGCCAGATCGACGGCCTGATCCGCATGGTGGAGGAGAATCGGTACTGTATCGATATTTCCAACCAGCTGATGGCCACGCAGGCGATTTTGCGAAGCATTAACCGCGAAGTGCTGCACGCCCATTTGACCGGTTGTGTCAGTCAGGCGTTAAACAGCGATGAGCAACAGAAAAAAATCGATGAGATTATCGGCGTGATGGATAAACTCTCGAAATAATTGAGATAAAAAAGGTTCTGCCGGGCGGCAGAACCTTTTTTACATAAAATCGATTTTGATTGCGCAATCCGGCGTTTTTTACCAATATCGCAAGACTTTCCGGATTGTCATATTCCGAAATAAAACAACGAATTTCTTTTCACTGTCAAAAGGGCTGAAAAGGAAAATCACCTTCATACGGCCGATATCATTTTGACGCTTTTCTGAAAAATACAGCAAGTTTCGTAAATTGACAAAATTCTACACTGATCCTCTGAAAGCTCGTGGTTTCTCCAACTTTTTTCATTTTCCACACATTTTTCATTCAAAAAAAGCAAATAGCGTCCGATAATTATAATTAGGTATACTCATAAGGAAGAAATCTCTGTAAGTAGCCGAAAAATGAGAACCGGCTATTACTTTTCGACCCGGTTAAATTTGTGCAAGGGAGAGAATAGACGCTGTGAAATCTTTAAAAACAAAGTTGCATCTTTTCATAATGATATTGGTGCTGTTCACCAACATAATGGCTACGGGAATTACCTGCTGGCTGTCTTACCTCAATTCTATGACGCAGGCCGAACAGACCTCGTCATATCTGGCGGAATCCTACAAGCAGTATTTGGGCTCCAAGCTGGACGAGTATAGACGAGAGGTAGAGAAAATCGCAAAAGCTTCTGTGTTAAGCTCAGCGGATGCGGCGGCACAGCAGCAATACTTAAAGGAGCAGGCCGGTCTGGAAGGCTTTGCGTATTTTGCGCTTGCCGACAGTCAGGGCAATACGCAGCAGGACGGTAACGTGTCGCAGGAAAAATGGTTCCAGTCCGCGAAGGGCGGAGCGGCCTATATTGCCGACCCGGTAAAGAGCCGCCGTGGCGACGACCTGACCGTGACCATCGGTGCGCCGGCAGGCGGCGGTCGAGTGATGTATGGTGAAATAACTTACGATGCGTTTGCCAAAATGCTCGATTCCATTAAAATCGGCAGCGAGGGGTATGCCTTTGTCATCAGTCAGGACGGAAAAACCGTGCTGCACCCCACCAAAGACACAGTGGCGAAGCCGGTGAATTACGCCGAAAAAGTCAAGACGGATCCAAGCGTAGCGCCTGTGGCGGAGCTGTATCAGCGTGCGACCAGCGGAGAAACCGGCGTCCAGTATACGCTGTATCAGGGGCAGAGAAGGCAGGTGGGCTTTACACAGATTTCGGGCCCCGAAAAATGGGCGATTGCGGTTTCCCGCCCGATCAGCCAGATCATGCAGGATCTGTACCGCACCCTGCTGATCAACGTGGGGATTGCGGTGCTGCTTCAGCTGATCACACTGGTCGCTTCGCTGCTGTTTGCCGCTAAGATGACAAAGCCGATTGAGGAGGCCACCGAGAGAATCGAGCTGTTGGCACAGGGCGACTTGCAGACCGATGTGCCACAGGTAAAGGGCCGCGATGAAATTGCCCGTCTCTCCAGTGCCTTGGGCCACACTGTACAGCAGCTTCGACTGTACATTCAGGATATCTCCCATGTGCTGGATGAAGTGTCCCGCAATAATCTGGTCACAGAGAGCAATGTGGAGTACCGCGGCGATTTCGCCCCGATTCGTGAATCGCTGACCCGGATTTTGAATTCGCTCAACGAAACCTTCGAGGGCATTTCTCAGGCGGCATATCAGGTGAACGCCGGCGCCGAAGAGATGGCTCTGGGCGCGCAGAACCTGGCGCAGAACTCCGCGGAGCAGGCCAGCACGGTAGAAACGCTGAATTCGTCGTTGCAGAATGTCTCTGAGCATGTCAAAAACAATGCTTCTCACGCTACTTCTGTGGAAGGGCTCTCGAATGAAACGATCCGTTTTGTGCAGCAAGGCAACGAGCAGATGAACCAGATGCTGCAGTCCATGCGCGACATCGACCATGCGGCGAACGAGATTTTGAATATCATCAAGGTGATCGACGATATTGCGGCGCAAACGAATATTCTGGCGCTGAACGCGGCCGTAGAGGCGGCGCGCGCAGGCTCGGCCGGCAAGGGCTTTGCCGTGGTAGCGGACGAGGTGCGCAGCCTGGCCTCAAAGAGCGCGCAGGCGACCACCACCACCTCCGACCTGATTCAGAGAGCTATAGATTCCGTGAAAAGGGGAATGGTAATTGCAAACCAGACCGCAAAATCACTGGATCAGATTGTGGAAAAAAGCGGTCAGGTCAACGAGCTGATCAACCGGATTGCCGAGGCCTCCAACGAGCAGGCCAAAGCGATTACAGAGCTGGACAACGGCATGCTGCAAATTTCTTCGGTCACACAGACGAACTCTGCAACCGCAGAGGAAAGTGCGGCAGCCAGCGAAGAGCTTTCCAGCCAATCTGAAATGCTCAAAGAGCTGATGAAGCGCTTCCAGATAAGGGGCGGAAACGTCGCAAAGGACGAAGAATAAACCAACCAAAAGACGCAAACTCAGTTGTTTCGGGCGGGGGAATCCTTCCTCCGCCCGAACGTATGATGCGAGCACAGTGGGGAATTCTATTTTTCGGGTCGAAATGCGCTCCAAAATCAAAAAAAATCCCGTTTTGTGTTGACAAGCCCCGGTTGAATTGATATAATATACAAGTTCTCAACACAGATGAATCATTAGCTCAGCTGGCAGAGCACCTGACTTTTAATCAGGGTGTCCGGGGTTCGAATCCCCGATGGTTCACCAAAAGAAGAAAGAGAGAAAGGACAAATTCCTTTCTCTCTTTCTTCTTTTGGTTTCAGCACATCAAATCGACGGTTCTGCCGGTGGAGAACCCCCGTCTGCTTTCGCCTTCAGGCACTGAGCGAAGTGAACGACAATCGATCTTCCTCGATGCAAACGAAAGGCTTGCAACATTAACTGCCTGAGCATATACGGCGCACGGGATGCCCCTGGGAGGGCTTTCAGGGCCTTTTAGAGATGAGCCGGTATATTTTTTTGCACTTTGGGTCTGGCGCGTCCCACCGGTCAAACTGGTGGTTTTCATCATGACTTTCATTCAAGGATTCCTTCCCTTTGACATAAAGCGTAAAGAAACAGCCGGAAGAATTACCGTAATTCTTCCGGCTGTTTCTTTATCGTGATCATTGCAGAGGACTCTAAAGCTTCGACTTTTTCTTTTTAAAAAAATCCTTCATATTATGCAGTAATGTATAAATGACAGGGACTACGATCAGTGTCAGCAGCGTAGAGGTAATGAGTCCGCCTATTACGGCAAAGGCCATACCGGAGCGGAGCTCTGCACTGGCGCTGTTTGAGACAGCGGAGGGAAGCATACCGAAGATCATCGCCAGTGAGGTCATAATAATCGGTCTTAAACGCGTATGCCCTGCCTGAATGAGGGCCTCCTTTAACGGCATTCCCTGATCGTAATTTTGCTTTGCAAAGTCGATCAGCAGAATGGCGTTTTTAGATACCAGACCCATCAGCATGATAACGCCGATGCCGGACATCATATCCAGTTCTTTTTGACCGACCAGCAAGCCCAGAATGGCTCCAATAATTGCAAGCGGCAAAGACAGCAGAATTGCAAATGGATCCAAAAAGCTTTCAAACTGTGCCGCAATAACCAGAAAGATAAACAGCACGCCCATCAGCAGGGCGGTCACCAGGCCCATCATGCTGTCGTTCATTTGATCCTGTGTGCCGCCGGAGGTAAGTTCTATGCCGTCCGGAATCGGAGCATCACTGCTAAGTTTGCTTTTGAACACCTTATCAAAAGATCCCTGCGAAATGCCAACATAATTGGCCGACAGCTGAATCTCCCGCTCTTTGTCATACCGGTTGATCGTAGAGGCGGAGGTAGTAAAGACCTTTTTTGTGACTTGATCGATGGGGATCATCTTCCCGCTGGTGCTGGGCACAAAAATCCCCTCAAGGCTGTCAAAATCCTTCCTGTCTTCGTCGCGCAGCTGCATGCGAACATCATACCGGTCTGATTCCGTTTCATATTGACTGACTACGGATCCGTTAAACAGGACGCCAAGGGTGTTGGAGATGACAACCGGACTTACTCCCAAATCGGCGGCCTTTTCGCGGTCAACCTCAAGTGTTACCTCCGGTTTTCCCGCTTTGTAGCTCAGACTGACATCTTCCGATCCGGGTATTTCCTTCACCGCTTTTTTCGCCAGGAGAGAATACTCCTCAAGCTGGGCGAAATCAGAGCCCTTCAGGTGGTACTGCGCCATTTTTCCCGGAATAAATCCGCCGCCCACAAGAACAGATAATTCTACTCCCGGCACCTCCCTCAGGCTTTCCCGCAATTGCGCCGCCACCTGCTGAATGCTCTCCTTGCGCTCCTGCTTGTCGGAGATTTTTACCAGCAGATTGACCTTTTCCGGTTGAACGGTTGCGTATATATATTTTACGTTACCGTTCTTTTTTAAGATTTCTTCCATTTGTTTGTTTGTTTGGGAAGCGCTGTTCAGAGGCGAACCTGAATCCAGAACGGCCTCTACATCGATTTGTGCCGTGTCGCTCGTAGCAATAAATCCCACATCCAATTTGGTTACCACCAACAGGCTGGCAACCAAAAGAGCCAATGGGACCGCTATCGTAATCGCTTTATGCTCTAATGACCACTTCAATAATTTAGAATAAGCATTTGCCAGACGATCAAAGCCGTGGTTAAAGCGCTTTAAAAGACCGCCGATCAGCGGAACGGGCTTTTCTTCGGACTTCAGATGTTTTGAGGAAAGCATGGGCACCAAAGTAAAGGATACAAACATCGAAATCAGAACACTGGCGGCAACCGTCATGCCGAATTGAATCAGGAACTTACCGACAAGACCATTAATCATGGCTATGGGCAAGAACATTGCTACCAGTGAGAGCGTGGTGGCGAGAACGGCCAGACCGATTTCGGAGGTACCGTCCCTGGCTGCCTGAATTGGATTTTTGCCCATGCGCAAATGCCGCACGATATTTTCAATGACCACAATACCGTCGTCGATCAAAAGTCCGACGGCCAAAGACAGTGCCATCAGAGAAACGGTATTCAGTGTAAAATTCATGACCTTCATTACGCCAAAGGTTGTAATAATGGATACCGGGATCGCAATGCCGCTGATCGCCGTACTCGCAATATCTGTAAGAAAAATGAAAACAATAATGACGGCCAGAATACATCCTTCTATCATGGTTTTCATCACATCGTTAACGGATTCATGAATCGGAATGGAGTTGTCGCTGACTATTTGAATTTCCGCCCCGGCAGGCAGGGTCTTTTGAAGTTGTGCAATGGCTTGTTTCACCGATTCGGCCACTTGCACGGTATTGGAGCCAGACTGTTTTAAAACGTCGATGCCGATCGCCTGGTTGCCGTTATAAAAGCACAGGCTCTCTCTTTCCTTCACTCCATCTACCACCTGAGCAACATCTTTTAAGTAGATTGCGCTGCCATTCCGCTTGGCAATGATAATATTCAAAAAATCATCGACTTTTTCAACATTGGCGTTGGTTTTCAGGCCGATCTGCGAATCGTCATTCGATACCTTGCCGCTGGAAAGAGTGATATTATCGCTGCCCAAACTGTTGGTGATCTCTGAAATCGTCAGACCAAACGCATTCATTTTTTCTTTGTCGAACTTAATTTGAATTTCCCGCTCCTGCTGGCCGTAAAGATTTACTGCTCCAACGCCGCTGATTGTCTGCAGCTTTTTCGCAATTTTGTCGTCCGCTATCTGCGACAGCTCTTTCTCCGGCAGGGTTCCGGTTACCGCCAGAGAAAAAATAGGAGCAGCATCAGCATCGTATTTGGCGATTACCGGCTCCTGAATATCATTTGGCAGATTACCGCGAATATTGGACAGCTTATCTTTAATCTCCTGCAGTGCTTCTGTGGAGGACTTATCCAGTTCAAAGGAAACGGCGGTAGTGGAAACACCTTCCGTAATGGTGGAACTGATGTGTTCTACACCGGATATTTGCCCGACCGCATCCTCTACTTTTTTTGTCACCTTGGATTCCATCTGATCCGGTGCCACGCCATACTGTACAATGGTAATAGAAACGGTGGGGGCATCCACGTCCGGCATCATGTCGACCGGCAGGCCTGCATAGCTTATGACACCGACCGCCAACAAGGCAATAAAAATAACGGTGGCAAACACAGGCCGTTTTAAACTGATATTTGTTAAAAACATCCTTTTGCCCCCTTATTCCGCTACGGCCCGAATGGCATCACCATCCTGCAATGTGCCTACATTGGTGCAGACAATGCTGTTTCCCTCTTCCACTCCCGATGTTATCTCAACGGAATCCTGAAACAGTTTGCCAACCGTGACGGACTGCTTTTTCGCAGTTCCGTTTTCATTCAGAAAAACATAGTAACTTCCTTCGCTCTCTCCCAGCGCTTTTACAGGGAGGGAGATAACCTGCTTGTTCCCATCGGCGGCAAACCTTACCCTTCCAAAAACCCCGGGTTTTAGTACCCCTTTTGAATTATCCAGCTTTATCTTGCACTGAAATCTTCTGGATACGGGATCAGCGGCGCCGCCGACAATTTCCACCGTGCCGTTATATTTTGTTTCGCTGCCGTCACTCAGCTGAAAGCTGGCCGCCGCGCCTTTTTTCACGTAGGATAAATCACTTTCGGCAACATCTATCACAGCGTAGATGGGGTCAGCGTTTTGTACTGTCCCAATTACCGTACCGGTATTTATGTATTGACCGATCGCGATGTTTTTGCCGCTCATCACTCCGCTGATCGGAGCAGTAATTGACGTGTTTTTTAATGAGTCGTTTAAAATGGACAAACTGGTTTCTGCCGTTTGCAAATTGGCCTTCTGGGCATCAATTCCTGCCTTTGCGGATTCCATATCCGCCAATGCGACCTTGAGCGCGACTTCCGCATTCTCCAGATCCGCCTTGCTGACAATTTGTTGTTCGTACATGGCTTTGGTACGGTCGTAGCTCCGCTGCGTGTTTTCCAAATTAGCCTGTATCTTTTGCAGCCCGACCTGTGAAGAGGCCAGCTGGCTTTTTGCCGCATTTAATTGTGCCTGCGAGGTTTTAATGTTATTTCTAATATCGGTCTCGTCTAATTTTGCGAGCACCTCTCCCTGAGACACCGATTTCCCGTTTTCAAAAAAAATCTGAATGATTTTTCCCGGAGTCTTCGCACTCACCAGTCCCTCCTCGGACGCCTCCAGAGAAGCGTTAAAAGAAACGCTGGATTCCACTGCGGATTTTTTGGCAATAACGACGTTTACGGCGGTTTCTTTTATACTGGGTATGGCATTTGCCTCTTGAGCGGTTTTGGCGGAAGATATCATTTTGCCCGCCGCTGCAATCACCACAACCAGTGCGATTCCCCCTGCGATAACATAAAGTAATTTCTTTTTTGGCATGCATGGCCCCCCTTAACAGAATAACATTTTTTGCTTATTTTGGACGCTTTGATTCCATTTATATTGGATGGATACCGTGAAAGCGCCGTAATCTGACGACAAACACGGCGCCCTGGCCTTCCTTGCTTTTCACTTCAACAGAGCCCCCGATCCGGTCCAGAATGCTTTTGACAATGGAAAGTCCCAGGCCGTTTCCGTTAGAGGAATGGGATGGATCTGCCTGATAAAACTTTTCAAAAATATGGGCTTGCTTTTCTTCTGGAATTCCGATTCCGCCATCGGCGATGGTTACAACGGCATCGTCTCCCACTTGCCGCAGATAAATGGATACCGTACCGTTTTCCTCAGAAAACTTGATGGCATTTTCAATCAAATTAATCCATATCTGCTGAATCAGCTCTTCATCCCCTTCAAATTCGGTTTTATCCAGCTGAATATCCATTTCCAAACGCTTTTCTTCCCAAAGGCTTGTAAATAACAGGATGGTTTTCCGAATTTGCTCATCCAGCGCAAATCGTACCGGTTCTATTGGTACCGCCGGGTTTTCAACATTCGTCAGCCTTAACATATTGGAGACCAAATTAGACAGTCTGCCTGCCTCCTCTTTTATAATCGCCAGATAATTCTGCGCTTCTTCTTCGCTGACTCTTTTTTCCAACAGAAGCGCTGCCGACCCTTTAATAGAAGCAATGGGAGTTTTAAACTCGTGGGATACGCTGGAAAGAAAATCCTTTCTCATATATTCCATGTTTTCCAGCTTCTCCGCCATCTGGTTAAAATTTTGAATCAGCACTCCAACCTCGTCGTTAACAAGGCTGTGATAATCCACCCGCACGTCAAAATTGCCTTTTGCCACTTTTTTTGTGGCAGAAGTCAGCTGCTGAATCGGTCGGGTAATAAGACTGACCGCCAGCCACATTAACAGACTGCCGCAGGAGCAATACAGAGAAAAGCTGATAAAGATCGCTTTCATCAGGTCGCCGTCAAATATCCCGGTTTGTGTCATAAAGATCGTGGTTGCACTGGCCATTACAGAGCAAATGCACAATATACCGATAAAAATAAAGGCAAACTTAACCCGTATGGAATAAATGTGTAGCTTCATAGATATTTCTCCGCCTTGTATCCCAAACCGCGCACCGTAATGATTTTGAATTCGGTTAACGAATCGAATTTTTCTCTTAGTCTTTTGATGTGGACATCAACAGTGCGCTCATCTGCTTCACTGTCATACCCCCAAATTTCATCCATGAGCTGCTGGCGCGTAAATATTTGCTTTGGGTAGCTTAACAGCTTAAAAAGCACGTAAAATTCCTTTTTGGGCAGTTCATAAACCAGATCCCCCACCGTTACGGTCAGCTCGTTGTAATTCAAAAGAACATCTCCAATTTTCAATTGGTGCTCACTGGCGATTTTTGCGCGTCGCAGCAGAGCTTCGACGCGCAAAAGCATTTCATCCATATCAATCGGTTTTACCATATAATCATCTGTGCCACTGGTGAACGCTTTCTTTTTATCCTCTAAGGTTTCCTTTGCCGTAACAATCAAAATCGGCAGCATATTGTTATCTCTGCGCAGCGCATCGGTTAGCCTATACCCGTCTACGTTGGGCATCATCAAATCGCTGATCAGCAAATCCACCTGTGTATTTTCTATGATTTTCAAAGCTTCGTTGCCGTCGTTGGCTTCGCTGACCTGATAACCGGCCTGTTTTAAGTAAATTGTCATCAATTTGCGCAAACTCTGATTATCTTCCGCAACTAAAATATGAAGCATAAAAAACCCCTCTCTTATATACTTCTTAATTGCTCAAAAAAATTAGAAAATTCAGGAAGCGGGAAGTCCTTTTACCAGCCAGCGGTAGGATTCAATATTCCAGAACAGGGTGGATTTTGCGGTTTTCACAATAATCTCCTGATTCAGATAGTTGCTTTTCAATTGATTCAGTGTAATGGATGAGATGACGCCGAGTTCATATTGCTGAACCGCCTGATCCCATTTTCGTTTTGCAATATCCAGATTTTTCTGCTCCAGTGCAAGCGCGGCCTGCTGCTGCTTGATCGTGTCCAGCTGGGTGGCCATCGATGCGCTGATTTTCTGAATTTCTGCGTCGATGTCGTTGCTTTTTGCTTTTCTCTTGTCTTTCTCCTGGTGGGTGTCCTCGTTCAAAATAGAACGCTGTAATTTTGTGATCTGAATTTTGTAGCTGGCCTTTTGTGCTTCGGCAATATCATCCTGCAGCTGGATTGTCTCGACATATTTGATATCCGGATCAGGCATTTTCCCAAATACAATCTGGTCGTTATATTGGTGGCCGAGCAGCTGGTTCATTTGATATTTGATGGATAAGGACTGATTCTGCAAATCGGTGATATTTTTATTCAATGTTGCAAGGGAAGCCTCTGCGTCTTCCACCGCAGCAGCGGTTCCTGCTCCCAGTTGGTAACGCACCTGAGCGGCTCGAACGGAATCCTCTAAAGCCGTGCGGTTGTTTTTTAGCGACTCCAGATTGTATTGCAGCTGATGGTATGTGGAAAACAGGCTCTGTGCTGCTTTGACCAGCTGATTATTTGCCTGCTTAATCTGCAGTTCCGTCAAATTGATCGTATCCTCCGAAGCATCCTCCTGAGATGCGAACAGGGTTTTTAAAACGGCAAGTGCGGCACTGGTTCCCGCCGCAACTGTTTTCAGATCCTGAGTAGCCGACGCATTTCCAATTACCGCTGCCAGCGTCGCCGAAGTTTGATCGATTGAATCGGAAATTCTTTCATATTGTTTTTTCAGCTCATCCTCTTCCATCAGATTATCCAGGGTCAGCTCATTATTTTCCACTTGCAGGTTATTGTCCAGCACTATTTGCTCTATCTGTGAATAAGACACCAGATAAGCGGTGCTCTTTGGGGCGTCCTGCTCGGTGTTTTCTGCCGCAAAAGCAGGCAGCGCCATATTGGCGGTGAGCACAATAGCAATTGCCAACGCTGCAATTTTTTTATTTTTCATTGCAATCTTTCCCTCCATAAAACAGTGATTGTGGCGTCTATCTTTTAAAATTTTACTTTCTTAATTTTGACATTTTTATTGGCTGCCATTGGAAAGTATAATAAAGCGGTGTGAATTCATTGTGAATTTTCCATCTGAATTGAGAGAGAAAATTCAGAAAAAATTGCCGGACGGCATATGCTTTTGCCTGTGCTTGCAGACGACACGATTTCATATTGGCACTCGCTTTCTTTCGGCAAGCGAAAGAAAATCCCGCAGCAGCTCACGCTCCACCTTCAACCGCTTGTCCTCTGTTTGCATTCTGCCAATGTCACCGTCGACTTTCCGCCGCATGTTTTTGTCGGCTGCAAACCTTTTGCCCGCTGCATTTTGGGGCATACAAAGACCTGCTGCCGCAGTTTTTATTCTCAGTTTCACTTTTATCGGCAGCTTCTTCACAGATAAATACGCTTTCAATTCAGGGTAAATAAATGATGACAGGAGGATGGCATGACGGCGGCAGAAACCGTGCGCAAGGTCAAACAGCTTCTGCAAATCAGCAGAAACCAAAACAGAGAGCCTGTTCCAATTCAGTGCCTGGTCATCAGAAAAAACAGAAAAAAGATTGGTAAGTCCGGTAATCAGACCACCAATCTTTTCCTGTTGCGCGAAATAAAGTCAATTCACTTAAAAACCGTGCGATTTTCAAGTCACGGGGAACCCCCCCAACGATTTTGAGCGGCGATTCCCCAAACTATATTCATCCTGTTCCCACGCTTTTTCAGGTGCTCAAAGCCTTTCTTAATTACAACACACTGTCGATCACGCGCAGAGCGTTCTTCCAGCAGATTTTTTCAATTTCCTCATCGGTAAAGCCAGCGGCGGTCAGCGCATCCGTCAGCTTGTAAAACTGTGTGCAGTCGCGAACTTCACAGGGGCCGGAGAAGCCGTCGAAGTCGCTCCCCAGCGCAATTACGTCGATTCCCGCCACCTTACGGATATGCCTTATATGGCGAACCATGTCGGCGACGCTGCCCTGTCCGTCTTCCCCCAAAAACTTATGGTAAAAATTGATGCCGGTCACACCGCCACGCTCCGCCAGCGCGCGCAGCATCTCATCCGTCAGATTCCGGCGGAAATCGCGCACCGCTCTCGCGTTTGAATGAGATGCCACAAACGGCCCGCGTGTCAGCTCCATCACATCCCAGAAGCCGCCGTCGGACAGGTGGGAAACATCCACGAGCATGTGCAGCTCATTCATGCGCTCCACAATCTGTTTGCCCAGCGGTTTCAAGCCCGCGCCCATGACGGCGGGGTCATCCGAATTCGGGTAACCGAGAGAGTTCTCGTAGTTCCAGGTAAGGGTGATCAGCCGTACACCCATATCGTGCAGCTCTTCCAGGCGCTCCGGGGAGCCGCCGATTACGCCGCCCTCCTCCACGGTAAGGATTCCGGAAAGTTTTTTCTCCTCCCGGTTTTTGTGCAGGTCCGAGGCGCACAGCACCGGACGAATGTACTCGAGGTTCTGCTCCATCTCGCGCAGGTAATGGCTCTGCATTATTTTCAGGTATTCATACGCGGCGTCGACGCTTTTAAAATCAGTCAGGCGGATAAACATCGCAAAAAACTGGCAGAACACATCCGACGAGCGCATTTTTTCAATACTGACGTTCCTGTCGCTGGAAAACAGCGGCTCCCCGCTCTCTAAAAGAACGGAAACGGTATCGCAGTGCAGATCAATAATAGGCATATTTCCCCTTCTTTCCGGTAGGCTTCCCCGCTCCCGCGCAAAATTGCGGCAGGGGCAGGGAGTCTCCTTTTCATTTACCGCAGAATCCAAAACGGACGACCCGGCAGCCCGCGGAGCAATCCGCCCCAGGCACTACGCCGGCGTGGCGGACGGCGAGATCGTTGACAACAACGCTGCGGATTCTGACGGCAGAGGCCGCACGGTTCCCTCCGGCGCAAACCCACCCATAGAGTTGATCACATAGTAGCAGCCGTCCACCTTGCCCAAAGAAAGCGCGCCTTCTCCTACCGATCTTTGTGATAGCTTTTTTATGATACCGGAATCCCCTTTGTTCCTGTGATCCGATTGGTTACGGGCGCCAAGGGTTTTAAAACAACTGATCCGCGGAACAGGACTCCATTCCGTAACCGTCGGCTACATTCCGGCAGGTGCACTTTCCGTTATAGGTATTGACCGCAGAGTACAGCACCGGATTCTTACGGCAGGCTTCTTCCAGCCCGTTTTCCGCAATTTGCAGGCCATAGCGAAGCGTCGCGTTGGTCAGGGCGATGGTGGAGGTTCTGGGCACCGCGCCGGGCATATTGCCCACACAGTAATGCACCACGCCGTCCACCGTGTACACCGGGTCGTCATGGTAAGTGACATGGGTTGTTTCGCAGCAGCCGCCCTGATCCACCGCCACGTCTACGATGACGCTGCCGGGGCGCATGCTTTTGAGGTAGGAGCGCTTGATGATCTTCGGCGCTTTCTTTCCGGGGATCAGCACCGAGCCGATCACCAGATCGGCCTGCGCCAGCTCTTTCTCCACCGCGGAATCGGTGCTGTAAATGGTTTGAATCCGCGCGCCGAAAATATCGTCCAGGTACGCGAGGCGCGGCAGGCTGATGTCTGTGATCGTCACATCGGCCCCCATGCCGACAGCGATTTTGCAGGCGTTGGCGCCAACCGTGCCCGCGCCGAGGATCACCACCTTCGCCTTGGGTGTGCCGGGTACGCCGGAAAGCAGCATACCGGAGCCTCCCATCGGTTTTTCCAGATACTTCGCTCCCTCCTGAACGCTCAGGCGGCCCGCAATCTGGCTCATGGGTGCCAGCAGCGGAATGCTGCCGTCCCGCTCGATCAGGGTTTCATAAGCCACACCCTTTGCTCCGGCGCTCAGCAGCGCGTCCGTCAGGGGGCGGTCCGCCGCCAGATGCAGATATGTGTATAAAATCAGATCCTTGCGAAAATACGGGTACTCCGCCTCCAGCGGCTCCTTCACCTTGACCATCATTTCGACGGCATCCCATACCTCCTTTGCGGTGTCAAGCACAACGGCCCCCGCGGAACTATATTCCTCGTTGGAAAAGCCGGAGCCGATTCCGGCATCCTTTTCCACATAAACCGGATGCCCTGCGCGGTGATACGCTTTCACATGATCCGGAGTAAGCCCCACACGAAACTCATTGTTCTTGATCTCTTTTACGGTTCCAATTTTCATAACAGCAATGCCTCCCATTTTTAGTTCCGTCCCGCTTACTGCTGGGCGGACAAAATATCACGCAGTCTTCCGTTTGCGTCGCGCAGAGCTGCCACCAAAGCCTTTTGCGAGGAGCCGAAATACCGGCTTCGCACCCGATGGATCGCATCATCCAGCCCATCCAGAAGGTCGCACCCCACCAGCAGGCTTCGCACAAAATCCCTGCTGATATCGAGGATCGCATTACAAGATACATCCACAATCTGGTGTGTATGCAGATCCACCACAAATGGCAGGAAAAAAATTCCGTACGAAATGCTGATCGGATTGTCGCTGGCTACCTTTGCGTGGCCTACCAGATACACCGTGTTTTCGGGATAATCCATACCCTGAAACCCCTTTCTTATGCTTCTGGTTCCATTTTCAGCGATCGTTCGGCATGTCTGCGGACGTGGTCATTCGAGAAAAGCGGACTGTTCAAAAACCGCCTTTCAGGGACAAAATGAACTCGATAAAGCCCTTGCTTTTTCATTTTGGCCGAAGGACCTCTTTGGCCAAGCGCTTCAACGGGATCCCACTTTTTACCGCAATGCAGGTTTGCTGCCTTACTGAAAAATAAAACCGTTGCTATGTTAGTCCAAAAATGCCCGCAGCGTCAAGAGAAATTGCCGCTCTGCGCGGCAGCGGGCTGCGGGAGCACCTTTGGATGTTGCTTTTTGCCGTCTCTGGTGCGGTCAGGTGAGAATCATTGGCCCGATCAAAGCCCAAATGATCACAAACACAATGGCCGCACCGCTGGAGATCCAGTTCGCCTCCAGCATTTCGCGGGTGTTTTCGCTTTGGGCGATCCCCAGCTGCCCCATCATATTGCTGGTGGGGTAAATGCCGCCCGTCAGGCGTGTCGCGGACAAAATCGCGATGGCAAACATGGTCATGGGCAGTCCGCTGGAAGCCGCCGCCGCGCCGAACATCTCCGCAATGATCTTGATTTCCGCAACAGCTGCCGCTTCGATTCCGAAGCCGCCCACCACAGAGGCGATCAGCATGACGGCCGTGGGGCTGGAGCCGGCCGCGCCGCCCAGCAGATTCGAGATCGCGTCAAAGCCGCCGCCCAGAGTGACCAGGTTCAGCAGCACGTCGATGGTGACGAACACGACAAACATTTTCGCCTGTGACGCGATTCCTTTCGACATGGATTCGACCACGTGGTCAATATCCATTCGGCCTACAATGCCGACCACCGCCGACAGAAGGATCATGACGATCAGCGCGTAGCTGGTGCCCTGCTTCGTCATAATTCCATAGGCGATCAGCAAAAGGAAGGAGAGCAAAAACACGATGGTGGTGGTGCGCTCTCTGGGGGTGACAACAATTTCATTGATGTTCTGCATATCGTCCAGCCGGTAGAATTCCTTGCCCTCTGTACGGCGCTGGGTGCGCTTCACCGCAAACCACATGCCGCCCAGCCAGAATATTGCAAAGGGAATTACGGCGCCTACCATCAGCTGGCCGTAAGAAAGCCCGGTCACCTCCATGGTGATCAGCGTAACGCCGGTCAGCGGCCCGACCATCAGGCCGACCTCTCCCGATACCTTAAACAGCGCCGCCACCACGGTGGGCGTTACGCCCAGGGTCGCCATCAGCGGAATCAAAATCGGCGCGATGACCGCATTTCCGCCGCCGAGGGTTCCCAGCAGACCGCATACCAGAATGGAACAGATTACCAGAGTGATTTTTGCTTTTGTCTGTGTATTGACTCCGATTCGCTTTACGATCCAGTAGACCAGCGTATGTGTCACTCTCGCCTCTGTCATTAACACGCCGAGACCCGCGCCCGTCATAATGATCACGCCGATCAGCGCCGTGCTGGAGCCAAGGCTCGCCGCAAAAGCGGAAGCAAGCATTTTCAAATCCTGACCCATCATCAGCGCGCCGATCGCGATACCCACGATAATGCCGGACGTATTGTCCTTCCCGCGGAACACCATGATGATGTAAACCGCCAGCGGAATCAACGCCAGCAGCGAAGGGGAATGGATGAGTGACCAGCTTCCAAGTTCCATAAAATAACCTCCTCAAATCAATTTCAGCCATTGTTTTCACGGCATGCGGCTCATGCCCCTGCCGAAAGACTGCGGCGGAGCTGCCTGCACCGCACCCTTTCCGAATCTTTGAAACCGTGTTTTTCTCTGCGCTGTCACCCCCTGCCACACCCTCGGTTCTGCCTTACAGCCTCTTACTTTATGCAGGATTTCCCGTCTGGCAATTCATTCGCTTCCCAAAACAACACCTTGCCGATCTCCCGTTAAAAAGCGCAAAGGGAACCCACTGTATTGCATTCAAAAAATGCAAGACAACGGATTCCCTTTACTGACAGAACCGGAGGACGTCCGGCCCCAATAAATAAAAATCGTGTATTGTTTTCAGAAAACGGCTTGTTATCTGCCAGTATCTTTTGAAGAAAGGTTCCCGGCAGATCATCGGCGGTTCCTGCAGAAAATCCCGCAAAAGCAATTGCTGATTTCTGCAATCAGTATAAATGAATCCTGCACAATTTGTCAATCTGTTTTTTCAGAAAATAATGGATTTGTACGGAATGACTACAAAATAATTCAATTTTTTTCATTTTTATACTGTGTGTGGAACCTGTTTGCCGAAGGGAAGAATATTCAAAAGCTGCCGTTTCCTTTCGCCTTGTTGATAAACCGAAAGCGTTCAAGCAGCTTGAGCAGCGAGAACAAAAGCGCCGTATCGATCGGCAGCAGAATCAGATTTTTAATCATGCGGGCGCCCAGCAGCACGATAAATCCGTTTCCGTACATCAGGGAAAGCCACAGCGTATTCAGCATCCAGTTCACCAGAACGGCATTCAGAACGCAGGCGGTGAGAACACGCGAGACGGTGACCGGCTTTTTATACAGCAGCTGCCCAAACAGCGCGCCGGTTGCCATTGCGCTGACGGTGAAGCCGGGGAAAAACGGCCCTGTGGGGCGCATCACAAACCCAGCCACATCGCTTACCGCCCCGATGATTCCGCCCACCACCGGCCCGAACAGCATTCCGCCGCCTGCAACCGGCAGAAACGCAAAGCTGACCTGAAGGGTTTCTGTAAGCGCAAGCTTAAAGAACGCCAGAACCACGCTGATCGCCACCAGCAGACCGGCAAAGGAAATGGTGGATACCTGCTTCATCTCATGTGCGGACGATCTGATTTGTTCCATCCAGTTTTTCAAAAAAAATGCCCCTCTCGTTGCCGCGCGGCAAACGCGCAGTCTGAAATCAATTCAAAAATTGTCTTTCGGCACTCTCTGTAATATAGAAAAAGAGCGGGTACCGTAAATAAAAGTACCATAAATGCGTCGATTTTTCGTCTTTCTCACACACAAAACCAGGCTGTTTATCGTCGCTTCTCGTTGCGGGAATTGCTTTTTCCCACATTTGGCGTTCTATAAAGCGCCAAAATGTTTCCGTTTTGATTCTGATCGTGAATGAAAAAAAGTTTTGCAAATTATTTGTTTTATGCTATACTAATGCGGCAATACACGTCATTGCAGCTGCGAGCATTCTGTGCCGCGGGCGGCTTTGTGCGCAAACTGAGGGGAGGCAACGCTTCGGTGTATTTGGTTCTTACGCACCTGGTAGGCGGTGCGGGCGGCTATTGGGGAAAGAAAAAAGGGATTCCGGCCGGCGCGATGATCGGTGCGCTGCTGGCCGTGGCGCTGATGAACACGCTGGTGGGGCACGCGGCTCACTACCCGCCCAATCTGCGCGTCGTCGTACAGATTCTGTCGGGCCTGATCATCGGCAGCCGCTTTACGCGCGAGGACGTGAAGGCGCTGCGCGTGATGGGCAAGCCGATTCTGATTCTGCTGACCATGATGTTCACTTTTACGATCCTTTTCTCCCTGCTCATGCAAAAAATATCCGGTCTTTCTTTCATGACCTCGCTGTTCGCCTGCTCGCCGGGGGGAATGTCGGACTTATCCCTCATTGCGGTGGACTTCGGCGCCAGCACCGACAAGGTGATGCTGCTGCAGCTGTTCCGGTTTATCGTTGTGGTCGTGTTTTTTCCCAACATCATCAAAAAGCTGTATTTGAGCGCCCCCGCGCCCGCAATCTCTGTGGAGGACAGCGAGGCGCAGCGAAAAGAAAAGGACCCCTCCGGACAATTTTCGCCGGAAAAGCTGAAAAAATTTGCGGTTTCCCTGGTCGTGTCATCGGCCGGCGCGCTGCTGCTGCGCTTTTTGGGTGTTCCGGCCGGCGCGATCATCGGCGCCATATTGGCCACAGTGGTTTTGAGCGTGGTTTCGGAGCTGCTCTCTTACCCGTCGTTCGTCAAGGTTCTTTCCCGCGTGCTGGCGGGGTGCTATATCGGCAGCCAGATCAGCCGGTCTACCTGGGCCGCTCTGGGCGAGCTGGTCATCCCCATGATTATCATGGCCGTAGAGGTTTTTGCCATGTCATTTGTTACGGCATACCTGCTGAGCCGCTTTACCGGGATGAACAAGGCCACCGCGCTGTTTTGCTGCACCCCCGGCGGAATCACTGAGATGGGACTGATTGCCGAGGAGCTGGGACTCGACACCCCGAAGATCGTCTTGATGCATTCCTGCCGGTTGATTTCGGTCATCTGCCTGATTCCCGTTCTGGCACATATTTTTGCCTGAGTCTGGAAAACATAACCAAGGGCGTCTTTCTTCTGCTCCGTTTGGAGAGAAGCAAGGCGCCCTTGTTATTTTTGCGGCTTATGTGCATTTCGCAGCCGTATTCAACGCTTTTTAACAGGTGGAAAGCGCGCTTCGCCGCCTCAATCCTTCCCCCCGGGGGCAGCCGGACAAAAGCGTTCCGGGAATTCCCGCTCCAGCCACCAGGCCATCAGCGTCATAGAGAGCATGTCCGCCGCGCCGCCCGGGCTGATGTTTTTGTCGATAAACTCCCGATCCATCCGGGCCGCCTGCGCCAGCAGCATCGCCGGCGAAAGGCCGGGCGTTTGCAGCAAAGCGGCCAGCTGTTCCCGAACCTGCCGCTGTGTCTGCAGATTGGAACGGCTGATCAGGTTGGTGTCCTCCAGATTGGCCATAATATGAAACAGCGCGTAAATCCCGGCGGCATCCGTGTCCCAGCCAAGAGCGCAGGCCCTGCGCAGCGCCGGCAGGCCGTGTACGCGGGCCGAAGGGAACCCATTGGCCGCCTCACCGCGCACGCCCTGAATGCGGTACCGGCGGTACAGCCGTTCACCGTTCGTTTCCGCTTTTTCCTTCGGCGGAGGGGCGCCGCGGGCAATTTGGGAGCACAGCGAAAACAGCCGCTCCACCGGAACACTGCGCGGCTGGCTGTACAAAAGGCCGCAGGCGGCGCAAAAAATCCCCATGGAATACACGATTCCCTTATGGGTGTTCACCCCTCCGGTCGCGCGGAACATTTCGCGCTCCGCCTCAATGCCTGGCGCGCGCAGGTGCGGCAGCAAACGCTCCGGCGGTATTCGCCGAAGGCGCATTGCCTGCGCGGTAATCTCCCGAAAATAGCCGGACAGCGCACAGGCGCTGTCCAGAAAAGTAAACAGGTTCATATCGCGGTGGGCGCCGTTGTTAAAACGGTCTACCAGCCCGGGCTTGGGCCCAATGCACACCTCATACAAAAGCGAACGAACCGCCAGCTTTGAAATTTGGCCGCAGTAAGCGTCGCGCGCGGTTTCTCTTTGGTTTCGCCGTATCATTCCATCCTCCGGTACAGATCCTTCAGATCGTCCCTCATATTCTCCTGCGAACGGATGATTTCGCGCATCACAAATTCCTTGGAATGATTCAGATGCTCTTTCACAATCAGCGTGATCAATTCCTCGTCCTTTGTCTGCATCCCGCGGTAAATCAGGCCGTGTTCCTTTACGGCAAGGCTCCTCCGCTGATCGTCATACAGAGAGATGTCGCGAAAGCGGGAGACATATTCCAGCATTTTGCCCACGACCGCTTCCAGTCTTTGCATGCGCGAAAAACGGTATATCAGCGCGTTGAAATCCGTACAATAGCGGATGACCTGCTGAACCTCCCCCGCGTCGTTCTTCTCCTGCATATCGCGCAGCAGCTCCTGCATTTCACGGTGATTTTCGGGCGTCATGCGCTCCATGGCGGCAATGGTAGCCATGGTTTCGAGCGCGATACGAATCTGGTAGATCTCCTCCGCATCCTCAATCGTCACCCGCTTGACCACCACGCCGTATTTGGGGATATACTCCACCAAATCTTCTTCCGTCAGCTTTTTGATCGCGTTTCGGATCGGCGTGCGGCTGATGTTCATATAGTCGGACAAGACCTTTTCGTTGAGCCTTTCGCCGACCGGAATCACGCCCTGAATGATTGCTTTTCTCAGGCCCTCATATACCATATCGTTGAGCGGTCTGTTCTGCGATAAATTGATGATTTTCACCAATCTGCTTAAATATTCATGCACAAAACCACCGTCCTTTAATGTTAATCATTATAAGGGAATATTCGATCGTTTGTCAATTTTATTTATGTGTAAGAAAAGCAATAAAAAAACACCAAGGACATCAAAAGCACACCCACCCTGTGATGAATTAATGTATAATGTCCACAGACAAAGCAAAAAAGCGCAAAAGTGATTTTGACAGATTCAAGTAAAAACTCTTCCTTTTACGGCAAAGTATTGCAATAATATCCTAAAAACCGCAGGATGTCGTTTTTCAGGGGGATAATCGGTTTTAAAGAACAGGAGCCGCGTTATGGAGTACGAAATCAGGCGTTTATGGATCGACCGCGATCCCCGCCAAAAGCAGCTTTGGCAGAACCTTCTGCAAAGCGGCGGCATCCGCCCGGAGGCCGCCATCTCATATTGTGCAGGGCTTTTCTTTGAAGACCGGCTCGTGGCCACCGGCTCTTTGTACCAGAACATCATCAAATGCGTGGCAGTCAGCCCCGCGCACCAGGGCGGCAAGGCGGTGAGCATTCTTCTCTCTCACCTGCTGAGCACCGTAATGGAAAACGGCAGCTCCTCCTGCTACGTGTACACCAAGCCCCAGGCGGCCCGCTCTTTTGAAGAGCTGGGGTTTTCGGAGCTGGCCCGCGTAGACGATCAGCTGGTATTTATGGAGAGAGCGATTTACGGCTTCCCGCAGTACCTGAAGGATCTGGAGCGGCAGCGAGTTCCCGGCCGGGCGGCCGGAATTGTGATGAACGCAAACCCGTTCACACTGGGACACCGTTACCTGGCGGAAAGAGCCGCCAGAGAAAACGAAACGCTGCATCTGTTCGTTCTGTCGGAAGAATTGTCCGCTTTCCCGGCCGCTACCCGGCTGGAGCTTGTCCGGCGCGGAGTTCAGCATCTGCCGAACGTTCGTGTTCACCCCACGGGAGATTACATGGTTTCCGCCAAAACGTTCCCTTCCTACTTTTTGAAAGAGGACGTTCAGGTGGCAAAGGTTCAGGCCACGCTGGATGCGATCCTGTTTCGGGATCATATCGCCCCGGCCGCGGGGATTACCCGCAGATACGTTGGCGAAGAGCCCCTGTCTCCGGTGACACAGCTATATAATGAATCTATGAAAGAGGTGTTTCACGGAGCGATTGATTTGGTCATCCTCCCCCGCGTCGAGCAAGGGGGAAACGTCATCAGCGCTTCCCGTGTAAGGGATCTTCTCAGGCGGGGAAAAACAGAAGAAGCGAAGGAGCTTGTTCCCGAAAGCACCTACGCCTACCTGATTTCTCCCGAAGGAAAAGCACTGATTCAGAAATTGCAGCAGGAGGGATAACACATGCCGCTTTATCAAATTCAAAAACCGGCCATTGCCGGTACGCTGGAATCTTCCGATATTCAAATCATGATCGACAGGAATGACGGCGAGGGAATCGACATCAACCTGACCAGCAGCGTAGAGCACCAGTACGGCCGGCAGATTCGCGAAACGATCCTCAAAACCCTTTCCAATATGGGGATCAGCAATGCAAAGCTGACCGCCGTGGATAAGGGCGCGCTGGACTGCACCATTATCGCCCGCACCATCGCGGCGGTACACCGGTCGTGCGGAATTACCGAGCACTATGATTGGGAGGCGATCGATTCATGGAACGTTTAAGAAGAACCATGATGTTTTTGCCGGCGAGCAATCCCGGCATGCTGAAGGACGCGATCATTTACGGCGCGGACTCCATTATGTTTGACCTGGAAGACGCGATCTCCCTGGCGGAGAAGGACACTTCCCGCTTTCTTGTTTTCCAGGCGGTAAAAACCTTTGATTTCTCTTCTACGGAAACCGTTGTCCGCATCAACTCGCTGGACGCAGGCGGCGTAGACGACGTGCACGCAATGGTGCGCGCCGGCATCGACGTCATTCGTTTGCCGAAAACCACCTGTGCCCAGGATGTTCTGGACACCGAGGAAGTGATTCTGGAAGCGGAAAAGGCCTGCGGCCGCGAACCCGGCTCCACCCGGATGATGGCGGCCATTGAGGACCCCCGCGGCGTTTTGGACGCGGTTGCGATCGCCCATTCCAGCAAGCGCCTGATCGGTATCGCGCTGGGCTCCGAAGACTACGTTACCGCAATGAAAACCAAACGCTACGCGGACCGCAACAGCGAAGAGATCTTTTTCGCCCGCTCCATGATTGTGCACGCCGCCCGCGCGGCCGGAATCGCCGCGCTCGACACCGTGTTCGCCGATGTGAACGACATGGAAACCCTGCGCAAGGAAACCGAGTTTATTCGTCAGCTCGGCTTTGACGGTAAATCCGTCATTCATCCCCGCCAGATCGCAGTGGTCAATTCCGTTTACACCCCGAACCAGAAAGAAATCGATAAGGCGCTCGACGTCATCCGCGCCATTGAAGAGGCCAATGCCAAAGGCTCCGGCGTCATCGCTCTGAACGGCAAAATGATCGACAAGCCCATTGTGGAACGTGCGGAGCGCGTGATTGCGCTGGCCAGAGCCGCCGGCGTTTATACCGGGCCGGAAGGACAGGAGGGTTAAACAATGGAAACGGTTAAAAACGCAGTGGGCCGTGAAATCCCGAAGGAATACGCAGACCAGTACGGCGTGTTCGAGGGCCAGTTCGCCCGCAAAAACGAATATAGAAGAGCGGCCGGCAAGGTGGTACCCACCCTCCCCGGCGAGACAAAGCTCGTTTCTTCCCTGCGGGAAGCAATTGAAAAGACCGGCCTGAAAGACGGCATGACGATTTCATTCCACCACCACTTTCGTGAGGGCGACTATGTTCTGAACATGGTGCTGGACGAGATTGCCAAAATGGGCATTAAAAACCTGAAGCTCGCCGCCAGCTCGATCGCCAATGTGCACGAGCCGCTCATTGAGCACATCAAAAACGGCGTGATCACCGAGATCACCAGCAGCGGCCTGCGCGACAAGGTCGGCTCCGCAATCTCCCACGGCCTGATGGAAAAGCCGGTCGTCATCCGTTCTCACGGCGGGCGCGCGCGTGCCATTGAATCCGGCGAGATTCACATCGACGTCGCCTTCCTCGGCGCCTCGAGCGCAGACCCCTACGGCAACGCGAACGGCTCCCACGGCAATGCGACCTGCGGTTCCTTGGGCTACGCCAAGGTAGACGCCGAATACGCGGATAAGGTCGTCATCATTACCGACCATCTGGTCGATTACCCCAACACCCCCATCAGCATCCCCCAAACTCTGGTGGATTATGTTGTGGTGGTGGACGCGATCGGCAATCCCGACGGAATTGCCAAGGGCGCAACCCGCTTTACTTCCGACCCCAAGGAGCTTTTGATCGCGGAAAATGCCTGCAAAGTCATCACCGCCTCTCCTTACTTTAAAGACGGCATCTCCTTCCAGTCCGGCTCTGGCGGCTCCACTCTGGCGGTCACCCGCTTTCTGGCGGAAAAAATGCGCGAAAGCGGCATCACCGCAGGATTCCTGCTGGGCGGTATCACCAGCAATATGGTGGAACTGCTCGAAGAAGGGCTGGCCAAAAAGATTCTGGACACCCAGACCTTTGACCGCGGCGCTGCGGACTCGATCGCCCGTAACGAGAACCACTACGAAATTTCGGCCTCCTTCTACGCCAACCCCGGCAACAAGGGTGCGGCGGTGAACCAGCTGGATGTCGTAATGCTCTCGGCACTGGAGGTCGACACTGACTTTAACGTGAACGTCATGACCGGTTCCGACGGTGTCATCCGCGGTGCTTCCGGCGGGCACAGCGACACAGCGGCGGGCGCAAAGCTGAGCCTGATTCTGTGCCCCCTGCTGCGCGGACGCATCCCGACCATTGTGGAAAAGGTCAACACCGTCATTACCCCCGGCGAGGGAATCGACGTTGTCGTCACGGAAGTCGGTATTGCAGTGAACCCCCGCAGAAAAGATTTGCAGGAGGCCCTGAAGAACGCCGGAGTCAACCTCTTTACCATAGAGGAGCTCAAAGACAAGGCCTATGCGCTGGCCGGCACGCCCGACCCCATCGAGTACGGCGACAAGGTTGTAGCGCTCATCGAGTACCGCGACGGCAGCCTGATCGATGTGGTAAGGCAGGTTAAGCGCTGAGATGAACGCGGCAGAAATGTTCGCACACGGGGAGACTCCTGAGCTTAACGAGGTTCTTCTGAACCGCGAGCGGCGGGTAAAGCTGATTGAGGAGCTGCTCCGGCGCTTCCCGAAAAGCTGCGTCGTCTCTCTGAAGTGCAACATTCCCGGGCCCATCAAAAGCAACGGGGAAATTTTAGCTTTGTTCGGCTACGGAGAAAACCGGATTCATAAGATTCTGTCGAACCAAGGCTGGCGGCCAAACTACCAGAAGCGGCTGAACCTGCGCACAGGGCCGGAGGCTTTCTGGGTCATCCCGGAGGATTCCTTCGAGGTGAAGCGCAACATGATTTTATTTGAGGAAGAAACACTGGGCAGATTGTTCGACGCGGATGTGCTGGATCAGAAGGACGGGCTAGTGCGGACTCGCAGCAGAGTGGAATTCGGCTATGAGCCCAGACGATGCCTGATCTGCGACCAGGATGCCAGAATCTGCGCAAGCAGACGGCTTCATCCAGTTCCCATGCTGCAGCAGCGCCTGATTCGGCTGCTGGAAGAAAACGCAGAGGAGCTGGAGAAGGACGGATCCGCACGGTAACACGCGAAAGCGCGGCATGGCAACTGACTTATCTCACTTCCAGGATTGTCTCCCGGCAACGGGAGCCTTCCGCCTACATAGTCCGGTCAGGCGTGCATGCACGTTCGGGAACCATTGTCGCCGGGCATGCCCAACTAATTTGAGGAGGATCGCTTATGTTTTTGACTATTCTTGCATGGGCTATGATCATTGTATTTCTTACGCTGGTCATCACCAAAAAAATGCAGCCGTTTACCGCTCTGGTATTGGTTCCCATCGCCTTTACTCTGGTCGGAGCGCTCGCCAATCAATACGTTGATATTGTTGCAAAAACCAATGAAGTCGCAGCTGCTGACGTTACCATCTGGAATCAGATTCAGATCATCGGCAAATGGACGGTAGCCGGTCTGACCAAGACCTCCACCACCGCGATCATGCTGCTGTTCGCAATTCTGTTCTTCTCCATCATGCTGAACGTGGGTCTGTTTGACCCCGTCACCAAATTCATCATCCGCCTGGCCGGCGGCGACCCGGTGAAGGTTCTGGTCGGCACCGCGGCGGTTTCCGCGGCGGTCTCCCTGAACGGCGACGGCACCACCACCACCCTGATCGTCTGCACCGCCTTTATCCCGATCTACCAAAAGCTGGGCCTGAAGATCATGAATCTGGGCGTTCTGCTGATTCTGATGAACACCATCATGAATCTGCTCCCCTGGGGCGGCCCGACCGCGCGCGTAATCTCGGTACTGGGCGAGGTTTCGGAGCAGTCGATTCTGCAGGCTGTGCTCCCCGGCATGGGTGTGGCGATCGTTTACGTGCTGATCGTTGCCGGCTATCTGGGCTTAAAAGAGCGCAAGCGTGTTGGCATTCAGCACCTGGGCCACGACGAAATCGAAGCGCTGACAAAGCCTGCCTCTCCCGAAGAGGAAGCACTCAAGCGCCCGAAGCTGATCTGGATCAATGCGATCCTGACGATCGGCGCCGTGGTTATGCTGGTTCTCGGCACCTTCCCGTCCGTCTTTATCTTCCTTGTCGGCACTGCTCTTGCAGTCCTGATCAACTATCGTTCCATTAAGGATCAGAAAGCCCGCATCTCCGACAATGCCGGCGATGCCCTGCAGGTATCCATTCTCGTTATGGCGGCCGGTATCTTCATGGGTCTGTTCACCAACTCCGGCATGTCCGACGCGCTGGCTTCCAGCATGATCTACCTGATCCCCGAGCAGATGGGTCGTTTCTGGGGTCTGGTTACCGCGGTGATTTCCGCGCCCGGCACCTTCTTCCTGTCGAACGACGCGTTCTACTATGGCGTGTTGCCGGTATTCGCAGAAGCCGGTTACCGCTACGGCTACACCGCTCTGGAGCTCGGCACCGCATCTCTGCTGGGCCAGGCATTCCACCTTTTGAGCCCCCTGGTCGCTTTCATCTATCTGTTGCTGAACCTGACCGGTTTGGACATGGGTGAGTGGCAGAAGGAATCCGCTAAATGGGCCATCGGAATTTTTGTCATCTTCATCGGTATGGCGGCTATTACCGGATCTGTTCCGTTATTTAAATAGCTCTCTCCTTTTTTCAAATAATTTTTGCCCCGGGCGGGACGCGATGCTTTTGTATCGCGTCCCGTTCCTGTATAGCGATACAGGCCGCCAAAAACGGTGCAAGACAAGACGGCCATACGGCAAAGGAAACCGCATACTCGTTGTATATGGATGAACCTTACAGGATATAGCCATCTTGCGGACACACAGTACCCCTAAGGGTACACGGCAACACAGGGAGCAAAATCGTTTTACCATTTTGCGGCTGCGCAGCTTTCCCGGCGCCCTGTTGATATGCCGGTTGCAATCGAACCGCAGACATGCTATGCTAAGGCAGGCGGCGCTTTTGGGGCGCGCCTTACAGCAGAAAAGGAGGTTCCTTATGTCTGTTCCGGAGGAAAAAAAGAAACTGCGTGCCGAGCTCAAACAAAGAATTGCGGCACTGACGCCCGATTATATGGAAAAATCGGATCGAGAGATTTTGCAGAATATCTTCCGTCACCCCTGCTACCAAACGGCAAAAACGATATTTTGTTTTGTCGGTACTGCCAGTGAGATCAACACCGGCCCCCTGATTGAGCAGGCGCTTTCCGACGGCAAGCGCGTCGCGATTCCACTCTGCATCGGCAAAGGGATCATGGAAGCGCGGGAAATTCATTCACTTGCCGAACTGCACAGCGGCATGATGGGAATTCTGGAGCCCGCTGCGGACAGCACGCTCGTTCCCCCGGCAGAAATTGATTTCGCGATCCTCCCCTGCGTTTCGTGCGACAGGCAAGGGAACCGGCTGGGCTATGGCGGCGGCTATTATGACCGCTTTCTCAGGCAGGCGTCCTTCCGCTCGGTTCTGATCTGCCGGGAACGCCTGCTTTGCGAGCAGATTCCGACAGAGGCGCACGATATCGCCATCCCGGTCGTGATCACCGAGGCCGGCTGTTTTTCCCGCAAATAATCCTTCGCGGCGGTTCTCACAATCGCTTTTTCAGCAGCCCAAACGGGCTGCTTTTTTATTGATAAGAATCCGCCCCGCTGACGAAATCAAAGATTTTGAGCGGGTCCAAGAGCTTTGCAACTCGAAGCAGCGGATTTACCCACCTCTGGAAGACAGGGGATTTGAGCTGCGCATTTCTAACTATAAGAAATATATAATCGATAAGATAAAATAATCATATTTTACTTATTGATTGGTCGGCGTTATAATAAGCAGGCATAGAAAGTAAGACCCGGGCTTCGGCACAAGCAAGCGTGTACTACACCAACAGAAATTTCCGCGCGAGGAAATCCGCTAAAGCTTTTTCACCTTTAAGAAAAGGTGATTTTCTCCGTGAGCGAAAAATTGTTTTCCGCATTCAGAAAACAAATGAAAAAGATAGAATATCTGCTGATCAGCAGATAACATAAGGAGTGGTAGTTCATGGATTCAGTCATCAAAAAACTGCCCGGAATCTCGCTGGCGGCGATCATCGCCGTACCGGCCTGGGTTCTGGGCCAACAATTTCCCGTAATCGGCAGTCCGGTGCTCGGCATCCTGTTCGGTATGCTGCTGGCCTTCTGGAAGCGCCCGCCGGCATTTCAGAGCGGCGTCACGTACACCTCGAAAAAGCTGCTGCAGTATTCCATTATTCTGCTGGGCTTCGACATGAACCTGTTCCAGATTTTTCAGGCCGGCAGCCAGACCCTGCTGCTGATGGCCTTTACCCTTACTGCCACGTTTCTGGGGGCATATCTGGTCGGCAAGGCACTGAAGGTTGACCGCGATACGAATATCCTTGTCGGCGTGGGTACGGCGATCTGCGGCGGCTCGGCCATCGCGGCAACGGCCCCCGTCATCGGCGCAAAGGACGAAGACGTGGCGCGTTCCATCTCGACGATCTTCCTTTTCAATGTGATTGCGGCGTTCCTGTTCCCATTTTTGGGCCACACCATGCAGATGTCGGATTTCCACTTCGGCCTGTGGGCCGGCACCGCCATAAACGATACCTCCTCCGTTGTGGCGGCGGGCTACACTTTCAGCGACGCGGCAGGCAATCTGGCGGTTATTGTCAAGCTGACGCGCACGCTGATGATCATCCCCGTCACGCTGGTGCTCGCTTTTTACACGGCAAAGCGGCAGTCCCGCACGGGCAGCGCCAATTACAGCTTTGCAAAGATTTTTCCGTGGTTTGTTCTGGGCTTTGTCGCGGCGGCGGTCATCAACACCTTTCTTCCCCTCCCGGCGGGAATGGGAAAGTCCCTCGCCTCCTTCGGCAAATTTGTGATCGTCATGGCAATGGCGGCAATCGGCCTGAACACCAATCTGATCGATCTGGTCAAACACGGCTGGCGGCCGGTGGTGCTCGGCTTCTCCTGCTGGGCGATTTTGGCGGTCACTTCTCTTGCCGTGCAGTACGGTCTGCCCGGCGGCCTGTTCTGATCTGTTCTCATGAAAAAGAGGTGCGCACAGCAACCGCTGTGCGCACCTCTTTTTCTCTCTCTTTTTTACGGTGAAAAAGCTGATTTGACCGTATGTACCCTACAGATACAGCGTGAACCGCTCTCCATTGATGATCTGCGAGCAGACATAAACCGGCTCGCCGGTTTCGAGATAGGCCGTGCTCTTTACCAAAAGAAGAGGGTCGTTCTTGCTGATATTCAGCAGCTTGCCCTCCGAAGAAGTGGCGCGGCAGATTTCAATCTGCTTCTGCGATTTTGTCACGACTGCGTTCGCGCGCTCCCTGAGCACCTCAAACAGGGAACCGTCCAGCGGTTCTTCCAGCAAAAAAGCATATTTTAAGGAGAAATAGCTGTTTTCAATCGCCATAGGCTCCGAATTGACAAACCGAAGGCGCGAAATAAACACCGTCTGCGACCCGGCGGGCAGGCCGAGGGACTGCACGATTTTAACCGGCGGCACAACCAGCTTATGCTCCAGCAGGCGGCTGCCCGCGGTCAGCCCCGCCATTCGGCAGGATTCCGAAAATCCCATGATTCTGCGGTAATCTCTCCAATATTTCGGAATCGCCACAAAGGTACCCTTCCCCTGCTTTTTCTCCACAAAACCGAGAGCGGCCAGCTCGTTTACCGCCTTGCGGGCGGTGATGACGCTCACGTCGTTCTGTTTGGCCATATCCACTTCAGAAGGCAGCTGGTCCCCGGGCTGATAGTACCCGGAGCCGATCTGATCCTTCAGCTTATCCATCAACTGTTGATACAAGGGTGTAATCGCCTTCGATTTCAACATTCCGAATCTCTCCCTATGCAAGCCTGCCTTCGGCCGATTTGTATTGAAGGAATGAAAGCGCAAAGCAGCTTCGCCCCAATCCCATATATCCCTTTTAGTGTACTTCATGAAACGGGAATATTCAAGTACAACTGAGGCAATTCGCCCGTCTGACAGCCGACGAAAGCAGAAAAAATCAGTATTCCACCTTCCACATGTAGCGGCGGTCATCCATGGAGCGCCCGCGGATTTCCGCCATCTGCAAAACGAAGAAGCGCTCGAGCGGAATCATAACGGCGGAATTGAAATACTCCGAAACACTGCTGTCGATTTGAGAAAGCCCGGTGTCCGCCGCGTCGATGACCGTGTAGTTTTCCGCATAGGTTTTCAAAAACTTCAGCACCCGCTCATCCAGAAAACGCGTTTTTCCCGTGCTCATCAGCAGAATGATCGGCAATTTTTTATCCGTCGTTTCAAACGGGCCGTGAAAATACTCCCCGCTGTGCAGCATCACCGCGTGGCGGCACTGCATCTCCATCAAATGGCAGCACGCCATGGTGTAGGCCGTGCCGGTGAGCGGGCCGCTGCCCATTACGTAAAAAATCTCCTCATCCTTGTACCGCTCGCCAAAAGCCCTTGCGGCGGGCAGCATGCTCTCTTTTGCCCCGGCAACGATCGAATCGAGCTTTCCATATGCCTGCATTGCCGCGTCGTAGTGGGCGTAGCCCTCAAACTGATACAAAATCTCGAACGCAAGCTTTAAGGCCAGCGCCTGGTTCGCCTCGGAATAGACCTGATCATCCCCATTGGAATAGACGACCGTATATTTGCCGTTTTGGGCCATGGCGGTATCGGGGAACCCGGTCATCGCGATGGTGTAAGCACCCCTTGCATTCGCTAATTTGACCGCTTCCACAGTTTCGGCTGTGGCCTTCAGTGAGCAGATCACGCAGATGCAGCGGTCGTCGACCGATTCGGGCGTTGCGTAAACAAACTCGTTGCTGTTGAAGATGCCGGTTCCAATATTTTTCGCTTCACACTCCATCAAATATTTCGCAGGATAAATCGCTGCCTGCGAGCCGCCGCATGCGACAAAATATACCTTTTTCAAACCACCGGACGATTCCATTTTCCCCTTGATGTCCGCAATGATCTCCTTGATCTCCATAAAAATCTCCTCTCATTGTTGCGCACCGAACCGGGCCCGCCGAATATCAGGCCCGGCCGGCGCACAAGTTCCTGCCATTTTTATCGCCAATATCTGCTTGGGTTCGGGTGTTTTCCCCGCCGAAAGCGGGGAAAACACGGCGAACGAATCCATTCGCTTACTCGGTTACGAAAGTGTCCTCCAGTGTCAGGCCGGAGTTGTAGGTGAGAACGCCCGGCAGATTGGCAAAGCCCTCTACCTTGTTCGAGCTGGCAAACGCCTGTTCACGGTAATTGATGAATACGAACGGTGACAGATCGAGCACGCGCTTTCTCAGCTTATCGTAAATCTCCTGGCGCTTGGCCGCGTCGATGGTGGTGCGCCCTTCCTTCAGCAGGCTGTCGATCTCCGCATCGGAGAACCAGGCAGAGCTGTTCATTCTGGGCTCGCCGCTTTCAAAATAGTTGGTCGTCCAGTCCATATCGACGATGTTGCCGGCGGTACCGGAAACGAGAATTTCATAATCGCCCTTGTTGGAGCGCTCGATGCGGGTGGACCAGTCGGGCAGCTCCACCTCGGCGTCGATGCCGATCTTCTTCAGGCTGTCCTGCACCACAATGGCGGTCTGCTTGTGCATATCGTAGGTAGAGCTGGACAGAACCTTGATCTTAAAACCGTCGGGGTAACCGGCCTCTTTCAGCAGGGCCTTGGCCTTTTCCTGATCGAAGCTGAAGTAGTTGTCATACTTGCCGTCGTAGCCGTTCTCCCCCTTCTGGGTGGGGAAGCCGAAAATCTGGGTGCCGCGGCCCATGAAGGCGGTGTTGATTACGCCCTGACGGTCAACCGCGTAGGCAATGGCCTGGCGAACCTTGGGGTTGGCCAGCGGGCCGCTCTTGACGTTGAACTGCAGGCACATGAACGGGGCCTCAGAGACATAGACCTTGTAGCTGTCGTCCTTTTCCATCGCGGTAATATCCTTGGCCGCCACATAGTCGATCAGGTCTGCGTCGCCGGTCTGCAGGGCGTTGGCTCTGGTTGTGGCGTCGGGTGTGATGACAAAGCGAATGCTTTTGGTTTCGGGCTTGCCGGGCTTGTAGAAATCCGGGAACGCGGTGAGAACGATCTCACGGCCCTTATCCCAGGAGGTAAACGTGTAGGGACCGCTGCCCATCGGGCTTGCATTCAGGTCGTTCTTGTGGCTCTCGCACCACGCCTTTGATACAATCACCGACTCGGGCAGCGTGAGGTAATCGAGGAACGGTGCGCAGGGCTGCTTGAGGGTGATCTTGACGGTCTTGGCGTCCACTGCCTCGACTTTGTCGAGCACATTCACAAAATCGGAGCGGAAGGTCGCGCCGACGGACTCATCCAGAATGCGCTCCAGAGAGAACTTGACGTCCTCGGCGGTGATGTCGCTGCCGTCGTGGAATTTGGCGTTCTTTTTGATTTGAAAGGTATACGTCTTGTTGTCGCTGCCGATCTCATACGAATCCGCGATTTCCGTGCCGATCTTCCCGTCGGCCTGGTAAGCCATCAGGCCGCGGTAGAGGCACGTTTTGATCAGCCGGATCGCCTGGCCGGACTGCACCATGGGCTCGAGCGTGGAAACATCGGAGCTGATGGCCACAACGAGCTCATCCTTTTTGCCGGCCTGGCTCTGTGCCGAGGATTCCGGCGCGCCGGACACCGCCCCGGACGAGCTGGGTTTGCTTTCCGAGCATCCCGACAGTGCGGTGAGCGCCATTGTGGCCGCCAGCGACACAGACAGGATTCGCCTGCAGATTGTTTTCATTTGTTTTCCTCCTTTTATCCTCTGATTCATCATTAAAAGCTGTCCCTCAGCTTGGGATCGAGAATATCTCGCAGCGCGTCGCCCATCAGGTTCGTGGCCAAAATCGTCAGGCTCAAAAACAGCGACGGCCACACCGTGTACATCACATCTACCGAAAGGAAATTCCTCGCGTCGCCGATCATCTGCCCCCAGGAGGGGTCGGGCGGCTGCACGCCGAGGCCGAGAAAGCTCAGGCCGGATTCCAGCAGAATCGCGCTCGAGACGGTCAGGCTGATCTGAATGACCAGCGGAGAAAAAATGTTGGGAAAAATTGTACCGAACAGAACCCGGTTCAAAGTAGCGCCGATGGAAATTTCGTTTTCTACAAACTCCATTTTACGCACCTTGATGGTGGAGGAATAGGCGATTCTGGTAAAGTGGGGCGTATACAAAATCGCCACCACCACGGTCAGGTTGCGCACCCCGGCTCCCCACAGACCCACGACCATCATCGCGAGCAGAATCGGCGGAAAGCAGAGGATCACATCGACCGCTCTCATGATCGCGCCGCCGATTTTGCCGCCGAGGTACCCGGCGAAGATGCCGAGCAGCAGCCCCGCGGCGAATGCGCCCAACGTGCCGAACAGCGCCACCGTCATGGAGGGCCGCACGCCCACCAGCAAACGGGAAAGAATGCAGCGGCCGTACTCGTCGGTTCCCAGCGGATACTGGGACGAGGAAGGAGCCAGCGCAGACGATGTATTCATTGCCAGCGGATCATTCGGCGCAAGCTGGGGGCCGAACAGGATTACAAACACCAGCGGCACCAGAACAACCATGCTGAACACAAATTTCTTGTTTTTCATGCTTCGTTTCAGAAAATCCATAATATCCCCCCTACCGCGCTCTGGGGTCGAGCACACCGTAGATGATGTCGACAACCATATTGGTCAAAATAAAAACGGAGGACATCACCAGAATACAGCCCTGAATCAGCGGATAATCCCTCTGGTTGATGGCCTTGACCAGAAGCGTCGCGAGTCCCGGCCAGTTAAACACCGTTTCACACAGCACCGTTCCGCCGATCAGGTTACCCATCTGCAATCCGATCACCGTCACCACCGGGATGAAGGCGTTGCGGATTACATGGCGGATGATGACGTTGTGCTCCGGCAGGCCCTTGGCCCGCAGCGCCCGCACCGATTCGGCGGAGAGCGCGTCGAGCATGGAGGAACGGGTCATGCGCATGATCGAGGCGGCCAGCCCGAGGGCCAGCGCCACCGCGGGCAAGAGCAGCCGCTGAAAGTGCGCCGAGGGGCTCTTCGAGAAATTCACATACCCGCTCGACGGCAGTGTGGGAATATTCCACCCGAACACATTCAGGGAGAACAGGATAATCAGCAGGTAGCCGAGCACGTAAACCGGAATGGAGGTTCCAAGCGAGGCGCCGGTCGTCATCACCAGATCGGAGAATTTTCCGCGCCGCAGGGCGGAAAGCACCCCAAGCGGAAGGCCGATAAGGCACGCGAGCAGCAGCGAAACGCCCGCCAGCTCCAGTGTGCGGGGCAGCCGCGACCCGATGGACTGCATCACCGGGACGTGCTCGCTGTACGACGTTCCCAAATTCCCCTGCAGGGCGTGGAGCATCCAGTTCGCATACTGCGTCAGAATCGGCTGGTCAAGCCCCAGTTCCCTGCGCAACGCTTCCACCGCCTGCGGGTCGGGGTTGGAATCGGTGCCCAGCATCAGCAGCACCGGGTCGCCAGGCATCATATGAACGGTTAAAAACACGATGCTCGAAACCACGAAGAGGAGCAGCACCGCAATCGCGCTTCGGCGCAAAATAAATCTGGTCATGCCGTTCCTCCCTCCTGTTCATACAGAAAACACGCGACCTGCCCGCCGTCCGCAAGGGTACGAAGCGTCGGGCGCTCGGTTTTGCAGCGTTCCATCACGTTGGGACACCTGGTGCAGAACCGGCAGCCCGCGGGCGGGTTGACCGGGCTGGGGATATCCCCGGTAAGGATGATGCGCTGGCGTTTCTGTCCGCTGCCGGGGTCGGGAATCGCGGAGAGCAGCGCCTGCGTGTACGGGTGCCTTGCGGCCCGGTACAGCTCCGGCCCGTTCGCTACCTCCACCAAGGAGCCGAGGTACATCACGGCGATGCGGTCCGACATATGCTTGACAACCGCCAGATTATGAGAAATGAACAGGTACGTCAGCCCGAATTCCTTTTGCAGGTCTTTGAGCAGATTCAGAATCTGCGCCTGAATCGAAACATCCAGCGCGGAGACCGGCTCGTCGCAGACGATCAGCTGCGGCTGGAGCGCGAGCGCCCGGGCAATGCCGATGCGCTGCCGCTGCCCGCCCGAAAACTCGTGGGGGTAGCGGTCTACATAGCCGCGGGAGAGGCCGACGAGGTCCATCAGCTTCATCACTTCGGCATCCATTTCCTGCCGGCTCATCTTGCGGTGAACCTGCATCGGGGCCGAAATGATCTGCCGCACCGTCTGGCGGGGGTTCAGCGAATCAAACGGCTTCTGAAACACCATGCGCATGCTTTCGCGCTGCGCGCGCATCTCTTTTTTAGAGAGCGCCGCCAGGTTCTTGCCGTTAAAACAGATCTCGCCCGTATCCGCCGGAACCAGCTGCAGCAAGGTGCGGGAGAGCGTGCTTTTTCCGCACCCGGATTCCCCAACCAAACCGAAGCTCTCGCCGCGGTGAATCTGAAAGCTGACATTGTCTACGGCGTGTACCACACCCTTCGCCGAAGAAAACAGCCCGGCTTTGACAGGAAAGGTTTTGGAAACGTTTTTTACATCCAACAGTACTTCATTCAAGCTGCATTCCCCCTTTCCTAGCTGCCCGCATAATGGCACCGCACAAAGTGGCCCGGTGCGATCTCTTTGGCCTGCGGCTCGGTTTCGCGGCACAGGTCGTTTGCCTGCGGACACCGGGTACAGAACCGGCAGCCTTTCGGCATGCTCCGAATATCGGGAACCGCGCCTTCAATACTGTGCAGGCGTTCCACCTGCTCCTCAAGCTTTGGAGCCGACTGAATCAACCCCATGGTATACGGGTGAGCCGGGTGATTCATGATCACATCGGTGGACGCGTCCTCCATGGATTTGCCCGCGTACATTACAATCACCCGGTCGGCAATATCCGAAACCACACCGAGATCGTGGGTAATCAAAACGATGCCCATCTGGTATTCGTCGCGCACCTTGCGCAGCAGATCCAGAATCTGCGCCTGCACGGTCACATCGAGCGCGGTGGTGGGCTCGTCGGCAAACAAAAGCTTTGGGTTGCACGAAAGGGCAATAGCGATCATCACCCTCTGGCACATACCGCCCGAAAGCTCGAACGGGTAGCTGCGGAACACCCGCTGCGGGTGCGCGATCCCCACGGCGGCGAGCAGTGCAAGGGCACGCTCCTCCGCCTGCTTTTTCCCCACCGGCTCGTGCGTGAGAATCGCCTCTACGATCTGGCTGCCCACGGTATACACCTGATCCAGCGACATCATGGGATCCTGAAAGATCATCGCGAGCTCCCTGCCGCGCAGCCTCTGCATCTCTCTATCCTTCAGCGGCACCAGGTCTTTGCCCTCAAACAGAATTTTTCCGCCGGACACCCTGCCCTGATTGGGAAGCAGCTTCATCACGGAAAGGGCCGCCATGGTTTTTCCACTGCCGCTTTCACCCACGATGCCCAAGGTTTGGCCCTTTTCCACCGAAAAGCTCAGGTGATCCACGGCGGTAAAGGCCTGATATTTATTTTCAAACACCATTTCCAGGTTCTGAACATCCAACAGGGGTTCGGCCATCCAAACATCACCGCTTTTCTCTGAGTCTTTTGGTTTTCTCCTCATCCACAGCCCAGCCGCTGCCGTTTTTTACAACGCATACACTGTATAGCTCCTGCGCGCGCTCGGGGGAGACCTTCCCCTCGATCACATCGGTCAGAACGCGGAGGGGATCGCGCTCCAGCGGGTTGCCGTACCCGCCCGAGCCGGGCGTCTGCACGCTGATCACATCGCCCCGCTCAAGCGGGATATCGGTGCACTTGGAGGGCAGACGGGTACTGGTTCCATCCGGCTTGACAAGATAGTAAGCGCCGCCCTCGCCGGCAAGGCCGCCCTCCAGGCCCCACGGCGGAATCTTCTGCCGGTCACCGAGACCGGTGTAAGAGATGCCGTCGTACATCATTTCAAATTCACGGACAATGCCGAGCCCGCCGCGGTTGCGCCCCGCGCCGCCGCTGTCGCGCCGCAGCTCATATTTGTTCACGGTGACCAGCGGAAACTCCATTTCGAGCGCCTCCACCGGCAGGTTCGAGGTGTTGGTCATGTGCACCTGCACACCGGAAAGGCCGTCCGCGTCGCGGCTGGCGCCGGAGCCGCCCGCGACTACCTCCAAATACACGAAGAAGCGGTCTTTGTCCTTGGGGTCGGCCCCGGAGAAAATCGCCGAGGTCACCGAGCTGTTGCAGCAGGCAATTGCCCGGTCGGGCACGGCGGGGGCCAGAGCGCCGAAAATCACGTCGGCCACGCGCTGGCAGGTATCGATTCGCTCGCCCACGGGCGCGGGGTTTTCCGCATTGACCAGCAGGCCGCTTTCGCACTCCACAGAAAACGCGCGGTAAATGCCCGCGTTCGACGGAACGGTGGGGTCGATGAGCGCCTTGAGCGAATAGAACACCGTGGCCAAAAGGCCGTTGTAGGTGACATTGATCGGGCCGGGAACCTGCTTTGCGGTGCCGTTGAAGTCGAGCGTCATGCTGGCGCCCGCAATGGTGATCGTCACGCAAATTTTCAGCGGATCGGGGCAGGCGGTGCCCGCGTCGTCCATATAATCGGTAAATTGGTACACGCCGTCCGGCAGCTTCTCAATGCCCGCCTTGAGCTTGCGCTCGGCGTAATCCTGCAGCTGATACATGCTGTCTACCAGCACGTCTCCGTAGCGGTCGTAAGCGTCAAGCATGCGGCGCAGGCCCACACGGTTGGCCGCAATCTGCGCCTGCAAATCGCCGTAGCGCTCATTCGGGATGCGGCTGTTCGCCATGATGATGCTGACGATGTCCTTGCAGACCTCGCCGCCGCTGCAAATGCGCACGAGCGGAATCTTCGTGCCCTCCTGAAAAATACTGACCGCGTCGCCGGAGGTGGAGCCGGGCACCTTGCCGCCCACGTCGCTGTGGTGCGCCAGATTGGCCACCCAGCCGATCAGCCTGCCGCTGTGGAACACCGGCGCGACAACGGTAATGTCTGGCAGATGGGTGCCGCCGCCGTTGTATGGGTCGTTGCCGATGAACATGTCGCCCTCCCGAATGTCGGAGCGGTCGAAATGCTTGTAAACCTCCTGTACGATTCCCAGAAGAGAACCGAGGTGCATGGCGACATGCTCGGCCTGCGCCACCATATTTCCGTCCGGGTCGAACACCGCGGTGGAAATGTCGCGGCGCTCCTTAATGTTCGTGGAATATGCGCTGCGGATGATCGCGATGCCGGTTTCCTCCGCAATGGACAACAGCAGATTGCCGATGATTTCTACGGTTACTGCATCAACACGTTTGCTCATGCCGTTTCACCTCCGTGATAAGTGACAATCAGATTCAGGAACGGGTCGTTATACGCCTGCCACCCGGGCGGAATAATGGAGGTGGAATCCATCTGCTCAATAATCGCCGGGCCGCTGACGGTGCAGCCGCAGGGCAGCTGCGTGCGCTGGTAAATGTTGGTGTCAAGATACTCCGAAGAGCCCTCGAACCGAACCTTGCGAACCTCTACCGGGGCCGGAACCTGCGGATTTTCCTCCACAGGGTGCTCGCTCAGGTCGGGCTTGTCGATGGTGCCGATCGCGCCAACGCGGTAGTTGACCATCTGGATCTTCTTTTTCTGGTCGTAATAGCCGTAGGAGCGCTCATGCTCCTGATGGAACTGCTCCACCAGACCCGCGAGCACCTCTTCGGTGATCTCTCCCGTGGGGATCTCCACCGTGATTTCATAGTTCTGGCGCTCATACCGGCAGTCGAGCGAATAGACGAACGCGCGGTCCTCCTTGGCGATGCCCTCGTTTTCGAGCATTTTGTCGCCCTCTTCGGTAAGCTGCGAGAAGATGCGGTTCATTTCCGACAAATTCTGCGCTTCGGCGATCATAATATATGACTGGCTCAGGTCGAACCGGGTGTCGGCCATCAAAAGCCCCAGCGAGCAAAGCGTGCCCGGCGCGGGGGGAAGCAGAACCTGAGTGATGCCGAGCTCTCTGGCCACCTCGCAGGCGTGCAGAGGGCCAGCGCCGCCAAAGGCCATCAGCGTAAATTCGCGGGCGTCGTAGCCGCGCTCAACCGAAACGACGCGGATCGCGCGCACCATGTTGGAGTTGACGACCGAAATAATGCCTGCCGCGGCGTCCTCCACGCTCAGCGCGGATTTCTCTGAAATCTTCTTTTGAATGGCGTCGTGAGCAAGGTTCCAGTCCACATCCATGCGGCCGCCCAGAATCTTGTGGCGGTTCAGCTTGCCGAGCAGGATGTTCGCGTCGGTAACGGTGGGGTTTTCGCCGCCGCGCATGTAGCACGCCGGGCCGGGTACCGCGCCCGCGCTGCGCGGGCCCACCTTGAGCGCGCCGCCCTCGTCAATGGCGGCAATCGAGCCGCCGCCCGCGCCGACCGTGATAATATCGATCATGGGGATGCGGGCGGGGTAGCCCTCCACCATTCGTTCATACGAAACCTGCGCCTTGCCGTCCTTAATCAGGCTGATGTCTGCGCTGGTGCCGCCCATATCGAACGTAATGATTTTATCGATGCCGCACTGGCGGCCGATGTAGGTTGCGCCCACCACACCGGCGCTCGGGCCGGACACCGCGGTTTTGATGGGGCATTCCACCGTTTCCGCGATGGAGATAATCGAACCGTTGGACTGGGTGACATAGGGGGCCACGGCGATTCCGGATTCCCGTACGCTGTTCTGAAAATTCTCCACATACTTCTTCATAACCGGGCCAAGGTAGGCGTTGAGCACCGTGGTGCTCATGCGCGAATACTCGCGGAACTCGCTGACCAGCTCGCTGGAGATGGAAACATACGCGCCGGGGTACTCCTCCAGAATGATTTCCCTGATTCGCCGCTCGTGCGCCGGGTTAATAAAGGAAAACAGCGTGCACACGGCGATGGTGGTCACGTTCTGCTCCTGAAAGAACCGGACGGCCTTTCGCACATCCTCCTCATTGAGGGGGATTTTTACGGAACCGTCGTGCAGCAGGCGTTCCTCCACCTCGCATTTGAGTCCGGAGGGAATCAGGCTTTCGGGCTTTTCCTTGAGCAGGTCGTACAGGGAGGGCCGCTTCTGATTGCCGATCTCCATCAAATCCTTAAAGCCCTTGGTGGTGATCAGGCCCATGCGCGCGCCGCGCTTTTCAATCAGCGCGTTGGTCGCCACGGTCGTTCCGTGCGCCAGGTATTCCACCGCGACCGGGTCGATCCCCTCGCTTTCCAGTATGTAGTGGATTCCGCTGACGATGGAGCGGGACGGATCGTCCGGGGTAGAGCTGTGCTTGTAGTGAAACAGTCTTTTCGTTTCGGAATCGAATACGGAAAAATCCGTAAAGGTTCCGCCAACGTCGACGCCTATCATGTATCCCATCTTTGTCACCTCTCGAAAAATCTATACTTTTATGCCAGTTGGGTTTCAAATCCAAAAGCGCCCGGCCGCCCACAGGTTTTGGCCGAAAGCTCCGAGGCCGCCGCGATCGCCTTCTCCATCTTCTCCCGGTACGCGCCGCTGCCCTTTGAAAGCTGTTTCGGAACGATTTCCGTCAGGTAGGCCATCAGGAACCCCGCCGCGTACGAATCCCCCGCGCCGAGCGTATCGACCACCTCCACGGGCTTGGCTCTGGCCTGGTAAAAGCTTTCGCCGTCCCACACCATGGCGCCGTCACCGCCCATTGTCGCCACCGCAATCCCGCAGCCAAGGCGCACGATTTCGGTAAGCTGCTCGCGAACCTCCTCCTGCGTCAGGCCCGAGCAGGACAGAAACCCGCAGTCTACCCACCGGCAGATGCTCTGCGTGCGTTCCCGGTCCCTCCACGTGCCGGAGAAATCATAAGAAACAAACCGCCCCAGCGACGCCATTGCCGGCAGCTGCGACTCTATGTAGCTGTTGTTGCTGGTGTGGATCAGATCAAACCCGGCCAGGTACTCAAGATCCCCCTCATTCAGCTGAATTGGGTGCTCCCGCAGCACTCCGCCGCGATTGCTGGTTACAAACACCCGGTCGCCGTTCACCAAATCGATCACCGCGTAGCCGTTTTCTCCCTCCGTCTGCCGGGAATGCGAAAAATCCACCTGCAGGCGCGTCAGCGTTTTCATCACGTGCTCCGCGACCGCATCCGTTCCGAATACCCCAAGATAAGCCGCGTCACAGCCTTTCATTCGGCAGTAAACCGCCACATTCAGCGCCTGCCCTCCCGGGAACATCAGACCGAGATGCCGGTACTTGTCGCACACGTTATCGCCGACCCCAATGACTCGAAGCATTTTGATCCTCCTCTTTCTTGTTCCGCGCCAATCACTAATATAAGTTTATATTAGTGATTAAATAATAGTATGTCAATATATTTTTTAAAAATGGTTAATTTATTTTGTAACAAGTTTATAAATTTGTTCCTTTGAATCTTCTGATGTGAAAATTGCTATGAATAAATTTGTAAAAAAAGGCGAACAAAAGCAAATAGCTCTTGTTCGCCCTCGAACGAATATTCAGATTTACCGGCCAGCCAAATTGAGCCGACTGCTTTTCAGCTTTCTTTGCACTAATATAAACTTATATTAGCATATACTCTTTTATTTGTAAATAGCGAATTATAAAAAAATCAAAATATTCATATGTCACTGCGTGCAGCCGCTCAGTGACAGCAGGAATCCCCGCCGTGACAGGAGTGCCCTTCCTCATGATGATGGTCGCAGGTTGCATTGGAAGATGCGGAAAGACGCCCGGCGAGATACTTCTCCACTGCCTGCTCCACAGGGCCCTGTACTCCGGCCAGCACCCGAATCCCCCATTGTGCAAGCGCCTGTTTGGCCCCGTCACCGATTCCGCCGCACACCATCACGGTCACTCCCTGCTTACCGAGCAAATCGGCCAGCGCGCTGTGCCCGTTCTCTCCGGCAGATATCACGCGGCTCCCGAGGATTTTTCCGTCCTCAATCTCATACAGCTGAAACTCCTTGCTCTTGCCAAAATGCTGAAATATCGCTCCGTTTTCATACGGCATTGCCAGAATCATGTTCTTTCCCTCCTGTATTTTTTTTTCGCACGGCCGCCTCTGGTGGCAGCAGCCGCACCCACAGGCCGACGAACTGCCGTACAGAATATAGTCGCCGCCCTCGATGTGCAGCTTTTTGCCGTTCACAATGCAATCGGCCAGCTTTTCGCGCGCGCCGGCGTAGATGGCCTGCGCCGTTGTGCGGGCTACCCCCATCTGCCGGGCGCATTCCTCCTGCGTCATTCCCGCCAGATCGATCAGCCGGATGCACTCAAACTCATCGACCGACAGCAGAATGGGCGGAGTGTCGTTTTCAGCCCCATCCAGCGGCCCAAAGCTGCGCCGCTGCGGCATGGTACATACCCGCCTGCATTTTCGGGGTCTTGGCATGGCGACGTCTCCTTTCAGGTAAATTATCGGCATATGTCATTTATATCATACTCTATTTTTGACATATGTCAATCTATTATTCAAAATAAATGCAAAAGCGGATTTCAAAATAGAGCCTGTTTCTTCCCTCAAAAGCCGGGGAACCAGCAACTGCAGCGGGAACGCACAGAGCGGATTCAGGAGCTGAACCCACCGGAAACGCTGAAAAGGATCGGCCTGACGCGCGGGAACACCTTTTGTGACATCGGCGCGAGAACGGGGGTTTTACCTTTGCGGCGTCGGAGCTGACCAATAAGGTGTATGCGGTCGAAATTTCTGCCGAGCTGCCGGAGCTGCTGCAAAGCAGGCAAAGCGAGACGCCCGGAACGTGATTGTGGAAAACAACGTAAAAAACGTGCCGGATTCCTCCTGCGACACAGCGCTGCTCTGCACCGTTTCTCACAAGCTGGAAAAGCCCGGTGAAAGGCTGGAGCAAATTCGGCACATTCTAAAGCCGGGCGGCACCCTCGCCGTCATTGAATTTTTTCCAATGCCAACACAGTTCGGTCCGCCGCCGAAGCGCCTTTGGAGCTTGGAGCGGCTGGAAGAGCAGCTCACCACGCACCGCTTTTGCCGCGCCGCATGGGTTTGAGCAGGGCGAAAACCTCTACACGCTGATAGGCCGAACCTGAACAGGCAGCAAATGTCAAACCCACTGTGGCAGGAGCAACTTTGCCATTCTTTCATAGACGAGCAAGAAATGCCTGCCTGAACCATTGGAAAAGCGTCTCAAAAAGGTCGAACCGAAACAAAATTTTCGATTCGACCTTTTCCTTTGTTCTAAAATAGAACAAATTTCATGTTTTTATTCTATTTTAGAACAAATTCACCTTGTTTGTTTTTTTCAATTCCTTTATAATAAAACCTTAGCAGAGGTTACAGCTCCTTGGAAAGGGACTTACAGCCTCCCGCCGTTTTCGGCGGCGAGCCGCAGACGACTGAAAGAGCCTTGAAAATTGGGATGGATAACCCCCCTGGCTTCTGCCGCTTGTAACGGCAGAAGCATCTTTTTCTCGTTATAGGAGGATTTGCAAATGGCCAGAATCATTGCAGGAAAAGAGATCGTCACCTCCATGAACGGCGCGCTCAGGCAGGAGACCGCCCTGTTAAGGGAACAGGGCTGCACGCCGACTCTGGCCGTTGTGCGCATTGGAGATCGTCCCGAATCCGCGGCTTATCAGGCGGGGGCGACCAAACGCTGTGAAACGCTCGGCATTGCCGTTCAGTCGCTGATTCTGCCGGAAAACAGCAGCCTCGGCGAAGTGCTGCAGGTGATTGAAGCACTGAATCTATCCCCCCGTGTTCACGGGGTGCTGCTGCTGCGCCCGTTCCCGCCGCATCTGGACGACCGGGCCATCCGCGACGCACTCTGCTGCGAAAAGGATGTGGACGGCGTAACCAGTCTTTCCCTATACGGCGTTTTCACCGGCGTGCGGCAGGGGTTCCCTCCCTGCACCGCGCAGGCCTGCATTGATATTCTGGATTACTGCGGCGTCTCTTTGCGGGGCAAGCGCGCCGTTGTGGTGGGCGCCAGCCTTGTGATCGGCCGGCCGGTGGCAATGATGCTGCTGGCGCGCGGGGCCACCGTCACCCTGTGCCACATTGATACCGTAGACCTGCCCTCGGAGTGCCGCCGGGCGGAACTCCTCATAGCGGCGGCGGGGGCGCGTGCGCTGCTGAACAAAGACTGCCTTTCACCCGGCCAGGTGATTCTGGATGTCGGCGTCACCGTAGGGCCGGACGGCCGCCTGTACGGCGACGTTGATTTTGAGGCGGCAAACTCGGTGGCGGAGGCGCTCACTCCCGTTCCCGGCGGAGTCGGAACCGTCACCACCACGATTCTCGCCAAGCACGTGATCGAGGCCGCAAAACGTTCCCTCCCTCAACAGCAGCGGTAAGGCGGCAGCCGAATTTGGAGGCTTATCCTTCCCGGCAGACCGCCCGCGGGTTTTCGTGCTGTTCCAAGGGAATGGCCAGCCCGCCGGATGGCATTGCTGCGCATTTTGCGCTGAAACAGGCTTTCAAACAATCACAACGGAATGGCCCGCCTGTTGCTTGCACTGCTTTTTCGCATGGGCAACGGTTTTCGACAACAGCTCCGTCTGAGAAAAATCGACCGTACGGTTCGTCACCGCCGCAATGGAAAGCGTGGCGATCGGAAAATTCTCCGCAAATCCGTTGCGGTTTTTTGAAACGATGTAGCCGCGCTCCCAGTCCTCTTTGGAATAGAGCGACTGTATCTGCTCTGAGAAGGTTTCGATAATATGGCCGCACAGCTCGTGCAGACGCTCTGTGTCGCGCGTGAGGATGATAAAATCGTCTCCGCCGATATGCCCTTTAAAATCCCCGGCGGAGCAGCACAGGTTCATGGCCTGCGCCAAAAGCCGGAGCATGTTGTCCCCGCAGGAGAAGCCGTAGGCGTCGTTGTACGCCTTAAAATTATCCAGATCAAGATAGATGATCGCGCAGTCCCGATCGTCGGCAATCAGCTCTTCAATCGCGCGCTGAATGGCGTTATTGCCGGGCAGCCCCGTGAGCGGATTCGCGTCCGCCGCATTCTTTACCCGAATACTGATCGCCTCGTTCAACAGGTCGCGAACGGTGACAATGCCAAGATACTGCTTCCCCTCGGTGACCACCACGGCGTCGTACACATTTTTCGGCCCGCGCTCCATCGCCTGGGCGGCCACATCGTCAATAGCCGTGGCGGAATCCACCGATAAAAAATCTTCCCGAACCAGCTCCTTTACCGTTCGGCGGTAATACAGGCTGTACCCGAACTGCCCGCTGAAGCGCCCCAGCAGATACTGGCGCGTCAAAAGCCCGCAGACGGTGCCGTCATCATTCAAAACGCAGACCTCGGTCATAGAGGGGTCGCTGCACATATCCCGATACACCGGGAGCGCGGGAGCATTCGCCGGCAGCGCTCTTTTTTTGCGGCAAATCGCGCCAACATGCCCAAAAACGGGCACGCTGCCGCCCATGTTCAGCGAATTGTTCCGGGCTTCTTTAATGAGCAGCTTGATTTCGCCGGGCAGCCGCTGAAAATTTTCGCTGGGCCTTGCAAGAAAAAAGCCCTGCCCGTAATCCACCCCAACCTGAATCAGAGTGGCAAGCTCCTCCTGTGTTTCGATTCCCTCCGCAATCACCTGGATTCCGGCTTCTCTGCAGAATTTTACGATTCCGGTCATTACAGATTTTTTTCTGCTGTCCTGATCAATTTTCCTCACGATCCCCATATCGATTTTGAGGTAGTTCGGCAAAAATGCGCAGACCCGTACCAGACCGGAATAGCCGGAACCAAAATCGTCGATCGCAATTTGAAAATTCTGCTTTTGATAATGCTCAATGGAGGAGATAAAAACCGGAACTGCGCTGACGCTGCTCTTCTCGGTAATTTCAAAAATCACCTCGTCCGGATTCATTCCGAACTCGCGGAGCATCTGGCTCGTAAATCCCGAAATAAACTCGGGGTCATACAAAATATTGGGGTCCACATTGAGGAACAGCCGCGTGCCCACCGGCTTTGCCACGGCATTTCTCAGGGCCTGCGTGCGGCAAAGGCGCTCCAGCTCCCACAGCCGTTGTGTGGAGGTGGCCAGATCAAACAGCTCTTCTATGTTGATTTCACAGCCCGGAAGAGAAATTCTGCTGAGTGCCTCATACCCCAGAATACTGCCGTCCCGCAGAGAGGCGATGGGCTGATACACAGGCTTGATGTATCTCCCTCTTATGATTTCAAGCAAAGAATTTTCAGACCCCATCCGTTCCGCCACCCCTCGTTGCTCTGTTGGATCGATTCTATCACCGGAAGATAAAAACATTTCTCATTTATAAAAATTTGCATGTAAATTATACATCTTTTCGATTATGCATGCTCTGATAACGCGTTAAAATCAAATTAAAAAAACAGGTCGGAGCAGAAGCCCCGCCAGATTTCCGCATGAAAAACCTCCTGCGCAGAGCAGCACTCTGCACAGGAGGTTATCTCCGCCGAAAAAACACACTGGTAAAAAGGGGAAGGGCATGACCCAAACGGCGGCGTGCGCTCCCCATTTCTCAAATCAGATCGCGCCGACGTCCTTCCAGGAATCGTAGGCCGCGCCGATCTGCTCCGCATTGGAATTGCCGTTGACCGCAATCTGCGCGGTGCAGTCCTTTACAACGGCGTTGTTGTGAACATACCCGGCGACGCTCCCCACAAATCTGCCGCCGTCGATTTTGCCGGACGCGGTGCAATTCACCACATCAAAAGCCGTGGGCTCGGGGTAATAATTGCTGTAAGCATTCAGATAAAAGCCGCCGCCCACAATTCCGCCGATGCGGCTGGCAGTGTCTGCCGCCTGAATGGTGATGTTGGTCGCTTTGCAGTCTGTAATCTGCGTTGCGGCGCCGCTCTGTGTGCCGGCGTGGCCCGCAAGGCCGCCGATTAGAGTGGATTTTTCCCCGGCGGTGATCGTCACGGAATCCGCCGTGCAGTTTTTCGCGTATTCGCTGTTGTGGAAGCACCCGGCCAGACCGCCGATGCTGTAGCAGCCGGTTCCCTTGGCCTCAACCGCGCCGGAAGCCTCGCAGCCTTCCACATTGCAGTCCTCGCCCCCGCCGACGATCAGGCCCGCCCCCTGGGTATTGTCGCCGCTGAGGATGACGGTCGCGCTGGCCTTGCAGTTTTTAATATCCGCATGGCTGGCGCCGACAACGCCGCCCACCAGAAAATGGCCCGTCACGCTGCTTTTCCCGGTCAGGGTGAGGCCGCTAAGCTCCTTGCCGTTGGCGTAGCCGACGATTCCTCCCACATACATTTGAGAGGACGGAACAACGATGTTCTCCACCGTCAGATCCTTCAGCTCGGCGGCTTCTCCGCTGATGCAGCCAAACAGGCCTACACCGTTTTGGTACTTGCTGCTGACAGCCACGTTCGAGATTTTATGTCCTGCTCCATCAAAGGTACCGCTGAACGCGGCCGCGTCGCTCGGCGTTTCCGCATCCTCTTCCTTCTCAGATTTGGGCTCGAAGGTACCGATGGGGTCAAAGCTGCCAAGCGGCGACAAATCGATGTCCGCCGTGAGCACATAATGGCCCGAAAGCTGCTCTCTCACCCGATTCAGCTGTTCCGCCGTCGCCACCTGCCAGGGGTCCTGCGCAGTGCCGCTGCCGCCGGCAAAGCCGCCGGCCTGCTCAGAAACCGACTGTACCTGCGAAGAGGCCGCGTCGTTTGCCTGCTGGCCCTGGCAGCCGGTGAGCATGGAAACCGAGAGCATCAGCGCGCAGGCGAGCGCAAGGTACCTTTTTTTGCCGCGCGGATTCTCCCGCGCGCGAAGCTGCATTTTGGATTGGGTCTGTCCGTTCATATTCTTCCTCCGTTTCTGGTATGCATCATTTGTGTTTCAGGCTGGGCGGAAGCACCCCGCGCCGCGGCGGGAGCCGTGTTAGCTTTTGCTAACTCGCAGTCCGAGGAACCGCGCCCTTCGGCGCGCGCTCTGCCCTGTTAACAGAAAATGATTATACTCCCGAAGCGGCGGACGCTTCTACTCCGCGCGGACAATTTCCGCTCCATTCAGACGATGTCTTTTGCGGTATTCCATCGGCGAAAGGCCCATCACCTGCTTGAACGCGGAGGCGAATTTGCTCGCGTTGACATACCCCAGCCTCCACGCAACGGAGGAAACGCTTTCGCTGCTCTGGCACAGCAGCACGGCGGCCCGCTGCATGCGGTAACATCGCATATACGCATAGACGGAGGTTCCGTAAACCCCCTTAAAGCACTGCTTCATGGTGGTCATCGGCAGATCAAACCGTTCCGACAGCTCCTGCAGCGTGAAGTGGCAGTCCGGATGGCACACCATATAGTTTTTCATCCGCTTAACACACTCCACCTGATTCTTCTGAAAATAGCGCGGGACCGCCAAATGTTCTTCGGGATTGATGACGCTGAGGAACAGCAGAAGCTCCAGCACCTTGAGCTTGAAGTAGCCGAACTTCACCTGATCCGGCACGGTGTAAAGCTCTGAAAATATATGCTCAATGGAATCGGTGGCGCGCATAACGAAGCAGCGGTTGCCCGCGCACAGCTTCTCCCGCAGCGCGCAGAGGTCGATCGAGATGTCCTTGAGCACACCCGAAAGGGAATGTTCGGCCCGCGCAAGGTCGATTACAATCGAAACCCCGCTGTAATATTCCAAGGGGAAGCAGGGGTTTTTCGTCTTGTTTTTCACCATATTTACCGCAAGGTCGCCTTCTTCCAGGTAAACGCAGGTGCCGTTCAGAAAATCGCATTCAAAGCGCCCCATGCGGCAGTGGTTGATCTCCATAACGTCGGCCGTCGTACCTTTGCCCGAAACGCAATAGGCGGAATGAAAATCGTTGTATACCAGCTCAACGCCGTCGAACACCTCAAAGCTGGTCATTGTTCCCTCCCCGCCGATGTTTGTCATGTGGTACACCGCACAGTCGGGCCGGTACCTTACCGTTAAAGACTCGGGAGAAATCAGATCATATTCCTCCAATGAATGCATACAGTCCCCTCCACTTCTTCCTGTTGGGCAGGCCCGCTGTTCAGTTAGCCTTTTCTAACAACAAGCGTATCAAATACCGCGCACAATGTCAAGCATCCTCAAAAGCCGTTTCGCTCAAAACGGACGCAGAATACGCCCCCAAAGCACTCTCTTTTAGGGATGCAGATAGCAAAACACAAACGGGGGCCGCCGAACGCCAGCCCATGCGGGCGGCAGACAAAAGGGTACCCGTTTTGCAGCCGCGCAGCCCTCCCGGCGGCAAAACGCGGAAAACAAGTCGTCTTCCGCGTTTTGCCTGTTAGGATATTGAAATGGAGGGAAATGCTTTTTCGCAGCGGTCGCCGAATTTGATTCGCAGCGCCTGCACGATCAAATCGACGCATTGGTCAATGCTCCACCGGCCGCTGTTCAGCGTCATATCATAGTTGACCGGATTCGTCCAATAGTTGCCGCCGGTGTAATATTTATAGTATTCGGCGCGATATTTATCTGTTTTGGCAATCAGGCTGTGCGCCTCACTCTCTGATACGTTCATCGTTTTCATCACGCGCTCCACACAGAACACCCTGCGGGCCTCCACATATACGCTCAGCACGTTGTCAAAATCCTGCAGCACATAATCGGCGCATTTGCCCACGATGACGCAGCTCTCCGTGCGGGCCAGCTCCTGAATGATTTTCTTCTGAAACTCGAACAGGCGGTCATCGGATTCAAACGGATGGGTATGCGGCAGCGGGGTCAGCCGTTTTTGCAGCGACATCAATTGCTGGCGCAGGTACCCGTCCCGCAGGCGTTCGTCCACCTCTACAAAGTCGTGTTCGTCTCTGCCGCTGTATTGGGACGCGAGCGTCAGAATCCGATTGGCATAGCTGTGAATTCCCAGACGATCCGCAAGCCGCGCGGCGATTTCACGGCCGCCTGTTCCAAAGCCGCGGGCAATCGTAATCACGATAGGTTCCATCGTTTCCACTCTCCCTTTTTCCTCCGATTGATTTTCCGTATGACGGTACCAAACCCGGGATTGAGGCCGGTTTTCTCCGCCTTTCGCGCGCAAAGAAACCCGTTTTCATTATTATCCACGGCTTCCGATCAGCTCATGGTTCTGAGGGGCACCGGATGAATCTCGTCTGGAATCGGAAGATAGGTCTGCCCCTGCAGTGCCAGCGCATGCTCTTCCTTCGCCTGCTCCAAAAGCGCCGGCTGCCGCATCAGGCGCATGGCAGTGAGCGCGATCACCTTGCCGGCCAGCAGCATCCCCTTGTGCGCGTGGGAGGATTTCCCCTGAGAGACCACCTGCCACGAATGCCCCGGCGTTCCGGGGGCCCAGGTGGCGGCATACAGCTGCGCGGTCGGGCACATCCAGCTGACATCGCCCACATCGGTGGAGCCTGCTTCCACCCGCACCAGATGCATCGGCTCATAAGGGACGATGAAATCGTACAGCGGGTCGGATTTTTTTTGGAGCAGGAGCCGCTTGTTCCTGGGGTCAAGCCGCTCCTGAACCGCATCCATATAGCCGCGGTCGGCGCCCTTTGGCGCGGTATCGGCATAGCGCCGCGCCAGCTCATATTCCTCGGGAGTATAGCCGGGCATACCGACCTCCGTAAGGGAATCGAACATCACCTGCTCCAGCACCTGATTCGAGATCATGTTGGCGCAGGACTTGATCAGTTGGTGCTCCACGGTGGTCTCGGTCATGAGCGCCGCCCCCTCCGCGATCTTCTTGACCCGGTTTAAAAGCTCCAGCGCCTGATCCTGCCGGGGTGCGCGAACGAGATAGATCGCCTTGGCCAGGTTCTGCACCACATTTGGGGAATACCCGCCCGTATTGGTGACCGCATAATGAACGCGGGCCTTTTCGATCATGTGCTCCCGCAGAAAATTCGCGCCGACATTCATCAGCTCCAGCGCGTCGAGCGCGCTGCGCCCCATTTCGGGACTGCCGGCGGCGTGTGCGCTGACGCCGTGAAAGGTAAACTGCACCTGAAAGTTCGCAAGCGAGCTGTTCTGGTACACCATATAGAGGCTCGACGGGTGCCAGGTCAGCGCGCAGTCCAGCCCGGAAAACGCGCCCGCCCTTGCCATGTAGGCCTTGCCGGAGCCGCCCTCCTCGCCGGGGCAGCCGAAATAAGTAACCGAACCGGGGAACCCGTCCTCCAGGTACTTTTTAACCGCCAGCGCCGCCGCAACGGATCCGACACCGAGCAGGTTATGCCCGCAGCCGTGGCCGTTCGCCTCGGGGTGATCCGATTCTCTGCGGACAACCCCCGCCTTTTGGTTCAAACCGGAAAGCGCGTCAAACTCGCCCAGAATTCCGATGCGCGGGCCGCCCGACCCAAAGGTGGCGGTAAACGCGGTTTTAATATCGAACGCGCCCCGCTCCACCGTAAACCCCTCGTTCTCAAGGAAGGCACAGAGGGCCTCCGCCGATTGAAATTCCTCGAACTGCGTTTCGGCAAACTCCCATATTTGATCGCTCAGCGCGCTGAGCGGCATTGCTTTCTCATCGATTTCCGCAAGATAACGATGCAGATCCAACTCCTGTTTCATAAGTCATCTCCTGGTTTATTGGAAATACTCCAGCACACTTTCCATCACGACCCGGTACCCGAGCGGCAGGGAATCAATTTCCACATATTCCTCCCGCGTATGCGCCCCGGCGCCGTAGTAAGACCCAAAGCACACGCTGGGGATTCCCAGCGACAGCGGAATGTTGCAGTCTGTGGAGGAGGACGCCGTGCCCGGGCGTTTTCCCGTTACTTGCTCGATAATATCGGCAGCCCTTTGCACCAGGCGGTCGCGCTCCGCGGCCGCCGCCGCGGAAAGCTGTTCGCCGGGGCGGCTCCCGACCACCTCCACCGCAAGCTCCACTCCTTTTTTCCGGTGTGCGGAGAAAATTCTTTCATATTGCTCCTGCATATACTGCAGACCGCGGGCGTCGTCCGACCGGTATTCGCACAGCATCTCGGCGTTCTGCGCAATGGTATTGACGGAGGTGCCGCCCGAAATTGTTCCGACGTTGCAGGTGGTTCTCCCGTAAGAGGGAATTCCCACGGCGTACAGGTCGGAGACGACCGCGGCCAGCTGCGCAATTGCGTTGGGGCGCCCAAAATCTATATAGGAGTGCCCGCCCTGCGCCGTTACGGCGACCCGGAAGCGCTGGGACCCAACCGAGCGGTTCACCACGTGCGTCAAGGTTCCGTCAAAGCTGCAAAAGGCCTGAATGCGTCCTTCGTAATCCTCGCAGAGCTTGCGGGAGCCCTTCAGGTTCCCCATTCCCTCTTCTCCGGAGTTGCAGACGAACAGCACCCCCACGCCGTTTTTGGGGCGAAGCCCCTCCTGCACAACATATTTGGCCGCGATCATCAAGGCGGCCAGGTTTGCCGTATCGTCGCCCACGCCGGGCGCCCAGAGCCGACCCGAATGCTCCCGCACGGGGAGCGGGTCGGTATCCGGGAACACCACGTCGGTGTGGGCGCAGAACACGACGACCGGGTTCTCCTTTGTCACCCCAACCGGGCAAACCACGTTGAGCGCGCTGTCGGTGTACACGCCTTTGGCCCCGCAGGACTCCAGCCACTGTTTGCAAAATTCCATCCGCCGCTCTTCATGGTTCGACGGGGATGGAATCGCCGCCATTGTCTTTAACAACTGATACGCCTCGTTGCCGTGAGTCTGCAGAAAATTCTGCGCGTTTTGTGTCAGCACTGTTGGTACCCTCCCAGTCATCGTTCGTTTTCGCCGGGGATCTTCCCTCCCGCTCAGGCCCGGGCCGACCAGCCCTCCTCATACATCAGGCAGGCCACCCGGTGGCCGGGCGCAGCCTCCTTCAAATGCGGCGTGCGCACCGAGCACTGCTCGGCAGCGTACGGGCAACGCGTATGGAACACGCAGCCGGACGGCAGATTGATGGGGGACGGAAGATCGCCCTGTAATACAATTCTCTCTTTTTTCGTGTGGGGAGAGGGGTTCGGAACGGCGGAAAGCAGCGCCTTCGCATACGGATGCAGCGTATTGCGGAACAACTCCTCCGTTTCGGCCTCCTCCATCATATGCCCCAAATACATGACCCCTACTCTGTCGGACACATATTTTACCACGCTCATATCATGCGCGATAAACAAAAACGAAATCTGCTCCTTTTCCCGCAGATCCTGCAACAGGTTGATGATCTGTGCCTGAATCGATACGTCCAGCGCGGAAACGGGCTCGTCGCAAATGATGATCTTCGGGTTCAAAATCAGCGCTCTGGCCAGGCCGACCCTCTGCCGCTGCCCGCCGGAAAACTCGTGGGGATAGCGGTAGAAATGCTCGAGCCGCAGGCCCACCTTCTCCATAATCTCCACCGCGGTATCCATGCGGGATTCGCGGGTGCCGATGTTGTGAATCTTCAGCGCCTCCGTGAGGATATCGCCCACTCGCTGCTTGGGATCCAGCGAGGTGTAGGGGTCCTGAAACACCATCTGGATTTTGCGGCGCATTTCGATCAGCTGGTGGCGCTTCATCGCCGTCATATCCTGATCCAGCACCTCAATCGAGCCGCCGGTGGGTTCGGTCAGGTAGGCCAGCGTGCGGCCCAGCGTGCTTTTGCCGCAGCCGGTTTCCCCTACAAGGCCGTAAATCTCGCCCTCATACAGAGAAATATCGATACCGTCCACCGCTTTTACGTTCCTCTTCACCCGATTTAAAACCGAGCTGCGCACAGGAAAATATTTTTTGACCCCTGTTCCGCGCAAAACAACCTTTGCGGTATTTGTCATCTCATTTCCTCCTAACCGGCCTCATACTGGGGAGGCTCCTCAACGAAGCCGCCGTTTTGTTCGTTCCTGTAATGGCAGCGCACACTCTGCGTTTGCGTAACCCGGCTCAGCCCGGGCATTTCTTCCCGGCACAGGTCGGTGGCATAGGGGCAGCGGGGGGCAAACCGGCAGCCCACGGGAATCTGGTTCAGGAGCGGAACCGTGCCGCTAATCTGGTACAGCCGGGTCGCCTTGGCGGTGTCGAGCTTCGGGATGGAATTCATCAGCCCCATCGTGTATGGGTGCATGGGATGATCAAAAATATCCTCCACCCGTCCCTCTTCCACGATCTGGCCAAGGTACATCACGATCACCCGGTCGCACGTTTCGGCCACAACCGCCAGATCATGTGTGATGAGCATCACCGCCATGCCGAGGCGCTTGTTCATATCCACAATCAAATCCATAATCTGCGCCTGAATCGTCACATCCAGCGCGGTGGTGGGCTCGTCGGCGATCAAAAGCTGCGGGTGGCAGGCCAGTGCCACCGCAATCATCACCCTCTGCCGCATGCCGCCCGAAAGCTCGAACGGGTACTGGTGAAACCGCCGCGCCGGGTCGGGGATGCCGACCATATTCAGCATTTCGATCGCCTGCGCTTTGGCCTCGGCCTTGGTTCTTTTCTGGTGGATCAGAATCGCTTCCATGATCTGATCACCCACCGTAAATACCGGATTCAGAGAGCTGAGCGCGTCCTGAAACACCATCGAAATCTTGGCGCCGCGCACGCTTTCCATCTGTTTTTCGGGGAGCGTGAGCAAGCTTTCGTCGTGGAACCGCACATCGCCGGTGTAGCGCACAAACGACTTTTCGTCGTACAGCCGCAGAATCGACTGGGAGGTGACGCTTTTGCCGCATCCGGATTCCCCGACGATGCCGAGCATTTCGCCCTCGCGCACCTCAAAGCTGACGCCGTCCACCGCTTTGAGCATGCCGCGCTCCGTTTTGAATTCGGTACATAAATTTTCTACCTGCAATACTCTTTCCATGCTGCCGGTCTCTCCTCTCACACGGCTTCTCGAGCCATACAGCGAAGGGGGTTCGCCCTCCCGCCGGCGGCGCGGGCGCAAATTCTCCCGTTTCGCCGCGGATTCTCTTCAGTTGCTTTTCGGGTCCATCAGATCGCGCACACCGTCACCCAGAAGGTTCAGCCCCAGCACCGTCAGCGCGGTGAACACGCCGGGGAACAGGATCATCCACCAGGCGGTGTAGATCACGTCCTTGCCCTCTTTTAAAATGTTGCCCCAGCTCGGCGCGGGGGCCGGAACTCCGGCGCCGAGAAAGCTGAGGGCCGCCTCGGTGATGATGGCGCTCGCAAACACGAAGGTCATCTGAACGATCATCGGCGAGAGGATGTTCGGTACGATGTGCGCCCACAAAATCCGCTTTTGGGAGGAACCGAGGCACCGCATCGCCTCAATATACGTCTGCTCCTTCACCACCAGCGCCTGGCTGCGGGCCAGACGGGCCATATTGGGAATATTGACGACGATCAGGCTGATGATCACGTTCTTGATGTCCGCGCCCAGCACCGCCATCATCGTGATGGCCAAAAGCGTGCTTGGGATTGCCTTGAGGCCGTCGCAGACGCGCATGAGGATATTGTCCGCGAGCGCATTGGTGCTGGCATACAGCCCGATCACAAGCCCCAGAAAGCCCGAAACAAGGCCGACCGTAAAACCGACGGCGAGAGAAATCCGGGCGCCGTACAGCACGCGGGCAAATACGTCGCGCCCCATATTGTCGGTGCCGAACCAGTGCTCTGCGCTGATGCCCTTCAGGCGATCCGCCGTATTCATCGCGAGCGGATCGTGCACAGCAATCAGCGGGGCAAACACCGCCAGGACGATCACAAGGACGACAACCGCCAGGCCGAATACCGAAGCCCGGTTATGGGTGAATTTCTTCAGCCTGATTTCAAACTGCTCCTGCGCCAGCTTTTTCTTCTGCAGACTCAGGTTGTTCTGGGCGGTCGTGTAAACCATGGCGCCCTCCGAACCGTTTGTACCTAGCATCTCGTTTTCCCTCCTCTCAGGTTGCTCTGACTCTGGGATCTGCCACGCCGTACAGCAGATCCACCAGCATATTGATCAGCACATTGAACAGCGCGATCAAAAGCACGATCGCCTGAATTACATAGTAGTCGCGGCGGCCGATGGAATTGACCATCAGCTGTCCAAGGCCCGGAATGGAGAACAGGCTTTCGATAACCGCCGCTCCGGCCAGCATCTGCACCGCGCTCTGGCCGATCATCGTGATGATCGTAACCAGAGAGTTGCGCAGCGCGTGCTTGGTGGTGATGACAAAATTCCGCACGCCCTTCGCCTTGGCCATTTTGATGTAGTCGCTGCCCAGAACCTCCAGCATCGCGGAGCGGGTCATGCGCATCATCAGCGCCGCATTCATAAACCCCAGCGCAATCGCCGGCAGCGTCAGCGATTTGATGTGCGGCCAAAACCCCCGGCTGATTTCCACATACCCTGAAACCGGGAAGAAATGCAGCTTTACGGCGAAGAGGAGCATCAAAAACAAACCGAATAAAAAGCTGGGCAGCGAGATGCCCGCCAAAGACAGCACCGTCACGCCGTGGTCTACACCGGTTCCCTTGTTTTTCGCCGCCAGCATCCCCATCGGGATTGCGATCACACTGGCGATGACGAGCGCGTACAGCGCAAGGGAGATGGTCGGCTTCACATGGCTGAACACCATACTGGCAACCGGTTCGCCGCCTGCCGTGCTGATCCCGAAATCGCCGTGAAACATATTCCCGATCCAGATGAAATACTGTTCCACCAGCGGGCGGTTCAGGCCCATTTTTTCTTCCAGCTTCGCAATATCGTCCGCCGTGGCCAAATCGCCCAGCAGAGTGGCCGCCGGGCTGCCGGGCACCATCTTCAGCAATGTGAAAATGACCACCGACACCACGAACAAAACCGGAATCACGGACAGCAGTCTCTTAACAATGAACTTCTGCATCAACTTTCCCCCCACAACCAAGAGAATCTAAAAATTAAATGGCTCCACTTGAAAGCAGTCTGTCGGTTTCTTCCCCTGCCTTGCGGCGGGGGAAGAAACATCGGGTTCCTCACAAAGCTCCTTCCAAAGCAAATCGGCTGTATTCAGAATTCCCTGTTCCAGACTTAAGACTCCACAATCCCCGCGTTCCAGAATTTCGGCCCGCCGCTGTACATATTGATGCCGGTCACATTTTTCTGCCACGCGAACATACCCATGTAGTGGCCGGGGCAGATGATCGGCAGGTACTCCCAGGAATACCCCTGCAGTTCATCCCATTTGGCTTTTGCCTCCTCCAGCGTTGGGGCGGAGGTCATTTCCTTAAACAGGGTCTGCAGCTTTTCATCGTTGGACCAGCCGGGATACGCGGCGCCGTAATACAGCTTCAAAGACGGTACCGGAACCTCCGCAAAGGTGGTAATGTACATATCGTACTTGGTGGGATCCTTGCGGTATTCCGTCAGGGTAGCCCAGTCCACCACGGTGAGCTTTACGGGAATGCCGATCTTCTCGAGCTGCGATTTGATTGCGATGCCCATGTTATCCATCTTGTTCAAAGTGGAGACCAGAATGGTGAAGGGTTCGCCCTTATAGCCGTTGTCCGTCAGAATTTTCTTTGCCTTCTCAAGGTCTTTCTGGTTGTAATTTTCTTTTCCGGCCTCAGATTTCCAGAACGGCTGGCCGGCATCCATATAGGAGGAGCCGAGCTCGTAGCCGCCCCCGTACGCGGCCCTCAGAACCTCGTCGCAATCGAGCGCGGTATTGACCGCGGTGCGGAAATACTGCTTGGAGGCAATGCCCTGCTTGTGATTCGGGATAAAGGCGATGGAACCCATCTGAGAGCTGACCGTAGTCAGGTTCGGGTTGTTTGTCAGGCGGTCAAAATCGTCGTAAGAAACATTGAACGCGACGTCGTACTGCCCGGCCTCGAGGCCTGCGGACTCCGTAGCCTGATCCGCGACCAGATCAAACTGGAGGATCTTGGTGGGGGCCGCCTTATAGCCGCTCCAGCCGTCCATCTCGGTTCCCTTTGTTCCGTAGGGAACGTAGCCGTCAAAGCGCTCCAGCTTAACGTACTGATCCTGCTTCCACTCAGAGAATTTATAGGGGCCGGTGCCGATGTAGTCCTTCAAAAAGCCGTTGCTGTCTTCGTTCTTGCACGCGGCGGCCGTTGTGATGGAAGCCGGCTGTGCGGCGCCCGCGATCATGGCAGGCAGCAGAATCAGCGAGGTTTTGCCGTCGATTTTCACGGTGGAATCATCCACCTTGGTAAACCGTGCATCTCCAACCATCGTCTTCGCAGAGCTGAAGCCCTCAATCCAGCGGTTCATGGAGGCGACGACGTCGTCGGCCTTCATCTCGCTGCCATCGTGGAATTTCACGCCTTTTCTCAGCGTGAAGGTGAGCGTTTTACCGTCGTTTGTCGCTTCATATTTTTCCGCGAGCTCCGGCACCGCTTCCGCCTTGGAATTCAACGTGACCAGCTTTTCCCAAACGGTACCATCACAAATTTGTCTTGCAATCAGGGAGCTGTTCTTGTGCAAATCCAAAGAAGGCGCCTGCTGTGTTACCGCAATGTGCAGCGTTTCCCTGTATGTTGCGTTTTCCGGGGCGGAAGCAGGGCCGGACCCGGTGGAGCTTTGTGTTCCCGAAGACCCGGAACAGGCTGTCAGCGACATAGCCGCCGCCAGAACCAAAGCAAGGAATCGTTTGAGCTTCTTCGATTTCATGTGATAGTACCCTCCTAACAAATGTTTCGATCTTCTTTACCGCAAAAAAGGGCACACGAATTCTAAAAATTCGCATGCCCCATTGCAAGCCGTTCAAATAAAATTGATATGTTGTTTTGAATTATACGTCCGTCAAAAAACATTTGTCAATAGACGCAAGTTCACTTTTGCAAGTTTGCTGCTCTAAAAAGTCATATTTCTTTTTCCGTTCCCTTCCAAAGCACCTCCTGCAAACGGCAGTTTTCGTACCGGATATAGGCAATAGCTCCATATTTTATATTTGGAACGAATAACTAAAGTCAGTTTTCACAAATTTTAATACGAATTTTTCATTTTTAAAACTTGCACAAACACATACTCCGAAACGGCATTGGCTTCTATGCGATTTGAACAGAACAACAGATTTCTACAAAAAGCCTCATGTTAATCAATGGAAATTTCCGTTTGCACTCCACCTGTTCTGAGCGCAGAGAGCACAGACCTTTTACCAGAGCGATCGGAACAAGCTCCACACAGTCCTTCCCACAGCAGCTTCCTCGTTAAGACGGAGCAGCACATCCGCTGCACGGTAGAGCCCTTTACGACAGCCAGCTTTACCGCGTCGGTGCCGGTGTCTGATCCCAAGCCCTGAAAAAAGAGTCGGGATAGGGAAAACCAACTCTTTCCTATCGCGCATGTCTTGATTTGCCGCGGATGATCCGATACACTGGTGTTTGAGGCGATACAATAGCTACTTTTTCCGAGCTGATCCGCAGCTTTGATAAGATCAGGGATTATAGGCGGAATTCATTGTCGTATGTGCGTAAGCGCCTTCTGTCCTTCGGCCCGGCGGGAGAAATCATGAAATTGGAAAGAACGCACACACAAATCCGGCAAAGAATTGCGCGCCAGATGGTACATATGGAATTAATATCACAGCATCCCCGGCCGATAAAATTCACGAGAGAAAGCAAAGCCCCAAACGCGAATTGCGTATGGGGAACAGGTTTTGAGAGCATATTTGTAAGATGCTCTCAACAGAGGCACGGCATTACCGCAAAGCCAAGGTTTGACAGGGCTTTGCTTCCCCGTCGCCTGCATAGGCGACGGCGGGCTGACCGCCGAGGAGACGGATGCTTTACAGAGTTGGCCGGATGCGACGCAATCTCATGATGGATTTTAAAGATAAAGATTATGATACTGCTGAAAGGGGACGGCGAGCATAAATGAAGCGAATTTTTTTAGTTGAGGACGACAAGGCGATTGCGAAAAACCTCGTGCTTTTGCTCCGCTCGGAGGGATTTTCCGTCACTCACGCCTCCACACACAGAGAAGCGCTTGCGGTGCTTGCAAAAAATCAATTCGACCTGGCGCTGATCGATATTTCTCTGCCGGACGGCAACGGCTTTACGGTCTGTACCGAAATCAAAGAAGCAATGAAGATTCCCGTCATCTTTCTGACGGCCTCCGGTGACGAAGGGAGTGTGGTTACCGGGCTGAACATGGGGGCGGAGGACTATATCATCAAGCCCTTTCGCCCGCGCGAATTGATTGCGCGAATCAAAAGCGCTCTGCGCAAAAGCGGAACTTCTCCGTCGGCCTTTGAAATCTTCGGCCTTCATGTGGATACGGCGAGCGGTATCGTGAAAAAAGACGGCAGCGAGGTGTTCCTTTCCGCTTTGGAATACCGGCTGCTTTTGGTGTTTCTAAACAATCCCAAAAGCATTCTCACAAGGAGCAGGCTGCTTGACGAATTATGGGACGCCGCGGGCGAGTTTGTAAATGACAATACGTTGACCGTCTACATCAAACGCCTGCGGGAGAAGATCGAGCACGACCCGGCAAGCCCGCAGATCATTCTAACCGTTCGCGGAACAGGGTATCGATTGGGGGACGGACATGTTTCGGAATAGGGAAATACGGCGGCTTGCCGTGGTGTTTGCTGTAATTACCGCCGCCTTTGCCGCGGCGGGGTTTGTCGTGCAACCGGCAGCCGGCCTTCTGGTTCTCGGCTCTGCCGCTGCCTTCGGCACGGCATTCGGGGTGTTTACCAAGGCCCGGTACAAGAGTATTGCGCGGCTGTCGGAACAAATTGACCTTGTGCTGCACAACGCCGATCATCTGTTCCTTGGCGAAACGAGCGAGGGCGAGCTCTCCATTTTGCAAAGCGAGATTACCAAAATGACGCTGCGCATTCGGGAGCAAAACGATGCGCTGAAAAAAGAAAAGGAACATCTGGCCGAGTCGATGACCGACATCGCTCACCAGCTCCGCACCCCCCTCACGTCGGTAAACCTGATTTTATCGCTGCTGGAGAATCACCCGGATGAAACGGAACGCAAAGCGATGATCCGAGAAACAAAGGAACTGTTTGTACAGATGGATTGGCTGCTCACTTCTCTGCTGAAACTGTCCCGTCTGGATGCGGGTATCGCCGTATTTCAGAGAGAAAAAATCGACGTGCGCAGCTTGATCAGCAGCGCGCTTCATCCGTTCCTGCTTTCCATGGAGCTGCATAACATCGCTTTGCAAACGGATGTGCCGGAAGGAATTCTCATTTGGGGCGATTTCAGCTGGCTTTCAGAGGCCGTTCAAAACATCCTTAAAAATTGCATGGAAAGCGCGGGCGACGGCGGAAGGATTGTGATTGCCTGCGAGGAGAATCCGCTGTTTACCGAAATTGTGATCCGCGACAGCGGCGCGGGCTTTGCAAAAGAAGATGTGCCGCATCTGTTCGACCGCTTCTATCGCGGGAAAGACGCGGGGGCCGCCGGGTATGGGATTGGACTCGCCCTGTGCAAGACGATTATCGCACGGCAGGGCGGAACGATTACCGCCAAAAACCACCCGCAGGGCGGCGCGGTATTTGCCATTCGTTTTTCAAAGTGACGGATCTCTCACCAAAAAGTCATCGGGGCGTCAGGGAAAGGGTTTAAAATATGAGTGACCCACGGGAAAGGAGACTCATAGAATGGAGTTTTTAAAAATTGATCAATTGTGCAAGGTCTACGGCAAGGGTGATAACCAGATCACCGCGTTGGATCATGTTACCCTGACGATTGAAAAGGGAGATTTCACGGCGATCATCGGCTCCTCCGGTTCCGGCAAATCTACCCTGCTTCATGCCATTGCCGGTGTGGATGTACCCACAAGCGGAAAGGTGTATTTGGAGGGGCAGGACGTGTATGCGGGGAGCAACGAAAAGCTTGCCATTTTCCGCAGGCGGCAGGTAGGGCTGATCTACCAGTTCCACAATCTTATCCCCACGCTGACCGTGGTGGAAAACATCACTCTTCCCATCCTGATGGACAAGCGGAAGGTCAACGGGGAACGGCTGAACGATCTGCTGGAGCTGCTGGGGCTTCAGGACCGCAAAACGCATCTGCCGAATCAGCTTTCTGGCGGTCAACAGCAGCGTGTTGCGATCGGGCGGGCGCTGATGAACGCCCCGGCGGTCATGCTGGCCGATGAGCCCACCGGCAGTCTGGACAGCCGCAACGGGCAGGAAATCATCAGGCTGCTGAAAGAGAGCAATCGAAAATACGGGCAGACCCTGCTTCTTGTCACCCATGACGAAAATATTGCCTTGCAGGCGGACCGCATTATCACCATTGCAGACGGAAAAGTGGCGCGGGACGAGAGGCAGGTGGCGCGATAAATGAACATCTTTCATAAAGTTGCCCTGCAAGGACTGAAAAAGAGCCGCACGCGAACTCTTGTCACCATTATCGGAGTGGCTCTGTCCGCCGCTCTGATTACGGCGGTCACCACCTTTGGCGTGTCTCTGCAAAGCTATATGGTGAACGGAGCCATCATGAAGTATGGCAACTGGCACGTCGCATTCCCCGACGCAGACACCTCCTTTGTGCAGAAGCAGGCCGACGACAGCAGGGTTGCACACATAGCATCCTTTGAAAATATCGGTTATGCTGCGCTTACCGGGGGACAAAATCCCGACAAACCCTATTTATTCATTGCCGGATTTAACAAGGACGCCTTTTCGGCTTTGCCGATTGAGCTTCTATCCGGCAGATTGCCGAAAAACAGCAGTGAAATTCTGGTTCCGGCACATGTTGCGGCAAACGGCGGTGTGAAAATTCCGGTAGGCAGCACGCTCACTCTCTCGGTCGGTAACCGCATGAGCGGCGATCAAAGACTCAGCCAGCATGATTCCTATCGGCGGGCCGGGGGGGAGACGCTTGCCGCCACGGCAGAGAAAACCTATACGGTTGTCGGCATCTGCCAACGGCCGGCCATCGAGGAGTACGCCGCGCCCGGATACACGTTAATCACAACAGAGGATACCGCCGCGGACAGTCTGAGCGTATTTGTCACACTGAAGAATCCCTATCAGGTTCCATCTTATACAGACAGCCTGTCGGGCAACCACAGCTACGTTTTGAACGATGATGTGCTGCGTTTTATGGGTCTTTCCGGAGAAAAGCTGCTTACCGTTCTCCTGTATTCCATCGGCGCTATCTTGATTGGCCTCGTTATGCTCGGCTCGGTGTTCCTGATTTATAATTCCTTCAACATCTCCCTGAACGAACGGACACACCAGTTCGGCATTCTCATGTCGGTGGGTGCCACGGAAAAGCAGCTGCGCAATTCCGTACTGTTCGAGGGGCTTTGCATCGGTGCAATCGGCATTCCCATCGGCATTTTGGCAGGGTTACCGAGCATTCAGCTTGTGCTTACTCTTGTGGCAAAGAACTTCGCGAATGCTTTGTATGATAATGTACCGCTAACCCTGGTGGTGTCTGTTCCCGCTCTTGTGACGGCGGCGGTGATCAGTATGATCACCATTCTGATTTCAGCCTATCTTCCGGCGAAGAAGGCCGCCGGTATGCCCGTGATGGCGTGCATCCGCCAGACAAACGAGGTCAAGGTGGAAGCCAGGGCCATAAAAACCTCAAGCCTCACAAGCAGGCTTTACGGTTTGGAGGGAACACTTGCGTTAAAAAACTTTAAGAGAAACAAGCGGCGTTACCGCAGCATTGTGCTGTCGCTTACATTGAGTGTCGTATTGTTCGTCTCCGCAAGCTCTTTCGGAACCTATCTGAATCAAATTGCAGAGAGCTCCTCTGTGGTGAGCGAAAACTATGACATCACTTTCGATACGCGAGACATGAAGGAAAGCGAGCTGTTCCAGCTTTATGATAAGATGAAAACTGCCGCAGGCGTTACCAAAAGCTCTTATCAGGCACTTTCCACCTATTCCTGCGTGTTGGACACAAAGAATTTGTCCGGTCACTTTTTGGATGAGTTCGGCAAGCTCATCGGTTATGATGGAACAAGTGAAACAGCGGAGGTGCAGCTCAACATTCAGTTTGTGGAAGACAGTGTCTATCAAAATCTCCTCGAAGGCCTCGGTCTGTCTGCAAAGGAGTACACCGGACAGGACAAAAAAATGGTCATAGCAGGAATCCTGCCCGGGAACTTCTATACACAGGAAGAACCTATGGAATTTACGCTCCGCTCCAAGGCCGGGAGTCAAACGAAAACAATTCGTGCAACCTTTGTACAGGGCTATCCGGATCTGCTGCCCGCACAGCCGGGCGAGTTCCTTGAATATGAGCTTTTGGTGATAGCTCCTTACGAGGTAAAACCGCAGTTTGACGCACTGGGCACAGCGACAAAGCCCACAAAGCTGGGCATGACCTTCCAGTCGGAAAACCCCGGCCAGTCTACCGCCGAAATGCAGAGGATGCTTGACGGAGCCAGCATTACCGCCGACTATCATCTGTACAATGTCCACAGAATACTGGAGGAAAACCGCAATATCGCATTCATTATCAACCTGTTCTCGTCTGTTTTCGTCCTGATGATTTCGCTGATCGCGCTTGCAAATGTTTTCAACACGATTTCCACCAATATCAAGCTGCGCAGGCGGGAGCTTGCCATGCTCCGCTCCGTGGGGATGTCCGATAAGGATTTCAATCAGATGATGCGCTTTGAGTGCATTCTGTATGGAATGCGGACAATGCTATGGGGTCTGCCCCTCTCAGGAATTCTTTCCTGGCTGATTTATAAAGGCATGGCTATGGGCGGGGGAAGCGTTCATTATGTGTTCCCGTGGAGCAACATGGGGATCAGTGTGCTTGGTGTGCTTGTTATCGTTTCCATCACGATGCTGTATGCTGTCAGCAAGATTAAAAAGGAAAACATTATTGACGCACTTCGGGATGATATGGCCTGATTTCAGGCACGGAAGTTTCTGGAGAAAGCATGCAATTCAGCAACGCGGCAAAAAGCAAAGGGGTGTAAGCCTACCGAATAAAACGCTGCTTTGGCGGGACGCTCCACCTGCTGAAACACCATTTACAGCATTTCCAACTGATGATGCAAATCAGTTTGTGTTCCTCCCCCGCCGAGGGCGGGGGAGGAACACAAACTGTCTCGCAAATTAAAATGGAATTGCAACCGACAGCTGGGGCTGTTGCAAAACAGCCTTAGGCAAAAAATATTTACAAAAAACGCGTCTTGGTCTGACCTGTAAAAGTCGTACCAAGGCGCATTTCCTTGTTTTTAAGGCTGTTCCATTGTTCCGTTTACTGTTGCAAATTTATTTTACAACAGCCTCGATTTTTTATCTGTTGATCTATACAGACCAAGCCGCCGCATATTTGCCGCGGCAGTATTGGGTTATTTTTCATAACAGATGCTTTTATAGGTGGTAAAAACCCGTGCTTCTCGCCGGAAAAGTGTGCCCATGCACACGAACTGCCGGCCTGTTTTGATCCACACTGTGTTGTTTGATAAAAGGCGTAGAGGAAGGCATCTCTTTGCAAGATCCTGTAAACATGCGTGCTTAAGGATCTTGATTTGCATCATTGGGTCAAAACAAACACGAGCGCATAACAAAACGGCTCCCCACAGAGTGAGGAACCGTTTTGCTATGCAGGCCTCGCCTGCTGGAGCTGGTGGTCGGAATCGAACCGACAACCTGCTCATTACGAATGAGCTGCTCTGCCATTGAGCCACACCAGCATTTGGGTTTTTTGCCGCACTTATCTAAGTCAGCCAATATAGTATACAAAAAAGAAGTGGTTTCGTCAAGTGGACAGGCCAAGATTTTCTCGAAAAAAATGATGGTATCCTCTTTTTGCGAAAAACATTTTTCCTTGTGTTGAAAAAGTGAAAGAAAATCACATAACTATATGTTTAATTCCGGGATAACATATAATTAATACATTAAGCTCCCGAGAAAGAGTGATACTATGTCACTGAGTTCTATTGGTAAAAACTTGCGGATTTTCAGGGAAAAGTGCGGATATACGCAGCAGCATCTGGCAAATGTGCTCAATATTGACCGTTCCACGTATTCTTATTATGAATCCGGGAAGACCACGCCGGACATTTCCTCCCTTATCATGTTGTCCCAGGTATTTTCAGTCAGCTTGTCGGAATTACTGGGACAGGAGGATATTTCCCCCATGCTGAACGATTCTTCTTCCGGGAAATCGGGTTCAAAGCGCGTAACAGACAATAACAGCCACATTTATGATCTGAAAAAGGATGAACTGCAGCTGATCGCATTTTTTCGGGCCTGCGCGCCTGAGGAAAAAGAAGAGCTCCTGCAAAAGGCGGCCGAAATTCAGGGTAAAAATAAAAAGAAAGAAATGGATTGAACCTTTGCGGAAATCCCGGTTTCATGATATACTGAAACTGCATGTACTATTTGCCGGAGGTGCCGCATGGAATTTGACGCATTTGCCGCCGGAATTGAACCGGGCGGCCTGAGAAACACCAAAGAAATCCGTATTTTGATTTGTTACCTTCTGGTCAGCGTGAATACACCGTTCCGCAAAGAGGATATTATCGATATTCTGCAGGAAAACGGCCTGGCCAATTACTTTGAAATTACAACTGCGCTTTCCGACCTGATCGACAAGGGCAGCATTCTAATAAAAAACGGCCTTTGCACGCCGGGGGAATCGGCCCGGATGATCGCAAAGCAGCTTGACGGCACCATCCCCACCGCTGTTCGCCAGCGCACTCTGACTGCGGCACTGCAGCTTTTAACCCGCATGAAGCGCGAAGAGGAAAACACCGTGGAAATCACCCACACCAACAACGGCATTCAGGTCACCTGCCACATCTCCGGCGGCGACATGGAGCTGATGTCGCTTTCGCTATATGTACCCGATTTGCAGCAGGCCAACCTGGTAAAGCAAAATTTTCAGCAGGATCCCGACATTATCTACCGCGCCATGCTGGCCGCCGTCACCAAGGACCAGAAAATGATGGCGGAAACGCTCACCGAGATGGGCATGAAAAAACAACCCAAACCATAAACTACTCGCCGTCCATCGCCGCGCGCATGGCGGCGATTTTTTGTGTGTCGGTCTGCCAAACCGTGTAGTTCTGCCCGTCTGCCGGCTCCAGCAGCCGGCGTTTTTTTCGGTACTGCATGGGGCTGTCCGCCTTTTTCAGCCAGTTGCCCTGGTACACCGAGGCCGCCGTCACCCGGCGGAACGCCGCAAACTCATGCGGCTCCATCTCACCGGCCACCGCGATTTCCATCCCGTCGGCATTGAGGAGCAGCCGGGCGATCAGGCTGCGGCCGTCGTAGCTGCGGCGGCACTGGCCGGAGGTAACGAGCCCGCCAAAGCCCATCATCTTCGCGCACTGAAAAGCCTCCTCCGGCTCGCGGCACTCGTCGAACGCGCGCCCCAGCACCATCTTCATCTCCTGCGCCAGAACGATCAGCTCGTCCATGCGCAGAACATCCAGCGCGCCGTCCGGCGTCAAAATCCCAGTCTGCACCGCGTCCGCGCCCGCGTCGCGGAACAGCGCGATATCATCCTTCATCATCTCGAACTCCGCCGGGGAACAGCAGTGATCCCCGAAATGGGGCTTCACCAGAACAGAAATCGGCAAATCCAGGTGGTTGCGCACCTCATAATAGAAATTGATGTTCGGTGTGGTTCCGCCGAGCACCAGCCCAGAGCAGAGCACCAGACGATCCGCGCCGGCACGCTGTGCCTCAAACGCGGAATCCACCGTATCGACACACACTTCCAAAACCGCTTTCATATGTACCCTCCCACAGAAATGTGACAGTTTTCAGAGGCTTTCAGAACACCAGCTGCACCAGCAGCATATAAAAAACCGTTCCCCCGGCAATGCTCAGCAGTGTGTTTCGCTTCCACAAATGCAGCAGCACCACTGTCAGCAGGGCCGCGCCCTCCGGTATCCCGTAGGGGAAGGCCAAGGGAGTGGCTCCGCGCAGACAGTAGACGATCAGCATGCCGATCACGGCGGAGGGAAGCATCTGCCCCAGGTACAACACCCAGCCGGGCGTGGGTTTGTCCGCCGGGAACAGCAGGAACGGTGCCGAACGGATGAGAATGGTGACCGCCGCCACCACACCGATTAAGAGCAAACCGTGAAGCTCCGTCATTGCGCATCCCTCCCCTTTTCCAGCCTGCCGCGCAGCAGCAAAAACACCGCCGTGATGGAAAGCATCGCCGGAATCACGAACCCGGAGGGGCCGAACACCAGCAGGCAGAGCACCGAAATCACAACGCCGAGAATGGACGCGGTGTGATCGGCCTCGGCCTTCCAGCGGTCTAAATAGATTACCGTGAACAGGGCCGTCATAACGAAGTCAATGCCCTCCGAGGGGATGTGCCAGATCGACCCGAATACCGAGCCGACGACGCTGCCAAGCACCCAGTACAGCTGATCGAGCAGGGCAATGAAAAGCAGCAGCCGCTTTCTGTCCGGCCCGGGCGGTTCCTTGAGCGCGCAGAACAGCGAGAAGGTCTCATCCGTCAGAGAAAAGATCATGTAAGGTTTTTTTCGGCCCACGTCCCGGAACTCGTCCAGCATGGCGATTCCGTAGAACAGATGCCGCGCGTTGACCATCAGCGTCATGATCGCCGCACCGATCAGCGAGGCCGCGCCCGCGAGCAGATCCACCGTGACAAACTGCATGGAGCCCGCATAAATGAATACGCTCATTAACAAGGCCCACGGCCAGCCGTAGCCTTTGCTCTCCAAAAACACCCCAAACGCAAAGCCCAGAAACAGATAACCGGTCATAACCGGTATGGTATGTACAAATGCTTCGCGCAGAAGATGCCGCTTTTCGTTCAACCGTACCCCTCCCATATGCCCCCAAAGCGACTGCCGCCCGCTTGATTCGCCCAGACAAATTTTTGATAATTATACCACAGAATACAAAAAAATGACAAGGCTGCCAAAGGGAACCCGAATCAATTTTCAATTAAAATCCTGCAAGGCAAATGCAATGCTTACAAATTGAAAAATTATAACTACAATAAAAATAAAAGAACCCGCTGATGAAAAATTTGTTCCTGCGAAAATTTCTATATAACATTCTGCTCGCGGCAGGCTGAGCCTGCACGCACGTCGCGCAACAGCTCGAAGAAAAGCTTTCGCTTCGCGCTTCATTCGTCGCGCGTGCGCTGGCTGTCCTCACACGAAAACAGTCTTCTATCAGAATCGTTATTTTTTCATTACGGGTTCCCCATATTAATTCTGCTGACGCAGGGCTTGCCCCTCATGCCGGGGCGGGCACTTACTTTCGCTACGAGGCGAAAGTAAGCAAAGACTCGCCAAAGGGCACCTTTGGAATCCGTTTGGGGAACAGTTCTTGTAAGTGCAAACAAAAGCTACTGAAAAGGCGCTCCAATGAAAATGCCCACTCTCCTGGCTACTGCAAATCAAAAGCTTAGTGCTTTCGTCCGTCGGCGGGCATTTTCAGAGCGCTCTCGTTGGCTCGCAGTAGGGCTGCCTGACGGTAGTTCCGGTTTGCCGACTTACAGATGGTGTTCCACCGCTCAAAGATTTCTTGTACCCTTTGTGCACTAAAGCTACTTTTACACACCCGCTTCACACGCAGGCCGTGCCTGTGTGTGAAACAGAACCAGAGCGGAAGCCTCTCCCGGTTTCCAAAGGCAGCGCCTTTGGTCGTTGAGAGGAGGTTCCAAGGGGGAGAGAATCGAAACTCTCCCCTTTGGCGAATCTTTGTTTACTTTCTTTTCGTAAAGAAAGTAAATGCCCGCCCCGGCACGAGGGGCATGCCCGCGCAAGCGGAATCCCACGCGGGGGTACCCGCAGGCAAACTGCGCTTTCACGCACATTACAAAGAACCCCACAGAAAAAGAAGCCTCGTCTGCCCACCTTACTAAAGAACAAGCAACTCCCCTCCTCGGCATAAGGGCTTCCCTACGCCAGCAGACAGACTGCGTTTGCATGCACATCATGAAAACAAAAAATTATCATTGACTTTTGTTCCCCATTAGTCTATATTATATTTGGGGCACATAAGTAAGGAGGTGTTTTCGCTGCCACCAAAGAAAAAGATGGGACGGCCGACCGACAACCCGAAACGCCATGAAATCAAAGCCCGCATCGATGACGAGACCTATAGAATCCTCAACGATTATTGTGAAGAAAAAGGCACGTCAAAGGCGGAAGGAATTCGTGACGGTATCAGGAGATTGGAGCCCGACATCACAAAAAAATGAAAGGGACGGTGTCACCACAGCAAGCAGCACACCGTCCCCCAAAAACCAACAGATGCCCGAAAGCACATGCGGCGTAAATATTATAGCATGCGCTGTCAGTCCTTTCAAGGCATCGTTGGAAACAAAGAAAGGATGATTTTTATGACCAGCATTTTAGAAGAATTCGCCTACGGCAACCTATCGCCAGAAGTATGCGCTTTCCGGCACAATTCCGAATACGGAGAAGTTCTGCGGGTACTATCTCAAAATGAAGAGCGCCTTCTTGCAAGACTGAACGAAGAGGAGAAAAACATATTTGAAAACTACGTGGGGGCCCAAGGGGAGTTAAACAGGCTCACAGCAGTCGGCAACCTGATTTACGGCTACCGGCTGGGGCTTACCATGACAGCCGAAGCCTTTGTCGGCATAGACGGTTTGGTTTTTGGCGAATCAAACGGCTAAAAATCAAATCATTTCCAGCAAAGAACAGAAAAAACCGGCGGTCAAAGAATTCTCCTTGACCGCCGATTCTCATTGAAAAATCAGATTCAGCAAAAGCAGCAGCGTGACCCCCGGTACCCCGCCCGCGGCAGAAACGCCGAGGCTGAGCAGACTGACCGGAATACTGACCCCGGTAAAGAACCCGGTCAGGTTGACCGCGGCCAGCGCGCCGATCCCGATAACTACACCGCCCGCCGCACGCTGCATCGGGCGTCTCGATCCCAGCAGCGCGTGCAGCGCCGCGAGGAGCAGAAAGATCCCTGCCGCAACCAGAATTGTCGTCATGCTTGGCACCGGACCGCCTCCTTTTTCTTTGCATTCCCGCCTCACGCTGGGCCAGCACCCCGCGCGGGCAGCAAAACCGGGCGGCGGATCGCCGCCGGATTACACCAGGCTTGAAAAAGGAGAAGCCGAAATTCCCTGCCGCTTTGCTTCCTGCAAGAGATGGCGGTACCGCGCCATCAGCTCGATTCGCTGGTGAACGCAGGCATCGATCAGATCCTCGTTGCACTCCATCTGAAACCATCTTTCGTTGCAGGCCATCAGCCTTGAAACTTCCCTCAACTCTTGCAAAATTCCAGAATCCTGCTTTACCTCCTCCGCAGGCTTTACCGTCTGCTGGATCATCTTGAGTACAGTTTCCATATTAGCTCCGCCTTTCGGTTTATCATATGCTAATATGTTGGACTTTTATACCCAATTTATACCGTTTCTTTGGAATTTATTTCTTGCCCCGCGGGCATAAAATCGATGCGCCCGGTCGGGATGTCTGCCGCGGCCACGAGGATTCTCATTGGAGTACCGATGGTGATGCGGCTGCCGGTGCGCTCATCCACCTGCGTCACCACGCCGTCAAATCGGTAGTCGGCGTTCGGGAACGCGCCGATCGGCACAAAGCCCTCCACGCTGTTCCGGAGCTGTACGAAAACGCCGCGCTGTGTCACGCCGCTGACAACGCCGTCGAATTCCTCGCCGACATGCGCTTTCATAAATTCTGCCTTGTAGCAATCCTCCGCGCTGCGCTCGGCCGTCATGGCGCGCACCTCGCACTTGGAGGACTCCGACGCGGCCGCCGCCGCGAACGATGCAAAGCGCAGCGCCAGCTCGATCCGCCCCAGGCTCTGCGCCTGCGACAGAATGCGGTGGATCGCAAGGTCGGGATACCGCCGGATCGGCGAAGTGAAATGGCAGTAATCCGCAAGGGCCAGGCCGAAATGGCCGACCGGCTCTGTGGAATACTTCGCCTTTTCCATTGTGCGCAGCACCTGATGCGAGATCACCTGCTCGGCGGGCGTTCCCTTTACCTGACCCAGCAGCTCTGAAAAATCGGCGGGAGACGGCTTTTCGGAGCGGAGCCGCTGAGTCGAAAAGCCCAGAGCGGCCGCCAGACTGACGAGCGCCTTGATGCGTTCGGGGTCCGGATTTTCGTGAATGCGGTACACAAAGGGCAGCTGTTCCTCTTTGGCGAGCCTGGCCGCCGCCTGATTCGCGGTGATCATCAGCTGCTCGATCATCTTTTCGGCTTCTCCCTGCACACGGGGGCGCACATCGACGCACACGCCGTTTTCATCGAGCGTAAACATGGATTCGCCGCTTTCAAAATCCATGGCCCCCTTGTCGCGGGAGCGCTGCTCGAGAATCTTTGCCAGCTCGCGGCCGGCTTTCAGGGATTCGAGCACGGGGGCGTACTTCTGCAGCAAGGCTTCGTCCGCCTCGCCGCTAAAAATGCGGTTAACCTCGGAATACACACCGCGCACTCGGGAATGGATCACCGTTTTTTCAAAACGGTAGCTGAGGATTTCCCCCTTTTCGTCCAGACGAATCAAAGCGGAAAAGGTGAGCTTATCCTCCCCCGCGTTGAGCGAACAGGCTCCATTCGAGAGCTCCTTCGGCAGCATGGGGATGACCCTATCCGCAAAATAGACCGACGTGCCCCGCAGAAACGCCTCTTCATCCACGGCGCTGTCCTCACGCACATAGTGCGATACATCCGCAATATGCACACCCAGATCAAAGCCGCGCTCCGTGCGCCGCACGCTGATCGCGTCGTCCAAATCCTTCGCGTCCGCGCCGTCGATTGTGCAGATCACTTCCCCGCGCAAATCAAGCCGCGCGCCGAGCTCCTCCTGCGTGATCGGTTCCTTTGCGGCGCGGGCCGCCTCTGCCAGCACCTCTTCGGAAAAAACCGTGGGAATGCCGTTCTGGTCGACAATCGCGTCAGAGCAGATTTTTGCGCTTTCGGCGGTGCCGTAAATCTTTACTACGCGGGCCGAAAGCTTTTCGCGGCGCGGCACCCGCACCAGCTCCGCCTGCACCTTGTCGCCCGGGCGCGCGCCCATCAGGTCGCTTTTGAGAATTGGCAGATTGTAGCGGATGGCAATATCCGGCACAATTTCAAAGCCGTTGTACGACTTGCGCACGGTACCGGTGGTCACCCACTGCCGGCGCTTCGTGATCGAGGCCACCTCCGCCTTTTTCCCGCGGGGGGTTTCCACAATATTTTTCAGCAGAACCGTGTCGCCCACAATCGCACCCTTCAGGCGGTCGCTCGAAACATACAGGTCGTCACCGCCGTTTTCGGGGCGCACAAACGCAAACCCTTCCGACAGCGAATAGACCGTCGCGGTCACACGGGTTTGGCCGGCCTTGCCGAACACCTGGTGGCGCTTATTCACATATACGTCGCCGCGCACCTGCATCTGGTGCAGCGTATCATAAAAGACCGATTTGTCTTTGATTCCTGTTCTTTTGAGCAATTCTTTTGAAGAAATCGCATGGCGCAGCTTAGAAAGCGCCTTTAAGATGATCTCTGTCGGTGTTTTCTCTTTCTTTATAATACAAATCACCCTTTCCTTTTGAAAAAAAGCTCCGCTTTTCAGCGGAGCTTTTCGGCTGCATTCTTATTTCCCGGTGAAAAACATAACGGCGTTAATGGCAATCACCATTACGAAAAAGCCCACCGCTATCACTTTTGTCCAGCGCGACAGAAACGCGTCGATGGAACGTGCTTTATTCTTGGACAAAAATGTATCTGCGCCGCCGGTAATTGCGCCTAAATTCTGCTGCTGGCCTTCCTGAAGAAGGATAATCACCACAATCGCAATGGAGAACAGCAGCAAAACCACTCCAAAGAAAATCTCAAGTCCACTCATAATGTACCTCCGAACGTACCATAAACACTTGTGATTATGATACCACAAAGCCTGTGTTTTAGCAATCTTTTTTCAAAAATTTATTGGACTGCCCTCTTCCAAAAAAATCCGCACATATCCGGCGGCAAAACCGGACATAGTAAGATCAGCAATTGAAAGTTTCGCGTGCGTTTGCATTTTCAATTGCCGGAACCGCCGCCGGATTGCTATTGGCTTTCCGTGCGGCGGTTTGTTTTTGATCCAACGCATAGGGCCGCCTTTTTCAGGTGATGGACCGTGCACGGCAAAACGGAAAGAGGGGTTCCTCCCCCTTCGGTTTGGATTCAAACAATAAAAACACATCGTATTCTTTGCCTGATATTGGCAGTGTGCAAAACCGATGCCGCAGGCTCAACGGATTCAGGTGAGCGACAGCTGACCGCGCATGGCATCGGCCTGGCTGGGCAGCGCACCGGGCGACGGCACGTTCTTGCGGTAACGGTCCGGCGTTTCGAGCATTCCGTCCTCATACGGCTCGGCGCTTTTCAGGTGGTGCTTTGCCGCGGTGAACGTCATAACGAAAACGCCCTGCGTGGCGCGGGTGGCCTTATCGGGAATCGCACCTGTGTTGACCAGAAGCAGGCGCCCGTTGGTTCCCGTCAGCAAAAGGTCACGATCCTCTTTGAGGTACAGCACCGCCACGAGCGGGGATTTATCGCTGTACGCTCCAACCAGCTTGCGCCGGTTCGTTTTGGTGGCATAGGCCGAAAGCTCCACCTTGGCCGCCTTTCCGTTTTCAAACAGGAACAGCATGTAGCCCTGGTAATCTGTAGTGGGCACCATGTAAACGGCGTTTTCTCCCTCGTCCATGCCCGCCTTGGCGGGAATATACTCGCCCAGCACGCTGGCCTTGCCATCGCTTAAGTCAGATGCCCGCATCTTATACACCTGGCAGCGGTCGGTAAAGAAGAGCAGGTCGCAGGCGTTTGTGGCCTCCTCCGTCTGGGTGACGACGTCACCTTCCTTCAGCTTCTGCTCGCCGCTCATGCGCAGCGACTGCGGGGTGATCTTCTTGAAATACCCCTCGCGGGTAAAGAAGAGATGTACCGGGTAATCGTCGATCTCCTGCTCCGGTTCAGCCACCTCAAGATCAGACGCATATAAAAGCTGCGTGCGGCGCGGCTGACCGTACTTTTTTTCCACCTCTTTGAGCTCGGCGATAATCACCGACTGAATCTTCGCGCGGCTTTCCATCAGCTCCTGCAGCCGGGCAATCTCCTGCTCCAGCTCGCTGATTTCCTGCGTGCGCTTTAAAATATATTCTCGGTTTAAGTGTCGCAGCTTGATTTCTGCTACATATTCCGCCTGAATCTCGTCAATACCGAAGCCGATCATCAGGTTCGGCACAACCTCGGCTTCCTCCTCGGTTTCGCGCACGATTTTAATGGCTTTATCAATATCGAGAAGAATTGCCTGCAGGCCGCGCAGCAGATGCAGCTTTTCTTTCTTTTTGCGCAAGTCGAAATGCGTGCGGCGGCGCACACACTCCACGCGGAACGCCACCCACTCGAGCAGCAGGTCGCGCACGCCCAGCACCCGAGGCACCCCCGCGATCAGCACGTTGAAGTTACAGGAGAAGCTGTCTTCCAGCGGCGTCATTTTGAACAGGCGCTGCATCAGCCGCTCGGGGTCTGCGCCGCGCTTTAAATCGATGGTGATCTTCAGGCCGCCCAGACCGGTTTCGTCGCGGATGTCCGAAATCTCCTTGAGCTTGCCCTGACGCACCAGGTCAACCACTTTTTCCACAATCGCTTCGATCGTGGTGGTGGGCGGAATCTGCGTGATGTCGATGCAGTTGGCGGCTTTGTCATAGGAATAGCGGCAGCGAATCTTCACGCCGCCGCGGCCGGTGCGGTAGATTTCCTCCATTGCGGCGCGGTCGTACACCACCTGTCCGCCGCCGGGGAAATCCGGCGCCTGCAACGTGGAGGCCACGTCGAACTCCGGGTCGCGGATGAGGCCGATCGTCGTCTGGCAGACCTCCGCCAGATTGAACGGGCATATGTTGCTCGCCATACCGACCGCGATGCCCGTGTTGGCGTTGACGAGAATCGACGGGAACGCCGCCGGCAGCAGAGTCGGCTCTTTCATGCTGTTGTCGTAGTTGTCGACAAAATCGACCGTATCCCGGTCGATATCGCGAAAAAGCTCCTGACAGATATCGTCGAGCTTGGCCTCGGTATAACGGGAGGCCGCCCACGCCATGTCGCGCGAATAAAATTTGCCGAAGTTTCCCTTGGAATCGACATAAGGGTGCAAAAGCGCCTCGTACCCGCGGCTCAGGCGCACCATGGTTTCGTAAATGGCGGCGTCGCCGTGGGGATTCAGCTTCATCGTCTGCCCCACAATATTGGCGCTTTTTGTCTTGGCACCGGTGAGCAGACCCATTTTATACATAGTGTATAATATTTTACGGTGCGACGGCTTAAAGCCGTCGATCTCCGGAATCGCGCGCGACATGATGACGCTCATGGCGTAGGGCATGTAGTTCTGCTCCAGCGTCGCGGTGATGGGCTGCGTTACAACCAGCCCCGCGCCTTCAATCACGCCCTTTCCCTTGGGGGGCGCGGTGTGCGGTTCTTTTTTTCTGTGTGCCAATCGTGTTCCCCCCTCAGCTGACGTCGGCGGCGGCGATATATTCGTGGCCGCTGCGGGCGATGAAATCCTTGCGCCCGGAAAGGTTGTCGCCTAACAGAAGATCAAACACGTCCGCCGTTTTGGCCGCGTCCTCCGGCAGCACCTGAATCAGCCGCCGGGTGGCCGGGTTCATGGTGGTCAGGTTCATCATATCGGGTTCGTTTTCGCCAAGGCCCTTCGAGCGCTGAATGGTATACCTGGTTCCCTCCAGGCGCTGCAGAATTTTTGCCTTTTCCTGCTCGGTATAGGCGAAATACGTCTGATCCTTCGTCGTGATTTCAAACAGCGGCGATTCCGCGATGAACACCTTGCCCTGCTCGATCAGCGTGGGCGTCAGGCGGTACAGCATCGTGAGCAGCAGCGTGCGGATCTGGAAGCCGTCCACGTCGGCATCGGTACAAAGGATGACCTTGTTCCAGCGCAGCAGGGACAGATCGAACGAAGACAAATCCTTATTCGCCTTCGATTTCACCTCCACGCCGCAGCCGAGCACCTTGATCAGGTCGGTGATGATGTCGCTCTTGAAAATGCGGTCATAGTCCGCTTTCAGGCAGTTCAAAATTTTGCCGCGGATGGGCATGATCGCCTGAAAATCCGGGTCGCGGGCCTGCTTGCACGCGCCCAAAGCCGAGTCGCCCTCCACGATGAAGATTTCGCGCTCCTCGGCCTTGCGGCTGCGGCAGTCCACAAATTTCGCAACGCGGTTCGTCACGTCCATATTGGTTGTGAGCTTCTTTTTCAGGTTCAGGCGCGTTTTTTCCGCGTCCTCCCGGCTGCGCTTGTTGATGAGCACCTGCGCGCCGACACGCTCGGCCTCCACGGGGTTTTCGAGGAAGAACACCTCCAGATGGTGCCGCAAAAGCTCGGTCATGGCCTCCTGAATTCCCTTGTTCGTAATCGCCTTTTTCGTCTGGTTTTCGTAGGACGTGCGGTTCGAGAACGACGAAATAACAAGAATCAGGCAGTCCTCCACGTCGGCGTAGGTGATCTTGCTCTCATTCTTGTTGTATTTCCCCGTCTGCTTTAAATATGCGTCAATCTGCGAAACAAACGCGCTGCGCACGGCCTTGTCCGGCGCGCCGCCGTGCTCGAGCCAGCTGGAGTTATGGTAATATTCGGTCACATGGACGCGGTTCGAGAACGCGAGCGCCACATTGATTTTCGTTTTGTATTCGGGCTTGTCCGCGCGGTCGCGCACGCGGCGCTCCGCCTGCCAGCTCTGCACCGAGGTGAGAGCGTCCTCCCCCGCAAGCTCGCGAACGTGATCGAGGATTCCCTCCTGATAGCAGAACTCCGTCGTTTCAAAGCCTGTTTCCGTTTCAAAGCGAAGCAGAAAACGGATGCCCTCATTGACGATCGCCTGCCGGCGGATCATATCGAGATAATATTCCTGCGGCACGGCAATGTCCGTAAACACCTGCAGATCGGGCCGCCAGCGGATTTTAGTGCCCGTGTCCTTCCTGGCATACGGCTCCTGCCGCAGGCCGCCCACGTTTTCCCCGTGCTCAAAATGCAGCGTATAGCGTATGCCGTCGCGGCGGATGTCGACATCCATATATTCTGAGGCGTACTGGGTCGAGCAAAGGCCAAGGCCGTTCAGTCCCAGCGAATACTCGTAGCTTTCATCGGAATCGTTGTTGTATTTGCCGCCCGCGTACAGCTCGCAGAACACCAGCTCCCAGTTGAAGCGTTCTTCCTTCGGGTTGTAGTCCACGGGAATGCCGCGCCCGTGGTCCTCCACCTCTATCGAATGGTCGCGAAAGCAGGTGATCGTGATTTCCCGCCCAAAGCCTTCTCTGGCCTCGTCGATGGAGTTGGACAATATTTCAAAAATGGAATGCTCGCAGCCCTCGATGCCGTCCGAGCCGAAAATAACCGCCGGGCGCCGGCGCACACGGTCTGCGCCCTTGAGCGACGAGATACTGTCGTTTCCATATGCCGTCTTTTTTGCCATAGCTTCCCTCCTGCCGACCGCCCCATCGCCGGGGCTTTTGGCATTTTGAATTCTGCCCGGGCCATTCCCGGGTGTTACCGTTCCTGTTCTATTTGGTATTTCAATCCACGCCTCCCGTGCAGGGAGCAGTCTCCGGATCGATCGGCTCATTCTGAATTTCCGAGTTATTTCAATCCACGCTTCCCGTGCAGAGAGCGACATTGCCCGAGGGCTCAAGCCAAGCCTTCCAACAGTGATTTCAATCCACACCACCTGTTTCTGGGAATGACCCTGCCCGGGACCAAGACGATAACGCTGATTTCAGCGCACGCTTCACACAGGAAACAAATTGCTTCCCGCTTTTGATGATAAGCAAACACGCCGCTGCTTTCTGTCGAAACAGGGCGTACCTGCCAAGAAACCGCGCCGAAAACAGATTGCCGCGGAGCATCGCGCCATAGCGGCAGCCACCGCGGCACAAGCGCAGCCCTAAGCCCTGCGGCACGCCCCTGCCGACATGCAGCAACACAGCAGAAGAAAACCGCGCGCCATTTTTCGATGGCCCGCCGAGACAAGGAAAGGGGGAAATGCAACATTTCCCCTTTTCCAAACGCATCATTCAGCTGTTTCGTCCGCCGACGGAAGCTCCACCTGCGGGAGATCCGCGCTCAGCTTCGGCAGAGGCGGTATCTGCCCGGCAGCGGCCGGCAAACCGGCGCCGCTCATCAATTTCTGGAAGTCCTCGCCGCTCATCTTTTCGTTCTGATACAGATACTTGGCAACCTCGTGCAGCTTATCCATATGATCGGAAAGAATCTTGGCCGCGCCGTCGTACGCGTTTGTCAGGATCTCTTTGATCTCTTTATCAATCGCGGCCGCCGTGCTTTCGGAGTAGTTGCGCACATGGCCCATATCGCGGCCCAGGAACGGCTCGCTGTTGTCGGAGCCATAGGTGACGGTGCCGAGCGTTTGACTCATGCCGTACTTGGTCACCATGGCGCGGGCTGTTTTGGTAGCGCGCTCAATATCGTTGGAGGCACCGGTGGAAATGTCGTCCAGCACCAGGGCCTCCGCCACACGGCCGCCCATAAGCACGATCAAATCCTCGAGCATTTCCTTCTTGCCTTTATACGAGCGGTCCTCCGAGGGCAGCTGCATGGTATAGCCGCCCGCCATGCCGCGGGGGATGATCGAAATCTGGTGCACCGGGTCCTGCGTGGAGCAAAAATAGGTGACGACCGCGTGGCCGCCCTCATGGTAGGCGGTGAGGGTCTTTTCCTTCTCCGTCATCACACGGCTCTTTTTCTCGGTGCCGACCACCACCTTGATCGTGGCCTCCTCGATCTCTTCCATCGTGATGGCCCGCAGGTTCTTGCGCGCCGAGAGCAGCGCCGCTTCGTTGAGCAGGTTTTCGAGATCCGCTCCGGTAAAGCCGGCGGTGGACTTCGCGATGGTCTTCAGGCTCACGTCCGGCGCAATCGGCTTGCCGCGGGCGTGTACCTTCAGAATTTCTTCACGGCCCTTAATGTCCGGGTAGCCCACCATGACCTGACGGTCAAAGCGGCCGGGGCGCATCAGCGCCGGGTCGAGGATATCGGGGCGGTTCGTCGCGGCGATCATGATGACGCCCTCGTTCGCACCGAAGCCGTCCATCTCAACCAGCAGCTGGTTCAGGGTCTGCTCGCGCTCGTCGTGGCCGCCGCCAAGACCGGCGCCGCGCTGGCGGCCCACCGCATCGATTTCATCGATGAAGATGATGCAGGGGGAATTTTTCTTCGCCTGGTCGAACAGGTCGCGCACGCGCGACGCGCCGACACCGACGAACATTTCCACAAAATCGGAACCGGAGATGGAGAAGAACGGAACCCCCGCCTCACCCGCAACCGCGCGGGCCAAAAGCGTTTTACCGGTGCCAGGAGGGCCGACGAGCAGCACGCCCTTGGGAATGCGCGCGCCCAGCTCGTTATACTTTTTCGGATTTTTGAGGAACTCGACAATCTCGCGCAGCTCTTCCTTTTCCTCATCGGCTCCCGCCACGTCGGCAAAGGTGGTTTTGCGCTTTTCATCGGCCATCTGCTTAACCTTCGCCTTGCCGAAGTTCATCTGCTTGCCCGCGTCACCCATGCTGGTATTCAGGCGCTTCATCATGAACCACCAGAAAACGAGCATGCCCGCCAGGAGCAGAATCGTCGGAATCAGACTCGCAAGCCAGGAGGTCTCTGCCGGACGCTTGAGATCGTACTCCATGTTCTTGTCCGGGTGATCCTCGTTGTACTGTTCAATATAGGGGTGGATCTCGTCGTACATAATCACCACGTTCGGCGCGGTATACGTTACTTTCGTACCGTCTTTGAGGGAAATCTGCATTTCACCGCTGCCAAGATCCATGGTATAATCGATGACCTGCTGTGATTTAAAGTAGCCGACTATTTCGGAATATTTATGGGCCTTCTGCGGCTTTACGTTGCCATAGATGCCGGCCATGATAATAATGATCAGGATCGGGGCGCCTAAATAAATGAGCAGATTCCGCAGATTTTTTTTATTATCCAAAATGAGTTCACTCCTCTCCTTTAATTGTGATATCCGGAAAGCTTACCCGCCATACACGTGGGGCTTTAAAATACCCACATACGGGAGATTCCGGTAGGTTTCATTATAATCAAGGCCGTAGCCTACAATAAATTCATCTGGAACACGCGTGCCGACATAGTCCGCCGTAATCTGTGCGGTGCGGCGCTCAGGCTTATCGAACAGAGTGCAGATTCTAATGCTCTTCGGGCCGCGCGGCTGCAGAAGCTCCAGTATGTAGCTGAGCGTCACGCCGCTGTCGAGAATGTCCTCCACCACCAGCAGGTCGTAACCGGCGAGCGGCAGATCCAGGTCTTTTGTGATCTTCACCACGCCGGAGGATCTTGTCCCGGCGCCGTAGCTGGAAACCGACATAAAGTCGATGCGGCAGGGGATGTCGATGGCGCGGGTCAAATCCGCCATAAAAATAAAGGAACCTTTGAGCACGCTGACCATCAGCAAATTTTTTCCCTTATAATCCTCGCTGATGCGCTTACCCAGATTGCGGACAATTTCCGCCAGTTTCTCCTCGCTAAACAGAACCTCTTTGATATCGTTGGTCATGAATTGCACTCCTTAACGCTAATGTATGCGATTTGCCCGGTACCCGGGCGGATGCGGGCCTGCTCGGCCACGCCGATGGATTCGATCCACAAAATCTGTCCGTTGTTTTCCAGAAGCAAAAGCCCTCCCCGGCCAGAAACGGGAATTTTCTCCTCGTTCATCAGTTTTTTCAGGCTTTTGGTCACACCCCGGCCCGCCGGTGAAAAGGAATCGCCGGGCCGACGGCCTCTTATGATGGAATTATTCTTTATTGTATCATAATCCAGCGCGTTATGAAATAACCAATTGTGAATTTTTGCCGGTAACTTTTCATATTCCGCGCGGGTCAGTGTTCTTATTATGACCTCTCTGCCCTCCGGTGTCAAGGTTTTCGGCACCTGTAACGGTACGCTCCAGTCATTTTTGCATTTCTGCGGCAAAACGACGCGCAGAACGCCGCTTTCCGCCGCAAAAAAGCGCCCTTCTCCGGCATCGATTTTGCCGGAACCGGCCAAGAGCAGGCGCATGACCGCCTCGGTGCGCTCGCGGGTGAGGGCGGGCAGGCCGGCTTCCCGCGCGATCTGCCGCAGCGCGCGCGACAAAACAGGGCGCGGCAGGCCAGAAAGCGGGGCAATCCTCCAGCCGTGCGGTGCGCGTGCCTCCTGTACCGCCTGTGCGGCCAGAGCGCAAAGGCAGTCCTCATCCTCTGCAAGCAGGTGCGTCATGCGGCCCACCGCCTGCTCAAAGGAGGGGTTCAGCTCTTTGAGCGCGGGGACGACGTCGAGCCGCACACGGTTGCGCGCGTATTGCCGGCTAAAATTGCTCGCATCGGTCACAAAGGGCAGCTCATAGTGAGCGCAGTATTCCTCTACCTGCTCCCGCGTCATGCCGAGCAGCGGCCGGATCACGCGCCCGCGCACCGGCGGGATGCCGCACAGGCCCTTCGTGCCGGAGCCCCGCACCAGGTGCAGCAGCACCGTTTCCGCCTGATCGGAGAGCGTGTGCGCCGTCGCGATTTTATCGCCCGGCCCGCACAGCGACTCAAAAAAGCCGTACCGGATGCGCCGCCCGGCCGCTTCGACCCCTTCGCGGCGTTCGGCGGCCGCCCTGGCCGCGTCTGCGCGCAGCACCCGCAGGGGAATCTGCCGCTCGGCGCAGAACCGGCGCACACATTCCTCGTCCGCGTCGGACGCTTTGCCCCGCAGGCCGTGGTTCACATGGGCCGCGAGCAGCGGAATCCCTGCCCGCCATAAAAAATGAACCAGCGCCATGGAATCCGCGCCGCCGGAAAATCCGGCCACCACGCGCTCCGCGCCGGTCAGCATCGAATAGCGCCTGACCGTTTGCCAGATCAGTTCCTCTGCCGGTGCGCTATTCTCTCTATTCACTGCGGACAACCTCCTGAGAAGTAAATCTCATAAACTCACCCTGCCAGTGCAGGGGAACGGTCTTGAGCTCGCCGTGACGGTTTTTCGCGACGATGCACTCGCCGCTGTTGCGGTCCGCGTCCTCGTCCGGCGCGCCGGGGCCCTGATAGTAATCCTCGCGGTACAAAAACAGAACGACGTCGGCGTCCTGCTCAATTGAACCGGAGTCGCGCAGGTCACTGAGCACCGGGCGGTGCTCGGTGCGCTTTTCACTGGCACGCGCCAGCTGCGACAGCGTTAAAACCGGCACATTCAGCTCTTTTGCCATGATTTTCAGATTTCGCGTGATTTCCGAAATCTCCTGCACGCGGTTGTCGATGCGGCGGGAGCTGGACATGAGCTGCAAATAGTCGATTACGATCAGGTCCACGTCCTTCAGGCGGCGCACCTTGGCCTTCATTTCCGGCACGGTGATGCCGGAGCTGTCGTCAAAATACAGCTGCGCGCGGGAGAGAATGTCCCCCGCTTCGATCAGGCGCATCCATTCGCCCTCGCTGAGCTGGCCGGTGCGCAGCTTGGTGCCGCCGACAAGCGCTTCTGTGGAAAGCAGACGCGACGCAAGCTGCTCCTTGCTCATTTCGAGCGAGAAGAACGCAACGCGTTTATTGGCCACCACCGCCGCATGGCGCGCGATGTTCAGCGCGAAGCTCGTTTTGCCCATACCGGGGCGGGCTGCCAGAATCAGCAGGTCGGAGCGATTGAGGCCCGTGATCGTATCGTCCAGCGCCTTGATGCCGGTGGGGATGCCCTGATACAGATCCCTTTCCGGGCCGTTGAGCAAATCGAGCCGGTCGAACGTTTCGAGAATGATCTCGTTGACCCGCTGGAGTCCCTGCATATTTTTACCGCGACGAATGTCAAATATGCGCTGCTCCGCCGAATCCAGCAGGGTGGATGCGTCCGCGCCGTTTTCGCGCGCGTCGTCCAGAATCCCGCGCGCCGTCTGAATCAGCGAGCGCACATCGTATTTGTCGCGCACGATCTTCGCGTAGGTTTCCACGTTAGAAATCGAGGGCACGATCTGTGCCAGCTGCATCAGGTACGTTTTGCCTGCGGATTCGTCAAAGCGCGGCGTTTCCTTGAGTCGCTCCAGAACCGTCACAAAGTCGACGGGCTGGCCGAGCGTGAACATTTCGAGCATCGCGCCATAAATCAGCACGTGATTGACCTGATGAAAATAATCGGGACGCGGAAGAATTTCCGCGACCCGGTCCAGACAGGTGGAATCCAGCAGAACCGCGCCCAAAACGGACTGCTCCGCCTCGGGGCTGAACGGTAGGTCCATCCCGTCGTATCCAATTGTCAGATTTTCGTGATCCATCCCGAATCCTCCCGACAGGCTGTGGGCAAACGCAATTTATTCGGCCTTTTCGCCCACAACGGCGTATACCTTGGCGGTAACGCTCTGGTGCAGCCGCACCTCGCACTCGTAGGTGCCGAACGCCTTGATGTCGCCAGGCAGCTCGATCTTGCGCTTGTCCACATCCACGCCGAACTGCTTTTTAATCGCTTCGGCGATTTCTTTTGCGGTAACGGAGCCGAACAGCTTGCCGCCCTGGCCCGCCGTTGCGGTGAGCTTCACACTCTTGCCCTCGATGATCTGCGCGGTTTTCTGCGCGGTTTCCAGCTCGGCTTTCCGGCGGAATTCCTTGGCCTCTTCGGCGTTCTTCAGCTCATTCATCGCCTGTGCGTTCGCCTCTTTGGCCAGCTTTCTGGGCAAAAGGAAGTTTCTGGCGTAGCCGTCGGAAACATCCACAAGCTCGCCCTTTTTTCCGCTTCCCTTTACGTCCTGCAGCAAAATTACTTTCATGAAACATTCCTCCGTTTGATCAATAGTAATGCAACCTTCAAAAGCACCGTTGAATTCTTCCCCCACATACAGCGGAGAAAGACTTGCTGATTTTCTCTTATTTGGCACCGCCCTGCGCGGGCAGACTGGGCTTGCTCGCCTTTGCAAGGTTGTTGTTGATGACCGAAATCAGTGTGTCGCGAGCCTGCTGAAGCGTGGTATTCTTCAGCTGCACGGCCGCCATCGTCAGGTGGCCGCCGCCGCCCATCACCTCCATAATCACCTGCACGTTCACATCGCCCAGGGAGCGGGCGGAAATCTGCACCCCGCCGGGTGTGGGGTAGATGACGAACGACGCGTTGACCCCCTGAATCGAGAGCAGCTCGTCGGCAGCCTGCGCCGCGGCGACCCGGATATCCGGCGTCTCCTCGTCCGCGCTGACAATCGCGCAGTTGTTGTAAATCTCGGCGGAGGAAACCATCTGGTATTTCGCCTTGTACGTGTCGATGGTGTTGGAGAACAGGCGCTTGACCTCTACGGTATCGGCCCCCCTGCGCCGCAGGTAAGCCGCGGCCTCAAAGGTGCGCACACCGGTTTTCAGCACAAAATTCTTGGTGTCGAGCATTATCCCGGCCAGAAGGGCCTCCGCCTCCACGCGGGAAAGGGCCTTTTCGCTGATATACTGCACCAGCTCGGTCACCAGCTCCGCCGCGGAGCTGGCGTACGGCTCGTGATAAAATACAATCGCGTTGCTGATGTGCTTTACCATCATGCGGTGATGGTCGATGACGACGACCTTCGGCGCCTGCCGCAGCAGCTCCTCGCTCTCCACAAAATCCTGCGAATGGGTGTCCACTACAATCAGCAGGCTCTTCTGCGTGACAAGATCGAGCGCCTCGTCGGGCGTGATGAATATTTTTTCGTCCGGCAGGGACTGCTCCATGCTTTCTATAATGGGAACCGCCATGCTCTGCGCGCGGTTGACGACGATATACGCCTCTTTGCCAAGGCCCTTGTGCACCGCGCTCCACATGCCCACCGCCGCGCCGATCGCGTCGAGGTCGGAATACTTGTGACCCATGATGAACACTATGTCACATACCTTGACATGGTCGCTCAAGGTCGCCGCAATCACGCGGGTGCGCACCTTGTCGCGCTTTTCCACGCCCTTCGACAGACCGCCGAAAAACTCGTAGGTGCCGTCCTCCTGCTTGACGGCAACCTGATCGCCGCCGCGCCCGAGCGCCATATCCAGCGCCTGGCGTGCCCACAGCTCGCCCTCCGCAAAGGTGGGGGCGCCGCGCCCCACGCCGATGGAGATGGTGGCGCTGCGGTTGTCCGCGCTCTTTACGGTGCGCACCGCGTCGATCACCTCAAAGCGCTTTTTCACATCCTCGCGGATGTGCGCCTCGTCCGTCATAATCAGGTACCGCCCGCCGCCCAGGCGCTCCAGAAAGCTGCCGGTACCCTTCGTCCAGTTCCGCAGCACCTCTTCCACCGCGGCGGAAATGCGGGCGTCTTCGCTGCTGGCGCTGTCGCGGATCAGCTCCTCGCGGTTGTCGAACAGCACGAGGGCCACCACCGGGCGCTGGTCGCTGTAGCGGCGGCTGATCTCTTTGTAATATGTATTGTCCACAAAGTACAGCACATAGCCGTTCCTTGTAGACATGGAATATACCGTATACTGCCGCTGGCCCACCTGGGTATCGATTCCGTCTCCGCCCACTGCCTGCTCCAGAGTATGGGGGGTCAAAAACCGCGCGACATTCTCGCCCCGGCAGTCAAACCCGGGGCTTACCTCACTGGAAAAACGGCTGTTATACCAGATGACATCACCCATTTTTCCCACCAGCACAGCCGGTATGGAAAACTCGTGCAGGGCGCGGTAGTCCGACGCGGAAAGAATTTTTTCCGCACTCTTGACCGCCGTACCTACATACAGCTTAAAATGATGGTTTGCCATGGCCACTGCGGCAAAGGCCAGCACAGCCAGAACCACTTCCGCATAGAAGATTCTGGCATCCCAGAATCTGCTGAGCAGCGCCATGAGCAGCATCACCGCCGCGATGCCATAAAACACGGGTGAGGTAGCCCATATTTTCCGCTTCAAATAAATTTCTCCTTTATCGCAGTTTCACTTTTGAAAAACCGCTGCATTCTCCCCCGCCAGAGGCGCAGGGAGAATGCCTGCTTTCAAGTAAATCGACTCTACAAATCAAACTTCCATGATGATCGGTAAAATCATCGGGCTGCGTCTGGTTTTATCATACAGCATGCGCGACAAATCGTCTTTGATTCGGGTCTTTAGCATGCCCCAGTCGGGCACCTTCCCCTGCGCGTTGCTTTCCAGAACATTATATACCAATTTTCTGGCATCGTCCATCAAACTTTCCGATTCCCGCACATAAACAAACCCGCGGGAGACAACGTCCGGACCGGAAACAACGTGGCCGTCCGCCGCGTCAATGGTGCAGACGACAACGATCAGGCCGTCCTCGCCCAAATGCTTTCTGTCGCGCAGCACAATGCTGCCGACGTCACCCACGCCGAGGCCGTCCACCAGAATGCGGCCGGCGGGCACGCTGGGCAGCTGGCGCATGTAATTCTCGTTGATTTCGAGCACGTCGCCGATGCTGCCGATATAGATGTTCGAGCGGCTCATGCCCATGGCCTGCGCCAGCTGGGCGTGCTTTTGCAGATGCTTCTGCTCGCCGTGAACGGGAATAAAATATTTGGGGCGCGTGATGCCCTGCATAATCTTCAGCTCTTCCTGGCAGGCGTGGCCGGACACATGCACCTCGTACATGGATTCGTACACGACCTCGCAGCCGCGCTTCATCAGCTCGTCGATCACGGTGCCGACCGTCTTTTCGTTGCCGGGGATCGGGCGGGCGGAAATGATGATGAAGTCGCCGGGGCCCACCTCCACCTTGCGGTGGTCGGCAAAAGCCATGCGCGTCAGAGCGGACATCGGCTCGCCCTGGCTGCCGGTGGTGATCAGCACGATCTGCTCTTTGGGGTAGCGGCGGATCATATCGATGTCAATCAGAACGCCGTCGGGAATATCGAGGTAGCCGAGCTCCTGCGCAATGCCCATCACGTTGAGCATGCTGCGGCCGGACAAAGCCACCTTGCGCCCGTATTTTACGGCGCAGTTGATGATCTGCTGCACGCGGCTGATATTCGACGCGAACGTCGCGATGATAATGCGGCTTTTTTCCGCGCGCAGGAACAGGTTTTCAAAGGACCGGCTGACCGTGCGCTCCGTCATGGTAAAGCCGGGGCGCTCCGCGTTGGTGGAGTCGGCCAACAGGGCCAGAACGCCCTCCTTGCCCAACTGGGCAAACCGACCGAGGTCGATCATTTCGCCCTGTGTGGGAGTGCAGTCGATTTTAAAGTCACCGGTGTGCACCAAAGTGCCCGCGGGCGAATGGATCGCGATGCTGACGGCATCGGAAATCGAGTGGTTCACGTGGATGAACTCGCAGGTCATGCAGCCCAGCTTGACCGTATCGCCGGGGCGAATCACGTTCATCTTTACTTTGCCGGCCAGGCCGTGCTCCTTGAGCTTGCCGCCCACCAGCCCCAGAGTAAGGGCCGTTCCGTACAGCGGCAGATTGACCCGTTTGAGCAGGAACGGCAGAGAACCGATGTGATCCTCATGCCCGTGGGTGAGCACGATGCCGCGAATTTTATCAATGTTGCGCTCGACAAAGGTAAAATCGGGAATAACCAGATCTACGCCGAGCATGTCCCCATCCGGGAATGCCATGCCGCAGTCGATGATCATCATATCGCCCTCGCACTCAAACAGGGTGAAGTTCTTGCCGATTTCATTCAGGCCGCCGAGGAAATAGACCTTAATGGAGGGCTTTTCCTTCTGCGGTTCCTTTCTCGGCTTTTTGCGCGCCTGTTTTTTTGCCTGCTTTTGTACCTGGGCAAGCACCTCCGGCAAGAGGGCGCTCTTTTCCGGCTTGCGGGGAGCGCTCTTTGGCGCGTTCTTCGGTGCTTCCTTCGCGCGCGGCTGCCTGCCGCCGCCTTGGCCGCCCTTCTTTTGCGATCTGGGCGCGCTTTTGGGCGCAGCCTTAACGGCGGCTGCTTTTTCCGTTTTCTCCGCCGTCTTCTCCGCTTTCGCCAGCCTGCTCTCTTCCGCTTCCGCGGCCTTCTCCGGCTGCTTGCGGGCCACCACTTTTCCGTACAAGGTGCCCGGCTTCTTTTCAGCGCCGGCAGGCGAATGATTATTCATTTTTTCTGTCACAAAATAACCTCCATTTTAATTTGGGGACACAACCACCACAGCCTGCGCACAAACGGTGCCGCAGACCTACTATGCAGACGCATACAGGGGAATATCCGATTGTCTATATCCATCGCGGGGCTGCCGCGAAAATGAACGATTCACTGCGGATTTTATGAATTCTCCGTGGGGAGAATATCCTCTTATCCGCTTTATATGATTGGTTTTATTGTAACCTGATTGCCGCATGATGTCAAGCACGGCACAAAGCGAAGCCAACCGACGCCCGGCGGTTGCGGTGCGCGGAAAAGGTTGGTATAATAAGACCATACGCCGCACCATACAGGCGGAATCCCCGCTTTGGGCGCGCGGCAAATTCCACCCTGCCGCCGGATGCAAAGCGTCATTTCATCATTTTTATATTGAATTTAATATGATTTGTGTTTGCGGCTTGTGCTGTGATAACTGCGGAATTCCGCTGCTGGGCCGCGGCGGCAGAATACAACATTTCTTGCTTTTATTAAAATATAGTATGCCAACATCTCACAGAAAAAAACAAAGAACGGAGACAGCGGACGTGAAACAAGTAGAAATTTTTACAGACGGAGCCTGTCAGGGGAATCCCGGCCCGGGCGGATGGGGCGCGGTGCTGCGGTACCAGGGCCGCGAAAAAGAGATCAGCGGCGGCGAGGCGCACACCACCAACAACCGTATGGAGCTGAGCGCCGTGATCGAAGCGCTTTCTCTGTTGAAGGAGCCCTGCGACATCACGCTCTGGAGCGACTCCAAATACGTCTGCGACGCAATTGAAAAAGGATGGGCCAAGGCCTGGCGAAAAAACGGCTGGAAAAAGGCTGATAAAAAACCGGCTCTCAACAGCGATTTATGGGAGCGCCTGCTGAATCTGCTGGAGCAGCACCGCGTGACGATCCGCTGGGTAAAGGGCCACGCGGGGCACCCGGAAAACGAGCGCTGCGACCGGCTGGCGGTGGCGGCGGCAGAACAATTCAAAAAGAAACCATAATGTGCCCGATATAAGAACCAACTTGCAGCACACGGAACCGCGCCGGGCACGGCGCACGGAGGAATTCTCATGAACCGATTTGTATATGCAGATAATGCGGCCACCACGCCGATATCCGAGCCCGTACTGCGGGCTATGATGCCGTATCTGACCGAGAGCTACGGAAACCCCTCGAGTCTCTATTCCAAGGGGCGCGAGGCCAAACGCGCGCTCGAGCTGGCGCGCGAGGACATCGCGGAGTGCATCGGCGCGAGGCCCGGCGAACTTTATTTTACGGCTGGCGGCAGCGAATCGGACAACTGGGCAGTTAAGGGGATTGCCCGTGAGCTCGCGCCGCAGGGCAAGCGCCACCTGATCACCACCCGCTTTGAGCACCACGCCGTGCTGCATACCGCTGAAGCTCTGGAGCGCGAGGGCTTTTCCGTCACCTGCCTCAGCGTGCATGAGAACGGTCTGGTGCGCCCCGAAGAAGTATCGGCAGCCATCCGGCCCGACACTGCGCTCGTTTCTGTGATGTACGCCAACAACGAGATCGGCACGATTCAGCCGATCTCGCAGATTGGGGCCATCTGCCGGGAGCGCGGCGTACTGTTCCACACGGACGCGGTGCAGGCGGTGGGAACCCTGCCGATCCATGTGACGGAGCAGAACATTGACCTGCTCTCGCTTTCCGGCCACAAGCTGCATGCGCCCAAGGGGATTGGCGCTTTGTATGTGCGCCGGGGAATCCCGATTCAGAACCTGATCGACGGCGGCGCGCAGGAGCGCGGGCGGCGTGCGGGAACAGAAAACCTTGCGTCGATCGTGGGGCTGGCCGCGGCGCTGCGCGGGGCCAGCGCCGGGATGGAGGAGCGTGCGAAACGCCTGCGCTCTCTGCGCGACCGCCTGATCGACGGCGCGCTGAAGATACCCGGCAGCTCTTTGAACGGCGACCGCGAGCACCGTCTGCCCGGCAACGTAAGCCTTTGCTTTGAGGGGGTCGACGGCGAAGCGATGCTGCTGCTGCTCGACCGTCAGGGCATCTGCGCCTCCTCCGGTTCCGCCTGCACCGCCGGTTCTCTGGATGCCAGCCATGTGCTGCTGGCTCTCGGGATTCCTCCGCAGCTCGCCAAAGGCTCCCTGCGCCTGACGCTGGGTGAGCAGAACACCAAAGAGGATGTGGAGTATATTCTAAGCGTACTCCCGGCGGTGATAGAGCGCCTGAGAGCAAGTTGAACCTGCCTACCCGTTACGGGACAGTCTGGAAAAGGCTTTTACTCCGCCCTCTGCTCCCTCATGGTACTCTGGCTGTTTTCTCTTGGAAACAGCCTCCTTTGGAAGCGATGTGATTAACCAATAGTAAAACCGATTAGGTTTTCAACATACTGTTAACTGATTGTTGAAAACCTAATCGGTTTTAACAAGGGCAAAACAAATTTCACCATTGACAAAGCAGGCAAAATCCGTTATTCTGAAAGCATTCCAAAGAAAGGTACGGTAGTTAAGAGCCATGCGCAATTGCTGATCTGACCAAAACCATTATAAAATGGGAAAACGGGTGGAGTGCGCCCGTTGGTGTCGGATTGGCATATCAAAAAGAATCAGCGCAGGGGCTTGTTCCGTTCGGAGCAGGCTGTATCTGTGTATTTTTGTTATGATCTTTCCGACACATCCAGAGGATGCAAGGAGAGATTTTTTTGATAGTACTGGAACTTTTCGATTTGAAAAAATACGTTGGTGATCGGTTGATTCTCGAACTGCCGCGCCTGACGGTTTACACCGGCGACAAAATCGGCATTGTCGGCCAAAATGGCGCCGGCAAGACGACATTGATGGAGCTGCTGGCCGGAGAGACCGAGCCGGAGGAAGGGTGCGTGCGGCGCATATGCCCGGTTTCGTATTTGCGTCAGTTTTCTCAGGAACAACCCGCCCCCGGGGCAGTCCGACGGTTTCTGCCGGGTGACCGCCTTTCACATGAACGCCTGAGCGGCGGCGAGCAGACACGCCTGAAAATCGACAATGCGCTGTCACGCTCCAATTGCCTGCTGCTGGCCGACGAGCCAACCAGCAATCTGGATTACGCGGGAATTCAAATGCTGACAAAGCAGCTGAAATCCGCCGAAACGCTGATCGTCATCAGCCATGACCGCGCTTTGTTGGACGCTGTCTGCAATCGAATTCTCGAAATCCGCGACGGTGTCGTGACTGATTTCACGGGCAATTACAGCGCGTATGCCCGGCAAAATCAGGCGGCCCTTGAGCGCGCGGAATTGGAATACCGGCAGTACGCGCAGGAGCGGGCGCGGCTGCAACAAGCGATCGTCGGCACCCGGGAGAAAGCAAAGAGCATCCGCAAGGCGCCGAAGCGCATGGGTAATTCTGAAGCGCGCCTGCATAAGCGAATGTCCACAGAAATTACCGAAAAGCTGCATAAAAGCACCCGGGCGCTCGAGTCCCGGCTGGATCGGCTGGAGCAGAAGGAAAAGCCGCGTGGGCAGCCGCGCATTCAGCTCGATTTTTCACGCACCGACCCGCCGCAGAACAAAATTGTGCTTTCCTGCCGGAGCCTGACCTTCGGCTACGGAGATCACCTTCTGTTCCAAAACGCCGGCTTCGGGATCAGAAACCACACGCGCACGGCGGTCATCGGCGAAAACGGCGCGGGAAAGACAACGCTCTTTCGCCTGATCGCAGAAGGAAACAGCGCTATTTCGTGCGCACCCAAGGCCCGCATCGGCTATTTTCGTCAGGAATTTGAAAATCTGGACGAAAATCAGACGGTACTGCAAAACGCGCTGGCGCACAGCGTGCAGCCCGAAAATACGGTGCGCACCATACTGGCTCGTCTGCTCTTCCGCGGCGACACGGTGCAGAAAAAAGCCGCCGTTCTCAGCGGCGGAGAAAAAATCAAGCTGTCGCTCGCACAGCTGCTGGTATCGGATATGAATGTTCTGCTGCTGGACGAACCGACAAATTATCTGGATTTGCCGTCGATTGAAGCGGTCCAGCAAATCCTTTCGGATTACCCCGGCGTGCTGCTGTTCATTTCTCATGACCAGTCATTTGTGGATACGGTAGCAAATCGCCTGCTGCTGATCGAAAACAAGGGCCTCCGCGCGTTCGACGGCAATCTCTCCGATTACCAGAGCCAAGCGAAAGTTCCGCGGCCAAAACCGGACGCTGCACAGCGGATGGTGCTGGAAACACGCCTTGCCCGCATTGTATCCGAGCTCTCGATGCCCGGTGTAAACCGCGAAGCACTGGATGAGGAGTACCGTTCTGTTCTGGAAGAGCTGAAACGCTTATCAGAGAATACACTTTAAAACAGCAAAAAATCCGCCGGTTCTTCTATTTTGCACGTCCTATTATTGACCTTATGGTAATCATAAAACGATTGCCTGCTTCATTAACCAAAAATTTTATGAACAAAAAAGCCCTCCCGGCTCGGGAGGGCTTTCTCTATTCATAAAACCGATCGAAACAGTTCGATCAGATCAGCTCAATGATCGCCATTTCGGCTGCGTCGCCGCGGCGCGGCCCGATCTTTGTGATGCGGGTATATCCGCCCTTACGGTCGGCATATTTGGGGGCAATCTCAGAAAACAGCTTGTGGGTCACATCTTCCTTTGTAATAAAGGAAAGTGCCATACGCTGGTTATGCAGATTGTTCTCCTGCGCCAGGGTAATCAGCTTCTCCGTCAGGGAGCGAACCTCTTTGGCGCGGGTTACTGTGGTCTCGATTTTGCCGTTTTCAAGCAAAAACGTAACCATGCCTCTCAGCATCGCAGTTCTATGAGCAGTATCTCTTCCGAGCTTTCTGGTTCCAGGCATCGAAATATCACTCCTTTTACCTTAGGTTGCAAGTTATTTGCTAATCCGTTATTCGTCGTCCTTACGCAGGCTAAAGCCGAGGGAAGCCATCTTCCACACAACTTCCTCCAAAGACTTGCGGCCCAGGTTGCGAACCTTCATCATGTCTTCCTCAGACTTGTTGATCAGGTCCTCTACCGTATTGATGCCGGCGCGCTTGAGGCAGTTAAAGGAGCGTACGGAAAGATCCAGCTCTTCGATGGTCATTTCCAGTACCTTTTCCTTGCCCTTCTCGTCCTTTTCCACCATGATCTCGGTGCTGCTGCCCTTATCGGACAGATCCACAAACAGATTCAGGTGTTCGGTCAGCACCTTGGCGGCCAAAGAGACAGCCTCCTGCGCGCTGATCACGCCGTTCGTCCACACATCCATGGTCAGCTTGTCGTAATCGATACTCTGACCTACGCGGGTATTTTCGACATTGTAATTCACTTTTAAAACCGGGGTGTAAATAGAATCGACCGGAAGTTCACCAATCACGCTGCTGTTGCTGCCGCCGCGCATGTTCGCCTTGTTGCGTTCGGCGGGAACATAGCCGCGGCCCTTATCCAGAGTCAGCTCCATATACAGCTTGGCGCCATCGGACAGAGTGGCGATATGCATATCGGGATTCAGGATCTCCACTTCACTGTCGCATTTGATGGAATTCGCTGTCACTTCGCCGGGGCCCTCCGCGCTGATCTCAACGGTTTTGGGACCGTCGCAGTGCAGCCTCGCAGTCAATCCCTTGATATTCAGTACGATCTCGGTGACATCCTCTTTCACGCCGGGAATTGTGGAAAACTCGTGCAGAACACCGTCTATCTTAATCGAGGTAACAGCTACGCCCGGCAGGCTGGAGAGCAGCACGCGCCGCAGGCTGTTGCCAAGGGTGGTGCCAAAGCCTCTCTCGAGCGGCTCCACAACAAATATGCCGTGGGTTCCGTCACTGGATAACTCTTCTGTTTCGATTTTTGGCTTTTCGATCTCAATCATCAGCGAACCTCCTTCACACATAAGCAAATTGCTTTGCCGTCATGTACACTGGCCTTGCGCAAAGGCATTACTTGGAGTACAACTCAACGATGAGAGTTTCGTCAACTGCCAGCTCAATGTCCTCACGCTCGGGGAATGCCAGAACCTTGGCTTCCAGAGTGTTGCGGTTGAGATCCACCCATTTCGGTACAGGACGGGAAGCGTTCGCCTCCAGCACAGCCTTGATCTTGTCGCTGCTGCGGCTGGAATCTTTGATGGAAATAACCTCACCCGGTTTTGTCAGGTAAGAGGGGATATCGACTCGCTTGCCATTGACGGTGAAGTGACCGTGAACGACCAGCTGGCGCGCTTCCGCGCGGGAGCTGCCCCAGCCCAAACGGTACACAACGTTGTCCAGGCGGCTCTCGAGAATTCCGAGCAGCAAATCGCCGGTTTTGCCTTCCATGCGGGTAGCCATGTCATAGTAGCCTCTGAACTGGCTCTCCAGAACGCCGTAAAAGCGCTTGGTCATCTGCTTTGCACGCAGCTGCAGACCGTATTCAGAAGTCTTCTTGCGTCCCTGGCCGTGCTGGCCCGGGGCATACGCTCTGCGGCCAACTCCGCACTTGTCTGTGTAGCAGCGCTCGCCCTTCAAAAAGAGCTTCTGGCCTTCGCGGCGGCACAGCTTGCACACAGCCTCTGTATATCTTGCCATAATAAGGTTGCACCTCCTAATAAATCGGTTTTGGTACTAAACGCGTCTTCTCTTGGGCGGGCGGCATCCGTTGTGGGGGATGGGGGTCACATCTTTAATCATGCTGACCTCAAGCCCGGCGCCCTGCAGCGCGCGGATCGCGGCTTCACGGCCGGCGCCCGGTCCCTTCACGAAAACCTCTACCGATTTCATACCATGCTCCATCGCGACCTTGGCGGCTGTTTCCGCTGCGGACTGCGCGGCAAAGGGAGTGGACTTTCTGGAGCCTCTGAAGCCCAGCTCACCGGAGCTGGCCCAGGAAATTGCATTGCCCTGCACATCGGTAATGGTAACAATTGTATTGTTGAAAGTAGACTGAATGTGAGCAGCACCGCGCTCGATGTTCTTGCGTTCGCGGCGTCTGCGGACTGCGGTAGTTTTCTTACCGCCTTTTTGTGCTGCCATCTGAGTAATCCCTCCTGACTTCGCTTATTTCTTCTTGTTTGCCATGGTTTTTCTGGGGCCCTTGCGGGTGCGGGCATTCGTCTTGGAACGCTGGCCGCGAACGGGCAGGCCCTTGCGGTGACGGATTCCGCGGTAGCAGCCGATTTCGATCAACCGTTTGATGTCGAACGCCACGTCGCGGCGCAGGTCGCCTTCCACGCGGCAGTTGTGGTCGATATACTCTCTCAGCTTTGCAGTGTCGTCTTCAGACAGATCGCGAACGCGGGTGTCCGGATTGACACCGGTTGCCTTCAGAATATCATTGGCGGTTTTGCGGCCAATTCCAAAAATATAGGTAAGCCCAATTTCAATGCGTTTGTCTCTGGGCAAATCGATACCTGATATACGCGCCATACTGGTTGCACCTCCATAAGATCAAATTACGCCATCAGCCCTGGCGCTGTTTATGCTTGGGATTCTCACAAATAACCATGATCTTTCCCTTGCGCTTAATGATTTTGCACTTCTCGCAAATTTTCTTTACAGAAGGTCTGACTTTCATTCTGTGCGCCCTCCTTGATGAAGTCGTTAAACAAATCGGATTTCACTGGTTTTATTTGGAACGCCAGGTGATACGTCCGCGCGTGAGGTCATAGGGCGACAGCTCTACGGTAACCTTATCGCCGGGCAGAATGCGGATAAAATTCATGCGCAGCTTACCGGAAATATGCGCCAGTATCGTGTGGCCGTTCGGCAGCTCTACGTTAAACATCGCGTTCGGCAGAGCTTCTGTTACGGTACCCTCAATTTCGATCACATCTTGTTTTGACATAAATCAGCATAACCTCCTCTTGCAGAAATCAGCTGTCCTGGGAAAATTGCCGCAGGGCGCAGCGGATTTCACGGTTGGTGTTCATCGAGCGAAGCAAGGTGTTTGTCGCGGCAAGGTGAATCGGGTTCTTGCGTTTGGGCCTTTCCAGCGGGCGGCGTTTTCCGTCGCAGACAACAATCTCGCAGCCGGAGGCCTCCAGCACCACTAAAAACTCACCCTTGTCGCGCCCTCTTAGTGACCGGACAACAAGCCCTCTAACAAAATCCATCCTGATTCCCCTTACACTGTTTTCCCATTCAAAAATAATGAATTGAAGCTTCTCTTCTCGCCCCGCCTGCGGCGGGGGAAAAACGCGATCCATCGCTCTGTTCGGAAAACAGCATTAATCCGGTACGGTCAAAATGACAGGACCATCCGCGGTGATGGCAATCGAATGCTCATAGTGAGCGGCCAGCTTGCCGTCTGTTGTAACGGTGGTCCAGCCGTCAGATAATGTTTTGACGGTATGCACTCCGGCATTCACCATTGGCTCAATGGCTATCGTCATGCCAGGTAACAATCGCACGCCCCGGCCGGGCGCTCCAAAATTCGGTACGCTGGGATCTTCGTGCAGCTTCGCGCCTACTCCGTGGCCGACAAAATCGCGTACCACCGAGTAACCGCGCGCTTCGACATACGTTTGCACCGCATGGCCGATATCGCCCACCCGGCCCCCTGCCTTTGCGGCGCGGATGCCCTCGTAAAGGCTCTCCCGGGTCGTGTCCATCAGGCGCTGCGCTTCGGGGGAAACATCGCCGCACGCAAACGTGTAGGCGTTGTCGCCCGTAAAGCCCTCATAAAACGCGCCGATGTCAATGCTGACAATATCGCCGTGCCTGAGGATCAAATCCTTGCTGGGTATGCCGTGGATAACCACATTGTTCACCGAAATGCAGGCACTGGCCGGAAACCCGCCGTATCCCAGAAAGGAAGGCTTCGCACCCTCGCTTTCGATATAGCGGCGGGCAATGCGGTCGATCTCCCAGGTGGAAACACCGGGCTCGACCGCCTGGCCTGCCAGTTTTAATGCATTGGCTGAAATTCTTCCCGCTACCCGCATCGCTGCGAGCTCGCGGCTGGTTTTAAGCACAATCATAGCTGCGCCTCTTCCAATATGGCAAGAGTTTTGCGGGTGGTATCCGCAATGTGCTCTTCCCCTTCTACAATGAACAGTCTGCCCTGCCTGCGGTAATATTCCTTCAGCGGTTCCGTCTGCTCATGGTAAACTATCAGCCGTTCCTTCACTGTTTCGGGCTGGTCATCCTTACGCTGAGAAAGGGTGCCGCCGCACTTGTCGCAAACGCCGTCGACCGCGCTCGATTTATACCGCACGTGGTAGATTGCGCCGCAGCTGTCGCAGACACGGCGTCCGGATATTCTGGCAACGATGTCCTCGTCGGCCACCTCAATATCGATGACCTTATCGATCGCAAATCCCATCTTATCCAGAGCCTCGGCCTGAACTATGGTTCTCGGGAAACCGTCCAGGATAAATCCGTTTGCACAGTCGTCCTTTGCCAGTCTTTCCCTGATGATGCCGATCACGATCTCATCGGGAACCAGCTGGCCGGCTTCCATGTAGGACTTTGCTTTCCGGCCCATTTCAGTACCGCTTTTCAGCGCTTCTCGAATTATTTCTCCCGTAGAAATGGCGGGAATAGACAAACGCTCGCAGATCACTTCAGCCTGCGTTCCTTTGCCGGCGCCCGGAGCGCCAAGAAGTATGATTTTCATAATCCTTTTCCCTCTCTCCCCAAGTTGTTTTCAAAAGCCTGCCTGTCAATCAAGAAAGCCCTTGTAATGGCGCATCATCATCTGAGACTCCATCTGTTTGACTGTATCCAGAGCGACGCCTACCAAAATGATAAGAGAGGTACCGCCCAGAGACATGTTGTGCATTCCTGTCACCGCACCAAAAATGATGGGCAGCAGCGCAACCACAGCCAGGAACAAAGCGCCAATCAGGGTAAGCTTGGAAAGGATTCTAGAAATAAAATCGGAGGTCGGCTTTCCGGGGCGGACACCCGGAATCGTACCGTTGCTTTGACGAAGATTATTGGCCATTTCAATCGGATTATACTGAATGGTAACATAGAAATACGCAAACATGACAATCAGAAGGAAATACACGACCGAATACATCCAGCCTGTGGTGGAGAAGGCATCCAGAAAGCCTTTCCAGAAGCCGCTCTTCGGGTTGGTGAACAGCTGGATGGTGCTGGGGATGGCAAGAATCGAGCTCGCGAAGATGATCGGCATAACGCCGGACATCGCAACCTTGATCGGAATATGGCTGGACTGACCGCCGTACATTTTGCGGCCCACCATGCGCTTGGCATACTGGATCGGGATCCGGCGCTCGGAGTTGTTCATCAGAACAATAACCCAGATGACCGCCAGGAACAAAACGACGAAGATCGGAACAAACGCATAATACTTGCCGTAGGTGGAAGGATCCTGGTTGGCAATTTGCAGGTATTTGCCCAGCGTGTTCAGAATATGCGGCATACGCGCCACAATACCGGAGAACAGGAGGATCGAAATACCGTTGCCGATACCGTACTTGTTGACCTGCTCACCCATCCACATCATCAGCGCCGTACCGGCGGTGAAGGTGAAGATGATAACCACAGCGGAGAAAGCCTGTTCCCAGCCCCTGTTGAACATGGTGATGGGGGTTCCCTCAAAAGAGCTGTTGTGCAGATAGAAGTAGTAAGCGGTACCCTGAATCAGACCCAGCACAACGGTGACGTAACGGGTAATGGCGGCAATCTTCTTGCGGCCCTCTTCGCCCTCTTTGGCCAGGCGCTCCAGAGGAGGCAGGGCCACAGTCAGCAGCTGCAGAATAATGGAGCTGTTGATGTAGGGCGTAACGCTCATGGCAAACAGGGTGGCATTTGCGAACGCGCCGCCGGAGAGCATATCCAAATACCCCAGCGCGTTGCCCGACTCGCCAACCTGGCTCATTAAGCCCTGCAGGGCTTCTACGTTCAGGAAGGGCACCGTAATCACGGCGCCGAACCGGAACACAACGATTATGAACAGTGTAAACAGAATTTTTTTGCGCAGATCAGGAATGGCCCAGGCGTTCTTCATTGTAGAAAACAACTCAGATCACCTCTGCCTTCCCACCGGCAGCCTCAATCTTCTGCTTTGCCGCTTCAGAGAAGGACGTTGCCTTTACTGTCAAGCTTTTGGTCAGCTTGCCGTTTGAAAGAATCTTCACTCCGTCAAAGGAATTTCTCACGATGCCGGCATCCAGCAGCGCCTGAATATCGACCACCGCGCCGTTCTCAAAGGATTCCAACGTACCGACGTTGACCGCAACGATGTTCTTCGCAAAAATATTGACAAAGCCTCTTTTGGGAATTCTTCTCTGCAAAGGCATCTGGCCGCCTTCAAAACCCGCGCGGAACCCGCGGCCGGCTCTGGCCTTCTGGCCTTTATGGCCCTTGCCGGAGGTTTTGCCCCAGCCGGAGCCGTGTCCTCTGCCGATTCTGCGGGCCGTTTGGGTAGACCCGGGTACTGCAGATAAGTCATGCAACTTCATTTACTCGCACCTCCTTGCTTACGCGTTGCTTACCTCGATGAGGTGGATAATCTTTGCCACCTTGCCTTTGGTCTGAGGATTATCGGGCTGCGTAGTGCAGTCGCCGATCTTATGCAAACCAAGGGACTGAGCGGTCGCAATCTGGTCCTTGTGGCTGCCGATCAGGCTTTTTACCAACTTGATGTGAATCTGTGCCATATTGCTGCCCCCCTTGTTACAGAATCTCTTTTGCCGATTTACCGCGGATCGCAGCAACCTCATCGGCAGTGCGCAGCTGAGCGAGACCCTCAATGGTCGCCCGAACCACGTTGCACGGGTTGTTGGAGCGCAGTGCCTTGGTACGAATGTCTTTAATACCGGCGGATTCCACCACCGCACGAACCGCACCGCCAGCGATAACGCCGGTACCGGGAGCGGCGGGCTTCATCAGCACGCGGCCTGCACCGTATGCGCCGATGACTTCGTGAGGAATGGTGCTGCCGCGCAGAGAAACCTTGATCAGGTTCTTCTTGGCGTCCTCAATCCCCTTGCGGATGGAATCCGGGACCTCTCCTGCCTTACCAATACCGAAACCGACTGTTCCGTTGCCGTCACCGACAACGACCAGAGCGGCAAACTTGAAGATACGCCCGCCCTTTACGGTTTTGGATACGCGGTTGATGGCAACCACGCGCTCTTTCAGATCCAAAGTAGATGCGTCAATTCTAGCCAAAAGTATTCCTCCTTCTCTCAGAACTTGAGGCCGCCCTCGCGGGCGCCTTCGGCCAGCTCTTTGACGCGGCCGTGGAAAATATAACCGCCGCGGTCGAACACGACCTCGGTGATCCCCTTCTCAGCCGCGCGCTTGGCGATCAGCTCGCCAACCTTTTTTGCGGCTTCCTTGTTTCCGCCATTGCCAGTAAACTCTTTGTCCAGCGTGGAAGCTGCCGCGAGAGTAACTCCCGCAACATCGTCGATAATCTGGGCGTAGATGTTCTTGGCGGAGCGGAATACATTCAGGCGCGGGCGCTCTGCAGTGCCCGTAACCTTGCCGCGCACACGGCGGTGGCGGTTCAGTCTGGCTTTATTTGTATCAGCCTTGTTCACCATATTGATTCACTCTCCTTCAGTTACTTCTTCGAGCCCTTACCGGCCTTGCCTTCCTTACGGCGGACAAATTCACCAGCATAACGAATTCCCTTGCCCTTATACGGCTCCGGCGGACGTTTCTCGCGGACTTCCGCGGCAAACTGGCCAACCTTCTGCTTGTCGATCCCGTGAATGATGATCTTGTTGGGCGTGGGAGCTTCGATCTGGATCTCGTCTGTCTCAGACACGATCACCTGATGGGAATAGCCCAGGTTCATGACCAGGTCCTTGCCCTGCTTCTGCACACGGTAACCAACACCCAAAACGTCGAGCTCCTTCTTAAAGCCCTCCGTCACGCCGACCACCATATTGTGCACCAGCGTGCGGGTCAGGCCGTGCAGCGCACGGTTTTCCTTCTCGTCGTTCGGGCGGGTCACGATGAGCTCGCTGCCCTCCTGAGAGATCGTCATGTTCGGGTGGAACTGCTGTGTCAGAGTTCCCTTTGCTCCCTTAACAGTAACAACGTTGCCGTCGATTTTCACCTCGACGCCAGCGGGAATATTTATGGGTTTTCTTCCAATTCGCGACATAATAGCACCCCCTTGTTTACCAAATAAACGCCAGAACTTCGCCGCCTACATTCTCTTTGCGCGCCTGACGATCCGTCATGACGCCCCTTGAGGTAGAAATGACCGCGATGCCGAGGCCCTTGAGAACCTTGGGCAGATCTTCTGCGTTGGAATAAATGCGCAGGCCGGGTTTCGACACTCTGCGCAGGCCTTTGATGACGGGGGTCTTGCCCTCGCCGTACTTCAGATTCACTTTCAGAATCCCCTGTTTGCCGTCCTCGATCACCGTGTAGTTCTTTACATATCCCTCTTCAACCAGAATCTTTACAATAGACTCTTTCATGTTGCTCTTGGGGATCTCAACGGAATCGTGCTTGGCAGCATTCGCGTTGCGAATACGGGTGAGCAAATCAGCGATTGTATCTGTAATCTGCATACCGTTCCCTCCTTTGCTTTACCAGCTGGCTTTTTTCACGCCCGGGATCTCACCCTTATGGGCAAGCTCGCGGAAGCATATGCGGCAAATCCCGAACTTGCGGAGATAAGCATGCGGCCGGCCGCAGATTTTGCAGCGGTTATGCTCTCTGGAGGAAAATTTCGCCGTCCTCAGCTGTTTGATTTTCATTGATGTTTTGGCCACAATAATCCCTCCTTATCTCGCAAACGGAGCGCCCATCAGCGTCAGCAGCTCGCGGGCCTCTTCGTCGGTTTTTGCGGTGGTTACGAAGCAGATATCCATTCCGCGCACCTTGTCGATTTTGTCGTACTCAATCTCGGGGAAAATCAACTGCTCCTTGATGCCCATGTTGTAGTTGCCGCGCCCGTCAAAGGAATTCGGATTAATCCCTCTGAAGTCTCTTACGCGGGGCAGCGCGACGTTGAAGAAACGGTCGATAAACTCATACATGTTCTCGCCTCTGAGCGTAACCTTCACACCGATGTTCATGCCCTCACGCAGCTTAAAGTTCGCAACGGATTTCTTCGCCTTGCAAACCTGGGGCTTCTGGCCGGTAATCGCTGCAATGTCGGTCATGATGGCGTCGATCACCTTGGAATTGTCACGGGCTTCGCCGGCGCCTACATTGATGACGATTTTTTCGAGCTTGGGGATCTCCATCACGCTCTTGTAGCTGAATTTCTTCATGAGCGCGGGCGAGACCTCCTGCTTGTAAAACTCCTTCAGTCTGGCCATGTCGTATTCTTCCTCCCTTACAGCGACTCGCCGCATTTTACGCAAACGCGGTCTTTGGTGCCGTCCTCATAGAGCTTATGCGCAACACGAGTGGGCTTTCCGCAGCGAGGGCAAACGATCTGAACCTTGCAGGCGTACAGAGCGCCCTCGGCCTTTACGAGTCCGCCCGGGGCACCCATTTTACGGGGCTTTACATGCTTTGTTACCATGTTGCGGCCCTCGACGATCACTTTTCCCTCTTTGGGGCTCACCGCCAGAACCTTCCCCTGCTTGCCGCGCTCTTTGCCGCTCAAAATGATGACGGTGTCACCAGTTTTTACATGAACTTTATTATTCATTAGTGAACACCTCCATTACAGTACTTCCGGGGCAAGGCTTAAGATTTTCAGGTAATCTTTGTCGCGCAGCTCTCTGGCAACGGGCCCAAAGATACGCGTGCCCCTGGGGTTTTTATCATCCTTAATCAGAACCGCCGCGTTCTCGTCGAAGCGGATATACGTTCCGTCGTGGCGGCGAACGCCAAAAGCGGTGCGAACAATAACCGCTTTAACAACGTCGCCTTTTTTAACAACGCCGCCGGGTGCTGCTTTTTTGACCGAAGCTACCACAACGTCGCCAATATTGGCATACCTTCTGCCGGTGCCGCCCAGCACGCGAATGCACATAAGCTCTTTCGCGCCGGTGTTGTCGGCAACCTTGAGGTAAGTCTGCTGTTGTATCACAGTGCGTTCCTCCTTCGCTGAAAGCTACTTATTTGGCTTTCTCAATAATCTCGACAAGACGCCATCTTTTTTCTTTGGAAAGGGGACGGGTCTCCATCACACGCACGCGGTCACCGATGTTGCACTCGTTGTTTTCGTCATGAACCTTCAGTTTCACAGTACGCTTGATAATCTTGTTGTAAAGCGGATGCTTCACGCTGTCCTGAATAGCGACAACGGCGGTTTTGTCCATCCGGTTACTGACGACCTTGCCGACGTTGGTTTTTCTCATATTTCTGTCACTCACAGCTTAATCCTCCCTTCCCATTACGCTTTCGCGCTGTCCTTCAGCTCATTCCCTCGCAGCACGGTCTTAATGCGGGCAATGTCTTTCTTGACAGCGGAAATTCGCATCGGGTTGTCAAGCTGATTAATGGCAAGCTGAAAACGCAGGTTGAAAAGCTCTTCTTTCAGGTCCTTCAGCTTGCTCTGCAGCTCTTCGGTTGTCAACTCTCTAATCTCTGCGGCCTTCATGATTGCTCACCACCCGTTTCTTCCTTCTTGACAAACTTGCATTTAATCGGCAGCTTGTTTGCGGCAAGGCGCATTGCCTCTCTGGCGGTTGCCTCGGCAACGCCGCCGATTTCGAACATCACTCTGCCGGGCTTTACAACGGCCACCCAGTACTCGGGCGCGCCCTTACCGGAACCCATGCGGGTTTCCGCCGGCTTTTTGGTGACGGGCTTATCGGGGAAAATCTTAATCCATACTTTACCGAATCTCTTTGTGTAACGGGTCATGGCGATACGGGCGGCCTCGATCTGGTTCGAGGTGATCCAGGCCGGCTCAAGAGCCTGAAGGCCAAAATCGCCGTATGCGACCGTACTGCCGCGATATGCCTTACCGGTCATACGACCGCGGTGCACTCTGCGGTATTTTACGCGTTTAGGCAGCAACATTACTTATTGCCTCCTTCCCTCTTGGGCTTGCGGTTATCGTGAAGAACCTCGCCTCTGTAGATCCACACCTTCACGCCAATGCGGCCGTAGGTGGTAGCAGCCTCGGCAAAACCGTAGTCGATGTCTGCGCGGATGGTCTGCAGCGGGATGGTACCCTCATGGTAGTGCTCGGTACGGGCGATTTCAGCGCCGCCCAAACGGCCGGAAACCTGAGTCTTAATGCCCTTTGCGCCGAGCTTCATGGCGCGGCCCATGCACTGCTTCATCGCACGGCGGAACGAAATTCTCTTTTCGAGCTGCTGGGCAATGTTCTCCGCAACGAGCTGTGCGTTCAGGTCGGGGGATTTCACCTCGACGATATTGATGGATACCGGCTTGTTCAGCATCGCTTCGCACTGCACGCGGAGCTTCTCGATCTCTGCGCCGCCCTTGCCGATGACCATGCCGGGCTTTGCGCAGTGAATGTGAACGCGAACCCTGGAAGCGTCGCGCTCGATCTCGATTTTCGGAACACCCGCGGAAGCGAGCTGCTTCTTGAGTGTTTTACGCAGCTTGTAATCCTCGACCAGGGTGTCGCCAAAGACATTGTCCTTCGCGAACCAGCGGGAATCCCAATCTTTAATTACGCCCACACGAAAGCCGTGGGGATTGATTTTCTGGCCCATAGTTTACCTCCTCCGCTATTCTTTTTCCTTGAGCACGAGGGTAACGTGCGAAGTTCTTTTCAAAATTCTGAACGCGCGACCCTGCGCTCTGGGGCGAATGCGCTTGAGGATCGGGCCAGGGCTGACGAAGCACTCGGCGACGTACAGTCTGGTAACGTCCATGTTATGGTTATTCTCAGCATTTGCAATGGCCGACTTCAGCAGTTTCTGAAGGTCTTCACATGCGGCCTTTGGGGTATGCTTCAGGATAGCCATAGCAAGGTCTGTCTCCTTGCCCCGGATCAAATCCAGCACAATCGATACCTTGCGGGGAGAAATACGGGCGTATTTCAAATAAGCCCTTGCTTCCATTGTATACACTCCTTTCGGCCTTTATCGGGTAGTTTTGGATCCGGCGTGACCTTTAAAGGTTCTGGTGGGGGCAAACTCACCGAGCTTGTGCCCAACCATATCTTCGGTAACATAAACCGGAACATGCTTGCGGCCGTCGTGGACGGCAATCGTATGACCGACGAAATCCGGGAAAATAATCGAAGCTCTGCTCCAGGTCTTGACGATTTTCTTTTCGCCGGCCGCGTTCATCTCTTGAATCCTCTTCAGCAGAACGGGCTGAACATAAGGACCCTTTTTCACACTTCTGCTCATCAGTTAAGCTCCTTTCTGTCCGCCTTACTTACTATTTCTGCGCTTCACGATAAACTTATCGGAGCGGTTCTTCTTAGAACGGGTCTTGTAGCCCAGTGCGGGTTTACCCCAAGGGGTTACAGGGCCGGGGCGGCCGACGGGAGACTTACCTTCACCACCGCCGTGGGGGTGATCGTTCGGGTTCATGACAGATCCGCGAACGGTAGGACGCCAGCCCATGTGGCGCTTGCGACCGGCCTTGCCGATCTTTACGTTCTCATGGTCGAGGTTGCTGACCTGGCCGATGGTGGCCATGCACAGCTGAGAAACGTTGCGCAGCTCGCCGGAGGGCAAACGCAGCAGCGCCATGCCGTTTTCCTTCGCCATCAGCTGAGCCTGGTTGCCGGCCGCACGGGCCAGCTGGCCGCCCTTGCCGGGGTACAGCTCAACGTTGTGGATGAAGGTACCGGTCGGGATTGCGGAAAGAGGCAGCGCGTTGCCGGGCTTGATGTCGGCGGCGGCGCCGGAAACGATCGTGTCACCGACCTTCAGGCCGTGGGGAGCGATGATGTAGCTCTTCTGGCCGTCCTCATATTGAACGAGCGCGATGAAAGCGGAGCGGTTCGGATCATACTCCAGGGTAAGAACCTTTGCCGGGGCGTCTGCTCTCTGGCGCTTGAAATCGATCACGCGGTACTTCTTGCGGTTTCCGCCTCCGCGGTGGCGAACCGTAATTCTGCCATAGCTGTTGCGGCCGGACTTTTTATTCAGCGGCTCCAGCAGGCTCTTCTCAGGGCCCTTTTTGGAAAGCTGAGAATAATCTGTCACCGACATGTTGCGGCGGCCCGCGGTAGTCGGTTTATAATTGATAATAGGCATTCGGTTTCACACTCCTTGTTATGGCTTTGCGGGGATCAGCCAAATCCCCATACTTTGCCCCTGCCTCAGGATCGGCAGGATTCTGTATACACATTGTAATATCGACGCGCGATATTACATCATACCCTCGAAGAATTCGATCGGCTTGCTGTCCTCAGTGAGGGAGACAACCGCTTTTTTCCACGCGGCGGTATAGCCCTGGGTTCTGCCCTGGCGGCGCAGATGTCCGCGGACATGCAGGGTGTTCACCTTTGCGACCTTCACCTTAAAAAGCTCCTCGACAGCGCGCGCAATATCAATCTTGGTGGCATTGCGGGCAACCTCGAAGGTGTACTTTTTAAAGCCAATGGCGCCCATGCTCTTTTCCGTAATGATCGGGCGGATGACGATCTCATGTGCAGTCATTATGCATACACCTCCTCGATCTTGGCTACGGCATCCCTGAGCACGATGAACTTGTCGGCATTGAGGATGTCATAGACATTCAGAGTGTTCACGGTGGCGGTTTTCACGCCCTGCAGGTTTGCGGCGGAAGCGATGACCTTCTTATTCTCCTCAGGGAGAACGATCAGGGCCTTCTTCTCAGCGCCGAGCGCCTTGAGCATGGAAACGATCACCTTTGTTTTGTATTCGTCCATTGCAATCTGGTCCAGAACAACGATCTCGTTGTCGATGACCTTGCTGGAAAAAGCAGATTTCATGGCAAGACGGCGAACCTTCTTGTTCACGGTATATCTGTAGTCGCGGGGCTTCGGGGCAAACACGACGCCGCCGTGTCTCCACTGGGGAGCGCGGATGGAGCCCTGTCTTGCGTGGCCGGTACCCTTCTGGCGCCAGGGTTTTCTGCCGCCGCCGGCAACCTCCGAGCGGGTCAGCGCGGACTGTGTGCCCTGCCGCTGATTTGCCAGATAGTTTTTCACCAGCTCATGCATTACTGCGACATTGGGTTCAATTCCAAATACGGCTTCAGAAAGCTCGATTTGTCCAACTTCCTTACCAGCCATATCAAGTACTGCTACTTTCGGCATTCTAATTCCTCCTTCCCTTACGCCTTCACGCTGTCGCGGATGACAACAACGCCGCCGTTAGGACCAGGGATAGCCCCTTTGATAGCGATCAAATTGTTTTCAGCATCTACCTTGACAACGGTCAAATTCTGAACGGTAACCTTTTCAGCACCCATGTGCCCGGCGGCCTTCAGGCCCTTGAACACTCTGGAAGGACTGGAGTTTGCGCCCAGAGAACCGCGGTGTCTGGCAACAGGGCCGGTACCGTGGGATTCCTTCAGTCTCTGGAAGTTCCAGCGCTTGATCGCGCCGGCGTAGCCCTTACCTTTGCTGGTGCCGGAAACATCGACCTTGTCCCCTTTTTCAAAGACATCGGCCTTGATCAGGTCGCCTACGTTATAGGCGTCTGTGTCGGAGAGTCTGAACTCTCTCAGAGTTCTCTTGGGAGCTACATCCGCTTTCGCGAAATGACCCTTCAGGGGCTTGTTCAAACGGTTCAGCTTTCTGTCGCCGAAACCGACCTGAATTGCCGCATAACCGTCGTTTTCAACCGTCTTCTTCTGCGAAACAACGCAGGGACCGGCTTCCACAACAGTGACAGGGACAACGTTCCCCTTTTCATCGAAGATCTGCGTCATGCCGATCTTCTTGCCAATGATTGCCTTTTGCATGTTTTTTACCTCCTATGCAGGTTATTGGTTGGTGTTTCACCAACGTGACCCCAGCCGCTCGGTTGGTCGATCAGAGTTTGATCTCAATCTCGACGCCCGCGGGAAGTTCCAGGCCCATCATCGCCTCTACTGTTTTGTTAGAGGGTCTGAGGATGTCGATCAGTCTTTTGTGGGTTCTCATCTCGAACTGCTCACGGCTGTCTTTATACTTGTGAACAGCGCGCAGGATGGTGACAACCTGCTTCTCTGTCGGCAGCGGAACCGGGCCGGAAACTCTGGCGCCTGTACGCTTTGCCGTTGCCACGATCTTCTCTGCGGACTGATCCACCAGCTGATGATCGTACCCCTTGATTCTGATCCTGATTTTTTCTTTGACTGCCACGTTGAATCGCCTCCTTGTAAATAGTTGGCGGGCGGCGTTTTTAAAACCTAACACTGCTCCGGGTGTTTCTCCCTAGAACACTAAAAACCGGATTGACTTCGGAAACGAAGTTAATCCGGGAAAGGCACAAAAAACGTCTGGGCAAAACGGCGCACTCATGGCTCTGTTCTGTCCCAAAATATCTGTCGCCCGGTTTAAAATCGGACATACTCCACGGAAAAACCGGCAAATCTGCCGCAACCTCCCGCTTCATCGCATATCTGTCGCAGTCACGCTTCATTATAATACCACATTCTTCATGGGAACGCAAGAATTATTTTCTCTTTTCTGCAAGAATTATTAAAATAATTCTTGTTGAGATCACACAAAAATCAGTGGGAAACCACGGCGTTCTCCAAATCGTCTTCCGGGGGCTGATACGGCGCGTACCCCTCCGGGTTTGCCTCCACCTTTAAATAAGGCTTCATCTCGAAATACGGCACCACAATCTGGTATACATCGCCCAGCGCGTAGGGCACCGGCAGCGAAAAGCCGATTCCGTCCGGCGTCATATACACGGAGGTTTCCGCCTTGTTCTGCGCGATGATCTCGGAGGGGAGCGCGTTTGCAATCTCTGCCGGGGCGTTGTCGCGCACGGCTTCCCAGATCACTTCATACAGATCCTCCTCATCTTTGAGAAGGTCGGACGCGGCCAGCACCTTGCCGGATCGCAAATCGAAATTGACGGCTCTGGTGTGTTTGCCCGGGTGGGCTGCATCGGAACGCCCGAAGGAAATGGTAAACAGAACGCTGACAAAATCGCCGCTCTGACGCGTCAGCTCGTAATCCGTGCGAATCGTCACCTGAATCACCTGCTTGCCCGAAGCGTCGCGCTCCTCGGCATAGCCGTTTTCCTCCACGTCGCGCAGCGCCGCTTCCTTTACAGCGGCGTTAAGCGCCTCCGAGTGCTTCATCCCAAGAAACACCGGATATGCTACCGTATAGTTTTTCCCATTATTTTGAAATTGATACAGCTCGCGGCGCACCGCTGCGGTTGAAACCTGATCCGAGCTTTCCGGCTCGGAGGATTCGGGAGCCGAGAGCTCCGGCTGAGAGGATTCCGGCGCCGAAGCTTCCTCGGAGGAAGAAGGCGCCACGCTTTGCCCGCCGCGCTCCGCGCAGCCTGTCGGCAGTAAGAACAGCAGCGCCGCCACACACGCCGCAACCAGTCGTTTCATTTCAGCTCCCCCTTTTTTTAGAAGCAGTTTGTTTGTGCCGGATCACAGCTCCCCGGACAGAAATCATTTGATTGGCGAAAAACAACGATGCCCTGTAAAACAGACCCCCGGGCCCCCGCAGAGAACGCTCACTGGCCAAAATGGCAGTCGGACCATCCAGAAGATCGAGGTCTTCCGGCGAATCGATTTCTTTGGCAAGCAGTACGGGTCGCGGGAAGCATTGCCGATATTGGCCCCACCCGCGCACCGCCGCGGCAGAAGAAACCACCAGCGCCGCCGTTGCACACACCGCAAGCAATCTTTTCATGGCCGGCTCACCTTTCCGGCAGATCGCTCTTTCCCGCTGCTCCCGCACCGCCAGGCACCCAGAGAAGAAAAGGCGTTTGCAAAGAGAAAGACCAGACGAAAAACAGCCCTTGTCACTCCCTGCCCTCTGCCGTCAGTCACAACGATCGAGGTAGGGCCGTCCGCCGCACCAATTACGCCAACAGCACAGGCGTCGCGCCCGGCCCAGCGACCGAGCCGCCACCCAGCCAGCGCAGCAGCCGCCATTGATACAGCCGTTAACGCTATCAGAACTTCCCAAAGCTTTTTCATAGGTTTCTCCTTTCTTTGCCCCTTATTCTCCGTTTAATGGAAAAAAGGGAAAGGGATGGCTGGCATCCTCTTTCCCCTTTTCGCATCGTTACCCATTGGTTTTGTCCGCCGCGGCGGCAAATGGCCTCAGTAGGCCTTGCCCCAGTAAACCATCGCTTTGGCTTTTTGCCCACAGCAGACACAGGTCTCCGTAATCTGTTCCTGCTCAAAAGGCATACAGCGGGAGGAAACTCCGGCCAAATCCTTCAGTTTTTCCTCACACTCGGCACTGCCGCACCACATCGCTTTGATAAAACCGGGCTTCTGGTCCGCCACCTCGCGGAATTCATCCAATGTTTTGACGGCGTAGGTCATGTTCTCGCGGCGCTCAAGCGCCGCTTCGTACATGCCCCTGCGAACCGCTTCCAGCTGATCCAGCACCGCCTGCTCGAGACCGGCCAGAGAAACAAAGCTCTTTTCTCGGTCGGTTCTGCGAACCAGCACGCATTGATCCTTCTCGATATCCTTGGGGCCGATCTCCAAACGAACCGGAACCCCTTTCATTTCATACTGAGCAAACTTCCAGCCGGGCGACTGATCACTGTCGTCGACCAGAACACGGCAGACCTTTTTAAGCCTTTGCTCAAGCTCCCTCGCCTTTTCCAGAACGCCTTCCTTATGCTGCGCCACCGGCACAATCACAACCTGAATCGGCGCGATTGCGGGGGGCAGAACCAGGCCGTCGTTATCCCCGTGGGTCATAATGATTCCGCCGATAATGCGGGTGCTCATCCCCCAGGAGGTCTGGTAGGGGTGGCAGGCGGAATTATCCCTGCCCTGAAACGTGATGTCAAACGCCCTTGCGAATCCGTCGCCGAAATAATGGCTGGTACCGGATTGCAGCGCCTTGCCGTCGTGCATCATGGCCTCAATGGTATAAGTCATTTCCGCGCCGGAAAACTTTTCCTTGTCGGTCTTTCTCCCCTTGATCACGGGAATCGAAAGCTCGTTCTCGCAAAGCTCCGCGTACACCCGCAGCATCTGCTCGGTTTCGGCCTTGGCCTCTTCCGCCGTTTCGTGCATGGTGTGCCCCTCCTGCCAGTGGAACTCCACCGAGCGAAGGAACGGGCGGGTGGTTTTCTCCCACCGCACCACAGAACACCACTGGTTGTAGAGCTTTGGAAGATCGCGCCAGGATTGAATTTTGCGCGCGTAATAATCACAGAACAGGGTTTCGGAGGTAGGGCGCACGCAAAGGCGCTCGGGCAGCTCCTCGTTACCGCCGTGGGTAACCCACGCGACCTCGGGTGCGAAGCCCTCTACGTGATCCTTTTCCTTCTGCAGCAGGCTTTCGGGAATAAACAGCGGCATCGCCACGTTCTGATGCCCCAGCTCCTTAAAGCGTTTGTCGAGAAGATCGCGGATGTTCTCCCAAATGGCCCAGCCGTACGGTTCAATCACCATGCAGCCGCGCACGCTGGAATAATCCATCAGCTCCGCTTTTTTCACAATATCTGTGTACCATCTGGCAAAGTCTTCCTCCATGGGAGTAATGGCTTCTACCAGCTTTTTTTGTCCGGCCATGATTTGCTTGCTCCTTAATTACTGCTTTTCTTTTTTGCCGCCGGTCACCTTATCCAGGCCAACGATCAGCGCATAGATCAGCACCATTACGATAAAAATACCCAGCATTCCCTTGCCCATGAGCTCAAGGGAATGGTCGATAGCGTCAGACTCCACAGGGCCTATAACGCTTTGAAAGGCAATTGCCAATGTAGTCAAATTCATAATAGAAGCCCTCCTTTAAGCCAAAAATACTTTCGCCAGAGACAGAATAATGCCGCCGGCTACAACGGAACCGATCTGGCCGGCAACGTTTGCGCCAACCGCGTGCATCAGCAGGTGGTTCTGGTTGTCCTCTTTCAGCGCCATCTTCTGAATCACGCGGGAGGACATCGGGAACGCGGAGATACCGGCGCCGCCGACCATGGGGTTGATCTTTTTGCCCTGGGGCAGGAAGATGTTCAGGATCTTCGCGAACACAACGCCGCCGATGGTGTCAAAGATAAACGCAAACAGGCCGAGAGCCATAACGATCAGCGTACCGATGTTCAGGAAGCGGTCTGCCTGCATGGTGAACGCGATGGTGATGCCCAGGAAGATGGTAATCAGGTTGGCCAGCGGGCCCTGCGCTGTCTGCGACAGGCTCTCGAGGCGGCCGCTTTCACGGATCAGGTTACCGAACATCAAGAAGCCTACCAGCGCTACGGAGTCGGGAGCGATCATGCCCGCGATCAGCGTAACCACAATGGGGAACAGAATCTTGGTGGTTTTGGTAACGGACTTCGGGTTGTAGGGCATGCGGATCATGCGCTCTTTCTTGGTTGTTACCAGCTTGATCGCCAGAGGCTGAATCACAGGAACCAAGGCCATGTACGAATACGCTGCAACGGCAATCGCACCCATATAAGCGCTGCCCAGCGTTTGAGAAACGAGGATGGAGGTCGGGCCGTCGGCCGCGCCGATGACGCCGATGCTCATGGCGTCTTTGAGCGGGAAGCCGAGCAGAACCGCCAGCACAACAGTCAGGAAGATACCGAACTGTGCCGCGCCGCCGAACAGAAGCATCCGGGGGTTTGACAGCAGGGGCCCGAAATCGATCATCGCGCCGATACCCACGAACAGCAGAAGCGGGAACGCTTCAGAAGTCTCGATGCCCGTCTGGAACAGCCAGGTAACAATACCCGGCGCTCCCTCTACAGTGGTGTGGCCGGCGGCATCAACAGCAATGTTGCCGAGCACGCCCGGGAGGGGCAGGTTTACGAGAATTGCACCAAAGCCCATAGGGAGCAGCAGTGCAGGTTCAAAATCCTTTTCAATTGCAAGCCAGATGAGCAGCGCTCCAACTACCCACATGACCAGCATTTTCGGGTTGGCGGCCATAGTCTGCACGCCGTCAACTAAAAAGCTGAATTCACTCAACGATTTTTACTCTCCTTTTGAAAATATTTTATTTTCCATGCTAACTCAATCCATTATATCGGCTTCCATTGTGATTTTCAAGTCAAAAGCCCAAAAAATCATAAAAAAACCGCTGTGCAGGGCACAACGGCTTTCATTTTTTGTAGATTATGCAGTTTTAACCATTTTTTTGCTGATTTTATACAGTCTTAAACATGCTCCTCAATGTATTTTACAAGTTCCCCGACTGTTTTAATGTTATCGATCTCCGTATCGGGAATCTCGATTTCAAATTCATCTTCGATCGACATCAGCAGGTCGACCACATCCAGGGAATCCGCGCCCAGGTCATCCACCACGGATGTGTCTAGAGTAATGGAGTCCTCCTCAACATCAAACTGCTCGCTGAGGATCGCCTTTACCTTCTCAAAAACCATCCTTTTTCCTCCTAACCGTATAAAGTAAAAAATGATTGCGCTCGGTTTGCAATCAAGAATATTGTATGCTACAATTTCCCTACCCACATATTATTAGCAATCTTTCTCTTTGTCAATAGGAATTATAACTTTCCTGACTATTTCTTTTCAGAGGGGTTTCCAAATGAAAAAACGTCATTTCGGCCTGATCGGGTTTCCGGTGGGCCACACCATGTCGCCGTTCATCCATGGCGAGCTGTTCCGCACGGCGGGGATCGACGCGGACTACACGGTGCTCTCCGTTTCCCCGGAGGAGCTTGCGCAGCCTGAAGAAAAGGAGCGCCTTCTCGGGCTGGACGGCTTTAATGTGACGATCCCCCACAAGCAGGCGGTCATGGCCCTGCTGGGGAAAATCGACGAAAAAGCGGCGGCGTTTTCCTCGGTGAATACCGTAAAGAACGAGAACGGCTGCCTTTGCGGCTTTACCACCGACGGGGAGGGCTTTCAGAAATCGCTTCGCGCCGCGGGAATCCCCATGGGAGGGAAAAATCTGATTTTGGGCAGCGGCGGCGTTGCGCGCGTGATGGCTTTTGAGCTGGCCGACGCCTCCTATTTCCCCGACCTGACAATCTGCGTGCGGGAAAGCGGCCTTTCCTCCGCCCGCGAGCTGGCAGACACCCTGACCGGGCGCCTGCGCGAAAAGCGGAAGGATTTTCTGGTGCGGGTCTGCCGTTACGACGAGCTCGACCCGGCCGAATCGTATGACCTGGCTGTGAACGGCACGCCGGCGGGCATGCACCCGAACACCCATACTATTCCCCCGCTGCCCGCGGAATTATACCAAAACATTTCCGCCGTTTTCGACGCGGTGTACAATCCGCAGGACACTCTGTTTCTGCAAACGGCCCGACGCGCCGGAGCTGTGGCCGTGGGAGGCATGGATATGCTCGTGTGGCAGGCGGCCGCGGCGCAGCGCATTTGGTACGGCGCGGAGTTTGACCCGCAGCGTGTGGCTGAAATCGGCCGCAGCGCCATTCTGGAAATGAACCGCATGTTCGGCGGGGCAAAGGAGTGACGCAAATGGCCGACAACATTGTTCTGTGCGGCTTCATGGGCAGCGGCAAAACGACGGTCGGGCAGGCGCTGGCGCAGAAAAGCGGGCGGCGCTTTTTTGATCTGGATCAATGCATTGAGCGGCGGCAGGGGAAAACCATCTCTCAAATTTTTGCCGACGAGGGCGAGCAGGCCTTTCGCCGGATGGAGACCGAGGCCGCGCGGGAGCTTTGCTCACAGAAAGGTCTGGTCATCGCCACCGGCGGCGGCGCGGTTTTAAGGGAAGAAAACGTGGACATTCTGCGCCGAAACGGCGTGATCGTGCTGCTGGACGCCTCCCTCGACACACTGGAGCGCCGTCTTGCCGGCGTGAGCGACCGCCCGCTGCTGCAGCGGGCGGACCGACAGGAATTTCTGCGCGCGCTGTACGCCGAAAGAATGCCCTTATACCGCGCCGCGGCGCAGCTCTGCGTGGACGCGAACCAGGACCCCGACACGGTCTCGGAACAAATTTTACAAAAAGCTGAACTTTTTTTCGGCAAAAACACTTGACAAACTTTTTGAGATTGTTTATCATGAACGCAAGTTGAAAACGAAAACCGGAGGAATCTTTACTCATGGACGTTATTCGTAACAGTGTGCGATTTACAGGCTTTGGCTATCCCCGCTTTTATTTTGCGTGGGATTTTTTCGCATGCTCCGAATACTGCCGTGACTGTTTCCGTCGGTCTGAATTTACTTCTTGCGCAGGGCGTACCAAGCGCCGCTAATTTTGCAGGGTAATATTAGAAGGGACGAAGCTGCCTGGCAGCCTCGTCCCTATTTTTTTACCCAAATTCAATACAGGAGGGTACTATTATGATCATCGTATTAAAACCGGAATGCACAAACGATCAGCTGGAACAATTCATTGAGAGGCTCACCAGCCATTACGACCTTCAGGTGAACACCTGGGTAGGCACCCAGAGAACCGTTCTCGGCCTGATCGGCGATACCTCCAGCGTAGATATGGATTATATTGCCGCGCAGGATCTGGTGGAAAGCGTAAAGAGGGTGCAGGAGCCGTACAAGAAGGCAAACCGCAAGTTTCATCCGGACAACACGGTGATCACCCTCCCCGGCGGGCAGAAAATCGGCGACGGCTCGCTCACCCTGATGGCCGGCCCCTGCTCCGTGGAGGGCGAGGAGCAAATCTGCGGCATCGCGGAGCGCGTAAAGACCGCGGGCGCCAAATTCCTGCGCGGCGGCGCGTTCAAGCCCCGCACCTCCCCGTACTCTTTTCAGGGCATGAAGGCCGAGGGGCTTGCGCTTTTGAGCGAGGCAAAGAAAAAGACAGGCCTGCCGATCGTCACCGAGATCATGCGCGTTTCGCACCTTGAGCTGTTCGAGGACGTCGACATCATTCAGGTGGGCGCGCGCAACATGCAGAACTTTGAGCTTCTCAAGGAGCTTGGCAAGATCAAAAAGCCCATCCTGTTAAAGCGCGGCCTTTCCAGCACGATTGAAGAGCTGCTGATGAGCGCAGAATACATCATGGCGGGCGGCAACGAGCAGGTCATCCTCTGCGAGCGCGGCATTCGCACCTTTGAGCCCTACACCCGCAACACGCTGGATATTTCCGCCGTGCCGGTGCTCAAGAAGCTCTCTCACCTGCCGGTCGTTGTAGACCCCAGCCACGCGGGCGGCATCGCCTGGCTGGTGGAGCCGCTGGCCATGGCCGCTGTGGCCGCCGGAGCCGACGGCCTGATCATCGAGGTGCACAACGACCCGCCGCACGCGCTCTCCGACGGCGCGCAGTCTTTGACGCCCGACCAGTTCGACAGGATCTCCTCCCGCCTGTTCGAGGTGGGCAAGGTTTTCGGCAAAACCAGATAATGCGGCAGACGGCCGCACCGGCCGAACGATTTGGCAAGGAGAGTGTAAACTTTGCAACCAACACCGCACACCGGCCGACGCGCGCCGGAAAAACGAAATCCTGACGAGCTCGATATCGTGATTGTCGGGCTGGGTCTGATCGGCGGCTCTTTGGCCAAGGCCCTTTCGCGGAATCGCCGCCACCGGATTACCGGCGTCGACCAAAACCCGGAGGTGATCCGGCAGGCGCTGCTTTGCGGCGCGATTTCCGCCGAAGCGGACGACGGCGCGCTTGCCCGTGCCGACCTGATCCTTTTGTGCTGCTACCCGCAGGCCTGCATCGACTTTGTGCAGAAAAAGGGCGCGCTGCTCGGCGGCGCGCTTGTGAGCGACACCTGCGGAGTCAAGGGGTTTATCTGCCCCAGACTGACGGAGCTTGCCCGCACATTCGGCTTTGCCTTCGTCGGCGGTCACCCGATGGCGGGAAAGGAGCAGAACGGCTTTGCGGCAAGCGAAGCCGTTCTGTTCGAGGGAGCCAGCTATCTTTTGATCCCCTGCGGCGCGCCGGACGATGCCGTGGCGCTGATGGAGCACCTGGCCCGCTCGATCGGTGCTGCCCGCACCCTCGCCACCACGGCGGAGCACCACGACGAAATGATCGCGTTTACCTCCCAGGTGCCCCACGCACTGGCCTGCGCGTATGTGATGAGCCCGCTGTGCCCCGGGCACCCCGGCTATTCGGCGGGCAGCTACCGCGACGTTTCCCGTGTGGCGCGCATCAACGAAACCCTTTGGAGTGAACTGTTCCTCGAAAACCGCGAGCCTTTGACCCGCGAAATCGATACCCTGCTCGGGCATCTGACAGAAATCCGGAACGCCGTGGCGGAGAACGACCGCGAAGCGCTTCGCGGGCTGCTGCGGCAGGGCCGGGAGATTAAGGAAAGGCTGGGAGAATAAATGGAACTGACGATTCAAACCTCAAGCCCCTACCAGATTCTGATTCGGCGAGGCTGTCTGGATCAGCTGGGGGAGCAGGCCGGCACGCTGTTCCGCGGGGGCGGCCGGGCCATGATCATTACCGACAGCAACGTCGGCCCGCTGTACGCCCGACGCGCGGCGGATTCTTTGGCAAAAGCAGGCTTCGTGCCCGATGTTTTCACCTTCCCCGCCGGGGAGGAGAGCAAGCGCCTTTCTACCATTGAGCGGGTTTACGCGGCCATGGCCGAGCAGAAGATGACCCGCACCGATTTCATCGTCGCGCTCGGCGGCGGCGTGACGGGCGACATGGCCGGCTTTGCCGCCGCCACGTTCCTGCGCGGCATCGGCTTTATTCAGATTCCCACCTCGCTGCTCGCGCAGATCGATTCCTCCGTCGGCGGAAAAACCGGCGTAGACCTGCCGCAGGGCAAAAATCTGGTGGGCGCGTTCCACCAGCCGCGCCTGGTGCTGATCGACCCCGACACGCTCGCCACCCTGCCGCCCCGCTTTTTTGCGGACGGCATGGCTGAGGCGATCAAATACGGCTGCATCAAAAGCCGCCCGCTGTTCGAGCTGATCCGTGACAACGATCTGTCGAAAGAACCGAAGGTGCTTGAGCGGATGATCACCGAGTGCGTGGACTGTAAGCGCCGTGTGGTGGAGGACGACGAGTTCGACACCGGCGAGCGCATGCTGCTGAATTTTGGCCACACGCTCGGCCACGCTCTGGAAAAGCACTACGCGTTCAGCAAGCTGACCCATGGCGAAGCCGTGGGCATAGGGATGGTAAAAATCTGCCGCGCGGGCGAGGCGCTTGATTTAACGAAGCCCGGAACCGCAGAGGAAATCGCCGCCCTGCTGCGGCAGTACCGCCTGCCCACGGAGGACGACGCGCCGGCGGAAAGCCTGGCAAAAGCCGCCGCCATGGATAAAAAGGGGATGGGCGGCACGCTCAACCTGATCCTGCTGCGTGAAATTGGTCATTCGTTTGTCCACCCCATTCCGAAGCAGGAGCTTCTTCCTATTATAATAAAGGAAAAGGAGGAGCACGCATGAACCGAGCAATCCTATCCCCTGCCCGGCTCTGCGGTTCCGTGACGGTCCCCCCCTCCAAGAGCGCCGCGCACCGCGCGATTTTCTGCGCCGCGCTGGCACGGGGAGAAAGCCGCCTGTACCATGTGGCGGATTCGGAGGATATGCGCGCCACGCTGGGCGCAATTCAGGCGATGGGCGCAGAGGTTCGCCGGGAGGGCGACACCCTCATCGTCAGCAGCGGCGGAAAATGGGAGGAGGAAGCCGAAATCGACTGCGGGGAATCCGGCTCGACCCTGCGCTTTCTCATCCCCATACTGGCGGCGCTCGGCATCCGCGCCGAGCTGACCGGCCGGGGCCGCCTGCCCTACCGCCCGCTGGATACCTACCTTGAGTGCCTGCCGCCCCACGGCACCGTGCTCCAAAGCAGGGGTGGGCTGCCGCTTTCAATCGGCGGCGGCCTGATTCCCGGCGAGTACGCACTGCCGGGGAACATCAGTTCCCAGTTTATCACGGGACTGCTGCTGGCGCTGCCGCTCCTGCCGGGTGACAGCCGCATCCGCCTGACCACTCCGCTCGAATCCGCCGGATACATCGATTTAACGCTGGCAGTGCTGCGCGACTTCGGCGTGGAAATCCGCCCCGTGCAGAACGGCTGGGACATTCCCGGCTGGCAGCAGTTTCAGCCGCGGGAATACACCGTGGAGGGCGATTGGTCGCAGGCGGCGTTCTTCCTTGCCGCGGGCGCGCTCGGCGGAGCACTTTCCATTCACGGCCTGCGCCGCGACTCCGCGCAGGGTGACCGGGAATCTGCCGAGCTGTTCCGGCGCTTCGGCGCGCAAATCAGCTGGGAGGGCGACGTGCTGACCGTATCGGGCGCGCCGCTGCGCGGCATCGAGATCGACGCCGCGCAGATTCCCGACCTGGTGCCGGTGCTGGCGGCCACCGCCGCGCTGGCCGGGGGGCGCACCGTGATCACCGGCGCCGCCCGCCTGCGGCTGAAAGAAAGCGACCGCCTGGACGCAATGACAAAGGCGCTTTCGGCACTCGGCGCAAAAATCACCCAGCAGCCCGACGGCCTTGTAATCGACGGAGTGCCGCAGCTTTCGCCCGGCACAGCCGAGGGCCGCAACGACCACCGGGTTGTAATGGCTGTGGCCGTCGCCGCTCTGCGGGGAACCGCGCCCACCGTCATCACCGACGCGCAGAGCGTCGCAAAATCATATCCGGATTTTTTCGCGGAATATAACCGGTTAGGGGGAAAAGCCAATGTCATCTAGCTTCGGGGACTCCGTACGAATCAGCATTTTCGGCGAGAGCCACGGCGAAGCCATCGGCGTGGTGCTCGACAACCTGCCCGCGGGCTGTTTCATTGATGAAGAGCAGCTCGCTGTGCAAATGGCGCGCCGCGCGCCGGGGCGCGATCTCTCTTCCACCCCCCGCAGCGAGGGGGACCGCGTGCGCATTGTCAGCGGGCTGCTGAATGGAAAAACCACCGGCGCGCCGCTGTGCGGAATGATCGAGAACACCAACACCCGCTCCTCCGACTACGAGAGCCTGCGGGTTTTGCCGCGCCCGGGCCACGCAGATTACACCGGGGCCGTGCGCTACAACGGCGCGAACGACGTGCGCGGCGGCGGGCACTTTTCGGGTCGGCTGACCGCTCCGCTCACCTTTGCGGGCGCAATATGCCGCCAGATTCTATCCGTTCACGGAATCCACATCGGCGCGCACGCCCTGCGCATCGCGTCGGTGTCTGACGCCCCTTTTGACCCTGTGGAGATTCCGGACGCTCTGCTGGAGCGTCTCTCCACGGAATACTTCTCCCTGATTGACCGCTCCGCCGAAGCCGCCATGCGGGAGAAGATTGAAGCGGCCCGCAAATGCGCCGACAGTGTGGGCGGCGTGGTGGAATGCGCTGTCACCGGAGTGCCAGCGGGCATCGGCTCGCCGATGTTCTATGGCGTGGAGAACGTGCTTTCCTCCATTGTGTTCGGCATCCCCGCCGTGAAGGGTGTGGAGTTTGGCGACGGCTTTGCCGCCGCTTCCCTGCGCGGCAGCGAAAACAACGACGCCTTCACCGCCGAAAACGGACAGGTAAAGACCCGCACCAACCATTGCGGCGGGATTCTAGGCGGCATCACCACCGGCATGCCGCTGATCCTGCGCGCGGCGTTCAAGCCCACCCCTTCCATCAGCCGGGAGCAGAGCACGGTGAATCTCACCACTGTGCAAAACGAGCCGCTGGTGGTACACGGGCGGCATGACCCGTGCATCGTTCCCCGCGCGATTCCGGTCGTAGAGGCCGCCGTGGCGGTGGGCCTTATGAATTTGATGGCGGAAAGAGGGAAACTGTGATGACGCTCGAGGAAATCCGAACAAAAATCAACGAGATCGACGACCGGCTGCTGCCCCTGCTCACGGCGCGACTCGACTGCGGACGCGAGGTGGCGGCAGTCAAGCAGAAAACCGGCGGCCCGGTGCTCAACCCCGAGCGCGAACACGAAATTCTGGATCGCATGGAGAACCGCGCCGGGGCATACGGCAGAGAGGTGCGGGTCATCTATGCCGCGTGCATGGAGGCCAGCCGCTCGTTACAGCACCGGCTGCTCGGCAGCGGAGAGGAGCTGCGCACCCTGATTCAGAGCGCAAAGGACCGCCTCCCGTCCGGCGGGCGCATCGCCTGTCAGGGCGCCGAGGGAGCCTATTCGCATCAGGCGGCGCTGCGGCTGTTCCCGGAGGGGGAGCTCCGCTTTTCCCACGCATTCGGTGATGTGTTCGAGGCCCTCCGGCAGGGAACGGCGGATTTTGGAATCCTCCCGGTTGAAAATTCCTCCGCAGGCTCTGTCACCGAGGTGTACGACCTGATTTTAAAGTATCGCTTTTTCATTGCGGCGGCAACCACGGTGAAAATCGATCACTGTTTGGCCGTCCCGAAGGGCACGCGGCGCGGGGAGCTGAAAACGGTGTATTCCCACCCGCAGGCACTGGCCCAATGCTCGGAATACCTGAACAAAAACGGCCTTTCGGCCGAGCCGTTCAGCAACACGGCTGCCGCGGCGAAAATGGCCGCACAGCAGGGCGGCAGCATCGGGGTCATTTGTTCGCAGCAGGCGGCGGAGACCTATGGTCTCACCATTCTCGACCGCGATATCCAGAACTCCCACAGCAACTGCACCCGCTTTGTGGCGGTGTGCCGTGACCCCGTCATCCCGCCGGACGCCCAAAAGATCAGCCTGTGCTTTTCCCTGCCGCACACCACCGGCTCGCTCTCGGGGGTTTTATCGCGCTTTGCCATTCACGGCCTGAACCTGACGAAAATCGAATCCCGGCCGCTCGCGGACAAAAACTTTGAGTATGATTTCTATCTGGATTTTTCCGGCAATGTGCATGAGGCCGATACGCTGGACTTGATCGCCGCTCTGTATGAGGAGCTTCCCCGCTTTTCTTTCCTGGGGAATTACCGGGAACTGGAAGCCGCTCCCTGAGCCCCCTAATATAATGAAAAAGAAAGCATCCCATCCCAGGTGCCTGCCCGGAACGGAGATGCTTTCTTTTTCTTGTAGGAAAACGCCCACTCAGCCCTTTGGCGGAATGGAAGCGTCCTTCAGCCGAACGACCAGCTCGATTTCGCAGGGAGCGTTGCCGGGAAGGGAAGCGACCCCCACCGCGCTGCGGGCCGCACAGCCGTGCGCGCCGAAAACGGATACAAAAAGGTCGGAGGCGCCGTTGCCGATCTTGGCGTGGTCTGCAAAGCCGGGCTCCGTGTTGAGGAACACCGTCAGCTTGACGATAGCCGCCACATTGTCGAGCCCGCCGGCATAATAATCGACAATCGTCAGGCAGTTCAGTGCGCAGGTCTTCACGGCCTCATACGTCTGCTCCTCACTTACCTCCACACCGACCTTGCCGGTCAGAACAAGCTTGCCGCCCTGCTTCGGGGTCTGGCCCGCGGTAAAAATAAAATCTCCCGTGCGGATGGCCGGGGAGTAGTTGGCGGCGGGCGGGTTAAAGCCGGGCAGCTCGATCCCCAGTTCTTTCAGCTTTTCCGTAATGCTCATCATCATTCTCCTGTTCAAAACATGATGGTATTCTTTACTGACTTCAAGGAGCTAAAAGCCTCCATGGATTTTCTGTACAGCACCCGATTCCCTGCAGTACAAGAGTCGAAGAATCGGGCGCCGCTTATTGCGTGAGCTCGCCGCCATGCGGCTGTTACAGCGATGCCAAAAACGAAAGCTCGGTGTTGCCGCCGGACAGCAGGAAGCAAACCTTCTGCTGCGGCTCAAAACGGATCTTCCCCTCAAGAACGGCGCCTATGGTGATGGAGGAGGCAGGTTCCGCAATGATTTTGCCCTCGCTGCTCAAAAAGCGCGCCGCTTTGGCAATGTACTCTTCGCTGGTGGATACCACCTGGTCAACATACTTCTGCACCAGTGGGAAGTTGGCCTGCCCCGGCTGGGTAACCAGCAGCGCGTCGGCCAGGGAGGCGGCTTTGGGCAGGCCGACCCGCTCACCTGCCTCAAGGCTTTTGGAATAGCGTGCCACAACCGCAGGCTCCGCTCCGATGACCTTCACGGAGGGCTTCTCGCCCTTCGCGCCGATGGCCACGCCCGAAACGAGCCCGCCGCCGCTGACCGGCGTCATGATCACGTCAACATTCGGCAGCTGGCGCACGATCTCTACACCGCAGGTGCCCTGACCCGCGATGATCGCCTCATCGTCATACGGCGGAATAAAGATATAGCCGTACTTGTCCACCAGACTCTGCGCCAGCGCCTGACGGCTGTTCAGCTCGCACAGCAGAACCTCTGCGCCCAGCCCCTTGATCTCGTTGATCTTGATTTCCGGCGCGGTGTCGGTAAGAACCACCGTCGCCTTTACGCCCAGCATTTTGGCGGCGTACGCGACGCCGATGCCGTGGTTGCCGGAGGAAACCGCCACAACCCCTTTTGCCAGCTGCTCGGGCGTAAGGGAAAGAGCCTTATTCAAGGCGCCTCTGAGCTTAAAGGAATGCGTTTTCTGCATGTTTTCCGCTTTTACATAGACCTGACAGCCGAGGGCTTCCTCCAGATTTTGCAGCCGGATCACCGGCGTTTCATGAAGGTATTTTCCAATCCGTTCTTTTGCCAGAGCGACATCCTGTGCTGTTACCATAGTGCATCTCTCCTTTAAATTGTAGTTCCGTTCCTCCTCTGTTTACCGGTATCCATGGATCTTACAAACTTCAAAATAAAAGCGTTTGAAGCGCGCAGGGAACACGGTACGGCAGAGAACCTCACATTCTCGTTCTACCATACCATACGGCGAACCGGCGGGCAAATTCTTTTTTCCATAACACCCTATAGGATAATTCGTATTGATTCGTGCGGGCAATTTCCGGTAAAGGCTCCGCCCTGCGCAGTACCCCTGCCGACGGAAAAGAAACCGCCGCTTTCACCGTGGAAACATCCGCGAATAGCATCTATATGATGGAAAAACGGGCTATCCATGCAGATAGCCCGTTTGCAGTTTGACAAAATCCGGAGCACGCGCACACACGCTTCGCCCCTTGTAAAAATCAGAAATCAGTTCAGAATCGCCAGCTCGGTCTCCTTGTCAAAGATATGGCACTTCGTCATATCCAGCGCTATATTGGCCTTGTCGCCGGGCTTCGCGGTGGAAGCGGGATCTACACGAGCGGTAAGGGAATTGCCCTCGCAGTTGAGGTACAGGTAGATTTCCGCACCCATCAGCTCTGTTACCTCTACGTCCGCGGTAGCGAGGCTATCCTGCGATTTTGCGAGGAAATCGGGCTCGTCGTGCACATCCTCGGGGCGAACACCGAACGTAACGGTCTTGCCGACATATGCGTCCAAAGAGGTTCCCTCTGTTTTGGACTGCGGAATCTTCACGGTCGTCTTGCCGAAGGTCAGCGTGTACTGCCCGCCGTCCTTGCCGAGAACCGCATCGAGGAAGTTCATCTGCGGCGAACCCATAAAGCCGGCCACGAACTCATTGACCGGGCGCTCATACAGATTCTGGGGCGTATCGACCTGCTGAATGAAGCCGTCCTTCATCACAACGATGCGGTCAGCCATTGTCATTGCTTCAGTCTGGTCATGCGTAACATAGATAAAGGTGGTGCCGAGGCGCTTATGAAGCTTCGCGATCTCGGTTCTCATCTGGGCACGCAGCTTTGCGTCCAGGTTGGAAAGCGGCTCGTCAAGCAGGAAGACCTTCGGGTCACGCACGATGGCACGGCCCAGCGCAACGCGCTGGCGCTGGCCGCCGGAGAGTGCCTTCGGCTTTCTGTCGAGCAGGTGAGAAATGTCCAGAATGCGGGCGGCTTCCTCCACGCGGCGCTTGATCTCATCCTTCGGAGTCTTGCGCAGCTTGAGCCCGAAAGCCATGTTGTCGAACACAGTCATGTGCGGATACAGCGCATAGTTCTGGAACACCATTGCGATATCGCGGTCCTTAGGGGCAATGTCGTTGGACAGCTTGTCCCCGATGTACAATTCGCCCTTGGAAATTTCCTCCAGCCCGGCGATCATACGAAGCGTGGTGGATTTTCCGCAGCCGGACGGGCCAACCAGAATGATGAACTCCTTGTCTTCGATCTCCAGGCAGAAATCCGTAACCGCCGTCACGCCGCCTGGATAAATCTTGTAGATGTTTCTGAGTGATAAGCTTGCCATAATAAACCTCCTGAGCATATGGATCAGTCTGAAAGCACGGCGTCGCCCGACGCCAAAAACCTGATGGAACAGCAAGATTTGATATTATTAATATATCAGAACCACCCCGGTTTTAACAGACCTTTTTTACCCAAACTTTGCATGGAGCGTTTAGGTAAATCCCATAAAGAAGCTAAAGATGTGATAAAAACAAGGAGGCTTTTCAGGTGAAAACCGCCAGAATTTCTTTGGCAGCCATTTGTCGAACCTCACCGGGCGAAAGATTTGGGTCTAATTTCAGCGAGCCGATCTGCACGCGGCGCAGCGCCAGCACGGTTTTTCCGCGGGCCATAAACATTCGTTTCACTTGGTGAAACTTCCCTTCATGGATGCACACGCGCACCTGGCGCTGCAAGGGTGTAAGTTTCGCGTCGGCAAGCTCCGGGGGCAAAACGGACAATTTTGCAGGAAGAGCTTCAAAATCCTTCATTTTTACTCCGACAGAAAAAGCCAGAATATCCTGTGAATCGATGGGAAGATCGAGTACGGCATCATAGATTTTTTCAACTTTCTTTTTGGGTGAGAGCATTTTATGTGCAAAATCTCCATCGTTTGTCAGGATGAGCAAACCCTCGGTATCTTTATCGAGCCGCCCCGCCGGGAACAGCCCCCGGCGCCGCCACTCCTGCGGAACCAGATCTACAACCGTTTCGGCCCTGGTATCGCGCGAAGCGGACAGAACACCCTTCGGTTTATTCATCATAAGGTAAATAAAGCGGGAACCCGCCAGCTCACGCCCCTCCACCGCAATCGCATCCTGCTCCGCATCCGCCTTCAGCTCCGGCCGCGTCGCCACCGCCCCGTTCACCGTGACCCGCCCCTTGCGGATCATCAGGCCCACTTCTTTGCGGCTGCCGATGTTCTGAGAAGCCAGTATTTTATCGAGCCGTTCCAGCGCCATCGTATGTTCCCCCTGCCCTTTGTATTCTTACTATTGCCAGCCGGCCAAACCGTAATCCGGCTTGAACCGGCAATTTCTTCCCTCGCCGCTGGCGAAGGAAGAACGAAATGACGCTTTGTAAAGCTGTTGGCTCTATTGTACCTTGGGCAGGCGGAAAACGTCAAGACGAAAAGCGTGCGGAGAACGATTCCCCGCACGCTGCGTTTTGAACGATATGATTACAAGGAGATCCGATGCACCGGGTTAATCCGTTGGCCAGGCGTTGGTGGGGATTTCGCTGACGTTCGTCTCTTTGGCAGATTCCGCCGAAGAGGTGAGCTGCTGCGCCGTATTGCCGGGCCTAATGCGGTCGCTGCCGGAAAATCCGCACATTGAGCCATCCAGCGGGGTGGAGCTGATATCTCCCCCGATCACCTTGCCGCCGTAAATCAGCAGGGTGGCACGAACCGGCGCGCCCTGATCGGTGGCGTTGTTGATCTCATACACCCACTGCTTGCAGATCTTGCCCGCATAACGGGTCAGATCGAGCCCCTGCTCCTTTTGCAGAGCATTGTATTTTTCATATACCTCGTTAAAGGTTGCCGGAATCGTCACCTCGCGGATTTCGACCGGTTCTTCCGCCACCTTCCAGCCGAACTGGGTCAAAAACGCGACGCGGTCCTCATTGCTCTCCGCCTTGAGATTATATTTCTGGCCGCTCATCGTCGCCTCACTGCCGGAGCCGTGAACAACCATCGCGGTGATTGCAACAAGAACCAGCACCAGAATCAGGAAAATAACCAACAGGATATTTTTACGCTTTGCTTTCACAGATACGACGAACATCGCTCTCTCCCCCTTATTTCATACCAATACATATGCACGGCGCGGCACGCTCATGCAAATATTTTCATGCGCAGAAAAATCTCCGCCGCATGTCAAATCCCCACACGGCAGCGCGGCGGGAGGGCGGTCAGCACAGGACATTGATACACCAGATGACGAACGGCTGATAGAACACATCGATCAAAAACGCGCCCACAATGGGAACGATGATCAGCGCCTTGCGCGATTCTCCATATTTCTCCTGAATGGTCGTCATGTTGGCCACTGCGGTGGGAGTAGAGCCGATGTCGTGTCCGATCAGGCCGGCGCACATGACGGCTGCGTCGTAATTCCTGCCCAGAATCCGGAAAATCACAAAATATGTGAGCAGAACCAACAGAACCGTCTGCGTGAGCAGCACAATGAGCAGCGGCAGCGCCAATTCGGCCAGCTCCCAGAGCTTGAGCGTCATGAGCGCCATAGCCAGGTACAGCCCCAGAGTCACCTCGCCGACCTTGTCGTTGAAATCCATGCGGAACTCATAGAAATGATATTTTTCGTTCAGATTGCGCACCAGCACCGCAAAGAACATGGCGCCTACATAGGTGGGAATCGACATGTGAATCAGCTGGCCCAGATACCCCACGATGACCGCTCCCAGCGTCATGCAGAGCATCAGCGCGGTCAGATTTTTCATGGTGGAGGCATAGTCCATTTCCGGCCGCTCCGCCTGTTTTGTTTCGTAGCCCGCAGCGTCGATCTCAAACGTCTCCTCCGGCTTCGGCTCCAGGTGATAGCGGACGATCAGCCGCCGGCCCAGAGGCCCGCCGATCAGGCTGGCTGCGATCAAACCAAAGGTTGCCGCCGTGAGCCCGACAAGGCTGGCGCCGGGGTAGCCCATCCCCTCCAACGTCTGGCCGTAGGCAGCCGCGCCCCCGTGGCCGCCCACCAGCGCCACCGGGCCGGATACAATTCCATAGGCCGCATGCAGCCCCACCATCGGGCCAAGCCCGACGCCAATGCCCGTTTGCAGCACCGTCACTACTATGTTCACCAGCCAGTAAATCACCAGCAGCTTGCCGCCGGTCAACAGCACTCGCAGGCTGGCCCCCAGCCCTACCGTGGTAAAAAACGCGAGCATAAAGACCGCCTGAAGCGTGGAATCGAATTGGAATTTGACCGCTCCGCTGAAGTAAAAGCCGAAATTGATAAATACGAATAGGAATCCGCCCACCACGGGAGCGGGAATACAAAATTTTTCGAGAAAATGCACTTTTCCTTTGATTTGGTAACCAATTAGCAGGAAAACCGCCGCAAGAGTCATTGTGCCGATGTTGTCAAACGAGAAAGTCAATACCGAATCAACGAATTCCGCGCGCATACAACAAGCCCCCTCCATTTTATCCGGATACCCGCACACCGCGCCAAAAAGAACCCAGCCGCCTGTGCCGGTATCTCTTTCTGAATCAATATGATGAGGCCATCCTCCATTATGAGTCCTTGAGAGAAGCACTGTCTTCCTCCGACGGCGCAGAGGCATGCGCGCCGGTTCCCAATCAGCGGGGAAACAGGGGGAACGCCGTTCCCCCTTCACGGGGCAGCCGTTTCACAGCGGCAGAGCGCGTATCAAAAAAGCCCCCTTTGTCCTTTGAACAAAGGGGGCTTGCCCGGAGAGCCAAAACAGCTCGTACTGTTTTGCCGCCGAGGAGACTCTTTTTATGGCTTGCCCACACGCAAAGCTGCTGTTACCGAACCTTTACGCTTTGCCTGCGCAGCCCAGAACGGTGTTGATCTTATGCTCAACCATCTCTTTGATGGCGGTGCGGGCGGGCCCGAGATACTGGCGGGGATCGAAATGGGTGGGGTTCTGCGCCAGATATTTACGCACGCTGGCAGTCATCGCCAGGCGCAGATCGGAATCGATGTTGATCTTGCAGACCGCCATGGTGGCCGCCTGACGCAGCATTTCTTCCGGAATGCCGATCGCGTCGGGCATACTCCCGCCGTAGAGGTTAATCTCCTCCACAAACTGGGGAACAACGGACGAAGCGCCGTGCAGCACAATGGGGAATCCGGGAAGACGGCGGGAGACCTCCTCCAGAATATCAAAGCGCAGCTGCGGCTTCTGGCCGGGTTTGAACTTATAGGCGCCGTGGCTGGTTCCAATGGCGATCGCCAGCGAATCCACGCCGGTTCTCTTGACGAAATCCTCCACCTGATCAGGGTCGGTGAAATGCGCCTTGTCCTCATCCACGCTCACTTCGTCCTCAATACCGGCCAACTGGCCAAGCTCGGCCTCGACCGTTACATTGTATTTGTGGGCATATTCCGCAACGCGGCGGGCTTCCTCCACGTTCTCCTCGTAAGGCTTGGAGGAACCGTCGAACATGACGGAGGTGAACCCGCCGTCGATGCAATCCTTGCACAGCTCGAAGGAGGGGCCGTGATCCAGATGCAGAGCGATGGGCAGCTCGGGATCCAGCAGAACCGCGGCTTCCACCAGCTTCGTCAAATAAGTGTGGTTGGCATATTTGCGCGCGCCGGCGGACACCTGAAGAATGACCGGAGCTCTCAGCTCGTGGCAGGCCTCTGTGATTCCCTGAATGATTTCCATGTTGTTGACGTTGAACGCGCCGATGGCGTATCCGCCCTCATAGGCTTTTTTGAACATTTCCGTCGTATTTACCAATGGCATATGGATCACACTCCTGAATGATTTTTAGAATACGCTGCTGTCATATACCACAGGAGCAAAGCGCCGCCGCGGTATAGTTGATCGATTGGGGAAGCCGGCATAACAGCCGCCCGGTGGCGCTACACCACAGGCGCAAAGCGCCGTTGTGGTATCGTTATCCATTGGCGAAACCGGTATCATAAGCCGCCCTGTGGCTATTATACCATAAACCGGAAGAAAAGACAGGCTTGTGAAAAAAATATCTATAAAATCTTCCATGAAATTTTTGTACCATTCAGGCAGAGAACAGCTGCGCATGGCACCGGCTGTAATGAAACAGATACTGCTGCGCCACGCCCGCATACGGCCCAAGCTGGCGCGGAGTATAGCCGGGCAGCAGCACCGCCATGGCGCGCTTCATCCACACATCCATGGGGAACGCCTCGAGCCGGTGCAGGCCGTACAGCAGGGCGCACTCCGACACCTTTTCCCCCACGCCGTAAATTTTCATCAGGCTTTGCCGCGCCTCATCGATCGGCAGGCGGGAAAGCGCGTCCAAATCCACCTCTCCGCCGGCCACCTTCCGCGCCGCGTCGATCAGGTATTTGGCCCGGAAGCCGCTGCGCACCGGCGCGAGGGAATCCACCGTTTGAACCGCCAGACGCTCCGGCGGCGGAAAATCATAAAAGCCGCCGCGCTCCTCGCCAAGCAGCCGGCAGAGCCTGTCCACCAGACCCTTAATGCGCGGGATGTTATTGTTCTGCGACAGAATAAACGAACACAGCGCCTCCCACGGGTCCTGCCGCAGCAGACGGATTCCCGGGGCAAATTCGGCGGCCTGCCGCAGCGCCGGGTGCATCTGCGCCAGCGACTCCCGCACCGCCGCGTAATCGAAATCGAGGTCGAAGTAAGGAACCCAGATCGTTTCAAACTCCGCCGCCGTCACCCCGCAAAACAGCACCGTCCCGTTTTTCTCGGTGATCGTCAGCGTGCGCCCGCAGGCAATCCCGCGGTATTCCCCGCCCGGCAGCACCTGCCAGCGAAAGCACTGGCCGCAGTCGAGCGTCTGGAGCAAATCGAGATCGAGGGACGACGGGATCTCGACCCCCTGCGAAGTCTTTCGGTAAACCATAAGCTCCTCCTCTGCCGCGCTCCCGGCGCAGCGTTACAATTGGGAACATTATAGCATACTTTCCCGCGGACGGGAACGGGCTGGGCAAACTACCATAGAATGGAAGAAAGCACCGCTGTCAATCAAAAACAAGAATGAGTTTTCAGAATTAGGTGTCCGCGTAAAGGGGAAAATACTGCCTGTTGTTTCGTAAAATGTGTTTCCACGTCGGATTCGGTTGACATAACAGAGATTTTCACAAAATTTCAAAAAAAGTTAACACACCGGTATACCGTCACTTATCAACACTTTCAACAGACTTTTCCACAGGATGTTCCCAGGTTATCCACTGGATTTATGTAAACCAAAAAAATTTACATATGGTATAACCGATTGTTATGTGATCCTTTTCCTGTTTCATTCCGTATAAACGTTCGCCTTTCGCCTAAAATAAGGGTATTAAATCAGCAGGAGGCTCACTATGATTCGCGGAATCAGCAGACAGATCATTGAGGTGAAGGAAACGGGAAATATGTACTACGAAAGCGCCTATCTCGTGGTAAAGCCGGAATACGCCAGCGCAGAACGCGAGCTGCTCGAGCGCGAGGCCCGCAAAATACTGCGCAGCATGGACGCTCCCTCCGGCATGAAACGGGCGCGGGGAATCTCTTTCTGGGTGACCCGGGTAGCTCCTCCGGCGGCGGTGGCCGCGGCGGCGGCAATCTTGTATTTTGCCACGATTTGAACCCGCGCACAATCCGCCTTTTTTTCACAATTTATTTTCCTTTCCGCACCCTTTTGTGTTATAATAACCTCACACGGAAAGCCAAAGCAGGGCTTTTCATCAAATGCTCTGCGGGGTACCCCGCACGGGTGTTCTGCTGCTGCAGCCTTGCCCCTCAAATGGGGCAAGGGCTGCGTCTGCACGCATCGGCGGCAAACCACGGCAGAAAAACCGACCAGCTTTCTCCCCCAAAGCATCATTCGTTGCCAATACGAATTCCTGAAAAGATAAAATAACGACGAACAATACTTAACATTTTACCGGTTTGCCCGCGCGGCAAAGCCGACGACCGTGAAAGAGGAGCAGAACATATGGAAGAAAATAGAACCGCCGCGCGCGGCGAAGATGTGATTGCGGGCAGAAACGCCGTAACGGAGGCGCTGAAAGCAGGGCGCACCATCGACAGCATCTATGTGGCCCGGGGCAACCGCACGGGCTCCATCGGCGGCATTATTGCAAAGGCGAAGCAGTCGGGCATCCCCGTAAAGGACGCAGACCCCAAAAAGCTGGATTATCTGTGCGGCCACGCCAACCATCAGGGGGTGGTGGCGGTGGCCGCCGTAAAGGAATACGCCTCGCTGGAGGATCTGTTCCGCGTGGCGGAGGAGCGGGGCGAGCCGCCGTTCTTTCTGATTGCGGACGAGCTGGAGGACCCCCACAATCTGGGGGCGCTTCTGCGCACGGCGGAATGTGCCGGAGCGCACGGCGTGATCGTGCCGCGCCGCCGCGCTGCGGGCCTTACGTTTGCCGTGGGCAAGGCGTCGGCCGGGGCGGTGGAATATGTGCCGGTAGCGCGGGTAAGCAATCTGCCGAGCACACTCGAGGAACTGAAAAAACGCGGCGTATGGATTTATGCCGCCGATATGGACGGCCAGAACTGGTGCGGCGTGGATTACCGCGGCCCCGCCGCGATCGTGATCGGCTCGGAGGGCTTCGGGGTCAGCCGGCTGATCAGAGAAAAATCGGATTTTATCATATCTTTGCCGATGCTGGGAAAGATAAACTCGTTGAATGCTTCTGTGGCATGCGGCGTGATTTGCTATGAGGTCGTACGGCAGCGCAGGGGGATTCAGGCCAAATAAGCAAAAGGACGGGAGCGTGTAGCCTACCATGGAAAACAACAGGGGAAAAAAACCGCCGGAATACTCGGTGGATGACATCCTGGCGGAGGCCAAAGGCCGTTTGAGCAGCAAGGCGTACGAAACGCTGACCGGCAAGGACGAGCAGAGCGCACCGCGGATTCAGCCGCCGGAGCCCCAGCCAAAACCGGAGCAGCCGGCCCCGCCACAGCCCGGGCCGGAAATACCGGCCCCGATTTCTCAGCCCCCGCAGGAGATGCCGGCGCAACCGCTCACTCCCGGGCAGAACGGAGAAATCCGCTTTCGCGCGGCGGACACAGCGGAAGGCCCCTTGGAACCAAAAACCGAAGGAAAAGAAGAACAGCCCGCTCCCCGCGGGCTGAAGGGCTTTTTCGCGCGCCGGCGCAGCCGCAAGGCGGCCAAGGCCTGCGAATTCGATGAAGAAGAGGATATCTACTACGGGCTTCAGCTCAAGCCGGTAGAGGAATATAAAAAGGGATACGACGACGCCGTTTCCGCGGATCAGGGCCCGACCCCCGCGTTTCGCTATCTGTTTGACGAAACGCCGGAGGACGAGGTAGAGAAAGAAATCTCCGCCCGGTTCCAGCCGTGGGAGCCTGCTGCGCCCGTGCGTCTGATTCGGGAAACGCAGCAGCGGCCTTTGGGCCCTACCGCACCCAAAGCCACCGAATCCCCGGCCCCGGAACAGCCCGACCGGCCAAAAAAAGATACGCGCGCCCGGCAGGAATCCGCAGCCCTGACCCCAAAAGAATCCACGCAGGAGTTCCGCCTGCCCGATCTTGCCGCCGGCCATCACCTGCACCTGGAGCCGCTCCCATTCCCGAAGGAGACCGAGAGCGGATATACGGATCTGGAGGAAGCGGCCCGTCTGGTGCGGCAGGCCCGCAAAGAAACCGACGCGCCGGAACAGCGGACGCGCCCCAGGGCCCAACGCCCCGCGCGGGAAGTGATCACCGCGCAGCCGCCGGTTTCTAAAAATGAAATCACAAAAGAAATAGAAGTTGTTCCCCACGAAACGGATCGTCAGCCGCCCGCCGCCGGCCTGCCGAATCAGCCAAGCACACAGGCCCTGCCGCAGGAGCAGGCCAAGCCCGCGCCGGCCGAGCCGAAGCCCGCCCCCGAGCCCGCGCAGCCGGAAGCTCTGAAGCAGAAGGCAATCGGGCAGAGCCCTGCGCAGCCGGAGCCCGCGGTGCTACACTCCTCCGCCGGGCAGGAACCGGCGGCGCCCAAAACAGCAGCCGAGGAGCCTCAGTCCGAGGAGGAAAAGAGGGCGCGCGCCGCGCTCGAACAGCTGCAGGCGGAGGCCGCCCAGCGCAAGGCGGAGCAGCAAAAGAAGGAGCAGATTCGCGCGCTGGTTCGCGCGTCGCGCAAATACCTGCCGAACACCCTGCCCGTCCATGTACTGGAGTTCGACCTGCTCGAAGCGGCGCTGACCCGCGTGGAGGAAAGCTACCAGACCGCGCCGGAGGAACCGCCCAAAGAACCGGCACGCGAACCGCGCCGCCGAAAAAAGCGGCAGCCCGCCTCTTCCGGCGTACATACCTTCCGCTTCCTCGGGGAAGTGGAGGAGGACAACGATCCCGGCGATGAGCCCGGCACCGAGCCGGAGCCTGAGAATCTGGACGACTACACCGCACCCGAGGACGCCCCTTCGATTCTGCACGAGCTGGGCGCGGAGCACCGCGCGCTGGCCCTGCGTGTTTCCGTCACGGGGATTTTGCTGCTCGTGATGCTGTTCTGGGGCTTTGTCAGTGAGCGCTCCGGCATGCTGCCCGCGTTTTTGCGGGCGGAGGTTCTGCCGCTGGCCTACCTGATCACGAACCTGTGCCTGCTGACCATGGTGATCGTGTTCTGCCGCAAAACCGTGCTCGGGGGAATTCGGGCTCTGGTCAGCCTGCAGGCCAACGCGGACAGCGGCGTGGCCGTGGCCGCCGCCGCCGCGTGGATTCAGGGCTTTGCCCTGCTGTTTCAGACGCAGGAGGTGGAAAGAGGGCAGCTGCACCTGTACGCCGTTCTGGCGGCGCTCGGGCTGTTCCTCAACTCCGCGGGCAAGCTCTCCATGGTGCGGCGCATCCGCGCGAACTTCCGCTTTTTGATCTCGCCCGAGCCCAAAATGGGTGTTGAGCTGTTCGACGATTACAACACCGCCCTGCAGCTGGCAAAAGGCTGTGTGGTAGGTGAGCCGCTGATCGCATACCAGAGAAAGACCGGCTTTTTCCGCAATTTTCTGCGCAATTCCTACGAGCCCGACCCCAGCGAGCTGGCGTCGCAGTCAATGTCTCCCCTGCTGTTCCTCGGCACGCTGGTGCTGTGCGCCGTCAGCCTGGTGCTCACCCGCAGCGCCTCCGCCGCGATAACGGCTCTGGCCGCCGCGGCCTGCGTGAGCGCGCCGATCACCAGTATGCTGTGCGTCAACATGCCGATCAGCCGACTGTCCGCTCTGGCGCGGCGATGCGGCACCATGCTGGTGGGCAATCCCGCCGTGGAATATTTCTGCAACACCAACGCGCTGATGACCGACGCCAAGGAGCTGTTCCCCAAGGGTACGGTCATCCTGAACGGGATCAAAACGTTCGGCGGCCAGCGCATCGACGAAGTCATTATGGATGCCAGCGCGGTGATGTGCACTCTGGGCGGCCCTCTGAGCGACCTGTTTGAGCAGATCATTCAGAACCGGCGCGACATTCTGCCGAAGGCCGAAAATATTACCTATGAGGACGAGCGCGGCGTCACCGGCTGGGTAAACGGCCGCCGCACACTAGTGGGCACCCGCTGGCTGCTGGAGCAGCACGGGTTGACTCCGCCCTCCCGTGATTACGAAAACAAATACCTGCTGGGCGGCAAAAAGGTGGTGTATCTCGCCTCGCAGGGGGAGCTGGTCGCCATGTTCGTCGTTTCGTACCATTCCGACAAGCGCCGCGCGCTGGAGCTGCGCCGCATGGAGCGGAACGGCATCAGCCTGATTCTGCGCACGACAGACCCGAACATGACCCCCGAATTCGTGGCTGAATGCTTCGGGCTCGACCCGCACTCCGTACGGGTTCTGCCGGAAACGCTCGGCACCCTGTACCAGACGAAAATCACAAAGGAGCGTGAGCGCGCCGACGCCCTGTTTGTTACGAAGGGCCGCCCCGCCTCCATGATGCGGATGCTGACCGCCTGCGTGCGCGAAAAGAGCAACATCACCATGGCCACCCTGCTGCAAACCGTCGGGGTCATCCTCGGGTTTACGTTCGTGGCATTCCTGGTCTTTTATTCTGGGCTCGAGCAGCTTTCTACCATGGCGCTGCTGCTGTACCAGCTGTTCTGGGCCGCCGCCGTACTGGTCATCCCCCGGCTGCGCAAGCCGTAACACCAAAAAATCGTGCGGGCAACCGGGCTCCTCTGCATTCGACGGACAATTCCCACAAAACGGGAATTGTCCGTTTTTTTGCGCTGTCAAGAGAATTCTGGAGAAACCGCAAAGGAAAACCGAATTCGTTAAATTGTATAGTTTCCATAAAATCGTATTATTGAATGCGTCTAATTTATTGGAAGGCATTGCTTCCTATGTGAAAACAAGATATAATTATAAAAAATAACTGGGATTGGATTGTAGGTAATATCCAAACAACTGCCGTTTGCACAGAACGGTCTCCCGGCATTACCCTACTGCCCCGGCTGGGGCATCTTGAAAGGAGTTTTACCAAGTGAAGCAGTATCATGCGAAAAACATTCTGAACATTGCGATCGCGGGCCACAGCGGCTCGGGGAAAACTACGCTGGCAGAGGCATTGCTGTTTTTGTCCGGCGCGTCTGACCGGCTGGGAAAGGTAGGGGAAGGAAATACGGTTTGTGATTTTGATCCCGAGGAAATCCGCCGCAAGGCCTCCGTGGGCGCAGCCGTTGCTCCGCTGGAATGGAAGAACCACAAGATCAATCTGATCGATACTCCCGGCCTGTTCGACTTTGAGGGCGGGCTTTACGAGGCAGTTCGCGCCGCGGATTCCGTTCTGATCACCGTATCCGGCAAATCCGGCGTGCTGGTCGGAACCGAAAAGGCCAATCAGGCAGCGTCGGCCCGCGGACTTTCAAAAATCTTTTTTGTCAACGGCCTGTGCGACGAAAGCGCGCGCTTTTACCGCGTGTTTGAAGACTTGAAGGCCAGCTTCGGCCCGTCCGTGTGCCCGGTGGTCGTTCCCTATATTGTAGACGGCAACGCCGACTGCTACGTAAACATACTGGAATATAAAGCGTACCGCTACCAAAACGGCACGCCGGTCGAGGTGCCGATGCCCGACATGGGCGACCGCCTGGACGGCCTGCGCACCGCGATTTACGAGGCGGTTGCCGAAACCAGCGAGGAAATGTTCGAGAAATATTTCTCCGGCGAGCAGTTCACGCCGGAAGAAGTGATCGTCGGCGTGAGCAAGGGCGTGAAGAGCGGCACCATCAGCCCGGTGTTCTGCGGCGACGCCCAGCTGACCTACGGCATTGAGCAGCTGCTCAACGGCCTGATCTGGCTGGCCCCCTCCGCCGAGGAAAAGAGCGGCGAGCTGGGGATGGACGTGGACGGAAACCCGGTCGAGCTCTCCGCAAACGAGGACGGAGCCGCCGCCGCAATCGTATTCAAAACGATCGCCGACCCGTTTATCGGCAAGTTATCTTATTTGAAAGTCATTTCCGGCAAAGTCACGACGGAGACACCGCTGGTCAACATGAGAACCGGCAACCCCGAGCGCATCGGCAAGGTGGTCACCATCCGCGGCAAAAAGCAGGAGGAAGCGCAGGCGCTCGTGGCCGGCGACATCGGCGCAGTGCCCAAGCTGCAGGGCACCGGCACGGGAGACACGCTCTGCTCGCCCGCCCGCAAGGTGGTGCTGGAAGGCGTGGATTACCCAACGCCCACCCTTTCGATGGCAATTGTGCCGAAAAACAAGGGCGACGAGGACAAGATCGCACAGGGCATCCTTCGTCTGCTGGAGGAAGATCCCACCCTGCGCTTTGTCAATAACTCCGAAACCCGCCAGATGATTCTCACCGGCCTCGGCGAGCAGCACCTGGATGTGGTGGTATCGAAGCTCAAGAGCAAATTCGGCGTGGAGATTACGCTGACGGAGCCGCGCGTGCCATACCGCGAAACCATTCGCAAAAAGGTGCAGGTGCAGGGCCGGCATAAAAAGCAGACCGGCGGCCACGGCCAGTTCGGCGACGTTTGGATTGAATTCGAGCCCTGCGACAGCGACGGCCTGGAATTCGGCGAACGCGTCGTGGGCGGCTCGGTGCCGAAGGGCTTCTTCCCCGCCGTAGAAAAGGGCCTGCGCGAGAGCATCCAGAAGGGCCCGCTGGCCGGGTACCCGGTGGTCGGCCTGAGAGCCACTCTGTACGACGGCTCGTATCACCCCGTGGATTCCTCCGAAATGGCATTCAAGCTGGCGGCCAATGTCGCGTATAAAACCGGCATGCCGCAGGCAAACCCGGTTCTGCTGGAACCCATCGGCACGCTTTCCGCCACAGTACCGGATTCCAACACCGGCGACGTAATGGGCGAGGTTAACAAGCGCCGCGGCCGCGTTATGGGCATGAACCCCGGGGCTGCCGGAATGCAGGTGGTCGAGGCCGAGGTTCCGATGGCCGAAATGCACGACTTTACCACCTTTATCCGCCAGGTGACCCAGGGGCGCGGCAGCTTTACGTTTACCTTTACCCGCTACGAGGAGGCTCCCGCGCAGGTGGCCCAAAAGGTAGTGGAAGCCGCAAAGGCCGCATCGGAAAAAGCCGAATAACTCTGCTTGATTCAAATTCAGCCGGAGCATTTGCCCATAAGTGGGCCGATGCTCCGGTTTTTTTAGCAAAATAAAATTTTTTTGGAAATTTTGTAACAAATTGGGGTGCTGAATCGTTCTATTACTAGAGCGTTCACGGATGGACGAATTCAATAAGGAAGAAGAAAACCTTCTCCGCCGTATTGCCGAAAGAAATGTGCAGGCGACACGGGAAACCTCTCTCAACTGAATTTGGTTCTTCCGCGATGCGGACCCATTCCCATAAAGCAAGGGGATTTTGACTACTCAGCTGCTTTCAACCAATTGCTTTCTCCTGTCGCATCCATTTGGAAGATGCACTCCTAATCATAACGCAGCAAGGGCGGGGATTCCAAAGAATCCCCGCCCTTGCTGCGTATATCTGTGAAAATTCGTCTTGTTTACGGATTGGCGATGCTGTTCAGCAGCCCGCCCTTTGCAATAATGTTTTGAATAAACGGCGGGAACGGCTGGGCCTGATACGCTTTGCCCGTGGTGAGGTCGCGGATCACACCGGTGTCGAAATCCACACTGACCTCGTCGCCGGCCTGAATCTCACGGGCGGCCTCCTCGCACTCCAGAATCGGCAGGCCGATGTTGATGGAGTTGCGGTAGAAAATCCGCGCGAAGGTTGCGGCAATCACGCAGGAGACGCCGCTCGCCTTTATCGCGATGGGGGCGTGCTCACGGGAGGAGCCGCACCCGAAATTTTTATTCGCCACGATAATATCCCCCGGACGCACCCGGTTGACAAAATCCGCGTCGATGTCTGCCATGCAGTGCTGCGCCAGCTCCTGATGCGACGAGGTATTCAGGTAGCGCGCCGGAATAATCACGTCGGTATCTACGTTGTCGCCGTACTTGTGTACTGCTCCCTGTGCGTTCATTCTGCGTCCTCCTTTCCGGTTTCCAAAGCCGCGGGGTCGGTCAATACGCCGGTCACCGCGCTGGCCGCCGCCACCGCGGGGCTTGCCAGATACACCTCGGACTCAATGTGGCCCATTCTGCCCACAAAGTTGCGGTTTGTAGTAGAAACCGCCCGCTCCCCTTTGCCGAGGATGCCCATGTGCCCGCCGAGACACGGCCCGCAGGTGGGGGTGGAGAACACCGCTCCGGCCTCGACAAAAATCTCGGCCAATCCCTCGCGCATCGCCTGCAGATAAATGCTCTGGGTGCCGGGAATGATAATGCAGCGCACGCGCTTGTTCACCTTGCGCCCCTTTAAAATCTCCGCCGCGGCGCGCAGGTCTTCCATCCGTCCGTTTGTGCAGGAGCCGATCACGGCCTGATCGATCTTTACCGTGCCCGCCTCGTCGATGGTGCGGGTATTCTCCGGCAGATGCGGAAACGCGATGGTGGGACGCAGGGTGGAGAGATCAATCACGATCTCGCTGTCGTACTGCGCATCCTCGTCGGCGGTGTAGATCACCGGCTCGCGTTGGAAACGATCCTTGCAGTAAGCGAGTGTGATCTCATCCACCGGGAAAATGCCGTTCTTCGCGCCGGCCTCGATCGCCATGTTCGCGATGCACAGGCGGTCGTCCATCGAAAGGGATTTGACGCCCTCGCCCGTGAATTCCAGCGACTGATACAGAGCGCCGTCCACGCCGATTTTGCCGATCAAATGCAGAATCACGTCCTTGCCGGACACATATTGGGGACACTTGCCGTTCAGCACCACGCGGATGGCCCCCGGCACCTTAAACCAGGCCCTGCCGGTGATCATGCCCGCCGCCATATCGGTGGAACCGACGCCCGTGGAAAACGCGCCCAGCGCGCCGTAGGTGCAGGTATGCGAATCTGCGCCGATCACGCAGTCGCCGGGGCCAACCAGACCCTGTTCCGGCAAAAGCGCATGCTCAATGCCCATCTGACCCACGTCGAAGAAATTCGTAATGTCGTATTTGTCCGCAAAATTGCGGGTCTGCCGGCATTGCTCCGCCGCCTTGATATCTTTGTTCGGCGTAAAATGGTCGAGCACCAGTGCGATTTTATCCTTGTGAAAAATCCCTGTGGCCCCGCTCTTTTCAAACTCGTTGATGGCCACCGGGCTGGTAATATCGTTGCCCAGAACCAAATCCAGCGACGCCTCCACCAGCTGCCCCGCCGTTACCTGCGGCAGCCCGGCCTTTGCTGCCAGAATTTTTTGCGTCATCGTCATGCCCATCGGTTCAAACCCTCCCCTGATTTGATGAATGCTGCTTGCCTGTTTTCTTTTCTCTATTATCGCACCCTTCTTGCGCAAAGAATGTAAAGCATGATACAATTGAGGAAATATTTTATCAGATTTCTACCGCGTGATCAGCAAGACGAAAAAGCGGCTGCCTCCTTTCCGCCGTCAGCGGGAAGAGGACCATTTTCTTTGAAGCAAGCGAAATATCGACAGCAGGGGGAACGGCAAATGGAACAGCTAAAATGGGCGGCGGAAAGTTTGTGGGAGGTATTGGGCCGCAAAGAGACGCCCCGGCTGTACCCGGGGAACCAGATGATTTACCGGCAGGGTGAGCTGGCGGAGCGTTTTTATTATTTAAAGAGCGGCCGGGTACGGATTTTTATGAGCTCTGAAAACGGGCAGGAAAAAACCCTCACCCTGCTCGAGCGGGGGAACATCTTCGGTGAGGCTGCGTTTTTTGACGGTCTTCCCCGCGTTTCTTCCGCGCGCACGCTGGAAAAGTCACAGATCATTCCCGTCAGCCGCGAGGTGCTGCTCGACTGCTTCCGCGAGGAGCCGATGCTCGCCTTTCAGCTGCTGCATCTGTTCTCAAAAACAGTGCGCATGCTGTCCAATCAGGTGGATCACATGACCTTTCTGCAGGCCGATCGGCGCATCGCAAAAATTCTCACCGAACTTTCAGGAGGGCGCGGCGGGGAACCCATCGCCTGCTCGCATGAGGATTTGGCAAGCATGGCGGGAGTCTCCCGCGTAACCGCCAGCCGGGTTTTAAGTGAGTTCTCCCGGCGCGGCTGGATTTCCACCCGGTATCGGAGCATCCAAATCCTGAATCTGGAGGCCCTTTTACACTTTGCACTCTCCTGACGGAATTCCACGCGGGCCGCCAACGCTTTCCGCTCAAACGGCAGATAGGATTCCGGGTTTGAGTTTCAAAGGCCCTCCCGCCGCTGGCAATTTGCCGCCGTTCGTGACGCGAGGCCTTCATAATCCGTAGATTTTGGGGAAAATAATCTGGGGTGATCTGCTTTGGAATTCGGGCTGGGAAAAAACAGCATCCGCCTTTGGCGCATTTGGGGAACACTGGCTGCACTGCCGGCATGCTTTGTGAGCGGCATAGCCGCGGCGCTTTTCCCGATTGCGGGCATAATTTTATGTATTATTTTCATAACAATATACTTATTGTATTATTTTTGGTATACTCCGCGCCTGTTCCGTTCCAGTTCGGCCGGCCTTCAAAACGGTCGGCTGACCTGGCGGACGGGCGTGCTGTTTTCAGTGCGCATTTCCCTGCGCCTCGAAACGATTCTCACCGCATCCATTTCGCGCACGCCCCTGCAAAGCCTGCTGGGGCTCTGCACGCTTTCGGTACGCCCAGTCGGCGCGCCCATCTCCCTGCGGCAGCTGGCGGAGTCCGACGCCCGGGAGCTGCTGCGCCGCATTGAGGAGGCCGCCGATGACTAAACGCCCGCATGTGGTTACGCTGTGGAACTATCTTTCCCGCTTTTTCTTCCTGCTGATTGTCCCGCTGGTGCAGGCGGTGTTCCACGCGCCGTTTTCAGAAGTGGCGTGGAGCAGCCTGCCCGGCGTGATTGCCGTCGCGGGGATCGCGTGCTTTCAGTACCTCAGCTGCGGGTACGGCGTCACCGCTCTGGAGGACGACGGGCGCAGCCTTTCTATTTTGTACTGGGACAGCGGGCTGTTCTTTCACAGGCACCGCATTCTACCGGCGGACTGCGTCGCCTCGGTGTTTCTGCGGCTGAACCCGATTCTCGACCTCTGCGGCGCGGTGCAGGTGATGCTCGACAGCCCCGCGGCAAACGCGAAGCGCCCCAGCCTGACGCTGCTGCTGCGCAAAAAAGAGCCGATGCGCTGGTGGAATCAGCTACGGGAAGAAATCACGCACCGCTACGCTGCCAGCCCCGTGCGCGTGGTGCTGATGGCCGTATCGTGGTCGAACCCCGCCTCGGGCCTGCTGGTGATCGGCATTCTGCTCAACCGCGCCGGAAAGCTGCTTGGGGAGGAGCTCACCCGGCGGCTGTACGGCATTTATGAAAGCGTGAACCAGACCCAGCGGCTCATCGCCTGGGGACTGCCCCCCATGGTCGCAATCGTCGGCTGGCTGATGGCCTTGGGGTGGTTCTGCGCATTTCTGGTACAGTTCTTCCGCTACGTCTTTTTCACTGCGGGCACATGCCCTGCCGGCACCATGATTTCACGGGGGCTGTTCATCCGCAGCCGGCAGCTGCTCACCGATCAGGCCATTCGCGCGGTGGCGATTCGCCAAACACTGATGATGCGTCTGCTGCATCTGTCGTCGGTCTACCTGCACACCATCGGCTCGGGCAAAGAAAAGGGCGACCGCAGCCTTTTGATGGCCGCGGCAAACACCCAGGAGCTGCACTATCACCTGGCCCGCTTTTACCCGAAGGAATCGCCGTATTTCTTTTCGCGCGAAAGGATGACGAGCGTGCGTCCGCCCAAAAACACCCTGCTGAGCTTTGTTTTGGCGCCGCTATTGCACGCTGCGGCCATCTTTCTGCTTTACGCGCTGTTTGTGCGGTATCTTGCCCTGTTTTCGCCGCTGGTGCTGTCTCTGCTGGTATTCCCGCTGTATTATCTGCTGCTCCGCACGGCCGCATACCGCAACTCCTTTCTGGCCGAAGACGACACCCATATCGCCGCCTGCGGCTATGTGGGCGATCAGCTGTTCACGGCGGTGCTGCCCAAAAGCGCGGTGCAGGCCGTGGTGATCCGCCAAAATCCGCTGCAGCGGCGCAGCGGGCGCTGCAGGGTACGGCTGTGCATCGGAACCGAAAAAGGCGCCTGCTTTGATCTGCGCCATTTCCGGCTGAAGGATCTGCAAAGGCTCTCTTTTCTTTGGGAGGCAGCGGAACGGCCGTAACCAGCTGCCGGGCACCAACAGGCCGTTCGGAATCGGGTCGCTTTCCCCCAAAGCGCGAAGAGCGAAATAAAAATATCAGGGCGCCGCAGTACTGCGGCGCCCTGATATTAAAAAGAGAGAGTAATCAAACGAAAACCGGCGGGTATTCCAACTAGAGGGGGCTGGAACAGAAAGCATCCCTTGTCCGGCATCTAATTATCAATTATACTGACTTAAAAGAAATTTTGCAATAGTTTTTGTGCTAAATTAGAAAAAATATCAAAAAAATTCAAAAAGTATAATCTTTATGAGAACATAAGCACAATCGAATTCACGATTTTTTTAGGTAAAACCGGCAGGCAGCGAAAAAGCGCGCGGGCCGAATTCCAAGGCGATTCAGCCCGCGCACAAATCCAAATGGCCCGACAGGCATCCCCCAAAAGGGACGCCTGTCGGGCCAACCATTCCATTTCTATCATAAGGGAGCTTATACTCAGACAAAAAGAACCTCATCAGCGCGCGCTTTCGTGAACCAGCTCAACCGGCCCTTCTTCCTTCGCCGTGTTCTTGAGCGCGCGGCCCTTGGGCAGTGGCCCGCCGGGCGCATACCACTTCATCTTCCAGCCCACCAGAAGAATCACGATGGTTGCCACAACACAGGCCCAGCCGAGAATATAGCTGCTGATGATCGGAAAAAGTCCGATAAAAATAGGCGGCGCCACAGTCAGGAAGGTGATAATCGGGCGGGAAATCAGGTTCGCAAAACCGGTATCCTCCACCGCGTAGGCCCGTTGATCCGGATCAACAATACGCTCCAACAGGATTCCGGTAGCCAGCACGCCGCAGGCCTGGCCCCAAACCATCAGATTGCGCTCAAACCAGTCTTTGGGAGAGGTATGCCCGCCGATGAAGATGAACCACGCCCAGTTCAGAATGAAAGCCGCAGCGATGGTAACAAGAAGCGGAACCGCATAGGTGATGACCACCTGTACATTGATGGAGCCGAGCGCTGAAACAATCAGAAAATCGGTGGAGGTACCGCTGATACGGCTGATTGTGGACTTGTCCACATAACGCGCGGCCTTGGTCTTTTTCATCGCAAACTGAACCAGATAGCCCGCAATCAGCGCGGTGCAGAATACGGGGATTTCAAAGCCGGTAAGGCCCTTGAAATACCGGGTCATCAGGTAGCCCAAATAGCCCGCCAGCAGAACAATCCCCAGATGGAACGCCATGGAATCCAGGCTGATGCCGGAAACCGTGATCTTGCCGGCTTTCTTCTGATTCTCCGGCGGGATCAGTCCGGTCAGCATCTCCCTCGGCAGATCGTGCGGATCGGTAACATAATTGGTGTACCCCTTGCGGGCGCCCCAGTTGATGATGACGATTCCCAGAAGAATTCCGCCGATGATCCCCACCGAGCACAGGGTATAGCCGACCACCGCACCGTCGCTCCAGCCTACCAGCTCCAGCGCGCCGCCGACCGCCGCCGCCGTGCCGGGGCCGCCGAAGAACGCGGTGGCCATCATCAGGCCAAAGCCCTCATGCAACTGCGGATAGAAAATGCGCAGCACATACATGGTGAGCAGAATGCCCACACCGTACTGCAATACGGCAATCCCCATGGTGTTCACGGTCATGCCCCACATCATTTTGGAGCGCTCGGAGTTTTTATCGGTCTTTCTGGGCTCTCCGTCGTCCTCGTCAATGGGCGCGGCGGCAAAGATGACCGCTACCAAAACCGCGGCATACGTGCCCAGCCACTTGGAAAACGGAATCCAGCCCAAGCCGTTCGGCCCCAGAACAAACGCCAGAATACCGGCCAGCAGCGAGGCCGGAATAAAGAATTTTTGAAAAATCGGGATTTTTGCGCGCATCAATTGCCCGGCCAGCAGCAAAATCCCAATCCAGCTGAGGTCTACAAACACATCCCATAACGTCATAATAAAACCCCTCTCCCATCGTTTGGATCACTCGTGATAATAGGGCAGCTGCTCATCAAAGTGTGCTTTTCCGTTTCGGTACCATGCAATCATGTGGGCGACGGTATTGGCCGCCTTGCTTTTTGCCGCAACATCGGAGTTGAATGCCTGATGAGGCTGCACGTACACATTCCCGGTGCGGTTGATTGCGTGGTCCAGCAGAACCTTCGCGGCGATTCGGTCTTCTTCGTTCCATTTCTCGTGTCCGTTCAGCGCTTTTTCAAAGCCCTCTTCGTCGCTGAACACGTCCAGGCCAATCCCCAGGATCTTCCCGCTGTTGTACAAATCCAGCAGCGTGGATTCCGGGGCAATATCGCCGCGAGTCACATTGACAAACACGAAGTCCTTTGGAAAAGAAGAGAGGTACTCTTTTGAAAAGTAGTTGACGTTATACAGCCTGCTGCGCGGCGAACGGGTCAGATTCATCGCGCAGACCACAATATCGCTGGTTCGGGCCGCTTCCTCCTTGGTGACGAAATGCACACTTTCCCCATATTCCTGTTTCAGCTCTTCCTGACGAATATCCACAGCCTGCACGTTCAGGCCGTTCCCCACCAAGAGGTCATAGATTCTGCGCCCGATTTTCCCCACGCCAAACACGGTGGCCGTGCGCTCCGGCACAAACTCCATAAAGGATTTTGCCTTATTCCGCTCAAAGGTCATGGTGTTTTCCGTGTAATGGTTCAGGTAACCGGCCGCGGCGTGCACCAGCTTTACCGCGGTTTGCGCCACGGAATTAACACAGTACTCCCGCAGGGAGGTGATGTTCAAAACCTCTGCGTACTGTTCAAAGTGGTCGTACCCGGCGCTTCTGGTAATCACGCTTTTTCCGCCGCTTTTTATGTACTCTTCCGGCAAAACCGAATGGGTTTTTGTCGTAATCAGTTCCGGCAGAATTAAACCCGGGTGCGCCGCCAGATAATCCTGCACATTGCTCGGGGTAATCAGATCCTTCATGTCCGCCGGCAGCTTCCCCTGCCGAATCGCGGCGTCCGTCTGTTCCCTTAAATGCTCCGCCTCCGCGCCGAGCGCCTCAAAATGAATCACATCATACTCTCCCAAAATGAAACCTCCCATCTTATTCGCGTCGGGGGTGTTTGCCAAACATTCCCCCGGCGCCAACAGCATGATTCAACTTTTTTGCAAGGCCATTTTTCGTTTTTTCAATCACCTCTTTTTCTTGTTTTCAAACCATTCGGACAGCAGAAGATCACCTTCTTTTCCCCGGCGAAGCCATCCGAAAAGATTGCCTGATTTCATTGCCGCAGCAGGTCTTTGCAGAGAAGCCGCGGCGTTTCCTCGGCGCTCTAAGCCCCCACAGGCTCATTTCGCTTTACCTCTTATTTCAAAATGATTGTCCATTTATTACTAAATATAATATTATTAAAGCGATATATTATTGTAAAAATGCCATACTATTCTATAAATAGAAAACTAATGTTTATATTGGGGTAAAGCGCTCCCTTCCAAAATGCGGCCGGCGGCCTAATGGAATTTGGAGGAATACTTTTCGCCAAACATCGTTTCTATCTGGAGGATTTCGCTGTCATGGAAATGGCGGATGCCCCGCATTTTATCCGTCAGATTCTGCGGCCACACTCCCAGTTGCCTGGCCACGGCGCGCAGCTCTATATTTTTGATGATGGACTGCGTTTTGATCCACACCCCAAACGGGGTCAGCGGGCGTGAGTTTCGTTTGCTCATCACTCTCATCTCCTGTTTCACGATGTTTCTATTCTGTTTCTATAGCACTTTCCATGGACAGGATTTTTTTTGTATGATATCATGAAGGGTAATCAAATTCTTATTCTGCTTTTTATGCGATTGGATAAGAGAGATCAAAATCCTACAACGCTTTTAGTATAATACGATATATCTAACAAGTCAAGACTAAAATTCGATATTTCTTAAATTTGTGGAGAGAGAGATTGATGTATGAAAACAGAACCTTTGGAATATAACAGCGGTAAAATATTGAAACAGATCTTAAATGCGATTGAACAAAGGCGGATTTCGGAGAAAGAGTGCCTTGTCAAAAGCCAAGTCAACACCAGCTTTTTATCCGACTGGAAAAACGGGAAAATCAAGTCGCCGCCATTTGATAAGATATATCGTATAGCGCGCTTTCTCAATTTGTCGCTCGACCTTCTTGCGGACAACACTCCGCCCCCCAGCCAGCTGCCGGAACCGGAGCAGTTCCTTTTGAACGGCTTTCGCAAGCTCGACCAACTGGAGCAGCAGATCATTTTGGGGAAAATTTCGGAGATGCTGTATCAGAAAAAAAATTTCGAGGAGCAGAGACTGGACACAGAGCAAGTGGCTGGGAATCTACTTTCTGGTCTGGATTGTACGGATGCGGTAAGCTCTGGGAAAAAGGATTGATTTTTGGGGAAAAATGGTTACTGTTAACCGTTTGCTCCTTTTTAGCGCACACATTCTCCCACAGGCAGTTTTTTCTGGTTTTCAGTAAATTGACGAGGTGAGGCGCGCCTCTAATACATATCAAAAAAGGCCTGCCCGTTGGGCAAGCCTTTTTTCTGTTCTATACTACTGCGCGTGTGCGGATTATTCGTCGCGGCCGCAGCATTTTTTATACTTTTTTCCGCTCCCGCAGGGGCAGGGGTCGTTGCGGCCGATCTTTTTCCCGTTCACCACGGGGCGCTTTTCCTCGCTGCCGTCACCGGCACCGGCCGCCATGGTGGGCTTTGCCACCTCTTCGCGCTTGGGCTCTTCTTTGGTTTGCAGGCGCACCGTCAGCATCATGCGGGCCGTGTTCTCGCGAATCTGCGCGATCATCGCGTCGAACATATCGTAGCCTTCCATGCGGTACTCTACCACCGGGTCACGCTGCGCGTAGGCGCGCAGGCGAATCCCTCGCTGCAGCTCTTCCATGGCGTCAATGTGATCCATCCACAGAGTGTCGACATTTTTGAGCAAAATCACGCGCTCGAGCTCACGCACGATCTCGGGGCCAAACTCCTGCTCGCGCTGTTCGTACAGGCGATTCGCGATTTTCAGCAGCTCGCCCTTCACATATTCGGGGTCAAGATCCTCGAGCTCCTCCGGCGAGAAGTCGAGATCGTTCGGCTGCAGCAGCCAGCCCATATAATGGTCGCGCAGTCCCTTGAAGTCCCAGTCGTCGTGCAGCTGATCCTCCGGCAGGTAGCGCTTTACATTGGTGTCGATCGCCTGCTCGATCATCGTGATGATCTGACCGCGGATGTTTTCGCCGTTGAGCACCTGATCGCGCTGCTTGTAGATGACCTCGCGCTGGCGGTTCAACACATCGTCGTACTGCAGAACGTTTTTGCGGATGCCGAAGTTGCGGCCTTCCACCTTGCGCTGCGCGCCTTCGATGGTCTTGGATAGCATGCTGGCCTCGATCGGCATATCCTCCTCCACCTTGAGGGAATCCATCAGATTCGAGATGCGTTCGCCGCCGAACAGACGCATCAGATCGTCCTCCAGCGAGATATAGAACCGGCTCTTGCCGGGGTCGCCCTGACGGCCGGCGCGGCCGCGCAGCTGGTTGTCGATACGGCGCGATTCATGGCGCTCGGTACCGATGATATAAAGACCGCCCAGCGAGCGAACCTCTTCGGCAATGGGACGAACCTGCTCTTTATATTTTTCATTCAGCTCCACAAAGGTTTTGCGGGCTTCGAGGATTTCGGGATCCTGCGTATCGGAATACGCGGTGGATTCGCTGATGAGCTCTTCCGAAAAGCCCAGGCGGCGCATCTCGGATTTTGCCATATATTCGGCGTTGCCGCCCAGCATAATATCGGTACCGCGCCCGGCCATGTTGGTGGCGATGGTGACGGCGCCCTTTTTACCGGCCTGCGCAACGATTTCGGCTTCTTTTTCGTGGTACTTCGCATTGAGCACCTCGTGCTTGACGCCGCGGCGTTTGAGCATACTGCTGAGAATTTCGGATTTTTCGATCGAAATGGTGCCGACCAGCACAGGCTGCCCCTTTTTGTAATGCTCCTCCACATCCTCGATCACGGCGTCAAACTTGGCCTTTTCGGTCTTGTAGACGACATCGGGCAAGTCCTCGCGCGCCAGCGGGCGGTTGGTGGGGATTTCCACAACGTCCAGCTTGTAGATCTCGCGGAATTCTTCCTCTTCGGTCATGGCCGTACCGGTCATACCGGAGAGCTTTGCGTACAGGCGGAAATAATTCTGGAACGTGATGGTAGCCAGCGTTTTGCTCTCTCTGGCAACCTCTACGCCTTCCTTGGCCTCAATGGCCTGGTGCAGGCCCTCGTTGTAGCGGCGGCCATACATCAAACGGCCGGTGAACTCGTCCACGATGATGACCTCGCCGTCCTTCACAACGTAGTCGATATCGTTGCGCATCACACCGTTCGCCTTAATCGCCTGATTGACGTGGTGCTGAATCGTCAGGTTCTCGGGGTCGGTCAGATTTTCAATCTGGAAGAATTTTTCCGCCTTCTTCACGCCCGAAGGGGTAAGAGAAGCGGTTTTCAGCTTTTCGTTGACGATGTAGTCATATTCCTTGTACAGCTCGTCGTTGTCTTCCTTTTCGTCCACCTCGGCCACGCGAACCATTTTCAGCTGCTTGGCCAGACGGTCGGCCAGTGCGTACAGCTCGGTGGATTTATCCCCCTGGCCGGAAATGATCAAAGGTGTGCGGGCCTCATCGATCAGGATGGAGTCCACCTCATCGACAATTGCGTAATTGTGGCCGCGCTGTACCTTATTCTCTTTGTAGATCACCATGTTGTCGCGCAGGTAATCAAAGCCCATCTCGTTGTTGGTGCCGTACGTGATGTCTGCCGCATAGGCGGCCTTGCGCTGCTCGTTGTCTATTTCGTGCGTAATCAGACCGACGGTCAGGCCAAGGAAGCGGTACACCTTGCCCATCCATTCCGAGTCGCGGCGGGCCAGGTAATCGTTGACCGTAACCACGTGCACGCCCTTGCCGGAGAGCGCGTTCAGGTAAGCCGGCAGGGTCGCCACCAGCGTTTTACCTTCACCGGTCTTCATTTCACTGATGCGCCCCTGGTGCAGCACGATGCCGCCAATGATCTGTACCGGGAAATGCCGCATCTCTAATATGCGGGCGGAGCCCTCCCGGCAAACGGCAAACGCGTCGGGCAGGATGTCGTCCAGCGTTTCGCCATTTGCGAGCCTTTCTTTGAGCGCAGGCGTCTGCGCTTTCAGCTCGGTGTCCGACATGGCTTTGTATTTTTCCTCCAACGCCAGAACAGCATCGCAAAGGGGCTGAATCCGCTTCAACTCGCGTTTGCTGTAATTACCAAAGAACTTGGCCAAAATATTCATCGTCTTCACCTCAACACAATTTAAAAGCGAAACGGCACCTGTTTCGCCTAATCAGCTTTGCACGTATGTGATTTTTATTATAGCATAGAGCCGTATAAAAAAAAAGAAGATTGTGTAAACAAACAGTTTCTGCCATTTGGCCGCTCTGCGCGTTATGGCGCCAAGCAAAACGCTTTTTGCCGCGGCGAGCTCTACACTGTATTATAAACGGAAACCCGTCCTGTATCCGCTCAAAAAGCGAAAGACACAGGACGGGCTTTATTCATTCGCATTCACCGGAACATGCGGTAGACAGAGCCGGCAATCATCACAAGGAAAAGAACCATGTAACCTAACAGCTCATGGCTTTGCTCTTTGGTTCTTTCCTCTTTGCAGACATGCCAGATGATCCCCAGAAACACGAGCGTGATCACTCCCAGAAGAAGCTGCGGGGAATACGCCAGAACCGGAATTTCCGGCAGCATAATCACGGTACCGCAAAACAGAAACAGAAAAACCCACAGCTTGTAGATACCCCTTCTCTCCAATATTTCACTCTGAATTCCCTGCCAGTATTCTTTGTTCATGGCGGTTCCTCCCTCATGTCAGAATTGGCATCTTCCAGTATAAAAACAGCTTTCATTGAACGTAATACATTACAGATACAGCCCTATCATAAACCATAACGCAAGTAATATAACCGCAATATTCAACAGGAC
>KB911072.1 GCA_000383295.1 Faecalispora sporosphaeroides DSM 1294
TGCCGCCATTCGGAATATATCCGCATCCAGGGGTGGAAGTTATCTTTGCAAATTTTGCAAAAACGCTTCGACCTCCGCTTGGCATGCCCATTTATATGATGGGTGTCCGGCTCGTATATATGCTAACACGCCGGTTAAAAATATTCAATTCCCTTTGTAAGAGTAACTTCCGGTTTGACCAATGTTTGTAAAACTTACTTCCGGCCTTGCGGGGAGGACCGTGTTTTTACGGAATTTAGTCTTGCAAGAACTTTGGAGAACTGGAAGTAAGTCATGCAAACTGGAAGTTACTTTTGCAATTTACCCCAAAAACACTCCATCTCGTTGGTTTCGGCATTATTATATCACATGCAACACGAATTTTCAAGAATATCTCACGAGATCGTGAATATTACTTTTGAAGAAATGAGAATACCGCCCGCAGGATTTCTCCCACGGGCGGCGAGCGGTCAGCTATCCAAATGCTTGTATTCGGTTACGGTTCTCAGATAGGTCTCGGGATTGCCATTGAGTATCAGCTCGGCGTATGCCACCGGGTCATTGTAGATCAGATAGTCCAGTTCTGACCGCTGATACATATTGTCGGTCACTTCATTCTCCACGGCGATTGTATCAATCGCTATCATGCTACCGTCATCGAATTTCAGCTCAACGCAGGCGGTATCCATGTTGAACGCACAGGATAGGATTCTCATTGTTCTTGCCGCCTTAATCTTTCGGTGTTTTTCTTTGCCAGTTCGCTGGCAGCTTTGCGGCGGCTTTCGTCATAGGGGGCTGTCAGCTTGAAACCGAATCGCCCTTTACTGACCTCAAAGGTTAGACAGCCGTTTCCGTCATCGTCGATCAACCGACACTCAGAGGGATATTTCCCGGCGTACTCGGCGAGCCTGTTTTTGAGTGCGGTATTGTAGGTACAGACCTCAATTATACTGTCTGCTTCGTTAAAATAGATGTTGGTTGATTTCTGTTTCTTGGAAAGACCTGTTCTCATAAAACCTCCTGTTTTTCACGAATTTTTCTCAGCTCATCACCTGTAAAAGTGAGCTGACTTTTGGATAGGGAGCGCCCAAACGACGTGCGGTACGATTTGAACGCTCCCATTTGATAATTTGCGATTTTTCCAGCTCTACACGGGAATCAACGGACATCGTCCCTTGTGGGCGTTTTCTCTCTGTGTCGGGAGAAGTAAGGCCACAGATTGTTGTGTGAAATCACTTCCTCATAGGTGCGAAGTCTGCTGCGGAGCCGGTCATTTTCCTGCTCCAGATCCGCTGTGCGGAGCTTACCACGGATGGGCTTGTATTGAGCCAGCTCTGCCTTGACCGCAGAGAGTTCCGTTACCAGCGATTCGATTTTTGCCTTCAGATCGGCAATGGTTTTCTTCGCATCATTTAGGAGCTTTTTCAGCTTGCCTTCATGTTTTTCCTGTGCGTAGTATTTCTTTGCAGCGGCAGCCAGCGTTTCATACTCGGTTTTTTCAAGTGATACTCTCGACGGGGAGAGCATGACAGGCCTGGCTTCGATTTTATCAATACTCTCAATGTCAACTTTCCTCTGTCTGGTCTTTTCAATTTTCTTATCCAAAGCCGCAGCTTCTGCTTCTTTCTGCTGTGTCTGCTCAGTGAGGTCTGCAAGGCGTTCCTGCTCACGCTCCACTTTGAATTGTGTAACTGTCAGATGTTCCTCGGAGCTGCCACGCTCACCACGTTCGATGTCAGTATATCCAGCAGTTCTCATGTGAATAAAGAAATCGTCTTGCAACACAGAATAGGATTTTTTCAGAACGGGCTTGCCGGACTTCGTGCGAAGCTCCTGCCCATCCTCGTCAAGTGCCGGCTTGGAATCCCACTTTTTGCTCATACTGACCTGCATGATACGCTCCTTGACGGTGCCACGGAGTGATTCGTCCTTGCATCGTTTCGACCAGCGGATTTCTTTCTCCACAACGGGGATATAGACCACGTGAAGATGGTAGTGGTACACATCCTCTCCTAACGCTTCAGACATTGCCCGATTGCGTTCATCGGCGTGCATCACAGCCGAGAGGATATATTGCTCGCCGCCCACAATTTCGATTGCGCTTTTGTAGGCTTCGGCGTAGAATTGTTTTGCAAAGTCATAGCCGCCGTGATTGTAAAAGTATGCGGAGTTTACATCGAAGATCAGCTCACCGAATTTCTCTGCATCGGCCTTTAGACCACGGGTGGAGATTGTCCCGTCTGCCACCATCTGATCGAACATTGCGATGTAGTCGGCGGTGGGTGTTTTGAAATGGACATTCATGCTTTGTCGTTCCGGCACAATGTCCTGGTTGACATAGCTTTCTTTTTCACGCTCATTATGACCTTGAGCGTTGGAAACTTTATCCGTTGTCATTCTCATATTTCTTGCGCTGGTACGGTGAATACCGTCGCCTCTTGCCATAGGCATTTCCTCCTGTAATTTTGGTTGGTGGTACGGGATAGCGTTTTTGGGAAACACTTCTGCGGAAGTGTAATAACCCACTATGATACTTTCATCCTGCGGCTGCAAAGTATCGTGGGCTCTCCGAGGGGGTATGCGGCATCTGAGGATGCCTTGCCGCCTTTTTCGGCTTGTGAGTAGTACCCACATCCTCAAACGCAGTGTGACCGTCAGCCTTTCCGCAACTGAATTTGCTCCAATGCCGCCGCCCACAAGCAGAGCAGATTATGAAAATCTACTCTGCCATCCATCTCAAAATCTGCGGATTTTTCGATGGGGACGGGGGATGCGCCAGGGCTGTGTCAGCCAATGTTTTGCCTTGTCTGCCGAGCACAGGAGCGTGGCACGCTCCTGTCATAGCTCCCAAGGAGGAGTTGTCCAGCGGTAGCTCTGCGGCACTCCACGGCGGTCAAGATATTCCTGCCTTGCCTGTTCACGCTGTTCCTCGGTGGGGGCTGTCTTATATTGCGAATAGAGCTGGCGGTTGAGCATGGCATCCAACTTTTGCTCCAACCCTCGCCGGATGTCCTCGTCAAAATCGTCCTCGCCGTTCAGGTGGTAAAGTACCAGATCGACGAACAGCTCATAGGGTATCTGTACAGATTTCATTCAGTTCGTTTCCTTTCTGGCAAGTTCCCAATTTGGGAACTTGCCACATTGTCCGCAACGATAGCGACGATAGCGACGGTGGTTTTTGTGGTATCATTATCATCGTTGCAACCGTCGCAACCGTCGCACTTCGGTTTACCGAGATGATTCTAAGGGCAACAAGATCAGCGTAACCCTGCGCCCCGAGTGTCTGGCTTTGTTCTCATAACTGATGCTGTATTCGTCTTTGAGCCTGCCACATTTGACATTCAGATACTTGGTCAGAGCATTTGCCGCCATGCCCGTATTGACCGCTTCTGCAAGTTCTGAGGGAGAACCCGTCCATTCCCTCTGCTCTGTCGAAACGAGCCTTGCAACGGCTTCCAACACCTTGTCAGGCGGCTCCCGGTGCAGTTCTGTTTCCGTCCGTTCCAGGTTCCATATCTGTGTGTTTGGGTCTTTGCTCAGATAGAGAATCTGGTCTTGCTGGTCACGCCCCACCACATCAACGGTCGCTTCCAGTGCAGTGCGCTTTTTCTTCTGCATCAGCAGAGCCCCATCGGCACAGCCCAGCAATCCTGTTGTGCCGGAAATCATCTCAAAGCTATCTCCGGCGGGTTGCTTTCTTGTGTGATGGACGATCAGAACGCAGATACCGTACTTGTCGGCAAACTGTTTGAGTTTGCCGATGATTTCATAATCACTGGCGTAGCTGTAGGCTTCGCCGCCAATCTCACGAATTTTCTGCATGGTGTCGATAATGATGAGCTTGGTGTCGGGATGCTCTCTCACGAAAAATTCAAGCTGTTCATCCAGCCCGTTTCCAATCTTATTTGCTGCCGTAGCAAAGTGAAGCTTGTCGCTGTCCTCGACTCCGTACATCATAAACATACGCCTTTGAATACGCTGGTAATCATCCTCCAAGGCGAGGTAAAGCACCGTTCCTTGATGGACTTCAAACTCCCACAGCTTTTCTCCTGTGCTGACATGATAGGCGATCTGAGCCACCAGAAAGGACTTGCCGATCTTCGGCGCACCGGCGAGAATATATGCCCCGCCGTAGAGCAAACCGTCGATGATCGGCGGTCTGCTCTTGTAGGTGGTCTGATACAGCTCGGTCATGGAAACCGTATGCAGATAGTACGGACTTGCCATGCGCTGCATCTGACGATAAAGTTCTTCCAGATTTTCCGAAGAGTTTTCGTCAGGGTAATTGATTTCTGTGTTGGAAATGGGTATACTACTATCAGACTTTGTTTGAAATGACTGCCCTTCCTCTGCGCCAACAGAGGGAACCGGGGCAGTCTTTTCTTTCTTGTCAATTCCCATAGGCACTGTCCTCCTTCATTCCGTCCATAATGTCTGCAATCAGATTGATGGCGTCCAGCAGCTCGTCATTCACGCCATCGCCGGCCTCAATGCGCCGAAGCTCATCCAGAACAGCACCAAGTTGATCTCTAAGCGCCTTGAATACTCTCGGATTTCCCTGTACCACCACATCTTTGCAGAGAAGTCTGCGGGTGATATAGTCCTGTTTGGTAAGCCCTGTGAGCTTTACAGCGAGGTCGATCTGTGCGTTTTCCTCGTCCGATACTCGGAACGCCACCGTCCTGTTTCTCCATCGGTTGTGATTGTCCATGTTCTTTGCTGACATAATCATGCTCTCCTTTCCATATTCAATTTGTCTGCCATCTCCGTCTGCTTGGACGGGAACAGATGAGCATAGTTGTAAGTGATGTCGATACTCTCATGCCCCACACGGTCAGCAATAGCCGTAGCGGAGAATCCCATATCAATCAAGTGTGAAACATGGCTGTGACGGATATCGTGGATTCTGATACGCTTTACCCCAGCTTCCTTTGCGCCCCTGTCCATTTCCCTGTGCAGACCGCTCTTGGTCACAAGGAACATTCGATCGTTTTCACCAATGTCATAGAGCTGCTTCAAGTAATCATGAATTTCCTCAATGAGAAACTGCGGCATGGTAATGACACGGTTGCTCTTTTCTGTTTTGGGAGTGGTGATAACATCCTGCCCGTTCAAACGCTGATAGGACTTGTTGATGCTCACCATTCCTTTCTTGAGATCGAAATCTGCCGGGGTGAGTGCCAACAGCTCACCCTCACGGATACCGCACCAGTAGAGCATTTCAAATGCGTAGTAGAACTGGGGCTTGTCCATCATCACTTCTGCGAATTTCAGATATTCCTCTTTCGTCCAGAACAACATTTCACGGTTTTTCTTCTTGCCCATGCTGCCAGCTTTCTTACAGGGATTTTCCCGGAGGTTATAGAACTTTACCGCATGGTTGAAGATGGCGCTGAGCTGATTGTGGACGGTTTTGAGATATACCGGGGAGTAAGACTTGCCTTTTTCATCCTTGTAGTTCAGAAGATCGTTCTGCCATGTGATGATCTGCTGGGCAGTGATATTACACATCTTGAGCTTTCCAAAGTACGGCAGCAGTTTGGAGCGGATGATATGCTCCTTGGTTGCCCAGGTGTTTTCCTTGATACGGGTCTGCATATCTGCCGTGTACTGCTCCACGAAACTCTTGAAGGTCATATCCAGATCGGAGGTTGCCTTGCGGAGTTGTTCACGCTCCCAAGCCTGTGCTTCTCGTTTGGTTTGAAATCCTCGCTTCTGCGTCTGCTTCTTTTCGCCTGTCCAATCGGTATAGCGGTAGATCACTCGCCAAGTACCGGTCTTTTCTTCCTTATAAACAGCCATAGGATTACTTCCTTTCTGTTCCGCTGTAGCAGAACTTTTCCATAAAGTATTTGCGGTTGACCCTCCCCGCAATGGTCATATAACCTTTTTCTTTCAGCTCCCTGTTGAGCTGCTGCATGATCTTGTAGGCATGGGAGACGGATATACCCAGTTCCTGTGCCACATCATTGACTTTCATAAAGCTGTTCTCGTTCAATAGACGTACCTCCTGTGTTTTACTGTCCTGCCGCTGCTATTCGGTTGTGTTCATTCTGCTTTGTGCATCGCCTCCTTGTGATTTTTGATTCCTGACATAATAATTCTTATTTCGTGTCGGATACTTTCTTGTCGCCTCCGATTTGCCCGAGCGAGTATTATCATGCCATATTCAGTTGACTAAGCAAAATAGCTTAGCTTTGCTATCATTATACTAAGCATTTCTGTTAATGTTAAGTGGTTTGCAGGGAGAATATTAAACAAAATTATTTAGATTCATATTGACTGTCCTAAACATTTCTGCTATACTGTGCATATCATAAGATACATACAGGAGATGGCTGTTATGGCGATTGGTGAAAGAATTCACTTTTTCCGCAATATGCGTGGTATGACACAGAAATACCTTGGACAATTGTTGGGCTTTCCGGAGAAGTCCGCTGATGTTCGTCTGGCACAGTATGAAACAGGGGCAAGAACCCCGAAAGCAGACTTGACCGCATCTCTGGCCAATGCCTTGGATGTCTCTCCGCAGGCGTTGGCCGTGCCGGATATAGACTCCTATATTGGACTGATGCACACGCTGTTTACGCTGGAGGACAGATACGGCCTCAAGATCGACGAGGCAGATGGGGAAGTCTGCTTGAAGGTCGACATTCGCAAAAACAAGGATGCTGCCCGTCTGCACGAAATGCTGTGCGCCTGGCGTCAGACTGCTGCCATGCTGAAAGTGGGCGAGATCACGCAGGAGGAATATGACCGTTGGCGGTACCGCTATCCCGAGTTCGATACCACACAGCGTTGGGTGAAAGTTCCTTCACAGGAACTTAGCGATCTGCTCGTTGAAGCCTTGAAAAGGCCTGACAATTAAATAAATAGCAAATCAAAAAGAGCTAACTGACTTAATCAAAATCAGTTAGCTCTTTCTCTTTGAATAATGAAATTATGTTGCCATTTCGTTGCCACGAAAGGCTCTAATCCTCGAAAAGTCCAGTGTTCACTGGGCTTTTTCGACCTCTGAGATTATTCCCACTCAATGGTGGCCGGGGGCTTGCTGGTGATATCGTACACAATGCGGTTGATGCCGCTCACCTCGTTGATGATGCGATTTGAAACCTTCGCCAGAACATCGTAGGGGATTCTGGCCCAGTCCGCCGTCATAAAGTCAGTGGTGGTCACACCGCGCAGCGCGACGGTAAAGTCGTAGGTACGGCCGTCGCCCATCACGCCAACACTCTGCATACCGGTGAGCACCGCAAAGTACTGGTTGATCTGTCTGTCAAGACCAGCTGTGGCAATCTCCTCACGGAAAATTGCGTCGGCCTCTCGCAGAAGGTCAAGTTTCGCCTCGGTAATATCGCCGAGTACGCGGATCGCAAGGCCCGGGCCTGGGAACGGCTGGCGGAAGACGAGGAACTCGGGAATGCCAAGCTCCAGGCCGACGCGGCGAACCTCGTCCTTGAACAGGTCACGCAGCGGCTCAACAAGGCCGGTAAAGCCGATGTCCTCCGGCAGACCGCCCACGTTGTGGTGGCTCTTAATGACCGCCGCTTCGCCCACGCCGCTTTCGACCACGTCCGGGTAAATCGTGCCCTGGCACAGATAATCCATATGGCCAAGCCTTTTGGCCTCTTCCTCAAAGACGCGGATGAACTCCTCGCCAATGATCTTGCGCTTCGCTTCCGGCTCAGATACCCCCGCCAAACGCGACAGAAAACGCTCCTGCGCGTTCACGCGGATCAGGTTCATGTCAAACTGCCTGCGGAACACCTGCTCCACCTGATCGCCCTCGTCCTTGCGCAGAAGGCCGTGGTCGACGAAGATGCAGGTCAGGTTCTTGCCGATGGCCTTGTGCACCAGCACCGCGGCCACGGAGGAATCCACGCCGCCGGAGAGCGCGCAAAGCACCTTCTTGTCGCCGACGCGCTCCTTGATCTGGCGGACGGTTTCCGCCGCGAAGGCATCCATCCGCCAGTCGCCGGAGCAGCCGCAGACACGGTACAAAAAGTTTTTCAGGTATTCGTTGCCCTGCACGGTATGCTCCACCTCGGGGTGAAACTGCACGCCGTACAGGCGCTTCTCCGCATTTTCCATTGCCGCCACAGGGCAGGCGCGGCTGTGAGCGCGCGCCGTGAATCCCTCGGGCAGCGCGACGATTTTATCGGTATGGCTCATCCAGCACACGCTGGTTTGCTCCACCCCGTGAAACAGCCCGGAGGAAAGATCAAACTCCACCGGGGTCTTTCCGTACTCCTTCACGGTAGAGGGCTCCACCCTGCCGCCCAGCTTATAGGCCATCAGCTGCGCGCCGTAGCAAATTCCCAGAATCGGAACCCCGAGCTCGAAAATTTCTTTATCGCAGCCGGGTGCTCCGGGAGCATAGGCGCTGTTGGGGCCGCCGGTAAAAATAATCCCTTTATAGCCCGCCTTCTGAATCTCCTCAACCGACGTTTTGTACGATTTGATTTCGCAGTACACATTCAGGTCACGCACACGGCGCGCGATCAGCTGGCTGTACTGTCCGCCGAAATCCAAAATTAAAACAGCCTCGTTATGAATCGTCATAAAATTCCCCTATTCCTCAGTTATTCCACAGTCACGGATTTTGCCAGATTGCGCGGCTTATCAATATCGCAGCCCTTCATGGACGCCACGTAGTACGCAAACAGCTGCAGCGGTATCACCGCGAGGGACGGCCGCATGATTTCGCAGGCCGTCGGCACTGAGAACAGGAAATCCATGTCCTTTCCGATCTCCTGCGCGTTGTCTTCGGTGGTCAGGCCCAGCACCAGCGCGCCGCGGCTTCTCACCTCAATCACGTTGCTCATCATTTTCTCGAGCAGCTGCTGGTGCGTGGCGACCGCCACAACCAGCGTTCCCTCCTCCATCAGAGAGATCGTTCCGTGCTTCAGCTCGCCAGCGGCGTAGGCTTCGGAATGAATGTACGAAATTTCCTTCAGCTTCAAAGAGCCTTCCAGAGAAATGGCGTAGTCCAGATTGCGGCCGATGAAGAAAATATCCTTCGCGCTGAAATGCTTCGACGCAAAATACTGAATATTCTCTTTGTTTTCTAACGTCTTTTCCACCTTATCCGGCAGCTCCTGCAGCTCCTTGACGTAATCCGCGTATTCTTCGGGGGTCAGGCGGCCGAGCAGATCCGCCATATAAATGGCCAGCAGATACACAACCGCCAGCTGTGTGCTGTACGCCTTTGTCGTGGCCACCGCGATTTCGGGGCCCGCCCAGGTATACAGAACATCATCGGAATCGTTAGCGATGGAACTGCCCACCACGTTCACGATCGAAATGATGCGCGCGCCAAGGCGCTTGGCTTCGCGAAGAGCCGCCAGCGTATCTGCCGTTTCGCCGGACTGGCTGATGACAATCACCAGAGAGTTTTTATCGAGAATCGGCTGGCGGTAACGGAATTCGGAGGCAACATCCACTTCCACCGGGATGCGGGTCAGCTTTTCGATCACGTATTTTGCCACCACGCCCACATGGTACGCGGAGCCGCAGGCCACGATGCTGATGCGGTTGAACTTGTGGAGCTGCTCCGCCGTGAGGGTCACGTTGTCAAGCGTGATGCGGCCGTCTTTCACACGGGGAGAGATCGTGTCGCGCAGCGCTTTGGGCTGCTCCATGATCTCCTTGAACATAAAGTGCTCGTAGCCGCCCTTTTCCGCAGCGGAAAGATCCCAGTCGATGTGAACCAGCTCTTTTTCGATGGGCTCCTTCTCCATATTGAAGATCCGCACGCTGTCGCGGGTCAGCTCAACGATCTCGTTGTCCTTCAGGCGGTAAAAATTGCGGGTGCGGTTCAGGATGGAGGGAATGTCGGAAGCAACATAGTTTTCGTGCTCGCCAAGGCCGACCACCAGCGGGCTGTCTTTGCGCACCGCGTACAGCTTATCGGGATCATCCACGCACAGGATGCCGAGCGCATAAGAGCCCTGCAGGCGCGAAATCACGCGAATGAACGCATCAAGAATATCGCCGTCGTAATAGTATTCCAGCAGCTGGGCCACAACCTCAGTATCTGTTTCCGATACGAAGCTGACGCCCTTCTTGATCAGCTTTTCTTTGAGCTCCTGATAATTTTCGATGATGCCGTTATGCACCACCGCGAATTTTCCGGAATTGCTCACCTGCGGATGGGAGTTGACGTCGGAGGGCTTGCCATGGGTCGCCCAGCGGGTATGGCCGATGCCGACCGTACCCTGCAGCGACTTTCCGCCGTCCACCAGGTCGCTGAGCACCTGCAAGCGCCCCTTGCTTTTCACAACGCGCAGCGCATCCCCCGTATATACTGCCATACCTGCGGAATCATACCCGCGGTATTCCAGCTTTTCCAAACCGTTTAACAAAATGGGTGCCGCCTGATCACCGCCGATGTAACCAACGATTCCACACATGATAAATGCCACCTTTCTTTCCCTGTGATAGTATGAATACAATTTCAAAAGGCTGTCGATTTCTTCCCTGCCTTTGGCGGAGGAAGGACCTGCTGTTTTCACGCAAAATCACTTCTTCGGTGAATGCGCCGTAAAGGAATTAAAAATAGGAAGAAGCGCCAACCGTTTTTTCAAGTTGACGCTTTTGTTTACGAAATTTGCCATGCGGAATTTGTGGTATTCCGCCTTAAAAAATCCCTGCTTTCTCTCCCTGCACACTGCGGGGAGAGAAAGCGCTGTTCTGCAATCGAACGACACACCGTTACCGATAGATAATATCGCTGCGGGACGGCCCGTTCGACACGATTTTTACCGGAACACCGATCTGCTCCTCCGCAAACTCAATGTAGCGGCGCGCGTTTTCGGGAAGATCCTCGTAGCGGGTGATGCCGCGCAGATCGCAGCACCAGCCGGGCATCGTCTTCAGCACCGGCTTGCACCGGCGCAGCTGAGAGGCTGGCGGGAAATAATCGATCTGCTTGCCGTCGAGCTCATACGCCACGCAAACGGGAATCTCCTTGAGGTAGCCGAGCACGTCGATCACGGTGAGCGCCACGCTGGTAGCGCCCTGCACCGCGCAGCCGTAGCGCGAGGCCACGAGATCGAGCCAGCCCATTCTGCGGGGGCGGCCCGTTGTGGCGCCGTACTCGCCTCCGTCGCCGCCGCGGCGGCGCAGCTCGTCGGCCTCTTCACCGAAGATTTCGCTGACAAACTCGCCCGCGCCCACGGCGCTGGAATATGCCTTTACCACGGCGATGATCTCCTTGATCTCATACGGCGGCACACCGGCGCCGACAGCGCCGTAGCCGGCCAGAGTGGAGGAAGAGGTCACCATGGGGTAAATGCCAAAATCCGGGTCTTTGAGTGCGCCGAGCTGGCCTTCGAGCAAAATGGTTTTGCCCTCCTTGACCGCCCGATGCAGGAACGTGAAGGTGTCGGCCACATAGGGCTCGATCATCTGACGGTATTCCATCAGTTTTTCATAAACGGCGTCCACCGTCAGCGGCTCTTTGTGGTACAGGTGCTGGTACAGCGAATTTTTCACGTCCAGAACCCGCTGAATCTTCTCTTTCAGCTGCGCCTCGTCGTCGTACAGCTCGCTGACCTGAAAGCCGATTTTCGCATATTTATCCGAATAAAACGGCGCGATGCCGGATTTGGTGGAGCCAAAGGACTTGGAGGACAAACGCGCTTCCTCCATCGCATCCATTTCAACATGGTAAGGCATTACAATCTGCACGCGGTCAGAAACCATCAGCTTCGGCTCCGGAACTCCGCGCTGACGCAGGGAATCCATCTCCTTGATGAGGTTTTCCACACTCAGCGCAACGCCATTGCCGATGATGTTGGTCGTGTGATTGTAAAATACGCCCGAGGGGAGCTGGTGCAGCGCGAACTTGCCATATTCGTTGATAATGGTATGGCCCGCATTGCTGCCGCCCTGGTACCGGATCACGATGTCGGACTGCGCCGCCATGACGTCGGTAATTTTCCCTTTTCCTTCATCGCCCCAATTGGCGCCTACTATCGCTTTTACCATTAGTACTGCTCACTCTCCGCCGGTGCCGCACCAGCCAATATTTTCCGCCGCCCACGGCTTTTCATTCGGCAGCGGATCAATTTGTAATCTTATACCGCCGACGCAGAGCGCCGAGGGCATCTTTTGAATCAGGGTGTCCCGACCGCTTATCGCTTAGATGGGTCGATTGGCAATCTCCCACCGTTTCGGCCATACTGCCGCGGGCACAACGTGCCGCTGCGGTGTTTTTTTAAAATTGCGCTTTAAAACGCCCGTGATTATCATACCACAAAACACCCCAAAAGCCTACGGTTTTCTTTGGATTGTCCGCGGATTTTACGTTTTGTTTACAAATGAATTTCCACTTTTTTTATCTCTATGGAATCATATTCCTTCAAGACGGGATTTACCACTCCGCTCACAAATTCCTGCGTTTGTTCCGCGGCACAGCCCGTATACTGCGACGGATCCACCAGGCCGGAAAGCTCCTCGCGCGTAACGCCGAACACCGGGTCCGCTGCGATGCGGTCCAGCAGGTCGTTTTCGCCACCCTGCTCTTTGACGACCCTGGCCGCCTCCATGGAATGCACGCGGATCTGCTCGTGAAGCTGCTGGCGATCCGCCCCGCGCTTGACCGCGTCCATCATGATATTCTCGGTGGCCATAAAGGGCAGCTCGCGCAGCAGGTGCTGCTCGATTACCTTGGGGTACACCACAAGGCCGTCGGCCACGTTGCTGTACAGATCCAGAATGCCGTCCACCGCCAGAAACGCCTCGGGAACGCTCAGGCGCTTGTTCGCGGAATCGTCGAGCGTGCGCTCAAACCACTGGGTGGCGGCTGTGATGGCGGGATTCAGGCTGTCCACGATCACATAACGCGCCAGAGAGGCGATGCGCTCACTGCGCATCGGGTTGCGCTTGTACGCCATGGCGGAGGAACCGATCTGCCCTTTCTCAAAGGGCTCCTCGATCTCCTTCATGTGCTGCAGAAGGCGGATGTCGTTCGAGAACTTGGTAGCGCTCTGCGCGATTCCGCTCAGAATGGAAAGAATCTGGCTGTCGAGCTTTCTCGAATACGTCTGGCCGGAAACGGCAAAGCAGGAGGAATACCCCATCTTCTCCGCAATCTTGCGGTCGAGCGCCTTTACCTTCTCATAATCGCCGTCAAACAACTCCAAAAAGCTGGCCTGTGTGCCGGTAGTACCCTTCGAGCCGAGGAGCTTTGCCTTGCCGAGCTGGTATTCGACGTCCTCCAAATCCATCAGAAGATCCTGAATCCAGAGCGTGGCGCGCTTGCCCACGGTGGTGGGCTGCGCGGGCTGATAATGCGTAAACGCCAAAGTCGGCAGGTCTTTGTACTCCACCGCGAAACGCGACAGAATGCGGATGACGCCGACGAGCTTGTCGCGCAGCAGGCGCAAAGCCTCCGTCATGACGATCATATCGGTGTTGTCCCCCACATAGCAGGAGGTGGCTCCCAGATGAATGATCGGGCGCGCCTTCGGGCACTGCTCGCCGTAGGCATACACATGGGCCATTACGTCGTGGCGCACGATCTTCTCGCGCTCCTCGGCAACCTCGTAATTGATGTCGTCGGCAAAGCGGCGCATTTCATCGATCTGCTCCTGCGTAATGGGCAGGCCCAGCTCCATTTCCGACTCCGCCAGGGCGATCCAAAGGCGGCGCCAGGTACGGAACTTTTTGTCCGGCGAAAATAAAAACTTCATTTCGGCGCTGGCGTACCGCGCCGAAAGAGGGGATTCGTACGTGTTTTTCAATACTGCAACCTCCAAGCGTATTTTGGGGCATGTTTCAAATCTTTTCGCTTTCAAAGGGCGCCGGCTTCCTGCCCGCCCGCGGCAAAACAGGAGTGCGGCTTTGCGCAAAGCCGCTTTGAAAAGCAAAGGGAGCCTGTTACAGCCGCTGAATCGGCATACAGTAGTTCTGCGGCCTGTGCTCGATCATCTCCTGCGGAATCTCGGTGGGGTAATTCCCGGAGAAGCACGCGTCGCAGTAGCCGGAACACTTGCCTCGGAGCATGCCGGGCAGGCTGTCCAGCGACAGGAACGCCAGTGAATCCGCAAAATTCATCCTGGCGATTTCCTCCACGCTGTGCTGAACGGCAATCAGCTCATCCCTGGTGGGAATGTCCGTACCGTAGTAGCAGGGCCACAAAAACGGCGGCGAGCTGATGCGCAGGTGAACCTCTTTGGCGCCGGCGTCCTTCAGCATCGACACAATGCGCCCGCTGGTCGTGCCGCGCACGATGGAATCGTCGAGCAGAACCACGCGCTTGCCGCGCACCTCGCTCTCCAGCGCGTTGAGCTTAATGCGCACACTGCGCTCGCGCTCGGACTGCGTGGGCTTAATAAAGGTGCGGCCAATGTAGGAATTCTTGACGATGCCCTTCTGGTATGGGATGCCGGATTCCTCGCTGTACCCGATGGCGGCGTCGATGCCGGATTCCGGCACACCGATGACCACGTCGGCCTCCACGGGGCTTTGGCGCGCCAGCAGACGGCCCGCTTCTTTGCGGGACTCGTACACGCCGAGCCCGTCGATTTTGCTGTCGGTACGGGCAAAGTAAATATACTCGAACACACACAGCGAGCGCCGGGCCGGAACCTTGTTGTACAGGTATTTCAGCCCGCTGGGGCCTGCGGCGATCAGCTCGCCCGGCTCCACGTCGCGCACAAATTCCGCGCCCGCCGCGTCGAGCGCGCAGCTTTCGGACGCAAAGACGATATCCTCGCCGATCTTGCCCATGCAAAGCGGGCGGAACCCGTTGGGGTCACGCACCGCGATCAGCTTCTGAGGGCTCATAACCAGAAGAGAGAACGAGCCCTCGATCTTCTGCATGGCGCGGAACACGGCCTCCTCAATGGAGGCTGCGCCGATCCGCTCCCGGGCGATCATATACGCGATCACCTCGGAATCGATTGTGGTTTGAAAAATACAGCCGTTTTTCTCAAGCTCGCGGCGCAGCTCGTGGGCGTTGGTCAGGTTGCCGTTGTGGGCGATCGCCAGCGTGCCCTTGATATAGCGCATCACAAGCGGCTGGGCGTTTTCACGCACACTGTCGCCCGAGGTCGAGTACCGCACGTGAGAAAGGGCGATTTGCCCGTTCAAACGATTCAGAATCGAGTCGCTGAACACCTCGGACACCAAGCCCATGTCTTTGAAATAAGAAATCACCCCACGGTCGTTCACCGCGATGCCGCAGCTCTCCTGCCCGCGGTGCTGCAGCGCCAGAAGGCCGTTATAGCACGCGAAAGCAGGCGGAATCTCTTTTCCGGCTTTGCTGTAAATCCCAAATACCCCGCATTCCTCGCGGGGCTTCCAGGAGGACTCTTCAAAATCCGTCAACAAATTCAACTCCTCATCAGTCTTGGCACAGGCATATCATCATGCCCTTTCAAAAAGGCTGTCGATCTCTTGCTCCGCCTTCGGCAGGGCAAGAGATCGCTGTTTTCCTGTAACGCTATTTTCAAAGGGAAACGGCTGCCAAATTCATTACAGGCCAATGCGCTTCATCACTTCGGCATAAGCCTCCTCCACGCCGCCAAGGTCGCGGCGGAAACGGTCTTTGTCGAGCTTTTCATGGGTGTTGATGTCCCAGAAGCGGCAGGTATCGGGGGAAATCTCGTCAGCCAGAATGATCTTGCCGCCGCAGCGGCCGAACTCGAGCTTGAAATCGATCAGCTCAATGTTGACCGAGCGGAAGAATTCGCACATCAGCTCATTGATGCGCAGCGCCATCTTGCTGATGATATCGATCTCTTCCTTTGTGGCGAAGCCGGCGGCAAGAATGTGGTACTCGTTCACCATCGGGTCGCCGAGATCGTCGTTTTTATAACAGAATTCCAGCACCGGGGTGCGCATGGGGGTGCCTTCCTCCAGGCCAAGTCGTTTGGCAAGGCTGCCGGCCGCCTTATTGCGGACAATCACCTCAAGCGGAACAATCTCTACCTTTTTCACCAGCGTTTCGCGGTCGCTCAGCTCTTTGACAAAGTGAGTGGGGATGCCGTCTTTTTCCAGCATTTGGAACATGAAATTGGACATGCGGTTATTCACGACGCCCTTGCCGACAATGGTTCCCTTTTTCAGGCCATTGAACGCGGTGGCGTCGTCCTTATAATCCACAATGTAGCAAGCGGGATCCTCAGTAGCGTAAACTTTCTTTGCTTTTCCCTCGTACAGTAAATTTCCTTTTTGCATGATTCTTTCCCCCTGTTTTTGTTTCCATCGGCGGGCCTTAAAAGAAGGCCCGCGCTGCTTCGATGCGGCAGATCCGCCGGCAGGCTGCCCGCGGGCGATTTATGAAAGAACCTCATGCCGTTACCGGCGGCAACGCCGCCGACGGCTGAGAGAGCTTTGAAGAACAAACGCTTTTTGTTATAAGAATACCAGAAAGGACGAAACCTTTGTGATATCCACTACGGAAAGGTTCGTGTCCTCCACGTGCTGCACGCAGCGCAGGAACGCGTTTGCGGTGTCGAGCGAGGTCAGGCATGGAATGCCGGCCTCCACCGTGTTGCGGCGGATCAAAAATCCGTCGCGGCGGTGCTCCGCGCCCTTCGACGGCGTGTTGATGACAAGGTCGATGGTGCCGGAGAGGATCACGTCCAGAATGTCGGGCGCGTCGCCGCCCACCTTGTTCAGGCGGACATTCGGTATGCCGTTCTCTTTGAGATAGTTCGAGGTTCCCTCGGTGGAATAAATCGTCCAGCCGAGGTCGCACAGCCCTTTGGCGATGGGCAGAACCTCTTCCTTATCCTGATCCTTTACGGTGATGATCACATTGCCGTTGGTCAGAAGGTGCATGCCCGCGCCCTGGAACGCCTTGATCATGGCTTCCTCAAAGCTTCTGGCGATGCCGAGCACCTCGCCGGTGGATTTCATCTCCGGCCCGAGGTTGACGTCCGCCCCGTACAGCTTTTCAAACGAGAACACCGGCATCTTGATGGCAATGAGCGACTTGCTCGGCTGCAGGCCGTACTGGTAGCCCATTTCCGGCAGCGTTTCACCGAAGAAGGTGCGCACCGCAAGGTGAACGATCGGGATGTCCGTAATCTTGCTGATATACGGCACCGTTCGGGAGGAACGGGGATTCGCCTCAATGATATACACCTGCTCATCCTTGACGATGAACTGAATATTCAAAAGGCCCCTCACTCTGAGTGCCAGCGCCAGCTTTCTGGTGTAGTCCACAATCGTGTCCTCTACCTGCTTTGAAAGGCTCTGCGCCGGGTAGACCGAGATGCTGTCGCCGGAGTGAACGCCCGCGCGCTCCACGTGTTGCATGATGCCGGGGATTACGGTGTCGACGCCGTCGCAGACCGCGTCCACCTCCACCTCGGTACCCATCAGGTACTTATCCACCAGAATGGGGTGCTCCTGCGCGATGGTGTTGATAATACCGATCTGCTCGCGGATATCGTCGTCGCTGTAAGCAATGTCCATGCCCTGGCCGCCCAAAACATAAGACGGACGCACCAGCACGGGGTAGCCCAGCTCGTGAGCCGCCTGCAAGGCCTCTTCGCAGGTAAACACCATGCGGCCCGCGGCATGCGGAATGCCGCACTGTGCCAGAATTGCGTCGAACCGCTCACGATCCTCCGCCTCGTCAATGCTGTCAAAGCTGGTACCGAGCAGCGGAATCCCCATTTTCTCAATGGCGCCCGCCAGCTTGATGGCGGTTTGGCCGCCAAACTGAACCACAGCGCCGTCGGGTTTTTCTAGTTCTACAATATGCCAAACGTCCTCCGGAGTCAAGGGTTCAAAGTAGAGTTTATCGGCAATATCAAAATCCGTGCTGACGGTTTCGGGGTTATTGTTCACAATAATGGTCTCAAAGCCCAGCTTTTTCAGCGCCCACACACTGTGAACGGAGCAGAAGTCGAACTCGATGCCCTGACCGATGCGGATGGGGCCGGAGCCGATGACCATGATCTTTTTGCGGCTGCGTTCGGGGCGCGATTCATTCTCGTCGCCATAGCTCGAATAATAGTAAGGCGTTTCCGCCTCAAACTCCGCGGCGCAGGTATCGACCATTTTATATACGGGGCGAATGGCCCATTTCTCTTTCAGCCCGCGGATCTCCTCAATGCTGATGCCGGAGAATTTCGCGACGGTTTCGTCCAGAAAGCCGAACGATTTGGCTTTCTGGAGCAGCTCTTTGCTCATCGGCTCGTTGGCAAGGCGCTTTTCCACCGCGATGATGGACTGCAGCTTTTGCAAAAACCAGCGGTCGATCTTTGTGACGCTATGGATTTTCTCCATCGCGAAGCCGCGGCGCAGCGCTTCCGCCACCGCGAACAGGCGGCGGTCGTCCACTGCGTGAATGCGCTCGGAAACGTCAAGATCCGAAAGGCCGTCGAGCTCCGCGTCGGTCAGATCAAACATGTTCTGCTCCAGGCAGCGGATGGCCTTCATCAGGGCAGCCTCAAAGGTGGGAGCAATGCCCATCACCTCGCCGGTGGCCTTCATCTGCGTGCCGAGGCTGCGGCGGGCGTGGACAAATTTATCAAACGGCCACTTCGGGATTTTCACGACGCAGTAGTCGAGCGTCGGCTCAAAGCAGGCGTAGGTTTTTTTGGTGATCTCGTTCTCAATCTCGTCGAGCGTATAGCCCAGCGCGATTTTGGAGGCGACCTTCGCAATCGGGTAGCCTGTCGCCTTGGAGGCCAACGCGGAGGAACGGCTGACGCGGGGGTTTACCTCGATGACGCAGTACTCAAAGCTTTCGGGGTTCAGCGCAAACTGCACATTGCAGCCGCCCTCCACTTTCAGCTCGTTGATGATCGCGATCGACGCGCTGCGCAGCATCTGGATTTCCTTATCCGCCAGCGTCTGGCAGGGTGCCACGACGATGGAATCGCCAGTGTGAACGCCCACGGGGTCGAAGTTTTCCATATTGCAGACGGTGATGCAGTTGCCGTTGCCGTCGCGGATCACCTCGTACTCGATTTCCTTCCAGCCGGAGATGCAGCGCTCGATGAGCACCTGATTCACACGGCTGCGGTGCAGGCCCATGGAGGCGATGGCATGGAGCTGTTCCTCCGTGTAGGCGATGCCGCCGCCGCTGCCGCCGAGCGTGTACGCGGGGCGCACCACCACGGGGTAGCCGATGCGCTTTGCGATGAGCAGGCTGTCCTCCACCGTTTCGGCGATCTCGCTTTCGGCGCAGGGCTGGGAAATGCGGGCCATTGCCTCCTTGAACAGCTCGCGGTCCTCCGCCATGCGGATGGTATCGGCGTTCGTGCCGATCATGCGGACGTTATGCTCCGCCAGAAAGCCGGATTCCTCCAGCTCCACCGCGAGGTTTAAGGCGTTCTGGCCGCCGAGGGTGGGCAGGACGCTGTCGGGCCGCTCCTTCAGGATCACCTTTTTCAGCGTGTCGATCGTCAGCGGTTCAATATACACCTTGTCGGCGATCTCGCCGTCCGTCATGATCGTCGCGGGGTTGGAGTTGACGAGGATGACCTCCACGCCCTCCTCGCGCAGCGCGCGGCAGGCCTGCGTGCCCGCGTAGTCAAACTCGGCGGCCTGGCCGATCACGATCGGGCCGGAGCCGATGATTAATACCTTCTGAATGCTGCTGATTTTGCTCATACGCGGCCCCCTCCCATCAAGTCCATAAATCTGTCGAACAAAAAGCCCGTGTCGAGCGGGCCGGAGCAGGCCTCCGGATGGAACTGTACGGAGAACACACGGCCGTTTTTATAATCGAGGCCCTCTACGCTCCGGTCGTTCATGCTGATATAGCTGACCTCTGCAACAGAAGAGTCGATGGTGCCCGCATCCACCACATAGCCGTGGTTCTGCGAGGTAATGTACACGCGGTTGCTTTTCAGCTCTTTCACCGGGTGATTGATTCCGCGGTGGCCGTACTTGAGCTTGTACGTGTTCGCGCCCTGCGAGAGCGCCATAAGCTGGTGCCCCATACAGATGGCGAAGGTGGGGATGCCGCTCTCGTAAACGCGTTTGAGCTCCGCGATCTCTTTCACGCAGGCCTGCGGATCCCCGGGGCCGTTCGAGAGCATCACGCCGTCCGGGTTCCATGCCTTGATCTCCTCAAACGGCGTGTCGTTCGGGAAGCGACGCACCGTGCAGCCGCGGCGGGTAAGCGAGCGAATGATGTTCTCTTTGGTGCCGTAATCGAGCAGCGCCACCTTGACCGAACCGTTGCCGTAATCGCGCGGCTTGCGGATGCTGACCTGCGAAACGCCGTTCGGCACAACGTGCGCGGCGATTTTGCGCTTCATTTCGTCGCGGTCGACCTGATCGCCGAAGCAGAGCATGCCGCGCATTGTGCCGCTCTCCCGCAGGCAGCGGGTGAGCGCACGGGTGTCGATCCCGCTGATTCCGGGGATCCGGTTGCTTTTCAGGTATCCGTCCAGGTCGATATCACAGCGAAAATTGCTGGCGATCCCGGAAACGGAGTGAACGATAAACGCTTCCACCCAGGGGTGACCGGCTTCCGCGTCCTCATAACAGATTCCGTAGTTTCCGATCATGGGGTAAGTCATCACAACGCCCTGGCCCGCATAGCTGGGGTCTGTAAGCAGCTCGGTGTACCCGCACATGGCGCTGTTGAACACTACCTCGCACAGCACGTCGCGGGGCTCGCCAAAGCCCTGACCCTCAAAGGCCATTCCGTTTTCCAACAGTAATAATGCTTTCACGCTAAAACCACCATTTCTTCGCGCCGCTGATTTACGGTCACTGCGGCAGCGCGCGACATGCCGCAGCACGGGGAATGGTCCCGGCTTGTTGTCGGCGGCCAAACCCCGCCGGTAAGCCCTGCTGCCGGAGCCTGCTCTTCGGCTGCCTGGCAGACGCAAGATCGGGCGGGTCCGGCGGCAGGGCCGCTGTTTCGTTAATTGGAAAATTCAGGCTGCATCAGGCTTTGAAAGACTCGATGATTCTTGCCACAGCCTTTTCCGTATTCTCTTTGGTATTAAACGAGGTCAGGCGGAAATACCCCTCCCCGGCAAGGCCGAAGCCGGAGCCCGGAGTGCCGACCACGCCGGTTTTTTGCAGCAGCAGGTCGAAGAATTCCCAAGCGGTGAGCCCGCCCGGCGTCTTGAGCCAGATGTACGGGGAATCCACCCCGCCGTATACCTCAAAGCCGGCGGCAGCCAAGCCATTGCGGATGATCTTCGCGTTGTTTTGGTAATAGGCGATATTCTCGCGGATCTGCTTTGCGCCCTCTTCGGAATACACCGCCTCCGCCGCGCGCTGAATCACATAGGGAACGCCGTTCATCTTGGTGGACTGGCGGCGGCTCCACAGGCGGTTGAGGGATACGCCGTCAAACTCGAGCTGCTTCGGCACCACGGTAAACGCGCAGCGGGTGCCGGTAAAGCCCGCGGTCTTGGAGAAGCTGCGGAATTCGATCGCGCAGGTCTTTGCGCCCTCGATCTCATAAATGCTGTGCGGCATACCGGGGGTGGTAATGAACGCCTCATACGCGGCGTCGAAGAGGATGAGCGACTTGTTTTCGTTGGCGTAATCCACCCACTTTTTCAGCTCATCCTTGCTGATGCCTACGCCAGACGGGTTATTCGGGAAGCACAGGTAGATCAAATCCACCGGTTCCTTGGGCAGGTCGGGCAGAAAATTCTTCTCCTTTACGCAGGGCATGTACACGATGCGGCTCCAGCCCTTGCCCTCCACGTATTCCCCGGCGCGGCCGGCCATCACGTTGGTATCCACATACACCGGGTACACGGGGTCGCACACGGCCACAACGTTGTCCTGGCCGAAAATGTCGCCGATGTTGCCGGTGTCGCACTTCGCGCCGTCGCTGACGAAAATCTCGTCGATGCCGATATCGACGCCGCGCTTTTTGAAGTCGTTGTCGGCAATGGCCTGGCGCAGAAATTCATAGCCGCACTCCGGGCCATAGCCGCGGAAGGTTTCCATCTTGCCCATCTCGTCGGCGGCCTTCTTCATGGCGTTCACCACCGCCTGCGGCAGCGGCAGCGTCACATCGCCGATACCAAGGCGGATGATCGGGCGGTCGGGATTGTTCTTCACAAACTCATTTACTCTCTTCGCAATATCCACAAAAAGATAACTGGGGGGAAGCTTGACAAAATTTGAATTGACCTTCAGCATAATACAATCTCCTTATTTTCTCTATCTACAATCAGGGGCAGTCTCAATCGATCTGCCCGTCGAATACAAATTCCGCGGGGCCCTGCATAAAGACCTCGTCGGTCTCCTCGTCCCAGCGGATGAAGAGGTCGCCGCCCTTGAGGTGCACAAGCACCTGCCGGCCGGTTTTGCCGCCCAGCGCGCAGGCAACCGCCACGGCGCAGGCGCCGGTGCCGCAGGCCCAGGTTTCGCCGGAGCCGCGCTCCCAAACGCGCATTTTTACCTCGTTCTCACCGATCATCTGCACAAACTCCGTGTTGACGCGCTGCGGGAACATGTGGTGAAACTCGAACGAAGGGCCGATGGAAGAGAGCGGAAGGGCGTCCACGTCCTCCACAAAAACAACGCAGTGGGGGTTGCCCATCGAAACGCAGGTAACGTGGTATTCCTTACCCGCGATCTCCACCGGATGATCGATCACCCGCTCGGTTTCAAACAGCGTGGGGATTTTCGGTGCGGAAAGCTCCGGCCTGCCCATGTTGACCGTAACGCTGGTTACGCGGTCGTTTTCGTCCACCGTTAAAAACAGCGTCTTTATCCCGCTCTGCGTATCCACCGTAAGGGTCTTTTTCTTCGCGATGCCCCGCTCGTAGGCATACTTGCCCACACAGCGGATGCCGTTGCCGCACATCATGGCGCGGGAACCGTCCGCGTTGTAAATATCCATGGAGCAGTCCGCTTTCTCGCTGGGGCCGATCAGAATGATCCCGTCGGAGCCCACTCCAAAATGCCTGTCGCTGAGCCGAACCGACAGCGCGGCCGGGTCTGTTACAGGCTCTTCAAAACAATTAAAATACAAATAGTCGTTGCCGATGCCGTGCATCTTTGTAAACTTCAATCTTTACTCCCCCTTCAGGAACGATGAACTCATAGCATTTTTCCGCTGGCTGGCAGAACAATTTGTTCCGCCGGCTTGTCGGAAATTTATATTTTATTTTACCAAATTCTAACATAAGGTATGCACTAAAACAGTTCCAGTACAATGGCCGCGATTTCGATCAGGCGTTTGCCCGTATCCATGCTTTTCTTTTGCAGAAAACGGTGCGCCTGTGCCTCCGTAAAATAGTTGCGCTCCATCAAAAGCTGCTTGGCGCGCTGAAGAAGCTCCTTTTGCTCCTCCTCAAAATTTCTGCGGGCCGGAATCCCCGGTTCCGCCAGGTTGAGGAGCATGTTGACCGACGAGGTCAAATCCGGCTTGTTCAGCGGCGTCATCAGGCAGGCCGAATTCAGGTTCGCAGCCATTTCCGCCTGATGGGGCTTTACGATAAACAAAAAATCATAATTGGGGGCCATCTGCGGAAGATCCCACGCCGTAACGTCCTGTAAGTCCAGAGTACACACCACAACACCGCCGCGGTAGTGGTAGCTGGTCATTTCCAGCAGCTGCGCGCCGGTGGTGCACAGGCCGTACACCAGCACGCCGCCGGTTTTCAGCACCGTGCCGATCCGCCGGGCAGAATCCTTATTTGAATTTGCAACGATCACACTGCCCATCCATGGTCACACCCCCGTCGCAGAATCAGAGCCCTTTGCCGATCCTCAGAATTTTTCGAGATACTCCTCCAGCTCCCATTGCGTTACGGTGCTGTTAAAGCGGTTCCATTCCTGTTCCTTGGCCTCGATGTATTTCTGATACACATGGCTGCCCAGAACCTCACGCAAAAACGGATCCTGTTTCAGCTCCTGCACAGCTTCCATCAGGTTGGAGGGAAGGCTGTCGATTTCACGCTCCTGCCGCTCGTCGGGCGACATGGCATAAATATTGGAGCCAACCGGTGCGGGCGGCATCAGCTCCTCGCGGATTCCCTCCAACCCCGCGGCCAGCAGCACCGCCATTTGCAGGTACGGGTTCGCCGCAAGATCGGGGTTTCTCAGCTCTACGCGGGTACCAACGCCCCGGGCGCTCGGCACGCGCACCAGCGCGCTGCGGTTGCCGGTCGTCCACGCGATGTAGCGGGGCGCCTCGTAGCCGGTCACCAGGCGTTTATACGAGTTCACCAGCGGATTGGTAAACGGGCAGATTCCCTTGATATGGCGGATCACACCGGCGATAAAGTGGTACGCAAGCCGACTCAGCCCGGTTTCGCTCTCCGGGTCGTAAAACACGTTTTCCCCGCCCCGGAACAGTGAGATGTTCGTGTGCAGGCCTGAGCCCGCCTGCCCGGAAAGGGGCTTCGGCATAAACGACGCGCACAGGCCGTGGGCGTTCGCCACATTTTTGACGACCATCTTAAACGTCATCATCTGGTCGGCGGAGCGCAGCGCCTCCTGGTATTTAAAGTCGATCTCATGCTGCGCCGTGGCGAGCTCATGGTGAGAGGCCTCTACCCCGCAGCCCAGCTCCTCCATCGTCATGCAGATGTCGCGGCGGGCGCTTTCGCCCAAATCCGCGGGGCCAAGGTCAAAATACCCGGCGGTGTCGTGCGTTACGGTGGTAGGGTGACCAAATTCATCTGTGTTGAACAGGAAGAACTCGCACTCGAACCCCACATTCAGGACAAAGCCCATCCCGGCGGCATCCTTCAGCGCCCGTTTCAGAATATAGCGGGGATCCCCTTCAAACGGGGTGCCGTCCGGCTTGTAAACGTCGCAGATCAGCCGGGCGGTTTTTCCGCCGATCTGCCGGCTCCAGGGCAGAATCAGGAAGGTATCCAGATCCGGGTGGAGATACATGTCGGACTCCTCGATGCGGACAAACCCCTCGATAGAGGAACCATCGAACATACACTGGTTATCCAGAGCTTCTTCAATTTTCCCGCTGGTGATGACCACGTTTTTGATCGCGCCGAACATATCGGTAAACTGCAAACGGATAAAGCGGACGTTATTCTGCTGAATCAGTTCCAGAATATCCGCTTTGGTATACCTGCTCAAACACCTCTACCTCCTTAAAAATAAAAACAGCAAGGCCGCTCCTTGTCAGAACCTCCTTGCTGTCGTAGAATTTATGAATAATATCGTATATATTGTAACTATTTATACGTTGCTTGTCAATCATTTTCCGACTACTTCTCTGAATTTATGGTAATGCACAAATTTCCCCCGGAACCGGATTCATTTCCTGACTTTCTCACAGGGCGCAGCGAAAACGGTGCCCTGTGCCAAACTGCCCTATAGATAGGAAGAATGAACAGACGGCGGAGAATTTCTGCACAAATTGCCGGGTGCAAAGGGTGTTTATTGATTATTATGCAGGAAATCAGTGAAAAAAATGCAAACCCGGGCGGTCACCCGCAGCAGCCGCCCCAAGGGCGCAAAGCGCGGCCACGGGACGCGGCCCAAAGCGCCTTTGCCGGCAGGGCTGCCGCCCGCCGCTTTCCCGGCGGATACCGCCCGTTACCCGCGCGATGGAACAAAAACGGTGAAAAAGCTCCTTTTTGCGGGATTTTCCGTCGCTTTTCAATCGCTTTCGGGGGATTTTCCGGAATAAATTTCCGCCGGGACTCCCTGCGAAACCAGCCAAAATCCAATGAATAATTATTCAGCAAAACAACTCCGGATTCGGTATAAAAAGCTGACAAACGCCACGAGACCCCTCAAAAAAGGCGGTGAAAAAGATGCCGAACGACATCTTCTTCACCGCTTTGGCGGCTCCGCCGGGTCAGCGGCAGAGGAATGATTTACTTGCAGTCGTAGCAGCCCTTGCCGGGATAGCGGGCGGATTTGCCCAAATCCTCTTCAATGCGGAGCAGCTGGTTGTATTTTGCCACACGTTCGCTGCGGCTGGGGGCGCCGGTTTTGATCTGGCCGGCATTCATCGCAACTGCCAGATCGGCGATGGTGGTATCCTCCGTCTCGCCGGAGCGGTGGGACACAACGGCGGTATAGCCCGCGCTGTGAGCCATCTTAATGGCGTTCAGGGTTTCGGTCAGCGAACCGATCTGGTTGAGCTTGATCAGGATGGAGTTGCCGCAGCTGTTCTCAATGCCCTTCTGCAGGCGCTCGGTGTTCGTTACGAACAGATCGTCGCCAACCAGCTGAACCTTGTCGCCCAGGCGGGCGGTCAGCTTCTTCCAGCCCTCCCAATCCTCTTCGTCGAGTCCGTCCTCGATGGAGCCGATGGGATACTTGGAAACGAGATTCTCCCAGAAAGCAATCAGTTCGTCGGTGGTGTAATGCTTCTGGCTCTTCGGCAGCAGGTAGGTGCCCTTTTCGCTCTTCCACTCGCTGGAAGCGGCGTCGATCGCCAGCATAAAATCGTCATAGGGCTTGTAGCCGGCCGCCTCGATGGCGCGCAGCAGGTACTGAACCGCCTCTTCGTCGCTCCCAAGATTCGGGGCATAGCCGCCCTCGTCGCCGACAGCGGTGGAAAGGCCCTCTTTCTTGAGAATGGCAGCCAGAGCGTGGAACACCTCGGTGCACATGCGCAGGCCCTCGCGGAAGCTGGGAGCGCCCACGGGCATGATCATGAATTCCTGAACGTCTACATTGTTGGCCGCGTGTGCGCCGCCGTTGAGAATGTTCATCATGGGAACCGGCAGCGTATCGGAGGCGGCGCCGCCCAAAAAGCGGTACAGCGGAACGCCCTGAGCCTTGGCCGCCGTCTGAGCGGCCGCAAGAGAAACGGCAAGAATCGCATTCGCGCCCAGGTTGGACTTATCCTTTGTTCCGTCAAGCTCGAGCATAGCGGCATCGATTGCAGCGACATCGGAAACATCCATGCCGATCAGGCGGTCGCGGATGACGGTGTTGATGTTCTCAACAGCCTTCTGAACGCCTTTTCCGCCAAAGCGGGCCGGGTCCTTATCTCTCAGCTCCAACGCCTCAAACTGGCCGGTAGATGCACCGCTGGGTACAGCCGCGCGGGCCGTTACACCGTTTTCCAGAAGAATCTCCGCTTCTACCGTGGGGTTTGCGCGGGAATCCAGAATTTCCCTGCCTTTTACATCCTTAATTTGATAAGCCATAAAACCGCTCCTTTATATTTGATTGACGGCATCCTTGATGCGCCGGTACAGCAACTATATCCGGGCAGAGACTCCCTTACCGATTGCTCTGCCATCTATTACCACACCCATAATATATCATATGTTTTTATTTTGTCAAGCGAATTATAATCGGCCGAACGACAATCCACCCGCCGAAAAACGGCCGCTTCCTCCCCGCCGCAAGCGGGAAACGTAATCGAGATTGGAAAACCGCATGACTGTAAATACTTTACCCCAAAGCAACGTCCAATATCATCATGAGGACAAATCCGGCCATCACGCCGAGTGTTCCCATATTGGAATGCTCACCGCGGCTGGCCTCCGGAATCAGCTCCTCCACCACCACATAGATCATTGCGCCGGCGGCAAACGAAAGCAGCCACGGCATGAGCGAAAGCACACGGCTTGCCAGCAGGATGGTGACGACGGCAAACACCGGCTCCACCGCGCCCGACAGCGTACCGCCCAAAAAGGCCCTGCTTACACTGAGGCCCTCGTTGCGCAAGGGCAGAGAAATGGCCGCGCCCTCCGGGAAATTCTGTATTCCCATGCCGATCGCCAGCACCACGGCCGCTGTCAGCGAGCCCTGCTCCCCGTTTTGCAGCGCAAGCGCAAAAGAAAGCCCCACGGCCATGCCCTCCGGAATATTATGTAGGGTAACGGCCAAAAACAGGAGCGTCGTTCTCTTCCACGAGGAAGAGACGCCCTCCGGCCGGCTTTCGCCCAAATGCAGGTGCGGCAGCACGTTATCGAGCGCCAGAAGAAACAGGCCGCCGAAAATAAAGCCGCCCGCCGCGGGAATCCAGCCCACCTGCCCGCGCTCCTCCGCCTGCTCAATGGCGGGCATCAAAAGCGACCAGATGGAGGCCGCGATCATCACACCGCTGGCAAAGCCCAGCAGCACTCTCTGTACATTGTCATGGATGACTCCGCGAAAGAAAAACACAAGCGCCGCGCCCAGCGTCGTCATTGCGAACGGAAATGCCAGCCCAAACGCCAGCCAAGCAACAGAATCCATATTATCTCCTATATTCTATCCAATTTCTCAAAAATACGGCCCGTCCCGCCTTCTGGTGGAATTTTCCTGCCATAAACCAGAGCCGGACCACACATAGTAAAACAGGGTGATACTTGGTGAAAGCAGAAAATCTTCAGGATCTGATCCGCAGAAGCAGCAGTACCAGACAATATTTCATGTCGCTGCCGGTTCCGGATCAAATGGAACTGCACCGGTACAACGAGCATGTGAAAACGGCAGACCAGCTGCACCGATACGCGGAATATCTGCAAAGCAACGGGCGCTTATAGGACCCGCCCGCCGTTCGCGGCAGCAAGCTGCCGACGGCTGAGAGAGCCTTAAAGCTCGAGACGGACGATGCCCGCCGCTGTGGGTACAGAGCGCCCTGCGCGCTCGTTATAACAAAACCGGTGAAAAGAAAAAGGGTTTGTCCTGTTGGGCAAACCCTTTTTCGATCGGTTCCGGGCGGTACAGGCTCCGCACGCCGAAAGGCTTCAGCCGCAGGCTGCTTTTCCACCCGGTGTGCAGAGCTCCCCGGCCGGCTTACAGAACCAGACTGGGCGCCGCGTATACTCTGCCTGCCAGCTCCTGATCCAACAGGTACAAGCCCTTGGAATCGGAACCGAACAGCTCTATCTTCTTAATAAGATTCTCCGCATTGGTCTCCTCTTCGCCCTGCTCCTTAACGAACCAGTCGAGGAACTGCATGGTGCGAAAATCCTTTACGCTGTATGCCTCATCATAAATCGTGTGGATCGAATTCGTTACATACTGCTCGTGGGCCAGCGCCGCCTTTGCGGGGCCGATCAAATCGCTGAACTTTGTGCCGGGCTTTGCAATGGCCTCCAGCACGATTTTCTCGTTGTTGTTCTGCAGGTATTGCAGGAACAGCATCGCGTGGTCGCGTTCCTCCTGCGCCTGAATCTGGTACCAGTTGGAAAAGCCGTCCAGCCCTTCCTCCTTATAGTAATTCGCAATATCCAAATACAGATAAGCAGAGAAGAACTCTTTGTTGATTTGCGTATTGAGCAGCGTTACAACCTTTTCATTTAACACAAATATCACTCCTTTGGCATTTGATTTTTCCGCCTGCCGGTTCCGCTCCCGCGGCTGACCGTAACGCCGGCCCGCCCGACCAAAGCTTGCCGCCCGGCAGTAAAAACCGGTAACAATTTTTCTTATTACCATTATACCATGACCGGGTGGTAAAGCAAGCCTGCAGAACGGAAAAAATCGTGACAGTTCAGGTGGAATTCTTGTTATAAATAACAAGAATCATTATCGATTTTAGATTCCACCATTTCCATCCCTGCAGGGATAAAGGACGGATCACTTGCTCTTGATCACTTTCAGGTCTTCCTCGAAAAACACGGTTCCCAAAACGGCGTCGATATCCCTCACGATCGATCCGTCAATCAGATTCTGCTTTGCCATGGTATCGAGAATCCCCACGGCGTCCTCATGAGAAAGCGCCATGCGGTAAGGGCGATCCTCCGTCAGAGCCTGGTAAATATCCACGCAGGCCAGCATGCGGGAATTGAAATCCAGCCGGTCGGCGGTAAAGCCGTAGGGGTATCCCTTGCCGTTGAGCTTTTCGTGATGATTGGCCGCCCATTCGGTAATATCCTCAAAGCCCTGCACCATCTCCAGCGCCTTGCGGGTATAGTAGGTGTGCGACTGAACCACGTCGATCTCTTCCCGGGTCAGGCTTCCCGGTTTATCCAGAATCTCGTTCGGCACCATGATCTTCCCCAAATCATGCAGATCCGCCGCGATCCGCATTTTCCAATATTCCTCTTCGCCGCAGCCGTAATAGCGGCACAAAATACCGGTCTTTTTGCTGATGCCGCGGGAATGTCCGCCCGTAAACGGGGATTTCGCATCGATGATCTTACTGTACAGCCGGGAGATTCGGCGGATATTCTGAAAGCTGAACTCCCGTGTTTGCTGCGGGAGCAAACGCTCCAGCTCGGGCTCGATAAACATTGGCTGCATATTCAGCCAAAACTCCCCGTGCTGCGAAACATGGAAAAACAGCCGCAGCAGCTCGGGGTCAAACAGGCGTGCGTCCCTTTTCAGCAGGGCCAGTATGTCGCGCGGGGTGTTTCCCTGCGCGTAATCCACCGCAATGCGGTTGGCAAGGGCGATCAGACGGGCGTAAAACGGGATCTCCTCGCCGCGCTTTCCGAAAAACCCGCTGCCGTCATAGCACTCGTGATGATATAAAATCACACCGGGAACCGGGCGGTTGAACGGGAAGTAGGCGACGTTCTCCTCCCCCGCCTCGCAGTGCATGATGTTCTTCTCAAGCCCGGCCATATCCACCGGATTTCTGTCCAGCAGAGAACGCGTGATCCCGTTATCGTGCAAAAGAGCATACGAGACCAAATCGAAGAACTCCCGCTCGGGCAGGTTTGTCAATTTCGCAATTCTTGCACAAATATAAGCAACATGTCTGGTATGATTGGTAACATCCTTGAGCAAATCCCTCTCCACAAAATCCAGCGTAAAGGAAAAAGAAAGCAGCATTTGATTCACGTTTAGCTTCATGATTCCGCCTCATATCTTCCGTGCATCACAATTCTGGAAACGCTTCCAAAAAATAAAAACGTCTATGTAATTAATTTATCGGACGATCGTCTTTAAAAATGAAGTCATCAGGCGGAAAAATTTGATCTCATAAACGGTTTTTGGATTTCCAAACGATTAGCTGCCGCAGTATTTCCTCCCGGGACTCTCCCTTTTTCTGCGACATGTCCTCCAGCAGACGATTAAAGCTTGGAAACCCGGTTCCAAAAGGATCCTTTACCTGCTGAATTCTGCGGTCCATTTTCTTAATCTCTTCCTGCGTCACAATAATCCCTCCATTAATGAATCGTGATTGATCATACATGTTGTGTTTTTGTACGCACCGCATCATTTTTTGAAAGTCACTGGTTTTTACCTGCAATTTAAAAATTCAGATATTTATTTACAAAAATTTCCTGCCAAATTGTCATTATTATAGCATAACGGGCCATATTAAGCAAACTTCATTTTGACGAAAAGCGACACACGATAACAATTTTTGCATTGCTGAATCAGGGCCGGGGCGCAAGCGCGGCTCCTGTGTCTGCTGGCCGCAGCTTCCCAACTTTTATTTTGTTTCCCGCAAAATCAACAAAAAGGGAAAGGCCGCTTTCGGGCGGCACTTTCCCAACTGGATACCGTTTTTTCGGCTCGGCCGCACAGCAGAGGAGTCCTGCGGCTATTTCTCTGAGAGCCGTTCCCCCGCTTGGCCCGGCATTGACCCCGGCTCCCGGTAAAGGCCTTTCAGCAGGAGAATCTCCTGCGCGTAGCCCGGCAGGTCGTTGGGGGTTTCCAGGTAAAAGGGCAGCTCCCGCAGGGCCGGGTGATTGATGATGCGTTCTATTGCAGAGATTCCCAGGCTGCCCTGCCCGATTTTCTGGTGGCGGTCCTTGTGGCTGCAAAAGGGATACATGCTGTCGTTGAGGTGGACGGCCCGCAGCCGTGAAAGGCCGATCTCCCGATCGAATTGAGCCAGCACGCCGTCCAGGTCATTGACCAGATCGTACCCGGCATCGTACACATGGCAGGTGTCGAGGCAGACCCCCATTTTCTCTGTGAGAACAACCTGATCCAGTATTCTGCGCAGCTGCGAAAAGCTCCCGCCCACCTCGGTTCCCTTCCCGGCCATGGTTTCCAGCAGCACGGTGGTCGTCTGCTCCGCACGCAGGATTCCGTTGAGCAGCTGTGCAATCTGCAAAATTCCCGCGTCCTCCCCCTGCCCGGTATGGCTGCCGGGGTGAAAATTATAGCAGCTGCCGGGCAGGTATTCCATGCGCCGCAGATCATCCTGCATAATAAGAAAGGCAAATTCCCGCACCTTCGGGTCTGCGGAGCAGGCATTGAGCGTATAGGGCGCGTGCGCCAGTATATGGCTGATCCCCTCGCGCCGCGCAAGCTCCCGCAGCGCGGCGGCATCTGCGGGGTCGATCTCTTTTGCTTTGCTGCCGCGCGGATTGCGGGTGAAAAACTGAAAGGTGTTGGCCCCAATGGAAACCGCATCCTTTCCCATCGCCAGAAAGCCCTTTGCAGCAGACAGATGACATCCGATTTTCAGCACTGTGTTTCTCCTTTCCCAATACAATTGTCGTCGCTTCCTACTGCAAGTATACCCGCTTTTTGTGCGCCTGTCTTGTTTTTCTTCTCTGCTATACCATATAAGTGCAATAAGTGCGGCAGAAAAAGCGCCCCCTGTTTATGCCCGCCAAAAGCGAGGGAGATTCACCCGCCATTGACAAACCACCGGAAAAGTGTACTATAATTAACCATGCAGCACCGGAAACCCGTTCGTGGCCATCCGGCCGAAGAGAGGAGTCTTCATGAAATTTTATAATATGAGAAAAATTTTTGTCAATGATTGGCACAGGATTCTGCATAATCCCGTCGCCCTGATTATAACCGTCGGCATCTGTGTTCTTCCGGCTCTTTATGCCTGGGTGAATATCAAGGCCTGCTGGAATGTGTACGAAAATACAGGCAGCATTCCGGTGGCCATCGTCAACAACGACCAGACCGTGGAATTCAGAGAAAAAGAGATCAACATCGGCAAGGATGTTGTGGATCAGCTGAAAAGCAACAAAAAGATCGATTGGAAATTCGTCAGCCAGAGGCAGGCCGACCTCGGACTGGCCGACGGCACTTATTTTGCCGCAATCGAGCTGCCCGCGGATTTTTCCGAAAGCTTCACCACCCTGTTTTCGGAGACGCCCGTCAAGCCAAAGATTATTTATAAGGTAGACACCAAGATAAACCCCGTGGCGGAAAAGATCACAGAGAGCGCGAAAAACACGCTGGTGCAGGAGATCAAATCAAATTTTGTATCCACGGTAAACCAGTCCATTTTTTCCATGCTCAACCCCGTGGGCGAAGACGCCGATAAGAACCTGCAAAGCGTCATTCAGATGAAAGACGCGATTGTGAACCTGAATCAGAACATGGAAGTGATTTCCTTCGCGCTGGACAGCCTGCACACGAACTCGATCAACCTGAATCAATTTTTGAACAGCGTTAACACCGCGTGGCCGCTGGTGGAAAACGGACTCGAAACTGCCGGGAAAACCGCCGCCAACCGGCAGGCGCTCTCGCGCGACGCCCAAAAGCGCCTGAACAACTCGCTGACCTATCTGGACACCAACCTCTCTTATGTGCAAAACTCCAGCCAGCGCACACACGCCCTGCTGGCGGAACTCAACAGCGCCGCAAAAGAGGGCGGCACGGCCAAAATGGACACCGTCTTTTCCGACCTGGACGCGACCCTGTCCGCCATGTCCAGCTCTGTGGACGCAACCGCCTCCTACCTGAAAAAATACCGTGAGATCGACTGGGGCGAGGACGCGGAAAACGCGGAAAAAATGCTGGCCTCTCTGCGTTCCTCTTTGGTGAACCTGCGCGGCCAGCTGGGAAAGCTGCGGAAAGATCTGAAAAACCTTTCCGCCGGCTCGGACGCCTTTTACGGCTACCTTAACAAAACCACCGCCGAGCTGGAGCAGCAGGTGCAGAAGATCGACGAATCGCTCGACACTCTGATTCCCACGCTGGAGGCTTTGAATGAATCTCTGCATTCCACCGCGCTGCAGGCATCGATCGACGCGCTGAAGTCGCTGCGCAATTCCGGCGTTGGCGGCAAGCTGATCACCCGTCTGAAAGAGATTGAGGCCACCCGGGGGAATACCGCCGCCGCGATTGCTTCGGTTGATCAGGCTGCCGCAGCCGGAATTCAAATGATCGACGACGCGATCCCGAAGATCGACCAGACAACCAAATTTTTGAAAACGGTTCAAAGCAATCAGGAGGATAAAAAAACACGGCTGACCAAGATGGTTCGTTCCCTTGATTCGGTTGCCGCGGAGCTGGACAACATGCGCGGCAAGCTCTCAAGCATTCACAAGCAGTCCGACGACGCCGCACAGCTGACCGCCGGGAAAGCCGACACCATCAACAACGATCTGTACCAGATGGAAAGCCAGCTGACAAACCTTTTAAAGGAATACAACCAGAGCATCCGCGGCGATGTGAGCACCATCGGCCAGCGCCTGGTCACCTCGGCCGACAATGCCGCCCGGCTCTCTCAGTCCGCTCAAAGGCTGGGCTCCGAAATCGGCGCCATGCTGAAAACGGCACAGTCGGGCACAAAGCTTTCCTCCGATTTGACCGGCTCGCTCAGCAGCAAATTAAAGGAGTTCAAAGGCACCATACAAACGCTTGGCAGCAAGCTCGAGCTGGTCGACAACGACGACGTCGTGCAAATCATTTCAATTTTGCAGAGCAACCCCGAATTCATGGGTGATTTTATCGCCGAGCCGTTTGAACAAAACGTGGAATACATCAACGCCGTTCCCAATTACGGCTCCAGCATGACGCCGATTTACACCGCGCTGGCGCTGTGGGTGGGCTGCCTGATTTTGAACTCGATCCTGCGGTCGCGCCCCCCAGAGTTTGAGGAAAGCGAAGGAATGACGCTGCGCGAAAAACATTACGGCAAAATGATGACGTTCTGCTCTATGGCGCTGGTTCAGGGCACCGTGATTTCGCTGGGCGATATTTTTCTGCTCAAAGTTTACGCGGTGAACAGCCTGCTGTTCGTCCTTTTCGCCGTGTTTTCTTCTTTGGTGTTCTGCATCATCACCTATACGCTGTACTCCACCCTCGGGAACGCCGGCAAGGCGCTGGCGATTGTCTATATGATTTTCCAGATTCCCGGCAGCGGGGGAACCTACCCCATTCAGGTGAACCCGCCGATTTTCAGCATTTTGCAGCCGCTGTTCCCGTTCGCCTACACGGTCAGCGGGTTCCGTGAGGCAATTGCAGGCCCCCTGACGAGTCAGGTGCTTCTGGATTTTGCCGTGCTGGGTCTGTTTGCCCTGATCTTTCTAATTGCCGGTTACTTCCTCGTTCAGCGGATGGCGGAACCCGTGCACCGCTTTGAAGAGATGTTTGAAAGCTCCGGTTTGGGCGAATGAAAGGGGGAACAACATGAAACAAATGAGTAAGCTGGGGAGCCTCCCCGCAAAGATTAAATCCGGCCTGCATTTTGTTGTGCACGAGCGGATTCGCCCCGTGTTCCTGGTTTTTTTGCAGGACCTGAAAACCATACGCCACAACAAGGCGACGCTGGCTGTTGTGATCGGCCTGTGCATTCTGCCGTCTTTATACGCGTGGGTCAATATTTATGCCTGCTGGGATCCATACTCCAATACCGGCAATCTGCCCGTCGCCATCGTGAACAACGACGAGGGCGCCGTTGTGAACGGGGAAATCATCAACGTGGGCGACACCATTGTGGAGGAGCTCAAAGAAAACCAGTCGATCGGGTGGCAGTTCGTCAGCGACTGGCAGGGCAATTACGGCCTGAATCAGGGAACCTATTATGCCATGATCGAAATCCCGCACAATTTTTCACAGCGGCTGGCCAGTCTGGCTACCGCAACGCCGCAAAAGCCTGTTCTGACCTATCGGGTCAACGAAAAGCTGAACGCGATCGCCTCAAAAATCACCAATGTGGCCAAGGATCGCCTGATTGACAGCATTGAAAGCAGCTTTGTCAAAACAGTGAATAAAAAGGCAATGAAGATGATCGACGACGGTTCCAAAGAAGCCCAGATGAATCCCTCGCGCCTGAAGGAGCTGAAAAGCTCTTTGCAGCAGGCCGATCAGGACATCACCCGCGCCAAGGCGCAGATCGACCAGGCCAGCGGCAACTCCAAAAGCTTTCAGAAATACCTGGACGAAGCCGCGGCGCTTTCCCCCACGATTGCCGACCAGATCACCGGCCTGCAGCAGATTTCATCCTCCGCGGCGTCCCTTGCGGAAAAAACCCAGCACACCGTTCAGTCGATCGCGTCCAACCTGAGCGCCGACCTGAACCGCATGCAGGAGCTGAACCAGCAGAACCAGCAGCTGATCGCCGCGCTGCGGAATATCAACGGCAATACACTAGATGAAAACACCAGGCGCATCGCGCAGCAGAACATCACCGTCTGCAAGGCGCTGGATGTGCTCCTCGATACCGACGTGAAGGATCTTGCCGAGCTGAATAAAGCATATGATCTGAACGCGCTGACGCTTCTGGTGAACTCCCTGAAATACGCCGACCGTCTCGTGAAAACACAACAGGATCTGCTGATGAAGCTGGTTGACGCGCAGAGCAGCGCGCCGAAGGAATCGATGGATGAGCTGCTCGGCACCCTTTCGGAGCTGAGCGACGAGCAGGCCAAGCTGGCGCAGAACCTTTCTTCTACCTACGCCTCGCAGGGGGCGCCGCTGCTCAACAGCCTCGGCGACGGCATTGTACAGTCGCTGTACGATACCAGCGGCCTGATCGGCTCGACGATGTCGATCGTGCCGCAGCTGGACGCGCTCGCCGCCTTTACAAAAGCCTCCAGCGAGCTGACGGTTCAGCAGGGCGTACAGATGACCGACCTGCTAAATACCCTACAGAAGGACTTGAGCCGCATCTTATCCCGGCTGGACACCATCTCTACCGAAGACCTGGAAACGCTGGAGGACCTGATCGAGAACCGCCCCGACGCCGTTGCGGATTTCATCTCTTCGCCCCTCGATGTGGAGCAGGTGGAAATCTACAAGGGCGGCACCTTCGGTACCGGGCTGACCCCGTTCTACACGGTTCTTGCTATCTGGGTGGGCGCGCTGCTGTTGTGCGCGTTCCTGACGGTACACTGCAAAGACCCGCAGGGGTACCAACTGAACCTCAAGCAAAAGCACTTTGGCAAAATGAACCTGTTCTTGTTCCTGTCGCTGATCCAGTCCACCATCATCACGCTGGGAGATGTTTTCCTGCTGGGGGTTGAACCGGAAAACTTCTGGCTGATGCTGTTGTTCAGCGCCCTTTGCTCCGTCGTATTTGTGGTGATCATCTTTACGCTGGTTTCTCTGTTCGGCAACGTGGGCAAGGCCGTCGTCGTCGTCATCATGGTCTTTCAGATGGCGGGCGCCGGGGGCATTTACCCCATTCAGACCAATCCGCACATATTCGGCGTCCTGCATCCGCTCTGGCCCTTCACCTACGGAATCAACGGCTTCCGAGAGGCGATTGCCGGCCCGTCGTGGGACAGCGTGTTTACGAACATTTGGGCGCTGATTGGCTTTATTGCGGTATTCCTCCCCCTGGCCGCACTGAAAAAGCCGCTGCACAAGGCCAATACTCTTTTTGAAAAGATGTTCCACAAGGCCGCGATCTAACGCGCCGGCAAGCTGAAAAAGCCGGAAAAAGGATTGACAAACCCGCCGGGGTGTATTACTCTGAAAGCAGAACAATTTGTCGAAAAAAGGAAGCGGTGCATTGAACACTCTGGATTTTCCCATTACCGGCGCTGCCGGTGTTGCAGGCAATGTCGGCAGACAAAATCTCCCCGGGAAGGCCGCGCCCCAGACAGGCGCTTCATTTTCTGATATTTTCGGCTCCGTGCGGAAAAGCACCGACCTCGACGCGGCGTTTGAAAAGGCTGCGGAGGCCTATGGGGTGCCGGTGAATCTGCTCAGGGCGGTGGCCAAGGCGGAATCCGGTTTTGACCCGGACGCGGTCTCTTCCGCCGGAGCGCAGGGCGTAATGCAGCTGATGCCGGGCACGGCCCGCAGTCTTGGCGTTTCCGACCCGTTTGACGCGGAGCAGAACATTATGGGCGGCGCCAAATATCTGAGCCAGCTTCTGCGGCAGTTTAACGGCGATACCACCCTTGCGCTGGCGGCCTATAACGCAGGCCCGGGCAGCGTGACGAAATACGGCGGGGTTCCCCCCTATGCGGAAACGCAGAATTATGTGCAGAAGGTATTGGGCCTGACTCAGGCCGATTTGGCGGCGGGAACCGCTCAAAGCGGCGCCGATGCCTCGCAGGAGCTTCTTCCCGCTCTGTCCGGCGGCACGGGCGCGCCTTCTTCTCTGGGCGCTTCCACCTCGGAAAGCTATCTTCTGATGAAGCTGTACCAGCATCAGGCGTTGCAGGCTATATTTTCGGATTCGGAGGACTCTCAAAGCCCGCTGTCGGGCCTGCTTTCGGATTCTCTGCTTTCCTCGCAGGATCCCGTCGCCGGTCTGTTTTCTGGCTCCAACACAACAGAGGATGCCTTGACCAGCCTTTTTTAAAACACAAATATTTTTATAATAAAGCAGCCGTACCCGGAGTAATGTTCGGGTACGGCCGTTTTTTGATTCAATCGTCGCGGTTGCGCTTCCCGCTGATCTTTTCCACGTGGATTTTGATAATACTCACGGCCGGCAGCTGCCGGCGGATCACTTCCTCCCTGCGCTCCAAAACGCCGGGAGCCAGAGTGTCGCAAAGCTGCAGCAGCCGTTTGGTTTTCTCCTCCGGGTCGGTAATGATTTCCGCGCGGCCCTCCACCATTACGCTGTCGTAATGGGTGACAAAGCGCTCAGGCATAATGGTTTCGCGGCCGATCACCACAAAAGAAACCCGGTTGTTTTCTTTGATCGTATCGATTTTCCGGCCCTTTACAAAGCAGTGAAAAAAGATCGCCTGCTCCTCCGGAAGATAATAATAGTTCAGCGGCACACCATACGGCTCTCCCTGCGAAGTGGCAATCGACAGCACACCATAGGTTCCCTCGCGCAGCAGCTGCACCGCGTCTTCCTGCGACATTCTTCTGCTTGGTCTCATGAAAGTCCTCCTGTTTTCTTTGCCGTCTGTATCTGGCGAAATTCATTGCTCTTTTCTCCAGTATACCAGCCAACGGGAGTCGAGGCAACCCGGTTCTTGCTGCCGCAAGCCCCAATTGCCATCCGCTTCGGTACAGCCTGCGGTGGTAACTTTTGCTTGCCGCCTCTGTGCAGATCGTGATATAATAACTCACACCGCTTGCCGGAAGCTTCGGGCAACTGACAGCGTATAGAATCATCGGCCTGATGATTCCGAAAATCAGAGTGGAGTTTTTGTAAGTCTATTTGACAATTTATCATATAGACAGACTATTATTGTTCTTTTCATTCTTCTCTATTTTCACGGGGTACACTCCAAATTCTGGAATATCAACCGCGGAAGGTCCGTAATAATACACCGCGTTTCCGCATGAGGTTTTCCTCGTTGATAAAGGCCCTTTCCAGTTTTTATCAAAAATATGGAGCTCTTTTATCACCTGATCAGCCTTTCCCGGGCTGAAGAGGTCGATAATAGCTCGGACATATTCCGGGTTCATTTCCTCCCTGTTTTTGCCTATTGCAAACAGATTGAGTCGTATACGACTCAATTTTCCTTTCGATTCTTCCGGATCAGACTCATCTGTATGCGACTCCGCTTTAAGATACCACCTGTCGTCATTGGAATAATACATATTGTAATCGTCCTTTAAAAGCTCCAGGGCCGGGTACCCTTTCTCTTTCATTTTTTCGTTCAGCTGGTTGACAAACTCCCCGGGGGATACCTCAAACCATTGGATTTCCCGGTTTCCATTGGTCTGATATCCATTTACAACGACATCCTCTTTTCCCGTATGACAGGATGAAAGTACAACAAACGCAGCTAACAAAATCCACAGAAATCTTCTTTTCAGTTGACCCCCCCTCTCCGCTTGTTAAGTTACTTCAATCTTATCATAATGCAAATTGCTATTTCAAGTATGCACCTCTAAAAGGAATAGAGTACAGTGTGTTTTCAGAAAGCTCCAATGACGTATTGCGCGGAGCAACAGATACGCGGGCCGCCAAAGCCGAATATGCCTTTCTCATTTACAAATAAAGGAATAGTAAATCATAAGATCATTTCTAATCAGTTTTTAATAGGAGAAAATACATGGTACGAGTTTTATTCGTCTGCCTTGGGAACATCTGCCGCTCTCCCATGGCGGAATTTTTGCTGAAGCACCTCGCCGCGGAGCGCGGCTGTGAGGACGAGCTTGTCATTGCGTCCGCCGCCACCAGTGCGGAGGAGATCGGCAACCCGGTTCACCGCGGCACCGTGAAAAAGCTTGCGGAGCACGGAATTTCCTGCGCGGGCAAGCACGCCGTACAGCTGACGCGGCGCGATTACCAAGCTTACGATTACCTGCTGGGAATGGAGCGTTCCAACCTTCGGAGCATGGCCCGAATTTTGGGTACAGACGATCCGCAGAAAATCCGGCGGCTTCTGGATTTTTCCGCCCACCCGCGGGATATCGCCGACCCCTGGTTCACCGGGAATTTCGACAGCACCTACGATGATATTCTGGAGGGCTGCAACGCTTTTCTGGATGATCTGGAAGCAAACGGCCTGATTCACCCCAAAGGAAAGGGGGAATGAAAGATCCCATTTTCCGTAGGAAAGACAAAGTCTGAAGCAACTTACATAAAAGCCCCCGTTCTGAAAATCAGAGCGGGGGCTTTTATCGCAATGCGGCTATTCACCAACATAGGAGAATCGGGGAACGCTTACGCCGTCCCGCTCAACGATTTCACTCCACATGTCGGCCGGACGCACCCAGACGCCGCCGTCCCCATACAGCGCGCGGTACACCGCCATTTCTTCCAGCGTTTCGGAATGGCGCGCAACACACAGCAGCTCATACTCGTTCCCTTTGAAATGGCGGTAGCGCCCGGGCTTTAAAGTCTCTTTCATTGTGCTTGTTTCCTTCCTAAAAAAACGGTCAATCAGGGCTGTTAAAGTAGATCGATTCCTGCCGCTTGAGGCCATTTGGGGATTGATCATCACGGGCAGTCCGCTTTGTCAGCCATACAGATTCGGCCAATTTCACAGCGCCTGCTGCTCCCGGATGCAGGACTCGATATACGAGAGCGGCACGTCCATCCGGCGGGCGGTTTCCTCGCACGATAGACCGGAATGGAGAAAGCGAAAGACCACCTGCCGCATTTTTTCGCCAACCTCTATGATATGACCGTCGGGGTCATAAAAGCGAACCACGCGCTGGCCCCATCGATGCTCTTTGACCGGGTGAACATATTTCAAGGCCGGCCACACGGCGAGTTTTTGCAGAAAGGCATCCAAATCGGCTTCTTCAAAATACAGCTCCGCGGCACGATTTTCAAATGTTAACTGCTCCTCCGAAACCTCTATCAACTCCCGCCAGCTCCCGGCGGTTTGCAGGACAACGCCGCCGGACAGCGTAACGTTCGCGCCGAAATCAGCGGTGATCTTCATCCCCAGCAGCCCGCAGTAAAACTGCTTGGAGCGTTCCATATCCCGCACAGCGAGCAGCGTGCAAACGTACTCCATCACAGCTCTTCCGGAGCAGAGATCGTTTTGCCCACAAGATCGATCACCCTTGCAAAGCCGTCCCGGTCTTTGAGCTTGCTGCCCAGAGAGGTGGGAATACACACGATGCGTTCGCGGCCCACCTGATCGATAAAGGTGCGCACCGCCGGAGGAAAGGTGCCGGCCCAAACCGGGAACACAAGCGCCACCGTTCCCTCCGGCTCCGGGCTATGGTAAGTAGCCGGCAGGGATTTGCCCGAGGCGGAGAAATACCCGGCCTTCATATATCCCCCGGCGCCAGACCAGTCGACGCCGTCCTCAATTTGCTCCGCCTGTGTGTGAAAATGGCTGGCCAACTGTTCGGCGATTCCCTTGCTCCTGCCGGAACGGGTAAAATAATACACCTGCATCCCTGTCAATCCTCCTCATTTTTAATATAAATCAGATGCGGCATTTCTTTGCCGTTATGGTATTTAATATGCTCGCCGGCCACCGTCATCCCCAGCCGTTCGGCGACTCTGCGCGAAGCGCTGTTTTCCGGGCGAATGTCGGCGATCACCTGCTGTGCGCCCAGATTGTCGAACGCATACCGCAGCCACGCTGCCGCGCCCTCCATCGCATAGCCCTGTCCCCAAAACCGCCGTGCGACAATATAGCCTAGTCCAAAATAGGTTTCCCCGTCGATTTCCTCCGGCAGAATGCCCATCAAACCGATCAGCTCGCCGCTCTCCTTTTGAACGGCGGCGTGGTGGGAATACCCGCAGGTTTGGTAGCGCCGGTTCGCGCGCTCAATCCATTCGGCGATCTGCGTATCGGTAAAGCCGTATTCCCAGGCATACATGGTTTGTTCATCCCCAAGAATCGGCCGCAGGGCCGCAAGGTCCTCTGTCCTCAGGCGACGAAAGCCGAGCCGAGGTGTTTCAAGCACCCACAAAGGGCGGCTGAAATACACCATATCCGTCAGCAAAACACCGCACTCATAAATCGGGTGATCATAATGCTCCGTAAAAAAGTCTTTGACCCGATGTGATTCCGAGAAGCCGCAGCGCCGATAAAAAGGCACCGTAGCGGGGCTGTCGCCGGTGCCGACCATCATCACATGACAGCGGGCGCCCCATTGTGTGCACAGCTCGCTGATGAGCCGCCTGCCAAGGCCCCTCCCCTGACTGTGGGGAGCGACCGCAATATTTTTCAGCTCGCAGACTCCGTCACCCTCGTCGGTAACGACCGCAGCCGCCAGAAGTTCCCCGCCTTCATACAGAACGGTCATTTCTCCGCGCTCCAAATACCGGTCGACCATCGACTCCTGTTCGTCTCCAAGGAGCAAAAGGGGAAGATACTGCTTTTTATTTTCCGTTATTTTGCGGTACTCCATCCTCACTCACCCCCCCGTGCCGCTGTTTGGGCCTTGTCAGCTCATAGCTTTGGCGCACCATTTGCTGCAGCTCATCCCACGGCACCTCGCTGTCCAGCAGAACGGTGTTCCAATGCACTTTATTCATGTGGTAGGCCGGCACAACACCGGCAAAGGCCGAACGCAGAAAATCTGCGTACATCGGCTCGCATTTCAGGTTGACACATGGATGCCCGCCGCGCTCATAGACAAACGCAAAGGATTTTCGGCTCCCCCTGTGGCGCAACACCGCCCATTCCTCGTCGAACGGGTAATCCTCATAAGCGCCGGGGTAGGTCAGGCAGTACGCAATCATTTCCTGCTTTGTCAAGGCTCATCCCTCCCTGCGCACACGGAATACTGCTCCGTATAGGTCAGCACCCCATTGGGCCGCTCCGAGCGCATCAGGCTGACTGTGTCAGCGCTTGCATCAAACGTTGCGCCCAATATCGCGCCGCAATCGACCTCTTGACGCAGGCGAACCCGCCGCGCGATTGTAATGTGCGGCGAAAAACGGCGTTCCTCCAGATGAAAGCCCTCCGCGATAAGATTGCCGCACAGCTCCTGCCGCAGCCGGAGCAGCGCCGGGTTTTCGGCAAGGCCGACCCACCAGATATCGCCGCCGTCGCGGCGAAAGGAGCCGATTTGATCAAAGGTCAGGCTCAAAGGCACGGCTCCGGTACGATCCATCGCCCTGCGGGCGGCCGCGGCCCTCTGCGCCGAAACCTCACCGAGAAAAGCCAGCGTCAGGTGCAGGTTTTCGGGCCGGGAAAAATCCCCCTGCGCGGCCTCGCGCAGGCGCCGCTGCACCGCCAGAATACGTTGTTTTGTTGCATCGTCGAAATTGACGGCAAGAAACAGACGCATGGTCATTCCTCCCCCAGCAGTCGCGCCAGTTTTTCACAAAACGCCTGATCCTGCTCCGGCAGGCGCTTGCGCGGCCCCTTCAGGCGGCCGCCCGCGTTGCGGATCTTCTTTGCGGTATGGCGGGCGAGCAAAAGGGCGTCGATATTCTGCGCCGTGTACTCCATGCCGTCCTGATTCAGAATCCGCGCGCCGCGCGCCAGACACATCGCCGCAAGGCCGTAATCCTGCGTGACGACGATGTCGCCGGGGTGCAGCAGGTTGACCAGAGCAAAGTCGACGCTGTCCGCTCCTTTCGAGAACACCAGCGTGCGGGCTCCCGCCTTTTCAAAATGGTGCGACGTATCGCACAGAATCAGGCACTCCACTCCGAAACGCCCGCAAAGACGCACCGCCTCATCCACCACCGGGCAGCCGTCCGCGTCAATCAGAACTCTGGTCACTTTGTAGTTTCCCCCAGTATTTCTCTTTGCAGCTTCTTGGTCAGCTTCTGGAACACCAGCCGGTAAGAATCGTCGCACAGCTGCCGCAGCAGCTCCGGCGGCAGCTCGCCGCCCAAATCGACCGAATTCCAGCAGCGCTTATCAGAATAAAAGCCGGGCAGAATTTCGGCATGCTCCCGGCGCAGCAGCTCCACGAGCAAAGGGTCGCACTTCAGGTTCAGCAGATCCTTCCCCGCATACATGGGGTCATGTTCCGCCCCCGGGCACATTCTGGCCGCAAACAGCCGTCCGCCCACCTGATAGCGCAGCCATCCCCACTCCGGTTTAAAATCTTTTGTCACACCGGGCTTTGTGAGCAAATATTCGTCGAGCCATGAATGCCGTTCACCGTTCATCCATTCTTCCCCTTTTCTTCGGCTGCATTCAGGCAGCGCTGATGGCCGCCAGACCGTGTCTTAATAATGCAGCATAATTTTATAAATATTAACCGGCCTGCCCTTCGGGACAATTCTTTTTTGCCCAATGACCTCGGCCTTTCCGTATTTCACCAGATTGGCCAGAAAGCGGTTGGCCGTTCTGGTAGAAATCCCAAGGCGATTGATCAGATCGAGAGAAGAGATTTCATCGGAGCCCTCCTCTTTGAGGACATGGATGATCTTGGATACCGTTTCGGGCGAAAGCTTTACCTCCGACGCCACACGGTAAATATAATCGCTCTCCACATCCGAAATCACAAGATCCACTTCGCCGCCGGGGGTCATGCAGATCATCTTGTTGTCTTCATCGATCAAGAAGCTTCGGTGGTTTTCATCACCAAAGTTCTCCCCGTGGCGCACCGCGTCCATGGCGTTCATGCGGGCCTGGTAGAAGTTGCGCCCAATTCCGTAGCCGATCGACCCCGAAAAGTTCAGATTTTTTTGCAGGTACGTATAGAAAGGGCACTCCAGAAAATTGTTGGTCAGCTTTGCAAGGGTGTCGCAGTCCGTGTAAATCTCAAAGCCGTCGCGGCTGTCTTTTACCGTCAGGCTGCCGCTGTACGCGCTGACGAGCGTCAGGATTTCTTTTTTATAAGCCAAAAACCGCATCTCTGTATTGCTGTATTTTCGCGTCAGCAGTTCCGAGCAGGTGATCAGAACGTTGGCAGGGTAGCTTTTTCGGGCGCGCATCGCATCAATCTTCGAGATTACCTCTCTCACCGTATTCGTCAGCGCGTTCTGGCTCGGGTAAATATAGTAGCAGGAATAGCCCATCTCCCGCATCCGCTGTGCCGTGGTGTAGAGATAGGTCAGCGCAAAATCAATTTCTCCGTTCCGGAATTTTTTTTCGACATAATGCGAGAAGCGCTTCTCCTCCTCCTCAATGACGAGGTGGCCGTAGTGGCGGAAGGTGTTGTCGTACTCCCGCGCGATGGTCGCGAGCGCGTTTTTCTCAATCGCTTCCGGCAGGGTCATTTTGTCCGCCATAAAATCCACCGCAACGCGCGAAAAATCCTGCTGCCTGCGCCGGATGCTCTCCCGAAGCAGGATGCGGTAAGTATTTTCGATGTCGATGTCAAGATAGCTCAAACTCGGGGTGTCCCCCTGACGAAGCTCCTCCAGCACGTGGTTTGGAATGACGCCGCTGGTGATAATCCCCTGAAAATCCAAATGGATTTTTTTATAAATTTCGCAAAGCTGCTCGATGGTCTCGTAAACAAAATATGTGATTTCCACATTTTCGGGAAACTGCAATTTGTGTTCCTGAAGATATGTGACAAGATGCTGTTTCAATGGCATTGCTATCCGATAAATCACCCAGGCGCCTCCCCTTTGCATCATGGAATAAGAGTCACTTTTCAAAGCGGCTCCACGTAAAAATGGCGGCTTCTCCCTCTGCCCTCAGCGGAGAAAGAAATCAACAATTGATAAAAACAATTTTACTGATAGCTTTAGAATACGATGATTTTGGGGACTTGTCAATAAAAGGAATTTCGAGCCTGCCGCTTTCTCCCCCGCGCAAAGGGACGGGAAAACGCCGAAAAAGCGCCCGCCCCCGAATGCGGACTTCTCCCATTGAGCAAATCATTTTTCACAAGCATACAATAGCGCAGGAGGTGCTTCTGTGCTTGATTTAAATACGCTTCAAAACACCGCGAAAAGAATTCCGGATGCACAGGCCGTCATCAAAGGAAGCTCCGCATACCCGCAGCTGCGCGGAACCATGCGCCTGCATCAGATGGAGGGCGGCGTTCTCGTCACCGCTCTGGTACATGGGCTGCCGCAGGGAGAAGGCTCCTGCCCGGTGAATGTGTTCGGCTTCCACATTCACGAGGGGAAAGCCTGCACCGGAAACGACCAAGACCCCTTTGCAGACGCCGGCGTTCATTTTAACCCGGGGAACTGCCCGCACCCCGCCCATGCGGGAGACATGCCGCCCCTGTTCGGCAACCGGGGCACCGCATATTTATCCTTTTTTACGGATCGCTTCACAGTTTCACAGGTAATTGGGCATACGGTCATCATCCATTCTCACCCGGATGATTTCACCACTCAGCCATCCGGCAATTCCGGAGCAAAAATCGCCTGCGGGCTGATTGAACGAACCGGCTGGCAGCAGTGGCAGCAGCCCCGGTGGGGCTGTGTGATGCCAAACTGCTGAACGGAAAAACACCGGCAGGAATTTTGCCTGCCGGTGTTTTTTTATTCTGTAGGCCGCTCAGGCGCTTCCGCCTTGTCGGCAGTCTCGCCGTTCAAGGCATCCCCATGCGGCTCCGCCATGGGCGCTAGCCGCTCCGCCGGCGCCATTTCGGGCATCCGCTCCCTTGGCGCATCGTCCGGCTCATTCCAGCTTTGCAGGGCAAAAAACATTCCGGCCAGCGCCACAAAGGAGGCCGTCACGCCGCAGGCAATCGACCAGCTGCGAATATCCAGCGGGCCGAGGATCATCGCCCCCAAAGCCAGAAGCAGGCCGAACCCCAAAAAGAATTTTGCGATTTTTTCATCGGTATCCAGCACAAGAATCACTCCTTCTGCGAAGCCAGGCAGGCATACAGCCCGGCAAACTCCTGCATTGTCAGCTGCTCGGCGCGCACGCGGCGGTCAAGCCCCGCATCGTCAAGCGCTTTGCCCACCGCTTCTTTCGGCAGAGAGAGGCCCGCCGAAACGGAATTGAGCATCGTTTTTCTTCTTTGTCCGAACGCCGCGCGCACCAGAGAGAAAAACCCCGCTTCATCTTCCACCCGGACGGCGGGTTCTTTGCGCAGCGTCAGGCGGATGACGGAGGAATCGACATTCGGCGCGGGCAAAAAGCTGCCGCGCGACACCTCAAATAAAATCTCCGGCTCGGCGTAATAATGCACCGCCACCGTAACCGCCCCGCATTCCCGCGTACCGGGCTGCGCGCAGATGCGCCGCGCAGCCTCCTTTTGCACCATCACGGTCAGGGAGGTAATATCGAGCCGCTCCTCGAGCAGGCGCATAATCACGGGCGAGGTGATGTAATACGGCAGATTGGCGCACACCGACACCGGCATCCCGGCAAATTCGCGCTGGAGAAGCTCTTTCAGATCGAGCTTTAAGATATCGCCGTTGATTACCGTAACGTTATCGTAATCCGCCAGCGTCTCTTGCAGCACCGGCAAAAGGCGGCGGTCAAGCTCGACCGAAACCACCTTTTGCGCCCGTTCGGCCAGCTCGCGCGTGAGCACCCCGATGCCGGGACCAACCTCCAGCACGCCGGTTTCCGGCGCCGCGCCAGACTGCTCCGCCATACGCGGACAGACTGTGGGATTAATGAGAAAATTCTGGCCCAGCGCCTTGCTGAAATGAAAGCCGTGACGGCTTAAAATCTCTTTGATCGTTGTGATGTTGGATAGATTGTTCATGAAACCTCCGCTTGGTGTAATGCGGCCTTGGCCGGTGATCGGGCAGCCGGCTACTCCTGCGGCTTGTCCGGATGGAGAATAAATCGGTTGCGGTGAAAGCGGATGAGCTGCTCCCGCTGCATGCGCCCCAATTCTTTGGAGAGAGCGCTGCGGTTTACGCACAGAAAATCCGCCAGCTCCTCGCGCGAAAAGGGGATCACCGGCTCCATGGTTCCCTGCCGACGCGCCTGCTCGCCGAGGTAGGCAAGCACCTTCTCTCGCGTGCTCTTCTGTGAGAGGATTTCCATTTTGCGATTCAAATACACATTCTTTTCCGCGAGCAGCTGCATCATGTTGCGCAGAAGCGTGGCATGGTGCCCGCACATAGCAGGGCACGGCGACAGCAATTTTTCAGCGGAAAGACGCATCACGCGGCAGTCTGTGGAGGCGATAACCGTAACCGGGCTCTGGCGAATCTGCGCGCAGGCCAGCGATTCCCCGAAAATCTCTCCGGCGGAAAACTCCGCGACAATCGCCCTGCCGCCAAACAGGTCTTCCCTTACCACCTGCACCCGGCCCGACAGCACAACGCCGATCCACTCGACCGGTTCACCCGCCAGCAGCACGATCTGATTCTTGGAATACTCTCTGACACCGCTGTTCAGGCAGCGGATGATCGCTTCGCGATCCTGCTCCTCCACACCATGAAACAAGGCCGTGGACTGTAAAACAGCATAATCCTGCGTCACGGTTTTCCCCCTTTCCCCAGCTACCCCGCGCAAAGTGCCGGGATGGATTGTTCCTGTACGGTTTTACCGAAGAGATTGCCCCTCATGCCGGGGCAGGCACTTATCTTTTATCCTTGGCATCAAAGTGCAAGTTTTCAGCGGGCGCCCCCGCGTGGGATTCCGCTGAAAATCCACTTGTTACATTAAAATTTAAACACCTTCCCCAGTATAAAGAGCAAAGCGCTTCGCCTATGAATTTAAAACCATTTTACCACATCGCACCAGAAAACAAAAGGCGAAGTTTTCTGCGACAGCACCCCACAAAGAAAAAGGCTTCTGCATTTGGCAGAAGCCTTTTGATCTTTTATAGAAAGCTTTATCGAACTCCTGCCAACAGCAGCTGCTGAGTGAGCAGCGCCGCGGTGGCCGCGCCGAGCGCTACCACCAGAAGCCCCTTGCCGCGAAACGCGAGCACCATCGCCAGAAAAAGCCCGGCTGCCGAAGCCGCCGTGCCGCCCGCGGAATACAGGATCTGCGGGAAGGTCATGGCCGAAAGCACCGCGTACGGCACATACGCCAGAAAGGAGCGCACAAACCGATTTTCCAGCCGCCGCTGAAACACCGCCATCGGCAGCATGCGGATCACATATGTGACCCCGGCCATCAGCAGAGCGCAGGATACCACATAAGCTGTATTCATTCGGTCACCTCCGTTTCCGCACAGTTTACCGGGTAACGCCGCGCCGCGAACGTGCAGGCGATCAGCGTGCACAGAATCGTCGCCCAGCCGGAGGAAATGCCTTGAAACAGCGGCACATAGCGGAACACGCAGCTCAGCGCGGCGGAAAGCACCACCACCGTGGCCACGGGGCGCGACTGCCGCGCCGGCGGAATAATAATGGCGATAAACATGCCGTAAATCATAATCCCCAGCGCGGTGCGAAGAGCCTCGGGCAAAAAGCCCGTGGCCGCCGCGCCCAGAAAGGTGCCAAACGACCAGCCGACCAGCGGCGTGGTGATCAGCCCGGCCAGATAGCGCGCGCCGACCGTCCCCGGCTGCTGAATCGCGACGGCGAAGATTTCGTCGGTAATGCCGAACGAAAGCACAAGCCGCTGCAGCGTCGTCATTCCCCTCTCCACCTTCTGGGACAGGGAAAGCGACATCAGAAAATACCGCAGGTTGATCACGAGGGTGGTAATCGCGATTTCCAGATATTTCGCGCCGTGCAAGATCAGATCGAACCCCGCAAACTGCCCGGCGGACGTGACATTGGTGGCGGAAATAAAAAGCGCCGCCCAAATCGGCATCCCGCTTTGGGCCACCGTCATCCCGAACGCGAACGATACGGAAATGTATCCCAAACAGATCGGCAGACCGTCCTTCAGCCCCCGCTGAAAGCTGAGATCCGGCAAATCCGGATTCTCCTCCCCAAGACCCGCCGGATTCTCACAGCAGTCCGCAGACAAGCGTTCCCATCTCCTCGCAGCCTACGGTTTTCAGGCCCTCTTCTTTCAAATCGGGCGTGCGCGCCTTGCGCAGAGCGGCGTCCACCGCCGCTTCAACGGCTGTGGCGGCCTGCGGCTGATTCAGGGAGTACCTCAGCATCATCGCCACCGAAAGGATCGTCGCCAGGGGATTCGCGATTCCCTGCCCGGCAATGTCCGGCGCGGAACCGTGGATCGGCTCGTACATGCCCGGATTTTCCGCTCCCAGGCTGGCGGAGGCCAGCATCCCGATGGAGCCGCTGATCATGGAAGCTTCGTCCGACAGAATGTCGCCGAACAGGTTGGAGGTGACGATTACGTCGAACTGGCCGGGATTTCGCACCAGCTGCATTGCGCAGTTATCCACATACATGTGGCTGAGTGCGACATCGGGGTAATCCGTCTCCCCGATGCGGGTCACCGTTTTGCGCCACAGGCGGGAGGAATCGAGCACGTTGGCCTTGTCGACGCTGCACAGGCGGCCGTTTCTCTTGCGAGCCATATCGAAGCCGACGCGGGCAATGCGCTCGATTTCGGGTACGCTGTACATCTCCGTATCGTAGGCCGCCTCTGCCCCGTCCACCTGCTTTGTGCCGCGCTCGCCGAAATAGATGCCGCCGGTCAGCTCGCGCACGACCATCAGATCAAGCGAGGAGCCGATGATGTCGGGGCGGATGGGCGAAGCGCCGCGCAGCGGCTCAAAAATGACGGCGGGGCGCAGGTTCGCGAACAGCCCGAGCGCCTTGCGAATGCCCAAAAGCCCTGTTTCGGGCCGCTGGCTGCCGGGCAGCACATCCCACTTGGGGCCGCCCACCGCGCCGAGCAGGACTGCGTCCGACGCCTTGCAGGTATCTATGGTCTCCTGCGGCAGGGCGGTCCCCGCCGCGTCGATCGCGCAGCCGCCCAGCAGCGCGGGGGTATATTCCACGGCAAAGCCGAATTTTTCGGCGGCGCGGCTGAGCACCCGCTGTGCCTGCTCTACAATTTCCGGCCCGATTCCGTCCCCTTTGAGTACGGCGATCCGATATTTCTGCATCTGTGTTCCTCCTTAAAACAATCCGTGAGTTTCATGGCCTAAGCTATCCAAATACAAGTATAGCGATCGTTTTCTCCCGCCTGCGGCGGGAGAAAACGACGTGGGGAAGGATTGAAATCGTGATTTTAAAAGTTATTGCCCGCGGTTGAAAGCTGCGCACGGTTGATGGCGCACACAATTCCCTTGATGGACGCGAGGCTGATGTTATTGTCGAGCCCCACGCCAAACACGGTTTTGTAGTCCGGGGTGGTCAGCTGAATATACGACAAAGCCTTCGAATCCGCACCCTTCGATACCGCGTGCTCGTGGTACGACACAAAGCGGTAATCCTTGATTCCTACGCCGCCCAGCGCCTTGAAAAACGCATCAATCGGGCCGTTTCCGACTCCGCTGATCTGGTGATCCTCATGGTGGAAGCGCAGAACGCCGTCGAAGTGAACGGTGGTTTCGCCGTCATCCTCATTCTCCTCATGCAGCTTGTAGCTTTTTAGGTTGTAGGGGTAGCGAATCTGGAGATATTCCTTCTGGAACAGGTCGAAAATCTCCTGCGGCTGCAGCTCGCGGCCCAAATTGTCGCAGGCGGTCTGCACCACCATGCCGAACTCGGGGTACATCTCCTTCGGCAGGTTGTAGCCGAACATCTGCTGCATGATGAACGCCGCGCCGCCCTTGCCGGACTGGCTGTTGATGCGGATGATCGGCTCGTACTCGCGGCCGACGTCCGCCGGGTCGATGGGCAGATACGGAACCTGCCATACCGGCGAGCGGCTCTTCTGCATGTAATCCACGCCCTTTTTGATCGCATCCTGATGCGAACCGGAGAACGCGGTGAACACCAGCTCGCCCGCGTAGGGGTGCCGCTCGTGAACCTTCATCTTGGTGCAGGATTCATACACCTTGCGAATTTTATTCATCTCGGTGAAATTGAGCCCGGGGTCAACCCCCTGCGTGTACATGTTCATCGCGACGACCATCACGTCGGCGTTGCCGGTGCGCTCGCCGTTGCCGAAGATGGTGCCCTCCACGCGCTCCGCGCCGGCCAGAATGCCCAGCTCTGTGGCCGCCACGGCGCAGCCGCGGTCATTATGGGGATGAATGCTGATGATCGCTCGGTCACGGCCCCTGAGGTGCCGGCAGAAGTATTCGATCTGGTCGGCGTAGCAGTTGGGGGTGCTGCCCTCCACCGTGCTGGGCAGGTTCAGGATCACTTTTTTCTCCGGCGCGGCGCCCAGCTCGTCGAGCACATGCTCGCAGATGCGAACGGCGTTATCCATCTCGGTGCCGGAAAAGCTTTCGGGCGAATATTCGTAGCGGATGTTCGCGCCGCTCTTTTTCACCTCCTCCTCGGTCAGCTCGCGGATCAGCTTTGCACCCTTGACGGCGATGTCGATGATACCGTTCATGTCGGTGTTGAACACGACCTTGCGCTGCAGTGTGGAGGTGGAGTTATAGAAGTGGACGATGACGTTCTTCGCGCCGGAAATCGCCTCGAACGTTTTGCGGATCAGATGCGGGCGGGCCTGCACCAGCACCTGAACGGTCACGTCGTCGGGAATCAGGTTCTGATCGATCAGGGTGCGAAGCATCTCATATTCCGTTTCGGAGGCGGACGGGAAGCCCACCTCAATCTCTTTAAAGCCGATGTCCACCAGGGTTTGGAAGAACAAAAGCTTTTCATCCAGATTCATCGGGTTCACGAGCGCCTGATTTCCGTCGCGCAGGTCTACGCTGCACCAGACGGGCGCTTTGTCAATGGCCCGCTCGGGCCACTGGCGGTCGGGCAGCCGAACCGGCTGAAACGGAATGTACTTTTGATAGCCTGTTACCATAATCGATCTCTCCTTTATCACATGAATCGTGCCGCTTTGAAAAAACTGCCCTTTTCACAGGAAGCCACTTTTTCAGCGAACGGATGGAAAACAAAAAAAGCCCCTGACTCAGCGATAAGCTGAGTCAGGGGCGAATTTGTGTCAGACAAACCCGCGGTACCACCCTGATTTGGAAATCCGCCTTAGCGGAAAACCCTCAATAAGCCTCTAACAAGGCTCCGGCTGATAACGCTGCCTGCTGCGTTCGGTCTTACTGCAGTTCTTCAGACCGACGACTCCGGGATGAGCTATTCACACAAGGCTACGCACCGGCTCGCACCAACCGCCGGCTCTCTGTCTGCTTTGCCAAATGTCTTTTTCCCTTCGATGTCTTTGGGGAACCAAATGGTTTATGAAATTGTTTTTATTATATGAGGCGGTTTTCGTTTTGTCAACCCCTAATTTTCGGGGGAGTGCTCTTTTCCATAGGCGCGGTTTGCCGCCTCGCGTGCCAAGTCGACCACCGTGTGCTCGCGCGGAGCGCTCTGCTCGCCGTGCGGAATGGTCGCGATCACCTCCGCCACCATCGAGCGCATCCACAGCCCCGGGGTGACGCGCAGCGTGTACCCGCAGCCCGGCTCCGTCATCCATTCGTAGGCCGAGGCACGCGGCAAACCGTAGGAAGCAAGCAGGGCCATCATGACTCCGCCGTGCGTCACCACCGCCGCGCTGGTCATGCCGGAGCGCAGCAGCTCCTCCACAAGCTGCTCAAACGCGGAGCACACCCGGTACAAAAACGCGCGGCTGTCTTCCCCGTTCGGCGGCGCGGCCTGCTGGCCGCTCTCCATCCAGCGCAGGAATGCGGGGTCGCCCTCCAGCTCTTTGGCGGTTTTGCCCTCCCAGTCGCCGAAATCACACTCGCGCAGGCCGTCGAGCAGCACCGGCTTTGCGTGGGGGTACAAAATCTGCATCGTCTGCACACAGCGGATCAGGGGGCTGCTGTAATACGCCTGTGCCGCCGGGTATTCCTGATTCTGCTTGATTTGCAGTAATTGCTCGATCCCCTGCTCGCAAAGGGGGGAATCGGTGCGGCCGATGTACTGGCCGAGCATGTTCCCCTCGGCCACTCCGTGGCGGATCAAATGGATGAGATAGGATTTCATAAGATATTGCTCCTTTTTTACTTCGTCCTACGATATCTAGCGGTTTACAATCCGTTGTATTTGTTATATACTTTACAATACGTTAAAGTGCTACAAATTTCGACGGGGGTCTTCCGGCATGAACAGTAATTTTTCCAGAATTATGACATTACTGCGGAAAGAACAGGGATATAGTCAAAAAAAGGTGGCGGAAGAGCTGGGTGTGTCTCAGGCTCTGCTGTCGCACTACGAAAAGGGAATCCGCGAATGCGGGCTGGATTTTGTCGTGCGCGCCGCGGATTTTTACAATGTTTCCTGCGATTATCTGCTGGGGCGTACCCCCGACCGCAGCGGAGCGACCCTGACTGTGGAAGACATTCCAGAGCCGGACGCCGTCGGGAAAGAAAACGTGATGAAGGGCAGCCTGCTGCCCGTACTGAATAAAAAGCTGCTTGCGAACTCGCTGAACATCATTTTCAGCCTGCTGCAAAAATGCGGCAACAAAGCGCTCACCACCGAGATTTCCGCCTGCCTGACGCTTGCGGTTTATAAGGCGTTCCGCATTTTGTATTCGGCGAACCCGAAGAATCCGCAGGGCATGTTCGCCGCGCCGCCCGGCCTTGACAGGGGCCTTTCCGACGCCGCGTTCTCGATCGCCCAGGCCAACGCGCAATACGTGGCCGGCGGCGAGGACCTGGAGCAGGAAAAGGGCCTGAAAAAGGACCAGGCGCCCGCGCTTTCCCCAGAGCTGATTCAGGAGCAGTACCCGCTGTTCGCCGGCTCGCTGTTCCACCTGGTGCAAAGCGCGGAGTCGCGCATGGGCCTGAAAAAGCAGGAAAAATGATTCCGTCTGCCGGTTTTGCCCGTCGGGAACTTAGCTTGTGCGAAGCTTCTGGCTGCTCCAAAGCTCCAGCAGTGCGGAAAGCAGATTCCCGCCGATAATCAGATCAAAGCGGGGGCCGTTTTCATTGCGGTCAATCCGCAGCGCCTGCAGGGCTGCCACTCTGCGCCGGGACTCCGGCTGAAGCCTGAGCCGGTATTCCTCTGCTCCCACGTTCAGGCTGACCGTATAGCTTGCGGACTGCGGCTCCGAATAGGCGTTTTCGGCAAGAGCTTTGCAAAGCTGCTCATACTGAGCGGGTTTAAACTGTCGAATAATCATTGCGTCGCTTCCTTTCTGAATCATGGCAGAAGCCTTGAAAGAAAGAACGGCGTATGCTATACTATTTACGCTGTCATTTGCCTTCGGGCATCTGCCGGTTGTGGGGGAAGTGGCGTTACTTTGTGAGAGTGGGCGCCACTTCTCTTATTTTTTGAGGTCGTCATACACCTTATGGACACCACGTCTAACCACCTCGGCTCTGGATATCTTCATCTCTTCACTGCATTTTTTCATCTTTTCAAAAGAATCCTGATCGAATCTGATTTTCATTGTGATATCTTTCGGGTTATCAGTAGGACGGCCCATTTTTTTAGCGGCCATGATCTCCCCCTCCTTTTGCAGGTCGCTAATATTAATATAGATTATAGACCTGCAAAAGTCAAGCTTTATTTTTTATATAATTTTTCTGATATGTATACAGACGCGGTCTATCTGCTGACACGGGCTTGTCCCTCGGGCAGGGGCCGTTCTTTTTTATATTTTAAAAAAGAACGCCTTTTGTGCGGCTTCGCCGTATTTTCTAGCGCAAGCTGACTGCGGGTGCCCCCGCGTGGGGTTTCTGCTGGCGCAGGCTTGCCCCTCGTGCCGGGGCGGGCACTTACTTTCGTGAAAGGACGAAAGTAAGCAAAGGCCTTCCAAAGGACACCTTTGGAATCCGTTTGGGGAACGATTCCTGATTGTGCAAACAAAAGCTGGCCGTAAGGCGCTCCAATGAAAATGCCCACTCTCCGAGCTTCATCGGGAAATGAGCCTTGCTGTCCCGACTGTCGGCGGGCATTTTCAGAGCGCTCTCGTCAGCCCGGAAAATGCTTCCCGATACCTTTTGTCCGGTTGTTTTTAGAATGCTTTCGTTGGCTCTCAGAGTGCTTCCGATACCATTTGCGGACGGTAAAGCTCCTTTTACACACTCGCTTCATGCACAGGCAGTGCCTGTGCATGAACCAGCACCAGAGCGGGAGCTTCTCTCGGTTTCCAAAGGCAGCGCCTTTGGTCGTTGAGAGGGAGTTCCAAGGGGGAGAGAATCGAAACTCTCCCCCTTGGCGAATCTTTGCTTCCTTTCTATTCGTCAAGAAAGGAAGGGCCTGCCCCGGCCTGAGGGGCAAGCCTGCTCCAGCAGAATATTCGCGTGATGCAGCTCACAGAAAACATCCGCTTTATCAAAAACAAAAAACTTCATTATAACATTACAAACCGCCGTGGGGATCTTCCCACGGCGGTTTTATTATACATTTTGTATATTATCATGTCTATATCGACAAATAGTACGAAAAGTATATTCTTTTTCTGAAATTCCGGTGTTTTTCCGTGCTATAACCGAAAGCCATGCCTTGCAAATAATCCCCCGCAGTGCAGTCGCTTATGTCGGACTCCCCGGCCCTTCTGTCTTTTGGAACAGAAGATTCTTTCCTTTCAAAGAAATTTTCCCGACCGGAAAGCCATACTCTTTTGCTTCCGTTTATCATTCAAAAAGGAATGGTCAATCTCGAAGCCAAGAATCTGCTTGATTTCTTCAAAAGACAAGCGAAGCGGGCCGCGGCCATCCGTCTTTCAGATGCTTCCACAGAGGATCATATTGACTCATCTGTGCACGCTCTCTTTCCCTTCACGATGCGCACGGAGCGCCCCGCATTCCGCCAGCCGGAATATGAAGCCACAAACAGCCGATTCAAAAATACAAACAGGCAAGTTTTTAGTTAATAATACCCATTGTATACTTCCAGGCAAGAATCCGCAGTACACTATCGTCCAGCCGCTCCTGCGAAACGGAGCCGCTTTGAACGGCGGCATACAGGGCATTGAAATCCCCTGAAATATCGGAGGAAAGCATCAGGTCATTCCCCGCCAAAAACGCGGCGGGCGCGGCGGAGCTCTCCCCTGCCCGATCTCGCAGCCCCTGCATCGAGAGGTCGTCCGTCATAACGATGCCGGTAAAGCCGAGCTCATCGCGCAGAATGCGGTGTACCTCCGGCGACAAAGACGCCGGATTCTCCGCGTCCATCGCCGTTACGATGTTATGAGACACCAGCACGCACTGTGCGCCGGCCTCGATGCCTGCCTGAAACGGCAGAAAATCGCTGCTGCGAAAGCTTTCCATGCTGCGGTTGTCCGTCGCGACACCGGTGTGCGTATCCGAATTGCCACCGTATCCCGGAAAGTGCTTGAGCGTGCTGGAAAGGGTTTTACTGTTTGCAGCCTCCACCACTGTTTTCACAAACTCCGCCGTTCGCGTTCCGTTCCGGGCAAACGCGCGGGGGAACATATAGGCGCTCCGGTCAAAGGTTACGTCCGCCACGGGGGCGAGATTCACATTCAAGCCGTAGGAAAGCAGAAAATCGGCCTTATCGAGCGTGTCCTGACGGATGCCGTCCATGCCGCCGTTCGCGTAGACCACCTGCGGGGACGCAAACTTTTTCGGGGAAAGTGCGGGGAACTGGCTGATCCGCGTGACGGTGCCGCCCTCTTCATCCACGGCCAGGGCCATTTTGACCTTGCCGGCCTCCTGGCAGCCCTGCGTCATGGCGCGCACCTGCTCCGGCGTTTTGTCCTTAAAGCTGTCCGCCCCAAAGAAAAAGCCGCCCGGCTGGTATTCGGTTATTGTCTGAACCTCCCCTTCGGTCGGGGCACGGAACAGAAAGACCTGTCCCACCTTTTCTTTCAGAGACATTCCGGCCAGCGTCTGCGCGGCCTTGGGATAAGCGTCCTTAAAAATGCCCGTCCCCTCCGCCACCGGCACGGAGGAGGCCTGCGAAGCTGCCTCCGAAGACTGCGGCTCCGAACGGGAGGGAGCGCTTGTCTGGGGAGTGCCCGGCTGAGAGACGCCCGGCAGCGGATTTTGAATTACAAACGGCGAAAACGGGCCAAGCAGGGCAAAGGCCCCTGCCCCTGCCAGCAGAATGCCTGCCAGCACGAGCATGGGGACGATGCTTCTTCTTCGTCTGGTGTACTGAGGTCTGTAATGCTTTCTACTCACTGTTTCAGCAGCTCCCTGTAAAGTCGGATGTATTCATTGGCCGAACGGCCCCAGCTGTTGTCGCACGCCATTGCACGGCGCACCAGAATCTCCCAGCCCGCCCTGTTTGCGTAGCCCTCCAGCGCGCGGTACAAGGCGTACAGCATATCGCCGCTGTCGTAGGTCTGGAATGTAAAGCCGTTGCCCTCGCCGTCGCCGCTGTCCTGAATGGAATCCTTCAGGCCGCCGGTTTCGCGCACAACCGGAATGGCGCCGTAGCGCAGGGCGATCATCTGCGATAGGCCGCAGGGCTCGCTCTTCGAGGGCATCAGGAAGATGTCGCAGCCGGCGTACACACGGCGCGAAACCTCCGGCACAAAGCCGATATACGTACACACGCGGCCGGGGTAGCGGCCCTGCATCTCGCGGAAGAAGCTCTCGTACTCGTAATCTCCGGAGCCGAGCAGCACAAACTGCGCGTTTGTTTCCGCCATGATGCGCTCAAACGACTCGCGCACCAAGTCAAGGCCCTTCTGCGCGACCAGCCGGGTCACCATGCCAACCAGCGGGGTATCCGCATCCTGCAAAAGGCCAAGCTGCTCCTGAAGCGCGCGCTTATTCTCCGCCTTGCCGGTCAAATCCTCCGCGCTGAATGGCACGGGCAGCGTGGCGTCGTTTTGCGGGTCGTAATGCACGGTGTCGATACCGTTCAGAATCCCCGAGAGCTTCCAGGAGCGTGAATTCAGAATTCCCTCCAGTCCATAGGAGAACCAGGGGTCCAGAATCTCTTTTGCATAAGTAGGGCTGACCGTCGTTATCCAGTTGGCGCACTCAATGCTGCCCTTGAGCATGTTGACGCATTTGTCGTATTCCAAAAGCTGCGCGGCAGAATCCGGAATGCCGAGAACATCGCGCACCAGCTCCATGCCGTATTTGCCCTGATACTGAATATTATGGATCGTCATGACCGTTTTGATTCCCTGATACCACGGGTTATTGGCGTAAAAGAGCCGGAAATACACCGGAACCATAGCGGTCTGCCAGTCGTTGCTATGGATGATGTCCGGCTTAAAGTCGATGGCGGGCAGCATTTCGAGCGCCGCGCGCGACAAAAACGCAAACCGCTCCGCGTCGTCGTAGTGGCCGTACAGGCCGGGGCGCTTAAAGTAATACTGGTTGTCGATCAGATAGTAGATCACCCCGCCCGCTCTCGCCTCAAACACGCCGCAGTACTGTCTGCGCCACGCCACCGGCACCGAAAGGCTGGTGACAAAGTGCATCCGGTCGCGCAGCTCCTGCGGAATATCGTCGTAAAGCGGCATCACTACCCGGCAGCCGATCAGGCGGCGGCGCAGGGCCTGCGGCAAAGAGCCGGCCACGTCGCCCAGCCCGCCGGTAGCGGCAAAGGGCAAAGCCTCACTGGTGCAATATAATACTTTCATCACTACGCCTCCTGTCAGTTACACGCATCGTCCACAATACGGCAGAAATGAAATTTTGCTTTCTCTCCGCCTGTTTTGCAGAAGATTTCGTTATACAATGCTCCCCTTGCTGATAAAGACCGGATAGGACTGGAACCCCATCAGAGAGCGCTCTTCCTTGATCTCCACATCCTTGTCGATGACCACGTAATTCAAACGGCTGCCGCGTCCGATAATGCTGTCCTGCATAATCACGCAGTTGTCGAGCTTTGCGCCCTTCGCCACCTTGACGCCGCGGAACAGCACGCAGTTATGAACCTCGCCATCCACCTGGCAGCCGTCCGCGATGAGCGAATTGGTCACGTGGCAGCCAAGGCCGTAGCGCGCGGGCATGTCGTCGCGCACCTTGGTGTAAATCGGGCGGTCCGGGCAGAAGAGCTGGGCGCGCACCTGCGGCAGCATGAGGGCCATATTGGCCTCGAAATACGCGTTCATTGAGTTGATGACCTGCATAAAGCCCGTAAATTCATGCGCGTACACGCGGTAATGCGGTATATTGCGTTGCAACAGATCGCGCGGAAAATCGTACAGATTGCGGCTGATGCAGTCCTCCACCAGCTTCATCAGCAGCTGGCGGTCGATGAGGATGATATTCATGCTGAAATTGCATTCCCCCTCCATGTGAGGGTCGATCAGCATATCGCGCACACGGAATTCGGGGTCGAGCTGCAGAACGCCGATATTCGACACCTTCGGCGGAATCTTGCCGTAGCGGTACACAATCGTAATATCCGCCTGCTTTTCCATATGGGAGGCAATCACCTTTTTCAGGTCGATGTTCGCGACGATGTCGCAGTCGCTGAGCAGCACGTATTCCTCTTTTGAGCTGGAGAGGAAGCGGAACGCGGCGGAAAGCGAATCGATGCGGCTGTTGGAAATCGAGCTTTGCGTGCCAAAGGGCGGCAGCATGTACAGCCCCTCGCGTTTGCGGGACAGATCCCACGCTTTGCCGGAGCCAAGATGATCCATCAGCGACTGATAGTTGCTCTTGGTCAGCACGCCGACCTTATTGATGCCGCAGTTGACCATGTTGGAAAGGGGAAAATCGATCAGACGGTAACGCCCGCCGAACGGCACGGAGGCCATTGCGCGCTTTTCCGTCAGTTCGCGCACCCTTTCTTCGTGAACATTCGAGAACAATAACCCTACCACATTATTTCCGCGCATTATTTCGCCACCTCCTCCGCGTCGATCATCGCCTTCGCCGGCACTACGGTATCCGGCGTGATCACGCAATTTTCGCCTACCACGGCGACGCCCCATTGGGATTTATCGTCCATCTCTTCGGGCCGTGCGCCGACGACGGCGCCCTTGCCGATGACAACATTTTCAGAAACAATCGCATACTGAACCACGGCGCCCTCTTCCACCCGGCTGCCCGGCATGATGATGGAGTCGCGCACCACGGCGCCCGGCGCGATATAAGTGCCGGCAAACAGCACCGTAAAATCCACCTCACCGTACACGTTGCAGCCCTCGGCGATCAGCGAGTTCTGCACCATGGCCTCCGGGGCGAGGTAATGCGGCGGCATCACCGGGTTGCGGGAATAAATCTTCCACGAGGGCTCGCCCAGATCAAGCTCGGTGTGCGGGTTGAGAAGATCCATGTTCGATTCCCACAGGCTCTCAATCGTTCCCACGTCCTTCCAGTAGCCGTTGAACTCATAGGCGAACATCCTCTCGCCCGCCTCCAGCATCGCGGGCAGCAAATCCTTGCCAAAATCGTTGGAGGATTTGGGATTGGCCTCGTCCTGCTCCAGATATTTGCGCAGCTTGCCCCACGAGAATACATAAATGCCCATCGAGGCCTTGTTGCTCTTCGGCTTTTTGGGCTTCTCGTCAAACTCGTAAATCGAACCGTCCTCGCGCGTATTCAGGATGCCGAAGCGCGGAGCTTCTTCCCACGGCACCTCAATTTGAGCGATGGTGCAGTCCGCCTCTTTCTCCTTATGGTATGCGATCATTTTGGAATAATCCATTTTATAAATATGATCACCCGAAAGAATCACCACATAGTCCGGGTGATATCGTTCAATAAAGGGAATATTCTGATAAATGGCGTTCGCCGTGCCCTTGTACCAATCGGCCTTGCGCCCGCGCTGATACGGCGCCAGCATGTGAACGCCGGCGTCCATGCTGTCAAGATCCCAGGGCTGGCCGCTGCCTATGTAATCATTTAGTACCAGGGGCTGGTACTGAGTAAGCACTCCGACCGTTTCAATGCCCGAATTGACGCAGTTGGAGAGCGGGAAATCGATGATGCGGTATTTTCCGCCATAAGGCACCGCGGGCTTTGCCAGATTTTTGGTCAGCACCCCCAGACGGCTGCCTTGCCCGCCGGCCAGCAGCATGGCCACAACTTCTTGTTTTGGCAACATCGTAAATTTACCTCCTTGGCTTGTGTTTTGAAAAGCGCCGCCGTTTATGATGGCTGTTTTGCCTGCTTTTGCAGCCTTCCGCCGCTCTTTTTCGGGCGACGGCGCTTGCATTTTAAATAGAAGACGGACATGGGAGGCAGCGTGAGGCTGACGCTCTGCTCATACCCGTGCATTGGAATCGGGTGAGAGGAAATAGCATCCCCGTTGGTGATGCCGGCACCGCCGAACTCCGCCTGATCGGAGGAGAAAACCTCCTCATAGACGCCGTCCCATGGCACGCCGATACAGTAGTTTTCCCTTTGAACCGCCTGAAAATTACATACGACAATGAGTTCTTTCCCCGCCTGATCGATCCGGCGGAAGGAAATGACGCTCTGGGTGTAGTCGTCGTTTGAAATCCAGGAAAAGCCCTCCCACGAAAAATCGATCTGCCACAATGCGGGATTCTCCAAATAAAAATGATTCAGCGCTTTAAAGAAGCACTGGGCCTGCTGATGCAGCGGATATTCCAGAAGAAACCATTCGAGCTGCTTTTCGTTGTTCCACTCCACAAACTGGCAGAATTCCGTACCCATAAAAATCAGCTTTTTCCCCGGGTGCGCCATCATATAGCTCATAAACGCGCGCACACCGGCAAACTTCGCTTCTTGATCACCGGGCATTTTGTTGATCAGCGAGCATTTGCCGTGCACCACCTCGTCATGCGAGATGGGAAGAATAAAATTCTCAGAAAAGGCGTACATAAACGAAAATGTGAGGTTGTCGTGATTATATCTGCGGTAAATGGGGTCGAGCGACATATACCGGAGCATGTCGTTCATCCAGCCCATATTCCACTTGTAATTGAAGCCGAGACCACCGCAGTAGGTGGGGCGGGAAACCAGCGGCCACGCGGTGGATTCCTCCGCGATCATCATCACATGGGGGGACGCCTCAAACACCGCCTCATTGAGCTTTTGCAGGAACGTGACGGCCTCCAGATTCTCCCGGCCTCCCTTCTCATTCGGGATCCATTCCCCCGCCTTGCGGCTGTAATCGAGGTACAGCATCGACGCGACCGCGTCTACCCGGATTCCATCCACATGGTACTGCTCCAGCCAGAACACCGCGCTTGAGATCAGAAAGCTGATCACCTCGCTGCGTCCGTAATCGAACACGAGCGTTCCCCAGTCCCTATGCTCCCCCTTTTTGGGGTCCGCATATTCATAGCAGGGGGTGCCGTCGAAGCGGGCCAGGCCGTTTTCATCCTTGGGGAAATGCGCGGGTACCCAGTCGAGAATCACGCCGATCCCCGACTGGTGGCACTGATCCACAAAATACATAAAATCCTTCGGCGTGCCATAGCGGGAGGTCGGGGCGAAATAGCCCGTCACCTGGTACCCCCAGGAGCCGTCGAACGGATATTCCGTCAGGGGCATCAGCTCAATGTGCGTATACCCCATCTCCTTCACATACGGCAGCAGCTCTTCCGCCAGCTGACGGTAGGAGTAGGTGCTGCCGTCGGGATTTTTACGCCAGGAGCCCGCGTGCAGCTCGTAAATATTGACCGGCTGGTTGTAGTGGGGCTTTTGCGCCTGCCGCCGCTTCCATGCCGCATCCTTCCACGGAAAGCCGTCCAGCGAATAATATTTGGACGCATTGCCGAAGCCGTCTTCAAAATGAAACGCATAGGGGTCGCTTTTAAACACCTTGGTGCCGTCCGCCTGCTCAATGCAGAACTTATACGACATATACTCCGGCAGAACAAAAGGCAGATGCCCCTCCCAAACGCCCTGGCTGATCTTCTCCATTGGATACTCGTCGGCATCCCAGCCGTTGAACTCTCCCGTAACAGAAACCGAGAGGGCGTTCGGCGCCCAAACCCGGCACACCATGCAGGGGGACCCGTCCCGTTCCGTTTCGTGCATGCCCATATACTCATAGGCCCTGCAGTTCGTCCCCTGATGGAACAGATAAAGCGGCGTACCGGAGCCCAGTGTTTTTGATGACATGTGAATCCACTCCCTTCCAGAGCTTTCTAGTTCCATCATACCATAAATCTTTAAAATTTCAATAGTTTTTAGTAATTCTCTTAAAACAATTCAATTTGATTCATCTGTAATTTGTATATATACAACAAAAAATTGCAAAGTCGATTAGGTAATGGGCAATAGAATGAAACCAGAAAACAAAACGGAAAATAAAACGGTGCGTTTTCAAACCGCATTACTGTATCTTACCGGATGATTGGTGTCAGATTTTAGAAAAAAAGAGGACGCGCTGTATTTTAGCACTGAATGCCTTATTTGCTACTGGCGCATGAAAAACGGGGCCGATTGCGTTCCCCCTGCTCACAATGAGGCGGCTTTTACGGCTTCCAGTTCCGTTCCCGAGCTTCTCTTTTGAGAAGCCGAATGAAATAGCGAATTTATTTTTCGTAATTCTCGACTGTCTTTGCCGATAGCCTTCTGCAATCACAATGGAACCGAAACTCCTTTCATGCATCCTCCAACAACATAAAAAACCGCTCCTTTCAGATCAGACAACTAACCTGAAAAGGAACGGTTCTATTTTTGTATCGTTGTCTCAATTCAGTGGAACTTATCGCACCAGAAGAAACAAAACACAATTACCGATATTCTGTTGTAGTACCAGAATTTGGCTTACCCATGCGGTTTTTATTTATGATCGACGCTGAACATGTGGGAAATCAGGTCAAGCACCTTGTTGCTGTAGCCCCACTCGTTGTCGTACCAGGAAACCAGCTTGACGAAATTCGGGTTGAGCATGATGCCCGCTTCCGCATCGAAAATGGAGGTGCGGGGATCGCCCAGGAAATCGGAGGATACAACCGCGTCCTCGGTATAGCCCAGAATACCCTTCATCTCGTTTTCGGAGGCATCCTTCACCGCCGCGCAGATCTCCTCATATGTGGCGGATTTCTCCAGACGGCAGGTCAGGTCGACCACAGACACATCGAGGGTGGGAACGCGGAAGGACATGCCGGTCAAGCGGCCCTTGAGCTCGGGGATGACCAGAGTCGCAGCCTTCGCCGCGCCGGTGGAGGAGGGAATGATATTGCCGGAAGCCGCTCTGCCGCCTCTCCAGTCTTTCGAGGAGGGGCCGTCTACGGTCTTCTGAGTTGCTGTGGTGGAGTGAACCGTCGTCATCAGGCCTTCCGCAATGCCGAACTTGTCGTTGATGACCTTCACCAGCGGCGCCAGGCAGTTGGTAGTGCAGGACGCGTTGGAAACGACCGTCATGTCGGAGGTATAGACATCGAGGTTGACACCGCACACAAAAGTGGGGGTATCATCTTTAGCGGGGGCGGAAATAACAACCTTCTTTGCGCCCGCAGCAATGTGTGCCGAAGCCTTTTCTTTTGTGGCGAACACACCGGTGGATTCCACCACATACTCCGCGCCGTCAGCACCCCACGGAATATTTGCGGGGTCTTTCTCCGCGTGAACGTTGATCGCCTTGCCGTTTACCAGCAGCTTACCGTCCTGTGTGCCGATTTCGCCCTCAAATCTGCCATGCATCGTGTCATATTTTACCATATACACCATGTAGTTCAGGTCGATAAAGGGATCGTTGATCCCGACGATCTCGAATACATCCGGCTGTGCAACCGCCGCACGGAAGACCAGACGGCCGATACGGCCAAATCCGTTGATGCCAATTTTAATAGACATAGTACAACCTCCTAAAATCGATTTAAAGCTTTCCTTGTCTTACCATTATTTTATATGATTTTCGGGAATATTACAAGACTTTGGGAAAATTTTAACTAATTAAAACTCTTTTTTTCATATCTGGCATCAGCATTCCCCATGCAGGTCAGCTTTACACCCAGCGTGAGCAAAAACAATGCGATCACCAGGTACAAAACGCTGCTCTCCATGCTCATGGAGCAGAACTCCCCACGGCCCATGGCGTACATTAAAATATTCGGCACCGTAACGGTCAGCGCCAGCAGGCCGTAGCACATGCCGGCAGACACCATCAGCCTGCGGCTGCGCAGGTCGTCCACACCCGCCCAAAATCGGGACTCGGCAAACAGGCATAGGAGCAAAAAAATCACCATAAACATGGAATACAGGCTCTCGATCGTGTTGACCACCTCGGTGTACCTGACGAACATCACCGTCAAATCAAGGCAGGACCACAGCGGCACCATCAGTGCGCCGGCCGGCAGCGCGGCATAGGGATTTCTCCCCACGGCCAGGCCCCAGGTGAGCACCAGAAAATTGATGGCCGCCAGTGCCCCAAGCAGCCCCAGCGCCCCGTAAAGGCCCGGGTGCTGCACCCAGATCGGCAGCTGCTCCAGCGTGTCGTCGTACCAGGTGTCGCGCCCGGCGGCGACCAGCATCAGCTGGCGCAGCGAATAGATCAGCAGCGCGGCGCCGCTGAGTCCGCCGAAAATCACGGCCGGAAATCCGGACAAATCCCCAAAGGTGAACGAAATGGACTTCTCCCGGTGCGAGAGCAGCAGAATCCCCGCGCAGCCCAAAATCAGCGCGGCGGATACAATCCCCGCCGTCACGTTCCCATCCGTAAAAAATCCTGTCTTACTGTCTACAAAGTTCATCAGCTGATACAGGCGAACCGGTATCGCCAAAATACATGCGACCGCAAACGCGATCCACATTTTCTTCATCATGCTTTCTGGCCCTTTCTCATCTTGTTCGGCGGTCGCGCAGCGATGTCCCCCGTTTTGGCAGTCTTTCAAACCTATGACCCATTTTATATCACGCATCCCGCAAAGTCAATACAGGCGACCGCTTTGCGGGGAAAGGAGCCCGTATGAAAGGAAAAACCGCATGGTGCATGATTTTATTCTTACTGCTGCTGCTGATCCCCCTGATCGCGCTGGGCGCAAAGATACCGGACAAAGAATCCGGGCCGCCCACATCTTCCGCAGCGGAGAACAGGCCGCCCGCGCCGCAGTCCGCGGCCAGCCAAGAGAGCACGCGGACATCCGCCGTTTTTAAGATACTGGATGAGCCTACCGGTGAAGTGCTGACCGTGGACGACAAGGAATTCCTCTACGGAGCCGTTGCGACAGAGATGTCTCCCGAAAGCCCGATCGAAGCCCTGAAAGCGCAGGCAGTGAGCGCCTACACCTATTACAGCCGCCTGCGGACGCAGCAGAAGGAGAAACCGGACGCCTCTCTCAAGGGCGCGGATTTTTCGGCGGACATATCCGGCTGGAAGCTCTACACCACCAAAGCGGAAATGCAAAAGCGCTGGGGCGGCAAATTCGACACCTACTACCAAACTCTTGAAAAGGTAGCGGACGCGGTTTACGGACAAACGCTGCAAGAGGACGGCCAATTGATCTGCGCAACGTACTATGCCATCTCTTCCGGTAATACCGAAGCCGCTAAAGACATTTGGGGCGGCGATTACAGCTACCTGGTGCCGGTTGCAAGCCCCGGCGACCTGTACGCGAGCGGTTACAGCACCACCGTCGCGTTAGCCCCTCAGCAGGTACAGCAGGCATCGCAGAAGCAATGGGGCATTTCTTTGAACGGCGACCCTTCCAAATGGTTCGGTAAGGCGGAGCGAACCTCCTCCGGCTCCGTAAAGAACCAAACGCTCGGCGGCAAAACCGTGAAGGGCGGCGAGGTTCGCACGGCGTTCGGCCTGCGCTCCGCAAATTACACGGTCACTTACGCCAACGATAAATTCACCTTTTCCGTAAAAGGCTACGGGCACGGCGTGGGCATGAGCCAGGCCGGGGCGGAATACATGGCCCGGCACGGCTCCGACTACAAGCAAATCCTCGAGTGGTATTACCCCGGCGCGAAGTTAGTTTCTGTTTGATAAACTCGATGAAGCATAGATTCAAACTCAATCTGCGAGCATAAAGAAAGGGACACGGCAGTCGCCGTGTCCCTCCTTTTGTCACGTTTCGCGCAGATACGCACAAAGCGGCGGTCTGGAAGATGAAGTCCAAACCGCCGCCACGCAAATACAGCTAACAGAAATGATTCAGTTCGTTATGAACCCTTAATTACTTCAGGGTGGAAACGTTGTTGCCCTTTACACCGACAGAAGCTGCGCCATTGGCGACAACAAACTTAACGGATACATGGGTGTTGCCAACCTTAGCCACTACAAAAGCAGTGCCGGGGTTCTGAGCTGTTACTCTGTACACGCCGTTGCCACGGGGAGCGATGGAAACAACCTTACCATTTACGGTAACAACCGGAACAGCAGTTGTGCCGGTGGTGGAGAATTTCACATCGTACACTTTGCCGGGAGCAAAGGTGTAAGAAGTAGTATCAGCCTTCAGTGTGCCGTTTACCTTTACTACAGTTACAGCCAGAGTTGCGGTAGCGCCGTTAGCATCAGTTGTGGTGATGGTAGCAGTACCCTCAGCAACGCCCTTAACCTGGAACTTGTAGCCGCGGGGATCAGCAGCGTTGAACAGCTCAACGGTTGCGATCTGAGTATCGGAAGAAGTAGCGGTCAGAACCGCGCCGGAGGAGGACTTCGCAATGTACTGGTACACAGCGCCGGTGCCCAGAGTTACGGGCTTGGTGGTGTCCAGAGTTACCTTGGAATCGGGCTTCTCAATCGCAGTTACGTTGATAGAAGCTGTGAGGAGATCCTCAACCTCGTAGCCATCTTCGTCAATGACAGTAGCAGAAATGGTACCCTGATTGTCAACTGCACGGTCAGCATTGTAATCAACAGCCTTCACGGTAGCTACATTGCCCTCAGTGGTTACGGTGATGTAATCGTCGTTTACATCAACATCCCACTCAACAGTATAGCCAGCCGGCAGAGCTGTGCCAGCAGGATAATTTGCAACAGTAACAGTTTCGGACTGGCCCTTAGCAATTCTCAGGTCAGTTTTATCGAACTTTACACCAGCAAATTTCACAGAAGTAATCACATGCTTATCAGTGGAGCTATTTGCAGATTTTGTCTCCAGAGTATAGCCTACTGTGTTCAAGTCTTCTCCGTCTACAGAACCTTCACCAGAAGTAAAGGCAGTTGTGCCAACAGCCAGATCATCTGTAATAACCAGCTTGGTGGCATCATCGATACCGCCCTCAACGTACAGCTTACCTGCGGGGAATGCGAACTGGCCTTCACCGCTGATCGCGCCAAGATTGGCCTCAGAAACAGTTACTTTAGAATCTTCTTCGATCTCCAAAGAGTCAACACTCAGCTTGCCACCAATGGTAACAACTGTTTCACCGTTTGCTTCCACAGTGGTATCATCGCCACCGTTGATCACGGCCTTAATAGTGCCAGAGAAGTCTTCCAAGATCAAATTGTTATCATAATCGACATCTACATTGCCCAGAGTAACGTTGTCGCCAGCCAGCTTAATGTCACCATTTTCGCCCTTAAGCGTACCTTTAACGGTAACAGTAGCGTCGCTGGAAGCATCAACTTCAATCGCATTATCAACACCATCATCATTGTCCGCGGTCACATTGCCACTGATCACAGTGTCGATATCGTCATCCTCTGCGTCGATCTGGATGTTATCGACATCAACATTACCACTGATCTCGCCGCCTTCAATGACAGCTGCAGCCTTGTCTGCGTCGATTGCTTTTACTTTACCACCGGAAATGGTAATCTGTTCTGCCTTATCTTTAATGGTACCAACAGAACCGTCCTGTACCTCAACCGTTTTAGCTTTCAGATCACCGGTTGTACCATCTTCAACGATAATAGAGCCATTTCCAGCTTCCAAATTGCCGATCGTTCCACCCAGTACTTTTACGCTGTCATCACCGACAACGATCTTGTCATAGGAACCAACGGAAACAACACCATCGAGAGCGTTTTTGCTATCTTTGAACGCGTCACTGCTGTCCCAATCCAAACCAGCCTTGACCAGATAGGTCTTGCCACTCTTCTTATTGATTTCCCAATTTGCTGATACCGGAGTGAAACCATCATTCAGACTCAGGTTAGCGTCGTATTTCTTTTCCGCATATACCTTGATGTCCTGCTGAGAGCTGTCAATATCATCATACTTAGATCCATCAGCAACTACTTTACCCAACTTGATTTCGAGGGTATTGTTGCCAGTAGACAGCAACTTCGCGGATTTACCACGTTCACTCTGATTGGGAGCGGCTTTGGGTTCCTGTCCCTCGAACTCCGTCACCAGACGAATCGTGTTGCTCGAAATCGGTCCGCCATTCGTAACGTCTGCGTCAAGAGTAGAACCAGTAGTTACAGTTGTGTTCGCCAACACAACCTTCTCAAAGATTTTACTGGAATTTTTCAGATCCAGACTATCTTCAATCACGCTCGTTACAGTACCGGATGTTGTGCTGTAAACGGGAGTCACACCATCTTCGCCCTTAACAGTTGTCAAATCCAGAGCAGCATAAGAAGCTCTGATTTTCTGAAGATTCGTAGCACTGCCTTGAGGAACCGCATAGTAGGCACCGATGTCCAGATACTTCTGGTTGACCGCAGCCTTCGGTACATCATCAGGTCTGTCGGTTACACCGGTAGCTTCATCGGCTTCGCCGAGAAACACCTCGCCTGCTTCGTCGCAGTACACAGTAATGTCCTTATCGGCTCTTACGGTATACTCCTTGTCGTCGCGGTCGTAGGTCGCAGTGTAGCGGATGTTCAACACTTCTTTACCAGAAGCATTACCTCTAACAACGAAATAGTAATCATCGCCATCTTTTTCAACGCTCAGGATCTTGTCGCCTGAAACATGAGAGGCTTTGTCAAACTCCACATCGGAAGCATCCTCGTTGTCGTAGGTTTCTACGGTGACGTTGCCAAGAATGTCTTCGACGGGAACTCTATCGCTCTTAGAATCTTGGCTTACCAGAAATGCTTCTTTGTCTTCGTTCAGAACATGGCCAGCACCGGTCTCCAGATGGAGAGTACCAGTTTCGGTTCTGGTAGCAGCGGATGCAAAGTTCAGGGAAGAAAAGCTAGACACGACCATGGCGGAAGCCAGGATCAGTGACAAAACTTTGCTTTTGGTTTTGTTCATCCTTTTTAGTCCTCCTTAAAAATTTGTTTTGTTGTGCGTATTTGCGTTGTGCTTATGAAACGTAAACATACATGGCAGCCCCGGGTTTCGCCCCCCGGGACAAGCGGAAGCAGCCAGCGTTTCGTAAGAAACAAACAGCCACACCGCTTATATGTTTAGTTGAATTATAAGGGATGAGGGACAGAATGTCAAGGACATTTTTGCCTTTTTTCGAAATTTTAACACCCCGCAAAGCCTTGGTACGCCTGGATTTCTCAGGATTTTCCTTGGCAAAATCAGTTATGTCCAATTCATAGACGAAATGTTAACAATTTATGAATTATTACATTTTTCTGTCTTTTTTCTTTCCATCGCTTTCTTGGTATTTTTCTGGTGAAAGCGCACGCGCGGGCAGGCCGTTTTCATAATAAATCCCTGAAACCGGTTCGCCGTTCTGCCACTGGCCAGTGAATTCGATTTGCCCGTCGGCGGAATAAGAGGTGCCCATTCCGTGGCGCTCCCCGTTCTGCCACCGGCCGGTATAGCGGATGCGGCCCTCGGCATCAAACAGCGTGACGCCGCCGCAGGGGATGCCGTTTTGCCACCGGGCGACCAGCAGTGCGCCGTCTTTGGCGTGAAAGCTGGCCCCCACGCCGTGGCGCCGCCCGTTTTCAATCGCGCCCGCGTAGCAGACGGAGCCGTCCGGGCCAATCACCGCGCCGGAGCCGCCGGGGCGGTCGTTCCGCCAGGTGCCCGCGTAAAGGCTGCCGCCGTCCGGCCGAAAGCCGACTCCCGCGCCCTCGCGGCGGTCGTTTCGCCATGCGCCCGCATAGCACAGGCGGCCCGTTTTGTAGTAGTAAGCGCCCAGGCCGTCGCGCCTGCCGCGGGAATAGGTGCCCTCATACGCGGTTTTGCCGTCCGGCATTTCCGTGCGGCCCCGGCCGTGGCGCAGGCCATCCAGCATCTCGCCGAAATAGCGGTAGCGCTCCGTTTGGCTGAGGACGATCGACTGCACCGCACGCGGGATTTCCTCGGCGGCCTCCGGCGGCACGGGATGCACTCCGGAACAAAGACCCGGCGCACGGACGGCACCGTCCGCCCCGCGTTTTGCCACCGTGTAGCGGGCAGCTGCGCGCCCCCCGGGCGGCTCCGAACGCAGTTCGCCGGCCAGCTTGGGAACATCCGGCTGGGTGGATTCTTTTTTTGGAAAATTCTGCATTTTTTCCGGTTCGGCACATAAACGGCCCCGAACCATACCCAATTTTTCTTCCATTTTCTGAATCTGCTCCATTAAATCAGAAACCGCAATCTCCTGCGGCTGCGGCAAAACCGGGGGAAGCGCTTCTTCCTGCGCGCGTTCTTCTTCCTGCGCGTCCGCCGGTTCGGGCAAGGGCTTGTCCGGTACGAACACAGGGATGGTCGAAATCGCGCCGCTGCCCAGCCGCTCCCGCAGCTCGTCGCGCCGGCAATATTCCTCCTCCGTGCAGTAGCAGAAGTCGCCGTCCAGCCTTGCCGCGAGAATCTGCGGCTCACCCGCTTCGGAATCGATCATCGCCTGCTCCGCCGTGCCCATTTGAACCGGGCAGGCGCGCAGAACCGTTTCGGTCTGCTCTCCGTTTGCCTGCCGGCGCGTCCACAACAGCTCGTCGGGGTGCTCCGCTATTATGGAAAGAGACTCCTGCACTTCGCCGCCGGGCGCGAAATACTCCGCGCGCCGCAGATGATGCTCCCCGTCGTATTCGGTACGGCTGCGCACGCCTCCGTTTTCATTATAAAAAGAAAGGGCCCAACCGCCCGGTATGGAGCTTGCCCGCTCGGTCAGGCGGCGATCGCTGTGCTTCTCCCAGACAAAGCTCCCCCCAGAGATTGCATAGCGCAGCTGCACCTGCATTCCGTCCTCCTGGTCTGAAATGCGCCCTTTTTTATGTACACCGTCCCGAAAAAAATCGCGGCGCGCCTGATACAGCGCCCCGTGCAAAGAGGTAAGGGCGCTATATCCTTTCCTGTAAATCGTCAATATCTCGTGCTCCGAAACCTGCATGGCTCGAAATCCTCCCAAGGCCGGGCCGTCCGCCCGATCCGATGTAAATCCGCGCCTTCCACCCGCGGCGGGCGCGTCTTCTACTGAGTAGTTTATCTGATTCAAAAGTCTTTGGCAAGGGAATCGTGCCGGTTTTTCGCATATTTTCCCAAAACGAAAGCTGCCGTAAAACGGTGCGAAATTTCACATCCGTTTTACGGCAGCCGTGCCTGGGCCGTGTTTATTTGAACATATACTCCATGTTATCCAGCACACCATTCACTTTGCGCATCGCCTTGCCCGCGGTACGCTTGAGCTGACGGTTGCTTTTCATCGCCTTGCTGCTGACGCTGGCTACTGCCAGGCCGGCCACCAGCCCCGCACTTATGCCCTTTACAAATCCCTTTGTTTCGTTATACATATCGCATACCCTCCATATGGTGTAGATCATTTTCAGACCCAACATTATTTATTCCCTCCACATTCCATAGATAATCAGAAAGATTATGGCAAAACCAATTTTCATATTGAGCTTTTCCAAATGCTTTGCAATAGATCATCTGCTTTGCGCACCTGCGCGGATCGCCTGTTTGCTCTCCCGCCCGCGGCGGAAGGGACGCGGCTTTTCATTTTTTAACGATGGATTTGCAATTTATAGATGGACTTTTCGCCCCGCTTGGATTATGATTGGTATGACAAACGACAATTATTCCCAAACGAAACCCGAAAGGATACCCCGAATCATGGCAACCCTGAACATTGTTATGGTAGAACCGGAAATCCCCCAGAATACGGGCAACGTGGCGCGCACCTGCGCCGCAACCGGAGCTACCCTGCATTTGGTGGGGCCGATGGGCTTTACCATCGACGACAAAAAACTCAAACGCGCTGGGCTGGATTACTGGCATTTGCTCGATATTCGTTACTACGTTACTTTGTCCGATTTCTTCAAACAAAATACCGGTGATTTTTTCTATTTTTCGACCAAAGCGCCGCGCACCCACACGCAGGTTTCTTACCCGGACAACAGCTACCTGGTGTTCGGCAAAGAGACCGCCGGGCTGCCGGAAGAGCTGCTGCGGCAAAATCCCGATTCCGTTGTGCGCATCCCCATGCTGGAGGAGGCGCGCAGCCTGAACCTTTCCAACGCGGTGGCGATCGGCGTATACGAGGCGCTGCGCCAATGGGATTACCCCCGTTTGACCCGCATTGGCCACCCGCGCAGCTTTACGTGGTGATTTTTTTCGCAAATCGAATTTATATTGGTTCGCGCACTTGAAAACACGGCAAAAATAGGATAAAATGGGATCGGATAATTAATAATTTAACAATATTGATCGGCAGCCCCCATCCGGCCGGATCGGATGATGAGAACCGCTCATTTGTTGTTCCAAGAGTTGACCCAAACAATGGTTTTTCTCCCCGCCTGCGGCCGGGAATCGAAATCGACCATCTGCTTCACAGAGAATCCATATATCATAAAAAATGAAGGAGTGCAGCTTATGAACTATCTGAACAAAAAGAGTGTGGAAGATATTGATGTTGCGGGCAAACGCGTTTTGGTCCGCTGCGACTTTAACGTTCCTTTTGACGGCGAGGGAAACATTTCGGACCCCAAGCGCATCGATGAAGCGCTCAAAACCATCCGTTATCTGCTCGACCATCACGCTAAGGTGATCCTTTGCTCTCACCTGGGCCGCCCCAAGGGCGAATTCAACCCCAAATATTCTTTGGCCCCCGTGGCGGAATACCTCTCAAAGGTGCTCGGCCAGCCCGTGCAGATGGCGAAGGACGTGATCGGCGACAGCGCCAAGGCGATTTGCGCCTCCTTGAAGGAGGGCGAAGCGGCTCTTCTGGAAAACGTGCGCTTCCATAAGGAAGAAGAAAAAAATGATCCGGAATTCTCGAAGGCGCTGGCCTCTCTGGCAGAGATCTACGTCAACGACGCGTTCGGCACCGCGCACCGTGCACACGCTTCCACCGCGGGCGTGGCGGCCTACCTGCCCGCCGTATGCGGCTACTTGATTCAGAAGGAAATCACCGTCATGGGCAACGCTCTGGCAAACCCGAAGCGCCCGTTCATCGCGATTCTGGGCGGCGCGAAGGTTTCGGATAAAATCGGCGTGATCAGCAACCTGCTGGACAAGGTGGACACACTGATCATCGGCGGCGGCATGGCCTACACCTTCATGAAGGCGCTGGGCTACTCCATCGGCACCTCGATCTGCGAGGACGACAAGCTGGATCTCGCGCAGGAAATGATGGCGAAGGCCAAGGATAAGAACGTCAAGTTCCTGATCCCGCTGGATAACGTGGTCGCCGACAAATACGACGAGAACGCGAACCATCAGATCGCCGATTCCGACCAGATTCCGGACGGCTGGATGGGCCTTGACATCGGGCCGAAAACGCAGGAGCTGTTCACCTCCGCCCTGAAGGGCGCTGGAACGGTGGTATGGAACGGGCCGATGGGCGTGAGCGAGTGGAAGAACTTTGCGGCCGGTACGGTGGCGGTCGCGAAAGCCGTGGCCGAAAGCGGCGCGGTTTCCATCATTGGCGGCGGCGATTCCGCCGCGGCTGTGGAGCAGCTCGGCTTTGCGGATAAAATGACGCATATCTCCACCGGCGGCGGCGCTTCTCTAGAATTCCTGGAGGGCCTGGAGCTGCCCGGCATTGCCTGCCTGAACGATAAAAACTGAGGAGAAAAGGGGCAGGCGGAGGTCTGCCCTTTTTTTAACCGGGGCCGCCCCGCCGTTCCATTGCCGGGAGTCGCTCCGATACCGATCAAAACTAGAAAGGATGAAACTCCTATGAATAAAGAATTGAGAAAAGCTGTCATCGCCGGAAACTGGAAGATGAATAAAAACCCCGAGAAGACCAGGGCATTGCTGGCCGAGGTCGCCCCGCTGGTCAAGGATGCCAAGTGCGAGGTTGTCGCCTGCGTTCCGTTTATCGATCTTCCCGCGGCGGTCGAAGCCGCGAAGGGCACAAACATTCAAATCGGCGCGCAGAACTGCCACTGGGAAGAAAGCGGCGCCTTTACCGGAGAAATCGCGGCAAACATGCTCACCTCCATCGGCGTCTCCCATGTGATCATCGGCCACAGCGAGCGCCGTACCTATTTCGGCGAAACCGACCAGACCGTCAATAAAAGGATCCGCGCCGCGCTCGACGCCGGGCTTTCCGTGATCCTGTGCGTCGGCGAAACGCTCGAGCAGCGCGAGCAGGGCGTCACCGAAGAGCTGGTCGCACTCCAGACAAAAATCGCTCTGCTGGGCGTAACGAAGGAAGATCTCGCCCGCGTCATCATTGCTTACGAGCCCATCTGGGCCATCGGCACGGGCCGTACCGCCACCTCCGCGCAGGCGGGAGAGGTCTGTAGGGCCATCCGCAGCGTAATCGCAGCGCTCTACGGCAAACCGGCAGCCGACGCTTTTACCATTCAGTACGGCGGTTCCATGAACGCCAAAAACGCCGCGGAGCTGCTGGCGCAGGGCGACGTGGACGGCGGCCTGATCGGCGGCGCGTCGCTGAAAGCCGCAGATTTTGCGGAAATTGTCCGCGCGGCTTCTGAGGGCTGACCCCCAACTGTATCACAAAGGAGAACTGTTATGAAAAAACCTCTGATCTTAATGATTCTGGACGGCTTTGGCATCGCCCCCGAGTACGGCAACGCCATCATGGCCGCCAAAAAGCCGAATCTGGATCGTCTCTTCCGCGAAAATCCCCTCTCCCAGATCGGCGCATCGGGCCTGAATGTCGGCCTGCCGAACGGGCAGATGGGCAACTCCGAGGTTGGCCACACCAACATCGGCGCGGGACGCATCGTGTACCAGGAGCTGACCCGCATCACTAAGGAAATCGAGGACGGCAATTTTTACAAGAATCCCGCCCTTGTCAAAGCAGTGGCGGCCGCAAAAGCCAAGGGCACGGCGCTGCACCTGATCGGTCTGCTTTCCGACGGCGGCGTTCACAGCCACAACGGCCATCTCTACGCGCTGCTGGAGCTGGCTAAGCAAAACGGCCTTTCCAAAGTCTATGTTCACGCACTGCTCGACGGCCGCGACGTCCCTCCATCCTCCGGCAAGGGCTTTGTGGAGGATTGCCTTGCGAAAATGCAGGAAATCGGCGTGGGCGAAATCGCGACGGTGGCGGGGCGCTACTACGCGATGGACCGCGACAACCGCTGGGAGCGCGTCTCCAAAGCGTACAACGCGATGGTGCTGGGCGAGGGCGTACAGAATTCCGACCCCGCAGCCGCCGTTGCCAAGTCGTATGAGGATGGCGTGACCGACGAATTTGTCATGCCGGTCGTCTGCGGGCCCGAGGGCCGGATTTCCACAGACGATTCCGTGATTTTCTTCAATTTCCGCCCCGACCGCGCCAGAGAGCTGACCCGTGCGTTTGTCGACCCCGATTTTACCGGCTTCCCCCGGGCAAAGGGCTTTTTCCCGCTGACCTACGTCTGCATGACGCAGTATGACGCCACCATGCCGAACGTGGATGTCGCGTTTCATCCCCAGAGCCTGAAAAACACGCTGGGCGAATATCTTTCAAATCTGGGCATGACCCAGCTGCGCATTGCTGAAACGGAGAAATACGCGCATGTGACCTTTTTCTTCAACGGCGGCGTAGAAACCGTATACCCCGGCGAGGACCGCGTGCTGATTCATTCCCCGAAGGTCGCCACCTATGACCTGCAGCCCGAAATGAGCGCATACGCCGTGACTGACGCTCTGGTAGAGAAAATCGACAGCGGCATGTACGATGTGATTATTCTGAACTTTGCCAACTGCGACATGGTAGGACATACCGGCATATTCGACGCAGCCAAAGCCGCGGTTGAGGCCGTTGATACCTGTGTCGGCCGCGTGATCGACGCGATCGAGCGCATGCACGGCACCGCGATCATCACCGCAGACCACGGCAACGCCGAAAAGATGTACGAAGAGGACGGTTCGCCCTTTACCGCACACACCACAAATCCCGTCCCGTTCTGCGTGGTCGGCTACCCGTGCAAGCTGCGCGAAAACGGCAGGCTGGCGGATATTGCCCCCACAATGCTCAAAATTCTCGGCTTGCCGCAGCCGGCGGAAATGACGGGCGAAAGCATGATTGTGGATTGACCATTAGAAGATACCAGATAGATACTCAGGGAGGATGCCAATCGGCCTCCTCCCTTTCTGTTGTTTCAGATTGTTTTGCCTGATCAAGTCAAATATTTAAATCAGCCGGCCACTGACTCCGCATGATGCAATTGCGTTTTCGCTGAGAAAACGATACAATAAACAGGAATGAAAAACAGGAGGAAAATCCATTGCGGAAAATTCTATACTGTGCATCCACACTCTCTCATATTCGGAATTTTCACTTACCCTATCTGAAAGCATTTCACGATCAGGGTTATGAAGTATGGGTCGCAGCCAACGAAGAGGATTCCATTCCTTATGCAGATCGCGTTGTTGCCTTACCGTTTGCCAAAAGCCTTATCAGCTTGCAAAATATTAAAGCAATCTTTTTGGCACGAAAGATTTTAAAGGAACAACATTTTGAGTTGATCAGCACCCATACGGCACTCGCCAGCGCTGTAGTACGGGCAGCAGTTTTACTGCTCCGGAAGCGGCCAAAGGTTTTCTGTACGGTTCATGGATATTTATTCAATGAAAATGACGGAATCAAAAAATGGATCTATCTTTTACCGGAAAAAATCTGCGCGCATGTCACTGATGTCCTCATGGTAATGAATCAGGAAGACTATAAAATTGCGCAGAAACATCACCTCTATAAAAAACATCTTCATTTCATCCATGGTATTGGGTTTGAGTCCTCGCAATTTCAACCGGTATCTCTTGAAAAGAAATTACAAGGCCGTAAAAAGCTTGGATTTCATGATAGAGATTTCTTGTTGGTGTACGCCGCAGAATTTTCGAGACGAAAAAATCAGGAAGTTCTGATTCGCGCTTTCGCAAAGGCTGTCCCTGAGGCTCCAAATGCGCACCTGCTGCTGGCAGGCACCGGCGCACTGTTGGAGCAATGTATCAATATGGTAAAAGAACTCCATATGGAAGATCGAATCCATTTTCTTGGGTATGTACAAAACATGGAAGACCTCTATCCGATATGCGATGTCGCTGTTTCTTCCAGTAAAACAGAAGGGCTGCCCTTTAATGTGATGGAAGCGATGGCATGCGGACTTCCGGTGCTCATTAGTGATATCAAAGGGCACCGAGATCTGGTGGAAAATCAAAAAGAGTTCCTATTTCACACGGAACAGGAGCTCACCGAAAAAATTATCCGCTATCTTTTGGAGTCTGAATCCTTCACTGACTGGAAATATGCACTGGCAAAATACAATTTAAACACCGTTAAAGAACAAATTATTCAACTTTATAACAGTTGATCACTATCATTGCGTACATAAAGTTCGCAACCCGATGGAGATATAGAAAGCCATTGGAGTCCCGATGAAATGACTGGTATTCAGACATTCATAGAAGAAGTTGGCCCCAATGGCTCAAAGAAAGAATCGTACGTTCCGTTACAAAAAACGCATTTATTCACGGTTGCGAAGTTTCAACGCCATTCCGGTTCATTGTTCCCATACAGGTACCCGGCCGTTGGGGGCGATTACCGCTATGCGCAACTTATTCTAGCTTATCCAACGGGTCGCCGTTGCTAATGACTCCGGTATGAAATCGCATTTTCATATTTCTTCACTATTGTTAACTATCCCCTTGAACACAGTCAAGAAAAGAATTTTGATATCAAAAAGGAAGGTCCAGTTTTCTATGTAGTAAATATCGCATTTTATTCGTTCCTCAATGGAGGTATCCCCGCGCCACCCGTTCACCTGCGCCCAACCGGTGATTCCCGGCCGGACAAGATGTTTCAGCATATAAAGTGGAATTTCGTCCCGAAACTTGTCCACAAAGTATGGGCGCTCCGGTCGAGGCCCTACTAAACTCATGTCTCCCTTAAGAACATTGACGAGCTGTGGAAGCTCGTCAATACTCAACTTCCGAATCAACGCGCCAAATCTTGTTCTCCGATCATCATCCTTTGTTCCCCAGGTAGTCACGTCAGAACCGTCGCTTTCCGTTTTCATAGAACGAAATTTGTACATATTAAATCTTTTTTTGTTTCTGCCAACCCGTTCCTGCTTATAAATAATTGCTCCTGGAGATGTCAGCCTGACCCCGAATGCCGTAATCATCAAAATGGGAGAAAACAAAATTAATGCGACTAAGGAAACACTACAGTCAAACACCCTTTTCACAAAGCTATTGAGCATGTTGTCCAATGGGACTTTACGAATATTGATAAGTGGTATGCCTTCCACTTCATCAATATATGGTTTTGCAGGAAGATATTTGGTATAAAAAGGCAGTAAATTGGATTTTACTCCAGCTTTTTCACAAATCTCAATGATGCTTCCTAATTCAGAAAATTCATTCCATTCCAGCGAAATAATCACTTCGTCAACACCTTTATTCTCCAGCAAAAGAGAGAGCATGCTAAAATCGCCTACATATTTTATTTTCCTGTCGGAAACGTCTTTTTTGTCCGGACTGAGGTACCCCACGAAATCATATCCCAATCCGCGATTCGATTGAACCTTATCATAAAATTCCGCCGACACTTCATTCCAGCCGACAATAAGAAGATGCTTTAAATTATAGCCCTTTGCCCGCATACGACGAAGAGATTTTCTGATCATCAAACGATTAATAACGGAAAGCGTTGTATTAATCATTCCAAAAATCAGAATTACCATACGAGACACATGAACTTCCTTTAAAAAGAACATGAGCACAAAAATAAAAATCACACCAAAAAAATTGGCCTGAAAAATCTTACCGGTCTCCAACAAAAAGGACTTGTGCCGGAAAGAATTATGAAGATCCAGATAGTGATACAGGATAAAATAAACCGGAATGATGTATATCATAGCCTGAATGTAATAATTCAGGCTGATATAATATCCCTGGTAATTATGAAAATGGACAAAAAAAGCGAGAACCATCGAACCGGCGCACAGGGCGGCGTCTATGATTGCAAAGAGTATATTAAATAATTTCTGATTTTCTTTAATCATATTAATTCTCCAGTAGAAATATTTTATGATTTTGTTTGATTATAATTGTATAAGATTCGACCGAATAATACAACCCTTTCAGATTAACAGATTTCTCAGGATGGATCGCAGCGAAATGAAATGCCCGCCTCGGCATGAGACCATTAAATTCGCTCTGCGTTATGAGCTCCTCACCATATCACGTTCTATTTTATTTTTATGGGCTTCCCCATACGAAAGGTGTAGTGGAAATGACTCCAAACAAGAAAAAGGCACCAACAGAAGCACCTCAAGCAGTCAATCCCCTGCCTTCAGGCGGTGCTTTGGCAGGCATACCTGAAAAAAACCGGCTCCTTATTCCCGTACTTTTAGCAATCGTGGCCATCCCCCTGCTTGTTCATCTCGTCATCATTGATGTGAATCCCGACGAGGTTCCTTTGATCGGCCTTGCAACTTACGGTGATTTTTTTTCTCAGTCAAAGGCGTTTCTTCTTTTCATAGTGATTCTTCTGATTTTTGTGTTTGGTATACTCTTTCGTAAAACATTATTCCAAAAGGCAGATCAAATCCCCCCCGCTTACCTGGCCGCGAGTGGTGTATTCATGTTGCTCACACTGCTCTCCGCTGTGTTTTCAGAATACCGGTCTATCGCATTCTGGGGAATACATGACCGCGCGGAAGGCGCTGTTATCCTCTGCTGCTACATCATTCTGTTTTTATATTCCTTTTCTGTTTGCCGAACAGAAAGGGATACCCGGCATTTGGTCGTCGCTCTTGGGATTGCGACTGTCATTTCATCGGTCATTGGTTTTTTTCAATATATCGGGCATGATCTTCTTTTTACCGGCCTTGGCAAGGCTTTAGTAATTTCTCCGTGGGATTACGATAAAGTCACAAATTTAAGTTCTATGTCTGAATCCGGCAGACTCTATGGCACTTTTTATCACTGGAATTATGCCGGCAGTTTTGCCGCTATTACCGTGCCGATCTTTTTGGTGCTTGCATTAAACGCCAAATCCTGGCGCTCCAGAATTCTGCTTGGGTGTGTTACCCTGACGGCACTTTGGATTTTAATCGGCAGCACTTCCAGAGCGGGGCTAATTGGCGTTGCTGTCGCTTTTATTTTTGGGCTGATTGTTTTCGCAAAGATGATCATAAAACATTGGAGACTCTCTCTCTCTTGCATTGCGATTGTTTTCGTAGCTGTTATTGGCCTTAATATTGCTAGCAACGGTCAGCTATTCGCTCGTATTCCCACACTTTTTTCAGATATAATCAGTGTTTTTCAGACCAGCAAGCAAGCCGATTACCTTTCAAAGCTTCCTGTAAAAGATGTTTCGGTGCAAAATCATACCGCAACCGTTGTGACACAAAGCGGAGATACCTTAAAGGCGAATCTGACAGAAGAAAACCTCACCTTTCAGGATGGAAACGGGCAGACTGTGAAGATGGAGAAGAAAAACGGCGCTTTTCGAACCACTGACAAGCGATTCCAAAATCTCAGCGTCAATTTTGTGGCGATGGGGTTAAATGGAAATTCAATTGGTATGTGCATTAACGTGGATAACCAGCCGCAATTCTTCTTCCGAATCGACTCTAATTACAACCTCCAGCTTACTAACTCTACCGGAACGGCGAAAATTGATTCCTTGGAAACACCGCCGTCCTTTGGTTTTGCAGGAAAGGAAAAAATCGGCTCTGCCCGCGGCTACATCTGGTCGCGTTCCCTTCCGATGGTTTCCAAGCATCTGCTGCTGGGGGCAGGCCCGGATACCTTTGTGCTGAATTTTCCGCAGAACGACCTGCTTGGTAAATACTGGGCGTATGGTACCACAAACATGTTGGTGGATAAGCCCCACAATCTTTATCTTCAAATACTGCTGGGTGAAGGCTGCATCGCGCTGTTGGCATTTTTGACAATCGTCATCCTGTATTTGTTTGACAGCATTCGTTTATATGCACTCAAGAAAACATACCTCCCGAGAGAGATATTGGCTTCTGCCATTTGCCTCGGCATAACAGGTTATTTGGGAGCCGGGCTATTTAATGATTCTGTTGTTAGTGTTGCGCCTGTTTTTTGGATACTTCTTGGTGCTGGTATTGCATTGAATCTGCAAAACCGCAAAGAGCGACTAAAAGATTTGTCCCAGCAATCTTAAATTGCAATCTGCTGAAGCGCCGTGGCAATTAATAAAAAAGAGAGGTGTGCCATCTTTTTCGAGCTTGTGCAAGCTGAGCGAAAACGGCAGGCTGGCGGATATCGCCCCCACAATGCTCAAAATTCTCGGCTTGACGCAGCAGGCGGAAATGACAAGAGAAAGCATGATTGTGGACTAGTTTGTCCCTCTGAATGATACTAACAGCCAGTAAATACAGCAGGGGCTTTCCAAAATTGGAAAGCCCCTGCTGTATTTTGTCAGTCAGCTCTTTGATGCCGAAAAAAGCGGACTGTCGGGTTTGTCTGCGCGTCATAATAATAAAAAGGAGTCTTTTCCTAAAATGAACTGCACCCCGGTTGTTAGACAGTATGATATACTGAAAACGAATGGGGTGCAGTTCATATCCCTGCCTCTTTCTCTTTTGATATTTCTCAGATCGCAGTGTCTCATACTCCCTGCGATCTTCAATAAACCAAGAATAAAAGCAGCTTCAGCGCCTCCGCTTACTCGCTGGCTTCCAAATCCAGCTTGCCGCCGGCCTTCGGCACGGCGATGCGGCGCAGGTAGCCGGGCACGCGTTCGCCGCCGAGGCGCTCTGTGAGAAGCCGCTCCAGATTGCCGCCGGAATTGCCCAGCAGGCTTGCCAGCAGTTTTGAGGCGTTATCGACAGACGGGATCTCCTGAAAACGCACCAAAATTCGTTCCCCGCTGAAAATGAATTTGATCACGCGGGTATTCGGCGTTTCGAGGAAAGAGAGATACAGCTTCAGCACCGGGCGGCCGTCCTCGTCGCGGGTCAGGCGCGCCATGTTGCCGGTAACGTAGACCTCGCCGTTGATGTTCAGCACGCTGCGTCGCGGTTCGCCGTCCAGCCCCGCGCGGATCGTCTGCCGCTCCTCTCCGTCCGAAAACTCGATCGTGCAGAAATCCGGTGCGAACGCAAACGATACCCGCTGAATCGGCGGCAGAAAGCTGTCTTTCTCCACAGAGAAGATAAACGGCAGTATGGTGCCATACAAATTTTCCAGCTTATAAGAGCGGCCGTTGATCCATTTGGCGTCCGCACTGAGCTGCGGTACGGAACGCTGCGGGAACAGCGCCTGTTCAATCCGTTCTATCAGCGTGCGCCGCCGGCGCACCGGGATCGTATCGGGAAACAGCGCAAGCGAAGCCTCCGTTCTTTTCAGGGCGCGGGCGGCGCCCATGTTTACCGGCAGCGGCAACGCGGAAAAAGCCTCCTGATTGCCGAAATACTTCCGGATGACCTCGGCGCTTTTATCCACAAACAGGCCATGGCTGCCGCTCGTGATCGCAATCACCGTGTCAATCTGCGGGATCACCACCACATACTGGCCGAACACGCCGTTAAACTGGTAGGCTCCCGGAATCGGAAACTCCCACAGGTGGTAACCGTAGGCCGTTTCGTGCTCGCCCATCAGGGTACGCATGCCCATATCGGTGGATTCCGCAATCCACTGTTCTGAAAGCAGGCGGCGGGGTTCGCCGTCCACCGTCCACAATCCCTTCTGCAAATACAGCTGACCCAGCTTCGCCATATCCTCGGGCCGCAGGAACAGCCCCCAGCCGCCCTTCTCGATCCCCATGGGGCAGCGCTCCCACACCACATGGTCGATACCCAGCGGCTCAAACAGGCGCGGCTGCAGATAATCCGTCAGTCCTTCCCCCGCTTTTCGCTGGATCAGTGCGCTGAGAAGGTAGGAATTCATGCTGTTATACGTAAATTTCTCGCCCGGCTCATACGCGCAGTCCGACGCCAGGTAGGATTTGAGCCAGTCGCGCTCAAACACGCTGTTCGCCTCATGAAAACGGATGCCGGACGTCATGTTCAGCAGATGGCGCACGGTGATCTGCTCCACCCTGCGCCGGCGGAACGGCGGGGGCGGCAGCTTATCGGCGAACAGCTCGGCAATCCGGTCATCGAGCGCAAACAATCCCTCTTCAACTGCCATGCCCACCGCCATCGCGGTGACGGATTTGGAGAGCGAATACACCATCTGCGCGTAAATGCCGGAGTACGGCTTCCAGTTCGCCTGGGCGATCAGCTTGCCGTGGCGCAGAACCACAAGGCAGTGGACCTTGATTTCCGGGCAGGCGTCGAGCTCGCGGAGAAAACGCTCCAGATACGCCGAAGAGACCCCCTGGGCCTCCGGCGTAGAGCGCGGCAAGGGCTTGCGGGAAGGCCCGGCAGGGTACCGGGGCTTTTCCGGAACAAACGGAACCGGCGAAAGGTGGCGCAGCTCGCCGCGCATCCCCTTTCTCACCGCGTCCACAGCCTTAAACTGCGCTCTCAGATCCATCATAACGGCAGCTCCTCCAGGCGGCGGCGAACCATATCCAGCGCAAAGGACGCCGCCGTGTACCGGTAATAGCTGCGGGGGCGTCGCTGGCTGAACACCTTTACCTTGCGCACGACTGTGCCGGCCTGATCGCTGAGGCCCACATAAATCAGGCCAACGGGCTTTTCCTCGGTGCCGCCGTCCGGTCCGGCGATACCGGTGATGCCGATGCCGATGTCGCTGCCGGCCTTTTCCCGCACGCCCTCGGCCATGGCGGCCGCAACCTCTTCGCTCACCGCGCCGTGCTTCTCCAGCAGTTCCTCCGGCACGCCGAGCAGCAGCGTTTTGATGCGGTTGGCATAGGTGACCGCCCCCATCTCAAACACTTGGGAGGAGCCGGGAATATCGGTAATCCGCTTGGCAAGGAGCCCGCCGGAGCAGGACTCCGCCGTCGCGATCGTCATCTTTCTCTCACTGAGAAGGTTTACGGCGAGCTGCTCCAGGCTGTCGACATTGATGCCGTACACGCAGTCGCCGATCCGCTCGCGGATGCGCTCCGCAACCGGGCGGCACATTTCCTCCGCCTTCTGTGCGTTTTCCGCCTTGGCGGTGACGCGCACGTACATTTCGCCCTCTTTGGCATAGGTGGCAACCGTGGGGTTCGAGGCGTCCGTCATGTCGGAGAGCATCTCCGCCACGGCGCCCTCGCCCTGGCCGAACACATGCACGTTCATAGAAAAGATACTCGCGTTTTCGCGCTTCATCAAAAACGGAATCCCGTAGCTGTGCAGCATGGGAATCAGCTCTGACGGCGGGCCGGGGAACATCATGATGATCTTGCCCTCTTTGGTTTCCACCGCGCAGCCCGGCGCGGTGCCGCGGTCGTTCGGCAGAACAGTGGCGCCCTGCGGCAGCATCGCCTGCTTGATTTGATTTTGACCCATATGTCTGCCGTTAAAATGCTCCTTCAGGCGCTCCATGCTCTCCTCGTGCAGAACAAGGGGCGCGCCGGCGCATTCGGCGATTGTTTCCTTCGTCAGGTCGTCCTCCGTCGGGCCAAGGCCCCCCGTGGTGATGACCAGGTCGCTGCGCTCGAGCGCACGGGTGAGCGCCTCCTTCAAACGACCGTTGTTATCGCCCACCGTACAGGAAAACATCATATCGATCCCCAGCTCGGACAGGGCCCGCGCCACATAGGAAGCATCGGTATTAATGACCTGGCCGAGCAGCAGCTCGGTTCCCACTGATATGATTTCCGCTTTCATAAAATTGGCATCTCCTTATTTTCCCGGATATCGTAATCTCATTTGATCAAAAAAGCGACTGCACTCTCCCCGCGCCTTCGGCGGGGAAACTGCGGTTCCCGTCAAAGCTTTTTTCAGGCGGGCGAGTGGTAATATCCGATTTTGACCAGCTTTACCTGAGAAACACATTCCTCGATCAGCGCATCGGTGTCAAGCTTCTGCTCCGCCTGCTCCACAAAATGCAGGTTCGGCTTGGTGCGCGGGTGCTTTGGCGTAAACACCGTGCAGCAATCCTCAAATGGCTGAATCGAAATTTCAAACGTATCGATTTTGCGGGAAATCGCGATGATCTCCGTTTTATCCATGCCGATCAGCGGCCGGAACACCGGCATATCCACCGCCGCCTCGGTGCAGGCGATGGCCCGCATCGTCTGGCTGGCCACCTGACCCAAGCTTTCGCCGGTAATGAGGGCCTCGCAGCCATTGTCCACCGCGATCCGCTCCGAAATGCGCATCATAAAGCGGCGCATGATGATCGTGAAAAGCTCCTCGGGGCATTTCGCCATGATCTCTTCCTGAATATGCGCAAAAGGAACCACGCGAAGAATCATGCGGCCCGAATAGTCGCTGACCTTGGTCAGCAGATCGACCACCTTCTGCTCCGCGCGCTCGCTGGTATAGGGCGGGCTTGCAAAATGAACGGGAACCAGCTCCACGCCGCGCTTTGCCATGCACCACGCCGCCACGGGGCTGTCGATGCCGCCGGAAATAAGCAGAGCCGCTTTTCCGCCCGTGCCGACGGGAATTCCGCCCGCGCCGGGCATGGAGCTCCCGTGGAGGTACGCGCCAAAATCGCGTACCTCCACCATTACTACCAGGTCGGGATTGTGAACGTCGACCGTCAGATGGGGAAAGTTCTCCATTATATATGCCCCGACCTCGGCAGAAATTTCAGGGGATTTCAGGGGAAAGCTCTTGTCGGAGCGCTTGCTTTCCACTTTAAAGGTTTTCACGCGGTTCAGGTCGCCGGAAAGATACTCGCCGCACGCGGAAAGGATCGACTCCATCTTCTTTTCGGCCACGCACGCGCGCGAAAACGCGGCAATACCGAAAATTTTGCCGATCTTCTCGGCAACCTCATCCAAATCTTCGTCCCCTTTGGGGGAAATCGTAATGGTGGACTGCGACACACGAATATCGAAATTGCCGAACCGACTGATGCGGTGGCGGATATTCCGAACGAGCGACGCTTCAAAACTCTTTCGGTTCAGCCCCTTGAGCACCAGCTCGCCCAGCTTAATTAAAATGATCTCTCTCATACAAACTCCTTAAGATTTTTTCACCAGCTGCTCCACGCCCTGCCTGAGTGCGGCCGTAAGAGCGCCGATTTCTTCCGTTGTGGTAAAGCGGGAAAAGCTCACCCGCAAAGAGGATTCCACCAGCTCGGGCGCAAGACCCATGGCCGTGAGCACATGGCTCGGCTTTGCCCTGGAGCAGGCCGAACCGCTCGAGACATAGATGTTTTTTGAGGACAGGAAATGCAGCATCGTTTCGGCGCGGATGCCCGGAACTGAAAAGCTGCATACATAAGGCACCGCGTCCTCCGGCGAATGGATGACAACGCCTGAAAGCCCGCCAAGCTGCTCACGCAGAGCGGTGCGAAGCGTTTCAAAATGCGCGTTCAGCTCCTGCGGCTGCGGCATGGCGTGCACCGCCGCGCCGAACCCGGCAATCGCCGGCAGCGGCTCGGTACCGGGACGCACCTCTTTTTCCTGCCCGCCGCCGAAGGCTCTGGACGGGAAATCCTTCTGCCCCGCCACATACAGCGCGCCCGCGCCCTTCGGCCCATGAATTTTGTGAGAGGAAACCGTCATCAAATTGATCCCCACGCGCGCGGGCTTGATGGGAACCTTGCAGAACGCCTGCACCGCGTCCACATGCAAAAGCGCCGGGGATTTGCTGCGGCGAATCGCCTCCGCCGCCGCCTCCACCGGCATGCGCACACCGGTTTCGTTATTCACGAGCATCATGCTCACCAGAATCGTATCGCCGGTAATGGCCCGCTCCACCTGCTCCGATGAGATATGCCCCGTGGCATCCGGCATCAGGTATTCCACGGTAAAGCCGTCCCGCTCCAGCTGCTCCATCACACGCAGAACGGAGGGGTGCTCCACCGCTGTTGTAACGATCCGCTTTCCGCGTCTGCCGTTGCGTTTCACGGCGCCGAACAGGGCAATATTGTTCGCCTCCGTTCCCCCCGAGGTAAAATAAACCTCGGCGGAATTTACCGAAAGCCTGTCCGCAACCGCCTGGCGGGCCGCGGTCATCTCGCGCTCCGCCTCAAAGCCCATGCTATGCAGCGACGAAGGGTTGCCGTACGCCTGTGTCATCACATACAGCACGCGCTCTGCCGCCTGCTCGCACACACGGGTGGTGGCAGCGTTGTCCAGATATATTTTTTCCAAAGCCGAAAGCCTCCAACCAATAATAAATTTTATTTTAAAGCAGACCTCTGATTTCTTCTCCGCCGCGTACCGGAGAAAACGACTGTTTTGAATGAGAAAGTCTCTTTTCAGGAAAACGGTCTGTTCTTTATAATCAGTTCTATTATACCACAGGCGCGGCGTTGCGGTACATCTTTTCAATTGAAGGTATCCTATCTGCTCTGCGGATATTATACACGAAAATTTCCCAATAGTGAATATGCGTCCGCTTGCATTTTTTGCAAATCCGCGCTATGATTACATACACAAAGAGTCGGATTCTCTCAGCCTGCCGTAAAGCGGAGGTATACCGCTCAGAACCGCGCAAAACGGCAGACCCGCAAACCAGCGGGCACCCGGGCATGTGGCCGCAATTTGCAGAAGCGGCTTGCCCTGCGGGCACACGGTACGCAGCGGGCAAAGCAGCGCAGCGGTTTGGCAGTGTGAGAGGCAGATTTCCTTTTCTTTTGCAAGGAGGAACCAAAATGGCAGAACTGAAAAACACTAAACAGCGCGGGGCGATTCTGCGCTTTCTGGAAAACAGCCCGGATCCTGTTTCGGCGGAGGATATTTTCGTTTTGCTGAAGCCCTCTTTCCCCCAGCTGGCCCTTTCTACCGTGTACCGCAATCTGGAGCGCTTTACCGCCGCCGGGGTACTGCAAAAAATCAATTTTGAGGACGGCGTGATCCGCTATGCGCTGGCCAAGGGCCACGACCACTATTTGATCTGCACCGGATGCAATAAAAAAATCAAGCTGGACGACTGCCCGCTTTCTCCGCTGGAGCTTCAGCTCGCGAAGGCGACGGGCTTTGAAATTGAACGCCACAGCCTGACGATCTACGGTAAATGCCCTGACTGTCAAAGAAAAAGAGGAACTCGTGTTGCTGTCAAAAAAGCAGGGCGGGCAGAATAAAAATATTCATGAACTGTGAAGACCGGGAATCCTCCCGGTCTTTTTTATCGCGGTAGAAACCGGCGGTTGAGCCGAAAAAGCACCGTTGCCGCCGGATTCTACTGCTGGTCGGTTGCCCGATTTGCGCAGGAGCAGTAGTATGAAAGAAGAAGGAGGCGGTCACCATGACCTATGAAGTAAAGCCCGAAAAATTCGGCGCTTTTTTCTGCCTGTTAAGAAAGCAAAAGGGCTTTACACAACGGGAACTGGCAGAGCAGATCGGTATATCAGACAAAGCAGTCAGCAAGTGGGAGCGCGGTTTGAGCATGCCCGACATTACCCTGCTGATTCCGCTGGCAGATCTGCTTGGCGTAACCACGACAGAGCTGCTGAGCGGCCAGTACATTCAAGAGCCGGATCGCCTGAACATACAGGAGGTAGAGCAGCTGGTCACCGGCGCCATCGGCCTTTCTGCCGGAGAGCGGCAGCAGCAGCGAGATCGCCGCAAAAGAAGGGGCGCGTTCTATTTGCTTTGCCTGTTCCTGTCTGCGACGGAAATCCTGCTGCTTTCCCTTTGGGGCTATTCGGCCCGCGTGCTGTGGGAAAACCTGTTTCTCGTGGAATTTCTGTGCCTGTTTTTCGGCGGATGGCTTCAGTTACTGGTGAAGGACACCTTGCCCGCTTATTATGACGAACATAAAATTCACACTTACAGCGACGGCTTTTTTCGCATGAATCTTGCAGGAATCCGGATCAGCAATCGGAACTGGCCGCACATTTTACGTGCCGGTCGTTTATGGACCTTCTTCGTCCCCATCCTTTTTCCAGTCCTTTTTGTTTTTATCCAACACATCTTTTCCCCCGAAGTATGGAGCGGCGGAAAATTATACTTCACCCTGCTCGCCGTTCTCGGCCTTTTTCTACCGATTCTGATCACCGCTAAGGCAAACGAATAAATTAGAAAATAAACAATGCCGCAGATACACAAAGCTCTGCGGCATTTTGTTCCTATTCCCACAGCTTTTCTAAAAACTGCCATTTAAATTCCAAAATGGATCACATACTTCTCTTCTGCTTTGGCTGCCTTCATCAAATAAATGAGAGGGAACAGCTTCTCTGCATTCTGCTTAATAAAAACTTTGATAAAAATCTCTAACGACTCCGGCGGCAGCAATGTAATTCCCCAATAAGCAAGGCCCTTCTCTTTTCTCTGTAACGTATGCCAATAACAGTCAATCTGCTGAAAATCGGACAGAAGCGGCGCAATTATGTCATCATCAATTGCAATACAATGATATCTTTCCGGCTCATAACTGTTGAACTGTTCCCAGAGCCCTGGATTTTTTTGCATTATACCAAACTCATGCTTTGCCATACACACTGCACCTCCACGCTGTGTTCTCTCTTTTACAAGACATCTCATTGGTCCAAACGATCTGTTTCTAAATACCGAACCAATAAAATGGCACCCGGTAAATACTCCTTTTCAAGAAAACGAGCTTTAATAATACCGGTAAACAGAAATCACACGGCCAAGCACCAGCGCGCTCTGAGAAAAGATTGGAGAAAACGCGGGGTTTTCCGGCTGCAAGCGAATGTACTCCTGCTCAAAGAAAATTCGTTTTACCGTAGCCTCGTCGTCGATCAGCGCAACGACGATCTGCCCGTTTTCCGCCGTATCCTGTCGGTGAGCGATAATGTAATCCCCGTCGAGAATCCCGGCGTTTTTCATGCTGTCGCCCTGTACGCGCAGCGCGAACAGCTCCTTTTCGGGGTAACGGTGCCCTACCAAAGGCAGGTAGCCCTCTACCTCCTCTACGGCCAGAATCGGCACGCCGGCGGTTACTCTGCCCAAAATTGGCACACGGCTCACCTGCTCGGCCCCTTCAATATGAATGGCGCGATTGAGGCCGGCCTCGCGCCGAATGTAGCCCATATCCTCCAACGTTTTGAGGTGCAGGTGAACGGTCGAAGTGGATTTCAGGCCGGTCGCCTTGCAGATCTCCCGCACGGAGGGCGGCAGGCCGTATTGTGCTCTATCTTTTAAGTACTCATATATTTTTTTCTGGCTGCTGCTGAGTCCTTTCATCCCATTTCCTCCCAGGTATTCTAAGTCAATTTTATCATACCACAGGGCTCTATAAATTGCAAACAAATGTTTGCGGATTTTTCACAATTTTTTTGTTTTCAGGGCCCGTTTCTCCTTATTTTAATGCAAAATGACATGACTCCAAAAGTTAAAAGAATATTCATAGCGTATTAACAACTGCCCCGTGAATTCAAATTATAATATGAGTGTATTCAAACGATGGAGCCGCACCATCAGAATACAAAGTTCTACCCTCCTCAATATACCCCTCAAGCTAACGAAAAAAGACCGAATCAATTGGATTCGGTCTTTTTTCTCTTTGCTGTATTTTTTGTTTGATTTTTATTTTTAAAATCGAAATCATTCGTTGCAGCGGGTCTTTTCTTCCGCCTTTCGCGGGAGGAAAGACCCGTTTTTTTACTTTTTCACCGCAGATTTGTCTGGAACGGCATATTTGTTCTTTTTTCTGGTCAAAATAGCCTCGGAGGTGCTTTTACAGATGAGCAGTCTGCATTTTAAATCAGAAAATCAATCCCCAAAGAAAAGCAACAAGGGTTTTTATGTCGCGCTGGGCGTTTGCCTGGTTGCCGTTGGCGTCGCCGCCTGGACTACGTATGACAGTGTCGTGAAATATGCCAACCCGCAGGATACGTCCTCGTATTCCACCTCGCCCACCGGGCGCACGCAGTCGGGCGTTTATGCCAGCAGCAAGCCGGAGGAGTCCTCGTCTCAGCCGCAGGCCAGCGCACCGCAGTCCGCTGCCCCGTCTTCGTCCAAACCGGCTGCATCGTCTCAGGCACCGGGCAAGACCGCTTCGAGCAAACCGGAGCAGCCCGCCAAACAGACGGCGGCCAAACCCGCATCTTACGTTTACCCGGTTGGGGAAACCCCGAAGATTACCAAAAATTACAGCGGAGACAACCCCATCTTTTCCGACACGATGCAGGACTGGCGTGTTCACTCCGGCACAGATTTTGAGGCAAAGATCGGCGACCCGGTCAAGGCCATCGACAGCGGAAAGGTCACGGACCTGTACGCAGACGGGAATCTGGGCAATGTTGCAGTGATTGAGCACAGGGACGGAATCACCGCGTACTACTGCGGCCTCGGCGACACCTTTCTGGTGAAGAAGGGCGATGAAGTAGACGCGGGGCAGAAGATCGGCTCTGTGAACGTCGTTCCGATCGAATCGGTGGAAAAGCCGCATCTGCATCTGGAAATCAAAAAATCCGGCAAGCTGATCGAACCGGCCACCCTTTTCAAATGAGTAAAGCCGTACAAAAAAGCGATAAAACAGGTCAATCCCCGCTGGCAATCGCCGGCGGGGATTTTTTACAAACTTTCACCCAAACTTTTCATCGATTTAAAATCATTTTCTTTTTAATCGGCTTAATTTGAACCAATTTTAAAAATTTCTGACATTCGCCGCCGACCGTATGAAGAAGTCGACCGTTCCTTCCAGATTTGCCCAGAAAAAAGCGGATTTGACAACATAAATACTTTCGATTTGACAAAGATTAAATGCGAAAGGAGGTGAATGTTTGAAAAAAAGAAAAAAATTTTTTCAACGATTGACCGGCTGGCTCACCGCACTTACTCTGCTGGCAGGGTCGGCAGTGGGATACTACCACTACACCCTGCCCGACCAGTTCCGCGTGACGGCGGGAACCAAGCTGCGGCTGAACCAGACCGGCCTGAGCATTATCGACACGGTCAACAAAGAAGAAATTACCGCGTCGGCTTTAAAATCCGCAAACCAAAATTACCATGCTCAGCTGATGCTGTTTGACGTAATCCCTATCAAAACGGTCAGCGTGAAGGTGGTGCAGGAAAAGCTTTTGGTGCCCTGCGGTACTCCTTTCGGCATCAAAATGTTTACAAACGGCGTGATGGTGGTCGGCGTGGCCGACATTGAGAGCGCCGGAAAAATGATTAATCCCGCCGCTGTGGCGGGCGTGAAGGTGGGCGACATCATTACCGCGGTGAACGGGAAGGCCGTTACCCAAAACAGCCAGGTGGCAAAGCTCATCGAAAGCAGCGCCGGCGAACCGGTCAAGCTTTCCATTAAACGGAACGAAGAAGCACTCACAGCAACCCTTACCCCTATTCTGTCCGATGTGGACGGAAGTTATAAGGGCGGCCTTTGGGTGCGCGACAGTACTGCCGGTATTGGCACCGTAACCTTTTATGACCCGTCGAACGGAGCGTTCGGCGGCCTTGGGCACGGCATCTGCGACGTGGACACAAACGAGCTGATGCCGCTTCGCAGCGGCGACGTTATCTCCGTGACCATCAGCGGAATTGTCAAGGGCCAGAAGGGCCGCGCCGGCGAACTGCGCGGCTATTTCAACAACGATTTCCCTGTCGGCCAGCTGCAGGCCAATTCTGAAGCCGGCGTATACGGCACACTGAATGCCTCTCCTGTTCCTGCGCAGGCGATCCCCCTTGCCGCAAAGCAGGAAGTAAAAACAGGCGCCGCACAGATTTACACCACAGTGGACGGAACGGCACCCAGGCCCTATGGCATTGAAATCGAATCGATCAACTATCAGGACGGCACCAAAACGAAGAATCTGGTCGTTAAAGTGACTGATCCTGATCTGCTCGGCAAAACGGGAGGAATTGTTCAGGGAATGAGCGGCAGCCCAATTGTGCAAAACGGGAAATTAGTGGGCGCTGTAACCCATGTATTTGTCAATGATCCGACGCGCGGCTACGGAATTCTGGCAGAAAACATGTTGGAAATCTCTGAAAAAACGAGTCTGGAGAGCACGGAAAAGGCATCTTAACACGAAATATTTTTATATTTTGAAATATAATTACCAAATTCGCGTAAAAAATATTGTGTAAGGTATTGCCATAAATGCCAATATATGGTATTATAAGCCTGTAAATTAAAAAACAGGGGGATATGTTCATGGAAAAACATTTAAAACTGCTGATTTCTAATGACACTGACGAATTTGCTCGAAGCTATTCTCATGATTTTGAAGTTGCGGGTATTGATGTCGTCTATTCTCCAAAGGATGGACTGAGGGTCTTAGACCATATTGATCTCGAACAACCCGACGTCGTTCTTCTGGACCTGTTCATGCCCCGACTGGATGCGATCGGAGTCATTCATGGGATTAGAAAAAAGTACGCCTCCAAGGCGCCTTCCTTCATTGTCATGTCTACATTCAGCAGCCCCACGCTGGAGCGTGAGGTAATGCTTTCCGGAGCTGCATATTTTGTAATCATACCGTTCGACGCAAAAGAGCTGGCCCAGAGGATCTTAAAAATATGCGGCAGTATCGCCCCAAAATCGGAACAGGCTTCGGTACCGGCACCAAAAGGCAAACCTTCCCTTGAAATTCAGGTCACAGAAATCCTTCATCAGATCGGTGTCCCGGCTCATATTAAGGGGTACCATTATCTGAGGGATTCCATTATTATGGCCGTGCAGACACCAGACATTATCAACGCCGTAACCAAACAGCTGTATCCCAGTGTGGCCAAGCGGTATGAGACAACTCCCTCGCGTGTGGAGCGTGCGATTCGACACGCCATTGAGGTTGCCTGGGACAGAGGCGACATCGACATCCTGAATTCCTATTTTGGGTACACGATTCACAACACCCGCGGAAAGCCCACAAACAGTGAGTTTATCGCCATGATCAGCGACAAGCTGCGGCTGGAGATGAAGTCCGCCAGCTGAAGAAAAAAACTCCTTTCCCCAATCAGCCGGATGAGGATCCGCTTTTCAGGGAAAGGAGATTTTTTGCGATTTTTCAATGATTTGCAAAATCAAAAACGGTCCAGACTACATCGACCTGCTTTTGGTAACAAAGAGCAGGGAATTGGGAACCGGGCGCTCCCTGCCGTCGGAGGGCTTGTTGCGCAGCAGCAGCGTGCTGCTGCCGTAATTGCGGCTGAGCAGCGTGGCGGAACCGCCCGCATCCAGATTGCCGGCCTGCACCGCTCCCATATCCTTCATCAGCTGTGCGAATTCCTTGAGCGTCGCCCCCGTGGAATACTGCGACTGCCGACCGTCTACCATGATGAAAAACACGGTTCCGTCGGCACGAAGGCCGACGCCAAGCCGCGGCGAAAAGGTTCTTTGATCCGCATCCTTTTGCGCGACGACGTTGCCGTCCTTAACAAGGAGGGTATCATACAGGCCGATCGCGTTCTGCAGCTCGGATTTCATCTGCGGGTAATCGGCATTGGAAGCGATCACGGGAGTGCCGTCCTTTTTTATGCCGAAAAAGTTCCAGCGGTAGGCGCGGGAGGACACGGCGCCCTGCAATTCAACGCCGTCCTTGACGACGACACCCCACGGCTGATTGGTGGTCATATTGAACATGTCGCCGTTGATCGCCGCGACGACCGGTTTCCCCCTGGCCATGGCCGCGGCGGCCTGCGCGCGCACCGTGGCGGCATGGTAACCGCCCGCATATGTAGTGTCTCCCGGTGTGCCGACCGTAATGCCGATCTGCCCCGCAGAGGGATCGTATTCCAGCATAAAGCACTCATTGATTTTACAATTTAAATTGGTATACGTAAATCTTGTTTCCACTAGACCGGGCGCCACCGTTCTGCTGTAATCGCTCATCAGAGAGGTCGCGACCAGATTGGTCAGGCTGAGCTGGCCGAACACCGGCACCGCCGCGGAAGCCGTGGCGGACATCTGCACGGCAGCCAGTAGAACAGCTGCTGCGGATACAATTTTACGTTTTGTCGATTTTGATTTCGCACTTTTCGGTTGTTTCATCTTTGCTGAGGTCTCCTTCCTTGCGTTAGTTCCATCTTAGACCATCAGGAAGATTATGTCAACCAAAAACAGGCATTTTCTTCTTAAAAATACATGTTAAATTCCGGTAATTTTTACTTGGCTGAAAATCTCTCCGATCGCCTCGCTCATCATCAGCGACGCACTCTGATCCGCAGGCGTGGAAGAGCGGTTGATCACGACCAGTCGGCTGCCGGCAAACGAATGGATCAACCCGGCGGCCGGGTACACGGCCAGCGAGGTTCCGCCGATGATCAGCATATCCGCCTTGCGGATCGCGCTGACCGCACCGTTGATCACGTCCTGATCAAGCCCCTCCTCATACAGCACCACATCGGGCTTGACGGTGCCGCCGCAGGTGCAGGTGGGGATCCCTTCGCTGTGCAGAATAAATTCGGCGTTGTATTCTTTATGGCATTTCTGGCAATAGTTGCGGTGAACCGAGCCATGCAGCTCGTATACCCGCCTGCTGCCCGCCTTTTGATGCAGGCCGTCGATATTCTGGGTCACGACCGCCAACAGCTTGCCCGCCCGCTCCAGCTCCGCCAGCTTGCGGTGGGCTGCATTGGGCTGCGCGTCCAGACACAGCATTTTTTTGCGGTAAAAATCAAAAAACTCCGCCGTGTGCCGCACATAAAAGCTGTGGCTCAGCATTTCCTCCGGCGGGTAGCGGAACGACTGGTGATACAGGCCGTCCACACTGCGAAAATCGGGAATTCCGCTCTCCGTAGATACCCCTGCCCCGCCGAAAAACACAATTCGGCTGCTTTCGTCTATCATCTGCTGGAACTGCTCCATCTTTGTCATTCAGAATCCTCCCATCGTCCGTCTCTTTCCTTTATCTTAGTCTGCAAAGTGCGGAAAATCAAGCGTCTTATCTATTCTGCCGGTTTTACCGGCCCGAAAACCGCAAAAAATTCAAAATTTCTCAAAAAAAGGATTGCGTTTTGCCTACAAGTATGATAGAATAATCCACGTTGCAATTCCGGGTGTGGCGCAGTTGGTAGCGCGCTTGACTGGGGGTCAAGAGGCCGTGAGTTCAAGTCTCGCCACTCGGACCAGCTTTAAAACCGCATGAATGCTGAAAAAGTCAGTGTTCATGCGGTTTCTCTTTGTTTTCGTTTAAACTTAAACCAACTCGAATTATCACTTTTATGTGGACTAAGTGTGGACTGGAAAAACTAATATTTTCAACCTCATCCATGGTTGGGAGATGAGGGCGCTACTTTTTATGCTCTGCTCCAAACGATCATCCAGGCATTTATGTTTCTTTGGACGAAATCAATTTTAATGCAAGCTCTTTGATGTTTTCTTCTATTGCTCCAATGGTTCTAACAAACTCCTCGTCGCTTTTTCCCGTCGGGTCATCCAACCCCCAATCGATCTTGTGCTTACAGGGGAGATAGGGGCAATCGACATTACAACCCATTGTAACAACCATATCAATTGGTGGAAGTTCTGAAAGCAGCTTTGAACGCTGTGTCTTTTCCATGTCAATCCCGTAAAGCTGTTTCATCAAGCGAACTGCATCCTGATTGATTTGCGATTTTGTTTCTGTTCCTGCCGAATAGCTTTCAAATACATCGCCGGCAAGATGTTTGCCCAACGCCTCTGCAATCTGGCTGCGGCAAGAGTTGTGGACACAGATAAATGCGACTTTAACCATATTTATCCCCTGAAAGAGTTAACAGGCGATCGCCTTTGATCTCATCGGAACTCCACGCAATCAGCGCAAATTGACTATGTGCATGTTCATCAATACGGTTGAGCCATTCTACTTCGTTTGCTGCTTTTGCCGCCAGTATGGGGTTGGTGGTGTTCGCACCATAAAGGGATTGATTGATTACCCACCATCTTGCAGCAATCCCCGCCCGCTTCAAATCGTCTTCCAAACGTAACGCCTCATAGAAAGGGGTTGCTTCGGGCAAAGTCACAATGACAACCTCGGTCTCATTGGATTTCAACCGGGGCAACAACCGCATTACCGATTCAGGAATTTCACCCTTGGTACGTTCGATTTCGTGGTTGTAGCTCTGCGTAGATTCCAGTAAAAGAAGGGTGTGACCTGTGGGCGCTGTGTCGATTACTACTACTTGATCGTTGGCTTTATCCACCACCTCCGCAAAGGCACGGAATACGGCGATTTCCTGTGTGCAGGGAGAACGCAGATCCTCCTCCACATAGGAAATATCTTCATCGCCCATGCCCGAAGCGCGCGCCTTAAAAAGCACCTCAGATTGATACTTTTTCAGTTCTTCGGCCTCGTCAATATGACTCATGGAAACGTCGCTCGTTTCATCCAGCACAAATTTAAGATGTGCGGCGGGATCAGTGGTGGTGAGGTGGACTCTCTTTCCACGCTTTGCAAGTCCCAGCGCAACAGCAGCGGCAACAGTAGTTTTACCTACGCCGCCCTTACCCATTGTGAAAATAACACGCTTTCCGTCTGCCGCCAGTTCATCTATCACATCGTTCAACGAAGGGATACCGGCAGCGTTCAACGTTTCCGTGTGCATGGTAACATGGTCGGTATTCAGCAGGGCGCGCACATTAGAAAGTCCCGTGACATTATATGCCCGCAACGGCACCATAGAGAGCGAAAGCGCTTGTAGGCTTTCAGGCATTGCAGTGAGAGCCGTCTGCTGCTTTTCATATAAGCTGGAAGATAAGGCGTCACTGTGTTCCGTCAGTACGCCGTTGACAACCAATATTTGATTGTGAACGCCCAACGCAGAAAGCTCACCGGAAGCCCGTTCTGCCTCCTTGAACGGTGCAGTTTCGGGGCGGGTGACGAGAATCAGCGTGGTCAGGTTTCTATTAGCCAGTGTTTCCACAGCCCGCTTGTAAATCGCTTTCTTGCTTTCTAAGCCGGAAAGCTGGCCCAAGCAGGACGCGCCATGTGTGCTTTCGCTGATGAAATTACTCCACGCAGACGGAAGCTGGAGCATCCGCAGCGTGTGGCCCGTAGGGGCCGTGTCGAAAATAATATAGTCATATTCCTGTTGTGCTTTACCGTCTGTAATAAAGCTGGAAAACTCGTTAAAAGCTGCTATTTCCACTGTACAGGAGCCGGAAAGCTGCTCTTCCATATTGGCGATGACCGACTCGGGCAGTTTGCCGCGATAGGGTGCTATCACGCTTTCCCGGTACTCGGCCGCGGCCTGTATGGGATCAAGGTTCGCCACGACCAGATTTGGTATGTCGTGGATGGGCGTTCCCTTGTTCGTCAATTTCATCGAAAATACATCCTGTAAGTTGGAGGCAGGGTCGGTACTAATCAGCAATACCCGTTTTCCGTTGTCTGCAAGAGATACGGCAGTAGCACAGGCGATGCTGGTTTTACCAACACCGCCTTTTCCAGTAAAAAAGAGGTACTTAGTCAAAGAGACCGTCAAGGGATGAAAAAGCTCCATCAGCAGCAACCTCCCTTACAATCGCAGCCGCCAGACTTTTTCCTGGTGATTTTTACTTTTGCAGCCTCGCTCTGTTTTGTCAGCATTCCTTCAGGAAGATCGAGCAGCTTCGTAAATTCTTCATTGGTGGGGTATCGGCCTGTAATCACAATTTTGCTATCTACCACAACGGCGGGCAAGCCTTCCGGCCCCTTGGTATGGATATAAGCGTTAATCGTTTGGTCGGTGATAAACTCCCTCGGTGCACTGCTAAGATTAAAGCGTTCTACATTTACCCCGCGTTTTTTCAGTGTGTCCAGCACAGTGGAAATACGCAGCAGTTCAGGATCGACGCCCACTCCGCAAAGTCCAGTAGGGCAGCACATGGCCGGTTCAAATATTTTCATTTTTTTCATAACAGACAACTCCATTCTAGATTCAGTTTTCAGGCTCTGCATCGGAGATTAAGAGGTCTTTTGCTCGTTTTCACCACAGCCTTTGCAGCAATCGATGTTTTCTTTGCAAATGCAATTTTCCTTATCAGATGTGATATGACAGAAAAATTGCTTTGTTTTACTGATGGTATCCGCATTCAGCGAATAGTACGTCCATTTGCCTTCCTCTCTGCTTTTGACAAGTCCACACTCGCACAGAAGTTTCATGTGATGGGACAGTGTGGATTGGGACATCTCAAACTTCTCTAAAATCATGCAAGCACAAAGCTCCCCGCAGGAGAGCATATCTATAATCATTGCTCTTTTGGTTTCGCCCAGCGCTTTAAACACCTTTATATAATCCGAATAGTTTTCCATATCGGTTCCTCACATTCATAAACTTCGATATGAATATTATATGTATCAAATCGATAAACGTCAATATAAATTGAATTAAAATCAAAAATCCCATCCTGCAGTTTACACAGGACGGGATTTTTCATACCTATTCGGTTTTAGGCGGTGCGCTAGACGCGTCACGGTTATTTTGTACCGGTAGTGTCAGTTTTTTCTCCCTCACCGGGAATGAGTTGATTCCCGGCGCCGTCGGCCGCGGCTTTGAGCGCCTCCCTCATTTAACTGTACAATTTTCTCAGTCATGGTTTGCTGTCTCCTTTCAGTATGTGTGTCGTAACTTCATTCTATCAAAGACTGCATACTATGTCTTTTTTATCCATTTAGAAATTTGCGCGACTTATTCTACCTTATCGGATGACCGTCCTTATCATAGAAAGTGGATATGGTTCGTTCGCACTCCCGAAACAGAAGGCACCCGAACGCAAACAAAAGCAGCTCCTGCTGTCACGCAAGAGCTGCTGCCTAATCTACCAGTATGGACAATTCATTTTTCAAATCATGAATGATCATTCCGAGGCGCGCCATGCGCTTAAGGTCCTTCGCTTTTTTGGCCTCCTGGTAGCAGACCGAATACACTGTTAGCTTGCTTTGCAGGACCGCTTTCTCATTTTGGCTCATATCCAGACCTCCATCAATCTATTTGTTAACATAATACTAGAAAAGTATGTCTCAGGTATGAACACGCAGATTTTGGTTCGGGCGGCCCAAAGGGAGCGAAAAAGGTGATTCTGCACAGCGGAATCCATGGCAAACCCAAGGTCTTTGCCCCAAAGGCTGTGCCTGTAATTTGTACAATAGCTCTAATTTACTTCAAAAAGTAGTTGTGCTACTATATATTTACAGAAAATTATTGGATGTATTGAGGAAGAGGGCGGGTGATTTGCCATGGAAGTGATTCTGAAAAATATGATGGAACAGATGGTTCTTCTAAAACTGGATGAAACCATCGACAAGCTGGGCTGCTGCCAGTGTGACAAATGCAGAATGGACATTGCTTCTTATGCCTTAAACCGCCTTCCTGCCAAATATGTGGCCACCTATGAGGGGGAAGTGTACTCAAAGCTTGAAACACTTTCTCTTCAATATGAAACAGACCTGTTAAATGCGCTCTATCAGGCGGCGCAGGTGGTTACCCAAAACCCGCGCCACAAAGCTGTGTAACCTGTTTTAAATGCTAAATCAATATTTATTGCTTTCCGCTTCCGGCTGTTTTCGGCGGCGGAATTTTTTTGCCCGCTGCAGCTGAAAGCACCCGGCTCCATGGGCACCCACCGCGATTCGCGCGGAGACTTATCGGTCAGAATCCGTTTGAAGCGCTTTCGCAGATTTCTTTTTTTGCCGCGATAAGTCCCAGATTATCGCCGATCGCACTGAAAAGCTCCCCCAGAATGTTCACCTCGGCGGCGCTTTTTCCCTGCGAAATGGAAATGGCAATGGCCGCGGCGGCCAGCACAAAATCATCCCCCGAGCTACACATTCTCATCACCTCGGAATATCATATGCAAAAAAAAGAAAACCGCCCGGCTAACGGGCGGCTTGCAAGGAAGGAAAACGAAAAAGGATTTATGGTAATGAGTCCTGTTGCACAGGCTCTTGTTGTTGGTCTGCTGCCCGGCGGCACGGTATTCCGTCCACTCCGCCGGACTGTGATGCAGTGTTTTGTTTCATTGATATTACTATACCCTGCCGATGTGTACAGAGTGTTGCAATTTAGTTAGGATATCTTAAATTTGAAATGAAAAAAATTTGAACGGATGGCTGCGAATGGCAGAGCAGATCTGTTGAGCGCGCAAACACAGCGCCTTCACCGTTCGTTCCGAAATCTGCCGGAAAGCGCTAAAACCCCCATGCTCCGCAAAAACCGAAGCAGGGGGTTCTTTTTGGTGCGTTTCAAACTCAGTGGATCGCTTTCTTGCGGTACTTTTTCCCCGCCACCTCGACAGTTCCGATGGTAATCAGCGCGTCGCTGTCAAACCCGAGCACGATGGATTTGAGCTTCGTAATCTCCAGACGCGATACCACAACATAAATCACCGTTGTTTCAAGCCTGGAATAGCCGCCCTGCCCCTCAAGCAGCGTAACGCCCCGCCCAAGACGGTCGGTCAGCGCGGCGGCAATGTCCGAATAGCAGTCCGAAACAATCATGACTCCCTTGGAGCTGTCGAAGCCCTCCACCACAATATCGATCACCTTGAACGCAATAAAATAGGTGACAAGCGAATACATTGCGCGATCCCATCCATATAAAAAGCCGGCGGCACCAAGAATAAACACATTGAAAAACATAACGATTTCGCCGATGGAAAAGCTGATCTTCTTATCGAAGATGATCGCGATCATCTCCGTTCCGTCCAGCGAACCGCCGGCGCGAATAATCAGGCCGACGCCGGCGCCGTTGATGATCCCGCCGAAAATCGCCGCGAGAAATACATCGTGCGTCAGCCCCGAAATGGGGTGAAGCAGCGAAACCCCGACCGAAAGACAGATAATCGCAAACAAAGTGGAAAGGACAAAGGTTTTGCCAATCTGCCGGTAGCCCATGATCAGGAACGGGACATTCAAACAGAAGGTGAAGATCCCCAGCGGGAAATGCGTAAGATAACTGCTCATGATGGAAATGCCCACAATACCGCCGTCGATGATATTATTTGGAATCAAAAAGATTTCGAGTCCGATGGAAGAAAGCGTCGCACCCAGGAGGATCATCACCGATTTCAGCAGCAGCGTCCGCGTTCTATTTCTGTTATATGTCATAGTTGCTCCCCGTTCCACTTAGTTGATACTTTTATTGTAGCATAAAATGAAATCTCTGTTGTGAAAAAATTTTTTTAAGAAGTTTGTGGATTATTGGGTAAAATGATGTCATCCACATAAAAGAACGATGAAAAACGTGGTTTTGAGAGAAATCGCCAATATGCTCAACCCCAAAGCCGCATTACCTCTACTGCTTTCGGGCCGTTCGGCCCCAGCTCTGTCGACGCCTGCTCCGGTTTATGGTATTCTAAGCTACAATGCAAAAGCGAGGCGGTAAGCCCCGCTTTTAGACGGATTATCTTGGCGAGCGCGGTGGCCCGGGCGGATGCGGAGGTCTGGGCGGTCCTGTCGGATGCGGGGGCCTTGGCCGCCGGGACGGCGGCCTCCATGGCAGCCCGGAGCACTGCCCGCAGGGCGGGAAAAGCCACCAGAAGGGCATCGGCATTTTAAACTCCTCCTTTTTTTCCTATTCTATGCGGCTTGTCACACAATGGGAAGGGGATTCGATTTTCGGGCTATCTTCTGCCGAATGAACCGGAACGTTTCTAAAACACCCACTCTGGAATCGAGAAAATAACAGACCCTCCGCTTGCAGAATCCGGCATCTTTTCAGGCCGATCCATAAAAATTGGTCTGTGCGCTCAAAAACTGACAGCCATACAAAAGCGCGCCTCAAAGAACCCTTTCGCAGGTCTTTGAGGCGCGCTTCGTTTTTCATAGGGAACGTAAAATCAAACAGTTTTCGCTTTACTTGAAATCCCATCTTCGCTTATGGCGCTTATACAGCACTACTGCGATATACAGCAGCAAAAATCCGGCGAGAATGGCGATCAGCGTCGCCGTCTGCCCCGGGCCGCCCATCTTCACCTCCGCCCACAGGGTGTCGAGCAGCAGGTTGGTATCGTCCGGCAGCGTGGCAAAGGTTTCGGCCTTCTCCAGAATCTCTTTGGGCGGGTAATAGATCGGGTTATTCTGAACCTCCTCCGGCAGCAGGGCCTTGGCGGCACTCTCCGGTGTGGAATAGCCGATATAATCCACGTTGGCCGCAGCGATTTCAGGATCGCACAAGAAGTTGATGTACGCTTCCGCCGCCGCCTTATGCTGCGCGCTGGTGGGAATGCACATGGCGTCCACAAAGAAGTTCGTGCCCTGCTTGGTTGGAATCGCAAAGCCGATGTCGGAGTTGGAGTCCACCAGAGTGGCCGCGTCGCCGGCGTAATAGGGCGCGAGCCAAGCCTCGCCGCTGGCCATTTTGTCGAAAATCTGATCCATCACGTAGGCCTGCACCAGCGGCTTCTGCTTTTTCAGCAGCATGGCCGCTTCCTCCCACTCATTCGGGTCGGTGCTGTTGAAGGAAAAGCCCAGGCGCTTTTGAGCGATGCCGAACGCATCACGCGGGTTATCGAACATCAGGATTTTCCCCGCGTATTTCTCGTCCCACAGAATGTCCCAGCTGTCCACCGTTTCTTTTACATACTTTTTGTTATAAAAGATGCCGACGACGCCCCAGGTATAGGGCACGGAATATTCGTTGGTCGGGTCGTAAACAGGCTTTAAAAAGTCCTGATCGATATACTTGCTGTTCGGAATATTTTGATAGTCCAGCTTCTGCACCAGATTTTCCTTGATCAGCTTCGAGATCATGTAATCCGACGGAATGATCACATCGTAATTTGCGCCGCCGCTGACCAGCTTTGCATACAGATTCTCGTTGCTTTCAAAGGTGGTGTAGTTCACCTGAATCCCCGTTCTGCGGGTAAATTCCTTGTTGACGTCGATACTGTCGTCGACGCCGTTGGAGATATATTCTCCCCAGTTATACACATTGATGGTCACGCCTGTTTTGGGCGTCGCTTCCCCGTCGGCCCGGGCCGAAACGGGGAGCGCCGCGGGCCATAAAAAGAAAAGGGAAAGCGCGAAAGCCGCCAATCTTTTTTTCAAGAGCCTATGCCTCCTCCCTCTCCGCCTCCTGCTGTTTGTCCTTCGAGCGGCGGACATTGACGATCAGCAGCAGCACCAGAATCGTACCGAACAGCAGCGTACTCAGCGCGTTGATTTCGGGGCTGATCCGTTTTCTGGTCATGGAATAAATATAAATCGGCAGCGTTTGGGTTGTTCCGCTGGTAAAGTAGCTGATGACAAAATCATCGATCGACAGTGTAAACGCCATGATCATGCCGGTGACAACGCCGGGGATGATTTCGGGCAGAACCACCTTCAAAAAGGATTTGACCGGCGGGCAGCCCAAATCCTGCGCTGCTTCGTACAAATGTGGATCCATCTGCCGGAGCTTCGGCAGCACAGACAAAATCACATACGGCAGAGAGAACGTGATGTGCGCCAGAATCAGCGACACCATGCCGAGCGAAACCCCGCCAAGCGCGCGGGCAAAGAATACAAACAGCAGCATCAGCGATACGCCGGTGACGATTTCGGGGTTCACCATCGGGAAATTCGTGATGTTCATCACGGCCTTGCGCGTAAAGCGCTTCATGCCGTTGATGCCGATGGCCGCCGCCGTACCGATCGCCGTCGCCCCCAGCGAGGAAATCAGCGCGATAATCAGCGTGTTCTGCAGCGCCTCCATAATCAGGCGGTCCTGAAAGAGCTGGCGATACCAGCGCAGCGAAAAGCCCGACCACACCGAACGGCTCATGGTGGAGGAATCGTTGAACGAAAAGATGATCAAAATAAAAATCGGGGCGTACAAAAACAGGTACACGAGCGCCATATACAGGCGGGATACGGTTTTCGTCATATCAGCATCCCCTCCCCGTCTTCACTGCCGCCCTCGTCGAACTGGTTCATGATGCCCATGCAGATCAGGATCAGCACCATCAGCACCAGCGATATCGCAGAGCCAAGGTTCGGGTTGTAGGCGCTGCCGAGGAACTGCATGTCGATCAGGTCGCCGATCAAAAGGTTCCCGCCGCCGCCCAGCATCTTGGAGATTATGAACGTGCTCACCGATGGTACAAACACCATCGTCACGCCCGAAATGACCCCCGGCATGCTCATGGGCAGCGTCACCTTGAGGAACACCTTACGCCGTCCGGCGCCAAGATCCTGCGCCGCTTCGATCACGCTCTCATCGATTTTGGTGAGCACCGAGTAAATCGGCAGAATCATATACGGAATATAATTGTACACCATGCCGAGCACCACCGCGCCTGCCGTGTTGATCAGGTGCAGCCGCCCAAGCCCGAGGCCGGCAAGGAAGGTGTTGATGATCCCGCTGTCTTCGAGCAGGGTCATCCACGCATAGGTGCGCAGCAGAAAATTCATCCACATGGGGAGCATGATCAGCATGATCAGCATTCCCTGCCGGTGCGAACCGGTGCGCGAAATCAGGTACGCCAGAGGGTACCCCAGCAGGAGCGAGATCACCGTGGCGATCAGGCCCAGCCAGATGGAGCGCAGAAACACATTGGAATACTGCCCCACCTCCGCCAGGTTTTTCAGTGTGAAAGCGCCGTGCTGGTCGGTAAACGCAAAGTAGCCCACCAGAATCATCGGAACGATAATGAAAATTCCCATCCAGACAAGGTAAGGCGCGAACGCCGTTTTCGATTTGATCATTCAGCTCTCAGCCTCCTCTCCCTCTTCCGCGGGCTGAGAATCCTCCTCCATCTCGTCGCTGAAGGTACTGTAATCGCCAAACATGCCGGAATACTCTGATTTTTTCATGATATGGATGTCGTCGGGCTGCAAAATCAGGCCGATCTCGTCGCCGACCTCCTGGTACTCCGTGGACTGGATCATCCATTTAAAGTCCTGCACATCCACAATGATCTCGTAATGCACGCCCTTGAAGTTGACGGACGTTACCACGCCGGAGATATGGCCCTCCACAGGGGGGACAACCTCGATGTCCTCGGGGCGAATGACGACGTCCACCGGCTCCATGGGGCGAAAGCCCTTATCGAGGCAGTCGAATTTACGGCCCGCGAACTCCACGAGGAAGTCGCGGTGCATCACGCCGTCGAGGATATTGCTCTCGCCGATAAAGTCGGCGATAAAGGCGTTCTGCGGCTCGTTGTAAATATCCTGCGGCGTGCCGATCTGCTGGATGCGCCCTTTGTCCATGACGACGACGGTGTCGGACATGGAGAGGGCCTCCTCCTGATCGTGCGTGACAAACACAAACGTGATACCCAGCTGCTGCTGAATTTTTTTGAGCTCTGTCTGCATGTCCTTGCGCAGCTTTAAATCGAGCGCGCCGAGCGGCTCGTCCAGCAAAAGCACCTTGGGCTCGTTGGCCAGCGCCCGCGCGATGGCCACGCGCTGCTGCTGCCCGCCCGAAAGCGAATTGACGCTGCGGCGGGCGAACCCGCCGAGGTTTACCATTTCGAGCATGCGGCCAACCGTTTCGCGAATCTGCGCTTCCGGCTTTTTGTGTACGCGCATGCCGAACGCCACATTTTCAAACACGTTCAGGTGCGGGAACAGAGCGTATTTTTGAAAAATGGTATTGACCTCCCGCTTATGCGGCGGCAGGTCGTTGATTTTTTTACCGTTAAAAAAAACATCGCCTGTGTCGGGCGTTATAAATCCGCCGATAATGCGCAGAGTCGTCGTTTTGCCGCAGCCCGAGGGCCCCAGCAGCGTAACGAACTCGCCGTCGCGGATATTGAGATTGAAGCTTTTCAGCACATTCTCCTTGCCAAACGACACATCAATGTTCTGCAATGAAATAATGGTGTTATTCTCCATTTGTGCATCCCCTTTGCGGTAATCGTCAAAGTTGCGCCAAACCAAAATTTCGGCTCTAACGCAAGCCCAGCCCCGCCGTATTCGCTGCCCCCCGCAAAGGATTTTTCACAATCACTGCTGACTGCGGCAACAGAGCGAAGCCGATATTTCTCAGATGCAAACGCAACTAATAAAAAAGCGGTGTTTGCCCAAAAGAGAGAAAAGCATATCTCCCTCCCGCCCTCGGCGGGAAAAAGCGCCGGTCGTGCTCTTTGCGCAACACTCTTTAAGATAATAGAGTGAAAACCGCGATTTGTCAAGATATGATTTGATTTTTTACCGAATTTTGATATTTTATGAATATATCATACGAACCACACGGGTTTTAATCGATTTTTCTTCCGTATCCTTTGATTTTCACGTTTTTATTTTCGGTGAACCGGTATAAAAAAGCGGCAGGGGGGAAGCCCGCCCTGCCGGAAACAATCATAATATCCAGTATGGTTCTAAACGATTTGATCGGCGTTTACCGTCACCAGTATAGCACCGATGCACCCCCGGGTCAAATCGGCCTTAAATTTTAAAAAAGATCGGAAGATCGGACGAAAATCAGGAAACAGGAGTCAGAAGCGTTTGAGCGGCCTGCATCACATCGGCAGGCACCGGCTCGCTCACGGCTGCTTGCTGCGCGCTGCCCGCCGCCGTTTTCGCGGCCGCCTCGGCCACAGCCGCGGCCTGCCGCGCCTGAGCCTCCGGAGTCAACACACTCGCCACGATCACGCCGTCGGCGCCGATGGTGTAGATTTTATCCCCGATGGTGCGCGTCGTTTTGATGGCGTACTCGCCGTTCTCGTAGTAATATTCGTTTCCGTCATATGTAACAAAGCCCGTTGTGGGGTAGCTCAGCTGAGTGAGCTTGAACCACGTCGTCCACTTATTTCTGGCCCGGCCGAAAACGGGTTCTTTTTTCATGTCGTAACCGACATCGCGGTTGTCTACGCCGACGTTGTTGCCCACATATACGCCGACATGGCCCGGCTGATACAGAATCAGGCCATGGGTTCTGGGTAAAGAGGACCAGTCGCTGTAATTGATGGTTCCCTTTGACTTGGCGTCCCTCAGCATTCCGCTGCCGGTACCGGAGACAGACAGCAGGCTGGGATTCGGATTCGTCTGATTGCCCGTCCACCACAAATAGGATTTGATCAGGCCGGAGCAATCCGTATAACGCATTCCGTTTCTCAACTGGCCGTAGGAACCGTAACTGTATTTCCATTTTTCAGTACAGGCTTTCAGAACATGCTCGGACAAGCCGACGCCGGTTTTGACCTCCGCTGCCTGCGCGGGTGCACACAGACCGGTAACCGTTAACAGGCAAAAAACAAACGCGGCGGCCACCGCCCATAATTTCTGCATCCCTGAAACCCTCCCTGCTTTCATCCCCAATTTCGTCAAAAACAGAATTGCCTGGCATTTCTTCACCGCCGAAGGCGGGAAAAGAAACATTCCGTATTCTGCTTTTCAATGTGGATCGGTACCCCACATTACAATATATTACAACTGTAACAAATTGGTTACAGTTTAACATAATCCTAGGAGGATTTCAAGTTAAAATTCCATTATTTTGATTTTTTTGGAAAGCAATTTGTAGAAAATAACAGGAATAATTTACCAAAACTAACAAATTCCCCTGTCCCGTGCGGATTTTCAGAGGCTGTCCCCTAAAAATTATGTCACTCAAAAATTCCCGGCGCCGAAAACCGCACGGCCCGAAAATCACGGCCAGATCACAAAGCAGAAGGGGTGCCCCGCCGGATCGATCATGGTAATCCATTTTTCGGGATCGTACTGAACGCCGGCCATTACCGCTCCGCAGGAAACCGCATGCCGTACGGCATGCTCCATATGCTCCCGATCGCGCACCTTAAAATCCAAATGAACCATTTGCTGTGGAGCGCCCGGTTCGTCGGGCCATACAGGCGGAACGTAATCCTCGTTTTGCTGAAAGGCGATTTTTACGCCGCCGGACGGGGAGATGATATCCGCCCACTCTCCATCCTCGCCGTAGTTTTTCTTCCAGCCCAGAAGCCGGATATAAAAGTCCGATAAAGCGTCGGCCTCTCTGCACTCCAGCACAACAGCGTCAAGTTCGATGGGAAGCAATTCTTTTACATTCATTACGACACCTCTTTTTCTGTGATACTGCCTCACATTTGTGGGCGAATCAATCGCGCGGCCGGCATTCAAACGCTGTGGCAGCCGGGCCCATGCTTCGTGCCCGCGTGTTTGGAGAAGGGGCATCTTCCTCTTGTCGTGTGCACAAAGCCGCCCGCAGCAAAGCCTCCGCCTCTCCCGCGGGCATCGGGCGGTGACAATAGAAGCCCTGCACCTCGTCGCACCTCCACCGGCTGAGAAACTCCAGCTGCGGCTCCGTTTCCACTCCCTCGGCAGTCACCTTCATTTTCAGATTTCCGGCGAGGGTGATCATCACCTTTGAAATCGCCCGGTCCTTCTCGTTTTTTTCAATGCCGTGCACAAACTGCATGTCCATTTTAATCCGGTCGACCGGCAGCAGCTTTAGCCGGCTGAGCGAAGAATACCCCGTGCCGAAATCGTCGATGCAGATCGACACGCCCAATTCCTTTAACCGGCGCAGCACCTCGATGATGTGATCCGTATTGCCGTTCACCACGCTCTCAGTGACCTCCAGCTCCAGGCAGTTCGGCGGAAGCTGCGTCGTCTGCAATATCTCGCCCACAAGCGCAATGAACTTCGGGTTCCTGAGCTGCTGTACCGAAACGTTAACCGCCATGCGCAGATTCGCGCAGCCCATCCCCAGCCAGCGCCGATTCTGCCGGCAGGCTTCGCGCATTACCCATTCGCCGACCGCATAAATCAGCCCGGTCTGCTCAGCCAGCGGAATGAACTCCGCCGGGCCGACGATCCCCCGCCCCGGCAAATTCCAGCGGGCCAAAGCCTCCATTCCCACAATGCGGCGCGTGGCCGCGTCGAGCTGCGGCTGGTAATGCAGCAGAAGCTGGTTTCTTTCCAGCGCATGGTAAAGCCGGTTTACAAGCTGCGACTTTGCGTGTATTTCCTCTCTGATTTCGCGGGAGCAAAACACATAGCGGCCCTTCCCCTCGCTTTTGGCGCGGTACATGGCCGTATCGGCATTTTTGAGGAGCGTCTCGGGGTCGTCGCCGTCCTGCGGGTAAGCGGCCACACCGGCGCTCACCGAAATAAAAAACTCCTGCCCCGCCAGCAGAACCGGCTTCTGCACCACCTTCATCAGCCGATTCATAATCGCGGCCAGCTCCTCCCGGGAGGAAATTCGGCCCAGCATCAGGATGAATTCATCCCCGCCGAAGCGGGCTACCGTATCCCCCTGCCGGGTCGCGCCGCTCAGCGTTCTGGCTACCTCGATCAAAAGCCGGTCCCCCTGGCCGTGCCCCAACGTATCGTTCACCGATTTGAACGCATCCAGATCCAAAAACACGACGCCGATCATTTGGCGCGCGCTCTGCGCCCGGCGTATCCCCTCGGCGAGCCTTTGCTTAAACAGAGTGCGGTTCGGCAGACCGGTGAGCTGATCGTAAAACGCCAGGTAATCCAGCTTTTTCTCATCGTCCGCCTTAATGACCGCGTCGGAAAGGATGAGCCCGACAATCTCGATAAAGGCGATGGAATCCAGATTCCACATGGAAAGCGGGCGCCCCGCGTGAAACCCGACGAGTCCCATGATCTCCCCCTTGTTCCGAATCGGCACGGCGACAAGGGCGCGAATGCCCTGCGCGAGCAGTTGGGCCCGCATCTCCGCGTCCGCCTGGGGCAGAAAGAGGGTGTCCTTGAGCACGAGGGCCTCGCTGCCGTGAAACCGGCGGAACATCTCTGAGCGGATATTTTTCATCGTGTCGCCCAAAGCGCCGCGGGGCAGATCAGCCGTTTCCGACCTCCACTCGATCGCGTAGCGCACGGTATTTTCCCGCATGCTCATCATCACCAGACAGGCGCAGTCGCATTCGATGAAGCGCCCGCACTGCTCCAGCGCCGCATACAGCTTTTGGTCGACATCCCTTTTGCCGGAGGACACGAAGCTGTGAGAAATATCCGACGCGATGGACTGCATGGCGACGTGGTTGATGTTTTCCCGAAGTCTGGTGGTATAAATTTGATTGACGTATATTGCAAAGGCGGCGGCAAACGCAATGACTCCGATTCGGTCCAGATAATATCTGGCGGACAGCACAATCACCGCAGGCGGCGTGTAACCCCACGCAAACAGCTGTGTTAAAAACGCAGTAACGATCACGGTGGAAAGGATCATGAGCCGATTGAACAGCAGGCAGAGCATCATGAACAAAAAAACGAACGACCAAGCGACAAAAATCCCCTTGTCTGCAAACCAAAGCGTGCAGAACGGAATCAGCAGCGCAAAGCACAGAGACACCAACATTTCCTTCGCGCTCTCCTCAAGCCGCACATGCTCAATCGAGGCCAGAAAAACACCGAGAAGCGCCAACAGCCCGCTCACCACCTGCACTGGAATGGCGTTCCGATGCCCGGCATAAAAGGGCCAGTTTATCTGCAGAAGAACCGCGCCGACAAACAGCATCACCCCCAAATAGAGATACACGTTCGTGCGGGCCGATTTGGAAAGGATCATCTCGTTCTGCCTGATGGTGACCGGCTGCAGAAAATGATACCGGCTGATGCAGTAGCCGACCGCGAAAATCATTACCAGCGCAAAAATCGCCGCCACCTGCGGGAACCGGATGTGAAAAAAGACGGGCAGAACGTCTGTGACAAACCCCAGCACGGAGGCAAAGAAAAAGGAAAGGGAGATAATTCCCGCCTGCTTTTTCTCGTCGATTGAAGCGGAACGCCTCCCCCACCGCAGCAGCAGCACCGCTGCCGCCGCGGCGTAAAGGAGAATGTAAATATAATAAAACCAGTCCCATCCGTCCGTCTTTGAGACATTCACCCAGCCGTTTTCCGTGTGAACCAGCGTATCGGGATTCCGGCCAAAAAGCGGCAGAATGGTATAGGCGAAGACCGACACCGCGGCAGGCAGATACATCAGGAAAAAGAACCACCGCTTTTTCAGCGCTCCCTCCCGCCCTGTCAGCAGCAAAGCGGCGTGCATCGTCAGGCTGCCGATGATCCCCCAGCCCAGCGGCGCAACGCGGCGGCCGACGGAACTGATTTCTTCCGTTCGCGCCGCACCGGTGAGCGCAAGGCCAAACGCCCACACCGCAAGCGCCGCGCAGATCGCCAGAAACAGCCCGTTCAGGCGCGTTACGCTGCCGTGAACGGCATAAAGTCCGCAGGCCACCGCCGCGCCGCAGGTGGTTAAAAGCAATACGCTGTACGTTTCTACGATCAAATCCTCACCCCTCGCTGCCACTGCGGGCGGCCTGTGCTTGCGCCGCCTGTTGCTTCTCATCCATGCGCCGGGTCACGCTGCGTCCAAAATCCGGGCAGCGGCGGAAAACCCGCTCCAGCTCTTCCGGGGGCATCGGCCTGTAATAATAAAAGCCCTGCACCTCATCGCACCTTCTGCGGCTCAAAAAACAAAGCTGCTCCTCGGTTTCCACCCCCTCGGCGATCACCTTCAACTCGAGGCTTTTCCCCAGGCTGATGATGGCCTGCGCGATTGCCCGATCTTTATCGCTGTGCTCAATTCCCCTGACAAACTGCATATCCATCTTAATCCGGTCAATCGGCAGCAGCTTCAGCCGCTCCAGCGAAGAATACTCCGTTCCGAAATCGTCAATGGAAATGCAGACCCCCAGCCGTTTGAGCTGGTTCATCAAAACGACCATATCCACATTGCGGCTGTTGGCTTCACTCTCGGTCACCTCCAGCTCCAGGCATTGTGGCGGCAGCCCTGTTTTCTCGAGCACCTGTGCCACCTGCTGCACAAATCCCCTGTTCTCCAGCTGATGCACAGAGATATTTACGGCGATGCGCACCGGGGGCAGGCCCATGTCCTGCCATGCTCTGCACCGGGCGCAGGCGGTTTCGAGCACCCACGCGCCGATGGAGCGGATCAGCCCCGTCTGCTCCGCCAGAGGGATAAAAACGGCCGGGCTGATCAATCCCCGGCCCGGCAGCTCCCACCGCAGAAGGGCCTCGACGCCGGAGATTTTCCCGGTGTGCAGATCGACCTGCGGCTGATAGTGAACCCTGAGCTGCTGCTTCTCTACCGCGCGGTAAAGCAGGTTGCTCAGCCGCGCATTTTCCATCGCCTTGTCCTTATGAATCTGCTGGCACAGGGCGTATTGATTCTTGCCGTGCGCCTTGGCCTCGTACATGGCAATGTCGGCGTTTTTCATCAGTGTTTCGGCGTCTGTTCCATCGTACGGGTACAGCGACACGCCGATGCTGGCGGTCATGTAGAATTCCTGCCCGCGCAGAACGACCGGCTTTTGAACAGCCTCCAAAACCCTGCGGATCACCTGAACCAGCTCTTCCTCGTGCGCCACCCGACTGAGCATCAGCACAAATTCGTCCCCGCCGATCCGCGCCACCACGTCGCCCGGCCCGATACCGGCGGCGATCGCCCTTGCAACCTCCCGCAGGAGCAGATCGCCCGTATCGTGCCCCAGCGTATCGTTGAGCGATTTAAAGGCGTCCAGATCGATAAAGGCCACCGCGATTTTGATATTTTCTCTCTCGGCACGTTTTAATTCCAGATTGAGCCGATGCTTGAAGGCCAGGCGGTTCGGCAGCCCGGTGAGCGTGTCATGAAACGCAGACCATTTGATCTTCCTGCGGTCGTCGAGCTTGATGGCCGCGTCGGTGACCGTATCGGCTACGATGGACAAAAACAGCGGGGGCTCCTTCACCCAATCCGGACGCGCCGAGGAGGACGCAAAGCTCATAAAGCCAAACGCTTCCCCGTTCTTGGCAATGGAGGTGAGGGCAAACCCGCGGATCCCCATCTGCCGCAGCAGAGCTTTCCCTTGTTCCGCCCTCGGCGGCAGCTGCCCGACATCCGGCACTACGAGCACCCGGCTTTCGGGAATTCGGTCCAAAAGCTCCCTGCTCAAAAACGGGGCGCCGCTCTCCCACGCGGCGGAAATGGAGATCGCGGTGTCCGTCCGCCACTCGCGGCGGTACTGAATCACCTTGTCCTGAGGATTCCAAAGGATCAGATACGCCCAGTCACACTGGATGAAGGAGCCGCATTTGGAAAGCAGGCTCTCAATTTTTTCGTCGAAGCTTGTCTCATCCACCGAAATCATGCTGTACGCGACCCCTGTCATCAGCGCCTGCCGGTATGCGTGCAGGGCATTTTCCCGGAGCCTGTTCCGGTATACCCAGCTGATGTAAAAGCTCATGACGCCTGCCAGCGCGATCAGGCCCAGCCGAACCATATAATCCGCGGAATCGAGCCTTATCACCCCCAGCGGCGTAACACAGTAAACCAGAAGCTGAGTCTGCCCCGCGGAAAGCAGAATGGTAATCAGCAGAATCCGTTTATTGAACAGCAGGCTGACCATCAGCAGCAGAAAAAAGAAGGTCCAGATCGTAATGCCGCCGTAAATCGCAAACCGCAGCGTGACAAAGGGAATCAGCAGAGAAAACAGCACCGCAAACAGGAGCTCTTTGAACAGCTCATTGAGCGGAAGTCTGGCGAGAAACAATATCAGCCCGCCGGTCAGCATCAGCAGCCCACTGAATAAAAACGACGAGGACAGCAGGGTCTCGCGGTAAAACAGGTGCTGGCTGAACAGGTTCATCAGGCTCCCGAAGAGAAAAAACAGGCCCAAAATCTGATACACCATGGTACGGTTCTCGCGGTCCAAAATGGTTTCGTCAGCATTCCCCGCAGCGGGCTGCATAAAGCCGTAGCGCTTGACGCAATGGCTCACCGCCAGAACGGGCAGCAGAAAGAAAATTGGCGCAAGGCTCGGCTTGTGAACCCCAAGCAGGGGCAGAACCATTTCTGTGACCGTGCCAAGCGCAATACAGCCCCACAGGGAAGCCAAAAGCAGGCGGGCCTGATTTCGCACATCGGTCGACTCCGTTTTGGAGCCCCAATTTCTCAGCAGCTGTGCAATGATGAGAAAGGATACGATATAATAACCGCAAAACGCGCGGTACCAGCCGCTTGAGAGAAGGTTTGCCCAGCCGAGCGCGGTTTCGGCCATATTGTTCGGCTCCGCCCCAAGCAGCGGCCGCACCGTCAGGCCATAGAGAAGAATCGCGCACGGCAGGTAGATCAGCACGGGAACCCACGGCTTTTTCACAAATGCGGAATGTTCGGTCAGAATCAGGACATAGTGCAGCAGGAATGCAAATATCGTCACATAACCAATAGAAGCAAGACGGCTCCCCCAAAAACGGATGCCCGGTAAAGAGCCGGCGGTCTGAATCGCCAGACCGAGCGACCACAGAAAAACAGAGCACCCCATGGCCGCGAATATTCTGTTAATGACAGGCCGGTAATTGCCCTGAACCGTGTACAGCACACATGCAACCGAAGCCCCGCCGCTCGTCATGAGCAACAATGGTAACAGCAAAAAGAGTTCCAACTTTTTTCCTCCGCAACAGGATGGGTCTGGGCATGAAACAATGGGAAAACTTGTTTTATTATTTAATCGGTTCAATCGCCCAGGAATGAAGAGAACGAAAGTTAAAAATAAATATTATTTATAAAAACAGGAGTGGAGGCGCAAAAATCCCCCTCTTATTTTGAAAAAAGCATGAGAAAAACAGGCGCCGGGAATACCGACGCCTGTTTTGTGATAGAGTCGAACGCACTTGAAAAGCGCCTGATTTTTTGGCTGCACCCTCCTGGCGCGCCTTTTGGGCGCCGATGGTCGATGAACGCAGGCGGTTCCCCATGCGCTTTTCATCAGCCATATTTTGAAGCTCATTCCGTACAGGGTTGGTTTCCCGACCAGCTCCGGCTGTGCCCGGCTGCCGCCGGTTCCGCATCCCCTGCGCGGATTATGTCAATTTCCCCTCTGCCCGACGGGCTCAGATCCCGCCGTGGGCAAGCGCTTTGCGCCCGGCCCTGTCGGCGTCCAGAATCGCCTGAATAAACCTTTCTTCCGTTGGGTTGCCGGGGGCATATTCCCACTCCACCACAGAGGAGGCCTTTTTCGCAACCACCGGCAGATCGGCTTCGGTCAGGCCAATCTGCTCCATGGTAACGGGAAGCCCGATGCTGCGGTTAAAATTCAAAATTCTGTCCCGCTCTTCGGTCTGATTGTCATACGTCAAAAGACAAAGCACGCCGAAGGAAACAATCTCACCGTGCAGGTGCGTTTCGCAGGCGGGAATCAATGAGCTGCCGTAATACACACAGTGCGCCAGCGAGCTGTTATAGTAGTAATTATCCCTGGGGTCGGGCTGGTTCTGATGCACGGTGCAATTGGAAACAATCCCCGTTAAAATAATAATATCCAGAGCAACCTGCTCGAGCTCGAACGAAACCCGTTTGTTTTTGCAGTCCTGCAGCGCCCGGCTGCCGAACGTGAGCAGCGGAGAGGTGCAGGTTCTTGAAATTCCCAGACCCAGCAGCGGCAGATGGTGCATCTTTTTGCCGCGGCAGGCAAACACCACCTCGTATTCCTTGGAAAGCGCATCCCCAATGCCCGCCCAGAGCATTTCGTACGGGGATTCCGCAATGATTCTGGTATTGATGAACGTATGGCAGGCGGGCTGCTTTTGGTAATAATACTGCCGGAAGGAACCGTCTGTATTGTAGATCACGCTCAGGTTCGTGCAGGCAGCACAGTTGGAAGCCAGCGTCGGGAAGGTAAACACGGGCTTATCCAGCAGATCACCGAGGGTTTTCACTGTGTCGCAGGCCCGTCCGCCGCCCACCGCAAACAGCATTTCCGCTTTTTGAACCAGCTCCTCCCGGCGGAGCTTTTCCACATTTTCCATGGTGGAATCGCCGCCGTACCACAAGAACCCGAGAAGCTCCACCCCGGAGCCCTCAATCCCTTTGATAAGAGCGTCCTTCGCTTTTTCCATCGCGGTTTTGCCGCCGATCACAACCGCCTTGCTCCCGTAGTTCCTTGTCAGAAACGGGATTTGCTGATAGCAGTCTTCGCCGACACTGTAATTCGGCAAATAAATATTCTGGCTTTTCATGTTTTCTGCTCTCCTTTTCCTACCGTAATGCCACTTTAAAGCTCCTTTTTCCTTCTGCGCAAGGGATAAAAATCTGTACATTGATCGGGCATTTTCACACAAATCGGTCATTGTTCCAATCATTTTGGGCATAAAAAAACGACCCGCCCGCATTAGGACGAATCGATCGTGGTACCACCTAATTTCACGCGAAGGAATTGCCTCCACGCCTTATCACAACACAGTCACGCTGCGCCGTTTCCCATTTCTACGGCGGGCTTCCGTCACAGCCTACTGGGGGCCGACCCCTTTCAGCCTGCAGCTCCAAGAGGATTTCGAGCTCACCGCCGGGGAAACGTTCCCAGCATCCGTTTCTCTCTTGGCCCGGTTGAGATGAGTCTACTTGTTCTTTTCATCGCTTTTTTTATTGAGTTGTATGAAATTCTGTACAATAGAGATATACCACAGCAAGCGGTGCTTGTCAAGTCGGCTGCTGAAAAACCGGTTGACCAAACACATCGGCTGCCCTGTAAAAAGGGATATCCGCATATAGGGTTTAAGATAGGAATAGGATGGGATGGGCCGGGAAGTTTGTTCCCGGCCCATCCCGTTTGACAGCGCCAAGCAAAATCTCTTTTTCCCGCCACTTTGCTTCTCAATGGCCTTATGCGGGGAAGCACCCAAGCCCTTGAAAAGCGGTCTTCTCAGCAGTCAATAAGCCTCATCGGAACGGTTCCGTTCAAGGTACGGGGAAAGCGGACACTCCCATTTTTTATGCTGGGTGTGCAGCAGCTTGTGGGAGCGCTGCGACAGCGGCTTTTCAAAATAATCGCGATACGCCCCGAGCACCGCGGGATTTTCGTGGGAGAAGCGCAGCGTATTCTCTTTATCCAGCTCGTAGAGCTGTTCGCCGCGAACCTGCGCGAATTCCGCGCCGTCCGTAATCGGCTGGCCGCCGCCCCCGGCGCAGCCGCCCGGGCAGGCCATCACCTCAACAAAATCATACGTGGTTCTCCCGGTGCGGATCGACTCCATCATCCTTCTCGCGTTTCCGAGCCCATTGACCACGGCCACCCGCAGGGTGCGGTCGGCAATGCGGAAGCTCGCTTCCTTCCAGCCCTGCATGCCGCCGACCTCGAGGAACGCGTCGGGATCGGGATTTTCCCCCGTCGCCAGGTAATACGCGGAGCGCAGGGCCGCCTGCATCACGCCGCCGGTGGTGCCGAAAATCACGGCCGCGCCGGTGCCGACGCCGAGCGGCATATCGAACTCCTCTTCCTCCAGCTCAGACACCAGAACATGCTCCGCGCGGATCATGCGGTCGATCTCGCGCGTCGTCAGCACCAGATCAACGTCCTGCCCCGCTCCGGCATCGTTGAGCACCTTCTGTGCGCATTCGTCCTTTTTGGCAAGGCACGGCATCACCGAAATGGAATAAATCCGTTTTGGGTCCACGTTCAGCAGCTCCGCATAGTAGCTTTTGGCCACCGCGCCGAACATCTGCTGGGGCGATTTCGCGCTGGACAGGTTGCCGACCATATCGGGATACTGCGATTTGAGAAACCGCACCCACCCGGGACAGCACGAGGTAAACATCGGGAACCGCGCGGCTTCGGGGCGGCCCAGCTTTTCCAGCAGCTCGCTGCCCTCCTCCATGATGGTGAGGTCGGCGGCGAAATTCGTATCGAAAATATAGCGGAAGCCCATCCTGCGCAGCGCCGCGACAAGGCGCTTCACCGTGGCCTGCTCACGGGGCAGACCGAACGGCTCTCCCCACGCCGCGCGCACGGACGGCGCGATCTGAACCACCGTGATTTTATCCGGATCCGCCAGAGCGGCGAACGCCTTTTCGGTATCGTCGCGCTCGCGCAGCGCCCCCACCGGACAGTGTGTGATGCACTGTCCGCAGAGCGCACAGTCGGAATCCTCGATCTTCCGGTTCCAGGTAACGTCTACCGTCGTGCGGGAGCCGGTATTCGCCACATCCCAGATATGCATGCCCTGAATCTCATCGCAGACCTGAATGCAGCGCATACACTTGATGCATTTGGAAAAATCGCGAATAAGCGGAAAGCGTTTGTTCCACTCCGAAACCGGCAGCTCGCGCTGGTACGGCGGGTCGAGAATGCCGAGATCGTTTGCGATTCGCTGCAGGCCGCAGTTGCCGCTGCGCACGCAGGTGGAGCAGTAGCAGTCGTGCTGCGAGAGAATCAGCTCGACAATTCCCCGGCGGGCCTCACGGACGCGCGGGCTGTTGGTGTACATCACCATACCCTCTTGCACCCGGTTATTGCACGAGGCCACGAGCTTATCCTTGCCGGCCAGCTCGACCACGCACACTCGGCAGGCCCCGATTTCGTTGATGCCCTTCAGGTAGCAGAGCGTGGGAATATGGATGCCGACGGAGGCCGCCGCATCCAGAATCGTGGAGTCTTCCTCCACCTCGTACACCTTGTGATTGATCGTAACCGTTACCATCTGTAAGCCCTCCCCCCTTTGAACACGCCATAGCCGAAGTGATCACAGCGCAGGCACCGCGAGGATTCCTGCGCGGCCTCCTGATCGGTCATGCCGCTTTCCATCAGGTCAAAGTCATTCTTTCGCTCGTCGGATTCCCGCTCCGTCAGGTTTACCCTGCCGCAGGGGGTTCTGTCGTCCATATTGGCGGGGGGAATGACCACATCTGTTGTGATCTCGTGATGATACCCCAAAAAGTTATCGATATTGGCGGCAGCCACTTTACCGGCGGCCACGGCCTTGATCACCGTTGCGGGCCCGCTGACGCAGTCGCCGCCGGCAAACAGATTCGGAATATTGTCTACCCGGGCGCAGCTCTGCGCGATAATACTTCCCCTGCTGACCGGCACGCCATATTCCGCAAACGGCCCATACTCCACGCTCTGACCAATGGCCGACACGATCAAATCGCAGGGAATCCGGCGTTCCTCCATGTCCGCATCCACCGGTTTCGGGCGCCCGGCGGAATCCATATTGCCGATGATCTGGGGCCGAACCCACAGCGCGGCGACGTCGCCGTCTTCGGTGGCTTCGATCCGGGAGGGCGCCTGCAGACACAGAATCCGGCAGCCCTCGTTTGCGGCTCCCTGCACCTCTTCCGGCAGGGCGGTCATATCCTCCTCCCGGCGGCGATAGACGATCGCGACCTTCTCCGCGCCAAGGCGCACGGCGGAGCGGGCCGCGTCCATCGCAACGTTTCCCCCGCCGATTACCACCACGGTTTTTCCGGCAAAGCCGGATTTTACATTGTTGCCGATCGCGCGCAGCATATCCACCGCGGAGAGGACCCCGCGGCTGTTTTCGCCCGGAATGCCGATTTTTCTGTCCGAATGCGCGCCGATCGCGATATAAACCGCGTCGTATGTTCCCGTCAGGTCGGAGATTTCGATATCCTTGCCCACGTTGACCCCGGTTTTCACCTGCACCCCGGTAGAGAGAATCGCCTCAATATCTTCCCAGAGCCGCTCACGCGGCAGGCGATAGCTCGGGATGCCGTACCGCAGCATTCCGCCCAGATGCGGCTGCTTTTCGTAAACGGTGACGCTGTGGCCCATGAGGGAAAGGTAATAGGCGGTGCTCAGCCCGCCCGGGCCGGCGCCGATAACCGCCACCCGCTTGCCGGTTGCGGGCGCGCAGGCGGGCGCGGGCACCCTGCCCGCGTGGTCTACGGCGTAGCGCTTGAGCCCGCGGATGTTGATGGAAGCGTCGATCATGTTTCTTCTGCAGCGCGCCTCGCAGGGGTGCTCGCAGACAAACGCGCAGGCCGTGGGGAACGGATTGTCCTTTCGGATCAGCTGAACCGCGTCGGCATGTCTGCCCGCATGCACCAGAGCAATATAGCCGGGGATATCCACCCCGGCGGGACACAGCGCAACGCAGGGTACCGGCTGATTCAGGCTGCAGGTGCACCGGCCCGTCGCAACGTGCTCTACGTAATCCTCGCGGAAGCCCCGAACCCCTTTGAGCACCATGTCGGCCGCCTCGTAGCCGATCGCGCAGTCCGCCGTCTGCACAATGATGGAGGCTGTCCGCTCAATCAAATCTATGGTTTCCATTGTGGCCCTCTGGTCCAGCACATCTTCCAGCAGGTGTTCCAGCTGTGCGAGTCCAATGCGGCACGGCACGCATTTTCCGCACGTCTGCGCCCTGCATATTTTCAGAAAGGACGCCGCCAGATCGACGGGGCACAGGTTTGGGGGGCTGGCAATGATCCGGCGCTCCAAATCGCGGTACAGCTTTTCAACTGTGGTTTGCGCTCTATTCGGCGTGATAATTTCAAGTCTGCTCATGCTTCTGATCACTCCCCATTCAGAAAATACGAAACTGCAACAATACTGCAACAATTATAATATAATTTCGAGGGAGTGTAAATGATTTTTCGGTAAATAGTTATCAATCAAATTTGATAACTATTTATTTTTTGTTAAAATTGTTGTAAATCTATCTACTAAACTTGCGCTTGCAAATGGGAGGATGCTGTGCGGCAGAACAATCCGGGGCAATTTCTCATGCGAGGCGGACATCTTCAAAAAACGGAGAAACCCGGCGAAGGAGCCGTTGGCTCCTCTGCCGGGTTTTCCGCACGGTCAATCCGCGCTGACTCCACCACACAAAATTATACCGTCAAAAAATGCTCTCCGCGGCACTAGCGGCCATACAAATTTTTGAGGAATCCGCCGCTCCATGGCTTTGCCGCCATGAACCGGGCGACTGGAAGCCGCGCCGAAGCCCGGGCAATGCAAACGCAGGGGCCCTCACGGTGTTCGCGCGATAATACGGAACCCTCAGAGCCAAAGCCTGTCGCCTTTGGCTCTGTTTGCACCGGGAAGCCGCTCAGAAAAAGAACTCCTGCGAGTCGGCCGCAGAAGGCGCGTCGGAGACCGACGGCTTCTCCAGAATAAATTTAGATACCTCCTGATGCAGGGCCTGGGCCTGCGCCGCCAGCTCCTCGCTGGATGCGGAGCTCTCCTCCGCCGTGGCGGCATTGTTCTGAACCACAGAGGATACCTGCGACAGCCCCAGCGTGATCTGCTCGATCGCGCCGGCCTGCTCCACAGAGGCGCGCTCAACCTGCTCGATGGAAGCGCTGATCATTTTCGCCTGCTCGCCCGCCTGCGAAAGCACGCGCGAGGTATTCGCCGCGATCTCGCCGCCCTCTTTGACGGTGCCCCCGGCATTTTGGAGCAGCACTGCCGTCCGCTTGGCGGCCTCCGCCGATTTGGCCGCCAGATTGCGCACCTCGTCCGCCACCACGGCAAAGCCCTTGCCCGCCGTACCGGCCCGCGCGGCCTCGATCGCCGCGTTCAGGGCGAGAATATTCGTCTGGAGCGCGATATCCTCAATCACCTTAGTGATGCTCGAAATCTGCTCCGACGACTCGCGGATTTCATCCATTGCACGGGTCAGCTTGTGCATCTCTTCATTGCTCTGCAAAATTCCGGCGGCGGCCTGCTCCACGTATTCCGTGGCCTGCCGCACGTTCTGCACGTTGGCCTCCGCCTGCTGATCAACGGTCGCGATAGAGGCTGTGAGCTCCTGCACGGTGGCCGCCTGCTCGGAAGCGCCTGCGGCCAAAGCCTGCGCTGCGGCAGACACCTGCTCGGCCCCGGTATTCACCTGCTGCGACGCAATATCGATCTGAGAAAGTGTGTGATTCAGCGAGCCTGAAATCTGCACCAGAGCCTCCCGGATCGGCGTGAAATCACCCGCATAGTCCAAATCCACCCGCACGCGCATATCCCCCTGCGCCATTTGGTGAAGCTTCTCCGAAATATCCTGAATGTAGCTTTGCAGAGAGGAAACGGTCGACCGCAGCGCATCCGCCAGCATTCCCAGCTCATTCTTCGCGCGGTATTCCAGCGCAAGGTTCAGGTTCCCCTGCGAAAGCTGCGTCGCAACCTCGGCCATTTGGTCCAGCGGACGCGAAATGGTGCGCCTGACAAACAGCACCAGAAGCGTGATGGCCAGCAGCACCAGCACAAGCACCAGCACAACGGAGATTGCCGTGGCGTTTCGCATTGCCGCGTTGGATTCCACCAGGGAAAGGCCGGCAAAATAAATGCCGATCGCCCGATTGCCGGAATCCACAATCGGCTGGTAGGCGGTCGCGTAAGGAACGCCCAGAATGTCGGCGGAGCCGAAATACTGCGTCTTTTCCTCCAGCACGGTTTTGGCGATCTTCTGATCCAGCCTGGTGCCGACGACACGCTGGCCGTTGCTGATGATTGTGGTATTGACGCGCTCGTCCCCCACAAAAACAGTGAACTCGTTGCCCGTCATGCTTTTCATTTCGTCTACGAATTTGGCATTCACCAGAGAATACCCGGCTGATACGGCACCGATAACATTGCCCGAGGAGTCCTTGACGGGCGTGCCGGTGCGAATGGCGAGCGGAATATCCGCGCCGGTCTCGGTGACCGTCGCGGTTTCTCCCTTGAGCGCCCTTGCAATGTTGGCCTGGCCTGCCACCGAATCGCCCGCTTTATCGTCGAGGGTGCGCGCGATCACACTCCCCTGGCGGTTGGTGATCGTCACAAAGTCCACATCAGCGGCCATTTCTTTTACAAACCGGCTGACCTCCGTTTTCACGGCGGCGGCATTGCCCTGCTGCACCGCAAGGATCACCCCGGCGTCGGCCGCAAGGCTTTTGGCCGCAGAGGCGGATTTTATTTCGTAGTCTTTCAGGATGGAATTCATGGTGGTAAGCGCCATCTGGCTTCTTTCGGTATTGATCTGATTGATGACGCCTCGATTGCTGGCCGACATGTAGAGCACCGACACACTGCCCACAATAAGAATGGCACAGGTCGCAAACAAAGCGAGCTGGAACCCGATTCTGCGAATCATCGGCAGCTTACCGGAGGTGCCGGGGCTTTGCGGCTTGTGTCTTGACGTTTTCCTTAATTTGATCATGCGAGTCTTTCCTTTCAAAGGTGGTTGTAATGAGGCATATCGGCAGACGGATTCGCCATACCATGTGTAAAAACCTGTTCCGGCGAACCTGATATTTTCTTTTCGACAAAAATCGACATTCCAATGATTAACAGTTTTATTATACAGGGAGCCCATTTCCGGTGTCAATTGCAAGCGCAACGCAAATAGAACCAAACTTATCGCCCAAAAATAAAATGATAATATTCATTATTATCAACGCGCTTCTTTCCTCTTCTGAAAAAATGCTCTGCAAACGGGGTGAAAACACGTCACTCCGTTGGGGTTATAGAAGGGCGAAGGCGGTGCGAAACGCCCTGCCGCGCGGCGCTCCGTTTCGACGGAAAGGAAAATCAAAAAAGCCCCCATCGCCGCCGGATTTCTCCGGCAGAGATGGGGGCTTCCCCTGTATTCCATTAACGCGGCAGAGCCATCTCCCGCTCGAGCTCCGCTCTTTGTTGCTCCCAATAGGCCGCGTCCTCCTGCGTGATTTCCCGAATCACCCGGCAGGGATTCCCGGCGGCGATCACCCCGGCGGGGATCGATTTTGTGACCACCGACCCTGAGCCGATAATGCTGCCGCTGCCGATCTCGACGCCGCCGTTGATCACCGCGTGCCCGCCGATCCACACATCGTCCCCGATGGCGACGGGACTGCCGTATTCCAGCATATCTGCCCTCACCCTTGCATCGATGGGGTGCGCGGGCGTATAGATGCCGACCTGCGGCCCGAGCAAAACGTGATTGCCGATCGTCACGGGGCAAACATCCAAAATCACGCAGTCGAAGTTCGCGTAAAAATGGTTCCCGATGGTAATATTGCTGCCGTAATCACAGCGAAAGTTCGGCTCGATGTAAATATGTTCCCCAATCGACCCAAGCATTTCTTTGAGAAGCTGCGTGCGGTACTCGAATTCATCCTCCCCGGTGTTGTTGTATGTCCGCAGCAATCTTCTGATTTTGCGCATGTCTTCCCTCAGCTCTTCATCGCCGCGGTACGGCATCCCCCGAATCATTCGCTCTTTCATGCTCAGCATATCGCCTGTGCTCCTTTCCCACTTTCAGTATCACAACATGTGAATGTTTTCCACAAGGGACAGCCGGCCTTCTCCCGCTCTTTGGTGAATGAGAAGCTCCATCAATGAGGAAAGCAGGCTGTTTTGGGTGATCAGCTCAAAGCCCGGGCCGTTCTCACGCCTTACAATTCGCAGAGCCTGCAAAACCGCTATTTTGTGATGCCGCTCCGGCTGCAGCCTTACCGCATATTCTACACCATCCACCGTCATGCTGACAACATAGCTTGCGCTGAGCGGTTCGGCCTGCGCATTTTGCAGTAAGGAGCTGCGAAGGGTTTCATATTGACTTTCTTTCAGCTGCCGAATGATCATAAACATACTCCTTTTCAAGATGTTTTTCGACAGTGCTTGAAAGGAAGTGCGGCGCATGCTATACTATTTACGCTGCATTTGCCTTATGGCATCTGTCGGTTGGGTGGGAAGTGGCGATTTGCTTTGGAGAGTGAGCGCCGCTTCCTTTCATTTTTTGAGGCTTTTATGCACAAGTTCAATCCCTTTTCGCACGACTTCTGATTTGCTGATTTTCAGCGATTCGGCGGATTCCTCCAGTTGTTGTACACTCTTATCATCCAGCCGAACTCGGAACATCGTATCTTTTGGATTGTCCGTTGGCCGCCCCGTCTTCTTGGGTTCGCTGATAGTCTCGCCTCCTTTTGTAGCGACAGTACCATTATAGGTTGTGTAGCTACAAAAGTCAAGTAAATTCACATCGCCCGCCTTTCCTGATATTCCCGACAGTGCTTGAAAGGAGCTGCGGCGCATGTTATACTATTTACGCTGCATTTGCCTTATGGCAGCTGTCGGTTGTGTGGGAAGTGGCGATTGCTTTGATGAGTGTGCGCCGCTTCCCTTCATTTTTTCTGGAGCCGGTCATACAAAGTATCAATGCCTTTTCGCAAAACCTCTGAACGGGTCATCTTCAATTCTCTCATACAAAATTCCACTTTGTCCAAAGTTTCATGATCAACCCTGACTTTCAGGTCATGCTCCAAAGGCTTCTCTGGATGAGGCCCCGGCTTCTTACGTTCCCCCAAATGACCACCTCCTAACTTGGAACGCAAGATAATTATACATCTTGTGTTCCAAGTTGTCAATAATATCCAGATATAAAATCAGAGGATGCCCTAATGCAGGGTATCCTCTTGCTTTGTGCCCGTTACGATCAGTGTGAAATAGAAAAGTAAGCGAAGCCTAAGACTTCGCTTACTGAACAAATACGCATGGAAATACCTGATACGATTCTTTTCTGCTGTCACTCATCTTGCCGAAATGGAGATCGAATGATCTATGCGCGCCGCGCCGGTTACCTTCTGGATCGAGAAAATCTGCGGGGTCACGACAAGCATCATAGAGGTCGTGTCCGCAAACACCAGAATGCCGTACTCATTGATCGTAATATCGCCGGAAGCGCTTGTGGTGGGTCCGGTCGTAAACGAAATGCTGTCGCCCACCGCAACATAATCATGAATGTTCTTGATCTGATCCGTGTCGCAGTTCTGCGGGAACGGATCGGGAGGAGTCAAATAGGTAATGGAGCTGTCGTAAACGCTGTCCGGAAAATAGAGAACCGTTATTTTATCGATACTGAAAGCGACCGGCTCATCCCCCAGCAGCAGCATGGGGACGCTCCCGGCGTCAGGCGATCGATACAGGGAATTGATCGGCCCGGTGATCGTCGCAAGCCTGTTGGAAAACAGGCTGACCGATGCGCCCGGGTAGAGCGTTACGATCTGTTCCAGAACATGGGCGAACTGATCCAACGCGAAGCAGCGGCTGTTGTCCGCCGCGCCGCCGCCGCTGTCGACGGCAGAAATCCGCAGATTGGCTTTCGATGCAATCATACCGGAGAAAAAGAGCGTTGCGTTCGACATGTTCACCAGTGAAAAAGCAACCGGAGCATCGTCGATATTCAGAACGGCGATTCCGCCTATATTGCCTGTTTTATTGGGCGAGTTGCTCTCAAACACCTGACCTTTATCCGAAATCAGCTGAACAGCCGTGCCCGGCGCGCCGGAGGTTGACTGGATCGATACCCACCAATCGACAATATACAGGCCGTCCTCAGGAATTGTGACAGCGCCTGTCACCGGATCATAACTGAGAATCCCGACCGAGCTGATGATTTGATCAAAGATAAAATTGCTGTTATCTAAAATGCTTGTACCGCTGTTTTTTTGGAGCTGCAATACTGTACTGGCCATCATCATCACCTTTTTATTTGGTTTTGATCGCCCTCCTCTATTATATGATATGTGCTGCGATTCAAATAGTTAAGAAAGACACGCAAAAACAAGGAACACGGCGCCGAACAGCGGGTTTCCCCGGTCAATCGCGCGAAGCATATTTTCCGTTGATGAAATGAAAGTCGCAGCAGGCCGCGCCTTCCCCCAGGGTTCCGCTGCGCTCAAAACGGATTTTGGGCAGGAGGCCCGAGAAAGCCGTAATATCGTTCTCGCAATAAACCGTGCAAAGTTCCGGGCAGCCCTGCTGCCGGCACAAATCCCAATACAGACACCGGTGCAGATTAAAGTGAATTTCTCTCGCGCTGTTGCTCACCCATTCCGTTTCCCAGCCCTCCATCGGGAAATTCATGCGCATGTGTGATTTTACGCCCATGCGGTAAACCAAAAACGCAAACGGGATGCGCACCATCCGGGCGCTGCTCTCTTTCTTGATCAGCGCGGCCTTCTGCGTTTCACGCCTGACGGCGGCCAGCGCGTTGTTTTTGGGGATGCCCTCCGCCAACAGCGCCTTGTAGTAAGCCATTGCCGGGAGCAGCTTGCCGCGCAGGTGCTCCGCGATCGCGGGATTCCCTTTGTCATCCGCCTGCGCCGCCAGCTCGTGATACAGCTCCTGTGCTCTGCCAAAAATACGGGTTCCCATGGGCTGCGCAAATTCCTTCTCGCAATCTTCCCGCAAAAACGGAAGATTCGTGGACTCAAACGCCTTCATCATTTGAGGTCTCCTCTATCTTCTTAAATATTTCGCCGGCGTGCTTTTGCAGTACGTCCGCCTTGGTCACAGCGATCCCCCACTTTTCGTCTCCCAGAACGAGCAGGGTATCGCCCGCCTGAATCCCGAACACCTCGCGCGCATCCTTCGGAATAATGATCTGCCCGCGTTCCCCCACCTTTACGGTGCCAAAAATATAGTGGCCTTTGGGGATTTTCATCTCTATCACCTCGTCATATATTACATACTAATATGAATAATATGACGAATAAGAGGAAATGTCAATAGAAGAAGATGAAAATAAAAATCAAAAAAAGTCAATTCCATCAGGAATTGACTTTTTTAAAAAATATTGATGGTGCGGCTAATGGGACTTGAACCCATACGAGATAACTCACACGCCCCTCAAACGTGCCTGTCTGCCAGTTCCAGCACAGCCGCATTTCTGCAAAATGATAGTACCGAGCAGGCGCAAAGCCGACTCGACGAACAGTATTATATCATTCCGGAGAAAGACTTGTCAACTAAAATTCGCTTTATTTCAAAAGTTTTTCGACAAGGGCGCTGTATTCCTCATACGTCATCATGCTGTTAAGCACTTTCAGCAACGCGTTTGTCGCAAGGTGCTCCGGCAGACTCAGGTGTTCGAGCAGCAGCCTGCGGTTGCGCGCGCTGTTTTCCCCGCCGGTCAGGCCGTCGCGGAACAGGTCGGCTTTTTCAATTTTCCGCACCGCCGTGGGAGCCTCCCACTGCGGAACAGCTTCCTCCTCGCAAAGCACGCCCGCTCGGTCGAGCGCCTCTAAAATCTGCTGCTTCGAGACCCCCTCCACACCCAGCTTGCCCTCTTTGGAGCCTTTTTCCTTTCGGCGCTCCTTGCCCAGAACATCCGGAATATAGGCGTGCTTGATGTATTTCGCGGGGATCGCGCTCATCAGGTGGTGGCGGATGAGAAAGCCTGCGGAATCGCTGTCGGTCAGAATCAGCAGACCCCGCGTTTCCGCCATGCGGCGGATCAGCGCCATCTGCCGCTCGTCTTTAAAAATGCGAAAGCCGCGCGTTTCGATGATCAGGCCGTCGATGATTGAGGAAAGCTTGATTTTATCATACTTTCCCTCCACAATGACCGCTTCTTTGAGTTTAATCAAGTGATTCGCTCCTTCTCGGCAATCAGCAGCAGCCGGGCAATCAGCTTTTCCATTAAAATCCGGTCCCCGGTGCGCGAGCTTTTCAGCCCGATGTCAGTTTCCAGCAATACCTCAAGGCTCTCTCTCAGTTTTTCCAGCGAAAGGCCTTTCATGTCGCGCTCCGCGTTTTTCAGGCGGAATTCCTTGCCCTTATACGGAAAATAGTTTGCAAGCTCCGCCGGTCGGTGGCCGCCCTGTACGCAAGCGCGCACGCGGTACAGATCCACATAGGCAGACGAGAGCACCGCCAGCACCGCCACAGGCTCTTCGCGCTGCTGGTACAGCAGGTCGAGCAGGGAATACGCCCTGTCGTACTGTGCGGACACCAGCGCCTTCGAGAGCAGGAACACCGTCGTCTCCAGATTTTTCACCGCCACGCGGTCGATCGCCGCGCGGGTGATCGCACCCTTGCCGATATAGGCACAGAGCTTTTCCAGCTCGTGGAACAGGGTTTGCAGTTCCTTGCCGCACTGAGAGATCAAAAAGGCCGCATCCTGCCGCGAAAGCTCGCAGCCGCGCTTTTCCGCGTAGGCGCACAGCAGGCGCTCAAGCTCGGCCCCTTCGCGCGGGCGCACCTCAACCACAGTGCCGTGCTTTTTGACCGCGGCGAGCCATTTTTTCCACGCGGTGGATTTTTTCACATCCATCTCGAGCGTGGGCTGAAACACGAGCAGCACCGTGCTTTCGGGTAGATTTTCCACCAGCTCGTACAGCTTTGAGAGCTCGCGCGCGGGCAGCTTTTCCACGTCCAGATCGGTAAGGACGATGTACTTTTTCTCCGCCATCATCGGCAGAGCCTCCGCCGCGTCGGCTACCTTGTCGGCCGAAAGGCCGTCGCCCGAAAAGCGCTGCACGTTAAAATCCGCAAAGGGCTGCTCGGAGGCTTTCTTCAGCAGCCGTTTCAAGTAGGCGGCAATCAGATATTTTTCTTCTCCATACAGAAAGTACAGGCCGCTGAGCTCCAACCGATCGGCGGCTTTTTTCCACTGGGCTTCCGTAAGCTCCGGCATCAGGCGTTCCTCCTTAATACAAGCGTTCCTCCCGGGCGGGTATCGATCAGTACATGGCCCGCATCCCCGGTGGACACCGACACAAATCCGGCGCCGCCGAGCCGGGCAAGGCTGGCCTCGGCGGTTTCCTCCGACATCGACAGCACCGTGACGAACGGCGACAGCGCTTTTTCCCCGCGCGGCAGATCGTCGGCGATCACAAAATCCGCCTGCTGCCACTGATCAGGCAGCGCGTCGGCACGGCACTCTGCGGACACGAGCAGAAACGTGACGCCATTGACCAAAATGCCCGTATAGCTTTGCAGCCCGCCGGCATATCGCTCCACCCGAACCGTGCCCCACAGCTCGGCCTGTGCCCTGGTATCAAAATAATCGATCTGCTCCGCGTTCGGCAGCTGTTTTTGCAGGAACTCATTGTCCTGCCCGTTTTTCCACAGCAGCACCCGTTTCGGTTGAAAAGACGAAATCAGCTCCGACGCAAGCAGAGCTTCCTCCTTGGTATCCCCCACCATTTGCAGATAATCGAGCTGCCGCACGCCCTGCCCGCGCAGGTAATTGCGCGCGGTGGACGACGCGAACCCGCCGCAGCCGATCACCGCGCCGCGCCCCTGGTGGGTGAGCACGACGCAGAGTCCGTCTCCCTCCTGAAGCACCGCAACCCGCGTGACCGACCGCATCGAAAGCTGGTAGGACAGCACACCGCACAGCAGCAGGATCACGCTGAGCAGTGCCGCCGACCGCCGCGCCGCATAGGACGGCGGCCGGACGATCAGAACCGCCGCAAGCAGCAGCGAGCCCGCCAGCCACAGATGCACAAAGCCGTAGGACGCGGAAACGCTCGCCCACGGAACCTGCGCAAGCAGGCGCGCACAGTCGATCATGTAATTGGAAAGCACCCCCGTGCCAAACGCGAAGGGCATTGCCAGAAACGGCAGGCCCGCCGTATAGATTCCCGCGCCCAGCGCCGCACACACCATCAGCAGGGTGGACGGCAGAATTTGCAGCACGTTCGACACCGGCGAAATCAGCGACACCGTGCCGAACGACAGAATCAGAATGGGCAGCGTGAACACCGTGGCCGTGACGGTGGTACACACGGCGGAATTGACGCCGTCGAGCAAGGCGCGCCCGACGGGAACCGTTTTATACAGGGCGCGCAGTCGGGTACTGAGCGGCCCGGCGCATAAAATCATGCCGAGCGTGGCGGAAAAGGACAGCAGCAGCCCCAGATCCGCCGCGGCATAGGGGTTTGCCGTACAGATCACAAGCGCGGCGATCCCCAGCGAATTGAGGGAATCCGCCCTGCGGCGCACCACGATGCCGAACAGGTAAATCAGGCTCATGATGCCGCTGCGCAGCACCGAGGGCACAAAGCCCGTCACCGCCATAAAGCCGAGCACCCCGGCCATCGCGGCCGCGGCGCCGGCCCTGCGCGGGAACCGCAGAAGCCCGAGCAGCAGCAGAAAGAACTGCGCCATGGTCGTCATGTGCAGGCCAGAAACGGAGAGAATATGCGTGACGCCGGTCGTCTGAAAATCGGACTTCACCTGCTCGCCGATGCCGGAGGGTTCGCCCAGCAGCACCCCGGCGGAAAGCCCGGCCTGCCGCGCGGGCAGCAGGCGGTACAGCGCGCCGGTCATGCTGCGCCGTAAAGAGAGCGCCGCAAAATACGGCGGCCTGTGCCGTGCGGGAGTAATTTTGACCGGCTCGTACTCGTACAGATACGCAAACAGCGTGATGCCCTTTGAGGCGTAGTAGGACGGAGAATCGAATCCTTCCCCGCCCTTGGGTGTATAAAAATGCGCCTTGCCCTCGATGGTGTCGTAGGGCTCCACGTTCAGCGCGTTCTGGGCGGAAAGACGGATTTTTTCCACATACGGCGCGCCAGCGGCGGAAAGGCCCTGCACCCGGACGACATAATAATACCGTCCATAGGCGCTGACGGGCAGCTCGCAGACCGTACCCGTCAGCACAGCGTCGCGCCCGTTCATCTGCTGAGCGGGCAGCACCGCCGCCTGAGCATACGCGTAAAACAAGCCGAACGCCGCCGCTGCCGAGAGCAGCGCCATCTGAACGGTACGAAGGGATCGGGTTTTCCGCACACACGCCAGCACACAGAAGGCCAGTGCGCACGCGCAGCCCATGAAAAGGGCGCCCGCCGCACCTGAATACACCGCCGCCGTTTGGGCCAGCAGGTAGCTAAAGCCAATGAGTGCGAAGGGACGCATGAAACCCCCTCCCGATTTCATTCTTTATTACTTCACAAACAGGGGAAGCGGCTCGAGGAAGATGATATCGTCGCGCTTTGCGGCGTCGCCCTCGGCCAGAACACAGGCGCGGCCAACCACGTTGCCGCCGAATTCGTGAACCAGCTTCTCAATCGCGGCGAGGGATTCGCCGGTGCTGATCACGTCGTCGACAATCAGAACGCGCTTTCCGGCAAGATCTTTATAGTCGTCCTCCGAAAGATACAGGTCCTGCACGTGATCCGTTGTGATGGATTTCACCTCGACATGGATGCAGTTGCGCATGTACGCCTTTACGCTTTTGCGCGCCACCACATAGCGGCGGCAGCCTCTGCGCGCCATTTCGTAGCACAGGGGGATTCCCTTTGTCTCCGCCGTGATGACCACATCGTGCTCGGGGCAGCGGGCCAGCAGCTCCTCCGCCGCGCGCTCGGTGATCTCGATATCGCCGAACATCACAAAGCCGGCGATGTCGAGATGCTCGTCGATCGGGCAAATGGGGAGCTGCCTCTCGCACCCGGCAATTGTGATTTGGTATGTTTCTGCGCTCATTCTAGTTACAGACCTTTCTTCTGTTAATTTCAAGGGAAGGGCATCAGCCCGGAGGCCACGCCATAAACCGGCCGCCCAGCAGATGAAAATGCAGGTGCTGCACGGTTTGGCCGCCGTCGTTGCCGCAGTTGTTGACCAGGCGGAAGCCGCCCTCTAACCCAAGCTGCTTTGCAAGCTGCGGGGCCTTTTCAAAAACATAGGCGATGATTCCGCTGTTCTCCTCCGTGATCTCCCACGTGGAGGAAATATGCTGCTTCGGGATAATGAGAACATGCACCGGGGCCTGAGGATCCAGGTCGTGGAACACGAGGATTTTATCGTCCTCATACACTTTTTTGCTGGGAATTTCGCCATTTGCGATTTTGCAGAACACACAATCCACCGAAAATTCCTCCTAACATTAAAACCTATGCGATCTTATTTTGAATTAGCCGTTGATTTTGCCGTCTTTGAAAAACGTGAAAAGCGCGGGCCGCCCGAAAACGCAGGGCTGTGGGCGAGGAAAGAAACGCGCCTGCTGATATCATACTGGCCCTTGCGGCTTACTGTTACCCCTGTCGGCAAACAATCGCACGGGGAGCGACGGCAAGCCCATGCTGCGCCCGCTTTTTGGCGACCGTGCTTATTTGAGCATTGCGGCGATGAGTTCATCCGCCGCGGAGAGCGCTTCTTCCAGCTTTGCGGGATCCTTCGCGCCGGCCATCGCCAGGTCGGGCTTGCCGCCGCCGTTGCCGCCGGCCAGCTTTGCCACCTGGCCGACCAGCTTGCCCGCGTGTACGCCGAGCTTCTGCGCTTCGGTTCCCGCCGTCGCGGCGATGGTTGCCTTGCCGTCGGTCACGCCTGCCAGAATCGCGACGACATCCGCCTGCCGGCTCTTGATCTGGTCGCACATGGCGCGAAGTGCATCCGCGCCCGTGCCGGGCAACACCGCAGTCATCACGCGAACGCCGCCCACCGGCCGAGCGTTTGCCAGCATGCCGCTGATGCGGACGGACGCAAGCTTTCCGGTCAGGCTTTCGATCTCGCGATCCTTTTCCTTGAGCTCAGCCGCGACCTGCTTTGCACGCTGCACCAGCTCGGACACATTGTTCACCTTGAGCGCCGCGGCAGTCTCCTGCATCCGCTCGGCCTGGCGGGAGAGCAGCGCCAGAACGCCGGTTCCGGTAACGCCCTCAATCCGGCGGACACCCGCCGCAACGGAGCTTTCGGAAACTATGCGGAACAGACCGAGCTTTGCGGTATTGTCGATATGCGTGCCGCCGCACAGCTCACGGGAGAAGTCCCCGGCGCTGACCACGCGGACAACATCGCCGTACTTTTCGCCGAACAGCGCCATTGCGCCGAGCTTCTTTGCTTCCTCGATCGGCATTTCGCGGCACTCCACAGAAATCCCCTCAAGGATCGCCTGATTGACCAGCGCTTCGGTCTGCTGCAGCTCCTCCGGCGTCATCGCGGAGAAATGCGTAAAGTCAAAGCGCACATGTTCATCATTGACGAGCTGACCAGCCTGCTCCACGTGGGCGCCCAGCACACGGCGCAGCGCCGCCTGCAGCAGGTGGGCCGCCGTATGATTGCGCATGATCGCCGCGCGGCGCTCGCCGTCCACCTTCGCGGTGACGGTATCGCCCTCCGAAATGCGCCCGGCGGTGATTTTGCCGCGGTGCAGGAAAATGCCGCTGGGGTTCTTTGTGGTGTCGGTCACCGTGAATTCGGTATCCTGTGCGGTGATCGTGCCGGTGTCGCCCACCTGCCCGCCGCTTTCGGCGTAGAATGGGCTCCGGCTCAGCACCAGAGTGGCCTCGTCACCCACCTCGGCAGAATCCACGCGCTCGCCGTTTTTGATCACGGCCAGCACCTCGGCCTCGCTCTGCATTGTTTCATAGCCCACAAACGCGGTGGCGGGCAGCTCTTCCGTGCCGTTCGCGCCGCCTGCCCAGGCGTCCGCGCCCGCGTTCTTGCGGGCCGCGCGGGCGCGCTGCTTCTGCTCGGCCATCAAGCGGCGGAAGGTCTCCTCGTCCACGGTCATGCCCTGCTCCGCGACGATTTCCTTCGTCAGATCGAGCGGGAAACCGTAGGTGTCGTTCAGACGGAACGCATCCTCGCCGGAGAACACCTTTCCTTCCATCCCCTGCATCAGGTGATTCAAAAGCTGCAGGCCCTGATCAATCGTGCGGGCAAAGCTCTCTTCCTCCACGTGAATCAGCTTCACGATCATGTCTCGCTTTTCCGCCAGCTCGGGATAAGCGCCCTTGTTTTCGGCAATCACGGTCTCCGCCACTTCAAACAGGAACGGGCGGTTGATGCCGATCAGCTTGCCGTGGCGCGCCGCGCGGCGCAGCAGGCGGCGCAGCACATAGCCGCGGCCCTCGTTGGAGGGCATCACACCGTCGCCGATCATAAAGGTGGTGCTGCGAATGTGGTCGGTGATCACGCGCAGGGAAATATCTTTTTTATCGTCGTCGCCGTACTGAATGCCCGCAATGCGGCCGACATGCTTCATAATATTCTGTACGGTGTCCACCAGGAAGAGGTTGTCTACCCCCTGCATGATGCAGGCCAGGCGCTCAAGGCCCATGCCGGTATCGATATTCGGGTGGTCGAGCGGGGTGTAGGTACCCTTTCCGTCGCTGTCAAACTGAGTGAACACCAGGTTCCAGAACTCCACATAGCGGTCGCAGTCGCAGCCGGGGCCGCAGGTAGGCGAACCGCAGCCGTACTGCTCGCCGCGGTCAAAATGCAGCTCGGAGCAAGGGCCGCAGGGGCCGGAGCCGTGCTCCCAGAAGTTATCCTCCTTGCCGAGGCGCACAATGCGGTCGGGAGAAACGCCGACCTCTTTCGTCCAGATCTCGAATGCCTCGTCGTCGTCCTGATAAATCGTGACCCATACGCGATCCGCGGGCAGGGCCATCACCTTGGTACAAAACTCCCATGCCCAGGCCGTGGCCTCGTGTTTAAAATAATCGCCGAACGAGAAATTGCCGAGCATCTCAAAATAGGTGCCGTGGCGCGCGGTGATGCCGACGCGCTCAATATCCGGCGTGCGGATGCACTTCTGGCAGGTGGTCACGCGTTTTCTGGGGGGCGTTACCTCGCCCGTAAAATACTTTTTCATGGGCGCCATGCCGGAGTTGATGAGCAAAAGACTGTTGTCTCCGTTCGGCACCAGAGAAAAGCTCTTCAGGCGCAAATGTCCTTTCGATTCAAAAAAAGACAGATACTTTTCACGAATCTCGTTCAATCCTGTCCACTGCATGATTCTTAACTCTCCTGTCTGATCGTAATTCCACTTGAAAAAGCCTTTCGTTCTTTCCCTGCCCAAGGCGGCGGAAGATGCCCCCTGTTTACAGAAAGAAAATCACTTTTTCAGTGAATTGATTGCAATTGGAATGGGCGCGCGGCAAACCGTGAAAACACAAAAAAACAGACCTTCACCGCCCGAAATGGGACGGAGAAAGCCCGTGGTACCACCCAAATTGCGCAAACCGCGCCACTCAAGCCCCTTAACGCGGGGAACGTCCGGATTCTTCACCCGGCGGCTGCGGGAGGGGCCTGCCGCCCGCCGCTCGCAAGGGTCTTTCAGCCTAACCGGCTGTGCCGGCGGAACCCTCTCTCTGCTGCGAAACACGAAAACAGCTTCTTTCCCATATACGCCTTTTTTCTATCAAAATCGTTTTTATTATACTCCCGAATTCCGGCGGTTGTCAATTGGTTTTTGAGATCAGAGCGTTCGCAATTTCCTGAAAGACCGGGGCTCCGTCGCTGGCGCCCTGCGCGTTCTCCGAGAGCACCACAATGCTGTAGCGCGGGCTCTCGAGCGGGAAGAATCCCGTGTACCAGCCCTGCACGATCTCTTTGCTGCCTTCAAACTGCCCGGTCTGGGCTGTTCCCGTTTTCACCCCGGCTCCGCCGAGCACCGGCTTGCCCTTTTTCGCCGTGCCGTCCTCCACGGCCACGCCCATAAACTGCCGCAGCCGCGCCGCCGTATCCTGCGACATCACCCGCACGGCTTCCGGCTGCTTTGCCGCCTCCACATACCGCAGATTTTCATCCACCAGCCCCTGTACAAGGCCGGGCGGCGTATACAGCCCGCCCGAGGCTACCGCGTTCATCAGCCCGGCAATCTGCACCGGCGTTGCGGTTAAAACGCCCTGCCCAAACGAAAAATTCGCCAGCGCGCGCGGCACCAGGAGCTCGTCTTTCTCCGGCAGGCTCCCCGCCGCAGAGGCATAGCCCGGCGCCAGGGTCAGGCTCTGGCCAAAGCCGAGCGACTTTGCCATACTGAGAAAGGTCTCGTTCGGCACCTGCTGCATCAGCCTGACAAAATAGGTATTGCACGACTGCGCGATCGCGCCCTGCATATCCAGCGTGCCGTGCGCCTTTCCGTTATAGCAGTGGAACACGCCCCCGCTCACCTCGATTCCTCCGGTGCAGGTAAAGGTGGTGCCCGGCGAAACGCCGCTTTCGAGTGCCGCCGCCGCAGAGACAACCTTAAACACCGAGCCGACGCTGTAGGCGGAAATCGCGCGGTTCAAAAGCGGGGAATCCGGATTCTTCAGCGCCGACTGCAGATCATTCGGCGAAAAATCCGGCAGGCTGACCATTGCGCGAATTTTCCCGCTCGGCACCTCCGTAACGACGACGGCGCCCTTTTTCAGGTGTTTTTTCGCCGAACGCTCCGCCAGCGCCTGAATTTCGGCATCCAGCGTGAGCACGACGCCCTTTTTGTTTTTGCTGGAGGTATCGATCACCTGTTTGTTTTCTCCCGGCAGAATCCGGTTAATCGCATCCACTCGGTAGTTGACCGCGACCTCGCCCGGATCGCTGGACAAAAATTCCTGATACGCCTTCTCCATCCCGGCCACGCCCGTGCCGCTTCCATCCAGATAGCCGATCACATTGGCGGCGATCTGTCCGCTCGCACCATAGCGGCGGTTGGTTTCAAAGGTGTCGATCCCCTCCGCTGAAACGGGCTTGGGCAGACCCAGCAGAAACGGCTTTCCCTTCGTCAGAAGCGTATAGACCTCTTCCATCCGCGCGCGGGGAAGAACCGCCTCCAGCGCGGAGGCCGATTCCGGCGTGGGGTTGACCACAGCCGTATACCCCTTCTCCACTCCCGTCAGCGGATTGAGTTTTGTATCGTAAATGGTGCCGCGGCCCGAAGAAACCGTCAGCCAGTAGCTGCTCTGCCGGTCGGCGGTTTCGGCAAGCTGACTGCCCGTGGCAATGCGATACAGGTTCATCAGCAGCAGAAACATGCAGAGCATAAAAACAGAAAAAAACGCTGCAACGCGCTTGCTCATTCCAAATCCCTCCCGTTTCTTTAGCATATCCAGAAGCAGGAAGCTTTAATCAGCGCAAAGCGGCACCAAACACACGTGGACGGCCCCAAAAAATCCTTTTTTCAGGCTCGCGCATTTCATTTGCCGCGGACGGAAACCGGGAGCCGACCCCCTCTATTTTCCAGCGCGGAAAAACATCCAAAGTTGCGGAAAATAGAAAATGAAATTTATTTCCGTTTTAAGCCTTTCCGTGTCATTTATTGCTTTACATCAGGAAAGGATTGATATATATTCTATAGTAAAAAGAAGCTGAACGGCAGTTTCAGAACCCCGCGTCTAGCGTGCAGCCCCCACCCTGCACGCTGGTGAGAATCCCGGGCCGAGCGGAAAAGCACCGCCGGTTTTCGGAACACCGGCGCAGACCCAGCCAACGCCTTCAGGATTCGGAGGAGGGAAACAAGATGGAATTTCAAATGAGCGACGAGCATTACCGGCTCGTTTTTGAAAACAGCGAGGATGCAATTTTGATTACAAGCCCAAAGGGCAAAATCTACCGGGCCAATCCGGCGGCCTGCCGCCTGTTCCTGAGAACGGAGGAAGAACTGTGCCATGCGGGCCGGGCCGGGATCACCGACCTGGGCGACCCCAAGCTGGCGCTCGCGATTCAGGAGCGCGAAAGGCGGGGAAAGGCCCGGAAAGAGCTGACCTTTATTAAGGGAGACGGCAGCAAATTCGTTGCCGACTACACCTCCGCGCTTTTTCAGGACAAGGACGGCGTGCGGCTCGCCGTGCTCTCCATCCGCGACATGACGATCTATAAGCAAAACGAGGCCAACCTGCGCAGAAGCCAGGAGGAAAACGAATTTCTGGCAATGCATGATTTTTTGACCGGAGCGCTCAACCGCAGAAGCTTTGTGGAGCTGCTGGCCGCCGAAATGAACAGGGCCCGGTGGGAAAGCCTGCCGCTGACCCTTGTGATTGCGGATATCGACTATTTTAAAAACATCAACGACACCTACGGCCACATCGGCGGCGATGTGGTACTCAAGCGGTTCACGGAGTGCCTTTCCTCAAATCTGCGCCCGCACGACTTTCTGGGGCGGTTCGGCGGGGATGAATTCGTCATCTGCCTGCCCAATACGGATCTCGAGACGGCGCTGGCGCATTTGGAGCATCTTCGCCGGCAGGTGGAGATGCTGGAGGTTTACCACAACTCGCAGCGAATCGAGCTGACCGCAAGCCTTGGAGCGGCGATGTACTACAAGGAATTCGGGGTGGATACGGACGCCTACCTGGGCAGGGCAGACGATTTTCTGTACCGGGCCAAGCTGGATCGAAACTGCGTGCGCAGCGAAATTTCAGAGAGGATTGAGTAATCCGGCTCTCAAATGCCGGTGCGAAAACACCGCTTTCGCACGGCTGCGGTTGATCAAAGCCACGCGTTCAACGCGGTTTGCATAAACTTTAAAAGGGTGCAGTACCGGCGCACGTCTCGGGGTGTATCAAAAAGGGCTTTGATTGCATCACCTGCCCCGTGGCTGCGAAAGCAATTGCAATCGGCAAAACCTGCGCTGAGTGAGCACAAAAGAACGGTCGCTTTGATCAATGCCGAAGGCGAAAGCATTTTGATTCTCACCGGCAGAGCAGGTGGTGTTCTCGCTAAAGCGGCAAAACAAAAGGCCATCCCTCACGGGACGGCCTTTTCGTTCAATTCAGAAAAAATTACTCAGCAATCTCAACATTGGCAGCCTTCAGCTTGCCATTGCGAGCGTCAGTTTCCACTTCAAAAGTGACCTTCTGGCCCTCGCTCAGCGATTTATATCCCTGACCGGCGATAGCGGAAAAATGAACGAACACGTCATCTCCACCATTGTCGTTGGCGATAAAACCATAACCCTTTTCTGCATTGAACCATTTGACTGTACCTTTCTCCATAAGAAAAGCACCTCCTTAGAAAAATGTTGTATCCAAAACTGTAAAAAAGAAAAAGCCCGCATCTTGCATAAATCATTAACGGACAATGACTTACATCAAGATGTGAGCTCATTTTCGTACATCATTTAGAATGCAAGATCAGTATAGCATGAAATAACCGCTTTGTCAAACAGTTTTCCATGTCCGCTTTTCTTTATACTCGGCTTTCGGGTTGAATTCTTCCCCGAAAAAATCTTCAGACCGCCCTGAAATTTTCTGTTTCCCCACCCTGTCGGGTGAATGCGACGTATTCGCAGGCAGGGGTTCAAAGGGCCGAGCCGATTTCAGGCGGCTTTGCCGGGCGTTGGTCTGAAATGGCCGCCGTGAGCCAGTATCTGGTACACCGCTATTATTTGGAAAAATATCCGCAAATATACCTTGCTTACCAAAAAACAGCGTATGCAGAGCGAATTCGCCCGCAGCTTTTAGAAAGGCAGACAGGTGTTCCGGGCGGCAGTTTTCGCAGCGGAGTGGAACAGCCTTGCTGGGCGGCGCCCGGATTTTTCGGGCAAGCCCTCGCCCCACTGAATGATTTTGCAGATTCCGGCAACACTTGATCCATATATTGCGGGATTTCTCCCGCCGGAGGGAATGGTGTCATGCCGCAAAAGAAAAGAACAGAAACGCTGCTCGGCGTACTGGCGGTTGTGCTGGCCGCGATTTCTCTGCTGTGCTTTTTTGCCGCATACCAGCTGCGCACGCAGGCCAAACAGAATATGGACGCCCTGCCGCCGCGCATGCTGGTGGGGTGGTTTTCGCAGAACGCCGGCCAAAACGAATGCTCCGCGCCGCGGCCCGCCTGCCGGAACCAACCGCAGGAGAAAAGCGGCGCTTTTTCTGCCCGACAGTGCCCGGCGGCGCTGTGAAAGCGGTTAAGAAGCATCCTCCGTCTTTTGGGGGTGTGTTTCCGATTTCTCCGCTTCCGGTTCTTCTGTTTTCGGCTCTTCCGTGTCCAATTTTTCCGGTTGCGGCTCTTTTGTTTCTGATTCTTTTGTCACCCGTTCTTCGGCTTCTCTCTCTTCCGCTTCTTCCGGAAAGGCCTGCTCGAGGGCTTTCTCCGCTGTCGCTTCGGGGCCCTCTTCAAGCTGTCGGTTCCATACGTCCTCCGCTTCCACCGGCTGGGGAGCCGCCGTTTCGGCCTGCGCCGCAGCCAAAGCATCAAAACATACTGTTTTGGGATTTTCGCCATCCCTTTGGGGAACCATTTCGTTTTCCCCTGTGCAGTCCTGCGGCGTTTCTTCCCGGCCCGGCATCTCCCGTACACAGGGATAGCCGGGCGTTGCCGTGTCTGCCGCTTTCTCAGCTCCCCGGTGCGTGTGCTCCGCGGAGGAAAAGCGGAACCGCGCAAGCTCCCTGTGCAGCGCGGCCGCCTGCTCCGACAGAGCCTGACTGGCCGATGACCCCTCTTCCGCGGAAGCCGCGCTGCTCTGCACCCCGACAGACACCGCCTCCAGGTCGCGGGTGATCTGCGCGACGGCAATCGCCTGCTCCGCCGCCGAAGAATCGATCTGATCCATAATCCCCTTCGTCTGCCGTGCCTGCTCCTCGATCGCGCTCAGAATTTCCGCCGTCTGGCACGCGATATCGGAGCCCTTTTGCACCTGACCGGAGGATTTCTGGATCAGCGCCTCCGCCTCCCTTGCGGCCTCGGCAGACTTTGCCGCAAGGGAGCGAACCTCCTGCGCCACAACGGAAAAGCCCCGGCCGGCCGCTCCCGCGTGCGCCGCTTCTATGGAGGCGTTCAGTGCCAGAATATTCGTCTGGAACGCGATCTCCTCGATCATGCGGGTGATCTGCTTGATCTGCGCCGAAGAAGCGCTGATCTCCCCCATGGCCGCCGTCAGTTCGGCCATCCGCTCCGTTCCTCTGGAGGTCTGCTCGTCCGTCGCCGCAACATGCATTGCCGCGCTGCGCACGCCGCCCGCGTTTTCTTCCGCCTGCGCCGACACCTGCCTCACCGCGGAGGAAAGCCGTTCGATCGCCTCGGCCTGCTCCCCCGCCCCCCGCGCAAGCGACTGGGACGCCTCGAACATCTGCACGGAGCCGGAATCCACCTGCTCGGCAGAATGGCTGACACGGTAAAACGTTCGGTTGAGGGATTCCGAAATCTCAAGCAGCGCCCGGCGGATGGGGACAAAATCCCCCGCATACTCATTCCTGAGCTCCACCCGCAGGTCGCCGGTGCTGATCTGCCCCAGAACGCGGGAAATCTCCTGCACATAGGTGCTCAGCACCTGGCAGGTTTGGCGGAAGGTATCCGCCAGCTCGCCGAATTCGTCCTGCGCGGTGACCGAAACATCCGCGCTCAGGTTCCCGTTCCTCATTTCCAGCGCGAGCCGCATCACATTCTGCATAGGCGCAAGCGCGCGCCGCAGCAGCAGCGAGACGCTCACCCCGAGCAGAATCACCCCGCCGCAGGCGATTGCCAGAATAATCAGCGTCAGCTGCCGGGCCTGGCCCAGCGCCTCCTCCGTACGCACCACAAACGCGCTCGAAAGCGGCTGCTCCACGCCGGCTACGGAGAGCGGAATCTGAATTCGATAGGAATCCTTTCCCGTGGATTCATCCGTACCGGACAAAAACTCTTCCATTCCCTTCGCCGCAAGGTCGCGTACATGGCCGCCGCTTTTCTCCCCGGCCCCGTCCGCCTGCCCGTACCGGGTGCCGAGCAGCTCGCTTTTTTGAGAGTGCGCAATATAGGTGCCCTCCCGCGTCAGCAAAAAGCTGTACGCCGTTTGGTAGCCGCCCAGATCAAACGGGATCTGGTTCAGCGTATCCAGCAGCACGTCGCAGGTGGCCACGCCGACAAACGAGCCGGAGGGGTCGAGAATCGGGTTGCTGATGCTGATGATCCACGCTTTTTTCCCGGCGGAAATTCCGGTGGAAAGCTCTACCTCATACGGCTCCGTAATCAAGGGCTTGCGCGTTTCCTTTACGATAGCGTAATAGGGCTGATCGTGATACTGGTCATAATCATTTTTCACCGTCATCGCCACATCGCTGCCGCTGCGGAAAGCATAGGACGAAAGCCCGTACGGCGTTTTGTCAAAATACACATCTGGCTCCCACGCAACATACACGGAAAAAATCCGCTCGTCCTCCAGAATCCCGGTCAGCATATCATTCAGAAAAGGGCGCAGCTGCTCCTTGGTCAGGTGAAGCTGCCCCAGCTTGGACATTGCGAGCGCCAGCGCACTGGAGCGGGTCTGCATGGTATCCAGGTAGGCTGCCGCCAAATTGGCGTTCTGCTGCGCAAGGTATTTGACGTCCTTTTTGGTGTTGCCCACCATGATCCCGGAAAGATTCAGGCTCAGCACCGTCATGATCGCCGCCATCACCAGCGCGATCAGCGCCACGGTCTGCAAAGGCATGCGCACGGCCAGCCGCCTGACCCTGGGCAAATTGCGTATGTCGAAATGGATTTTGCGGTTCGTTTTTTGAAAAATCAGCGCTTTGATCTCTTGAAACAGCTGAGATAATTTCTGCATCTTTTCCTCCCTTTTCCGACCTGCCCCAGGCCCCAACCGAACTTACGGCTTCATGGTACCGGATTCCTGAAAAGGAATCAACCGATGCGCGGCCCATTTGGAAAAAACCGGAAAATCGAAGAAATGCAGGGAAGAAAAGGAAGCATTCTTGTGGAGAAATCCTTTGATTTCTGCGCGGGTTAAAACGGAATTAAATCATTTTGGAAATACCGCCAAATATTTCAGGCAAATCCCGGAATTTTTTTGTTACAACAGATAGTTGTTCTCTTGTCAAATTTTCCGGCGCGTTTTATTTGCTTTTAAGAACATAAGAATTCTGTTAACTGTGTTAAAGCGATATCAAAACGCCCGCGTTATTTTGGGATTCCATTCTCACATGAAAGGCGTATAATCAATTTAAACCAATTAGTTGAAAACGATTATACTTGAAGGTTGAAGAGCAAAGATATCTGATCAGATGGTTACCGTCGCAGTTTCTGTCCTTTTGCACGATGCAGGGGAAGCTGGCGGCCCGATCGTATCTTGGCATGCTGTATTCCTTTGTTTTGACCGATCAAATCCTTTGTCCGTCCACCAATCTATACCCAAAGGAACAAATCGTCGCCTTTGCTGCAGAGCTGTTTGAAAAAGACTGACAACATAACCCCAGACAGACAAAAAGCGTCCATCCTGCTTTTTCACAGCAGGATGGACGCTTGATTTTGATCCAACGATTATTTGTGGTACTTCGCAGCGATATCCGCCACTGCATCGATGATATACTGCACCTGCTCATCCGTCAGGCCGGGGTACAGCGGCAGAGAAATGCAGCGCTCAAAATGCTTCTGCGTCTCCGGGAAATCCTCGGGCTTGTAGCCGAAGCGCTTCGTATACGCCGACATGTTGTGCACCGGAATAAAGTGTACGCTGGTGCCGACGTTGCGCTCGTTGAGCTCCGTGATAAACTGATCGCGGTCGATCGTGAGCACCTCGGGCACAATGCGGATCACATACAGGTGCCAGCAGTGGGTGGTGTACTCGGGTACAAACGGCTCCTCAATCGCGTCCATCGCGCCGAACGCCTCCTGATAGCGGGCGGCGATCTTTAGGCGGGCCTCCTGCATCTCCTCCAAACGGCGGAGCTGAACCAGACCCAGAGCGGCCTGAATGTCGAACATATTGTTTTTATAACCGAACTCGGCGATGTCGTATCTCCATGTGCCGCCCTTCGCGTAGCGGTTCCACGCGTTCTGGCTCATGCCGCTGTTCGAGAGCATGCGGGCCTTGACCGCGGTTTCCTCGTCATCGGTGACGAGCATGCCGCCGTCGCCGGTGCAAAGGTTCTTTGTGGCGTAAAAGCTGTAGGACGCGGCGCCCTGCAGGGAATTGCCGATCAGCCTGCCCTTGTAGCGGCTCCAGAGCGCGTGGGCCGCGTCTTCGGAAACAAACAGGTGGTGCTTGTCCGCAATTTCATAGATGCGGTCCAAATCGCAAACCTGCCCGCTGTAATGGACGGGCACGATCGCCTTGGTTTTCGGCGTGATCTTCTTTTCGATTTCGTCCGGGTCGATGCAGGTCGTGCGGTAATCAATATCCGCCAGAACCGGGGTCGCCCCCAGGTGAACGATCGTATTCGCAGAGGCCACATAGGTCATCGGTGTGGTGATGACCTCATCCCCCGGGCCAATGCCCTGTGCCGCCAGCGCCATGTGCAGAGCAGCCGTACAGGAGTTCATCGCAACGGCATATTTTGCGCCCAGATATTCGGCAAACTGCTTTTCAAACTGCATGGTGCGGGGGCCTTTGGCAAGCCAGCCGGATCTCAGCGTGGCAACCACTTCGTCAATTTCGGCTTCTGTAATGTCGGGAACATTATAGGGGATAAACGTGTCGCGGCTAACAAACTTGCTCATAACTATCCCTTTCCCCTGCTTTTGGCACTGACCGGACCGGCCGAGCAGGATTGAATTACGCAAAACATCCGGTATGCGGCATGCTTGATGTACGAAAGTACTGTTTATGATAATACGATCGGAAATTCTTGTCAATACGAATCGGCGGATTGCGGATTGAAACGATTGACTCTGGTAAATAATAGCGATATAATAAACCGAAGTAAGGCGATCCGTTCCCGGGACAGCGTGGGGGTCATCCGCCGGGCGGTTCCGGCGGCATTTGATTCCAGACAGGATACTCACGGCAGCTCCGAAAGCAAAGCGCCGAGTGCCTGAGGGAGCGCGGAATCATCAGCCTGGTAGTTTTGGCTATCCGGGCGGTTTTTTCGTTCGCCGGGCGAATGGATTTCGGTCTCGCCGCCCTTCGGCGCCGAAGAAGGCGCAAAACCGTCGGCCGAACGGCTGCGGCGCCCGCAGAGCGTTTGAGATGGCCGGCTAAAGGTATGACACAATCATGTTAAAGAATCAATTTCATCTTCATCAGCCGGGAATCCGTAAAATGGATCCCGTGCGCCAGATTCGGCAGCGGCGTGCGGAACAGAACCGGCCCATTCCTATTTTGCTGCCGGAGAATGGCGGTTACTCACAGTGAGCGAGAAAAATTTTTTTGTACACGAAAGCGCTTTTGCGGATGACGGCTGTCAGATCGGCGAGGGAAGCAGAATTTGGCATTTCAGCCATATCTCCTCCGGCTGCCGGATCGGCAAGGGCTGCACTCTGGGGCAGAACGTCTTTGTGGCGCCGGGCGTCGAAATCGGCGATCACTGCAAAATTCAAAATAACGTTTCCATCTATGAGGGCGTGGAGCTCGGCGATTACGTGTTCTGCGGCCCCTCCATGGTGTTTACCAATGTACCGCGCCCCCGCTGCAAATATCCCCAGCGGGGCTCTGAGTTTTATGTCCGCACTCCGGTGGGCGTTGGCGCCAGCATCGGCGCCAACGCGACGATCGTGTGCGGGCACAGCATCGGTGCACACGCGTTTATTGCCGCGGGCAGCGTGGTGACGAAAGACGTACCCGCGCACGCCATTATGATGGGAAGCCCCGCGCGTCAGCACGGCTGGGCCTGCGAATGCGGCGAAACGCTGGACGAAGCCCTGCACTGCCCCAAATGCGGCAGGCAGTACACACACACGCCGCAAGGCCTGAAGGAGGAAAAAAATCATGCAGAAAATTGAATTCAACGATTTGGCGGCCCAATACCGTACCCTCAAACCGGAAATCGACGCGGGAATCGCCAAGGTTCTGGAGGAATGCCACTTTATTTCCGGCCCGCAGGTAGAAGAACTGGAGCAGGAGCTCTGCAAGTATGTAGGCCGCAAATACTGCGTTTCCGTCTCAAACGGAACCGACGCGCTGCAAATGCCGCTGATGGCCTGGGGCGTAGGCCCCGGCGACGCGGTGTTCGTGCCGGCCTTTACCTTTATGGCAACCGCCGAGGTGGCAAGCCTTGTGGGCGCTACCCCCGTATTCTGCGACGTGAAGGAAGACACCTTCAACCTGGACCCCGCCTCTCTGCGCAGGCAGATTGAGCGCGTTAAGGCGGAGGGCAAGCTGAACCCCAAGGCCGTGATCCCGGTTGACCTGTTCGGCCAGACCGCCGACTATGAGGAGATTTTGCCCATCTGCCGCGAATTCGGGCTTCTCGTGCTGGAGGACGCCGCGCAGGGCTTTGGCGGAGTCAACAACGGCCGCAGGGCCTGCGCGTTCGGCGATGCTTCCGCCACCAGCTTTTTCCCGGCGAAGGCTTTGGGCTGCTACGGCGACGGCGGCGCGATCTTCACCGACGACAAGGAGCTGTACGACCTGCTCGTTTCCATTCGTGTACACGGCAAGGGAAGCTTTAAATACGACAACGTGCGCATCGGCCTCAACGCCCGGCTCGACACCATTCAGGCCGCGATTCTGCTGCCGAAGCTGCGCGCTTTTGACAAAGAAAACGAAACCCGCCACAAGGCGGCGGCGCTGTACAACTCCCTGCTCAAGGACAAATTCGACGTCCCCGTCACTCCGGAAAAGCTGGAGTCGAGCTTTGGGTACTATACCCTCAAGGCCAAATCCGCCGGGGAGCGCGACCGCCTGATGAAGGGTCTGGAAGAAAAGGGCATCCCCACCATGATCTATTACCCGAAGGCCCTGCATTTGCAGGAGGCCTTTCAGGAGCTCGGCTACAAGGAGGGGGATTTCCCGGTGAGCGAAAGCTTGAGCCAACGGGTGTTCAGCCTGCCCATGCACGGCTACATCACCCCCGAAACCGTCACCTATGTGGCGCAGGAGCTGAACAGCCTGGCGGAATAAATCCGCCGCACCCCGGTACGCTTCGGCGGAGTGTTCCGCCCGGTTACAATAAAGTGAAAGAAATGCAAACAAAAAGGTAGGTAACAAACTATGTCAAATCGCAAGACGGAGCTTCTTTCCAAAATAGAAAGCAAAACCGCCACAGTGGGCATCATCGGACTGGGGTATGTCGGCTTGCCCCTGGCTGTGGAAATCGCCAAGGCCGGCTACAAAACCATCGGCTTCGACGTTCAGGAGCAGAAGGTGGAGCAGGTTAACCGCGCGCACAATTATATTGGAGACGTGGTGGACAGCGCTCTGGAGGATGTGGTAAAAAGCGGCCGGCTTTCCGCCACCAGCGATTTCTCCTTCATCAGCAGCGTGGACTGCGTCGCCATCTGCGTGCCCACTCCGCTGGACAAATACCAGCAGCCCGACATCAGCTATGTGAAGAGCTCCACGGAGTCTGTTGCGAAATATCTGCACGCCGGCATGCTGGTGATTCTGGAATCCACCACATACCCCGGTACCACGGAGGAGCTTTTGAAGCCCATTCTGGAAGAGAGCGGCCTTGTCTGCGGCGAGGATTTCTTCCTTGCGTTCTCCCCCGAACGTGTCGACCCCGGCAACAAGCAGTATAAAACCAAGAACACCCCCAAGGTGGTAGGCGGCGTAGGCAAAGACAGCACCGAGGCTGCCGCGGCTTTGTACCGCAACGTGCTCGAGGGCGGCGTGTACGAAGTGGCCTCCCCCGCCGTGGCGGAAATGGAAAAGCTGCTGGAAAATACCTACCGCAACATCAACATCGGTCTTGCCAACGAAATGGCGATCATCTGCAACCGCATGGGCATCAACGTGTGGGATGTGATCGACGCCGCGAAAACGAAGCCCTACGGCTTTCAGGCGTTTTATCCCGGTCCGGGCCTCGGCGGCCACTGCATTCCGCTCGACCCCTTCTACCTGACCTGGAAGGCCCGCGAGTATGATTACCACACCCGGCTGATCGAAACCTCCGGCGAGATCAACACCGCGATGCCCGAATACGTGGTAGACCGCGCGATGAAGGTATTGAACCGCAATAAGACCGCGATGAACGGCGCGCGCGTGCTGGTGCTGGGCGTCGCCTACAAGAACGATATTGACGACTACCGCGAATCCCCCGCACTGAACGTGATTGACCACCTGCTGGAGCAGGGCGCGGACGCCGTCTTCTTTGACCCCTATATTCCGGAATACAAGCACAAGGGCAAGGTGCACCAGGGCCTGACCGAGCTGACCGACGACGAGCTAAAAAATGCAGATATCGTCATCATCTGCACCGCGCACGAGTGCTTTGACTACAACAGAATCCAGTCCCTCTCAAAGGCGATTTTCGATACGAGAAACGCGATGAAGGACGTGGCGGACAGAAGCAATATCGAGCTTCTGTAAGGTGATTTGACGAAAGCGAGTACAGGAGCGCCGGCCGGGCCAGCGCTCCTTCCTGCGTGAAAAACCAAAACGACAGATGCAAGATGAAGGATGGGAACGAAATGAAAAAACTGAATTTCCTACTGATCGGCTGCGGAAGAATCTCGAAAAACCACGTTGCCGCCGCTGCGGAAAACGCCGGACTGATGGAGCTCGTCGCCGTCTGCGACCTGATCGAGGAGCGGGCGCAGGAGAAGGCGGACAGCCTGCAGGAAAAAACCGGCAAGCGCCCCGCGGTATACACCGACTACAAAAAAGCGCTGGAGGAGCTTGCCATTGACTGCTGCTCCATCGCGACCGAAAGCGGCTACCACGCCGAAATCGCGCTCGACTGCCTGCGCCGCGGCAAGCACGTGCTGGTGGAAAAGCCCATGGCGCTTTCCACACACGACGCACAGCTGATGATTCAGGAGGCAAATTCCCGCGGACTCAAGCTGGGGGTCTGCCACCAGAACCGCTTTAATGCCCCGATTCAGGAGCTGCACCGCGCGGTTGAGGATAACCGCTTCGGCAAGCTGGTAAACGGCACCGCCCGCATTCTGTGGAACCGCTCCATGCCCTACTACGAGCAGGCTCCCTGGCGCGGAACCTGGGCGCAGGACGGCGGCACACTGATGAACCAGTGCATCCACAACATCGACCTGCTGCAGTGGAACCTTGGCGGCGAGCCGGAAACCATTATGGCGATGACCGGCAACTACCTGCGCGACATAGAGGCCGAGGACTTCGGCGCCATTCTCATCCGCTTCAAAAACGGCGCCGTCGGCATGGTGGAAGGCACCGCGTGTGTATACCCCAAGAATCTGGAAGAAACCCTCTCTGTTTTCGGCGAGACCGGCGCCGCCGTCATCGGCGGCCTCGCGGTCAACCGCGTACAGACCTGGAATTTCTCTCAGCCCGCCGAGCAGGATGAACGCGTGGCTGCTCTGGCCGGAACAGACCCTGCCGACGTATACGGCCACGGCCACAACGCGCTGTACGCGGACTATATCCGTGCGATTCAGACCGGCACGCAGCCGCTCGTGAGCGGAACCGAGGGCATCAAGGCGCTCAAGATCATCCTTGCGGCGTACAAATCCCAGAAAACCGGCCAGGCCGTCCGCTTTGATGATCTGGAATTCTCTACTCTGGATATGAACGACAGCGACGTGCGCTATCATTCAGAGGAGGCCGCCCAGTGAAGATCGTAACGATTGTCGGCGCAAGACCGCAGTTCATCAAAGCCTCTGTGGTATCTGCCGCGCTGGCGCCCGCGTGCGACGAGATCCTCGTACACACCGGGCAGCACTACGACCGCAATATGTCCGACGTGTTTTTTGAGGAGCTTTCCATCCCCCGCCCCAAGTATCATCTGGGGGTCGGCTCCGGCACGCACGGCAAGCAGACCGGCGAGATGCTGATGCGCATTGAAGAGGTGCTGCTCGCCGAGCACCCGGATATCCTGCTCGTTTACGGCGACACGAACTCCACGCTGGCCGGGGCGCTCGCGGCGTCGAAGCTGCACATCCCCGTGGCGCACGTGGAGGCGGGCCTGCGCTCGTACAACCGCCGCATGCCCGAGGAGCAGAACCGCGTGCTGACCGATCACATCTCGACCTGGCTGTTCTGCCCAACGCAGACAGCGGAGGACAACCTGAAAAAAGAGGGAATTGAGGCGGGCGTTTCCATCACCGGCGACGTGATGCTCGATTCTGTGCTGCATTTTCTGAAGCTGGCCAAGGCCAACCCGGAAAAAACGGCAATTTATGAACAACTTGGCATTGCCCCGAAGGGCTACCGGCTGGCGACGCTCCACCGGGCGGAGACCACCGACGGCGGCCTGCCCGCCGTTGTGCGCATTTTCCGCGCCTTTGAGCGGCTGCCCGAGCCCGTGGTTCTGCCGATTCACCCCCGCACCCGCCCTCTGGCGGAGGAAGCCGTCTCGAAAGAGGGCTTTCGCAACATTCGCCTGATCGACCCTGTGGGCTACCTGGAAATGCTGCTGCTCACCAGCGGCGCAAAGCAGGTGCTGACCGATTCGGGCGGACTGCAGAAGGAAGCCTGGTTCATGGAGGTGCCCTGCGTCACCCTGCGGCAGGAGACCGAGTGGGTCGAAACCCTGGTCGGCAATTGGAATATCCTCTCAAAGCTCGAGACAGAAGATATTCTCGACAAGGCCCTGCATACCATTCCGGACCCCGCGGCGCGCGGACTGATGCCGTTCGGCGACGGCGCGGCCAGCCGGAAAATCGCGGCGGCCCTGCTTTCACAAAACAACTGAGGGGGCGGCGGCATGAACATCATTTTGTCCAACCACTATGCCGGCACCGGCAAAAGCATGGAGTACCGCCCGTATTTCATGGCCAAGCGCTGGGTGCGGCAGGGGCATCAGGTCACGATCGTCTTGTCCTCCTTTTCGCACCTGCGCGGCGACAATCCCGACTCCAAGGGGCGCCCGTACTGGGTGGAAATGATCGACGGCATCCGTTATTTCTGGATCGCCGGATCCGAGTACCACGGCAACGGGATGGGCCGCATCAAAAACATGCTGTCGTTTATCCGGGGGCTTTCTAACTTTGAAAGCGCCATTACAGAAACCGGCCGGCCCGACGCGGTGATCGCGTCCTCCACCTATCCGCTCGAGATTTATCCGCTGCGCAAAATGGCGGACAAGCATGGCGCGAAGCTGATCTACGAGGTGCACGACCTGTGGCCGCTCAGCCCGATGGAGCTGGGCGGAATCCCCAAATATCACCCGTATATCATGCTGATGCAGGCCGCGGAAAACTACTGCTACAAGCACTGCGATACCATTGTCTCCATTCTGCCGAACGCGCAGGAGCACATGATAGAGCACGGCATGAAGCCGGAAAAATTCGTGTGCATCCCGAACGGGATCGTAAAAGAGGACTGGGAAACCGCCCAAACCGGAACACCGGTGTACGCGGAAAAACTCAGCCAATACCACGATGAGGGCTATTTTCTAATCGGCTACACCGGCGCGCATGGCGTAGCCAACGCGCTGGACAGCTACGTGGAGGCCGGCGAGCTGCTGCGGGATAAAAAGATCAAGCTGCTGCTGGTAGGCCAGGGCCCGGAACGCGAGCGGCTGATTCAGAAAATCAAAGACCTTGAGCTGAACGACGTCGTTGAGGCTCTGCCCGCCGTCAAGCGCGACGAGGTGCCCGGCCTGCTGGAGCAGCTGGACGCTTTGTATGTGGGCCTGCAGCGCCAGCCGCTGTTCCGCTTCGGCGTCAGCCCCAACAAGCTGATGGATTACATGATGGCGGCAAAGCCGGTCATCTTCGCGATTGAAGCGGGCAACGACATGGTGGCCGACGCCAAGTGCGGCATTTCGATTGCGCCGGAGGATCCCGCGGAAATCGCGCGCGCGGCGCAGATTCTGGCATCCACGCCGAAAGCGGAGCTGGAAACCATGGGCAAACGCGGGCAGGATTACATTTTAAAGTACCACGAATACGACGTGCTTTCCAACCGATTTCTGGAGGTTCTCGCCCAGCCAAAATAGAAATGCGGCTTTCGATTCGTTTTGGATTGCAACGCTGCCGGGAAAGAGCAAGAGGGGTTTATGAACTGCACCCCATTTGTTATTCAGTATATTATACTGTCTCACATTTGGGCTGCAGTTCAGTATTACGATGTGCTTCTCCCCGATTTAAAGGAACTGAGCAGCCCCTATGCCCAGTATCGCCGGCAGCTGGAGGCCGCAAATCAGGCCCTATTGTCCCGATATCCTGAGATCAAAAGATGGAATTCGTAGGCTTGCAAAAAGGGGGCCGTGCCTCTCCTCTCGGAGAAGCACGGCCCCCTTTTGCTATTTTCCGGCGCTGTATCTGTTTTTAAAAGCCTTCTTCAAAGGAATCGAAATCCATCTCCGGCTGTTCATCAGCGGGCGCAGCGCTCTCTTCCTGGTCATGCAGCCGGAACTTGCGAATCTCCAGATGCAGGGTTTCCGCCTGGCTCGAAAGCTCGGCGCTCGAGGCGGAGCTTTCTTCCGCTGTGGCAGCGTTGGTCTGCACGACCGCCGAAATTTGAGAGAGCCCCTCCGAAATCTGGTTGACCGCTTCGGCCTGCTCCTGCGCGGACTGGCCCATCCCGATCACCGCCGCATTCGTCTGGTTGCCCAGCTCGATCACGGTCTGAATGGAACCGGAGACCTCATCCACTGCGGAAGCGCCGAGCTCCACCGCCTGATTGGATTTTGCCAGCAGCTCCGCCGTCTGCTTTACGGCCTCGGCAGATTTTGCGGCAAGGTTGCGAACCTCGTCCGCCACCACGGCAAAGCCCTTACCCGCCGCGCCGGCACGAGCAGCCTCAATCGCGGCATTCAGCGCGAGAATGTTGGTCTGGAGCGCAATATCCTCAATCGTGCGGGTAATCCCCATGATGGTGGAGGACGAGTGGCTGATCTCCTTCATGTGGCTCTCAAGCAGTTCCACACTGCGGCTGATGGACTGAATCTTCTGATTGGACTGTTCGTACAAGGCCACCGTGTTTTCGGCATTTTTGGCGTTTTCTTTCGCCGACTCGTCAATGCGCACGATCATGGAGGAAAGCTCCTCCACAGAGGCCGCCTGCTGGGTGGCGCCGGCCGCCAGCGCCTGCGCCGCGCTCGAAACCTGCTCCGCACTGGAATTCACCTGCGCCGCGATTTCGTCGATGGAAGACAGCGTGGTGCAAAGCGAGGAGGAAATATCCAGCAAGGCCTGCTTAACGGGCGCAAACTCACCGGCGTACTCCTGCTGCAGATGAATCTGCATATCGCCGGAGGCCATGGTTTCCAACGTGCTGGCAATTTCGTGAATATAGCCCCTGTAATTGGAGAGCTGGAACACCGTTCGGTTGAACGCATCCCCCAGTCGCCCGATTTCGTCCTGACTATTCACCGAGATTTCCACATCCAGATTGCCCTCCGCGATCTGGTTGGCCGTCACGGTCAGCTTCTTCAGCGGGGCGACCAGCCTTTTGGAGATCAGCACCAAAAGCACTAAGATCGCGCCGAACGCGACCACAAAGGAAATCAGCAGTACAGAGCGCACGTTGTTATACTCCTGAAAATATTCCTTCTCCGGCAGCCCGGTCGCCACCATCCAGCCGGTGTCGCCCACAGCGCAGGTGTACCCGTAGCTGACGATGCCGTGAGAGGTATACTGAACGCTCCCAACCTTTTTCTCCTGTAGGCTTTTCACGATGGATTGGGTCAAATCCGTATCGGAAATATTATGATTGAGGTACTCGTCTTTGGGGTGAGAAACAATGTTCCCACCGGCGGACACCAGAATGTAGTAGCCCTCCTGCCCGATTTTGAAGGAACGAACATTTTCGCTCAGGCTGGTAAGGGTGAGATCGAGCCCCACGGCGCCGATGATCTCCGACGTTCCCTTTCGATACACAGGCGAGGCGATCGTCACGACCTGCTGCTTTGTGTTGATGTCCTCGTAGGGTTCCGTGAGCGTGATGCCGTTCTTCTTTTTCATTTCAATAAACCAAGGGCGTTCGGTCGTTTTATAGCTCTTGTTGTTTCCGCCATTGGTGTTAATGCTCTGCTCCGCGTCCACATCTGCGATAAAAATAGACAGAATATTTTTATCTGTTCCGCGCATGGTCTGCATCGTCTGGTACAGGTTGGCAAACCTTGCGTCGTCGCTCATCGTATGGCTCTTATTGGAATCCGTCATCATCTGCTGCAGATCCGCGTTTTGGGACAGCCGGCTGGAAATTTGCGTGTACTGCAACAGGAACTCGTCCACCTGATAGGCCGCGCCCTCAGACTTGGCCTGCAGCTCGTTTTCCGTCAGGTGGGAAACGGAATTCCCTACCAGACTGAGCAGAATCATTCCGATGATCACATAGGAAAGAAGTACCGGTACGCCGATAAAGGCCATCGTTCGGGCCCCCAAGCTGCGAAAGCCCCTGATCGACGTATCCCTTGCTGTTTTTTGATTTTCTCTCTTCATTCGATAGTTCCTTTCACCTTTCTTTATCTAAAACGGGAGCCTGCAACAGAGGCGGCCCGTTTCAAAAAACACAGATAACCCAATAAAAATTTTTGGGCTACCTATTCCCTCTGCTTTGTATATCGGCTGAGTGATTGTAGAAATTTAATAAAAAATAAGAAATTTTATCATCAAAAAAATACTGATATACAGTTTTGTTTTCTGGAAAGCCGCGCTTTGGCGCCCGTTTTCTGTGACACTCTTCACCCGCCCGAAAAAAAAGGGCGCCAAAAAAGCCGTGCTCCTTTTTTGAGAAGCACGGCTTTTTCTGTTTGATGGTAAACGATTTTCAGGCGGTCTGCCCGCTTTGCATCGGTCTTTTCAACATCAGCGTTCGATTTCCCATTTCCCGGAGGATTCCGCAGAAGCTTTCTCCTGCTCGTGGAGCTGAAACTTGCGAATCTCCATATGCAGGGTTTCCGCCTGGCTCGAAAGCTCGGCGCTCGAGGCGGAGCTTTCTTCCGCCGTGGCAGCGTTGGTCTGCACCACCGCCGAAATCTGAGAGAGCCCCTCCGAAATCTGGTTGACCGCCTCCGCCTGCTCCTGCGCGGACTTACCCATCCCGATCACCGCCGCATTCGTCTGGTTGCCCAGCTCGATTACGGTCTGAATGGAGGCGGCAACCTCATCCACCGCAGAAGCGCCGAGCTCCACCGCCTGATTGGATTTCGCCAGCAGCTCCGCCGTCTGCTTTACGGCCTCGGCAGATTTTGCGGCAAGATTGCGAACCTCGTCCGCCACCACGGCAAAGCCCTTGCCCGCCGCGCCGGCACGGGCCGCCTCAATCGCGGCATTCAGCGCGAGGATGTTGGTCTGAAGCGCAATATCCTCAATCGTACGGGTGATTCCCATAATTGTTGCGGAAGATTTGCTGATCTCCCTCATATGCCCCTCAAGCACCCCCACACCGCCGCTGATGGACTGGATTTTCTGATTGGACTGTTCGTACAAGGCCACCGTGTTTTCGGCATTTCTGGCATTTTCCCTCGCCGATTCGTCAATGCGGGCGATCATGGAGGAAAGCTCCTCCACAGAGGCCGCCTGCTGGGTGGCGCCTGCCGCCAGCGCCTGCGCCGCGCTTGAAACCTGCTCGGCGCCCGAGTTTACCTGCGCCGATATTTCATCGATCGTAGAAAGCGTATTGCTCAGCGAATCCGAAATTCCCAGGAGCGCCTGCTTTACGGGGGCAAACTCCCCGACGTACTCGTGCTTGAGGTGAATGCGCATATCGCCTCCCGCCATGGTATCGAGCGTGTCCGTAATCTCCTGAATATAGCCGCGATAATCTCTGAGCTGAGCCACCATACGCTCGAACTCCCGCGCAAGCCGGCCGATTTCATCCTGCGATTTGACGGACACCATTACATCCAGATTTCCCTCGGCCACCTCGCCCGCCGCTATCTGCAGCTGCCTGATCGGCGCCGCAAGACGGCTGGAGATCAACAGTATCATCAGCAGAACCAGCACCATCGATACCAGCATCACAATGCCCCAGATCCACACAATCCGATGATAGTTTGCGTAGAACTCCGCGTTTGGCAGGCCGGTTGCGACCATCCAGCCCGTGTCCCCCACCGGGGAAAGGTACCCGTGGCTCTGCGTTGTGCCGGAGGTGTATTCGATCAGGCCTTCCGTATGGGCTGTGGCGGCCTGCTTGAAGTTGTCGGACAAGTCGACATCCGTAAGGCTCTTGTTCACGTTCTCCTGCGCGGGATGGTAAATCACCTGGCCGCCGGAGGAAAGCAGAATGTAAAAGCCGGTATTGCCCAGCTTATAGGCCGCCAAGCTCTTGTTCAGGTTGTCCAACACCAGATCAAGGCCTACCGCTCCGATAATTTCGCTGGTGTTCGCCCGAAACACAGGGATTACCATGGTTACCACCTGCTTTTTCGTGGTAAAATCCTCATACGGATCGGTCATGGTCATACCGCCCCGCTCTTTCATCTGAACAAACCACGGCCGTTCAGAGGTGGGAAAGTCTTTGGCGCTTTCCCCCTTGGAATCCACATACTGCTTTGCGTCAACATCGGCAACCCAAAGCGACAGAATATTCTCGTCTTTACCCACCATGCTCTTCATCGTATCGTACAGGCTGGAAAATCCCGCGTACTGCTCCATCGCCTGACCCTGACCGGTAGCGGACATCATCTTCTGTATCTCCACATTTTTCGAGAACTGGCCTGGGAGCGCCATATACTGCTGAAAAAAGTTTTCGATCTGCCTGGAAGCCGCTTTGGAGTCGGAGGTCAGCTGCTGGTTGGTCAGCTGGCTGACATTGTTCCTGACGATCATCAAGATAACGGAACCGACAATCAGGTAAGATAAAATGACCGGAATGCCAACGAATAAAATGATTTTTCCACGCAGACTTTTTTTACGTTCTTTTTTCTCATTCCTTCTCACACTGCATACCCCCTATTTTTTATCCGGTTCAGCCCGTTCGGCCCTCCCGCTGCGCCAAATCTCAAGTTTCCCGGATGCTTACACGATATATCGGCAATAAAAAGAAAATCATTATTATAAATCGATGGAATTGAAAACATATATTTTAAGAAAAATTTGTATTTTTTTGTAGGTAATGTAAAAATCTCAATAAAAAAAGGTGTATATTTCCAAATTAGGAAGTATACACCTTTTTTCTTATTTTTTAAAATGTATTGGAAGCGCAAAAACAGGCAAACCGTCGCCGACCGGCGAAATGCTTTTGATTAAAAGGGGAGATCGCCCGGCGCGGGGGCAAGGTGGAGTTCGTCCAGCCTTTTGCGTAGCTTTAAGAAATCTTCAAACGCGGCGGGCTTATTGTTGGGATTGCGCAGCAGGGCCGCCGGGTGCAGAGTCGCCATCATCAACACACCGTTTCTCTCGTAAAACTCGCCGTGTTCCCTTGTGATCTTGATATCCGGCTTTAAAAGCTTCATCGCCGCCACGCGGCCCAGACAGACTATGATCTTCGGGCGCACCAGAGCAACCTGACTGCGCAGCCAGGGCAGACAGGCGTCCTGCTCACCGGGCTCCGGATCGCGGTTTTTCGGCGGGCGGCATTTTACGATGTTCGCAATATAAATATTCGTATGGCGATCCAGATCGACCGCCGCCAGCATTTTATCCAGCAGCTGGCCCGCGCGCCCCACGAAGGGCTCGCCCTGCAAATCCTCGTTTTCTCCCGGGCCCTCCCCGATGAACATCACATCCGCACTGCGGTTGCCCACGCCGAACACCACATTTGTGCGCGTTTCACACAAGCCGCACTTGCGGCACTGCCCGCAAGTCGATTCCAACTCTTCCCAAGTCATATTCATATGATTTATCCTCCATCAGCAAGCCGGGCTTGCGTCTACCCTGCGGATAAGACTGCAAGCAGCCAGCTTTTCGTTTCTGAATTTATCTATTCAAACAGAGCCGGTTTTCAGCGGATATCCCCGCGAGGAAGCCGCAAAGATTTTGCCTTAAAAAGAGAAACAGAAAATCCTTGCCGGCACAAAAGAATCGCACCTCCGCAGGCGCAAAACGCTGTCATGGCGAAGCGGATACCGCAAATTGCTTTGCGGTTATTATACCACAAAGCAGACATTTCCGGTTGCATTTTTTTCGCCCGCCTGATAAAATAGAAACGGAAAACTGGACGCTGTTCTCGGTAAATCGCAGAAAAGAGTTGTTTTTTTTTCAAAAATCGTTTATACTATTTCAGTTAGCTTATGAAAAAGCAAGGCAGAATTACGTGCAATAGGATATGCGGGCGGGCGGGCTCTGTACGGCTGGCCGCCGTGAACCATGTCAGGCGGGGAACCGAGCAGCATTAAGCGGATTGGCCGGTGCGATGCAGGTTGTGTCTGTTCGTCCGCATATCCTATTGCATGTGTCGTCATTTTGGCGAGCTGTCTTGCTTTCGGTTTATTGGCGCAAAGGCAGGTGGACACATCCCGATGTATCAGGTCTTATACCGCAAATGGCGGCCCCGGCAGTTTTCAGATGTCGTAGGGCAGCCTCAGGTTACGTCCACTTTAAAAAACGAGCTGCTCTCCGGCAGACTGGCCCACGCATATCTGTTCACCGGCTCGAGGGGGACCGGCAAAACCACCTGCGCCAAAATCCTGGCCAAGGCGGTCAACTGCCTGAATCCCCAGGGCGGCGACCCTTGCGGAGAGTGCGAAATCTGCCGCGGGCTCGACAACGGCTCCGTGCTGGATGTGGTGGAGATCGACGCCGCCAGCAACAACGGCGTGGAGAACATCCGCGCCCTGCGCGAGGAAGCGAATTTTACGCCCGCCACCGCAAAATACCGGGTATACATTATCGACGAGGTTCACATGCTTTCCATCGGCGCGTTCAACGCACTGCTGAAAACGCTGGAGGAGCCGCCGGAGCACGTGATTTTTATTCTGGCCACCACCGAGGTGCACAAGCTCCCCGCGACGATCCTGTCCCGCTGCCAGCGGTTTGATTTTCACAGGATTGCCCCGGCGGACATTGCGGACCGCCTCACCTACATTGTCGGCGAGGAAAACGCCAGCATTGAGCCGCAGGCCGCGCTGCTGCTGGCCAGATTGGCCGACGGTGCACTGCGCGACGCGCTCTCGCTGCTCGATCAGTGCCTGGGGCGCAGCCGCGACGTCACTGTGGACGTCGTCACCCAAACCGCCGGATTGGCGGGGCGGGAGCATTTGTTCCGGCTGGCGGACGCCATCACCGGCAAAGACGCGGCCACCGCGCTGCGGGTGATCGACGAGCTGTATACCGCGTCTAAAGACATGGCGCGGCTGTGCGAAGAGCTTTTGAGTTATTTTCGCGGGCTGATGCTGCTGAAAACCATGAAGGACGCCAGAGACATTCTGGCGGTTCCGGAAGAAGAATATCAGGCCATGTCCGCACGGGCCCTGCCCACCTCCCTGCCGGTGATCCTGCATTGTCTGGATACGATGCAGGATGCGCTGGAGCGGATGTACCGTGGCGGCAGCCGGCGAATTGAAATGGAAATGGCGGTTCTGCGCCTTTGCTCACCAGAGCTGGATTCCGGCATGGACGCGCTGGTTCGGCGGATTGCCGCGCTGGAGAGAAAAAGCCCCGCTCCCGCTGCGCAGACAGTGCCGCCGGAGCCACAGGCTCCCCGCATACAGGAACCCTCTGCCGCGGCGCCCTCTCTCGTTCCCACCGCACCCCCGGCGCGGCAAAAGGTACCGGACGACGCGCCGCCGTGGGCGGAGGAGACGCCGCCGGCCCCCTATGAACCGGCGGTTCCCACACCGCACTTTGTTGCCGAGAAACCGGTAATGGAGAAAGCCCCAGCACCGCCCGCCGTTTCACCGGCTGCGAAAGAATCCGGCGCGCCCAGCTCGCTTGAGGAGCTGCAGGATTCGGCCCGCCCGCTCGATGTGTGGCCGGAAATTCTGCAGACGATGAAGGATTACTCTCGGGTCGTCGCCGCTTCGTTCGCTGGCTCCACCGCCTATGTGAGCGGAGAATATGTTTTGATCGACGCGCCCAGCCCCACCGCGCTTGAGCTGCTTCGCCGCCCCGCCCAGCGGGACAAAATGCGCGACGCCATCAAGCAGATAACGGGACGTACCTATAAACTGGGGCCGTACAAAAAGCCCCAAACAGAACAGACAAAAGAGCAGGACCCGCTCAAAGCCCTGGCGGAAAGCGCCGCGGCGGCGGGAATCCCAGTGATTCAACAATAACGGGAGGTTTCGACATGAAAGCAAGATTACCGGAAGGCTACGGTAAAGGCGGCGCCGCCAATTTACAGCAGCTGGCGCGGCAGGCCCAGAAGCTGCAGGAGGAAATGGACAAGGCCACCACCGAGCTGGAGACCAAGGAGTACACCGCCACCTCCGGCGGAAACGCCGTAGAGGTTGTCGCCACCGGCAAAATGGAGCTGAAATCCATCGCCATCAAGCCCGAGGTCGTGGACCCCGAGGACGTGGAGATGCTTTCCGACCTGATTCTGGCCGCAGCAAACGAAGCGCTGCGCGCCGCCGCCGCCGACAAAAGTGAGCGGATGGAATCCCTTTCGGGCGGCCTGAACGTACCCGGGATCTTTTGATCTATGTCCGCCTATTATGTGGCGCCTCTGGCGCGGCTGATCGAGCAGTTTGAACGGCTGCCCGGCATCGGCCATAAAAGCGCCCAGCGCCTTGCCTATTATGTTCTTGGGCTCTCCAAGGAGGAAACGGAGCAATTCACCGGAGCCATCCGGGAGGCCCACGAGAAAATTCATTACTGCAAAGAGTGCTGTAACCTGACGGATCAGGAGCTTTGCCCGGTCTGCCGCAGCGCCGGGCGTGACCGCTCGATCATCTGTGTGGTGGAAGACCCGCGCGATGTGTTCGCGCTCGAGCGCACCAACGAGTACAAGGGCCTTTACCACGTGCTTCACGGCGCGATCTCCCCCCTGAACGGCGTAGGCCCGGATCAGCTCTGCATTAAGGAGCTGCTGGCCCGCATGAACGACGAGGTCAGAGAGATCATCATGGCCACCAATCCCACGGTGGAGGGCGAAGCCACGGCGATGTATCTGTCGCGTCTGCTCAAGCCCATGGGCATTACGGTAACGCGCCTCGCCTACGGCATTCCCGTCGGCGGCGATCTGGAATATGCCGACGAGGTAACCCTGACTCGCGCGATGGAGGGCCGGAGAGAAATTTAGAACGGAGGCTTTTTTGTATGGCCGAAAAGCTCGCAACCAAAACAATCGCTCAAAACAAAAAAGCCTTTCACGACTACTTTGTGGAAGAAAGCATGGAGGCCGGCATCGAGCTGGCCGGCACCGAGGTGAAATCCCTGCGTCAGGGGCGCGCCAACCTGAAGGACGCGTGGTGCTCGGTGGTAAACGGCGAGCTCCTTCTCAACGGCATGCACATCAGCCCGTATGAGCAGGGCAATATCTTCAACAAAGACCCCTTGCGCGTGCGCCGCCTGTTGATGCACAAGCGCGAGATTATGCGGCTGTTCGGCCTTGTCAAACAGGACGGCTACTCCCTGATTCCGCTGTCGCTGTATTTTAAAGGTTCGATGGTCAAGGTGCAGGTGGGCCTTTGCAAAGGTAAAAAGCTGTACGACAAACGGCAGGATCTTGCGGCAAAAGCCGCGAAGCGCGACATTGAGCGCGCAATGAAAGACAAAAACAGGGCATAATATCCGGAAGAAGCCCGTATCTATATTTTAAATATGGGGATGCAATGGTTTCGACGGGGGTTGTGAGCCTGAGTAAGCGAGTAGCGGTGCGGAACCGCTATAAAATCCGTAAACTTAAAATTAAACAACAACAATAAAGTTGCTTTAGCAGCCTAATTTAGGCTGCTCGTTCTTACCGGGAGTACCGCGGCCCGGATAAGGGCGTCATTTAGCGGTGAACATGAACCGGGCCACGCCTTTCACCCGGTCATGGCTTAAAGGCTACTGAAGCACGGAGCCTGCCGACGGGCGCTGTGCGGAGGGAATGTTAAAACACCGGCTACACTCGTAGAAAGCTCTGGTAGGCAATCTTCGGACAGGGGTTCGATTCCCCTCATCTCCACCAAATGGACATTACACGAACACCTACTTTTTTAAAGGCGGCTTAGCCGTTACGGTGTGGATGTAAGGTCAAAATTAAAAAGGAAGGGCAAGGCTTTAGACCTTGTCCTTCCTTTTGTTTATTATACAAACGTCCACAGTTACATCGGAATAATAATCTTTGAAATATCTACAATCGCATCGAATTAAAGAGTTATTCTAATATAATGCACGATATGATCAATAAATCTAAATTAACAGCTTGACAATTAGACATCAACTATGCTATAATCTCTCACAAGGGGGAAATGGAATGAATAACTTTGTACTGAAATCCCTATCTGCTGAAAACTTTGCTTCATTTGCGGAGTGTATTACATTTACAACCGAAACAGACCTTAGTAAAAAAGAGCATCTTGAAAACACCTTTACACAAGGTGAATCAACTTTTAACAAAGTTTCGTTTCTTTATGGAGCAAATGGTTCCGGTAAAACTTTTTTTTGCAAGATAATTCGAGAGATTCAACGGCTTTTAGATTGGTCTCCACTAACGGCAATGAATAATCCGCAATTATTAGCTTTGCCGCAGATTAAAGGAATAGATTCTCCTGTGGTATCTTTTGCTTTTGATGTAGATTACCATGAGAGACCTACTAAATTTGCGATTGATGTACTGATAGATGAAACGAGCTATCACTATGAATTTACAATCTTGGGAAAAAAAATTCAATCTGAGCTTCTAACTAAGAAGTATCGTAGAACAGAAAAGCTTATTGAAAGAAGTTCACCATCATATAAGGAAATTGTTTTACGCTCGGAACTCAAAGATTTCGAAAATACAAAACAGGTTGTAAAAGAAGAAGCTTTATGTCTTCCTGTTGCAGCACTGCTTAATAACCCTCTAGCGTCAAAAATTGTCTCAGCTATTAAAGAAATTCAAGTCGTTAGCATGACAGCAGCTAGATTACGTCCAGCACAAACAAGAGAGTCTTTTTCTGACGAACGATTGAATAAATATAAGGATATACTCAAAAAAGCAGACCCTACTATCCGAGATATAAATGTCTCTTTTGAAGAAGAAGAGCTTGCCCGCCAAAAAATTGACGCAGATGATTTTGAAAATCGAGAAATTATTTCTAAGAAAACAACCGTTGGAATAGAAACAAAACATGCTTTATATAAAGACGGCAAAGAAACTAGCAGCATTCCAATTGCGTTTTTTGCAGACGAATCATTGGGAACTGTTAAACTATTTACAGCCCTACCATATCTATACGATGTCCTTGAGACCGGAGGAACACTTGTTATTGATGAGTTGGAAAATGGGCTGCATCTCTCTTTAGCAAAAGAAATTATAAGTCTATTTACCAGCGAGGAAAGCAACCCTAGACACGCACAACTCATCTGCACGTCACATCAGCCACTATTAGTAGACGGCAATTTTCGTCGAGACCAAGTGTGGGTCACTTGTAAAGATTCTTGTGGAAAGAGTTTTCTACACAGGTTGAGTGAGTTAAAAACATCACGCGCTAAGGTTAACTTAGCAAATCGAATTCTAGAAGGGGCATTTGGGTGTAATCCTAAATCCTTCTTTAGCAATAACACATAAAATGCGAAAAAGAAAAACACCGAGCGCCAACTCGGTGTTCTGCAGGGTGACAAAAGCACGGAACGATACTTTGTCAAATTCACTTGTTTATCTTATCATGCTTTACTTCCGTTTGCAATATGAAATTTGTGCCCAGAAAGGTAAAAAATGCAGACTTTTTCTAAAAATGTGATCACATATATTTATTACATTTTTATTAGGAGTGATGAAAATCTTTATTTCAGATTATCTCGGTGCTAAGATAAAAGGGCACCAAAACTATGAGTTCATTGATGTTTTTCTAAACGGTGATAACAGACTGTTTATTGATCCATGCATGATAGAGGGCGCGGAAGATCCATGGTGTAAGAATGCTTCTAATATAATGCGAACATTCTTTGATTGCTTCTTTGAAGGTCTTCGAGATAAATCACTATATAACAGCGGCCTGCTTTCTCATGCTGGGGAGCAAAATGCAACAAAGCTTGGTTATGGAAATGGTTACAACGGAAAGGGGAAAACCGCAGAAGGCCTTAGGGATTGTATTAGCGGCCTCTCTTTGCTTGTTGACGACATTCCCACGATAAGCCGAGCGCAGGACATTCCCGTGCTTGTAGAGGGATTTGCAGAAGACTGTATGTCCGATCTGCTTACAAATATTTTGCATGAACCGCTAAATGCTTTTACTTGTGAGCAAATGTCTGTGTGGGGATGTCCCCCACAGGGAGAAAAAGCCATTTGGACATTCGATGCCACAACAAGAGAATGGATTCAGGTAACTCGGCCGTGCTGGTACCACAGAGGCAAGGAAATACTACTCGTTCCCAAATGGATTGTTCGCAAGAACTTTCTGTTTAAAGCTCATCAATACCTGTATTCGATTATTGTTGAGCGCATTAGGAAGAAAAACGGATGGGACGATCTTAAGAAAATAGATATATGGAACAATTTTCCTAGGATCAGTGAGCATTGGGAATATGACACTGTGATAGCTTATACTCGTGAGCATCCCGATGCTCTTTCTGAGTACCATGAACATATGCCACGCTTCTATCGTAGAGCAAAGGGCTGTATGACAGATCAAGACTTGGATGGCGCTGTCTATGGTCGCAGCATTAAAGAAAGCGCATAACCGTTCTCAGCAGGTAAAGAGGGTGGATAAGGGTTAATTTCCTTATCCACCCTCTTCATTTTCCACTTTTGCCCGCTTATGCACCTTCTTCCATTCGTCAAACTTCCTTTTTCCTTCTTCACTTTCATAGAATTTGCGAATCTCTGGCACGAGGAATCGGACGAAGGATTCTATAATGGACTGCGGAAGCTCAACATCATACGGATTCCGTGACTTCTTAGGTTTTTCCATCGCCTATCTCCTCTCTGTGAAAGGACAGTCCCTTGTGTCCTTGACTTCCGTCCAGCCATCCAACGCTTTTTGGTGTGGTGCAAAATATTCCTGCGTGGTCATTTCGTCATACTGGTTGATACCAGTAAAATGCACAACCTTGTGAATACGGCGTATAAAGGCATTCCAGACCGCAGGAGTGTCCAAGCGCACATTTGTATATTGGTATTCCAACGGAATGTTGCTGATAATGTACGCTTTTGTATAGCACGCCACGCGGTTTGCATAGCGACAAGGCAGCATCAGCGGGTAGCCGTCCAAAAGATTATTCATATCCTGAATTTTCATACTGGATGAAAATTCATCAAATACAATTATATCTTCGCTCTGGTATTTATCAAAGCACCCATGCTGATAGCCGGTTATCTGGCACACATTCTCATAGCCATACCGTTCCATGACCAGTTTTGTTTTTCCAAGACCCGTAGCACCATATATATAGGTTGTTTTAAGTATGCGAAAGGTATTATGGAATTGCTCTGCAATCAGTTCTTGCCTAACTTGCTCCAAAGTGGAGCGGTAGCGCATTAAATGGGTTTGCGAACGAATAACATTCATTGCGCTGTGACCGTCCTCAAGCATCGCTAAGGCTATATCCCAATCGGTACGCTGTCCGGGATTTTCCGTCGGTAGCTCTCCCCACTCTTCAAAGGTGTCAGGGATACTGGTATCGGCTTTTTCATCCTCTGCCCATTTCCCGGATTTTTGCACATACGCCCGGTTTTCTTCGGAAGTGCCGCAGGCCGGGTCAAGATGGGCAGTAGGGAAATAGCCCTTGACGGTGGAAAAACGAATTGGACTGTTAGCAACAAAGAACACATGAGTATGCGGGGTCTGTTCCTGCAAGCCTTGTTCGTCAGCCATACACCAGTATTTTAACTGCATTTTCCCAAGTACTTCACGGATTTGTTCATGTGACCATTCAGCACCGGGATTATTGATTGTAAGTAAGTATTTTCTGTGCCGTGTATCTTTTTTCAAAGGTCTTCACTTCCTTTGCGTGATTTTCGCAGTGATGGTACAGAGGTGTCTGGGTAATACTAGCCAGACACCCGCGCTCGCCCGCCTTACGCTTCGCACGGCGGGCGGTGCGTGCGTTTCTAAGACAATGCCTTTACGCATATCTGCCGCATTCGTTCGGAATCCTGCACTGTTCCTACCTTGATAAAATGCAACTGCGAGCCTTGCAGCAGCGCAACGCCCTCACCTTGCCCGAATACACGGCCTTTGACTTGCTCAATGAAATCAGGTAAGAGCATTTCATAGATACTCTTGATAGCCGCGCCGAGAATGATTACAACGCCGTAGTTAAGTCGTGAACCAGATGGAAAAGCAACCGCGTCAGGACGCTGCATGGCGGTAATCAAGCGCACAGACAGGGAGCGCCCAAGCAACAATATTGCGCTTACCTTGTTCATCACCACCGCCGCCGCTTTTTTATCCTCATTTACAAGCGACAAGATATTTGCCATGTATTCATCCCAAATCAGCGTAATGGGATGCTTGCTTTCATCCTCTCCCGATTGCCGGGCATTTAAGCGGGCATACACGGCCTGTAACGCTTGCAATGTGCTTTTGTAAGAATAATATCGAGAACAGCCGTGCAGATACGCAAAGTTGTCATCCCCCTTGTAGTCCGCGAAATGGTATTCCCCGCCCGATTCTGCCATAATAAGCTTTGCAAAGAGGGCGTTTTCAAAATAAGATTTTCCCGAACCGGACATCCCGCAAATTAGAATATGGCTGTTAGCAGCTGGGGAAACATCAGTGCTTATGGGGATTTTAGCCCCATAACCGTTCCATGCGTCCAAATCGTAACCGAGCGTCAGAAGCTTTGACGCGTCAAAATTCATCATACAGCACATCCTTTCTGTGCGTTTCGGCTCCGGGCGCGGCAGCAATGACAATGATATTGCGGTTTCGTCCATTTCTGCCGCCGTACTTGATAGGCTCCACAAAATGGACGTTAAGCGCGTCCTGTATTTCCGCACGATGCGTTTCCCATGTTTCCGTACCAACACCAAGCGAATAGAAAACCATTACACTGACCTGTGTATTTTTGATACGCTTACATGAAATTAACGCCGGGGCATACCCGTAGCGGTTGGCAAGACCGATTTGCAGCAGACTGCTTTCAACCGCCTTTGCCAGGAACGGTGTTCCTAAAAGGATCAGCAGGCCAACCAATAGCAACAGGAACAGTAGCGGGATGAAAGCGTCAATAATATAGCTCCAAACAGTAATCAGCAATGGTATATCGCTGTGAAAGGGTACTAACGTATCACGGGCATTCCAAAGGAAGATAAATGCGGCACATAGTAGCAGGACGAAAACGCCTTTCCACATTGTAGCTGCTTCTTTTACCCCCGACCATAGGCGCAGCCGCAGAATGGCACGATTACGCCGCCTTTGAGCCAGAACTTTTGTCTGATGAACGATATTTTTTAATTCCATATTGTTTCCTCCACATCAAGCACCAGTTGCACCGCCGGGAGAAATTCCCCCAAGCGGTACAAGTTGTGCGGTTTAGAATTTACTTGCCAATGACTGTGATGGTCTCCGGCTTGCCCTTGCGGTTAAATGTAATGTCCAGCATATCGCCCGGTTTGCAAGTGGGCAGCTTAAATCCGTCCCGCAGGAAAAGCTTATCCGTCATTTCACCGACAACATTTTCTTCGGGGAA
>KB911073.1 GCA_000383295.1 Faecalispora sporosphaeroides DSM 1294
GTGGGCGCATATTGTGGCCGCCTTTTTGTTATACTCTTTTTTCTACACTGAATTTTCTTGAATTTGGGGCTTGACTTTTGTTAGCAGGACTCCTTATAAAAAATAGTATCCTAAATAAAGCTAGTACAGCCTGTATCCATAATAAAGGACAGTGCGAATTATCTTAACTCAAAATGATTCCATCCAGCTCTTGCTCGGATTATAACAGCATTGTCGTATGCTCGCTTTGCTCCTTGGCTGTACCTGTGATTAGGATAATATTGACTTAATCCGTTTGGTGATGTTACAAAGGCTCCCTTTAATAAGGGTTTCTTAAACTGATTAATTATTTTAATCCATAATTTATCAATTACATCATCACTTATTACCCCCATTGCTGAATCAAATAGTTCTGTACCATTATCTTCGCCAATAGTAATAAATAAGTTTCGACGAGACTCTGATATAAACTGGTTATATTGCTCGCTTGCACCAATTTCTATATTCTGCCTACTTAATATAATAAATTTATACCTCTCCATCTCGCTATGATGAATATAAATGTGTTTTAATATATCCTCTCGGCAATAAGGAAATAAGTTTACTCCATATACTTTTATAGCATTTTCCTCAATTACACTTTGAAGAAACTGAGTGATTTCACAATATCTTGCATGAAATTGAAAATTTATTTTTTTCATAAATACCTCTAATGCATATATTTGTACAAGATTATATTCTGCGTCCTTATGGTAAAAGAAAAAGCTCAAATTCAATATACCATATTTTGAAGTATGCAGTGAGCGTTATGAATTCTTAAGCCAGTCCTGAAATACCTGAAAGGAAATCTCCCCAGCATCACACTTGGCTTTTTCTTCTCTGGCCTTTTCACTCCACGCGTAGAAAGCATCCTGCTCAATCTTCCCAGCCTTAATCCAGCCAAAGCGCTTTTTGTACTCCCGGCGGTAGACCTTGAATATATCATCATTCTTGCGCTTTTCCGTCCAAGCCTTGATTGACCCTACATCCCTACAGGTGCGCCCCTTCTCGTCAATGGTACGGTTGCAGTATTCCGCATCCGAACGCCCGGAGAGGGCAAAATACTTCCTGCAGTTTTTGCAGATGCGCACAGGCTGTTCCCGCTTCACAAATTCTCGCACAAAGTAGTCAATCATGTCATAGATATTTTTCGGATACAGCACCTCGGTAAAGGTTTTGCGGTCAATAACCTCAAAGCTCATGGGCTGAGGCTGAAACTGAAAGGTGTTCAGCTGGTCACTTCCACGATAGTTATAATACCGCACCATCTTTTTCTGCACCGGCTCCTTGGGGCTGGTATCCAAATCCAGCACATGGGCAAAGAGTGTTTTAATCTGCTCCTGCATCGTGTGGATATTTGATGGAATGTGTGTCAACTCCTTGCGGGGCAGCAGATCAAGCACATTCTCATAATTATGCCGTTTTGCCTGTTCCAGCCTGTCCCGCCATTCCAGACGAAGCAGTTCAAAGTAAATGTGATGGGAGGCTATCGTGTCCAATGCAGTAAGTACCTCATCCACATACCGCTGTTCCTTAGAGGAATACAGCTCCATAATAGCTTTGCCCATCCCGTCAAACAACTCGCCATATGCCCAAACGTCCAAATAAAGCAGCTCCATCAGACTTGTCCCGAAGGGCAGGTCTTTTTTCTTTTTCTGTTCATTTCCATATTCAAAATGCTCGTTGCCATCTGCAACCCAAACCTTGTATGTGTAGCGCATCCTTTGTCACCCCATTCAACGACTTAATATTAAAATTATTATACATTAGTCTCGATAGGATTGCAAGGCTTTGTTACTATATAATTAAAAACTAAATATTATATATTTTATAGTTTAGTCGTTGCGAAGGGAGATGATGTCCATGACTTTCAAATAGCAAAAAACCGCCACTCCACGGCAATGGAATGACGGCTCGTGAAACCGTAGCGGTTTCAAAAATTGGTTGCTCCTATTGTAACCCAAGAGGGGCGGAAAAGCAAGGGAGCGTTTGCGGGGCTGGGGGTACGCTCACTACCCTTTAGGGTAGGCCAGCATATTGTTTGTATTGACAGCTGGTCGGGGGCGCTGCCCCCAAGCCCCCGAGTGGCGCACGCTGCTTCTACGGAAGCAACAAAGCTCGCTTCGCTCACGGTGCGCCTCATAAGGGGGACCAGTCCCCCTTATGGTATCCCCCTACTCTCCGAGGGGACAGGAACGAAAAGAAATTCAGGAGGTATGCTATGAAAAAAGACAAAATGTTTGCCATGCGCATGAGCACAGCGGACTATGACCGCATTCAGAATAAAGCGCAGCTGTCTGGAATGACCATGCTCAGTCTGTTGAAAATCTTGTAAATCCCTATGACCCGGATGCCGAGCGCCAGAAATACGAACAGGAGCGTATGCTAAAACGAACAGCATATCCTAACTGTCAGAATGGAACAGCTGGTGAAGGAAATTGAAAGCCACACAGAAAAGCCGTCAATGTAGAACGATTCCTCAAAATTGTAGAGAAATACACTGACATCAAAGAGCTGACACCCGAAATCCTCCGTGAATTCATTGAGCGTATTGAAATCTATGAGCGCAGTGTTTATCGTGGCAAGGATGCCACACAGCAGATTGATATTTACTATAACTTTATCGCTCTGATGCCGTAACAATGGAAAAGGCACAGGATACGAAATATCCTGTGCAAATCCTAAAGAAGTAGGAACTTACCTATGCCGCCCCATCTAAAGCGGCTGCTTTTTACTTGGAGCGGATGATGGGAATCGGGTGTAGCGGTCGAAACACGCGTTCCGCGGCAAAGGCGTTTTTTCGCTTGCTATTAAAAAGTTTGCTTCCCTTTTGCGGCTTTTTCCCGGGTTTGATTCCCCAGCATATGAAAAAACCAGCCAAAGCGGCTGGTTTTACTTGGAGCGGATGATGGGAATCGAACCCACACGGTCAGCTTGGGAAGCTACAACAAAAACTGCCGTGAGCCTTAGAGCCATGCGGGTTTCAAATTACGCTTGACTTGCATCTGACTTGCATGAGTCTAAATAATTGTCCAGTTTAGCCATTGACTTGCGCTTATAAACTTTGTCAAGGTGCGTATAGATTGCAAGGGTCGTTTTAATATCTGCATGGCCAAGCTGGTCTTTTGCTGTCAGTACGTCCACGCCGGCGAGATACAGCAACGTTGCGAACGTATGCCGCAGCCAGTGGGCGGTGATTGGCGGAATCGTCATGTCAAATTTGCGCCTGCCGGGTTTCTTCATTTTTTCTTTGTCCGCAAAAGTCCTTTGTCCGTATTTATTATTAAGTGCAGTCATGTAGCTTTTCCATAGGGAGCGCCAGCCGTTGTCGCTCATAAGCTTTCCACGTACATTCGCAAATACAAGTTTGTTGATTGCTGCCGTCCCCGGAGGAAAGTCTTTTGCCTTCTCTTCGGACAGATAGTCTGTAAGCCGCTGGGGAATATCAATTGTACGCATACCAGCTTCTGTTTTCGTCATATTCTTGACTTCGAAGTGGCCGTTCTTTACTCTTTCAACACTCTTGTTTATCCTGATTGTCTTTGCGATTAAATCAATGTCTGACCAAGTAAGCGCCAACAGTTCCCCACGGCGCAAGCCGGAATACATCATTATCACAGCTGCACGCCTTGCCCGGTGAGGGGTATTTATAATCCATTGTTGCTCTTCATCGGTCAGCGCTCTGCGGTGTTCCTGCGGAGCGTCGGATGGGATTTCTACTGCAACCAATGGGTTGTAATCAATCACTCTATTGTTAATTGCGAGCTGCATGATCTGGCTTGCGGTAGAACGCACAAATTTTAATGTTCGTTTGGCTGTTGTCCTGCCGGTAAAAGGATTCTCTTCTGCCAGGGAAAAAAGATAATCCTGAAAATCCTGCGCCCGCAGCTTAGAAATCTGTACATCCCCGCATACTTCTTTCAGACGCTTTATGCAGCCCTCGTAATTTACATATTGGCCGTGCGACACTCCTTTTTTTGTGAGCAAAAACCGATCGGCCCATTTTCCAAAAGTATCGCGGTCGGCGGTAACGTCGATCCCTTTCTTCATGGACAACTTTATTTGCAGGGCTTTTTCATCGGCTTCTTTTTGTGTGCTGCCGTAGACGGTTTTGTATTTCCGTTTGCCGTCTATCTGGCCAAGATAAACCTGCACGGCAATGCGCCCATCGTCGCGCTTTGCATTTGTTTTTTTAGGCATAATTATGGCCCTCCTGTTGATTTTGGAGGGCTGAAACGGTATAATAAATATGCGTCAAAGTTACCGTCAGCCCTTGGTTGATGGTGAGCCGTTCCGGGTGCAACCGGGGCGGCTTTTTTATTTATGCCGGGAATTCAATAGCAGCTTCCTCGTACTGCTTTTTGATTAAAAAACGCATAATAAAAATTCGAAACTGGTTTTCAACAGCAATTTCGAGCGGGTGGGTTCGCCACCTGTCGCGTAGCTCCAACTCTTTAATATATTGACTGCGATAGACGGCCGCCTCATGCGAGATCCCGCAGAGGTGCATGATCTCATAAGGCTCAGTTACATTGCAATCATGCAATACAATAGAGGGGCAAAGCACCCTCCGGGCGAATCCCTGTGCCTCCACCTCAAACATAGATCGTTGTTCGGAGCGGACACGGGTCAGGCTCGGAACCTCGCTGGAGATATGGCCAAGCACAATATGCGCGATTTCGTGCATCAGGGTCCACCGGATCACCGGCGCCGGGAACTCGGTGTTATAGCAAATAACAAAGGTATTTTCCTTTTGACTCCAAAACACAAAAGCTTCCGGGCTGAATCGGTCAATCACATTTGCAATCGTCCGGCCGATCCGTTCGGCAAACTGTGCATAAGTGTAGAGCTTCCAGCCGTTTTGATTTATCAGTTGGTGAGAGTTGGCCGGCAGAGTTTTAATGCCTTGATCTAAAATAAATTGCCATGCGGCATCCCGCAGATAGTTTTGCATTTAGTTTTCGTCCTTGTCCTCGTCGTCGGACGCGTCATATAAGGCTGCCGCCTCCGCTATACCAGATATATTGCCGTCCCGTGCTGCCGCCGGGGCGGCATTTTCTTTTATATAGTCGGAGCGGAATTCTTCGTAGTTTTTATCATCCAGCGCTTTATCTACCAAGCCATGGACGAATTTTTTCAGAACTTGGCGTTCCATATCATTCATCTGCAAAACGCTTTCAATTACCAGGCGCTGAATACCATCGAGATTATATTCTCGGGTAAGTTCGGCTAAAACAGAATCATCTGATTCTTTAAACATTTCTCCGATGCCGTTCCGGAGCCAATCAGGGCTTATGTGAAAAGAATCGCAAATATCGGAAATAACACGGTCTGTAACGCCAATACGTCCCGTTTCAATACTCCCAAGATTGGAGCGGCTGATTTTGATTTGAGAAGAGAAGTCTTCTTGAGTTAGATTAAGGATTTCTTTTCTTAAATATTTAATTCTTTCAAATATCTCCATTATATCACCTGCTTTCATTTACGAATATCATACCATTATCGTTTTTGTGTGTCAATCACAAAATAATTTTTAAAAATGATTGACAAGCACGAAATTAACGTTTAAAATGTGATTAAAGCACAAGGAAATCACAGAAAGGAGGGAGCGAGAATGCAGATCAATTTCAAATTGCAAGGGAAAACGATGGATGAAGTAAAAAATGCGATTAAAGAGATTTCTGAAATTCGCAGGGAATTGAAAAAAGAACACCCCGATGTTGTAGTGAACATCGAGGTGAACATTAGCTGATTTGCTGTAAGTGAAGTTAAGGTGAGAAAAAAGCCAAGCAGTAAAGGGCATAGGAACTAATATGGAATAGTTATCCGGACGCTAACTGCCATTTTTCCAGAATCGTCTTTTTCTAAAGATAAGATTTCAGCGGAAGAATCCGGATGATCTTGTAGTAGAGGGCTGATACCAGCGTTAAAGCAACCTATTTTTTTGTTACCGACTAAAGCAATGCATTTTCCCATCTGCTGGTCAAAGTGATAAAGGACAGTATCTCCAACGCTGCACCCCGCTATATTTGCTTGAATTTCTTTGCTTCTAGTATTTACAAGATGGAACGTAAAGGACGTTTCTTTCGGTTGGTTTTGTGAAATCGTAGGGGACTGAATGTTTATTGGTGGAGCATCATTGATACCCAAATCAAAGTTCTGTTGAAGGTAATCAAATACCTTTGCGGTTACTATTGCATCTGCCATAGCCCGATGCTCCGATTTTTCCCTGATTTTTAAGTTGTTAGCGACTGTCGATAATTTGTAGTTTTGATAATTGGGGAAAATCCTACGGCAGAGTTTTAATGTATCAATGTAAGCAATGTCTAAAGTTTTTGCCATGTATCGAAGTGCGCTGCTCTCAATAAAATCCGTATCAAATTTGGCGTTATGTCCTACTAGATAATTTTCTCCTAAGAAATTCAGAAAATCCGGAAGAACATTTTCCACGTAGGGTGCATTTTCCAATATTTTATCAGTAATGCCAGTTAGATCAATGATTTTTGACGGCAATGATGTTCTTGGATTTACCAAACTGTGAAAACGCTCTACTTCGAGTCCATCAACAAACTTTATTCCAGCTATTTCAATAATATCATCGAAGTTAGGATTTAAGCCAGTGGTTTCAACGTCGACCACAACATAATCCGGTATGGTAGGTGGCTTGGAGGATGGCAACGGGTTAGATTTCGGTGGTACTTCATTGGCGGGCAGATTTCGATTTTGGAGTTTGTCCATCAAAGCAAATCCAGCAAACAAGGCAAGCAGAGCAAATATAAATATAAAATATTGCACACGATCATCCCTTTTTCTCCATAATATACCAATATTTTACAGCACCGGGGAGGGAAAGGCAAGTAAAAAGCCCCACAGGAGCGGAGCGGAAAGGAGAATTACCATGGACGAAATGAAAAAAGTCAAGACCGACGCAGTTGAGATCATTGAGACCTTGAAAAAACTGCCTGCAGAAGATTGGGAGCGCACTCTGTGCTTTATCAAAGGCATTGAAGCCATGCGGGCACTGAGTGCCGCCACACATAAAACCGCATAAAAAAGCCCCGTCACCGCAGGGCAGAAAGGAGGTCGTACCATGCGAACCCGAACGTTTACCAATTGGAATCAGGTTCCTATCGTGATGGATTTGCAAACTGCCTGCATCATCCTTAATAAATCATACGATCGGCTTCAAAAAGATGCCAAGCAGGGGAAGTTCCCCGCTTTTAAAAACGGGGCGCGTAAATGGGCTGTGAATAAAGACGATCTGCTGGGATACATCGAGCGGCAGAAAGTTTCGTAATGCCGGCCGCCTGCACCCGGTGCGGGCGGCACTGGGCGGTAAAATTTAGGACAAGCCCCGTTCGGGGCGGGAAGGAGAGTGAAAACGATCATGTTTGACGGAGATCCATTTGACAATGGCACACCAAAGTATCACTCGGCGGCGGACATTTACGATGCTCTACGCCAGATGGAAAGCGGAGAAGAAATAGGCATCCTGTCTGATATGTTTTCGGATGTCAGCTGGGAGGGGCAGGATTACTACTACACCGACAATGGCAGCAAACTCGTTGAGCGGTGGGAGAAGATAACCGATTACGGCGATACGATGTGGCTAATGGACGTGGCAGTTTGGCAGCTCTCTGACGAGGACGCAAACGAGTGGATGTATCAAATCCTGTGCAATGACGACCTCGCAAAGCGGATTGGGTTCAAAAAGCTGTTTGTCGAAAATGTCCTTGGTGGCATGACCAGCCAATATAAGGCCGCTGCGGAAGCGTTCGAGGCAGAGCTGCAGGAATTTGATCGAAATGATTTTTTTGACAATTCAAGGGCGCTTGCCAATGTTTTCCCGGATGTAGCGTGGGATGTTGTCAGGTACCGATATAGTGGACTCTGCTCGGCGGTTTACGGCAAGCTGAAAGGCTTGCGTCTGGACGCAGAAAAGCAGCTTGTGGCCGAAAGCCGCGCCATGCTGACCGGATACGATGATTTTATGTTTGGCCTGCGGGCAAATCAGGCGCTGTATCAGGAGCAGGAACGGATGTATCAAAACAAGGTGGCCAGATTGCAGGCAGATTACGATGCTGCAAAACGGTTTTTGCTATCGACGGCGCAGGAACAGGGCGTTGTGCTAAAACTACTGGATACGCCATTACAGCTCGCAGCGTCAAAGGAGGAACCTGACAATGAATAACCTCTACACCAGTCTGCTCAAAGAAATTGAGATGGCCAAAACATCCGTCTTACCCGAGCGCCCGCTGCACAAGGTACACGGCAAAATCTGTATGGCGCGGCAATTGGGAGCGATAACCAAGGACGAATACTTAGACCTTGAACACAGGTGTGTTGCCGAGGGCATTAATAACCCCGCATATTTTGACAGGTAGCGGTTACCTGAGATAGGAGTTAACCTATGAAATCCACTGGAATGATACGGCCTGTTGACAAATTTGGTCGCATCGTAATACCGAAAGAACTTTGCAAAACCATGGGCGTCGAGTACGGAACCCCGCTTGAAATCTTTGTGGATGGTGGAAAGATCGTCCTGCAGAAGTACCAGCCGGATACATGGAGTGTGGGCGAGTTGAAAGAGGCTCTTACAGCTGCGGCCGCGGATGCCGGTAAAAATCCGCTTGATTATCTTCATGCAGGGAGGGGAAAGGCATGAACCAAGAAGCGATTATTTTAGCTTTGGCCGCAGCGTTCGCGGCATTGGCGCTTGTCCTTCTGGCGCTGTACATCCGCCAGCGTTGTTTTGAGAGCCAGACAAAAGAGGCGTTTCAAAAGATGCAAGAATTAATCAATAAGGGAGCGGCGGCACGTGAATCGAAAAGAGTGTAGCGGTTGTATGTATCAGGGCAAAACCGGATCCGATACCAGCTGCGATTTTATCTATTTGACTGAGATCCCGCGCGGCTGCCCACCCGGGAAGGGCTGCACCCGCAAGGTGATCGGGAAAACGCCGAAGAAAAGGAATGATATTCGTGTCAGAGACTATGCAGGCGGCGGAATTGCCGAAAGAGATCGCCGAGCTTGCGGCGAAAGTATTTGAGACTACGGACAAGCCCGACCGGGCAACGACCTGTATTTATTACATGGTCAATGTTCAGCACCCGGTGATTGCAATGCTTAAGCACCGATTTTGCCAAAGGTACGGCATAGACCCGCACCACCCTATGTCAGACATACAGCGTACAGCGTTTGAGTTGATGCTGTTTCGCGGCGATGTACTTAAAATGATCGAGGACGATTTTAAAACGAGGTCGGAATCTGATGCACCTTGAAAACAGGATAAAAAAAGGATGATGGAAGCGCCGGAAACGCTGCCATCATCCTGCCCTGCACGGACAAAAATTCTTTAATTTATTTTATCATGTGGGGCTAAAAAAGTCAAGCGCAATGCGGCCGTGTGGGCCGCGATCAGGCTTGATAAAAGTATTAGATTTACGACCAGATGGAGGAAATATGCCTTATCTGATCGAACGGGTAAAGACCGGCCGGGTGATCGAGATCAGAAAGAAGTATTCAGCCCGGTACCACATCAAAGGAATCCCCCGGGCGGAGAATCGGAAGCCGACCCCGGAAGAAATGGAAAAGATCAATGAGGATAACGCAGCGCGAAAACTCCGATGGATCATAAATGCAAATTTTAAGGGGGGAGATTTCCACATGATTCCGGGATTCAGTGGAAACTTCAATCCGGGGCCGGAGGAAGCAAGAAGATTATTCCGAAATTTTATTCGCTGTGTGCAAAACGCATATCGAAAAAAAGGGAAAGAATTCAAGTACGTGTTTGCCGTGGAGCGCGGCAGCCGGGGGCAAAAGAAAATCCATTTTCATGTGGTCTGCAATTACATTGACCCGCGAATATTATCCGACTTATGGCCATGGGGACGCATCAAGTTTTTTCCGCTGGATAATTCAGGCCAATATGTGGAGCTGGCGTCCTATATCATCAAGCGCACCAGCAAAACATTCCGAAGGGGGGAAATGTCTTATAAAAAAAGATACTCTCCTTCGCGGAATCTTATCATTCCGGAACCGGAAAACGAAGTAGTTCCCCGCAGCAAGTGGCTAAAAGAACCACGTGCCGCATGGGGCTACTACATAGAGAAGGATAAAACGGTAAACGGGATCAGCAAAGTGACCGGATACCCGTACCAGTTTTATAGCATGGTGAAGCTATCCGATCGGCCGCCGCGCAAGGCGCAGAAGAAAAAAGAATAGACCTGGGAGGGACGCAAAATGGGAAATGACCCGAGAATCATGTTGCTGATTGACCAGTTGGGGCCGGAGGGCTACGGAATCCTCCTCATGCTGGATGATACGGCACAGCAGCACCCGGAAAGTTGCAGGTTGGAGTTGATTCCGGCGCTGGCCAGAGAATACAACACGACTGCAGCTAAAATTGAAACGGTAATCAGGCAGTACGGATTTTTTGATATTGCAGGTGACGGTCGCTTTTCGCTCCGGTCGGACATGCCATGGAGGCGGAAAAAGCGGAGCAAACCGAAATTACCTGCAGGCGGAGCGGTTTCTGTCCTCGCGGAATATACGGGACCACCTTTTATCTACCTGACGCTCAACGATAAATCGGAGTATCCGGTTTACCCGGAGCAGGTGCGGGAGTGGGCGGCGCTGTATCCGGCCGTAAATGTCGAGCAGGAGCTGCGCAACATGAAAGGCTGGTGTACCGCAAATCCATCAAAGCGCAAGACCGGCAGCGGAATCCTGAGATTTATTACCTCATGGCTGGCCAAGGAGCAAAACAAAGGCGGCAGCCGGGGACCTGCAAACAAGGTTGTTTCCGGATCCTCCGCAGCTCCCACATATGATTTGGAAGCCTATGAACATATGAGCTTTGCGGCCTTGCCCGGGAGCGGAAAGGAAACGCTATGAATCAATCAAAATCGCCTATCAACCAGATTCGCGGGATGCGAAACAATGCGCAGGGTCATATATTTGAGGATGCTGTGAAAAAGGGTTGCCAGATTTACCAGCGGGACGGCCGCGCGGTGATTGACAAAACACCGGAACCGTTCCGGGTGATGAAAAAGAACCCAGACGGAATCTTTACCGGTCGCTTTACCGCCCTTGCACAGCCTGACTTTCAAGGGACCATTATCGGTGGGCGCTCTATCATTTTCGAGACAAAATATACCACGGCAGACCGAATCAAGCGAAGTGCCCTCACCACGCAGCAGATGGAAATACTTGAAAGTCATGAGCAAATGGACGCTCTGGCACTTGTGGTATTTGGGATTGAAGGAAGATTTTATACCATACCATGGGATATGTGGAAAAACATGAAATTGTTTTTTAAGCATCAGTACCTCACAAAAGAAGATGTAAATCCATGGCGTGTGAAATTTAACGGAGCGGTTTTATTTTTAGATTTTATGAATCACTCGAGTATGTCGTCGATAGATCAATTTTACCTAGAGGAGCGCCGCAAAAATGAAAGCCAAGAGTTCACTGCGGAAGAGTATCTGCGGCGTTTTGGAGAGTTTTTCGGGGAGGCGAAAAAGTGAAAGCCAGAATTCCCCCACAGCAGTTGATGCCGGGAGTAAGTAAAAAAGTAGTCCAGTCGTACATTGATGTGAAAGAAGATGAAATTCTGCGCCGGTGCATGAAACTTGCGTTTTTTGCACTAAATCGCCGCTTTGGATTTGGAGCAGCCCGCCTCGCTGCCGTATACGACGAGGTTAATACCCTGAGAGCGGATGCCAAAAAAGACCCGATTTTCTGGGAACACCTCGACCGGGTCATGAGCAATGAAATTGGGCTGGACATGCCAAAAGAAGATTATTCGAAGTTTGAAGAGTAGGTGAACAGCATGAGTTATTTGGATTTTTTACAATCCAAAATAGATATTGCCCCAGAGAGCGGGTTTTCCATCACGCCGGACGACGTGAACCCGATCCTGAAGCCACACCAGCGGGATGCGGTGATGTGGGCTGTCAAAGGCGGTCGCCGAGCCTTGTTTGAAGCGTTTGGCCTCGGGAAAACCATGCAGGAGTTGGAATATGCCCGTATTGTATCGGAGCGGACCGGCGGACAGTCTCTGATTACCCTGCCGCTGGGAGTCAAGCAGGAGTTTTACCGGGATGCGTTGGACAAGCTCAAAATCCCGGCACCGGAATATGTGCGCACCATGGACGAAATCAGGCACAGCAAGAATCGGATTCTGATTACCAACTATGAGCGCGTCCGGGATGGGGACATAGACCCCACCTATTTCATGGGCGCCGCCGGATTGGATGAAGCGTCGGTACTGCGCAGCTTCGGAAGCAAAACCTATCAGGTGTTTCTGGACAAGTTCAAAGGCGTTCCGTTCAAGCTCGTTGCCACGGCAACCCCGGCCCCGAACAAATACAAAGAACTGATTCACTACGCAGGATTTTTGGAAGTCATGGACACCGGGCAAGCCCTTACCCGCTTTTTCAAAAGGGACAGCACCAAGGCCAACAACCTGACGCTGTACCCCGGTAAAGAGGATGATTTCTGGTTGTGGGTGTCGAGCTGGGCGCTGTACATCAGCAAGCCGTCTGATTTAGGGTATGACGATACCGGCTATGATCTGCCGCCGCTCAAAGTCTTTTACCACGAGTTGAAAACCAAAAACAGTACAGAGGTTGATAAGGATGGCCAGGTAAGGCTGTTTCAGGATGCTGCCGTTTCTCTGGTTTCTGCACACCGGATCAAACGCGACAGCATAGCGGAGCGGGTAAAAGAGGCGGAGCGGATCGTCAAAAGGAGCCGGTTCGAGCATTTTATTCTGTGGCACGATCTGGAGGACGAGCGCCGGGAAATCAAAAAGGTACTGCCAGATGCCGTTGAGATATACGGTTCGCAGGATCTCGACACCCGGGAGCGGAACACCATTGACTTTTCCGAGGGTAAGTTCCGGCTACTTGCTACGAAGAAAGAGCTGTCAGGATCCGGGTGCAATTTCCAGCGGCATTGTCACCGGGCGATATTCGTCGGGATCGACTATGAGTTCAATGATTTCATTCAGGCGACTCACCGCATCTATCGCTTTTTGCAGGAAAAGCAGGTAATTATCGACATCATTTACATGGACAGCGAAGCGGAAGTTCTCGCGGCGCTGAAAAAGAAGTGGAAACAGTACGATGAAATGACCGCCAAAATGGCCGCTATCGTGAAGAAATACGGCCTGTCCGGTACGTCGATCATTGAAAAGCTGAAACGACACATAGGGGTGAAACGATTGGAAAAGCAGGGAGCGCATTACAGGGCAATTAATAACGATTGTATTTTAGAAATGGAGAACATGCCAGATAACAGCGTGGGCCTGATTCACACCAGCATTCCGTTTGGAAACCATTATGAATACACGGCCAGCTATAACGACTTCGGACACAATCCGGACACGGAGCGGTTTTTCGAGCAGATGGATTTTCTTTCGCCGCATCTGCTGCGCGTCCTGAAGCCGGGGAGAGTGTTCGCCTGCCATGTCAAAGATCGGGTGTTGTTCGGCAGCCAGACCGGGACCGGGATGCCGACTATCGAACCGTTCCACGCTTTGTGCATCGCCCACTATATGCGGCACGGGTTTCAGTATTTTGGCATGATCACGGTGGTTACAGATGTCGTGCGGGAGAATAACCAGACCTACCGGCTAGGCTATACAGAGCAGTGCAAGGATGGCAGCAAAATGGGCGTAGGCTGCCCGGAATACATTCTGCTATTCCGCAAGCTACCGACGAACCGGACAAAAGCCTATGCGGATGAACCGGTGCAAAAATCCAAGGAGGATTATTCGTTGGCAGAGTGGCAGCTCGACGCCCACGCATTCTGGCCGTCCTCCGGGGATCGTTTCCTGACCAGTCAGGAGATCAGCGCAATGCCGATCAGCCAGGTGCAGCGCACATTTAAAAAATTCGCGCAAAGCAATGTGTACGATTTTCACCGGCACGTCGAAATTACGAAAGAAATCGATGCGGCCGGACGGTTGTCCAAAACCTTTATGACCGCGCCTCCTGCCAGCAAATCCCCGGACGTGTGGGACGACATAAACCGTATGCGCACCCTCAATACCAGCCAAAGCCAGAAAAGGCTGCAGCTCCACGTTTGCCCTTTGCAGATTGATATCGTGGAGCGGATCATCAGACGGTACAGTAATCCCGGGGATGTGGTGCTGGATCCGTTCGGGGGACTTATGACGGTGCCTTACATGGCCGTAAAAATGGGCCGGTACGGTATCGGCATAGAATTAAATTCGGATTATTTCCGCGACGGTGTGAATTATCTGGAATCCATCGAAGCACAGATCAGCCAGCCTACTCTTTTTGATTTCATCCGGAGCGGCGCCGAGCAGGGACAGGAGGGGGCATGATGGGAAAAAATAAAAAACAAACCACTCCGCAGGAAGATTTGTTTTCATACATGATTGAAAATTTTGCGATTGATGGAGGAGCGCCGACGTGGTTAAAGACTCCCTTCGAATGCCCGGATATAGTGATCAACCATGATTCCACTCCAATTGTGATGCACGACGCAAGGAAAAAGCGGGTGCGACAGGAGGGCGAGGAATGAAAAAGAAAAGCACAAGGCCCGGTCCGCAGATGGACTTATTCAGAGAAATGATTGTTGACAATTTTGCCGGAGGCGGCGGGGCCAGTACGGGAATCGAACTGGCCACCGGCCGGCCGGTGGATATTGCGATCAATCATGATCCGGATGCCATTCTGATGCACAAAACAAATCACCCATACACTAAGCACTATCAGGCCAGCGTATGGGATATTGATCCGGTGCAGGTTTGCGGCGGCCAGAAAGTAGGGCTTGCGTGGTTTTCGCCTGACTGCAAGCATTTTTCTAAAGCCAAGGGCGGGAAGCCGCGGGATAAAAACATTCGGGGCCTTGCATGGATTGTTCTCCGTTGGGCCGGGAAGGTCCGGCCGCGGGTGATTATCCTCGAAAATGTGGAGGAATTCCAGACGTGGGGGCCGGTCCGTAAGGGCAAGCCGGTTAAGAAGCTGGCTGGAACCACGTTTGAGCGCTGGAAAGAGCAGCTTGCCGCGTTGGGATATGTGATCGAGCACCGGGAACTGAGGGCATGCGATTACGGAGCCCCTACCATCCGCAAACGGTTCTTTTTGGTTGCGCGGTGTGACGGCCGGCCGATTGTCTGGCCAGAGCCTACGCACGGGGATCCTGAGAGCGAGGCCGTAAATTCCGGAAAGCTTCAGCCGTGGCGCTCCGCCGCTGAAATTATTGATTGGAGCATTCCTTGCCCGTCAATTTTTGATACCAAGCAGGAAATCAAAAAGAAATACGGAGTGCAGGCAGTAAGGCCCCTTGCAGACAATACCATGCAGCGCGCCGCCCGCGGGCTGGACAAGTTTGTTTTAAAATCCGGAAAGCCTTTCTTGGTTCCTATCGGGTATGGGGAGCGGCCGGGACAGGCCCCAAGAGTGCAAGCGATCGATGAACCAGTCAGCACGATTGTTTCAAGCGCCAAGCAATACTTATGCAAACCCGTCATAGAGCCGTGGACCGTGACCAATACGACCAATGCGACCGGGCATCCAGTGTCGGAGCCGGTCGATACCGTCAGAACAGGCGGTGGCGGGGGTCAGATGCTGGTTACTCCGATCATGACGGCAATCGGGCAGACCGGATTTTCAGAGGATCGTTCCTATGGCGTAGATCAGCCCACGCGGCCGGCGGTATCAAAAGCGGAACAGTGCGTTGTGGCTCCATGCTTAATCCAGTATCACACAGAGCAGTCTGAAAAAGTGCGGGGGCAGGCTGTTGATGAACCGATCATGACGGTAGATGCCGCAAATCGATACGGAGCCGCGGCCGCCTATTTAACGGAGTATTACGGCGGAGCGGAACACGGCCAGCGAATGAACTTCCCGCTGCATACATCGACCAGCCACGACCGGCAGGGCCTTACCATTGCACACATTGCGAAGTTCAAAAGCAAAAATAAGGGGCAAAGCTGCAATGATCCCCTAAAGACGATTACCGCTGGCGGATTTGAGTTTGCAGTTATCCAGACCAAAATTACAACGACTTGTGATCTTGGCCGGTGGCCGCAGATTCGGGACATGCTCAATAAATACTGCGGGTATCACATCGGAGCAGATGAAATATTGCTGCTGGTAATAAACGGGGTAAGGTTTTTTATCAGTGACATAGGGTTGCGAATGCTCACGCCGCGCGAGCTGTACGCCGCCAACGGTTTTCCGCTGGATTACATTATTGATCATGACTATCTGGGCCATGTGTACGGTAAAACAAAGCAGGTAGCCCGCTGCGGAAATGCTGTTCCACCGCCGTTTGCTTATGCGCTTGTGGCCGTAAACCTGCCGGAGCTGTGCGTAAGGCATTGCCAGAGCATGGCAGAGCTCAACGATACGATAGCCGTTTAAGAAAGGGTGAAGCCAATGAATAAGGTAGATGTAAAAAATGCAATAGAGTATTTGGAAATGCAAAAGCGGCTATTTCCTAACAGCGCAAATGTTTTGAGTGGTAATTTCGATCTTGCGATTGCGGCCCTTGAAAAGCAGATGCCGAAAAAGGTTACAGCTGAATCTGGAAAATGGCCTGATGGTAGGAAACGCATAAGCCACTATTGCCCGTCTTGCCTAAATGAGTTGTATGCAAATCAGGAGTTTTGCGATGAATGCGGGCAGCGCTTAGATTGGAGTGAAAACGATGGATGTTATTGAAAAAGCAATCCAGACCATCCAAGAGCAGTATAAGGCCGGTATTGATTATTCCGGCGGAAAAGATAATGCGGCTATTTGTCTGCTTGGAGAGCAGGCGGAAGCGGTTATTAAGGCTTTGCATGAGTTTCGCATGAAAAACAAGCCGCTGACGCTCGATCAACTCCCGGAGTTGGTAGGTAACCCGGTATGGATAAGCGGGATAAATCAATACGGTATTCTTGGGCGTAAGGGTGTCGACGCTGATGATGACGGCAACCCAATATTCCGATATGTCGTCGGTTGCGCATTTGGGTGGGAATGGCTCGATGATGTATTACGCGGAGATCGCAAAATCTACGCCCGTAAACCAGAACAGGAGGAAAAGTGATGGATATTGATACATGGGTGGGCGGCTATAAAGTCCGTTCGTTCCCGTGGATAGACGGTAAACGGATATATTTCAATGTGCAGTATTATGCTCTAGGTCAATCAATCGAGAAACCGCCCGTATGGGACAAGACGGCATATGCCACTGACAATGAAGAAGGAAGAAGGCTTGTATATGAGTTAACTGATTCATTAGTTAATCACATTGCATGTATGGGGGTAAAACAGAATGGCTGAAACGATGGCTCCTCAACGGGTAAAAAGGATAATGCAATATACGCCAGAGCAATTCTGTAAAGTAAATAAGGAGCAGAACATTAGGCGTATGTATCTGCGGGAAATACAGGAACATATCGATGCTACAGATGAAACACTTACCGAAATATCTAAAAACCCACTACCAGAAGAATTAAGGCACTTTAAGAATGAATTATTGCATGAACGTGAAATATTAGCCCACTGGGTTGATGTTTTAAAGAAGGAGGTTGAACATGGTGACCGAAATTAAATTATTACCTTTTATCCCAAGCCGCTAAAGGAGGAAAAGTAATGGATATTCAGGAAGCAATCGAATATTTGGAGCCGCTAACGCATCACCCAACGCTGACCGGAAGTTATGCCGATGCGCTAAAATCTGCCGTAGTCGCGCTCCGGGAGCAGGCAGAGCGGGAAAATGGGTGCTCTCTTTGCAACGGGGAACGGCTCAAGAATGTTGCGATAGTAAACCATTGGGGAGAAGATCAAATCGCTCTTGTTTCCGGTAAGGTAGACGAAAATGAACAATTTGTGTTCTGCCCGAAGTGCGGGCGGAGGCTGAAATGATGGAGATTGACGCATGGATAGGCGGATATAAAGTCCGTTCGTTCCCTTGGATTGATGGAAAGACAATCTATTTTAACGTGCAATACTACCGGACCGGTCAATCTCTCTCTCAGCCTCCAGTATGGAGCAAAACAGTATATATTACAAATGACGTCGCGGGTCGTGATATGGTCGAAAATTTGGCGGCATCGCTTACGGAGCATGTTGCAAATATGGAGATACCGGTCGGGAGAAAAATAGTGTTAACCGCTGAAAGGAGTTTGAAAATTTGATGGACGCTAAATATCTCGCAGAGATCAAGGCGCGGGAGCAGGCGGCAACGCCGGGGCCGTGGGAATGTGAAACGCACCATACACGGTGGGGTGATGTGCACGAAGTGCTTGTTAATAAATGTAACCCCAGCACAGTATCCGATTGCTATTTTATCGCCCACGCCCGCACCGATATTTCCGCGCTGGTCGCAGAGGTGGAACGCCTGCAAAATGAAAACAAGCGCCTAAAAGAAGAATTGCGAGAATGGGAAAACATGACGCCGGAAGAGGCTGGCGAAATGTTGGCTGGAATGTAAGGAGGAAGAATTATGAAAGACCCGGCAGCGGTAATGTGCCATAATATCGCAAAGTACAACCGGGAGCGCCGAGATTTCGAAACAAAAGTAACATATCTCTCTGGCCCGATCACGGGGATCAATAATTATCAGGAGCGGTTTGCGCTTGCTGAGCTGGATTTGATATGCAAAGGACATAAAGTATTTAGCCCTGCATCGATGCCGTCCGGTTTACCTCACGAAACCTACATGCCGATTTGCTATGCCATGATCGATGCCTGCAATACCATATGCTTTTTGCCCGGGTGGAGGGACAGCCCAGGTGCGAAAATGGAATATGAGTATGCGGCAGCCAAAGGAATGACCATGATGTTTTTAGAGGGACAGGAGGAGAAAAACAATGAGCCTTTATGACGATGATGAAGATTTGATCTGCCCGTATTGCAAAGCAGTGCAGAATTGTCATGAACCAGATGAAATATCCTCAGACATGTGCCATACGGAGTGCGAGAGCTGCGGGAAATCCTTTTGGTACAGCGTGACCGTTCGCCGGGATTATTATCCGTATAAAGAAGATGAAGAGGATGCCAGCGAGGAGGATACCGATGAAATGGACTGAATGTGCGATTACAGACCTCAAAAAATATCGGGCCATGAGTGAAAGCCTTACCAATATCCCGGAAAAAATCAGAATACTTGAAATACGGTTTAAGTCCATAAAAAGTGGGTCCTCTGATTCAACTCCGGTTCAGGGCGGCGGCAGCCGTTCGGAGGATGCGATGCTGGATAATATCGTGGAGAGGGAGCGTCTTAAACTGGTGTACCATGCGGACCGGCGGCTTGTGAGGCTGATTGAGCGTGGCCTGTCAAAATTATCTGAAGAGGAGCGGCTTGTAATCGATCTGTTTTACATAGATCGGCCCCGTAACTATTTGGATGAGCTCACCAAAAGGCTTGGGTGCGAGCAGGCTCAAATATATCGTATCAAAAATACTGCGCTGTACAAGTTTACTGTGACTATGTACGGAATCACGGAATACTGATGATAAAAATCGGATAAGATTTTTCAGGAAAACTATGGTAAAGTATTAATTAAGGAATTAGGCGTAAGACAAAAACAAGTCCTCCTGATTTTTGCGGCGGTCACATGGCAGCGGCTGCCGCGAATATGCCACCGGGCGCAGCGAATGCTGGGGCCTGCCGGGTCAGGGCCGGGCGGTGGTACAAGCTGGTTCATCCAGCACAAAACCTCCATGATTTTATAAGGGCCACTCTAAGGCGGTTAAGATTCAAGGTAAAGGATGCATCGAAAGCCTCCGCCGAACAAAAGGGAACCTTTAAGCGTGGGCAGCCCGGCCACCTGTAACACGCAAGCTGAATATTCAAAGCGTATCGCTTCGGCGGTGCGCTTTTTATTATAAAAAGAAATCCCCGCCTGATTCAGACGGGGATTTGAGATTATCGATCAGAAACATGAAGCTTTTGTTTAAGCCCATCCTGCAAGACCTGGGAGAAATTAACACCAGAGTTTTCAGCGAGTTCATTTAACCAGCTTGGGATGGTAACGTTCTTGCGGATTGTCCGCATGTCGTTTGCTCGCCGGTACGCATCAAAGTCGATGTCAACCAGTGTTACAATTTCGTTTGCTTCGTGGGACACTTTGGACAGCTCAGAAGGTTCAGGGATAGTCCTTCCGAAATCCTGCTCCGTAATTCCCCAGAGACCGATTGCGTCGCGGGCCATTGAAATAGCGTCAGCGACGTCATTTCCTTCTGTGCTTATTCTAAGGTCAGGGACATATACGACAAATCCGAGTTCGGCAGGGGTGAGAACAACGGGATAAACTTTTTTCACAAAAAAACACCTCCATTTATTTAACCGTCGCGGCGGGGCTTTATTTCAGCCCCTGCCGCTTGATGATAGACTTTGCGAGTAATTCATTGATTTCGGTGTGGCGGGGGATCGGTTCGCTTTGCGTCCCGTTAGTGTAAATGTCGTGGTTTGCACCTTCCCTTATTTTCCACCAACCATTCAGCTCTAACCTTTTTATTAAGTCCCTGCGCTTCATATTGTCTCACCTCATGATTGTATTATACGCATTTAATGCGCATAAGTCAAGCGATTTCAAAAAAATAATTATAAGTATTTAATGCGCATGAAAGAAGATTTGGAGTTGTTAATATGGATTTTAAGCCAAATGCTTTCATTTGTGAAAATGGGCATATCACAAAAATTAGCAGACAAAAGCTGCGCTTTGCAGACGGAATGTGTTGCCCTGTATGTGATGGAAAAGGAAACCTCGTCTGTGTAGGCATTGATTTTGGGGAGTGTAATAAAAATGCCGCAGAGGGTTGAGCGGCCGTGCAGGGCGCATCTTTGCCCAAATACTACAAGCAATAAAAACGGATACTGCGACGAGCATCAGGCATTGGCAGTGGAGTGCCGGGGCAGTGCCTATCATAGAGGATATGATAAGCAATGGGCTAAATTCAGAATCAGGTATTTGCGAGAGCATCCGCTGTGTGTTGATTGTTTGGATAAGCCGCTGCCCGGGGAGCCAGTGCAACCGGCCACCGAGATTCATCACATACAAAAGCTGCGTGATCGGCCGGATTTAAAATATCATCCAGATAATCTGATGGCGCTTTGTCACAAACATCATAGCATTAGGACGGCGAGAGGGGAGTAGCCTGCCACCCTAGGGGGTAGGTAAATCTCTGCAAGATCATGTCAGGAGACCGTCTCAGCCCTCCGCGTGCAGTTTTTTCCCAAAACTAAGAAATTTTAAAATGGGGGTGTCCCGAATGGCGCGACCATCAAAACCGATTGCCCTTGTTGAGGGGCATCGAACCAAGGATGAATTAAAAGCACGACGGGAAGCGGAAGCCGCGATGATCACCGGCGTGCCTATGAAAATGACGGTTGACGTCAAAAAAAATAAAATCGCCGCTGCCGAATTTAAGAGAATGAAAAAACTGCTCGCGTCGATCGGGAAGGATGATGATCTGTATAGCCAGATCATCAATACAAACTGCCTTTTAGTCGCGGAATGCACCGAGATTTTGGACATCCGGGAACAGTTTGTGCAGTCGAAAGAGGAACTTCAGGCGGATTATCGCGACGGACTCACGGGGAACCCGGAGGGCGACGGAATAGCGGCTGCGGAATATTACCGGCTGCTCGCAAAGCTGTCGGACAACATCATCAATTGTGATAAACAGCTCATGGCCAAGCGGAAAATGATCCTCGACATCTCAAAAGAAAACATCATGACGGTGCAGTCCGCTCTGCGCTCCATCCCCAAAAAAGAACAAGAGAAAAAGAAAACCGGAATGGCCGCATTTTTGGGGAACAGGGCGGGTGACGGATAATGCCGTTTGACCGCGAAAAGGCGCGTGAACCTGTCCGTTTTTTAGAGTTGCTGCATCTGACGGATGATTTTTATGGTCAGCCTTTCGTGCCGCTACCATGGGAAAAAGAGGTCATTGAAAATGTGTACGGCACTCTGAACAGTAGAGGATACCGGCAATACACATACGCTTATTTGGAGATCCCGAAGAAAAACGGAAAAACCACCCTTATCGCGGGCCTTGGATTATATCATCTGGTGTGTGATGGTCCCGGAGGGCAGATTTACTGCTGCGCAGCGGACAAATATCAGGCATCATTGTCTTACATGGCAATGATCCAGATGATCAATCAGGATGAGGATCTGCAGGAAATACTACAAGTCCTTGACAGTCAAAAAACCATCAAGAATCGGCAAACAGGAACCTTTTTAAAGGTGCTGTCTGCCGAAGCTTTTAGCAAGCATGGCCTGAATCCGACCGTCGTTATTTTTGACGAGCTGCATGCCCAGCCGAACCGCGATTTGTGGGACGTTATGACTTTCGGCGCCGGTGCGGCCAGAAAAGAAACTCTTTACTGGGTTATCACCACGGCGGGTGATGATCCGGATCGCACGTCGATCGGGTGGGAACAGCACGAATATGCCCGCCGAATCCGCGACGGTGAAATAGAAGATCCATATTGGTATGTCCGCATTTATGGGGCTCCCGAAAATGCGGATATTTTTGACGAAAAAATCTGGTATGAAGTCAATCCATCTTTGGGAGTTTCGATTGACATTGATAAGGTTCGCCTGGAAGCAACGGCAGCGCGGAACAGTCCCGCGGCAGAACGCCTTTTCCGATGGCTGCGCCTGAATCAGTGGAACAAAAACAAGGCCCGCGGATGGCTACCGCTCACCTCATGGGATGCCACAACAGGAAAATGGACCCGAGAGGATCTTCGGGGATGTTACTGTTACGGGGGCCTCGATCTTGCTACCACATGGGACATGAACGGATTCGCTCTGATATTCCCGCCGCAAAAAGGCTGGACAGATTACCGTGTGATTTTTGATGCGTGGATACCCAAGGAGAATATGAAAGAGCGCGTGCGCCGCGATCATGCACCATATGACGAATGGGAGCGGCTAGGGTTTATCCATCCTACCGAAGGGAATGTCACCGATTATTCCAAAATCCGAGAGTCGATTTTAGAATACTCAAAGATGTTTAGAATTCGCGAAATTGGATTTGATACTTATAATGCGACCGAAACGACGCTGATGCTTCAGGCCGCAGGCATCAAAATGGTGCCGGTCGCTCAGACCATCCTCGGAATGTCCCCATCTATGAAGGAGTTGGAAACCATGTTTAAAACCAGCGAAAAGAACGCAAATGAGGACAAGCAACCCTTAATTACCCACGAAGCGCATCCGGCAGCCCGTTGGTGTTTTGGAAATGTTAATATCAGCATGGATGGGAAGGAAAACTACATGCCAATCAAGGACAGCAGAATCGAACGAATTGACATTTTTGTCGCAATGGTTGACGCTATGGCGCGGCTCCTGCCGCACATGGCTAAGCGCAATGTATATTCGGAACGGGGGGCGAGGGCAATTTGAATTTTTTTGGTAGAATAAAAACACTTTTTAAAAATATTTCCACACTTTCGAGAGCAAGTCCGGAGCTGAAATCGGCACTCGGAAGAGTTTTGTCAAAAGTGGGAATCCATATCAATGCTCAAAACGCGCTGAAGGTAACGGCCGTGTTTGCGTGCGTACGACTTTTATCGGAAAATATTGCGTCTCTGCCGTTGTTTTTATATCGCAAAACGGAAACCGGGAAAGAGAAAGCGACTGATCTTCCGCTGTACGGAGTGCTGCACGACGCTCCAAACCCGGAAACTGACAGTTTCCAATTTTGGCAGGCTTTTGTCGCGAATATGCTGGTCTATGGCCGCGGTTACGCTGAGATCGTGAGGAACGGGGCCGGAGAGGTAGTCCAGCTTTGGAACATAACAACTCCATATGTGAAAGTGCAGCGAAACGAGAGCACGAAAGCACTGGAATACGTGGTTACGTCACCCGGAAAAGAACGGTTTGTGCTCCAAAAAGAGCAGGTGTTACGCGTGGACTGGTTTTCCATGGATTCGCTCAACGCTTTCCACCCTCTGGAATTGGCGCAAGATGCGATCGGCTTGGGAATTGCGGCGGAAGAATACGCGTCTAATTATTTTAAAAACGGCGCGAATGTCGGGGGGGTGATCGAATATCCCGGGGAACTTGACGACGATGCTTTTGACCGATTGCAGAAAAGCGTTCGAAATGAATACGAAGGGCTATCTAAATCCGCGCGGCTTCTGTTTTTGGAGCAAGGCTCAAAATTTCAGAAGGTCAGCAACACACCGCAGGAAAGCCAGATGCTGGATACCCGAAAATTTCAGGTAAGGGAAGCGGCGCGGTTTTATAACGTGCCGCCCCATATGATCGGGGACTTGGAGCAGGCCACATTTTCTAACATTGAACAGATGTCACTGAATTTTGTGATCTATACCCTGCGTCCCTATCTGGTACGCATCGAAAGGGCGATCATCGCGCAGCTGCTCACAAAAATTGATCGCAAGAACCTATTCTCCAAGTTTTCCGTGGACGCGCTTCTGCGCGGAGATTATAAATCACGAATGGAGGGGTACGCGCTCGCGCGCCAGAACGGATGGATGTCTGCAAATGATATTCGTAATCTGGAGGATGAGGACAGTATTCCGGTGGAGGAAGGCGGCGACGCTTATTTAGCAAACGGAAACCTGCGCAGCCTGAAACAGCTTATGAACGCATCTGCGGAGTCCGCGAAGAATGGAGGTGAAAACAAGTGAGTTTAGAGGTAAAAGGATACATTGTATCGGACGATGACCAATGGATTTATGATTGGTTTGGGATTGGAACAACGGCTCCGCAGAACATTAGAGCAGCAATCGCGGAAGCCAACGGGGAACCGCTGGAGGTGGAAATATCGACTTGCTATGGCGGGGACGTGTTCGCCGGGTCTACCATTTATTCGCTCCTCCGTGGTTATCAGGGAGGGGTGAAAATTTATATTACCGGTTTGGCCGCATCCGCCGCGTCGGTAATTGCCATGGCCGGCCCGTCTGAAATGTCACCTACCGCACAACTGATGGTGCACCGGGTGTCTACCATGGCGCAGGGAAATCATCACGCTATGGATACGGTATCATCCAGTTTGCAGGAAGCCGACAAGTCAATCGCGGCGGCCTACGTTGCAAAATCGGGAATGCCTGAAAAGGACGCCCTGAAACTGATGGACGCGGAAACGTGGATTACCGCCGCCCGCGCAGTAGAGCTGGGGCTCGTGGATAAAATCTCCGCCGCAGCGGTACCGCGGCTGGTCAATGCGGCTTATGGATTGCCGATCCCGCCCGAGGTTATGGACAAAACCAGAGCAATGCTGGCGGAACAAAAAGCAAAGCACGGGGAGAACCCGCCGAAGCCAGAAGAAAAGGAAGCGCCGCCGGACGTAAAGGACGAGGCTCCGCCCACTTCCACCGCACAGGCGGTATTGATTGCCCGCGCAAAGTTGAATCTGACCGAAAAAATATTATTTTTATAAAGGAGAATGAACATGACTTTGACTGAAAAAAGACAAAAAGTAGCCGCCCTGGTTGCGGAAGCCAGAAAATACCTCGACGCTGGGGATATGGATGCCTACAACAAAGCCGATGCGGACATTGACTCTCTTTCCGCTGAGATTAAGGCGGAAGAAAAGCAGAAGGAGCGGGAAAACGCATTAAAGCAGATCCCGGAGCCCGCGCAGTCTCAGCCTATCCCGCAGGATTCCGCCCCGAAAAAGAAAATCACAGAAACCCCCGAGTATAAGGATGCGTTTTTCCGCGCGGTGCGCGAAGGAAAATCCGCTGTCACTGCCGCTGATCGCAAACTGTTTCAGAACGTTATGCAGACCGAGCCGGACGCGACGGGCGGATTTTTGGTAATGCCGGAGGAACTGGAATCTTCCGTTCGCGCATTGATGGCAAAAAGCGTGGTAATGCGCCGTTTGGCAAACATTCTGACAATGACAGCGGACAGAAAAATCGTTCTGGCGGCTTCCTATGGGGCGGCTGAGTGGATTCCGGAAAGCGGAGCATACCCGAAGGTTGACGATACCTATGATACTGTAACCATCGGCAATCACAAACTTGGAAAAATCATTCTGGTATCGGAGGAGTTGCTTCACGACTCCGAATTTGATCTGAGTGGTCTGATTTCTACCAGCTTTTCCAGAGTTTTCTCAGAGGGAGAAGAAGCGGCATTTTTGACCGGAAACGGCGTCGGAAAACCGAAGGGTGTACTGGTTGATGCGCAGACTGGCGTCACCACGGCAGCCGCAACGGCAATCACTGCGGATGAACTGCTGGATCTGTTTTACGCTCTGAAATCCGGATACCGGAAAAAAGCTACCTTTTTGATGGGGGACAGCACAGAAAAGGTGCTGCGCAAGCTCAAAAATGCGACCACCGGAGATTATATGTGGCAGCCGGGCCTGACCGCTGGACAGCCGAATACTCTGCTTGGCCGCCCGGTAGAAATCTCTGATTTTATGCCCGCCGTAGCCGCGGACGCAAAAGCGATTGCTTTCGGCGATTTTAGCCAGTATACGATCAAAGACACGCTCGGAATGCAGATGCAAGTGCTCGATCAGCTCTATGCCGAAAACGGGCAGGTGGGATTTAAGGGCAACGAGCGTACTGATGGCCGGCTGATTGTACCGGAGGCTGTACAGGTGTTGAAAATGAAAGCTGGTGCATAATGAACATAAAAATTCTGAAAAGCTGCGCAGGAATCAAATTTTCGTTTTTTGCCGGTGATGTTGTGGATGTTGAAAACATCACCGCAAAGGATTTGATTCAGGCCGGGTTTGCAGAGGAGGTAAAGCTCAGTGGTAAAGGTGATAATTCCGCCGGAAAGAGAGCCGGTAGAAGTTGATGAACTGCGGCAGTGGATGCAGTGCGCGCCTATCACGCCGGAGCAGGAACCGCTGGCCACCGCCATGCTAAAAGCTGGCCGGGAAGAAGCCGAAGCACACCAGAACGCTGCATACTGCGAGCAAACGTTACAGATAGCGCCTGACAATCTGTCCGGCGCTATTGTTTTGCCCCGCCCGCCGTTCAGAAAGTTGGTAAGTGTCATCTGTTACTCACAGGATGGAGGCCAGACAGACATAACCGATCTTGTTTCGGTGGATAATGTGGCTTTTCCGGCGGAACTGCACTTGAAGGAAGGGGTAGCGATTCCTTATCCACTCCGTAAAGAAAATCCTATTTTAATTACCTATTCTGCCGGATACGATGAAGTTCCAGAACGGGTCCGGCACGCAATACTGATTTATGCTACCTGGGCATGGCTACATCGCAGTGGCAATGAACCTCTACCTATTGCATTTTATAATCTGTTGCGTAAAAGGCGGGTGGTTCCGGTATGATTGATCCCGGAGAACTCAACGAGCAGATAGAGATTTTGGAGGTACACCTAAACGGTACGGAATATGAATGGGCAAAGGTAGCCACGACATGGGCAAAGGCAGAAACGGCAAAGACAAGAGATCGCAAAAATCTGTTTTCTTCTGTTGGTATCGGCGCCAAGTCAATTACGTTCATGATCTGGAAGCAAAATTTAACCTTGCACAATGCTGTGCGGTGGCGCGGGAAATTTTGTTTTCTGACAAGCATTGATGATGCTGACTGCTCGTTTTATGAGGTGACTACCGCACTAATCGAACCGATTACCTGCGCCGTTACCCATATTACAACGACAAAAAATGAACTGAAAAACCCGGTGGCCGTAAAAAGCGAAACCATCACCTTCCCGGCGGTGCTCACGGAAAAATATCTCGGATTTGAGCAGCGCGAGCCGCAGGCCGTCACCGAAACTACCTATGTACTTGTCACGCCGAAAGTGATTGAGCTGTCGATTTCCGATCTGGTGGATGTGGCCGGCAAAAAGTATTGTGTGCAGGTGGCTCACACACTGGACGAATACAAAAACGAGTATGAGGTATACCGGAAGGGGGAACCCGATGCAAAGCATTAATCTGTCTGCTCTTGATGGACTGACGAAAGATCTTGATGCCATGCTGAAAAAGATGCCGGAGAAAAACCGCGCGCTGCATGAAGAACTGGCCGAGCTCGCTAAGTCGGAAGTTGATGCGCAGATTGCCGCGTCGGGAGTCAACGACAGCAGCGGGAAAATTAAAGGCTGGCAAGAGCCGCACGTTGGCAGCCGCGGAGGATATGCGGCGGTGCGGGCAAGTGATGCCGAAACCGGCGACAACAGCCCCGGCGCGATCACAAACTATCTGGGGAGCGGCCATAAAATCCGGCGCCCCGGTGGAAGGTCGAAGCGGTACCGTCCAGCGATCAAAAAACCTTATGTCGATGGCCGGCACTTTTACCAGAAAGCTCAGACAACGATGGAATCAAAGGCAATTGATGTCGGGAACCGGTTTGCAGATGATTTAGCAAAGGAGCTGGGCGGATGATTACACCGGAGCAGATCGAAATCGAAGTCAACCGCATGTTGGCCGTGCGATTTTCTGAGGTGCAAACCATTTACCGCAACCGGTACCCGCAAGCCTTTGACCGGCCGAGTTTTTTAATCGAAACAGTGAAGTTTGATATCGACGCAGCAAACCGGAAAACGGTGCGCTGCGTCGATTATCTTACCATCACATGCTTTGTGGAGGTGGACGAATACGAGAACGCTCCAGACGGCGCCTTGCTTGCGGCACAAAGTGCCGTTATGCAGCTTTTCCGCCCGGGATTTATCCGTGTCGGGGATCGCGCATTGAAAGTTAAGGCCAGCACCGGCGGCGCAGATTTCGATCGGTCATATGTTGAACTGCAGCTCGAATTTTTTGATGATCGTACAGACGAGCAGGACACCGCCCCGCTCATGGAAGAATTTGATATTGAAACGGAGGTAACGTGAATATGGGTATGCCAAGTTTGGACATTACCTTTAAAAATGTGGCCAGTACGGCCGCACGCAGGCTGCAGCGTGGAATCGTTGCGGTAATTTTGCTGGATTCCGCTGCGCAGGGAGAGCATATTTTGATGGATGCCGGAGATATCCCGACCACACTGAGCGCTGTCAATCAGGCGTATTTGACCAGTGCTTTTGTCGGGTATGTCAATACACCAAGCAAAATTTATGCTTATGTGCTACCGACAGACGCAGAGGATCTTTCCGCAGCGCTGAGTTACTTTGAAACGCAGAAAATCAACTATGTGGCCGGGCCGCCCAGTTGCACAACGGAGCAGGCGACCGAGATCAAAAACTGGATTATCGCCCAGAGAGCCAGTAAAAGATACCCAAAAGCCGTCCTGCCGGACACGGCGGCAGATAATGAGGGAATCATCAACTTTACCACAGACGAGATCAAAGCAGGTACGCAGGAGTATACCACCGCCGGGTATTGCGGCAGAATGGCCGGATTGATTGCCGGAACTCCTGCGGCCATTTCCTGCACTTATGCGGTGCTGCCGGAAGTAACCGACGTAAAAAGGCTGACGGATGCGGAAATGGATGCTGCTGTTGACCGCGGCGAGCTGATTATTTTCCATGACGGGGAAAAGGTGAAGGTTGGGCGCGGTGTTAATAGCCTGACCACCACGACGGACACCAAGCAGGATCCGTGGAAGAAAATCAAAATCGTGGAAACGATCGATATGATTCGCGACGATCTGCGCCTGCTGACGCAGGACAATTATTTCGGTAAGTACAGCAACATTTATGATCACAAATGCCTGCTGATTACCGCAATTTCGACTTACTTTGCACAACTTGAAGCGGAGGGGATTCTTCGTGCCGGCGAATCCAGCGTTGAAATCAACATGGAAAAGCAGCGTCAGTATTTGAAGAATAAGGGTGTAGACGTTACCAATATGACCGATCAGGAAATCAAGGTAGCCGATACCGGTACAAAGGTGTTCCTTGCCGGAAAAATCGGCATTCCTGATACTATGGAGGATGTCGAACTGGATATTGAATTTTAAGGGGTGAAAACAGATGGATAGCGCAAAAAGAATTATGTCCGGCACCTGGGGTGAGGTGTGGCTGGATGGCGATTATGTTGGAGAGTGCTATAAGTGCCAAGCAAAATGGTCTGTCAACAAAGACGAGATTTCTCTGGCGGGGCAAATGGCAGTCGATACAAAAGCGAAAAGCATCAAAGGAACCGGATCTATTGGGTTGCATAAGGTATCAAGCCGCATGGCGACGAAAATTGGCGATGCAATCCAAAGCGGGAAGGACCTTCGTTTTACACTTATCTCGAAGTTGGACGATCCTGATGCAAATGGAGCAGAACGTATAGCGTATTACAATGTGTCGTTCGATGATCTGACTTTGGCCGATTGGGAGGTTGCGGTTATCGGAAAAGTGGAATGCCCGTTTACTTTTACCAAGAGTAAATTATTAGATGCAGCGGAGGACAGATAAATATGAACACTTTGGATTTGCTTTTGAATATGGATGTGCCGGAAACGCCCCGTAAATCAGTGAAGATCCGCAGATTGAGCAAACTGGCCGGGGGCGATGTGGTGTTTGAGCTGCGAGGATTGACGTACAGCCGAGCTGCAGAGATCACCAAACAGCATCCGGAAGAAACCAATGTGCATATTCTTCTGGCCGGGGTGGTATCGCCAGACTTTAAATCCTCGGAGCTGGCCGAAAAGTACAGCGCGGCCACACCGGCGGAGCTGGTGAAAAAGATGTTGCTCCCCGGTGAGGTGGAGGACATTTCCCGCCAGATCGAGAAATTGAGCGGGTACCGAACCGACACGCTGGAAGAAATCGAGGAAATTAAAAAAAAATAGACACAGATCCGGAAATGAATCTGCTGTACTATCTTTTTCGAGATTGGAAGATGATGCCCGGTGACTACTACCACAAGCCGGCCGGTGAAAAACTGATGATCCGGGCATTCTTTTCCCGGTATGCAGAGGAGTTGAAGAACAATGGGCCGTGAAATTAGTATTGCTATTGTGGCGAGAGAAACAGTTTCAACAACTATGAATACCATTTCGCAGTCTGGGAAGTCGCTTAATAAAGACTTGGAAGAAACAGGCCGTGAAGTACAAAATTTGCAAAAAAGAATGGATGCGCTTGCTGCCAACAAAAGCAAGGTACAAGCAAATCTTGATTCAATTTCTCAGGAACTAAAAAAGGCCAAAAAGACTCTTGCCGAAACTAATGATGAAGCCAGTAAAGTTAGACTGGAAAACGTATATAAAGAGTATAATTCCGCTCAGATAGCAGTAAAACAATACTCTAAGGCTATTTCAGAAACTCAAACTCAAATGAGTAAGTTAGAAAATCGCGCGGGAGTCACTGGTTTGAGTGGGAGCAAACAAAGCGAAATGCTGAGTACGCTGGCGAACGCCGGGCTTTTTAAAATGGCCGGTGACAGCCTTTCTGGGCTAGCCGGGGTGGCGGTTTCAAGCGCACTTGGTAACACCATCGGCGGAGCGATTCAAAGCACACTCAGCGGAGCGGCTACCGGTGCGGCGATGGGGAGCCTTGCGGGACTTCCGGGGATGGCTGTTGGCGCAGGAGTTGGCGCGGTGTCCGGATTGGTGAACTCTGCTGCCGGAATTTTTTCTTCCCAAGATGAAGCCTTTAAAGGTGCGGTACAGGACAGCTATAACACGGTAAAAGCAGATGAAGAGAATACACTGACACGCGGCATAACGATTGCGGGGCAACGAGAGCAGGATCAAATTGCTTTTTCCCAAAGGCTTGGAAGCGATGAAGCCGCCGAGGAATATTTGGATAAAACAAAAGCGATGGCAACGAAAACCAACTATTCCTATGATGACATCACCGGATATTCTAAAAGTTTGCTGAACAGTTATAAGCCGGATGAGGTATTTAAAGTTCTTCAAACGCTTTCCGATGCAAGCGGCGGCTTGAATCTTGACAGCCAAGGGGTAAATATGTTTATTTCGGGGCTATCTCGAATGAGAACCACAGGAAAAGCGACGCAGGAATATTTAAATTACTTTTCAGAGCGAGGGCTTGACGTTTATAAGGCGCTTAGCAACGCCACCGGAGCGGACGAAAGCAAAATAGCCGGAATGGTGACAAAAGGTGATATTTCAGGCAATACAGCCGCGCAGGCGATTATAGATTATATCAATGAAACTTTCGGCGGGTTATCAGAAAAACAGTCGACCACTTATAATGCTATGGTAGATAATCTGCAAGACCTTCAAAACGAAATGGATGCCGCTATGGGGGAAGGTTTCACGGAAGAACGCAAAAAAGGATTGACGGCCCAGCAGGACTGGCTATCTGGAAAAGATGGGGATAAAATGTCAGATGCTTACTCCATGATAGGGTCGTGGAAAGCGGATCTTGAAAACACAAGGGAAAAAATGATCCGAGACTCAATGAATAAAGCTATGAATGAAGATCCTGAGTTCCAAAAAGCAAAATCTGAAAATGATCGGGCTAAAATGGGAGAAATACTTGCCAAAGCACAGGTGGATGGCGAAAACGAATACAGAAAAACTGCGGGATATAAATTACAGGTGGATACTGAAAAAAGTTTAGTATCTGGAATCCGAGAAAGTATGATTCAGGACGGCGTATATAAAACATATGGATATGATATGGAACAGGAATTTACCAAAGGGTTTGGGGAAAAGTATGCGCAAGATATGTCAACTATTCTATCCCAAATATATCAGCCGGAAAATGCATTGCCAAAAGCTAAAACACCCACACTTGAAGAATCGGAACAAACTCGAATGGATGGCCTGGTTGGGTGGTCACAATCATTATTTGGGAATAAGTCAAAATCCGCAGGGAAAGCCTTTGGCATGGCCCGCGTGCCGTACAACGATTTCCCCGCTATGCTCCATGAAGGGGAGCGGGTGCTGACGGCCAGCGAAGCCAGAGCGCAAAAAACCGCACCTACTATTCATGTTACGGTAACCGGGAATGTCATAAAAGATGAAGCAGACGAAGATAGAATCGCACAAAAAATTGTAACGAAAATTTTGAACGCAATGCAAATCACAAATTAAGCGCCCGCCACCCGGCCGGCGCTTTTGTTATGCCAAAAATTCACGGGGAGGCGGTGCCTATGCTCCGAAAAATAATTTTTAAGTACAATAATGCCGGGTATGATAACGAGCTGATTCTGCCGGTTACTCCGGAAAGCTTTGAGGTGTCGCACGGAATCAACATCGAAACCGTGAATATCCATGCGTTGGGGGATGTGAATATAGCCGGGTATCCAACGCTGGCGACTGTCAGCATCAGTTGCATGTTCCCCGCGCAGCAGTATCCGTTTGTGGTGGGGCCGTTTAACCCTGACCCGTATGTGTTTACCCGTGCGTTTGAGCAGTGGGCAGATACAAGGTTGGTAGTGCGTTTGGTGGTAACCGATACGTCGATTAATATACCGGTGCTGGTGGAAAGCATATCCTACGGCGAAAAGGACGGTACCAACGACGTTTATTCCACCATCAGCCTGCGGGAATACCGGGAAATGATGTTGGTAAAAAAGCAGACGGCCCCGGCGGCGCAGCTGCGAAGCAGCCCAAAAGCTTCCCCAGCCACCGCCTGCGGAGCGGTAAGCTACACAGTAAAAAGAGGGGACACTCTCAGCGCGATCTGCCGGAAGTATTATCAGAATGTGCCACTGTACCCAAAACTGGCAAAGTTAAATGGCATCAAAAACCCAAATCTGATTTTTCCGGGGCAGGTGCTGAAAATACCCGCGAAAAATCAATTGTAGAGAGGGATTGTCTATGCTCCGCTTGCTTGTAAATGGGATCGACGTTATCAATCTGGCCCCTACCGTAACATGGTCCGGTGATTACCTGCAATGTTCCCGCACGATCGAATTTGGAGCGGCTACGTCGCCCACCGATCAGCGGATACCGGTCATAAACTGCCCGCTGGGTGCTGCAGTGCAGCTCCTGCAGGATAACACCTTGCTGTTTGACGGCTTTGTATTTGGGCGGGATAAAGCCACAAACAGCAGCGTGATGGACATTACCTGCTTTGATCGTGGAATTTATATCAAGCGCAACGAAAAATCGTACAAGTTTAAAAACTCCACACCGGAAGCAGCCACGAAGCGAATCTGCGCGGATTTTGGAATCCCGGTCGGGGACATCGTATCCACCGGATACGGTCTGACCCGGAATTTCCCGCAGGAGAAGCTTTATGACATTATCCAGACGGCCTACACTCTGGCATCTGCCAAAACCAAGAAAAAATATCAGGTGGGATTTCGCGGAACAAAGCTCTGCGTGTGGGAAAAATCCGCCATACTAAACGCGCCGCAGATTGCGTCCGGCGTGAATCTCATGGATGCCGCCACCTCAGAGAGCATCCAAAACATGGTGAATCAGGTTGCGATTTACGACAAGAACGATAATCTGGTGAAAACGGTCAAAAATGCTGAACTGGTGAAGCTGTACGGGGTGATGCAATCCGCTATCAAGCAGGCCGACGGAGAGGACACCGCCGCCAAAGCCCAGAAACTGATGGATGATAATGGAGTGGAGCAAAAAATAACCGTGAACTGCCTGGGAGATACCCGTTTCATCACCGGCACGTCTGTTGTTGTGCAAGAGCCATACTCCGGCCTGAAAGGGCTGTTTTACATTGACAGCGACACACACAGTTGGAAAAACGGTGTATACACAAATAAGCTGGTGCTAAATTTTCGCGCGATGATGGACGAAAAGCAATCCGGCAGCGCATAAGGAGGGATCTTGTTTGCAAGGCAATCCGTACTCGAAATTGGTGCAGGCGCTCAGGGATGATCGGCGTATGAGTTTGCCGGCCGCATTTCGGGAGGGGAAGGTGATAAGCGCTAATCCGCTGCGAATGGAGGTAGCCGGGAACATCCAAGAAAAAGAGGATCTGATCGAAAGCCGGGGGCTGCCGATTTTAGAGGTTGGGGATCTTTGTTTGCTTGTCCCTCTGAATGATGAGCAGCAATACTGGATTGTATGTGTAAGGCGGTGAGCAAATGAGTTTATTTCCCATCATCCAGCCGCAGGCGGCGCCAGAGATTGACGTCAGTCTGCCAATGTACCGCGAAACTGCATGGGACTATCAAAAAAACGAACCGATCTGGGAAAACGGAGCCCCGGTGATCGTTGAGGGAAAAGCAGCCGTGCTTGTATGGGCGTGGAATGCTTTGCACACACCCCGGTATCGGTACGAAATTTATAGTTGGGATTTCGGGAACGAAGTGGATAACCTGACCGGGCAAAGCTTTTCAGACGACCTGAAGCGCTCGGAGGCCGCCAGATTCACGCGGGAATGTCTGCTGATAAATCCGTACATAACGGATGTCAAGGATCTGGCCATATCATTTGCGGGTGACGTACTGACAATCAGCGGCACGATTGTGACCGTATACGGGGAGGCGGAGCTGAATGTATGAGGGTATTACACCGGAAAGCATCAAAGCGGAAATTGTGGAAAGCCTTACAACGGATATCGATACCCGGGAGGGCAGCTATGTTGATACATTAATCGGTCCGGTATCACTGGAATTATGGAAAGTTTACACCGCTCTGAATGCCGTGCTGCCGATTGCCTTTATCGATGAAACGTCCGGGGAATACATTGATAAAAAGTGCGCGGAGGTTGGGATCACTCGTAAAAAGGGCACGAAAGCAAAGGTGACGCTGCGGTTTACCGGAACAGAAGGGGCAACGGTTCCGGCCGGCAGCGCGTTTTTGACGCTTGTCGGGCAGGAGTTCATAACGCTGTCAGCCGCGGTAGTTTCCGGCGGCGCCGCGGAAGTTGTTGCCGAAGCGGAGGAGATCGGCGCGGCCTACAATGTCGCGGCGGGGACCATTATCAATCAGTATAACAGCATCAGTGGGATTACCGCGGTAACCAATCCGACGGCCGCCGCCGGCGGGGCCGATGCGGAGAGCGACGCCAGTCTTGTGCGGCGCTATTATGCGTACCTGCAGACCCCAGCCACCAGCGGGAATGTACATCACTATGAACAATGGGCGCTGGAAACGTCCGGCGTAGGTGCGGTAAAGGTAACGCCGCTGCAAAACGGACCGGGAACCGTCGGCGTGCTGATTGTAGGGCCTGAGAAACAGCCGGTAGATAACGCAATCGTAACCGCCTGCGCAGCACATATCGAAGAAAACAGGCCGATCGGACCGGCCGTGACGGTGAGCAGCGCAGAGGGCTTGGAGATCGATGTTACGGCGACGGTGAGCATCAGTATCAGCACTACCGCGGCGCTGGTTCAGGCAGCCTTTTCGGCGGCGCTGGATACTTACCTCAAAAGTATCGCCTTTGTAAAGTACGAGCTGCTGTACAATCAGGTGTCCTATTTGCTGATGGGGATTGATGGTGTAGAGGATTTCGGCAGCCTGCAGATCAACGGCGCCGCGGAAAGTGTGACCATCGCCGCGAAACAGGTGCCAGTGCTCGGTACCGTGGAGGTAACAGTATGAGCCTGATTGATCTTGTGCCGTCTTACCACAAAAGCAGCAAGTACACGGCAGATATTTTGCAGGCGATGGACCGGCAAATCGAAAAGCTGCTGAATGCAAAGGATGATCTGCTGGCACAGCTCAATGTTAAGACGGCCACATGGGGGCTGGAACTGTGGGAAAAGGCTTTAGGTATCCAGATCGATGCAACAAAGCCATACCCGTTCCGCCGCAGCCGAATCGAAAGTAAGCTGCGGGCGCAGGGTATCACCACCAAGATCATGATCAAAAATGTCGCGGAAAGCTTTTCGAACGGTGTTGTTGACATCATAGAGCATCCGGAGCTGTACCTGTTTGATATTAAATTTATCGGTACGCTCGGCATACCGCCTAATATGGACGATCTAAGTGCGGCAATTGAAGAAATCAAACCGGCACATCTGGCGTACCGGTACATTTACACCTTTATCACATGGGATATGGCCGAAGCCTACGGATACTCATGGGATGAATGGGAAGCCAAGAATCTCACGTGGAACGAATTTGAGATTTACAGGGAGGGATAAACTTGCCAAGTGAAAACAAAACCCCGCATTATGGCCTGAATCAATGGCAGGGAAACGAATACCCAAAGCGAGAGGATTTTAATCAAGATAACGCTCTGATGGATGCTGTACTTGCTGCCCATGAGACAGATACCACCGCCCACATGACCCAAGCCCAAAAAGATCAACTCGCTGCCGCCGTGCAGTCCGCGACCATCGGTGGGGTGGGGGTGATTAAAAGCGGCACAACGTTACAGTTGCCCGCATACCCGAACGCCCTGCCCGCCAACGGCGGTACTGCGGCAAACACCACTTCTGTCGCCGGGGCTATGACGGTGTCCACCGCTGCACCTACATCTACCTTGGACGCCGGTAAGTTGTGGGGGGTGTACTAATGCCGGAACTCTGGACGTCATCTGGCGGCGTGAACCGCAAGCTCAAAGAGCTATACACTCCATCTGGCGGAGTCAACCGGAAATTGAAAGAATTGTATGCAGTCAGCGGCGGCGTGAACCGGAAGATTTTTAGCGGGAGCATTCCGGCTACGGAATTACCAGTAGGTACTACCGTTAAATTACTTGAAAACGGCGCTCTTTCAAAGTATAAGATCGTACATCAGGGCTTGCCGTCCTCTCAGTATGCGGCATCTTGCAACGGAACGTGGGTCATGAAATTAGAGCAATATACGGGGTCTGTGTTATTTGGAAATAGAAATACGGTCTACTCTACATCCATTATAGCCACCACATTAAAAAGCTTTACCACAAGATTTGCAAGCGATGTTCGAGCATTTATCAAAACTGTAAAGATACCATACAGTGATAATTATATGACTAGTACCGGTCTAAATCGCGTCTGGTGGGGAGATGATGGCTATTCATGCGACTGTTTTGCTCCATCTTTCATTGAGGTGGGCGGCGATAGCAGTATGGGCTTAAATGTAGCTGCTGATGGTGCGAAGCTTGCTTATTTTCAAGCGGGATCATCAAGTTTTGCGAATGCGTTACGTAGTACTTTTTCCGACGGCTCCGCTTACTGGCTGCGCTCTGTATTTGTTGACGCGGGAGAAGAAGATTGGACGTTCTCCCCCTTGTGCGTTGATACAATCGGAAATATAGCTTACGTCCGCAACCAGACCAGACAAATAAGACCCGTAATGATACTGTCCTCTGATGCGAAATTTTCAGGCACCCCGGACATCGAGGGAGCTTATATTTTGGATACAAATTAAGGAGGTTGATAAAATGTCACAGCAAATCATTTTCGCGGACGGCACCACGATTGATGTCGCCGTCATCAAGGGCCAGACCACCTACCACCAGGGCACGCAGCGGGACAGCCTCGAGATACAGATTACAAAGGGCACGATCTCCTTTGACGATCTGGACGCTCTGACCACCGACAGCGCCAAGACTGACCGTCTGACAATTATTACGCAGGACGGTGACCAGCAGACGCAGGCCGTATACAATCACTATGTTATTCGCGCTGCGCTGGCGCTCAAATCCGTAGAGATACCGGCCACGGAAGATACGGCGGCAGTCACAGAGGACAGGCTTTGCGTCACGCTGGCGCAGCTCACTTATGCGGAGACGCAGCAGGCGGAGCAGGCGGCTGCAATTGCTGATATGCAGGCCGCCATTACCGCATTGGCGTTTGGGGGTGCAGCCGAATGAGTATCTTACTTAAAATTGCCTGCCAAGTAATTGCCCGCAGGAGAGCAAGCGGAGAGGCTTTCGAGGATATAATTAAGGACTACCCGCGCATGACGGCGGCGCAGGTGGTCGAAGTGAAAAAGGAGCTGAATATCAATGCCTAAAATCTGGATTGACGCCGGTCACGGTGGAGCACAGCCTGGGGCCGTCGCCCTCGGCCACGCAGAAAAAGACTTAACCCTGCAGATCGCCGCCCTGCTCGGCGTGAAATTGACCCGCTGCGGTTTTTCTGTGGCGCAAACCCGGACAACCGATATTGACGTAGATTTAGATACCAGGGGCCCAAAAGCCAACGATTGGGGCGCTGATTATTTTGTATCCGTCCATCTCAACGCAGGCGGTGGGCACGGCGCGGAAACCTGGTGCAGTATCACGGGCGGCAAAAGCAAGGCGCTTGCACAGTGCATCCAGGCTGAGCTGGTGGGTCTGGGGTATGTCGACCGTGGCGTAAAGACACGCAAGGGCGACGACGGGCGCGATTACCTGGCCGTGATCCGGCAGACCAATATGCCCGCCGTGCTGGCCGAGGTTGGATTTATCGACAGCACCGAGGATATGGCCCGTTTTGATGCCGCAAAGGCAGCGCAGGCCATTGCCCGGGGCATCTGCAAGCACACCGGCACCGCGTACAAGCAGGCGGCCACGGCCCCTACATTTACCTCTCCGCCCATCGCTGGCCTGACGCTGGACACCAGCAGCAAAGACATGGTGGCCGGGGAAAAATACACCGTGCTGGCAAAATGCAAGGACAAGCCCGCCGTTACCACCACCGGACGCGACGTGATTGCCGTATCGGAACCGCGGCTTGACCCGAAAGGCCGCGGCTGGTTGATCGACGTGCAGGGACTGCCGCTGGAGCCGGTGGTGAGGCATGGACATATCACTGTAAGTGCTGCCGGGCAGACTGTGCAGTGCAATTTTAACGTAACTTGAGGAGGAAAACTAATGGCTTTATCTGCAAAATCTATGTACATTTCGGTGCTGACCGTCTTTTCCGCAGCCGGTGCTGCTGTTTTGTCAGCCCTGGGCGGCTGGGATACCAGCTTACAGTTTTTGATCGGCATCATGGCCGTAGATTACCTGCTGGGCATCCTGATCGCTCTGGTATGGCACAAATCCCAAAAGACTCCAGACGGCACATTCGAGAGTAACGCCTCGCTGAAAGGCCTGCTTCGCAAATTCAGTGTGTTGCTGATCGTTTATGTCGCGGTGCAGCTTGATACCGTAGCCAATACCGGCGGGTACCTGCGCACTGCGGTGATTTTGTTTTTTATCGCAAATGAGGGATTTTCTGTGATCGAAAACCTCGGAATCATGGGTGTGCCGATGCCTCCGGCAGTTAAAAACGCATTTGCGGCGATCAAGAGCAAAGCGGATAAAACTGAATAGATATGACAAATCCCGCCCTGTGTAAAATGCAGGACGGGATTTTTTGTTTACAGGTACTTTAACATTTGAATTAGATATTGACCTTTCATTACCTCTGTCTCGTCTCGATCTAATGGTCGTCTTCCAAAATTCACAAACCCATTCTTGTTGTAAAAGTCTAGCAGTTTAGGAGAGTCTTCGCACTCTAAATATACAATTTTGCCTCCAATAAGTTCCTGCGCCATTGCAACTCTTTCACATGCTAATCTGAGTAGCTCGTCTCCAGTTATTAATTTATTATATTCATTAGTAAAATTTTTCCCAAGTTGGGCAATAAGCGGAGCTGCAATTAAGTAAGCTCGCAATTCGCTGTCGTATGTAGCAAATTTATTGATTCTTTTTCTCATTGTTTTGCTTACGGCCAATTTATCAATATTAAGGCTTTTAATATTAGTGGTATAATAAGCTATGAGAGCCAATTCTTTTTTATACGAAGTAAAAATCAAATATGTAGGTGCGATCTTTTGCTTTGCAAATTCAATTCCAGTATGCTTTAAATAGTGCTCAACGTCAATATTATGTGGGCACGAAAAATTGGAGAGAATAGCTTTTGTACTATCCTCTCCAATTTGTTCAATTAAGTCTATTAAAGAAACTTGTACGTAACCGTCCATTTATCTCGCTCCAAATACTTCCTTGATTTGATCGCCCTTTAAATCCTGTACTTTCCTAGAAACGTGAACTTCAATGCTGTGTTTGCCTTTGGCACTTTCAAGGGCATTAATCAACTGACTGGCTAAGCGTTTATCACGAATGCGGACGGTTTTACATATACTCTTTGTCGCCATAGAAATCATCCTTTCTAACGCTTACCGTATAACAAAGCAAAGATATAAATTAAAATAGACAAATCTATACCCAGCACAAAGTATGCTCATCTGTAACTTCATTATACACTAAACAACTCTAAAATCAACACCAAAATCTACCAAATTCTTTTAAAATCGTTATCCATTCATACTATATGCACAATATATAGAAACCTTTCCAATAATCATCTTCTTAGTAATCTATATTTAGAATTAAAAAAGTTAAATCTTTCCCTCTTCAAACCAAGCTCCGTAAAATCTCTTCTTTTATTTTCTCACAACTTCTATTTTCTCGGTAAGCCACTCAACCATAGCAGACCGACCGATGTCGCTTAGCTCAAATTCTGCACGCTCTAAAATCTCTGCCTTTTCATAACAGTTCGGTTCCAACCATATTTCCACGGCCAGATTATCGTCCTCAGGACCTATTTTGTAACGTGTCCCTTTTGCACTGCCTTTGTAAACGCCGCCGTTCTGAAAATACAGCAGCCCCGGTAAATCTAACATTTTATCACCCCGAGTGATTATACATCCCCAAGAGATTAAATGTAAAACCTCTTCGCCGAGGGTAAGGATTCATTTTTGACTTGCATCTTGACTTGCATTTTTTTCATTTTATAGGCTTTTTAGTCATGTTTAAGCATGAAAAACGATAAAATAAAACCGCATCAAACTGCCTACAAATGGCGGTGTGATGCGGTTTTTCATTTGGAGCGGATGATGGGAATCGAACCCACACGGTCAGCTTGGGAAGCTGAAGTTCTGCCACTAAACTACATCCGCAAATTCTGATTTAATTGATCTTGCAACTCTTGAATTTTATCATATTCCCATATTGATTTCAAGGTGTTTTTTGAAAATATTCATCCCTTTTTGCTTTACTTGACATAATGTTTTTAAGAAAACGAAGGATATCCTTTTTATTCCACACTTTCCACAGAGTTTTCCACAAACAAGCGTGGACAACATGGGGGATCAGGGTCTTTTGCTCCGTTTTCCCCATCTATTATTCACATGAAAGGTGGAAAGCTGCATTGTTTATTGGTTTACATAATTTTATAAGCGTGCAATAAAAAAGGAAGCCCGGCGGGAATTCTGCCGGGCTTCCTCGAAATATCAAGGAAATAAATGGCAAATTATGCCAATGAACAGATTATTTCGCCTTGCTGCGAACCTCTTCCACCGCTTTTGCGATGAAATCCGACAAAGGCATGGTGCCGATGTCGCCGTCGCGGCGGCTGCGAACAGCCACAACGCCGTTTTCCACTTCCTTGTCCCCAATGACAAGCATATAGGGAATCTTTTCGAGCTGCGCTTCGCGGATCTTATAGCCGATCTTCTCGCTGCGGTGGTCACAGGTGACCTCGAGTCCGGCCTCTTCGAGCCGGCGCTTGATCTCGTCGGCCTGGTCGTGCAGGCGCTCGCTGATCGGCAGAACACGAACCTGCTCGGGCATCAGCCACATGGGCAGCGCGCCGGCGTACTTTTCAATCAGCAGGGCCAAGGTGCGCTCGTAGCAGCCGAGAGAAGTGCGGTGGATGATATAAGGGTTCTTCTTCACACCGTCCTTATCCACAAATTCCATACCGAATTTCTCGGCCAGCATCTGATCAATCTGAATGGTGATGAGAGTATCTTCCTTGCCGTGCACGTTGCGGATCTGAATGTCGAGCTTCGGGCCGTAGAACGCGGCCTCGCCGACACCAATGGAATAGTTCAGGCCCAGATGGTTCAGAATGCGCTCCATCACGCCCTGGGCTTCGTCCCACTGCTCCTGTGTGCCGATGTATTTCACGCGGTCGTTCGGGTCCCACTGCGAAAAGCGGTAGCTGACGTCCTCGTCCAGTCCGAGGGTTTTCAGCATAAAGTTGGCGAGCTCCACGCAGCCTCTGAATTCATCCTCGAGCTGTTCGGGGGTGCAGATCAGGTGACCTTCCGAGATCGTGAACTGGCGCACGCGGATCAGGCCGTGCATCTCGCCGGAATCCTCGTTGCGGAACAGGGTAGAGGTTTCACCCAGGCGCATCGGCAGGTCGCGATAGGAGCGCTGGCGGTTCAGGAATACCTGATACTGGAACGGGCAGGTCATCGGGCGCAGGGCAAATACTTCTTTGTCCTTCGATTCGTCGCCCATCACGAACATGCCTTCACGGTAGTGATCCCAGTGGCCAGAGATCTTATACAGGTCGCTCTTTGCCATCAGCGGGGTTTTGGTGAGCAGATAGCCGCGCTTTTTCTCGGTGTCCTCCACAAAGCGCTGGAGGGTTTGCAGCACGCGCGCCCCCTTCGGCAGCATGATCGGCAGGCCCTGGCCGATATAATCGACGGTGGTAAAGTATTCGAGCTGGCGGCCCAGCACATTATGGTCGCGCTTTTTCGCTTCCTCCACCTTGGCAAGATATTCCTCCAGCTCCGCTGCCTTGGGGAACGAGATGCCGTACACGCGCTGCAGCGCCTTGTTCTTGGAATCGCCGCGCCAGTAGGCGGAGGTTGCGGCAGTCAGTTTTACTGCCTTGATGCCGCCGGTGGAAAGCAGGTGCGGGCCCGCGCACAGATCGACGAATTCCCCCTGACGGTAGAACGAGATGTCCTCGCCCTTGCCCGCATGCTCCTCGATTAGCTCCACCTTGTAGGGCTGCTCCTGTTCCTCCATCAGCTTCTTTGCTTCGGCGGGGGAGAGCAGGAACCGCTCGATCGGCAGATTTTCTTTGATGATCTTCTTCATCTCCGCCTCAATTTTCGGCAGATCCTCGGGGGTTAGGGTGCGGGGCAGGTCAAAGTCATAGTAAAAGCCGCGCTCGATGGAAGGGCCGATGGCAAATTTCGCGTCGGGGAACAGGCGTTTCACGGCCTGCGCCATAATGTGAGAGGTGGTGTGCCAGTAAGCCTGCTTGCCCTCCTCCTGCGCAAAGGTCAGAATTTCGACGGAACAGTCCTCGGCAAGAGGGGTGCGCAGGTCGACGACTCTGCCGTCCACGCGCCCGGCGCAGGCGGCCTTGTAAAGGCCTGCGCCAAGAGATTTCGCCACTTCCGCGACGGTGATCCCGGAATCGTATTCTCTGACATCGTCTTTCAGTGCTATTTTAATCATGATGCTTCCTCCTGAATCTGTTCATTGTTGTTGGGGATCGAATTCATCCGCGAAAGGCCGCTGAATTCTTTCTCCGGCGGTAACGTCCATTTTGCGCGTTGGATATAAAAAAAGCCCCGCCCCAAATTCCTGGGGCGAGACTTGTAATCCCGCGGTTCCACCCGGTTCGGCAAGCCAAGTGGCTTTGCCCTCCTTGCGGCCGATAACGGTGCCTGCCGTCGCACCTTAAACCGGGGAACGGTTATTCGGCGCACGCTCCAAGACGGTAATCCAAATTCCCTTTGCCGCACCCGCTTTCAGCCGACGACGGGCGCTCTCTGCTGCAAAGCACTGAATCGGATCTTCTTATCAACGCTTTTCTGTATTCTGACTCCATACTACCACCCGGCGGCGGCCTTGTCAAGGGAACCGCTTCGTGATATTTCACGATTTTGTCCGGCTCCCGCATCAATTTTCTTGACAGAGGGGCAGTAAAAGTAATACAATTAGAAATAAGATGCGCCTGACGGCACATCTATGGGATTGACGCACCCAGTCTAAATAATTTAAACAAAAAAATATGAAAAAATTCACAGCAAGGAGGTGTCCGTAATTTGAGTGTTCCCCTATGGTTATGTTTGATAATAGCGCTCGGCTGCGCTGTTATTTTTGGAATAGTTGCTTTTTTCGCAGGGATAGGCCATAGAAAGAAAGTCGCGGAATCCGTGATCGGTTCGGCCGAGCAGGAGGCCAAGCGCATCGTCAGCGATGCCATCAAAGCGGCTGAAGCGAAGAAAAAGGAAACGATTCTTGAGGGTAAAGACGAGATTCACAGGCAAAGAACGGAATCGGAAAGAGAACTGAACGAACGCAGAAAAGAAGTCCAGCGGCAGGAACGCAGAATTCAGCAGAAGGAAGAAACCTTGGACAAAAAGCTGGAAGGGCTTGAGTCGAAGGAGAACGCGATCAACGCCAAGAACAAAAAAGCGGATGAAAGGCTTGCCGAAGCGGAGGCTGTTAAGAAGAGCCAGTTTGATATGCTGGAGCGCATTTCCGGCTTCACCGTAGAGCAGGCCAAGGAATATATGCTGAAAAGCCTTGAGGACAAGTTGACGCACGAAAAGGCTGTTAAAATACGCGAGTTTGAGCAGCAGGCCAGAGAAGAAGCGGAAAATAACGCCCGCGAGATCATCTCGCTGGCGATTCAGCGCTGTGCCGCCGACCATGTGGCGGAGGCAACCATTTCTGTGGTGCCGCTGCCCAACGACGATATGAAGGGCCGCATCATCGGCCGGGAGGGACGCAATATCCGCGCCATTGAAACGATGACCGGTGTGGACCTGATTATCGACGACACGCCGGAGGCGATCACGCTTTCCTGCTTTGAGCCGGTGCGCCGCGAGGTTGCCCGCATCGCTTTGGAACGCCTGATTTCCGACGGCCGGATTCATCCTGCCCGCATTGAAGAAACCATTGAAAAAGCCCGCCGCGAGGTGGATGCCACCATTAAGCAGGAGGGTGAACGCGCCGTCATCGAAGCCGGCGTGAACGGAATCCATCCCGAACTGATCAAGCTGCTGGGACGGCTGCGTTACCGCACCAGCTACGGTCAGAACGTGCTGAACCACTCTCTTGAGGTGGCGTATCTCTGCGGCATTATGGCGTCGGAGCTGGGGCTCGACCCCACGCTGGCGCGCAGAGCCGGTTTGCTGCACGACATCGGCAAGGCGCTCGACCACGAAATCGAGGGCTCGCATGTTGATATTGGCGTAGACGTAGCGAGAAAGTATAAAGAAAGCGAAGCGGTTGTCCACGCGATTCAGGCCCACCACGGCGATGTGGAGGCCAAAACCATCATCGCCTGCCTGGTACAGGCAGCCGACGCGATTTCCGCAGCGCGCCCCGGCGCCCGCCGCGAAAATCTGGAAAACTACATCAAGAGGCTCGAAAAGCTGGAATCCGTGGCCTCCTCCTTCAACGGGGTGGAGCGCTGCTATGCGATTCAGGCCGGTCGGGAGATTCGCATTATGGTAAAGCCCGAAGTGGTCAACGACGACCGCATGGTGCTGCTGGCCCGCGAGATCTGCGACAAGATCGAGCAGGACCTGGAGTACCCCGGGCAGATCAAGGTCAATATTATCCGCGAAAGCCGGGCGATCGAGTACGCGAAGTAACCGGCCCGCGGCCTGAGGAGAGGGAACAGCTTTGTTTCCTCTCTTTTTTTGATATGCGGCGGGATTTTCTTTGCCGCCCCTTGTGTTGTTTTCTGCGGATGGTGTAGAATAAAGAGAAAGACTCCCTTTTTTATACATTCCGCCCGACGGTTCGTTCTGCGGGCCTGCAAACGGCGGACGCCATACTTTTCAACAGATAGAAAGAGTGAAACGAATGAATATTCTGGCAATCGGAGACGTTGTGGGCAGCATTGGCTGCCGTTTCCTGCGCGAGCAGCTGCCCCGTCTGAAAAAGGAAAGGCAGATCGATCTGGTCGTTGTCAACGGTGAAAACTCCGCGGACGGCAACGGCATCACCCCTGCTTCGGCGGAATTTTTGTTTTCCAGCGGGGTGGATGTGATCACGACCGGCAATCACAGCTTTCGCCGCAAAGAGAGCTATGAGCTGTACGACCAGTGCGAAACCCTGCTGCGCCCTGCGAATTTTCCCAGCGGCGTGCCCGGGCGCGGCGTGTGCGTGGTAGACCTTGGCCGCGTGCAGGTAGCGGTGATCAACCTGATGGGCACCTCCTATATGGAGAGCCTCGACTGCCCCTTTGCGGCCATGGATCGGATTCTCAGCGACCCGGAGCTACCGCTGATACGCCTGGTGGATTTTCACGCGGAGGCCACTGGGGAAAAGGGCGCGATGGGGTATTTTCTGGATGGCCGGGTGACCGCGGTATACGGCACGCACACGCATGTGCAAACGGCCGACGAGCAGCTTCTGCCCAAGGGAACCGCGTTTCTTTCCGACCTCGGTATGACGGGCCCGATCCGTTCCGTGCTCGGCGTAAAGCCCGAGCTTGTGATCCAAAAGCTGCGCACCCACATGCCGGTTCGCTTCGACTTGGCCGACGGCCCCTGTCGAATGGAGGGCGCAATTTTTTCTGTAGATGTTCGGAAAGGAAACGCAATTTCTGTTGAAAGGGTACAAATCAAGACATATTCTACAAATATTGAATAGTTCTACAATTTTTTATGATTTATTTTGACAAAAAATCTCTTGCCAAATATTATTTTTTGTTTTATGATAGAGATGTAACTTAGAGGCGGGAGGTTCTGAAAATGGAAGTATTAAAAGTATCATCAAAATCTTCACCCAATTCCGTAGCTGGGGCTATTGCAGGTGTCGTTCGAGAAAGCGGTGCTGTGGAGGTGCAGGCGGTAGGGGCCGGAGCCTCCAATCAGGCGATTAAGGCAATTGCGATTGCACGCGGCTATCTTGCGCCGTCCGGGATCGATATTGTATGTATCCCCGCCTTTGCCAGCATCAGCATCGACGGCGACGAACGAACCGCAATAAAGCTGATTGTAGAGCCGCGGTAACGGCTTTGCCGCCCAACCGTTCGGCGGCGCAGAAAGTTGACCAAAACATAGAAGCGGATTCGGGCTTCGGTTTGATCCGGCCCGGTTATCTTCCGCTTTGGAAATGCCACAGGAGGCTTCTGCCGCCCTGTGGCATTTCTTTTGTTTCCCCAAGATTTTCAGGTGGTTTCTCGCAGTACCAGAAAGGTTTTAAATACAACATGCTGTACGGGAGGTTTTTCTTTTTGCGAAGCCTCGATTTCTTCCACAATGATCTGAGCTACTTTTTTTCCGATATCGTTGGAGGGCATCTCCACTGATGTCATCGAGGTTTCCAGCATTCCGCCGATGGAGTGCCCTGTCAGGCTAATCACTTTTACCTGGCCGGGAACCGAAATGTGATTTTGTTTCAGTGCACGGAGGGCACCGATTCCCTGCATATCCACGGCGGTGATGATCGCGTCCAGCCCGGGGGTGCCGTTCAGCAGCGTGCTCGCTCCCTTGTATCCGTCTGCATAATGGTCGCAGCCAAAGGACTGCGAGTTGAAAATATGCTGTGAAATGCCATATTCCGCGGTTGCCTTTTGGTAGCCGCGGCAGCGCTCGCGGTATGGGGTTATATCCAGATTTCCGTTGATCAGGCCAATTTTCCGGCACCCTTTTGTTACCAAGTATTGCACACTAGTATACGCCGAGGAAAAATAATCGGCTACCACGCTGGAAAAACATGGCTCCTGCGCCCGAACCAGCTGTACAACCGAAATGCCGCTGCACTGAATGTCCCGCAGCAATCTGCCGTTTTTCCCGGTAGAAGCGATGATGATTCCATCCACAAAACCGTTTCGCAGGCGCGAGAGGCATTCTTCCTCCTGTGCGGGGTTGTTCTCCGTGCTGCATACCATCACGCCGTACCCCATTTTTCGCGCCTCTGATTCAATGCTCTGGGCGATTTCACCGAAAATTGTCAGCTTTAGGCTGGGAATCACCAGGCCGATGGTATTCCGCTTTCCCTGGCGTAACCCCTTGGCCAGAAGATTCGGCTGGTAGCTCAGTTGCTTTACCGCTTCAAATATTTTGGCCTTGGTATCGGGATGAACGTAAGAAGCATTATTCAAGGCTCTTGATACGGTGCTTACATCCACGCAGGCCAGTTTTGCCACATCTTTGAGTGTCGCCATGATATCCCTCCGTTACAGTACACAAGGAAAATGAGAAAAACGGATCTACAATCGATTGTACTTTTCATTCTGTCTAAACTGTATCATTTTTTTCAGAAAGATCAATTGTGTGACATAAAAAACGGACTAACCCCCAGACGCAGCCGCGGCACGCCTGGGGGTGGTTTTATTGGGGGAGCGGATCGGCGGCCCGCAGCAGGCCAGAAACACGGATGTCAGAAGAGCGCGGCAATTGAGGATACGAATCTGGTGAGCACCGTACCCAGCGTGGAAAGAGTCAGAATCAGGCAGAACAAGTAGCTGATCAGCATACATACCCGCAGAATTTTTGGCTTCTTTACTCCCTGGTTCACATCCTTGCGCCAGATCATGGCGCAGATGAATCCGCCGGCCACGGGAGTGGCAATCGCACTGGCTACATTGGCCAGGTAAATCAGTTGAACGGGGGATTTGCCGTAAGTAAAACAAATCAATGCGGCGATCGCAATCACGATCATGGCGTTGCGCTTAATACTTTTGTCCTCCAAGGAGGTGGGCTGGTTAAAGCCCGCGTTGAGCAGAACCACGGTTCTGTGCGTGTTGCCCAAAAGCGCCGAAAACGCTGCGGCCAGCAGGGCCACGCCCATGACCACGTTTGCGGATTTTCCCATCAGGGGAATCAGCATATCCGCAAGCTGAACAGCGCTTGTGATCTTTGTTCCGTTGGGGTGCAGAACAATTGCGCCCACCAGCATAATCGCGCCGCTGATCAGAACCACGCCGATGCTCTGTGCGATTGCGTCAATGAGCACGGTTCCGTTGAACAGGTCTTCTTTCTTCCATTTCTTTTCCTGCCCCAGATAAGTGCCGTAAATACCGGCGTTAATGGACGCGCTGGTACTGATAAAAGCGAGAGCGGTGGCAAAGCTGCCGGCCGGAAAGCTCCAGTGGGTCAGGCCGTTTATCATCAGCCCGGGGTCCGGCCCGCCGGCGATTCCCAGCGTGGTGCAATATGCAACCAGCATACCAATGATGCAGATGCCAATGATCTTTTCCACGCGGTTGTAAACGCCCTTTGAAAAGTAGCAATAAACCAGTGCGGCGATCAGCATGGTGGCGCCGATCTTCCAGTTAATGCCGAAAATCAGGTTCATACCGGCGCCGCAGCCCGAGATGTTACCAATCGTAAAGAACATGCACGATAGAAAGGACGCGATACCGACGAATTTGGCAGCGCCGGAACCGTAGTAGTGGCGAATGGCGTGAAAGGTGGGCATGCCCGTCAAAAGGGAGATGCGGTGGGTGGTGAGCAAAAAGCTGATTCCCATAAACATAATGGGAAAAAACAGCCAGACCAGAGTATAGCCGAATTCTGAACCGATCATAGACGCCGTTGTGATGGAACCTGGGCCAACCGCTATGCCTGTTAGAATAATGCTGGGGCCAACTCTCTTTAGGAGTTCTCGAATAGGAAGGCGCTGAATTTTTTCTGCGTCAAAGACTTCTTCCTGCTGTGCGCTTTGTGCACCGATTTCAGCTGTGTCATTCATTTAATCGCCTCCAAATGGCCTAGTGTTGGGTCTCATCATTGTCCCTGTATTTGTGCATGAGAAAGCCCGATTATTCAGGTGTTCCGCAATTGTTACAGAGCTGCTTTTCCGGCGGTGCTTTTCTTCAGGCCAAGCGCAATCGTCTGCTTTTCTTCGTCGCTCAGAGGAAGAACCGGCAGACGCATCAGCGCGGAGGAGAAAATGCCTCTCTGCACAAGCGCTTCTTTCATGCGAGCGTGCGCTTCGCCGGAGGGTTGGCCGATTCCATAAATTGCCTGAGAGATCGGGTAGATCAGATCATCATATTTGCGGATGCTTTTGAAATCGCCCGCTTTCATCGCTTTCCAAGCCTCGGTAATCAGCTCGGGGATGCATCCGGCAAAGCCGATCAGGGCTCCGTCCAAACCGGGGAACATGGAGGTCAGCAGCGTTTCATCATGGCAGGTGATCAAAGACACCTGAGGAGCCTTTTCACGCAGCACGCGAATATCGTGCTCGTACAGAGGGGTTACGCGAGTGCCCATTTTGATTGCCTTGACATGCCCGATTTCATTGGACATTTTCACAAGGGTCTCCACGGGGTAGAATGCCTTGGTGGTAGCGGGGTAGAGATGTACGATGATGTCGATATCGGCGCCCTCGGCCACATCTTTTACATAGCGGAAGGGTGCGTCGGGGTGCATGCCAAATCGCAGCCACATGTGAGGGGGCATCAGCAGAATTCCGTCTGCGCCGGCCTGCTTTGCTTCCTTTGCCATTTCAATGGATTCCGCGGTGTTCTCGCAGTTGATGCCGGAAATGATCATCACCTGTTCGCCCACCTCGTCTGCGACAATCTCCACCACTCTTTTCCGCTCGGCCCGGCTCAGGGAAGTGATTTCACCGGTGTGACCGTTGCATACCAATCCTCCGATTTCATCGAAGGAGGCCAGCCAGCGAACATACCTTCTCAGTTCGGGTTCGTTAATGCTGTAATCGTCATGCAGCGGAATGCAGATTGCGGGGAAAATGGTTTTCCAATTGATGATTTTCTTTTTCATGTGGTGTTCTCCTTATTCAAATCAAAATTGTCGGCAATTGTCGCATACTGCGCATATATACGACAGTTGTGCTTTTATCCTGTTTCTGCAAAATGACGGAATACAATCGATTGTGGATTGCAGAAGCAATCACTGAGGAATGATTTATTTATAGCACCAACTCATTTTCGTTGTCAATAAAACCAATACATTCTGCAATTTGTTGCATATTTTAGTAAAATTACCTTGATTCGATAATGAGCAAATGGAGGAAAAGGTAAAAAAATGTTGTTTGAGGGCTTCCTTTTCGGCTTTCACCTGTGAACCCGTGTCCGCGTGGCGTACGGATTTTCGGCTTATGGAGCGGCGGCGTGCTTTTTCGCCGTCCCTGCGCGCCTTCAGGGAATAAATGGATTGAATCCGGGTCAACAATATGTTATAATAACCTCACGGCACAAGCCAAAGAGAAGTTACCCTGCGGACCGCACAGGCGGGCGCCGCAGTTTTCCATTTTACAAGAGTTTTAAATTTTCGGAGCTGCTGTGCCTTTTCGGCAGTTTCCCTTTTTACAAATTTTCAATTGAAGAGGAGATGCGACACATTGATCAATGGAGCTGAATTAAAGCGCGCCATCTTGTCCGGTGCCAACCATATTGTCAGGAACAAGGCTCTGGTAGATGGGTTGAATATTTTCCCCGTTCCTGATGGGGATACCGGCACCAATATGTCTATGACGATTTCAGCGGCGGCCAGAGAGCTGGAAAAGTCGGATGAAGCCCCGGGGATCGGCGCCGTTGCCCATACGGTCGCTTCTGCCATGCTGCGGGGCGCGCGCGGAAATTCCGGCGTGATCCTCTCGCTGCTGTTCCGCGGCTTTTCCAAAGGGCTTGAGGGTCTGGAGCAGGCGACGGGTGCCGATCTGTGCAAGGCGCTCGGCCTTGGCGTGGATGCCGCCTACAAGGCGGTGATGAAGCCCACCGAAGGAACGATTCTGACGGTGTCGCGCGTGGCGTTTGAAAAGGGACAGGCTGCCGCCGAGCTGGATGACGACGCCGTGAGCGTATGGTCCGCGATTTGCAAGGGGGCCAACGAAGCGCTGGAAACAACGCCCGAGCTGCTGCCCGTGCTGAAGAAGGCCGGCGTTGTGGATGCCGGGGGAAAGGGGCTGTGCCTGATTTTTGAGGGAATGCTTTCCGTCTTTCAGGACGGCGTGATTCTGGACAGCGAGCAGAATGCGCCCGGCACCGGCACGGGGGCCGCGGGTGTTCAGAGCGCGGCGGAGGAATTCCACCGCAACGTGGCCGCAGAGTTTGACCAGGAGATTACGTTTACCTATTGCACCGAGTTCATTGTGGGCCGCGATCCCGGGATTGAAACCGATCCGCAGACGGATCTGCGCCCGTTCCTTGAGGGGATCGGCGACTGCGTCGTGGTGGTGGATGACGAAGAGATCATCAAGGTGCACGTGCATACCGAAAATCCCGGCAACGCGCTGCAAAAGGCGCTGGAATACGGCCAGCTGCTGACGGTTAAAATCGAGAACATGAAGGAGCAGCACCGTATCGCCGCTGAAAATAACAAGGCGGCCCCGGCTCCTGTGGAAGAGCGCCCTGCGGTGCCGGAAGTTGCGGCGCCCGAGGAAGAGATCGGCTTTGTGGCGGTCGCTGCCGGCGACGGCCTGCGTTCGCTGTTTATGGATCTCGGCTGTTCGCAGGTGGTGAGCGGCGGCCAGACCATGAACCCCAGCACGCAGGATATTATGGCTGCCGTGCTGGCCACTCCGGCCAAGACCGTCATGGTGCTGCCGAATAATAAAAACATCGTGATGGCGGCGGAGCAGACGATTCCGCTCGTCAAAGACCGCAAGGTGGTCGTTCTGCCCACCCGTACCATCCCGCAGGGCCTTTCCGCCATGCTGGCGTATGACCCCGAGGTGTCTGTTGAGCGCAGCACGGTCATCATGATGGAGGCCGCCGGCTCGGTTGCGACCGGTCAGGTCACCTTTGCCGCCCGCGATTCCGAATTCGGCGGGCACCGCATCAAGGAGGGCGACATCCTCGGCCTGAAAAACGGCAAGCTCGATATGATCGAGAAGGATCCGGTGCATACCGTTGTGAAGCTGACCCGTTCCATGATCAGCCGCACCACCTCGTTCGTCACGCTGATCTACGGCAAGGATATCACCGAAAGCCAGGCCAAGGACGCGTATAACCGCATTAAGTCCAAAATCAGCGGCGACGTAGAGGTTACGCTGGTAGACGGCGGCCAGCCGGTGTATTACTTTATCGTTTCCGTGGAATAACTTCCGTTTGGAGAAGAGCTGCCATGGCATCGCTGTTTCAGAAAAATATTCAGGAATTAAAGGGCGTCGGCGAAAAGCGCTCCCGGCTGTTTGCAAAGCTGGGGGCGCCCACTGTCGGCGCTCTTCTGCGCACCTATCCCCGCGATTACGAGGACTGGAGCCAGCCGGTGCCGCTGGCGCAGGCTCCGGCGGAGCAGGCGTGCGTTGTGCGCGTTACGGTGGTGTCTCCGGTGTCGGAGCAGCGCATCCGCTCGGGCATGACGCTGTATAAGCTGCGAGCCACCGACGGGCGGCACGACGTGCAGATCACCTTTTTTAATAACCCGTATACTAAGAATCTGCTGCTCGAGGGCAAGGAGTATCTGCTGCGCGGCAAGGTGACCGGGTCGTTCCTGCGCCGCGAGATGACCTCGCCCGATTTTATGCCCGCAGACCGCCTGCTGCCGCTGCGCCCCGTTTACCGGCAGACGGCGGGGCTGACCTCGCGCCAGATTTCCGCCGCGGTGCGCGCCGCTCTGGGGATGCTCCCGAATCCGCTGCCGGATCCGCTGCCCGAGCCGATGCGCCGCGCCTGCCATCTGTGCAGCCTGCGCTTTGCGCTGGAAAACATCCATTTTCCGAGGGATCGCGAATCGCTGGAGCAGGCGCGCCGCAGGCTGATTTATGAGGAGCTTCTGGTGCTGCAGCTCGGTCTGCTGCGCCTGAAAAGCCGCGGGCGGCAGCAGACCTCCCTGCGGCTGGAGGTGGATGCCTCGGCGGAGTTCTTCCGTTCGCTGCCCTTTGTGCCCACGAGCGCGCAGAAGCGGGCCGTGGCGGAGTGCATTGCGAATATGCGGGGTGATTACCCGATGAACCGGCTGCTGCAGGGCGATGTCGGCAGCGGCAAAACCGCCGTGGCCGCCGCGCTTTGCCACAGCGCGATCGCCTCGGGAATGCAGGCGGCGTTCATGGCGCCCACGGAGATTCTGGCCCGCCAGCACTATGAAACCATGCGGCGTTTTTTAGAGCCGTTTCATCTGAACGTGGCGCTGCTCACCGGTTCTGTTCCGGCGGCAAAGCGGCGCGAGCTGCTCGCACAGCTCAGGGAGGGGAGCATCCACCTGCTGGTGGGAACACACGCTCTTTTAAACGAAACGGTCGAGTTCCGGCAGCTGGGTCTTGTCGTGACGGATGAGCAGCATCGCTTTGGGGTCGCGCAGCGCGCCGCCCTCACTCAAAAGGGAGATCACCCGCATATCCTCGTCATGTCCGCCACGCCGATTCCGCGTACGCTGGCGCTGATGATCTACGGCGATCTGGAGCTTTCCGTGCTTGACGAGCTGCCGCCGGGGCGGCAGAAAACCGAAACGTATGTGATCGACAGCGCAAAACGCGCCCGCGCGTTCGGGTTCATCCGCAAAAAGATCGACGCCGGGCGGCAGTGCTACATCATCTGCCCGCTGATCGAAGACAGCGAGAGCGACATGGCGTCGGTTACGCAGTATGCGAAGGACTTGCAGGAGAAGTGGTTCTTTGCCAACACAGTCGGTGTTTTGCACGGCAGGATGCGCCCCGCGGAAAAGGATCGCGCCATGGAGGAATTTGCCGCCGGGCGCACGGATATTCTAGTTTCCACCACGGTCGTGGAGGTTGGCGTGGATGTGCCGAACGCCGTTGTGATGCTGATTGAAAACGCAGAGCGGTACGGCCTTTCGCAGCTGCACCAGCTGCGCGGGCGAATTGGGCGCGGCACGGAAAAATCCACCTGCATTCTGGTGTCGGACGCGCAGAATGAGGAGGCGCTAAAACGTCTGCGTGTAATGTGCGAAACGACCGACGGCTTTCGGATTGCGGACGAGGATCTTCGCCTGCGCGGCCCGGGTGATTTCTTCGGCGCGCGGCAGCACGGTCTGCCGGAGCTGAGAATCGCGGATATGAGCGCCGATTTTGCGCTGCTGCAGCTCGCACAGGGTGAGGCAAAGGAGCTGCTGGTTCACGACCCGGCGATGGAGCTGCCGGAGCACCGGGGCCTGCGGGCCGAGGTGCGTCAGCTGTTTTCCGCGCTGGAATAACGGGAAATGATTTAGAAAACCTGCCGCCAAAACGCGCTGTGCGCTCCGGCGGCAGGTTTTCTGGTATGAACATGCTTTTCCCCCAATCGCAGGAGAGGGAAACGAAAGACTTACATTTTCTCACAAAAAATAAATTGCCTGCCCCTCTGAAAACAGGGACAGGCAACGGATTTCTTTTTACATGTCGCGGTATTTTTTCACTTTGCGCAGGCGCTTACGCTTTTTGTTGTACAGCAGCGCCAGAACGAGGTAGACAATCACCAGCGCCACAATAATTCCGGCAATCGCGAGGAACCAGACAGAGGTAACGATCTTTTTGGCGACATCCGCGGAATGCAGCAGCTCGCTGCGCTCCACCGATTCGGAGGCCACGAGGTTGATCGTCGTTAGCTCCTGGTTGGCGTAGCTGAGCACCGCCGTGCCCACAACCTGTCCCTTTTTCACGGGAGCCTCCACTTTTTCGGGGAGCTTCGGCGTAATCAGTACGCTTGAGGCGGAAACGCCTTTCGGCAGAATGGTGGCGTAGCTTTTTTCGGCCACCAGCAGCAGCTTATCCTTGTTCCAGGCATAATCAAGCGGTACCTCGCCAACGCTGGTGCCGCTTTCCACCACGGTTTTAATCTGCAGGCTGTCAAACGCCCACTCATACAGCTTTTTGGAATCGATCATTTCGCCGCGGGTGGTGATGGACTTTCCCGCGGAATCGATTTTCGGCGCGTGCAGTGCAATCGCCATGTAGCTGTATCCGTCCTTGATTGCGGTAGAAACCAGGCAGTACCCCGCCTGATCGTGCGAGCCGGTCTTGATGCCCTTGGCGTAGCGGTAATAATAGCTGCCGCCGATGTAACGGTCGGTCAGGTAGTTGGTTGTTACCAGCGTGCGGGGCTTGGGGTATTTGTTGGTCGCGGGCAGCTCATACCTTGTCTGCGAGGTGATGTCGGTAAAGTACGGCAGCGTCATGGCGTATTTTGTAATGACGTACAGGTCGCGCGCCGTGGTGTAGTGTTGGTCGTCGTGCAGGCCGTGCGGGTTTGCAAAGTGTGTGTTTTTGCAGCCCAGCTCCTTCGCCTTTTCGTTCATCAGATTCACAAATTTGCCGATGTCGCCGCCGCCGACGTAGTCGGCCAGCACCATGGCGGCGTCGTTGCCGGAGGGAACCATCAGGCAGTTGAGAAGCTGGAGGGCGGTCAGCTCTTCTCCCTCCAGCACGCCTGAAAGCGAGCTGCCGGTACCCTGAAGCTGATCGATCACCGATTTTTTCACGGTGATTTTTGTGCCGGATAAATCCTTAATCTGTTCCGAGGCCACAATAAACGTCATGATTTTCGTCGTGGAGGCGGGCTCCATTTTTTTGTCGGCGTTCTGCTCGAACACAACGGTGCTGGTGTCCAAATTTACCAGCAGCGCCGCTTGGGAATTCAGGGTAAAATCTATGTTGTATGCCGCCGCAGAGACCGGAGCCGACGAGACTATCACGCAAATGGTCAGCAATAAAGTCAGTACGGACGTTAAGCATTTTTTCATGGAAAAATGGCCTCCAGTGTGATATGATAGAAAAGCAAAACGGCAGGTCAAAGCGGATGCTTCTCCCGGCAAAGCGGAGGAAAGGAACCCTTGACCTGATTCCCATTAAGTATAACAGTTAAATTTGAAAAGATAAAGAACGATCCAAAAAAATTATAAATTTTTAAGAGATGGGCGGGAGCAGTCTTGATTTATCTAACGGGAGACACCCACGGTGAACTGGAGCGGTTCCAGTCGCCCGCGGTGCGGCGCCTGCGGCGCGGAGACAGCCTGATTGTATGCGGCGATTTCGGCTTTTTGTGGAACGGCGGCGCCGCCGAAGAGAAAATTCTGAAAAAGCTGGGGTCGAAAAAATATAACATTCTGTTTGTGGACGGCGCGCATGAGAATTACGAGCTTCTTGAAAAATACCCGGTCGCCGAGTGGAACGGAGGGAAGGCGCAGCAGATCAGCGGCAATCTGTACCACCTGATGCGCGGGCAGGTGTTTACGCTCGAGGGCAAAACGCTCTTTACCTTTGGCGGCGGCGAAAGCAAGGAGCGGCAGATGTACAAGGATGTTGGCCGCTGGTGGCCGCAGGAAATGCCGAGCCGCGAGGAGATGGAGGAAGGGGTGGCGAACCTGCGCGCGCACCAGATGCAGGTGGACTACATCGTCACCCACGAGCCGTCGCCGCGCATGAGAACGCTGATCAACGAAGAACACCAGATCAGCCCGCTGGAGATGTACTTTGAAGGTCTGCTTCGGTCGGTCAAATTCCGGAAATGGTTTTTCGGCTCTCTGCACATCAACCGCAGCATCACAGGCAGCCATATCTGCCTGTTTGATCAGGTGGAGAAGGTTGACGAATACGGCGGAGCGGCGCACTATCGTTAATTTTGCATCAAAGGGACAGGTGCTGCGTCCTCCGCTCTTGGCGGGAACAGGAATTGCCTGCTTTGATCAGACGGAGAGTTCAAGCGGCCGATTGTAAAATGCGGCGGGCGCGGGATCGTCGCACAGAAAATACGAAAGGGAAACGGTGATCGCTCCGTTTCCCTTTCGTATTTTTATGCTCATGGAAAGTTTGGGAAAAATCCCATTATTTCCCGTCGTAGGTGTAATTCTCGATTTCCACCTTGTCAATTTCCTGATACGGGGCCAGGGTGGAAACCATTTTTACCGGCTTGTCGTAATTGTTGATACAGTAGTGCGTTTCATGAGGCTCGATATGAATAAACTGACCGGGGGTCAGGTGATGCACCACGCCGTCCACGACAATGTCGATTTCTCCCTCGATGATATAGAAGTTTTCTTCCATAATGTTGTGCAGGTGGGCCTTAAAGTCCTGCCCGGGCTGGAACTGCACCAGCGCAAAATTCATGCGGGGGCCTTTCATCAGGTACTTGGGGCCGTGGTCGCCAAAGCGATATTCCTTATCGTTTTCGTCAATGATATACATAATCTCATTCATCCTTTCTTGAGTCGGTGGTCATACGCCGGGAGCGCTCCACATCGGTTTGGTCAGCTTTTCACGGCACAGCTGAAGCTGCGCTGCGTATACCTTGCGCCAGGGCTCATACATCCGCAGGTAGAGCGCGTGGTTTTCCGCGTTCGGCTGGTATTCGCGGTCCCATTTAACCAGCTTCTGCGCGGCCTCTGCGGCGTCGCTGTAAATGCCGACGCCCACGCCGGCCAGAACCGCCGCGCCCAGAGCGGTGGCTTCCTTTACCACGGGCACCCTTACCGGCAGGCCCAGCACATCCGAAAGAATTTGACACCAGAGCGGGCTTTTCGATGCGCCGCCGGCAAAGATGATTTCCGTCGGCATGTTCCGGGTGGCTTCCCGCACCAGGTCGAGATGGCCTTTTGTCACCATCGCCGTATTTTCCAGAATGGCGCGGTAGAAGGTGTAGCGGTTGAATTTCTGAGGATCCAGCTCAAAGTTGGTAAAGGTGGGGGCCGCGTGCTGCCAGCTGATGAAATTCATCACGTCCGAAAACGCGCACATCATGCCGTAGCAGCCGGCGGGTACCTCGGCGGCTTTTTTGTCCATCAGGTAATAGGGGTCTTTTCCGCTTTCCTCGCCCTGCTGCTTTTCCAGCTCGCAGAAGCCGTCGCGGAACCAGCGCATAACAAGGCCGGGCTTGAAGGCCAGCGCCTCGTACTGCCAAACACCGGGAATCGCGTGGCAGTTGACCCTCACGCGGCAGCCGGGGTCTGTTTTGCCGTTTGCGGTGTTGAATTCGTACTGCCAAAAGCTGCCGCCGAACACCGCGGCCTGCCCCGGGCTGACCACGCCGACGCCGATGCACCCGAGCTGCGCGTCGCCGCCGCCCGATACGACGGGGATTCCCGCCGCGAGACCGGTCTGCTTTGCGGCTTCTTCATTCACGGAACCCACGACCTTGCCGCATTCCGTCACCGTGGGGAAGATGTCGGTGCGCAGCCCGCATTTTTCGGCGATCAGGGGATCCCAGTCGCGCCGCTGCAAATCAAAAATACCGGTGGTGGAGCCGTTGCTCGGCTCCACGGCCAGAACACCCGTCAGCTTGTAGATCAGCCAGTCGTTGAACATACCGACCGCTGCGGCTTTTTCATACAGCTCCGGCACCTTGTTTTTCAGCCACAGCAAACGGGGCAGGGCGCTGAGCGCGTAGGTCTGCCCGGATTCGAGATAGATTTCTTTTTCCATCTCCGGGTTTTGCCGGATCAGCTCCACCACTTCGTCCTCGCTGCGGGCGTCCACATTGGCGCAGGCCCAAATCTCCTGCCCTGCCGAATTGTAGAGTACAATGCCCTCCCGCATACAGGTGGTGGAAATCGCCGCCAGCTCCTTCGGGTCGATCCCGGTCTTTTCCAAAACGCCGCGAATGCAGCCGCAGGCCAGCTCCCAGTTATGAACCCAGTCAAAATCCATGCTGCCCGGGTACCTGGGGTCTTCCTTGTGATCCCACTCCTGCTGCACGACGTCAACCTGGTTTCCCTCCAGATCAAACAGCACAGCTCTTACGCTGCCGGTACCGGCATCCACCGCCATCAGATAGTTGCGCGCCATGTTCAATTTCCTCCCGTCTGAACGTATTTTCCATAACAAGAAATCTGTTTCAACATTTTATTCTTCTGCTTCACCGTCGATTAACGCCTGTGCGGTTTCTTCGTCAGTGATGAGAATATCCAGATATTTTCCGCGCAGAGCCGCGCGGATGGGCTCCACCTTGTCGTGCCCGGCGGCCACGCCCACCACGTTGTCCAGCTGGCGCAGGGTGTCCAGCGGCGTGCTGATCAGGCGATCCTCGATGCCCGTGTGAACCGGGTTGCCGTTTTTGTCGATGAAGTGGCTGAGCACGTCGCCGACTGCGCCGCGCATGGAGAGATAAAAGAAATCGTTCTTGCTGACGATTCCGTTTGTCAGAATGGTTGCGTTGTCGGCCATGCCGCCAATGCCGATCAGCGTCATGGAGGCAAGGCGCACCATGCGCATGATTTCGGTCACCGAGGGCTCCTGCATCATCGCCTTCACCATTTCGGGGGAAGACACGAGCAGGGGGGCCGGCAGAAGATACAGCTTCGCGTTAAAAATGTGAGACTGCGTGTTCGGCAGGTAATAGTTGACGCCGCCGGTGAGCGAAACAACCGAAACGGGGAACTCGCTCAGCGTGGCCAGGTGGTTCAGCACGCGGCTGAGGGTATCGCCGTAGCCCATGTTGATGAACGAGTGCTCGGTGATTCTGTCGCTCACGTACATCGAGGCCGCCTGCGCGACGGTTTTGTTCACATCGGCGGCGTCCGGCGGGGTGGGTACGATAAAGGTATCCTTCAGATTCCACGTTTCCGAAAGCTGGCGCTCCAGTTCCATGCGCTGAACGCCGTCCTGGTGTATTTTAAACTGGATCACGCCGTCCTGCCGGGCCTTTTCCAACAATTTAATCACGCGCATGCGCGAAATGCCCAGCCGTTCCGAAATTTTCTGCTGGGTCATGCTTTCCACATAATAGTACCAGGCCGTTTTGACCACAAGAACATCTTCATAATTCAAATGAGGCACCTCCAGAGTTGGTTTCCTTTTCCTTATATACCTATCATACCATTCCCGGCGGGGGGAGCGTCAAGAGCTTCTCCCCCCAGGAGGGATTCCGGGATTGGCCCGCTCTGTGAGAAGTGGTATCACATCTGTATGCAATCGAAACAAATGTTACAATACAAATCATTTGTTTTCGATTTCAAGTATATCAGCAAAATGTTTTGCTGTCAATTAATATTTTTTATTCAATCTAAAACTTTTTAAAACGAGAATACAGAGGGCTTGTTTTGTGTATTTTGTTGTTTTTATCGCTTAAAATTGCATGAAAATAGAAAAAATAAAATGAATTTTATCTAATAAATTTCTCTTGCCAAAGAAAAATCCCGTTGACAATAAGGGAAAAATATCGTATGATAAACACGCAGATAAAAATTTGCTTTGAAAACAATTGTATTGGTTTGTGTAAAACAATCGTTTCTCAAAGGAAAGCTTGCGAGTCTATGTTGTATGGAGGGGGAAAAATGGCGCAATCCCAAACAGAACGTTCCGGCCAGTCTTTGCTGTGTGTTCGGGGAATCTGCAAAATGTTCAGTCTGAATCAGGTGCTCAAGGGAATCGATCTGGAGATCAACCCCGGTGAGATTCTGGCCCTGATCGGCGGAAACGGAGCGGGAAAAAGCACCTTAATGAAAATCATTATGGGCATTTATCAGCCGGACCAGGGCGAAATTGAGATTCGGGGCGAAAAAGTGTCTCTGAACAGGCCGTCTGTTGCCCTGACGCACGGTATTTATATGGTGCCTCAGGAACCGATGCTTTTCCCCAACATGACGGTTGAAGAAAATATTCTTGTCGGCGTCGGGTTCGACGCGCCCGGCGCGGAGCTGCGCCGGCGCCTGGCACAGCTGATGGACGACATCGGCTGGCATCTGGATTTGAGCAGAAAGGCGAGCAGCCTTTCCATCGCCGAGCAGCAGCTGGTAGAAATCCTTCGCGGTTTGCTGCGCAACGCCGAGCTGCTGATCTTTGACGAGCCGACCAGCGCCCTGACCTTCGACGAGGTGGAGAGTTTGTTCCGCTGTATCCGCGACCTGCAAAAAAAGGGAATCGGCATGATCTACATCACTCACCGTCTCACGGAGGTGTTCGACATCGCCACCCACGTCGCGATTATGTGCGACGGCGTGATCACGCTGCACGGGCCGATCGGCGACTTTACCCGTGAGATGCTCGTCAAGGGGCTTTTGCCCCCCAACATGCAGGAGCAGGAGATTAAGGGCACTGCCGAAGCCACTATGGTGGATTACAAGAATGCGAAGCCGATTCTGGAGCTGCAGAATTATTCGGGCTACGGCTTCCGCGGAATCAATTTAAAGATTTATCCCGGCGAAATTCTCGGCGTTGCGGGCGTAGTCGGCGCGGGCCGCACCGAACTGGCCACAACGATTTTCGGCAAGGACAAGGTTTTGGGCGGCAAAGCGATTCTGGACGGCAGGGACATCACGGGACTTTCCACGAAAAAGGTTCTGGAGGCCGGCGTCAATTATGTTCCCGAAGACCGGCACCTGAACGGGCTGTTCAAAATCAGCGACGTCGCGGCCAACACCACCTCGGCGATTTTAAACCGCATGGTGATGGGCAAGGTGTTCCTCAACCGCAAGGCGGAGCACGATTTAACGCAGGAATACGTGGAGCATTTCCGCATTAAGGTGACGGGGCAGGATCAGCTGACCGGCAGCCTTTCCGGCGGCAACCAGCAGAAGGTGGTTATCGCGAGAGCGCTTTCCACAAAGCCGAAGCTGGTGATTCTGGATGAGCCGACCCGCGGCATCGACGCCGTGGCGCGCGGCGAGGTCTATTCCATCATCCACCAGCTCAAGGAGCAGGGGGTTGCGGTAATGCTGATTTCCTCCGATATGGAGGAAATCGTGGAGCTGTCCGACCGCGCGGTAACGGTGTATCAGGGGCGAATCAACGGCGAGTTCCAGAAAGAGGAAATCAACCAGGATAACCTGATGGCCGCCGCGTTCGATGTGATTTCGAGAGAGCAGGTGGTTTCATGACGCTGCTGAAAAAAATGGGCAAGGTAAGAGAGATCAGCAGTCTTTTCTTTCTGATTTTTCTGTTTGGCCTGGTGGGTCTCATGAACAGTGATTTTCTCACACCCACGAGCCTGTTCAACTGCTTTAACGACAGCGTGGTGTTCACCCTGCTGGCGGTGGGAATCGCCTTTGTCATTCTGACCGGCGAAATCGACGTTTCCATCGGCGCTACACTCGGGCTTTCCGCGGCGGTTTCTTCCACGATTCTGCGCGACGGCGGCAGTGCGGTTGTCGCCGTTTTGGCGGCGGTGCTGGTGGGCTGCCTGGTAGGGCTTTTCAACGGCTTTGGAATCGCGAAGCTCGGCATCCCTTCTTTGATCTTTACACTCGGTACCAACGGCCTTGTGCGCGGTCTGGTTTATGTGTATACCGGCGGCGCGTGGGTAGAAAACCTGCCGGCCGGATTCACCAGACTGGCAAACGTGAAGCTCGTTGGCGAGCTGACTACCTTTTATGCAATGGCCCTGCTGCTGGTGATCGCTGCGCACCTGATTCTGACCAAAACACGGCGCGGCAAATACTTCATCACCGTCGGCGATAACCCGGCGGGCGCGACGATGGTCGGGATACCGACCATGCAGACCAAGATCATGGCCTATGTGCTGTGCGGCCTGTTTGCCTCGGTGGCCGGAATCCTGTATTCCTCGCGCATCGGTTTCATTACCCCCACGGCGGGCAACGGCTACGAAATGAAAGCCATCGCGGCCTGCGTGCTCGGCGGCGTCAGCCTTTCCGGCGGCCTCGGCAGCCTGATCGGCGCGTCGATCGGCGCGGTGATCATGTCTTCCATCAGCCGCATTCTGGTATTTCTCGGCTTCTCCTCCGATTATGACAATACCATCACCGGTATTCTTCTGATCGTGATCGTGGTCGTCGACGCGGTGGCGCAGAACCGTGCCGCTGTGAAAACCCGGCATGCGCGTCTGGCCTCGCGGTCCGGCCCGCTGGAAGAGGAATCCGGGAATAGGAGGGCTGCATCATGAAGCAAAGCTTGTTTGGGCGCCTTGGCCAGAAAGCGAAGAGCTGGGAATTTGTCCTGCTGCTGATTCTGATTCTGGAATTCATCATCTTTGGCGCAAAAAATCCGAAATTTCTGTTGCCGAACGTCCTTTTGGGCAGCGTCAACGACATCATTTCCATCTGCATCATTTCCCTGTTCGTCACGTTTGTCATGATCACGGGCGGCATCGATATTCAGGTGGCCTCTATTGTGGGCCTTACCTCCATAGTGGTGGGCGTTACCTGGCAGGATTTTGGCGTGAATATCTGGGTGGCCTGTGTCATCGCAATCATCGCCGCCGCTCTGTGCGGCGCAATTTCCGGATTCTTTGTGGCGTACTGCGGCGTGCAGCCCATGGTGGTCACGCTCGGCGGCAGCTTCCTTTACAGCGGCATCGCGCTTTTGATCTCGAAGCTTTCCGCCACGCAGAGCTATAAAGGCATCAGCGGATTCCCCGAGGGCTTTACCCAGATTGCCTCGTTTAAGCTGTTCGGCGTGATTCCCAGCCAGCTGTTGATATTTGCGGGCCTTACGGTGATTGCGTATCTGCTGCTTCACCGGTCGAAATACGGCCGCAAGGTATTCCTGATTGGCATCAACCCCAGAGCCGCGGAATACTCCGGCCTCAACAGCCGCCTGATCATCCTGAGCACGTACGTGCTTTCGGCGATCAGTGCCGCGATTGCGGGCATTGTGCTTACGTCGTATCTGGGTACGGCCAAGAGCGATATCGGCATGACGTTTACTCTGCCGATCATCACCGCGGTTGTGCTGGGCGGCACTCTCAGCACCGGCGGTAAGGGCAGCGTGATCGGCACCGCGCTGGCCGCGCTGGTCATCGGCATCCTGCGCTTCGGCCTGCCGCTGTGCTTCAAGATCAATACGCAGTATCTCGATATTCCCGTGGGGCTTTTGCTGCTGATCGTGATCACCGGCCGCGCGCTTTCCGCCAACCCCAAGGTCATCAAGGTGATGGCCGGCAAATTCCCCCGTTTTTCGGGGCTCAAGAGTTGAGTGTTCCTTTTTATTCCGGTGCGTTTTGGCAATTATAAGCCATGCAAATAAAAATTAGGAGGCTCTTTTTTATGAAAAAGGTACTTGCATTTGTCCTTGCGGCGGCAATGGCGTCATTACCGCTCGCGGGCTGCGGCAGCAGCGAAAAGCCTGCTGCGTCCAGCGCGGCGCCCGCTTCTCAGGCAGCGTCCACCGCAGATTCCGGAACCAAAAGTGTGGCGGGCAAAACAGTGGTGTTTATCCCAAAGCTGACCGGCAACGCGTTCTTCGAGTCCGCAAACGCCGGCGCACAGAAATACTCCAAGGATTGGGGCTTTACCGTCAGCTACCAAGGCAGCCCGAGCGCCGCTGTTGCTGATCAGGTGCAGGTTGTGAATAACGCCATCGCCAGCGGAGCAGATGCGATCTGCATTTCTTCCGTCGACGCCACCGGTCTTGATTCTGTACTGAAAAAGGCAAAGGATGCCGGCATCACCGTTGCAACATGGGACTCCGACGTTTCTCCCGACGCCCGTACACTGATGGTTTCTCAGGGCACGCCTGACATCCTCGGTAAAATGCTGGTTGACATGGGCGCTGATTCTCTGACCAAGAGAGGCAAGGACATCAAGAAAGACAAGATCAAGTATTGCTGGCACTATTCTCAGGCAACCGTGGCCGACCAGAACTCCTGGCAGGTAGCGGGTGAGGCTTACATCAAAGCGAACTATCCCAACTGGGAGAACGTGGCCCCCAGCAACTACTATTCCGAGCAGGATGCGGAAAAGGCCGTTTCCATCGGCTCCTCCATCCTCGAAGCGCACAAGGATATCGACCTGATCATTTGCAACGACTCCACTGCTCTGCCCGGCCAGCTGAAGGCTGCCCAGAACAAGGGCCTGACCAAGGATAAGGTCACGATCACCGGTTTTGCTTCCCCGAACTCCATCCGCGACTATGCAAAGGCAAACGTCATCGAGCAGTGGGGCCTGTGGGATTGCGGAATCCAGGGCGCGATGGGCTGCTACCTGGCCGCTTACCTGGCTGCCGGCAACACCGTTAAGGTGGGCGACACCATCGACATCCCCAGCATTGGCAAGGTTGAAGTAAAGGCTAACGACAGCCTGGTACCCGACGCGAAGACCGGCGACAGCAACAGCGGCGTTGTTCTGCTGCCCGAGCGCGTGGTATTCACTACTGCCAACGTAGACAAATACAACTTCTAAACAACCGGGCTTGTGTTCCCGGCCCGGCGAAGGAACAGCAATGAACTGCGAGTGTTCCGCCAGACAGTGTGAAGTCAGGGCGGCTGTTCCTCCCCACTTGCGGGGAGGAACGGCCGAGACTCCGCTTTTGATCGAAGACTCGGGTTCTTTCGGACTTTTAATGGATAAAGGAGATCAATGATTATGGCTGACAAAGACGGCAACAAAATTGCAAAGGATTATCATGTGGAAGTGCCTTTCGCCAATCAGGGCGGTTTTCATGTGAAAGGCTCAAACAGTTTGGATTGGGGTATGAAGAAGCATCTTGCCAATATTTTCGACCCCAAAAGCGGAAACACGGTGATGTTCGCCTTTGACCATGGCTATTTCATGGGCTCCACCGCCGGCCTGGAACGACTGGATCTGCTGATTCCCGAGCTTTTGCCCTATGTGGATGTGCTGATGGGCACGCGCGGCGCGCTGCGCACCTGTGTTCCCCCGGAGTGCCGCAAGGCGATTGCGCTGCGCACCACCTCCGGCTCCTCTATGCTCAACGACGACCTTTCTCACGAAGTGATCGCCGTGGATATTGAGGATTCCATCCGCATGAACGCGGACTGCATGGCCGTGCAGACCTTCGTCGGCGCGGACGGGCAGCTCTCCAGCCTGGACAATTTGTCCCGCACCATCAATGCGGGCCTTCGCTACGGCATCCCCACCATGGGCGTTGTCGCGGTCGGCAAGCAGATGGAGCGGACCGATCGGTTCTTTAAGCTGGCGACCCGCCTTTTGGCAGAGCTGGGAGCAAACATCATCAAAACGTATTACTGCGAGAACTTTGAAGAGATCGTTTCGGCCTGCCCGGTTCCGATTGTGGTCGCGGGCGGTAAGAAGCTGCCGGAGGAAGAGGCGCTGACGCTGGCGTATCGTTCGATCAGCGAGGGTGCGCGCGGCCTGGATATGGGCCGCAATATTTTCCAGAGCGAGCATCCCGCCGCCATGGCGCAGGCGGTTGGCAAGATCGTACACCATGGCTTTACAGACAAACAGGCCTTCGAGTTCTATCAGGACGCGAGTCATCAGTAAAAGCCGCGGCTTCTTCCCGCCGAACCCGGCGGGAAGAAAAACGCGGCGAAGCCGTACGCCCTTATCCTGTTTTTGGATAGGGGCTTTCGGTGTTTTCCATACTGAAAAAATGGGGTGAAAGATATGATTGAAAAGAAAAAATTCCATACCATTGAGGAGCTGCAGCGGCTCCAGTATTTTGCAACAAAATGCTCCTGCGACGTGGGCCTGCATTCTCTGGACGGCAGCATCATTGTCGACGCGAAAAGCTACATCGGCATTTATGCGCTGAATTTCAAGGAGCCGATTCTGGTTGTGAGCGAATCCAGTGAATTTTTCGATATGATTGAGGGCATCGGTGAAACTCTGGAATAAGGCAGACTGAGCCTGCACGCACGCCGTGGAATCGAATAGAGAAAATATAACGTTGCGAGAAAGAATGCAAACCAAAACAGAATGGCCGCGCGGGCAGGCGCCCCGTGCGGCCATTCTGTTTTATTTCCCGCTGTCAGCGGATATACTCATTGCCTACCAGCAGATCGCGGATCAGGTCTGTCGGGATGACAAAATCCACAACACCCATATACCCGGGCGCCACCTCGTACTTGTCGAACGATATCACAAGCTTGTGGTCGGTATTGATATAAAAGTTCTGCTCCGCCGAAATGTTCTGGAACAGCTCGGTGCCCTCGCCCGCGTCTATGCCCTCCACCCAGTAAATCTTATCCGGGTCGGCTTTGTTCCGGTCGATCATCTGCTGACGAATGTTCTTGCTGATGACCCCGACATACTGTTCATCCCTGAACAGGCTGGGCAGAGTGATCAATACCTGATTCTTTTTGTCGATGGTGTCGTATTTCATCGTGGTCGAGGAAGAGCCGACCGTGTTGACAACATAGCGGCCAATCGAAAGAATGGCGTCGTCGTCGCATTTTACCTCGTAGCCGCTGTCTACCCCAAGGTGCCCGCCGCCGTTTTTCTTCAGCTCGGCAACCTCGGCTTCAAATTGCTCATACAGCTTTTTGTTTTCCTCCAAATATTTCTGATTCAGGCTGTTTTCCAGCGGCTTGTTGCTTTCCAGTCCCTCCACGGCGGGGGTTTTGAGGTTTGCGTGGTAGGTGCCGTCGTCCATCGTGTACTCGCGGAAGGTGAGTACCTTGACAAGGCTGCCCACGACCGGCACGTTCCCCAACGTGGCCGCAAATACGGGGCTGATGTTCGCTCCGGCTGTGATCACGACAAAGGCTGCGGCGACGGAGGCGGCTGCTATTTTCATGCCTTTATGGCTGCGTTTGCTTTCCATGGTGGTTCCTCCGTTTTCCTGCAGTGCTTTGCGGACGACAAAATCAAGTTCCTTCGGGATCGGTGTGTCCCGGTACTGCTGCTTCAGCTGTTCCAGATCCTGTTTGTTCATGTGGGTACCTCCTTCACTCTGCTTCGCTCATTTCCACGCGCAGCAGTTTCAGCGATTTGTAAAGACGCGTTTTCACGGTGCTGAGATTCTCGTTCAGAATTCCCGCGATTTCTTCGAGCGTCAAATCTTCAAAATAGCGCAGGACGACAACGCTGCGGTACATGTCCGGCAGGCTGTCCAGCGCCCGTTTCAGGTCAATATCTTCATAGCGGTCGTCGGCCGCGCTTTCTCCGCGCAGCAGAATGTCCTCGTGCGGCACGGCCTCGCGCTTTTTGCGGCGCAAAAAATCCAGCGCCGTATTGACGACGATTCTGTAAAGCCAGGGGCGGACGGAATCGGATTTGTGCAGCGACCGTTTTCCGGCCATGGCTTTGTAAATTGATTCCTGCACAATGTCTAGCGCGTCGTCCTTGTTATGCACGTAGCTGAAGGCCAGCCGATAAATCTGATTCTGATTCAGAAGAATGTACTCTTTAATAATCTCTTGTGTGTTGCTGTCACCCATTCGTACGAAATGCTCCTTCCCGTATCTGATGGCGCCATCATTTATCTTACACCTAATAGACGCTGTGGCCTATGGAAAAAGTTTCTGAGTTCTGAACATTTTTATTGGAGAGGGCGGCGCCATAAAAAAGAGAAGACGCGCACGGCTCGTGCGCGTCTTCTCTTTTTTATGGAATAGGGGGATGAATGACAGTGTTTATACGGCCTGCACTTTTCTGGCCTGCACAACAAAGCGCATGTCGCGCTCGTCACTGACACAGGTGGAGAGGGTTACGATCTGGCTGCCTGGGCCTGCAGTAACTCCGGTGTCATACAGGGACAGCTTTGCCATCGCCTTTAAATACTGTTCGTATTTTGACTGATCCGGAAAGGTAAGCGTATAGGTTTCGCTGTCCGGCGCGGCTTCGTGGGCGGAAAAAACCTCGCAGAGGATTTTTCCGCCCTTGCTGTACAGCTCCAGCGTCGGGTGCTGCTCCCAATAGGCTTTCTCCCGGTAGCGGAGCAGTTCGGCGAACATGGAGCCGTCGCGCATGTTGTGACCGTATAGGATGGAATGCTGCGCGGAAAGGCCGCCCGAAAGGCGGGAATCCAGAAAAACGGCCCCGGCGGTGTTCTTATTCTTGTAAAAGGTGTGCGTCAGGTAGTAGTCGTTGTCCTTGCCCTGTACCACCGGGTAGCTCAGGCCGGTACCCGGCAGGCGAATCCAGCCAGCCGCGTCGCTGTTCTGAGCGGTGAGCTTTTTGTAATCGAAGACAAACGGTTTTTCCTGCGGTGCGCTCGATTCCAGAGGGGCGGCAGTACCCTTGATCGAGAGGGCCGGGGAGGAGGACTCCATGCTCTGCTCCGCCTGCCGGTAGTCCTTGCCCGCATTCTGGTATTCCATATAGGCCGAATAAAACTGCAGGCCGCAGAAGGCCAGTATAAACAGGCACACCGCAACGGTAATGCCCTTCCAGTGCAGGAGCAGCGCCTGTTTGCCCTGTGCGAGTACGGGAGTCAGCCGCTTTATACGGGAAATCACCGCGGCGGAAAACGTGCCGGCCGGCTGGGCATCCCGAGGCAGACCTTCCGCCGGGGCGGGGAGCACGGCCGCTTCCCCGGGCAAAGGCTCCGAAATTTCCGCGGCAGCCGCGGGAACGGTGTGGGAGGGGCCCATCCAAACGGCGGAAACAGCCGCTACGATCGGAACCGCCAGAATAATACCGAAGCTGGCGGAAAAGGCCTGCATGATCTCAATGCCGATCCCATAAGAATTCACGACCTGAATGTACGGCAGGTCATACACATAATTCGATACCAGCATGCTCAAAGAGCCGCCCGCGAACGCGAGAATCAGCGTGGCGGCGTTGCTCCCCATGATGTCGCGCCCCACCCGCATGCCGGAGGAAAAAAGTGCCGCCCTGCCAAGCGAGGGGTTGCTCTCATGGATTTCGTTGACGGTGGAGGCGATCGAAATCGAGATATCGATCGCGGCGCCCAGAGAGGAAATCAGCAGCCCGGAGAACAAAAGCCCGCCCACCTGAATCTTGGTGCTGTCCCCCAGAAACAGCAGGTTTTCAATGTCGGAGACATTATAGCCGGAAACCCCCGAGAAATGGCCGAAGATCACTGCCGCCGCGCCCGCGATGATCACGCCGGACACCGTGCCGATCATGGCGCAGGCCGATTTTTTGGTCGGCCCGCCGATCAGGTACACCGTCACCACGGTGGTGACCGCCGCCACCAGCACCGCTGCCCAGAACGGGGAAAAGCCACGGAACACCAAGGGCAGGTACAGCCAGAAAATACAGGCCAGTGTGAAGATGAGCCCGATGGAGGACTTGATTCCCTGTTTGCCCGCAATGATGCTCAGCAGCAGGAAAAACAGCAGAACAAATACATAGATGACCTTTTCACGGTCCGCGCTGTATACGGAGGTAACCGAAATATCCCCGGAAACGCTCTGGATCGCGATGACCTCCATGCCGGGGGTACAGCCCGCGCCGAACAGGTAGCCCGCGGCGCTGGTGGCGTCTACCGTCTGCCCTTGCTTTGAGCCGCTCAGCATCAAAAGGCGAACCTGCTGTTCCCCGTAGCGGTGACCGTCCTCCTGTAAATTGTCCTTTACAACCTCAACCACCCGGGCGTGCTCAAAGGTACGCCCCACGGTTGTGACAAGCTCGGGCTTTTGCACCTGATTGAGCTGGTACAGAAAGAGTGCAAACACCACGGCCAGCACGGCGATAACGGCTCTGCGCACGTTCGCTTTGCGGTCCGCAAAATATTTTTCTGCCATATTCTTCAGCATATTTGTTTCCTCTGTTTTCTCTAGGATTCCCTTCGTGGACGCTGACAGGACAAAGGGGGCGAAAAGCTTTCGCTCCGCGCCCCGGCTGCCCGTCAAGCTGTGCTGTTACTTATTTTGCGAGCTTGCTCTTTTTCTCTTTCAGCGCCGCCACGCCCGCTGCGGCAAGGCCAAGAACGGCAAGCGCCGCCAAAGCGCCGGTGCCGGTCAGGTCGTTTGCGTCCCCGGTTTTGGGAGTGGTGGTTTTCGCAGCGGAAGCCGTGCCTTTTCCGGTGCTGCCGGTGGCCGCAGAGGTAACTGCCGGTGTGCGGTTTACCGTTTTCTCAATGGTGAAGGTGCTGTCGATCTGGCTTACCTGATCCTGAGCGATGCTGTAAGTCGAGATGCTGAAGGTTTTGTCGTCCAGAGAGAGAACCGAATAACTGGGCTGCCAGTTCTGGTTGCGGTATGCGATAAAGTTCTGCTGCTGGTGGGTCAGCTCGTAGAACTTGCTGCCGGTAGCAGAGTTGGCGGTCATGTACAGAGTGCCCTGCGGATTCACAACCTTGGTGGATTTGTCTCCGGTAATGGTATAGGCCTCGTTTCCTTTCAGGAAAAGCGCATTCGCCGCCACAGCCTTTGCATCCTTCTCATCGGGATAATACGGGAGCACCTGCTTGGTGGATTTGTCGATCACGTTGTCCCAGTCAAAGCTGCCGTCCGCCAGCTTATGTGCGTCGTAGGTCGGGTGGGTTTTTCCGTCGCCCTGCAAAAGGTAGCTGCGGGAGTAGCTGTGGTCGTGTCCCTGAAGAACCACGTCGACGTCATATTTGTCCAGAATGGGGGTCAGCTGGGTGCGCAGCACCATGCCGTCGGATTCCGAGTGATCCAGTCCGCTGCCGTAAATATCCTGGTGGAACATAACGATTCTCCAGCGGGTGTTGGGGTTTTCCTCGGTGGCTTTTTTCAGCAGAGCCTCATGGTCCGCACAGTTGTAGTTGTTGGTGTTCAGCACAACGAACAGCGCGTTGCCGTAAGTATAGTAATATCCGTTTCCGGCCACAGAGGGGCTGGTTTCTTCGGTAAAGGAATTCGGGTTGTTAAAGTGGAAGCTGTAGCTCTTGTTCGTGGCGTCGTGGTTGCCGATGGTCGTGGCTACGGGCAGGGATTTGAGGGCGGCGGGGTACAGGTACCCGGCGTATTCCATCTCGTTCCCGGGGTCGGTGCCGTTTACGTTTTTGTTGATCTGGTCGCCTGCGGACAAAGCAAAGCTAACGTCGGGGTTGCTTTTCAGCGCGATGTTCAGCGATTTGTTCCAGTTGAAGGAGTCGTTTCTCGCGGCGGTGTTCAGGGCCGATTTGTTTTCCAGCGCGTTGCCGGTGGAAACGGTCTGTCCCTTAGAAGCGCCGATCTGCGGGTCGCCGAAGAACAGCATCTTGAAGCTGGAAAAGCTTTTGGTGGCGTATTTAACGGGCTTGCTTTCCACGCCGTTCACCTGGTAGGTGTAGTAATAGGTGGAGTTTTCCTTCAGGCCGCTCACGGTCACCTTGTTGGAGACATACCCATCGATTGCGGGAGAGGTGGTGCCGGTAAAGGTTTTTGCGTCGCTCATGTCCTCCTTGGTTGCGAGGCGAACCACCGGGGTCGCCGCAGCGCCGGTTTTGGAGTACCAGCCGAAATTCAGCTCCGTTTCATTTTTGCCCGGCGTCAGAGAAACCTGCTGATAATCTGTGCTGACGGATGTCGCCCACTGCTGCTCGAAGCCGGCCCACGCGGAATCCTTTGTGGCGTCATTGAAGTGCTCGGTGGCCGCAAATGCGCCGGTCGCTGACGAAATGATCAGTCCGGCCGCCAGAACACTGCATACAAACGTTTTTGAACTTTTTTTCATATTACCCTCCTTGACTCACTCTTTCCATTTTTTGGCAAAAGAGCCTTCCTTACAGATTCAGTATAGAAAGCCCCAAATCAGATTTCAACAAACCTAGGAAATCTTCTCACAGGTTTAATTTTTCCTTAACATTTCTTCCCGAATTCCGGCGGTTCACATCTCTTTCATTCTCCATGAGAAATTCCGAAGGGGAGCGGTTCCTACCCACTCTTTTCCATATATATAAGGAAAAGGGAACGGGGCTCCGGAGCGGAGAAAGAAAAACATTCATAAAACGCGGCGCGGCGTCATAAATTAGAAAGAGAGAATCCTTGGCGCTGCGGCCGGAGATCTGAGCGGAGGGAATCAACAGCGGAAGGCCCCGCAGCCCGCGCTGTTGAGCGGTGCCCAACGGGAAGGCAGCTGCCCTGAGAGTCAGAGGGAGTGAGAGAATGTATTTGATTTTAAAGAAAAGACATGTGGCCGCGGTGCTGGCGTGCTGTTTGCTGCTGATTGGCGGGCCTCTTGCTTACCGTATTACCGCCGGAGCAGCGGTGGAAACCGGCGCGGCCGTCAGCTGGGGGCTCAGCTTTCAGGGCCCGCAGGGGAATACCCCGGTGGTAGATGCGAGCGATGCGGATTTAAAGCCCTATCACGCGTATTACAGAGGCGACACCAGCCAGAAGAAAGTGTACCTGACCTTTGACTGCGGGTACGAAAACGGCAACACCGCCTCCATTTTGGATACGCTCAAGAAGCAGAACGTCAAGGCCGCGTTCTTTGTGGTGGGGCATTATATCGATACCAGCGCCGATCTGGTCAAGCGCATGACGGAGGAAGGCCACATTGTGGGCAACCATACCTACCATCATCCCGACATGGCGAAGATTCAGGATAAGGCTTCGTTTGAAAAGGAGATCAAGTCGCTGGAGGAAGCTTATGAGGCGGCTGTGGGGCAGCCGATGAAGAAGTTCTACCGCCCGCCGCAGGGAAAATACAGCAAAGAAAACCTGCAGATGGCAAACGAGCTCGGCTACCGCACGATTTTCTGGAGCCTCGCGTATGTGGATTGGCAGGTCGATAAGCAGCCCAGCCACGACGAGGCGATGAAAAAGCTGACGACGCGGATTCATCCCGGCGCGGTAATTCTGCTGCACAGCACGTCGAAAACAAACGCGGAGATTCTCGACCAGCTGATCACCGAATGGAAAAAGATGGGATATACGTTCGGTACGCTGGATGAGCTGGTCGCCTGAGCGGCGGCCGCGCAGCCGGACGGCGCTGAAAAAATTCACTCCATGGCATCACCAGCGGTTTCAAACGCCGGGGGCATCTGCTCCCGGCGCTTTTGTGCGCGCGGGCGCGGGAAAGTGCCAAAACAAAGCGGAAACGCTTGCATTTTCCCGCTGTGTGCATTACAATAGAAAAGCTGATTCACATGCCGTTTTTTCGGCTGTGGGAGCAATCAAACACCGGCCGCGCTTTTGGAACGGCTTTTAAGATGCGCGCTTATCATATTCATATCGGCTCCTTTGAAACGAGCGCGACGACAGGCCCGATGTGTGCGGCTGCTGGCGGTGGTAACAATGAGAATGAGAAAAAAGGCGTGGGCACGCCCGGAGCTGGCCCGTTGCCCGTATTTTATCGGCACTCCGGAGGAATGGAAGGGCCGCTGGGGCGAATGGTTCCCCGAGAAGCGCCCGATCCATCTGGAGCTGGGCTGCGGCAAGGGGGTCTTTCTGGCCAAGCTTGCACCCCTCCATCCGGAGATCAACTACATCGGCGTCGACCAAAGTCCGGACGTTCTGGGCGTGGCGCGCAGAAATCTGGAAGAAGCATATGGTGAGCAGGAAAAACCGGTTCATAATGTGGCGCTGATCGCGCATCATATTGAGGACATGCCCAAGGTCGTCGATTTGAGCGACGGGGTGGAGCGGCTCTACATTAATTTCTGCAATCCCTGGCCAAAGGTGCGGCACCATAAGCGGCGCATGACGCACCCGAATCAGCTGGAGCTGTACAAGTCTTTTTTAGCTGACGGAGCGGAGATCCATTTTAAGACGGACGACGAGGCTTTGTACCTCTCTACGCTGCGGTATTTTACAGAGAGCGGCTTTACGCTGCTGCGGTCTACGCAGAACCTTCACGCCGAGCAGTGGGAGGAAAGCCCCTCTACGGAGCATGAGCAGATGTTTTCCGCCCGGGGGATTCCCATTAAGGCGGCGATTGCCCTCTGGGGAGGCACAAAGTGATTCTTGCAGGTTTTGATGAGTAAACTTTCGTATTTTGAACAGTGATACTAAAAAAACGGCAATAGTTGAAAGAAAATGAACGTGATCGGAGAACAAAACGCATTTTTTTAGGTTTCAGTTGCAAAAACTGCCCGGCGGGAGTATAATTTGAAGAAAGATTTTTGCTGAGAACAGTTCTGCTTTAGGCAGATCGCTTTTACAGAGCAATGCGGTATCTTTTTTATATTTTAAAGCGTGGCGGCATGGCTGCCCGCAGCCTTTGGCCCGGCTGATTTTGTTGCATATGGAAAAGGGAAGTCGGACAAGAGGGGTCCGCGGAATTATATTTTCGGTTCGCCGATGATATATTAATTTTATTTTAGGAGGAAACACGATGAAAAAGCGTATCTTGGCCGCTGCAATGGCTGCGGTAATGATGGGTACTGCTCTGACCGGCTGCGGCAATAAGCCGGCGGAAAGCGGCTCTTCCAGTGCCGCTGCAAATACGGATGCAAATGAGATTGTAATTGGCGGCTTGGCCCCCCTGACCGGTAGCGTTTCTATTTATGGCACTGCGGTAAACAATGCGGTTCAGCTGGCGATAGAACAGATTAACCAGGGTGACGGTGTTCTGGGTAAAAAGATTAAATATATTTCTTACGATACCAAGGGTGACGCAACCGAGGCGGTCAACGCTTACAATAAGCTGGTGCAGAACGATAAGATCGTAGCGCTGATCGGCGACGTTACTTCTACCCCCACGCTGGCGGTTTCATCCGAAGCGGCAAAGAGCGGAATCCCGATGATCTCCGCTACTGCTACCGCCGAGGATGTCACCGCGGCGGGCCCGAATGTATTCCGCGCCTGCTTTACTGATCCTTTCCAGGGGGAATTGATGGCGAATTACGCTAGCAAAAAGCTGAACGCGAAGACCGCTGCGATCATTTACAATATGGCGGACGACTATTCCGTCGGCCTGGCGGAAACCTTTGAGAAGACCGCCAAAGACCTTGGTCTGGAGGTCGTCGCAAAGGAAAGCTACACCACCAACGACGTCGATTTCAAATCGCAGCTGACGAAGATTGCCGCGAAGAGCCCCGACGTGTTCTTTGTACCGGTGTATTACCAGGATGTTGCGCTGATCGCTACACAGGCCAGACAGCTGGGCATTAAATCTACCCTGCTGGGCGGCGACGGCTGGGACGGCGTGATTAAGCAGGTTGGCAAAGACAACGCGTCTGCTGTGGAGGGCTCTCTGTTCTGCAGCCAGTATTCCGCAGAATCCACCGATCCGGCTCTGAAGAAGTTCCTTGAAGAATACAAGGCAAAATATAACGCAGACGCCAACATGTTTGCTGTTTTGGGTTATGATGCTGTGCATATTCTGGTGCAGGCAATTGAAGAGGCCGGCTCCACCGATTCCAAAGCGGTTGTTGAGAAAATGGCGGCCATCAAGTACAGCGGCCTGACCGGTGAAATCACTTATGATGAGAATCGCAACCCCATCAAGCAGGCGGCGATCACTCAGATTAAGGACGGAGCCTATAAGTTCCTCGAATATTATTCCAAATAAGCAATAACGGTGATAGTCTGGTGAAAAGAGGGCGATTGCATCACCCTCTTTTTGCCGTATCGAATCAAGGAAGGTGCGGACATGGGGTTTATTTCACAGGTGATTAACGGCTTGGGGCTGGGCAGTATCTACGCCCTTGTGGCGTTGGGTTACAGCATGGTGTACGGAATTGTTCAGCTCATTAATTTTGCGCACGGCGATATTATTATGGTGGGCGCATACGCGATGTTCCTGTTGCTCACGCTCGCGGGCGCCCCTCTTTGGGCCGCGGTTCTGGGCTCTATTTTGTTCTGCGTGGTTGCGGGTGTGTTCATTGAACGCGTTGCGTACCGTCGCCTGATCAACATGAAAGCACCCCGAATTTCTCTGCTGATTACAGCAATCGGTGTCAGCATTTTTCTTCAGAATCTGTCGCAGCTGCTGTTTACCTCCAGCGGCAGAACCATTCCCAGCATGTTTGATCTCGGCACTCTCGAGGCCGGTTCTTTGCAGGTGCCGTCGGGCAGCATCATCAATATCCTCACCTCGGTGGCGATGATGGTCGGCCTGAGCTTTCTCGTCAATAAAACCAAAATCGGCAAGGCGATGCGTGCTACCTCGGAGGATGCGGACGCCGCCAGGCTGATGGGCATTAATACCAACCACTCGATCGCGTTTACATTCGGGCTTGGCTCCGGCCTTGCGGCTGTGGGCGCCGTGCTGTACTGCAACACATACCCCATGATTACCCCCTATATGGGCGGCCTGCTGGGCCTGAAAGCCTTTGTCGCGGCGGTTCTGGGCGGCATCGGCAGCATTCCCGGCGCCATGCTGGGCGGCTATGTGCTGGGTGTTGCGGAGAGCCTGACAAAAGGCTATATTTCCAGCAGCTTTACCGACGCGGTTGTCTTTGGCATCCTGATTCTTGTTTTGCTGGTCCGCCCTGCGGGTCTGCTCGGCAGGAATGTCAGCGAAAAGGTTTAAGGGGGCGCAAAGAAGCATGAATCGAAAAAAAGTTACTGTTTACGGCGTGATCCTTGTCCTGATTCTGGCCATTTACGCTGTAGTAACCGGGCTTACGGACGCCGGTGTGCTGAACTCGTACTATTCCGGTATCTTGATTATGGTCTGCATCAATATCATTCTGGCGACCAGCCTGAATCTTTCCACCGGCTTTCTGGGTCAGCTGATTTTGGGCCATGCCGGTTTTATGTCGGTCGGCGCTTATGCCGCCGCGCTGTTTACCCTGCGCGCCGGGCTGCCGGACTCGATTGATTTCCTAGTTGCGCTTCTCGTCGGCGGATTGACGGCGGCTCTGTTCGGCCTGCTCATCGGCATTCCCGCCCTGCGCCTGAAGGGCGATTATCTGGCGATCATCACGCTGGGCTTCGGCGAGATCATCCGCGTGATCATCATCAACCTCGATTTTACCGGCGGCGCCAGGGGCCTACGCGGGATTCCCAAAGAAACGAATTTCTCCTGGGTATACCTGCTAGCGGTGCTGACCGTTGCCATTATTTTTGCGTTCATCCATACCCGGCACGGCCGCGCGGTCATTTCCATCCGTGAGGATGAAATCGCCGCCGAGGCTTCCGGTGTGAATACCACCTATTATAAGCTGCTGGCATTTATCATGTCCGCGTTTTTCGCCGGAATCGCCGGCGGCTTGTACGCGCACCACATCGGCATTTTGAACCCCAGCAAGTTCGATTTTAACTATTCGGTCGAAATCCTCGTCATGGTGGTTCTGGGCGGCATGGGCTCCATTACCGGTTCGGTCATCGCCGCCACAGTGCTCACCATTCTGCCTGAGGCGCTGCGCGATTTTTCAAGCTACCGCATGCTGGCCTACTCGGTCGTGCTGATCTGCGTGATGCTGTTCCGCCCCTCCGGTCTGTTGGGTCAGTACGAAATTTCTTTGACCCGCCTGTTTGGAAAGCTGAGCGGTTCCAAAGGCAACAAAACAACGAAGAATCCCGCATCCGGCGGGGAAAAGGGGGCGTAACGGATGCCATTGCTGGAAGCAAAGCATTTGGGAATTGCGTTTGGCGGCCTGCGCGCCTTGGAAGATGTCAATTTCCAGCTGGAAGAAAATCAGATCATGGGTCTGATCGGCCCGAACGGCGCCGGTAAGACAACTGTATTTAACCTGCTGACGCAGGTATATCAGCCGACGGAGGGAACCATCGAGCTGGAGGGGAAAAGCATCATCGGCAAAAAAACCTATGATGTGACCCGCGGCGGAATCGCCCGTACCTTCCAAAATATCCGTCTGTTTAAAGACATTTCGGTTCTGGACAATGTACGCATTGCAATGAACTACCAGATGAAATACTCCGCGTTGGCAGGAATTCTGCGCCTTCCCTCCTACTGGAAGGAGGAGCGCGCCATGACCGAACGCGCAATGGATTTGCTTTCTGTATTTAATCTACAGGATTTGGCGGAGTCTAAGGCAAGAAATCTGCCCTACGGCCAGCAGAGAAAGCTTGAGATTGCCCGCGCTTTAGCGGCGTCCCCCAAGGTTTTGCTGCTGGATGAACCGGCTGCCGGTATGAATCCCACAGAAACGCATGAGCTGATGGAATCCATTCAGCTGATCCGTGATCGTTTCTCTATTTCTATCCTTTTGATTGAGCATGACATGAGCTTTGTCATGGGAATCTGCCAGCGCCTGGTGGTGCTGGATTACGGCAGAATCATCGCGAAGGGCTCTGCGGAGGAAATCCGCACGAATCCCAAGGTGATTGCGGCGTATCTGGGAGGGGAGTAAAATGGGAGCAATGCTTTCTGTGCAGGATCTGGTTGTGAACTACGGCTCAATCCGGGCAATTAAAGGAATTTCTTTTGAGGTCAATCAGGGCGAGATCGTCACGCTGATCGGCGCGAACGGCGCGGGGAAGACGACGACTCTTCACGCGATTTCGGGTCTGGTCAAGACCAAAAGCGGCAGCGTGAGCTTTTGCGACCACGATCTGCTCAGTACGGAGCCGCACAAAATTCTGGGGCTTGGCATGGCGCACGTGCCGGAGGGCCGCCGGGTTTTTTCTCGCATGACAGTGATGGAAAACCTTCAGATGGGCGCGTATATTCGCAATGACGCCTCCGGTATTTCGGAGGATTACGACATGGTGTTCGAGCGCCTGCCGCGTTTAAAAGAGCGCCGCAAGCAGGCGGCGGGCACACTTTCGGGCGGCGAGCAGCAGATGCTGGCCATTGGCCGCGCGCTGATGGGCCGGCCGAAGATGCTGCTGCTGGATGAACCCTCCATGGGGCTTTCTCCGCTTCTGGTGGGTGAAATTTTCAAGATCATTTCCGACGTAAATGAGTCCGGCGTGACCGTTCTGCTGGTGGAGCAGAACGCGAAAAAGGCGCTGGAAATCGCGGACCGCGCATACGTGCTCGAAACCGGAAAGATCGTCATGTCCGGCGATACCCTTGAGCTGGCCGATAACGAAGAGGTGCGCAAGGCGTATCTCGGCGGCTGAGCCACTGTGTCTTATTTTTTATGGATTTTTCCTAGGGAAAGGCTTCGATTTCTTCAAAAGAAATCGAAGCCTTTTTTGCGGTTTGTACAGCGTTGGCGTTTCCCGATGCGTATGCTATACTATAGACCAGATCAAGCAGTTTTTACAGTACGGAAAATGCCAAATTATTTGAAGGATATTCTATGGGCGAATTTGTTCTCTGGCTTTTTGCAGTTGCAATCATCTGCTTTGTCTTTATTCCTCCGGGAAAACCGCACCGCAGGCCTTGCCAATGGCAAGCAGCTCACCGAAGATTTCATCCGGCAGGCTGATTCCCTGCTCCAGATTTTTCCTGCGGCGGTTATCACTTCCCTCGCCGGGCATGAAAATTTCGCTAACACCCTCGGCGGGGCGCAGGGATTTGATCTCCCGGCTCATCTGGGCGACGCCGCTGCGGAATATATCCACATCCACAAAATGAGAAATGTCGATCGCGCCGATAAAGTGGCCGACCTCCTGCGGATTCTGCATGTCGCCGTACAGGTCGTGCAGGTGCGGGCCGAATTTTCCGCCGCTGAGCACCCCGCACAGAATATCGATCATGATCGCCAGGCCACTTCCCTTCGGGCCGCCGATGGGGAGCAGGGAGCCCTTGCGGCCCTCGGCGGGGTCGGTGGTGGGGTGTCCGTCTTTGTCCAGCGCCCAGCCCTCTGGAATCGGCTTCCCGAGCTTTTGGGCCATAATCAGCTTGCCCAAAGCGACGACGCTGGGGGCCATGTCCAGCACAACAGCGCCCTCCTCGCCGGGAGAAGCAATCGAGATCGGGTTCGTGCCCATATAGGGCTCCGATGCGCCGTAGGGGGCAATTTTCGAGGTCAGGTTTGCCGCGCAGATGCCGACCATGCCCTGCTCGGCCGCAAGGCGGGTGTAATAGGCCGCGGCCCCAAAGTGGTTGGAATTTTTCACGGTTGCAAAGCAGCAGCCGGCTTCCCGGGCCTTTTCGATGCATTTTTCCATGGTGAATTTGGCCGCGGGCATTCCAAGGCTGTTGCCCGCGTTTACCACCAGGGCGGCGGGGCTCTCTCTTTCAATCGTGATCCGATTCTCTTTGGAAACGACTCCGGCGTCCAGCCGTTCCAGATAAATCGCCAGCCTGCTGACGCCGTGCGTGCTGATCCCGCACAGATCCGCGTCAACTAGGCAGTGAGCCACCGTTTGGGCGCATTGCGATTCTACTCCGTGCTTTTTTAATATGTCCAGACAAAAAGCTTCCAAATTCTCCGGCTTTACCTGTTTCATGGTATCGACTCCTTTGTGTGGTGCAGAGATATTTTTATTGTATCACGAATGCGGCCGTTAGAGCAATCAAGCAAAAATTTTCGGAGATATCAAAGGAGGTCAGATAAAAAACGGCTGGAGGGTTTATACCCTATCGGATTCATCACAGATAACAGGGCTGAGTGATATGTTGGGCATCCAATCAAAGAGTGAATTTATGTACACTGGGTACAGGGGAAATCCGGCGAAGATATTTTTTATTGCAAGGCTTTGAAAAATTGTATTAACAACTCTAAATAAGGCAGAGACACAAGAAAAGCCGCATACACGCTGAAAAATCAACGAATATGCGGCTTCTTTTCTGGCAGGGGCAGAAGGACTTGAACCCTCGGCACGTGGTTTTGGAGACCACTGCTCTACCAACTGAGCTATACCCCTGTATCATCCTGCAAAAAACGAGTAGTGCGGGTATTATAGTATCATTTTATGGGGGTTCTGTCAATATCCCTTTGCATTTTTTCCCCGGCAAAGATTCTTTCTTAGCACTTGACATCTTTCCCGTCAGCCGGTATAATTATTTTTATGTTATACGGGATAACTAATACCCCTGCCTGGTGGCGGAGGGGAGGGAAAATAAATGGCTGAAATCAGAATCAAAGACAATGAATCTTTGGACAGCGCGCTGAGACGTTTTAAAAAGCAGTGCGCCAGAGCCGGAGTGATTGCCGAGGTTCGTAAGAGAGAAGCTTACGAGAAGCCTTCGGTAAAGCGGAAGAAGAAGTCTGAAGCCGCACGTAAGCGCAAGTTTAAGTAAGTTGAATGGATGAAAAGCGGGCTGATTCAGCCCGCTTTTTTAACCATTTGCGGTGGTTTGCGGGGCAGATTTGTTTTGAAAAGAGGGGAGACGGTATGTCGTTGTTCTTGCCTACGGCGGCGGTGGACAGAGTTACCGACATCACGCCGGAGATGATCAGAGAGATGGGGGCGAGCGCGATTATTCTGGATGTGGATAATACGCTGGCAACCCACGGCTCGCCGGTTCCCCTTGTGGGAACCGTGGAATGGGCCCGCGCCATGCGGCAGGCGGGGCTTGCGGTTGTTATTGTATCCAATAATTTTAAGGATCGTGTTGCGCCGTTCGCGGAAAAGTATGATCTGCCTTTTTTGTGTGTGGCGATGAAGCCGCTGCCGTTTGCCTACTGGCGCGCGGCGCGCTTTCTGGGTGTTCCGCGCGGCCAGGCAGTGGCGGTGGGCGACCAGATTTTTACAGATGTCATGGGCGCGAACGTGGCCGGGGTCAAATCGATTCTGCTGCGCCCCAGCGACCCGGAAACCAGCGTGTCGTTCCGGCTGCGCAGGCGCCTGGAGGAACCGATCCGCCGCAAAATTGAGCGGCGCCAGGCAGAGCGGAAAAAAACGGACAGGAGTGGAAAAGCGTGAGCAAAAAAAAGGTACTTGTGTTATTGGGGCCTAACTTAAATATGGTGGGAATCCGTGAAAAGGGCGTGTACGGTGACGAAACCGCCCAGAGCATTGAAATGCAGATTCGTGAATATGCCGAAAGCCTTGGCTTTGAATGCGAAATCTTCCAGTCCAACTGGGAGGGGGCGCTGATCGATAAAATCCATGAGGCCAAAGGCGTGTTTGACGGCGTGGTGCTCAATGCCGGCGCGCTCACCCACTACAGCTACGCGCTGCGGGACGCGGTTGCCTGCCTGCGGATTCCATTCGTTGAAACGCACATGTCGAATGTGTTTGCCAGAGAGCCGTTCCGCGCGCACTCCGTTTTGTCGGAGGTGTGCGCCGGGGTCATCTGCGGCTTTGGCAAGCACAGCTACTTTTTGGCGCTGCAGGCGCTGAAAAGCCTGATGTAACAGAAGGGAGACTTATTTCATGAAAACGGCTGTGGAAGAGCTGCAGCGGGTGCTGCGGGATCAGGTGCTGGAACAGGAGGCGGACGCCGCGCTGGTGACGTCGCCGCAGAATCGTTTGTATCTGACCGGCTTTCCTTCGTCGGCCGGCTGGGTGCTCATCACGCCGGAGAAATCCTATTTTCTGACGGACTTCCGGTATTTTGAGGCGGCCGGGCGGCAGGTGAAATCCTGCGAGGTCGTGCTGATGAGCCGCCTCTCAGAGAACGTTCGGCAGATCGTGCAGCGCCACGGCATTCGGCGGGTTCTGGTGGAAAACGCCGGCCTGAGCCTTGCGGATGCGAAAAACTACCGCGAAATGTTCGGCACCATGGGCGCGCAGACAGTGGAGGACAGCACGCTCGACCGTCTGCTGCGCGGCCTGCGGGCGGTCAAAACGCCGCGGGAGCTGCAAAAGATCCGCGATTCGCAGGCGATTACAGACGCGGCATTCTCGCATATTCTCACCGTGCTGCGCCCCGGCCTGACCGAGCGCGAGGTTGCGCTCGAGATCGAATTCTTCATGCGCCGCAGCGGAGCTCAGGGCGTGGCGTTTGATCTGATCGTCGTTTCCGGCGCGAATGGTTCGCTGTGCCACGGCGTTCCCTCCGAAAAGAAGATCGAGAAGGGCGATTTGGTCACCATGGACATCGGCGCGCTGCTGGACGGGTACCATTCCGACATGACACGCACCGTCGGCATCGGGCATTTGTCCGAAGAGCAGGAGCGCGTGTATCACACAGTGCTTTCGGCCCAGCTGGCCGCCATTGAAAAGGCGGCGCCCGGCGTTGTATGCAGCGAGGTCGACCGCGCGGCGCGCGATATCATCGACAGGGAGTACCCCGGTACGTTCGGTCACAGCACCGGCCACGGCGTGGGAGTCGAAATCCACGAATGGCCGAACTTCGCGCCCAACTGCCAGGAGGTGCTGCGCCCCGGCATGGTGGTCACAGCGGAGCCCGGCATTTACCTGCCCGGCAAATTCGGCGTGCGCATCGAGGACATGATCGCCATTACGGAGGACGGCTGCGAAAATCTGACGGCCTCCGACAAAACGCTGCTGATCTTGTGAGAGCCCCGCTTTTTATCGCTTTTATCACAATTTGGAACCATGGGTTTGCTTCTTCCCCTGCCGGCGGCAGGGGAGATAAGCCCGGGTTCCTTTTGGGTTAAGGAGCAGCAAAAAAACAGTCATAATCTGCTTTTCAGTTTCTAAAATGTCAAAAGAGTGTTGATATTGTCAACCGGCGGGGTGTATAATAAGCACGCAGAAGTCTACGGATAAAGGCTGTAATATGTGAGTAACGGAGGAAAAGTGAGATGTTTGAAGAGCTGATTGCACAGCTGAAGGGCAAGAACAGAAGGCTTGTGTTTACCGAGGGTTCGGAGCCCAGAATCCTGAGTGCGGCCGTTCGTCTTCATCAGCAGGGAATTCTTGTGCCGGTGCTGCTCGGCGACCCGGCGGAGATTCAGGCCGCCGCAAAAGAAGGCGGATTTGATATTGAGGGGATCGAAATTGTTGACCCCACCCATTTTGAGAAATTCGACGAAATGGTAGACAAAATGGTTGAGCTGAGAAAGGGCAAAATGGATGCCGAAGCATGCCGCGCCGCGCTTTCCAAGTCCAACTATTTCGGCACCATGCTCGTAAAAATCGGATATGTGGACTGCCTCCTCGGCGGCGCTACCTACTCCACAGCGGACACGGTTCGCCCCGCTTTGCAGCTGATTAAGACAAAGCCCGGCAACAAGATCGTTTCCAGCTGCTTTATTATGTACAGGGAGAAAGACGGCAAAGAGGAAAAATACGCGATGGGCGACTGCGCGATCAACATTGCTCCCAACGAGGATGAGCTGGTGGAAATTACGATGGAAACCGCCCGTACCGCCCGTCTGTTCGGCATCGACCCGAAGGTTGCTTTGCTCTCTTACAGCTCCCTCGGATCCGGCAAGGGCGATTCCGTCACGCTGATGCAGAACGCGACGGCGAAGGTAAAGGAACTCAACCCCGATTTCCCGGTGGACGGCGAGCTGCAGTTTGACGCCGCTTTCTCCCCCGAGGTTGCAAAGACCAAGGCAAAGGGCAGCGCCGTTGCAGGCCATGCCAACACCTTCATTTTCCCCGACGTGGACGCCGGCAACATCGGCTACAAAATCGGCCAGCGCCTGGGCGGCTTTGAGGCTTACGGCCCGCTGCTGCAGGGCCTGAACGCTCCGATCAACGATCTTTCCAGAGGCTGCAACGCTGAGGAAGTCTATAAAATGGCGATCATCACCGCTTCGCAGAAGTAATTCTGCCGAAAGGCGAATCGTCTCCCGGCAAAAAGCCGCCGCATCCGGTAACGGGCGCGGCGGCTTTGCTTGTGCTGTTTTGTGAGGGTATGCGCCGGCATTACCGCCGGCGGGAAGTCCCCTGGTTTTTATCGTCGGTATTCGCCGCTTCAAACTGCATTTTGCGACGGAGCAGAAATTCGCGCTGTTTGGCGAACACATACTGCATAACGGCTTCCTGATCGCGTTTTTCCCGAAAATAGAAGCGGGCCCGGTATTCGTACATGCCGTACAGCTCCCTCGAATCCTCCGGTGACTGGCTGTGCAGCACAATGGCCTCAACAGTAATCATCTGGTCTTTCAGCGGCAGGGTACAGTAAATCGGCTCCTCTTCCGAAAGAAGCGTAGGGGAAAGAAAACAGATTCCGCCACCGCTGATGTTTTCCCCCGTTGCGGGGTGCGGGGGGAGATTTCCCGTCTCATCGGGTCCAGCCATAGGGCGCGTATAGGTAAATTCAAAGGTTGAATTCACCCGGTAAAATTCGCGGCGCTGAATCGACTCCAGGCGACCGATCTGGATTTTTGCGATCGCCACGTTATTTTCTGACAAATTGGCCAGAACCTTGCCGTCTGCCCGGTACAGGCCGGTCTGCGCGTAAAAAATAAAATCGTAGTCCTCGAAGGTAGAGAGCCGAATTACCTGCCCTTTGAAAATAGGGGTATAAATCAGGATCGTCTCTTCGTCCACAATGGTGTCGATATAGCTTATGTAAGAGCGCCGGGGGCCGTCGCTGACCTTTACACTGATGCTCACTTTATCACCGGGGTTGATATAGGATGATCTCATAAAAGTTCTCCTTTCCCATCGTTTATGGGAATGCAAGCCGGGCAATTTTCAGAATGCCTCTGTATTTTCCAATTGGCAAAACCGGTATCACAGCCTTTTCCGGTTATGATACCGTAAGGCGCAGAACGCCGGTGCGGTATGTCCTATCGATCGGCGAAGCCGGTATTACGGCAGCCCTGTGGTTATTATACCATGTTCCGCAAAAACACACTATCTAATTTGAAAAAACTGGAAGAAAAATTTATTAAAATTTGATTTTGCAAAATGCCCGCAATCCGCGGCATTTCCAATACTTTATCAGATAATGCTTGAAAAACGGGAAAAAATATTATAAACTATGGGGTAGTAAATAATAATTTGGAGGAATCAAACCCATGATATCAGCAGGCGATTTTCGCAATGGCGTGACCTTTGAAATGGACGGGAACGTTGTGTCCATTATAGAATTCCAGCACGTCAAGCCCGGAAAAGGCGCGGCGTTTGTCCGTACCAAGATCAGAAATGTAATCACCGGCGCTGTGACAGAAAGAACCTTTAACCCCAATGATAAATATCCCACTGCCTTTGTGGAACGCAAGGACATGCAGTACCTGTACAGCGACGGCGATCTGTATTATTTCATGGACAATGAAACATACGAGCAGATCCCGATCAACAAGTCTGTCTTGGGTGATAACTTCCGCTTTGTAAAAGAAAACATGGAATGCAAGGTGTTGTCTTACAAGGGCAACGTGTTCGGGGTGGAGCCGCCCAACTTTGTTGAGCTGCAGATTACCGAAACAGACCCCGGCTTTAAGGGCGATACCGCCACCAACGCCACCAAGCCTGCTACACTGGAAACCGGCGCCGTCATTCGTGTGCCGCTGTTTATCGACGAGGGCGAAATGATTCGCATCGATACCAGAACCGGTGAATATATGGAGCGCGCGTAACGCATAATCTTTCTGAACAGAAGTTTATGATATATTAATGTGAAAAGGGGGCATCATTATGACCAATACAGAGAAAGTAGCTTACATCCGCGGCCTGACCGAGGGGCTTGAGCTGGATACGGACAAGAAAGAGGTTAAGGTACTCAATGCGATTATTGATTTGCTGGATGATATTGCGCTGACATTGGCGGATATCGAGGCGGATCACGAAGAGCTGGCGGATCAGCTCGATGCTGTTGACGAGGATCTGGGTACGCTGGAGGATGATTTCTACGGCGACGAGGATGACGACGAGGATTATGATGCTGATGACGACTGCTATTACGAGGTAACCTGCCCGGCCTGTAACGAAACGCTGTGCCTGACAGAGGATATCATCAACGAAGGCCACATCGACTGCCCGAACTGCGGCGAAAACCTGGAGTTCGATCTCGAGAGCCTGGAGGATGAAGACGAAGAGGGAAGCAGCTGCGGCTGTGAGCAACACTGATATTCGGCGGGAGATTCCTGCTTTTGGGAGAAACCGGTGCCGTGTGCACCGGTTTTTTCGCGGAAACCCGGTTAGCAGGCATTTGCTGTGGGGTTCCCTAACGAGCTGCGGCCGGCAAAGGGCCGGCCCCGTGCGGAACCCAAGGATGGAAAGAGGGATATTATGAGATTTACGAAAAAAATTGCGGGTTTGGTGCTGTCCGCGGCGCTTTTGGCAGTTTCTGCCGGGTGTGCTGGTCAGCCTGCCGCTTCTTCCTCCGCGGCCGAAGCGCCGCAGAGCAGTACCGTATCTGCCGCGGAAAAAACGCAGATGCGTGTCGGCGTGCTGAAAGGGCCTACCGGCCTCGGCATGCTCCAGGTGATGGAGAATAACGACAAAAAGACCGCCGCGAATGCGTATGCCTTTACCGTGGCAGGTAGCCCCGATGAGGTGGTGGCCAAGCTGGTTTCCGGCGAGCTGGACGCGGCCGCCGTCCCCACCAATCTGGCGGCCGCCCTTTACAACAAAACAAAGGGCGGTGTGCGCCTTGCGGCAATCAACACGCTGGGGATTTTGTATCTGGTCACCGGCGATGAGAGCATTAAGAGCATTGCGGATCTGAAGGGCAAAACCGTCTATTCCTCCGGCCAGGGCGCCGTGCCGGAATACGCGCTGGATTACATCCTGACGGCGAACGGCCTGAAAGACGATGTGAAGGTGGAGTACCTTTCCGAGCACAGCGAGGTCGCGTCGCAGCTTTTGGCGGGTAAGATTACCACGGCGGTTCTGCCCGAGCCCTTTGTAACTCAGGTCACCGCCAAGAACGCAAAGCTGAAACCCGCGCTGGATTTGACCGATGAGTGGGAGCGCGCGGTGCAGAAGGCCGATCAGGGCTCGAGCGTTCTCACCATGGGCGCGCTGGTCGTGCGCAGCGAATTTGTCAAGCAGAATCAGGGGGTTTTCGACAGCTTTTTGTCCGAATACCAGAAGTCCGTGGACTATGTCAATCAGAATCCCCAGCCGGCGGGCGCTCTGTCTGAAAAATACGACATTATGCCCGCGGCGGTCGCGCAGAAGGCGATCCCGAACTGCAATATCGTTTTTATCGCGGGGAACGACATGCGGGTTAAGACAGAGGACTTTCTCAAGGTGCTCTACGAGTATAATCCCAAGTCCATCGGCGGCGCGTTCCCGAAGGACGACTTTTATTACCTGAACGCAGCGGGATGAGCCGGGGTGCGATCGGCCGCGCTGCGCGCGTGCTTGGCGTAGCGGCGTTCTGGCTTGCGGTTTGGCAGCTGTTATATCAAAGTGTAGGACAGGAGATCCTTCTGGTATCTCCTGCCCAAACTTTATCCCGTGTTTTTGAGCTGTCCTGCCGGGCGGATTTCTGGGTTTCCGCCGGTGGATCACTGTACAACGTAGCGGCCGGGTTCGTGTGCGCCTCTCTTTTGGGGGTCGTGCTGGGGGCGCTCTGCTGCCGCTTCCGCTTTCTGTATCAGCTCATTTACCCGCTGCTCAGCGCGGTAAAGGCGACTCCGGTGGCCTCTTTTATTATTCTGGCGCTCGTGTGGCTGCAGTCGGTCAGAGTCCCGGCGTTTATCGCGGGGCTGATCGTTCTGCCCATCGTATTCGGCAACGTTTGCCAGGGCGCGGCGGCGGCCGACCGCGAGCTGCTGGAAATGGCACGCGTATTCCGCCTTGGGCGGTGGAAAACGCTGCGGTACATTTATCTGCCTACGGTGGCGCCGTACCTTGCGGCGGCCTTCACCACCGGCATGGGCCTGGCGTGGAAAGCGGGCGTGTCGGCGGAGGTGCTGGCTAACGTGAGAAGCTCCATCGGCGGCCGGATTTACGGCGCGAAAATCTATCTGGATACCGCGGATTTGTTCGCGTGGACGGCGGTGGTCGTGGTGCTGAGCGTGGCGCTGGAGCGGCTGCTGCTGGCCTGCTTTCGCCGGATACCTTGGGGGGAGGGAAAGCCTTGAAGCTCGAGCACCTGAACCAGGCGTACGGGGAGCGCGCCGTACTGCGGGATTTTTCTCTGGAGCTGCCCGATTCCGGCACGGTTTGCCTGTTTGGCCCCTCCGGGTGCGGCAAAACGACGCTGCTGAACTGCCTTGCGGGGATTTTGACGCCGCAAGGCGGAACGATTACGGGCCTTTCTGGGAAACGGATTTCGTATGTGTTTCAGGAGAGCCGTCTTCTGCCCTGGGCGACCGTGCTGGAAAATGTAGAGCTTGTGCTCCCGCCGAACCACACCCAAACGGCGCTGGAGTGGATTTCGCGCGCGGGGCTTCTGCCGTATGCCGGGCAGTACCCGCGAAAGCTGTCCGGCGGCCAGCGGCAGAGGGTCTCCTTCGCGCGGGCGCTGGCCTACGGCGGCGACGTGCTTTTGCTCGACGAGCCGTTTCACGCGCTCGACCGGGCGGCGGCGCAGGAAATGTCGGCGCTTTTGCAGCAGTCGTTTCCCGAATCGCTGAAAATCCTCGTCACTCACAGCCGCGAGGAGGCAGAGCGGCTTTCCGACCGCATTTATTTTTTGGAGGGCCCGCCGCTTCGCGTCGTTTCCTGCCGGGAGCAAACGGCGCGATAATACGGTTCGGTTTCGGAATAATAATTTGAAATGCGGCGTTTTCAGTTCCTGCAGGCCCAGAGAAGCAATGCGAATTTCTTCTTGAGCGGCATGATGGGAAGTGCATGGCGATCTGTCCTATCAAAATTAACGATTTCCGTATTTCATTTGTTGTGCAGTTGTGATATACTCTATAAGTTAATATTTCACAATGGCTTTTGGGAGTAGTTTACATGAAGAATAAAAGGGTTAGTATGTTTTACACGCTGCCGCAGATTTTGCTGGACATCGTGTGTATTTACGCCAGCTATTGGATCGCCTTTATTCTGCGGCTGGATAATAAGGTTCCCCCGAATTACGTCGATGCCTTCCAGCACTTTATGCCGTGGGCGACGATCATTTGTCTGGCGGTATTCGCACTTTCCAGATTTTACAACACCATGTGGCAGTTTGCCAGTCTGGACGAGCTGATCCAGATCTGCTTCGGCACGGGCTTTGCCGGTGTGCTGCTGCTGGTGCTGGGGTATACGGTCTTTAACCCCGAGCGTTTTCCGTTTACCGTGTACGTGATGGGCGGCATTTTGATGCTGCTGTTCGTTGGCTTCTCGCGCTTCAGCTTCCGCCTGATGCGCCGGGCCAGAAAAAAGAACGAGCTCTCCAGACGCAAGGACAAGGAGGAGTTCCACCGGGTAATGATCATCGGTGCGGGTGAGACCGGCTCTATGATCATCAAGGAGATGAAAAGCGCTCCCGAAACCAGCGGGATTCCCGTCGTCGCGATCGACGACAACCGTGCCAAGCGCGGCAGCCGCATCCATGGCGTGAAGGTGGTGGGCGGCCGTGAAAGCATCATCCGCGCTGCGGCGCGCTATAATGTAGACCAGATTCTGCTGGCGATCCCCACCTCCAAGAAAAAGGATTTGCAGGAGATTCTGCAGATCTGCTCCAAAACCGGCTGCCAGTTGAAAACCGTGCCCGAGTACAGCGAGGTGCTGGAAAACGGTGTCGATACGCAGTCGATCCGCGATGTGGAGATCACCGACCTTCTGGGCCGCGATGAAATCACGCTCGACGTGGACGAAATCTGCGGCTACCTGAAGGACAAAACCGTGCTGGTAACGGGCGGCGGCGGCTCAATCGGCTCCGAACTGTGCCGGCAGATCGCGCTGTTCAATCCGAAAAAAATCATTATTTTCGATATTTATGAAAACAATGCCTACGACCTGCAAAACGAGCTACTCATGCGCTTCAAGCGCCTGAATCTGGAGGTTCTGATCGGCTCGGTGCGCGATGCCGTCCGCGTCAACCACGTATTTGAGGTTTGCCGCCCCGACGTCGTGTTCCACGCGGCGGCGCACAAGCATGTGCCGTTGATGGAGCTGAGCCCCGGCGAAGCGGTGAAGAACAATGTGTTCGGCACGCTGAATGTGGCAAAAGCCGCGGATAAGTACGGCGTAAAGCGCATGGTGCTGATCTCAACCGATAAGGCCGTGAACCCCACAAATGTGATGGGCGCCACCAAGCGCATCTGCGAGCTGATCATTCAGTATTTCAGCCGCCACAGCAAAACGGATTTTGTGGCAGTGCGCTTCGGCAACGTGCTGGGCAGCAACGGCAGCGTGATTCCGTTGTTCAAAAAGCAGATCGCGTCCGGCGGGCCGGTCACGGTTACCCACCCGGACATCATCCGCTATTTCATGACGATCCCCGAGGCGGCGCGTCTGGTGCTGCAGGCGGGCGGTATGGCTAAGGGCGGCGAAATCTTTGTGCTGGACATGGGCCAGCCGGTCAAAATCGCCGATCTTGCACGCAACCTGATCCGCCTTTCCGGGTATGAGCCGGACGTCGATATCAAAATCGTCTATACGGGTCTGCGTCCCGGCGAGAAGCTGTACGAGGAGCTCTTGCTCGACAGTGAGGGCGGCTGCGCCAAAACCTCTCACGAGCTGATCTACATCGGCACGCCGATTCCGTTCAGCGAAGAGACCTTTCTCAGCGAACTCGATACGCTGCGCCATTGCGCGGGTGTCGACAACGTCAGGATGATGGAGATCATTCACCATCTGGTGCCCACGTACACCGGCCACGCGGAAAAGAGCGACGCTCTGGCGCAGGCGGAGGAAGAAAAGGAAACAGAAGCATAACAAACGGTTCGCGTTCCTGAACGATTCCATTGAAAACGGACAGAAACAGAACAGCCTCCCGTCGTAGATGAAAACTACGGCGGGAGGCCTTTTTTATCTTTGCCCGTTTGATGCGGTGCAGTTCATTGGTCCAGCCGTGTCGGCGGGAACATCTGCCGGCGGAGTAAAGCCTTGGAAAAGATAACCGCAGTATTCAGAGGCAGGGAATATTTAGTAATTGTGGGTTCCCTATTGTGCCGGGTTCGTACTCTCTTTATAATGAAAATAAAACCAATGAAAAATAATCCATTGGAAAAAGACGGATATGACCCTTTCAAGCGCCCGGTGCGTTTGGCAGAGAGTCAAGCCCGAACAGCAAAAGGAGAACAACGATGAAAAAGCGATCTGTATGGGGAAGATGCCTCGCCGTCCTGATGACCGCCGTGACGCTGGTGCTGCCGGGTGTGCAGGCGGGGGCGAAGCAGAGCACAGGGACGCGCACGCTGATGATGGATACCAGAAGCTACCAGATGGCGCCCGGAAATCTGTACGACATCAAGGTGTCGGTGAACGGCGCAAACGTCAGCTCTTCGGACGCTGTGGTGTATTCCTCGCGCGATTCCGTCGCCAGGGTCAGCCGGATTGCCGGAACAGACAAGTACCGCGTCACGGCCTTGCGGGAAGGAACTACCTATGTGACTTCCGAGGTGTACGGCGTTCACGCCTCTGTTCGCATAACGGTGAAAAAAGGCGTGCAAAAGCGGGGTGAGGCCAACCGCTCCGTCACAGTGATCGGCACGGCGACTTCACAAAGCGAGATGCGTGCGGTGTGGATACCGTATATGAGCCTTGATATGAGCGGGCAGCCCGATCGGAGCGAAGCGGCCTTCCGCAGAAAATTTGACACCCTTGTCTCTCAGGCGAAGAACAGCGGTATGAATACCCTGATCGTTCATGTGCGCCCATTCGGCGATTCGCTGTATCCCTCCGCTTATTATCCCTGGTCGCACCTGCTCACCGGCACGCAGGGAACATCGCCGGGGTACGATCCGCTGGCCTATATGGTTCAGGCCACACATCAGGCTGGGCTGAAATTTCACGCCTGGGTGAATCCGTTGCGCGTTTCCTTAAAAGGGCTTCCGAAGTCCTTTTCCTCCGATAATCCGGCGGTGATTTGGAAGAACGATGCCTCGAAGCAGAACTGGACGATGGAATGGAACGGCGAATGGTATTATAACCCCGGCATTACCGAGGTGCGCGACCGGATCGTGTCCGGTGTGCGCGAGATCGTTCAGAATTACGATGTGGACGGCGTTCAGTTCGACGATTATTTTTATCCCACCACGGCCTCCGCAATCGACAGCGTGTCGTACCTTGCCAGCGGAACCTCGCTGTCTGTCGCCGACTGGCGGCGGCAGAATATCAATGCGCTGGTCTCCGAGGTATACGCGGCGGTCAAGCAGACAAAGCCAGCCGTTTTGTTCGGCATTTCCCCGCAGGCCAATCTTCAGAATAACCGGAACATGGGTGCCGATGTCGCCACATGGGGCAGTCAGGCCGGGTATGTCGATTATCTTTGCCCGCAGCTGTACTTCAATTCCAGAAACGCGGTGATGCCCTTCGACGCAACGGCGGTCACCTGGCGTAAGCTGGTGACGAACCCGGGTGTGAAGCTGTATTTCGGCCTGGCGCTGTATAAGGCCGATTCCAATGCGGACGGCGGCACCTGGATTACCCCTGGCTCCGTGATGGCGTATCAGATTCAAAAAAGCAGGAGTCTTGGCGCAAACGGATTTATGCTGTATTCCGCCGCGTTTCTGGAAAACCGCCAGACCGGCTCCGAGATGGCGCAGGTGAAAAAGCTGCTTCATATGTAATGCAAACGAGAGTGCGATCAGGAAAACGCGGTTATATGGCAAATCGTGCGGAACCTGCATATCGTAAATGGAAAAGGAGGAGCTGTCCTTTACGGGGCGGCTCCTCTTTGATTCCCGCAACGGGTGGGTGCCGGGGAATGGGGTATAGGAAATAGCTATAATGCAATATAGGATAATAGAGTTACCATATATGTTTTGTTATGGGTTATAATAGCCTCATCAAATATTAGGAGGGCTTCCCAATGAGCAAGAGATTTCAAACAGTCGGCAGTTTGCTGCGCCCCCAAAAACTGCTGAACTACAAACATCAGATTGAACAGCGCGACGACATCACCTACCCGTTTTATGCGGATTTTGAAGGGTATGAGGAATGCGAGTTTGAAGCAACCAAAGACGTGGTGAACCGTCAGATTCAGCACGGCCTTGAAATTATTACAGACGGCGAATACTCCAAATCCATGTGGCATCTGGATTTTGTCTGGGGCCTGAAGGGCATCAGCCGCTATATTGCGGATCACGGCTATTTCTTCCGCGATAAGGATCAAACCCAGAAATATGAGACGCGCCGCGACATCGGCCTGCGGATTACCGAGCCCCTCAGCGGGCGGAACCACCATTTTATTCAGGTGTTCAAAAGGCTTCAGTCCATTGCAGGCGGAAGAGAAACCAAGATTTGCGTTCCGTCTCCGTCGCATATTTTCGGTGAGCTTTCGTGGTCTGGCAATATCGGCGGCAAGGATTCCGTCTATTCCACCACCCAGGAATTAAAGGCGGGGCTTGTGCAGGCATACCGGGAATTTGTTGAGGAATACGCCGCGGCGGGAGGGAAGATCCTGCAGTTCGACGACTGCCTGTGGGAGATTTTCGCCGACGATAATCCCAATTCTCCGTATACGGGCGAGAATATCGATCAGGAGTCGGTTCGGTCTTTGGCGTCGGAGTTTATTGACATCAACAACACGATCATCGATTTTGGCCACAGTCTCGGGCTGAAGGTGTGGACGCACAACTGCCGCGGAAACTATGATTCCCGCAACATGGGCGGCGGTTCGTACCTGAAGATCGCCAATTTGTTCCTCAAGCAGCTGAAGTACGACCGTTTCTTCCTGGAGTGGGACGACGACAGAGCCGGTTCGCTGGAAGCGCTCGCCGTGTTCCAGGAGAAGCCCGGCACGGAAGTCGTACTCGGTCTGCTGTCAAGCAAAACAAACACGCTGGACGACGAAGCCCGCGTGCTCAGACTGCTGGACGAGGCGTCTCAGATTATCCCGAAAGAGCGTCTGCTCCTTTCGCATCAGTGCGGCTTTGCCTCCTGCGACGGCGGCAACGAACTGACGGAAGACGAGCAGTGGGCAAAAATCGATCAGGGCCAAAAAATCGCTTTGCAGTACTGGGGCGAATGATTGCCGAGGCTTTTGTCCTATTCGTGCGGTAGCAGCCGTACTTTACGATTGCACCATTATGAAATGGAAAAGGCTCCGTTCCCTTAGCATATAGGGAGCGGAGCTTTTGATTGGCCATTTTTTGTTAATAATAGAAGCGGATAAATTTGATGTTGTAAAAATCGCAGGCCAACAAATCGTCGGTGTCGGATTCATTGATCAGAATATAGTTTGCGCCCACACCCAGCAATGTGCCGGAGCGGTCGGTCATGGTGTTGGTGCCCAGCAGAAATTCTACCCGCACGCGCCGCCCGATCTGCGTGCGCAGAAAGCCGTTCAGGTATTGCAGGCTTTCCACCGTCATGGGCATCGGCTGGTTCAGGTCGGTAATCGCGCCGCTGAAGGCCTCCGGCGGCGTGTTGGGCACAAAGCCGGTCGAGCCGGGAACAGGGGGAATCTGCGCCAGTGCCGTGGAGGGCGATGCGCCGGCCGGCTGCTGAAAGCTGACCTGCTGGTACGGTGTGGAAGGAACAGCAGAGGTCATGGACGGCATAGTCTGCGGCGGAATTTGTGCCGCCATTTGGCTCTGCGCGCTCGCGGTCTGGGTTGTGCTTTGCGCGGCGGGCGGCCAGGCGGGCATCCCGCAGGATGGGCAGGCTCCGGTTTGGGAATAAACCGCGCTGTAACCCGTGTTTGGTTGATTCATGGTGATGTCACCTCATTATGTGAGTTTGTATTTTTCGGTGGGGGCGTAAAAGCAGTGCTGGTAGATATGGCTGTAAAAGGTGCCGACGCCGCCGGGCGGGAATTCATTCGGGCAGGTAGGGCGGTATGGATTGAAGTAGAACAGGCTGTTTCCAACGCCGGCGAAGACATTGCCGGCCATGACGGCGTCGGCAATCTGGTAGTGAATCTCCTCCGGATCCATATTATAAATGTTCTGCGCATTGTATTGTCCGCCCACAGTGGTCATCATGCAGGTAAATTGGCCGGGCTGTTCAATAATGTTGCGGATGTTGCCGCCTTGACTGACCCGAAAAAATTCGCCGTAGGGAACATTGGCTCTGTTTACCACAATGGTGGCCACGGCGTTCATTCCGTTGTCGCCTTCGCCCCCGGCCTCGCATTTGATCAGCCTTGCCAGCAGTTCTCTTTCATTATAGGGCATATAAGCTCATCCCTCGCTTGATACAATTGGCGAAAAGTTGCCTTAACAACAGTATATGGTTGTACTTTGATTCTGACACAAAATACTTTTTTAGCAGTAAACCACATAAACCGTCGGCGCCGATTTATAATAATACTTACATCTGTGTTAAAAATAAAAAATGTGCCGTATCCTTTCCGCCGAAGGCGGGAGAGATACGGCAGCGGCGACGACGGGGGGATCGGCGGAGTTGAATGGGGAGCGTATGGCCGATTTTACGGAAACGTGCGGTTCGCAATTCGTCGGTAACGGAAAGAGGGAGAGCATGAAAACCATTCTGTTGTGCGGAAAACAAAGCGATACGGTGATTTCTCAGGCGATGATCGACGTGCTGCGCAGGTATGGACGGGTGCAGTATTATAATGGAATACAGCTCAGCAGCGCACCCGGGGAAACTCCCGGCGTTTTTTGTATTTACGATTGTGAGCGGCTGCCGGCTTTGAGCACGCCGGATTCCGTTTTGGTTTTTAAGAACAGCTTTACACCGTCCTCAGAGCCGGTCAGGCTGCCGCACGGGATTCCCGCGGTATTCAGCTCACGCTGCGAAAAAGCGGCCGAACAGCTCAAGGGCGCTCCCGTGATTCCGGTGGCGTGCGGCACATCCTCCAAAGACACGCTCAGCGTGGCCAGCCTGACGGAGGGTAGCGCGTGCGTCAGCTTGCTGCGCAGCCTGTGCACCCTCACCGGCGAAATCCTCGAGCCAAAGGATATTTCCGTTGCGCTGCAGCGCGAAATGGGCACGTATTCTCTGCTGGCGGCCTGCGCCGTATGCCTTTTGTGCGGCATCGATTCCGAGCCGGGCTACCGGTTTTAATTTTTCAAAAAATTGTCAGTCATAAAAAAAGAGCGTCCGCACACAATAAGGATGCAGACGCACAAAGAGTTCTACAATCAATTTCAATTACAAATTCAAAAAGATTAGGAGTGTATTATTTATGGCTAGAAGTAGCAATCAGGCAGTGGTTCCTCAGGCTCGTGAGGCACTGAACAAGTTTAAGATGGAAGCCGCTTCCGAGGTTGGCGTAAACCTGAAGCAGGGCTATAACGGCGATTTGACCTCTCGTGAGGCCGGTTCTGTTGGCGGCCAGATGGTCAAGAAAATGATCGAGTCTTACGAACAGAACATGAAATAAGCTTCTGTCGTATAGCGGAGCCCCATACCCGGTCGGGTATGGGGCTCCAAACTTTTTTAGGGGGAAAGGCGGATCGCGGAGGCTTTGCTTTAGCTTTCGTAATCCTCCCGAATCCGCTGGAGCTCGGCGGTGGAATCCGCCTCGATTCCGGTGGTCAGCAGCAGCTGGTCGGTTTGAGGCAGGGAGGAAACATCCACGTCTATTATTTCAAACGGGGAGTTTTCCTCGTTTTTAAAGATGCCGATTTTACCGTTGTAAGCGCGCACCAGGTAGCTGTCCTGCTGGCTGGTCATGGCGGGCAGGTTACCGTTTTCTTGACTTGAGGGGGCATTTGAGGTAAAATGAATCTGATTTTCTGATGCGGAAGAAGCGGGAGCTCCGCTTACCTGAGGACTGAAATGTGCGATCAGCATCAGGCCGACCAGGACCAGTACGGTACACACGGCAAGACTGACGATTTTTTTCAAAGAGAATCACCTCAGCGATAGTATTAGATGATGATTGGAAAATTATTCATAACTTTGCAAGATTACCGGTATAATGTGCCATCCTATAAATACGGGGATTTCAGGCACAGCCAAATACGCATAAGGAGGTGACCGCCTATGAGGAAAACCGATTTGAATAAATATGTCGGTGCGCCTGAGACCGGCCGTGCCGCAAGCGCATCGATTGCCGTAAGGATTGCTTTGAAAGGGCTGTACAGCGTCATAGCGGTTCTGGCGGTTGCCGGAGTGATCGTGCTGGTTTTTTTGACTTCTTTTATCCTGGGCTTTCGGAATGAATCCATTAAAATGGATCTGAATAATCTGAAGCTCAACTATACCAGCTTTATTTATGTAAACGACGATTCGGGCCAGCCGGTGGAATATCAGCGGCTTTACAGCTCGGAAAACCGCATTTGGGTGGACTACGACAAAATTCCCAGAAATATGAAAAACGCGATGGTCGCAATTGAAGACAAGCGGTTTATGGAACATAACGGAGTGGACTGGATTCGTACAGCCGGCGCTGTGACCACACTGGTTACCAAGGGCGGCAGCTACGGCGGCTCAACCATTACGCAGCAGCTGGTGAAAAACATTACCGGCGATAACGAGGTAAGCCTGACCCGTAAGGTGAAGGAGATTTTTCGCGCCGTCAATCTGGATTCCCGCTATTCCAAGGAACAGATTCTGGAAGCGTACCTGAACGTCGTCAACTACGGCAGCGGGTGCCAGGGCGTGCAGGCGGCGGCAAACCTGTATTTCGGCAAAGACATCAGCCAGGCTTCTCTGGCCGAGTGTGCTTCCATCGCGGCCATCACGCAGAATCCGTATAAGTATAACCCGCTCAATTTTCCCGAAAACAATAAGACCCGCCAGCGGCTCGTGCTGGGCGAAATGCTCAACCAGCAGATGATCAGCCAGGACGAGTACAACAGCGCCATGGAGGAATCGAACCACATGGTGTTTGTGGGCCGTAAAGACGAAAACGTGGTCAACGACAGCCCGGTGTGGAACTGGTATATCGACGCCATGTTTGAGGATATTGTCGAAGACTTGCAGACGACGCAGGGAATCTCGAAGGATAAGGCAGTTTATATGATGTACCACGGCGGCCTGAAAATTTACTGCGCCATGGATCAGAAGGCGCAGAACGCGGCGGAGGAGGTTGTTTCCGGCGACAACATGCCGTCAGATCCAAAAATTCAGCTGGGCTATTATATGATGGACTACAATGGCCGTGTGCTTGCCACCGTTGGCCGGCGCGGTGAAAAGGCGGGGAACCGCCTTTTGAGCTACGCGACGGACAGCCAGCGGCAGCCCGGTTCTTCCATTAAGCCGATCGCATCCTACGGCCCGGCGGTGGACATGGGCGTGATCAATTATTCCTCGATTCTGCCCGACGAGCCGGTGGATAATTATTTTGCCGGCGGAAAGCCCGGCCCGAACAACTGGTATAAAAAGTTTTATGGCCCGATCACGGTGCAGCGCGCGCTGGAGATTTCCTCCAACGCCGCGGCGGCGCAGCTTGTAAAAAGAATTTCTCCCACCACGTCGTACCGCTTTTTGACGGATCAGCTGCACTTTACCCACCTGAACCCCAAAACGGACAGCGTGCAGATCGCGGCCATGGCGATCGGCGGCATGAACGGCGGCGTCACGGTGAAAGAGATGACGGCGGCCTACCAAATGTTCGGCAACGGCGGCCAGTACAATAAGCCCTATACCTATTACTATGTGGAGGACCACGACGGCAACGTGATTCTGGACAATCGGCAGAACACGGGCACGCAGGTCATCAAGTCCACCACCTCCACCATCATGAACCGCCTGCTGCGCAATGTTGTGTACGGTTCTGAGGGAACCGGCGGCGGCGCGGCGGTGAGCGGCTGGGAGGTGTTCGGCAAAACCGGCACCACCGATGAGGATAAGGACAGCTGGTTTGTCGGCGGCACGCCCTACGCGGTGGCCGGTATTTGGACGGGCTATGAAACGCCCAAATCGCTGTCTTACGGGCAAAAGGAAAATTACACCAAGTGGGCTGCCAAAATCTGGCGGAACATCATGGCCAAATATCTGGACGGAAAGAAGAAACTTTACTTCCGGTATGATTCCAATGTGGTTTCCGCCACCTTCCGAACGGATAACGGAAAGCTGTCCGGCGCGGACGTCGGCGCTCCCACCAAAACGGGATGGTATGAGCGCGGCAATATGCCGGAGGTGGATACCAGCCCGCCTGTGAGTTCTTCCCCCGCATCGGACATTCTTTCGGAGCCGGAGCAGTCGGAGCCCGAGAATTCCCAGTGGGAGACCTCGCACCCGTCCAATCCCGAAACCAGCTCGAAGCCGGGCGGGGAGAATTCCTCCCCCGCAAGCTCCCGGCCGTCCTCCTCCCATTCACAGGGGAACGGAAACGGCAACGGCAATGAAAACGGAAATGGGAACGGGGATGAACATGGCCCCGGACAGGACGATAACGGCCTGTGGGTTCCGCCGGATACCGAAATCCGCCCCGGGGGCTGAGGCCCGCAGAAGGACAAAATACGCAAAAGCTCTCGAAAGATCATTTTCTTTCGGGAGTTTTTTTCTGCCCGTTTGCCCTTCGGTTCGTCAAAGCATACGGGTTTTTCAAGGGAAAGGCGTGGAATTTTACACTTTTGGCTATTGAATTTCACGGTGGAAAATGATAAACTGTACCTTAATACAATACAATAGTTCGCGGGTGGTGGACAATGAAAGAGCCAACTTTCTTTCTGGTGGATAAAAAGGTTCTGCCAAAGGTATATTCCAAGGTTGTGGAAGCCAAGCAGTATATCATGAATTCTGAGGCCGCCAGCACGTCCGAGGCGGCGCGGATGGCGGGGATTTCCCGCAGCGTGTTTTACAAATACAAGGATTCCGTGTATCCTTACCAGCCGGAAGCCACAAACCGGATTCTGACGATACAGGCGGTGCTGTACGACCGCCCCGGCGTTTTGATGTCGCTGGTGTCGGAATTCTACGGGGCGGGGGCCAATATTCTGACGATTAACCAGAATATCCCCGTCAGCGGCAAGGCGATGGTTTCGATCTCCGCGCGAATCAACAACATGATGGGTACGGTTGACGAGCTGCTGGCTCTGCTGAAAAATGTGGACGGCGTATGCAGCATTGACAATATTACCGATCAGTAGAGAAAATGCCGGTTTCATTTTGAAAGCGGCTGGGCGAATCGGGCAATTTCTCTCTCCTTTGGCGGAGGAAGGAATCAACGGCCTTGTTTCAGGGAAATTTGGATAAGGGGTGGAAGAAATGGTAGAAATCGCAATCATGGGGTATGGTGTGGTAGGCTCCGGTGTGGCGGAGGTTCTGTGCAACCATACCGAGAATATTGCCAAACGGGCAAAAGAGGAAATACGAATCAAATATATTCTGGACTTAAAGGAATTCCCCGAGGATCCGCTGGCGGATCGCTTTACGAAATCCTTTGACGATATTGTCAATGATCCGGAAGTGAAAATCGTGGTAGAGGTGATGGGCGGCCTGCATCCGGCATATGAATTTGTGCGCAGCTGTCTTTTGGCGGGCAAGAGCGTCGTTACCTCCAACAAAGAGCTGGTGGCGCAGAAGGGCGCAGACCTTCTCGCTCTGGCGCAGAAGCAGAACCTCAATTTTCTGTTCGAGGCCAGCGTCGGCGGCGGTATCCCGATCATTCGCCCCATGAGCCAGTGCCTCGCGGCGAATGACGTGATCGAGATCGACGGTATCCTCAACGGCACAACAAACTTCATTCTGACCAAGATGATCCGCGACCAGATGAATTTTGACGACGCGCTGGCCCTTGCGCAGAAGCTCGGCTACGCGGAGCGCAATCCCGCCGCGGACGTGGAGGGGTTGGACGCCTGCCGCAAGATCTGCATCCTGGCCTCTCTGGCGTTCGGCAAGCATGTGTACCCCGACCAGGTGCATACCGAGGGCATCACCAAGGTGACTTTGGCCGACGTGGAATACGCGGAGGTATGGGGCGGCGTGATCAAATTGATCGGCCGGGTCAAGATTCTGGAGAACGATCAGATTCATATCATAGTCTGCCCGATGTTTGTTCCCCGCAGCAGCCAGCTGGCCACGGTGGACGACGTGTTCAACGGCATTCAGGTGCGCGGCGATTCGATCGGCGACGTGGTGTTCTACGGCAAGGGCGCGGGTAAGCTGCCCACAGCCAGCGCCGTGGTGGCGGATGTGATCGACTGTGTACGGCACTTCAAGGCCCGCAAGTACCTGTTCTGGGATCAGGCCGTGCCAGACTACGTGCGCGACTACCGCAAGGATGCCGTCGCGTTTTATGTCCGCGCCAAATCCGAAGACCCGGCCTTTGCGCTGGGGCAGGCGGAGGGCCTTTTCGGGCCGGTTCGCCAGCTGGTGCGCAAGGGCGCGGAAAAAGACGAGGTCGCCTTTGTCACCGAGCTGTTGGTGGAAGAGGACTTCCTTGAAAAGCTGGAGCAGCTCAAAGAGGAAGGCGCAGAGGTTCTTTCCACTCTGCGCGTCGGCGAATTTTAATCAGCATAGAAAGAGGATATCCCGATATGATCAGAATACAAGTGCCGGCGACCAGCGCGAATTTGGGATCCGGTTTCGATGCGCTGGGAATCGCCCTCACCTTGTACAATCAGGTTTGGATGGAGGAGAGCGATACCCTTCAAATTGTGAGCAGAGATGCGACACCGGTGCCGCAGGATGAGCATAACCTGGTTTACTGGGCGGCAAAGCTGCTGTATGAGCGTTGCGGGCACAGCCCGCGCGGGCTGCATATTGAGCAGGAAAACAACATTCCCATGGCGCGCGGCCTGGGCAGCAGCTCGGCCTGCATTGTGGCCGGCCTGCTGGGCGCCAATCATCTTTTGGGAGGCCCGCTTGGCCGGCAGCAGCTAATCGATTTTGCGGCGGAGATTGAGGGCCACCCCGACAATACCACGCCGGCCCTTCTGGGTGGGCTCGTCACCTCGGCAATGGAGCGGGGGCGCGTGTACAGCGTCAGCGTGCCGGTATCCGAGAAAATCCGGTTCGCTGTTTTTGTACCCCCTTTTGAGTTGAAAACCGAAACGGCGCGCTCGGTGCTGCCGAAGGAGTATTCGCGGGAGGACGCGGTTTACAATCTGTCGCGTTCGGCGCTGATGACGGCCTCGCTCTTTTCGGGCAATCTTGAAAATCTGCGTGTGGCTGTGCAGGATCGCATTCATCAGCCGTACCGAAAGGGCCTGATCGACCACTGCGACAAGGTGTTTGAAATGTGCGCCGAGCTGGGTTCCCTCGGCACCTACATCAGCGGCGCGGGCTCGACCATCATCGCGATGGTGGAGGCCGGGCAGGCGGAGAATTTTGCGGAGCGCGCGCGGGCGCATATGGCGCAGTGGGGCGTGGCGGATTGGGCAATCTCGGTTCGCGGCGCGGAAGCGCACGGCGCCAGAGTATTTGAAGAAACAAATTCCTGATGAATTTTTATCTGATAATGGAGGAAAGAACGTTATGAGCTTGATCGTTCAGAAATTCGGCGGCAGCTCCGTGGCCAACGCGGAGCGTTTGCGCAACGTCGCCGATATCATCACCAAAACGTATTCCCAAAACAACGACGTGGTCGTTGTCGTGTCTGCGCAGGGCGACACAACGGATGACCTGATTGCCAAGGCCAAAGAGGTGAATTCCCGCCCTTCCAAACGGGAGATGGATATGCTTTTGACCGCCGGCGAGCAGATGTCCGCTTCGCTCCTCGCCATGACCATTGAGCAGATGGGATTCCCCGTCGTTTCGCTTCTCGGCTGGCAGGCGGGCTTTCTTACCGATACATCCTACGGCTCCGCCCGCATTAAGCGTGTGACGCCCGACCGCATCAAGAAGGAGCTGGATAAGCGCAACATCGTGGTCGTTACGGGCTTTCAGGGAATCAACCGCTACAACGACATGACCACTCTGGGCCGCGGCGGCTCCGACACCAGCGCCGTTGCGATTGCGGCCGTCATGCATGCGGATCTGTGCCAGATTTACACCGATGTGGAGGGTGTGTACACCGCCGATCCCCGCAAGATCAAAAACGCGAAGAAAATTGATGTCATTTCTTATGATGAAATGCTGGAGCTGGCCACGCTCGGCGCGCAGGTGCTGAACAACCGCTCTGTGGAAATGGCGAAAAAATATAATATCGAGCTGGAGGTTCTGTCCAGCTATAACCGGGTACCGGGTACGATTGTGAAGGAGGCAACCAAAATGGAAAAAATGTTGATCAGCGGCATTGCAAAGGATGACGGGGTAGCCCGCGTAGCGATTATCGGGGTACCGGACCGTCCTGGTTTGGCCTTTAAGGTATTTTCCAAGCTTTCTGCAAAGAATGTGAATGTCGATATTATTCTGCAGTCCATCGGCCGCAACGGCACAAAGGACATCAGCTTTACCGTTTCGGAGGATCACCTGCAGGCCACCATGGAGGTTCTCACCCCCTACGTGGAGCAGATTGGTGCTTCCAGCGTTGTATATGACGAGGACGTCGCGAAGATTTCCATCGTCGGCGCGGGCATGGAGACGCACCCCGGTGTAGCCGCGATGATGTTTGAAGCCCTGTTTGAGTCCAACATCAATATTCAAATGATCTCCACCAGCGAGATCAAGATTTCGGTTCTGATCGAGCGCAAGGACGCCGATAAGGCGGTTGCGGCGATCCACAACAAGTTCTTCCCCGAAGTCGTCGATCAATAAGCCTCCTTAATAACCGCCCCCAGCCGCCGATTGGGCGGCGCGGGCGGAAAAAGACCGGCTCCAAAGCATACGCGAAAGCGCCTGCCTCGGAGCCGGTCTTGATTTTTATTCTGTGTGGTTGGAAATGTGCGATGCTGATAGACACACACTGCGACACGGACAACCTGCACAACCATCTGCTGGTCAATTCGGTCCGCTTCAAAACTGGAATAAAGCTGCACCAGAACCAGGATGATTTGGTACAGCACCAAAAGATCAACGATGAAATTTGTCTGTCGCGTGGTCAGCCTGTGCTGGAGAGTTATCACAAAGGGCAGAAGAAAAAGCGCGCAATGGAGGGAGAATACCGTGCCGAGCATGGTTTTAGTCCCTTGACGCCGGAGCCGCCCGAAGGCTGGCTGGGGCAACTGGAGCAGACAAGACACCTTGGTAAGGATGTAATTGCTCTCGGTAAAAATCTGGAGTGTGCGGGCGATGTGCCGCCTCCCCTTGTGCCTCCTATATGGACGGACAGCAAGCAACACCAGCGAGAAGCGCTGAAATTTGCGGTAAAACGGCATATGCTGCGCAGCTATTAGGAAGAATCTGGATGAAAGGGGGCCCGCCTATTGAAAATTCAGATTGACCGTCAGAAAAAAATCGTGGAAATATGGCTGACCAATCAAGAGCAGCAGAACGTGGCGGTTATGGAAAGCCTTGCCGATTACTACCGTCAATATCAGGCTGAAAAATACAAGGTGGCGGTATTTCTTTCAGGTAAGCGTGAACTGAGAGGTCTGACGGAAGAATTGCTGCTGCACAACAGAAGGACAGCTGCTAAAGCGGAGCTGGCGCGGGAGGAGACCCAGCAAAGTGGGATGACAATGGGCATGTAAGATAAAACGGATGTAGTATTAAGCAGGCAATCATTTAGTATGAATTATTTAAGCGTGAGTTTAATTGAAAATTTATGGGTATTTATGTTATAATATCGATGGTACACAGAAAGTCGATTAATGTGGAAAATACGTAAATCAATTTCAAAGGCGATGCTTTAGTGCAAAGTTATTAGAGGTGATAAATTAGCATGGAAAAATCAACGGGGCCGCATAGTTCTCCATTTTTTTCTTTTATTATACCAGTTTATAATGTTGCAGAATATCTGCCACAGTGCGTTTATAGCATAGTAAATCAGAACTTTGTTGATTTTGAAATTATACTTGTTGATAATGCTTCAACTGATAATTGCTTTAAATTGTGCAATGAATTTGCTAATAAAGATAATCGAGTTGTAGTTCATCATTTAAGTACAAATATTGGTGTTTCGGGAGCAAGAAACCTTGGAATCAAATGTGCTTTAGGAACCTATATACTTTTTATAGATTCGGATGATTTTATTATGCCAAATACTTTAATGAGGTTAAGGGAAATAATTACAGATCAAATATATCCAGATGTAGTTTTTCTTGATACAATAAAAGTATATTCAAATGGTTTGAAGATTCCAATGGGAGAAAATTTTTGTTCTTCTAAAATTAATGGTATGTCTTCACTCAGTGTGTTAAATCATTTATCCTTTTTAAAAAAATATCCGGGTAGCGCCTGGGCAAAAGCGATTAAAAGCGATATTTTGGATGATAGGTTAACGTTTTTAGAGAATCTTGTGTCTGTGGAAGATGTTGAGTGGACGTTTAGACTTTTCGGAGTGGCTAATAGTTATGCATATTGTCCGCTCGATTTTTATTGTTATAGACAACGCAATAATTCTATTACGAAATCATATACGCCTTCACGGGCTTTGGCTTTTTTTCAAATAATTGAAAAATGGGCTCAAGAACAGCCTGAAAATGAATACAGGTTGATAATTAACTCTTTTTTAGCTTATCAATACATGATTTTATTATTTAATTTGTCTAATTTAAATCGAGTTGGCACAAAGACACTATATATGAGGGCGGATCGACTAAAATGGATATTATCATATAGTAGATCTCCACGATGCAAACTTGCGCATATTAGTGTTGCTGTTTTTGGCGTTTATTGGACATCCCGCTTATTACAAATATACCATAAGATTTTTTTAGTTAAAGGGGATGAAATGGTTGCCTGACATAAAAATTTTTGTATCAAGACGCATTGATATTGAAAGTGAATATATTAATTATTCTATCTATTATCCTATGCGTTGTGGTGCAATTTTTGATAATTCTTTATCTCCCTCTTGTGATGGAGATAATACTGGAGATAATATTTCACAAAAACGTATGTCTTTTTGCGAATTCACAGTGCAATATTGGGCATGGAAAAATTACAAAGCAGAATACTATGGTATGTGTCATTACCGTAGATATCTTTCTTTTGTTAATTCGCATATTGGGACTCAATTTAACACTAATCAATACAACATGTTGTGTGTTCCGTTATTAACAAAAAGAAGCGCAGAAAAATATGTTATAAATAACAACAATTATGTTAAAGATTTAATTTCACAATATGATGCAGTTGTGTCAAAATCCGCCATAGTAGAAAAAATATCAGTACCTTCAGGAAATAGTGTCGGTACGGTTAGTTCTTTATGGGAAAGTTATGATGGAATTTATATAAAAAAATCGTCTTTAAATTTGTTAATAAAATTAATTGAGGAACATTTTCCTCAATATCTTAATTCTGCTATTGAATATCTTGGAGGAAATGAGCATAGAGGATTTAATTGTTTTGTTATGAAAAGAGATTTATTTTATAAAATGTGTCAGTTTCAGTTTGATATAATGTTTGAATTAGAAAAACAATTAGATACTGTAGGATATACGGAAACAATGAGACGCACTCCGGCTTTTGTCGGCGAAATATTATATGGCGTATTTGTATACCATATACAGAAACAAAATAAATATAAAATTTTAGAACTACCTATAGTCTTTTTTTACAAGACAGAAAGAGTTACATCTTTTGCGAAAGCATTGATCATTAACATTTATTATTATATGGCATTTACAATTCGAAAAATATTGAATATATTAATGCCTGTTGGCTCAAAAAAGCGAAAGATATTAAAAAGGTTTATTTCCTTAATATGATTTTCTTTAGCGGAATAAGAAAAATATTATAGTCAAATTAGTTGTAATATTGTAATTTTTGGTTTATTCAATATACCTTGTTATTGATATTATCTGACTTAACTTGACAGCATATATTCGTTATAGTAAACTAAAATTCATAAAAAGTAGAATTTGGGGATTTTGCCATTATCATAAATAGGCTTGCTTAAACAGAAGAGTAATATGAAGTGAATATCCGTACAAGGAAGGACAAATGTTTTGTGAAACCTAATATAAATTGGTTAATCAGCAAAGTTGAAAATAATTTGGCCTTAAATCAACGCACGTTAAAGATATATAGTAAGATATTAGTTATTGGCTACTTGTTGATGTCTGTGATTTTTTATTTTTTAGCAGGAGAACAGCTTCATTTTCGCGAATCAAGAGAGAATATTAATATGCAAACAGCCAATTCTGGAACTGTGGAGTTAACTTCTGGGAGTCTGGCAGAACAAACATTCATCAATAACATTCAGAGAATTACATCTGTTTCTGTTGCATGGGGAACCTATAATAGGCACAATAAAGGAACGGTTTATATCGATGTTTATGAGTTGAATGGAAATATACAAATCATGCATCAGGAGTTGTCCGCTGGAGAAATAACAGAAGGATATATCAGTACGTTTACTTTTGAAAAACCTGTTGAAGGCTTAACAGGGGCTCCTTTGTTATTAAAAATAACAGCTGATTCTATGCCAGGAAGCGCTGTGTCACCATTAATGAACACGGCGGCTTCCAAGGATGGTTTTTTACTTTCTTTGAATGGGAATTCTGTTCCTGGGATGCTTTGCTTTTCGGTGAAGGGTGAAGATTATATTTGGATAGGTTTGCATTATTGGAAATTTGTTGTCGTTGGTGCATTCCTGCTCGTTTTTTATATATTAGTTACTCTGCACAGTATAAAGAATGGGAAAAAACCACTTCTATTTATGGCATTAGTCGCCATACGAAAATATCGATTTCTCATTCGTCAGTTGGTTGCCAGAGATTTCAAGGCTAAATATAAACGATCATTTTTTGGAATTTTATGGAGCTTTCTAAATCCGTTATTGACTATGCTTGTGCAATACCTTGTATTCTCTAACCTGTTTCGGTTTGATATTCCTTATTACTCCGTTTATCTGCTTTGCGGCATTGTAATCTTCAACTACTTTTCCGAAGCGTGCGGTATGACTTTAAATTCTATTGTTGGAAACGCAAGTTTGATAACAAAAGTCTATGTGCCTAAATATATATATCCACTTACCAGAGTCATATCTTCTTTTATCAATCTGTTAATTGCTATGGTTCCACTTCTTATCGTGACATTTGCATCGGGACTCTATCCGACAAAGGCTTATCTTCTGTTACCCTTTGTTTTAGTTTGTTTAGCAGTATTCTGCCTTGGCCTTGGCATGCTGTTGGCATCTGCCATGGTGTTTTTCAGGGATATGCAGTTTTTGTGGGGTGTAATTAGTATGGTCTGGATGTATTTAACGCCTCTATTTTATCCGGAGAGTATCCTTCCTTCCAGTGTTGCTATTCTTTTGAAGGGAAATCCTCTTTATTATTTTATTAAATTTGTAAGAGCCTGTGTGATGGATGGAATTTCTCCTGAGCCGATTATGTATGTGCTGTGTTTCTTTTTTGCTGTTATTTCCATTTTGCTTGGCGCTTTTGTGTTTAAAAAGACACAGGATCGTTTTGTATTGTATTTATAAGAGGTTTAAGAAATGAAGGAATTGATGATAGATGTTAAGGATGTTTCCATGCAGTTTAGGTTGTCAGGAGACCGAATCATGTCACTTAAGGAATTTGTAACAGCAAAAATTGGGGGTAAACTTACCTATGATGAATTTTGGGCTTTAAAAAATATAAGTTTTGAAGTATATAAAGGTGAAGTCTTTGGAATTATTGGGCGTAATGGATCTGGAAAAAGCACGTTGCTGAAAGTGATTTCTGGTATTCTTAAACCTACTGAAGGCGTGGTTAAGTGCCAAGGAAATGTTGTTCCCATGCTGGAGTTAGGTTCTGGTTTTGATATGGATTTAACCGGCAGGGAAAATATTTTCCTCAATGGCGCTATTTTAGGTTATTCTGAAGAATTCCTCCGCTCTGAATATGACAGAATACTGGAGTTTTCGGAGTTGGGCCATTTTATTGATGTGCCAATAAGAAATTATTCATCAGGAATGTTAATGAGATTGGCATTTTCTATTGCAACAATGGTAAATCCTCAGATATTGATTGTCGATGAGATTTTAGCTGTAGGCGACGAAGCTTTTCAGAAAAAGAGCAGGGACAGGATGATGCAGTTAATGTCAGGAGGAACAACAGTTTTGTTTGTGTCCCACAATTTGAGCCAAATTAAAGAATTATGTGATAGAGTTTTATGGCTGGATGGTGGCGGGGTGCGTATGTTGGATCTTGCAGATTTGGTATGCGATAGCTATGAAATATAAAATATATTGTCCTTTATAATGTTGAAACTTGAAAATAAGTTATACTGTTGCTCAATGATTATTATTTGAGGAGTGCCTTGCAATGAGTGAAAAAAAACCGGATATTAAAATTTTTGTTTCTCACCGCATTGATCAGGATAGTGAAACCATTGACAATCCGTTATATTTAAATGTGCGTTGCGGTGCCGTTTATGACACACGTGAGGACGTGTCTATGCTGGGTGATGACACGGGTGATAATATTTCGAATAAGGTAAATACATTTGGTGACCTTACAGTCCAATATTGGGCGTGGAAAAATGTTGAAGCGGATTATTATGGATTTTACAAAGCTAATCAGTATTTATTATTGCATTCAGATTTAAAAAATAATTTTGATAAAACTCCAAATTGTTTGAATGTATTATTTTCAGAAGATAATATAAAAAAATATCGCCTTAATTTAGCAGAAAGCAGTAAAGAGATTATTTCAAAATATAATGCTATTGTTGGAAAACCCAAGGAAAAAAAAGACACTTCATTTTTCTCATCTTTCATGAGTAAATTAGATGGATTTTGCATTGAAACTTATATTGAAACTATCCGATCAATTCAACCTGATTTTGGGGAAAGCGCTAAAAAATATAATGAATCAGAGTGGGAATTTGAAACGCCACTTTTTATTATGGATAAAAGTACTTTTTTTGAGCTATGTGAGTTTCAATTTTCTGTATTATTTGAGTTGGAAAAAAGCTTGAATGTTTCAAAACTAACCACCAATCAGTTAAACATTTTTGAGGTTTTCGGAGCATTTTTATTTGGTACTTTTATTTATTCAAAAAGAAGTACGTATCGATTAAAAATTAGCAATGCATACTATTTAATATTTAATTTTAGCAATATGTATAATAGTTTTCATCCTGCTTTTAATTATAATAATATTCCAATCATTTTATCTTCTAGTGATTTTTTCTCTCCATATTTGGGGGTATGCATAACTTCAATTATCAATTCCTCAAACTCTGAAAATAATTATGATATTATTGTTTTTGAACGAGATATGACGACATTAAATAAACATAGAATTTTGTCTTTAGTTCAGGGGAAAAACAATATTTCAATTCGTTTTTTTAATGTAGCCGAACAAATTAAAGATGCTAATTTCTTTATTAATAGTGATCGTATATCTCAAGAGACTTATTATGGCCTGTTAGTAGCATGGTTTCTTCCATATTACAAAAAAGCAATTATTATGGATTGTGACATGGTAGTAAAAAGAGACCTTTCGGATCTTTATGGTGTTTCATTGGAAGACAAAATCGGAGGTGGAGTTAATGATGTAATTTTACAAGGGTGGTTAAATGACCCCAATAACGATACATATGAATATTATGTTAAGGATTTGCACATTATCAATCCGTTTTTATGTTTTAACGGAGGATTAATATTATTAGATTTAGAAAAATTTCGCAATACCTTTACACGTGAAAAAATTATGAATTATATTAATAAATATAAATTAAGAGTAGTGGATCAAGACATTTTTAATATTCTTTTAGAAGGGCAAACTATGTTGCTTGATACGAGATGGAATCACATGGTTTATGTTAATGGAGCGATTAGCGATGCCATTGCTCGCGCTCCAGCTACAGCACAAAGAAATTATTTTGAAGCTAAAAAAAATCCGTTTATTATTCACTATGCTAGTGAGAACAAGCCATGGTTTAATCCTGAACTGGAATTTGCAGACGATTTCTGGGAGATTGCCAGACAAACTATTTTTTATGAATCTATTTTAAACAGAATGGTCGACAAGAAAATGTCGTGTATTGGGATAACGGCTCCGATCGTAATTGACGCTCGTACAGGTATCCGCAAGCTGGCTGATAGATTACTTCCTATTGGAACTCGCCGCCGTAAGTTCGCAAAGTTGCTGATTCCTAAAGGTTCACTTCGTTGGAGATTCTGTAAACAAATCTATTATATATTCAAGCCGCAATATCGACCTGCAAAAGTGAAATAAGATATAGATAGAGCAGCAAAAGATGAGGAGTTATATTATGAAAGTATTGCTTTTAGCCGGTGGATTTGGGACCCGTATTTCAGAAGAAAGTCACCTCAAACCCAAGCCTATGATTGAAATAGGTGGGCAGCCCATTTTATGGCATGTAATGAAGTCTTATTCTTATTACGGTTTTAATGAGTTCGTGATATGTGCTGGTTATAAGCAACATGTAATAAAAGAATACTTTGCGGATTACTATCTTCATCGTTCGGACATAACGTTTGATTTTTGTAACGGCAACGGTATAACGATACATAATAATGTTGCTGAGCCGTGGAAAGTTACGGTGGTCGATACCGGACTAAACACCATGACGGGCGGTCGCATTAAACGGGTTAGGGATTACATAGGCAATGATCCTTTTATGATGACGTATGGCGATGGCGTATGCGATATTAATTTGAGTAAATTACTGGAGTACCATCAGTCTCACGGAAAGTTAGCTACTATGACTGCTGTTCAGCCAGGCGGACGATTTGGTACATTGGAAATCGAAACAGATAATACAATAAGTCGCTTTGCTGAAAAACGTAAAGAAGATGGTGGATGGATTAACGGTGGATTTATGGTGTTGGAGCCAAAAGTGTTAGATTATATTGCAGGAGATTCTACAATATTTGAACGAGAGCCCTTAGAGCAACTGTCAGAAGAGGGACAACTGGTTGCCTATCAATATGATGGTTTTTGGCAGTGTATGGATACATTGAGGGATAAACAACACCTTGAAGAATTACTGGAAAAAGGACAAGCTCCATGGAAGGTGTGGTAATAATGACCGATCTTTCTTTTTATAAAGGTAAGCGCGTTTTTGTCACGGGGCATACAGGATTCAAAGGAGTGTGGCTTTCACGTATATTGGTGAGCGCGCAAGCTGATGTGACGGGTTTTTCTTTGCCTGCGCCAACTGAACCCAACCTTTTCGCATTGGCAGGTCTTGAAGGGCAGATGACCTCGGTTATCGGCGATATTCGAGATATGTCCGCTTTAAAAAAAGCTTTTGATGTTGCAAAGCCCGAGATCGTACTGCATTTGGCGGCTCAGCCCATTGTACGGGATAGTTATAAAGACCCCGCCTGTACCTATGAAACAAACGTAATGGGCACCGTCAATATTCTGGAGTGCGTACGACTGTCTGACAGTGTAAAAAGCTTTCTCAATGTCACTACAGATAAAGTGTATGAAAATAAGGAATGGGAATGGGGCTATCGGGAAAATGAGCCTTTGGATGGATTCGACCCCTATTCCAATAGCAAAAGCTGTTCGGAGCTCGTAACACACAGCTATAAAAACAGTTTTTTTGCGGATGGTCGGGTTGCCATTAGCACCGCCAGAGCCGGTAATGTAATCGGCGGCGGCGACTTTGCAAACGACAGAATTATTCCCGATTGCGTAAGAGCTGTTCAAAAAAATGAGGTTATAGTGGTGCGCAATCCACACTCTACTCGGCCATATCAACATGTATTAGAGCCGCTGTTTGCTTATCTAATGATAGCTCAAAAGCAATATCAAGACCACAAGTTTGCTGGATGGTATAATGTTGGTCCGGATGATTGCGATTGCGTTACAACAGGAGAATTGGTGAATCTCTTTTGCAATGTATGGGGAAACAATGCAAGCTGGGAAAATAGATATGTTGGGGGACCCCATGAAGCTAATTTTCTTAAACTTGATTGTTCCAAAATTAAGAATGTATTTGGCTGGCGGCCTCGTTGGCATATTACAGATGCCATTGAAAAAACCTGTGAATGGACAAAAGCTTGGATGGCAGGGGACGATATTCCATTCATTATGGATCGTCAGATTAATGCTTTTAGGAGTGTAATTTGAGAATGAAAACAGCTGTAGTTACAGGTGCTAATGGCTTTGTGGGCAGCGCAGTTGTCAGAGAACTGCTTCAGCATGATTATTATATTTATGCTTTGGATTTGCAAGGATGCGATTACAATATACCGGATGCTGCTCAAGTTCAGTTTATTGCTTGCGACCTTTCGGATTTAGCTGCCTTACCTGAAAGAATTCCCTCGATAGACAATGCGTTGTTTTTTCATTTTGCATGGGCGGGGAGTGCGGGACCTGCCCGCGCCGATACCGCCTTACAGTTACAAAATGCTCAGTGGACCGTGGATGCGCTGCGTGTCGCAAAGCAGCTTGGTTGCAGGCGCTTTTTATGTGCGGGAAGTATCATGGAGCATGAAACGATGGCAGCTGCATATACACAAGGGAACCGTCCCGGATTGGGCTATATTTATGGCGGCGGAAAGTTAATAGCGCATGTTATGTGCATGTCGGTTGCTACAGACATTGGCATTGAGCTTGTTTGGCCGGAAATAACAAATGCCTATGGGGTTGGAGAGCGCAGCCCGCGCCTGGTAAATACAACCATTCAAAAGTGTTTGCGAGGTGAGTCTCCACAATTTACCGCCGGTACTCAAAACTATGATTTTGTGTATATTGATGATGTGGCAAGAGCATTTCGTCTAATTGGAGAAAACGGAAAACCATTTCATGAATATCTTATTGGAAGCTCTACGGCCCGCCCTCTTAAGGAGTTTTTATTAGAGATGCAATCCTCTATTGCTCCAAACCTGCCTTTTTACTTCGGTGATATTCCTTTTACCGGAATAGACTTGCCTTTATCGAAGTTTGATTGTTCAAAAACTGAACGGGATACTGGATTTCGAGCCGAGGTCACTTTTTCGGAAGGATGTAAGCGCACAATGGAATGGTGGAAAGCAAAGGAGGTTGAAAATTCATGATTCAGCAATTTGAATTTGAAAAAACATCTATTCCTGATCTGATGGAAATTACTTCATTCAATGCAGACGATGTTCGAGGTTGTTTTACCAAAGACTATTCCAAAGAAGTTTTTGAAGCAAATGGTATTAAACATGACTTGCAGGAAGTGTTTTATACTACTTCCCATAAAGGCGTTATTCGTGCAATACATTTTCAACGGGTTAAACAGCAACCGAAGCTTGTAAGATGCATTAGTGGTCATGTGTGGGATGTGGTTGTCGATTTGAGAAAAAATAGCTCTACATTTAAAAAGTGGCTTAGTTTTGAATTAACTGGTGATAATCGCAAAGAGATATTAATACCGGCAGGGTGCGGGCACGGTTATCTCGTGATTGAGCCATCGATAGTTTCTTATAAGTGTTCGGAGAAGTTTTATGGTGAATATGATGACGGAATTTTATGGAATGATCCGGAACTTGGAGTTGAATGGCCGTTGGATAGAGTCGGCGGGGCAAAGAAGTTGATTTTAGCAGAGAAGGATAAGGGGTTACAGTCTTTTAAAGCCTTTATGGAAACGTATGGCGGATTTTAACATGGATAAAGATGTTTTAATAGTTGGCTGTGGTTTGTGCGGTTCCGTTATTGCACGCGAATTGGCCGAAAAAGGCTTGCAAGTTCAAATTTGGGAGCGTCGCAATCACATTGGCGGTAATATGTATGACTATACAGATGAACATGGAATCTTAGTGCAGAAATATGGTCCTCATGCTTTCCACACCAAAGAGAAATATCTTTGTGAGTATATATGTCACTACGGTGAATGGCATCCGTACAAATTAACTTGTGGTGCGATGTTTGATAACAAATATACTCCTACGCCTTTTAATTTTACTACCATTGATACTTTTTATCCAAAGGAATCAGCAACCAAATTAAAAGAAAAATTACTTAATGCCTTTGAGGGGCAATCGACCGCTACTGTTCTAGAGGTTTTGCAGCACCCGGATCCGGATATCCGCGGTTACGCAGAATTTCTCTTTCAAAAAGATTATGCCCCCTATACAGCAAAGCAGTGGGGCATTTCTCTGTCTGAAATTGACCCCAGTGTGTTGAAAAGGGTGCCGTTACGCTTTTCCTATGATGAGGGATATTTTGATGATCCGTATCAAGAGATGCCTGTTAACAGCTTCGATGCGTTTTTTAAAAGTTTGCTGGATCATCCCAACATTTCCATCAAACTGGAGCAGGATGCCCTTGAATTTTTAACGGTATCTTCTTCAGGAACAGAGTTGTTTTTGGATGGTAAATCAATTTCTTTTCCAGTAATTTATACAGGTACCTTGGATGAATTGTTTGGTTGCTGTGCAGGTCGACTTCCTTATCGATCTTTGCGCTTCGATTGGAAATATGAAGAAAAAGAAAGCCTACAGGAAGTGCCAGTTGTTGCCTATCCCCAAGCGCCTGGTTATACTAGAATTACGGAATACAAAAAGCTACCGTATCAGGATGTTCGAGGAACATCGTACGCAGTAGAGTATCCATTGCCTTACCAACTCGAGCAAGAAACGGAACCGTATTATCCTGTGTTGACAGAAGAAAGCAAACAGCAGTACATGGTTTATCGGGGAATGGCTGAAAAAATTCCTAATCTAATCCCATGCGGAAGATTGGCGGATTTTCAGTATTATGATATGGACCAGGCATTAAAACGAGCTTTGGAAGTGCTTGATTCATTGCAGATATAGTTCAATAATGAGAAAATTCACGGTATCAAACTTATATTTTTTAATATTTTGTGTCCAGTCTTTTGGTTTAGCTGAAATGACGACATTTTTATCTAGCTTCTTACAGAGTTCCTGTTCGGTATCAAACAGGAACTCTTCTTCATTTTCTACCAAATCTTGATGGCCTTTTAGATAAGGTAGAATAAGTTGCGCAAATTGAAAAAGGATAAAAAGAGACACAGTTTGCAGTTTTTGATAGAATGAAGTTACCACACCACCATTCTGAAAGGAGACAGCAAACTATGTCCGAGAAAATTGTACAGTTAAATGAAGAAGTAATCAAGGGGCAAATCAAGGAATTAGTCCGTGGGAGCGTGGAGGAAACGCTGAACGGGCTGCTGGAGGCAGAGGCGCAGAAGCTGACCCAGGCCGCACGTTACGAACGCAACGAAGAGCGGCAGGGGTATCGCAGCGGCCATTACCAGCGCAATCTTACGACCTGTTCCGGAGATGTGACATTGAATGTACCCCGTCTGAAAGGCGTAACCTTTGAGACGGCAATCATTGAGCGGTACCGCCTCCGGGAGAGCAGCGTAGAGGAAGCCCTGATCGAGATTGTACCTGGCTGGTGTATCCGTGCGCCGTGTGGAGGATATTACGGAGGCACTGTGGGGCAATAAGGTTTCTCCGTCCACCATCAGTGAGCTGAACAAGAAAGCCTACGTTCACATTGAGGACTGGCGTAACCGTCCCTTGCAATGCGGCAAATACCTGTATGTTTACGTAGACGGCATCTATCTGCGCCGCAACTGGGGCGGAGAGTATGAAAACGTAGCGATTCTGATAGCGATTGCGGTCAACGAGGACGGATATCGTGAGGTTTTGGGTGCCGCCGAGGGGATGAAGGAGGACAAGGCCAGCTGGGTAAACTTCTTTCAGTGGCTGAGAGGGCGAGGTCTTGAGGGAGTCAAGCTGGTAGTTGGGGACAAGTGCCTTGGCATGCTCGAGGCAGTGGGCGAAGTCTACCCTGACGCCAAATACCAGCGCTGCACCGTCCATTTTTACCGCAATGTTTTCTCCGTTGTTCCTCGTTCCAAGGGCAAGCTGGTTGCCAAAATGCTCAAAGCCATTCATGCGAAGGAGAGCAAGACTGCATCGCTAGCAAAGGCCAGAGACGTGGTTGCTGCCCTAAAAGACTTGAAACTGAAGGAAGCCGCCAAAAAGGTTGAGGAGAGTGGAGGAGACCCTTACCTATATGGCGTTTCCCTTTGAGCATTGGACGCGTATCCGAACCAATAACGCCATTGAACGGCTCAACCGGGAGATCCGCCGCCGTACTCGTGTGGTGGGCGCTTTTCCTGACGGCAACTCTGCCCTTATGCTGGTCTGTGCCCGATTGCGTCATGTTGCAGGTACTCAGTGGGGCAACAAGAAGTACATGAATATGAAGCATTTGGAGGCCATCTTGGACAACGATTCATTGGCCGGTTGACCTCATTCTATACCAGGCTGCAAACCAATTTGCGCATAACTCTTGACACTACCGGTTTTTCAGCAACCATATCCATCAAGCCAATATTGTGGACTACCGTGTTTTTGCCAAAGCACAAGAGCAGCGCAAGCATCGCACCAATACCAATTATCGGGGAATCAAAAAATATGAAAACGCCTATTCCGGCTTTTTAGTGTGTGGAGATTGCGGTGCGCCGATGTTTTCTATGAGCTGCGACCTAAAGCCCGCCTACATTTGCGGCAGCTACCACCGCAGGGGGCGAAAGGGCTGTACCAGCCACCATACGCGGGTGGATTTGCTGGACGATTTGCTCAAACGGTATATTCGCATGGTGAAAGAAAACTCGGCCGATATGCTGGAGCAACTGAACGCCGCCATTCAAAACGAGAGCACCGCGGTCAAGCACAACGAGGAAACCTCGGCGATTTTGCAGCGGCAGCTCGACGACGCCTACGAGGAGCTGAAGGCAACCAAGCGGCAACGTATATGGGATGTGATGAAACATCCCGACAAAGAAGCTTTGCTGGAGCAGACCTATGACGAAATGGAGGCGGAGCTGGAGGACAGAATTACAGGGCTGAAAAATCAGCTTGAGCTGACCGCCAACAAGCGCAACACCATCATACAGGTCAACCGCATCGCCCGCACCGCAATGGAGATTTTCGACGAGATTCTTTCCAAGGACAAGCTGGACAAAACCGATTTGGAGCTGATTATCGAAAAAATCACCGTGTATGAAAACCGCATCGAAATCAAGCTGAAAGCGGATATCGACCACCTGCTCCAATGCGGGATAGCTGAGGAAGCCTCAAATTTTAAGCAAGGCATCGTAAATAACGCGACCAAAGTCACGCAATCCAGCGTCAAGCACGCGGATAAGGTTTACGATGTCAGTGTTGTCAGTGACGGCGAGCCGCCTCCGTTCCTTATGCTTCGGGTGTCTGCCCGTAGATGCCCTGCACGACGACCTCGCCGGAATTGATCTGTATGCGCTCGCCATCGCCGGTTTGAACCACCAGCTCGCCGCCGCCGGTAATATCCACCGCCGTGCCGATGATTTTCTCGTGCCCCCGCGTCGCGCCCACCGTGCGGTTCAGCGAAACGCAGCTTTCTTTATAGGCCTGCAGCCAGCGGCTGCTTCCCTGAACGAAATATTCCTGATAAAGCGCCTCGAACTCCTTTAATATCTGCCGCAGCAGCAGCACGCGCGAAACCGGCGCGCCGGTTTCAAGGCGCAGAGAGGTCGCTTTTGCCTTGAGCTCCTCAGCGAAGCCTTCGTCGTTCACATTGACCCCGATGCCGACAACCGCAAAATGGACACGGTCGATTTCGGCGGTCATCTCCGTTAAAATCCCGCACACCTTTTTGCTGCCGATGACGATGTCGTTCGGCCACTTGATCTTCGCGTCGCAGCCGGTCAAAGAGTGAATCGCCCGGCTGACAGCCAGCCCCGCCAGCAGCGTCAGGTTCGAGACCTGCGGGGGCGCGGCGTCGGGGCGCAGCAATACCGTAAACCACAGGCCTGACTTCGGCGGGCTCTGCCACGGGCGGCCCAGCCGGCCTTTCCCGCCGTTTTGCTGTTCCGCCACAAATACGGCGCCGTGGGGCGCACCCTTGTGTGCCTGGCGCTTTGCCTCCTCATTTGTGGAGTCGATCTCCGCAAAAACGGATACGGTTTGTCCAAACGCTTCGGTCGAAAGACCGCTTTGTATCTCGGTGGGGGTCAGCGCGTCGGAGGAATTCAGAATGCGGTAGCCGCGGTTCGTCACCGATTCAATCACATAGCCGCTCTCGCGCAGGCTGTTGATGTTCTTCCATATTGCGGAACGCGAAATCCCCAGGCGTCGGCTCAGTTCCTCGCCCGAAAGATAATCTTTGCTCTCTTTTAAATATTGTAGTATAATGTTTTCCTTTTTCATATCGTTTTCTCCGTCCTTTTTCATCCGGTTCTGTTCCCATTATAGACCGTTTTCCCCCGGATAGGCAAGCACAGAAAGGCGAACTGCAGAATTTTTGAAAAAGCATGGGAGTTTTTTGCAATTGGTGCTATAATAACCTCACGGCGCAAGCCAAATTAAATCAAATCAAATCTTTGGGCGTATGAGAGAACATTAAAGTGTGATTCTCCAGCTTAAGGAATCGCTTTTTAGGAAAGAGCATGGTCTTATAGGTGTTATCGTGCTATAATATAGAAAGTATTTAAATGTCTCGGTGAATTTTCTCCTTCCAACATTTAGAGATGTGATTGTGATAAAGCAGATCATTTTTTCTGTGCTTTTTTCGCGATGTGCGCGCAAGCGCGGCCTGTCTGCTGAGGCAGGGCTTACCTCTCGTGCCGTGTCGGGCATTTACTTTCTTTACGAAAAAAAAGTAAACAAAGATTCGCCAAGGGGGAGAGCTTTGATTCTCTCCCCCTTGGAACCCCTCTCAACGGCCAAAGGCACTGTCTATGGAAACCGGAAGAGGCTCCCGCTCTGGTGCTAATCCACGCACAGGCACGGCCTGCGCAAGCAGAATTTCCACGCAGGAGCACCTGCTGAAAATCAGCTCTTTACATTCCAAAGATAAAAGAAGAAAGCCTACCGGCACGAGGAGCAATCCCGCGCCGGCAAAATCCCCGCGGAGCCTCTCTGCAAAAGAAAATCCGCATTGAAATAATGAACTGAGGAGGGATACGGTATGGACGTACGGCCCGGCGATGTTTTACAGATGAAAAAGCCGCATCCCTGCGGCAGTAAGGAATTTTTGGTGCTGCGCGCCGGCATGGATTTTAAAATCCGGTGCAGGGGCTGCGGGCACGAGGTAATGGTTCCACGCCTGAAATGCGAAAAAAACATCAAGAAGATTCTGCGCGAAGAAACGCAGGATACCTTGTAGCTGCCTTGCCGATCACTCCGTTTGATTCCATATTAGGTAAGGTGGTAGCAAAATGTTTGAAAACCTGACCGTGTTTGTCAACCGGCTGGAGGAACTGAATCAGCGCATGTTCGACCCCGTCGTTGCGGCGGACGCCAAGGGATATGCCGAGCTGATGAAGGAATATAAAAATCTGGAACCGATCGTGGAAAAATACCGCGAATATTTGAAGGCGGTGCAGACGGTGGAGGATTCCGCCGAAATGCTCGGCGAGTCCGGCCTTGAGCGCGAGATGAAGGAAATGATCCAGCAGGAGCTGGACGACGCCAGGGATCGGGTGGAGCGAACGGCGGAGGAGCTGAAAATTCTGCTTCTGCCGCGCGACCCGAACGACGAGCGCAATGTGATTATGGAAATCCGCGGCGGCGCGGGCGGCGAGGAGGCGGCTCTGTTTTCGGCGCGGCTGTTCCGCATGTACAGCATGTACGCGACCCGGCACGGCTGGAAAACCGAGCTTTTGAATGTTAACGAGACCGAGCTGGGCGGGTATAAAGAAATCAGCTTTCAAATTATGGGAGACGGGGCGTATTCGCGCCTAAAGTACGAAAGCGGCGTTCACCGGGTACAGCGCGTGCCCGAAACGGAAACGCAGGGCCGCATCCACACCTCTACTGCGACGGTGGCTGTTCTGCCCGAGGTGGACGACGTCGAAATCGAGATCAACCCAGCTGATCTGCAGATCGATACCTATAGGGCCAGCGGCGCGGGCGGCCAGCATGTCAACAAGACGGAGTCGGCCATCCGCATTACGCACCTGCCCACGGGTACGGTGGTGGAGTGTCAGGATGAACGCAGCCAGTTTAAAAATAAGGACAAGGCCATGAAGGTTCTGCGCTCGCGCCTGTACGAGGCAAAGCAGCGGGAGCAGGACGCCCAGGTGGCGCAGCAGAGAAAATCTCAGGTTGGCACGGGCGACCGCTCCGAGCGGATTCGCACCTATAACTTCCCGCAGGGGCGGCTGACCGATCATCGGATTGGTCTGACCGTTTACCGGCTGGAGGAGGTGCTCAACGGCGATCTCGACGAGGTGATCGACGCGCTGATCACCGCGGATCGTGCCAGACAGCTGGAGGAAACAATCGATCGTCAGGAGTAATCAAAGCAAAGTCATGGAACAGCAAAGCAGAACCCTGCGCCTTTCGGCGGACAGGGAAGAAGAGATACAAACAGCGGGCAGTTTGCTCAAAAACGGCGGCCTTGTGGCGATTCCGACCGAAACGGTGTACGGCCTTGCGGCCAACGCGCTCAACGGCCGGGCTGTTGCCGCCATTTTTGCCGCCAAGGGGCGGCCGATGGACAACCCCCTGATCGTCCATATTTCACAGCTCGACCAGTGGGCGGCGCTCGTCAGCGAGATTCCGCCGTGCGCGATGGAGCTGGCAAACCAGTTCTGGCCGGGGCCGCTCACCATCATTCTGCCAAAGTCGGCGCTCATCCCCGATGAGGTGAGCGCCGGGCAGGCGACGGTTGCGGTGCGCTTTCCGTCTCATCCGGTGGCCCGCGCGGTCATCGATGCGGCGGGCGTGCCGCTGGCGGCGCCGTCGGCGAATCTGTCCGGCAGCCCGAGCCCGACCGAGGCGCGGCATGTGCTGGCCGATCTCGACGACAGGATCGACGCGGTTCTGGATGGCGGCCCGTGCCGCGTGGGGGTGGAGTCGACGGTGATCACGCTGGCGCAGGAGGTTCCGCGCCTGCTGCGGCCGGGCGGAATTACGCCGGAGCAGCTTTCGCAGGTGCTGGGCCGGGTCGAGGTGGACCCCGCCGTGATGAATCCGCTGGCCGCGGGAGAAAAAGTTCTTTCGCCGGGCATGAAGTATAAGCATTATTCGCCGAAGGCCAACGTAATTTTGGTAAAGGGCGGCCTTTCGGCGTATTCAGAGTATGTTAACTGCCGCGCGGGGGAGGGCGTGTTCGCCCTGTGCTATGACGGCGAGCAGGAAACGCTGCGCGTGCCTGCGGTGGCTTACGGGGCAAAGCAGGATGCCGCCGGGCAGGCCCGGCACCTGTTCGACGCGCTGCGAAAGCTGGATCAGCTGGGCGCAAGGGTTGTGTATGCCCGCAGCCCGCAGCCGAAGGGTGTGGGCCTTGCCGTGTACAACCGGCTGATTCGCGCGGCGGGATTCGAGGTGGTAGAGCTTGACTGAATCTGTGATTATCGGCTTGACCGGCCCGACCGGAGCGGGAAAATCCACCGTGGCGGGCATTTTGGGCGCGCTTGGCTGCGCCGTGATCGACTGCGATCGAACGGCCCGGCAGGTGCTTGTGGACTGCGAACCGTGCGTGCGGGAGCTGCGGCAGGAATTCGGCGACGATATTGTGGCGGAAAACGGCAGTGTAGACAGGGCCCTTCTGGCGCGCCGCGCCTTTTCTTCTCACGAAAAAACGCGCCGACTCAATGAGATTACCCATCCGTGGATTTTGCGGCGGGTGCGAAGGGAAATTGACGGCTGGAAAGCCGAGGGCAGGGAATTCATCATTGTCGACGCGCCGCTGCTGTTTGAAAGCGGGGCCGAGAAGCTCTGCGATCGGATTCTGGCGGTGATCACGCCGCTGCCCGTCCGGCTGGAACGCATCATCCGGCGGGACAACATCGACCGCGAGATGGCCCTGTCGCGCATCCGGGCCCAGCAGGAGGATGCCTATTACACGGAGAGATCCGATGCCTGTCTGAGAGGGGATGAAGATCCCGGGGAACTGCGGCGGCAGGCTGCCGCTCTTCTGGAAAGGTGGCGCAGATGAGAATCGTTTTCATGCGGAAAAAGCGGGGCAGCAGAGCCAAAAAAATAATGGGCGCCTCGCTGATTCTGCTTTTATTAACGGCAGTCGGATATTTTTTTCTGGCAAACGGCTACGAAATTTTTATGAAGCGCCAGTATCCTCTGGGGTATCAGGATATCATAGAGAAAGAAGCGGGAAACTATCACCTGGAGCCTGCTTTGGTGTACGCGGTGGTCAAGGCCGAAAGCAATTTCGACCCGGATGCCAAATCCCGCGCCGGAGCCGTGGGGTTGATGCAGCTGACGCCCGCAACGTTTGAATGGCTGCAGACGAAGCTCCCGGAGCAGGACGCCATGGATGAGACCTCTCTGTCGGACCCGGCGACCAACATCAAATACGGCTGCTACCTGCTGTCGATGCTCGGCTCGATTTATTCGGACCGAACGACGGCGCTGTGCGCGTATAACGCCGGGATGGGAACGGTGGACCGCTGGCTCTCCGACCGATCTGTTTCGCCGGATGGGGTCACCCTGAATAAAATCCCTTACCCGGAAACCGCGCATTATACCGAGGCTGTAATCAAGAATTATAAAATCTATCAGGAGTTATATGATTTTTAGTCCTGTTTCAGATAGATCTCTCTCGATTGTAATTGTTGAATGACAAAGTTAGCACATGCCTGAAAAGGGCGGTTCCTTTTCCGCCGGCGGCGGGAGGAAAATCAGTTCCATGTAAAAGCGATATGGCTTACTATCACAAAGGAGGTTTTTGATATGGCGAAGAAAGAAGAAAAAAAGGCGGGCAAAAAAGAAGACGCAAAGCTGGAAAAGAAATCTGCCGCAGAGGAAAAAACTGAGGTAGATCGCCTGCGCGAGGAGCTTTTGATCAACCGCAAGAACGGCTTTTTCTCCGTAACCGACGAGCAGCTCAAAGAGGCCGACGAGTACTGCGAGGGCTATAAAGAGTTTCTCGATCTGTGCAAAACAGAGCGCGAATGCGTGGCGTATGCTATTGAAAAGGCTGAAAAACGCGGCTTCCGCGAGTTGGATTCCAACGCGGTGTATCGCCCCGGCGACAAGGTGTATTTTAATAACAGAGGCAAGTCCATTATTTTGGCGGTCATCGGCAAAAAAGGCTGCCGCGAGGGCGTGCGCATTTCCGCTGCGCACATCGATTCTCCCCGTCTCGATTTAAAGCCCTATCCGCTGTATGAATCCAACGATCTGGCACTGCTCAAGTCGCACTACTACGGCGGCATCAAAAAGTACCAGTGGACGGCCATTCCGCTCGCGATGCACGGTCGTATTGTGAAGAAGGACGGCAGCTTTGTGGATGTGCGCATCGGCGAGGAGCCTGGCGAGCCGCAGTTCTGTGTGACGGATCTGCTGCCGCACTTGGGAGCGGAGCAGATGTCGAAGCCGCTTTCCAAAGCGATTGAGGGCGAAAATCTGAACATTCTGGTGGGCAGCCGCCCGGTTCGCACGGAGACCGGTAAAGGCGAAAGCCTGTTTAAGCTCAATGTGATGCGCCTGCTCAACGAAAAATACGGGGTAACTGAAGAGGACCTCGTTTCCTCCGAAATTGAGTTTGTACCCGCCTGGCACGCGCAGGATATGGGCTTTGATCGAAGCATGATCGGCGCTTATGGCCATGACGACCGCGTGTGCGCTTACCCCGCCTTAACCGCGATTCTCGACTGCAAAACGCCCGAGCATACTGCGATTACCGTTCTGGCGGACAAAGAGGAAGTCGGCAGCGAGGGCAACACCGGCCTGAACTCCTCATTCCTCCGCTACTTTGTGGAAACGCTGGCCCAGCAGGACGGCGTGGAGGCCAGAGATGTGTTCACCCGTTCCCAGTGCCTGTCTGCGGACGTCTGCGCGGCGTATGATCCCATTTATGCCAGCGCATATGAGCCTGCCAACTCCTGCTTCCTGAACAACGGTGTTTCCGTGATGAAGTACACCGGTTCGCGCGGCAAATCCGGCACCTCAGACGCTTCCGCGGAATTTATGGCTCAGGTACGCAATCTGCTGTTCCAGAACGACGTTCTGTGGCAGACCGGCGAGCTCGGCAAGGTGGATGCGGGCGGCGGCGGAACCGTTGCCATGTTCATCGCAAACCTGAACGTAGACGTTGTAGACGTCGGCGTTCCGGTGCTTTCGATGCACGCGCCGCTGGAGGTTACCGCAAAGCTCGATATTCACATGGCATACCGCGGCTTTAAGGCGTTTTTTGAAACACCCATCGGAAAATAAAAATCAATGATCCGGGCTGTGGCCCGGTGAAGAACGCGCCTGCTCCGCCTACCGGGACAGGTGCGTTCTTTTATTGCTTATGTTTTTGATGGATCCTTATATAATGAAACAAATTTTTTTTTCGCGGCCGCATCGCAGGGTTTCCTATTTTATTTTCATTATAAAAGAGCTGGTTTTCAGCGGGTACCTCCGCGTGGGATTCCGCTTGCGCGGGCTTGCCCCGGCCTGAGGACAAGCTGTGGAAAAAACATCTTTGTAGAAATCAGTAAAAAAACGTTTCGACTAATGTGTGTTCTGTGCTACAATAAAAAAACAACAAAATCAATTTGGGGAGCATGCGTGTGAAGAAGTTTCAGGGTGCGGTTTTTGATTTGGACGGGACACTTCTGGATTCCATGGGAGTATGGGAGCAGATCGATCGGGACTCTTTGGGCCGCCGGGGAATCCCGGTGCCGGAGGACTACGCGCAGGCGGTGGCCCTGCGCGGCTTTTGGCAGGCGGCAGAGTACACGATTCGCCGGTTTGGCCTGCCCGATACGCCGCAGCAGCTGACGGAGGAATGGAATCAGATGGCGCAGGACGCCTACCGCTTTCGCGTGGAGCTCAAGCCCGGGGCCAGAGAATACCTTTCCCGTCTGCGGGAGCAGGGCGTTTCGCTTTCAGTCGCGACCTCCTCTTACAGGGAGCTGTTTCTTCCCGCGCTGGAACGCCACGGGATTTTGGATTGGTTTGAAGCGATCGTCACGGTGTCGGAGGTGAGCCGCGGCAAGGGCTTCCCCGATATTTATGAAGAGGCGGCGCGGCGGATGCGTCGTCTGCCGCGGGAATGCGCCGTATTTGAGGATTTGCCGGATGCCCTGCGCGGTGCGCGGGAAGGCGGTTTTTATACGGTGGGAGTGTTCGATTCCCACAGCAAAGAAGAAACGCGTCTGCGCCAAATGTCGGATCGTTTTATTTACGATTTTCGCGAGCTGCTGTAACGTTTTTGGGGCGGCTCTTTCCATTTCGGGCAAGGGTTCAAATTTTCTTTACCGTATTTTTTATAAATTTTCATTCAAGCGCCATATTCTGTCCATATTGCTTCAGTACACTGGAATCAGTTTCAGAACGGTCCTCCGCTCCTTTCACAGAAACTGTAGTAGCTGCTTGCACGCTCCTCCTGTGAGGATCACAATACATTTTTCATCTTCCTTTCTGAAAAGCCGCTCTTTGAAAAAAGGGCGGCTTTTCATAGTGCGGCGGTGATTCAATGTTTTTCTATATAACGGTTTGGCAGGTCGCGTTGGCAGGTCGCGCGGCCGTCCGCTTTTATTGAGCGTCTGTGCATATCCGCAATGCCGGCGCCGATACTATGGGCGAGGTGATGATTGTGTCAAAACAGAGCGCATATTTTAAGGTGCCGAGGCTCGACGGAAACCATCAGATCAAAAAAATCAAGCAGGGGCTCGACGAAATCCCGGGCGTTTTATCTGTGAGCGCAAATGACCAGAAAGATCAGGTTGCGGTGGATTACGACAGCAGCGGAACCAATGTGTCCGCAATTGAAAGGCATCTGCGCAATATGGGCGTCGACGCCCAGCTGATCAGCAACCGGGATCACACCATGTGATGAGAAATTTCGTTCGGGACAGCCTTCATATTTTCAAAAGCGCGATGGAAATTTGGAGTGCTGCTCCCGCATCCTTCACACGGGGGCACGGATAAACCCGATGAATCTGTGCAAGCTAATTTTGAGGTGATAGCTGTGATGGAAAGCGGCACGAACGGTTTGATTTATCCTTTCGCTTTTCGGGATGTTTTCGGGAAGGACTCCGATTTGGAAAATGTTTTTTTGTCCTTGCCGGAGGATGCGCAACAGGCGATACTCAGGGAAAAAATCCGTTCAGAAGCAGATCTTCAGGATTGTATTGAAAGATATCGATTGAAACAATAGCGAGGAAATCATATGGAACCCAAGAAAAATCAGCGGGTATGGCCTGAGGACGATGAGAGGGAAAAGCCGATTCCAGAGGATATTTACCCTGTGATCGACACCGATCTGGCGCGGGATAATCTGGAAAATAATATTCCCGAGGCAGATTTGCAGGATTTATAATTCCACTCATCCGAATGAAAGGCTGTATACCAAAAACGCACTTCACTGTTGTGAGGTGCGTTTTTATGTGCAGGCCGAAAACTCAATGTAACAGGGACATGGTGAGGAATAAGGTAGACATCAGGGAGGAAACAAGAGAAACGACGGTAATCTGTGTATTAATGGAAGGGCCTGCCGTATCTTTAAAAGGATCGCCCACTGTGTCGCCTACAACGGCCGCTTTGTGGGCGTTGCTGCCTTTTCCGCCGTTGTGCCCGGATTCGATGAATTTTTTGGAGTTATCCCAAAGCCCGCCGGCATTGCTCATAAACAGGGCCAGCAGAAGTCCGCTCACGATGTTCCCGGTCAAAAATCCGCCGATGGCCTCCACGCCGCCGACAAAGCCGACGACAATGGTAGAAAGAATCGCCATGAGCCCGGCGGGGATCAATTCCTTGAGAGCGCCGTGCGTGGCTATTTCAATGCATTTGTCGTATTCGGGCTCCACGTTGGGGTCGCCTTCCTTCAGGCCGGCGATTTCGAGGAACTGACGGTGAATTTCCGAGATCATCCTTTGCGCGTTGCGGTCAACGCCCAGCATGAGCATGGCGCTGAATACCGCGGGGATCGACGCGCCCACCAGCATTCCGAAAAAGACGGTGGGGTTCATGATGTCGAAGCCGGTAATCGGGACAAACCCGGCAATGGAAGCGCCCGCTTCGTTTACCTCGCTGATAAAGGCGCCTAACAGCGCAATCACCGTGAGGCCGGCTGCGCCGATCGCAAAGCCCTTGGTTACCGCCTTTACGGTATTTCCGGCGCTGTCCAGCGAATCGGTAATGTCGAGAACCTCGTCCCCTAAATCGCCCATTTCGGCCAGCCCGCGGGCGTTGTCAACAATTGGGCCGTAGGCGTCGTTTGAAATGATCATTCCCACGATGGAAAGCATGCCCACTGCCGACATCGCGATTCCAAACATAGGGTAGCTGCCGCCCAAGGGCTCGCAGATTTTGTAAGCGGCCAGAGCGGAAATGCCGATGCCGATCATGGCGGGCAGGGTGCTGATGAATCCGTAGGACACGCCGGAGAGAATGGTAAACGCCGGGCCGGTTTCAGAGGCGTTCGCAACCTGATGCACCGGCGGCTTTGTATCGTCGGTAAAATAGTCGCTGGCGATGCCGATCACCACTCCAACCAGCAGGCCGACGATGCTGGCGCCCCAGATTCTCCATTCCAGGCCGAAAAACCAGGTGGCAAGCGCGGTTAAAACGGCAAAAATGGCGGTGGTGACATATGTACTGCTGTTCAAGGCTCTGGTGGGATTTCCGTTTTTGCCCATTCTGGCGGTTGCCACGCCGATGATGGAGGCCAGAAGGCCGATCGCCGCATAGCAGAATACGGTGGCGGCATTTTGAGAGCCGCCCGCGGCCTTATCCAGAGAAACGGCCATCACCAGCGCCGCGGCCATAGAGGCGACGTTTGAATCAAACAGGTCTGCGCCCATACCGGCAACATCACCCACATTATCGCCCACATTGTCTGCAATGACGGCGGGATTGCGGGGGTCATCCTCCGGGATGCCGAGTTCGACTTTGCCGACCAGGTCGGCGCTGATATCCGCCGTCTTGGTGAAGATGCCTCCGCCCGCCTTTGCGAACAGGGCAAGGGAGCTTGCGCCAAAGCTAAAGCCCAACAGGGCAGCGGTGCTGTTTGTCAAAAAGAATACCAGAGAAACGCCCAGCAGAGTGCTGCCGACGACGGCCATGCCCATTACGGCGCCGCCGCGGAACCCGCACATGAAGGAGGGCTGAATCCCCTTTTGCGCCGCTTCAGCGGTCTTTTTGTTGGCAATGGTCGCGATTTGAATGCCGATTTTACCTGCCGCGGCGGAAAACACGGTGCCGGCCAGGTAAGAAACCGTCATAATGAGATTGGGAATTGCATTGCCTTGCCAAACGGGAGAGGGCAGAAACAGAAAAATCAGGACAGCAGCCGCCCCGGCGAATTTTGCCAGCACGGTATATTCCTTTTTCAGGAATGTATTGGCGCCGCCGCGAATCAACTCGCCGATTCTGGCGATTCGTACATTCGAGGATGGCTGTCGTTCCACCCATTTATACAGCCAAGCAGCGAAGAGAAAAGAGCATAGAGATACGATAACAGAAATAGCCAGGAATAGATTTACATTGTTTTTCACAGAATGTCAACTCCTTGCTTTGTTAAAAAAAAATCGAAATTGACCATATTGTAGCACAGTTGATGTCCGTAAACTATCTTAAAAAAGCATAACGATAAAATTATAAATTGTGTATTTTTCTGATTTTTTTTGTATTATCAAAATATGAACCAAACTTTTCATCAGAAATTTTACATTGCCGGTTTTTTCATATTTATGATCAAAAATAGTGCCCGCTGCGCAGGGGCTAAAAAAACCACCTGACTTTTTGCGATTTATATTTCTTTGGAATGAACAAAAGCCGGACAGCTGTTCCGGGAATCGCACGGTATTTGTTCCCGTTTTTAGTGTGAGGTCTGCTGATAGGGTCACTTGTGAAGCACCCGATTCTCACCGTTAAAATGTTTGCCCCTGCATTGTCATGAAAGCCGGGTGATCTGTGCACACTAAGTCCGAGGTGATAAACATGAATAGCCAATCGGATCATACTGCGGAGATGCCGGCCGGATTGAGAATGGCGCTCACGGGAAATCTGGAAGCGCTGAACAGGTTTTCCAATATGTCGCAGTTGGCGCAGGAATCCTTTATTTACGGGTCAAGACGGGTTTCCTCAAAAGAAGAAATGCAGTCATACGTGAAGAATCTTGTGGAAGGCTCATATCAGGGATGAGCCTTCCCTTTTTTTGGGGGAGACTCCGCAATCCGTTTTGCGTGTGCGGGATCACAATGCCGAAATGAAATTGCAGAGGAAAGACGCTGTCGGCGGAAAAGGCAACCCGAAGCACCGCCAACCAAGTTGCTTTGCGGGTTTTCAAGTCGGTTTGCAGGTTCATTTCATCCAGATGTCAGCTTAAAATTAATTCTCATTTAACTCCGCCTTAATTCAAACCCAGTAAAATAAATATAGTAAAATTTCCCATTGCAATCTGGAAGAAGCGAATGAGGACTGAATATGAAGGAGGAATTTGAGTGCAGTTTCATACCACAATCGGAAAACGTGCGAAGGCTTTGCTTTTGGCGGGCGTTCTAACGTTTTCTCTTGTGCCGCCGCTGGGTGCGTTTGCCGCTACGGAGCAGGAGCCAAAAAACAGTTTTCTGAAGGACATCGGCAGCGTGCAGATCAGCTCAGAACCGAATGAAGACGGCGGATGCGCCGAGATCGTCAAGTACAATGCGGAAAATCAAAAATATTATGTGGTGAACGGCAGTGAAAAAGAGCTTTCCATTGTTGACCTGAAAGGGCTGCAAAACAGCCGGGAAGACAACGCGTTTTTACAGGAAAAGAAGGAGTCCATCCCTTTTTCTGACATTGAAAGCATGATTCAGCAGCACGACGCCGGCTTCCAGTTGGGCGATCTGACCTCTGTGGCCGTGAACGGGCAGAAAGATTTGATCGCCGTTTCTGTGCAGTCGGTAAATACCACAACGCCCGGCGCGGTAGTGCTGCTGGATTATGATGGAAAGTATCAGACGCATTTTACAACTGGTGTGCAGCCGGACATGGTTGCCTTTACCCCCGACGGCAACTACATTCTCACAGCAGACGAGGGCGAGCCGCGCGGCGGTTACGATCAGGGAACGGAAGACCCGAAGGGCTCTGTAACGATTGTGGATATTTCGGAAGGATTGGAAAATGCTTCCCCAAAGACCGTCACCTTTGTGGACTTTGACGACAAAAGGCAGGAGCTTTTAGAGGACGGCGTGATTCTCAAGAAAGACACAGATCCGTCGGTAGATCTGGAGCCGGAATATATCGCGGTGTCTGGAGGAATGGCATATGTTACCTTGCAGGAGGCCAACGCCATCGCAGCTTTGGATATTGAAAAGGGCGAGTTTACTTCCATTCGAGGGCTGGGCTTTCAGGACTACAGTGAGGTGGAAGTGGATGCCCGCAAAGATAAAAAAGCGGAATTGAATCAGGAGCCGAAGCTGCGCGGCATTTATATGCCGGACGGTATTACCGCCTATGAGGCGGACGGCAAAACCTATTTGCTCACCGCCAATGAGGGCGACAGCCGTGAATGGCCCGGCTACATCAACGAAATCGAGCTGGATGATGACGGCGTTCACACGGAAAAAGGGATCGATTTGGGAGAAACATATAAAGAATTGGTTCTTTTGGACACCGCTGATTACGACGGTGATTGGGATGATGACACATACTATCTTTTCGGCGGCCGTTCCTTCTCTGTTTGGGATGCGGACACCATGGAGCAGGTTTACGATTCCGGTTCGGATTTTGAGAAAGTTACCGCGCAAAAATATCCGGACTATTTCAACAGCTCCAACAGCAAGGTCAAACTGGATAACCGCAGCGCCAAAAAGGGACCGGAGCCGGAATATGTGACGGTGGGCGAGGTGGACGGAGTTCCCTACGCTTTTATCGGCCTGGAGCGCATCGGCGGCGTGATGGCCTATGACATCAGCGACGCGGAAAACGCAGAGTATGTTGATTATCTCAATACGCGGGATTTCAGCGAAAATATCAAGGGCGACGTCTCGCCGGAGGGCCTGGATTTTCTTCCGGCGGAGGAGAGCCCCAACGGCGCCGCGCTGCTTTTGGTGGGCAATGAGGTGAGCGGAACAGTTTCCATGATGCAGGCGGGAGCGGCTTCTCAACCTGTTCCGGACGAAGCGTTGAAGCTGTCGATCATTTCCGACGACCATCTCTATGACAGAGATGTGTTGGGAGGCGTGACCGAGGGCGGGGCGCTCGAGAGCTATTTGGCGAATGACCGTAAAATGATTGTGGAAAGCGAAGAACTTCTGGATGAAGCTTTGAAACGCATTGCGAAGAGTGATTCCGATTATGTATTGGTTTCCGGCGACCTGACGAAGGACGGCGAAAAAGTCAACCATGAAAAGTTGGCGGAAAAGCTGAAACAACTGGAACAGGATACTCAAAAACAGGTGTTTGTCATCAACGGAAATCACGACATCTCCAATGAAGATGCACTTTCATACAATGGAACAGAAACCAATCCGGCAGAAACCATAGACCGAGCGGATTTTAAAAAAATCTATGCCGATTTGGGCTATGACCAGGCGCTGGAACAGGATTCCGGTTCTCTGTCTTATACCGCGAATCTGGGGGACGATTACCGGTTGATCGTGATCGATGCCTGCATTTACAACAATGACGCGGCAAATCCACATCAGGATACCGCTGGTGAGCTCCACAACGGCCAGATGAGCTGGGTGCTGGCACAGATCAAAAAAGCGATTCAGGATGGCCGCCGGCCCATTGGCATGCTGCACCACGGTTTGGTGCCCCATACGGCGATTCAGTCTACATTTTTCCCGCAATACCTGCTGAAGGATTACGAAACCATTTCTCATACACTGGCCGATGCAGGGCTGGGGCTGGTATTTACCGGGCACTTCCATTCACAGGATGTGGCCGTAACCACAACCAAGAAGGGGAACAAGCTGTATGATATGGAAACCGGTTCTTTGGTCACTTATCCATCTCCTGTGCGCACGGTTGCTTTGCATGGAGATCAGGTGACCTACAAAAGCGACTCGGTGAATTCCTTGGATGGTCTCAATGAAAATATTGTAAGTTCCGCAGCCATTTATCAAGCCGTTGGCGGCGATTTCTCCCAATACGCACAGCAGTATCTGCTGAAAGGCCTGACGGATCAGGTTCCGGGTATGCTGGCATATCTTTTGATGCAGAACGGACTTGATCAGGAGACTGCCTTGACACAGGCAAAGACCCTGTCCGACAGCAAGCCCTTTGGAAATGAAACAACACTGTCTCAGTTTTTGGCAGCCTGCATGGCAAAGCATTATTCGGGGGACGAGGATCCTGGTGAATTGAAAGCGGCTATTTCAGCTCTGCAGACTTCGCCCAATGCACTTCATCAAATGCTGGGCAAGGCAGCTTGGGCGTTGACCAATGACACCACCGGCACCCTGACCGAGCCGCAGTTGGATACTGCGGCGGATAACAGCGGCAGTTTTACGCTTTCGAGCCTGCCCGCTGACAATGATCATAACAATGACAGAGACGATGATGACGATGACGACAGCGGCTCTTCTTCCGGCAGTAAAGGCGCTTCCGGTAATAAAGGCACTTCCGGCGGCAAGGATGCATCTTCCACAGTCAGCACTGCCCCCCTGGTGGGCGGCGGTACCGCGGTGACGGTTACCACCCAGCCTGACAGCACCGTGGTAACGGCGGGTAACGCGCGGATTATCGCTTCGGTTCCCGACGCTACCGCTTCCATCCTCGCATCCGCAGCTCCGCAAAGTCCCGCGCAGATCACGATCACTCCTCCCACCGCTTCTCTGATACAGCAGCTGCGGGCCCCGGAGGTCACCGGAGTCGCACTGGATATCAGAGTTCCGTCGGCTGTCGGCAGCAATGCCAACTCCAATGTTCAAGTCGCGATCAGCGCGGATGCGGGTCTGCTGAACGCGGCAAGAGAAGCCGGCAAAGATTTGGAGATTTCTGTTTTGGATACGGCTACCGGCAAAACGCTCTATTCCTGGAAATTCAGCGGAGTCGATTTGGCGCAGACAGATTTCGCTGTAACCCGCGGCCTGAATCTGGCGATGACGGTACAGTCCGTTTCTCAGGTTGCGTCAGTGCACAGCGTTGTTCCTTCCGGAAATGGAGTGGTGCTGCGCTTCGCCAATAACGGCCAGCTGCCGGCTCCTGCCACGGTGAGGGTAGATTTGAGTTCGTTTGGGTATCAGCCCGGGCAAATATTATATTTTTACCATTGGAATCCGGCTACCGGCAGGTTGGAGCCGGCAGGGAGGGAACCGGTTATGGTAGACGCTCAGAGCTACGGGAGTGTGACAGTAACCCACAACTCCGATTTCGTCCTGCTGCCCGAGAAGCTGAGTACAGGATCTCTCACGCTGGATACTCGCAGCTATACGCTGCCCGTAGGTAGGGCATATGAGATCGGAGTCAAATTGACGGGAGAGGGCAGCACTCTTAAGGTGGTTCCTTCCAGAAGCGGCATTGTAAAAGTAGAAGCGCTGAAAAATGGGAATTATAAAATCACGGGCCTGAAAAACGGCACTGCCTTCATATCCTTTGATGTTTACGCTGGAAGCAAGCTGTTGACCCATGCCTCTGTAAAGGTCAGCGTTCAGAGCGGCGGCAAAGCGCAGGGAATATCCGGCAAGCAGACGGCAGTATTTTAAAAATTCACAAAGAGACTTCAGCCAGTGAAAATTTGAGGCTCTTAATCAACAATCCCCTCAGCAGGAACCTTTTTCGGCTGAGGGGATTGTAATTTTGGCATAAAGCGCGGATGCTGCTCAATGTATTCCCTGAAAGTTTCTCCGTTTAACAATCCTGAGAAAAAAACCGCTGCGCCGTCTGTTCTGACAGGAGGAAGAGCCGTCAGTTTGCCTGTATTTTCGGAAAAGGTTGAAGCGCTTGTGGACAATATCATATTAGTCCTCCATATTTTTGCCATTGTGGGCTGTTCCGCCGGTACAGGTGGTTTAGAGCATGAAAAAAGACCGACACTCGATTTTCATCAAGAGGTGGTCTGGAATTGGCGGAGAATGCCGCGCGAAATTCAAACACGCATATTTCACAAACGGGATGTTGGTGTTGTTACTATATCTTAAGAAAGGCTAATCCTAGTTGACAGATTGAAAAAGGTTTGTCAGCTCGGGTTCAGCCAGTGTCGGGACATATTGCCTCGCCAGCGCTGCCCCAAAGGATTTTTCATCGACATTCACTTCACTAGCTATTGCGAAGTTTGTTTTGGCAAACCGTTAATGACAATTCTTTTTTTCAAGAGCACAATTTTTAATTACATCTGTCCATTCCTGTGGTCGGCAAGCCAAAAGCTCTTCGTGTTTTAAATTGTGTTCGATAATATCGGGATGAATAAAATGCTGATGATAGCGCTCCAAATACTGGGGACCCATCTTTGCTGCATATAGGCAATGTACGGTCGTATGAGAAACTTCAATCCCATCATAGAGCCTTGTAACCAGATCTGAATAGAATTGATTCTCAATGCTTGCTTTTTCCACAAACGACATGTTTTGCCCACCAGAGCCAAGAATCATTCTCATGAAACAATCTAAATAGTGCGGACTTGTTTTTTTCTTCAGCAACCTTGTAATCAAGGGATTCAGCCTGTTTTTTTGCAAAGTGCGGTATAAAAAGGAGGAGAGCAATTTAGCCTGGATCTTTGCGGCATAACCGTCTTCCTGGTCCAAATCAGAACTGCCTAAAATACCGTGATCCATATGAATCCGATTCCTTTGCAAGAGTAGTCCGACAAAAGAGCCTCCCAAAGAACAACCGTAGGCCGCATGTATTTTCCCCAAAAATCGCTTGTTTAAAAAAGATTCGATCTTTTCGGTCTCTGTTATCATATCTGTAAATATCGTATGCTCTGTTTCATCAAAACCATCGTAAGATACGCAAACAACAAGAAAGCTATCCTGGAGCAGTTCAATAACATGCCCGAAATTATTTTTCCAGTGGGAGCATGTTCCCGGGAGCAACAGGAGGGTCGGATTGTTGCGATTGCCAAATTCATAAAATTTCATTAAGTCGGCCTCTAAATAAATATCGTGTTAGCTTAAACTAATATATTGCAATATTAGCACTAATCACGACTTCTGTCAAATTCGGTATTGGTCTTAAAGATCAGATCAATCATGACCAAACAGGGATTCTTAAAAAGAAAGAACCGCTAAGAATCCAGCGTATAAGCCAATTCTTTGAGGTTCCATTTGGTGGACACTGTGGAAAAAAGATTTCTTATCATTCTCAAAAAAGGGCATCCCGTCCTCAAAATAAATCAGATTCTCCGCAGGCATTGACCAAATTCATGATACCACAAATCCGCAATCTTTTCATGGCCGTGTTCAGACATTCATGCGACTGTCTGCGTTCGGTATACCTTCCATTGATCATTCCTGTTCTGTTTTCTGCTGAAAGGCGAAGGAAGCTTCTTTGGTTGAACCATATCGGGTAGCGGCTTTAAATGGATGATTTGTTTCTGCGCCAATGGTTTTGGCGAAACGGAGTGCTCCAGAAACGGATAATCCCACCAGCATAAAATGGTTGCTTTCGCATATTTTCCATTCTTCTGCCGGTCGGAATCATTATAGGGATTTCACTGAAGCCGCTGCCATTCTTTCGGTGCAGAGCATCCCCTTGGCGGGGAGGCTCACACGCTGTCACAAACGGCTCACACGCCGTTTCAACTGATGTGGTGGTGGGTCTACAGCTTCATCGGGGCAGCTATCGCTTACAGGGGCGCAGCTGGGTTCCACGTTTTCGGTACAATTTTCCGCATGGAGGGTATCGGCAGAGGCATCCACCTGAATGGTTTTCATGAGCGCCAGCTTGGAAAGGTTCCGTTCCGCCTAGCTACCGCAGAGACAATCTGTTCCAAATACAGCGCACTGTTCTTTTTCAATGCTTTCATAGGCTTCTCCTTATGGTATTACGGAACTTTAACCGGTTCCGAACCCGGATACTTCATTGTACATCATAGAAAAAATGGTCGGGATATGGAGGCTTATTTGGTGTGCCCAAAAACAGCATACAGTAGAACAAACCATAAAAATGGCTCTAAGCAACGAATGGAGCGGGATTCAAACGAATCCCGCTCCAACTATTGACAAAGAGCCTTTCTTTACATATATCTTAACACCATGAATTTTCTTCTATATATATTTTTATTTCAATACTGAATTCGCCAATTTTTGTAGAAATTTCTCCCGCTTCTCCTGAGCCCCTTTAGAAACATCCCCGCAGTAGAGCCACTTAGCATTTGTAATTCCTATGCTTTTTAATGTAGTATTGATAAATGTTTTCTGAATTAGATTACCGGCAATAAATTTTAAATACCAACGAGGAGATTGGCCTGTTGTTATCACTTTGGCAGATTTAATATTGGTTAATTGCCCCTTTAATCCTGTACTTGTTTCTATATATGCGAAATTTTTCAACATAACTTTATCGAAGAAACCTTTAAGGATTGCAGGTGTATCGTACCACCAAAGGGGAAAAATAAAAATAATTTCATCTGTTTTTCTTAATATGCTTTGATATTTCGTTACCAAAGGGTCCTTATGTTGTCCTTTTGAATACAAAGCCAACTCCTCTTCGGTCATAACAGGATTAAAATTCTCTTTATTTAAGTCAATTACCTTATATTCCTTTTTCTCTTTCACTAAGACACTTATTACCGTATCCAGTATAGCCTTATTAAAACTTCCGTACCATGGATGAGCGAATACAATTGTTACCATATTAAAACACCTCTCAATTAATATTTTATAATTTCTGTCCCTAATATATAGGCAGCTTTTTTAGATTGCTCATTTTTAGAAACCTCTACCTCATATGTGCTCACATTAAAGTTTTGTATAAACTTCATCCCAAGATATTGGGAAAGCATAGCGATGGATTGAGCGATATTGGGGACCCCCGCATTGAGTTCATTGCTATCTCCATAGGTAGTTAACAATACAATTTTTTTATTTAATAAAGTATGATAATCCACTGCATGCAGCCGGTCTAAAAAAGTTTTTAACTGTCCAGTCATATTAAAAACATAAACGGGGGTAGCAAAAACTAAAACATCAGCTTTTTCAACACTCTCATAAATATTCTGCATATCATCCTTTAATACACACGAGCTTTTACTGCTTTTCTGGCAGGTGTTGCAACCTGTACAATACTGTATATTTTTTGATTGGAGAAAAATTGTTTCTACTTGTGGTGAAGGGTTTAAATCCTCTGCACCTTTTAAATATTCTTTCAATAAAATAGCTGTATTGCCTTTATCTCGTGGGCTTGCTAAAATGGAAAGTATGTTCATAATTATTCCTTCCTTTCATTTAACTTGTTGATAATATGATACTTTAGTGCACACATATGCATATTTCAACTTTTTTAAAAAGGCAATCTTGCCTTTTTAAATTTCATTGCTGTATTAATTTTTTTAAATTACTTGCTGTTAATTCAAATTTTTCAAGAATATATTTATCGTTCAATTCATAAAAAACATTCCTATTCTCTTTAATCTTATTAACTATCTCATATCTGTACATTAAATCCAAGTGTCTTGAAATAACGGAACGATGCTGTGTGAAATTATCAGAGATATCTTTGATATTTTTAGTGCCGTTTATAGCTAAGTATTTCATAATATCACATCGTACCGGATCAAACAAAGTCTTAAAAAATTCAAAATCAATGCTTTCTTCTATTTCTTTGGTACATTCTAAAATTAAACCATTATTATTCATATTTATCACCTAGATAACATTATATATGCACACGCATGCATTTGTCAACAATTTTGATTGATAAAATAAAACAAAGTCAAAGCTGGATATGGATGTTCAGCTGGACGAGCTCCGGAATAGTCTGCTATAAATGACTGCTTTGCTATGCTATAATCTATAAAAAGAAAGAGGTAAAATGTCCATAGTATCACAATAAAAAAATTTTACTGGTGGATGACGAAGCAGGTCTCTTGGATATGCTGAAAATCACACTGAAAAAAGAGCGTTTTACCGATAAAACTTGTGCTTACACCGCAAAAGAGGTCTTAAATTTAAATCGGCTTTCAATCAGCGTTAAAAATCTGTGCCCTTTTTGGTTTCAGCTCATTCCTTTGATTGTATTTTGAGCAGCACCCTTTTTCATATTCTCTGTGCGAAAAAGGGTGCTGCTCATGAATGTTTTTACTTGTAGGTTTGAGTCCTGTCTGAGTGAAGCTTTTACCCTAATAAATCTACGAGAAAAGGGCTTCCACTTTTCATTGTGGAAGCCCTCGAAAGGCTTGGATTTACTGGATTAGTAACCATTAAATCTTATTTGCCTTTTATTTTTGGTGGAGGCCTGTCTTCGCTGGTCGAACACTAAACGTCTAAATGCAAATTATTTTGCAATATAAAAATGAGCGTTGAATTTACTCTTAATAAAATAAGATTTTCCTGTAGAGTCGTGAACAACAAATCTAATTTTGTTATTAGCCCCTATTATCCCTTTTTCAACCTGCTCGTTTATTAATTTTTGAAATAAGTCTTTAGAATAAAAAAAGGTTACGTTTTCTTCTGGCTCTAATATGTAAGGAGTCTTAACGGCCACCATTTTATCAAATATAGTTTCTTCAAATCCTGAAGTTAGAATAAGAATAAAACTATCCTTTAATTTAATTCCCCAATTGCTAACAATAACTTTTTTGTTGCCAATATTTGAAATACTCATAGCAACATAAAGCTTTTTATCAAAGCTATTTGGATTCATAACTACATTGTTCTCAATAAACTGACACTTCAATTTTTTTCTACTTGCATATTTCGTCTGCCATAGTGCGACTATAACAGCAGAAAAGGTAGCTATTACACCAAGTCCAGTTATAATAAGTGAGGATATTTCAAATACTGACATCTTTTAAATCCTCCAAATCCATATTTTAACTGCCATCATTTAATTACCTAGCTGGTCGAACCCTAAATTTCTACACTTAGCACGAACCCATAAGAGAAAACATATATGTTTCCCTCACGGGTTCGTACAGTGTTGAAGATGTTGACCATAAAATCCTAATTGGGGAGAATCTCAGTTTACTAGAAGCTGTTTTCTGATAGTTCGTCTGGTAAAAATTTTTTGTGCTGTCGCAAGCCATTAATTGCAAGAATTCTTGTATTTAATAATCTTTGCTTCTGCAACAGAATAGTCTATGCTTTATTATCAAAAATGAGGTGAACAAATGGAAGCTAAATACATTAGTAATCAACCTTTTTTGACAGAAGAAGAAAAGTCAGAGTTTGAAAGGCAATATCAATTGACTGCCAACGTCCAAAAAACCTATGCACAAATCATTTTGGAAATTATGATGGAAATGGGAATTGGCGCAAAAGAAGCCGAAGAATTAACGGGGCTTAATAGAAATTTATTTCATCATTTAGATGAACTGGGCGGCTCAATTTTAAAGAGGTTTGTAATCTCCATAGGTGTTGGATTCGAGTTAGATGTTCATTCAACAGAATACATACTTGAATCGTGCGGAATGCGATTTAACGTAAATGACCGCTTAGACAGAGCGTACATCCATCTGCTTGAGGAATATAAGGGGAAAGATATTGAAACCTGCAACGCCATTTTAAGGGATTTGGGGGTGGAAGGAAAGGATATGTTAGGGGAACTAGAAAGAGGGATATACACACCACGGAAAAAGTAATAAATATCTGCCGCACACCTAAAAAATGGTGTGCGGCAAATTTTTTTAAAATTTTTTAAATTCAGCGAAATACAAAATCTTTAATTATATCACGTTTTTGGAAAAGACAAAATAAGAAACTCCTTGAAAACAGGGAGTTTCTTTGTATTTCACCGAAAATCGTAAGGCCATCAAATTGCCGCTATACTGTCAATCAAGAGGTGGCCGCTTCTAATAAAAATTGGAGGTGTTTATTATGAGAGCAAGATTACTTGGCACTCGCGAACTGAATTTCCAGAGCGGAGACGGAATAATGGTAAAGGGATTCCAGTGGTATATTAGCTTCCCCGAAGAAAATGTTGTCGGTGAAATGACGGATAAGCTTTTCCTGCGGGACGGATTTAAGCTGCCCACTTGCAAACCGGGCGATATGCTGGACATTACATTTAACCGCAAGGGCAAGCCGGAGACCATCACAGTCATTGGCAAGTAAATTCTAAACCGCACAACTTGTACCGCTTGGGGGAATTTCTCCCGGCGGTGCAACTGGTGCTTGATGTGGAGGAAACAATATGGAAT
>KB911074.1 GCA_000383295.1 Faecalispora sporosphaeroides DSM 1294
AGCAACATCAATTCCAACGGCTGTGTTCATGAAAGACCTCCTGATGATTGCTTTGTACTCGGTTTCGCCGTTCTTTCATTGCCGATTCAATCTCCTTGGTTACGCGAACACACCCATTATCGGGCGGGACGACCTGCTCCAATCGAACGGCTGTCAATGAGAGGACGGCTGACAGACTCCCTTACGGACGTGGTTAGTCCTCGGTGAAAGTGGTCAGGCCGAACTTCTCTCATTGTACAGCCTTGGCAACAAAAACGAAACAGACACGGCTGGCTGCCGTGCCTGGTCCGTTATTACTATTGTAGGAGGCGAAAGAATTTTGGTAATCGGTTTTGTACCATTGATATTAAATCACCAAGCGAATATGATTTAAACGTAGAATAAATAGTCTCTCAAACAAATTTATGCAGTATGATTGGAGGTTCGTATGCCGGAAAAGGACACATTTGACTTTAAAAAAGAAGTAAAAGAACAGATTCGCAAGAATTTACGACCAGCCTTGTATGAGCAGGGATTTGTATTAAGCAAGCCCACAACGTATATACGGGAAAAAGACGGCTTATTGCAGCAGTTTTATTTTAAGGTGGAAAAAGGCCGCTTGCGTCCGTGGGCTTCTTATCGTCCTATCTTTGACGCAAGACCTATTGTCAATTTTGGTACAGATGCAATTTATCCGTCCTGCGATTTTCCAAATCCATACAGCGGCTACAAGTGGGTCTTTCTGGATGACTGGACCTGTGAGGATTCTAACCGCTTGAGAAAAAACTACATTGAAAAATTTCTGCCGGAATTTGAAAGGCTAAGGCTGGCCATTGTCAATGGAATCATCCCGGAATTCAACAAAATCAATTCATTGGATCAATTTATTACAATCTATCATGAGAATGGTCTTATCTTTCATCAGAAGGCAAAAAGCTATTGGGGATCCAGCGGCAGAAACCCCTATTTTAATTTTATTTTTAATGTGCATTCCAGCCGTGGTATGAAGCGAATGGCTTTGATTTTTGACGAAATGGAAAACTGGAGCTTGCCCAAGGGCGTGAAGGCGCTGCTTGAGGAAGTCACGAATAAAAAGCTTACGGATTTCGAAGCAGATGAAATCTTCGAGGCGTACTGCAACGAAATAAGGGTTGCAAATAAGCTATTAAAAATATAGATGTATGGAGAGATGTATTTGAAGAAACTTTTAACAGAAGTTCACGCTTCACTAAAAGTATTAGGCTATTTAAAAAAGAGAAAAAGTTTCTATCGTAACTATAATGGCTTTTATCATTTAATAAATTTTCAAAGTGGCGCGCATGGTAATTACTACTTTGTTAATATTGCGTTGCATCCTATTGGTTGCCCTAATTTAATTAGTGATCAGCTTATCCTTCATGAAAATCCCCCCGAATCATCTTGTGCTATTCGATGCAGAATTGATAAATTTATGAGCGAAAGTGAATTGGATGTATGTCGTAGTTTCAATTTGCCAGGGTTGCCGCTTGAAAATGGTGCTGTAAAAAAAATAGTTGTTGAATTGCTGCAAACTAAAGTGCAAGCATGGCTTTTAAGCTGGAGTTCTTATGAAAAATATATAAATGTGGAATGCCACCAAATATCCAGCCAACTCAACGTGTCGCCACTTGCCAAGGAAAAATATTTTGCTTTGATTCAGTGGTTTTGTAGCTATAAAAGCCGTCACTTAGATATTCAAAAATACTTAGAGAAATATTTGCAAATTACAATTGATGGTTTAGAATTTAAAAAAGTTGATACATATGTTCTGGCTAAATCGGACGTATGCAACAAATGAATCTTTGCGTTTATTTGGTAAAGTGAAAAGGGGACAATCATGAATACATATTACAAAGAATGGCTTGATTCCGGGGCAGCATGGATGAAAGTATATCGAAAGCAAGTATTGAGAAAAAACATATATTTTATATTACCCGCAGTTATCGTTCTTCTGGCTGCCATTGCTGCCGGGGCAACGGCGGTAAATGATGGCTCTGCCGAAGATATTGCAGGCTCTGCGTTTGCGGGGGTACTGATGGGTGGTGCGCTGTGTCTCGTGTTTCTGCTTTGCTTGCTGCCGGGACTCAGTCCGCAAAGAATGCGTCGAAATATCAATCGTGCCGTTAAGCTGCTGCAGATGAGCGAAACCGAGCAGGAACAGCTTGGGCGTGAAATGCTGGAGGCGCAGAAAAATCCTAACCGCGTGTTGGATTATCAGGTCATCGGCCCAAACTCCAAGAAGACACCAGCAAGATTTCTTCTTTCCAACGGCTATACCTGCCTGTGGGGCGGCTACCCTCTGGTCATTTTAGTGCGCCTTTCGGATGTTGCAGAAATCCGTGCCGAAAAGGAGCGTAAAACAGCGGTTACACATGGAGCAAAAACAAACACCTATCACAGCTTTCACCTGCATACCATCATCTTTTACTACAAGAACTCCAAACAAGATGGGGACAATGGCATGGGCTTCTTTGATGAAACGATTCGGGACAAGGTGTTCGAGATGCTTCAAAAACAGTGTGTTGGTGCAATTATTCCATTGAAACGAGATTCTGCTGACCAGTAATTGTTGTTGGCAGTATTTCGAACCCTGCCATACAAAATATATATCATAAAGAATAGGACATACAGACCGTCGAAAAAGTCGTACAACCGCAAAATGGCACCTCCATTTTACTTTCTGCGTTGGCTGCGCTTGCAAATTTCAGTCACATACCAAACGTATGCTCCTTTATTTGCGTCGCTTGCCGCCTTGACTTGCAGGATTTTCAACGGACTACCAGTTCTTTGATAAGCTCAGACATAATCAATTTGTATAAGGAGTTTTCATATGAAAAATAATCGAATTCTTTCCCCGGGCAGCGAGGATCCTGAAAACAGTTCCTCAGTGTTTTTTCTGAATCCTCAACTGATAGCCAGTGCCGCAGCCTCTGTAAGACAGCGGCAGGAGAATTTTCAGGCACTAACAGAGCGCGCGGAAGGCAATGATTTGCAGGCGCAGCATGAACTGGCTTTGTGCTATTATACCGGTGACGGTACAAATCAAAATTATGAAAGAGCTGCCCATTGGTTTTCCTGTGCTGCCAATATGGGGCATGTGATTGCGCAATACCATCTCGGAGTCTGCTATGAAAACGGTTTTGGAGTAGAGCAGGACGATGAAAAAGCGTTGGAGTGGTACCGTGAAGCGGCTCAACAGGAATTTCCGCCGGCTCAATGTGCCTGCGGTTGGTTTCTGGAATTGGGCAAAGGTGTAGAGGTGGATAAGCAACAGGCCAAGCAGTTCTACCGCTTATCTGCAGAACAAAGCTATGCTCCTGCTCAGTGCAACTTAGGCTTTTTCTATTATCATGGTATCGTTGTAGAAGAAAACGATACCCAAGCGTTCAATTGGTTTGCAAAAGCGGCGAATCAAGGATATCCCCGTGCTCAATTTTTATTGGGTGAATGCTATGAGAATGGTTACGGAGTGGAACAGGATATAGAAAAAGCAATCACGCTTTATCGAAGCGCCGCTACGAACGATTATGCTCCGGCGCAAAGTAGGCTTGGCTTATTGTACCTGCGAGGAGACGGAATCGAACAAAGCGATGCGGAGGCATTCCACTGGTTTTCCCGCGGCGCGGAGCAGGAGGAGGCTTCCGCGCAGTGCCTTTTAGGCGAGTGCTTTGAATTCGGCTACAGTGTGGAAAAGGATTTCAACAAAGCGCGTGAGCTGTACTGGCTGTCCGCCGGGCAAGGCTATTCTCCCGCCCAGTGTAATCTGGGCTACTTATATTATCGGGGGATTGGCGTAGAGGAAAACAACGAGGAGGCCGTGCGCTGGTTTTCAGCGGCGGCGGAACAGGGCAACGTTCGCGCACTGTTTCTGATGGGTGCATGCTATGAAAATGGCTTTGGTGTAGAGAAAAATACAAACAAAGCGGTTGACTGTTATGCAAAAGCCGCCCAGCATTCCTACCCCGATGCGCAGTATGCGTTAGGCGTTTGCCACGAGCTTGGCAACGGCGTGGAACAGGATACGGAAAAAGCTTGCGAATGCTACCGTTCTGCCGCCGAACACGGTCAGCCTGCCGCACAATGCAGGCTGGGCTTTTTCTATTATCATGGTATCGCTGTGGAGGAAAACAACGAAGAAGCGTTTCGATGGTTTTCTAAATCTGCAGAACAAGGCTATGCGCCCGCGCGGTTTCAGCTGGGGCAGTGCTATGAAAATGGTTGCGGCGTGAAGCGGGATTTTGAACAGGCGGGGCACTTTTACCGGCTTGCCGCCGATCAGAACGAGCTACGTGCGGTTACGGCACTGGGATACTGTTATGAATCCGGGCAGGGTGTTACTGAAGACAAGGCGCGTGCAATGGAACTTTATCAGCAGGCGGCCGAACAAGGCTATGCGCCGGCACAGTGCAATTTGGGCTTTTTTCACTACCACGGAATTGCCGTGGAGGAAAACAACAAGCAGGCGGTGAAGTGGTTTAAAAAGTCTGCGGAACAAGGGTACCCCCGCGCGCAGTATTTTTTGGGACAATGCTATGAATACGGCTATGGTATCAAACGAAGCTTAACAAAAGCTGTGGAGCAATATCAGCTTGCGGCAGAAAAGGGCGACGCCGCCGCGCAAACCGCGCTTGGCTTTTGCTATGAAACGGGTAGAGGCACAAAAGCGGACGGGGAAAAAGCGCGTCAGCAGTATCTGCTTGCGGTACGACAGAATTACGCTCCCGCACAATGCGCTTTGGGTGAACTTTATTTTCAGGCTGAGATTTACTATCAGGCCCTCGACCTTGAACGGGATGTTCGAGAGGCAGCGCGCTGGTTTGCCATGGCGGCAGAGCAGAAGCATGCCCGCGCCCAGTATTTTCTCGGGCAATGCTATGAGCAAGGCCTTGGTGTGGAGCAGGACCCCGAAAAAGCGGTAGAGTTGTATCGCAGCGCCGCCGATCAGGGCAGCGCTGCCGCGCAGACCGCCCTTGGCCTTTGCTATGAGATGGGCATTGGCGTGGAGGAGGATAAGGAAACCGCGGCGGGGTGGTATCGGCTTGCCGCAGAACAGGAACATGCCCCGGCGCAGTTTAATTTGGGCTTTTTCTATTATCATGGCATCGGCGTTCCGGAAAACAATGAAGAGGCGGTTCGTTGGTTTTCGGCGGCGGCGGAACAGAGCAACTCCCGCGCGGAGTATTTTCTCGGGGAATGCCACCGGTTCGGCTACGGTGTGAAAAAAGACCCCGGGCAGGCTTTCTCGCTTTACAAAAAAGCGGCGGGCAAAGGGCATCTGGGCGCACAGTATATGCTGGGCGTATGCCATCAGCATGGGATTGGCACCGCGCAGGACAAAGCCAAAGCCGTTGCGGCTTACCGCACTGGGGCGGACAGGGGCGACGCCGCATGCCAGTACGGTCTTGGCATGCTGTTTTGCAACGGTGAAGATGAAGAGGTGCGCTATGCAGTAAGCTGCTTGGAACAAGCGGCGAAGCAGGGACACCGTCTGGCGCAATACGAGCTGGCAAGCCTTTACTGGTACGGAAGAAGTGTGAAAAAAGACCGGCGCAGGGCGATGGAGCTGTACCGGCATTCGGCGGAGCAGGGCTACGGACTTTCCATGTGTGCGCTGGGAGAGGCCTATCTGGAAGAACAGGATTATGCGCAAGCGGTTTTGTGGCTGGAGAAGGCTGTTGAAAAGAAGGAACCCAAGGTTTACTATCTGTTGGGCAACTGTTATGAAAACGGGTATGGCGTGGAGCGGGATGTGCGCCGGGCCTGCGAGTTTTACAGTCTTGCCGGCAACGATGCGCAAGCCAGAAAAGCAATGCTTCGTCTGGCGGAAAGCGGGAACGCCTTTGCACAGCTGAAGCTGGGAATTTCTCTTTTCCACAGCGATGCGCAAGGCGAAGAAGAGGAGCAGGAAAACCGGCAAGCCGCTGTGTGGCTGCAAAAGGCGGCGGAGCAGGGAGATGCGGAAGCACAGTACCGGCTGGGCCGTCTGCATTACGAAACAGGCAGGGAGCCTGACAGTCTACAAACGGCGGTACAGTGGTTTGAAAAATCCGCCGAACAGAATTACTTAGATGGGCTTCGGAATCTGGCCTTTTGTTATGCATTTGGGGATGGAGTGAAAAGCAGCAAAAGCAAATCACAGGAGCTTTATCGCCGTGCATTCCCCATTTGCTTGGAACTGGCCGAACAAGGCAACTCGTCAGCAATTGCTTTGATGGCAAAATCTTATTGGCTGGGCCAAGGTGTAAAACGCGATTTCACCTTGGCTGCACACTGGTATCAAAAATCCGCCGAATTCGGTGATTTAGAGGCGATGTGCCGTCTGGGCGAGTTTTATGAAAGAGGGCAGGGCGTGCCTAAGGACGCTGCGGCGGCCGCAGAGTGGTACCGCAAAGCCTCCAATCACGGCAGTCCATACGGACTATACAAGCTTGCATTTTTCTACGAAAAGGGCTGCGGCGTTGAACAAGATATGGAAAAGGCCTATGCTCTCTATTGCACTGCTGCCGATTGGGGCAGCGGTGATGCGAGGGAAGCGCTGGGACGACGGTTCGGGCACAAGCCGCGGTGGAAGATACTGGCGGAGAAACAGGGAAAAGGTTCGCGTCTGTTGTCCGACGAGGAGGAGTACCGGGAGTACAGCCGCCGGCTGGAGCGCTACAACTGGGACGATGGCTTTGCCTTTCCCCAGTCGTTGCTGGATGATTCCGGCTGTGACCTTGCGCTTGCGCTGAAGATTTTCTATCTTGCGGACGGCTACGGTTATTTGCATCGGTTTTTGGGCCGGGAGCCGACCGGCTCCGAGCAATGGATGGTATTTATGAAAGACCTGTACACGAAAATTTCAGAGCACCATTTTCAGGACACAGAAACCCTCTTTCCTGGAAAAGTACATTCGTTTGCAATTCCCCTTTCTAAGGTTCAATGTTTCCGTTTGCGTAAGGCAGGTGTTCCTGCAGTGTTTCTGGAAGATTTATAACAGGCAGGAATTTTATGCATAGAGATATGCGATACCACTTTAAAGGCAGTAACGCCAAATGCAAGAATTTTTATGAATCGGAATATTTTTCGGCAGATGATTTTCTTTATTGCAGATGTGTTACGTTAATCAATGGCAGAGCTTATTATAATGCAGTATTGAATAAAAAGAAGAAACTTCGTAAGAATATGGCGTTTGAATCTTTGCTGTATGTTCCTGCGAAAGCATGGGCAAGAAAGCATAAAAAGGATCCCAGTCAGTATCCAGATTTTCCAGAGCCAAGCTTCGAAACCGGCAGCAATAGGGAGCTTTGGAAGGATTGATGAAAAAGAAAATCCCCGAGCACTTTTTATAATGCTTGGGGATTTTGGGATTATAAACTCTCAACCGGATTTGTCTGATCGGTATGATTTGCTTGCTTTCTGCAACTTCCTTATGAAGCCCAGCTTTAACTGGTTTTTTCTTCCTCCTCGCCGATTCGTGCAGGAAAAGAGAGGACGGCACACCGAATTCTCATTATACTTTAGGACAAGGAGAGAGAATGACATGGAATGGATCAACCGGTTAAACAAGACCATCCGTTATATGGAAGAGCATTTGACAGAGGAAATCGATTATGAGCAGCTCGCCCAAATCGCCTGCTGCTCGCCGTATCACTTTCAGAGGATGTTCGCCTACATGGCGGAGGTTCCGCTATCCGAATACATCCGCAGAAGACGAATGTCGCTGGCAGCGGTCGATCTGCAGGACAAGGAAGCAAAAATCATAGACATCGCGATGAAATACGGCTATACTTCCCCCACCGCGTTCAACCGGGCTTTTCAGAGCGTTCATGGAATCGCCCCTTCCCTGATCCGGGAGCGGGGCGCAGAGATCAAGTCATTCCCTCCGATCAGCTTTACCATCACGATCAAAGGAGTGGAAGAAATGAACTACCGAATTGAACAAAAAGAGGCGTTCCGCATTGTAGGGGTCTCACAGCCGCTGTACAGTGAAATTGAGAAAAACTTTGAGATCGTACCGCAGATGTGGCAAAAAGCCGCCACAGACGGCACAGTACAACGCCTGGCATCTATGATGGACAGCGAGCCAAAAGGCATCCTGGGGATCAGCGTATGCGGCTGCACAGACGAGTGGAGATATTGGATTGCGGTCGCAAGCACGCAGGCTGCCGGCGACACACTGGAGGAATACACCGTACCGTCGTTTACCTGGGCGATCTTTTCCGGCGCAGGGCAATGCCCGCAGGCGATCCAGGAGCTTGAACAGCGAATTATGACGGAGTGGCTCCCTACCTCGGGATATGAGTATGACAACGGGCCGGACATTGAAGTGTATTTCAACCCCGATCCGCAGAACGCTCAGTATGAGGTATGGATTCCCGTTGTGAAAAAATAAAGAACAGTGTCGCTTCCGTTGCTGAGACAAAATAGAGAGGCCAACCCGTTCGAGGTTGGCCTCTCTGTTTGCATGGTGCAGAAAGCAGCTCTTCTGCGCTTTCTCCTTACAGCTTATCCTCTCGCGCGGGTTCGCTTGATCCCCTCGCATTCAAATCCATCTTTCTCAATGAAAATGCAGCAATATTTGTTCGCTGGCAATATTACCCGCAACAACAGTCGCGTTAAAAACGGCGGAGAGAGATTTTTCCTTCAATTTCAGCAGCAGATCTCCCGCATGGTTTACAAAAAGGTGCTCCCGTTTCAAATCGTTCATAAAAACCAGTCCCTTTTACCGGATTTGTGAATGGAATCAAGACTGTTTCATCAAAGACGGCTCAAAGGCGGCAAGAGGGCTGGCATCCAGAATGTTCTGCACTTCTTCGTAGCCCTCAGGGAAAGCATAGTTGTACCGGGCGGGCAACGCAAAAACATATTTGGAGTTCTGGCCCAGCTCGGTGGGATTGACCGGCGCCGCTCCGATGGAGAATTCTCCGTTCTGAAGCTGGTTCCACTGCTCCGCCGTTAAAATCATGATCGGAATATCCTGCCGCGGAACCTCGCTGGTCCACCGCGGATCGCGGATGGTAATCTGCGGGCCCTGAAACACCCGCGCCTTACTGCCGGTATTTTGGATGTCGGTACCCTCCCACTCCCCCTTCAGGATGGTGTATCCCTCAAAATCCTGTGGAAGAGCAAAGGTAAAGCCATATTCGTCATTGGTGTAAACCAGCGCGTTCATCACTGTGGAAGACGCGCTCACCGAACTTGCGGCGGCAGACGACTCCGGAGCAAAAGAAATCCCCGCGGCGGCTCCCTCCTGAGAGTCAGCCGGTTCGCTCCCCGCCTGAGATGCCCCCGGGGCCAGCGGAAAACGCCCCTGCGTCACCCAAAAGTATGCGACCGTCCCCACGGCCAGAGCCAGCACGACGCAGATTAAAATCCAAAGACCACTCACTCTTGTTGATCTCTTCATATACCTGGCCGACATGGCGTCACTCCCTTTGCAATCATTTTTTGGTGCTGTATTCTCCACACTCCGGCAGTTTTAAAACAGAGACCATCCTGAAAGCACCGACGAAGTTTCTCCCCTTACCCTATCAGGCCGTCCCGTTATTGTCAACCATTTTGTAAAACTTTTCCTGGCCGACGCGAAGCGGATAATCGCCGCATATCAGAAAAAAGGGTGCCGCGGAAATCCACGGCACCCTTTTGATTGTGAAAAAACTTATTTCACTTCGACTTCCGCGCCAGCCTCGGCGAGCTTCGCTCTAATAGCCTCGGCGTCGTCCTTGGAAGCGCCTTCCTTGACAGCCTTGGGAGCGTTGTCTACAACTTCCTTCGCTTCTTTCAGGCCCAGGCCGGTGATCTCGCGAACAACCTTGATAACCTGAATCTTGTTGGCGCCGGCAGCCTTCAGCACAACGTCAAACTCGGTCTTCTCTTCTGCAGCAGGAGCAGCGGCAGCAGCGGGAGCAGCGGCAACAGCAACCGGAGCCGCAGCGGAAACGCCGAACTCCTCTTCCAGAGCCTTAACGAGCTCGGACAGCTCAAGAACGGTCAGAGCCTTAACATCTTCAATCAACTTAACAACTTTATCAGACATGATGAAACCTCCAAATCAAAATTTAAATAATTTTTCAAAATCAGGCGTTTGCAGCCTGCTTCTCGGCGATCGCGTTGAGCGCGACGACGAGGCCTTTCAGGGTTCCGTTCAGCACAGTGACAAAACCGGTGATGGGCGCATTCAAGCCGCCCAGAGCCTTCGCAACCAGAACCTCTTTCGAGGGCAGCTCCGCCAGCTCCTTGACCGCAGCAGCATCAACGGCGGCGCCGTCAACAAAACCCGCTTTGATCTCAAAAGTCTTGTTCTTCTCTGCAAACGCAGACAGAATCTTTGCACCGGATACATAGTTGTCGCTGCTGTAAGCAATTGCGGTGGTGCCTTCCAGTACATGATCCAGGCCCTCAATCCCTGCGTCTTTCAGCGCACGGGAGAGCAGGGTGTTCTTTACCACGCGGTAGGTATCGCCGGCCTCGCGCAAATCTTTTCTGAGCTTGGTGTCCTCCGCCACTGTGATGCCCTTATAGCTGACGATCACACCGACGCAAGCGGACTCGAGGCTTTCCTTCAGTTCAGCAACATACTGCTGCTTTTCCGCTAAAATCTTCTCACTTGGCAAATGTATTCACCTCCATCGATCCAAAGGAATCGTGCGTATTGTATCTGAATGATAAGGCAATGCTGCTTTGGCAGCACTTTCTAGCACAAACAAAAAAGCCTTTCCTGCAGGCGCAGGAAAGGCGTCACTTGACTAATCAGCAGACAAATAAAGTGAACGGCTCTTTCCTCGGCAGGCCGAAACCGAAGCACGGTTTCATTAAGCATACGCACCTGCTGTCTTTGGATAAAGAACAGCTTTACATATTATATCATTTTGGGGAAAGCTTGTCAAGAAAAAACCGTTCCGGCAGGCACGGCAGAAAATTACATTCCGCCAACCTTGCTGGGGTTGATTCTGACGCCGGGGCCCATGGTGGAAGCCACAACGCAGGATTTCACATACTGGCCCTTGGAAGCGGCGGGCTTTGCCTTTACAATGGCGCCGAGCAGAGCGGAGAAGTTCTCCTGCAGCTTTTCGGTACCGAAAGAAACCTTGCCGATGGGGCAGTGAATGATGTTGGTTTTATCAAGACGGTACTCAATCTTACCGGCCTTTGCCTCTTTTACCGCTTTCGCGATATCGGGGGTTACGGTGCCGGCCTTCGGGTTCGGCATCAGGCCGCGCGGGCCCAAAATCTTACCAAGGCGGCCAACCAGACCCATCATGTCGGGTGTGGTGATCAGCACGTCAAAATCCATCCAGTTTTCAGCCTGAATCTTCTGAACCATGTCCTCCGCGCCGACAAACTCAGCACCGGCCTCCTCGGCCAGCTTCTGGTTGTCTCCCTTGCAGATCGCCAGAACGCGAACCTGCTTGCCGGTGCCGTTCGGCAGAACGATCGCGCCGCGAACCTGCTGATCCGCATGACGGCCGTCTACGCCCAACTTGACATGGATTTCGACTGTTTCGTCAAACTTTGCGGTGCCGGTCTTTACGCACAGCTCCAGAGCTTCCTGGGGATCATACAGCTTTGCGCGGTCAATCAGTTTGGCGCCGTCTACATATTTCTTACCGTGTTTCATTGGTTTTCCTCCCTATTGAGTGGTAAAATCGGATTATTCCTCCCACCCGGGTGATCAATCTACGACTTCAATGCCCATGCTGCGAGCGGTTCCCGCTACCATGCTCATGGCAGACTCTACGCTGGAAGCATTCAGATCGGGCATCTTCTGTTCCGCAATCTTCTTGACCTGCTCACGGGTAATCTTTGCAACCTTGGTTTTGTTCGGAACGCCCGAACCACTCTCGATCCCGCAGGCCTTCTTGATGAGAATCGCGGCGGGCGGAGTTTTGGTAATGAACGAGAAAGAACGGTCTGCGTAAACCGTAATCACCACAGGGATGATCAGACCAACGTCGTTCTTTGTGCGCTCATTGAATTCCTTTGTAAATGCCATGATGTTGACACCATGCTGACCAAGAGCCGGGCCTACCGGGGGAGCCGGGGTCGCCTTGCCAGCGGGTATCTGGAGCTTAATAAAGCCCGTTACCTTTTGAGCCATTTGTTGCACCTCCAAAATTCGTGGTAGATGGCGGAACAGCAGCGATTGCGCCGTCCCTCCCACAGGGGCAAAGCCCCTCATAATGAGCGGGGATTCCGCTGATTATACCAATTGTTTACTCAGACACCAGCTCCGCCTGATCCAGTTCAAGCTCCACCGGGGTCTCACGTCCGAACATCGACACCGTAACACGAACACGGTTTTTGTCCAGATCCACTTCTTCGACTGTACCGACAAATCCTTCCAGAGGGCCGTCCACAATATGGACGGAGTCGCCCACCTGATACGATACCTCCACGGTTTTCTTCTCTACGCCCATGCGCGCCACTTCCTCATCGGTAAGCGGGATCGGCTTGGACGTAGGGCCTACAAAACCGGTACAGCCGCGGATATTGCGAACTACATACCAGGATTCATCGGTCAGGGCCATCTTCACCAAAACATAGCTGGGGTAAATCTTACGCTCCACTTCGCGTTTTTTCCCGTCCTTGATCTCTGTAACGACCTCGGTCGGAACGCGGATTTCCTGAATCAAATCCTGAAGCTGACGATTCTCCACCGTTTTTTCCAGGTTGGATGCCACTTTGTTCTCATACCCGGAATAGGTATGAATCACGTACCACCTGACGTCTTCCGGCATAGTTATTTCCTCCGCATACTCACTTCGCAATATTCATAAACAGTCCCAGCAGATTCATAAAAACGGTATCCAGGCCGAAAATGAACAGGCCGATAATCAGAATCATCGCCAGAACCACGCCGGTATTTTTAAACACCGACTTCGGGGTAGGCCAGACAATCTTCTTGAGTTCGTTCTTGCAGTCGCGGAAAAACTTTGCCGCGCCCTGGCCAAATCTGACGAGAGCGTTCGGTTTCTTCTCAGCCATCTGTTTTCTCCCTCCGACCTACTTCGTTTCCTTATGAACAGTATGCTTCCTGCAGAATCTGCAGTACTTGTTCATCTCAAGCCTGTCCGGGTCGTTCTTCTTGTTTTTCATTGTGTCATAGTTGCGCTGTTTGCACTCTGTGCAGGCTAATGTAACTTTTACTCTCATGACGGCACCTCCCGTTTCACGGAATATGATTGGATCCGTAAAGGACCACGGCCTCCCTCTAAAAGGGCGCAAAAAAATAACCCCTTATTGAGGTATTATACATTGTAACATAGATTCCTCCGGCGGTCAACTGTTTTTTTTTTCGCACGCCGAAAGAGGAGCGCGCCCGGCCGCCGGCAGGGCTCACCCGGTTTTAACGCTTACCTGCGATCCTCCAGCGTCTGGATCATTTCACCGTTGTACTTCGGCATCTTTTTCTTCTTTTCCGGCCGGACTTTTTTGCCCTTGAGCCCCTTTGCCTTGTCGTACACCTTGGAAAGATCCTCGCTGAAGTTTTTGCTTAGATTTTCGAGTGCCTGCCGGTCATTGATCCCGTTGAGCAGAACAATGGTAATGATTGAGCGAACATCCATATCGCCGTTCTTGTACATATCATTGAGAACATTGCACAGGCGCTTAAAGGGCTCGCTGTCCGGATAGGTTTTGGCAAGCTGCTCTACGCGGCCCACCACATGCTCGCGCGTAAAGGTGACGCCGCGCACCGTGCCGTAGGTTCCCTTTTCCTGTGCGAGCTCGCCGCGCAGCTCCGGAAAAATGCCGGCCAGTCGGTTGAAGAGGAACTGCGGGTCAATCGCCGCGTCCTCGTCCTTTTTCTTTTTCTTTTTCTGCTGGCGCACCAGCGCCTTGCGGTCGCTGCCGCCCAGTGTTTCCGCAAAATCCTGCGCAATGCTCGACGCGTAGGCCGCATTGTCGGCTTCGGGGTCAAACGCCCATGTGGAAAGCTTCTTCCACTGGTTGTCCGGCTTGCCGTCGGCTACCCCACAGGTGCGCAGATGAAACAGCCCTGCTTTGCGCTCATACAGCACGCTGTACGCCGCATCTTCACTGAGGTAGACCGCAGCTTGTCCCAGTTCCTCCCGCACGTCCTCCTTTCTTTCAAAGCCCTGCTCCAAAAGAACGGAACGCACCTTTTCGGCAATCAGGTCAAATGCATTTTGTTCCAACTGTCATCACTCCTGCTATTGTAATCAACCAAAGACGTCATATCGTGTTTAAAAGCCTGTTTTGTCTCTCTGCCTTCTGCGGGGAGGCCGGCATCCTGTCAGGTTTCTTTAGGAATGCTGGCGTTCCTCGGGACGCAGCCCGCGGATGGTTCTGTTTTGAAAATACATAGCTTAGTATACACTACTTTTCACAGATTGTCACTAGGGCATGCCTGTAAATTTCAACATTGGCGCCAAACGCCGTTTCACCCGAACGGATGGACGGCGCAGACCATCCGTGATAGAATGAGCGGGAAGAAAGCAGCCGATCGCGCGGCGCTGCATACGGTCTTTGCCGCGTCTCGCATTCCCAAAATTCTGAGCGGCGAATCTCTGGAGTGATCCGCTCCTGAAGCCCGCGAATTTCGCATTGCGCCCGCACCCCACTTGTGCTATGATATATATTTGAAATATTGTATCTTACCGCAGTGCATGAACCGCGCTTCCGCCGGCGTATCCTATTATCATACGCGCCGAATCGGAGCGCCACGCGATTTTGCAAGGATACGGAGGGAATATCATGTCAAAAACAACTGTCGCCATACTGTTCGGCGGCTGCTCTACCGAGCATGAGGTTTCGCGTGTTTCGGCGGCCTCTGTGATTCAAAATATCCCGCAGGACAAATACGACGTCGTTCCCGTCGGCATTACCAAAGAAGGCCGATGGCTGCTGTTCGCCGGAGACACCGCCGAGCTGCCCGACGGCAGCTGGGAGCAAAACCCCGCAAACCGCCCCGCTTTCATTTCGCCCGACCGCACGGTTCACGGCATTCTGGCCCAAACCGAAACCGGCTTTGAAACCATTCCCTTGGATGTGGTGTTCCCGGTGCTGCACGGCAAAAACGGCGAGGACGGCACTTTGCAGGGCCTGCTGCAAATGGCGGGCATTCCGTTCGTCGGCTGCTCGTCGCTCGTTTCCGCGGTATGCATGGATAAGGCGATCACCAACAGCCTGCTCGAAACCGCCGGAATCCCTCAGGCACATTACCTGTGGTTCTTCACCGACAACTACCTCACCGGCGCGGAGAAGATTCGGGGGAAGATCGAGGCGCGCCTCGGTTACCCTGTATTCGTAAAGCCCGCGAACTCCGGCTCCTCCGTCGGGGTCAGCAAGGTCACCCGCCCCGAGGACTTGGACGCCGCCATTCAGCGCGCGGCCCGCGAGGACATCAAGGTCGTTGTGGAAGAAGCCATCGACGGGCAGGAGGTCGAGTGCGCCGTTCTGGGCCTTTCGCGGCCCGAAGCTTCGATTGTGGGCGAGATTGCTTCCGGCGCGGAATTCTACGATTACGACGACAAATATAAAAACGGCGCGGCAAAGCTGTTCATCCCGGCTCACATTCCGGAGGAAACCGCCGAAGAGGTACGGGAAAACGCGATGCGGGCTTATCGCATGCTCGGCTGCAGCGGCCTTGCGCGCGTAGACTTCTTCATTCGGAAGAGCGACGGCGCCGTTTTGCTCAACGAGCTGAACACCCTGCCGGGCTTTACCAGCATCAGCATGTACCCGAAGCTCTGGGAGGCCTCCGGCCTTTCTTACCCAGATCTGCTCGACCGCCTGATTCAGCTGGCGTTTGAAAAAGTGTATTTCTAACCGCGGTGCTTCCGGTTTGCCGGAGGACACCGGAAGGAGAGGACGTTCCATGAGGGAAAATTATTGGATCAATATCGTCGGCCGGCAGAAGATTGACGACGACGTGGGCGAAGTGACGCTCACAACGCTCGGCTCTTACGTAACCAAGGGCGATACCCGCTTTATCGTCTATAAGGAATACGACCCGGACCGCAACAACGCGGCCACCACCTCCGTGCTGAAGGTAGACGGCGGCAATACCGTTACCCTGATGCGCGGCGGCGGAAACACCCGGCTGATCCTCGAAAAGGGAAAGCGCCACCAGTGCCAGTACGACACCGGCTTTGGCGCGCTGCTGGTTGGCGTATTCACCAGCGAAGTGGATTCCCGCCTGCACGACAAGGGCGGGGAGCTGGCCGTGAATTATACGCTGGACATCAATGCGGATTTGTCCAGCATCAATGAAATTCTGATAACCGTCAAGGAGGCAGAACAGAAAGATGTCGAAACTAGTACAGCAAGCCACTGATGAGCTGAGAGAAGCCATTCTGAGCGCCGTAGGGCGCGCGGTCGCTGCGGGGGAGCTGCCCGCAGAACCGATGCCCGCCTTTACGCTCGAAGTCCCGGCCGACCGCGCCCACGGGGACTGGTCCGCCAACGCCGCGCTGGTCTCAGCCCGCGCGTTTCGTCTGCCCCCGCGCAAAATCGCCGAGCGGATCACAAAGCAGCTGGTGCTCGACGGCACCTATTTCGACCGCTTTGAAATCGCCGGCCCGGGCTTTTTGAATTTCTTCTTCTCTTCCCGCTTTTATGTGGATGTGCTGAAGGACGTCATCGCGCTGGGCGGCGACTATGGCCGCAGCGATTACGGCAAGCACCGGCGCGTGATGGTGGAATTTGTTTCCGCCAACCCCACCGGTCCCATGCACATGGGCAACGCCCGCGGCGGCGCGCTCGGCGACTGCCTTGCCGCTGTTCTGGATAGGGCGGGCTTTGAGGTATGGCGCGAATTCTACGTCAACGACGCCGGCAATCAGATTGAAAAATTCGGTTCCTCTCTTTCCGCGCGCTACCAACAGCTGTTTTTGGGCGAGGACGCCGTGGAATTCCCGGAGGACGGCTACCAGGGCGAGGATATTAAGGATAACGCGAAAGCCTATGCGGACGCATTCGGCGACAGGCTGATGCCGTGCGACGAAGAAACCCGCCGCCGTGAGCTGGTGGAATACGTGCTGCCCCGCAACATTCAGAAGATGAAGGACGATCTCAAAAAATACCGGATCGAATACGATCAGTGGTTTTTGGAAAGCACGCTGCACAACAACGGCGAGCTTAAGGAAGCGCTCGACCTGCTGACCCGGCGCGGCGTAACCTATGAAAAGGACGGCGCGCTGTGGTATCGCGCCACCGATTTCGGTGCGGAAAAGGACGAGGTGCTCGTCCGCCAGAACGGAAACCCCACCTATTTTGCGGCGGATATCGCGTACCACCGCAACAAGATCGAAAAGCGCGGCTATGACCTGTGCATCGACGTATGGGGCGCCGACCACCACGGCCACGTGGCCCGTTTGAAGGGTGCTCTCGACGCCATCGGCCTTTCGGGCAATCAGCTCGACGTTGTGCTGATGCAGCTCGTCAGGCTCACCCGCGACGGCCAGGTGGTGCGCATGAGCAAGCGCACCGGCAAAGCGATTCAGCTGGCCGACCTGCTCGACGAGGTGCCTGTGGACGCGGCGCGCTTCCTCTTTAATATGCGCGAGCCGAATTCGCAGATGGAATTCGATCTCGATCTGGCCGTGCAGCAGGATTCCCAGAACCCCGTATACTATGTGCAGTACGCCAACGCCAGAATCTGCAGCATCCTGCGCAATCTGGAGGGCGACGGCATTGCCCCGCGCGCCTGCACCGACGGCGAGCTGGCCTTGCTGACCGCGCCCGAGGAGCTGGAGCTGATCCGGCATCTGTCGTCGTTCACCGACGAGATCGTGCAGGCGGCCAAGGACTACGACCCGGCGCGCATCAACCGCTATGTAATCGCACTGGCGACGCTGTTCCACAAATTTTACAACACCTGCCGTGTGCGCGGTGAGCAAGAAAGCCTGACGGCGGCGCGGCTGGCCCTGTGCACGGCGGTATCCACCGTGATTCGCAATGTGCTTTCCATGTTTAAGATTTCGGCGCCCGAATCGATGTAACACTGAAAAATCGTTATTTCTTATTAAATTTATTTTTTACGGGAAAGCGCCCCGACCAAACAGCAATTCGTTCCTCTGGGGAAGACAGAGGAGGCGAATCAGCAGGCGGGGAAACCGCTTTGCCGTAAAACTTTGGATCAATTTCAGGAGGATGTCATCATGAATGTTCCTTGGAGGCTGCCCTTCCTTTTGGGCGGCCCTGCCGCGGAAGATTTTCACGTTTCTTCCGCCGGCGACGATCTGAGCGCAGAGCAATGGCTGCTTCAGAACGGTGAGCTTCTGCGGAAAAAGCAGGAGGAGTGGCTCGCCGCCGGAATTGGCGGCCTGTGCGCCCCCACCGCCTTTTCTCACGCCTTTTCCCCCGACCACCGCGAGGCCCTGCGCGAGCAGGTGCGCCTGCTGAACGCGGGGCTTCTGGAGATCACCCGCGGGGCCGCGCAGCGTTTTGCGGTTCCCGTGGGCGCCAGAATCGGCAGCAGCGGGCTGTTTGTGCCCCCCCATGGTCAAGCGGACTTTGATGACATTTACAACGGTTACCGCGATCAGATCCGCGTGCTGGAGCAAAACGGCGCCGAGTTTGTGCTGATCGAGAACCAGTTCTCCATGGCAGACATGCGGGCGGCGGTACTCGCTTCGCGCACCTCCGATTTTCCGGTCTTTGTCACGCTTTCGGTGGATGAAAGCGGAAAAACGCTCACCGGCGGTTCGCTTTTGTCCGCTGTGATCACCCTGCAGGCCATGGGCGTGGAGGCGATCGGCCTCGGCGGTTTGATGTCTCCGCCCGAGATGCTCCCGCTGCTGAAGGAGGTAATGCCCCACGCATCGATTCCGCTGTGTGCCATTCCCTCTGCCGACGGGCTCTCGCCCGAGGAATTCGCGGAGCAGGCGTGTGCCCTGCTGCGCGCGGGGATTCCGGTGCTCGGGATCGGCGGCGACCAGACCCCCGCGCACTGGCGCGCGCTGCACAAGCGTGCGCAGGAGCCGTTTTCTTTTGAATCGGATTATGCCGACGCAGACTGCTATGCGGCAGCAACAGAGGCCGAAGCCTTTTTCCTCGGCAGCGACATCACCCTGAGCGAGCCGATCGAGTGCTCTCTCGCTCTGGAGGAGGATTTGATCGATCTGGACGACGAACAGGTGAACGCCGCGCTGATCGAGCTGAACACACTGGACGACGTAATGCTTCTCTCTCAGTTTGCCAGCGTCACCCGCCTGCCGCTGGCCGTGCACACAGACAGCCGCACGATTCTGGAGGCGGCCCTGCGCTATGTGCAGGGCCGGCTGATTGTAGACACGAACTGCCAGATCGACCTGGAGCTGATCGAGCGCACCGCCGCCAAATACGGCGCAATTGTATATTGACGGTAATGGTTCAAAAGGGGCCGCGAAGAAATTCTTCGCGGCCTCTTTCATTTAAAAAAGGATGAACTTGTTCTTTGCTTTCCCAGGCGAACCGTGCCGGGTTCGGCCGGTTCTGATCCGTCATCGAGGCTTTGGCGAAATCAGCCGATGAACTCCTGAGTCCAATAGCTGCCATCGGAAACATAGCCCACACCGATCTCGGTATAAGAGCTGTTCAGAATGTTGGCTTTGTGTCCGGGGGAATTCATCCAGCCCTCCATGACGGCTTCGGGAGTACGGTAGCCCATGGCGATGTTCTCGCCCGCGGTGCGGTAGGTGATCCCGAACTGCTTCATCATGTCAAACGGAGAACCGTAGGTGGGGCTGGTGTGCGAGAAGTAGTTTTTGTCGTGCATGTCCTGAGATTTGGCCCTTGCGACGTCAGACAGCTTCAGGTTCATGGTCAGGGGCTTCAGGCCAACCTTGGCACGCTCCTGATTGACCAGCTCGACAACGCGCTCCTCATAGGTCAGCGTGTCGGAGGGCTTTGCGGAGGAAGCCGCGCTGGAGCTCGGCTGGCTGGAGGAAGGTGTGCTGGAGGAGGGCTTGCTGGAGGCCGGAGCGCTCGAAGCAGGCTGGCTTGAAGCGGGCTGACTGCTGGTAGAAGGCTTGCTGCTGGAAGAAGAACCCGAGTTACCGCAGTTCTTCTGAGAAGTCAGGCTGTCGGGCACCGAAATACCGCAGCGCTCCAGCAGCTGGCGGAAGCAGTCGGGCACGTTGACCGTGCTGCCGGAATTGGCGGCTTTTGCGGCCTCTGCCCGCTTGGAGGAAACCTGATTCAAAACAGCGGTGAGATCCGGAATTGCGGAAGAGGTCGGGCAGGTGCCGGCGATCTGTGCCTTCACCGCGGTGTTGCTGCAATTGGAGGAACCGGACGATGCCTTGGCGGCAGTCTTAGCGGCTGCGGCGCTGACCGTGGTCTGCAGGCAGGATTTGCTCTTTTGGGCAGATGCAAGCGCCTGGCTGACCGCCTTTTCCACTGCGCCGGAAGGTGCGTTTGTATTCTTTGCAACCGTGCTGGTGGGGCAGGATTTTACCCCCGCCGAGCTTGGTACGGCTTGCTGCTGAAAAGCAACCGCAGATACCGTAGCGGTGGAACCAATTGCAACCGCTAATACGGCGACGTATAATTTACGTAGTCTCATACTATGTACCTCCTTGAAATGCTTGTAATAAGTTGTCATAATTGTAACACTTTTGTAACTCATTGCAAGCTGTAAATTCTGGAAGCTTTCTTTCCGCAATGGCACGATCCCAAAAACGGCTCTGAAAAAGCGGCGTCGTCCCGATCGATTTTAACCCTGATAAAACTGCCGGAACGCGCCCCGGAGCCGGAAAACGGGGCTTTGGCTTGTAAATAATGCTAAAAGCTGTATCTTCTGGCATTTCGCTTTTCTCGGCCGCCTGTTTCCGCTATAATGAAAGAATCAACCGTAGGAGGGACTTTCGTTCATGCAGGAACCTTATTTTATATTTGATCTGGATTCAACCGTCACTCAGGAAGAGCTGCTGCCGCTGTTGGCAAGGCAGATCGGAATGGAAGAAAAATCGACCGAGATTACCGAGCAGGCCAGACGCGGCCTTCTCCCCTTTGAAGAAAGCTTTCGGCTGCAGATTGAACTGCTTCGTCAAATCCCCGTGGAGGAAGCCCAAAAGACGGCTGGAGAGATCGCTTTGAACGACCGCCTGGCCGCCTGGATCCGCACCCACCGCGAACGCTGCTTTCTGGCGACGGAACACCCCGACGTATGGACGCCGACGCTGCTGCGGCGTCTTCAAATGGAGGGGCGCTGCTTTTCCTCCAAGACCATTACGCGAAACGGATACATAGATCGGATTTCGTATTATCTGAATAAAAAAGAGATTGTCGGCCATTTTCCCGCTCCTCTTGTGGCCGTCGGCGACGGCGCCAGCGACGCCGAAATGCTTCGTCTGGCCAGTGTCGGGATCGCCTATGGCGGGTCGAAGCCGATTGCGCCCGCCGCGCGCGACAACGCCGATTACTGCGTTTTTGACGAGCAGCAGCTCTGCGCTCTGCTCGATCATCTGGCCTGCCCGCAGCCGATTGCTTCCGCAGCGATCCCCACCTTTCTGCGGCCTTAAATTCAGTGCAGAGCAAAAGAATCATCAAAAAGCAGAGCCGTGTAGAAAATGCAATTCTACACGGCTTTGTTTTTATGATATAAACGAAAACTTCAAAATGAAACCGGTTGAAAGCGCAAGGGAAAGCGCTGCCAGCACAACCGGCGGTTTGCCGGCGTTCCTCATCCATCGGCGCCGGAACGGTGCGCCGCGGGGATCGCGGCTGAAAAGCCGGACGGTTTTTCAATGTATTGGAGATTCAACCCGCACCGATAAATTCTGGAATTTTCTCCCCAGGGATGATACCCCTGCGCAAGGTACTCGAACCCGTAACGCTCATAGTTGCCCACATGGCCGGTGCAAAGATATAAATACGGAAACCCCAAAAGCGCGGCTTCCGTTTTGATTTGCTCCATGAGCAGGGCGCCGTAGGAGTGGCCGCGGTGCTCTTTCTCAATGAATAAGGCGCATAGCCACGGGTACAGATCCATTCTGCTGATAAAATCGTTCGGGATCATGCCCGCACCGCCGACCAGCTCTTCTCCATCGCGCAGCAAATACCACTGCGGTAAGGGGGATTCCGAATGGAGACAATTTAAAATGCAGTCCTCATACACCATTTTGCTCTCTTCGCTCGCCCAATGCTTTTGAAAAAAAGCGATGGCCGTTTGCCAGCCTCAGGTTCTTTTCTGACTGAGACAATGGTCATTGCCTCTCCCCTTTCGCGCCCGGCAAAATCATTCGGAGGCCTGCTCCTGCCCGGCCTTTTCCTGCTGCTCCTGCAGCTGGCGGCGGATGGACTCGCGCTCGCGGGTCAGTTCATGCAAAAGCTCCCCGAACGCCCAGGTGCGGTTTGTTTCTGTCACCACCGCTTTCATCGCCTGATTCCGCGGATCGACCGAATGCAGGCGGTTAAGCACCTGATCCAGCCGGTTGGAGGTAAAGCCCGAAAACACCATTGCGCTGCGCTCGGGAACCTCTCCGTCATAGCTTTTCCCTTCCGGAGACGCAGACGCAAGCGCGCCGACGGTTTCGCCCAGCTGCTCCTGCGCCACATGCCGGCAGGGGATTCCCGCCCGGGAAAAGGCCTCCACCGCATTTTTTCCCAATTCCGTATCTTCCGCGAGACGGTACAGTAAGACCACCTCTTGTGCTACTCTCGCTTTCATCCTTCTCGTTTCGGCGCGGCAGGCGCGCCACTCCTTTCTGCGTGGTTTGATTTCGGCCCTTGCTTTCTCTTCTGCAAATGATAAGAAATTCGCAGCAAAAGCGCATCCGGTATTGCCCGCATCAATATCTTTGCGGCTTTCATCGTGCCGCCGGGAATGATCACCGGCTGGCGGGAAAACATCTGCTGAATCGCGGTCGCCGCCACGCGCTGGCTCGACATGCTGCGAACGCTGAAGCGCACATCCGCCACCTGGTCAAACTCCGTGTTCACCGGGCCGGGGCAGAGCGCCCCGATATACACACGGCTGCCCCGGCGGCGCAGCTCCTCTCCCACGGCTTGCGTCAGCCGCAGCACATACGCCTTGGAGGCGTAATAGGAGGAAAGCAGCGGGCCCGGCAGAAACGCCGCACTCGACGACACATTGAGGATATACCCCGAATCCCGCTCGAGGAAATCGCGCAAAAACAGCTTTGTCAGAATATGCACCGCGCGGACGTTGACGTCCAGCAGCTCCAGTTCCCGGTGCAGATCCGTTTCCGCAAAAGAGCCGAACAGGCCGAAGCCTGCGTTGTTGATCAGAATATCGATGTTCTCCCCTTTGGTCTGCTCGTACAGCTCAAAGCAGGCCTGCTCCTGTGCCAGATCGGCACAGATGATCTTCACCTGCGAGGGGAGCTGATGCCGCAGCACCTCCAGCCGCTCTCTGCGGCGGGCCACCAGAATCAAATCGTAGCCCCGGCGGCTCAGAATTCTGGCCATATCGCGGCCGATTCCCGAGCTGGCGCCGGTAATCAAGGCTTTCATCGCTTTTACTCCTTTCCAAGGCGGGCAAATCGAATCATTTCCATTCTATCCTAAGGCTTGGTTTTGCTTTTCAAAAAAGAGCGCCATAACCTCAGCCACCCAGCAGATCATGAGTCAGCCCTATCAAACGCGGCTCAAATGGCCGGAATCATAAAGCGGATGATCCTAAGTGCTTTCAGCTGCCCCAAGATTCACTCATCCCACAGAGGAATCCATCAAGAGGCCTCGTAGAAAAGCCGTTTTCGTTTTCAGCCATTCTGCAGTGCGCGTCAGCCCCGCCTGCTGAAGTTATTATATAGCATATTTTTCCTTACGCCAACCAATTTATTGAAAGAATACTTTAAAAAATTTTATTCTTTTCATTTTCTTTCTCCGCCTTTTGGATGGGCGAAAAAGGACCCGCTCCCATAAGGGTCAAAGCCACACGTTCAATCGGCAGTATACAGCAGCCCGAAAAAGGACATATTCCCGCCGCAGCTGCTCAGGCCGTTAAAGCCGAGCCTTTCGTCTGCAATAAGCCAATTGATTGTCCTCCGCTTCGCTCAGTGCCCAAACAAAAGCAAACGGAGAAACCTTCACGAAAAAAGAAGCCGGACTCCATTGGGAATCCGGCTTCTTGATAAATTGCAGCAAAAGAATCTGTTTAATCCTTTTTGAACGCGTGCTGAATTGCCTTGATGATTTCCACTGCTACCAGCGGTACAAAGGCCAGACCGATCACGATCGACCACGCCTGCGCATGCATAAAGTCAACGTTGAAAACACCGTTGAGGGACGGAACCAGCAGAACAACCAGCATCAAAGCCAAAGACGCCAGGAACGCGCCATTCATGTATTTGTTGCTGAAGAAACCAACCTTAAACAGAGAATGGCTGGAACGGATGTTGAACGCGTGGATCAGCTGAGAGATTGCCAGTACGGCAAACGCCATGCTCTCGCCCAGCACGATATCGATTCCCTGTGCGTTGGGGGCGATCGGGGTGATAACGCGGCTGCCGAGATAGTACGCAATCAGCGTGATCGTACCGATAATCAGGCCCTGAATAATTGCCATAACGCCTACGCCGTGGGCAAAAATGCTCTCGGACTTGGAACGCGGCTTACGGTTCATAACGTCGAACTCAACAGGCTCCATGCCCAGCGCAAGCGCAGGCAGGCTATCTGTTACAAGGTTGATCCACAGCAGCTGAACGGGCATCAGCGGGGATTCCTTCCACAGCAGCATCGCCACGAACACGGTCACAACCTCGCCGAGGTTGCACGACAGCAGGAAGTGAACCGCCTTGCGGATATTGTCATAAATACCGCGGCCCTCTTTAACAGCCGTAACGATCGTGGAGAAGTTATCGTCGGTCAGGGTCATGGCGGCAGCGCCCTTCGCCACGTCGGTACCGGTAATTCCCATCGCGCAGCCGATATCCGCCGCCTTCAGGGCGGGGGCGTCGTTTACGCCGTCACCGGTCATGGCGACAACCTGATCTTCATTCTGCCACGCCTTAACAATGCGGATCTTATCCGACGGAGTAACGCGGGCGTAGACCTTGTAGTTCTTGATGTTCTTCGACAGCTCTTCGTCGCTCATCGCCTGCAGCTGCGCGCCGGTGATGGCCTGATCGCCCTCGCGCAGGATGCCCAGATCCTTCGCAATGGCGGAAGCGGTCGCCACATGGTCGCCGGTGATCATGATGGTCTGGATGCCGGCCTCGTAGCATTCCGCGATGGAGGACTTTACTTCCTGTCTGGGCGGGTCGATCATACCGACCAGGCCGACGAGGGACAAATCCTTCTCAAGCTCGGCGGCGGTGTACTCGCGGGGCTCTTCATCGATCACCTTGCTGCCGATTGCCAGAACACGCAGCGCTTCCTGCGCCATCTGTTCGTTGGCCTGGGTGGCCTTCTCAATATCGCCGGAGGTGCAGCGGCCGAACAGAATGTCCGGAGCGCCCTTGACGATGACGATGATCTTGCCGTCCGTCTTTACGACGGTCGTCATCAGCTTGCGGTCGGAATCAAACGGAACCTCGCCGATTCTGGGCGCGGTGCTGTCCAGTTCCGCGCGGTGGATGTTGTTGCGCATGGCGCAGGCCACGATGGCCGTTTCGGTCGGGTCACCCAGGTGCTTCTCCGTGCCGTCCTCCTCAATGCGCACAATACCGTCCGTACACAGAGTGCCGAGGCGCAGCAGAGAAAGGGTTTCCTCCGAGAGCTCGCCGTCCAGCGGGACGACGCCCTGCTTTTCGGTATACGCCTTTACCAGAGTCATGCGGTTCTGGGTGAGGGTGCCTGTTTTATCGGAGCAAATAACCGAGGTGCAGCCCAGCGTCTCAACCGCGGGCAGCTGGCGGACAATCGCGTTTTTCTCAACCATGCGCTGCACGCCAAGAGCGAGCACGATGGTAACGATTGCCGGCAGACCTTCGGGGATTGCCGCAACGGCCAGAGAAACAGCCGTCATAAACATTTCAAGAATTCCGGTTACCGCGTCTTCGCCGTCCATCGGGCCGACTACGTCGACCAGGCCGACAACGAACACGATCGCGCAGATCACCAGAGTGAGAACGCCGAGGTATTTGCCAAGCTGCGCCAGCTTTTGCTGCAGCGGGGTCATGCCCTTCTCTTCTTCGTCCAGCAGGGCGGCGATTTTGCCCATTTCGGTTTCCATTCCGGTGCCGATGACGAGCGCCTTCGCCGTACCATAAGAAACCGCGCAGCCGGAATGTACCATATTAAAGCGGTCGCCCAGCGGAGCATCCTCTTTTATGTCGTCCGTCGCCGCCTTATCCGCGGGAACGGATTCGCCGGTAAGCGCCGCTTCGTCGCACTTGAGGCTGGAGCTGCGAATCAAACGGCAGTCAGCGGGAACGAAATCGCCCGCCTCCAGTTCGATCACATCGCCGGGAACCAGATGAGCAGAAGGAATGGACTGCATCTTACCATCACGGAGCACCTTCGCATTGGGGGCCGTCATGTTTTTCAGCGCTTCCAGAGCAGCTTCCGCCTTACTTTCCTGAACGACGCCCATCACGCCGTTGAGCACGACGATCAGCACGATAACGATAGGCTCGATCCACTCGGCCTCATGGCCGTTCATTGTGTTGTAAATACTCAAAACAACAGAGATGAGCGCCGCGATCATCAGGATGATAATCATAACATCCTTCATCTGATCCATAAAACGCTGGAAGAAAGTACGGGGCGGCTTTTCGTTGAGCTTATTTAGACCATATTTCTGCAGGCGGGAATCCGCTTCCGCAGTGGTCAGACCAAGCTTGAAGTCCGTTTTCAGGGTTTCCTGAACTTTTTCTAGAGCTTCAGCGTGCCAATTCATTCCTAGATGTCAACCTCCAATAATTTTGATTTTGACCGCAGTCAATCAGGTCAGCCGGTTCGTGCCTTCCCGGAAATTGCAGGACAGCATCACCCTTCCGTCAAAAAAGCGATCGTCTTTGTTTGAAAAATAACAGCGTTCTTCCCCCCGAAAAAAGCGTCATATCAAACAAAAAGACGGGAGCGCCAGGCAGCAATCCCGAAAAAAAATGTGGCTGGAGCCCATATTGCGCAGTCATTCCCCACAATATGAATCCAATTTCTGTTACAATATCTATTATCCCTCATTAGACATTATTTGTCCAGTGCTTTTTCAAAATTTTCATTCTAATTTTGAATTTTTTTCTGCTGCGTCCAGCATTTTTGAATATTTTTATCTTTTTTGGGCATAAAAAGACGCACCAGAAGCCCTGTTCCGGGGTTCTTCCGGCGCTTTTGTGAGGGAAACCGACACAAAAAAGGGATTTTCCCGCGCTACTTTGTTTAAAAAAAGACGCTGCAATGTTACTATTATAGTAGAGAAATTCCTTTCTGTCTAGAATTTTTATGCAAATATGAACCCGGCATGTGTGTTTTTTCTGCTCTTACATCCAAATCTCCCTCCAATCGACTGCTCCGCCGCCAAGGCCCGTCTCTCTTTTTTTGCCCGCTCCGTGATTCTGAAAGAGAAAAATGAACGGGAATCTGGAACTTCCCGGGAAGAAAATTTCAATTGCCACAGAATGCTGTTTTATTATCCACCCACATGCCGCAGGCGAAAGCAAAGCATTTGGCGGCCGCAAGAGCATAGAAGCCCCTTCTGACGGTATCGGCGGCTGAAATTTACATTTTCGTCAGCCTGTTCTCAGCCTGTTCCATGACTGATGGTATTTATGATATAATAACCTCACGCCGCAAACCAAAGCAAAGCTTCGGGCGGCTGAGAGAGCATGGAATCATTCAGTCCGAAGAAAAACAAAAATCTGGCGGACCGCTTTGAAAAAAGCCGGAAACAAGATGACATAGTGAAAGTACGATTTCTTTCAAAACAGCGTTTCTCCGACCTGAACCGGAAAACAAACACCGTTGATTGTTTCCCCACTCCACAACTGCCTTGTGCGGAAAGGAACCTGACTATGCGCCAATGGAACATTGGAATTCTAGGCACCGGCGGCATCGCTGAAAAAATGGCCCTGACCCTGAGCCGTATGCCGGAGGTCCGCCTGCTCGCAGCGGCGGCGCGGGACGAGGAACGGGCCCGCGCCTTTGCGCAGCGGCACGGCGCGCCGAGGGGCTACGGCTCTTACCTTGCTCTGGCCGAGGACCCGGATATCGACCTGATCTACATCGCCACTCCGAACAATTGTCACCGGGAACACGCTCTGCTTTGTCTGGAACACGGGAAGCACGTGCTGTGCGAAAAGCCCTTCACCGTCAACGAGGCCGAAGCCGCCGAGGTGTTCGCCAGGGCGGCGGAGAAAAAGCGCCTCGTCACCGAGGCGCTCTGGACGCGGTACATGCCGCTTTCCTTGCAGCTTGGCGAATTGCTCCGGGACGGCGCCATCGGCGAGCCGTTTTTAATGCAGGCCAGCATGAGCGCGCTGGCTCCCCTCCCCCGGCTGAAAGACCCCGCCCTCGGCGGCGGCGCGCTGCTCGACATCGGCGTATACCTTCTCACGATCGACGCGCTGGTATTCGGCACCGAGGTGGAACACGTTTCGACCAGCGTCATCCGCTCTGCCGACGGGGTCGACATTCAAAACTGCCTGTCGCTGATTCACCCCGGGCAGAAGCTCGCGGTACTCAGCGGCACCATGCTGGCCGTCAGCGACCGCAGAGCATATGTATACGGCAGCAAGGGCTTTCTGACCGTCGACAACCTGAACAACCCCGAGCAGATCGAGGTGTTTGACGAAAAGCGCCGCTCTGCTTCCATTTATCGCCGCCCCGAGCAGATCAGCGGCATGGAATATGAGGTGCGCTCATGCCTGAGTGCCATAGGGCACGGGCAGATGGAGTGCCCTGAAATGCCCCACGCGGAAACGCTCCGCGTTCTGCGCCTGATGGACTCCATCCGGGCCGACTGGGGAATTCGCTACCCCTGTGAGCGGTAAAGCCGATCCGCACCGTATTTTTTCATGCTGTTTTCCACTTTTTTCTTGACATCCCGCTGATGTGAGCGGTATAATAGCCGTATTCTAAATGCAAGTGAATTTCATTTGCGATTGATTTTAGCAGGAGGTACCTCATGAAAAGAAGGATGCTTGGGTTCGTAAGCGCAGCGCTTTGCGCAGCGCTGCTGGCCGGTTGTACCGGCGGAACGGGCTCTGTAAGCTCTGCGGTTGAAAGCGCACCCGGTGCGGAGGAAGGTCAAAAGCTTTCGGTCTACACCAGCTTTTACACCATGCAGGATTTCGCCGAAAAAATCGGCGGAGATAAAGTGACAGTGACAAATCTGGTTCCCCCGGGGACGGAGCCGCACGACTGGGAACCCCAGCCCAACGACATTGTCGGGCTGGAAAACGCGAATGTTTTTATTTATAACGGCGCAGGAATGGAGCACTGGGTCAGCAGTGTGCTGGATTCCCTGCAGAACGACAGGCTTGTTGCGGTAGAGGCTTCCTCCGGGATCTCTCTGCTCGAGGGGGCAGGCGAGCATGAGAATGGGGACAGCCACGCCGGCGAGAGCGCCGAAGAGGAGAAATCTTCCACCGATCCGCACGTGTGGCTCAGCCCGCTGAACGCAAAGAAAGAGATGGAGAACATCAAAAACGCGTTCGCGCAGGCCGACCCCGCCAACAAGGAAACCTACGAGGCGAATTACAGCAAATATGCGGCACAGGCCGATGCGCTGGACAGCAAGTTCCGCAAAATGACAGGCGGACTGAAAAGCAAGGAGCTGATCGTCGCGCACCAGGCCTTCGGCTACCTTTGCAGGGAGTACGGCCTGAATCAGGTTGCGATCGAGGGGCTCTCCGCCGATTCCGAGCCGGATGCCGCCAGAATGGCGGAAATCATCCGCTTCGCCAAAGAGCACAAGATCACCACCATATTCTTTGAAGAGCTGGTAAACCCGAAGGTGGCGGAAACCATCGCGAAAGCGACCGGCGCCAAAACCGCCGTGCTGGACCCCGTGGAGGGGCTCAGCGATGAAAACAAGGCCATGGGGCTGGAATATTTCTCGATTATGGAGAAAAACCTCGAAGCCATCCGCGAGGCGAACGGCGGCTGATTTACCGCCTGACCCGGCAGGAAGCCAACAGAAAAGAGCGAACAGAATGGAATCAATTCTTGAAGTCAATCATCTCAGCTTTGCCTACGGCTCGCAGCCAATTCTATCCGACGTCAGCTTTTCCTTGAAGCGCGGCGATTTCGCGGCGATCATCGGCGTAAACGGCGCGGGCAAGAGCACGCTGATGAAGCTGCTGTTAGCCGAGCTTTCTCCCCAGCAAGGGGAAATCAAGCTGTTCGGGCGGGAAATTTCACACTTCCGCGACTGGCCGAAGATCGGTTATGTGCCGCAGAACGGCGCGGCGGCCAGCGAGAATTTTCCCGCCACCGCGGAGGAAATTGTGCGCGCGAACCTGTATTCTCAAACCGGGTTTCTGCGCCTTGGCGGAAAGCGCCAGCGCGAGCAGGCCCGCCGGGCGCTGGAATCGGTGAATATGCTGCCGTACGCCAAACGGATGCTCAGCGAGCTTTCGGGCGGGCAGCAGCAGCGGGTGATGCTGGCCAGAGTGCTGGCGGCAAGCCCGCGGATGATGCTTTTGGATGAGCCGACCACCGGGGTAGACGCCCAGAGCGTGCAGTCGCTGTATGAGCTGCTGGGGCGCCTGAACCGCGAAACCGGCCTGACCATCATCATGATCACGCACGACATTGCCGGAGCGATGGATACCGTCAGCCGCGTTCTGTGCCTGGAGGACGGCTCTTTGGTCGAGCTGAATCACGCTCAGCTGCTGGACGAGATGAAGCATCGGCACAAGCACCCCATTTCCCCGAAGAAACCCGATCGAACGTACTCTGTTTAAGCGACAATTTTCCTCTTCTTCCCGCTCCGGCCGGACCTTATCCAGCCGGAGCGGGCATCCTGCGTTTTGCGACTTTCCCATTGAAAGGAATGGTTTTGGTGTCCATTTTGGACTATGAGTTTATGCGGCGGGCCTTTCTGGTCGGCATCCTGCTGGCGGCCACTGTCCCCTGCATCGGCATTGTTGTGGTGCTAAAGCGCCTTTCGATGATGGGCGACGCGCTGTCCCACACCAGCCTTGCGGGTGTCGCCGCCGGTCTGGTGCTGGGGATCAACCCGATTCTGGGCGCGGTTGCGGCGTGCATCGCCGCCGCGCTGAGCATTGAGGCCATCCGCAAAAAAATCCCCAAATACTCCGAGCTCTCCATCGCCATCATCCTGTCCGCCGGGGTCGGGCTGGCCGGTGTTTTATCGAGCTTTGTCAAGAGCGCCGCGAACTTCAACAGCTTTCTGTTCGGCAGCATCGTCGCCATCAGCGACTTTGAGCTGATCCTCGTCTGCTGCATCAGCGCGGCGGTGCTGGTGTGCTTTGTGGTGCTGTACCGGGAGCTGTTTTTGATCACTCTGGATGAGCGCACCGCCCGGCTGGCCGGCGTTCCGGTAAAAACCGTCAACTTTATTTTCACGATCCTGACCGCCGTTACCGTCTCGGTGGCGGCCCGCACCGTCGGCGCGCTGATCATCTCTTCCCTGATGGTGATCCCCGTCACCTGCGCAATGCAGATCGCCAGAAGCTACCGGCAGACGGTGCTTTGGTCGATCGTATTCGCGCTTTTGTTCACCGTTTCGGGCCTGTTTCTGTCGTACTATGCCCGGCTGCGGCCCGGCGCGACGATCGTTCTGATCGGCGTTGTCGTGCTGGTGGTCATTCTGCTCGCAAAAAGTCTGTTTGGAGCCAGGGGGCGCGCCGGCGCGTGACCCCACATAAGGAGAATCCAATGAAAACTGACATCTACATCATTTCCGGCTTTTTGGGCGCCGGAAAAACCACACTGATCGACCGTTTGCTGCGGGAGAGATTCGACCCGCGGGAAACCGTGGTGATTGAAAACGACTTTGGCGAGGTCAGCCTCGACACCTCGCTGATCCGCTCCGGCGGCTTTGCCGTGAAGGAGCTGAGCGCCGGGTGCATCTGCTGCAGTTTGAGCGGTGATTTTCAGGCGGCGATTCTGGAGGTGCTGCGGGAATTTTCCCCAAAGCAGATTCTCATTGAGCCCTCCGGCGTGGGGAAGCTTTCGGACATTGAAAGCGCCTGCCGCTCCCCAAAAATTGCGGATACGGCGCGGATACGGCGCAGGATCACCGTGGCGGACGTTGTGCGCTGCCGCATGTACTTAGACAATTTCGGGGAATTTTACGAGGATCAGATTCAGCACGCGGACGCGATTCTGCTCAGCCGCACCGAACAGAACCCCGATCAGGTCGAACGCGCCAAAACGCTTTTGACCGCTATGGCCCCCAAGGCGCAGCTTTTCGCCCAAGCCTGGGAATCCCTCGATCTCTCCGCTCTGCTGGGCGGCTCCGCCGCACCCGCGGCGGATTGCCACGAAGAGTGCTGCCGCCACAGGCATCCCCACGACGGGGAATGCGGCCACGACCATTCGGCCCAAGAGGCGTTTGATACCGTTACCCTTTCTCTCTCCCGCACGGTCACCCGGCAGGAGCTGGAGGCGGCGTTCCGGGCCGCCGAAGCAGACAGACCGGGCAGTATCCTGCGTGCCAAGGGCGTTGTCAGCACACCGAAGGGCCCTGCCATGGTACAGTACCTGCCCGGCGAACTGAATCTGACCCCGTGCAATTTGCAGCCCGGTTCCCTGTGCCTGATCGGCAGCGGCCTGCGCGAACAGGAGCTCAAAAGGATTTTCGGGAAGGAGTGATCGCGTGGCAATACCCGTTTATGTACTCACGGGCTTTCTGGAGTCCGGCAAAACGACCTTACTGAACCATCTGTTCCAGCAGGAACCCAAAATGCGCCGCCTGATCGTTCAGTTTGAGTCGGGGGTGGAGGAGATCTCGAACAAAACCGGCTGCGACGTGATGATCGTGCCCAAGCGCGTGCTGGAGGACTCCCCGGAAAAGGCCGCCATGAGCATCGGCCATTACGTAGCGGAAACCCCACCGGAGGAAATCTGGGTGGAATGGAACGGCGTAACGCCGCTTACGGAGCTGTACGCGCTGTTTTCGCATCCGGAGCTTTCCGGCTGCCGGATTCAACGAATGGTCCATCTGGCGGACGCGCAAACACTCGACCAGTTGTTGGGCCGAACCGGCTCCGCTTTGCCCGAACAGATTGCCGCGTGCGATTTTGCGGTGCTGCGGGGCGCTTTTACAGATGCCGAATTCCGCAAGGCGCGGCGGCTCCTGCGCGAGATAAACCCCGGTGTGCGCGTTGTGGACGACGAGTCCCGTGAAGAAATTCTGGCGCGGGCTACCCGCAGGAAAACAAACCCCGCCGCGGTGTTTGCCACATCGATTCTCGCCTTTGCAACGCTGTATCTTGTCGCGGAGGCGGCGTTTCATCTGTCGCAGACCCGTGTGAACACGGTGATCAACATCTTTCTCGGCATCATGCTGCAGGCCATCCCCTTTTTGCTGATCGGCGTGCTGATCTCCTCGGCGATTCAGGTGCTGATCCCACAGCGGGCCATTGAGCGGCTCTTCCCCAAAAATCTGGCGGGCGGAATGCTGGTCGCAATTCTGGCGGGCTTCTGCCTGCCGGTATGCGACTGCGCTTCCATCCCGATCTTCCGCAGTCTGGTGCGAAAGGGCGTACCGCTGCCCGCAGCAGTCACCTTTATGACCGCCACCCCGGTGATCAACCCCGTGGTGATGCTCTCAACCTATGCGGCCTTTAACGGAAACCTTTCGGTCATGCTGGGCCGGGTGGGCATGGGGATTCTCTCGGCGGTGCTGATCGGCTGCTGGTTCGCGCTGCGCCCCGGCAGGCTGCCCGCCCTTTCCGCCGGATACGACCGCATCATGTGTTCGTGCGGCTGCTACGGAGGGGCCGGGGACGCCTCCACCCCGGGAGAAAAGCTTTCGCTTTTGCTGCGGCATTCGCAGGCCGAGTTCTTCAGCGTGGCAAAGTACCTGACCGTGGGCGCGTTTCTCGCCGCGGTTTTCCAGGTGACGATGACGAATTCTCTGCTGCTGCAAACCCCTACGGATTTTGCCCTCTCTCTGCTGCTGATGATGGCGCTGGCGTTTTTGCTGTCGCTGTGCTCCTCCTCCGACGCCGTTGTCGCGAAGAGCTTTGCGTCCCGCTTCCCGCTGGCGCCGGTGATGGGCTTTCTCGTATTCGGCCCGATGATGGATATCAAGAACGTTCTGATGCTGTCCGGCGGATTTTCCCGCCGTTTCGTGGCAAAGCTGCTGTTTGTCTGCTTTGCCGTCTGCTTTGTGGTCGTGTACACCACCGCACGCTTTTTTGTAGGAGGCTGATTGGCTATGGAAAAAAGAACACCCAGCCCGCAGGCCCTGCTGGAGGCCGCCTGCTGCTTATCCTTTGCCGCCATGATTCTCTACCTGGCAGTCACCGGCGGCTACTTGCAGTATGTCACGCCCAAAACGCTGCCGTACCTGTACTTTACCGTTGGAGTGATGGCGATATGGGGCATATTCGGCCTGCTGCGCCGCACCCGCTCCGTACAAAGAATGCGCACGGCGCATTGCCTGACCCTCGCCATTCCGATTCTGCTCCTGCTGCTTCCGCACAGCGCGGTGACATCCTCTTCGCTTTCCTCCGGCTACGTGGGGGCGACCAATCCCGGAACCACCACCCAGCAGGCACAGCAGCTTCCAAGCCAGTCTGAGCCCGCCTACGGCTCCTTGACGGGGCTGGACGAAGCGAACAAAACCATCACGGTGAGCGACAGCGAATTTTACCTGTGGATTTCCGCCCTGTACGAGAATCCACAGAAATACGACGGCTATCACATTCGCATGACCGGTTATGTCTTCCGCGATTCCACGCAGATGAAGGACAACGAATTTGTTCCGGCCCGACTGATGATGACCTGCTGTGTCGCAGATTTGACGCCGGTAGGCCTGCTGTGCCAATACGACAAAACCGGCGAGCTGAAAGCCGACAGCTGGGTCACGGCGGAGGGCACCCTCCACTATGAGGATTACCAGGGCTCGCCGGAGCCGCAGATCACCGTTACCGCAATTACGCCGGCGAAAGAGGTCGTGGGGTATTTGTACCCCGTGTAAGCGGCGGGCGAACCGGTTTGATGGTTATTGCACAAATAAAAAGGGGCTGTCGCAAAACTTTGGTTTTGCGACAGCCCCTTTTTTTGATCGGGATAAATTGTATTTTGAGGGAATGGTTCAGCCAACAATGATTCGGGCCTCCGGCATTACACAGCCCGGCTTGCCCACATGGCGGGCAGAAACGGAAAGCCCGAACGACACCAGCCCGACACGGCCGATGAACATCGCCACGGAAAGCGCGATCAGAGAGGGGTCGTCCAAAAGCGGCGTCAGGCTGGGACTGATCCCGATGGTACTGCACGCCGCAACGGCCTCCTGCAAGGCGACCATCGCGCCGACATGCTTTTCGGAATTGCACAGAAGCACCACGCCGGCCGTAACCAGCACCGTCACCACGTTCCCGATAAAAATCGTCAGCGCGCGGTACACCGCCGTGTGGCTGATCAAATGGCGGCAGACGACCGTTTTCTCGCGCCCGCGCAGCACACTGATCACCGTAGCGCCAAGCACAACCAGAGTGGTGGTACGAATACCGCCGCCGGTGGAGCAGGGCGCGGTTCCGATAAAGCTCAGCACCAGCGAGATCAGCGTGGTCACGTCCCGCTGCTGTGTCACATCCACCGCCGTAAAGCCGGCGGTGCGCACGGTGTTCGACTGAAACCACGCGGTAATGATCTTATCTCCCCAGTTCATGCCGCGCAGTGTGTTGTCATATTCCAAAGACAAAAAGGCCAGCATGCCAAAGGCGAGCAGAACCAGCTCGCTGATAAGAACCACCGCGGAGTGAAAGCTCAGCGGCGAGGGCTTTTGCCCCCTGACGCGGCGATAGATTTTGTTGTAGTACACATCGTTGATCACCACAAAGCCGAGGCCACCCACTAGCATGAGCAAATAGGTCGGAATCATCACAAGAGGGTCGCCCGCGTACGGCACAAGACTGCCGTACGGCTTCAGAAACCCCATGATATCAAACCCGGCGTTGCAGTAGGCCGAAACGGCATGAAATATCGAGAGCCAAATTCCGTAAGGCCCGAACTGCGGCACAAAGCGCAGGGCCATCAAAAGAACGCCCGCGCCCTCCGCCACAAACGTGACGGTGAGAATCATGCGCAGCAGCTGGGAAATATTCAGGTTTTCTCCCTGCAGGTTTTCACGCGCGGCAAGAGAAAGCTCGCGCAGCCCCAGCTTCTGCCGGAACAGAAGCGTAAAGCCCGTGGTAAGGGTGATAATTCCGAGGCCGCCAAGCTGAATCAGCAGCAAGATCACCACCTGGCCGAACGCACTCCAGTGCACCCAGGTATCAAACTTGCTCAGGCCCGTAACGCACACCGCAGACACGGAAGTGAACAGGGCATCCGGCAGACGCGTGCCCTGCCCGCTACGGGAACAAATGGGCAGCGCTAACACCAGCCCGCCGATCAAAATCAGGATCAAAAAGCTGATCACTACAAAGCGAACCGGCGGAGTGGTTCTCATTTTTTTGCTTAGAACTGTGCCAAGGCCCATGGATTCCCTTACTCCCTCAAAGATTCAATCAGTATCCCGTCTGGCCAAACAGCTTTTGCGCCGTTCCGGATTTTTCAAGGATCGCCGCCAGTGGCAGCCCCAGTACCGCAAGCACGACCAGCTCGCCCGCGCCAACGGAGACCCCCGCCGCGAAAAACCCGGCTATCGTAAAGCCGGACGGCAAAAAGAAGGCCAGCTCCGCACCGATAACCAGCGCATTGCACACAATGGGCGGCAAAGCGGACAAAACCGGAAGGCCGTGCAGGCGGAAGCGGCGCAGCTGATAAGAAACGACCGCTGCCAGCAAGGTGGCGCCGGTGCCACACACAATGTCCACCACGCCGTACGGGCTGCCCAGATTTGAAAGCAGGCACCCGATCGCAAGGCCGGGAATCGCCGCCGGCGTGAATGCCGGCAGAATCGTGAGCGCTTCGGACAGCCGGAACTGAACCGGCCCGTAGGCAAGCCCCATGGCCGACGACAGGAACGTCAGCACCACGTAAAGGGCGGCGGTCATAGCGCCCTGCACTAAAAATGCGGTGCGCCGGGATACAGATGTTTTCATTTTTCATTCCTCCGTAGTTTTATTTTAAGTCAGGATCTTGCGACTGACTATGCCCTTTGGGCACGGAATATAGAATACTCCTTTTCTTCAAAAAATGCAATTCACTTTTCCCATTTTTATACTCGGCTAACAGCGCTTTAAAATTGCTGCAAAATGTGCAGCGCCGAAAACCGCAGAGCGGCCGTCGCCGCAAATAAAAAAGCAGGCGCGTGTTATACCGGCCGAAATCCGCCGGTAAAAGTCTCCGCGGGCACACGGCAGTACGGCGAGCGAATTGGGTAGGAGCCCCTTTCGGGCTGCGATGCTTCGGGGACTCAGGCGGTACGGCCCCTTCAGTGAATCCGCTCGCCGAGAATATGGAGCAGCTTCTTCTGGCTTTTATTTTCGCACACCGCCACCACCTGGTCGCCCGCGTGGAGCACCGAGCGGCCATTGGGGATGATCATCTGCCCGCCGCGCATCACGGAAATGATCAGCGTATTTTCCGGCAGAGAAACGTCCATCAGGCGCACGCCGTGCAAAGAGGTATCGGGCGGCAGCACCATGCTGCAAATGCCCGCGCGGCCCTTATTCAGGGTAGCCAGCAGATGCATTTCGGCCAGGTCGACCTCCTGCTCGATCATATTGGTGATGATCTCTGTGCTGGACACGGCAATATCCGGCCCCATGGTGCGCAAAACCTCCAGATTGCGGGGATTGTTCGCGCGCACAATCACCTTTTTGGCGCCAAACTCCATTTTGGCGAGCTGGGCCGCCACCAGATTATCCTGGTCGCTGCCGGTCACCGCGATAAACGCGTCGGCATCCTTTGTGGAGGCATTTTCCAGAATGGAGAGCTCGGTGCCGTCGCCGCAGGTCACCTCAACGCCCAGATCATTCGCGATCTTGACGCACTTGGCGTATTCCTTTTCGATCAGGTGCACCTGATATTTGCGGTCGAGCATATTGCGGGCCACGTTGTATCCCAGCTTGCCGCCCCCCATGATGACTATCTTCATTGTATTTCTCCCTTTATACCGGTCTTTCCTTTCGTGTATCGAACCAATCCCCCGCAGTGCCGGGGGAAAGAACTCCGTTTCGCTTTAAAGCATCGATTCCGTATCAGTCGCTGACATGCGCCTGCATCAGCTTTTCGCCCGCGCGCAGCAGAATATCGTTGCGGTGGTCGTACAGTTCGGATTCAAAGTTGGAATGAATCACGCCGAACGGCACCCAGCCGTCTTCCATCGGAATGGCGGAAATGCTTTTTCCAACATACTGTTCGTCCACTTCTTTCACGCGGAAGGTGACCGAAGCCGTTTCAAACGTCATCTGCACCGGCTCCCAGGGCGAGGTGAGCACCGTGTTCATGGCGTCCGCCGCAAGATTGGTCGGGCAGACGGTGCGCAGCCCAAACCGGTGGAACACGCTTTCCCGCCGGGGGTCTGAAATCCGGGCCACCACGTTTTCTACCCCAAAAAAATTCTTGACGATCTGCGCGACCGTTATATTCAGATTGTCGTCCGGGGTGACGACCGCAACCGCGTCGCAGTTTTCGACCCCAGCCGCCTGCAGCACACTCTGATCCATGGGCATGCCTGTCACCTTGACGCCGCTGAAGGTTTCGGACAGGCGCAGCAGGTTTTCCTCCTGCCCGTCCACCACGGCTACGTCGTGGCCCTCCCGGTCAAGCTGTTCGGCCAGCGCGGAGCCAAGGCGCCCGCAGCCCACCACCAAAATATTCAATGACTTTCCCTCCGGTTCTTTGAATGACCAAAACAAATAACCGCCCCGAGGCAGCCCGCAAAACCGCGCGGCGCCCGGGGCTTTCCGCCTGATAACAGCACCATCATATCATCTTTGCCGTGTTCTGTCCAGCGTCTGTTCCGTTTTGTTTTTTTTGCGGATAAGACGGGGCATTCCCGACGCGGAATAATTGCATTTTTCCCTTTCTTATTGTAATATATATGGTATGATTTGGTCTAAGTTTGGCGAACACAGAAGAAGCGGAGGTCTTTTTTCATGCAAGAAGAAAACCAGGCGGGTCTGCCGGCCACGGATACCGGAGAGAAAATCCCGCCGGAAAACTATGTGTTTGCGCTGGATATCGGCACCCGCAGCGTGATCGGCATTGTGGGGCTGCCCCGGGGCGAGCGGCTTGAGGTTTGCGCCGTGGAAATTGCGGAGCACGAAAAGCGCGCGATGATTGACGGGCAGATTGAAGACATTGAGCAGGTGAGCCGCGTGGCCGGGCTGGTCAAAAACCGGCTGGAGGCTCGGGTGGGGTACCCGTTGAAACGGGTCTGCGTGGCGGCGGCCGGCCGCGCCCTGCGCACCTGCGAGGTGCATTTTGAGCTGGAGCTGCAAAGCCCGCAGGTAATCACCCCCGAAATCCTGTGCCGGCTCGAGGCGGGGGCGGTGCAGCAGGCGGAGCAGGAGTTTTCGCCCTCTTTGGAGGAGGACAGCCGCTCCGTGTTTTATCTGGTGGGGTATTCCGTGTCGCGCTACCTGCTGGACAACTACCCCCTGGCAAGCCTGCTCGACCACCGCGGCCAGCAGCTCGCGGCGGACGTGATCGCCACGTTCCTGCCGCGCGAGGTGGTGGACAGCCTGTACTCCGCCATGCAGAAGTGCGGTCTTGAGGTTGCTAGCCTGACGCTGGAGCCGATCGCCGCCATGAACGCGGCGATTCCGCAGAGCCTTCGTCTTTTAAACCTCGCTCTGGTCGACATTGGCGCGGGTACCTCGGATATTGCCGTGTCAAAGGACGGCGGCGTGGTGGGCTACACCATGGCCACCATCGCGGGAGACGAGGTTACCGAAGCTCTGATGCGCGAATACCTGGTGGATTTCCCCACAGCGGAGAAAATCAAGATGAAGCTGGGGCAGGAGGAGGACGTTTCGTTTCAGGACATTCTGGGGTTGGAGCAGCAGATTTCGGCGGCGGAGCTGAAAGAAAAGATTACTCCCGTACTGCGGCGCCTGGCGGAAGAAATCAGCGGGCAGATTCTGAAAGCGAACGGCGCAGCGCCCAGCGCCGTGTTTCTGGTGGGCGGCGGCAGCAAGCTGCCGGGGCTGTGCGCCTGTGTGGCGGAGCTTTTGGAGCTCCCCCCTACCCGCGTCGCGCTGGGCGGGCGAAATTTTTCCACTTACCTGACCAAGGCCGACCCGTCGCTGACTACCCCCGAATTCGCTACGCCGCTGGGAATCGCCGTTTCCTCCGCGCTGAACCTGATCAGCGACAGCTTTACGATTCTGCTCAACGGCGCGAGGGCCAAGCTGTTCCGCAGCAACAGCCTTTCGGTGCTGGATGTTCTGCTCATGAACGGCTGGCGGCACGACCAGATGATGGGGCGCTCCGGCAAAAGCCTGGTATTCGAGCTCGACGGAGAAAACAAAGTGATCTACGGGGGACACCCCACACTGGCCAAAATTCAGCTCAACGGAAGGGATGCGTCTCTCTCCGACACAGTGCGGGCGGGCGATTCCATTCTTTTTGAGCCGGCGCAGAACGGCAGGGACGCCGCGCTGACGCTGGGCGATGTGATCGACCTGCACTCCCCCGGAACGGTTTTTCTGGGCGGCCAAGAGGTTGCCCTCGGCCTGCGCGCCGTGATCAACGGCCAGCCCGGCACGCCGGAGCAGGCCATCCACGCCCGCGACCGGGTGCGCACCCGGCCCGTCAGCACGCTGGAGCAGCTGTTATCCTTTGCCGGTGTGCCGGAGGGAACGCCTTTTCTGGTGAACGGCGACGCGGTTCCCCCGCACACGCTGCTGCGGCCCGGCGACCGGGTGGAGCCCGTGAACTGGGAGAAATCCGAAGCGCCGTTCCCGGAAAAAGGAAAAGCTCCGCACGAGGATCTGCGGGCCGCTCCTGCCGAACCGGCGCAGCCGAAGGCAGCCGCCATGCAGCCGGATCTTTCGGATCTGCTCGCGCAGGAGGCGGCGGGCCTTGCACGGGAAGAAGGCCCGAAACCACAGACACCGGGCACCGCCGTGCTGTTCCCGGAGCCGCAGAGCGGCCTTTTTGCCGCACAGGCTGCGGAACAAGCCTCTGCCACGCAGCAGGAACAGGCACCTCAGCTCCCTACGCCGCCCGTCTTTGTGATTTTAAATGGGCGAGCCGTCCGGCTGGATGGGAAAACGGATCGTTCCCCCTACTGCCTGATTGATACGCTGAATCTGGTGGATGTCGACCTCACCACGCCGCAGGGAGCGATCGTCCTGCGCGTCAATGGGCACGAAGCCAGCTACCTGGAGCCGCTCAAGGACGGAGACGAGGTGGAAATCTACTGGGACGGCCAAATCAGGAAGCCCTGAACTCGTTGCTTCCCGCCGCATGCTGCTGCGGCGGGAATTTTTGCGTCGATTTTTTTGATTCTCCCATACACCAGACACAGGAGCGCCCCATACCTTTTAAAGAAGCTCTCATTTTTCGCGTTTCGGCACACCTATCGTTTTTCTCTATGAGCTCTTATGATTTTTTATATTTCACTAAAAGCACTCTTCTATTGTAGTCCCCGGCGAATTCCGCTATAATAACCTCACGCCGCAAGCCGAAGCGGAGTTTTGGGCGACTGAGAGAGCATTGAATCATCCGCTTAGCGGTCTCGGAAACAAGCCAGATTCAGAACGTTTGTATCTGATTGGATGATATAATCACCTCACGCCGCAAGCCGAAACGGAGCTTTCTTATTGAACAGTTCAGGCAGTTTTTGGGGACTGCATCGTTATTTATCTTTAATCTGAATCAAATGCCAAAGGCCATGCAGAACGGCCAAAAGGAGCGAAATTCATGGATGACTTACTGCTGCAAATAATCGTTGTGTGCACCTGCACGTTTCTGGGGGGATTTGTTGATTCCATCTCCGGCGGCGGCGGGCTGATCACACTGCCCGCATATCTGGCCATCGGCCTGTCCCCTCACCTCGCGATGGGAACAAACAAACTTTCTTCCACCGCCGGCACACTCGTGGCGACCCTCCGTTACCTGCGGGGCGGAAAAATCCACCTGCGCACGGCGGGGATTGCGGGCGCAATGGCGCTGGTCGGCGCGGCGCTGGGGGCGCGGCTGAACATGGTGCTAAACGAAGAATATCTGCGCTACCTGCTGCTTGGCGTTCTGCCTGTCATCGCCTTTATTACCTTGAAAAAGAAGAAAAATCGGGGAGAAGCAGACGAACACGCTTTTCTCAAGCCGTCGCTGCTGACGGTGCTTTCTTTGGGCATCGGCTTTGTCATCGGCACCTACGACGGATTTTTCGGCCCCGGCACCGGCACGTTCCTGATCTTTCTGTTCACCGGACTCACCCGCTTTGATTCCACCACAGCCTCCGGGAACGCGAAGGTGGTCAACCTGATGTCCAACATTTCTTCGCTGCTCACCTTTGCGCTGGCCGGCAAGGTCATGTTTGTTCTGGGCCTGCCGGGCGCGGTGTTCGGTATTCTGGGCAACTACATCGGCTCCGGATTGGCTCTGCGCTACAACACAAAGGTCATTCGGCCCATGCTGATCGTTTCTTTGATTCTTCTGTTCTGCAAGGTGGCATACGACATTGTTCTGCCTGCATAATTCGACAAAGTAAGATTAATTGTATCCATACAGTTTAATTTTCTGCAAAATATACTAATTGTATGGTCCAAGATGTCTTTTTAAGACTTTACAGAGCTCGCAAAACATACGCTACTGCCGGATGGCGAAAGAAAGCAGTGCAAGTTGCGTCTTTTCTGAAAATACAGCCGCAGATTTCTCTGCTTTTCGTCCTTTCTCCGCAAAACCGGGTAATCTATTTACCGATTGGATCATTATTTAGTCAATATACATATTGTATTCTACTTCTTTCATAACCGGCAAATTCCGTCCTTCTATCTTTCTGTTTTCCTGTTGTGCTTGTATTCTTCGGACAATTTCGACCGAATACAGGCAGAATCCCGTTCCCAAAAGCAGGTGTTTTTTACGCTTCCCGTGCCGGAGCCACTCCGGTATGGTTCGTTGAATTTCGGTATAAGCTTTCAAAAAAGCAGTGAAATTTATTACAGGAGGGAAAAACATGTCAAAAAAATACCATTTGTATCAGGTTGATGCCTTCACCGAACAGCAGTTTCGGGGGAATCCCGCCGGTGTAGTGCTGGGCGCGGATGGTCTGACAGAGATTCAAATGCAGGAGATTGCAAGGGAACTGAACAATTCGGAAACAGCCTTCGTTTTTTCTTCCGATTCCCCGGAGTATGACGTAGAGGTGCGCTTTTTCACACCGGTACGCGAGGTGCCCATGTGCGGCCACGCCACGGTGGCGGCCCACTATGTGCGCGCGCTGGAGCAGAACCTGCCCTCCGGCAGAATCATGCAGAAAATCGGCGCGGGAATCCTGCCCGTGGATATTGTGCGGGAGAACGATTCCATCCGCATTACGATGACACAAGGGCTTTTCCGCCTGGGGCACCCGTTTGACGAGGCGCAAAAGCAGGAGCTTTGTACCGCGCTGCGCCTTTCGCCCGACCAGCTGCGCGAGGGCTGGCCGATTCAGGAGGTTTCTACCGGGTTCGGCAAAATCATGGTTCCGATTCTGAGCGAGGAGGTTCTCGACAATCTGGAGCCGGATTGGGACGCGCTCTGCCGCCTGAGCGAAAAAATAGGCTGCAACGGCTACTATGTATTCGCACCGGCCCCGCAAAATGCCGACTACCTGTTCTGCGGCAGAATGTTCGCACCCATCAGCGGCGTGCGCGAGGATCCCGTTACAGGCAACGCGAACGGGCCGCTGGGCGGGTACCTGGCCCACTACGGGTTTCTGCAGCCGGTGGACGGGCGGCTGCGCTTTTCCGCTTTGCAGGGCAAGGCGATGGACCGCGCCGGAATCATTGCGGTAGAGGTCGGCCTGCAAAACAAAGAACCGGTGGAAATCCGGATTTCGGGAAGCGCCGTGATCGTGTTCCGCGCACAGCTCGAGCTGTAATGAGCAATCCTCAAGAGGGAATCTGCCGCCGGCAGATTCCCTCTTTTGCTGATCCGATAGATTTTAGAAGCCGAAACCGGCAGAAAGCGGAAAAACAGGCCGTTTCCCACTGAAAAGCATTTCCGCTTTACAGCGAAAAGGCATTTGACTTTGCTCCCCTCGCCGGGATTTTGCGATTCGGCCCGGCAAAAATGCCGCGGCGCTTTCCCGAGAAAAGGGATTCCCTTTACAGCAAAAAAACTCCCTGCTTGAGCAAAAGAGCATACTCCTCTTGAAAGCAGGGTAAAAAAATGCCTTCGGAACCAGCCGAAGGCGTTTTCATCAATAGTATCAATCGTATTTATTGCGGTAGTATTTATCATTGAGCAGCCGCTTTTTCTTCGTCGGAAACGGATGGCGGCGATAGCGCTTGCGGCCCGGCCCACCCGGAGGCGGCCTGCGAAGAGTGCTGAGCAATACGATCACGACGATCAGAATTCCAAGGCCGATCAATGCCCAGGAGAGAACGCCCCACCAGTTCATGGTTTTCGGCGTTTGTACCTCCACGCCCGAGCCGATCAAATTCTCCACCTCGCTGACTGAGCCGACCGGCGGCAGAGAAATGCCGGAAGAGGGAACCTCCGAAACGCCCCAGAACTCCCCCGCCTCGCTGCTGGAGATTTCAGAAGAAGAGGCCCGCGACGGCGGCACAACCTTTTTCTTTGTCGGTTTGGAGGAAGCGCTGCGGGACGACGACGCCTTGGAGGACACCGGAGTGGAAGACGAGCTCGCCGGTTTGCTTGCGGCGGAAGACGATACCTGCGGCGGCGCGCTGCTGACCGGCGCCGAAGAGCTTTGCTGCCCCGGCGTGCTGACCGGCGCGGAGGCCGTGTCGCCCGGGTTTGTTTGAGACTGGCCCTGCACGGCCGGTTCGGCCGAGGTTGCCAGAACCGGTGTGCAAATGAGGGAAAAGCCCAGTACCAGTGTCAGCATAGACACCATTACCCGTTTTCTTCTGAACATGTGCGATTCCTCCATCGATTATTCCTGCACTGGTTCCACATTTCAAAGCCTGCTGTCTTTCTCACACAAACAAGTATAACAAAAAACGTCGTAAAAAGCAATCTTTGAACCTATTTGTAAGCTTTTTGTAACGGAATCTGCTCCAGGAGCTTTCGGCCTTCCTCCACAGCCGTTACCGCCACGTTTTCCGCGTTCTGAACCCACTGGTCCAACGCGGTAATATCCCATTCTCCGCCCGCTCCCATAATATGGATGCTCAGGCTGGTTTTTTCCTCGCTCACCAATATCCGAATCAGCGGCTGGCTCTGCCCAAAGCCGACCCGCGCGCTCTGGTAATCCACGGTGATCATTCCGCACACCAGCATGATCAGGCAGAGTGTTGTAAAAAACGACGCCCAAAAGCAGCGCCTTTCTTTCACGTCCTTCACGATTGCGTCTCCTTTTGCTTTGAAATATCACTTGAAAAGGCACCCTTTCTCCCCCGCCCAGCACGAGGAAGAAAGGACCGGCCATACACGAAAACAAAGGGTTACTTCAGCGCCAAAAGCGTTTTTGCAAGGGCCGCGCCGAACAGCTCGCCGGAATAAACCGCTTCGTCCAGCGTGTTGACCTCGGTGCCGACTTCGACCAGCAAAGACCCTTTCGTCATATTCAGATTGTATTGGCGCGGGCAGAAATTGAGGGGGCGCGCCAACCCGGGGTACAAATCCGACAGCTGCTTCTGAATCCGCACGCCCAGGCGGAGGTTATACTCCCAGTTCGGGAACCCGAGGGTGCCGTCGTCGTCACAGCCCGATAAAATCATGATCTGCGCCGCCTTCTTCCCGTTGATCACCGCCGTGGGCTTATACCGCGTTCCGTTCGAGGCCGTCATGGAATCGCGGTGAATATCTAAAGTGACCTGAATGCCGGGGTACTGCTTCAAGTACTTTGCCATGGTCTGCTTCGAGCGGTTATAGGAGCCGTTGTACGCCGGGGAATCGTGAATGGTCGTGTCGTGCACCACGCCGATTCCCACCGCCTTGAGCTGCGCCGCGATCGCGTTGCCCACCATCACCACGCTGCGGGTGGTGTCTGTGCTTCTGCTTTCGGAACCGGCCGGAACCGAAGCGGCCTCCTGCAACAGATAGGCCTCCGTCGTGTGCGTGTGGTAAATCAGCACCTGCGGCTTGCTGTCTGCTTGTATTTTGACCGCAGGTGGCTTTTCCAATTCCGCTTTGATGTCAATTTTGTGATTTTGATTGGTATTTTTTACAAAGATATTCTGATACTGCACGCCGGAGTTTTGAATTGCCAGCTCCTGAATCGGCGCGCCGGAGCCGCTGGCCGCAGGCGCCTGGCTTGGTGCCGGCGGGGCCTGCGAGCTGCCTGCCTGCGCCGAAGAGGAAGAAGGAGTGCTTTGAACCTCCGCCGGGTCGCGCACCGCTTTGGAGGATTCCTCCGGCTGGTTGTGCTCCGTTTCGGGATTTTCATCGATGTCCTCTTCCGTAAGGCCTGTACGCAAAAGCTCCGCCGCTCCGTCGGGCATAATAAATCCGGCGGCGGCCAGCGCCGCTGCTTCCCTTTGGGCCAGCACCTGCGGCCCAAGGCGCGCGGCAAAACAGGCGACGGAAACAACGGCGACCGCCAAAGCCGCCGCGCTGCGCAGCGGCGAGTTTCCGCCTCTCTTTTTGTTTTTATAATTGATAATTTTCATATGCTTCTCCCCAAACAGACTGCTACCTATTGGTATGCGTCAACGCTTGGGGATATACCTTCCGCTTACGGTGCGGTCAGCATGGTCAGATCCTCTACAGAAAGGCTGGGATTCAGCGCGCGGTTGATTCCCATGGCCAGCATTTGGGCCGCTCTGGATACCAGCAGATCGATCTCTCTGGGCGTGACCACCATGCGCGCGCCGCGCGGCGCCAGGCGCTCCTCGCTCCGCTCCGTGCGGGTGCGGTCGCCCCCAAACAAATCGAGCGCCAGCGTCTCCACATCCACCACGGTAGGAACGCCGATGCCGATCACCGGCACGCCCATCGTGTGCTGGTCGATGCGCGGGCGCAGGTTGCCCACTCCCTCGCCGGGGGAAATGCCGGTGTCGCTCAGCTGCACGGTGCAGCCAAGCCTGGCCAGGCTGCGCGCGGCCAGAGCGTCGATCACCACAACGGCGCACGGGTTCAGCTGCCTGCAAATACCCTGCAAAAACTCCACCGTTTCAAGGCCGGTGTCGCCCAGAACGCCGGGAGTGATCACCGCCGCGCCGCGCAGGCCGGTCAGCCCCGTCACCCGCGCAAGCTCGCCCTTGATATGTCGTGTGGCAAGCACCCGTGCCGTCGTTTGCGGGCCGAGCGCGTCCGGCGTAATCTGCCGGTTGCCGAGCCCCGCCACCAGCACAAGTCCCTCCTGCGGCAGCAGCGCCGCAATTTCCTTTCGCAAAAGCTCCTGGCACTCGTCCTCCAGATCTACTGTGTCTGAAATCGGGGGCATTTCGAGCGTGACATAATTCCCCATTTCTTTATTGAGCTGCTTTGCTCCCTCCGGCCCCTCTACGCGGATGCGCGTGATTTTGCAGCTGCCGTGCTGTTCCTCGGTCTGCGAAATATCGGGGAACGGATGCGTAATCGTTTCGGTGGCTTCAATCGCCAAATCCGTGCGAAAAATCATTGCATTTTCTCCTCTCTTGTGATATACTTACTGAGTTATTAAGGCCTTGCGAAAAGGTAGAAAAAATTCTTGCATTTTTTCTTTTTTTGTGCTAAGATTTTTGTTATATGACAGATGCGACAAAGGAGGTGTGACTATGCCGAATATTAAATCAGCCAAGAAGCGCGTTAAGGTAATCGCTACCAAAACTCTTCAGAACAAAGCGATCAATTCTGCTTTGAAAACAGAGATTAAGAAGGCCAACCTTGCTCTTGAGGCTCAGGCTGAGGACAAGGCGGAGGCTGTTCGTATTGCGATAAAGAAGATTGACCAAGCTGCTGCTAAGGGAATCCTTCACAAAAAAACCGCCGCCAGAAGGAAGTCTGCCCTTGCCCGCAAGCTGAACACAACCAGTGCGTCCTGATCCGGTTGTTTTCAAAATCTTTGTATTGAAAAGCAGAGCGTTGTGCTCTGCTTTTTTTACTTTTGCAATACCGCTTGGTTGCAGCTTTTCGCGTTCGTCCGCTTCCCTTGGCGCCTGAATTCTTTCCAGACGGTGAAAAAGGGTTGATTCATTTCACCTGCGGCGGGGATGAGCGTGGTATTTTTTACTTTTTCATCACAAACCGCATGTGAATTGACTTTTGCATCATTTTTGGGTATCATAAAGACAAACAGATGAATGGAATGAACACTGGGAAGCTTAATTTGTTTTTGGAGGCGTTTTGTAATGAGGAAAAACAATACGTTGGCACTGATCCTTGGAATTGTTTCCGCTGCCGTTGCGGTAGCCGCTATCGTCACGACCACGCTTCTGTTCCTTGAAAAGAAGAAAAAGGATGAAGAAGAGCTGGAGCATTATTTGGATTACTCCATCCAGTAAGTGAAAGCAAAAAAACCGGGCAGGGTAACAGGAGCTTTTGTTCCCGTTCCTGCCCGTTTTGTTTTGTTACGACTTATCACCCGGCTTTGCAATGAGCGCCGCAAGGTAGCCGAAGAATACCGCCGCCGCGATCCCCGCCGCGCTGGAGGTAACGCCGCCCATCAGCGCGCCGAGCAGGCCATGCTCGCGCACCGCTTCTTGCGTCCCCTTGGCCATGGTGTAGCCAAAGCCGGACAGCGGCACCGTGGCCCCGGCTCCGGCAAACTGCACCAGCGGCTCATACAGGCCGACCGCCGTTAAAACGACGCCGAGCGTGACAAACATCACCAAAATCCGGGCAGGGGTCAGCTTTGTTCTGTCGATCAGTATCTGACCGACCACGCAGATCAGACCGCCTACCACAAAAGCCTTGATATATTCCATGGATTCAGATCCTTTCCGTTTTTTCAAGGTCTATTGTTTCCGCCTCGCCCTGCAATTATGTATCGCAGAGCGGACGAACCGGCGCTCTGCCCAAACCGGCGGTTTTGCCGCCCGTTCTGCGCGGAGCAGCCGGCGCGTTTCTCCCGCGGTATTCTGGCACAGCAACATTCACCGTAAGGAGTGATTCCACTGAAAAAAATGATTTTCTTTGACATAGACGGAACCCTGCTCGCCTCCGGCAAAGAGGGGTATTTTGTGCCGGACGGCACGCTGCAGGCCATCCGCCTGGCAAGGCAAAACGGGCATGGAGTGGCCATCTGCTCCGGCCGTCAGGAGCCGTTCATCCAAAAGATGTTCGGGGACTTTTTTACAAGCTACATTGCGATGAACGGTACGCACGTAGTATATGAGGGGAAAACCATTCTGCAAAAATTCTTTTCCCCCGAGCGTGTGCTCGAAATCATGGAACATTTTGATTCGTTCGGCGTTTCCTATAACTTTGTCGGCATGCGCCACGGCTGGGGCCGCAATTTAACCCCTGAAATGACCGCACTTTTGAACCGGGTTTACAATCTGGGGGATTACATCGTCACCAACTGGGAACCGGAGCAGGTGCAGGCCGGCGCGGTAGACTGCATCTTTGCCGACCGGGGCCACTACGAGAGATGCCGCCCTGCGTTCACCGGTTCGATGGTGCTGAATCTGCACCCGGGCGGCCACTCGGGCGATTTGTCCTTCCCGAATCAGGACAAGGCCGAGGCCATCCGCTTTTTCTGCCGGCACGCCGGAATCGACCTGAAAGACACCGTGGCCTTCGGCGACGGAACGAACGACGTGACCATGCTGAAAGCCGTGGGGGTGGGCGTGGCCATGGAAAACGGCGTGCCCGAAGCCAAAGCTGCCGCGGATTATGTCACGGATTCCATGCTCTGCGGCGGAATTGAAAAGGGCCTGCGGCATTTGGGCCTGATCTGACCAGGAACGCGCTGCGCGAATCAAACGATTTTGCGGCCGCGCGGCTTTTGAGATGCCCGGGGAAGGAACACGCTTTCAAAGCAAACGCATCACAACAGGCGATGAGACGGGTGCGCCGTCTGCGCCGAGGGGGAAACAATATGCCAACCGCACTTTTGCTTGTGTTTGAAGTCGTCGGCACGGTGGCTTTCGCGATTTCGGGTGCTATTATCGCTATGCAGCACAAGCTGGATTATTTCGGAATTTTTCTGCTGGCCGTCACCACTTCCATCGGCGGCGGCGTTTTGCGAGACGTCATTCTGGGGGTGTCTCCCCCCGTGGGACTGGTGAACCCCATGTATCTGATCGTCGCGTCGATCACCACGTTCCTTCTGCTGGCGCTTGGCCGCTTCCGCCGGTTTGTGAACGGCGGAAGCCCCGTCTACACGTGGAGCTACTATATTTCCGACGCCCTGGGCCTTGGGGTGTTCACCGTAATCGGTGTGGACGCCGCGATTTCCGCCGGGTATGAAAAGCAAGGCTTTCTGTGCATCTTTGTCGCCATGCTCACCGGCGTGGGCGGCGGCATGATCCGCGACATTCTGGTACAGCGGATTCCCGTGATTCTGCGGCGCGAAATTTACGCTCTGGCCTCTGTGGCGGGCGCGCTGCTGTATTACCTGGCCCGCATGTACATTCCGCATTCCATTGCCGTGCTGCTCAGCGTAGTCCTCACCGTGAGCATCCGGATGCTCAGCCTGTACTTCAATATACACGTTCCCTCCATTGCGTCACAGGAGGATCAGGAGAAACCGAACCCATCCGAATAACATAAAAAGCGCCCCGAACCGGTTCGTATTCCCGGTTCGGGGCGCTTTGTTCTGCAGGCTGTTATTTGCTTTGCAGGCGAACCTCAAGGCCGACACTGCCGATTTCGGTGTTGATCTTCGTGTTGGAATCCACCGGATAAGCGCATACGCTCTCTTCGCTTTCCACCACCTTGGGCGGCAAAATGTCGCAGACGACATTCCTTTCTGACAGGGCGATCATCGCCTTGCCGCTGATGATATTGGAGATCTCACCGATTGCGGAGGTGACAAAGTCGTCCACCTCACTCACTTCCATTCCGCCGGTCATGATGCGCACCATTTCGAGCATCGTTTCTTTCGGGAACGTGTACAGGATATCGCCCGTCAAATCGCCGATAACGCCGATGGAAATGGTCAGGTTGCCGCAGGCGTCCTCCCCGGGGGCAACGGCGCTCTCCGAGACCTTCTGCAGGTCGAGCATCAGCTCGAACACCTCGCGGGTTGCTTCAAAAAAGGAAAGGTGCAGTGTGTTATTCATGGGTCTCCTGCTCCTTTCTCCTGGCAAAATCCGCAATCTTCTGGTCCTCAGAGGCCACGTGGTTGATCAGCCAGGCCAGCAGGCGCCCCGCGAACTGCTGCATCAGCTGCTCCTGATTGCCGCTCTCCTCATATTGGCGGGAAACGCTCACCACATAGGCCACCATTTCCTGGTGCAGCTTTCTGTGCGACGGCAGCTCGGGATACCCCAGCTCGCGCTGCAGGTTTTCCTCATCGTGAAAATGCGTAACCACATAATCCTTCATAAAATCCAGGGTCCGGTTGACCTGTTCGGTCTTCTGCTCCCATGGAATGGGCTTTCTGACCGTCTCAACAAAATCGGTTACACGCCGAAACAGCTCCTGATGCTGCTCGTCGATCAGCGGAACCCCAAGCATATATTTTTCTTTCCAGAGCATGGTAACTCCCCTTTCACTCAACGCATTCGCGGTAATTCGACATTTTCCGCAGTATTCACCAGTATGATACCATATTATTCCTCCAAAAGGAATCCCCGCGCAGGACGCCCAAACAAGAAAAATGTTTTCGGCATTCCGGGCGGGGAAGAATTCATGCGGGAATTTTTTTCGACGCAGTCTGAGCGGCCAGATTGGGAACGATCTTCTGCGGGGGCTTCTGTTCCTCTTTTTTCTGCGCGGGCGCTTTCGCCGTGGGGTCCGGCAGAATCAGGGGCTTGTGCAAATCGCACGCATCGTTCCACTGCTGAACGGAAACAGAGGCCGCAGTCATGTACCATTTTTTCTGCGGCAGACGGTACGAAATCATCATGCGCAGCGTGTCGCCGTCCGCATACACGGTGCTGCGGTACAGCCACGTGTTATGCAGGATGACCGGGTTGTCGCTGGGGTAGAACGGCACGCCCTTTGTAAAGTGGATGCCATCGGTGGATTTGGACAAGAACAGCGCAAAGGAATACTCCTTCTGCCGAATGCCGGTCTGGAGCAAATAGTAGACGCTCTGGTAGTGAATGATATCCTGATGCCACGGCAGGTAGCCCTCCGGCAGCTCGATGGAGCATGGCTGCGGGTCGCTCCAGGCCGTCCCGTTGGCGCTTTCCGCGTGCATCAGCCGCTTTTGAGCCGTGGTGTACCAAAATTGATACCTGTTATCCTCATAGTTGACGGCAAGGCTGATCAGGCCCTTGTTCGATTTCTGCATCAGCTGCGGCACAGACCAATTCAGCCCGTCCTGACTGATGGTGCGGTAATAATAGTCCGTGCCGGAGTCCGTATGCCTCGTCTTTGGGTTGCCCTTATTGTAGCGGTACCACATCTCCATTTTATTTCCGCACATCACAAGGTGGGAATCGGAATAGTGCGCGCCGATCTTCACGTCGGAGGGTACCCCCGTAATCGGGTTTTTCAGGCCGACGGGCGTCACCCACGTTTTCCCGTCATTTGAGGTGACAATGCAGGGATTTTCAAAGTCGTCATTTCCAAAAGGGTACGGTGTGACGGACATCCAGTATTGATACCCGTTCCAGCGCTTGGGGAAATACAGAATTTTGGGATGCGTGACCTGATTGTATCCGTCATATGTAGGAACAGCGGCGAGACTGTAGATTTTTTGAAGATTCAGGAAGGACGAGCTGAAGCTCCCACGGTCTACCAGCGGCTTTTTTGCAGGCTTTGCGGCAAAGCGCCTTCCCGTGCCCTGATCGGCCGGCTTCACCGCAGTCTGCGGGGCCTCCTGCGCATTGGAAACCTCGGTGACTCCCACCGATTCTGGGTTCGGAGCACAGCCTGCCGTCATTGACACAAACGTGCAAAATGCGACAAGCGCTGTGGCCAAACAGCGGCGAATATTCGTCATATCTGAACACCATCTTTCCGGCAGCAGTAAATCAGATTGTGTAATATGACGATATATTACGGGAATCAAAGCGAAAAGTCAATGAGAATAACGGAACTGTAATCATTCTGGCAATTCGCGGGTTAAGGCATGGAAAACGATGGAGTTAACACATTTTATTCTGTAAAACAATTTGGTTTCTATGCCAATCAAAGCCTTTCAAAAGGTTTGATCCTTGCTAGATTTTTATTAAAAAAATATTTTTGCGATATTCGCGATAGAAATCTGCTTATTACAAAAATAAATGATAATTCATTTTATCCCGTTCTTTGCTGTTCCGATTTCTTATTTTGACCCAGGAAACAAACAGGGTGTGTACCCTGAAAGCAAACGCTTTTGAATCTAGTCGACTCTCTCTCCTATGGCAAGTTCTTTTCCCTCATCGTTTTGAATGATGATTTGTGAGATTCCTTCCAGGCTTTTCTCTTCACGGCAAAGAAGAATCGCATAAAATTTCAGACGATATATTTTTCCTGTATCCATTTCAATGTTTTCCACACGCACAGCGATTGAAGTGCGGGTTGGCTGGCCATTTTCTACCTTTTCTTTGTCATCTACATAAGCATTCCAGTCATGGTCGCCATCAAAAAGATCATGTCCATCTACAGTTCCAACTTTGCCAAAGGTCGCTCTGCCTTCCAAAAAGTTCAACCCCGACTGAATTTGTCGATCGATCCTTTCTGTTTGCTGCGTTTTCGTGCATAGCATTGCTTTTAGGCCATCCGCATCTCTTTCATCAAAACACTTTACGACGTCGATCGATAAATCCAGACCCTCATCATAGTGTAAAGGCCATCGATAGCCTATCTTGAATTCTGTGCCGTCGCCACTGGTGATTGTGATTTGAGAAATGCCTTCCCTATCTTTATCGTCATCACAAACAATATAAGCGTTCATGTCAATTTCATAAGTCGCGCCCTCATCCGTCTTGATCTCTTGAATACGCCACGACCTTTCCAGAAATGTTGTTTTTCCGCCGTCGATGGATTCTTCTTCATAGCCCGATAAATCCTCTTGGTTAAAGGAAACGACTCTGCCCTTAAAAAAATCAAAGGCCGAAAGGATCTGTTTATCAATGTCTGTCAGCCCCTGTGTTTTTAAGCACAACAAAGCTTTCAGGCCTTGCGCATCGTTTTCGCTCAGGCAGTTCAGAATATCTTTTGACATTTGCAAATTGGATTGCTTTTCTTTCATGGCTTTTGAATCCAAGAGCTTCAACCGTTCTGATATGAATGGAGAGGCGGCGGCACAACCCGGTAACGTCACCGCGATCATAACGCAGGTCATCATCACACATACAACTTTTAAAAATCTCACTGTCCATCTCCTAATTGAAAACCTAAAACCCTTATGTTAAAAAACAGGTTGGACTTATTGATTATGTGCGCAGGAAATTTGATTTTAAATCAGCATAGAGGAATCGATTTACAATATTCATCCGCAAAAAGCAGGGGATCGGCATCATTTACCAAGACGCAATCCCCTGTTTTTTATAGAAATATTTTATTGATTCCCAATAAGGTCATTTGACCGGCTCTTATTTCGCAGCCGCTCTCTTTTCCTTTACCGCGGCCTGCGCAGCGGCCAGGCGGGCGATCGGAACACGGAAGGGCGAGCAGGAAACATAGTCGAGGCCGGTGCGGTGGCAGAATTCCACAGACGTGGGATCGCCGCCGTGCTCGCCGCAAATGCCCACATGCAGGTGTGCATTGGCACCGCGGCCCTTCTCAGTGGCCATTTCAACGAGCTTGCCAACACCCTTCTGGTCGATATGCGCAAAGGGATCGGACTCGTAAATCTTATTCTCGTAGTAGTAATCGAGGAACTTGCCGGCGTCGTCACGGCTGAAGCCGAAGGTCATCTGGGTCAGGTCGTTGGTACCGAAGCTGAAGAAGTCCGCTTCCGTCGCGATCTCGTCCGCAGTCAGAGCGGCACGGGGGATCTCGATCATGGTACCGACCTCATACTTCATCGAAATGCCGGACTCCGCGATGAGCTTATCCGCGGTGGAGGTAACGACATCCTTGACGAACTTGAGCTCCTTGACCTCGCCGACGAGCGGGATCATGATCTCGGGAACGATGCTGATGTTCTTCTTGCGGGAAATATTGATTGCCGCGGTGATCACAGCGGTGGTCTGCATTTCGGCGATTTCCGGATAGGAAACCGTCAGGCGGCAGCCGCGGTGACCCATCATCGGGTTAAACTCGTGCAGGCTCGCGATAACCTCTTTGAGCTCTTCAACGGTCAGGCCAAGCTCCTCGGAAATCTCTTTGATATCCTCTTCCTTGGTGGGCAGGAACTCGTGCAGAGGCGGGTCGATAAAGCGGATGACGACCGGCAGCTCTTCCATCACGTCGTAAATGCCCTCAAAGTCGCTCTGCTGGTAGGGCAGAAGCTTTGCCAGCGCCTTGCGGCGGGCGTCCGTCGTTTTGGCGACGATCATCTCGCGCATCGCCTTGATGCGGTCGCCCTCAAAGAACATGTGCTCGGTGCGGCACAGGCCGATGCCCTGCGCGCCGAACGCCTTGCCCTGCGCCGCGTCGCGGGGGGTATCCGCATTGGTGTAAACCTTCAGGCGGCGCACCTGATCCGCCCAAGTCATATACTTGTCAAAGTCGCCGGAAATCGAAGCCTCCACGGTGGGCAGAGCCTGGCCGTAGATGCTGCCGGTGCTGCCGTCGATGGAGATATAATCGCCCTCGCGAACGGTCTGGCCGCCCAGGGTAAAGTATTTCTCTTCTTCATGCATGGAAATTTCGCCGCAGCCGGATACGCAGCAGGTTCCCATGCCGCGCGCAACAACCGCCGCGTGAGAGGTCATGCCGCCGCGAACGGTGAGAATGCCCTGTGCAACCGCCATGCCTTCAATGTCCTCCGGGGAGGTTTCCAGACGGACGAGAATGACCTTCTCGCCCTTGTCGCTCCATGCCTTGGCGTCCTCAGCGCTGAATACAACGCGTCCGCATGCCGCTCCGGGGGAAGCCGCCAGGCCCTTGCCGATCGCCTGAGCCTTCTTCAGCTCGGTGGGGTCAAACTGGGGATGCAGCAGGGAATCGAGCTGCTTGGGCTCTACGCGCAGAACAGCCTCTTCGGTGCTGATCTTGCCTTCCTCCACCAGATCCACGGCAATCTTCAAAGCGGCAGCCGCGGTACGCTTGCCGTTTCTGGTCTGAAGCATATACAGCTTGCCGTTTTCAATGGTGAACTCCATGTCCTGCATGTCGGTGTAGTGGTCTTCCAGACGCTGAGCAGTCTCTGCGAACTGAGTGTACACGTCGGGCATAATGCTGTTCAAATGGTCGATTGGCTCGGGAGTACGGATACCGGCCACAACGTCTTCTCCCTGCGCATTGATGAGGTACTCACCAAACAGCTTCTTTTCGCCGGTAGCAGGGTTACGGGTAAACGCAACGCCTGTGCCGGAGGTGTTGCCCATGTTGCCGAACACCATGGACTGCACATTGACCGCGGTGCCCCAGTCATAGGGGATTTCGTTGATGCGGCGGTACACGTTCGCACGGGGGTTGTCCCAGGAGCGGAACACGGCCTTCACGGCTTCCATCAGCTGTACGCGGGGCTCGGTGGGGAAATCGGTTCCCTTTCTCTCGCGGTACAAGGCCTTAAAGCGCACGACCAGGTCCTTCATATCCTCGGTGTCGAGCTCGGTGTCCTGCTTCACGCCGCGCTCTTTCTTCTTCGCGTCGATCACGCGCTCGAAGTCGCTTTTGGGAATCTCCATCACAACGTCAGAGAACATCTGGATGAATCGGCGGTAGGAGTCGTAAGCAAAGCGGGGGTTGTTGGTCAGTGCGGCCAGGCCCTCCACCACGGTATCATTCAGACCCAAGTTGAGAATGGTATCCATCATGCCGGGCATGGAAGCGCGGGCGCCGGAACGCACGGAAACCAGCAGCGGGTTTTTGGCGTCGCCGAATTTTTTGCCGCAGATCTCTTCCATCTTGGCCAAATAATCAGAAATCTGCCCCTGAATTTCCTCATTGATCTGTCTGCCGTCGTTATAATACTGGGTGCAGGCTTCCGTAGTAATGGTAAACCCCTGCGGTACGGGCATTCCCAGTACCGTCATTTCCGCCAGGTTAGCGCCTTTGCCGCCCAGCAGGTTTCTCATGCTGCCGTTTCCTTCCGAAAACAGGTACACATACTTATGACTCATTCTTCTACCTCCTATAATTTTAAGGAATCTATTGAACCAGTTATCCTCTGTTAGGATAAACAATTGGACATCTATTGTGGATTATATCAAAATCACCACCAAAAATCCATCCTATTTTCCATCTAAAAGAATAATTTTTTATGAATATTCTTCCTCCTTACCGAACCGAAAATGCCCGGAATCATGGGATTAGTAATTCTTTCACAAATATCCCTTCACAGAACTATCCATAATTACAAGTTTCCCTCCACACAGCACTGCGCGGTCACATTTTTCTGCAAATTTTTCATCATAACGAGAAAAAAGTGATTTCACCTATTGCAGAGGGAAAGAACGGTGTGGTATAATCTGGAAATAAAACTACCAAAAAGCTCGGTACAAAACAAGAGAGAGCATTCCCCGCTCTTTCTGTAGCAATACGGGGCCGCCGTCTTCACCAACAAGAGATCAGGAAATCGCACAGTGAACTCCTGCAACCGGCAGACCCATTTTTACGCCCCGTTGGAATACCGCTTGCAGTCATATTTGCTGGTACTTGTTTTTCAGGACGCTTGTGACGTGAAGAAATTCCGTCTTACCGCGTCCTTTTTTATGTTCCGGCGCGGGCTAACACCCTTCCCGCAGGTCGCACCAGCGCACCGACAATTCATTCGCCGCAAACTGATTTTTCGAGGAAGGAGGCCCGAACAGCGGTATCTTACATATGGCGGCCTTTCCAATCTCTTTGATTCGCCAAACACAAGCCTGTGCGCCGCAAAACTCCGGCAAATGAATTGTACTGAAATAAACAACAAACAAAATAAGAGGTGGAATCTACATGAAAAAAAGAATAATAACCGCATTTTTGGCAACAGCAATGGCGGTAAGTGTTTCTGCAACTGCATTCGCAGCAACGGCTGTACCGGGTTACATCGGCGGATTTTTGGGCGCGGACAGCGTCAAGCAGACCAATTTTGAGTACGGCACTTTTTCAGCCTCTTCCGTAACCGCTCAGAAGACAGAAACCTTGTCGTTTGTGGAATCGGTACCCCAGGTAAACGGCGAGGGCGACCTCGTCTTTGTTGACGCTGTCAAGCAGAAGGAAATCTCTTACGCCGCTGTTCCTGTCGGAGCCGTTCTTTCGGTTGCTCCTGCTGCAGGATATCAGTTTGCAGGGTCTACCCACACAACCGTGAATTATTTCGCCAAGAACAGCGGCGGCGCTTTTGCAGAGGAGCAGGATTCCATTTCTCTGCAGAACGGCGGAACTTCCTATACGATTCCGGCCGCATCCGCTGGAAAACTGATCGCTATTCAGACCAGCGTGGTAAACTCCAAGGGTGAAAATCCCGAAACCTTCTACGCTTATTTCTATGTTGATTCCTCCGCTCCCGCTTCGTCCTCTCAGGTGACCGGCACAACCCAGCCCACCACCACACCGGTTGTGGCCCCTGCTGCGACTGGTACCTACAAGAGCGATACCGGCAAGCACCTGAACATAAAAGCCAACGGCGTTTACCAGTTCAAGATCACTTCTCTCAACGGCAAGCAACCCACCTTTAACGTGGCGGGCAGCTCTTTTAAAGTCACTTTTAACGGCAAGCGCGGCAGCGACTATCTGTACCTGGTAAAAGCGGTCGGAAAAGCCGGCCAGTATGGCGGCGTATACATCAACGGCGAAAAAACTGCCAGCACCACCATTTCCATCGTGAAATAATTGTATTGCTAAAATGAAATATTGGAGGAATTTCATCTGCCCGAAACAGTGGAATTCCTCTCTGTGAAATCTGCACTTTGCTTTAAAAGAAGTAAAGTGCAGATTTTCTCTAAAAAGAGAATAGAAATCGTCTTTTTTCTAACGCAATAGAAACAATCTTTTAACAAAACAACAAAATAGGTCTTGAAAAATTTTGATGATATGCGATAATAATACCGTATGATTATTTGCGAAACTGACGGAGGATTCACTATGGAAAACTGTGCCATTATCCTTGCGGCGGGTGAGGGAAAGCGGATGAAGTCCCAAGGGCCCAAGGTATTGTGTCAGGTTTTGTTCAAGCCCATGCTCGAGTGGGTGATCGACGCTGTGGAAGGCGCCGGAGTTTCAAACGTATGCGTCGTAACCGGGCACCTGCACAGCGAAGTGGAATCCTTTTTGGATGGCTTAGCCAAAACAAAGCAGCGTACCGCTCCTTTTGAGCATGTGTTTCAGGCGGAGCAGAAAGGCACCGCGCACGCCGTTATGATGGCGGAGCAGTTCCTGCGCAGCCACAGCGGCACAAACGTACTGATTTTGAGCGGCGACGCGCCGTTTCTTGACCCCGAAACCATCCGCTCTGCCCTGGCGGAGCATATGGAAAGAGGACAGGCCGTTACGGTGATTTCCGCAGAGCCGACCGACCCGTTCGGGTACGGACGCATCGTGCGCGACAGCAAAACGGGTGCTTTACGTGCCATTGTAGAAGAAAAAGAAGCCGACGCGCCGACAAAGCGGATTCGGGAGATCAACTCGGGGGCTTACTGGTTCCGGGTAGACAGTCTGCTTTCGGTGCTGCACGATATCCAAAATAAGAACAGCACGGGCGAGTATTACCTGCCCGATGCGATACGGCTGCTCCTTTCGCGTGACCAGCGCGCCGGCGCATTTTTAACCGGTGACAGCAATGTCGTGCTGGGCGCGAATGACCGAAAGCAGCTTTCTGAACTGAACTCGATCGCCAAACAGAATGTTTTACTGCGTTTGATGGCTGATGGAGTCGATATTCCCTGCCCGGACGGCATTCTCATCGGGCCCGACGTAACCGTGGGACCCGATACCAAAATTCTGCCCGGCAGCATTTTGACCGGCCGCACCTGCATCGGCGCGGGCTGCATCGTCGGCCCCAACGCTCTGCTGGAGGACACCACCGCCGGAGACCGCTGCGTGCTGCAAAATGTGCAGTGCCGCGGCATTACCCTGAAAGACGAACAAACGCCTGACCCATTCACCACTCTGCGCGCCTAAAGCGCGTACTGATACACTAACGTCTATAAACCGCCGCCGTTTGGCGGCCAAACTGTTTAGGGGGATTTTTTCAATGAATTTTCATGGTAAGGATATCAAGATTTTCGCGGCGAACGCAAGCCCGCAAGTCGCCCGGCAAATTGCAGATTGCCTTAGCCTGCCCATGGGGAAATCAGAGGTTTCTACCTTTAGCGACGGGGAAATTGCCATGTCGTTGTTTGAATCTGTTCGCGGCTCGGACTGTTTTATTGTGCAGTCGACCTGCGCGCCGGTAAACAACAACATCATGGAGCTGCTCATCATGATCGACGCGATGAAGCGTGCTTCGGCCGCCCGTATCACCGCGGTTATTCCGTACTTCGGCTATGCCCGCCAGGACCGTAAGGCCAAGGCCCGCGACCCGATTTCCGCAAAGCTGGTGGCTGATCTGATCACCACCGCCGGAGCCGACCGGATCCTTACCATGGATCTGCACGCACCTCAGATTCAGGGGTTCTTCAACATTCCCGTGGATCATCTGCTGGGGGCTCCGATTCTCTCTTCTTTCCTGAAAGACAGAGTGGGCAACAACAGCGATGATTATGTCGTGGTTTCCCCCGACCTCGGCTCTGTTACCCGTGCCCGCAATTTTGCCGCCCGCATCGGCAGCCCGCTTGCGATTATCGACAAGCGCCGCCAGAAAGCCAATGTATCCGAAGTCATGAACATCATCGGCGACGTTCGCGGCAAAAAAGTCATTCTGGTAGACGACATGATCGATACTGCCGGCACTCTGTGCAACGCCGCCACCGCTCTGGTGGAAGTCGGCGGAGCGATCGAAGTGACTGCCTGCGCAACACACGGCGTGCTTTCCGGCCCCGCGGTGGAGCGCATCAAGAACAGCTGTATTTCCGAGCTGATCCTGCTGGATACCGTTCCGGTACCGGAAGAAAAGCGTCTGCCGAACTTTACGATTCTGCCGGTGGCTCCCCTGTTTGCAGAAGCCATTGAGCGCATTTACGAAGACAAACCGGTTTCCCCTATGTTTGTGTGATTCTGCACAGGCGGAAAGCCGGATGCGGGGCAGGGGTACGCTCTGCCCCATTTTTGATACAAAGCTGATTCAGGCGGGACGGAATTTTTTCCGTCCCGCCGAGCCTGAATCTGCAGGCCGCTGAAACTGCAAGGCGGCAAACGCGGCAAAGGCAGGAACCTCCTTGTTTGGACGCGGCTGACCTTTGCTGAGTAAAACCATCCTGCGGGCATACAGCGGCACAAAAAGCAAAACGGTTCATTCTATTACGGTTGTACTCCTTTTCGGCGGTCTGGCGGGGCGGAATCTTTCCGTCCCGCCATAAGCCTTTTCCAGAATTTCTTCCAGCAGAGGTGTCATCATGCTTAAATCGATCTTTTCCCGGCCCGCGGTCATCCCCGGCCCCGTACAGGCAATCATTGTCGGCCTTGGCAACCCCGGGCGGCAGTACGAGCAGACCCGGCATAACACCGGCTATATGGTGCTGGATCGCCTGGCTGAAACGTTGGGCGTGAAAATCGACCGCCTGAAATTCAAGGGTCTGTGTGCCGAAGCGACGTTCGGCGGAAAAAAGGTGCTGCTACTCAAGCCCTCCACCTTTATGAACCTGAGCGGACAAAGCGTGACCGAGGCCATGCGATTTTACAAGCTTCCCCCTGAGCAGGTGATCATCGTATTCGATGATATTTCGCTCGCGCCGGGCCACCTGCGCATTCGCCGCAAGGGCAGCGACGGCGGGCAGAACGGAATGAAGAATATCATCTATCTTTCGGGCAGCGACGCGTTCCCGCGCATAAAGATGGGCATCGGCGCCAAGCCGAATCCCGAGTGGAATCTGGCAGACTGGGTGCTTTCCACCTTTTCTGCGCAGGAGGCGAAAAACCTGAGCGAGGCCATCGACCACGCGATCCAGGCACTCGAACTGATGGTGCAGGGAAAAACCGACGAGGCCATGAACCGGTTTAATTCCTGAAACCGTTCGCTCCGCCGCAAAATCCGACCGACTTTTCCTGTTTGGTTTCGTATTCTGAATAAGGAAGCGAATCCGGATGATCTTTTTCCGTAATGCAAGGAGCTTTCCATGAAATTTCTCACCACCGCCGTCAGCGCGCTGAAGGAATTCTCCGCGCTGGATCAGGCTGTAACATCCAAGTCACTCCCGGCAGCCGTCACAGGGCTCTCGGGGATCCACAAGGCCAATATCATCTATTCGCTCTGCGCCCTGAACGGACGCAGAGCCTTTGTTGCTGCCTCTGAAGAAGCGGAAGCGCAGCGCCTTTTCGACGACCTGACCGCCATGGGCATGCGCCCAGCGCTGTATCCCCTGCGCGATTTCAACTTCCGCGATACACAGGGCAGCTCGCACGAATACGAGCATCAGCGCCTGCACGCGCTCTCGTGCTACCTGACCGGCGGCTGCGACTGCGTCATCTTCTGCATGGACGCCGCCCTTCAATATACGCTGCCGCCCGAAGAGCTGCGGCGGCGCACCGTTACGCTGCGCACCGCCCAGCAGATCACGCCGGAAGCGGTCGTGAGCATTCTGGTCTCGTGCGGATATGAGCGCGCCGACCAGATCGAGGGTACCGGTCAGTTTGCGCTGCGCGGCGGCATTCTCGACTTTTTCACGCCCGACGCGGAGCATCCCGTTCGCGTGGAATTCTGGGGCGACGAGATCGACACGCTGTCGTTCTTCGACCGCGAAACGCAGCGCCGTACCTCCTCCATTGACGAGATCACGATCGCCCCTTCGGTAGAAGCGCTGATCGAACATCCGGCCGTGCTGGCGGAAAAAATCCGACGCCACGCCGCGACCCTGCGCGGCAAAACGGCGGCCGCCGCCCGCGAGATTCTGGAGGCCGAGGCCGACAAGCTCTTTGCCGGGGCCATGCTGGGCTGCACGGATAAATTTATTCCCTTTCTTTATGACAAGCCTGCCACCGTATTTGATTATGCGGACGAAAACACTCTGCTGTTTGTTTCAGAGCCGGTCAAAAACAAGGAAAAGGTCCGCACTTCGCTATGGCAGTGGGGCGAAGATTTAAAGGACTACCTTTCCCACGGCATTTTGTGCCGCGGGCTCGACACCTATAGCGAAGACTGGCAGTACGCGCTGGAGCAATTTATTTCTCTCGGCGCGATCTATCTGGATGCTTTTGCGCGCGGCAGCTACGAAACCCCGGTACGCGTGCTGGAAAATATGAACGTGCGCCAGAATTCGGTATGGAGCGGCAGCATGCAGCTTTTGACCGAGGACGTGCAGGCGATGCTACACAACCACTGGTGCTGCGTGGTTCTGGCCGGGAGCGAACGCGCGGCGCAGAACACCGCCGCCGACCTGCAGAATCAGGGCGTAAACGCCGTGTATCTTGCCGACCCGCAGCAGCTTTCGCCCGGGCAGGTCATCGTGACGGAAGGCGGTCTTTCCGCCGGTATGGAATACCCCGGCGCCCACTTCGGGCTCATCACCCACGGGCGTCTGCTCTCCCAGCGCAAACAGAGCCGCAGCAAGCGCTCGAAAAACAGCCAGGAAATCTACAGTCTCTCCGACCTGAACCCCGGCGATTACGTGGTGCATTCCTCACACGGAATCGGCGTGTTCGAGGGCATTCACAAAATCAGCATGCAGGGCATTGTCAAGGACTACCTCAAGCTGCGCTACGCCAAAAATGACACGCTGTACGTGCCGGTAACGCAGCTCGATCTGGTATCGAAATACATCGGCCCGCGAGAGGACGCACAGGTGCGCCTGCACCGTCTGGGCGGCTCCGACTGGCAGAAGACCAAGGCGCGCGTCCGCTCCGCCGTAAAGGATATGGCGAAGGAGCTGATCAAGCTCTACGCGCAGCGCATGAACGCCAAAGGCCATGCGTTCGCCGCGGATACGGAATGGCAGCACGACTTTGAATCCCACTTTGAATTTGAGGAGACCGAGGATCAGCTGCGCTGCATTGAAGAAATCAAGGCCGATATGGAACGCGAAGCCCCCATGGACCGCCTGCTGTGCGGCGACGTGGGCTTCGGCAAAACGGAGGTGGCCCTGCGCGCCGCGTTCAAGTGCGTCAGCGATTCCAAGCAGTGCGCCATGCTCGTGCCCACCACCATTCTGGCGTGGCAGCATTATCAGACGATCACCAAGAGGATGGAGGGCTTCCCCGTGCGGGTGGAGCTTCTGTCCCGTTTTCGCACGCCCAAACAGCAGGAGGACATTCTGAACCGCCTCAAGCGCGGCGAGGTCGATTTTGTGGTTGGCACGCACCGGCTGGTTTCAAAGGACGTGCGCTTCCGCGACCTGGGACTGGTCATCATCGACGAGGAGCAGCGCTTCGGCGTGGCCCAGAAGGAAAAGCTCAAGGAGCTTTGCAAGAACGTGGATGTGCTGACGCTCTCCGCAACTCCGATTCCCCGCACGCTGAACATGGCCCTTTCGGGCATCCGCGACATGTCTGTGATTGAGGAGGCCCCGCACGACCGCCACCCGGTACAGACCTATGTGCTCGAGCACGACAACGGCATTCTGGCGGACGCCATCCGCCGGGAGCTGCGGCGCGGCGGGCAGGTGTACTACCTGCACAACGACATCGGCACCATCGACCGTGTCAGCGCCACGCTGCAGGCCCTCATCCCCGAAGCGCGCATCGGCATCGGTCACGGCAAAATGAGCGAAAACGAGCTCTCGGAGGTTTGGCGCCGCCTGGTGGATCAGGAAATCGACGTGCTGGTCTGCACCACGATCATCGAAACCGGCGTGGATGTGCCGAACGCAAACACGCTCATCATCGACAACGCCGACCGCATGGGTCTTTCACAGCTGCACCAGCTGCGCGGGCGCGTGGGGCGTTCGTCGCGCCGTGCCTACGCTTACCTTACCTTTACCCGAAACAAGGTGCTTTCTGAAATCGCGCAGAAGCGCCTTTCGGCCATCCGCGAGTTCACCGAGTTCGGCTCCGGCTTTAAAATCGCGATGCGCGATCTTGAGATCCGCGGCGCGGGCAACATCCTCGGCGGCGAGCAGCACGGCCACATGGAAGCCGTCGGCTACGACCTGTATTTAAAGCTGCTCGGGGAAGCCGTAAGCCAGGAAAAGGGCGAAGCACCGCCGCCGGGAGAATGTTTGGTGGATTTGCAGATTGAGGCGCATATTCCGGAGGAATATATCGAAAACTTAAACCAAAGGCTGGAAATTTACCGCCGCATTGCGGATATTCGCGGCGACGACGACGCGAGCGACGTGCTCGACGAGCTGATCGACCGTTTCGGCGAGCCGCCGGCCTCCGTTCGCGGGTTGATCGATGTGGCGCTGCTGCGCAACACGGCGGCCTCGCTGGGCGTGCACGAGATCAAGCAGCAGGGCCAAACGCTTTTGCTGTTTGTGGAGCACGTGGACATGAAGCGCATTTCCTCCATGATCAGCGCCCTGCGCTCGCGAGTGATGCTCAGCGCGGGCTCAAAGCCGTATATCAGCGTGCGCGAGGCCAAGGGAGCGTCTCCGCTCGAAACCCTGCGGGAGGCTCTGCGCGCCATGCAGGACACAAAGGACTGACGCCCCGGCTGGATGAGATTTCCATCAATGACTGGACAAAGGCTTTTTCTGCGTGTATAGTTTATAGTAATGTCACTTTAAGATGCCCCCGAATGGATGATTTTGTTTCTCCCTCCGTTTGCGTCGGAAAAGAAAATCGCTCTTAAAGTGTTATTGATTACAGCCATGAATTTCAAGAAATCGGAGTGTGACGTATGAATTTTCTGAAAAGACTGACGGCATCTCTTCTTTGCGTTGCGATGCTGACAGGCATGACGGCCTGCTCGGGACCGGACAAGACCTGGGCTGCCAAGACAAATGAGAAAACCCTCCCCATCGGCGTATATATCTATTATGAATATCTGGCCTACCAGAATGCTTCCACCAAAGCGGAGGATTCCACAAAGCCGATTCTGGAGCAGAAGATCGAAAATACCGACGCTACCCAGTGGATCAAGAAGAAGGCGCTGGATTACACCAAGCTGCTGTTCGTGATTGACGATAAGATGAAAGAGCTGAAGCTTTCTCTGACCGACGCGGAGAAAAAAGAGATTGACAGCACGGCGACCAGCCAGTGGTCCTCTTACAAAGACACGCTGGAGGGCTACGGCATCTCGAAGGAATCCTTCTCGATGGCCACCGCAGAATTCAACACCAAATCTTCCAAGGTGTTCAATGCGATCTATGGGGCAAAAGGCTCCAAGGCTGTCAGCGACGCCGATCTGAAGGCATATTTTGAAAAAAACTACACCGATTTTTCCTATGTGATGATCCCGCTGTACAACCCCACCACGTATGCCGCGCTGGATGAAAAGACCGAAAAGGAGTACAAGCAGTTCCTCGACGATCAGGCCGCCGCTCTGAACAAGGGCAGCACCACCTTCGACGCGGTTTCCACCGCGGCGCAGAAAAAGCTGAACCTCGAGTACGCTCCCTCCCAGAACGTGACAACGCTGCTCAACGAGGAATCCGGCTACCCCACCGACCTGATCTCGCTGGTGAAAGGCATGAAAGCCGGCGAGGCCAAAACCATTACGCTCTCCACCGTGAGCGCCGCGCTGCTTGTCGTGAAAAACGACGTGACGAAAAAGACCACCACGCAGATTTCAAACGAAAGCACCCGTTCCGAGGTTCTGGGCAACATGAAGCATCAGGAATTTGAAGATGAGATGACGAAGCTTGCCGAGGCATCCAAGGATATCACCGTCAACCAGAAGGCGATCGATTCGTACCAACCCACCATGTTCGTTCCGAAAGAAACCGGCAGCTCTTCCACCGCCGGCTGATTGAAGCTCTTATATTCTCGAAACACAAAAAAGCTTCCCTCAACCGAAGAGGGAAGCTTTTTTGAAATATCCTAAGATGATGAAAGCAAGGCAGAATCTATACCTGCCCGCCGTCCATCGTCTGTGCCCGCAGGCGGCCTTCTTTTTTCAGACGCCAAAGCAGATAAGCCATCGTCAGAGAAAGAAGTTCCGTCGAAACAACGACATGAACAGTCGATAATGTACCGCCTGATATTTGATCCAGAAAAAGAAGACAAAATAAACCAGCATTCCAACACCGCCCGCAAGAAAAAAATTCTTTTTCCCGATCACCGTCCTATTCTTTTTGTCTGATAAAAGGTATAGAAATCCTATGATAAAGAGAAAACTGAATATTGCCTTCAAAATATAAACCACCGAGATCATTGTGGTTTCATTGGAATACGGCGAACGGTAATTTAAATACCAATTCCAATACTCCCGGCTAAGCGTTTTAAAAAAAGGACTCACCACAATGATACTGTCGTAGAAGAAAATCATTGTTGCCAGAAAGAAAAGCTGGAAAACAATCACAGAGAAAACGTAAAACGGCAGAATGCAGCTTTGCTTTTTCAAATTTTCCCAATTCAAGGAATCACCGCCCAGATTTAAGATCAGTGAAGAAGCAGGCATCCTGCCTCTATTTTAATGTATGAAAAAGGGCTGCGACGATTCCGTCACAGCCCCTCTGTATGGTAAACAATATCAATTTTATCTTGCTTTGCACCGCTACGATTTCAAACGCATTGGTCCGAATCTTATCACACCAACTAATACGTCGTACTGCAATCCCTTCAGTTCTATTGGGAATCACTTTCCGTTTACAAAATGCCCTGTAACAATTATTTCTGGAATAAAACCCTTTAAAGAAAGGTACCCTAAGGGAACATTGGAAACACATTACCCACTACTGAGAGGTCTTTCGGGAGCCAAATACGGAACACGGGAGCACTTCCACGTGATTCCCAGCGGCCACCCCGCCGGATCGGTTCCAAGCAATTGATAACCGAATTCGCGGTGACTGACGTAACCTGATATTTAGGACTCAACCCTTTCTGTTTGAATGATGCGAACAAGCTTTGCATCCCAGGCAGTCTAAGCCCAACAGACCGACCGACTGGTGCTGCGTTTCTTCTTGTACCATTGGACTCACCCCTTTCAAACGAATGTTGATCCCAGGCGTCACTTCCGCAAAGCCCCTTATGCAGCCATTTTTGTGGCGGCACCTGAAGCTTTTTATCAGAACAAAACCGCCGAAGCTGTTTTTTCTGATTCGCCTGCTACCAATATCCTTTCCCTTTGCAATTATATTATAACACCCGTTGGGTAAATGTCAATAGTTTTTTCTTTTAATTGATAAAAATTATGTCGTTTTTATTTCAAAGAAATTTTTTATTGACTTCCCCCTGGAACAACGGTACAATAATGATACCTTTTAACAGAATAAGGAGATGACGATATGAACGAAGAATTCGGCCCAGATGTTCTGACTCTGGTGGACGACGAAGGAAACGAGCATGAATTTGAAGTGCTGGACGTAATCGACAACGAAGACGGCTGCTTCTATGCTTTGCTCCCCACCTTTGACAACCCGCAGGACAGCGTGGAATCTGAAGGCACTTACTATATTTTTGAAGCAATCGAACAGGACGGCGAGCAGCAGCTGGCAGAGGTGGAGGACGAGGATCTGCTGGATAAGCTGGCGGAGCTTTTTGAAAGCCGCTTTGACGAATTGTATGACGAAGAGGAAGATATTTCTGACGAAAGTGACGAATAATTTCTTTAACGGAATTATTTTTGGTGATTTTCTGTTATACTAATGCTTGCAGGAACAAGAAAATGTTCTTCCTGCCTGGTGCGTGGACCGATGCAAATTAGCCCTACAATGTTTGAATCGGGAGCCCGGCTCCGGCGGCGGATTGCAGACCTCCCGGCCTTTGGCCGGAAGAAGGGAGCATGAAAGCGTTGGGAGGGCACCCACCTGCTGTTAGAGTAGCAGGTTTTTTTCGCTCGTTACGGCCAGGCGGGCCATTTATAACAAGAATCAGCCCCTGCAGCATTTTTTGCTGCGGGGGCGTTTTTGTGTTTTGCGCACCGCGCTTTGCGTGTTTTTCGCTCTTTTTGGGGCAAAATAAGCCGCAAAGGAGTGGCGGTATGAAACGAACCTTTCGTGTGCTGGGCGGCCTTCTGGCGGGCGTGGCAAACGGCCTCTTGGGTGCGGGCGGCGGCATGGTAATCGTGCCCATGCTGAGAAAATCGGGCCTGCCTGTCGTAAAAAGCCACGCAACCTCCGTCGCGGTGATTCTGCCGATCTGCGTCTTGAGCGCCGGGCTGTACTTATTCCGCGGCAGCGTGACGATCGGGCAGGCACTGCCATACCTACCCTGGATGCTGGCCGGCTCCGTGGTCGGCTCGTGGGCGCTGCCCCGGCTGAACAGAATGCTGCTGCGCCGCCTGTTCGGCGCGCTGATGCTGTGGGCCGCGTGGAGGATGCTGTTCTGATGGAATGGATATGGATGGCTTTGGCCGGTTTGCTTTCGGGCATTCTGGGCTCAATGGGAATGGGCGGCGGCGGCGTGCTCATCATTTATTTAACACTGATTGCCGGCCTGGATCAACGCGCCGCTCAGGGAATCAACCTGATCCTGTTTATCCCCTGCGCCGTGCTGGCCTTGTTTTGCTATGTGCGCAAGGGGCTGATCGATTTTCGCACCGCTCTGTCAGCAGCCGCTGCGGGCCTTGTGGGCGCGCTGGGCGGCGTCTATCTTTCTGGCTGGCTGGACGTTGTCTGGCTGCGGCGGATTTTCGGCGTGATGCTGCTTTTCATCGGCGTACGGGAGTTATTTGCAAAAAATCCCCCACCCAGGGAAGAAAAGAAGAAAGAAGAAGAGAAAGAGAAATGCGGCAATCATAGGGCTGAAAAATAGTCTTGCTTTTACGTTGTCTCTGTTGAATGATATTCAGCCGGAACTCCGGTTATGAAAAATCCCTCCCGGACTTGCTCCGGGAGGGATTTACTGTTTTGGTTACAGGGCGTTCCGCACAGACAAAGCTGCCGTTCCGGGCGGAACGCCTTTATGTTCATCTGTTTATCCGTTTTGAAACAAATCCTCCATCCCGACAAAGGCTTCGGCCGTCATGGTAAGTCCAAGCCGATAGCCATAAACCAGATTGCCGACGGCTGTGAGCTTGTTTAGTTCTTTCTGGGTCCCTATATAGTTTTCAAACAGTCTTTTCTCCTCTTCGTTCAGCCTTGCAAGAAGGCGCTCCTCATTTAGGGACAGTACCCGCATGACCTCTTCGTAATCGGAATCGTACCGGAAAGATTATTCTTCTAAAATGCTGGTCATTACAATTCATCCTTTCCTTATCGTTTCCAACAGATCTCTTGAAAGGAATGACAGCGCATGCTATACTATTTACGCCGCATGTGCTTTCGGGCATCTGTTGGTTTGGAGGAAGTGGCGTCTTACTTTAGTCGGTGACCGCCGCTTCCTTTCATTTTTTATTGAGAGCATAAATACCGTCACGTAATCCTTGTGGACGTGAAACGCCTTTTTGTTCGCAATACTCATCGAGTAAACGCAGTTCTTCTTCGGTCAGGCGTACATCAACACGTAAGGTCTTGGGATTATCTGAAACCGGTCGCCCTCTTGCTTTTTTTGGCATGCCAGCCTCCTTTCTTTGCCAATAATATCATTATAATTAAATACCGCCAAAAAGTCAAATATTAAATTACCGCCAATAAATATATTCAACGTTCTAGTGTATTGTTGTGTTGTATGGATAAAAGTCAATAGGGTCACGATAATGTTTATATGGATCATTTTCAACAGTGCCTTGAAAGGGATGACAGCGCATGGTATACTATTTACGCAGCATGTGCTTTTGGGCATCTGTTGATTGAGGGAAGTGGCGTAAATCCTTACCGACGGAGCGCCGCTTCCTTTTTATTTTTCTTTGAGCGATTTGATCCCGTCCCGAATCGCCTCAGGCCGTTTCTTTCCTGTTCGCGTGCAATAATCATCCAGTATTTTAGCATCATTTTCACTAATACGAATGTCCAGGCGAATTGGCTTTGGTTCATCGGTGGGCCGCCCCATTTTTTTAGTCGGCACACACCCCCTCCTTTCTACCGAGAAAAGTATTGTAGAGTTTTTACCGACAAAAATCAAGACTGTTTGAAAGCGAATAAAAACTTTTTAGCGGAATTTCTTCCGTATATAAATTCTGCTGGCGCAGGGCATGCCCCTCGTGCCGGGGCGAGCACTATCTTTCGCTACGAGGCGAAAGTAAGCAAAGGCTCGCCAAAGGACACCTTTGGAATCCGTTTGGGGAACAAACCCTGACTGCACCAACAAAAGCCATCTGTAAAGCGCTCCAATGAAACTGCCCACTCTCCTGGCAACAGCAAATCAAAAGCTTAGCGATTCGTCCGTCGGCGGGCAGTTTCAGAGCGCTCTCGTTGGCTCGCAGTTTTTGGAATGCGGCTTCGCCGCATTTTTTTGTTGGCTTGAGAGCACTTTCCGTATCAGCTGCAGACGTGAAAGCTTTCCTTACGCACTCGCCTCACGCGCAGGCTGTGCCTGTGCGTGAAAACAGAACCAGAGCGGGAGCTTCTCTCGGTTTCCAAAGGCAGCGCCTTTGGTCATTGAGTGGGGGTTCCAAGGGGGAGAGAATCGAAACTCCCCCCTTGGCGAATCTTTGCTTCCTTTCTTTTCGTCAAGAAAGGAAGGGCCCGCCCCGGCCTGAGGGGCAAGCCCTGCGCCAGCAGAATTCACATATGAGAGAAGCACAGAAATGATACGGAAAGAGCACGAAGAATCCCACTTTATACGAGGGTACTCCCTGCGCCAACAGAATTTCTTGTGCGGGAACCGCAAGAAAAACTTGCCCTCAAAATGGATATGAAATCCCACCTTTACAACCAAATATCGAAACAAAAAAACAGATGCCTGAAACAGCATCTGTTTTTCTATCCTCATTTTCATTCTCAGGAACGCGAAATCTCTTCCAGCCGGTAAATGTCCGTGCGGCGGTTCTCCAGCGTCTGCATGCGCGCACGTACGCGGTCGAGGTAATCCAGATCAATCTCCGCCATTGTTACGCCCGGCTCTTCCTTTGCGCGGGCGATCACCGTACCCCAGGGGTCGATAACCATGCTGCTCCCAAACGCCGTCAAACGAGCATTGCGACCAATCTGATTAGGGGCGATCATATAGCAGCTGTTCTCGATCGCTCTGGCCCGCAGAAGCGGTTCCCAATGATCCTTGCCGGTGGGCAAGGTAAAATTCGAGGGATTGAACAGAATCTGCGCGCCCCGCTCCGCCATCAGGCGATAAAGCTCCGGGAAGCGCAGGTCGTAGCAAATGGCCAGCCCAAACACGCCCAGCTCCGTCTCCACCGTCACAATACTGTCGCCCGCGGCCACCTCCTCCGACTCCCGCACCGCCTTGCCGGTGGGCAGAACAATATCGAAGGTATGCAGCTTGCGGTATTTCGCCAGCAGCTCACCCTTGGGGGAAAACAAAAAGCTGGTGTTGTACACCCGAGAATCTCCCGGGATTTTTTCGGCCCAGCTGCCGCCGTGAAGATAGACCCCAAGGCGTTTGGCCGTATCGGAAATGCGCTGGTACGTTTCCCCGGACTCGTCCTCCGCAAAGTCTGACACAGGCAGAGAAGCCTTGGTGATCACATTCATATTCTCCGTTAAAACCACCAGACGGGCGCCGTTTTCAGCGGCCTCCTGAATATAGCCGCAGATCCGGTTCAGATTCTCTTTTTTATCCTCACCGGAACTCAGCTGCACAATGCCAATTTGATATTTTCTCATCCAAACCTCCTGAAAAATCAGCGCGCTTCACTCTGTGTTTTCATACAGTCCGGGCACACACCATAAAACACCAGGCTGTGGGAGTGAACCTGCATCCCGCAGCTGCGCGACATCTGCTGATCAACAGAATCCGGCAGAATCTGGTATTTCAAATCTTTCACGGCCCCACACTGCTCACAGATGAAATGCTCGTGCGGATCAACAATTGCATCAAAGCGCTCCTGCCCGTTTACCACCCCAACACTAACAATCTTGCCCTCTTCTTTGAAGCGGGAAAGATTGCGGTATACGGTGCCCAGGCTTAAATCCGGGTACTCCAGCTTGAGCTGTTGGTAAATCCATTCTGCAGTGGGATGGGTGTCGGTATTCATCACCACATCCAAAATCGCTTTTCTTTTTCGGCTGAAATTCTGACGTCTTTGCATAAGCACGATCCTTTCAAAAGAAAACGATAATCATTATTTTTCTTATGATTATCATATCATGTTATTGGCGGAATGTAAAGATTCCGATTTTTTTTTATCGCGGGGACTTGCAACATACAGGCTGTCGGGCGCATAAAATGCAAAAAACACCGAAAAGAGGGATGTTGCATGTTGCTGTCCTTGCTGCGGGAAGCGATTTCCAATTTGCTGTTTTTTGTGCTGCACGTAACCGGGAATGGATCGTTTCCACGCCCGCTTTCCGCACAGGAAGAACGCGAATACCTGGAACGATGGAAAAACGGCGACACAATAGCGCGCAGTAAACTGATTGAGCACAATCTGCGTCTGGTTGCCCATATTATAAAAAAGTATTACTCAAACCTCAACGATCAGGAGGATCTGATCTCTATAGGCACAATCGGGCTCATCAAAGCAATTGACAGCTTTAATAGCGACAAGGGAATCCGGCTGTCAAGCTATGCGGCCCGATGTATTGAAAACGAGGTTTTGATGTTTTTTCGCAGCGGAAAGAAGAGCGCTCAGGACATTTCCCTTAACGAGCCCATCGATACGGATAAGGATGGTAATACGCTGACTCTGATCGACATTATGTCTACGGAGGATAATATTGTCGACAATCTGGACTGCAAAATAAAATCGGAGCAGCTGAAGAAATACATTTGCCAATCCCTCTCCCCGAGGGAAAGAAAGATTATTGAGCTGCGCTATGGTCTGAACGGGCAGGCGCCGCTCACACAAAGGGAGGTCGCGTCTGCGCTGGATATTTCCCGCTCTTATGTATCGCGTATTGAAAAGAAAGCTTTGGGAACCTTGTTCAAGCAATTTGAAAAATAAAGCTCCGGTTAGAAAAGTAAAATTTATTCCATATTATACCATAAATCTCTAACTTAGTAAAGGGAAATATGAATCAATTCTATTTTTGATTTTGCTTATGTTCAAACATAACCATGCTCTCTGTTTTGAAAAGGCACGGGAAAAGCGAAATCGCTTTTCCCGCACTTTTACTGTTTTGAGGTTAGTAAAAGAAAAAAATTATTAAAATATCTTTGTGAAGATCGCTATTCCTGCCGCCAAAAGGATCATAATAGAAAAAAGGCAAAGAAATTTTTTGTCTTTCCATAAAACACTGTTGGCTCCATATTTTCTTCTAAGATGATACATATAAGCTAACACTAGAACGAATAGAATAATATTAATTACCAATCCCACAAATTAGAAAAGAACACTCCATGCGGATCTGACACAAAATAGATCAGTGCTGTAATCAAAAGCCATGAAATCACAAAAATAATAAGCTGATACCTTTTTTTCTACCTATCTGTTCCATAAAGTCAACCATTATAAGTAATTAAGCTTCCAAGAAACAGGCCCAGGAGTCCACCCAATCGACCTCTGATTGTCTGGTCCATAATAATATTAAATGGTTACGTCAACGCCTTAGTTTTTTTCTTCACTAATATAACCGTTTGGCGCCCTGTTTTGTTACAAATTTTTCAAAAAAAATTTATTTTTGTAATATTTAACGATACAAAAGACCTTTGGAAGCTCTTGAACACAGATCTTCCACTACGCGAAGCAGGTAGGAGCAGCTTAACGCTGCTCCTACCTTTTTGTTTTTCCTTTTGAGGGTAAAGCAACTATTGACATAGAGCAAAAAGGTCACGCCAGACATTTGAAATGTCTGGCGTGACCTTTTTTGGTGGGCCATCAGGGACTCGAACCTTGGACCGACCGGTTATGAGCCGGCTGCTCTAACCAACTGAGCTAATGGCCCGCATAGAACTTTCTCTGCAAAGTAGAAAAATGCCGCCGTTAATGACTTAGCGGCGGCACTTCTCTGCATTTGCTTGGCTCCCCAAGTTGGACTCGAACCAACGACCCTGCGGTTAACAGCCGCATGCTCTACCGGCTGAGCTATTGAGGAATATCAGTGTTGGCGTCATCCTATTGTCCCGGGCCGTTACCAGCCAAGTATCTTCGGCACTGATGAGCTTAACTTCTGTGTTCGGAATGGGAACAGGTGGACCCTCACCGTCATCGACACCAACTATGTTCCGCAGAGGAGGTTTTCGCCTTCCTGTCGGATATTGTAAAAACAGTTTCCTGTTTCTTACGACTACTTCAAAAGATTGTTTTGGTGACCCGTGGGGGAATCGAACCCCCGTTACCGGCGTGAGAGGCCGGTGTCTTAACCGCTTGACCAACGGGCCACATCTCAGCCTTAGCCAGGTGCAGAGGTCAGAGATCCTCTCAAAGACCCCTGCCTGACTTCTTTTTGGTGCACCATCAGGGA
>KB911075.1 GCA_000383295.1 Faecalispora sporosphaeroides DSM 1294
CAGGATATTTGAGGAGAGCTGTCCTTAGTACGAGAGGACCGGGATGGACGCACCTCTGGCGCACCAGTTGTTCCGCCAGGAGCACAGCTGGGCAGCTAAGTGCGGATCGGATAAACGCTGAAAGCATCTAAGCGTGAAGCCGACTCCAAGATAAGATATCCCATAGCGTAAGCTAGTAAGACCCCTTGAAGACTACAAGGTTGATAGGCTGCGTGTGTAAGTGTAGTAATGCATTGAGCTTGGCAGTACTAATCGGTCGAGGGCTTGACCATAAATTCTTGGTTGGGCCTTGCTCAACTTGCTTTTACTCTGTTTCTTCTTTATTCAGTTTTCAGTGCCCGTTATAAAACGGACGAAAAGAGAGCATGACTGCTCTCTTTTTTTATATTAAAAAAGTACCGGCCTTTTTTGAGGGGCCGGTATTTTTATTTGGAGGTAGCCTTTCCTCTATAAAGCTCTCATCAGCCCCAAATAGATCATTCGATTTTGTAAATCTGACAAGTATGAAAGATAATATGTCATGCATACTTGACAAAACGTGTTTCTTTGTGCTACGGTATAATCAGAAGATTGAGATAAGGAACTTTACGAATGAACTGTAAGGAGAGTCTAACTTTGCTGTGGCCGCTTACTCGGCATATATGTATATGAAAAGTACCTGGCCGCTGGGTTAGAGGTGCCTGTCCCACTTGATGACTGCTGACAAAACAAAGGAGTAGAAGATGGATCGCAATGTAATTCTGGACAAAAACAAACAGGCAAAGGTTCGTGACGAAGGTACGGAATTTGTAGATAACCGTGCAAGGCAAAAGGGGGAGGCCTTGTTAATGTCCTTTATGCTTCTGTTGATGATATATAATTATTTTAAGGGAATACCGAGCTATGACTTGATGACGGTATTCTGGGCTTATGGGGCAGTCACCAATTTGTACAAATATTTAGCGTATCGTCGGAAATCAGATTTGGTTACTACCATATTTACCGCTATTGCGGCACTGTGTTCTTTCATGAATTATTTTTCGCAAACTTGGTGAGGCATATGGAGCAGGAGTTGATTTTTAAAAACCGTATCCGCATGTGGCGGGCGGAAAAGAGAATTTCACAGAGTGAGCTTGCGGAGCTGGTGGGTGTTTCGCGCCAGACGATCGGCTCAATTGAGAATCTGCAATTCTGCCCCAGCGCGCGCCTGGCGCTGCTGATTTGTGTCGCTCTGGAGAAAAGCTTTGAAGAGGTTTTTTACTTCGATTTGGAGCAATCCCTGCCGAAGAAATGAACGCAAAGGAGAATGCATCCCCTATAAACGATAAAATCATAATTTTACTGATTGTAATGAACATAGAATAATTTACAAGCAGTTGGCAGCCGACTGGCAATTCTTGCTGTTCCTTGACATTGCGGGACGCTTCCTGTATCTTTAAAAAGGATGAAAAATGAGAGCTACCTGAAACAGGGTGAAAGGAAACAATATGCTGACAGTCTCAAATCTGACAAAACGATACGACAGCCTTCTGGCAAACGACAACGTGAGCTTTGAAGTGCAGCCCGGTGAGATTGCCGTGCTGATGGGCCCGAACGGTGCGGGCAAGTCAACGACCATTAAATGTGTTGCGGGGCTCCTGCGATTCCATGGCACCATCCTCGTCTGCGGTGTACCGAATAAAAAAGCGCAAGCGCGTCGCGTGTTTGGGTATGTGCCGGAGCTGCCTGCGCTGTTCCCGCTTTTGAGCGTGTGGGAACACATGGAGTTTATTTCCCGGGCGTATCAGCTGCAGGATTGGCGTGAGCGCGCCGAGGCCCTGCTGGACAGAATGGAGCTGACGGATAAGAAGGAGAAGCTGGGGCACGAGCTGTCAAAAGGAATGCAGCAGAAGCTGAGTCTTTGCTGTGCGCTTTTGCCGCAGCCCAAGGTGATTATGCTGGATGAGCCGCTGGTCGGTCTGGACCCGCACGCGATCAAGGAACTGAAAACGATGCTGACAGAGCTGCGTGATCAGGGCTGCGCCGTGCTTGTCAGTACCCACATGCTCGACAGTGTCGCAGAGTTCTGGGACAAGGCACTGATCATGAAATCCGGCAAAATCATGGCGATCCGTACCCGCGCGGAGATTGAGCAAAGCGGAGAAAATCTGGAACAGCTCTTCTTCTCCATTACAGAAAATGGGGATGGAGGTACTGCGGAATGAAATCCATTTTCTACCTGACCTGCCGGCAGGCGAAGAACTCCCTGCTGGAATTGTTCCGCCATCCGGGTAAGCTGATTGCTTATTTGTTTGTCATTGCGATGATCGTGTTTTCTGTCTTTACCAGGCAGAGCAGTGCCGTTGTGACGGGTGTCCCCGACACCCGTCTGATCGGGGGCATTTATTTCTTCGTGCTCCTGGGGCTGCTGGTGATGATACTGATGTCGGGGGTCAAGTCCGGCTCAACGTTTTTCAGTATGCCTGACGTGAATCTTCTGTTTGTATCGCCGCTTCGGCCGAATCTGATTTTGGCCTACGGCCTGGTGAAGCAGATGACGTCGATGATCCTGGTGGTCGTGTTCCTGATGCTGTATTCCCCGATGCTGATGGAAATGTTTGACCTTACGCCGGGGCAAGTTCTTATGATGCTCGTCGGCCTGGCCTTTCTGCTGATTCTGGCGCAGATTCTTTCGATGCTGCTGTATAACCTGAGCAATGGCAGCGCCGCGCGTCGCAGGATTGTCAGCTTTGCGGTTTACGGCGCGGCGGCCGTGCCGGCTTTATTTGTGGCCGCGGGTGCGCTTCGCTCCGAAAATGTATATCAGGGTGCGCTGCAAAGCGCGTCGTCGCCGCTGCTCGATGCATTCCCGGTGGCCGGCTGGCTTCGCGGCGCGATTTTCGGGGCAATTTCCGGCAATGGCGGCCAGGCATCGCTGTATACCGCACTGATTCTTGCTCTGACCATCGTCAGCGTAATTCTGCTCGTTAAGGGAAATCCCGATTATTACGAGGATGTTCTGCAAAGCACGGAGGTCACCTATGTGGCGATGCAGGAGAAAAAGGCGAATGAAGACGGCACGGACTTGACGCGGATGCGCAACCGCCATGTCGTAAAAAAAGGCGGCTTTCACGGCGGATGGGGGGCGAGTACGTTCTTCTATAAGCAGCTGTGCGAAATGCGCCGTAAAAATCGCTTTGGCTTCCTGTCAACCTCTACGATTCTGATTGTGCTGATCGCGGTCGGAATGGTCGTCTTTCTGGAACGCACCTCGCGCGGCGACAGCGCCCCAATGAACGCGGAGGCGATGTACTTGTCTGTGCTGACGATGGAAATTTATCTGCTCTTTTTCTTTCAGGCGACCGCCGATTGGGTGGCGGAGCTGAAAAAGCCGTATATCTATCTGGTGCCGTCTTCTTCGCTGTCCCGGTTGATCTGGGCCAGTGTCACCACTCTGGCCAAACCGCTTGTCGACGGCGCCATAGCATTCACGGTGCTGTGGCTGTACCTGCGGGTCAGCCCGGTTATCTGGATCTGCTCCATTCTGATGTACGCGAGCTTCGGGTGCCTGTTCACCGCAACAAGCATTCTGTTTTTCCGCCTGTTCGGTCAGCCGGCACCGAAGGGGTTGCTCGCGTTCCTGCAGCTGCTGATTCTGCTCGTTCTGGCGATTCCCGGCGGCGCTCTCGCGCTGATTGCCATGATCGCCCTGCAGCTGCCCTGGTATTTGGCGGGAATCGCGTTCTCCGCAGGGTGCATACTTGTCACACTGGGAATTTACGCCGCCTGCCACAATATTCTGGAGGCGCCGGAAATGCGGTGAGCGCAGTCTGGAGTTTGATTTTAGGCCTGTCCGGGAAGCCTGCGTATCGGCTGCGTGGCAGAGAAAGGAAAAGACGATTTCATTCGTCGCGGAGGCCAATTTTTTCTAAATTTCACATTTTGCTATGAGTGGCTTCCCCCCCGCAGGGGAAGTTTGCCGGTGCAAGGCTTGCCCTCAAGCTGGGGCAGGCCTTTTTTCTGTCTTTCAAATGGTGCGCAGGGTTTCTTGTCTGGCTTCGCTGCGGAAAGATTTATTTTTCTTTAGTTCGCCCCGGCCTGAGGGGCAGACCTGCGCAAGCGGAATTTCCCCCTCGAGGGCACCCGCTGAAAATGACGATTTGCGACAGTTTCCACCGCAGAAAAGAGGGGAAAAGACGCTGTATGAAAGTTTTTTAAATTTTTTTTAAAAAATGCTTGCATTTTGTCCGACACTGTGATATTATAATCAAGTCGCCAAGAGCGACAGCGAAAATGAATAGTTGGTGTCGATGACGGTGAGGGTCCACCTGTTCCCATTCCGAACACAGAAGTTAAGCTCATCAGTGCCGAAGATACTTGGCTGGTAACGGCCCGGGACAATAGGATGACGCCAACATCATAAAAGCAGCCACCCAATAGGGTGGTTGTTTTTTTATCGGAAAAGCAATTTTGGAAGAAATTGGAGATCAATAATAAGAATACAAAAATCGCCCCGGAACACCGGAGCGATTTTTGTAGGTTGCGTATGCTGTGATAGGTTTTATTCAGGTAAGAGGCAACAGTTTTGCATGGTACAACGCTTTTTTCAAAGCGAGGGTTGCCGCGGCCGCAAACACGATTTTTGCCAGATCCAGCGGAACGAACGGGATCACCGTGAGGGAGAGCGCTTTTGCCAAATCCGCATGGGCCACCGCTATGAACATCAGGCAACCGGCGGCATAGCAGATCACAAGAGCGACCGAAAAGGCAATCGCCAAAGAATAAAAGCGGTTCTGCGGCAGCTTTTCCAGCAGAAGCGCGATTACAAACGCCATGATCGGGTAGGCCAGCAAAAAGCCGCCGGTCGGCCCTACCAAAATGCCAAGCCCCCCGCGGAACTGACTGAAAATCGGCAGGCCGGCGGCTCCCAACATTAAATATACCACCAGTGCACTGAACGCGTTCTTTTTCGGCAGCAGCGCCCCGCACAGATAAATTGGAATCATCGCCAGCGAAATCGGAATCGGCGTAAAAGGCAGCACGATGACCAGCGGCCCTAAAACCATAGTAAGCGCTGTAAACATAGCGGTCAGCGCCAAATTTTTTGTCTTCATCCTCAAGACCTCCTCATAAACTGTATTATACAGAACACGCCTTAGATTGTCAACATATATATAATTTGCAGGTTGACAATACTGGTTACAAAACCGTTTCTTGTACTTCTTGCATTTTTAGTGTAAAATACTAATACTGCAAATTATATCCAATATAGGATATTTTAGGAAAGGATGAGCACATGCACAGATTATCTGGAATTGCGCTCTGTTTTGCGGCCTTCTTCCTGCTGTGGGGATGTATTCAGTCGCTGGAAAGGGAAGAATCCGTAGCGCTGGCCCCAAAGGCGGGCATGATAGAGGCGCAAAGCTTTGTCCAAAAGCAGCCGCTGTCTTCAGAAGAGGTGAAAGGGATTGTGCGGGGCCTTATTGACCAAGCGAAGGCAGTACAGTCGCAGATTATGATAGAGGATTTGTCCGGATCGGACGAAAAGCGCGCGGCGGCGTTCTCCATTCAAGGTGTGCAGGATTCTGCGAACGACACGGCCGCGGGCTCTGAGAGCGCGGCGGAGAGCACGCTGGAAGGGCTTGTGCCGGTAACGGGCGGGGAATTTGATTCCTCCGAGAAAATACGGGAAGAAATGCGGTCGATTTATACGCCGGAAGCGGCAGAGGAGTACTGCTCTGAGCTGTTTGAGGGAACAGACCCGATTTTACAGGAAATTGACGGGGTGCTCTACGTCTCGCAGGATCATCCGGTTCTGTCCCCGGCAGCGATGGAGTATTTGGTAGACACGTCGGTGATCATGCGGCAGACGGTCGATGAGATCACGGTAGAGCTGACCATCCAGACCCAGGGCTCCGCACCGATGAAAAAGAATCTGTGCCTGAAAAAGCAGAGGGAAGACTGGCGGCTGGACAGCGTCGTTTTCCCGCAGCGGATTCAGCAGGACGGAAGCTGAAGGCAAACCCTCCCGAAAAGGAGGGCTTTTTCTTTGCGGTGCGCACATGGTAAAATGTGAAATGAAGGGGCAGAAACAAAGAGTAAAGCATTAAAAACCGGCGAAAATAAGAGGGAATACAAAATAAATTAAAAAAACGGCGCTTCACACTTGACAAGCCCCCGCCGGTTGTGGTAGTATCAGAAATGCAGTTCCATCGCTTCCGCGGAGAAGCTGTTCTTTTAGGAAAAAACCCAGTTGGGTTTGCGAGGAATAAACAGAAGATTTTTTAGGAGGAAAACGCTCATGTCTACTTATATGCCCAAAGCGGGTCAGGTTGACCGCAAGTGGTATGTGATTGATGCTGCCGGTAAGCCGCTTGGCCGTGTTGCGGTACAGGCTGCTGTTTTACTGCGCGGTAAGCACAAGCCCACCTTCGCCCCCCATGTGGATTGCGGCGATCATGTTGTCATTGTCAACTGCGCAAAGGCTGTTCTGACCGGTTCAAAGCTTCAGAAGAAGTACTATTACCACCACACGGGTTACATCGGTAACCTGAAAGAGGTTCGTTACGACACTCTGATGCGTGAGAAGCCTGAAAGAGCAATGGAGCTTGCCGTAAAAGGCATGATTCCGGATACCACCATTGGCCGTGCGGCGCTCACCAGACTGCGCCTGTATGCCGGCGCCGAGCATCAGCACAGCGCACAGAAGCCCGCCGAATGGGCGCTTTAAGGGAGGGGGATAAGTATGTACGATAAGGCTCCATATTTTTACGGAACTGGAAGAAGAAAAAGCTCTGTGGCCCGCGTCAGAATCTATCAGGGAACCGGTAAGGTGACCATTAATGACAGAAATATTGACGATTATTTCGGTCTGGAGACCCTGAAGCTGATCGTGCGTCAGCCTCTGGAGCTGACCAATGTGGCCGACAAGTTCGACGTTGTCTGCCGCGTTGCGGGCGGCGGCGTTACCGGCCAGGCCGGTGCGATCCGTCACGGAATTGCCAGAGCGCTGCTGCAGTACGACAGCGAGAACCTGCGCTCCACTTTGAAGAAGGCAGGCTTCCTGACCCGCGACCCGAGAATGAAGGAACGCAAGAAGTACGGTTTGAAAGCGGCTCGCCGCGCACCGCAGTTCTCGAAACGATAATTTTATCCCGACTGGGATTATGCGAAACCCCCGGGGCCATAGGCCCTGGGGGTTTCGTGCTGCCCGCAAGAGGGTTAGCTCTTTCTGCTTGACAAACACCAAATGGAATCGATTGGAGGCGCACGGTGAACCGGCGCCGGCGGTCTGCTGCCGTTGACCGCCAAGCGACACCACAAGGGTGTGTCGCTGGGGTCACAGCTCAAAACCGGACGGCTTTCAGCAAATGGACGTTATCCTTCCCGCAGAGCCGCCAGAAGAGAATCGCTGCCTGCCACGCCGCAGGTGAGCAGATAGCAGCTGACGGGAGGAATCGAAAAATCGAGTAAAGGAATGGGCAGCAGCATCCCCCGGTCAATCGAATCGCGCACGATGCTGGCAGGGAGGAAAGAATAGCCCTTGCCGCCACATAGGAACGGCAGCAAATTTGCGCTGCGGTCGATTTCCAGCGGAAAGGCGTGCCCTGCCGGGAACAGATCCCGAATATAGCTGCCGACCTCCTGAAACGGGAAATCACAGTATAAATAGGGGATGCCGGTCAGTTCCCGCCGCAAAATCCCCTGACCGTACTCCCGGTTTTGCGGTGCGGTTACCAGCAGCAGCTCGTCGGTGGCGAACAGAGAGCACTCGATGCCCTTTTTCGCATACGGGACATAAGAAAACGCCATGTCCAGCGTGTGATCCTGCAGCATCTGAATCAGCGCGTGAGAATGGCCGATAACGATGTTCAGCCTGGTTTCCGGGTGGCTCAGAGAGTAATCCACCAGCCTTCGCGAGAGGTGGCAGTCGTAAATGGTGTTGGTCGAGCCGATCCGCAGAGAGAAGCGGTAGTGCGACATGCTGTTCAACTCCTCGGCGGCGCTCTGTGTCAGCTCCAGAATGCGCCGGGCATAGGCCAGAAAGCGCTCGCCCTGCTCCGTGAGCCGCAGCTGCTTTCGGCTGCGCACGAAAAGCGGTTTTCCCAGCTCGGCCTCCAGCTCCTGAATTCGGTTGCTCACGGTCGACTGCGCCACAAACAGCTGGTTTGCGGTGTGCGTGTAATTTTTCAGTTCCGCCAGCAAAAGAAAGGTTTGGAGTGTATCGGTGTTCATCAGCCTGCCTCCTGTGATAAAATCCGACCCGCTCAAGGCTTTGGGGCGGTGCTTCAAAGTCTTGAAATGGGGCATAGAAGGTGTTTGCCGCCTGCCGGGGCAGAGAGAAAACTCCTATCATCGAAAAAACGAATGACAATGATCTAAAATATCAGTTTTACATATCATACTACATCCTGTTATACTGTTCAATAAGAAAAGCCTGCGGGAAGGGATGGAGTGAGTTGGAGTATCTTCAAGAGCTGTTTGCAGACCGTATCGGTGGGCCGTCGTTTGGCAAGCAGGCGGAGCTGTATAAGTTTGAAAAAATCAAAAAGACCCGGCGCCGGATGGAACGGGAACACCCCGAAACTCTATTGATCGATTTAGGTGTGGGCGAGCCGGACGCCATGGCGGACGCCGCGGTGATCGACGTTCTGTATGAGCAGGCGAAGGAATGGAAGAACCGGGGGTACGCGGATAACGGAATTCTCTTGTTCCAGCAGGCCGCGGCGGCCTATTTGGAAGAAGTGTTCGGCGTGGGCGGGCTGTGCCCGGAAACGCAGATTCTGCATTCCATGGGTTCTAAATCCGCGCTGGCGATGATCCCACAGGCCTTCATCAATCCGGGCGATATTACGCTGATGACCGTGCCGGGCTACCCGATTCTCGGGACGAAAACAAAGTGGCTGGGCGGCGGTGTGTACTCTCTGCCGCTGCTGCGGGAGAATCATTTTCTTCCGGATTTGAGCTCCATTCCGCGAGCGGTGCTGCAAAAGACAAAGCTGCTTTATTTGAATTACCCCAATAATCCGACCGGAGCGGTTGCAACAAAAGACTTCTACCAAGCGGTGATTGAATTTGCACAGCAGAACGAGATTATTGTGATTCAGGATGCCGCCTATGGCGCGCTGACCTTTGACGAGCGGCCGCTCAGCTTTTTGTCGGTGGAGGGAGCCATAGAGGTTGGAATCGAGGTTCACTCCCTGAGCAAATCCTATCATATGACCGGCTGGCGGCTGGGCTTTATCGCGGGAAATGAAAAAATTGTGAAGGCGGTCGCCGCCGTGAAGGACAACAACGATTCCGGGCAGTTTATCGCCATACAGCACGCGGGCGCCTACGCGCTCGCCCACCCGGAAATCACACAGGCGGCCTGCGAAAAATACCGCAGAAGGCACGAGCTGCTGTCCGCCGCACTGCGCCGGATCGGTTTTTTGGCCGTGCGGCCCAAGGCGTCCTTTTACGAGTATATGGAGATCCCCAAGGGAACCCGGGACGGCCGGGTTTTCCATACTGCCGAAGAGTTTTCCGATTACCTGCTGCAAAATGCGCTGATCTCCACGGTTCCGTGGGACGACGTAGGGCATTCTATTCGGGCATCCGTCACGTTTGTTGCCGACGGGGAGCAGGAGGAAGCGCGGATCGTCGAGGAGATCGAGCGCCGTCTGGCCCGCTGTGAGCTTGTGTTTTAGCCAATTCCTTACCGGATCGATATTGAAAGCAATCGGTTTGTGTTTTGTGAACAAATCCCTTCCTATTCAGTTAGGAGGGGATTTGTTATACCGTGGGTAGAATTCGCGATGTTCTCACGGCTCCGGGCAAAGAAATGTCGCGATTGTAAATGCGGGGCGATTGTGTTACGCTAAGAACGAGGTGACACTATGGATGAAATCAGAAATCAGGAGCCGGTTAACGTAGCCGTATTTGTGGACTATGAAAATGTGTATAAGTGCCTGTTGGAACGAAATGAGAATATGCTGCGCCTGGCCTTTTTTGAAAAACTGCGTGAATGGTGCCGGATTCATGGCAAGCGGGTGATTAAGATTGCGGTGTACTGTAATTTTGACAATACCGATCTTTACGAGTCCTATCATCAGTCGCTGCTGCAGTCTTACGGGGTGGAAACGATTCACACCGCTAACCAGGGCAAGAATTATGCGGATTTGAAAATTACGATCGATGTGTTGACCTCGATCTACTCCAATCACAATATCGATGAGTTCTATATCATGTCCAACGACAAGGACATGACCCCGCTGCTCAATGTCATTCGCGCCAATAAACGAAACGTGTCGGTGATCACCACCGGCGACCAGTACAACGAAGCCCTGATCGCTTTCGCGGACGAGCATATCCGTTTGGAGGAGATTGTCAAAACGGCAATTTCTCACCGCGTTTTAGACGATATAATCGATCTGTACTGGAAGAAGTTCAATAAATATATCGATGAAAAAGTGGTGGAATATGATAAGACGGGTGTGTTCCGCGAATATGCGCTGGAGTATAACCTGAAAAACGAGGTTGCGTTTTCCAAAATCATGATTTACGAAATGGCCAACGTCCTTCTCGATTTGTACCGGCAGGGGAAGGTGCTGTTTTATCACTATCTGTATAATGGCAGGCCTTATGTCGCGATGCTGCCGGCTGATAAAAAGGATGTACTGATTCATAAGGGAATTCTCACAGAGGACGCCATTCTGCCGAACTTCGATATGGAGGCGGTTGTGCAGGCAAAATACGATTATTATAAGAGACTGAACGATTGACTGCCGGGCAGAAGAATTCTGGTTTGCCCGGTCGGTTTTTTCCCGCGTTTTCCCCATTGGGAAGACGTGGGGATTTTTGATAATTCCCCCTTTTCATTATATATAGAAAAAACATGCTGTTTTGCAGCGGAGGATTCCCGCAGGAGAAATACGAAACGAAAAGCGATTGGGAGTCCCCTTTCGCGCAACAAAGCGGAGCAGCCTGTGAAACAATGCGTGAAAAGAATATCCAAAGCGTATTTTCAACGAGTGTTTATACAAAATTCAATGGAGAGGAACGAATCATTCCTTCGTGCGGGATGTTTTTTCCAAAGGGCTCTCAAAAAAGAGGGGAAAACCCAGCCGTAAAGCCACTTTTGAGGGAGCTTCGGCAGGAGCGCAGAAACGCCCGATTTCCCTATATATAATGAAAAAGGAAATCAGGCGTTTTTTTGCATTGTTTCACAGCAAAAATCGGGGTGCCTGCAATGCTGTTTTCGGGCCTGCAAAATGTAAAAATTCTTCCTCAGGGAACGGCGGAAAACCAGCCGACAAAAACGAAAAATTCTGGAAAAGGAAAGAAAAATTTGGAAGCAGAAGGCTTGCCTTTGCCCATTTTTTGGAAGGAAATTTTTTACAAATAAGAAGATGGTTCACCAGGCTTTTTATTTAAAAACGCAAAACGGCATACGGAAGAATCTGCATGTGGCCAGGTTCGCAAGATAAAAAAATCAGATTCGTCAAGCCTTTTTTCAAAAAAAATTTTCGCGATAAAAATACAAATTCTAACAGAATTTCAAAAATCGGCGGAAATGCGAAGGAAAATGAAAAAATCCAGCAATTGCTGGATTTTTGAGCTTTGAAACTCTTTTTTCTCAAAACAATAATGCTTTTTTCTCGCTCATTTTACAAACAAAAACACGTCTGTAACGATTGTAACAAGTTTGTAACCGTTCATTTTCTTGCAGTTTGCACAGAAAAGGGGCCTGCTTGCCACGGCGAAAAATCAGAAAATCGGAGAAAACCGGTAATTATTATTCTGTGTAAGAATAATATTTTTTTTGAATTATATAAACTGCACAAAAATACCTAGGAAACTAATTTGACAACATTCATATTGTGCAGATATAATAGCGCCATTGACGCACATCCGAATTCCTTACCTCAACGACGCAAAGTTTCTTTGCGGCTTTTTCATATTCAGAGTGTTGAGGAAGAAGAAAGGAGACAATGCAAGTTGGAACTTCATTTTCCGGCGAAAAAATTCGTCGCGTTCGCGCTGACGATGATTGTTTTTTTAAGTTCCGTCGTAACAGCGGTTGCAACCACCATTGCCGCCACCATTGTGGATGATAATAACACTTATACAATTCAGGTGCTGTCTTCTAAAACAGAAGACATTCTGGCACAGGCCCAGGTCAAAGTTGGCCCCCACGATGTGGTAACAAGAAATGATGAGCATGGGATTGTCATTCATGTTCGCAGAGGGTACGAGGTAAATGTAACCGCCGGGGGAAAAACCACCCCGGTAATCATGTACACGAATGAGATCGTTGCTCAGGCGCTCAAAAAGGCCGGGGTACAGGTGAGCGACAAAGATCAGCTCAATATTCCTCTGGATCAGGAGCTTTCTGATGGCGACCATGTACAGGTGACAAAACAGTATGGGATTCACGTTCTGCTCGACGGCGGCTTTCTGAGCCCCGTGGTTTCTGAGGGAACCGTAGGGCAGGCGCTCGAAGAGAGCGGCATCTCGTTAAACGAGGACGACATCGTGACTCCGTCTCTCAGCACGCCGGTGGGAGACGGCCTTGTGGTTACCGTAAAAAGAGTCACCTACCGTGACGTGACAAAGACGGAAGAGATTCCGTATACCACTGTCACAAAAGAGAGCGACACCGTTTCGCAGGGGTCTTACCGCATTACAACGGTCGGGGAACCCGGTGAGCGCGAGGTTGTCGTTCGCGAAAAGCTCGTAGACGGCATCGTGAAGGAAACCGAAGCCGTCAGCAGCGCAGTTGTGAAGCAGCCTGTTGCGGAAGTAAAGCTGGTGGCTCCTTCCGAGAAGGCCGTAGTGGCGGAGGTATCTGCCGCGCCAACCTTTACGGATAAAAACGGCAGGCAGATGACCTACAAAAAGGTGCTTAAGGGCAAGGCTACGGCCTACACCTCAAACGGCGGGCGTACCGCAACCGGCAAGCCTGCCAAGGTTGGTTATGTGGCGGTTAATCCCGAAATTATTCCTTATGGAACAAAGCTGTATATTACTTCGCCCAACGGCAAGGTCGTGTACGGTTATGCCGAGGCGGCGGATACCGGCGGAGCGATGCTCAGCGGCCGGATTCTGGTCGACCTGTACTACGATACGGAAAGCCAGTGCAACAGCTTTGGTGTGCGCAATATGCTGATTTACGTTCTGGACTGACCGCGGGTAGCGCGAAAAACAAAAGAGGAACGGCCGATTTGGTCGTTCCTCTTTTCTGCTGTTCCGATTCTCGAACAGGCGGTTCAATCGGGAGGGAAGCTCCGAATCCTTTCACCGGAGAAATGATACCGCGGGATTCACTATCCTTTTTCGCTATGTGCGTATAGGATTCGCCTGTCTGCTGGCACAGCGCTTGTCTTATGCTTTAGATTCATTTTTCACATTTTCAGGGAAAGAACGGAAAGAACTGAATTTTTTCTTTGCGGCTCCACCCATGTGGATTCCGCTTGCGCGAGCTTATGAAGAAAAGCACACGCATATGGAAAATAAAATTTCTTTCGCTTGCCCTCTTGCAAATCGAACAAACATTTGCTATGATGAAGGAAATCGAACGTATGAGCGGTTTTGGAGGGCGAAACGATGAGTACAACGGTAACGGTGTTGACCCTGGCAATTGCGGTGCTGGTTTTTCTGCAGGAGCGGCCCCGCCGGAAAGAAACGCGCCAAATCTGGGCGCTGTGCGCGCTTTCGGGCGTCTTGGGGCTTTTCGTTCCGGGCGGCGCATTTGCGCTGCAGGTAGCGCAGAGCTTGATGCAGGGGCTGCTCTCAGGCTGCTGCCTGCTGGCCGTTCGCAAAGAGCGGTTCTCGAAAGAACGGCGGGCGCGCTTTCTGCATTCTCAGCGCCGCGCCGCAAAATATTGCCCCTCTTCCCGCGTGCCGGCGGAGCACCCTCGGGTGGGCCGGTGCGCGTGAGTCCTTGACAATCCCCTTCTCCGGTTTTATACTAAAAGCTGAGTATTTGGGCCGCGTTTGAAGCATCGGGGAGTATGACTGATTGAACGAAGCCTGAAAAATTCTCTTTTTACAGAACAGGAGAAAATGGCATATGGCATATCTTTACCCCGTGGTCTGGTTTGCCGCCGGTCTGATTATGATTTTCAGACTGCGCCAGGAAAACAAGATATTTATTTTCGCAGGGATTTACTTTTTGTTCCTCGGCGGATGGTGGCTGATGAATCTGCTGCACCCGGATTACCACATGTTCAGCGGAACCATGGGCTGGGTGCTGCGCGGAGTGACCGCGGTCGCGCTGGCCGTGGTGGGCGTAGCCTTTTACCGCGAGACGAAGCGGTCTGGGGCCGCGCTGGAGCAGGATCCGCCCGAGCAGGGCAGCTCGCCGGATGGGGAATACAGAGAGCAGGAAGAACAGGCTTTGCCGCAGGAAGCTTCGGAAGAGGAATCCGCGCCCGCCGGTGACGACGGCCACAGGGAGGAGTAGTCTTGATCGCTTCGACCCTTGCCGTGGCGGAAAAAGTTCTGGTCATGTTTTTGATCATGAGTGTGGGGTATATTTGCTATAAAAAGCGCATCATTACCTCGCGCGGCGCCGCGCAGCTGACGGATCTGCTGCTTTACATTGTCGGGCCGTGTCTGATTATTGCGGCTTTGCAGGCGGATTCGGAAGGAGTCAGCACGGGCAAGATTCTGCTGACGATCCTTTTGTTTCTGGCGGGGATGATCGTCGTCGCCGCGGCGATGCAGCTGCTCTTCCGCGGGCAGCCGCGCGCCCGCGCGGGGATGCTGCGTTACGGTGCGGTATATTCCAACTGCGGGTTCATGGGTCTGCCGCTGGCCCAGTCTATTTTGGGCGACGCGGGCGTGGTGTACGCCTCCGCGTGTGTGGTGGCGTTTAATCTTTTGACATGGACGCATGGGTATATCGTCCTGGGCGGAGCGGGGGAAGACAGCAAGCAGATGCTGAAAAAAGCGCTGCTGAACCCCGGAACCATCGGTTTTGCGGTGGGCCTGCCGCTGTACGCGCTTTCGATTCCTCTGCCGGGGCCGCTGATTCAAACGCTGGACTCCATCGGGGCGATGAACACGCCGCTGGCGATGATTGTGGTGGGTACCTATCTGGCAAAGCTGAGACTGCGGGATGTTGTTTCAGACCGCGGGGTCTGCTTGGTGACGGCGCTGCGTCTTGTTGCGGTGCCGGTGGCCTTTTTGCTGCTGCTGTGTCTGCTTCGGCCCGATCCCGTTGTGATGGTCACCACGGCGCTGCTGATGGCCGCGCCGGTCGGGATGAACTCGGTGCTGTTTGCGATCAAGCTCGGCAACGACACGCAGCTGGCCTGTAAAATGATCGCGCTGAGCACGCTGCTCTCGATTTTCACCATGCCGGCAATTGCGGTGATGGCGCAGAAATTGGCCTCCCTTCCCTGAAAAAGAGTGGCGTGTATACTCCGAATCGCATAGTATGGAATGCGGGCGAGATTGAGTACCGCTTCAAATAGATTGCCTGCCTCAGCCGTTCCGGCTGTGGCGGGCATTTTCTATTTGGACGTGTTTTGTGCCGCGCTTGAAAAAGGGCGCAGATTGGGGTAAAATAGAACAGATCAAACGAGGGGACGGCGCTCCCGGCTGCGGAGCGGAGCGCCGGTGCGTCCCTCAAAAGCGCGCTGCCCCAAAACAGCCGCTGCGCTTTGCGCAGGAAGGAGATCTCACTATGTTAGTAGCCCCCTCGATGCTGGCGTCGGATTTTTCACATCTGGCGGACGAGCTGAAAAAAATTACCGACGGCGGCGCCGATTTCGTCCACCTGGACGTAATGGATGGCGCGTTTGTCCCGAATATTTCTTTTGGCGCTCCGGTGATCGCGGCCATGCGGCCCCACACGGCGCTCCCGTTTGACGTTCACCTGATGATCCGGCACCCAAAGAAATACATTGTCGATTTTGCGAAGGCCGGGGCGGACATCGTCTCGTTCCACGTGGAATGCGACGATGATCCCGATGAGGTGATCGCGGAAATTCTCTCTCACGGGGTCAAACCCGCGATGGTAATCAAACCCAACACCCCTGCCGAGTCGGTCTTTCCGTATCTGGACAAGCTGTATCTGGTGCTGGTTATGACGGTGGAGCCCGGCTTCGGCGGGCAGAGCTTTATGCCCGGGCCGCTTTTGAAGGTTCGGCAGATCAAAGAGAAAAATCCCTCCGTCCTGATTGAGGTGGACGGAGGGATCAACGCCCAAACGGTTCTGGAATGCGCACGGGCGGGCGTGGATGTTTGTGTGGCCGGCACCGGGATCTTCAAAGCGGAGGACCCCGCCGCGGTGATTCGGCAGCTGCAGGCGGCCGGGCGCTAAAGGCACCCGCCCACCTGGTTCACCGCGTCGCGCGAGAGCAGCTCGCCGTGCTCCAGAGAAAGGGCCGCAGCCGTTTTGCCAATGCCGCGAAGCCGGGCGTATTCTTTCAAAAAGGCTTCTGTTTTTTCTTTCATCGTAAAATACGGGGAGAGAATCAGCCGGTAGCCGCTGCCGTACCGCAGCAGCTGGCATCCGCCGAGCGTGTTGAGTCGGTATAGATGCTCCAGTACATCCAGAAGATCGTCGGCGTTTTCCAGTTCGTACACATAAGGCCCGGAGCACTTGATCCGGTAAATTTTACGCGGTTCTCCTTTTTTGGCTTTTGCCGGGGATACCGCGGTAAACATCAGTACGGTTTCACCGTCTGCGGTTGCCATTGCACGAATCGCAACCTGATCCCTCTTCAGCGTAAAGTTGGTGCTGGCGCAGGCCGCGGCAAAAATGCGGGCGATCGTCAGCCGGCAGTGCAAGCTGCTCCAGCTAAGGCCCTGCATCAGCCCCAAGGCCCGGGTTTCCCGCGCGGTCAGGATGATCAGCAGGTGAGAGGCATCCAGGGCTTTCGTCTTCAAGTTGACACCCCCAATCACAATAAGAGCTTCACTACTATAATATTAACGGCACCGGTATTTTGTAAGAGGTGATTTTCAATGATTTCGTTTTTTTCCTCCGGCATCCGGCTGGAGCAGCAGAAGAGCCGAACGATGAAAGCGAAAATTCTGGCGCTGCCCGCGCCGGAGGTGCTGTATGTGCCTTTGCCGGGCGCTCAGGCGCTGGCCGACCGCTGCGTGCGCGCAGGGGAGACGGTGCTGCGCTTTTCCCAGCTCTCTATGCCGGGCAGCCATGTGGCGGTCACCTCGCCCGTGAGCGGCACGGTCACCGGCTTTCAGGCGCTGCCCCACCCGGTGCGGGGCGCGGTGGAGTGCGCGGTGATCCGGCAGGACGGCGCAGAGCAGGAGCTGGCCCTGCGCGCTCCCGGTATGGAGCACACACCGGACGGCCTGGTTCGTCTGGCCGCGGCCGCCGGGATTATTGATGAATATGATGGGATACCCTTGTTTAAGAAGCTGAAACGGCTTCGCAGAATGAAAATTGATTGGCTTGGCGCGAATGTGCTGGATGACGAGCCGTATGTTTGCAGCGGTTTGGCTGTTCTGCGCGAAAATCCGCAGGGGGTGCAAAAGGGTCTGGAGCTGGCGGCTTTGGCAGTCGGCGCGCAAAAGACCGGCGTTGCGGTCGTCAGCGGCTTTCGGGCGCGCAGCTACTCGCGTGTTTCGGGCCGGATCGCCGATCTGCTGGTCGGCAGCGGCGGGCGGTATCCCGCACGGCCCGGCCTTTTGAAAAGGCTGCGCCGCGAGGGGCATCGCCCCGGGCTGATCGGCGTGCAGGCGCTCGAAGCGTTTGCGCAGGCGGCGGAGCGCGGAATCCCCCAGACCACCACGGTGGTCACCGTGGCTGGGGAGGGCGTTTCCCGCTGGCAGAATCTGCGGGTTCCGCTGGGCATGCCGATCGAAGACCTGCTTTCGGCGTGCGGGCGGAAAAAACGCACGGCGGTAATTGCGGGCTCGCCGATCACCGGGAACCGGGTGGAGGAGCTCTGTGCCCCTGTCACCGCGGATCTGCGTTGCCTGATTGTTCTGCCGGAGGCGATGCAGACGGTCAAGGTGTTCCCGTGCATCGGGTGCGGAAAATGTGAGGCCGCCTGTCCCGTAGGGATCATGCCATGGGATATCTACCGCCGCCTTGCAGGGCAGGAATACCCGGACGCCGGGCAGCTTCTGCGCGCCGATTTGTGCTGTGCCTGCAACGCCTGCTCGGTGGTGTGCCCGTCGGGGCTCGATCTTTCGGGGTCGGTGGCCCGCGCAATGGAAATCAAAGAAAGGGGATAAGCGCCGAATGCAGCAGCTTATGATTCAAAAACCGCCGTTTCTCCGCAGCGGACAAACGGTGTCTACCATGATGAAGGACATGCTGCTCACGCTGGTTCTTCTTTTGCCCTTGCCCGCGGTGCATTACGGTACGCACGTGCTCTGGGTTGCGGCGGCGGCGGTCGCGGCGTGCTTTGTTTCTGAAACCGCCGCCTGTATGATCGCAAAGCGGCAGGTGGATATTTCGGAGCTTTCTTCCGTGGTGACGGGCCTGACGATCGCGATGCTGATGCCGCCGTCGGCGCCCTTATGGCTGCCGATTGTGGCTGGCGCGTTCGCGGTTTTTGCCGTGCGTGTGCCGTTCGGCTTTACCGGAAACAACCCGTTTCACCCTGCTGCGGCGGGAGTTGCGTTCGTCACCGTGTTCTGGCCCCAGCGGGTGTTTGCGTTTTCGGAGACATCTGCGGCTTCGGTACTCAAGGAGGGGCTCAAGCCCAACCAGATTCCCTCCGAAATGCTGTGGGGCACGGAGGGCGGGGCAATCGGAACCACCGCCGTACTGGTGATCGCGGCCTGCGCCGTGTACCTGATCGTGAAGAAAACGGTGAGCTGGCGGATTACCGTATGCTTTGTGGCGGCAGCCGGGCTGACGGCCCTGCTGTTCCCGCGCATTATGGTAACGCCGCTCACGTCGTTAAAATATGAGCTGCTGTCGGGCTCTCTGCTGTTCTGCTCCGTATTTTTGATCACCGACCCGGTGACGTCACCCCGCACACATGTGGGCAAAGCCCTGTATGGCGCGTTGGCCGGCGTGCTGATTATGCTGATGCGCCGGTACGGCGCGTTTGAGCAGGCGGCCTGCTTTGCGGTGCTGCTGATGAACGCGGTTTCCCCCGTGATCGACAGCTTTGTGATTGCCGTGACGGCGAGGAGGGAGGCGAGGCGCAATGAGCGGCAGTAAGAAGAAGGCGAAGGCACAATCGCAGCTGATGGAAAAGGGCGGCCGGCGGTCGTCCGCAAGAGGCTCGAAAAAAACACTGCAAAAGCGCCTGATGAAGGAAAGCGCCGGGATTTTCCTGAACGGCCTGGTCTTCCGCAATCCGGTGGCAATCGGCGCGCTGGGCCTGTTCCCCGTGGTGGGGGCGGGCTATACGATGCAGAACGCCGCGGTGCTTTCGCTGATGATGCTCGTCATGATGCTGCCGGTATGCCTTCTCAGCGGCTGGGTGAAAATACCGGTGTGGATTCGCCCCGCGGCAGCGCTGGCGCTCTCCGGAGGGATGTATCTGCCCGCGGCGGCGCTGGCCAAGTGGCTGATGCCGCAGGCGTTTTCGGCTCTGGGCATCTACACGGTTCTGATGATCGGCAATTCGATCATTCTGTCGCGCGCCAACGACTACGCGCCGTCGCACATCACGCTGGCGGTGCTGATGGATTCGCTGGGCTGCACGGCGGGCTTTTCTGCCGTGATCTTTCTGGTGGCGGCCCTGCGGCAGATTTGGAGCAATGTTGTTGCGGAGACGGGCGGAATATATCACGCGGGAGCGTACCCGCTTGTCGGGTTTTTGCTGCTGGGAATGATCGCGGCGCTGATTCAGCACGCGAACGCCAAGCGGGCCGCGGCGGAAAGGAGGGCGAAGTAGGAATGGAAATGGCAGCGCAGTTGTTTTTCTATGCGATTCTGGCGCTGACGGCGCAGAATTTGATTTTCTGCGGCGGCGTCGGCTTCAGCCGGGTGCTGCGCGCGGCGCGCAGGCCGAAAATACTGCTTTGGTATGCCGGGCTTTTGAGCGCCTTCACTCTGCTTTCCGCCTGGATGGGAATCGCCCTCAATCAGCTGGTGCCGGGCATGAGCCCCGCGGCGTTTTACCGGCCCGCAATTTTTGCGGTATGTGTTGGGGTGGTGTATCTGCTGGCGGCGCTTTTGTTCCACAGGCTTTTCTCAGCGCGCTACAGAAGGCTGGAGCCGGTGTTCTCTTCGTCGGCGATCAACTGCATCGTGCTGGCCATGCCGTTTATTCAGCGGGTGTTCCGCATGACCGGCTGGCAGATCACCGGCTATGCGGTTGGTACGGGCGCGGCATTCTTTTTGGCGGCGCTTATTTTGTCCCACGCGATGGAGCGGCTGAAGAATCCCGATATGCCGAAGGCGTTCCAGGGGCTGCCGTCGGTGTTTCTGTATGTGGGCATTCTGTCGATGGCGCTGTTCGGGCTTGCCGGCGGAAGGCTCTTTTAAAGTGAGCCGACTGATGTTACGGCTGAACCCGCACAGGCACTTTTTTCTATCTTTAACTTTAGCATCAAAGCGCAAGTTTTGAGCGGGGGCCCCGGCATGAGGGGCAAACTGACGGAAAAAGAATTTCCTCGCGGCGTAGCCGCACCGAGCAGCGTACCTCTCTTTAAAAAAGCGGAAATGTTCTGCCGGAAGAGAAAGCCCGCGTCATCGGAATCTGATTTAGGGAAGGTCCGCGAAAAGACAACTTTCGGTTGAACGGATTGAGTTTTCAACTGAAAGTGAACAATCTGTTGAAAATCTTCTCAAGAAGCAAAAAAAATCCCCGTTCTGTTAGGAACGGGGATTCCTTTCGATCATCCATAAACCGAAATTTAGGGATTTTCCTTCAGAAAGCGCGTGATGTTGCGAATGCCCAGCTCCAGAACAAACTCGAGCGTTTGGGGCAGATGGAACAGCCCGGCGATGTGCGGCGTTAAAATTACATTCTTTTCCTGCCACAACGGGTCGCCTTTCGGCAGCGGCTCAGGGTTGCAGACGTCGGTGACGAAGCCGCCGAGACGCCCGCCCTGCAGAGCGGCCAGCACGGCCTGCTGATCCACCGTCCTGCCGCGTCCGCCGTTGATCAGCAGTGCGCTCGATTTCATGAGCCCGAGTCGTTGCTCATTCATAAAATTGCGCGTTTCGGGCGTGTAAGGCAGAGCCATCGCCACAGCGTCCGCCTGGGGGAGAAGCTGATCCAGTTCCTCCGGCGTGTGCAGCTCGTCGAATTCCTGCGTGGGCGAGCCTGCCGTTCGCCGCACACCGATGGTGTAGGAGCCGAGCGCACGGCACAGCCGCGCGTAGTGGCGGCCGATGTCTCCCGCGCCGATGACCAGCACCTTCATAGAGGCGAGTGAGAGAACCTCGCCCTCGTCCTTCCACAGCGACTGCCGCTGGTTGTCGCGATAAAGGTGAAGCTTTTTGCAGAACGCGAGTGTCAGCGCCAGCATATGCTCCGAAACAGCGACGCCGTAGGCGCCGCTCGCGCTGCGCACGGTACAGTTCGGCGGCAGAACGTTCTCGCCGTCGTAAAAATCACTGCCCGCGGTAGAAAGCTGTAACAGCCTGAGGCGGGTCAGCCCGAAAAGCTTTTCGGGCTTGGGGTTGCCGAAAATCACGTCGGCCTCTTTCAGCTGCGCGTCGGTGACGGTGCTGCGTGTGGCATAAGTAAAAGCGGCGCCGGGAATGCTTTGTTGCAGAAACGCTTTTTGGGAATCGGATAAACGGAACAGAACCAGAATGTTTTTCATGTGCACGCTCCCGATAATTCGTTGAAATTCAATAATGGATGGAGTCCAGCAGCTGATCCAGCGCGGACTGGCCGGTAACAAGGCATTTGCCGTAGATCACCGTATTGTTTACGCGGCTGACGCGGTAGTACAGCTCGCCGTTGGTCACGGTGTATTTGGCGTAAGGGGTGGAGTCCAGATTGGTGGGCTTGTTGCCGCCGGTCTGAATGCCGTCCTTGATGGAATTGTACAGGCGCAGCGCGGTGGCTTCATCGGAAAGGGCGGCGTAATACAGCTCGTTGCCGCTTTTGTCCTGCGCGCTCAGGTAGCTTTTCGCGCCGCTGAGCTGGTCTGTGTTGTCTGTTACGGTGTAACCGGCGCCTTCCGCAAGGGTTTTAAAGTCGTTTGCGTCCACGGCGGTGCGCGCGGAGCAGCCGGTCAGGGCCAGCACCAGCAGAACCGCCAGCAGGGCCGATGAAAAAAATGTTCTTTGTTTCAACGGGGGTACCTCCTGTGTTTTGGAATGCGTTTTCCATCAATTTTTTTGAAGGCTGCCGCATAGCACGGGCAGCATCCTGCCGAAAAAACAGGGTGCGTTCCCGGTTTTATCGCTGTATGGCGTATATTATACACCAAAGCATTGGAAAAGAACAGCAGGTCCCGCCGAAAGATTTGCTAAAATCCACCATAGGGATTCCTTGGCGGAATTGGAAGGGCCATGAATAAGAGAAAAGAGAGTGTGGATAATAACCGTAAATCAAATCGCAGGAGGGAGTATTAACTTGAAGGCTACAGGAATTGTCAGACGAATTGATGATTTAGGCCGCGTCGTTATCCCGAAAGAAATCCGCCGCACCCTCAGAATTCGAGAGGGCGACCCGCTGGAAATTTTTACGGATGCCGAGGGCGGCGTTATCTTTAAAAAATATTCGGCAGTTGGGGAAATGTCCGCTTTCGCGGCCCAGTATGCAGACGTGCTCAGCAAAATCGCAAACCGGCCCGCTCTGGTGTGCGACTGCGACCACGTGATCGCGGTGGCGGGGGCTTCTCGCAAGGAGTATATGGAGCGCCGCGTGTCGCAGGATCTGGAAGAGACGATGCACGCCCGCAACACGTATGTGCGCGACCAGAACAGCCCGCCGCTGCAGCCGGTGGAAGGAATCAACCGCGCCGCTTCGGTGGTGTACCCCATCATCGCATCGAGCGACGTAATGGGCGCCGTGGTGCTGCTCGCGGGGGATTCCACCGAACAGCCCGACGCCAGCGACATCAAGCTCACACAGGCCGCTGCTTCTTTTCTGGCGCGGCAGATCGAAAACTGAAAATAAAGTTGCATTTTCCAAAAGAATATGCTATACTAAACCGAGTAAATAACGGTGAGGATGAAAGAGTGGGGTGACCCGCTCTTTTGTTTGTCTATGAGGTGAAAGCGTTGGCTGCAAAGAAAAAATCAGGGAATACAGTGGGTGCCGTCTGGGCGCTTGCGGAGCGTGCCGCAAGCGGTGCAGGCGTAACAATTTGGGATGTCCGCTTTGTCAAAGAGGGCGCGGACTGGTTTTTGCGGGTCTTTCTCGACAAGCCCGAGGGGATTGGCCTGGACGACTGCGAAGCTGTCAGCCGTGCGCTGAGCGCCTTGCTGGATGAAGAGGACCCGATTGAGCAAAGCTATTGCCTGGAGGTATGTTCTCCGGGGATCAACCGAGAATTGACCCGCCCGGAGCATTTTGAGCGTTTTGCCGGCTCACCGGTGCGGGTTAAATTGATTCGCCCGCTGCCGGACGGCCGCCGGGAGCTTTACGGGGAGCTGCTCTCTTTGGCGGATGGAGAGATCCGCCTGCGCGACGAGGAGGAGGAAGTCATTACCATTGCCCAGAAAGACAGCGCATCGGTGCGTCTGTTCGATGACGATTTTGAAGAGGAGTAAGTTTAGATGAACAGCGAAGTTTTTGAGGCTTTGAATTTGTTGGAAAAGGAACGGGGCATCCCGGTCGATTTTATGCTGGATAAAATCAAGAAGGCAATTTTGACCGCGTGTAAGAACAGCTACGGCAACGAGGATGCGCTCATCAACATGGATGCCGCCCGCGGCAACTTTGAAGTGTTCCTGCGCAAGACGGTCGTCGAGCAGGTCGAGGACCCGGGCAAGGAAATTTCGCTGGCGCAGGCCAGAGAAATTGACCCCTCCGCCGGCGTGGAGGATAAGGTCAACGTGGCGCTGAATACCAAGGAGTTTGGCAGAATCGCCGCGCAAACGGCCAGAAACATCATCCGCCAGGGCATTCGCGACGGCGAGCGCGGCCAAATGATGCAGGAGTTCCAGAGCAAAAATCAGGAGCTGGTCACCGCGCTCGTGGAGCGCGTAGACCCCCGTTCGGGAGCGGCTACGCTGAAAATCGGCAAGGCCGAGGCCGTGCTGCCCAAAAGCGAGCAGGTCGGCGACGAGCAGCTGCGCGAGGGCGACCACATCAAGGTGTACGTGGTGGACGTGAAAGAGACGGAAAAGGGCCCCCGCGCCATGATCAGCCGCACCCATCCCGACTTGGTGAAGCGCCTGTTTGAAACCGAGGTTCCCGAAATTTACGACGGCGTTGTCGAAATCAAGGCCGTTTCCCGCGAAGCGGGCTCCCGCACCAAGCTTGCGGTGGTAAGCCATAACCCGGATGTAGACGCGGTCGGCGCGTGCATCGGCGCGAGAGGCGCCCGCGTTTCCAATATCGTCGCCGAGCTCGGCGGCGAGAAGATCGACATTGTGGAGTACAGCGACGACCCGGCCCAGTTCATCGCGTCGGCGCTTTCTCCGGCGGATGTTCTTTCCGTACATGTGGCGGAGGACGGCTCGCGCGTGTGTCGCGTGACCGTGCCGGACAGCCAGCTTTCGCTCGCGATCGGCAACAAGGGCCAGAACGCCCGCCTTGCCGCGAAGCTCACCGGCTGGAAGATCGACATCAAGCCCGAAAGCGGCTTTTATGGGGAAGAGCCCGCCGCCGGCAAAGCGGAGGAGCCCGAGGGCGAATAAGCCGGCAACCGGCCGGGGGAAGCTCCCTTCCCAGGTTCAAACGGGAGAAATGCCGCGCGAGTGCGCGGGAAGGAGTAAGATCGTATGATACAAAAGCGCGTGCCCCTGCGTATGTGCGCAGGCTGCGGAGAAATGAAACCGAAAAAAGAGCTGGTTCGGGTGGTCAAGGCGCCGGAGGTGAAGGATGAATCCGGGCAGGTCATCGGGCCGGGGGAGATTTCGCTGGATTTAACCGGCCGTAAACCCGGGCGCGGCGCTTATGTATGCAAGGATATTAACTGTCTGAGAGCGGCGCGCAAGTCCAAACGGTTTGAGCGGGTGTTTTCCTGCCCCATACCCGCGGAGGTGTACGACCGCCTGGAGGAGGAGATCGGAAAATGAAAAACCGGGTTCTCTCTCTTTTGGGCATCGCCCGGCGCGCGGGCCGGCTCAGTCTGGGTCATGATGCCGTGGACGAAGCCCTGAAGAAGAGAGAAGCAAAGCTGATCCTGTTGGCGCGGGATGTTTCCGCGCGCACCGCCGCCCACGCACAGAAGGCGGCAGAGCAGGCCGGAACCCCCTGGCTGACCCTTGCGGACGGCATGGAGGAGATCGGCATGGCTTTGGGAAAAAAAGCCGGAGTGATTGCGGTGAATGATCAGGGATTCGCTAAGAGGCTGACGGAGCTGGCCAATGAGGCTGCAGACAAACGGGAGGGATGAGTCAATGATGATGAAATACAGGGTGCATGAAGTGGCGAAGGATCTGAACGTGCCGAACAAGGTCGTGATCGAGATCCTGCAAAAATATTGTAACGAGACAAAGAAACATATGACCGCGCTGACGGAGCAGGAGCTCGACATGGTGTTTGAAGCGATTACGCAGAAAAACAGCATGGGCTCCTTGGAGGCATACTTTGCCGACAACGCACGGAGCGAGCCGCAGGCGGCGGTACAGACTGCCGCCGCGGCCCCCGAGGCGCCGCCGCAGCCCGCAGCGACCGCACAGCGCCCGCAGCAGCAGGCCCCGGCGGCAGCCGGCGGGCAGCCGGTGAGAAAAGCGGTGAAGCCGGGCAAGATCACCCCGGTTGGCCCGAAGCCGAACGCCCCCCAGCAGCAGGGCCAGGGGCGGCCGCAGCAGGGCCAGCAACACCAGAATCAACAGCGCTCCGCCCACCCGCAGGGCCAGCAGAACCGGCCCCAGCAGCAGAACCACCACGGCCAGAACGCCCAGCCGCAGCAGAGCGCCCACGCGCCCGCCGCCTCTGCGGATTCCAATGTGGTGAGAAAGCCCCAGGGCCGCATTGTAGACACCCGCACCTCGAATGTGGAGCTCGACCGCTACAATGAAAAATATGACCGCATGGCTTCCGAAAAGGTTAAGACGGACAACGTGGTGAAAAAGCAGAAGCTGACCCAGCGCAGCTCGCAGTACCGCGGCAAGCCGAGGAACGCCCGCCGCGAAACCGAGAGCGAACGCCTGCGCCGCATCGCGCAGGAGCGCAAGCAGAAGCAGATGACCGTCACCATCCCCGAAGAGCTCACCGTGGGCGAATTTGCGCTGCGCCTGAAGGCCACCGCCGCTGAGGTCATCAAAAAGCTGATGGCTCTGGGCGTGTTTGCCACCGTGAACGACACGATCGATTTCGACACCGCCGCTCTTGTCGCGCTGGAATTCCACGCGAAGGTAGAGAAGGAGGTCGTCGTCACGATTGAGGAGCAGATCATAGACGACAGCGAGGATGAGGACGACAACCTCGTGCCCCGCGCCCCGGTTGTGGTCGTTATGGGCCACGTAGACCACGGCAAGACCTCTCTGCTCGACGCGATCCGCAACGCGAAGGTAACAGCCTCCGAGGCGGGCGGCATTACCCAGCACATCGGCGCGTACCGCGTCAGCATACAAGATCGGCCGATCACGTTCCTCGATACCCCCGGCCATGCGGCGTTTACCACCATGCGCGCCCGCGGCGCGCAGGTGACGGATATCGCCGTGCTGGTAGTGGCCGCCGACGACGGCGTGATGCCGCAGACGGTGGAGGCGATCAACCACGCCAAGGCCGCCGGCGTTTCGATCATCGTGGCCGTCAACAAAATAGATAAGCCCGGCGCCAATCCGGACCACGTGAAGCAGCAGCTCACCGAATACGGCCTGGTGGCCGAGGAGTGGGGCGGTGACACGCCGTGCATCCCCGTTTCGGCCAAAACGCAGCAGGGTATCGACGATCTGCTCGAGATGATCCTGCTGGTAGCGGATATGAAGGAGCTGCGCGCGAATCCGGAACGCGCGGCGAAGGGTACCGTAATCGAGGCCCGCCTGGATAAGGGCCGCGGCCCCATCGCCACTGTGCTGGTGCAGAACGGCACCCTGCATGTGGGCGATATTGTGGTGGCCGGCGCCAGCGTTGGCCGTGTTCGCGCCATGATGGACGACCGCGGCAACCGCGTACAGGATGCCGGGCCCTCGATGCCGGTGGAGATTACCGGCCTTGGCGAGGTGCCTGCCGGCGGTGACACGCTCAACGCCGTTTCCGATGAGCGCCTGGCGCGCGAGCTGGTAGAGCAGCGCTACAACGAGCAGAAGGAAGAGCAGTTCCGTGCGCAGACGAAGGTCACGCTCGACAACCTGTTCGACCAGATGCAGCAGGGCGACATGAAGACCCTGCAGATCATTGTCAAGGCGGACGTGCAGGGCTCTGTGGAGGCTGTGCGCCAGTCGCTCGAGAAGCTCTCGAACGAAGAGGTGCGCGTGGCCGTGATCCACGGCGGCGTCGGCGCGATCAGCGAATCCGACGTGATGCTCGCGAATGCCTCAAACGCGATCATTGTCGGCTTTAACGTGCGGCCCGATCCCATCGCTGAAGAGAACGCCAAGCGCGACGGTGTGGATATGCGCCTGTACCGCGTGATTTATGACTGCATCGACGAGATCGAATCCGCCATGAAGGGCATGCTTGCCCCGAAATTCCGCGAGGTTGCGCTCGGCAAGGCGGAGGCGCGCGAGATTTACAAAATATCCAATGTGGGTACCATTATCGGCGCCCACGTCATCGGCGGCAAGCTTGTCAGAAATGCCCAGGTTCGCGTTGTGCGAGACGGAATCGTGATTACCGAAGACAAAATTGCCTCTCTGCGCCGCTTCAAAGACGACGTGAAAGAGGTGGCCGACGGCTATGACTGCGGTATCGGGCTGGATCGCTTCAACGATGTAAAGGAAGGCGACATTCTGGAGGCTTTTGCCATGGAGGAATACCGGGAGGATTAAGGAATGCCAAGCCATAAAATGGAACGGATCACGGAGGACATTCACCGCGAGCTGACCGCGGTGTTCCGTGAGCTGAAAGACCCCCGTGTACAGGGCCTGATCAGCATTGTGCGTGTGGATGTGACGAACGATCTGTCTTACTGCACGGTGTATGTCAGCGCCATGGAAGGGCTGGACAAGGCTAAAACGGCGGTGGATGGCCTGAAATCGGCGGGCGGGTACATCCGCCGCGAGCTGGGCCTTCGCCTCAAGCTGCGCCACGTGCCGGTGCTTTTGTTCCACGCCACGGATTCCATTGAGTACGGCGCCAACATTTCAAGGCTGCTGTCGGACTGGAAGGACGGGGAGGAGCAGAACGGGGAGGAACGCGATGATTGATCTGGAGCGGGTGGTTTCTCTGCTACGCGGTGCGCAGGATATTGAGATTTTAAGCCACCATTTTCCCGACGGCGACACGCTGGGCTGCGCTGCGGCGCTCTGCCGCGCGCTGCAGCGCATGGGCAAGCGGGCCCGCTGCACCTGCGCCGACCCCGTTTCGGAGAAATACAGCTTTTTGTTCGACGGGATCGAGCGCCAGGAGTTCCCTGCCCAATTCGTTGTCAGCGTCGATGTGGCGGACAGCAAGCTGCTCGGGCCGGTGCTCGCGGCGAAGCACGCGGGCAAGATCGACCTGTGCATCGACCACCACGGCTCCCACCAGGATTTTGCGGAAAACTCGTATGTGGACAGCACCGCCGCCGCGGCCTGCGAGATCATCTATGAGGTGATCTGCCGCCTGGGCATTGAACCGGATCAAGTGATCGCGCAGGCGGTCTACACGGGCATCACGACGGATACCGGGTGCTTCCGCTATTCCAACACCACGGCGCGCACCCACGAGATTGCCGCCAAAGTGATCCGCACGGGCATCGACGCCGGGGACATCAACCGCCGGATGTTCGAGACCAAAACGCGCGCCCGGTTGGAAATGGAGCGCAGCGTTCTGGATTCGATCGCGTTTTACTTTGACGCGCGCTGCGCCGTCATGTGCATCAGTCGCGCGATGATCGAGGCTTCCGGTGCGGACGAGGGCGACCTCGACGGCCTTTCGGCCATCCCCCGCCAGATTGAGGGCGTTCTCGTGGGTGTTACGATGCGCGAGCGTAAAATCGGCGGCTACAAGGTCTCTTTGCGCACACAGCCGCAGGTAAACGCGGCGAAAATCTGCGCGGAGTTCGGCGGCGGCGGCCATGCGGCGGCGGCCGGCTGTACCCTTGAGGAAGACTTTGAGCCCGCCCGAGAAAGGCTTTTGGCCGCGATCGGCAAGGTTCTGGAAGCAATGTGAGGTGACCCCGATGAACGGAGTCCTGGTAATAGATAAGCCCTGCGATTTTACCTCGTTCGACGTGGTGGCGGTCGTTCGCCGCCTGAGCCGGGAGAGAAAAATTGGGCATACCGGTACGTTGGACCCGATGGCGACGGGAGTTCTCCCGCTGCTGCTGGGCAAGGCGACCCGCGCCGCCTCTCTGCTGGAGGATTCCGACAAGGTGTACCGCGCGGAGTTCCAGCTCGGGGTGGATACCGACACGCAGGATAACACCGGCACGGTGCTGCGGCGGAGCGATGCGCCGGTGAGCCGCGAGCAGCTGGCAGCGGCGCTGCCCTCCTTTCAGGGCGACATTCTGCAAACGCCGCCGATGTATTCGGCGGTGCGAAAAGACGGCCGGCGTTTGTACGAGCTGGCGCGTCAGGGAATTGAGATAGAACGCGAGCCCCGTCCGGTGACGATTTACCGGCTGGAGCTGTTGGAATACAGCGAGCCCGAGCGGCGGGGAAGCCTGCTGGTCGAATGCTCGAAGGGAACGTATATCCGCGCGCTGTGCGCCGATTTGGGACAGGCCGTGGGCAGCCTCGGCTTGATGACGGCGCTGCGCCGCACCCGCGCCTGCGGCTTTTCGCTGGAGCAGGCGCTTTCGATCGGCGAAGCCCGCACGCTTGCGGAGCAAAATCAGCTCGAAAGCCGGGTTCTGCCGGTGGAGAGCCTGTTTCTCCACCTGCCGCGGGTTTCGGTGACAGAAGCGCAGAGCGTGCGGTTTCAAAATGGCGGCGCGCTGGCGCTGGAGCGCCTGCGGCTGGGTGATTGCCCCGCGCCGGGAGCGCGGATGCGGGTTTGTTCGCCCGAAGGGGCGTTTTTGGGCCTTGGCCGGGTGGACGCCGAAACGCAGGAGCTGGCCGTGCTGCGCCTGTTTTGCGACAGCGGCGCAGAGCGAAAGGCCTGACATGCCGCCGGTTTTCAGAGGTATGGGCGAGGGCAACAGCGCGGATCGGGAGGTTTTGGTTTGAGATTACAGGTGTTCCATGATTTAAAACAGATTGCGCCGTCGGAGAGTGCGGTGGCCATGGGTGTTTTTGACGGAGTCCACCTGGGGCATCAGAGAGTGATTTCTTGCGTGACCTTTACGGCCCGCAAGCTGGTTCCTACGGTGTTTACCTTCGACGCCAGCCCGCAGGAGATGTTCAAGGGGGACGGCGATTTGCGCCTGACCGCCGGCGAGAGCAAGCTGCGGCTGTTCGAGCGTCTGGGAGTGCGCCGGGTGTACATGCCCCGCTTTGAAGAGGTGCGCGCACTGTCGCCGCGGGAGTTTGTGGAAAACGTTCTGCATGGCGTCATGCGCGCCAAAGAGGTGAGCTGCGGCTTTAATTTTCATTTCGGCCGTGGCGGCAGGGCCGGCAGCGCGGAGCTCAAGGAGCTGTGCGCGCAGTTCGGCATTGAGGTGGCGGTCGTACCGGCGCTCACGCTCGATGGCAGACCGGTGAGTTCCACGCGCATCCGCGAGGCGCTGCAGGCAGGCGACACCGCGGAGGCCGCCCGTCTTCTGGGCCGGTTTTACGCGGTGGACTTCCCGGTGGCGCACGGGCGCCAGCTGGGGCGCAAGCTGGGTGCGCCCACCATTAATCAGCCGTTCCCAAAGGGCTTTTTGTGTCCCCGGTTCGGCGTGTACGCCTCGGTTGTAACTGTGGGCGGCAAACGGTACGCCGGGGTGACAAATATTGGAATGCGGCCCACCGTCGGCTCCGACGGGGTGCTGGCCGAAACGATGATCGACGGCTTTTCGGGCGACCTGTACGGCCGTCGTGTGCCGGTGGAGCTGGTTTGCTTTCTGCGGCCCGAGCAGAAATTCGGCGATCTCGATCAGCTGCGGCAGGCGATTCTGCGCGACGCAGACACGGCCCGCGGTCTTGTGAGCCCCTATTTACAAACCCGGGAAGCTATGGTATAATCAATCAGTTAGTGTAAGCCCCTTTCCCGGAATAAGGAATAAGCCCCTTTGGGGAGTTCACCGGCCTTTTGCTGGGATTGTGGGTACAATAGGTGCGTAACCCGCACGGAAAGGGTGGAAAAACCATGTTAAAAGAAGAAAAACAGCAGATTATTGAGCAGTATGCTCTGCACGAGGGAGACACCGGCTCCGCCGAAGTTCAGATCGCGATTCTGACCAAGAGAATCAACGATTTGACCGATCACCTCAAAATCCACAAGAAGGATCATCATTCTCGCCGCGGCCTGTTGAAAATGGTCGGACAGAGAAGAAGTATGCTGAAATACCTGACCAAAACGGATATTGTGCGTTATCGCGCCATTATCGAAAAACTGGGCATCCGTAAGTAATAGCACGCTGTTTCAGGCAGACGGCTTTTTAGCCGTCTGCCTTTTAGGCATCTGCGCGAGATTGTTCCGTTTACGGGAGGATCCGGGTTTTAGCAGTGAAACGAGTTTCTAGGCGTTACGTGTAGAAATTGGTTTAATTGCTAAGCCTGCTTCCCTCCCGGGCAAGATTTGAAAAAAGAAGTAACAAGGAGGATTTTTTGATGTTCGAAAATTTCAAGGTGTATGAAACCGATTTCGCCGGCCGCCCGCTGGTGATCGAAACCGGTAAAATGGCTCAGCTGGCCAACGGCGAATGCCTTGTGCGCTACGGCGAAACCGTTGTTCACGTGGCGGTAACGGCCTCGGCCAAGCCCCGCGACGGCATTGACTTTTTCCCGCTTTCCGTCGATTTTGAAGAGAAGCTGTACGCAGTCGGCAAAATCCCCGGCTCGTTCTTAAAGAGAGAAGGCCGCCCCTCCGAAAAGGCGGTTTTGGCCTCCCGGGTGATCGACCGCCCCATTCGCCCGCTGTTCCCGAAGGATATGCGCAACGACGTTTCCGTCGTCTGCACCGTCATGTCCGTAGACCCCGACTGCTCCCCCGAAATCGCCGCCATGGTGGGCACCTCCATCGCGATCAGCATTTCGGACATCCCGTGGAGAGGGCCGATCTCTGCTGTTTCCGTCGGCTATGTGGATGGTGAGATCGTCATCAACCCCACCGCCGAGCAGAAAGAGAAGTCTCAGATGGCCGTGACAGTGGCCTCCACTGATTCCCGCATCGCGATGATTGAGGCCGGTGCGAATGAGGTGAGCGACGATGTGATGTACAACGGCATTTTGGCGGGCCATGCCGCCAACCAGCCGATCATCGAGCTGATCAAGAAGATGAAGGAAGAGATCGGCAAGGAGAAGTTCAGCTACCCGAGCAACGAGCCCGACGAGGGGATGCTCGCCGCGATCAAGGAATTCGCGATTGAAGAGATTCGCCTGGCGCTCGACACCGACGACAAGACGGTGCGCGACGCCCGTTTGAAGCCGATTTACGAAAAAGTGCATGAGAAGTTCGACGAGATTTACCCCGACAGCGCGGCAAAGATCGACGAATGCCTGTATAAAACCCAGAAATACGTGGTACGCCGCTGGCTGCTCGACGAGAAGAAGCGCGTGGACGGGCGCGGCATGGATGAAATTCGCCCGCTCGCGGCGGAGGTTGGCCTGCTGCCCCGCGTACACGGCTCCGGCATGTTCACCCGCGGCCAGACTCAGGTGCTCACCGTCGTCACCCTCGGCCCGGTCACAGACCGCCAGCTGCTCGACGGCATTGACGACGAGGAGTACAAGCGCTATATGCACCACTACAACTTCCCGTCCTACTCCGTTGGCGAAACAAAGCCCAGCCGCGGCCCCGGCCGCCGCGAAATCGGCCACGGCGCTCTGGCGGAGCGCGCCCTGCTGCCGGTGATCCCCCCCGTGGAGGAATTCCCTTATGCGCTGCGCCTTGTTTCTGAGGTTCTGTCCTCCAACGGCTCCACCTCTCAGGGCTCCGTGTGCGGCAGCACTCTGGCGCTGATGGACGCCGGCGTGCCGATTAAGGCGCCGGTTGCCGGTATCTCCTGCGGTCTGATCACCGAGGGAGACCGCTGGATGACCATGGTGGACATTCAGGGTCTGGAAGATTTCTTCGGCGATATGGACTTTAAGGTGGCTGGTACCCATGCGGGCATTACCGCCATTCAGATGGACCTGAAGATCGACGGCCTGACCCCCGAGATGGTCAAAGAGGCTTTGGAAAAGACACACAAGGCCCGCGATTATATTCTCGACGAAATCATGCTCCCGCAGATTCCCGCGCCGCGTACGGAGCTTTCAAAATACGCGCCCAAAATGCTCTCCACCGTGATCCCCACGGAGAAGATCCGCGAGGTCATCGGTTCCGGCGGAAAGGTGATCCAGAAGATCTCCGCCGAATGCGGCGTGAAGATCGATATTGAGGACGACGGACATGTGTTTGTTTCCGGTATCGATATCGACAATTGCCGCCGCGCCATGACGATCATCGATACGATCGTGAACGATCCGGAGCCCGGCGCCATCTACAACGGCCGTGTGACCCGCCTGATGGACTTCGGCGCGTTCGTCGAAATCGCCCCCGGCAAAGAGGGTTTGGTTCACATTTCCCGCCTGGATGTCAAGCGCACCGAGAAGGTGACCGATGTGGTCAATGTTGGCGACGAAGTAATGGTTAAGGTGCTCGAGATCGACGATAAAGGCCGCCTGAACCTCTCCCGCCGCGACGCGCTGATCGAGGTGGAGGGCCTTGTGCCGGAGAACGAGATTTCCGACGCGCCCCGCCGCCCTGCTCCCCGCAGAGACGATCGCCGTGACGACCGCCGCGGCAGCAACGGCTTCCGCCCCAACACCAATAAGCCGCGTCAGTAATTGCGCGCCAGGCAACGGCTGCAGTAATTAAAAAATCAAGTCGCTCTCCCTTTTTGGAGTACGCAGGGATCTAGAAAAGAATAACGGGGGATTGCCCTACAGAAAGGTTCCGCGAAAGCGGAGCCTTTTTGCATATGGGACGGAAGACACAAAAGTGCCGTTCCAAAAAAGTGCAGCTTTTTTGGAAAAATAAGGAACAGTCAGGCACTCTGAAGCATGAAACACTGTATCTCCTCGAGCATTTTCCATGACCGGTGCAGAAAAATAAAGTGAAAACACAAAGAATGGCCGAATGGAACCAAAGTCTCTCCCTGCCGCTTACTGTGCTTTTTTTACGGGTTTTACAGCAAAACTTTTCACTTTTTCGCGGCTTTATCCCTTGTGGGATATTTTCAGATAGGGTATAATAACGATAAGTAGCCTATGATACCGCTGATCTGGAAACAGATTATAACGGTGCGTTTGTGGCAGAAGAGCTTCTCTCCCCTCCTCGAGTGGGGGCAAAGATTTGGTTGGATGAAAGGGCGCCGAACCATCCGCCGTGAATTTTCCAATCGGATCTGTAAGACCCGCCCGCAAAGGGGCGGTGCATACCCGCAGAAGACTGCCGCCGCGCGGCGAATCATCGAATGACCTGAAATAGAGAATGAATGGTGCTTGAAATGGAGCAGAAATCCCCGGGCCGCGTTTTCAGCGGTATTGTTCGAGGGGATCGGAAAGGAAACAGTGGATGTTTGATCGGATACAGACAATCGATATCAAAATGCTGCGCATGATTCAGAGGAATTTTCGCTGCAGCCTGTTTGACGCGGTGATGCCGTACATTTCTCTGGTGGGGAATGTGGGCGCGGTGTGGGCAACCGTGATGGTGGTGTTTTTCCTGATGCCGCATTACCGGGAGGCCGGGGTCGTGATGTTCTTTGTTCTGGCCGCCTGCGGCGTGCTGACGAACTTTGTGCTCAAGCCTCTGGTGGCGCGGCCAAGGCCCTGCCATACATACCAGGACCAAAAGCTGCTGGTGAACCGGCCCACGGATTATTCGTTTCCGTCCGGGCACACGATGTCCTCCTTTGGCGCGGCATTGATTATTTTTCACGCCAACCATGCGCTGGGGATCGTCGCCTTTGTATTTGCGTTTCTAATGGCGTTTTCCCGCCTTTATTTATTCGTTCACTACCCGTCGGATGTACTCACGGGAGTTGTGCTGGGGCTCTCCGCCGCCAGCGAGCCGCTGGTGCTGGTGTTCGCCGCGCTGTGCGCGTGTGTGTACTGCGGCAAAACCCGCTACCGCAGGGGGGAGGAAGAAACCACCGCGGGGGTGGGGGAATCCGGCAACGGATAGGCTTTGTCCCGTGCTGTAAGAGCAGGCCCGGCCTGCTTTGCATATAGATAGAACCAGGAAAAGGAGTGAGAGGAATGTCTGAAATCACACAGGCCAAGCGAATCGTCGTCAAAGTTGGCACCTCAACCCTGACGTACGATAACGGCAAGGCGAATTTCCGCACCATGGAAGAACTCTGCAAGGTACTCAGCGATTTGCAGAATTCCGGCAAGGAAATGGTCTTGGTTACCTCCGGAGCGCTGGCGATCGGCATGAGCAAACTGGGGTTGAAGGAACGACCGCGTGAGATTGAGAAAAAACAGGCGGTCGCGGCGGTGGGCCAGTGTGAGCTGATGTTTCTTTACGATAAATTTTTTGGGGAGTTCAACCACACGGTGGCTCAGGTTTTGCTGTCGAGCGACGTGATGATCGAGCAGATCAGCAAGCGGAATGTGCAGAACACCTTCCGAACTCTGCTCGATATGGGCATTATTCCGGTCGTCAACGAAAACGATACGGTGTCTATCGATGAACTGATGGGCGCGCATATCGGCGATAACGATACGCTTTCCGCTACGGTGGCGGTACTGGCGGAGGCCGACCTTCTGGTGCTTCTGACCGACATCGACGGACTGTACAGCGCCGACCCGAGGAAGTACCCCAACGCAAAGAGAATCCCGCGAGTCCCCAAAATTACCGATGAGATCAAAACACTCGGCGGCGGGGAAGGCTCTGCGAGAGGAACCGGGGGAATGCGCACCAAAATTTCTGCGGCAATGGTTTCTACCGCGGCAGGGATTCCGTGCGGCATCATCAACGGCGCCGCCCCGAAGGATCTGTACCGTCTGCTGGCGGGAGAAGACCTGGGGACGATATTCGAAGCGGAATAAAAACACATCGCGCGCGTACGCCCCATGCCTGTGCGGCATCGGTTTGCCCCGGCTCCTTGCGGGAGCCTGGGCAAAGGCAGCCCCCGCAGGGGCGCTGCCGGCGGCCGCGCGTTTTTTGCTCCCCCGGTTTTTCCGGGCAGAATATTTTACAAACACACAAATAATGTCTTAACGTTTTTTAAAAACGGAATGGTTTCTCATAGAAAGGGGAAGCACTATGACAAAGTTACAGGAAATGGGCCGGAAGGCCAAGGCCGCCTCCCGCGTGCTGGCCAATGCCGGGGCCGGAAAAGACGCCGCGCTGAGGAGTATTGCGGATGGTTTGGTTGCAAATGCGGAAAAAATCATCGGTGCAAATAAAATCGATCTGGAGCAGGCGCGCGCCGGCGGCATGAGCGAATCGATGCTCGACCGCCTGACGCTGAACGAGGCCCGCATCAGGGATATGGCGGAGGGCGCCCGGCAGGTGGCCGCGCAGACAGACCCCATCGGCCGCATTCTCTCGGGCGAGGTTCGTCCCAACGGAATGAAAATTGAGAAGGTCGCCGTTCCCCTTGGCGTGATCGGCATGATTTACGAGGCGCGCCCCAATGTGACGGCGGACGCGGCAGTGCTGTGCCTGAAGGCCGGCAACGCGGTGATTCTGCGCGGCGGCAAGGAGGCGATTCACTCCAACACCGCGATTGCACAAGTGATGCGCGACGCTGTGGAGAGCGCCGGGCTGCCCCGCGACAGCATCCAGCTAGTCGAGGATACCAGCCGCCAGAGCTCGGTGGAGCTCATGGGACTGACCGAGTACCTCGACGTGTTGATCCCCCGCGGCGGCGCGGGCCTGATCCGCTCGGTGAAGGAGAATTCGCACGTACCCGTCATCGAAACGGGCGTTGGCAACTGCCACGTGTATGTGGACGACAACGCCGATCTGGAAATGGCGGCCAGGATTATCTTCAACTCCAAGACGTCCCGCCCCTCCGTGTGCAATGCGGCGGAAACGCTGCTGGTTCACAGTGCGGTGGCGGAAAAATTCCTGCCTGTCGCAAAGAAAATGCTCGATGAGAAAAAAGTGCAGCTGCGCGCCGATGAGCGCGCCCTGCAAAAGCTGGGCGCATGCGATACGGTCATCCCCGCCGCGGAGGACGACTGGGCCACCGAGTTTTCGGATTATATTCTGGCCGTTCGTGTGGTGGATTCCCTCGACGAGGCGATCGAGCATATCTCAAAATATTCCTCCGGCCACAGTGAGGCGATTGTGACGAACAACTACGAGCACGCCCGGCAGTTCACCGCCCGCGTGGACGCGGCTGCGGTATATGTGAATGTTTCCACACGCTTTACCGATGGCGGCCAGTTCGGGCTTGGGGCCGAAATCGGCATTTCCACCCAGAAGCTGCATGCCAGAGGGCCCATGGGCGTCAACGAGCTGACATCCCAGAAATTCATCATCACCGGCGACGGGCAGATCAGAGAATAACGGGATACGGTGTGATTAAATGCCAAAACAGCGATTCCTTCCCCGCTTTTTGCGGGGAAGGAATTCATCGGCTTTTTTAAGATTGTCAGAATAAAAAGGAGAAGCCATGAACTCAGAGCAAAATGAAACGAAGCGGGAGCAGACCGAAGAACACGGCGAGCTCCCGGAAGAACTGGTAGAGGAAATTGATTTTGACCGCTTTGCCGAAAGCAAAAAGAGCGATGAGACGCGGGTTTCTTCGGACTACCGGTCGGCATATCAGAAAAAGCCGGAGAAGCGGAAGAGATCCTCCAAACGCAGCCCGGAAGAAAAAAAGGTGCGCGCGGCGCTGGAGGCGGCGGAGCAGGCGAGAATCCGGGCGCAGAAAGTGGCGGCTGATCTGGCGCAGGCCCCCGAGCCGGAGCCGGAGCTGGATGATTTTCTGCCGGAGGGCGAGACTGCCGAGCGCGAGGATATTCTGCTGATCAAGAAGGATCCGGGTTCCCCGGGGGAACAGGAGCAGCAGGAAATTGCGGAGAATTCGGAGGCGGCGTCCGCCCCTGCCGCCGCGGATCGGGCTCCGTCGCTTCGCAGGAGCGGCAAATACCGCTACGGAATCGGCGTGGGGGCTTTGATCATGGTGCTCGCCTTTGTGGGCCTTTCGGTGATCGTGTGGGGTGTGGGCCAGCGAATTTACCGCGCCGTAACCGACGACAGCCCGCTGCGCGCGTACGATACGTTCCTGTCCCCGATTGTGATGCAGGACCCCGAACCGTTTGAAAGCCCCAAGGAAGCGGACGCGGAAATGGTTATGAAGGCCTCGCTGTGGCGCGCTGTGACGCAGAATGGAGCCCAATACAACAGCTACGATGATCAGGGCCGCACGCTGGTTCCCCTCGGCGATGTGGTGGACGCCTGCCACGCGCTGTTTGGCCCGGACTGCGACCTGCAGCCGTCGAATCCGCAGGAGGAAACCTTCTTTGAATACGATTCGGAGCAGAATGTGTTCCGCGTTATTCCGTACAGCTCGCAGAGCAGCTTCTCCCCGTATACGGTCAGCAGTAAAAAATTCGGCGATACCGTTGTTCTGCGCGTCGGCTATGTGGTCGGCGACTGGCAGGACGGCACCGAGAGCGAAAACGCTGCTCCCGAGCCGGTGAAGTATATGCAGTATGTTCTGAAGAAAACCGCGGACGGCAAAAGCGAATATGTGACGGCTGTCCGTGCCGACAATGCCTCTTAACGAAAATGAGCCCGGGCCAACGGCCCGGGCTCATGACATCATTGAGTGATCAGGGTTTAAATAATCAGGTACATCAGCGCAAAGATCAGGCCGGTGTCTGCCTTCTCCGAAACAAGGATCAAAAGCAGAATCAGAATCAGCGTTCGTTCGCCGTCCTGCAGTAGCCCGTCAAACAAATTGGAAAGCGTGCTGGGCTGCGGGAGCGGCAGGGCGGGCGGCGCGCCCTTTGCAGGGGAAGAATCATGATGACGCTGTGGCTGTGGCTCAGGCTCGGGCTTTTGGGGCTCCGGCGGCGCGCCCTGCTGTGAACGGCTCAGGCTTTGCTGGGCGCGGTTCTGCATTTCGCGGACCCGGCGGATGGCGTCCTGCTGCATGCGCTGCATATCGTTGGTGTCGTTGGTCGCCACTGCGAAATCCCCCCTTCGTTACAAAATGCCCTGCCCGCGGAGTACCGGCAGCAGGCGCAGCATCGAAAGCATTTTTATGGCTTCATCCACCTTCTTCTGGCGCTCCGGCCCCAGAAGAGGGCGCAGCGCGTGCAGGAGCCGGGTGTTGTTGTCTTCCTGCCGGAAGGTGGAAAGCAAAGGCAGAATTTTTGAGACGACTTGCAGGGTGTCGCTGTCCAGTCCGCCACCGCCGCCCCCGCCCAAAAGGCCGGTGAGCGCACCGAGTCCGCCGCCACCGCCACCGCCGCCCAGCAGGCCCGACAAGGCATTCAGGCCGCCCGCGCCGCCAAGGCTTGACAAAAGCGAGCCGAGCTTTGCGGTATCCAGCCCGCCGGCTGCACCGGGGGACTGGGGTATGTTCCCGCCGCCCGGGGCGGCAGAGCCGGCGTTCCCCAAAAGACCGGCCAGACTGCTCAGGTCCAGCCCCTGAAGAGGATTATTGCCGGCAGGTGCGTTCTGCCCCGGGGACGTGGGGGGATTAGGTGTGGAATTCCCCAGCCCCAGCGAGGCTGCCAGGCTGTTCAGTTGTTGCATGGCCTGTGGATCGCTGAGCAGCTCGTTGATTTTGCTGGAGAGATCATCCATACCCTCACACCCTTTTCCTATTTCTGTCCGTTCAGGCGGCGCATCAAATCCTGCGCCTGCGGTGAGCTGATCAGCTTTTGAATTGCCTGCTGGTCGTTCAGTATTTTTTGCAACGTGGCTGCGTCATTCGGATTCATGTTCTGCATCAGAGCTGGCAAATTTCCGTTTTCCGCGTACTGCATGATTTCTTCCGGACGTTTGCCGAGGCGCTGCGCAAGCAGATTCAGCAAAACCTGTTTTTCGTTGGATTGATTGGATTGGTTCGATTGCATCGTTATCACCCCTTTTTCTATGATATGAATGAGAGGTTCGGGATATGAAAGGTAAAGCACAAAACACGTTAAAATCAGCGGTTTCGCCCTTGTATTCGGCAAAGGAAAGCCCCGGAATGTTCATTTTGGCTTCCGTACGAAAAAACGGCGCGTAGCGTTTTCGTCTGTTTTTTCGGCGTTGGTTGGAAAAGGGCTGGAATGTGGATTGATAATCTCCCTTGCCGGCGTAGGGAGGTGTATTTGGAGCGGATTTTAAAAAGCATCTGCGGATAGCCGAAAAGCGGCATCATAAGAAAAGGAGGTTCCATGAGAATTTTAGTTGTGTCGGATACGCACGGAGACCGGCAGACCCTGCACCGCGTGATTTTGTCGCAGCCGAGGGCCGAGGTGGTGATCCACCTCGGGGACGGATGTGAGGACATAGAGGAGGAACGCTTTCTCCACCCGGAAAAAATGTTTTTGCAGGTGCGCGGCAACTGCGATTGGGGCTGCGCATTGCCGCCTCTGGGGGAAATCCAGCTGGAAAACCGCAAAATCTTCTTTACTCACGGTAATATGTACAATGTAAAATACACTCTGGACGAAATCAAGCTGGCGGCACGCCTGCAAAAGGCAACGATTCTGCTGTTTGGGCATACGCATGTTCCTTACACGGAATACGAGAACGGACTGTATGTGATGAACCCGGGTTCCCTGCGCGGAGCGGGTGCCAGCTACGGCATTGTGGATTTAACGCCGCAGGGCGTGGTGACAAATTTGATCCGTGCGAATTGAGGGCGGAAGAGAATGCGAAATCCGGCGAGCCTAGGGTGTTTTGCATGTGTGCTTCAGGTGCCGGAACGCCGCCTTGTTTCGCATTGACAAAACGATGTGCCGATGCTACTCTAAGGAGAGAGAATCCAACTTGAAAAAGGGCCTGCCGGAAGGCGAAAATTTCTTTTCTGCCGTAAGTGGAGAAGGAAATGGATGCCTTGTTTTCAAGGAGAGGAATGAATAAATAACGTCTTTTGATCGGGCGAAAGGAAAGGAACGTACCGGATATGACAGAATATGAAAGATGGCGCAATACCCCTTTGGAAGACCCGAAGCTGACTCAGGAGCTGGAAGACATTGCCGATCAGCCGGAGGAGATCAACGACCGGTTTTACCGCGACCTGGAATTCGGAACGGGCGGCCTGCGCGGCGTGCTGGGCGCGGGAACGAACCGGATGAATATTTACACCGTGCGCAAAGCGACCCAAGGCCTCGCGAATTACCTGAATAAAAAGAAACCCGGCGGCGCGGTAGCAATTGCCCACGACAGCCGCATCAATTCCGAGCTTTTTGCAAAGGAAGCCGCGGGCGTTTTGGCGGCCAGCGGCATCACGGCTCACCTGTACCCCGAGCTGATGCCCACGCCGGCTTTGTCCTTCGCGGTGCGTTACCTGCACTGTGACGCGGGCATCAACATAACGGCCAGCCATAATCCCGCCAAATATAACGGCTATAAGGCCTACGGCAGCGACGGCTGCCAGATTGCACTGGAAATGGCCGACCGCGTGCTGGAGGAGATTAACAGCCTTGACATCTTCAGCGACATAAAACATATCTCTTATGAGGAAGGCGTGAGGAAGGGCCTGATTCGCACGATTCCGCAGGAGGTAACGGATGCGTATATAGAGGCCGTGAAGAGCCAGAGTCTGCTCCACGACATCGACGGCGGCCTGAAGGTGGTGTATACGCCGCTCAACGGCGCGGGACGCATGTGTGTGACCCGCGTGCTCAAAGAAATCGGTATTGACGACGTTACGGTGGTTCCCGAGCAGGCCGAGCCGGACGGAAACTTCCCCACCTGCCCCTATCCGAATCCGGAATTCCGCGAGGCGTTGCAAAAGGGTCTTGAGCTCAGCGCACGCCTGCAGCCCGACCTGCTGCTGGCAACCGACCCCGACAGCGACCGCGCGGGGATCGCCGTGCGGCACAATGGGGATTTCGTACTGCTCAATGGCAACGAGGTCGGCGTTCTTCTGCTCGATTTTGTGGCGCGCATGCGCCGCCGGAACGGCACTATGCCGGACCGTCCGGCGGTGATCAGCACGATTGTCAGCACCGATATGAACGAGCCGGTTGCGGCGGAATACGGGATCGAGCTGTTCAAGGTGCTGACCGGCTTCAAGTACATCGGTGAAAAAATCGGTGAACTGGAGGCCAAAGGGGAGCGGGATCGCTTTATTTTCGGCTATGAGGAAAGCTACGGGTATTTGGCGGGCAGCTATGTGCGCGATAAAGACGCCGTAAACGCCAGCATGCTGATCTGCGAAATGGCGCTCTACTACAAACGCCAGGGGAAAACGCTGGTGGACGCGATGGGCGATCTGTACCAAAAGCATGGCCATTATATCAACGATCTGCTGAACTTCGCGTTTGAAGGGCAGGACGGTATGAATAAGATGAGCGGCATGATGGATGCGCTGCGCAGAGCCGCGCCGGAGCAGATCGCGGGTTACCGCGTGATCGGCCACAGCGATTACGAGACCAGAATTCGCTTCGACGGCGAGGAGCAGAGCCCCATTGATCTGCCGAAATCGAACGTTCTGGAGTACCGCTTGGAGAATGGCTGCAAGCTGATGGTGCGCCCCTCCGGCACGGAGCCGAAGATCAAGATTTACCTTTCCGCGCGCGGCGCGAATCGGGAAGAAGCCCTTGCGATCATTGACAAGCTGAAAGAAGCGTCGCCAAAGCTGCTCGGAATTTAAGGTTTTGTGCAGTTTGTGTAAAGTTTTGATTAATCTGTTGACAAATCGGATAGTCGGGGTTATACTAGAAACACGTTATACAGGACGGACAAACGGAGTCCGCGTGATATATTGGAATCAGCGCCATGCGAAAGCATACCGGGCCGGCGGCAGCCGGAACGGCCAGGTCTGTATAATGAAAAGAACATTCAGCAGCTAAGAGAGATCTTAGCTGCTTTTTTTGCAGGCTGAGCCTGCACGTATGCCATGGGGCAGCAGGGGGGGAAGTTTTCGCTTCACACTTCATTTGTCGTGTGTGAGTGGGCTTGCCCCTCGTGCCCGCCCCAGCCTGAGGGTGACCCAATACCAGAGGAAACCCATGCGGGGAACCCGCTGAAAACCAGCTTTTCTATAATAATCAAGAGAGAAAAGAAAGAATTTCTCGCTGATGTCCAGGAAAAAGGGTCGCAGAGCTTACAAAACAAGGATGATTATTAATTGTTTGTTAACTATAAGTAAATTCAAAAGAAAAGGATTGACAAATCAGATAAGTGGGGTTATACTATAAACAAGTTATACAGAACGGACAAACGGAGTCTGCGCGATATATTGGAATTAACGCCATGCGAGAGCATACCGGGCCGGCAACAGGCCGGAACGGTAAGGTCTGTATAATGAAATGAGAATTCGGCGGCAAAGAGAAATCTTGGCTGCTTTTTTTATTGTCCCGCGGCAAACAGAGTTTTGCCTGCGGGCTTTTTGCTGTTCTGCGGGTGGCGGAATGAAGTCTGCCTATTGCCGCGGGAGTGCCGCTGGTAGTATAATAAATAAAAATCGTGAGATAAGCTGATGCGCTTGAAAGCCGTCTGGGTTTCAAGCTGTGGGGGAAATTCCCGCAACGCCTTTCCGCTGTTCACCGACGGGGAACGGCGACAAACCGCGGGCTGTGCCGGCGGCGATTCCCCGGGCGCGTTCAATCGGTCTCGTTTGAAAGCTTGTGAGAACACACGGCAGACAGAAGCATTCGCGGGGAGGGCGCAGCCCTGGCCCTGCGGTGGAATGGAGGAAATGGAATGGACGGCTTTCGGAACTGGACGGTTACCGTAGACGGTCAGCCGCACGAGGTCGGTATTAAATTCGGATTGCTTCGTGCGACGGTGCATGTGGATGGCGAGAAGCGCGTAGCGAAGAGCAAAAATCAGTTTGTGCGGGTGATCGACGAGGATTTGTCTGTGGACGGCAAGGAGATCCGGATCACGGCGCTTGGCAACTCTGTGGACGTGGCGGTGGACGGCGTTTACCTGAGCTCCGGCAGGCCGTATGTGCCCATGTCGCTGATTCCCGTTTGGGCCACGGTAATGGTTCCGGTGCTGATGGCGACGGGCCTTTTGCTGTTTGGCGTTTTGGGCTTTGCGCTGGGCCTTTTGGCCGGGGTGCTTGCGCTGCGCTGGTCGCTCCCGGCTGCGGGCAAAAGCAGGCTGCCCCTGTGCGGCGCCATCTACGCCGTTACGCTTGTGATCCAATTGGTCGGTGGGATTTACGGCAACGGCTGGCTGTGACCGCCGAACGGTTTGAAATTCGGGGCGGATTGTGTTAGAATAGGCTCAATTCTAAATCATACAGAAGGGACAACTCTCTATGAAATATGTAGTTTTGTTGTGCGATGGAATGGCGGACTATCCGGTTGAGGAACTGGGCGGTAAGACCCCCATGCAGGCCGCCCGCAAGCCCTATATGGATTCTTTGGCGAAGAAGTCGCAGGTTGGCCTGGTCAAGACGGTGGCGGATCACCTCAAGCCCGGCAGCGACGTGGCAAACCTGTCGGTTCTGGGGTACGACCCCGCGGTATACTACACCGGCCGCTCCCCGCTGGAGGCAGGCAGCATCGGCATTGATATGAAGCCCACGGATGTTTCGTTCCGCTGCAATCTCGTCACGCTTTCGGACGAGCCCGAATACGCCGACAAGACGATTCTGGATTACTGCGCCGACGATATTTCCACCGAGGAGGCGGAAATCCTGATCAAATATCTGGCGGAGCACTTCGACGGCGAGGAGTTCCGGCTGTACAGCGGCGTCAGCTACCGCCACTGCCTGATCTGGAATAACGGCACTCTGGAGGTTGGCACCCTGACCCCCCCGCACGATATTACCGGCAAGCCGATCCGCGAGTATATTCCCACGCACCCCAACGCGGCCAAACTGTATGATATGATGGTGAAATCGTATGACCTGCTGAAAGATCACCCGGTAAACCGGGCGCGCGTGGCGCGCGGCCAGCGCCCGGCCAACAGCATGTGGCTTTGGGGCGAGGGCGTTCGCGCGCAGCTTTCTCCGTTTGAGGAGAAATACGGCCTGAAGGGCTCGATGATCTCTGCGGTCGATCTGCTCAAGGGGATCGGCAAGTTTTCGGGGATGCACGTGGTGCGCGTGGAAGGCGCCACCGGCTACATCGATACCAACTTCGAGGGCAAGGCGCAGGCGGCGCTGAAAGAGCTGGCAGACGGCCGGGACTTCGTATACATTCATGTGGAGGCTCCCGACGAGTGCGGGCACCGCCACGAGATTGAAAATAAGGTGAAATCCATAGAATACATTGACGGGCGGATTTTGAAGCTGCTGCTCGAGGGCATGGAACAATACGACGATTACAGCATTCTGGTGGTGCCGGATCACCCGACGCCGCTGGCGCTGCGCACCCACACGAACGACCCCGTGCCTTTCCTGATTTACCGAAAAAGCAGGGAATGCCCCGGCGTAGACTGCTTCTCGGAGGAATCCGCGGCCGCGACGGGCCTGCGTGTGAACACGGGCCACCTGTTGATGGAAAAGTTCATCAAGGGCTGATTCCGCCTGCGCGGGATACCCTGCGTAAAAAAAGCGCGGAAGGGAGCTTTCTCTCTCCGCGCATTCCTTCTTTTGGGGCGGCGTTATTCCACGTCGTAGAGAAACGACTGGCCCTGACGGGTGAGCACCTGCACCCGGCTCAAATAGTCCTGCGCTTCGGGCTGGCGGCGCAGCCAGTCGAACACCTCATACTGGTCGCGGAAGTGCATCGGAACCGCGCGGCGGGTATCTGTCGCGCGCATCAGGTAATCCAGCCCTTTCCAGGAGGTTCCCTCCAGCCGCCCGTCCAGCGGGACGAACGCCAGGTCGATCCGTTCCCCCGCAATGAGGTCGATCTGCCCCTTGTAATCCTGTTCCATCTGGCGGCGGTACGCGTCGCTTTCGCCCTCCCAGTCCCAGAAATTCAGGTCGCCGGCATGGTAGATCACGGCGCCCGGTGTGCGGATCAAAAACGCTACGCCCTGGTCGGTAGACAGCAGCGTGCGGATCACCAGGCCGTTCCACTCGTACTGCCGCCCGGCCTGTACCGTTAACACGCAGTCGGGTGAAAGACCATGCGGCGCGGGAACGTCGTCGGAAAGAACATAGCGGATTTCCGGGAGCGCTTTCTGCCAGGTGAAAATACTTCTGTCGAAATGGTCATAGTGCGCGTGAGAGACGAATACCGTTACAGGTAGGCCGAATTCGCGGATCTGCTGAAGATCGAGCCGGCCGGAATCCAGTGAGCCGGCGCCCGGCTCTCCCGCGTACGGGTAGTAATCGAAAATAAAGCAATGGGTTTCCGTCTTTAATACGAACGCGCTGTTATACAAATACCATCCTTGCAGCTTCATGGCGGTTCCTCCTTTGTGTTTTGGGGCGCAGAGCGCCGTCCTGCTTTTGTGCTTTCGCTCACCGGCTTCGCGGTGCGGTTCCTTTTGGGGGAAGGCTTTTGTTTTTTGGCGGCCATTCCAGCAATGTGCGTGCGGGCTCGGCCTGTGTTCTCTGTGCCGGATCAGCAATGCTTTTTTGCTTCAAAATAATTCTTCGTGCAAGGGAAAGAAGCTGTGCTTTCTGCAAATTTCCCTGCGCTGTGTCAGCGGCCGCAAACCCGCCGGGTACACCCGCTTTGCAGCTATTCTACCACAAAAGGGCCGCGGAGAAAACCACTATTTTCCCCATATGGTATTTCTTTCAAATACGTTTGCCTTGACATTCAAAATAAATACTTTTATTATATAGTTAATGTTATTAACAATTTTGCGGAGCGCAGGGTGCCTGTTGCAAAATTATGACTATTCTGTAAAATTATGCGGAGTCAAGCTCATATTAGGGAAATCAATTGATTTTATCGAATGAATCGTGTATTATTGTACTAATTGAGTAATACAAATAAGCGTAAGGTTCGCATTTTTCTATTGGAGGATAACGCCGTGAAAAAAAAGAAAGTAATCATGATTGCCGGTGCTGCGGTGATTGGAATCGCAGCAGCGTTTGCGGTTTTTTCCCAGAAAGGGCCGACGCCTACACCGGTTCAGACAGAGACGCTGGCCGAACAGACGCTGCGCGGCACCGTGGAAGCCAGCGGCAATGTGGAAAGCACCGATACGGTTTATGTGTACGCCGAGGTGTCCGCTCCGATTGAGCGTGTGCCGGTGAAGGTGGGCGACAAAGTCGCCGCCGGGCAGCTGCTGGCGCAGCTGGACGACACCGACATACATAATACCCTGCAGCAAAAGCAGATTGCCCTGCGCACCGGTTCGCAAAGCTCGCAGCAGCGCATTCAGTCGGCGGAGAAGGCCTATCAGGACGCCAAGAACAATCTGGATCAAGGGCTGAACACCCAGATCAACACCGCGAAGGATCAGGTGACAAATACCCAGCGCGCGCTCGCTAAGGCGATTGACGACCGCGACGTCAACCAGGCCCGGGTGGACCAGGAAATGAAAAGCCAGCTGATTTCCGCACAGTCGGCGTTTGATTCGGCAAAGCTGGATTATGAAAATGCGGCAAAAGAATACAATAAGGCAAAAAAGGAATATAAGGACCGTCTCAATGATTTGAAGGATGCGGTCAAAGAGGCCGAGAAATCAGGGGATGAAAATGCTCTGGAAAGGGCAAAACAGAATCTGGATGATTTTGAGGAAGAAGAGGGCTATGAGACGGCCAATGGATTTATCTCTATAAAATCGCTTCGACAAACATACGAGAGGGCAGAGCTTGCCTATAACAATGCACAGAAGACTCTAAACACAGCTAGAATCGACGCGCAGAACGCCGCGACAGACAAGATGAAGAATTATGTAAAAGCGGTTGAGGATGCCCAGCTGGCCTACGACAGCGCCGTGCAGTCGCTCAAGGCTGCGCAGACCGCGGCCAGCCAGTCGCTCGACAGCGCCAGGGACGCCGTTGCCTCGGAAAAGATAGCGGCGAACACCGAGGCCTTGCAGGCAGAGATTAAAACCCTGAACGATAACCTGAAAAAATGCACCATTGCAGCGCCCGCCGCCGGAACAGTTACCGCCGTATATGCGGAGGAAAACGCGACCGCCACCGGCCTGATGTTCACCATTGAGAACACCGAGGGGCTGCAGGTGAAGGTAAAGGTGAAGGAATACGACCTGCCTTCCGTGAAAGAGGGCATGAAGGCTGTGATTACGGCAGATGCCACCGGCGATGTGGAGTACGAGGGCATCGTGCAGAAAATCGCACCGGCCGCCACTGGCTCTGGCAGCGCCGCCGCGGGTGCCGCGGGCGCAGCCGCCGCAGCCACGAACAACAGCAATGTGGAGTTTGAAGCCGATGTTCTGATTCAGACGCCGAACACTCCTCTGCGCATCGGCATGAGCGCCAAGGCAAAGATTATCACGCAGGAGAAGGCGGGCGCTCTGGCGGTGCCATATGACGCGCTGACCACGAACGAAAAAGGCGAAACCATTGTTTACACCCCGAAAAAACAGCCCGATAACACGTACCAGGCGGTGGCGATCCCGGTTAAGACCGGGCTTGAGACCGACTTGTCCATAGAGGTATCCGGCGAGGGTCTCTCGGCGGGAACGCCGGTGATCGCCGACGCAAAAGCAATGTCGCCCGGGATGCTCATTGCGGTGACAAACGGCGCGTCGGCTCTGGCGGATGCGGTGAGCGGCGCTTCGGGGGAGGCGTCGTCATGAGCGGGAAAGCCATCATCGAAATGCGCGACATCATCAAAACGTATTATCTCGGCACGCCCAATGAGCTTGAGATTCTGCACGGCATCAGTCTGAATGTGTACGACGGCGAATTTGTTTCCATCGTGGGGGCGTCCGGCTCGGGCAAATCAACCCTGATGAACCTGATCGGCGCGCTCGACCGCCCTACCTCCGGCGAGTACCTGCTGGACGGCGTTTCGACCCTCAATATGCCGAGCAACCAGCTTTCTGAAATCCGCAACCGCAAGATCGGCTTCGTGTTCCAGACCTTTAATTTGATTCCGCGTTCCACCTCGCTCGGCAACGTGGAGCTGCCGATGCTGTATGCCGGTGTTCCCCACGCAAAGCGGGTGGAGCGGGCGAAGAAGCTTCTGGAGCTGGTGGAGATGTCGGAGCGGGCGCGCCATATGCCGAATGAGCTCTCGGGCGGCCAGAAGCAGCGCGTGGCAATTGCCCGCGCCATGGCGAACGACCCCTCCATCATTCTGGCGGATGAACCCACTGGTGCGCTCGACAGCTCCACCGGCCGCCTGGTGATGGATTTGTTCCACACGCTTCACGAGAAGGAGCATAAAACGATTGTGCTGATCACCCATAACCAGGAGCTGGCCGAGGAAACCGACCGCATCATCACCATCCGCGACGGCTACATTGTCAGCGATGTGGATAACCGCGGAAACGTGCGCCGCCCGGAACAGGAGGCGGCCGTATGAATTTGATGGAAAACGTTCGCCTTGCGGTAGCCGGGCTGCTCGCGAACAAAATGCGCGCCCTGCTCACCATGCTGGGCATCATCATCGGCATCGGCTCTGTAATCGCGATCTCCTCCGTAGGTGCGGCGATGACGAATTCGGTCAGCAGCGCGCTGGAGACCTTTGGTATTACCAATATTCAGGTATATGTTTCTCCCCGGGACAACGACAGAAGCATCTCAATCGATTCGGACGACCTGATGACCGACGATATGATCGAGAAATATCAGGAGCGGTTCAAGGACCGGATCAACGGGATCGGCCTTTCGCGCAGCGTCGGCTCCGGGAAGATCAAATTCCGCGGGGAGACCTATAAGGTAGATGTCACAGGCGTCAACGCGGGCTATGCCGTTACGGGAAACGTCAAAATCAAGAGCGGAAGATTTATTACAGACCGCGACGCGCAGCGGGGCAGCAATTTAGCGGTTATTTCAGAAAAGCTGGCCGCCATTTTGTTCCCCGGCAACCCGAACCCGCTGGGTGAGCAGATTAAGGTGACGCTGGATACCGGCCGCGAAGCCCTTACCATTGTCGGCATTTACGAGGATGCGAGCGTTGACAGCGGAATGATGCAGATGATGGTGGGCGGAGGCGACTCCACCAGCCTATACCTGCCGCTTGCGGCGGCCACACGGATTATGGATGCCGACGACGGGTATTCCTCATTTATGGTCAGCGCCCTCATGGGCTCTAACTATGCCAAGGTTACCGCAGACACGATCAACTTTTTCAACACCTTCTTTGCGAAGAATGAGAAGGTGTTGGTGCGGGCCGTCAGTCTGGATTCCGAACTGACGGAAATGAATAATATCATGAACACCTTGTCGGTGGCAATTGCGGTCATTGCGGGAATTTCACTTCTGGTAGGCGGCATCGGCGTTATGAACATCATGCTGGTGTCCGTTACCGAGCGCACCCGGGAAATCGGAATCCGCAAGGCGCTGGGTGCGAAAGACAGTGCGATCCGGATTCAGTTTATTGTGGAATCGATGATCATTTGTGTGATCGGCGGCGCGCTGGGAATTGTAACCGGCGGCGCGCTGGGGTACCTGGGAGGCTTGCTGATCAGCCAGCCGGTGGTGCCGACGCCCACCTCCGTTGCGGTGGCGGTCGGCTTCTCCATGGCGATCGGCCTGTTCTTCGGGTATTACCCCGCCAACAAGGCCGCAAAGCTCGACCCAATCGAGGCGCTGCGCTACGAATAACAGCAAGATTTGATCAGAGAGCCCTTTGGGGCAGAAAAAATCCTCTCCTGTTTCGGGAGAGGATTTTTGTTGTGGGTGAATCCGCGCACGGGCGGTGTGCGCGGCAATCGCGTTCTTACAGACAGCGGCGCGGCGGACCGGGACCACATACTCTGGGGAGAGGCCTGCGGTTTTGAAAAAACAGATCAATCATTGGGAATTCAGACTGAAGTTCTGGTTTTTACAGAACCCGGCCCGCGTTGCCTTGCCTGTAAGGCAACAAAAAAGCACCGGTTACGGATGATTCCCCTGGCAAGGGGGGTACTCCCATAACACAGCGCCACTATATAAGTGCAATACAAAACCCGAACGGGAAACCCAGATTTTCGGGCCCCCTCTGTACAAAAGGGGAAAAATGGGTTATAATTGTGCTTGCAAATCGCAGCGAAAGCTGTTGTTATGGAGGGTGGTTCTCCGTAGCAGGGGGCGGGGTGGTTTCGGCACCCCGTTCCTGCTTTGCACTTAATTGTACCTTACAGAAAGAGAATACCATTTTATGGGGAGAATTGCAAGAAAAATTATATAAATGCGAAAAATGATCACATATGATCCCGTAAGGAATCAAAGCGTCGGATTTCTTGGAAATCCGACGCTTTTTGCTGCCTTTATGCTTTCATTTTGTTTTTTGTATTTTGAAGAAAGAATTTTATTTTTTTCTTTGAGGTCATACTGCGGGGTTCTGTTGGCGCAGAGCCCGCCCCCATTTTTTTGTTTACTGGGAGGAAAACTTTTCTGTGCAGCTTTGCCACGGGGGAAATTCTTTTTTTCGTCAGTTCGCCCTTCAGGGTGGTGCGGGCTTTGTTTTCTTTATTTGTTGAACGGAAAGCTTTCTGGTGCGGCTTTGCCGCGGAGGAAATTCTTTTTTTCGTCAGTTCGCCCCTCAGGCCGGGGCGGGCCCTTCCTTTCTTGGCGAAAAGAAAGGAAGCAAAGATTCGCCAAGGGGGAGAGTTTCGATTCTCTCCCCCTTGGAACTCCCTCCCAACGACCAAAGGCTCTGCCTTTGGAAACCGGGAGAGGCTCCCGCTCTGGTTCTGTTTCACACAGGCACGGCCTGCGTGTGAAGCGAGTGCGTAAGGGAAGCTTTAACACCCAAAAGGGAGTGCCCGCCCCGGCATGAGGGGCAAGCCCGCACAAGCGGAATCCCACGCGGGGGCACCCGCTGAAAACCTGCACTTTCATACGAAAAATAAAAAGCGAGTGCCGCCCCAAGGCTTAAATTCCATGCCGAAAAATTTTGCGTATAAGGAAACAGCGCTCAACCAAAATAGATGCATCAGGACAAAAGTATTTCTGCTTGGCAAAAGATGGATTTTATGCCGGGCGCCCGGAGAAGGGAATCGAGCCCCGGCCTTTGATTTTCTTGACAGGGATATGCAAAAGCATTACAATGAAAACACATTGACCCGGTGGGGAGAAAGGGAGAAATTAATGCGTGAAGTGACTCGAAAATCAGCAATTCCGGTATATGCGGCGGCAGTGCCGTGGCTTTTGGGAGCGCTGGTTCTTCCGTTTTATCAGGCGTGGCATTTTGTGCTGGCCGCGGTCATTTCCGCAGCGGCTTATGTCGTGATGAGCCGCGTCTTCCCGGCGAAAACGATTTTGGTGCCGGAGGAGGAACGCCCCGCAAATACGGGCGACGCCGATGCGGATGCATTGATCAACGACGGCCGGACGCAGCTCAAACGCCTGCGCGCGCTCGACGAAGAGATTGCCGATCCCGGTGTCAGCGCGCATATCGTGCGCATCTGTGACATCTGCGGAAAGATTTTTGCGTATCTGGAGAAGAATACAAGCAAAGCGACAAAGCTTCGCCTGTTTTTCAACTATTATCTACCCACCACCGTTAAGCTGCTCGAAAGCTATGAGCGGATGGCGTCGCAGGACATTTCCGGCGAAAATATCGAATCCGCCATGCGCGGGGTGGAAGGGATCCTCTCGAGCATCGAAGAGGCGTTTGAAAAGCAGCTCGACCACCTGTTTGCCGATGAAGCGCTCGATATTTCCACAGATATTACCGTTTTGGAGAATATGATGGCCCGCGAGGGATTGACGAAGGACCAATTTGACAAGGACAGCAAATGAATCGAAGGAAAGGGTGTTTAAAACATGGAGCATCAGGAGTTTGTCCCCGACTTGACACTGGAGCCGACCGCAGTTACCGTACAGGAGGATCTGCAGGAGGAGCAGACGACCGCTTCCACAGCGCTGGATAAAAGCCAGCTGACGCCCGAGGAGCAGAAGCTGGTAAGCGCTTTTGCGCAGAAGATCGATCTGACGGATACGAATCAGGTTCTTCAGTACGGCGCCGGCGCGCAAAAGAAAATCGCCGATTTTTCGGGCTCCGCCCTTGCCAATGTCCGCACCAAAGACATGGGGGAGGTCGGCGGCATGCTCACCGATCTGGTTACGGAGCTGAAAGGGCTGGAAATTAAGCCCGAAGAGAAAAAGGGATTCTTTGGCTTTTTGAAAAAGACGAATAATCAGATCTCCGCGCTGAAAACAAAATATGACAAGGTGGAGCTCAACGTGGATAAGATCACGACCACGCTGGAAAACCACCAGATTCAGCTCATGAAGGACATTGCCATGCTGGATAAAATGTATGAGCAGAACCTCAACTATTTTAAAGAGGTTTCGATGTATATTTTGGCCGGTAAAGAAAAACTCGAGAGCGTAAAGCAGAACGAGCTGCGCCTGGCGCGCGAAAAAGCACAGCTTACCGGGCTGCCTGAGGATGCCCAGGCCGCAAATGATCTGGCGAACCAGTGCAATCGCTTTGAGAAGAAGCTGCACGATCTGGAGCTGACCCGCATGATTTCGATTCAGATGGGCCCGCAGGTGCGCCTGATCCAGAACAACGACAGCCTGATGGCCGAAAAAATTCAGTCGTCGCTCGTGAATACGATTCCGTTGTGGAAGAGCCAGATGGTGCTGGCGCTCGGCCTTGCGCATTCCCAGCAGGCGCTGGAGGCACAGCGCAGTGTGACCGACATGACGAACCAGATGCTCCGGAAGAACGCCGAAATGCTCAAAATGGGTACGATTGAGACCGCGAAGGAATCCGAGCGCGGCATTGTGGATATTGAAACGCTTCAGCAGACGAACCAGGCGCTCATCTCCACACTGGAGGAGGTGCGCCGCATTCAGTCTGAGGGCGCGCAGAAGCGCCGTGCGGCCGAGGCCGAGCTGGGCCGCATTGAAGGGGAGCTCAAACAGAAGCTGCTGGAGCTGAGGGACTGACGGGTCGCTCGTAAATTCAAGGCAGTTTTCTATTTTGATACTAACAGGCTGTGGCTGCGTGAAACTTCACGGGATCCATCCGGTGCATGTGCTCTTTGGAGCGTTCCGCGGCACTGTCTTGTCTGGGCCTGTTTTGTCAGATTATTTGGCATGTTTAGGAAGGAATTAACGAACTCAAAACAGGAGGAAACCATGGAGTGGCTTAAAAACCGGCGAACCGCGTGGGTTGTTTTGATTGCTGTTGTTGTGCTGTCGGTTCTGTTCGGCTCGGTGCGGTCGGTGTCGGGCCTGCGCCAGCAGGCGGAGCAGACCTTCTCGCAGGGAACGCGCGGCGACGGACTGGGAATTTCACATTACCTGGAATCAAAGGTCTCTCTTTCGGGAAACCTGATTACGGTGGCAGGGCGGTATCTGGACGCGAACGACGCGCGTGTTACCGCGCTGCGGGAGGCGGCGGATGCATTGGCGGGGGCCCGCACGCCGCCCGCCAAATACAAGGCCAACCTGAGCCTGGATTCTGCGTTCCAGTCTGTGCACGACGCGCTGGAGGGGCAGTATCTGTCGCAGAAAGACGCGGAGTACCGTACTCGCCTGCTGGCGGATTTTAAGTCCCGCAACGCGTCCATCAGCTACAACGGCTATAACGGTCTGGCGCAGAATTTTAACGATAAGGTGCTCAGCTCTACTCCCGGCGGCGCGCTGGCGTCCGCGTTGGGAGTAAAGCCTCTTGAGCTGTATGCCATAACAGGAGGAGACTAATGAAAAAGCGCGTCAGTGTGCTTTTGGTTTTGACCGTGCTTCTGTCTGTTCTGTTCGCTCTGCCCGCTTCGGCGGAAGTGAACATTCCGAAGCCGACCGAACAGTTTTATGTCAATGATTTTGCCGGCGTGCTCAGTGATGAAACCAAGAACGGCATCATGTCCGCCAATGTCAGTCTGTACGAAAAGACCGGCGGGCAGATCGTGGTGACCACGGTGGACTTTCTGGACAACGCGGATATTTCCGATTACGGCTATGCCATGTTCAATCAGTGGAAGATCGGCTCCAAGGAGAAAAACAACGGTATTTTGCTGCTGCTGGCCATTGGCGACGACAATTACCGTGTGATTCCAGGCTACGGGATTGAGGATGAACTCTCCGCAGGCGAGCTCAAGCAGATGCTGAATGAATATTTGGAGCCGGATTTTGCCGCCAAGGATTACGACGCGGGCGTGCAGAAAATATTTACCGCGCTGGTAAACTGGTATGAAAGCCGTTACGGCGTTTCCATCTCCAGCACCTCCGGAGCGCTGCCGGCCCCAAAAGCGGAATATCAGGGCGGCGGCGGAGTCAATGAATACGAGGGCCATCGCTCCGGCGGCGGTTCGAGGATATTCGGCTCCGTCTTTATGCTGATCGTCCTGTTTGTCATTTTCAGCTCCGTTTTTTCCCGCAGGCGCCGGTACGGCGGGTATCCCCCGTATGGCGGGCGGGGTTATTCCGGCGGCGGGTATTCCCGCGGCGGCTCGTGGTTCTGGCCGTTTTTCCTGGGCAACCTGTGGGGCTCCAGCCGGCGCGGCGTGCCGCCCTGGGACGATAACCGCGACCATCATCATCACGACGATCATGACGATCACGATAACCACGGCGGGTGGTTCGGCGGCGGAGGCGGAGGCTTCGGCGGTTTCGGAGGCGGCGGAGGCTTTGGCGGAGGCGGCGGTTTCAGCGGCGGAGGCGGCGGAAGCAGCGGCGGCGGAGCAGGCCGTTTTTAAGAATCCGCTTTTTCCCCAAAAACAGACCTTTTTTTCATGCAAAGTGATCTATAGTTAGAGTACGGTTGCCGCAGTATGCGGGTATTTACAATAAAATCGGTGATTAACAAACAGAAAATGCTTTTTCAGGGCTTTTGTACCATAGACAAGAATGTTTTTACGATCCGACAGACTTTGAAACACTCTTTAATCATGAGGTATTCAGCATGAAAGCGAATTTCTCAACACCTGCTCAGGATTACTACGAGATTGTAAAACGTCAGACACAATTGCTGGGAGATCACGATCTTTACACCGTCTGCCATTCTCATCGGGTAGCCCGCATCAGTTATTTTGTCGCACATCATCTGGGGCTTTCCTCCGAAGCGTGCAGACGCGTGTATTTGGCCGCCAACGCGCACGATATTGGTAAAATCGGCGTTCCCGATGCGATTCTTCAAAAGACCGGGAGCCTGACGACGAGGGAGTGGGCCATCATGAAGCAGCATCCTGCGCTTGGCGCGGGGATGCTGATGCAGTCTGCCTCCGCGGAGGAGATTGCCTACATTGTGTGGTGCCACCATGAGCGCTATGATGGGACAGGCTACCCCAACGGGCTCTGCGGCGATCAGATTCCGCTGGAGGCGCGGATTATTGCGGTGTGCGATTCCTTCGACGCGATGAAGAGCAAGCGCACTTACCGGGATTCTCTGCCCGACCAGACGTGCCGAAAGGAAATTGAGAAAAACGTCGGGGTCATGTACGACCCGGCAATCGCGGAATTGGTGTTGAGAAATTGGCGAACCGTACAAAAGCTGCAAAATACAAAAGAATAACAGTCGGTTTTGGCAGGCGCCGGAGTTCGGGTGCCTGCCATATTTTGGAACGGACGGTGGGCATCCGCAACGTGACCCGCGTTTTGTGAACCGGCTGTCGGGCGCTTACGCCGCGGGAAGGGCAGAGCGCCGAAACGGTTCGGGGCGCAAAAAAAACTCTCCGCAGAACAAGGCGGAGAGTTTTCCCTTTTTGTTTCATATTATAAACCGGGGCGTCAATTTATTCCCCGTCGGCGTCCGCCGCCTGATGGCGGCTCCAGTATTCGCGCAGCTTCTGAAAGCTCTCGGCGCTGATCGCATGCTCCAGGCGGCAGGCGTCCTCTTTGGCCACGGTCTCCTGTACGCCGAGTCTCATCAACAACTCCGACAACAGGGTATGCCTTTCGTAGATTCGTTCCGCAATCTCCCGGCCGCTTTCCGTCAGCTCAATGTACCCGTTGTCGTCCATCGTGATCAGGCCGTTTTCCCGGAACTGCTTCATCGCATGGCTCACGCTGGGTCTGGAAAAATTCATCTCGTTGGCAATATCGATCGACCGAACTTCTCCTCTGCGGTTTTTGAGCACCAAAATCGTCTCCAGGTAATTTTCCGCGGATTCCTGTATTTTCACGCAAACTCCCCCTTTCGGAATTGTTATTTTATCCCACAGGCGCACCGCGCCGCTGTGGCATATGGTTCAATTGAGAGTATAACAGCGGTTTGCGCTATTATACCATAATCCTGCACTTTTTACAACGCTCCAAAAAGCAGGATTTTGGTGAGTTTTTTCTGAAAAAAACTAGGGCAGACAGTTGACACGTTTCGTTAGCTATGATAAACTAAATACGCAAAAGGTTAGTATGCGCTAACTTTTTTCCATTCATCATAAAATCGATGACGGCAAAATACAATTTGCCTGGGAGGGATTCCTATGCCGCTGACAATGGCGAAGGCCGGAGAAAGAAACAGAATTAAAAAGGTTACCGGCAAAGATGAGGTTCGCCGCTTTCTCGCTTCTTTGGGGTTTGTGGAGGGCGAAAGCGTTACGGTGGTCAGTGAGATCGCCGGCAATATGATTCTGAATATCAAGGACACCCGTGTCGCTCTGGACAAATCTATGGCGAACCGGATCATGATATGAATATAAGGAAAGAGGTTGAGGCTTGATGAAGACGTTGAAGGAGGTTCAGATCGGGGATACCGTTACCGTGGTAAAACTCCATGGAACCGGCGCCGTAAAACGCAGGATTATGGACATGGGCATTACCAAAGGAGCCCAGGTGTTCGTGCGTAAAGTTGCCCCGCTGGGGGATCCGATTGAAGTGAAGGTTCGGGATTACGAACTGAGCCTGCGCAAAGCGGACGCGGAATTGATTGAAGTAGACTGACCGAATGCTCGGCGGGGCTTTCAGGCAGCACGTTGTTAGTCAAGACTTCCGCAGGAAAACGAGGAGGAACGAAACATGTCTATAAAATTAGCGCTTGCGGGCAACCCGAACTGTGGTAAAACCACTCTGTTCAACGAGTTGACCGGATCATCACAGTATGTGGGCAACTGGCCCGGGGTTACGGTTGAGAAAAAGGAAGGAAAGCTCAAAGGACATAAGGACGTGATCGTCACTGACCTGCCGGGTATTTATTCCCTTTCTCCCTATACGCTGGAGGAAGTGGTTACCCGGAATTACTTAATCCATGAAAACCCGGACGTCATCGTCAATCTGGTGGACGCCTCCAATCTGGAGCGTAACCTGTACCTGACCACCCAGCTGGTGGAAATGGGCCTGCCGGTGGTTTTGGCCTTGAACATGATGGATATTGTCCGCAAGAACGGCGACACCATCGATTCCAAAAAGATTGGGGAAGCGTTCGGCTGCCCCGTGGTGGAAATCTCCGCCTTGAAGGCCGAAGGCACGCAGGAGCTGATCTCCGCGGCTCTCAGCGCGGCACAGCTGAAGCCCCACGCAATCGCCGCCACCTTCAGTGATAAGGTGGAAGCGGCTCTGCAGCAGATTACGCAGCAACTGCCCGGCGCGCTGAGAAACCGGCACCAGCGCTGGATGGCCATCAAGCTGTTTGAACGCGACGAGAAGATGCTGGCAGAGGCCGATCTTTCCGATGCGACACGCGCGAATCTTGAGGCGATCATCACCAAGTGTGAGACCGAGCTTGATGACGATACCGAATCGATTATTACCAATGAACGGTATGAATATATTGCCAAGGTGATTCATAAGAGCTACAAGAAGAAGGTTGCCGGGCTGACCCCTTCGGATAAAATTGACCGCATTGTGACAAACCGCATTCTGGCTTTGCCGATTTTTGCGTTGATCATGTGGTTTGTGTACTATGTTTCCATTTCCACCGTCGGCACTGGAATGACCAACTGGGTGAACGATGTTTTGTTCGGTGAGATCGTTCCGCCTGCTGTGGAGGGCTTCCTTGTTTCCGTCGGTACCGCCGACTGGCTGATCTCTCTGATCATGGACGGCATCATCGCCGGTGTGGGCGCCGTTCTCGGCTTCCTGCCCCAGATGCTGACCATGTTCCTGTTCCTGGCCATTTTGGAGGATTGCGGCTACATGGCGCGCATCGCGTTTATTATGGACCGTATTTTCCGCCGCTTTGGCCTGTCGGGCAAATCCTTTATCCCGATTCTGATCGGTACCGGCTGCGGCGTTCCCGGCATCATGGCTTCGCGTACCATTGAGAACGACCATGACCGCAAGCTGACCGTCATCACTACAACGTTTATTCCGTGCAGCGCAAAGCTGCCGATCATTGCCCTGATTGCGGGCGCCATGTTCCCCGATTCCACCTGGGTTGGGCCTTCGGCTTACTTTTTGGGGATCGGCGCGATCATCGTTTCGGGTATCATCCTGAAAAAGACCAGAGTGTTTGCCGGCGACCCAGCTCCCTTTGTTATGGAGCTTCCCGCTTACCACGTGCCGGGAGCCAAGGGCGTTCTCATTCACATGTGGGATCGCGGCAAGGCCTTCATCAAAAAGGCTGGTACGATCATCCTGCTCGCAACGGTTCTGGTGTGGTTCCTCAGCTCCTTTGGCTGGAACATGCAGATGGTCGACGTGGAAGATTCCATGCTGGCGACTCTCGGCAATTTCATTGCCCCGCTGTTTGCCCCGCTTGGCTTTGACAACTGGAAGTTTGCCGTCGCAACCATTACCGGTTTGATCGCAAAAGAAAACGTGGTCGGTACCTTCGGCATCCTGTTCGGCTTTGCCGAGGTCGCTGAGGACGGCGCGGAAGTATGGAGCAGCCTGCAGGCTGCCGTTAGCCCCCTGGGCGCTTATGCGTTCCTCACCTTCAACCTGCTGTGCGCCCCTTGCTTTGCCGCAATCGGTGCGGCCCGTGCTGAGCTTGGTTCCGCAAAATGGACTTGGTTCTCTGTTGGCTACCAGACCCTGTTCGCCTATATTATCGCTTTGATCATTTACCAGACCGGCAGCCTGATTAACGGCGGCGGCTTTGGATTCTGGACCGCGGTGGCGTTTGTGCTGGTTGCCGCACTGATTTATTTCCTGGTACGCAAACCGGCCGACATAAATTCTGCGGGCAAACGTTTAAACAGAAAGGTGTCTGCGTAAACTATGGCTACTGTTATTATTTCCATCATTGTTTTCGGCGGGATCGCTTTTGCCGCGTATCAGACCTACCGCACCCGTAAATCCGGCGGATGCAGCGGTTGCAGCGGCAGCTGCGGATGCTGCAGCCCGGAAGAGGAGCAGGCGCATCACCACAAGTGAGGCGCGGCACTTCTGAAAGTGGCTTTATCATAACTCCATTTCGATTCGGCAATAGAGTTAGCTTTGCTAACTCTATTGTTTGAACCGCAAGTTAGATGCAACTAACTTGCGGAATACATAAGCCCGTTTATCTGAGTTTTCAAAAAAGAAAGGATGGTAAGAAAGTATGAGCGTTGTCATTATTGGAGGCCATGACCGCATGGTCTGTACCTACAAAGACATATGTAAGCAGTTCAACTGCAAAGCTAAGGTATTTACGCAGCAGCCCGCAAATTTGAAAACGCAAATTGGCTGCCCCGATCTTCTGGTCCTTTTTACCAGCACGGTGTCGCACCAAATGGTGTATAGCGCGCTCCAGATGACGAAAAATACCGGAACGGCGGTCGTGCGTTCCCACAGCAGCAGCTCCTGCGCACTGAAAAACATTCTGGCAGAGCATTGCTGCTGACCGAAAGCTCCCGGGCGCCGAATCCTGTTGACGAAGGGTATGGTCGGATCATGCTGGAACGTTATTTGGTGGAATATTGCGCATCCACACTGGCCGGGCTGAAAACGGCGAGCCTTTTCAGTTATACCGGCAAAGAGAAAGAGTTGGTACGAAACGATCTTTCTGATTGGAACCGAATGTTAAACCCACGCGGCGTTTACCTGGAATTGCTGCACAGCAATTCTGCACGCGCATTGATTTATGTTTATCGCGCTTCTGCTTTAACAGCGGATCTCAGCCGCCCGGAGGCGATTCGCTTTTTGAATGAATACGGGTACCCTATGGGCAGCTTGTCGGACTGCCTGCATTACCTGAGGCAGCGGATTGCGCTGACTCAATCCTTCCCCCATGAAATCGGGCTGTTCTTAGGCTACCCGATTGAGGACGTGGCGGAATTTATCCGAAATCAGGGCCGCAACTGCAAATACTGCGGCATCTGGAAAGTATATCACAATGAAAACGAAGCAAAACGTCTCTTTGCTAAAATTGATAAATGCAGGGAAATTTATACCAAGCTGTTTTGCGGCGGTAGGTCGGTGCTTCAGCTGACCATCGCTGCTTAATGATAATGCGGGTTCGAGGCCAAAGAGGACGCGTGGCTGATTCCTCCGTTTCCGGCGGGGGAGGCAGCCGCCACACGCGCCGCTTTGATCGAGGGCCGGTATAATTTGAAGAAACTGGAAAGGCAGTGAAAGATTATGGCAAAATTGGCAGTAGTCTATTGGAGCGGCACAGGAAATACGGAAGCGATGGCAAACCTGGTGGCGGATGGCGCCCGGGAAGCCGGAGCGGATGTTTCGGTTTATACTTCCGCGGAATTTACTCCCGAGCTGGCCGATGAGTTTGAGCGCATCGCGTTCGGGTGCCCCTCTATGGGTTCGGAGCAGCTGGAAGAAAGCGAGTTCGAGCCCATGCTGGATTCCGTGAAAGAAAAGCTTTCCTCCAAGAAAGTGGCCCTGTTCGGCTCTTACGGCTGGGGCGACGGCGAGTGGATGAGAACCTGGGACAGCGACCTGCAGGGCGCCGGCGTACCGGTGATCGGCACGGTGATCGCGAACGAAGCTCCCGATGATGAGGCGGCTGAAAACTGCAAGAATTTGGGCAAGGCGCTCGCGAACGCGTGACGGTTTCCCCACAGACATAGTTTTCTCCTGGCAGAAAGGGAAAGACCGGGTAGAGAAATCGATAGAGGCCGCCACAAAATGACTCTGTCATTTTGTGGCGGCCTCTGCTTTTCAGGCGGATCTATTCTCATCCCAACAAAATATCTGCAATCAAAGTGTTGGAAACCAGAAACCCCTTCGGCGTAAAGCGGATGCTTTCTTCATCGCATACCACAAAGCCCTGCTCCACATAGCGGAGGGCTCTTTCCAAATATTCTTTGGGAAAGGGCCTGCCAAAGCGGCTCCGGTAGTCGTTTTGCCGCAGGCCGCCGCGCAGGCGCAGCCGCAGCATGGCGTATTCCTCCGGCGAGCCGCCGTCGCCCTCGCAGATGTTGCGCGGCTCCCGCAGGAAGGCCTCCAGATCACCGGGGCAGTAGTAGCGCCGGCCGTCGATGAATGAATGCGCAGCCGGCCCCGCCCCGTAATATTCCTCAGCGTTCCAGTATTTCAGATTATGGCGGCTCTCATAGCCGGGAACAGCGAAGTTCGACACCTCATACTGCCGGAACCCGGCCTGCTCCAGCTCGCGGCAGGCCAGGAGATACAGCTCTGCGGATTCGTCCTCATCCGGCAGAATCATATCGTCCCGGCGGTCGTAATACACCGTTCCCCGCTCAATTTTAAGCAGGTAGGAGGAAATATGCTGCACACCGCAATCGGCGCAAAAGGCGATCGACCGCCGAAGGCTTTCACCGGTCTGCCGCTGTACCGCCAGCATCAAATCGAGGGAAATGTTGTCGAACCCGGCCTGCTGTGCTTCCCGCACCGCCTGCCGCACCTGCCCGGTGGAGTGGCGGCGCCCCAAAAGGCGCAGCTCCTCCTCATCGGCGGACTGCAGGCCCATCGAAAGGCGGTTGACCCCGGCTTTGCGCAGGGTTTCAAAAAAGCCCGGTTCGTATTCGCCGGGATTGACCTCCACCGTAATCTCCGCCCCGCTGAGGCCCCAATTTTGCCGCACGGCGTCAAGCAGCCCGGCAATGCGGGCCGCGCCCAGAACAGAGGGGGTTCCGCCGCCGAAATACACGGTGTCTGCCGCGCGGTTCAGCCGTGCGGCCGCGGCGTGCAGCAGGCGCTTCATCTGCCCGGTGTAAGCGTCTTTCTCCTCTTCCCTGCCCCGAATCGAGTAAAAATCGCAGTAGGGGCATTTCGCTTTGCAGAATGGTACATGCAGGTACAAACCTATAGGTGTGCGGCTCATAATCCCTCCGTTCAAACGGTTCGTCTATTCGTCCAGCTTTAAAACGCTCATGAATGCGTCCTGCGGTACCTCTACGGTGCCGAGCTGGCGCATGCGCTTTTTTCCTTCCTTTTGCTTTTCCAGCAGCTTTTTCTTTCGCGTGATGTCGCCGCCATAGCACTTGGCCAGAACGTCCTTGCGCATGGCGCGTACGGTTTCGCGCGCGATAATGCGGCCGCCGATGCACGCCTGAATCGGTACCTCGAAAAGCTGGCGCGGAATTTTCTCCGCCAGCTTTTCCGTCATTTTGCGTGCGCGTGGATATGCCTTATCCGCGTGGATGATAAATGACAGCGCGTCCACCATTTCGCCGTTGAGCAGAATATCGAGCTTGACGAGGTTCGATTTTACGTAGCCGGTCAGCTCGTAGTCAAACGAAGCGTAGCCCCGGGTGCGGCTTTTCAGCGCGTCAAAAAAGTCATAAATAATCTCGTTGAGCGGCAGGGTGTAATGAATGTCCACGCGGTCGGTATCCAGATATTTCATGTCCTGAAACACGCCGCGCCGCTCCTGGCAAAGCTCCATGATATTTCCCACATATTCCGACGGCGAGTAGATGTGCGCGTTTGTCATCGGCTCCTCCGCCACGGAGATCAGCGTCGGGTCGGGGTAGTTGGTGGGGTTGTCCACATAGACCACCTCGCCGTCCGTTTTGGTGATGCGGTACACAACGCTGGGCGCGGTCGTGACAAGGTCGAGGTCGTACTCGCGCTCCAGACGCTCCTGAATGATCTCCATGTGCAGCAGGCCCAAAAAGCCGCAGCGGAAGCCGAAGCCCAGCGCGACAGAGGTTTCCGGCTCAAAGGAGAGCGCCGCGTCGTTAAGCTGCAGGCGCTCGAGCGCCTCGCGCAGGTCGGAATAATGCGCGCCGTCCGCCGGGTACACGCCGCAGAACACCATTGGCTGCGCCGCGCGGTAGCCGGGGAGCGGCTGCTTGGCCGGGCGGGCGGCCAGCGTGACGGTGTCGCCCACGCGCGCATCCTTAACCGCCTTGATCGAAGCGGAGATATACCCCACCTCCCCCGCGTACAGGCTTTCGGTCGGCTCCATGCCGGTCGCGCGCAGGTAGCCCACCTCCACCACGGTGAACTCACTGCCGGAGGCCATCATGCGAATCTGGTCGCCGGCGCGTACCGTACCGTGCTTGACGCGGACATAGACGATGACGCCGCGGTATGAATCGTAATAGGAGTCGAAAATCAACGCCTGAAGCGGCGCCGATTCGTCGCCCTCCGGCGGCGGAATGTCCTTCACGACGCGTTCCATCACCTGGTCGATGTTCAGGCCGGCCTTGGCCGAAACGCAGGGGGCGTCCTCCGCCGGCAGGCCGATCACATCCTCAATTTCCGCCTTCACCCGCTCCGGGTCGGCGCTGGGCAGATCGATCTTGTTGATCACCGGCACAATCTCGAGCCCGGCGTCGAGCGCCAGGTACGTGTTGGCCAGCGTCTGCGCCTCAATTCCCTGCGAGGCGTCCACCACCAGCAGCGCGCCCTCGCAGGCCGCCAAAGACCGCGATACCTCATAGTTGAAGTCCACGTGGCCGGGGGTGTCGATCAGATTGAAAATATAATCCTGCTCGTCCTGGGCATGGTATACCAGCGTGACCGCGTGCGCCTTGATCGTGATGCCGCGTTCCCGTTCCAGATCCATGTTATCCAGAAGTTGATTTTCCATATCCCGCAGTGCAACCGCCTTTGTCTGCTCTAAAATGCGGTCGGCCAAGGTGCTTTTTCCATGGTCAATATGGGCGATAATACTGAAATTTCTGATTCTGTTTCTTGGAATCGACATGCTGTCACCTGATTCTCCCAACTGCTCAAAATAATACATGTAAAATCTTTGAATGGATTGTTGATGTAATATAATATTATACCACAAATTCTGCGGCTTGAAAAGAAAAATGTAGTTCCGCCGCGGCCGCCGGCTGGGAAAAAGCGGTCGGAAAACTGGGAAAAGAGGTATAGATTTGAGGTGTTTGCCCATAATAAACACCGAATACGTATTGCGCAGGAAAAGATCGGAGATGATTTGATTTGTGGAACCCGTTCCGCCCCAAACAAGAGGAAAAGCAGAAACGAATTGACGAGGCGCTGAGCCGGAGCACGGAGCGATCCAAAGCGACCGGCCAAAGCCAGGAGGAAGTCCTCTCCCCCTCTATGGAAGAAAACTGCCGACGCTTTGAAGAGCTGTTTCGGGACAACGACACCATTATCTGCCGCAAAATACAAAACGCCTGTTACCCGTGGCTGGAGTACCGCCTGTATTACAGCGACGGGATGGTCAATACATCTCTTCTGCACGACGGCGTGCTGCGGCCGCTGGTAGAGTCGAACGAGAAGCCGGGGCGCGATCTGGCCGAAAGCCTGTCGAAGCAGATTCTTACCGCCAGCGATGTTCAGATCAGTGAGAAATGGAAGGACGTGTGTGACGGCGTCACCTATGGCGACGCGATTCTGTTTTTGCCGCACTCCTCCCGGGCGCTGATTCTGTCCGCCAAAAATTTTCAGCTGCGCGGAGTGGATGAGCCGGAAAATGAAAGAATTCTTTCAGGCCCTCGCGAGGGCTTTAACGAAAGTCTGCTCAATAATCTGACCCTGATCCGACGTCGGCTGCGCACGCACGATTTAAAGCTCAAGTTTCGCACCTTTGGCCGCCGTACGCAGACAAAGGCCTGCGTCTGCTATCTGGACAGTCTCGTCAACAAGAACATATTGAAGCTGCTGGAAGACAGGCTGAACAATATCGATATCGACGGCGTGCTGGACACGAACTACCTTTCCGAATTGACGCGTGATTCTGCTCTTTCGCCGTTTCGCAGTACCGGCTATACCGAGCGGCCCGACGTGGTGGCTGCAAAGCTTCTGGAGGGGCGGATCGCGATTTTCCTTGACGGGACCCCGGTTGTTTTGACAGTGCCTTATTTGTTTATCGAAAATTTTCAAAGCAGCGAGGATTATTACCTCAACTTTTTCTACACCTCTTTTTCGCGTATGCTTCGCATCCTCGGATTTTTCATGACCATTACCGTACCGGGCTTTTATATCGCAATTGTGGCGTTTCACCATGAGATGCTGCCTACCCCATTGCTGATCAATATTGCCAGCGAGCGCACAGGTGTACCCTTACCGGCCGCTGCTGAGGCGTTTATTATGCTGATCGTCTTTGACATTCTGCGCGAAACCGGCGTGCGCATGCCCTCCAACGTCGGTCAGGCGCTGAGCATCGTGGGCGCTCTGGTCATCGGTCAGGCGGCGGTGGAGGCCCGGTTGGTGGCCGCCCCGATGATCATCATTGTCGGTATCACCGGCATCACCGCACTGCTGGTGCCCAGAATGAGCGCGCCGATCATCTTTGTGCGGATCTTCATTCTCATCGGCGCTTCCGTCTTTGGGCTGTTTGGGATGATGCTGACGCTTTGCACCCTGTTTATTCACATGCTGAATCTGGATTCCTTCGGGGTTTCTCAGCTGACCCCCAGTGGGAAGCTGCAGTTTCAGCAGATAAAAGATATGGCGATCCGCGCGCCATGGTGGAAGATGATTCAGCTCCCGAAAAGAACGGCGTGGAGCACCATACGCCAGAAGACGCCCCCGAGGAGAAAAGAATGAAGCGGTGTTTGTGCGCCCTGCTTGCCGCCTGCCTGATGCTGCCTTTGGCAGGCTGCTGGAACTACCGGGGCCTGAACGAAATGACGATCGTGGCCGGAATGGCGATTGATGAAGCCGACGACGGACAGTACCTGATGACGTTTGAGGTGATGGATTTGTCGCAGCCCACCAAAACGGAAGGGCCAAACTCCAACCTGGTATTTGCAAAGGGCGGCTCCATACTCGAAGCGATCCGCAACGCCAAACGCCAGCTAGCCAGCAAGCTGTATTTCGGCAACATGCAAATCATGGTGATCAGCCACCAGGTTGCCGAAAGGGAGGGGCTGGACGCCGTGCTGGATTTTGCGCTGCGCGACTCGGAAATGCGCGAAACAATGGAGCTGGTTGTTTCGCGGGAGGAAACGGCCCGGGCCATATTGAGCAATGACGAAAAAATCAGCGGCGCTGTTTCCTACGACATCAGCCGGATCATCCGGGAGGACGCCAAAGTGACGGGTTCTGTCTTCAGCGCACAGTTTTACCGCATTTATGATGATTCCAGAACGCCGGGGATAAATGTGGTTCTGCCTGTGTTCTACCTGGCGCCGGAACCGGATTCGGACAAAAAACATGTGGAAGCCTATGGATGCGCTGTTTTTAAGGGCAGTTTGCTCGCGGGCTTTTTTTCTGCGGAAGAAACCAAATATCTGCTGATGGTCAACGGCCTTCTCACCGGCGGCGTTCTGACTTTTTATGTGCCGGAGATTACCAAGAACAACATTACGCTGGAAATCAAAAAAGTCGACTCCTCCATGTCTTATGAAAACAATGATGGAAAAATTGCCATGAAGCTGAGCGTTAAAATCAACGCCTATTTCGCGGAGTTCCCGCACAATAAAAATGAAGGCAATCACCCGGTGCTTGATCAGGTAGAGAGATCTGCGGAAAATTTGGTTCGGGAAGAGCTTCAAAGTGTCATTAAAAAGCTGCAGACGCAGTATCAGTCGGATGCTCTGGGAATGGGCCGCCTGATATACCGCACAAATCTGCCGCTTTGGAGGCAGATCAGTGGCCGGTGGAACGAAATGTACCAGACTCTTCCCGTGGATGTGACGGTAAAGATTCACCTTGCAAATACCGCGATGGTGCGCGAGTCGTAGGAGGGGTTGCTTTGATTTATGTCATACTGGTCGTTTTATTTGCGGGCATCCTCTGCATTGATTATATCCCGAGGCGCCAGGTGATGACCCGACCGCTGCGCCTGTGGTACCTGGGCGTGTGCCTGTTTTGCTTTGCGGTGTTGATGCTGGATCAAGTGGGTGTCCCCTTCCCCAGAATCGGGACGGTTTTAATATGGATGATTCAAAAAATATTCGGCGTTTGAAAAGGGAGGGAACCCGACATGAAAACGATTCACGACAATCCTGTTTCCTCACGGGAAATGGTTCGGATGATTATTTTATTTGTTTTTGGCAGCAGTGTGGTAATGGGGGTGAATCCCCGTACCATGCAGGACGCCTGGATCTGTTTGCTGATCGCGGCCGCGATCAGCGTACCGGTTTTTTTCATATACGCCAGAATCATGCACCTGATGGACGGAAAAGATTTTTTCACATGTGTTCTCGACTGGTTCGGAGGAATCCCCGGCCGGATCGTGATTGCCCTGCTCGTATGGTATTATCTGTATCTGGCCGCGGTAGTCGTGCGGAATTTTTCGGAATTCATGGAGATCGTGGCCATGCCGGAAACCCCGCAGATTCCGATGATGATTTCCTTTTTGCTGGTCAGCGCTTATCTTTGCAAGAGCAGGATTCAGGTGATCAGCCAATGGTCCATTGTTGGTCTGTGCATTACTGTGGGTATCATGATCATCACCGTTCTGTCTACGGTTGCGAGTATGCGGCCGCAGAATCTGCTGCCAATTTTGGAGCATTCCCCTCCGGTAATGATGAAAAGCTCCTTCGAGATTTTTGCTTTCCCTTTTGCGGAATGTGTGGTGTTTCTTCCCCTGATCAGCGCAGCAAAGCATGGGAGCCCCTATAAGGTATTTTTCAAAGGGCTTTTTTACTCGACTCTGGTGCTTATGGTCATCATTCTCCGCAATGTCCTCACACTTGGCCCACAGCTGATGGAGGCGGAGTATTTCCCGTCTTATTCCTGTGCAAGAATCATGGAGATCGGCAGCTTTCTGTCGCGGATTGAGGGGACGATTTCCATTAACTTTATCGTGTCGGGGCTGACAAAAACCAGCTTATGCCTGTATTCCGGGGCTTTGGGGTTGGCAAAGCTCCTGAATGTTCCCAATAAACTCGACCTGATCATAATGCCGATCTTCCTGTTTGTTCTCATGCTCTGTGCCCTCTCTTACACCGACGCGGTGCAGATGTTCAACTTTCTTGATTTTTACCCATTTTACGCCCTGCCGTTCCAGGTAATCGTCCCCGTTGTCATCTGGCTGGTCGGCGAATGGAAAGCCCACAGCAAAAAAACCTCTTCGGTGCAGACCGCATCTCAACCCTCCTGAATCACCGCCGCTTTCAAAGATAAACGCCGCAGACTTTGCGGGCAAGGTTCCATGGGCCTTTTTGTGTGCGCAGAGAATGCGGAAACGCATAACAAAGAGGAGACTTTCTGCCGCTGCGGGCGGTTTGTTTTTGCAACAACTTTCTAAAATCTTCATACTATACTAAAGGGTGCCATTCTTTTACGAGAGACCTATTATATAGATAGGAGATTTGCATATGTCATTAGACAGAAGATCCTCATTTGGGGTGGGGGATTCGTTTTCCCCCGGCATGAAGATTTACAGCAGTAACTGCGGCAACAGTGGCTGCCCGCCTTGTCCGCCGCCTTGTCCGCCGCCGGGCCCGTCGCCGTATCCGCCCTGCCCGCCGCCGTGCCCACCCTGCCCGCCCTGCCCGCCGCCATATCCGATTCCGGGCCCCACTGGTCCCACAGGGCCTGCCGGCCCCGCAGGCACAACCGGCCCGACCGGCCCGACTGGTGCTCCCGGCCCCGCAGGCCCGCAGGGAGTGCAAGGCCCCGTAGGCCCCGTAGGCCCACAGGGAGTGGTAGGCCCCGCAGGCCCGCAGGGAGTACAAGGCCCCGTAGGCCCGACCGGCCCGACCGGCGCAACGGGAGCGGCAGGCGCAGTAGGCCCGACCGGCCCGACCGGCGCA
>KB911076.1 GCA_000383295.1 Faecalispora sporosphaeroides DSM 1294
TCCCTGATGGTGCACCAAAAAGAAGTCAGGCAGGGGTCTTTGAGAGGATCTCTGACCTCTGCACCTGGCTAAGGCTGAGATGTGGCCCGTTGGTCAAGCGGTTAAGACACCGGCCTCTCACGCCGGTAACGGGGGTTCGATTCCCCCACGGGTCACCAAAACAATCTTTTGAAGTAGTCGTAAGAAACAGGAAACTGTTTTTACAATATCCGACAGGAAGGCGAAAACCTCCTCTGCGGAACATAGTTGGTGTCGATGACGGTGAGGGTCCACCTGTTCCCATTCCGAACACAGAAGTTAAGCTCATCAGTGCCGAAGATACTTGGCTGGTAACGGCCCGGGACAATAGGATGACGCCAACACTGATATTCCTCAATAGCTCAGCCGGTAGAGCATGCGGCTGTTAACCGCAGGGTCGTTGGTTCGAGTCCAACTTGGGGAGCCAAAAACCACCAGTTTTTACTGGTGGTTTTTTCTTTGCTGTTTTATTTTTGAAGCAAAATCATATTAAATAGAATTGCTCTATAATCGTTATTGCGAAATAGACGGCAAGTTACCAAGATTATTGCTTTCCTCACCATCGGGCAAAGAGCGAAGATACTCGCTGCCGTTTCTTGTGGCAACGGCAACTCCCCGAATCGCCCCAGCCTTGGCCAGTTCCACACCCTGCTCCTTCGAAATGATTTGTCCGCTGGAAAGCTGATAGCCCTCAATGCGGCCACCGTGCTTTACCAGCTGAGTAATAGACTGCGCATCGGGCTTCGGTGTGGGTGTAACAGCGTTAATATTCATTGGTAAGTTTCCCATTGATTGGTTTTCTTGATTTTCCATGCGATCACTCCTTGCCATATAGTTTGTCGGAATTCTCCTGAAATATTACGCTGAAAATCTTTCTAAAAATCGTTTGGAGCACATTTTTTTGCCATTTGTCGGCTTGCTCATTTGCCCGCCGTTTTTTGATGTCAGTATGCGCGGAAAGCAGATTTGCCGAGATCGCTCCATCCAAATTTTTAGTGAAAGAGATGTCATTCTTTGGAAATCGTGTTATAATAACCTCACGCCACATCCCGAAGTAAAGCTTCGGGTGGCTGAGAGAACATTGAATCCTCAGTCCGGAGAAAAACAAAAATGAATTTTGAGCTGCGGGCTAGGTAGAGAACGGATGATATAATAACCTCACGACGTAAGCCGTAGCGAAGCTTCGGGTGGCTGAGAGAACATTGAATCCTCAGTCCAGAGAAAAACGAAATCTTTCTTGCTCTGTGCGGGCAGAAATGAAGAATCAATGACAGAATACCTCGCGCCGATTACAAAAAGTTGATTTTCATATTGATATGGGAACAATATCATCGGAAAATTCCTGAGAGAAAGGCTTGGTCAATGTTGCGGGAACTCGGCAAATACTTAAAAGTGTATCGTAAACAGGTGGTTCTTGGCCCTATATTTAAATTGATTGAAGCGATCTTTGAGCTGATTATTCCAATCGTAACCGCGCGGATCATCGATGAGGGTGTTCGTCGGGGAGATGTCCCCTATGTTTGGCAGATGGGCGGTGTAATGCTGCTGCTCGGCGTTGTGGGCCTGTGCTCTGCGCTCGTGTGTCAGAAAATGGCCGCGGTGGCCGCACAGGGTTTTGGTACGGTGCTGCGCGGGGAATTGTTCCGCCATATCAATACGCTCTCTTATGCGGAGATCGACCGTTTCGGCACGCCGTCACTGATTACCCGCCTGACGAACGATGTCAATCAGCTTCAGCTGGCGGTTGCGATGCTGATTCGTTTGGTGGTGCGCGCGCCGTTTCTGGCAATAGGCGCTGTTATTATGGCGATGACGATCGACGTGCCGCTGGCGCTGATTTTCGTGGTTGCGACCCCGCTGATCGGCCTCGCTTTGTATTTGGTGATGAGCCGTTCCGTTCCCTTCTTCAAATCGATTCAAAAAAAGCTGGATGCCATTTCCCGTTTATCGCGCGAAAGCCTGTCCGGCGTGCGGGTCATCCGCGCTTTTTCCCGTCAGGAGCAGGAAGCCGAGCGGTTTACCAATGCGGCGGATGAACAGGCTGCGGCGGCGATTCGGGTCGGTAAGCTTTCCGCACTGCTGAATCCGATCACGTTTGCCATGATCAATTTCTCGATTCTGGCGATTGTGTGGTTTGGTGGGTTTCGCGTCGATACCGGCGTCGTCACACAGGGCCAGATCGTGGCTTTGATTAACTACATGAATCAGACGCTGCTTGCCCTTGTGGTGGTCGCGAATCTCGTGGTGATCTTTACAAAGGCATCGGCCTCCGCCGCCAGGGTCAACGAGGTACTGCATACCGAAACCACCGTTCGGGAGCCTGATTCCGCAGCGGAGCCGCAGCCGGTTTTTGGCGCGCCGAAGGTGGAGTTCCGCGGTGTCGGCCTTTCGTATCATCGGTCCGGGGAATACGCCTTGCGGGACTGCAATATCGCAATCGCCGCTGGGGAAACGATCGGGATTATTGGCGGTACAGGCTCGGGAAAATCGACGCTGGTGAATCTGATTCCCCGCTTCTATGACGTCACAGAAGGACAGGTCCTGCTGGACGGAGTGGATGTGCGGGAATATCCGTTTGCCGTGCTGCGCAGTCGGGTCGGTATTGTTCTGCAGCAGTCCGAGCTGTTTGCGGGAACCATCCGCAGCAACCTGCAGTGGGGCAATGCGGCGGCAACGGACGAGGAGCTGTGGCAGGCTCTGAAAACGGCGCAGGCGGAGGATTTTGTTCGCGCGCTGCCGAAGGGCCTCTCTTCGCCGGTCAGTCAGGGCGGTAAAAATTATTCCGGCGGTCAGCGCCAGCGCCTCGCGATTGCGCGAACTCTGGCGGCAAATCCGCAGGTGCTGATACTGGACGACAGCTCCAGCGCACTGGATTTCGCAACCGACGCCGCTCTGCGTCGCGCCCTTCGCAATGATACGGCCGGCGCGACGGTTCTGATCGTGTCCCAGCGGGTTAGCTCCATCCGCCACGCAGACCGCATTATTGTATTGGATGACGGGGCCGTTGCCGGCATCGGCACGCACGAAGAGCTGATGCGAAGCTGCCCTGTCTATCAGGAAATCTGTCTGTCGCAGATGAATCATGAGGAGGTGGCCGGATGAATCGCTCGGTACTCAGGCGAATCGCCGGCTATATGAAGCCCTATATTGCCTATCTTGCAGGCGCACTGATCTGCGCGATCGTTTATATCTCGCTTTCGCTGTATGTCCCGATTCTGATTGGTCATGCGGTCGACCAGATGGTCGCTCCGGGCCAGGTCAATTACGAGAGGATGCGCGGCATTCTGTTGCTGCTTGCGGTAACCGTGCTGGTCAGCGCGCTGTTCCAGTGGATTATGACGTACTGCACCAATCAGGCGACCTACCGCACGATGCGCGATTTGCGGGTGCAGGCCTACAGGAAGGTGAACCGCCTGCCGCTTCGTTATATCGACAGTCACGCGCACGGCGATCTTGTCAGCCGCGTCGTCAACGATGTGGATCAGGTTTCCGACGGCCTGCTGCAAGGGATTACCCAGCTGTTTACCGGTGTGGTCACCATTGTGGGCACGCTGCTGTTTATGCTGACGATCAGCCCGATCATCACGCTTGTGGTGGTGTGCGTCACACCGCTGTCCCTGTTTGTTGCCGCCTTCATTGCCCGGATTTCGCGCAAGCGCTTTTTCGATCAGCAGGCGTGCCAGGGGGAACTCAGCGGCTTAATCGAAGAGATGATCAGCGGGATCAGAACCGTTCGTGCGTTCCATTATGAAAACCGCGCGGAAAGTACGTTCGATGAAATCAATTCCCGCCTGTACGAGGCGGGGGAGAAGGCGCAGTTCAATTCCTCGCTGTCGAATCCCTCCACCCGCTTTGTCAACAGCATCGTGTATACCTCCGTCGCGGTAATCGGCGCCATCTGCGCCATTACCGGTATCCCCGCGCGATTGAGCGTGGGGCAGATCATGAGCTTTTTGGCCTATGCCAACCAGTATACCAAGCCGTTTAATGAGGTTACCGCCGTGCTGACGCAGATTCAGACCGCGTTTGCTTCGGCCCGGCGTCTGTTTGAGGTGCTCGATGAGGAAGAGGAGCCCACGGAGCCGACCGGCGCACAGGTGATTCATAACGGCGGCCGCCATTCGGTGGAGTTCCGCAATGTGAATTTCTCTTACCGGCCCGGAACAAAGCTGCTGCAAAATATCAATCTGGCCGCTCACGCGGGGCAGAGGATCGCCATTGTAGGCCCCACCGGCTGCGGTAAAACGACGATTATCAACCTGCTCATGCGCTTTTATGATGTTGACAGCGGCAGCATCCGCGTGGATGGCACGGATGTGCGGCAGATCACGCGCGGCAGCCTGCGGTCTCTGTTCGGAATGGTGCTGCAGGATACCTGGCTTTTCTCCGGCACAGTCCGCGAGAATATCGCCTATGGCAAGCCGGGCGCCAGTGCGGAAGAGGTGACCGCTGCAGCGAAGGCGGCGTTGGCGCACTCCTTTATCACCCGTCTGCCGAACGGCTACGACACCATGATTTCGGAGGACGGGGGAAATCTTTCGCAGGGACAGCGCCAGCTGCTTTGTATTGCCCGGGTAATGCTGGTTGACCCGCCCATGCTGATTCTGGATGAGGCGACCAGCAGCATCGACACCAGAACCGAGCTTTTGGTGCAGAAGGCGTTTCAGCGGATGATGGAGGGTCGCACCAGCTTTGTGGTGGCTCACCGCCTTTCCACCATTCAGGGGGCGGATCTGATTCTCGTGATGCGCGCCGGCGAAATTGTGGAGCAGGGCACACACCAGCAGCTGCTGGGGAAAAAAGGATTTTACGCCGAGATATACAACAGTCAGTTCGCCGCCAGCTGAGTGTGGGGTGTCAGCAACATTTTATTGCGCAAGAGATATTTTTTATCAAAAAAGAACGGTTGCAAAACAGCCTTATCCAAAAGATATACACAAAAAATGCGTCTTGGTCTGACCTGTAAAAGTCGCTCCAAGGCGCATTTCCTTATTTTGGGGCTCTTTCTTTGTGCGATTTGTTATCGCAAATTCATTTTGCAACAGCCCTTTTGGCTGCTTTCTGCTCAGACAGAAAAGCCGCAAAGCTCTGCGCCCGACAGGGCCGCGCCGATGATGCCCGCGTCGTTGCCCAGCTGGGCGGTCACCAGCTTCGTTTTCAGCGGAGAATTGGTCACAAACTGTTCCCGGTCCACAATTGCCCTCACCGGTGCGAGAAGGGTTTCCCCCTCGCGGCTGATACCGCCTCCGATGCAGATTACGTCTGGCTGCAGGCTGTTGATGATGTTGATCACGCCGCAGGCGATATCTTCCGTATAAACCTCCACGATTTTCCGCCCCAGGGTGTCGCCCCGGCGCATGGCGTCAAATGCGCTTCTGCCCGAAATTTGATTTAAATCGCCGTTCAGCATCTCCCACAAAAGGCTTTCATGGGCGGCGTCCTGCTCCATCAGCTCCCGGGTCGTCAGAATCAGGCCGGTGGCGGAAGCATAGCGTTCCCAGCAGCCGTGTCTGCCGCAGTTGCAGGCCCTTCCGTGCCGTTCGATGACGATGTGGCCCATTTCTCCCGCTGCGCCGTTTTGCCCCGCGTAGATTTTACCATTTAATATCAGTCCGCTGCCAACCCCTGTTCCAAGGGTGATGGCCACGGCATTCCAAGCGCCCTGCAGCGCACCCGCCTTGAATTCTCCCCAGGCTGCGGCGTTGGCGTCGTTATCTACGCCCACCGGCAGATGAAGGCGGCTCTCCAGCTCCTCGCGCATTGGAAAATGACGCAGCGGAAGGTTTGGCGTCAACTCAACCATGCCCGTGATGCGGTTTACAGAGCCGGGGCAGCCGATCCCCACGGAATCCACTGACTGGCCAGCCGCCGAGACGGCCTCCCGGGCGGCCTCGGAAATCCGGTCGCACAGCTCCTGCGGTGTGCAGAAAGCACCGGTCGGCATAGACTGTTTTGAAAGAAGCTTGCCGCTTTTGTCGATAACACCCGCGGCAATATTGGTGCCGCCCAGATCGATGCCAAGATAATACATCGAATTCCCCCGTTTCTCATAAGATTACGCCGCGAAGGCGCTTCCGCTTTTCTATGTGAATTGACAGCTGACAACAACTTCTGTTAAAGAAAAACGGATCATGCCGTGAGACTATTCTAGCATGAATGTGTTTGAATGTACTCTCAGACGTCCGAGGTTCTGCTTTGGATCGTGTCGTGAGGCTATTATAACATTCAGAGACGGTTTCGTAAATTGTTTCGTTGACACCACCGACAAAAAGAAAAAGAATTTGACAAATCTTCTTTCTTTGGGTACAGTTTAAAAGAAGAATTTTCTGCCATAATGATAGGTAGAAGCTTCCATGCAAAGAATTGAAGGAAAATGGTGAAAAACGTGCAGTATCAGGAGTTGCCCCAGTGGATGCAGAAAGAAGAAATCAAGCCTTATATAGAGATGCTCAATCGGCAGAGAGGGCGGTTGTTTTGCAAGCGGGTGTTCGATATCATTGTATCGGCACTGATTCTGCTGCTGCTTTCGCCGGCTTTTCTGCTGCTGGCCGCCGCGATCAAGATCGATTCCAAAGGGCCGGTGTTTTACCGGCAGGTGAGAGTTGGGCAGTACGGGCAGGATTTTCGGATTTTCAAGTTTCGTTCCATGGTGCAGGACGCCGACAAAAAGGGACTTGCCCTGACAACAGAGGGGGATTCCCGCATCACCCGGGTGGGGAAGCTGATTCGCAAATGCCGTCTGGATGAATTTTCGCAGGTTTTGAATGTGCTTGAGGGCACAATGAGCCTTGTCGGTCCCCGGCCGGAGGTGCGAAAATATGTCGATGCCTATGAGCCGGAATATCTGGCTACGCTGTTGGTGCCTCCGGGTATAACGGCGACGGCGAGCATCCGGTTTAAGGATGAAGACGAGCTGCTCAATTCCGGCGGGGACCCGGAAGAAATCTATATTCATCAGATTCTGCCCGAGAAGATGCGTTATAATCTGGAGTACCTGGACCACATTTCTGTCTGGCAGGATATCAAAATTATGGTGCAGACTGTTTTGGCGGTGTTCCGGCGGTGATTCCCCGCAAGGGAACACCGCCTTTCACCGCAGAACACCCACCGGCTGTGCGGTAGACTTTTATTGCAATTGCAATGAAATTTGCATACCTGGTGCGTTGTAACAGCCGCAACGCCGTACACCACAATTCCGCTTTGGGCGGCTGAGACAGTGTAAAAGCACCGGCTCGATCATTTTGTTTTTCCGGTAGATTTTTTTGTTGTTTTGCTCTTGAATTTGTGTTATAATAAACTTCGTTCTATCCGCTGGTGTGGCGAAATCGGCAGACGCAAGGGACTTAAAATCCCTCGGTGGCAACACCGTACCGGTTCAAGTCCGGTCACCAGCACCAACAATAATCCCGCGTAAATCAAGGGTTTACGCGGGTTTTCTTATGCCTTTTTCTGGTGCCCGGTTTGGTTGATAGCGATTGAAATGGTGCCAGTGGTGCTCTGATTTGTGGTGCCCGGAACTCCTAAAAACGTATAAAAAGCAGCGTGGAGCTATAAAAAGATACATCTGTCATATCTCCATTTCGCTGCTTTTCTTTTTCTCTTTAGGAACTGCTTCTTTACTTCTTTTTTCTTTTCCTGTGTTGGGCTTTCGTGGCTGTAATGCCTTATGCTAGGTTTCAAGTACCGTTTTCTTTCGCTCAATCCGAACGTCAACATACTGCGCAGTAACAGCTTCAAGGTTGGTAGAAATACCAAGAGACATACCGATACCTTTCAGCGTATGCCCAATATCTCGCCTACCATGTAGAAATCACCTGTCAGTTGGTGCATATTGGTTGCTGCCGTATGCCTAAGACCGTGTAAGCGGAATTTCGACATAAATCTCCCTTATATATTACAAATCCGCATCATAATTTGTCGAACAAAAGAATATTTTCAAAGCTATGGCTTAAAACGCCATGGCCTTTTATAATTTAAGGAGGGGTGTTCAATGTTGGCACGTAAAAGTCGAAAAAATTTCATCGAAAACAAAACCGAAGAAAATAATTTGTTGAGAGCAGCCGGCTATATTAGGCTCTCTGTGAACAAAGCAGACCAGCCATCGGACTCAATAGAAAACCAGAAAAAGATCATTGGAGGGTATTCAGAAACAAATTTTGATCTTCAGCTTGAGAAATTCTATATTGATGACAAAGCAAGTGGGAGAGATTTTAACAGGCCGGCATTTAACGAAATGATTGAGGATATTCGAGCAGGGAAAATTAACTGTGTCATTGTAAAAGATTTATCTCGCTTGGGACGCAGTCTGATCGATGTAGGATACTATGTCCAAATGTTTTTTCCTGGCCAGAAAATACGTTTTATCTCCATAGCAAATGGAATTGATACGCTGGATGGTATGAGAAATATAATCTTCGGGAAACTACCTGGTGACCATATTTCTTTAACATCACTGATGGATGAGCAATATGCAATTGACATCAGTAAAAAAACGCAATCAGTTCTTAAGAATTATATCGAAGAAGGAAAGCACGTGGCGCCACGCGCTCCGTATGGGTACCGAAAATCAGACTGTGATTACCATACCCTTGTTCCAGATGCGGAATCGGCTATTGTTGTAAAAAAGATTTTTTCAATGGCTTTTGTCAGAATTAGCATTAATGAAATTGTTCGGCAATTGAACGCAAAAGGAATCCCTACTCCCATCAGCTATGCTGTATCACAAGGACTTAAAGGGAATTATAATCGAGGAAATGGTTTATGGAATAGCCGTACCGTCAAGGATATTTTGCTCAACAGGACATATGTTGGAGATTTAGAGCAAGGCAAAGATAAGCATGTTGTCCAGGACACGCATGAACCACTTGTGTGTAGAGATGTATTCGATGTTGTACAGCAATTAATTTCGGAAGGTGCCTCTATCAGTCCTAACAAGACCAATGCTCCTTGTGAAGATAACATTCTAAGAGGAAAGGTGATTTGTGGTTGTTGCGGCCGCAAGATGCAGCGCCGGAAAGGTAGTGGCAATGCAAATTGGCACTTTTTCACCTGTATAAGTAACAATAGATTAGGCGCTGGCCATTGTACGGGCATGTATATTCGAGAGTCTGATATTATGGATGCCATCTTTCGTGAGGTTAAAAGTTATATTCATGACAATGAAGCAGCTTTCATTACATATGTTGATCGGAAATCTGTATTGGAAGTCAACGAAAAGCAGTTGGCGCGGCAAATTAATGAGCAACGTGAAGTGAGCCGAAGTAGGTATGAGAATTTCATCCGGGGTATTGTCGATAAAGAGGATTATACGTTTGAACGTAATAAACGTGAGACGCTTCACACCGAGCTTCAGAATATCAACAATCAAATTAAATGGCAGAATGAGAAGTATGAACAGTATTTGCTGTTTTGTAATGCGCTCAATGACAAGGAAAAGATTGGCCAATTGGTTGCGGATTGCATCTTAAATGTATCAGTACTTGCCAATGGGCAGATTAATGTCAAATGGCGAGATAGCTAAAATATAAAGGCTTAGCAAAATAGCGCATATTTTATTGTTTTTATTTGAAATCCTATATATAATGTAAATATACACAGAACTTTCCATTAATGTAGGAGAGTATATGAGGCATATTACCATGTGCTAAATTTGCTGCAAGGAGGAAAGGAAATATTATGGTTAGGTTGTCGTATCCAATTGAAATGGAGATAGCTGGCGACACTGCGATATGGACGCGACCGGATACTGGCGATTGCCCGGTCAGTTATCCTGCACCTACATATTCTGCTGTGAAAGCCATTTTTGAGTCTGTTTTATGGGGGCCAGACATTGAGATCATTCCTCAAAAGGTTGAACTGTGTGCCCCTGTGCAGTATCATTCTTACTGCACAAATTATGGTGGCCCACTCAGAAGCAGTGCATCAATTAAAGCTGGAAACAATTATCAGCTATACTCAACGGTATTGATTGATGTTTGCTATAAGCTGTATGCAGAGGTTATACCAAATCATAGAAAGGACAATCTTCCTAAATCGGCTTTGCAGTGGGATAAAAAGACCAGCTCTCCAGGGCATGCTTACCAATCAATTTTTCAGCGTCGATTAAAGCGAGGGCAGAGCTATTCCATTCCGGTATTAGGTTGGCGTGAGTTTACGCCCTCGTATTTTGGGCAAATGCGTAATACAACAACAGTATTGGACAATTTGCCGGATATTGTGATTCCTTCTATGCTCAGACAGGTATTTTCAAATGGCTATCAAACACAGGTTTCTTATGTTTATGACAACGACTTAATCATTCAGGGTGGTGTATTGAAATATCCGAAGCGGGGGTGCCAATTATGATCAATGAACTTCACAATTTGGCAAGAACTTTGGATATGAAAGGTGTCCAAATACCAGAATGGCATAGAAAATATAAAGAACTGCCAAAGGTGACACCCAAATCGCCTTGCTTTCGAATATGGCTTGATGGTCAGGCCGCTGTATGTGGAATAGAGAGTCTTACTTCGGAACATGTAAGCAAGCTTCGCAAATATGGAGATAATCAAAGCAGTTTCCCTGCATTCAATATTAATTCGTTATATCGTATTGTCGATCAAAAAATGATTGAAAAATTAGAGCAGTTTGAATCCAGACAACTTAAGCTCGACATAGAAGAAATAAAATCATGGTGCAGCGTTAACAACTGGATTAAAGGGGTTCCCGGAAAAGTGCAGCGAAGCCTGACAGAACGTTCAAAAAATCTTTCAGAAGTGATTCATTTGGAAGGTCAATCAAACAACAATATTATTGCTAAACTTTTTGAATTGTGTCAGAAAAACGGTAAAAATGCAGCGAATAGGTTTCGATCTTCTCTTGAAAATTGTGCTTTTGAAAAGCTCAAAAAAGGAGAGGAAATCGACGCCATTCTTGTGTTGCTGTTTCATAAAGGTTCTGCGGAGAAGGCGCATAATAAAGATACAGGCAACAATATATCTGTTATCCTAGATGTTTGGGATTGGCAGCCCTATGGTTATCCCATAGCCAGTGAAAATACAACGTTTCAGTTGAACGAAATGTTGCTGACAGACAGTGACCTAAATACGCCCGAAATGCAAAGTAAACAAACAGATGCGTTTGGCACATCATTTACAAACCCTAATGAACCAATGCCAAATGTAAAATTGAGCGGATTTGATGTTACACTGCGCTCTATGTTTGATGGTCAACCAAGTCAACATCGTTATCGGCGAATAAACGATAGCTCCTATCCGATAGCTGCCGCAAATCGTTCTTCGATAAAAAGAGCCCTGGAATGGATTTCTGCTTCATCACACCGTCAGGTAACATGGGAGAAAATAGATAAAAACGAAATGGTGTTTGTCTACCCATCCATATTACCTGAGATTCCACCAAAATTTGTTTCAATATTTGGACAGCCTCCAAGTGAAGCCTCAAAACAAACCGAATCGAGATTTGAGAGTGTCGCTAAAGAGTTTTCAAAGACGTTGCGTGGGTTGCCCACCGACCAAAAACCTGAGATGATGCAAATATTTACGATACGAAAGATTGATAAAGCTCGTTCCAAGGTTATTTTTACGCATAATTCTACACCGAAACAGCTTGTTCAAGCGGCTGAGGATTGGTCAATTGGTTGCCATAATATTCCCCGACTTGATATTGGCGAACCGATTATTCCATTTCCTCTTGAAATCGCAAATATCATTAATGCCGTATGGAAACAAAACGGTGAACGGGCAGATGGAAAAACATCGGTTACACGCATGAAATACTATCAGGGTATGGAGCTTCTTCTGGATATTCTTCCTACCAATGCAATACATAATTTTTTGCATATTCAGATTGAGAATACGTCTGGCCTGGTTAATTACATTGGAAATAAACTTCACCGTGGTGGAAGCTGTGATAGCAATCCAGAATCCAAACGCTTGGATGCTCAAAAAACTGCGGTGCTTCGGATTTGTTCCGTTTTGGGCTTATTGCTTTTCAAGTGTAACGTAAGAAAGGAGAAATATATGGAAGGACTTGCTTATTTACTGGGTCAGTTGTTACACGTGTCAGATGAACTTCATCTTCTATATTGTAAGGTCAAACGCAATGGGGATATCCCACCTCAGTTGGTTGGCAGCGCGTTGTTTATATCGGCTGGAGAAATGCCCTATCAGGCGTTATCTCAATTGGCTACCAGAATGAATCCGTACATTTCATGGGCCAAGCAATATCGGTATGGAAACAATGATAAACAAGGGGAAGAAAGCTTGCGGGCAGGGTGGCTGTTAAGACTTTTTGAACAGATATCCAATCAAATTATGCCCCAAATGGACAGGTCAATTCGCTTTGGGGATTTTGAAAAGGCGCAGCTTTTCATTGGATATATGGCCTCGCTCCCCGAAATGGAAAGATCAGATAAAACAATAGAAAATACTGAAATAGCAGGAGGTATGGAAAATGGGCAATGAAATTAAGAGGGCAACAGGGCTTTTAGTAATTGAGGTTGTGAATTCAAATCCGAACGGTGATCCGGACAGAGAATCTGATCCACGCCAGCGCCCCAACGGAAAAGGAGAAATCTCCCCGGTCTCTTTCAAACGAAAACTGCGTGATCTTTTGGAGGATCATGACAGCACCTTTTTTAAAAGCCTTCCAGAAGTCTTTGTTAGTCATGCCGACAACTACAATATTTTGGAATCCAGAGGGCGCGACAGAAAGTCCATTACGAAAGAAATGGCTAAGGATATTAAGTCTTTTAGTCAGAAAGAATTTTTGGATAGTGTATTCGTGCAAAAGTATTGGGATGCACGTGTTTTTGGTAATACCTTTCTTGAAGAAGGAGCTAATAAGGGCTTTATCAAAACGGGTATTGTACAATTTGGAATTGGTGTATCCATCTCTCCGGTTGAAATCGTACGCCATACCAATACGAATAAGGCAGGTGTCCAAGAAGGCAAGAATGCAGGTATGGCACCTCTTGCATTCCGTATTGTAGAACATGGCGTTTATTGTATGCCGTTTTTTATTAATCCTAATTTTGCAAAAAAGACGGGGTGTACTGCTGACGATATTGAACTGTTGAAGCTTTTGATTCCAAAAGCATATGATCTGAATCGTTCTGCTATTCGCTCAGATGTCCGAATCAGGCATGCATGGTATATTGAACACCAGCATACTTTGGGAAGCTGCCCCGATTATATGCTGCTTGAAGCTCTAACGCCTACGCGAATCGGTAATCCGGAGGATGCTTCTATAAGTTGGGCAGACTATTGCGATAAAATAGCCCTGCCGGATGAATTAGCCGCCAAGGTTGGCTCGGTTGTTGATTTGGTTTCACTATGAATTATTACGCGCACAGTCCAAAAGACGGAATGGATGCTCAAACTTACGTCGCGCATGTACGCGGCGTAAGTTTATTGGCAGACCGATTTGTACAAGAAGCTGGTGCATTTTCAAAAGAAGACGGATTGCTTCTACGACAGCTGGCAATTAGATCAGCAGCGTATCATGATATCGGTAAGTTGGACGAAGAAAATCAAAAAGTGCTTTCCGGAGAACTTTCCGCAAAATCCTTGCCGATCAATCATGTGGATGCCGGCGTAGCTCATTGGTTGGATAAGCAACACTTTTCTGCTTTTGCCGCAGCAGTTACACAGGCACATCATATAGGGTTTCCTGATTTTTCTGATGAGCAAAACAAAGGAGACTTCATTTTTCGGGACGAAGTAATAGCTGCCGATGTAGATAAAAAACTGCCATTATTTGAATCGATTCACAAAGATTTTGTTGGTCAAGGCTCGGATAATTTTATAGAAGAAACCATTTCCGGTGATCGCTCTGTGTTTTTGCGGATGCTTTTGTCCTGTATTGCAGACGCAGACCATACCGATACGGCAAGGCACTATGGGAAATATCCTCAAACTGAGCGAGTTGTTTTACTGAGAGCCAACGAAAGACTGGATAGGTTAAATGAATGTGTACTTAATCTACAAAAAAGCGGGGTTGCTACGGAAAGAAACGCTTTACGCAGCCAAATGTACCAGGCTTGTCGGGATTCTGCGATAAATACTGGGATTTGCTCTTGTGACAGTCCGGTGGGTTCAGGAAAGACGACTGCGATTATGGCACATTTGCTCGCACAAGCACAAAAGCGTGGTTTGCGACGTATATTTGTAGTACTACCGTTTACAAATATTATTCAGCAATCAGTAAAAACTTATCGGGAGATGTTGACACTGCCTGGAGAGAATCCAGAAGCTGTTGTAGCGGAATTACATCATCGCGCGGATTTTGAAAATGAAGATGTACGGCATCTGACTGCGCTTTGGTGTGCGCCCATTATCGTAACAACTGCCGTTGCATTCTTTGAAACATTGGCATCTAATTCTACTGCTGCATTGCGCCGATTACATGAATTACCCGGCAGTGCAATTTTTGTTGATGAATCTCATGCGGCGCTTCCTACTACTCTTTTGCCTATCGCTTGGAAGTGGATGAGAATTTTGTCGAACGAATGGAATTGTTACTGGGTTCTGGCATCAGGCTCGATGTGCCGTTTTTGGACAATCAAAGATATTGCGGAGCAATCGGATGCTTTGTGTGTGCCGGAAATAGTAAGTCCTGATATTCGGAACAAGTTGGAGGCATATGAGGTAAGCCGAATTACTTATCGATATAAACCTACACCTATGTCGACGGATGAACTTGCAAGTTGGATTGTTTCTTTTCCTGGGCCGCGGCTTGTGATAATGAATACTGTCCAGAGTGCCTCCGTTTTAGCAGACTATATTTGTAACATATATGGAAGAACGAAAATTGAGCACCTATCAACCTCACTTACGCCCAACGATCGCGAGGCCACATTGAAATGCGTACAGGACAGGCTGCGTAATAAATCGGATACGGATTGGACGTTGGTGGCTACCTCGTGCGTTGAGGCAGGTATTAATTTCTCCTTCAAAATTGGGTTCCATGAGTTGAGCTCGTTGTCATCGCTGCTTCAAGCGGCAGGAAGAGTTAACCGTGAAGGTAACGATAATAAAGCGGAGATGTGGACTTTTAGAATTGTGGAAGACGGCATGATGAAGATCAATCCTGGGCTAAAGCAGGCTGGTGAAGTCCTCAAAGATTATTTTGAGAGAAATGTGCATATTTCCCCTCAACTGACAACTAAGTCTATTTCTGACGAAATTGCCCTGTATGGGCTACGAGGGAAACCCTATGAACTTATTAAAAATGAAGCATTACAAAATTTCCAGAGTGTAGAGCGCGACTTTAAAGTGATTGATTCTGATACAAAACTAGCAGTGGTTGATGCTGAGATCGTATCACAACTCCGTTATGGTAAGATTAGCTGGAAAGAATTACAAAAAAATTCCGTACAAATTGCAAAGTATAAACTCCACGAAATGAAGGCACCACTAATTGTAGATAATATTTATTATTGGGATTCCGGTTACGACAGCTTTCTTGGTTACATGTCTGGAATTATTCAGCTGAAGAAGTATGCGGGACAGGCATTGATTATTTGAGCGAAGTATGTTGCTTTTCTTGTAATGATTGTCGCATATGATACTGTGACAGAAAATATTTTTCGGTGTGTGCTTGACATACGGGTGCCGTAAATCATGGAAACGAATGTGCGGCATTTCAAGGTGTCGGATAAGCTGACCGAAGTTAGCTGACCTTCTATCACGTCGGTACGGAGAACCGTCCGGCTTTGCGATAAACAATATGTTGTCATAGTATTCCCCGCCGCCCGCAGTAATCAAATCCTTTTGCCTTTCAAGCAAATCGAACTGCCGCAGGAAATACGGCAGCGTTTCTTCTGTAATAGGCAAAATACGGTCGTTGGATTTGGTCGGTGCCATTTCTGTTATGATTTTCGCACCGGGCGGTACTTTGAAAGGCATTTGCTCGACAACGCCAAACTTCATTTTTTCAAGGTCAATGTTTGTTGTTCGCAGCCCGATAATCTCACTCGTACGCAGTCCGTACATACGGGATGTGATGAAAAAACATATACCCTGTCGCCAAGGGAGCAGTGCGCTCTCTTGATGGCATGAGGTATGTGTCATCATGGCCTCTGCAGTGAACTTTTCACTCTAAGAATTTCTCTAAACACAGAGAAAAGAGATTATTACAAAACAACATATGGTTTTTAGTATTGTCTGGTAGATAAATAGCACGAATTGTGATATAGTATCAATAGTTAGATTTCGCTAACTAAAGCTTGAATTTGGCAAGAAAGGAGCTTGTTCATGGGAAAAGAATTTCACATCAATTCAAGAAACGGGTATAGTGCCATGCTGGAACAATATAAAACCATGCATGAACAAATTGGGAATGCTCGTTTTTTGCCCAACCATGCTATGAATAAAGGTATTGTTTATGACATAAAGCCTGAGTATGGTAAGGGAACAATACAAATATATAATTTGCTTGGCAATGTCATGCTGCTTGTGTATGACTTTGTGTTTTCTGAGGATATCATAACGATATTTGATTTAACAGAGGATTATTTTGAAATAGAATATTGCATCGATGGATGTATGTATATTGAAGAACAAAATGTAGGTGATACCTGCTTTGGTCCCAATCATTTGTCTGTTTCCCTGTCACAGGATATGAAAGGAACAATAAAGCGATGCGCTGAACAGAAATACCAAGGAGTTTCAATCACGGCGAATAAACACGACTTATCATCTTATTTCGGAAGTGCTGGAATAAGAGTATGGCATGATACGATAGAAAATTTAGGAGAACAGCTTCGTTCGGAATATTACCTTGGCTTCTATACGCCCCCAGAGATAGCCAATATTTTTCTACAAATATTTAACTGCCGACTTCCTGTGAAATCACGCACCTTGTTTTATGAAAGTAAGGTTATGGAAGTATTATCGTTAATTGTTTCAAATGAAGTGATTAAGCATGAGGGATGTGATGTAGTAGCACTAAGCCCATACGAATTACAAAAAATTAAAGAAATTCCACAAATGTTGTTGGAGCAGCCGTTTGAATTGCCAAACCTTCTTTCATTAGCAGAAAAGCTAGTCATCAATCCCAAAAAACTGACGAAGGGCTTCAAACTAGTATATGGAGATACCATTTTCAGCTATCGCAGAAAACTTGCATTAAACCGTGCTGCATCAATGCTGTTAAATACAGATCATACAATCAACGAAATCGCTTATGACAGCGGCTATTCCAATCCCAGCAATTTCTGTGCAGCATTTAAGAAACAATATGGTGTTACTCCACTCAAATACAGAGAATCCTCTCTGCTAAGAAATGCCGAATAAAACTAAAATATATCATCTTAACCACAGGTTTAGGCCTGTGGTTTTTTGATTTAACATGAGCTTTCCTCAACATAATTGGGCAGTGCAAGCAGTATAGTCTCAAAGACAATATGCGGTACAATATGTTATGCGTTCATAGTTCAGCGCATTTAATGAACAAGGTTAGCTAACTCTAACTTAGTTCAACATAGGAGGATTATACATGTTTAAAAAAATATCTGTTTTATTGGCAATCGTCCTTTGCTTTTCCGCATTGACTGCCTGCTCACAAAAGAACCCAACTCAAAATATAGTATCTAATTCGTCTTCTGATAGTGGAGAAAGCACCTCCCAGCAGAACAAGCATTATCCGTTGACCTTATCAATTTATGATGACAAAGGGAATGAAATGGAGCAGACCATTGAAAAAAAAACACAGCGCATTGTTGTCATTGGACAAGGTTTTGCAGAGTGGATGATTGGACTAGGAGAAGAAAAGCGAATTGTGGGATTGGCTTATCTGGACAAATCATTCTCCGAATATGAAGATCAAATCAAAAGTCTGCCAATCATTACGGATATGTGGCCATCAAAAGAATCTATATTAGAACTCCAACCGGATTTGATTATTTCAATGTCTTCTGCATTTCAGAAGGATCGTCTCGGGGATATTTCTTTTTGGAATGAACGAGGAATTCCGGTACTAGCAGGTATTAATTATACCATTGGCCGTACAATGGACGGCTTTTTTGATGATATCAACAATTTAGGAAAGGTACTCAATATTGAAGAAAAGACCAATGCTTTTGTGAATGAACAAAAAGAGAAAATCAGTGAAATTCAGACTAAGGCAGCGCAGGCGAACGACAAACCTAAGATTTTACTGCTTGGAACCAGTGGAGATACAACGTATTACTATGGCCCATCTCTTTGCCTCATAGACGAAATGATTGAAGGTGCAGGTGGTGAGTACATTAAGGTATCAGAAGAAACATATGTGGATATGTCTGAGGAATCTATTTTATCGGTTAATCCTGACAAGATTATTATTACCGGATTCCAAAAATCCGATAGTGAAGCATTGATTAACAAATATCTCCTGAATCCAAAGCTAAAAAATGCAACTGCAATTAAGACTAGAAACGTAAAGGTCGTTGAATATACTACTGCTGTTCGGGGAAGTCTTGGCCTCTCAGAGCTGTATATGGATGTGGCTGAATTTATTCACCCTGAATTATTTAAGGGAGAATAAGCATGAGTCCATCACATAACAGTAAGCAAAAACAGATTCCCCAAAAAGGTCAGGGGATTGCACCAAAACGCTCTGTATTCTCAATCATCTTTATTCTTTTGATTTCTGCTGTAGTTATATCCGTAATACTTTCAGTTTCTATCGGACAAGTATCCATTCCATTTCATCAGTCTTTTCAAATACTGGTCAATCATATAACAGATGGAAAGTTTGGAAGTATAGGTCAAATTTCAGACGGTATGTATACAGATATTATTTGGCAGATTCGTTTTCCTAGGGTCTTGCTGGCAATGGTTATGGGGGCAGGGCTTGCGCTTTGCGGAACAGTTATGCAGGCTTCCGTACAAAATCCTTTGGCAGACCCTTATATTTTGGGGATTTCGTCCGGTGCCGCTTTGGGAGCAACCTTTTCGATTATGCTTGGTTTTAGTGTGGGAGGGCTGCTTGGGGAGCTCGGTGTTGCATCGTGGGCTTTTATCGGTGCGCTTGGAGCAGCCGCATTGGTTTTGGGTCTTGCCAGTATCGGTGGGAAAACATCTTCGGTCAAACTGGTTTTAGCTGGAACGGTAATTAATGCCCTCTGCAATGCATTTTCAAATTTTATCATCTATTTTGCGAAAAATTCAGATGGAATACGCTCCGTGTCCTTCTGGACTATGGGCAGCTTAGCATCGGCTGAATGGAGTACATTGCCGCTTATATCAGCGGTTGTCATTGCAGCGATTATATTTTTCCTGTTTCAGTCCAGAGTGATGAACACAATGCTGATGGGAGAAGAAACTGCAATTACTTTGGGAGTGAATCTGAATTTTTACAGGCGCTTGTATATGATCTTATCCTCCGTGGTAACAGGTGTTCTAGTGTCTACCTGTGGAATTATCGGGTTTGTAGGTCTTATTGTTCCACACATTGTGCGAAGTGCTGTAGGTTCCGACCATAAGCGTCTCATACCAACATCAATCCTGTTCGGCTCCTTATTTATGATATGGACAGATATTTTTGCACGCACAATTGTCCCTAACGGGGAACTTCCAGTTGGAATCGTAACCTCCCTGCTCGGTGCACCGGTATTCATGTACATGTTGATTAAGAAAAGCTACGGGTTTGGAGGGAGATAATTTGAATTTAAATGCGGAACACATATCGGTATCCTTAACAGGTGCTGACATTGTAAAAGATATCAGTATTAGAGTCGAAAATAAACAGTTTGTAGGAATTATAGGGCCGAATGGATGCGGAAAGTCCACTTTGCTGAAAAGTATATACAAAGTCATCAAACCTCAAAAAGGAACTGTATTTTTAGGGGATAAAGATGTCTTAAAATCATCTGCCCGCATTGTTTCAAAAGAGATGGGAGTTGTAGGACAATTCAACGATTTAAGCTTTGATTTTACAGTCCGGGAGATGGTAATGATGGGGCGTACTCCCCACAAGCAGCTTATGGAAGCTGATAATACGCAGGACTACAAAATTGTTGCGGATGCTTTAGAACGGGTGGATTTAACAGAGTATGCGAATAGAAGCTATTTGACTTTATCCGGCGGGGAAAAACAAAGGGTAATACTGGCACGTGCAATTGCACAAGAGCCTAAATTCTTGGTTTTGGACGAGCCGACAAATCATTTAGATATTAAGTACCAAATTCAGATTTTAACAGTTGTAAAGTCGCTAAACATTGGAGTTCTTGCCGCTCTGCATGATCTTCCTATGGCTGCTGTTTACTGCGATATGCTCTATGTAATAAAAGACGGAAAAATAATTGCCTCCGGAAGTCCGAAAGAAGTTTTGACAAAAAAATTGATAAGACAAGTTTATGAAATAGATTGCGAAATATACACCAATCCAATTACTGGAAATTTAGCAATTGCATACCTGCCCTTATACTCATAGGAGGGATTACTAATGGAATTAGACATGACGAAGGGAGAACCTTCTCGCATTATACTAAAATTTTTTATTCCTTTATTTATCGGAGATGTGTTTCAGCAATTCTATAGCATCATTGATGCAATTGTCATAGGGAAATTTGTGGGTACAGCTGCGTTTGCAGCAGTTGGATCTTCAAGTGCTGTAACTGTTTTTATAACTTCTATCTTGTTAGGTCTTGCTATGGGCGCTTCGGCAATTTTTTCTCAGCTCTATGGTGCAAAGCAATACGATGAACTGAAAAAAACAATTTCTACCGCGCTTATATTTTTATTTTGTGTAAGCGTGCTAATCACGGTTGTAACATCAGTATTTTTGCCGCAGATTATTTCCCTTTATCAAATGCCAAAAGAAACTGCTGTTTATGCTTCTGATTATTTAAAGTATGTTTTTGGGGGCTTTGTTTTTGTCGGTATGTATAATGCCTTTGCTTTTTTGTTACGGGCATTTGGAGACTCTAAAACGCCGTTATATTTTTTAGTTGCCTCATGCATATCAAATCTTCTCTTAGACCTGCTCTTTGTAGCTGTGTTTCGTATGGGAACTGCTGGCGCAGCAATTGCCACGCTTCTTACACAGGGGTTTGCCGCCGTAGGCTGTGGCATTTATACTATAAAGCGAATGGGATTCTTGCAATTTAAAAGGAAAGAATTTGTATTCAACACCTCTGCATTTCAAAATATTGCCGTTTATTCCGTGTTGACAGCACTGCAACAGTCTATTTCAAGCTTTGGAATGATGCTTATTCAGGGGTTGGTGAATACATTTGGCACAACTGTTATGGCTGCATTTGCAGCAGATTCTAAAATAGATTCTGTTGCAAATACCCCTTTGCAAGATTTGGGCAATGCTTTTTCAACCTATACTGCTCAAAATAAAGGAGCAGGAGAAACTAAAAGAATTCGAGAAGGGTTCCGTGTAACTTCTAGGATAATTATAGTGCTGTCAGCAATAATCAGCATAGTTGCATTTGTTTTCGCACCAAACCTAATAACACTTTTCGTAAGTAAAGATGCTACTGAGGTAATCGCTGTTGGCATTGGTTATCTTAGAATTGTTTCCGTATTTTATGTATTGCTTGGTTTTATCGTTATGTTTTATGGATTTTTCAGAGGACTCGGAGAGATTAAAATATCAATTTTAATGACCATAGTGTCACAAGGCTTAAGATTACTGTTAGCTTATTCATTCGCACCAATAAAAGGGTTTTCGGGTGTTTGTTGGGCTATTGTGATTGGATGGTTTTTGTCAGATTTATTGGGATTTTACATGTACAAGAAGGTCATGGCGAAAAAATCTTGTTGACGTAAGTAGCTTCTAAATATAAAAAACGTTGAGTTTGGCGTGAGAATTTTCATGCTCAAACGACTCGGCCCTCCAAGCTTATAGGTTTGGAGGGCCTTTGTTATGTGTCAATTAGGCATTCAGCTGTTATTGGTGGGGCCGTCATCTTACCATGGCGGCTGGCTGTAGCAGAAGTTTTCATATTACATTATTTCAAAAAATCATATAAATCTGTGGGTGAAGTGCGCCCCAATCGTTATTCAGTATATTATACCGTTTAACTTTTTGGGGTCAATCAAATCCAGTCCCTTTTCCTTTTTATATTGGTATGCTTCCTTTTGTATCCGATGTCGTCGAGACTCAGTCGCCGAAGCTGATGCCGATGTCCCGCGCGGACTGGATCATCTCGCAATCCAGCGGAACGGCCTTGAGCTTGCCCGCCACCTCGCCCAGCGGAACGGGGACGATCTTCTGATTCTGCAGGGCCATCATACAGCCGAAGCGGCGATCCTGAATCATCTGGGCCGCGGCGGTGCCAAGGCGAGTTGCCAGCACGCGGTCGTAAGGGCAGGGGCTGCCGCCGCGCTGAAAATGGCCGGGAATCGTCACGCGCACCTCGTTGCCGGTGTTCTCGCTGATCTCTTTGGCCAAACGATAGGAAAGGGAGGGCTCCGTCATTTTGGCCCGCTGCGCTTTCAGCTCTTTTTTGGAAAGGGCCGATTCCCTGTCCGAAATGGCGCCCTCCGCCACGGCCAGAATCGAAAACTGCTTGCCGGAGCGCTTTCTCTGCTGCAGCGCGTGGCAGATGGAATCAATGTTGTAGGGGATTTCGGGCAGTAAAATCGCGTCCGCGCCGCCCGCGATGCCGGCGTGCAGCGTCAGCCAGCCAACCTTGTGGCCCATCAGCTCCACAATGAATACCCGCCCGTGCGACGTGGCGGTGGTGTGGATGGAATCGATGACCATCGAGGCAATTTCCACCGCGCTGGAAAAGCCGAAGGTCATTTCGGTATTCCACAGGTCGTTGTCGATGGTTTTGGGCAGCGTGATCACATTCAGCCCCTCTTCGCTGAGCAGGTTCGCGGTTTTGTGGGTGCCGTTGCCGCCCAGAATCACCATGCAGTCGAGCCGAAGCTTTTTATAATTTTTCTTCATCTGCTCTACCTTTTCGCTCTGGCTACCCTCGGGGCCGCGAATTTCTTTAAACGGCTGGCGCGAGGTGCCGAGGATCGTGCCGCCCAGCGTTAAGATGCCGGAAAAGTCGCGGGGAGTCATCTCCCAGTAATTGCCGTCCATCAGGCCGCGGTATCCGTCGCGGATTCCCAATATGGCAACGTCGTCCTCGAATTTTTCGTAAAGTGCTTTCCCTACGGCGCGAATTGCGGCGTTCAGCCCCTGGCAGTCGCCTCCGCTGGTCAAAATTCCAACTCTCATGGTTTTGTGGGCCCCTTTCCGTTATTTGAGCCGCTTCGCCTTATCCGCATCGCGGATCGGCTCCATCAGCTTGCTTTCCTCCGATTTTTTCAGTTCCGTCAGGCTCTTTTTCGCCATGGTGGAGAACAAAGACTGGCAGTTGACGGCGGCCCTGCCGCGCCGGCTGACGTGCAGGTAGGTCGTATCCGGCTGCATCATCCGCGTATTGACGTTGTCGCTGCGCAGAATCTCCAGAATTTCAAACGCGCGGCGCTTCAGCTCTTCCCCCTCAATGGGGAACACAAGCTCTACCCGGCGGTCCAGGTTACGGGGCATCCAGTCGGCGCTGCCCATATAAATTTTGGGGTCGCCCCCGTTTTGAAAGGCGTAAATGCGGCTGTGCTCCAAAAGCTGGCCCACAATACTCTGCACGGTGATGGTTTCGCTCAGCCCCGGCAGCCGGGGAATCAGGCTGCACATGCCGCGCACGATCAGGTGGATCGGCACGCCGGCCTGCGACGCTTCGTACAGCAGCTCGATCAGCTGCGGGTCGATCAGAGCATTCACCTTTACGGTGATGCCGCTGGGAAGGCCCTTTTTCGCGTTTTCGGTTTCGCGGCGGATCATGCGCTCGAAAAAGCTCCGCATCCCCTGCGGCGCCACCACAAATTTGCGGTATTCCGGCGGGCGGGAATAACCGGTGAGCACGTTGAAGAGCGACGAAGCGTCGATGCCGTAGGGCTCGCGGCAGGTGAACACGCCGATGTCGGTATAGATTTTGGCGGTGGAGTCATTGTAGTTGCCGGTACCCATGTGGACATACCGGCGGATGCCGTCTTCCTCGCGCCGCACCACCAGCAGAATTTTGCAGTGGGTCTTGAGGCCCGCAAGGCCGTAGATGACGTGGCAGCCGGCCTGCTCCAGCTTTTTGGCCCAGTTGATGTTGTTCTCTTCGTCAAAGCGGGCTTTCAGCTCCACCAGCACGGTCACCTGCTTGCCGTTCTCCGCCGCGCGGATCAGCGCCGCGATAATGGGGGAGTGGCCGCTGACGCGGTACAGTGTCTGCTTAATGGCCAGCACATCTGCGTCGTCGGCGGCACTGCTGACAAAATCCACCACACACTGAAAGCTCTCGTACGGGTGGTGCACCATGCGGTCTTTTTCCCGAATGGCCTCGAAAATATCGTCATAGCCCCAGAAGGCCGAGGGGGGATAAACGGGCTTGATCGGGTCGAAGCACAAAGTGTCGTACCCCGGCAGAGACGCGAATTTGGTCAGGTACGTCAGGTCGATCGGCCCGGGCACCTCGAACAGGTCGTTCGGCTTCAGGTCGAGCATCTCCACCAGAAACTCCTTGATTTCAGCGTCGCAGTTCTGCAACAGCTCCAGCCGCACGGGCCGCCCGCGCTTGCGCTTTTTAATGGATTTCTGCACCTCGGTCAGAAGGTCCTCGGCGTCCTCGTCGATTTCCAGGTCGGAGTTTCTCGTCAGGCGGAACGGCGAGCAGGCCTCGATGTGGTGCATGCCGAACAGATTGTTGATTTTATAGGAGATAATATTCTCGAGCAGCACATAAATTTTCCGCTCCGGGTCGGGTACCTGCAAAAAGCGGGAGAGAATCGACGGCACCTGTACCACCGCGAACAGGGATTCCTCCTCGCCCTTCAGGCGAACCGCCAGATTCAGGCTCTTGTTTGTGAGCATGGGGAACGGGCGGCTGCGGTCTACCGCGAGCGGCGTCAGCACCGGGTACAGAATCTTGTCAAAATAATCCGAAATAAAATTCTGCTGCTCCTCGCTCAGCTCGCCCGGCGCGCAGAAAAAGACGTTCTCCTTGCGCAGGGCCGGCAGAATCGAGCGGTGCAAAGAGGTATACTGCTGCTCGGTAAACGAGCGGATTTTGCGCGTCAGGCGAACCATCAGCTCATCCGGCGTCAGGCCGGAAAGGTCTGGTGTTTTATAGCCCGAGTGCACCTGGGCCTTTACCCCCGCTACGCGCACCATAAAAAACTCATCCAGATTGGAGGAGGTAATCCCCAGAAACCGCAGACGCTCCATAACGGGATTTTCCTTTTCAAAGGCCTCCTCCAAAACGCGCCAGTTAAAGTCCATCCAGCTCAGCTCCCGGTTGATGAAGGGGAACTGCTTGTTCTCATCCATGGTCTTTCCCTCTCTCTCAAAGCATCAGCGTTTTGATTTTCAGTACGGGGTGAATCCCAAACACCTCCTGAAAAAACGGCGCGCACAAGTCGAACGCCCATTTTTCCAGCGTCAGGTTCCCGTCGCTGCTGCTCGTGATCACGAGCCGGTCTTTTTCCAGCTTGATCGCAATGTCCTCCAGCTTCTGCGTCTGCGATTTATCCAGCGCGTTTGAAAGGCGGAAAATCGCCACAAGCTTTGAAATCATCAGGCGGGTCTGTTTATCAAGGCGGTTGAATTCCGGGTCGTCGCCGCTGGGCACGCAGTATTCGTCGTAGCTGGACAAAAACGCGATCATTAGCACCTCGCGGTCGGTCAGGCCGTAAATGTCGATGTTCTTGACCAGATCGAACGTGCTGTTCAGGTGCTCTTTGGAATTGATGTAATACCCCGCGTCGTGCAGGATGCAGGCCAGCTCCAGAATCAGTCTGCTCTTGTAATCCATGCCGTGGATTTTCTTTGTCTTGTCAAAAATCCGGCACGAAAAACGGCGCACCGCATCCGAATGCGAGCGGTTGCAGCGGTAGCGGTCGGCGATCCACTGCGCGCACGAAATCGCGCTGTTTACGACGTGGGTTTCGTAATCTTTTTTGCTTTTCGGTACCAGCATCTGGCGCAGAAGAGCGTCCCACAGCTCTACCTTTGGGCAGATCACCCGGTCGGCGTGCGTCAGCTGCAAAAGCTGCATGTAAATTACCAGCACCGGGTACAGCACCTGTGCGCTGGCGTCGGTGATGTCGTACTTGGCGGCGAGAGAGTCCGGCGTCATGACGCGAACCTCCTGCAGCAGGCGGCCGATCAGCTCCGACTGAATGATGTAATGTCCCTGATCGGGCGTAACGCTGCAAATGCGCGCAATCAGCTCGATCTCGCTGCCTGCCAGCACCAGGTTGCGGATGCTCTTCAGGCGTCCGGGAATGGGGATGTGCTTCACGATCAGGTTCAGGTATTCCTCTACCACCGTATCGAAATCGCCGCTGTTTTCCTGAATGCTGCCGAGCATGTTGTACAGCTTCATCGGCCCGATGGAGATGTTCTGCGAGAAGATCATATTCGTTCCGTCGAAAATGGAAAGCCCGATGCTGCCGGTGCCGATGAACGAGATCAGGGTGTTGCCGGCCGGAAAGTTCGGCATGGCCTGTATCGAGTTCAAAACCTCGGAGTAGATCAGCGTTTTTTCCTGGTCGTCCTCCAAAACCTGTACGGTGATCCCGTTCTGGATTTTCAGCTGGTCGGTGATGTAATCCCGGTTCTTCGCCTCGCGCAGGGCTGTGGTGGCCACCACGCGCTGCTGCTCGGCGCCGTATTCCTTCATCACGTCGCTGTATCCGTGCAGGGTGGAGGAAATATTCCAAAGGCTTTCAAAGCTGATTTTCCCGCCGTGAAACACCTCAGAGCCAATTTTGACAGGGTATTCCAGCCGATCCAGCGTGACGATTTTGTCCTTTTGCAGCTGAGCAATTTTCATTTTCAGCATGCTCGAGCTGATGTCAATGACAGCGGCCACTTTGCCTCCCTTTTTACGGTTCATCCCACAGTCCCTCCTCTGCAATATGAAATAGTATACTCAAATAATAGGATGGATTTCTTCTCCGCTGAAGACGGGAAAGAAATCCGCACTTTTTATGATTGTATGATTATAGCATGATAACAACGGTAAGGGTGTTTTCTTTCCTCAAAAGCGGTACCTTGAGCGGTGTTATCATGCTTCAATGTTCTCTCAGGCGCCCGAAGCTTTGCTTCGGCTTGCGCCGTGAGGTTATTATAGCAAACAGGGCATAGAATATCAATTCGCTTCCCTTTAAAATTCTGCGAAAAATGTCGCAAAACCGGAGCCCCAAAATGAGAGTCAGATGCGAGGTATTGCGTTTTGCCGGTAGATTGTGGTATACTTCTTAAATATAAAAGAATCGGGTGGTGTGCGTTCCGCCCGAAAAACAGCCGGGCTGATCCGGAATGCCCGGCGTTATCCGCCGGAGAGGGCTGTGGCGCCAACCGGCGGGATAACGCCTGCTTTGTGTGTCCATAATAGCATTATGGAGGAACCAGTATGACTGACTTTGAGCTATGCATGAACTGTATGTCGGAGCGGCCCGTGGGCGAGCCATGCCCTCATTGCGGGTGTCCGACGGATGAGCCGCAGCGGCCGGACGCGCTGCCGTTCAAAACCATGCTGCAAAATCGATATATGATCGGCTTGGCCCGGAAGAGCAACGGAGAGGGAATCTCTTATATCGGCTACGACAGTGTGCTGAATATCAAAACGTTGATTCGTGAGTTTTTTCCCCAGACGATGAGCGAGCGTCTGCCGGACGGCCAGACGGTGCGTGTGGTAGACGGCAGCGAGGTCACGTTTCAGGAATATAAAACCTCCTTTTTAAATGATGCACGTGAGCTGGCACATATGCGGCAGCTTTCTGCGGTCGAACAGATTTACGATATTTTTGAAGAAAACGGAACGGCCTATACGGTAGCGGAGTGGGAAGAATGTATCACACTGCGCTATTTTGTAGAGCGCCGCGGCGGCAGCCTAGACTGGAATGCCGCCCGCCCGCTGTTCATGCCGGTGCTGTCCGCGCTTTCCACACTGCATTCCAAGGGCGTAAATCACCTTGGCATTTCGCCTGACACGCTGGTGATTCTACAGGACGGCCGCATGAAGCTGACCGATTTTGAGCTGGACGCCGTGCGCCGTATGGATACCGACCTGCCGCCGGACTTGGTGGCGGGCTGCGCCGCGCTCGAGCAATATGTGATGAATTATGTGCCGGATGAGTCGACGGACGTGTACGGCTTTGCCGCATGTCTGTTTTTTGCGCTGACCGGCGCTCTGCCGCAGGATGCTTTGCGCCGCAAGGGGGATTCGCGGCTGATGATCCCAACCAGTACGCTCAAAAGTCTGCCGCCGTATGTGATCACCGGTCTGGCCAACGCTCTGCAGGTGATGCCGTCCAAACGAACCCCTCATTTTGAGCGCCTGCGGGCTGAGCTTTCGGCAGCGCCCACTGTTACGGCAAAAATAGAGGAACCCCTGCCGCCGGAGTCTGCTCCGGAACCGGAGCCCGCCCGACGCGGCATCCCGGGCATTGCCTGGGCAATCGGTTCCGGTGTGGTTTCTTTGGCTGTTTTTGTTTGTATCGGGATCTTCTGGCTGTTCCCGCCAAGCTTTGGCGGCACGGCCGGCACTGCGGATTCCACCGCCATGAAGGCAACTGTGGAATCTGCCGATTCCGGGATGCTGATGAACGGCCTTGACGCGGCGGAGCTTTCCGGCACGGAGCGCGTTCAGGTTCCCGATCTGGTGGGGCAGAAGCTTGACGACGTTCTGGCAGCGGAAAGCGCCGGAACCGAGGACTACGACATTCTGGTCTCTGATAAGGAGTTCAGCGATACGGTGGCCGAGGGCAAGATCATCCGGCAGTCCCCCACGGCGGGCGAGCTGGCACAGAAGGGCGTAAAAATCGTCGTTGTCGTCAGTCAGGGCGCTCAAATGCGCTCCCTGCCCGAGATTCGGGGCATGAGTCTGGAGGATGCCTCTCTGGCGGTCACGTCCGCGGGGCTGACCCCTGCAAAGCGGGATGTGTTTGACGACACCGTACCGGCCGGGCAGGCCGTCGGTTACCAGGACCACAAGGCGGGCGATTCGTTGGAGTACGGCGCCCATGTGGTGATTTTATTGAGCAAGGGGCCGGATCCGTCCGTTCTGGGCGGCCCGGCCGGAAGCGGAGGAACATAATACAATGGCAAAGGTAGCGTTGATCGCTTATACGCCGCAGCCGGAGCAGACGGTGGCAGCCGCCGCAAAGCTCTGCTATTCCGCTGCGGATGTGGAACATATTATGGACGGTCTCACAGAGGAAAAAACCGCCCGTTTTGTCGAGATGCTCTCTGAGATCGGGCATGAAAGCCCGATTGAGCACGCATCGTTTACATTTGCGATCGAAGGGGTGTCGCGCGCGTTTCTGGCGCAGATGACCCGTCATCGCATTGCTTCTTACAGCGTGCAGAGCCAAAGATATGTAGCGGAGCATCAGTTCGGCTACGTGATCCCGCCCGAGATTGAGGCGATCCCCGAGGCACAGCAGGAATTCATCGAATCGATGGAGGAAGCCCAGCGCCGGTATGAAACTCTGACCCGCCTGCTACAGGAAAAACATCAGGCCCAAATGATCGCGGAGGGCAAAAAGCCGGAAGAGGCTGCCCGCGCGGCGCAGAAAAAGGCGATTGAGGACGCGCGCTTTGTACTGCCGAACGCCTGTGAAACCAAAATGATCTGTACCATGAACGCCCGGTCGCTGTACAATTTCTTTTCGCACCGCTGCTGCAACCGCGCTCAATGGGAAATTCAGGAGGTGGCGATCCAGATGCTGCGTCTGGTGCGCGGCGTCGCGCCGAACCTGTTCTCTCACTGCGGCCCGCCGTGCGTGCGCGGCGGCTGTCCCGAAGGGAAGATGAGCTGCGGTAAGATGACAGAGGTACGCGCGTATTACAAAAATCTGGAGGAACAGCCGTGAGCGGCCGGCTGGTCGTGATCGAGGGCCTTGACGGCAGCGGGAAGGCCACACAGACGGCGCTTTTGTGCGAGGCGCTCACAAAGAGCGGCGTGCGGCTGCGGCGGGTTTCTTTTCCGGATTATCAGGAGAAATCCTCCGCGCTGGTGAAAATGTATCTCGGCGGCGAGCTCGGCGCGCACCCGCAGGAGGTCAACGCCTTTGCGGCCAGTTCCTTTTACGCGGTGGACCGCTTTGCGAGCTATGTGCGCCACTGGCGCCAGGACTACGAAAACGGCAGCCTGATCGTTGCCGACCGGTATACCACCTCTAACATGGTATACCAAATGACGAAGCTGCCCCATTCGGAGTGGGATTCCTATCTGGATTGGGTCTGCGATTTTGAGTATAATAAACTGGAGCTTCCCGCGCCGAACGCCGTAATTTATCTGGACATGCCGCTGGAAATCTCTCAGCGCCTGCTCCGGGAACGGTACGGGGGCGACGAAGCGAAGAAGGATCTGCACGAGCAGGACACCGCCTTTCTGGCCGCCTGCCGGCAAAGCGCATTATACTGCGCCGAAAAGCTGGGATGGCTTGTCCTTTCATGCGCCGGGAACGGACGGATCAAATCGGCACAGCAAATCCATGCGGAAATCATGGAAAGTGAAATCATAAAGGAATGTAGCGATTTATGTTAAAATTTGAATATGCAACAATCGAGGATCGAAAATGGCTTCAGCCGATTTTGGCGGCCAGCGGCAAAATGGGGAGCGAGAATGCGTTCGGCACCCTGTTCATCTGGAATGAGTCATATCATTCCCGCATCTGCCGTCAGGATGGGTATGTGCTTTTGTCCTCGGGCGAGCATTTTCACACCTATAATTTCCCTTATGTGGCAGACCCCGCAAACGCCGGGAGCCTCAGGGACGCCCTGCAGCTGCTGATTGACGACGCGGCGGAAAAGGGCTTTCGTTTTCAGATGTGGGGCATGACCGAAAAAGAGGTTGCCCGCATGGAAGAAGCGATGCCGGGCTGTTTTGAGTTCAGTATCGACAGGGACGGCGCGGACTATATTTACAACAGCAGCGATCTGATTGAGCTCGCGGGCAGAAAATACCATGGCAAGCGCAACCATGTTTCCAAATTCAACCGGCAGTACCAGTGGGAATACGAGGATGTTACGGTCGATACGCTCGACGCGTGCCGCGAAGTCAGCTGCGAGTGGTGCCGCCAGAACGGGTGCGACCCGGAAAACGGACTGGATAAAGAGGTGCGCGCGCTTCGGAAGGCGTTCGCCCATTTTGATGAGCTGAAGCTTTCCGGCGGTTTGATTCGCATTGAGGGCAAGCCGGTGGCCTACACGATCGGCGAGGAGATCAATCCGCAGGTGTTCCTGCTCCATTTTGAAAAGGCACTGTCCGGCTACGACGGTCTGTACGCGGCGATCAACAACGAGTTTGCCCGCCGCAATCTCTCGGGCTACCAATATATCAACCGGGAAGAGGATCTGGGGCTGGAGGGGCTGCGCAAGGCAAAGCTGTCTTACCACCCCGCAATCATATTGCAGAAGTACCGCGCGGTACTCAAAGGAACGGAGTCATGAGCGGCAGAATCATCAGGCTGGCCCGCTGGGGTATGCAGCCGGAGCTCGAAAAGATATGGCAGGTCTGCTTTGGGGACCCCAGGCGGCCCGTCGCCTATTTTTTCAATAACGCCTTTCAGCCGCGTGCCTGCCTGGTCTACGAAATAGACGGCAGGGCGGCTGCGATGGTGCATATGCTGCCGGTGCGCATGGCGCAGCCGGGCGGCGAGGTGCGCGGCCACTATATCTATGCCGCCTCCACTCTGCCGGAATACCGCAAGCAGGGCTGCATGGGGGCGCTGCTGCGGGCCGCGGCGCATTTGGGCCTAAAGCGCGGCGAGCACTTTTCGTGCCTGCTGCCGTCGAGCGCTGCGCTGTACGATTACTACGCGAATTATGGCTACGAAGAGGCCTTTTTCACCCGCTTTGTTACGGTTTCTGCACAGGAGCTTTCGCAGCTTTCTGCGGGGGCGCGGCGCGGTCGGGTGGTTTTGGGCTACTCGCAGATGAGGCAAATCCGGGAAGAACAGCTTTCTTCCCTTTGGGGCTCCGTGCTGTGGGATGAGCGTGCGCTCTGCTTTGCACAGGGCTTCAACCGCCGGTACGGCGGCAGGCTGGTTGCCGTGCGGTCGGGCGGGGGTTCGGCCTGGGCGCTCTGCCGCCTGTTGGAGGACGGCTCCTGCGAGGTGACTGAGCTGATGGCGGAGAAGGCGGCTCTGCCGGCGCTTCTCGGGCAGCTGCTCGCCGAAATGCCGGCGCAGAGCTATCGCCTGCGTCTGCCGGAAAACGGGGCACTGTTCCCGAACAGGGGCGAGGTGCGGCGATTTGGTATGCTCCGGCCGCTCAGGCCGGTGGAATACAGCGGCAAGGCCTATCTGGGGCTGACGCTGGATTAACTGAAAAAGGGGATGTGACTGGAATGACGTATGTGTTTTTGGCGAATGGATTTGAAGAGATTGAGGCTTTAACGGCGGTTGATCTGCTCCGGCGCGCCAATGTGCCGGTTCGGACAGTGGGGGTCGGCGACAGGCAAATCACGGGCTCCCATCAAATCCCTGTCACAGCCGATCTGGAGGAAAGCGAAATCTCTCTGGAGGGTCTCCAGATGGTGGTTCTGCCGGGCGGACTGCCGGGAACGCCGAATCTGGAGCAGTCACTGGCGGTAAGGGATGCGGTGACGCATTGCTATGAGAAGGGCGCCTATGTGGCGGCCATTTGCGCGGCCCCGTCGATTCTGGGGCACATGGGGCTGTTAAAAGGCCGTCGCGCCACGGTCAGCGACGGATTTGTTTCAGAAATTACCGGCGCAGAATATACCGGTGAGCTTGTCACGGTAGACGGCAAAATTATTACGGGCCGCGGCCCGATGGCTGCAATGGCGTTCGCGCTGCAGCTCACGGATCTTTTGGCGGATAAACAAGCCGCGGAAAAGCTGAGGAATTTGATGCAATGCCAGTAAAGAACATCAAAGAGGTAAAGACAGGTCTGCGGGGCAAATATCGCAGGCTCAGAGAAGATCTGCCGGAGGAGGAAAAGCTGAGGCTGGATTCCGAAATTCAGTCCCGGCTGCTCTCTTTGCGGGAATATCATCAGGCCGATACGGTATTCACCTATCTCAGCAAAGAGCTGGAGGTGGATACCCTTGCCGTTGTGCAGGCGGCCTGGGCAAATCAAAAGCGGGTGGCTGTTCCCCGGTGCATTCCGGGAACCCGCGACATGGAGTTCTATTACATTCGCTCCTGGCAGGACGTGGAGCGCGCGTCGTTCGGCGTGATGGAGCCGATTCCCCGGCGCTGTGAAAAGGTGGAGGACGAGTCCCGCGGCTTTTGCCTGGTGCCCGGCTTCAGCTTTGACGTGCAGGGCTTTCGGCTCGGGTATGGTGGCGGCTATTACGACCGCTTTTTATCCCGCTTTGGCGGGTTTACGGTGGGCGTGTGCTATTCCTTCTGTGTTCAGTGGAATCTGCCGCACGGCTATTACGACAGGTCGGTTGATCTGTTGGTGACGGAAAAGTATGTCCGCAGGACATCGAAGAAAGCGAGATAGGGGGTCTGTCATGCGCGACGACGACAATCAGCGGCGAACCCGCGGTCAGGAGGATCAGCGGCAGAACCGGGCCCGGCAATTCAGGGTCGAATTCAATGACGAAGATGATATGGATGATTCCGTTTCGCAGGGGCCCCGGTCTGCCGCCGGGGAGCCGGATGTGCTGCACAGCTACAGCAGCCCCCAAACGCGCAAGGCGATGGTGGAATCGGAGCGCCGCGCCCAAAAGGCCCAGGAAAAAGCCCTGCGGGAGAGAAGCCGCGAAAAGGGCCGTAAGAACCGGCGCTTTTTCCGCATGATCTGGATGTCGATGATTCTTATCCTCGGAATTGGAACGGGCCAGTATCTGGTGAGCGGAATGGCGGATATGCTCGCGTACCAGAAACCGGAATCCGTGGTGACCGTCGAGATTCCGAAAGGGGCGAGCGTCGGCGAAATCGCCAAGGTGCTGTACCGCGGCGGCGTGATCGACCAGCCGGGCTTTTTTCAGCTGTATTCCACCATCACGCGTGCGAACGCATCCTATCTGCACGGCACGTACGAGCTGAAAACGGATATGGACTACGAGGCGATTATCAATTATCTGCAAACAAACAATAACCGCACCGATATTGTGAAGGTGCTGTTCCCGGAGGGCCTGAACGTGCAGGAGGTCGCCGCCCTGATGGAGAAAAACGGCGTCTGTTCCGCGCAGGATATTTTAAAATATGCCAATTCTCAGGATTTTAACAACTATGACCTGATCAAGACCATCGCCAACGACAGCGAGCGCTATTACCTGCTGGAGGGCTATTTGTTCCCCGATACCTACGAGTTCTATAAGGATGAGGACCCGAAGCAGGCCTTGGGCAAGATGATCAACAACGCGGGCAAAAAGCTGACCGCCGATGTGCGCAGAAAGGCGCAGGAGCAGGGAATGACGCTCGATCAGGTGCTGAACCTTGCCTCTATTATTCAGGAGGAATCCGCAGACGAAGAGGATATGTATCAGGTTTCCTCCGTCCTGCACAACCGCCTGAAAAACGGCGTGGCGACCGGCACGCAGCAGCTCGGGTGCGATTCCACCATCTACTACCCCTACCGCACGAGGGCGCAGGTGCCCGCTGCGCAGCGGGAGACATACAGCAGCCGGTACAACACCTACAACATTACCGGGCTGCCCCCGGGGCCGATTGCAAATCCCGGCAGTGCGGCGATCGACGCGGCGCTGAATCCGGCCAAAACGGATTATTATTACTTCTGCCACTCTGCGGACGGCAAGGCCTATTATGCCAAGACGGCAGAGCAGCATCAGAAAAACTTGAAAAAGGCGGGTCTGGCGCAGTGAAAATGGAACTATTGGCTCCGGCGGGGGATTTTGAACGGCTGGAGGCTGCTCTGGCCTTTGGGGCGGACGCCGTGTATCTGGCAGCGAAGGAGTTCGGAATGAGAGCCGGCCCGGCCAATTTCTCGCCGGAGGAGCTGGCGGCGGCCGTTCAGGCTGCCCACCGGAAGGGTGCCCGGGTTCACTTGACCTGCAACACGCTGCCCCGTGTGGATGAGCTCGACCGCCTTCCCGATTTGCTGTGCCATGCCCGGCAGGTAGGGGTAGACGCATTGATCGTCGCCGATCTCGGCGTGATGAAGCTGGCGCAGAAATACGCGCCGGACGTGGAGCTTCACGTATCCACTCAGGCGGGGGTTGTCAACCACGAGACCGCGCGCGTCTTTTATGAGATGGGCGCGTCGCGCGTGGTGCTGGCCAGAGAGCTGAGTATGGACGAGATCGCGCAGATCCGCGCCAAAACGCCGCCCGAGCTGGAACTGGAAGCGTTTGTGCACGGCTCGATGTGCGTCTCCTTTTCGGGCCGGTGCCTGCTGTCGAACTATTTGACGGGCCGGGACGCCAACCGAGGCGACTGCGCGCAGCCGTGCCGCTGGTCGTACCGCCTTGTGGAAGAAAAACGCCCCGGCGAGTATTTCCCCATTGAGGAGGACGACCGGGGAACTTATATCCTCAATTCCCGCGACATGTGCATGATCCGCCATATTCCGGAGCTCCAAAAGGCGGGAATCAGCAGCCTGAAAATCGAAGGCAGGGCCAAATCGGCCTATTATGTGGCGGTTACGGTCAACGCGTATCGCAGCGCGATCGATTTCTGCGAGCGGCATCCCGGCGAGCCGCTGCCGGAGTGGATTGCCGAGGAGCTGAACAAAATCAGCCACCGCGAATACAGCACCGGCTTTTACTTCGGCACCCCGGGGCAGGTGTACCAAAACGGCGGCTATGTGCGCGATTACGAGGTTGCGGCCGTCTGCGAGGGCTGGGAGAACGGCGTGGCGACCTTGTCGCAGCGCAACCGCTTCTTCCGCGGGGATACGGTGGATGTGCTGGAACCCGGCGCGCGGCCCTATCTGCTCACACTAGACGAGCTGTACGACGCGGAAATGACGCCGATCGACGCGGCCCCTCATGCGACCATGCGGGTTCTGGCGAAAACCGGGCGCCCTGTTAAACCCGGCGCTTTGCTGCGGCGGGTGCGCGGCGAATGATTCCGCAATGCCGAAAGGGCAGAAAGCCGGAAAGCTTTCTGCCCTTTTCTGAATATTGGAACGAGAAATTTTTCCCTCTCGATCGTCGAAGGGAAAAAACGAGGTGCGAGAATCGGCCCGGGGCATTGGCAAAGCAGGAGGAAAGCCCTCAGCCCGAAATGGAGTTCTTGCCGCTGTGTTTGCTCTGATACAGCTTTTGATCCAGACGGTCGAAAAAGTCAACGGCGGAGGCGCTGTCCCGCGGTCCGGCGCTGGAGACGCCGCAGCTGATGGTTGTGGAAACGGTGCTGCCGCGCAGCTCGAATGTTTCCTGCTCCACCTGCCGCCGAATCCGCTCCGCAATTTTTTTGGCGCTTTTCCGGTCGGCGTCCGGCAGTACCACCAGAAATTCGTCACCGCCGTACCGCGCCGCCCAGTCGCCCTTGCGCTGAATATTGTTTTTCAAAATCTCCGCGACCCTTCGCAGCACACGGTCGCCCATGCTGTGGCCGTAGGTGTCGTTGATCTGTTTGAAATCATCAACGTCGACCAGAATCGCGGAAAGCACGCCGTCGTTCCCAACAGCGGCGTATAAATCAATCGGCAGCTTCTCGTTGATAAAGCGCCGGTTATACACCTGGGTGAGCTCGTCGGTAATGGCGGCCTGGTTCAGGTTTTCAATGATCTGGTTGATTTCCGCAACGTTTTTGCCCTTCAGGTCGGGTACGATGCCGGTTTCAGAAATATCCTTCAGCATTTCCACAATATGAGTGCGGCCGCTCAGAACCACCGGCGTGGCCATCGCCATAAAAATCTTTTCCTGATTGTATTCAATCTTGACGAACGTATCGTTTTCGTTGGCGGCACGCATTGAAACGCAGTTGGCACAATGGTTGTTTTTTTGCCAGAACTCATAGCAGATGGAATCCTCAATCATTTCCGAGTTGCAGCCGGAGACCGTAATCACCCGCTTTGCCAGAGGGTCGACAATACGAACCAGATTATATATTTTTTCAAGCTGCTGAAGAAATTGCATCAGCTGCTGGGGATTCTCCATTTTAGACATTCAGCTTTCACCTCTGTACGATTCCGGTACGGGATACGCTTCAATTATGACAGCACGATGGTAGCCGCAAGACTGTTTTCAGCCATGAAAGCAGTTCTCCGAACAATCGTATCATGCTCCAGCGCTTTTTCGGGCACCCAAAGCCTTGCTTCAGCGTGCACCGTGATTAGGATAACAGCATCACCGGAGCAAGGAATGCTTCATTCATAAAAGGCTGTCGATTTCTACCAACCGGTTTCAATGCTCTCTCAGGCGTTGAAAGCGCTGATTATTATTTACGTTTTTATTATAACATGTCCCTCACCTTAGCACAAGCAGTGAGAAAGCAAAAAATGCAAATTGAGAACAGCTCGTTTTATCAGAAATGGATGAATGGCGGGCCGTCGGTCTATAGTACAGGGAGGCAGTATGAACACTATACCAAAATACGAGATCGCGGTTGTCGGCGGCGGCGCGGCAGGCCTGATGGCCGCCGGCGAGGCGGCAAAAGTGCTTGGCGGCGGGAAGGTAGCGCTGCTGGAGGCGGCCCCGCGCGTGGGAAAAAAGCTGCTGGCTACCGGGAACGGCAGATGCAATATCACCAATCTTTCGGCGGCCTGGCCGCTGTATCACGGCGATGCGCCGCTGGCCAAAGCGGTGTTTGAATCCATTTCACCGGCGGAGGTATTGCGGCAATTTGAAGAGATGGGCCTTTTCTGCCGGGAAGAGGAACAGGGCCGGGTGTACCCACAAAACGGGCAGGCCTCCGCAGTGCTGGACGCGCTGCGTCTGTTCTTTCAGAAGCAGGGCGGAGAAGAGCTGTGCGGCGCCGCAGTGGTTCAGATCAAACGGCAAAAGGGCGGGTATTCGCTGGGCCTTGAGGACGGCAGAACCCTTTTGGCACGCCGGCTGATTCTGGCGCAGGGCGGCAAGGCCTCGCCGCAGATCAGCTCGGATCAGGGTGTGTCTCTGGCTCGCCGGCTCGGCCACAGCCAGACGGCGCTGTATCCCGCGCTGGTACAGGTGACGGTGCCGCAGGCGATGGTTCGGGCGCTCAAGGGCGTGCGCTGTCCGGGCACCGTCCGCTTTTTGGCAGACGGACATGCGGTGAAGGAAGAAGAGGGAGAAATCCAGTTTGTTGAGCGCGGCCTGTCCGGTGTGTGCGTATTCCAGCTGTCGCGGCTGGCGGCGGAGTACGCCGCGAACAAAACCGTTCGGGGCAAGCCCTGTAAAAACGCGCAGCTTGTGCTGGACCTTTTGCCGGGATTGTCCTTTCAGGAGGTCTGCGAGCTGCTGCGCCGTCTGGCGTCCATTTATCCGCAGCTTGCAGCAAGAGATTTGTTGTTCGGCGTGTTGCCCAAGCGCGTGGGCCAGCAGGTAATGGCGTGCGCCCTTTCCGAAAAAGCGGGCGAGCCGGCAGGCAGTCTCGTCGGCTCATGGGTGAAAACGGCGGCCGGTGTGCTCAAGGGCTGGGCCTTTCCGGTCACAGGTACACTGCTCTGGCAGCACGCGCAGGTCACCGCGGGCGGAGTGCCGCTTGCGGAGCTGTTTCTGCCGTCCATGGAGTCGCGCATCAGCTCCGGTGTTTACCTGGCCGGGGAACAACTGAATGTGGATGGCGACTGCGGCGGTTTTAATCTGCACTGGGCGTGGATCAGCGGCATGGCAGCCGGCAGAAGCGCCGCCCTGGCGGCAAAGGAGGAAAACATATGATCCGAATTTCAGAGATCGCTCTGCCCCTTTCCGCGGGGGAGGGAGAGCTTTTGCGGCAGGCGGCGGCCCGGCTTTCCCTGCCGGAGCAGCAGATCCGTTCCCTGCAAATTTTAAAAAAATCGGTGGACGCCCGAAAAAAGCAGGATATCCACTTTCAATATACCGTCGGTGTAACGTTGGAAGGCGGGGAAGAAGCCGTTTTGTCCCGGTGCGGCGGTGCGAAGGTTTCCCACCTTCAGCCGTACCGTTATGAGCTGCCTCCCTGCCGCGGGCTGGGGAAGAGACCGGTCGTTGTGGGCTTTGGGCCCGCGGGGATGTTTGCCGCCCTGATTCTGGCGCAGGCAGGGCAGCGCCCCACCGTGATCGAGCGCGGAGCGGATGCGGACAAGCGCACACAGCAGGTGGATGCCTTCTGGAAAAGCGGCGTTCTGAATTCCGACTCTAATGTGCAGTTCGGCGAGGGCGGCGCCGGAACCTTTTCGGACGGCAAGCTGAACACCGGCACTAAGGATGGCCGCGCAGGTAAGGTGTTTGAGGAGCTGGTCAGGGCCGGCGCGCCGAAAGAGATTCTGTATGAGGCGAAACCGCATGTCGGCACCGATTTGCTGCCGGGGATCGTGAAGAAAATCCGCGGGCAGATCATAGAGCTGGGCGGAGAAATCCGGTTTGAAACAAAGCTGGTGAAAATCGTATCAGTGCAGGGCAGAGTAACCGGTGTCGTCGTAGAGCACGATGGAGTGCGCCAGCAGCTGGACGCACATCATGTGATCCTGGCGGTCGGACACAGCGCGCGGGATACCTTTGAAACCCTGCTGGAGCAGGGTGTGGCGATGGAGCAGAAGCCCTTTTCCATCGGCGCGCGCATTGAGCATCCGCAGGCGGCCGTCAATCGCGCGCAGTACGGCGCGTTTGCGGAGCATCCCGCACTGGGAGCGGCGGATTACAAGCTTGCGGTGCATTTGGAAAACGGCCGGGGCGTGTACACCTTCTGCATGTGCCCGGGCGGACAGGTCGTCGCTGCCGCTTCGGAGCCCGGGCGGCTGGTGACAAATGGAATGAGCCGCTGGGCGCGCGACGGGAAGAACGCAAATTCGGCCCTGCTGGTCGGCGTGTCCTCCGCGGATTTTGAAAGCACACATCCGCTCGCTGGCATGTGGTTCCAGAGAAGATGGGAAGAAGCGGCGTTTCATCTGGGCGGCGGGGATTACCGCGCCCCTGCCCAGCGCGTCGGCGATTTTCTCAAAGGCAAAGCATCGGATTCGTTCGGTACGGCCCCGAGCTACCAGCCCGGCGTAGTTCCGGCGGATTTGGCGGGCTGCCTGCCGCCTTACGCGGCGGAATCGATGCGGCAGGGAATTTTGCTGATGGACCGCAGACTGCGCGGCTTTGCCCACCCGGATGCGGTGCTGACGGGCGTAGAGACCCGCAGCTCTTCCCCCGTGCGCCTGACGCGCGGGGCGGACGGCCAATCGGTCACTCTCGGCGGGCTGTATCCCTGCGGGGAGGGCGCGGGTTATGCAGGTGGCATCGTATCCGCGGCGGTGGACGGAATCCGGAGCGCGGAGGCGGTGCTGACTTCGCCGGAATAATAGTGGAATTTTTCCGTGTGCGTTTCGCAGGTTCGCCTGCGGAAAATTGGGGCGTGCGCCGAATGAGCGTCGGCCTTCTCGGGTATGCTAACAGCGTACCCGGCGCCCAGCGGCGGCAACTTGCCGATGGCCCGGTGCCGGTATATTAAACTGTTCAAACGACAGAATTCCTTTTTTCTGATGGATAAAATTCAAAAACATTCAATTATTTAATAGATTTTTTAAGAAACCTATTGACATTCGTTGGAATTTTGCTATAATAAATGACGTTGCTTCTGGCAATTAAATATTGATGCGGAATTGTGTAATGGTAGCACGACAGACTCTGACTCTGTTTGTCTGGGTTCAAATCCTAGTTCCGCAGCCATATAGCCTCGGGAAACCGAGGCTAGCTTTTTCGAGGTGTGGCTCAGCTTGGTAGAGCGCTACGTTCGGGACGTAGAAGTCGCAGGTTCAAATCCTGTCACCTCGACCATTGAAAAACCGCATCAGACAGCCATTTACAGGTTGTTTGGTGCGGCTTTTTTGTTTTCCGAAATCCACGAAATCATAGAAAAAAGACAGGTAAAAATATAAAGCATGTGGCTCTTATGCGGCACTTTTACTTACGATAGGTAGCGTGTTTTATTACAGCGCCATGGATACGACATAAAACCATTGCGGATTTTGCCAGGCAGTAAAGCATTTTTTCGGAATGTTATACGAAAAATTTTCAGTATACAGAACAACGATTTTTTCAAAAAGCCATTGTTTTTTGATTGACACCCTATACCTGTATAGGTATAATATGCCTATGGGGGTATAGGTATAAAGGAGTGCTGCTTGGATGACGTTGCTAAAAAATGAAGAGAAGCGAACCGTGCTGTTTCTGGTGCTGTCTGCCTGTTCGCTGGTCATTGGCTTTTTTCAGATTGGGCTGCCCATTGATCCGGTTTGGACTGCTGTTTTGCTGTGCGGAATTCCCATTGTAAAAGGCGCGATGGTCGGCCTGATTACAGAGTTTGACATAAAAGCGGATGTTCTGGTGTCGATTGCGCTAATCGCCTCTATCGCAATTGGGGAAATCTTCGCCGCTGGAGAAGTGGCCTTTATTATGGCCGTCGGAGCGTATCTGGAGGAACGCACCGTAGCAAAGGCCCGCGCGGGCATTGAAAAGCTGGTTCGCCTGACGCCTGTCACAGCCCGTGTGGTGCGGGGCGGCACGGAGGAGATCATCCCTGCGGAGCAGGTGAAAGCCGGCGATACCCTGCGCGTATTGGCAGGAGAAACCGTCGCTGTGGATGGAGTAATCCTCAAAGGAAAAACCTCCGTCGATCAATCCGTGATGACGGGGGAATCCCTCCCGGTCGATAAAGAGGAGGGCGACGAGGTGTTCAGCGGTACCGTCAATCAATTTGGAACGTTCGATATGTCGGCCCAAAAGGTCGGTGCCGACAGCTCCTTGCAGCGCATGATACGTCTGGTGGAGTCCGCCGACGCCGGAAAGGCAAAAATCGTTGGAATTGCCGATCGATGGGCAACCTGGATCGTTGTGGTCGCGCTGCTGGCCGCCGCAGCTACCTGGTTTGCCACCGGACAGATCATACGCTCCGTGACCATTTTGGTTGTGTTCTGCCCCTGCGCTCTGGTACTGGCTACCCCCACCGCTATCATGGCCGGGATCGGCAACGCCACAAGGTTCGGAATTCTGATTCGCGAGGGGGACGCGCTGGAGCGGCTGTCGAAGGTAAAGCGCATTGCTTTTGACAAGACCGGCACACTAACCTGCGGAAAGCCCGCGGTCACACAAATACATAGCTTGGATGGCACACTGGGCGAGAAGGAACTGCTTACTCTGGCGGCGTGCGCGGAGCTGCGCTCCGAGCACCCGTTGGGGAAAGCCGTCGTTGCGCACTACCGGCAGAAATACGGTGCCCCGCCGGAACAGCCGGAGAAATTTGAGCTGCTGGCAGGGCGCGGCGTTGCCGCCCGGGCAGCCGGCCGAACCCTTCTGGCAGGGAACGAGGCCCTGATGACGGAGAGAAAAATCGCAATGCCGCAGGAGCTTTTGAGGCTGTCTGAAAATGCGAAACGAAACGGCTGCACCGTGATTTATATTGCAGAGCATCCCAAAGCCATCGGGATGCTCGCGCTGTCGGACACGCTGCGCCCGGACGCCGCGCGGACGATAGACGCGATTCATCAAGCCGGAGCTCAAACCGTGCTGCTCACGGGAGACGCGGCACCGGCGGCTTCTTTCATCGCGGCGGGCGCCGGCCTTCGCGACGTGAGGGCAAATTGCCTGCCGGAAAACAAGCTCGAGGAAATCCGCGCATACCAGAAGGCGAGGGAGCCGGTGTGCATGGTGGGCGACGGCATCAATGACGCACCGGCGCTCAAGGCCGCCCTGGTCGGTATCGCTATGGGCGGCGTCGGCAGCGATATTGCCATCGATGCGGCCGATATTGTGCTGGTGGGCGACGACATCAAAGAAATTCCTCATCTTCTGCGGCTTTCCCAAAAGACAATGCGCACCATCAAAATCAATCTTGCCGCGTCCATGGCGCTGAACTTTGCGGCCATCGCGCTTGCGATTACAGGCGTTCTCACCCCGACGATTGGCGCGTTGGTACACAACGCCGGTTCCGTCGCCGTCATTATTCATTCTTCGCTGTTGCTGAAATGGAGAAAAACGAAATAAAAGAGCGGCTCCTGGCTGCGCTGTTTTCGGTGGCCGGTGCGGGGATGCCGGCCGCCGTTACTCTCCCCAAAGAAGAATTCGGATTCAGTAAAAATACGTCGGACGTGCTCCGTGCCGGCGGTTCTTCCCGCAAAATATGTGTTTTTGGGGGATCGCCCGCAGAAGTGCAACCGGGTTGCCTTTTTTATTGCCCCATCGTCTTTCCCTTTTCTGTCAGCCATTCGATCATCGCGGTTCGTCCGTTCTCGCTCAGTTCAAATTCAGACTGCTCCGCAACCTCAGACTTTTCAAAGCAGTATGGGCCATACCATACACTCGCAACCAGCTTATCGTTTTCGGGCTCGATTTTGTACCGCATATCGCCGGCGCTCCCTTTATATACCCCTCCGTTTTGATAATATAACAGACCTGGTAAATCCATGTTATCACCTCACTCGGGGACAATTATACACCGTTCCGCTCGGGCTGTAAAATTCCCCCTGTTTTTATACAGTACCTGCCGCGCCGTGTACCGGCAGTTCTGCGCAAAGACAGGCCGCCCGGCGCGGCTGTGCCATATCATTCTCCTTACGCCGCAGGCGAGAGCAAAATGTCTGGCGGCGGAGAGAACATAAAGTATTTGTTTCGCTCTCCGCCGTTTCAGGCGGATTTTACAAGCCGGTATCGGAATTTATGATATTAAAAATACAGAAGAAATCTTTTAAGCTGTCGGAACGATCTGTGCTATAATAAGCTGGAATGAAATTCCAAATGGAAAGGCTTGTGATATCATGCAGGGCATTCTCGTCGGCTTTTGTTCGTTTCTTCTGATCGGGCTGTTCCACCCCATTGTCAGAAAGGCGGAATATTATTTTACCAAACGCGTTTTCCCGGTGTTCCTTTTGGCGGGGGTACTTTGCCTGGCGGGCGCGTACTTTGCGTCGAATCAGTCTGTCTCCTCCATTTTGGGTGTAGCGGGCTTCTGCTGCTTTTGGAGCGTCAAGGAGCTTTTCGAGCAGGAAAAACGGGTGGAAAAGGGCTGGGCCGCGCGAAACCCGAAGCGCGGGAAAAAGTAACGGCGCCTTTCTCATCATCTCTTCATGATTCCGCTATATTTTTCTCATAATTTCAGGATAGGATAAAATCGGATTTTTTTGAGATGGGGCGGGCAAGGTATGTCATAGCAAAGGGGTTTGATTACTGAGGATGACCCTACTATTATTCGGGCTTGGAGCTGGAGCTTCAGCACGAGGGGGATTTGGTGGAAAAGGAATACGACGGGCTGTTCGGTCTGCGCAGGGCTTAGAGCGAGTCGTTTGATCTGATTCTGATGGACATAATGCTTCCGGCGATCAACGGGCTGAAGGTTCCGCGGCGGCTGCGCCCGGAATGCTGCACGCCGGTGATTCTGCTGACCGTGCGCGATTCGGTGATGGACAAGGCGCACGGCCTGGACGAAGGGGCGGCGGATTATGTGACGAAGCCCTTCGCAATAGAAGAGCTGCTGGCCCGCATGCGGGCGGTGCTGCGCCCGTCGGCGCTGAACGGCGAATCAGGCCTGATGACCATTCCCCACGAAAGTACGGTCTGGAGCAGCTGAGCTTCGTACACGCCCGCCCCGCCGGGAAAGGGGAGGAACATGTTTCGGACGGGACGAACGCCTTTGGAAATGTAAAAGAAAAAGACTCCGCCCACCGGCTCAAGAATGCCAATGCCGGTCAGCGGGGCCCTTTTATGCCTGCTGCGAAAACAGAGCGGCGCAAAGAAAACAACTGCCATGGGGCACGCTTTGCCCCGCGGCTCCCCGTACTCTGCGCTTTGCGGCGAAGCGCTTATTCCGGGATTTCATACCCCTTGTGGATCACCAGATGTATCATGGCGTCTACAATGTCCGGGTGGTAGAGAATCCCCCTGTTTTGAATCAGCTCGTCCAGTGCGGCGTCAATGCCCAGTGCGGGCCGGTAGGGCCTGTGTGAAATCATGGATTCAAACACGTCCGCCACGGCCAGAATCTGCGCTTCGAGAAGAATTTCGTCCCGTTTCAGCCCTTGGGGATACCCGCTGCCGTTGTAGCGCTCGTGATGCTGCAGGATGATCTGCGCTATTTCCGAGAGCAACGGCACATTTTTGAGGATGGTGTACCCGGCCTCGGAGTGCGTTTTGATCAGAGCGTACTCAATTTCAGTCAGCTTGGCGGGCTTGGCCAGCAGCTCGCTGGGAATTCCGATTTTCCCGATGTCGTGAACGACTCCCGCGCGGAATACCTTTTCACAGCATTCCCGGCTCAGGCCCAGCTCCTGCGCAATCTCCAGCCCGATCTGGGCGACCCGCCTCTGGTGGCCCGCGGTGTATAAATCCTTCTGCTCGACCATATTGGCAATCGCCATCAGCGTGCCGTCTATGGCGTCCTCCAGCTGTTTGGCCTTTGCTGCGATGATGCTTTGGTAATGGATGTTGTCCATCGCGATCGCTGCGGTGTCTGCCAGCACCTGCAGCACCTTGAGCTGCTCCGGCGTCACATGTTGCTTTTGCGCCCAGTAACAGCCGATGGCCCCAATCGGATCATTCGTTTTAATCGGAACCATGGCAAGGCTTTTTACGTAAGTCTTTCGGTAGACGTCGATCGGGATGCGGGGATCGCTGTAAATGTCGTCGATAATGGCGGGGGTTTTGTTCAGCATGACCCATCCGCTGATGCATATCTGCATGGGAAAGCGGTTGCCTTTCCACAGCGGAGAGATGGAGTCCTCCTCCGCATAGTAGCAAAAATCGTGATCGCGCAGCACAAAGGTTGCGCCGTCAGAGCCAGTTAAATCGCGTACCGAATGGCGCACGATGTCCATAACGGTCTCCTGGTCGCGCGCCGCGGACAATTCCTGAACAACATGCAGCAGCCTTTCCATGGTATGAATGTATTGAGAGGTTTTGAGGGGCTCTGTCTGGTTCCGTATCGTTTCCATAATCTCCTCCTCATATCTGGAACGAATCTCCTGTACACGCAAAAACGTCTTCTTGGTCTGTTACAGCGGTTCATGTTTTGTGGAGTTTACTATTATTATATTACCAAATATGCCCAATTTCAACAAAATACGTAAAGTTTTATGTTTTCAATGAATTTTAGAGGAACCGGATTCAGGTTAGACGATTGCCAAGACTGCTCTTCGGCCATTATTTCTTTCGGGCAATCAGGCAGCACAGGGGCCGGACGCCGCCGCCCAGCATTCTCTGTTCGAGCGCTGTAAACCTGCGGGCTTCCACATAGCTCTGGAATTCCTGTGCGTTCCATTTATGGTATACGCGAAAGCCGGCCAGCTCCATCAGCCGCGTGCCAAGCTTTTGCCGAATGCCCGTTTTCCAGAGGAAGGTGGGGGTAAGCAGAATTCCGCCGGGCCTTAATACACGGTGAATTTCTTCGAGTGCCCTGTCCGGTGACGGCATGATGTGCAGAGCGTTGGCGATCAATACTGCGTCAAAGGATTCTGCGGGGTATGGCAGGTTTGTCGCGTCCTGCACCTCAAAGGTCAAGCTTTGGGGGCCGCTCCTCTTCTGCGCCTCCAAGATCATTTTTTCAGAGAAATCCGTTGCCCTCCACTTCCGCACCCTTTCCGCCAGACGAAAAGAAAACTGACCGCTGCCGCAGGCCAGTTCCAGCACCTCCATCTCCGGGGTCAGGTAGGGCAGGCAATGGGTATAAATAGCATCATAAAGCGAAGCTGAGCCTTTCATAAAGGGCGCATACAGCTTTGCCGTGCGCTGCCAAAAGCCCCGGTTCGTTGAATCCCCCATACTTTCCTCTCCTTTTTATGTAGGAATGGTTTCCGCGTCTCTTCTGCTTAAAGCATTCAGCCAGTCCGCCACGGTATCCAGTACCAGCTTCGGATTTCCCACGTTGCAGTGGCTGCCGGCATCCTCGCTCTCCGTCATCAGGCGGAAGGTCAGGCTCTTCACATTTGGCAAAGCGTTCAGCTCCATGGAATACAGTGACTGAGGGATAAAATGATCCCGATTCGCGCCAATTACCAGCATATCCTGCCAAAGCATCGGCCCGATGTTGGTCATCTTATAATCACTGAGCTTTTTGATATAACCAAACGGGTCCGGAGCATCATAGGCATACATTCCGTGGCGGATGCCCCAATCTATGATGGGCTCCCGCGCCATCTTCCGCTTCATAACGGTATTGATCGGCCTGCGCAGATTGTGATGAAGAAGAAAACGGAGCGGACCGCGCATGGCCTTCGGCATCATACTCAAAGCCACATACAGAAAATCAGGGAAGACCGACCAGCCCACTACCCGGCGGATGCGGGGTTCAAAGGCTGCGGCCCGGGGAGCGAGCATTCCGCCCAGCGAAGCGCCCACGATCGTCACTTCATTTTCCCCGATGGCGTCCAGTACAGCCTTCACGGGGCGTTCCCATTCGTGAGTGAATTTTTTTCCCTGCTCGCGAACGACGCCGCCCTGCCCCGGGCCTTCGAACAGATAGACCTCAAAGCCCTGTCTGGCCCAGTACAGCATCGGGAAGAACAATTCTTCAAAATAGCTGTCGTTCCCGCCGTGAAGCAAAATCACATCCCGGCGCTTTCCCTCGGGGCGAACGTGCAGAATCGGGAGCTTTACCCCCTCGTAGATGGCCTCCATGCGCTCCACCAGTCCGCTGCTGAAATAGTCTTGGTACTCCTTGTAAAACAGAGCTGTCGCTTTTTGGTAGTAAAGAAGCTTATCCGGGTCACCGTCCGCCATAAAAAACTCGCTCATGCGGTAATAGGCGATCGCATTTTTGGTGCGGTTTTCCGCCAGAGCGGTATCGCCCAGCCGGATCAGCTGCCGCTTCCAGTCCGCGCTGGTGCAGATGCTTTCTGAAACAGGCGCAATGTCCTCAAGCCGTCCGCCGTCCCACTGGATCACGCGGTTCAACTGGAAATTAAAATTTGGATCGCGATTGAGGGAATAGGTTCCGCGTGAAAAGGTGATCTCCGGAATTTGCATGGTGCAGCGCCTCGATTCTTTCAAAATCTGATCTGTTTGATTAGCCGAGTCTAACTCATTTTGGCGAAAAAATATTTGAAAAGCGGCGCCTTATGGAAACAGCTCATGACAGGCGCCGTACACCAGAGTCTCCAGTACCTGCGGGTAGAGCGCGCCGATTTCCTCCTTGTGAGAGATGGTGAGCATCAGGCCCCGCACCGTAGCGGCAGCCAGTTCCATGCCGCCTGCCGGATAAAGCTCCGCCGCGTCCAGCAGTTCGCGAATGTGCACCTCATCGCTGTGGTAATGCTTTTGTTGGTAATCTTTCGGTACCTTGCGCAGAAGATAAGGCACATCTCGTTCTACAAACGCCATCATACCGGATTGCTCCATGGTATGGCAGGCGGCGAGTACAGCCGCTGCAGCCCGGTCGGCGGCAGAAGATGTGCTGTTTTCACGAAGTGCAATTGCCGCGGCCCCGTATACTTCGGTGTGCATGTCTTCCATTACATCAAAAAAGAGCATCTCTTTCGAATCGTAAAATTTGTAAAAAGCACCTTTTGAAATATCTGCCGCCGCCACAAGCTGATCAACTGACGTTTTTCGCATACCAAGAAAAGCGGCGCTTTCTTTTGCCGCTTTTTTCAGCTTTTCCAGAATGATATTTTCTTCCTGCTGTGTGAATGCTGTTGCCATCCTTATCACCATATGACTAAATTTATAATTACAGTCATACAATACAGCAAATAAACACCTTTGTCAATCTCTTCCTTCGATCCCTCAAAAGTAAAAAGACTCAATCGCTAAGCATGGATTTCTCGATTTTTTTCAATATCAAATCTTTACAGTGATAAAAAGAAGGCGCGGAGCTTTTTATCAGCTCCCGCCTTCTTTTTTATTGCTACAGAATAAGTTGCTCTCTTATCTATCCTTGGTTGTGATTAAAAGAGCGGAGCTGACGACAACAAATACAGAACCGACGTTGTGCACCAGCGCTGCCGTTACGGGGCTAAGCATACCGGCTGCCGAGAGAAACACGGCGATCCCGTTCCAGGCCATGGCCACGGCAATGTTAAAGTTGACCCGCTTCATGGATTTTTTGGCCATTCGGAAAAGATACGGAATCCGCTCAATGTTGTCGCCGACGAGCACCGCGTCGGCGGCTTCCACCGCGATATCGCTGCCGATGCCGCCCATCGCGATTCCCGCGAAGGCGGTTTTCAGGGCGAGCGTGTCGTTGACCCCGTCGCCGATCATGCAGATTGTTTTCCCCTCGGACCGATATGCCTGAATGGCCCGGCTCTTTTCTTCGGGCAGCAGGTTGGGCCTCACTTCCTCAAGCCCCGCCTGGGCGGCGATATGCCGCGCCGTGGTTTCGTTGTCTCCGGTCAAAAGAATCGAATGGATGCCGGCGGCTTTCAGTTCCCCGATCAAGTCCTTTGCGGTGGGCCGCAGACTGTCCGCAAGCGCGAGGAATCCGGCGAAAGCGCCGTCAATGCTCACATATACAACGGTCGCCCCCTGCTCCAAAAAGTCGGTTGCGTCTTTGTGCGCTGCCGGGGGGAGGGGAGTGCCCTCCTTCTTTAAAAAGTCCGCTTTCCCGGCCAGAATTCTGCGGCCCTCCACAAGTGCGTGAACACCCATGCCGCCCGTGAGCGCGAACTCCCGCACCTCTTGTGCTTTGCCGCCGCGGCGAAGGTATTCCGCAAGAATCGCTTTCCCAAGCGGATGCTCGGAATGCTGCTCCGCCAACGCGGCCAGCCGGAGCAGCTCGTCGGCGGGAAGGGACGGGGCATAGCTTTTCATGCCCGTCACCGCCGGCCTGCCATGGGTCAGCGTACCGGTTTTGTCGAAGGCGACCGAATCAATCTCAGAAAACCGCTGCAGCGCTTCCCCGGAGCGCACCAGAATGCCGAATCGGGCGGCGTTCCCAATGCCCGCCATCACGGCGGTGGGCGTTGCGAGAATGAACGCGCAGGGGCAGAACACAACCAGAACCGTAACCGCGCGGATCAGCTCGCCGGTGAAAAGCCACGTCGCCCCCGCAATGCCCAGGGCGGCGGCCACCAGCCAGGTGGCCCAGCGGTCGGCCAGTTTGACGATCGGCGCTTTGTTGGCGTCGGCCTCCCCGGCCAGCCGGATCATCCGCTGGAGGGAGCTGTCGCCGCCGTCCTTGGCGGCCCGCATTTCAAAGGTGCCGAACTGATTGATCGTTCCGCTGATGACCTCATCGCCGACCGCTTTGTCGGCCGGAATGGATTCCCCGGTCATCACGGACTGGTCTACGGTGGTCTCCCCGGCGGTGATGACCCCGTCGCAGGCGATGGTCTCCCCGGCAAAAACGACGAGTGTATCCCCGGCCTTCACCTGCTCGGCGGGGATGCGCTTCATCTCTCCGTTTTGCCGGATTCGCGCCGTTTTGGGGGTCAGGTGAATCAGCTTTTCAATCCCCTTGCGCGATTTGCGGGCGGTGGCGTCCTCCAGCAGTGTTCCAATCGCCATAATAAACGCGACCTCTCCCGCGGCAAAGTACTCGCCGATGCACAGAGAAGCGATCAGTGCAATCGAAACCAGCACATCCGCTTTGATGTCGTGCTCCCGGATCACTGCGGCGGCGGAGCCGATTACAATGGGGATACCGCAGAGAACAATGGCAACCCATGCGATGTCAAACGGCAGTACGCCGCCCAATGCGTTTGTCAGGCTCAACAGGAGCGCGGCGCCGGAAATGATCACAAGGGCCAGGTTCCGCTTTTCTTCGTCTGTTAAGGTGTTCCGAATGGTTTTCCACATCATGCTTCCCTCCGAGGTGAACGGTATTGCTTTCCGGGTAAGAAAGCAGTACAATGAATACGATACCGAACAATTTGTTTGATATTAGTATAAAAGTAACGCGCGTCAGTCGGCAACAAACAAATGATGGCCGTTGTACGCTACGGAACAAATTTCAGAATATATTCATCTGGAGGAAGCCATGGACAGACGGCAGCGAAAGACAAGGGAAGCCATTTTTGCGGCGTTCAGCACATTGTTATCCTCAAAAAGCTATGCCAAAATCACGATACAGGAAATCATCGACCGCGCGAATGTAGGGCGCAGCACCTTTTATTCTCATTTTGAGACCAAGGACGATCTGCTGCGGGAGATGTGTACCGAGCTGTTTGATCATGTATTCTCAGAGCATTTGGATATGGAGAACACCCACGACTTTTCTCTGGCGAACGGTGACCCCGCTTCGCTCATCACCCACATCCTGTACCATCTGAGGGACAACAAAAGGAATGTGGTCGGGATTTTGTCCTGCGAGAGCGGCGAGCTGTTTCTGCGCTTTTTCAGGCAGTATTTGAACGAGCTGATCACAAGGCATCTTCTGGCCGGAGTAAAGCGGAGAAATCCTGTTGTCCCGGAGGATTTTCTGGTGAATCATATTGCGGGCAGCTTTGTCGGGATGGTGCAGTGGTGGATCAAAAACGATATGCGTCAGTCGCCGGAAGAGCTGGCAAAGTGCTTTTTGTCGGTGACGCTCCCGGTGCTATAACGATGGAACTGATGACCGGGATTGGTATCTGCGGATGAAGAAGAGAAGCGTTTTGCAAGGGCAGAGCGAGGCTGCCGTACCGTAAATAAAACAAAAGCAAGCCGGCTCAATTCGAGTCGGCTTGCTTTTGTGAATGACGGTATTTTAAAAACTCTGCGGGATTTCATTTTTCGAGGCGGGGCGGCAGGCCGCTTTCCTCCAGAAGAGAAACAGCGGAAAAAACCATTTCCAGCTCGTCGATTCGGATGCAGTGCGGCGCGCTCTGATGTTTGACCATGTCAAGGCACTTGTCCCAGTCCATCCACACAACGGAATCCACTTCGGATTTCTGCAGGGTGAGCTGCGATTCCTCCACGTCTCTCCAGAGGATGTATACGTTGCTGACCTGATGATCCCAAAAGCGCCGCCCGTGGAACTCCCCGCGATATTCAGAGCGGCGGCACCCGCAGTAGAGGAGCTCCTCCGCCGCGGCGGTGATACCGAGCTCTTCCTGCAATTCTCTCAGGGAGGACTCCAGAAAATCCTCCCCGGAGGGAATGTGCCCGGCGCTCGATGTGTCGTAGCACCCCGGGTGGGAATCTTTATTCAGACTTCGTTTCTGCAAGAGCACCTGTGTTTTGCCGTTTCGCTTGCGCAAAATCCACACATGAGAGGTGCGGTGGCGGATTCCGTTTCGATGCGCCGCTTCCCGATCCACGGTTTCCCCGGTGGGGACTCCGTTTTCATCTACAATATCCAGCATTTCCATTTTAGCATTCGCCGCCTTGCGTTAGTGTATCGTTCTTACCCGTTTTCACCGGCTGCTCCCGTCCGGCTGCCGGCCTGCCCGATCAGCAGCAGCTTTTGGGCCCGGCTGAGTTTTTTCAGCGCCGCCTCGCGCTGCAGCGCTTCGCTTTTTGTGGGATAGCTCTCCACAAACACCAGCTCCACCGGCCTGCGGGAGCGGGTGTATTTTGCACCCTTCCCGCGGTTGTGCAGCGCCGTGCGTCGGCATGGGTCGGTGGTATAGCCGCTGTACAGCGTACCGTCGGCACAGCGCAGCATGTAGGTGTAATATCTTGTGATCTTTTCGCTCTCCATGCGGTGTTCCTCCGCGGCTATTTTTGCGAGGCGATCCTCTCCGCTAACTCCGTCAGATAAAGCCAGCGCTCCGTCTTTGCTTCCAGATCAGATTCCAGCTCCGCTTTTTGCCCCATCAGGGCTTGCAGGCGCACATAATCGCTGGCAGATTGTGCGATTTGCGCTTCGCATTCGGCGATTTTCGCCTCCAGCGCCGCAATGTCGTCCTCTATGGTTTCAAATTCCCGCTGCTCGTTAAAAGAGAATTTCAGTTTCTGCGCCCTTTTGAGCGTCGCTTTGGGGGCGGCGGTATCCTTTTTGGGGGCGGGCTGCTGCGTTTCCTTCCGTTTTTCGTCGTAGTCGGTGTAATTCCCCGGGTACCGCAGAATGCTGCCGCCGTCGTTGACCTCGAAAATTATATCCGCAACCTTGTCCAGAAAATAGCGGTCATGTGATACCGCGAGCACAGGGCCGGCGAAGGAGTCCAGATAATCCTCCAGAATGGTCAGGGTTTCAATGTCCAGATCATTGGTGGGCTCGTCCAGCAGCAGAATGTTCGGCGCTTCCATCAAAATGCTCAAAAGATACAGCCGCCTGCGCTCGCCGCCGCTGAGTCTGCCGATCAGGGAGTATTGCAGGTCCGGCGAAAACAAAAAGCGCTCCAGCATCTGCGATGCGGAGAAAGTGCCCTCCGCGGTTTTCACCTCATTGGAAACCTCGCAGATAAAGTCGTAGACTCTCTGTTTCGGGTCGAGCTCGCGGGATTCCTGTGAAAAATATCCGATTTTCACGGTGGTGCCGACCTCCACGGTTCCCTCATCGGGCAGGAGCCGGCCCGCGATCAAATTCAGCAGCGTGGATTTGCCGGCGCCGTTTTTGCCCACGATGCCGATCCGATCCTCCCGCTCCATCAGGTAAGAAAAATCCCGGATTACCGTGCGGCCGTCGAAGGCTTTGGTGAGGTGCGACAGCTCGATGATCTTTTTTCCCAATCGGCTCGACAAGTGAGATAGCTGCACCGTGTCGTCCATTTCGGGCGCGTCCTGGTCTTTGAGCGCCTCGTATCGGTCGATTCGGCTGCGACTTTTTGTGCCGCGGGCCCTTGCGCCCCGCATAATCCACTGGTATTCCTTGCGCAGAAGCGTCTGCCGCTTTCGTTCGCTGGCCGCTTCCATTTCGGCGCGCTGGGCCTTGAGCTCCAGATACTTCGAGTAATTCGCCTCGTAGGGGTAGAGCTTGCTGCGAGAGAGCTCGACGATGTGGTTGACGACTCTCTCCAGAAAATACCGGTCATGGGTGACCATAATGAGCCCGCCGGTAAAGCGGAGAAGCCGCTGCTCCAGCCACGCGACCATTTCGCTGTCCAAGTGGTTGGTGGGCTCGTCCAGAATCAAAATGTCCGCGGGGTGAATCAGCGCGGTGGCCAAGGCCACGCGTTTTCTCTGCCCGCCCGACAGCACGCCCATTTTTGCGTCAAAATCCGTGATGCCAAGCCGTGTCAGCATGGACTTTGCCTCGTATTCCTTCAGCTCGCGGAACTGCGCGGGGAACTCCGCAAACACCTGCTCCAGCACGGTGCAGTCATCCCGAAAGGGCGGGTTCTGCGGAAGATAAGACAGCTGTATGTTGGGGTTCATAGCGATGGAGCCCTCGTCCGGCGGCTCCACACCGGCCAGAATTTTCAGCAAAGTGCTTTTCCCGGTGCCGTTGATCCCGATGATTCCCACCCGGTTGCCCTCGTTCAGGTACAGCGAGACTTCCTGCAGCAGCTGCTTCATCCCATAATTCTTTGAAATTTTCTCTGCGGACAGTAGCATGGATTGCTCCTTTTTCGTTGACTTACGATGAATGTCAGCAAGATGATCACCCGCAATGTCCTTTTTGGGGAGTACGCTTCCGAGCGGGCTCATCGTACCTCTGTGTTTTGTTTTCCTATTTGTAAAGCCGATGTTTCAATGCTCTCTCAGGCATCGAAAGCTTTGCTTTCGCTTATGCCGTGAGGTTATTATAACACAGATTCAAACGCGTATCTACCGTGCGCCGGCCGCCGGTTTCAGATGACCGGCAGATGGCCGGAGAAACGGCAATCCTGCTGAACGATAAAAAGCTGCAATAAAAAAGAGAGCGAAAGCGCTCTCCGGTTGGTGCGGTCAGTCTGTGGGGGAATAAAAAAATGTGGTGTTGTCCACAATCCGGCACCATTTCTGGTGCTCCAGTACATGGATGATATCGCTGCGCTTTGTACCCTTGCCGATCGCTTTGGTGATGTCGGTAATATGGATCAGCTGATTCGCGTTTTGCTGAAAAACGACGAGCAGCCGATCCCTCAAATCCTCCATAGAGGAAGCCGTTTTGGCTTTCACCGGCTTTACACCGGCAAGACACTCCGGGTGCTTCTTCATATAGAGAACATACACGGTTTTGATGCGGCTGAGCAATGCGGGGGAAATGTGAATCAGCTCCGGCAGCTCTTCAAACCGGCAGTTCACCAGATCGCGCATCCATTTATAGCTGTGAAGATCGCAATAGCGAAGAAAATCAGAATAACTATCGCCATAATAAATTTGCTTGATTTCGTCCATTACGTTCATCCTTCCGTTTTTATGACACGAAAAATAATTATACTCGGTATTTTTACCAGATACAAGGCTTGACTTTTGCAGGAGACAGGTTATGGTTGAACGGTTTTGGATGAGAAAGCGGTATTGCGGGCAAAACTCACAGCTTCTGCCAAGGGCTTTTGATTTCCCAATATGAGATTTTTTCCTTGCAAAAAATGCCTGATGCGAACAGCGATAAACCGCATGCTTTGACCGCATACTAATAAAAAACAGAGGATGTAGGGGGGATCTCTTTTGGACAGGGATTTATTGATTCAGCAGGTGAAAAGTGAATACGCTCGTCTGGCGCAGCTGGAAAACCGGGAACACATTACAAATCAGACTTACAGCGGCGTTTCACCGGAGGCGTATTATGAAAAAACGTTGGAAAAAGCGATTCGCGATATTTCCACCGGAAAATACGACGACTGCGCTTCCGGCCTGCAGGTAGTGGAGCGAATCGCAAACCGCAGCACAAAAGCCCGGCGGATTCAGAATACGATTGAATCCACACTGCACAATATGGAAACCGCCGAAGAAATTATGGCATTGGAGCCGAACGGCAAAAAAACGCAGGACTTGAAAGAGAAAAACGAGCGCAGGGCCGAGGCAATTCCGCAGATGATCCGCGAAATGAAAGAGGAACTGGCCCGGGAGGAGCTTGACGCCGACAGCCCCAATGTGATAGGAGGCGGCGGGAATGGATAACAATTCCGGTACGATCAAAGAAATGCACGAGGAAGAGGGACGCGAGAAGATCAAAAAGCTCCAGAAGAAGATCGATACCACAAAGTATAATATGGAGGTGTCTTCAGAGATTCTCGCCGAAACGCCCTCGGACACACAGAAAGTGAAGCTGATCGAGAAAAACAAACGGCGCCGGCACGGGATCGCGGGCCTGGAAAAGGAAATCCGCGACATGGAAGAGGCGCTGGAAAAATAAGGACAAAGAAAGCGGAGGCACCAGCGTGACTCCGCTTTTTCGCGTTATTTGTCATTGCCCGGCTTGTGCCTGCCGGCAGACTGCTTTTTGTGATTTCGCCCCTCTCCGTCATTGGCGCTTTGAGCCATCGTCTGGCCGCCCTTCGCTTTTTGCTCACGGATTTCTTTTGGGTCGATTTGACTGTCTTTCGCCATGATATCACCTCTCCCATAGAATTCGCTGTGGGCGGCGCATTATTCCGAATTGAAAACAAATACTACATCCGGGGTGATGATTTGGCAAAAGGCAGCGCATTTTTTGAAGAAATGGAGCGGCATCTGCTTTCGGATGAAACGCCGTCCCGCTTCTTATCCTCTCAGACCGATTCCCCCGCTCTCAGGGAGTATCCGTTTCATCTGCTGAAGCAGCTGCAGAGCACACCGCAGTCCCCTCTGCACCACCCGGAGGGCAGCGCGTGGAATCATACTCTGCTGGTGGTGGACGAGGCCGCAAAGGTCAAAGAAGAAAGCAGCGATCCCCGCGCTTTTATGTGGGCGGCGCTGCTGCACGACATCGGCAAGCCCTCTACCACCGCGCGCAGAAAAGGTAAAATCACATCCTATGACCACGATAAAGTGGGAGCAAAGCTCACAGAGGAGTTCCTCCGCTTTTTTACGGCGGACACGGCATTCATCGAACGGGTGACCCAGCTGGTTCGGTACCACATGCAGATTCTGTTTGTGGGAAAGAATTTGCCCTTTGCTGACGTGCAGGGAATGAAGCAAAATGCGGATATCCGGGAGATTGCTCTGCTGGGCCTTTGTGACAGACTGGGAAGAAAAGGGGCCGACCGCCGACGGGAAGAGGAAAACATCCGTACTTTTATGAAAAAAGCGAATTGTATTCAGGAGGGAAACCATATGAAACCGAATCCGGATAACCGTGCGGATAATTTGGACAAAATTCGGCACAACATGGACATGACCATCGAAAATATCCACCGCGCCGACGAGATGATAGAGAAAACATCCGACGAGAAAATGAAAAGGGATCTGAAAGCCAAAAATGAACGCCGGATCGAAGCTCTCGGCGGCATGCGGCGTGAGATCAGGGATGAGACAAATGCTGCGAAAAACGACAGGCTCCAGTAAGGCCGATATATTTGGAAAAAGCGGCAGTGCACGACGACAAAATGCCCTGAAAAAATCCTCCAAAAGGCGACGCAGGGCAGCAAAAAACACAGCCCAGAGCCAGCAATGTGCCGATTCTGATAACAGTTGCGAAATTAGATGCTCTTAGAACAAGAAAAAGGAGCTGTTACAAAATAGCCTTATCCAAAAAATATACACAATAATGCGTCTTGGTCTGACCTGTATGAGTCGTTCCAAGGCGCATTTCCTTGTGTTTGAGGTTATTGCTTTGGTCAATTTGCTATCGCAGATTCTTTTAGCACCAGCCTCATGGCGCTTTAGGGGGAAACGGCTGCTGACTTCGGTTTCCGACGCGGCCCGGCAGAGAAGCACCCGCAGATTTATAGAAAAAATTCAGGCTCCGCCCGGCGGGTAAAATCTCTTTCCAGCATCCGCTTATGGGATAGGAACTGCTCGTCATCAAAATATTTTGCATTTTGCTCACATCGTTTTACGCAAGCATGACACTTAATGCAGATCCCGATTATGTCGGAAGGGTCATTCGGATTGATAGACCCCATCGGACATCGGCGGATGCAAACACCGCAGTGATTGCACTTTTCCATATCGGTTTTTGGTTTGGCTTTCAAAAAAACCGCGGGATTTCCGTCCAGCCCTTTGGGGGTATAATACACTTGTGGGGGATTGGCGCCCGTTACGCCGACGGGCTTAGGATAAGCCTTGAGCGTGCTGATCTTCGCGACGATTTCCTTTGAAAAATTTTCTATTTTCTCCATATCGGCCTGATCCGGCCGGCCCGCCGCCAAAACTGTTGAAAAAGCGTGTTGAGCGACCAAGCCAGCCCCCGCAATGGTATGAAATCCGTTTGCTTCTAAAATATTACGCAACTCAATCAGCGCGTCATCAAAGCTGCGGTTGCCAAATATGGCAATCGGGACGGCGAACGCATCGTTCCCGATAGAATGTTCCTGTACATAAGGCAGCAGTTTGTTTGGAACTCTGCCTGCGTAGACAGGTGTTCCCCATATCACCAGATCGGTTTTCTGAAAGGAGTTTACGCCTTCTCTTTGCGCGGGAAGGGTATAGTCGAGTTTTTCAACCGGCACACCAAGTTTTGCTCCAATGGCCCCCGCAAGAGAGACAACCGCTTTTTCCGTGTTCCCAACCGGGCTGAAATATACAGCCCAAACTTTTCTGATTTCCAAATTCATTACGACTCCCTTCAAAACAATTACGCATTTACATTTGCACCCAGCCGTTTGCAATCGACTTTATTTGTGCTTAAACTATAACAGAATCGCCTTGCAAAGTAAATGCGATAGGAGATTTATAACCATCGAATCAATTTCTATGGATAAATGATAAAAATCAACCAAGATTCTGAAAGAAAATTCCATACCAACAAAAAGCCGAAGCAAACGCTACGGTAATTCCGTTTTAATTTGCGGGACGAGATGTGTCCTTCCCCCACCCTCGGTGGGGGAAGGACACAAACTCATTTGCATAATCCACTGGAGATGCTGTAATGCAAACGTGCTTTGCTTCGGCCTTTCTTATTTTCCGATTTTTAAAACGCGGTACGTTTTTGTTTTGTATTTGACTCTGCCGGCATAGAACACTGCCCTGCAACGGCTACTTGGTCAGAGGATCCTGAGCGGGAGAGAAAAATCGGATTCGCTCTGCCATCAAAACAAGAAGCGCGGCCACAGGTTTTTTCTCTCTGCGGACGCGCTTCTGCTTTTTCATTTTCACTGATTATGGCCTTCCGATCTCTCTACCCGTGGTGGTGGTCGTGGCTGCGGCCGCAGTGAGCGGCTGCAATCTGCTCACCCGTCTCAGTCAGGGCGATGCTGCCCAACTCCAGCACAGGGGTGTTGCCTAAAAAGCTGGGTCTGGCGGCTCCCTCCGCTACTGTTGCGCAGAAATACTCGTAGAGTGCGCTTGTCCTGTACTCCTCATAACCGTACCCGTTCAGAGGGATGTCGTAATCCAGAGTGATAAGGCCCAAATCTTCCAGCGTTTGCAGGAAGGCACCCGCCTCCTTGACCGTTTTCATGTCGTCATCCGCCGAGCGCAAGAAAACCGGCGCCAGAGCGGTGGAGACAAAATCCTCCTCCCGGTCATCCCTGACGGTGAACCGGGCCACAGGCAGGTAATGGCTGTGGCTGAGTTGATGAAGAAAATCCTTTTGGCTTTTTGTTACCTCGACCGGCGCGGCGTGGACGTCCGCCTGGCGGGGGTGCTCATGGCCGCAGCCGCAGTGTTCGTCGTGTGGCATTGTGATATACTCCTGTTCATTTGTCTTAATAGAACTATGATACACTGATGGAGGCAAAAAGTCCACAGCAGCATCCGGGTAAAACAGCTGAACAGAGAAATTCGCAGGCGCACCCGCATGGTTGGCTGATTTTCCGACGGGAACTCGGCCTTAATGCTGGCCTGCGCACGCCTGCACCATGCAGCAGGTACGCAGTGGACATCAATGCTTGCATTAGTAAGAATATATAAAAGCAGGCTGAAACAGCTACGATTTGCATCTGTTTCAGCCTGCTTTTGCTGTGTCATTTGCTCAATTTAGATGCAGGCTTAACTGGAGTAAAATCCAACACATAGCAAATTATTAACCAATTTAAATCGTCCGGTCTGTCACTGTAACTTGGGTAATGACATCCCGCAATCTATCTTTGCCTACCATGTATTCCAGTACATCATCGGCGGTATTGTAGCATTTTTCTGAACTGTCATTATTTATTTCAGATATGATAAACTTATTATCGTTGTGTTTAAAAACACCATATTCTTTGCCTCCCCATATAAAAGTAACCTCACCGCCATCATTTATGCACCATTTAAATTCACTTATTGTCTTAAATTTATTATCATCCAGACTACTCGCCTGCACAATTCTGTTCAAAACATTCATCTCCCTAAAACTCTTAAACTCAGGTGCTCCATTAGGATAATTAATCGGAGGGCCGGGCAATGGATTCCCACGATTTTCATCCCATTTTTATCATGATCATGAGGATCTGTATGATATTTTGGATTAGGTTTATCTGTGTAGTGCCGTTCTTTTACTGCCCTGCCATCCTCACCAATTTTTGTATCTATGCGATATCCATTTTTATAAGTTGTTTTAATTTCTCCCGGTTCTCCTAAAAATCGCTCATCTTCCGGCTTCTTAGGTTTCCATTTTCCACCATAAGCACTTCCCATTCCAGTCTGAATAATGTTATTATAATCTTCATTATTTTCATTTACAACATATCCGCCTTTAATAATGAGATTACTACCAACCGGCAGTGGTTCTTCCCCACAGATGTATTTCGCGTATTTGGAGGGAGCATATGGGTTGTCGTTCATATACTTCCACGAGCTTAGTTCGTAATCGACAAACACGATATCGCCCTGCATCTCCGGGAATGGTTCATTGTAGCAGATAATTTTCTCCGGTTCAATTCGACGAAGCATTTCGTTGTAACCCTTGAGGAAAAACTCTTTCTGATCTTGCCGGTTGTCATGTTCTGATACCATATAGGTGGATACCGCAACTGTAGAGCCTTTTTCAATTCCATCGAAGCAGAATTCAAACGTGTTTTCATTTCCCCAACTGACAGTCGGAACAACGCGAATCCCTTTGGAAGCATAATATGCACCGCACCAGCGGTTGCGGAATGTGTTATAAAGTTGCATGGCCGGAGCCATTTCCGTATACATGCTGAAGTCGGGGGAAAGTACTGCGCAATAGCGCTTTAACTTTTCTAAGTCGGCATCAGGATTTTTCCAAACCCGATCAAACTTGTAGTCGTACAAAAAGAAATGCACCATACGGTTCAGATGATTTGTGTTTTCAATGTTTGTTTTGTCAAATCCAATTAAGAGCAGATTATTAAAATCATCCGATTGCACCTTGAATTTTGGAATAATAGGAATTTGCAATTTACCTTTCCCCACAAACTGGTTGCGTAGTAAAAACGGACTGGTACGCTACTTATAATTTTCCTCAGTCATTACACAATACCCCTTTCTATGATAAGGACTGACATCCTTTCATTTAACGGGGTTAATATCTAAAAATTGCCCTCTGGAGTGCAACTTTTATAAAATTTTATATAAAATCACCTGCCGCATAATAATACGGCAGGTTTTATACGCGGGCGCAAAAAAAGAACCCGGCTCTGTAAACCGGGTTCTTTTTTGGTGCAGCACCCGCACTCAAACTCGAACACTCTATATCAGAAAAATTAATGGTCTTGCTGCCCTCTTTGTAGTTAAACATCAGCACTATCTTATCATCATAAAGATAAATGGCGTTTACGAAACTGTCAACCAGCCTTTGTCTATGGGTAGGATTGGTAACATCTAAGGCGCGAAAACGGTGCAGCCAGAATAATAATTGCTCTTTCGTCAAAAGCGGCTTTTGCATTTCTTCTTGGATAATAGAAACTTCTAAGCTACTTCTGGCTTCTTCCAGTTCGTCAAGACGCTGTTTGGTGGATTGTGTGAAAATGCCTTGCTGAATAGCGTTGAGGATATTTTCAATCCCTTTTTCTGTTTCAATTAACCGCTGTTTGAGCATAGGCAGCGTGGTATTTTCCCGCTTTTGAAACGCAACTAATGTGTCAGTCAGGTCGTTCATCAGCACATCATCAAATAGAAACTTAACTATATGCTCAATCACAAGATTTTCTATCCAGTCCTTTTTCACTGTCTTTTTCTTACAAGCCTTTTTGTATTTGGCAGTCACGCATTTATAATACTGGTGAACAGTCATATTTCGGCTTGTTCCGCTTTCACCGCACATATACGCACCGCAGCACCCGCAAAACAGCTTTGTTGTTAGCAAATACATTTCCTCTTTGGCTTTTGCTCTCGCAGGAGCCTTTTTGTTTTTCTCCAGCCGTTCTCCTACCCTGTCAAATAAATCCTGCGGAATAATGGCGGGAACGCCGTTGGGGGTAACAGTATCACGGTATTTATACTCACCGATATAGCGGCGATTTTTCAGCAACCGCTTCACACAATCGATCCGCAGCGGTTTGTTTCGGTAAGTCTGTATGCCCTTGATGTTGAGGAAATCCACAAGCTGCTTTACCGTTGTGCCCTTGTCATAACGCTGAAAGGCTTCAAGCACTATGGGCGCAGTCAATGGGTCAATTTGAAAATTTTGCTCATTGTCAATGGTATAGCCAATCGGCAAGCCCCCGCCGTTATATTTGCATTTAAGAGCATTTTCCGTTAGTCCTCTGATTACTTTTTCGGATAACTCGGCACTGTAAAACTCCGCATAACCCTCTAACAGACTTTCAAGTAAAATGCCTGTGCTGTCCTCGGCTATGGTTTCGGTAGCCGATACCACTTTTGCGCCATTCTTCCGCAAGGTGGCTTTGTAGTGTGCGCTGTCATAGCGGTTTCGAGAGAAACGGTCTAACTTCCACACAAGCACCATATCAAACAGGCCCTTTGCGCTGTCTTTTATCATGCGCTGAAATTCGGGGCGGTGGTCAGTTTTTGCTGATAAAGCCCGGTCTATGTAAGTACTTAAAATGGTGATACCGTTCTTTTCGGCGTATGCCTTACATTCCCGCAACTGTCCTTCAATGCTTTCTTCCCGCTGATTATCACTGGAATACCTTGCATAAATCACAGCTTTCATTCCATTCACAACCTTTCGTAACTTTATGGGCGGTTTTCTCAAAACTCGCCACACAGGGGGCGTTCCCCTTATTTGCCGCAGATTCAAAAACTCCCTCCTGTCAAGGTCTGATTGTAAATCAGTTCATTTTAACCTTGACTGGCGGGAATTTTTGAATATCATACGCAAGGGGAAACGCACCCGCCTATTTGCTTTGCTCCTGCAACATCTGTGTTAAAACTTCACGCAGCTTTTCACTGACTGGTGAAGATGGGTCAAAGCACATATCCACAAACTGCCGTAGTTCCTTATTACCCTGCGTGATAGCTTCAATCACTTTGGGCTTATGCTCGTATAGCTTGCCTTCTGGCTGCTCTGTACGAGCGAAAATATAGTCCATAGAAACATCAAAGAAATCCGCATATCGTAGCAATAATTTAAGCGGTGGAGCAGATTGGGCATTTTCATATCGGTTAATGTTTGCTTGTTTTGTGCCCATCAGTGCCGCTATCTTTGCTTGGGATAGGCCCACACTCTCCCGCAAATTCTTTAACCGTTGCGCTACCTCTTGCATAGTCAACGCCCCTTTCTTATAATTTAATAATACAATAATTGAGTTGTTTAGTCAACTCTATTTTTGTATAATATAATAAGGCAGTTAAAGCCACTGCCTTAACTGCCCTGCTGATTTTAAATAATTCAGTTTTATATTGCGGAAAAACTCATTTCAACTTGGCTGTCAGAGTAGAAATTTTCACCGGGGTGGTCTGCATAGCGTATCCATATATATCCGTACTGTTGCTTGTGCTACCGTTCCCCAATTCGCCACTGCGTCCACATGCCCATACGGAACCGTCCGTTTTAACGATAATGGTATGGAGCGTGCCACCGCTGACGGCTGCCACACCATCCATTAATTTGGCAGGAAGGGTTTGCACAGGGAAGTCCCCACGGCCTTGATTTATCTTCTCATTTCCGACGTAACCATTACCCAACGCCCCTTGCCCATTATCTCCCCACATCCATAGAGAGCCGTCGCGCTTGATAGCTGCGGTATAGCTACTGCCACAGCCAACAGCAGCGACGTCATCCATCACCTTTACCGGGACTGTTGAGGTTTTTCTGGAGCCGTTACCCAACTGTCCATAGTCGTTATCGCCCCACATCCACAGCGAACCGTCGGTTTTGACAGCAGCGGTGTGCAACCTACCAAGGCTAACAGCAATCACATTATCCAGTACCTTGATTGGGACGTCCTGTAAAGAAACAATACCTTCCATAGTATACGTTTTCTGATTGCCCTCTCCGCCGTTACCCAGTTCCCCGTTGTTGTTATATCCCCACATCCAAAGAGATCCGTCGGTCTTAATAGCGGCGGTATGCCCCCAGCGACCACAACTAACAGCGGCTACATTATCCAACACTTTTACCGGAATTACAGAATTTCCGGGTACACCCTTGCCCAGCTGTCCATAGTTGTTATTTCCCCACATCCACAGGGAACCATCTGTCTTGATAGCAGCAGTATAGTTATTGCCACAACTGACAGCAGCTACGTTATCCAATACTTTGACAGGGACTAAAGAATCTTTAGTGGAATTGTTACCTAACTGTCCGTCGTAGTTTCCACCCCACGTCCATAGAGAACCGTCCGTTTTGATAGCGACAGTATGATTTTCACCGCTACTGACGGAGATTACATTGTCCAACACCTTGACAGGGATGGTTTGATATTTTCCAATGCCATCTTCACCGTTTCCAATGCCGCCGTTACCTAATTGCCCCTCATAGTTAGCGCCCCACATCCACAGGGAGCTATTGGTATCTATTAATCCGCTATGATGAATTCCTGCGCTGACAATATTCGCCTTTCCAATCTTGCTCATATCGTGCGCCGAAGCTGGAACAGCCGTCCCCAAGCATATTAGCACAGCTAGAGCACAAGAAAACCATTTCTTCCTCAATTGATTCGCCCCAATCCTTGTTCATATTCGTAAACTATTATCATCTTATCATATCTTTTGAGGAAGCACAAGAAAAATTTGTGAGCTAACGCCTAACATACTTCTGCGCCGCCTTTCGGTACAATTTTGTTAGGTGGTGGCTAATATGAAAAAGGTGGAGCAATTACAGTTTGATGAGGATATTTATAACACGATACGGCGCAATATTAAAAAATACCGCAATGAAAAAGGGCTGACGTCCGCCCAGCTTGCGGAAATGGTTGATCTCTCCCACGATTTTATACGGCAGATTGAAAGTGAAAAGACACGGTACAACTTTTCGGTAGAAACCTTTTATAAAATCTCCGTGGCGTTAGGGGTTAGCTTAGATAAACTGGTTGAGAAGTAAACGGGTTAAGAAAACAGCCAACAGTTTAATATCATTTGCACAAGAGCCAACTGGAGCAAATCCAGTTGGCTCTTGTGCTTTCATAGGCGATTATTTTTTTGCATCAGAATGGTTGCGCTTAGAAAGTTTAATCACGCCTGACGGTTCTTTCTCAGCAAGTTCTCGTTCTTGTATACAGCTAAGTGCCTCTTTTGCTCTTGCCTGACGTTCAGGGCTTAACATTTCTTCACCGCGCCCAAAAAGCCAGTCAAGGCTAATTCCATGCCTATCCGCAATTTTCAATGCTATGTCAGATGAAAGGCTCATTTCTTCACGCTCAATACGGCTGATTGTATTGGGTGAAACTTCAATACTTTCTGCAAATTCGGCTTGTGTTAGCTTTTCCCACTCTCTTAAATCCTTAATACGCCCAAGTACAATATCCTTTTTGCGCTTGCTAGCACCCGTTTTATTGTTCATTTAATCTCCTTTCCAGAGTTTGTATTTTTATTTTACTATACAAGGTCGTATAGTGTCAATCGCGGAAAATGACGACCTCAATTAGACATATAGGTTCTCGCTATCGGAACGTAGCTCCGTTACAATAAAGCTACAACATGGCCATGTTGTCACGATTAACTCTGTGTTGCTCTGGCGTTCAAACGTATGAGGGACACATCATCAACAATTTAGGAGGAATACATTTATGAAAGCAAAACCGATTGGCACTCGCGAACTGAATTTCCAGAGCGGAGACGGAATAATGGTAAAGGGATTCCAGTGGTATATTAGCTTCCCCGAAGAAAATGTTGTCGGTGAAATGACGGATAAGCTTTTCCTGCGGGACGGCTTTACGCTGCCCACTTGCAAACCGGGTGATATGCTGGACATTACATTTAACCGCAAGGGCAAGCCGGAGACCATCACAGTCATTGGCAAGTAAATTCTAAACCGCACAACTTGTACCGCTTGGGGGAATTTCTCCCGGCGGTGCAACTGGTGCTTGATGTGGAGGAAACAATATGGAAT
>KB911077.1 GCA_000383295.1 Faecalispora sporosphaeroides DSM 1294
CCAAACGGACGCATGGCGGCAACGACGCTTTTTCCCTTAGCAACATCAATTCCAACGGCTGTGTTCATGAAAGACCTCCTGATGATTGCTTTGTACTCGGTTTCGCCGTTCTTTCATTGCCGATTCAATCTCCTTGGTTACGCGAACACACCCATTATCGGGCGGGACGACCTGCTCCAATCGAACGGCTGTCAATGAGAGGACGGCTGACAGACTCCCTTACGGACGTGGTTAGTCCTCGGTGAAAGTGGTCAGGCCGAACTTCTCTCATTGTACAGCCTTGGCAACAAAAACGAAACAGACACGGCTGGCTGCCGTGCCTGGTCCGTTATTACTATTGTAGGAGATGTTTGTATGAGTGTTGTGGGAAACTCTCTGAACAATGATCAAAAATGTATCGACGCCTGCCTGCGCTGCTTTCAGGCCTGCCATGAGTGCGCGGTGCTCTGCCTGCAGGAGCCGGATGTGGCGCAGCGAACGAATCATATCAGCATGATGCTGGAATGCGCGGGTTTCTGCCAGGAAGCCGCCTGCCTGATGACCATGAACGCAAAGCACGCAAAGGAGATGTGCCAGCTCTGCGCCACGGTTTGTGAGGAGTGCGCTTCGGGCTGCGCCCAGTTTAAGGACGAGCATTGCCAGCAGTGCGCCGACGAATGCCGCAAATGTGCCGCGGAATGCAGGGCCATGTAAGAGGAAATCGCCGGTCAGCGAAAAAGGAGCCGTTAACGAACGGTTCCTTTTTTTTCAAAGAGCACTCTCCGGGTGAGAGATCTGTATTTTTCCAATCAGGCGATTTGTTATATTTCTCTCAGGGAATTGATAAAAAGTGGAAATGGATTTTTTCATTTTATTCATAAGTGTTGACAGATACAGTATAAAGTTGTATAATTAGCACAATTAAATATTCAAATTTCCGGTTGGGCAGATGTTCGTCGTGTATCGATATCTGTTTTCAAGATTTGTAGCTGAGGGTGGAGGCTTCGCAAGAAGCTCCCACCTTTTTTGCATGGAAAACAGTGCGTCTGCGGCAACGAGAAAGGGGTGAGCCTGCTGGCTGAGGCCGACCATTCGTATACATAGCTCTCAGGGCAATGTTTTCACAGCCGATCTTTTTCCCTTCCGCGGCAATCCGGATTGCCGCGGAAATTCTGCTGTTCTTCATCGAGGTTGAATTCGCTGCCGGGCAAAGAGTCTGTTTTGCATCATTGGAAAGGAAAAATGAAAAGGAGTGAACCCCCATGCAAAATCTGTTTTGGGTTGGTTTCGTCGGATTTATACTCGCGATCTTTTTTGCTTATTTGCAGAAAAACCGGGTGATGAGCTATTCTGAGGGAACCGAAAAAATGCAAAAAATAGCCGCGTCCATCCGAGAGGGTGCGAACGCCTACTTAAAGCACCAGTATTCCACGGTTGCAAAGGTATTCGTCGTGGTATTTCTCGTTCTGCTGGCAATGGCCTTTGGCACAGGCGGGCAAATGCTTTCAAAATTTACCCCCTTCGCCTTTTTAACGGGCGGTGTCTGGTCTATGCTGGCGGGCTTTATCGGGATGAAAATTGCGACCAATGCCAACGCCCGCACCGCTCAGGCCGCCTCTGAAAGCCTGAACAAGGGTCTGCGCGTCGCGTTTTCCTCCGGCTCTGTTATGGGCTTTACCGTGGTGGGGCTGGGAATTCTGGATGTTACCATCTGGTTCCATCTGCTGCATTACGGCTTTGGCATCACCGATCCCATTCAGCTGGGCAATATCATGGTGATGAACGGAATGGGTGCTTCCTTTATGGCGCTGTTTGCCCGTGTGGGCGGCGGCATCTACACCAAGGCGGCCGACGTGGGCGCCGATCTGGTGGGGAAGGTGGAGGCCGGCATTCCGGAGGACGACCCCCGCAACCCCGCCACCATTGCCGATAATGTGGGCGACAACGTCGGCGATGTGGCCGGCATGGGAGCCGATCTGTACGAATCCTATGTGGGCTCCATTCTGGCGACGTTTGCGCTGGCTGCCGCTGCCGGCTACGGCTTTGAGGGGATGCTTTTGCCCATGCTGCTGGCGGTGTGCGGAATCGTATGCTCCATCATCGGCTCCTTCTTTGTCAAAACCAAAGAGGACGCGACGCAAAAGTCTCTGCTGACCTCGCTGCGTACCGGTACCTATCTGGCTGCCGGCCTGTCCGCGGTTGCCGCGGCTCCTCTGACCTATTACACTGTTGGCAATTGGGGCGTTTATGTCGCCATTCTCTGCGGGCTGATCGGCGGCTGCGCCATCGGCTATTTTACGGAATACTATACCTCCGACACCTACAAGCCGACGCAGAAGCTGGCGGCTTCGTCCGAGACGGGCTCCGCCACGGTGATCATCGGCGGCTTGTCCCTGGGAATGCGGTCCACCGCCGCTTCCATCATCATCGTCGTCGCGGCTGTCATCATCAGCTTCTTCGCCTCCGGCGGAGCGGCGAGCTATAACATGGGGCTGTATGGAATCGGCATTTCTGCGGTGGGAATGCTTTCTACGCTCGGCATCACCCTCGCTACGGACGCGTATGGCCCCGTGGCGGACAACGCGGGCGGCATTGCGGAGATGGCGGGCCTGCCCGAGCAGGTTCGCGAGCGCACCGACGCGCTGGATTCTCTGGGCAACACCACCGCGGCAACCGGAAAGGGCTTTGCCATCGGCTCCGCTTCGCTGACCGCACTGGCCTTGCTGGTGTCTTATGTGAATATTGTTACGGAGAAGGGCTTCACCATGAACCTGTCCCTGACCAATCCCACGGTTCTGGTGGGGCTGTTCATCGGCGCCATGCTGGCGTTTGTATTCTCTGCCTTTACGATGAGCGCGGTTCAGGTTGCGGCGCAGTCCATCGTGATGGAGGTTCGCCGCCAGTTTAAAGAGATCGCCGGGATTATGGAAGGCAAAGCGGAGCCCGATTACGCCGCGTGCGTCAGCCTTTGCACCAAAGGCGCTCTGCACGAAATGGTTGCTCCCGCGCTGCTCGCCATCATTGTTCCGATTGCTACCGGGTTGATCTTGGGCGCGGAGGGCGTGGTCGGCCTGCTCGGCGGCGTGTCCGTAACCGGCTTTGCAATGGCCGTATTTATGTCCAATGCCGGCGGCGCGTGGGATAACGCCAAAAAGTATATCGAGGCCGGGCATCACGGCGGCAAGGGCTCTGACTGCCATAAGGCGGCCGTGGTAGGCGATACGGTCGGCGATCCCTTCAAAGACACCTCCGGGCCTTCTCTGAACATTCTGATCAAGCTGTGCTCTACGGTTTCCATCGTGTTTTCCGGTTTGATCCTTTCGTTTAATCTGATGGGTCTGATGTAATAGAATCGACAAAAGCGGGGTTCTGACTTACTTGAAGTCAGAACCCCGCTTTTGATTGCCATGATCAGCGTGAGAACCCCGTATGGGATCATTAGCCCGAGATCGGCTGGGGGAAGGGCCGCCAGCGCAGGACGGAGGGTTGTGTGGAGGAGGAACCTTGAGAGGCCTTTTCCAGCTTTTTAAAGTCGGGGCGGGCCGCGGAATTCTCGATGAAATAAGCCGATTGCGTCGCGCCTTCCATCCGGTTGGCATTCAGCATGCGGATGATCCGGTCGGCGGTGGTGATTCCGATTCCGTGCCCATAATACAGACCGCCCGGCAGGATGATGACATTTTCGCCCTGCAGTTCCGAGACTTCCGGATCGACTTCGGGATTGATGAAGTAGCACCGGTCTCCCAGCAGAATATCCGCAACGGGTTTGGGCGCGCCGGTTTCCCGGAGCAGGGGATCTAATCTATGCCAGTTCATCAGGTAGATCGATGGGAACAGGCGGTTGAAGGTCTCTTCCGGAAGAACCTCCAGCAGCGCCTTGTAATACACGATGACCATAGCGGTCGCGCATTCCGTAGCGTACTTGCGGCCGTTTTGAAAAATATCCCGAATCGCGTCGCTGGGCTTTACTCCTTCTTTCAGAAGGAAACCGCCGTTGCCGGTTCTTTCCCAATAGTCCGGGTTGCATTCTGACTTGTGAAAAACGGCGAATTTCATCCCGCTGCCGTTCAGCTGCCTTGCCGCGTTCACAATTTCCCTGCGCAGAGAAAGCTCAAATTTGAGCTGATTCAGGGTGTCGTACCGGTAGGTCTCCTCGCTTTTGGACATCTGCTCCAAAAGTTGCCTTTCAACGCTGTTTTCGGGGTACTCTCCGGCAATGTCGGAAAGCGGAAGCGTGGAGCCGGATACCGTAATCATTCGTCTCCCTCCCATCCGGCCTTTGCCGCCTTGATCTGCTCTGTCACCGGCATATGCAGCCATTCCTTCCAGGCCGGCTCACTTTTGCCGCAAATTTTCTGCGAGTAATCGGATAAAGCTTTCTTTTCCTCAGAGCTCAGCCGCCGAAAGGCCGCGATACATTTATTTTCATCGTCGTCCAGCGAAGGAATCGGCTCTTTGCTGTAAGAGGGGGTTCCCTTTTGCAGGTATTTCCGTTCCAGGTCTACGGTACAAAACGTGGGCCTGCTCGTATACTGAAAGCTTTCCTGTGTGAAATACAGGTAGGGCTGGTTCTCCTCCAGCCAGTGAAGGTAGCTTTCTTGCCGCCCTTTTCCATCGCCTCTCACAGCCGGAAGATCGGTTTTGTCGATGTTCAACAGCTCGGCGGCCAGCTCGGCGTCTTTCGGTTCGGAAGAGGCAAGCCGCAGGGCGATCAGCTTTAATATCTGCGGATCCTGAAAACGGAAGAGCGCCCACACCAGGTCGTGAATATAGCGCCCGTCGCGGTTGCGTTTGAAAATCAGATCGACCACCAGCGGCAGAATATCGGCATCCTTATGAACCGTTATCAGCACCGACACGGCCACATCCAGTATCTCCTCATAATCGTCTTCGGGGATTTCCTCGGCAGAGCCGGTTTGCAAAATCCATTTGAGAACGGGGTACGCCGCATTCTGCTTGGGCGACAGAGCGTTGGTTCCGGGTGCTTTGGGCCCCTTGAGCCGGTTCGCGATCTGCAGGGCGATCCTATTGCGCGGGTTTAAATATCTCTGAGCGCGCTGCTGCAGGATTGGCTCGCGCAATATGTACAGGCTGGGGAACATCAGCCGGTCGTCGTTGAGCATGGTGGATGCGCGCCTGGCGTCCTTCCGGAAAATCTCAAGAAACGCACTTTTGCATTTCTCGGCTCCTTCCGTCCTCCGGACCTGATCCAGATAGCTCAAGTCATTCAGATGATCTGCGTTCATAAAATCAACTCCGTCTTCTGTTATCTTCCGCTCGCGGACAGAGCCGCCGGGAATATACAGGCTCTTAGCGCCTGATACCATCATATTAAGGCAGGGTGTCCTTGTTTCTTAAAAAGACGGAAAAGACAAAAAGAAAGGGAGCCGATCCGGCTCCCCGGCAAAGCGATCTCCCGCCGGCAGGGCCGGCGGGAGATCGCTTTGTTCTATTTCAAAATAAAGTGTTTGATGGATAAATTGCTTTTTTCATCCTTTGTCCGCATGGCTCCGGCAGGGGGCTGCTGTTTTTCCGTTCGGTTTGGCTTCGGGTTTCATTCTGCATGCCGCTGAGAGGAAGGCCCGAAGTAAGCCGGATCATCTTTTTTGCTCTCAATGCCATTGTGTGCAGGCGATTTCACCGGCTGTGGAATAAAAAGGGAACAAAAATGAGAAAAAACATGGAATATTCCCCGAATGCGATCGATTACTAATATAGGACACAAGAAAAGCGGCCGGCCCGGACCGCAAAATCAATTTTACAATCCGTAAGATGCCGGCAGAAAATGAGCTGCGCCTGTTGAAGCGTATCGGCTCAGAGACCTTCCGGCGGTAAAGGTACAGATCAAGAGATTCTCTTTCCCAATCTGCAAAATGAGAAAGGTATCTCCTGATCTGTATTATTGTGCACAACGGAAAACAGCATCGTTTTTCGGCTTGCTCTCAGCTCACCAAATCGAACTTTCCACCGCAGGTTATGCCTGTTAAAGCAGCTTTTTTCGTTCCCGGAAAATCCTCAAACAAACAAAATACGTCGCAGTTTATCTAAAACCGAGACCCTTCAGTTCGACACTCTACGACAATTTTCATTATATATGATCTGATTTTGCTTGTCAATCTCGCTAAAAAAGCAAGCATTGCGGACGATAATCAGATAAATTTTAGTGAAAAATGAAGTTTTTTTCGCGTGCGCGAAAAAATGCGCCGTCAGCACAAACGTCACATCTGAAAGGAGTCATCAGGAAATGGCACGCAAAGGAGAAAACATCTATAAACGAAAAGACGGACGATGGGAAGGGAGGGTCATCTGCCCGCAGGGAAAGTACCAGTACTTTTACGCCAAAACCTATCGGGATGTCCGCGCGAAAATGAAGAACATTCAGGAGCAGAATCGAGCTGCAAACAGGAAGCCGGCCGGCGGGCAGGCGAACGCCGCAGATTTATTTGAGGAATGGCTGGCGGGCGATGCGGCCGGACGTTTAAAGCCGTCCACCTACGAAAGCTATTATTACTGCATGCGGGGATATGTGATCCCTCATTTCAGCTTGCCTGAAAACACACAGCTGTCGGAAGAATCGATCGCCGCGTTTGTCCGGTCGATTCATCGGAACGGGGCTATCTCCGGGTCATATCAGAAAAAAATTCTTTCCATTTTCAAAACAGCCCTGCGCGAAATCTCGAAAAAATCGTCGGAATACGCGCCTTTCGTTGAAGCGGTTGCGTTCCCCAAGGTAAAGCCCTGTACCGAACTACCGGTTTTCTCCATGAAAGAGCAGCGGCTGATCGAGTACGCGGTACAGTCCTCGGCGGACAAAAGAGCGCTCGGGATCATCCTCTGCTTTTACACCGGTATCCGTCTTGGCGAGCTGTGCGCTTTGAAGTGGGGCGATATTGATTTTGAGGCCGGTACCATGTGCATTTCACGCTCCGTGGCACGCATCCGGAATTTTGAGTCGGGCGGAAATAAAACGCAGCTGTATGTAGGCACCCCGAAGAGCAGAACCTCCTGCAGAAAAATTCCTCTTCCGACATTCCTGTTAAAGCTCGCGGAGGGAAACCGCCTTGGCCGAATGGCAGAGAACTGCTATGTGCTTTCGGGAAGCGCCGAGCCCTTCGACCCCCGCGCATACCAAAGGCTGTATAAAAGGCTGCTGGAAAAAGCGGGGGTGCGAACGCGCAAATTTCACGCGCTCCGCCATACCTTTGCAACAAGGGCGCTGGAGCTGGGGGTAGACATTAAAACCCTCAGCGAAATCCTGGGCCATTCCAATGTTGGCATCACGCTGAATATTTATGCGCATTCCCTCATGGAGCAGAAGAAAAAGGCCATAGAGAAGCTCAACGAAATGCATGTGGTGCAGATGAGCGCTTCCCCATTCGCCGTCAATTCTGCCGTCATGGGCGCGGTACCCGCCATGTAGCCCCGCAATTTGATTGAAGGGCGTACAGTCTTAGATAAACTGCGACAGCGGGTATTTATTCTATACCATGATTCCAGTATGAGCTTGACGGGCAAATTTATGCAAGCCTGACTTGAGAAAACAATGATGCAAATGAAGGGTAAACGCGGCAGGGAACGATGGCAGGCTGAAATTGAAAGAGTATCGCAGGAGGCGGAAAATGATGAAATCTAATCCAAAGACAAAGGCGTTTCAGAAAAAAAGAGCGGTTCAGGACTTTTCATCCCATTCAAAAGCCAGGGGATTGAAAAAGCTGGTAACGAAAATCTTGATTTTCGTTGGAGTTCCGGTCATTGTGGCATTTACGGTGATTGGTGCTACTACCCTTCGGCTGACACAGACCAGTGTGGACAGACTGACCGGGAACGAATTGACAGCCACTTCTCTATCGGCCTCCCATGAAATAGAAGGGTTCTTTCACACGTACCTGAATAAGATGAAGCAGTTTTCCGCCAGTGCGGACTTGCAGGATTTCTTTCAAAGCCTGAAGCCGGGCACACAAATCGGCCAGGCGCAAGGGGCCGAGATCGTCAAGCGCACATTGGTATCCACCTATCAGGCAGATAAGGAATCCACAGCCGCCGTATGGGTCGCCGATCTGGATTCCAGCCAGCTGATGCAGTCGGACGGTTATATCTCCGGCAGCGATTATATTGTAACAGAACGCCCGTGGTATAAAACCCTTGCCGCGGCGAACAAGCCGATTATGACGGAGCCGTTCGAGGATTCCGTTACAAAATCGCAGATCGTAAGCGCCGTAGCCCCCGTTTATGCTCCGGGCGGAAGCAAATTAATCGGCGCCGTGGGGATCGATTTTACGCTGGAAGAGTTAAGCAAGATGGTCGGCGCGTATAAGCTCGGCAAAGATGGTTTTTACATCCTTGCCACGGGCTCCGGCAAAATCATCTACCACCCGTCGGCAGAGTACATCAATCTCAACGTAGGCAAAGCCGATATGTCGGAGAATATCAAAACCGCGCTGCTGTCCAAAAAGCAGGGTCTGTTGGAATTTACGTCTCACGGGGTTTTGGCCCACGGCTATGTGTCGCCTGTTGGCGATACGGGCTGGGTCGTCGCCACCGGCCTGCCGGATGCCGAATACTATCAGGAGTACTCGGTGGTTCGCACGGCCATGCTGACGACCTTCCTCATTGCCGTAGCGGTCATTTCCCTGTTCATTATTTTTGTCGCGCAGCGGATTGCATTGCCGATCAAAAAGCTGACGGAAACCGCAAACGAAATTGCGGACGGAAAGCTGGATGTTTCCGCGGAGGTTAATTCTCGCGACGAGACCGGGCAGATGGCGATTGCAATCAACCGTACGGTTGTGCAGCTTAACAAGTATATCAGTTACATCAGGGAAATTACACACGCGCTGGAAACAATCGCGCAGGGCGACCTCCGTATCCGCCTGGAGCAGGATTACGAGGGGGAGTTCGCCGTTGTCAGGCAGGCGATGCTCAATATATCCGGCTCTCTGAGCAATACTCTCAGTCATATTAACAACGCTGCGAATCAGGTGAATGCCGGCGCGGGGCAGGTGTCCGACGCGGCGCAGGCGCTTGCTTCCGGCGCTACAGAGCAGGCGGCGACCATTGAGGAATTGACCGCTTCCATCGTCGGTGTATCGGAGCAGGCGGGTCAGAATACAGCAAATGTTCAGAAATCTGTGAATTATGTGGAACAGGCGGAGCGTGATCTTGCGGAAAGTAACCAACAAATGCAGACCCTCAACGCCTCTATGCGGGAGATCAGTGAAACCTCTCAGGAAATTTCCAAAATCACCAAGCTGGTGGAGGACATCGCCTTCCAGACAAACATTCTTGCCCTGAATGCCGCTGTGGAGGCCGCCCGGGCCGGCAGCGCCGGAAAGGGCTTCGCCGTGGTGGCGGATGAGGTGCGCAACCTCGCGGCAAAGTCAGCGGAGGCCGCCAAGCAGACGGCTGCCTTGATTGAAAAATCGGTTTCAACCGTACTAAACGGGGAGAAAATCGCAGCCGATACATTAACCCGTTTGACCGAAGCTTCCCAAAAAGCGGAATTGGCTGTGCAGTCGATTCGTGAAATAGATGCCGCCACCAGTGAGCAGGCGTCCGCAATCGAACAGATCAACGATGGGTTGTCACAGGTTTCGGCAGTGGTGCAGACCAACGCCGCCACTGCGGAAGAAAGCTCCGCTTCCAGCGAGGAGCTCGCGACTCAGGCGCGGGCCCTGCAGGAAGAGGTGTCGAAATTTAAGCTGTCGGACCAGCAGAGCCGCGCTTCGTTCGACGCGCAAAACAATCCGTCCGAAGCGGCTGAAACAGAGCCCTGGCTTTCCTTTTAACACGTGGCAGGGCGGCGCTCAATTCAAAAGCTTCAAAGGAGGGGGAACCGTTGAAAATCATTGATGAGGATTTGGCCGCGGACGAGATTATGCATATGCTCCCCGAAGAACAAATCCGGCACAGCGAGAATGTGGGAAGGCTGATGGAGAGGTTCTCAAAATGGCTGCACGCCTACGCGGCGGATGAAATGTACCCGTATTTCAGTCTGGCCGGCTATTATCACGATATCGGCAAAGTGTGTGTCCTGCCCGGTCTTCTTACCAAGCAGGAAATTCTGACCCCGGGCGAATACCGCTTGATTCAGCAGCATACCGTGTTCGGTCAGGAGTTGCTGGATCTTGCCCAAAAAGGAAAGATTACCGGCATACCCGAGAGCCTGATCCCCCTGCTTCGTGACGCCGCTCTATACCACCACGAATGGTGGAACGGCAGGGGCTACCCTTTTGGACTGGAGGGCAGGGTGATTCCCCTGGTGGCCCGGGCGACGGCGATCTGCGATTCCTATCACGCGATGGTAAGCAACCGGGCCTACCGGCCCGCATACTCGCACGATTACGCGTGCGGCGAACTCGAAAGAGAAGCCGGCCGGCAATTTGAGCCCGCGCTGGTAACCCTGTTTCTGGAGCACGAGGCGGAAATCCTCCGCATGATGGGTGAATTGTGTGCCGTCGGCGAATAGACGCGTTTTTGGCAGGTTACCCTGCGCTCTCTTTCCCTTATAACAAAAAGGTACGCCTTGAAACGGCTTTGAAAGCCGGTCGAGGCGTACCTTTTTATTGCGATTTGGTTTGGTCTCCCGGTTTTACGAACGGGCGGTCTTGATGTTAAAGCCAGGCTCCGCGGCGAATTATAACCGGAATTTCTCTACCAGCTCTTTCAGAATCTGAGCCTGCCCTGAAAGCTCCTCGCTGGCCGCCGCACTCTCTTCCGCGGTAGCCGAGTTGGTCTGTACCACGCCGGAGATTTGGTTCATGCTCTGTGTAACCTGGTCGATCCGTTCCGACTGATGCAACGAGGCTTCGGAGATCTGCTCCACGTTATCGGCAACCACCCGAATGCTCTGCACAACCTTGGTCAATGCCTGCTCGGTGTCGCCCGCAATTACGGTGCCCTTTTCCACCTGTTCTCTGGAATGGCCGATCAAAAGAGCCGTGTCCTTTACCGCGTGTGCGCTTTTGGTTGCAAGATTGCGCACTTCGTCCGCTACCACGGCAAAGCCCTTTCCGGCGCTGCCGGCGCGGGCAGCCTCCACGGCGGCGTTCAGCGCGAGAATGTTCGTCTGGAACGAAATATCCTCAATGGTCTTTACGATTTTTTCAATTTCGTCGGAGGAGCTGTTGATCCTCGACATCGCTTCGACCATATCCTTCATGTACCGGTTGCTGACTTCAATTTTCGCGCGGACATCCTCCGCGCTTTCGCTTGCGCCGCCCGCGTTCTGCGCGTTGACCTTCACGTATTCCGCGATTTCGGAGATCGCGGAGGAAAGCTCCTCTATGGAGCTGGCCTGTTCCGTAGAGCCCAGCGCCAAAGACTGCGCGCCGGTCGCCAATTGCTCCGAGCCGCTGGCAACCTGGTCGGAGGCCTGATTGATCGCGCTCATCGACTCGTGCAGCGATTGGGTGATGTTATCGAGCGATTCCCGGATCGGCACAAAGTCGCCGTTGTATTCCAGCTCGGGTTTCACCAGCAGATTACCGGTCGACACCTCGTGCAGAACGTGTGTGATTTCGTCCATATAACCGCGCAGGGACAAAACGGTTTTCTTTAGAGAATCGGACAAAATGCCGGTCTCGTCCTGCGCGCGGATGTCCGCCGTTTCTGAATGCAGGTCGCCTTCGGCCAATTGTTCCAGTCTGCGGCAGACAAGGGTAATCGGGTTCGCGATGGACCTCGCCGTTGTACGGGTGAACAAAACGCCCAGCAGAATGCAGACAACCGACGAAATCAGAAGGCCGATAATCGTATATTCAATGGAAGAGGTCATTTCCTTGATGGGCGCCACAATGCCGAAGGACCAGCCGTCAGTTCCGGGCAGTGGGGCATGGTAGCAGATGCGGTCCCCCGTGCTGTAGGAGTAAATGGTGATGCCGCTCTGCGTCAGATCGGCATATTTGTAAATTTCGGCGGTTTTTCGCTGGTCGATCTTTTCCGGCGCAATGTTGCCGATCAAAACGCCGTCCTTATTGATGATAAACGCGCTGCCGGTTTTGCCCACGACGACGTTCTGAATGAAGGGGCTGTAAACATGGGCGTCCATTGTCGCCATCAGCACGCCTTTGAAATTGTCGTTGGAGATCGGCGTGCAGGCGATCACGCGGAAGTTGCCGTTCAGGTCTTTCATCGGCTCCGAAAAATAGGTTTTTCCGGTCAGCGCCGCCTGAAAATATGCCTGGTCCGCAACGCTTTTGCCGTTTAAATGAGGGTCTGCGCTCACAATCTTTCCATCCCGGCTCACAAGGCTCAGCGATTCGTAGCCGTAAGAACTCCTTTGCTGCTCCAATAGATTCGCGATGGCGGGTTCGTTCAGTCCCGGGGCCCCAAGGGTGTTGGAAGACGCGACGGACTGCAGGGAGCTTTTCATGTTGTCCAGACCGTGGGTGATGGACTCCGTCAATATCTGTCCCATCGAGGTCAGGTCGCTGTTTACATTCTGGGTCAATCCCTGGTAGCTGGAAAAAACGCCCACGCCAAGGCTTAAAAGGGCTGTCAGCACTACAACAGGAATTGTGTTCAGGATCAGTTTCGTTTTCAGGGATTTGATTTTGCTTGTGATGAATAATTTTTGCATTCCAGAATTTCCTTTACCGAATTTTTTCAGAATTCTTCTTTTACAGAAGATGCTCTATTTATAATGTCGGCCTGGCATAGCCGAAATCCAATTACAATAGTTACTAAAGGAAAATTTTTCCATAAAATATTCATATTTTTCTAACCGAAAACTGCCGCGGCTCGCAAAAATACTGAAAAACAGGAAGAATTGTTTTTCTGGATGAAAACGGATGAAAAGCCGTTTAACCCCTTTTTTCTGTGGCCGCACAAGCGCTGAAAACGCGCGAACGGGAGGGCTTTGCGTCAAGTGCGCACTTGCACTTATTCAAAACAGTGCTATAATTTGGTTACGGGTAACCATCAAATGCTGGCATCATAAGATCTTGGCGGAGCGGTCATCTGAAATTTGCAATACGGGAAGTTTGTGCATATGATACTGACATTTTTACACGCGATCGAAAGCATTCTTACAATTATCGTTATGTTCATGACTGGCTGGCTTCTGACCCACGTTGGTTGGTTGGATGAAAAAACCAGTCTTATTTTTTCAAAAATTATCGTGAACGTTTCGTTTCCCTGCTACATGCTGTGGAACCTGATGTCCAACTTTGATAAGGCGAAGCTGCAGGAGCTTTCCGGCGGGCTGGTCATCCCCATCACATCCATTGTGCTGTCGTATGTGATCAGTGTTCTCGTCAGCAATCTGCTCAAGGTAGACCCCAGGCGCAAAGGTGTTTTTCGCTGCATTTTTTTCACCTCAAACACCATTTTTATCGGACTGCCCGTCAATTTGTCTTTGTTTGGCGCGGAGAGCACCCCGTACGTTCTGATTTATTATATTGCAAACACCTGCTTTTTCTGGACTCTGGGCAATTACGAAATCAGCAAAGACGGCGATGAGGGAAGAGAGACGGGAAAATTTTCGCTGAGCACGCTGAAGCGGATCTTCAACCCGGCCCTCGCGGGGTTTGTGGTCGCCGTGATCCTGATCTTTCTGGACATTCGGCTGCCGCGGTTTGTCATGGACAGCTGCAAGTATATCGGCGAGCTGACGACTCCGCTCGCAATGTTCTTCATCGGAATCGTGCTCCATTCCACGCCGCTGAAAAAACTGCGGTTCGACCGCGATCTTGTGGTTCTGCTGCTGGCGCGTTTTATTCTCTGCCCGGTCGTTGTGATTGGGCTGGAGCTGTTAATCCCCATTCCACCCTTGATGGCCAAGGTGTTCGTCATTCAGGCCGCAATGCCCGCGGTTACCAGCACGGGGGTAATCGCCAAGCAGTACGGCGCGGATTACGAATTCGCCACGATCGCGACGGTTGTCACCACCATCGCGAGTATGATCGTCATCCCGATTTACATGGTGCTGATTTAACGCTGAAAAGAAGCCATCCGCCTGTTTCAGGGCGAGTGGCTTCTCAATAATCGGGCAGGCTGCATAAGGGGCGGGCATAAAAAAATTTAGAAAAGTGTTGACTCTCACGCAACGTGATAGGCTATCCTTCGGTGCTTGCGGCAGTATGCGGGGCGCTGCTCCGCCGCAAAGCCGGCAGGAAACCGCGGCGAAACACGGAGCGCCCCTTCCCCGGTGAGCACTCCCTTCCAGCGCCATTTTCAGGTGAAATTTGCCCGGCCCGCGGGGCAAGGAAGCAGGGCGCTTTTTTCAGGCGGACAACTTGAATTTTTCTCAATCTTTGGTATAATGAGATTTGAGTTTCGCCATGCTTTAACAGGCACACCCACAGAGAATATGGTTTCTTTTCACAGTCCGGTCAAAAGCATCCACCGAAACAGAAAGACAGGTGAAGAGTGTGAATGAAGAATTTGTAACTTTTACCATCGGCAAGCAGAAAACCATCGCGCTGATCGCCCACGACGGCAAAAAGCGAGAGATGATCGACTGGTGTGCAGAAAATCAAGAAATCCTGAAGGGCCATTTTTTGTGCGGAACCGGAACCACGGCAAAGCTGGTTGCAGAAAGAACAGGCCTGCCGGTAAAAGGGTATAACAGCGGCCCGCTGGGCGGCGATCAGCAGATCGGCGCCAAGATTGTGGAAGGCAGCGTGGATTTTGTTGTCTTTTTTTCCGATCCGCTGGAAGCGCAGCCCCACGACCCCGATGTAAAAGCCCTGCTGCGAATCGCTCAGGTCTACGACATTCCGATTGCAAACAATCGCGCCACCGCAGACTTCCTGATTCATTCCGATTATATGAACCGGGAATATCAGCATAAGGTGATCAATTTCAAGCAGTCGGTGATCGATCGGGTCAATGACCAAAATTTGTTTCAAAAATAAGCACGCAGGGGGAACAAGTATGCTCACGACAAAAATCCTGATTAATACGGTAGAAAAGGTAAAGCAATTTTCGTCCATCGTTTCCAAGCAGAACGTGGAGTGCGAAATTGTAGAAGGAATTTATATTATCGACGCAAAGTCCATCATGGGTATTTTCAGCATTGATCTGTCCGAGCCCGTAGAGCTTCGGATTCACTCCGACGACGCGGCGATTCTGGATTCGCTGAAGGAGTTTGTTGTTCAGGAAGCCTGACGCAAACCGCTTGGGTACGGCTGAGACCAGCCGTACCTTTTTTTGTGTGCTTTTGCAAAAAGCGGCGGATTTTACCGGGGCTTTTTGTTGACAGCGGGGGAAGAATCGCCTATGATGGATACGTGTTCCGAGTTTTGGAAAATCATAAAAAATATGGTGAAACATTTGGCTGACTGCGTAATATTGGTAGAATGGTATCAATACTAATACAGCAGGGCCAATGCGCTGTTTTGGATGAAGTTCGCCCGGGAGAACCGGCGCTTTTTCAATGGCAGAATCAGGGGGTTGTATCATGCGTTTAATCGATTTGCTGCAGGGAATGCAGTATTCCGCTGTCGGTGATCTTCAGGTACCGGTGGAGGATTTGATTTATGATTCCAGAAAGGTCAGGGCGGGCTGCGCGTTTGTGTGCCTGCGGGGCTCCCACGCGGACGGCCACCGGTATGCGGAGCAGGCGGTAAAGAGCGGCGCCGCCGCAATCATTGCGGATCACCCGCTGGAGCTGCCGGCACAGGTTCCGGTCGTCGTTGTGCCGGACACCCGTCTGGCGCTGGCGGTGATGTCTGCGGCGTTCTTCGGGCACCCCGCAGAGCGGATGAAAACCGTCGGCGTGACCGGTACGAAGGGAAAGACGACCACCACTTATATGATCCGCGCGATTTTGGAGCAGGCGGGCATCCGGACGGGGCTGATCGGCACCATCGGCGCGGTGGTCGGCGACCGGGTGATCCCCACGGAGAACACGACGCCGGAATCCTACGAGGTGCAGTCCTTTCTCAAGCAAATGGCGGATGAGGGCTGCCAGTGCGTCGTGATGGAGGCGTCCTCCATCGGCCTGAAGGCGTACCGCACCGCGGGCCTTACGTTTGACATCGGCCTGTTCACGAACTTTTCGCCCGATCATATCGGCGGCGACGAGCATGCCTCTCTGGAGGAATATCTGGCGTGCAAGAGCATGCTGTTCCGCCAGTGCCGTCTGGGGATTGTGAATATTGACGATCCAAGCTGGGAGGGCGTTGTAAAGGGCCACACCTGCGAGCTGGAAACCTACGGCTTTTCTCCCGAGGCGCAGCTCCGGGCAGAAAACGAGGGCCTAGTGTCCCGTCCCGGCTATTTGGGTGCGCGGTTCGATCTGAGCGGCTTTTTGAATTTCCCCGTAGCGGTGGATATTCCCGGAAAGTTCAGCGCCTACAATGCTCTGGCAGCCATTGCGGTGTGCCGCCACTTTGACGTGACGCAGGAGCAGATTCAGCAGGGCTTGAGCACCGTTAAGGTAAAGGGCCGTGTGGAGCCGGTGCCGGTGCCCGGCGAATACACGCTCCTGATCGATTACGCGCATAACGCGGTCAGTATGGAAAATATCCTCGAAACCCTGCGGGAATACCATCCGCAGCGCCTCGTTTGCCTGTTCGGCGCGGGGGGAAACCGCGCGAAATCCCGGCGCTACGAGATGGGGGAGGTCTGCGGTCGTCTGGCCGATCTTTCCGTCATTACCGCCGACAATTCCCGGTTTGAGGATGTGATGGACATCATCGCCGATATCAAAATCGGCATGGCGAAAACCGACGGAAAATATGTGGTGATCCCCGACCGGCGCGAGGCGATCCGCTATTGCCTCCAGAACGCCCAGCGGGGGGACGTGATTGTGCTGGCCGGAAAAGGACACGAAGATTATCAGGAAATCCGCGGCGTCAAGCACCCGTTTGATGAACGGGTCGTGGTGGCGGAGCTGCTGAAAGAAATAGAGAAAGCGTGAGTGGAACCATGAAAATGCTGGCCAGAGAGATTGCTCAGGCGTGCGGCGGCAGGATAATCGGAGGAGACCCGGAGCGGGAAGTGACCTTTGTGACGACGGACAGCCGAAAGGTTGGGCCGGGCGCGCTGTTTGTGCCGATTGTAGGCGAGCGGGTGGACGCGCACCGCTTTCTTCCCGGAGCGGCCGAAGCCGGGGCGGCGGCTGTTCTGACCCAGCAGCCGGAGGAACGGCGGCCCGAGGGCGCCTGCGCGTGGATTGCCGTAGAGGATACCAGAGCGGCGCTGCAGCAGATCGCGGGGGCGTACCGTTCGCATTTTTCGATTCCGGTGGTCGGCGTGACCGGCAGCGTGGGGAAGACCACCACCAAAGAGATGCTCGCGCTGGCGCTTTCGGCGGAGCGCAGCGTGATGAAAACCGAGGGCAATTTCAACAGTCAGCTCGGCGTGCCGCTTACGGTGTTTCGCCTTTTGCCGGAGCACGAGGCCGCGGTAATCGAGATGGGAATGAGCGAGTTCGGCGAAATGGCCCGCCTGGCTCAGGTGGCAAGGCCGACCTGCGCCGTCATGACCAATATCGGGATTTCCCACATTGAAAACCTGAAAACGCAGGAAAATATTCGTGCGGAAAAGCTGCACATTACGGATGCATTTGCAGAGGATTCCGTTCTGTTCCTCAACGGAGACGACCCGCTGCTCGCGCAGCTGCGTGGAACATTACCCTGCCGTATCGCCTTTTTCGGCACACAGCCGTGGTGCGACGTGTACGCGGAGAAGATCGTTTCCCGCGGCGGCACAACAGAGTTTACCGCTGTGTCGCGGGAGTTCCGCGTTCCGGTGACCCTGCCGGTTCCCGGGGAACATAATGTGCTCAACGCGCTGGCTTCTCTGGCGGTGGCGCAGTATCTGGGCGTTACGCCGCACAAGGCGGCGGAGCGGCTGCAAACCTATTCGCCCCCAGCCATGCGCCAGCAGATTCATCAGGTGGGCGGCATTACGGTCATAGACGATTCCTATAACGCAAGCCCCGATTCCATGCGCAGCAGCGTCAACATTCTGATGGATCTGAAAGGCTCCGGCCGGGCCGTCGGCGTGTTTGCGGATATGCTCGAGCTCGGCGATTATTCCCGCCAGGCGCATTTTGATGCGGGCGTTTACGCCGCGTCCCGCGGGATAGACGCGCTGTTCGTCATCGGTGAGCAGGCGCAGGAGATCCGCTGGGGCGCCCTCTCCGCGGAGTGTCATCTGCCCGTGTTCTCCTATCTCTCCAACGAGCAGGCACTGGAAAAGCTGCTGGCGTATCTGCGGCCCGGGGATGTTGTGATCGTCAAGGGCTCCCGCGGCATGAAAACCGACGAGATCGTCCGGGGTCTGCTTGCGGATGCGGGAAAAGCGGTACCGACCGCGACAGTGTGATCATCGGAAATTTTAGACCGTCTTGGTGGGAGCAAAAGAACTTACCTGGGCTGATGATAAAGAAAGGAAGAAGCGGTTGCTATGCGGCACCACTTCTTCTTTTCTCTTGCTATGAGGTTTCCTCATATGGAAATTGTTCTGGCACAGGCATAGGGATTGCTATTATGCCGAGATGAAATTTTTTTTATTTTTAATATGAAAAAAGCGAGCTTTTAGCGAGTGCTCCCGCGCAAGCGGAATCCCCACGCGGGGCACCCACTGAAAATCAACTCTTTCACAAAATAAAGAGGATAAAAGCAAAGTATCTGCCCCGGCATAAAGGGAAAATCCCATGTCAGCAGAACTTTCTGTGTGGGAAGCGCGTAAAAAATAATCTATTCTTCCGTGGAAAAAATATGGTATAATAGCCGCAAATGGCTATTATACCATCGATTGATCCATATACCACAACGGCGCTCGGCACCTGTGGTATAGGATGCGTCATAAAAGGGTTCGAGGCTCTGATCTGCGAAGAGAGGGGCAGTTTTTGCTCAGACAAAGCCTGCCGGGAATGGGGAGGAGCTATGTATCACAAGAAGAAAAAAAGCGAGCTGGAGCGCATGCTGTACCGGGGGTTCATGCTGATTTCCACTCTGGTGATCCTGCTTTCGCTGGGCGGAACGCTGTATTTTGATATTGTTCGCCAGCAAAAAGAAATGGATACCATGATCAGCGGTATCGCGGCTTATATATCGGAGGGAACAGACGTGGTGACCATGCTGGAGAGCGGCTACCCCTCGCCTTATGTCAAGCAGTCTTTGGACGCGCTGTACGCGACGATCCCCAATATCAGCGTGGCGGAGGTGTGCAATAAAGACGGCGTCCGGTTTTACCACACCGACCGGCAAAGCACCGGCGAATCTTATGTGGATGGGGAGGAGATTCCCATTCTTCAGGGCAGCAAGCCGTATATCACCATCGGCTACGGCACAAAGGGCGCCCAGCGGCGGGCGTTTCATGCCGTTCGCAACGCCAGAGGCGAGATCATCGGCTTCGTGATGGTTTCGGTGTTTGTCGGGGTCATTTCCGCCCGGGTGCAGAGCATTGCGCTGGTACACCTGATGATTTTGGGCGTGATGCTGATCATCGGCTTCTTCCTGAGCCATGCCATCCTTCGGATTATGAGAAAGACCCTGATGGGCTTTCAGCCGGAGGAGCTGCTGCGCCGTTACCTGCGGCAGGATGTTGTTCTCAGCGCGGTGGCGGAGGGGCTGGTCGCCAGCGATACGGCGGGGACGGTGCTGTTTGTCAATTCGGCTGCCCGCGGTTTGATCGGGGAGGATAAGGTGCTCGAGGGGCGGCCTGTTTCAGAGCTTCTGCCAGATACCCGGCAGGAAACCGTGCTGCGCACCGGCCAGCCGGAGGAACGCCGCTCCTGGATCGTTGGGGGGCATTCGGTACTGGTCAACGAGGTGCCCATCCGCAAGGACAACGATTCCCCCGCGGAGGGGGTTCTCACGGTTCTGTACGACCGCACCGAAATGCTGCATATGTCGGACGAGCTGTTCGGCGCCCGCAGCATGATCGACGCGCTGCGCTCCTACAACCACGAGTTTTCAAACCGCCTCCATGTGATTTTGGGGTATCTTGAAACCGGGCAGATCGAGCAGGCGATCGGTTTTATTGTGAACAGCAACCTGATTACCGGTCAGGTAATCTGTCAAACGGCGGATCAAATCCGTGTGTCGGAGCTTTGCGCGCTTGTTGTGGGCAAAATGATGCACGCGGCCGAGCAGGGAATCCAGCTCAAATTGATGGGCGACAGCTGCTGCATTGAGCAGGATCTTCTGATCCCTGTGGACGACATGACGACGATCGTCGGGAATCTGCTGGAAAACGCCATCGAAGACCTGAACCTCCACGAATCCGAGTTTCGGGAGATCAAGTTCGGCCTGTACTGCCGGCCGGACTGCAACATTCTGGTCTGCGAGGATACCGGCCGGGGCATTTCCCGCGAGGTGATGGAGCACATGTTTGAAAAGGGCTTTTCCACAAAGGGAAAGTACCGCGGAACCGGCCTGTATTTGGTGCGCCGCATTGTCCGGCAGTACGGCGGCCGAATCGACGTAGAGACGGAAGGGGGCGAAGGCACCGTCTTTACCATTACTTTCACCAGAGAGGAGCAGAAGGATGTATCAGGTAATCATTATTGAGGATGATTCCATGGTGGCGGATATCAACTGCAGATATATTGAAAATACGCCCGGCTTTGCGGTGCAGGCCGTTTTTCAGAACGGCGCGCAGGCGCTGGAATATTTGAAAGGGCACGAAGTGCCTTTGATCATTCTGGACTACTACACTCCCGTTATGAACGGAATGGAGTTTGTGGATCGGCTGCACGGGATGGGAAAGGCTCCCGATATTATCATGGTCACCTCGGCCAGCGACGCCCAGATCGTCTGCCAGATGGTTTCGCGCGGTATTCTGGATTACCTGGTCAAGCCGTTTGAGTACCACCGCTTTCGCGAGGCGTTGGACAAGTTCCGTCAGTCCCGTGAGCGCTGGCACACCCACGACGGCGCTCTTCGGCAGGAGGAAATCGATGAAATGCTCTCTTCCGGCGCGGGCAAAACGGCGCCGGCTCAAATTCTGGCCAAGGGCCTGAACGACAGCACCATGAATATGATCCGCCGGTTTTTGATGGAAAACAGCTCGTCCATGTTCACCAGCGAGGAGATCGCCGAGAGGGTGCACCTCTCGCGGATTACGGTGCGCCGCTATATGAGCTTTATGGTAGAAACAAACGAAATCACCAGCACAATCGATTATCAAACGGGCGGGAGGCCGGCAATCAAGTATTCTTTTGGAAAAATCAAACAAAAATAAAATCAAATTTATTGCTATGTGTTCAAAAAGCACAATTACTTTAGCTACAAAAGAATTACGATAGTTACTTAAAATTGCAATTATTCTTTATTCTCCTTATACTCAAACTGTAATTCAAGGTGGCCGGGGAAGCCTCTGAGAAACAAAGAAAGGCGGGTGAGCTTTTTAGCAAGACCTCGGTTTTGGAAAACCACACACCGTTAGGGAATGGGACGGCGGTCCTGTTCTAGTTAGAGTATTTACATAAGGGAGAGGATTTTGTGGTAGAAGTATCTTTTGACGTAATGCAAAGCTGCGCAATTGCCGCTTTGGTCGTTCTGGTTGGTCGCTGGCTTGTTAAGCGAATCAAGTTTTTGCGCACCTACTGTATTCCGGGCGTTGTCGTATGCGGCTTGATTGTCAGCATCGTTCTTTCGCTGTTGAAAAACGGCGGTGTTCTTACCATCCATTTTGATGTTAAGGTTCTCAAAGAGTTCTTTATGGATGTCTTCTTTACCGCCATCGGCTTGACCGCCTCGGCCAAGCTGATCAAAAATGCCGGCGGAAAGCTCCTGATCGGTATTACGATCACAACGATCGGTTCCATTCTGATTCAAAACGTGGTAGGCGTTCTTTTGACAAAGCCCTTTGGCCTGCATCCGCTGCTCGGCCTGGGTCTCGGCTCCCTGTCTCTGATGGGCGGCGTAGGCACCTCTGGTGCGATCGCTCCTCTGTATGAAGAGCTCGGCGCGGCCAATGCGGTTGTTATCAGCGTTATGGGTGCCACCTTCGGCATGATCTTTGCCAGCCTGGTGGGCGGCCCTGTTGCACGCTGGCTGATTAAGCGCAATAACCTCAAGGCAAATGCCAATGAAGTGGACGCCAGCAAGCAGGCCGATAATGAGGTTACCCCTCTGAACACCAAGAGCCTGATGGGCAGCGTATGCCTGGTTGTTATTTCCGCAGGTATCGGCTCTTATATCGCGATTGCGGCCGGCAAAGTCCCCGCTATTGAATTCCCCTATTTCGTAGGCTGTATGCTGGGTGCTGTTATCATCCGCAACATTCTGGATGCCGCGAAGTTTGAGGTTAACGAAGTTGAGATTGATACCATCGGGTCCATCACGCTGGATCTGTTCATCGCGATGACCATGATGACCATCGATGTTACAAAGCTGGCCGATGTGGCTGGTCCTTTCGTCATCATTCTGGCCGTTCAGATCGTTGTCATGATTCTGTGGGTTGCTTTGGTCACCTACAATATGTGCGGCAGAGATTACAACGCGGCTGTTATGACAGCGGCTCATGTGGGTATCGGCCTTGGTTCCGGCCCCAACGCCATGACAAATATGCGCGCGGTTATTTCGGAATATGGCCCTGCCAACGTTGCGTGGGTCGTCTTTACTCCCTTCGCACTCATTGTCCTGGATATTGTCAATCCGATTCTCTGCAGTGTGATCGCGCCCTGGGTTGCCACTTTGTAAGTAACCGCATCCTTATTTTAACTACGGGTTCATTACCGTTTGATCAGGCTTTTATTGGGCTCTATATCAAACAATAGTTATTTGGTTTGTAGAAGGCAGGTTCTTTTGGAACCTGCCTTCTGCATTTTTGCAGCTTCAGCGCAAAACACCGCCGGCTCGGCTGGCTGGAACCAAACGCTTACAGGGTTTTCACTATGAAAAATACAGCAAAATACAAAAAATGGCATTCGGCGGAATATTTGATTTTTTTCGTATGAAATTTGCTTGGAAAACCATGGCCTGCCATGGTATAATATACAAAAGCATATATTATATATAATTTTATCCATATATCGCAATGGAGGGTATGCTCCGGTGTGAAATCCGTTCGGACGAAAAGCGGCTTTGGCCGGCAAAATATTATCAGCCCGTCATTCTAAAAGGTATGGGCGCGGTTTTCGCGGGCTTGTTTGATGATTTATGATAACACACCCCCACGGCATTCGAGAAAGCAAAGCTTTCAACGTCTGGGAAGGCACGGAATCATCGGCTTGGTGGCTGCGAAAGCTGAACTGGAATATTTGCAGGCCCGCTGGATGATTTATAATGGAATAAAACTGGAAACAGGCTTGCGGCGTTTGTTCCAGTTATTTTATAACAGGGGAGGGCGATGTCAATGAGTACAGGCAGTCGTTTTAAAACATTGGTTGCGGTATTGTGTCTTTTGGCTTTAGTGGCTTCGGGGTGTCAAACGGCGAACAGTGACTCATCGGCCGCCGGTAAGCAGAAGGAACAGCCCATCCAGGTGCTGACCATCGGCACTGCGGACAGCGGCGGCACCATGTACCCGGTAGGCCGTGCCATTGCACAGGTCATCAACGAGAACATACCCCAAATGAAAATCAACATTGGCGCATCAAACGGCTCTCTTTCCAATGTGGAAGGCCTGCGGGGCGGGCAGATCGACCTTGGTCTGGTCAGCGCAGATGTGGCATATTGCGCTTATCGGGGCGAGGATGAGTTTTCGGGAAAGCCGATGAAGAACCTGCGCGCGATCGGCGCGGTGTATTTCAGCTGTTCCAACTGGATCGTGAAGGATTCCCTGAACGCCGTTTATGTCCATGATCTGCTGGGAAAGCGGGTCGCTGTGGGGCCGGAGAACTCCACCACGGATCTCTCCGCCAGAATCGCCCTGCAGGTTGTCGGGATCAATTCGAGCAATACCAAGCTTGAGAACTACGGCCTCGGCTCCGGCAGCAAAGCGCTGCAGGAAGGAAAGCTCGACGCCGTACACGGAATGGCCGGCGTCCCCATTCGGGCGATGCAGGATTTGGCGCGGAATGTTCCCAGCCACCTACTGCGCTATACCGACGAGGAGCTCAATGAGATACTGGACGATAACGACCAGTACCGAAAAGCGATGATTCCCGCCGGCACCTATGCCGGCCAAAAAGAAGATGTGCCCACCTTCGGCGTAAAATGTGTGCTCTGCGTCAATGAGGATATGGACGAAGAGCTGGTTTATACCATCACTAAAATTTTGCGCCAGTCCGTAGAGAATTTGGATGAGCTCCATTACTCCATGGAGAGCATGAAGGATCCTGATTTCGTTTCCAAAGACCTTCCGGTTCCGCTTCATCCCGGCGCAGAACGTTTTTATAATGAAAATAAATAATTTGTTTTTTATTTTCAGATGACGGGCTGATTCCTGCTTTGGATTCCGGGGGCTCTCCCAGCCGCGGGCGGCTTGCTGCCGTTTACGGCGTAATTTGGGCACCGAAGGAAAGAAGCCGGTTTGAGCAAAAGAGAGTCCGAATGCAGTTTTTGCATTCGGACTCTCTTTTTTGCTGCGTTACTTTCCTTTATAACCTGCGGTGGGCATCCAATACAAAGCGCTGGCGCTCGACCGTTCAGGCGGTTCCCGCCGCATTCCGGCAGAACAATGTTGCCTCGCTTTTTGACCCAGATACTCGAAAATGAATGATCCGAATTGGAATTATGCAAAATCAAAACAGAAAGAAAACGAAAACTTTTTGATTTTCTGCAAAAAGAATAAAATCAAATTGCAATGTTTAGAGGTTAAGCATAAAAATAGTATGGTTCGTGTCTTTTTCCCCTTGTTTTTTTAGCCGAAATTGGATAAATTAAATAAAACTGAAATCTGATGACAGAATTTTAATTTGACAAGAATTTCATATTTTACTATAATTGTACTAACAACTTATTATTACACTAAGAGTTGTTACTATACAGGCGTTTTTTAGATAAACATAATGAAGGCTTGTTTTAATACGAATTGGGGGAGAGCAGAAATGACAAAGGTTGAGATCAAAAACTTGTATAAAATATTCGGCGCCACCCCGAAAAAGATGATCCCGTTTTTGCAGGAGGGCGAAACAAAAGAGTCCGTTTTAAAGAAGCACAAGCACAGTGTGGGTGTGAACGATGCTTCCTTTACTGTGGAGGAGGGTGAAATCTTTGTGGTGATGGGGCTTTCCGGCAGCGGCAAATCGACGCTGATCCGCTGCCTGAACCGATTGATCGAACCCACCGCCGGACAGGTGATGATCGATGGGGAAAATATTGTGGAGTACGACGCCGAGAAGCTGCGGGGCGTCCGCAGAAAAAAGATCGCGATGGTTTTTCAGAATTTTGCGCTTTTGCCGCACCGCACCGTAGCGGAAAACGTGGCCTTCGGCCTTGAAATTCAAAAGGAGGACGAGGCGGTTCGCCGCAAAAAGGCGGTGGAAATGCTTGAGGTCGTCGGGCTGAAGGGGTACGAAAACTCCTATCCGTCTCAGCTTTCCGGCGGCATGCAGCAGCGTGTGGGGCTGGCAAGGGCGCTGGCCACCTCGCCGGATATTCTGCTGATGGACGAAGCGTTCAGCGCGCTGGATCCGCTGATCCGCAAGGGAATGCAGAACGAGCTGCTGAATTTGCAGCGCAGGCTGAAAAAGACGATCATCTTTATCACGCATGATCTGGACGAAGCCCTGAAGCTGGGTGACCGCATCGCCATTATGAAAGACGGCGTAATCGTGCAGATCGGCACTCCGGAAGAGATTCTGAGCCACCCGGCGAATGAATATGTACGCAAGTTTGTGCAGGGAGTCAACCGCTCGAAGGTGCTTACCGCGTCGTCGATCATGAGAGATACGGATACCGTAATAACGGTAACCGGCGGCGCCCGTTTGGCGCTGCGCCAGATGCGCGAGGCGGCAATTTCGAGCGTTTATGTTACCGATAAGCAGGGCCGTCTGCTTGGCCTGGTCACGATTGACGACGTCACCCAGCTGATCCGGGAGGGGAAAGACGATCTTACCAATATTCTGGAGAAAGAGATCTGCACCGTCGGGCCGGATGTCCTTGTGGAAGAGATTCTGCCCTTGTTTTTAAAGACAAAGTACCCGGTGGCCGTAGTTGACGGCGAAAACACGCTGCTGGGGCTGATTTTCAAGGTTTCGGCTTTGGCTGGTATCGTAGGGGAGGGAAATGGGAATGATTAGATTGCCGATCGGAGATTATGTGGAGAGAGGCATCGATTGGCTCACCGTCAATCTGGCCCCGTTTTTCACCGGAATCAAGGAAGGCCTTTCGGGCATTATCAATGGGTTTGATTTTATCTTCAACGGGATTCCGTTTTTTATTATCATCGCGCTTCTCGCGGTGATCGCCTGGCGTCTGGCCGGGCGCGGGACGGCCGTTTTTACCGCGCTGGGCCTGCTGCTCATCGTTTCGATGAATCTGTGGAAGCAGACAATGGAAACTTTGGCGCTGGTTGTCACCGCAACGCTGATCGCGCTGATTCTGGGGCTGCCGCTTGGCATCTGGATGTCCCGCAGCGATAAAGCGAACAATGCCGTCCGCCCGATTCTGGACTTTATGCAGACCATGCCCGCGTTTGTGTACTTAATCCCCGCCGTGTATTTCTTTGATTTGGGCGAGGTACCCGGCGCGGTGGCGACCGTTATTTTCGCGATGCCCCCCGTGGTTCGCCTGACCAGCCTCGGCATCCGCCAGGTGCCGGTCGATGTGGTGGAGGCGTCAAAGGCGTTCGGAGCGACCTCCGGCCAGTTGCTGTGGAAGGTGCAGATTCCCATGGCGATGCCCACCATTCTGGCGGGCTTGAACCAGACGATCCTGCTGTCGCTTTCCATGGTCGTTATTTCGGCCATGATCGGAGCCGGCGGGCTGGGCAACGTGGTGCTTCAGGGCATTACGCAGATGAAGATGGGCCAGGGCTTTGAGGGCGGCCTCGCGGTTGTGATTCTGGCCATGGTGATCGACCGCATCACCCAGAGCCTGGGTAAGGCAAGAAAGAAGGGCTGATCCGCAGTGCGGCAATCTGCGGATTTCTCCCCTGAAAGCGCATGGGGAATTCAACAGCTTTTTCATAGTGACATGAGAATAAATACGAAAGATCAAAGGAGGAAGTTATGAAAAAAGCAGTAGCAATCGGTATGAGCGTGGTCATGCTTCTGGGTGCGATGGCGGGCTGCAGCCCGTCGGGCGGCAGCTCGGGAGCGACGGAAAAAAAGACGGTAAAGCTTGGTTATGTCAACTGGTCTGAGGGGATCGCGATGACCAATCTGGCCGCCGCGGTTCTGGAGGATGAAATGGGCTACAAGGTAGAGCTGACGATGGCGGATGTCGCGCCGGTCTTTACTTCCGTGGCCAGCGGAAATACAGACGCCTTTCTGGATGTTTGGCTTCCGGTAACGCATGAGGACTACATGAAGGAATACGGCGATAAGCTGGAGGATTTGGGCGTCAGCTACGAAAACGCGCTGATCGGCCTTGCGGTGCCGAGCTATGTGCAGGTCAACAGCATCGAAGAGCTGAATGCCAATAAAGATCAGTTCGGCGGCGAGATCATCGGCATCGATTCCGGCGCGGGAATCATGAAGGCCACGGAAAAGGCGATCGCCGATTACGGTCTGGATTACAAGATTCTGCCCGGCAGCGGCCCCACCATGACGGCGGCGCTGAAAAAGGCGATCGATGCGAAAAAGCCGATTGTGGTAACGGGGTGGAAGCCTCACTGGATGTTCGCCCGCTGGGATTTGAAGGTTCTGGAGGACCCGAAGGGTGTTTATGGGACCGCGGAAAATATCCACATTGTCGCCCGGAAAGACCTTTCCAAGGATATGCCGGAGGTTGCGAACTTCCTGAAAAGCTTTAAGATGAGCGAGAAGGAGCTCGGCGACCTGATGGGCGCGATCGAGGACAAGGGCGGCGAGCCGCTGGATGTCGCGAGAGCGTGGGCCAAGGAGCATACGGATCTGATCAAGGGCTGGGTCCCTGCAAAATAAACCCGCCAAAAGCAGAAAAAACCGGCTGCCCGCGTGATGCGGGCAGCCGGTTTTTGCCGTGCGAACTCATTCCGGCAGCAGCCGGTATTTCTGGAATAAAAAAGTGTTGACCGCCTCGCGGGAGGATTCCGACAACAGAAGCCGAATTTCAGCCTCGCCGAACTCCGGAATCGAAAAGCCGCGCAGATATTTTTTCTGGTAGCATTTGTAGTCGCCCTTCAGGCAGTAGCTGACGCGGGAGACATAGTATTCCATCACATCGGAGTTGAGAATTTTCGCCAGCACCTCCAGCGGGTACCGGCCCCCTTGCGTGACGGCGTAGCCGTTGCAGAACAGGATTTCTCCGTCCGGCTCCGGCAAAAATTTCGGCCGGCGGCTGAACATGGGGAACAGCAGCTTCGGGCCGCGGCAGTTCAGCCCCTGGCTTCTGCCGTACGCGTACCATGCCACCGGGTTCGGCTTTCCCCTGTCCCGCGCGGCGAGCGCCGGGCGGCAGTCGAGCAGATATTGGTAGCACAGAGGGAACAGAGCCGCCAGCCGTTCTTCCTCCAGAATCCGGTACGGCATCTTCGGGTCGGGTTCGCCCGCGTACGGAAAAAGAATGTACCGCCGTTCTCCCGGCATGGCCTCTTCGCCCGAAATTTCAGATATTTTATCGATCGCCCGCACCGCGCCCGGTTCGATCCAGTAGCGTGTGCTGCCGCGCACTTTATAGAAAAGACCGGCCTGCGGATCAAAGCCGTCCAGAAAATAGACGCTGTCGCGCAGAGTGGCGACGCCGATCTTGATTTGATTGCCGATCGGCTCGCCGGCCTCCTCAATTCTTTTGATGTTCCGCCGCTCCGTTTCGGACAAAAACTTCCACCCGGCGGGGTTCAGGTGCTCCGCGTCTGTGCGGCGGTGAACCGCCCGGCACAGCGCCGCAGGGAGATCGTCGCTTTTTTCCAGCATGGCATAAGCGATGGTGGGGTTTTCACGCCGATTCAAAAACAGGAGGGAGCTGTAAGTGCGAACCGGCCCGAACACCAGATTTTCGCCAAAATCGACCACCATGGAGACGGCGCGGCGCTCACTGAGCAGCCGCCGCAGCTCCTCCGCGGACGAAATGGACAGGTAGTTGTTGGGCACAATAAAGCCGAGGGCGCCCCGTTCCGAAAGAAAGCGCAGGCTTTGCTCAATGAACGCGTAAAACAGGTTAAAGGTTCCCCGACGCGTCGTGTGAAAGCTCTTTTTCAGCCGTTCGGTGTCCTTTTTGGAAATGACGTGTGTGTTCAGGTAAGGCGGGTTGCCCGCAATGTAATCAAAATCCGGGCAGCCGAACAAATCCGCCCAGCCGCCGGCAAGGGAATCCGCGGTCGCGATGTGAAGGGACAATCCGTCCGCGGTGCCGTCGGCCAGCAGGACCAGCAGGGTTAACAGAACCTTGGTGCGCCGGGTCTGATCCTCGCGGATGTCGATTCCGTACAGGTGCTGCGAAATGATCTCGCGCATCGGCTTGCCGCTGATGCGGTGCAGATATTCCGCCGCCGGGAGCAGAAACGAGCCGCTGCCGCACGCCGGGTCGATCACCCGGGCGTTTGGGGGGCAGGGGGAAGCAATCGTATGCTGCAATATGTAATCGGCAATGTAATCGGGAGTGAAAACAACGCCGTTTTTTCCTCTTTCCTGCAAATCAACCATTTCCTCCAATACGGATTTCAGGAAAGGGAGCGTCAGCGAAATGCTTGCGTGTAGAAGGCGGCAGATTTCCGGCACGGCGTTTTCCTGCAATTCATTCAGCATTGTGCCGGCGGCAGCGCGAGAAAGGCCGTTTTGCTCCAGAAATACCCGGATCAGACTGGCCTCTGTTTGAAGCTCTGAATACTGTTTCGGAATCAGGCGCAGCAGTTCTTTTGCGTTCATTTTTTTCACCCAGACAAGTATACCCGATTTTGCGGGAAACGAAAAGAAGATTCTTGAATAAAAATCAATTCCTCCCTTTGCCAAACGCAAAGGGAGGAATTGATCTGACTTCTGATTCTGTTTTTGAAAATCAATACTGCTCTACCCGGCGCTGGCGGCGCAGCTCGTTGCGGCGTTCGCCGGCTTTCCATTCGGTCTCTTCTTCATCCGATTCCAGGATCAGCGGGGGAACCGGAGTGGGGTGGTCGCTCTCATTGAGCGCTACCATCACAAAATAGGCGGTGTTTACCAGCTTGCGGTCGCCGTCCAGGTGTTCCACATAAGTATCAACCCGTATTTCCATGGAGGTTCTGCCCACATAAGTGACTCTGCCGAACAGTACAATTGTATTGCCTAAATAGACAGGCTCCTTAAACTGCAGATTATCTATGGAAGCAGTGGTGGTATTGTGATTGGAGTGCCTGCGGGCCACAACGCCTGCCACGATGTCGATCCATTCCATCAGCTGTCCGCCGAACAGCCGCCCGGCACCATTGATATGACTGCTCAGTACAATCTGAATCTGTTCCACACGGGAATCGTTCACGCGTTTTGGTGTTAATTCTTTCACAAAACATCACTCCTTTTTTTGTCTGTTTTGACGATTTCATCTTACTCTGTTTTGACGTAAATTGCAATCAAAATCTTTGTAAACAAACCTGGTTGAAAATGTGAATTTACTCTGAATTCTGGCCGAGGTAACAGCATTGTAATTGCCATGCCGCCCAATCCATATTATAATAAAGCAAAAGGAGCCGCACGGCCCCTTTGTTTTGTGAGGAAAGACGGGTGAAGCGATTGGGAGAAAACAACCGCTGCTGTGCCATTGTGGTTGCAGCCGGCAGCTCCAGTCGAATGAAATGCTCGGGTTCTAAAATATGGATTCCGCTTTCAGGCGTTCCGGCGATTGTCCGAACGCTTTTTGCGTTTGAACGGGCGCAAACCATCGACGGTGTGGTGGTCGTCTGCCGCGCGGGCGATACGCAGGCGATGGAACGGCTGAAGCTCGAATATTCCCTCGAAAAGCTGTGCCGGGTGGTGCCGGGGGCAGGCACCCGCCAGGCTTCTGTAGCGTGCGGCGTGGCCGCCGCCCCGCAGGACTGCGCCTATTTGGCCATTCACGACGGCGCCCGGCCCCTTATCCGCCCGGAGCTGATCGACCGTGTGGTGCGGGACGCCCGTCGGCACGGCGCGTCTTCGCTGGCGATTCCGGCGCGGGATACGATCAAGAGAGCGGACGCACAGGGCTTTGTTGTGGAAACCCCGCCGCGCGATCAGCTTTGGAGCGTGCAAACGCCTCAGGTGTTTTTGCGGGAGCTGTACGAATCGGCTCTGCGGGCGGCGCGGGAGGAGTATACCGACGACTGCCAGCTCATCGAGCAGACCGGCGGCCGGGTTCATCTGTGCGAGGGTTCGCCGGAAAACGCAAAGCTGACGACCCCCGAGGACATATTGTTTGCCGAGGCGGTGCTTCGCGGCAGGGAGGATGATTTGAAATGAGAATCGGGCATGGGTACGACGTGCACCGCCTGGTGCCGAACCGCCCCTTGATCATCGGCGGTGTGCGCATTCCGTACGAGCGCGGTCTGCTCGGTCACTCCGACGCCGACGTGCTGTCTCACGCGGTGGCAGACGCCCTGCTTGGGGCTGCCGCTCTGGGCGATTTGGGCGCCTGGTTCCCCGATACCGACCCCGAATGGGCGGGTGCGGACAGCCTCAGGCTGCTGCGCCGCGTCTGCGAGCTTGTGGCGGAGAAGGGGTACCGGATTGAGAATATCGACGCCACGGTGGTGGCACAGGCCCCGAAGCTGCGCCCCTACATCGCCCGGATGAGAGAATGTCTGGCTCTGGCGTGCGGTATCGAAACAGACGCCGTGAGCGTAAAAGCCACTACGGAGGAGCATCTCGGCTTTACGGGAGAGGGACAAGGAATTGCCGCACACGCGGTTTGTCTGCTAAAGTAGAAAAACAGGTTATCAACCCATCTTCCCATCGCATATTCTGTTAATAAAAACAGAGAGGTGATGTATGTGGGCAAGCCTGTTATTTTGCTTGGTTCCATCACTTATGCGATGAAAAGCCGGGACATCTTGTTCCGTTATGGAATTAAATCGTATGTGGAGAGAACACCGCGCACGCAGGATCGGCTCGGGTGCGGATATGGAATTTATGTGCCGGATCGTACCGATCAGGCGGAAGATATTTTGATACACTCAGGCATCCGTGTTCTGGGAAGATCCGAGAGAGCGGGTGCCGTATGATTTATTTGGACAATGCGGCCACCACGTACCCCAAGCCGCCGCGCGTGATCACCGCGATGGCGGACGCGCAGAGAACGAAGGGGGCAAACCCGGGGCGCAGCGGGCATAAGCTGTCTTTGGCTGCCGCGCAGGAGGTTTACGACTGCCGGCGGACGGCGGCGGAGCTGGTTTCTGCTCCCGGGCCGGAATGCATCGCATTTACTCTGAACTGTACCATGGCGCTGAACATGGTCATCAAGGGCGTTTTAAAGCCCGGAGATCACGTGGTGACGTCGAATCTGGAGCACAACGCGGTCATGCGCCCGCTTCAGGCTCTGGCGGATCAGAATATCGCATTTACGCAGGCGCAGGTAGTTCCCGGGAACAACAACGCCACGGTGGATCATTTTCGCCAGGCCCTGCAGCCCAACACGAAGCTGATCGTGTGCATGCACGCCTCCAACGTATGGGGAATCCGCCTGCCGGTGGAGCGCATTGCCGCGCTCGGCCGGGAATACGGAATCCCGACTGCGGTAGACTGCGCGCAGGGCGCGGGGGTGCTGCCGATCAATATGGAAGACAGCGGCATCGACTACCTTTGCCTGGCCGGGCACAAGGGGCTTTACGGCCCGATGGGTACGGGACTGCTGATCTGCAAAAGCGGCTCACTCCCCAAAACGATTCTGGAGGGCGGAACCGGCTCCTCGTCCTTTTCCTTCCTGCAGCCGGACCAGATGCCGGAGCAGGCGGAAAGCGGAACGCCGAATCTGCCGGGAATCGCCGGCCTGCGGGCTGGAATGGAATTTGTGCGCGCAAAGACGCAGCAGACCATTTTTTCTCACGAAATGCGTCTGGTGCAGCAGCTTTACGACGGGCTTTCCCAGATCCGCGGCGTGCGTCTTTACACGCAGCGGCCGGAGGAGACGTATTTTGCGCCCGTTCTTTCTTTTAATATGGAGGGTCTGTCCAGCGAGCAGGTGGCCGGGCGGCTGGACGCCGCCGGCATTGCCGTGCGCCCCGGTTTGCACTGCGCGCCGGCCGCGCATCAGTGCATGGGAACGTTGGAGCAGGGCGCGGTTCGGGTATCGCCGTCCGCTTTCAACCATAGAAATGAAATAGAGCGGTTTCTCATGGTGATCCGTAAAATCAAAGCGGATTCCTGAATAAAATGTTGCATATCGCTGTGTATATGGTAAAATAAATAAAAAGAGGCAAGAGTTGCGGGCAGGTTTGCTGCGAGTCTGCTGCGGAGAGGAAAAACATGGAGCTTCTCGTAAACGGTTGGGGTAATATTGTCGGCTTGGTAAAATCGTTCCAGCTGACAGATGGCCTGGATGTCTTGGTCGTATCCTTCATCATATATAACGGGATCAAGCTGGTTCGGGAAACGCGGGCCGAGCAGCTGGTCAAGGGTTTGTTGATTCTGCTGCTTGTCTGGGGCGTATCCTATTATTTGAACCTGCATATGGTCGGTGCGCTGCTGAACTACTTCTTCCAGTTCAGCGTGTTTGCGCTGCTGGTGGTGTTTCAGCCCGAATTGCGCCGCGCTTTGGAGCAGATTGGCCGAAGCGGGCTTGGCGGCACTGCCAAGGGCTGGCTGTTCACCGGCATAACCGGCGTGAAGGACGACGTCGATCTGCGCCAGAAGCTCACCCGCGGCATCAACGCGGCGGTAGAAGCCGTGGTGGTTCTGCAAAAGCAGAAAATGGGCGCCCTGATTGTGTTTGAGCGCCAGACCAAGTTGGGAGATATCGCGGACACCGGTACGGTGATCAACGCGGATCCTTCGGCTCAGCTGATCGGCAACGTATTCTTTAACAAGGCGCCTCTGCACGACGGCGCAATGATTATCCGCGACGGCATGGTGTACGCGGCGGGCTGTATTCTGCCGCTGACAAAGAGCGACAAGGTCAGTCTGGATCTGGGAACGCGCCACCGTGCCGCGATCGGCATCAGCGAAAATTCAGATGCGGTCGTTGTGGTGGTTTCGGAGGAAACCGCGCAGATTTCCATTGCCGTCAACGGCGTTCTGACCCGCAACTATACGAGAGAGACCCTGAGAAGCGAATTGGAAAATTTGATCATCCCGGAGCAGGAGTCCAGTGAAAAGCGGTCGCGCAAGATTCCTTCCATCAGGAGGACAAAAAAAGATGAAGAATAAGAAGCTGGATCTTTCCGTTATGTTTTATAACGATCGCTTCGTGCTGATCTTCTCTGTTTTTACGGCAATTGTGCTGTGGTTTATCATGGCGACGGTCAATACGCAGGAGCGGCCGCGCATCATTTACGATGTGCCGGTTACCGTCAAGCTTTCTGAAACCAGCCAGGAGCAGGGGCTCAAGGTGTTTGAGCAGAGCGTGAAAACGGCGAAGGTGTCCATCCGCGGCAACAGTATCGTCGTCAACCGCATCAAGCCCGAAAATATTCAGGTGGTGGCGACGCTGGCGTCGTCGATTACCCAGCCCGGCAGCTACCCGCTCCCTTTAACGGCGCAGAAGCTGGGCTCGCTGGCCGATTACGAGATTGTGTCCATCGAACCGAGCTCCATCATGGCAAATGTCGATGTCTACAAGGAGGTTACCTTCCCGATTCAGGACGAGGTCACCTATAAAGCCGATCCCGATTATTTTGTGAGCGCTCCGACCTTTTCTTCGGATACGGTTGTGATATCCGGCCCGGAAAAGGAGATCGCAAAGATCAAAAAGGTTTCTGCGGAGTACGACGTGAAGGAAACCCTGACACAGAGCAAAAATTTTACGACTGATTTGGTGCTGTATAACGCATATGGAGAAAAGCTTTCTGCCGATAAGCTGAATATGAGCATTCAGTCTGTGGATGTAAATATTACGGTGCTGGCCAGAAAGGTCATGAAGCTGAGCCCGACCTTCACCGGCAAACCCGTGGGACTTGCCCTTTCCTCCGCGGCGCAGAAAATCGACCCCGAAACGATTGAGGTGGCCGGGCCGGAGGATGTGCTGGCCAATGTGAACGAGTTGAGCCTGGAGGCGATCGATTTTTCAAAGCTTTCCATCAGCAATCAGAACCTGCAGGTGGATATCACGCTCCCGCCGGGCTGCAAAAACCTGAGCAATGTTTATACGGCCTCCGTTACGCTGAATTTCAGCGGCTTTAAGAGCAAAAAAATCGATGTAACGGATTTCCAGATCAAAAATCTGGCAGCCAGCAAATCGGCGCAGGTGTTTACGAAAAGTCTGGCGATGACGCTGATCGGCCCGGCCAAGCAGATTGATGCGATCACCGCTGCCGATGTTTACGTGCAGATCGACATGACGGGTAAGGAGAGCTTTACCGGGCATTCGGAATTCCCCGTCACGCTGGTCACAAAAAGCAATACCAGCGTTTGGGCCTATGGGGAGTACAAGGCGAATGTGAGTGTTACGGAGAAAAACGGGTAATCCGAATCCGTCATTCAAAATTGTTACACCCAAAAAGGGATGCGTCACCGCATCCCTTTTTTGGTAATTATTGTATTTTGATGAAAAGAGAGGGTTGTTACTTGACATAATCTGGTAGGAGAAATATAATGAATTTAATTGCTGTGCTTTCTCGTCGTTTTCGGATGGAAATTGCCGGCAAAAAACATTTTGTAGGAGGAATCGGATTGAAAAAAAGATTGGGGTCATTTTTTCTGGTTTTCGCGATGTTGATGACGCTGTTTTTGCCGGCGTATGCAGATACATACACAACCGATTTTATGATCAGCTCCACCTTTGCCCAGATGAAAAAGGGGGATACCATGCAGCTCAGGGTGTACAGCGGAACCACAGAGGTGACGCAGGTAACCTGGGCGTCCAGTAACCCCGCCGTGGTTCAGGTGAACAGCACGGGCACGGTGACGGCGCTTGCGATCGGTCAGGCGACCGTTACGGCGACTTCGGCTTCCGGAGCTACCGTGAGCTGTTCCGTGAGCTGTTCGGTCAACGTCGGCATTCCCGGAATCGACGTTTCGCAGCATCGCGGGGTCATCGACTGGCCAAAGGTAAAGGCTGCCGGCATTCAGTTCGCGATCATCCGTACCGGTTACGGAAACGAAAACTGGGCCAAGCAGACGGATACCCAGTTTGAAAACAACTACAAAGGCGCAACCGCCAACGGCATTGCGGTGGGCGCTTATCATTACAGCTATGCGACGAATGTGACCATGGCAGCGCAGGAAGCCGAAATGTGCCTGAGCGTCCTCAAGGGCCGCCCTTTGCAGTACCCTGTTGTATTCGACGTGGAAGATAAAGTACATAATTCGCTTTCCGCCGATCAGATGGGGCAGATCGTGAATGCATTCTGCAGCAGAATTCAGCAGGCCGGCTATAAAACGGCGGTTTACAGCTATGTGAACTTCTACAACGCGCGTCTCACCAGCCCGCTGGTGGCGCAGTACGATACCTGGATTGCCCACTGGGGCGTCAGCCAGCCGAACTTCAACCGCCCGTACACCATGTGGCAGTATGCGGCGCAGAGCATTCCCGGAGTCAACGGCCTCTGCGACGTGAACTACAGCTACTATGATTACGCCGGAACCGCTGCGCAGCAGCCGACAAAGCCCACAGACCCGAACGTATTCACCAGCAGCGCGCTGAGCTCGTATTCGTTCACCGATCAGAGCCCGGATTATTTCTACCGTATCACTACGGCGGACGCCGTGGCACCCACGGCGGTTTCTTCTGATCCGAACGTTGCGGAAGTCAAGTTCTCTCAGCAGTCGGCAGACGGCTACATTTTCCATGTGATCCATAAGGGAGAGGGTCAGGCGACCATCACCACCACCTCCGCTGTGACGGGGGCCTCCGTCTCCTTTACGGTGACGGGCAATGCCCTGCCGAAGGTTGTGTATTTTACCGATCTCGGCTCCAGCTTTACCCTGCAGAAGGGCCAGACCTATTCTCTGCGCGTCATGCCCACCGTGATTTCCGGCAATGTGAAATTCCTGATCGGGAATCCGGCCGTTTTAACCGGCGGAACCGTGCAGTCCACCTCGGGCGGCTGGTATTATCCCATTACCGCGTCCGGCAGCGGAACCACGCCGATCTACGCGCAGGTAGGAGGCCGCGCTCCGGTTCTCGTTGCGACGGTTACCGTATCCTGATTTAAAAATCGGCATTCGTTTGCAGAATCACTTTTATCAAGAAAGCCCGGCCTCAAAGGCCGGGCTTTCTTGAGCATTTAACTAAATGCTTTTATACTTCGCACGCCCTGCAATTTATTCGACCGGGCTCACAGCCTGGTCGGTGTGATTTTGCTCAGGGTGCGGCAGATCACTGCGGTAAGTACGGCGGCGACCACCGCTTCCGGTACACCGTTTGTAAAAATAACGGCAAGCACTGCGTGGTAAACCACATCAACGGGAATCCCCTTGGCCTGTCCGTAGGAGTCGCGAAACAGAAAATAGATCAGGTGCATCACCAGAATGGTGTTGGTCATAGAGCCGATCAGCCCGCTGAGGGTGAGCGACAGCATGTCGTGTTTTTTATTCAGAACCCTGTTCATCAGCCGGTAAAAATAATAGGGGATGACGCCGACCAGAATACGGGGAAGAAAGGCAACCAAAAGCGCCGTCCAACTGCCGTGTTCCGTCCCGGGGAGCGGAATGAGCGGTGAAAATACAAAAGACAGAAGTGTGGGCGTAAAGGTGTTGTTATAAAGGCTCGTCAGCCCGAAAACAAAGCCGAGACCGGCACCGATTTTTGGGCCGAGCAGGATGGCGCCGATGATGACCGGCACGTGAATGATCGTCGCTTTGATCAGGGGCAGCTGAATGTATCCGATGGGGGTGAAATTCAATAGAAGTATGATCCCGCAGAATAAAGCGGTAATGGTCATACGGTGGATGCCGTTTTGTCGATTCATAATGCTTTCACCTTATTTTCAGATGCTATCCTGAGCCGGTTTGCCTGCAATGCCAGTCCCTCCAACAGCAGGGTCGGTTCATAGTGAATGCTAAAGTTCAGGGAGGGAATGACGTCTTTCGCGTTTCCGCCGGTCACAACAACGGTAGCGACGGCGCCCAGCTCCTGTTGAATCCGTTTCCGAAATCCTTCCAGCATATACGCTGTTCCAAAGGTGGCTCCGGAAAGCATGCACTCGGTGGTGTTTTTGCCGATTGCGGAGTTCAGCTTGCGAAAGGAGACATCATGAAGCTGAGAGGTGCCGGAAACAAGCGCGCGCAGACCGGTCGTAACGCCGGGCAGAATCACGCCGCCGGTAAACGCCCGGGTTTCGTCAATGACGTTCAGGGTGGTGGCGGTGCCGAAATCGACGACGATGAGCGGCGGCGGGTACTTCTGAAGGGCCGCGGAGCAGCATAGCAGCCGGTCCGTTCCCAAAACGCCCGAATAGGTGGAGCTGTCGAATTCCCAGTCCGTCTGCCGGCAAATCAACAAAGGCTCCGAATGGAACATGCTTTCGGCCGCATGGCGGAGCAGCGCCGTTTTCTCGGGGACAACGGAAGACAACACAGTGCCTTCTATTTCATCCATGGAGACATCGGAGTTCTGTAAGAACCGATGGAAAAAACGAAAGACTTCTTTTTCTCCCGTAAGCTGACGAATCGGGATATAGTCGTCGGCAAAAATCCGCTGGCGGTACAGGCCGCACGTCAAATTTGTATTCCCGATATTGAGTAATAAGATCATTTCGGCTTCTCCTGTAAATTCTCTGTGATTGCCTGAACAATCCTGTCCACGTCGGCCAGGGCGCCTTTCCCCAGCTCGCCGTCCGCAAGCATGGCCGCTCTCGGCTCAATGATCTGGTATCCATGCTTTTTCAGCTTCTCCATATTCTCCTGCACAATGGAATTCTCGTACATTCTGGTATTCATCGCCGGGGCGATCAGCATGGGGATCCCGGTCATGGCAAGGGCGACGGACGTGAGCATATCGTCGCCGATGCCGTTTGCGATTTTCCCAATGATATTTGCGGTGGCCGGTGCGATGACAAACAGATCCGCTTTTTTGGAAAGGGAGATGTGTTTGACCTCGCGTGGGTATTCCAGCTGAAACATATCTGTATAGACGCGGTTTTTTGATAAGGTTTGCAGCGTAAGCGGTGTGATGAATTCCATGCCGCCCTTTGTGAGGATAACATCCACGTTGTAGCCCAGCTTTGTCAACGTGTTGGTGATCTCGGCCGCCTTATACGCGGCGATGCTCCCTGTGACCCCAAGTACAATATTTTTCATCCCTGCTTGTCCTCCTGTATTTTCCGCATGACGCTGCGTTTGATTGCTTCGGCGATCTCCTGTTTCGTACTCAGTCTTATTTTAGAATGGTCATTCCCCAGCAGAATTGCCCCGTGATGGGTTTCGTCAATGTTCTTTTTATCATTTGCCAGAACAAAATCGCACCCGTTTCGATTCAGCAGATGTTCAGCCACTTGCAGCAATTCCTTTTCCTCTACGCCCACCAAAAGTTTAAAGCCGACTAAAATCGTTTTGGGCTGGAGCATTTTGAAACGCCCAATCACTTTCGGCGTTTTTTCAAGGCACAGGACTAAATTATTGATGTCCGAAGAGATTTTGCCGGAGTGGGACTGACTGCCGCAGTGGAGAAGGGCGGAATGAATTTGCTCCGTCAGGGTTTCCTTGTTATAATCCGTACCCTGAAGGGATTCTGCAAGCCGTGCCGCCAGAGTTTCGGATGAAACGCTGTATTTCACCGTGTAGTCGCTCACCGCCATCGAATGGACGACAGCGTCGTAAGGGGTTGTGTGCATTTCCTTTTCAACGGCATCCAGCAGGCTTTGCACATTGCCGATGGGAAGAATACGGGCACGCGGGTTTTGGGGCCTGGCGGCGTTCTGGGAGCAAAGATAAGTGACGGAAATTCCGTCGCTTTCGAGAAAAGCGTCCGCGATCAGGCTCCCCAGCCGCCCCGTTGACCAATTGCCGATATTGCGCACCTCGTCGATTTTCTCTGTGGTTCCACCAGCTGTTATCAGTACGTTCAAGTTGTTTCCTCCTCAGATGCATTGGAATAGATCATTTCCTTGCAGACGCGAAACTGTTCGTCCACCAGCTCGCCCGAAATGCGGCTGGAAATCGCCAGGCTGCGCAGTCCTTCGATCAGGAACATGATGGAATCCGCCAGCCTGTCAATATTTTTGGCCGCAACGGCCTGTTTTTTCTGCCCGAATTTCAGCATCTCCATCATAATCACCTTGGTATTGTAGAAGTGCTCTGTGTAGAAGTCCCTGCTCAAAATATTTTTGTGTCCAAAACAAAATTCCATCATGGCGACGAACAGACTTTGATCCATATTCAGCAGCCGGGCCTTTTGTTCATTGAAAAAGTCGTCGATCAGCCGATCAAAATTGTCGCTGCCTTCTATGCTGGCCTTGATGTGATCAATTTTCTCTTTATTGTGTTTTTTTACCACCTCAATAAAAATTTCGTCTACCGAAGAAAAATAAAGATAAATGCCGCCGCGGCTGATGCCGCATTCCTCAATGATGTCTTTCATGGTGACGCGGTTAAATCCTTTTCGGATAAATACAGTTTTTGCACCTTTTAAGATCAATTCTCTTTTTTCAAAAGCCTTTGACATACACAGTTACCTCCCATCCAAGAAATGACACGTATGTCATATTCCTGCCATAACAGTATGTGACATACGTGTCATTTTGTCAACTCCATTTTAGAAAAATAAAATATTTTTTATAAAAAGCAAATTTTTTACCGCTAACGCATGAAAAACGATGCAAAAGAAGAGGACTCCCGTGCCTCTTTTGCAAAGCGGCGGTCAGGCCGTCTTTTTGTCTTTCCAGCGCCGGAGCCTCAACAAATACGAGCGCTTTTCCCAATAGAACCGGCTCGCCTTTGCGCGGTTCCCCTCTGAAAGCGGCTGGAAAATGGATAATTAGCCAAAAAAAATCCCCCGAAAATTCCGAGGGATTTTGATTGATAAAATGTATAAATATGGTAATATAGGAAGGGGGAAAGGGGATGTGAAACTTGTATATACGAGGATCATTTACATATAAATCGGCTCTTATTTTAACTAGTGAAAGAATGCGGGGCCTGCAAGCGGTGCTTTTGCAGGATTTTGAGGAGCTGAGCTATTTTGCAACAACAATTCAAAAAGACAAAATAATGTTTGGATCACTCGATGAATTGCTGAGCTATGATAATTTTGGCCGATGGAAAATCTCCACTTTAAACATAGAGGGGAGAAAAACAGGCGGGCAAAGCATCGAGATTTGTTTTTGCTCGAACATGGGATTGTTTGTCAGTTTTACATCAACAGCAGAAATTGAATATACGTTAAATGACTTGCAGGAAATTACTCTGATCAAAAAGAAAATTTGCGATTATCTGAACAAATGTAAAGCCCCTTATCATATTCAAAGCAAGCTATCGTGGTTTTCAGTGTCTGGCTGCATTCTGGTAATTCTCTTGACTCTATTGCTTACCGGCCCAAGGAGAAGTCTGGCGATAAATTTTGATTCCGTGGAAGTAGTTCTGCTTGTGGTGACGTGTGTGTTGTCGAGCGTTTGGAGTGTGAAATTCCCCTCTATGTGGGCAAAAATTTTTCCGCCAATCGTTTATTGCTGGGGCGAAGAGGTTGCGGCAACGGATAGGCGCAGTAAATTAAGGTCAAACATTTTTTGGGGCGTTTTTGTGGCTATGGTGGTTGGAATTGTTACAACTTTAATTACAGGGTGAAAATTTCTTCTTTTTTAGAAGAAAATTTCGGCCTTTCAATTAGCGAAAACACTACTCAGATCAGCGGCGCGATTTTTAGGGGGGGACGGGAGCTGTTCATGACCTCCTTAATGACGGGGCATATGCGGTCGGACAGCGGGAAAAAAGAAACCTGAATAAAAATTACAAACCTCGCTACCGATTATTTTCGGAATTGGGATCTCTTTTTCAGAATAGATAGAGAATATCGAAAAAGTGAACCATTAAGATTTTGACTGGCATACTTGCGTGTTTGAGATGTTTTCGGCGGGTATGAAATGGGAAATTACGATAAAAAAGCCGCACCAAACTGCCGGTAAACGGCGGTCTGGTGCGGTTTTGTTTTGGTGGACGATACAGGACTTGAACCTGTGACCCTTCGCACGTCAAGCGAATGCTCTAGCCAGCTGAGCTAATCGTCCATTTATTTGCGGCGTTTATTGGAACGCTTGGTTATTATATCTTATTTTTTATTAGAAATCAACCCCTAATTCAAATAAATTTTGATTTTTTCGGTTAGGTTTTTGAAAAATATGCAGAAAAAAGAAATTTTTATAAAATTAAGCTTTTTTACCAAGATATTGTAGATTTCTGCCGATATACATAATTGAGAGTTTCTGATTCTTCAGCAATCGTCAAACTCAAGGAGGATACAGAGTGGATATTTCAACAATCATTGGAGTAGTTGTCGCGTTTGGCTCAATTATAGCGGGCTATTTGCTGGAGCATGGCGTTTTGAGCGCCTTATTGCTGCCATCACCTTTTGTTATTGTGGTTGGAGGAACATGGGGGGCGATCATTCTTTCCTTTGGATTAGGGCAAATTGGTGCTGCGTTCAAATTCTTTCTCAGCACGGTATTTACCAAGAATACGCCGAATCCGGAAAAGCTGATTGCGAAAATGGGAGAGATGGCGGATGCCTGCCGAAAGGAAGGGCTTCTGAAGCTGCAGACCATGCTGGATGATTCCGACATCAGCGACGACAGTTTTCTGCCGCTGAAAGAGGGGATGATTTTAACCCTGGACATGAAGCCGGCCGAAGAAATTGCGGCTACCATGGAGGCGGATCTCGAAACATACATGGTAAAAAAGAACATGGAAATTGAAGTCTTTTTGTCTGCCGCCGGCTTTTCGCCGACTCTGGGTATTATCGGTACTGTTATGGGGCTGGTGCAGGTGCTGGGACATATGACGGACGCAGAGGCGCTGATGAGCTCCATCGGCGCGGCGTTTCTGGCAACCCTGTACGGCATTCTGTTCGCCAACCTGATCTATTTCCCCATGGCCAACCGAATGAAGGTGGAGCTCAAGCGTCAAAAGGTATATCGCGAGATGATGATCGAAGGCATGTGTCTGATCGCAAGCGGTAAATCCGCACGCGATGTGGAAAACCAGTTGTCTCTTTATTATCATGTATTTAAGAACGGTCAGAAGAAATATAAAGAGGGCATCAATAACTAATTGCATGGAGATTAAACTGCTATGGCAATAAGAAAAAAAAAGGGTGAGGCGGAGGCCCCCGAAAACCATGAAAGATGGCTTTTGACCTATTCAGATATGGTTACGCTGCTTCTGGCGCTGTTTATGATCCTGTATTCCATGAGCACCATCGACGCAAAAAAGTTTGCGAAAATGGCTGAGCAGGCAGGGTATCAAATGGGCGCTGTCAGCAGCTCCATGTCCGGCGGCGGTGGAACCGGTACCGGTACGGGCACGGGCAACGGGGACGCGGCCACAAGTGCCGGCAATCTGTCCAGTAAGATGGATGCTTTGGATGAGGTGTATTCGATTCTTCAAGCATATGTGGAAAAGAACCATCTGGAGGATCAGATCGGCCTTGTCAATACCAATACGTATGTTAAAATTCATTTGAAGGACAAAATGATGTTCGTGCCCGACAGCTCGCGGATGCTGCCGGAAAGCGAGCCTGTTCTGAAAGAGGTCTCCTTCGCCATATCCAAGGTGTACGACCGGGTGGACCATATCACGTTCAGCGGGCATACGGCGGATGTGGGGCCGCACACACTTTCCGGCGACCAGACTTCCTGGCGGCTTTCCACGGAACGGGCCGTTACGGTTCTGACCAAAATGATCGGCTACGGAATGAAGCAGGATAAGGTTTCAATCGAGGGCTACGCGCATTTTTCGCCGGTCGCGAACAACACGAATGAAGAGGGCCGCGCCAAGAATCGGCGAGTGGAAATCACGATTCTCAAGAATCCGCCGATTCTTCCGCCGAATATTTCAAAGCCCTCCCCGGATTCCGCCACGTCTTCCGTCGCCTCTTCCGCCGAAGCACCCGGGCAATCCGAATCCGGCGAGGCCGCGCATTGACAAAGAATGGAACGTTTGAAGTACAGGCCGCCGAAACGGGCGGCCTGTGTTTTTTTCGGGCTTTGCCCGCCGGTGAGGGCAGAATCCGGGCATTTGCTTGAATTCTATCCGTAAAATGGTATAATAGGAAAAAGATACTGACATACTGATGTTCAAAACCGCCTGCGGCATGGGCGGCAGGGCTGATCGGAGAATTCTCTGAAAAGCGCACTGAATTTGTTAAAGGGATGGATTCTATGGAAAAAAAGACATTTTATATCACCACGCCCATTTACTACCCTTCCGGGCAGCCGCATATCGGGCACAGCTACTGTACCGTGGCCAGCGACGCGATTGCCCGCTATAAGCGCCTGCAGGGGTATGACGTAATGTTCCTGACCGGCACGGACGAGCACGGCCAGAAGATTGAGAACAACGCGAAAAAAGAGGGTGTTACCCCCAAGGAATATGTAGATAAGGTGGTAGAAGGCTTCCGGAACCTTTGGAAGCTTCTGGATATCAGCAACGACCGTTTTATCCGCACCACGGATGATTACCACGAGAAAGCCGTACAAAAGATTTTCCGCGCGCTTTACGAAAAGGGCGAAATTTACAAGGGCAAATACGAGGGCTGGTACTGTACTCCCTGTGAGGCCTTCTGGACGGAAACGCAGCTCAAAGACGGCAAATGCCCCGACTGCGGCCGTGAGGTCAAGTGGGCGGAGGAAGAAGCGTATTTCTTCCGTCTTTCCAACTATGCGGACAGGCTCCTCAAGCTGTATGAGGACCAGCCGGACTTCATTCAGCCCGAAAGCCGCAAAAATGAGATGATCCAGTTCATCAAAAGCGGTCTGAACGACCTGTGTGTTTCCCGTACCAGCTTTTCCTGGGGAATTCCCGTGGATTTTGACCCCAAGCACGTTGTGTACGTGTGGCTGGACGCGCTGACCAATTATATCACCGCCATGGGCTACGGCTCCGACGACGACTCGGATTACCGCAAATACTGGCCCGCGGATGTCCATTTTGTGGGCAAGGAGATCGTGCGTTTCCATACGATCATCTGGCCCGCCATTCTGATGGCGATGGATCTTCCCCTGCCGAAGCAGGTGTACGGCCACGGCTGGCTGCTGTTCGGCGACGGAAGCAAGATGAGCAAGAGCAAGGGCAACGTGGTTGACCCCGTGGTTCTGTGCGACCGCTACGGCGTGGATGCCATCCGGTACTTTCTGCTGCGTGAAATCCCGTTCGGGGCCGACGGCAACTTTACCAACGAGGCCCTGATCAGCCGCATCAATTCCGATCTGGCCAACGATCTGGGCAATCTGGTTTCCCGCACTACCGCCATGGTGGGCAAATATTTTGGCGGTGTGATTCCCGCCGAGCAGGAAAAGGCCCCCGTCGACGACGAGCTCGAGCGAGAGGTGGTCTCCCTGCGCGAAAAATGCGATAAGGCGATCGATTCCTATCAGTTTTCCAATGCGCTGGCGGAAATCTGGAAGGTGGTGGCGCGCACCAACAAATATATTGACGAAACCGCGCCGTGGGTGCTCGGCAAGGACGAAAGCCAAAAGGCAAGGCTCGCTTCTGTGATGTATCACCTGTGCGAAACCCTGCGCGTCATCTCTATCCTCATCACGCCGTTTGTGCCGAACACCGCTCCCAAAATTCAGGAGCAGCTCGGCGCGGGTGCGGCGGTTTTGGGGTATGAGAACGCTGCCACATGGGGTTTGCTGCCGGCAGATGCCGTCATTACGAAGGGCGAAACGCTGTTCCCGCGCATCGATGTGGATCAGGAGATCGAAGAGCTCAATCAGCTGATTCCCTCCACGGTTCCGGCGCAGGAGGAGAAAAAGGACGAGGGGGCGCAGGTTCCCGAGGGGATCGCGCAGATCACGATCGACGATTTCATGAAGGTTGAGCTGGTAGTCGCGAAGGTGCTCAGCTGCGAGCACATCAAGCGCGCGAAGAAGCTGCTCAAATTCACGCTGGACGACGGCGCCGGCGAGCGAACGGTGGTATCCGGCATTGCCAAATGGTACCAGCCGGAGGATTTGATCGGCCACAGCATTGTGTTGGTCAAAAATCTGAAACCCGTCGTGCTGTGCGGCGTTGAGAGCCAGGGAATGATCCTTTCGGCGGACTGCGGCGAGGACACGGTTCGCGTACTGCTGATGGACGGCATTCCGGCAGGCTCCAGGATTCATTAAAGGGCAGGGTAATATCGTGAAACGACTCATATTTGATTCCCATGCGCATTACGACGACAAAGCGTTTGATGCTGACCGCGAAGAGCTGCTGCAGCGTCTTCCGGAGCAGGGCGTGTGTAATGTGGTGAGCATGGGTGCGGATTACGACGGATGCAGGGGAGCGCTTGAGCTCGCTTCCCGGTACTCCTATCTTTATGCGGCGGTGGGGATCCACCCGGAAAACGCGGCAGGCCTGCCCGAGGATTATCTCAGCCAGATCGAGGAGTGGTCAAGCGCTCCCAAGGTGGTGGCGATCGGGGAAATCGGCCTGGATTACCATTATGAGGACATGGCTCCCCGAGAGGTGCAGCGAAAGGTATTTGAAGATCAGATTCTGCTTGCAAAGCGCCGGAACCTGCCGATTGTGGTACACGACCGCGAGGCGCACGGCGACACGATGGAGATTCTCCAGCGCCACCGCCCAAGGGGCGTGGTTCACTGTTTTTCCGGCAGTGTGGAAATGATGCGCGAAGTGGTCAGGCTCGGCATGTACATCGGCTTTGGCGGCGTTGTCACCTTTAAAAACGCCCGGGTTGCCGTAGAGGTGGCCCGCGAAATCCCGCTCGACCGCCTTTTGACGGAAACCGACGCGCCCTATCTGGCGCCGGAGCCGTTTCGAGGCAAGCGGTGCGATTCCTCCATGATCCGTTATGTCGCGCAGCGCATTGCGGAAATCCGCGGAATCACCGCCGAAGAAGTGCTTGCGGCCGGGCGGCGCAACGCAGAAGTGCTTTTTGATATCATCGCTGAGGGGTAATGCAATTTGACAATCACCTATGTTGTAGAGGAAGATCACTTATATGTAAACATGACCAACCGCTGTCCCAATGCCTGCGGGTTCTGCGTGCGGTCTCTCAATGAGCGGAGGGAGGGCGAAGCCGATCTCTGGCTGGAGCGCGAGCCTACGCGCGAAGAAATTCTGGAGCAGCTGAAAAGCAAGGATCTGGACAGCTACCGCGAGCTGGTCTTTTGCGGTTACGGCGAGCCAACCTGCCGCTTTGACGATCTGGTCTGGCTGTGCCGGCAGGTGCGCCAGATGAGCTGTGTGAACATCCGTCTGAACACCAACGGCCTTTCCGATCTGATCAACGGGCGCTCCACCGCGCCGGAGCTAGACGGCCTTCTGGACAGCGTTTCCATCAGCCTCAATGCCTCCACGCCGGAAAAGTACCAGGAAATCTGCCATTCCAGGTTCGGGCTCGAGGCGCTTCCCGCCATTTTAAAGTTTACGAAAACAGTTGGGTTATATGTACCGAAGGTTTACATGACGGTTGTGGATAACATGCCGCGCGAGGAAATTTCCGCCTGTGAGCGCTTGTGCCGTGAAACGGGAGCAACCTTCCGTGTGCGCCATTTCCTCGATCACCAATCTTATGTAGAAAAGTGACATATGCGCTTCCTCTGCCTTTGCCGGAGGGAGTGCATCCTGTTTTGAGACAGAAAAAGTTTCAAATGAAGAAGGGGAGGAACGAATGGCGTCTGTTTTCTTTATTTTTCTGATTGCAATCGCCGCGGGCTTTCTGGGCTCTCTTCTCGGGCTTGGCGGCGGCATTATTATGACCCCGGCGCTGACGCTGCTGTTTCATGTCGACATTCGGTATGCCATTGGCGCGAGCATCATTTCGGTGATTGCTACGTCCAGCGGCGCGGCGATCACTTACCTGAAAGACCACCTGACCAATGTGCGCATCGGCATGTTTCTTGAAATCGGCACCACGCTGGGAGCCATTACCGGCGCGTTTCTCAGCGGGCTGGTCGACACCCGGTATCTGTACCTGATTTTCGGCATGCTGATGCTGTATTCCGCCGCCATGATGCTGCGTAAGGCAGGCAGTGATCTGCCGCAAGATGTGGTGACGCATCCGGCGGCGGAACGCCTGCGCCTGAACAGCTCCTATTATGACAAAGGCCTTGGCCGGGAGGTGCCGTACCGGGTGGCCGGCGTTTACGGCGGCCTGGGAATGATGTATGTGGCCGGTACGATCTCCGGCCTGCTGGGGATCGGCAGCGGCGCCTTTAAGGTGATGGGGATGGACCTGTTCATGAAGCTGCCCATGAAGGTGTCGAGCGCCACGAGCAATTTTATGATCGGAGTGACCGCGGCGGCCAGCGCCGGTGTCTATTTTTTCCGCGGAGACATCAACCCCGGCATCGCGGCCCCGGTCGCGCTGGGTGTGCTGATGGGCGCCGTAGTCGGCACGCGTGTGATGCAGCGTATGAAGAGCCGGGTTATCCGGATCATCTTTGTGCCGGTGCTGGTGGTCGTTTCTGTACAGATGATCGTGAAAGGGGTGCTGATGGGATGAAGCGGGAGGATGAATCAACGGAGCTCTGGCTGGCAAAGCTCCTGAAGCTGGGGGTGCTGTTCAGCGCCGCGGTGATTGCCCTTGGGGTTTTGCTGTTTCTGTCTACCGGGCGGAGCGGATACGCCGACGGGGTGTTCCCGACCAGCCCCGGAGAAATCTGGGCCGGGCTGCTCGCGCTCAGGCCGTACGCCGTTATGCTGGCGGGGCTGTTTCTTTTGATTCTGACGCCGATTCTGCGCGTAGGCAGCTCGATCCTGCTCTTTTGGCGGCAGGGCGACCGGCTGTATGTCGCGATCACGGCGCTCGTCTTTTTAATTCTGATCATCAGTCTGTTTCTCGGTAAGGCAGAGTCATAGGGAGGAAAGAGTATGAGCCTGCAAAGCATAGATAACAGGAGAAGCATCCGAAGGTTCCGGGAAGATATGGTTCCGATGGGGCAGATCGATCAGGTGCTCGCGGCCGGAATCAAAGCGCCCTCCAGCAAAAACAAACAGCCGTGGCGGTTTGTCGTGGTCGGCGGCAAGGCTAAGGAGGAAATGCTCGGGCTGTTTGAGGCCGGTCTTACCCGGGAACAAAACGGACAGGCCCTTTTGCCGAAGAACAGAAACGCTCTGCCTGACGCCTGGAATACGCTGAAGGTGATGAAACAGGCGCCGGTTATCATTTTGGTGCTGAACGAGGAATCCGAATCGCCGTTTGAAGCCGTCAGCAACGAAGACAGGGTAGCGGAGATCGCGAATACGCAGTCGATCGGCGCGGCCATCGAAAATATCATTCTGGCCGCGGTGGAGCTGGGCCTTGGCACGCTCTGGATCTGCAACACCTTCTTTGCGTATACCGAGCTTTGCGGGTGGCTCCAAACCGATCGTCAGCTCGCCGCGGCGATTGCGCTCGGCTACCCGGACGAAGCGCCGCCGCCGCGCCCCAGAAAAAAGCTTCGGGATGTGGTGACCTACCGGTTTGAATAATACTTCCGCCCGGCTGGTAAAGCGAATGCCCTTTTTCAGATTCGATAATCCAATCAAAAAGGCCGAACCCCATAAACGGGATTCGGCCCTTGCTGTGCTGCTGAATTTTGGCTTTTACGGACTCAATCCTTCTTCCAGGTCATGAACAGCTCCTGTTCGCAGGTGTCCGAATTGGTCAGCTCGCGCTCGACGACAAAACCGTGCTTCGTGTAGAAGTGTACGGTGTTTTCGCTCTTTTTATAAACATTGACTTCCAAATGAGGATACTTCTTCTGGCACCACTCAATCAGCTTTGTGCCGATGCCGTGGTTCCAGTTGTCCGCGTCCACAAACAGAGCGGCAATAAAGCTGCCCTCCAAAATGCTCACGAAGCCCTTCAAACGGCCATGCTCCCCGTAAACAAAGGTTTTGGCCATAGAGAGGTGCTCGTTGCGGACAATTCTATATTGGTTCAGCCAATGCTCTCTCGGAATGAACGGGTGTGCTTTCGTAATGGCGTTCATCCACAACTGCATCACGGCGTCTAATTCATCTTTATGAAACTCTCTGATCATAAGTATTACTCCAATCTTTCATTTTCTTCTGCCATACATCCCTGAAAACCCGGGAACGGTTTGACCAACGGTATTGTAATAGAAAAGGGAGGACTTGGTTATATTATACAATTATACACCATCAAAGTTAAATTGAAAAGGTAAAAATGAAAATAATCTATGAAAAAAGCGCACAGTTTCCGCAACTGAGCGCCCTTCCCCCTTGAAACAGCTTAAAGTTTATTATACGCATTGCGCAGCAAAATTGCAAGGGAAATCTTTTTCAGCTCACCGGATTCCCTGCTGAGATTCCGATTGATTTTTGCGCAAAGATTGTGCATGCTGCATATTGGGGTATACTCGCTTTAAGTACTCGTCGGTATAATTTCGGTCGAGCCATTGGCTGACCGGGCCCGACGCGGGAACGCCCTCCTGCCGCAGGCTTTGGCGCTTGACCGCCATACCGGAAAGCGCGATATTTGCCGCCATGAGCACCAGCAGCACACGGGTTAAAATGATGCCGGGCCGGCTTGGGAGCCGTTCGATCCACCGGGTGAGCGAGGGCAGGGAATGTTTGATGAAAATCAGCCCGAGAATGCCCCAGAACACCGAGTAGGTCAGGTTGGTGCGCCCGTGCAGATTCAGAGCGGAATTGCTGTATTCCCACGACACCGTGCCAAAAAGCTTTTCCTGCAGATAGGAGCAAACATATTCCAGCGCGCCGCCCAAAACCATGCTCGCAAAGAAGATGATCAGGCTGTTGCGGTGGCGAAAACGGTAGAGTGCAGCCGTAAACAGTACGGCGCCAAGCCCGTACACCGGCGTAAACGGCCCATAGAGCAGGCCCTGGCGGCTTTCAAAGTACCCCAGGCGAACATAACACCAAAGGGTTTCTACCACAAAGCCGATGATACTGCCGGAAAGAAAAATCCAGAAAAGCTTGTATCGGTTCAGCCCGTGCGCGAAAGAATAGGGGTTCCCTTCTAGAATTGAGCCTCTTCGCTGAAGTCTGGTGATCATCATTTCGACAAATTCCTTTCTGCAATTTTCTGGTTGCGCTGTCCTGTTCCCATTACAACATGCACGAAAGCGAGCGTTCGGCGCCTGGGCATACAGGAATCCTCCACCCGTTACTTCCTGTTCTTTTTAGGGGCGGCGGATGAGGGGAGCGGATGTTATCATCTATCATATCATAATTTGATAAAATCGGCAAAATGCTGGCTGTTGTGTCATGAGATATGTGGGAATTGTAATGGAAGGTAAATTATGGTATCATAAATAGAAATAAACGATGCTTTTGATTGGGAATGGGAGATGACGCAATGGATGTTTTTGTTGAACAGCTCGTCCAAAGGAAAAAAGGCCGCAAGGATTATACGATCATGGCCGGGGCGGGCATACTCGGAATCGTAATTCTGGCGGTCAGTACGATGGTGGCGTTTTTGGGGCCTTTTCTGCTGCTGATTGTTGCGGGTGTGTTCGTTGGGATTTACTATGTAGGCGCATCCAGAAATCTGGAGTATGAATACAGCACAACCAACGGGGATTTCACCGTGGATCAGATTGTAAACCGCCGCAGCCGCAAGCGGATTTGCAGCTTTGATTTGAAAACGGTGGAGGAAATGGGGCAGTACAACGCCGCGGCGTTCCAAAACAGAAATTTCGCAAGGCAGCTCATGGTCGGCGAGGACGACATGGGCACCGATGCGTGGTATATGGTCGTGCATTTAAAGGACTCCGGCAGCACTCTGCTCGTATACAATCCCAATGAAAGGATGCTGGCGGCGATCAAACCGTTTTTGCCGCGGCAGGTATCGGTCAATGCTTTCCGTGGGCGTTGATCTTCTCGAAATCTCCCGCATGGAACGCGCGATGCAAAACCCGCGCTTCTGCCGGCGAATTTTAGGGGACAAGGAATACGATCAGCTTGCCGGGCGCGGGTTCCCGGCGGCCAGCGTGGCGGTCAGCTTCTGCGCCAAGGAGGCGTTTTCCAAGGCGCTCGGCACGGGGGTGCGGGGCTTTCTTCTGCGGGAGGTGCAGCTCCTGCGCGATGAGCTTGGCAAGCCCTTTTTGTATCTGGAGGGAGCGGCTCTGGAGGCCGCCCGAAAAGCAAACCTGGAGTTTTCGGTCAGTGCCACACATACCGCACGTTACGCGTCCGTCACGGTCATCGGGGAAAAGCGCCGTTCTAAGATCACCGTTTCAAAGCGGCGCGGTGCGTGCGCTCACGGGGGAAACGCCGCCGTTTTGACGGACCCCGCGGATCAGCCCGGCGCAGAGGTGCAGCGCAAACTGATTTCCAGTGTTATTCTGATGGCACGGTTGAGAAAGGAGGAGCCTTCCCATGAAACTATTCCAAAGCGGCGCCATGCGGGCGCTGGAAGAAAAATCCGTTCAGGCGGGAGTCTCGTATTCCACCCTGATGGAGAATGCGGGCGAGGCTGCGGCACTGCTTCTGCGGGACAGGGCCTCCGGCGCGCAGGTCGTCATTCTGTGCGGAAAGGGAAATAACGGCGGCGACGGCTTTGTCGCCGCGCGGCATCTTGCGGATTGGGGTGCGCAGGTCTGCGTCGTGTTGATTCAGGGTGAGCCGGAAACGGAGCTGGCAAGAAGCGTGTTCCGGAAGATAGACGCGCAGAAGATTTTAGTGCTGGATTGGGTCAAAGAGCCCGAAGCCGTCAAAACGCAGGTCTATGCAGCGGATTTTGTGCTGGACGCGATGTACGGCATCGGGTTTCGCGGCAGCCTGCCCGAAACGCTGTTCCCGCTGCTGGATGCGGCGGAAACCTCCGGAGCGTATCTGCTGGCGCTGGATTTGCCGAGCGGCGTTTCGTGCGACACGGGGGAGGTGCCCGGGCGCTGCGTGCGCGCGGCGGAAACAGTCAGCTTTACGGCGCTCAAGCCCGCGCACCTCATTCAGCCGGGCCGAAGCCATTGCGGCAAGGTAACGGTGGTTTCGGTGGGTATTTCAGAACAGCTGATCGCAGAAGCGGAAACACCGCTGTTCGGCATTGAAGAAAAAGATCTTGCCCTGCTGTTTCAGCGGCGGGAGCAGAACACGAATAAGGGCAGCTACGGCACGCTGCTTTCCGTCTGCGGCAGCACGGGGATGGCGGGCGCGGCGATGCTCGCGGCCCGCGCGGCCCTGCGCAGCGGAGTGGGCCTTGTGAACATGGCACTGCCGGGCGAGCTGTATCCGGTGGTTGCGGGCGCTCTGCCCGAGCCGGTGTATACGCTTCTGGAGCGGACACACGGCGGCGTGATCAGTGAGGACAGCGCCGCGCTTCTCAATCGGGAAATGCTGGGTGCGTCGGCGGTTCTGCTCGGCTGCGGGCTCGGCACCTCTGCTTTGGCCCGCTCTTTGCTGCGGCGTGTGGCGGCCTGCAGCTCCGTTCCCCTTGTCATCGACGCGGATGGAATAAATCTCCTGGCTGAGAATATAGATATATTGAAAACAGTCAGAGTGCCGGTGGTGCTTACTCCCCATCCGGGAGAAATGGCGCGCCTTCTTCATACCACAGCTGAGCGGGTGCAGGAGCGGCGGCTGGACTATGCCGGACGCTTTGCGCGGGAGCATGGGGTGACCCTGGTGCTGAAAGGCTCGGGAACCATCGTAGCCGCTTCGGATGGACGCGTGTTCGTAAACACCACGGGGAACCCGGGGATGGCGAAGGGCGGCAGCGGAGACGTGCTGGCCGGAATGATCGCCTCCCTTGCGGCGCAGGGGATCGCGCCCTATTGGGCGGCGGTATTCGGTGTGTTCCTGCACGGGCTCGCGGGTGACCGCTGCGCAAAAAGGCTCTCTCAGCGCGGGATGCTGCCGTCCGATTTGATTGAGGAGCTGCCCTTGCTGTTTTCAGAATTTGAACAATAAGGGTGATTTCATGCGCAAGCCGGCCCGCCTCCTTGTAATCCTGTTTTGTCTTGTCTGTATGGCCGTTTTGGCGGGGTGTTCGCCCTCGCTGACACGGCCCGTGGTAAACCCGGTTCTGACCTTTGAGGCCAAAGCTGATGTTTCAATGGGAAAGAGCCGGTATGTATGCCGGCTGCAGTATTCGGCCGGGCAGGGCGCGCAGCTAACGCTGCTGGAGCCGCAGGAGCTGAAGGGCATGACCTGGGCGTGGGATCATAAGATCCTTTCCGTCAGCTATGAGGGCCTTACGGTTTCGCAGGATAACATGCTGCTGCCGCAAACCGGGATGATTCCCATGATGCTGTCGTCGCTGGACGCGGCTTCGGTGGAAGGCGCGCTGACCACCTCCGGCGACGGGCTGTTTTTCGGCAGCGGCGATGGCCATAATTTTACCCTGACTGCGGATCGCCGCACCGGCCGGATCAAACAGCTGGCCGTTCCGGAGGAAGATATGCTGGTGCTGTTTGAACCGATTGCAGATTCCTCTGAAGAATCGAAATAAAGAAAACAGCGAATAGCGACCGAACAGAAAGAAGATTTCAGCAGCAAAAAAAAGAGAACGCGGCGTGTGTTCTCTTTTTTGTTTTGGTTGCTATGATATGGAATTGAGATGGTTTTTTACCATATTCAATTGTTCCAGCATCAAATGTTTCAGTGCAGCAGGCTGAATCGAACAAATCGCTTTCCCATAGCGGTTAAAATAATTGGCAATAAAATTTTCTTCCTCTTGATTGTAAAATCCTCTTACGTAGTAGTTCCCGTTTTCCCGGTGCAGCTTCATGGAGGGATAGTGTTCTTTATGAAACAGATCCGCTCCCTGATTGGAAACGCCAACCTCAAAATCCACAGCATCCTTGTCGCGAAATAGCTCTTTTGAAGGGACGAGAAATTCAGAGATCGGCTTGGTCGCGTATTTTTCACAGCGCTGCACGGACTGAATTCTGTCGCATCGGAATACCTTTGGTCTTTCTGTTTTGAAATGATATGCGGTTGCGTACCATTGCCCATAGGCGGAAGTAACACGAAAAAACTGAACGTCGTATTGTTTCTCCGACTCTCCCTTTCGGTAGCGGATGCTGCATCCGCTTTCTTCAACAGCCATTTGCAGAATATCTTTTAAGCAATTGCATTCATTCTTGCTTTGGTGGCTCCCTAGGTTGAAAATCAGCTCCATTTTCCGCAGGGCTTTGATCCGTTCTTCTGAGATACACGCTTCAAACTTTTGCTTTAGTTTTTCAATATTCAGGGGAAATGGGGTCTACAGCCATAGTTACTTTGGATTTTGAAAATATAGAAACATACCGTTTAGCGGATACCACATCAACAAGGCTCCGGAGCAATTTGCTCCGGAGCCTTGTTGATGTGCTTTAGCGCTCAGAAGGAAGCCGCTTGAGGGAGCTTTGAGCCTCTTCCCCCAAAAGATTATTCTGTGCGGTAAACTCCTGAAGGAGCCGTTTTGTCTTTTGTGAGGGGAAGGCGCATAGGCACTGGATGGCCTTCCAGAGCAGCAACTCATGGCTTGGATACCGCTCCATCACGGCGAACACCGCTTCAGCATGCTCCGGCGTTGACAGCTTCGGGTGATAGAAAGCCATAAAGCCGACGGTGTCCAGAATTTCGCAGATTTTCTCCGCATCGTCTTCCTGTAAAACCTGCAGCAGAACGGGGAATACCTCCGGCTCTATTTTCAGCTGGCTTGCGGCTGCGGTGCGTGCCACAGCGTTTTTATCATTCAGAAGCTCCAGAAGCGCATTCTGGCTTTTTTCCCGATACGGGCGGATTTCCTCCGGGGTGGCGTAGCCCCTGCTCCGTAGCTGCTCCTGGCTGCTTTTCAAATAAGATCCATCCTCTCGCGATAGCGGTTATTTTTCCGGGGATACACTCTTGTTACATTTCACCTCAAAAAAGCAGTCAATGATTCCCTTACCGCAGGCAGGGGAATCATTGACATTTTTACACGAAGTCGCTTTTCAAGCAAATCTGCGGTACAAAAACTTACCGCAGACCGGCAATGATCAGGTTCTGGTTGTGTTCCTCCAGCGTTTCGGCATAGTACCCTGTGCCGGAAGCGGAGTGGCAGAAATAATAATAATTTGTGCTGGCCGGGTGAAGCGCGGCGTCGATGGCGCTGGCGCCGGGGTTGCAGATCGGCCCCATTGGCAGGCCGGAGAAGCGATAGGTGTCGTAGGTGCTGGTAAAGCCGGCGGGCGCTTCCGATTTTACCCGGTAGGGGTAGAATACGGTAGAATCAAACTGGAGTCTCGGTGTGTCGTGGGCCGCGCCGTTTGTCAGGCGATTGTGCAGAACAGAGGAAACAAGGTACATGTCGCTGGCACTCGAAGCCTCCGCCTGAATCAGGGAAGCCATGGTCAGCACCTGATCCGCCGTCATCCCCTGCGCCGCCGCCTGCGTTTGAAGGTTGGCCATTTTGTTCTGCATGTTGTTCAGCATGCGTTTGAGCGCATTGGCCGCGCTGTCTCCCTTATAAAAGTTATAGGTATCGGGGAAGAGATAGCCTTCAAGCTTATAATAGCGGGAGGTAGCGTTTGGAAGAGAGGCAATGAAGCTGTAATTGTCGAACTGCGTGCCTTTTGCCGCCGCGAGCACGTCGCTGGCGCTGCACACATGATTTTTCTCCAGAAGCGCCGCAACACCCATCAGATTCGTTCCCTCCGGGAAAGTGACGTTAACGGTCGGCGAAAGATCCGACTGGTGAATCAGAGAGGTGGTCCAGTTGGTCACACCGTGCGGCTTCACACCGTTCTCCACGGTGATCTGAATCGACGCGTGAACGCCCCTGATTTCAGAGGTGATGTAGGTCACTCCGGCCTTCAGGCCGGTAATACGGTATTTTCCGGTTCCGGCCACGCGGGCCACCTTGGCGATCCCATCGCGCGAGGACCAGACCTTGACGTCCTCCTGCTTTAAAACAGAGCTGCTGAGAGAAGCTTTAAAATCGTAAATGCTCCCCGGAGCCATTGTATAGCTGAAGGTATCCATGCTCAGTGTGCCTACCACAGCGTCTGTTTCCGCCGCATACGCGGCCGAGGGCGTTGCGAGCACCGCACAGGATAACAAAAAAGCGAGCGCTTTTTTCCATCTTGCCATTCGATCATACTTCCTTCCGATTAAGTTACTCTCATTATAGCCCTTTTGTCGAATTTGGCAAGACGGCGACACGTTCGGCAGGCGGCGCGCTTTTCTTTTCTGCCCCCGCTTTTTAGAATCCCACTGTCAATTGGCGGGTAAGCTAATATTATGTAGAGAGGCGCAAGACCTATTTCAGACGAAAGAAAAAAAGAAAATTTAAAATAATTGTATGAAAGTTTTTTGAAGAGGCAAAAATAGGATTGGGCCCAATCATTAAATTATTCGGAGCGTGAAAAACGTGAATGTCAGAAGAGGCGATATTTATTATGCCGATCTCAGTCCCGTTATAGGGTCGGAGCAGGGTGGGGTAAGGCCGGTACTGATTGTTCAGAACGACGTCGGCAACCGATTCAGCCCCACCGTGATCGCGGCGGCGATAACAAGTCAAAGAGCAAAAGCAAAACTGCCGACGCACATTATGCTGGATGCGGAAACCACAGGATTGGCCAGAGATTCCATTGTGCTTCTGGAACAGATCCGCACCATAGATAAACACAGATTAAAGGAACGCATGGGGCGCTTGGATGGCGTGTCTATGTCGCTGATCGATCAGGCGTTATCTATCAGCTTTGGCTTGGAACCTGAAGCAGAGGTCAGGCAGGCTACATAGAGAGGCCTGAATCATCAGTTTTGAGGAATATTTTTACCTGACATGCAAAGAATAAGGGTATACAAGTCAAATCAAAGGAGGTAACGAAAAATGGCAACGTTAACGAGCAAGGAGCTTTCTGCAATTGAGGATCAGCTCAACGGAGAAAAACTTTTAATTACAAAAATGAAAGCGTATTCTCAGGGCTGCACAGATCCCCAGCTGAAGCAGCAGTATGAAGATCTGGCCAGCAAGCATCAGCAGCATTACAATAAGCTGCTCGGATTTTTGAATTAAAAGGAGTGTAGAATCATGGATCAGAGCCAGAACCAGAATCAGACACAGGTAAGCATGAAAGACCAGGAAGTCCTGTATGATGTGCTGTCCTCGCAGAAAGCGATCACCGGCACTTATAATAATTTCGTCAACGAATGCGCAACCCCCACGGTGCGAAATGAATTCATGAATATTCTGAATGAAGAGCACCAGCTGCAGGCGCAGGTATTTGATGAGATGCACAAGCGCGGCTGGTACCCGACCCCGGCTGCGGAGCAGCAGAAAATAGACCAGGCAAAGCAAAAGTTCCAGAACATGAATCAGAACGGCTGATTCAACCTGGTTCCCGCAATCATAACAAAGCAGCCCCCGGGCACGGAAGTTTCCGCGCCCGGGGGCTGCTTTTGCATCAAAAATGAGTGTTGGAAAGAAATGTATCTTCACTGCCGGAAATGACCCTTCACAGCCTTACGCTTTGACAGGAACAGGCTTTTTCAGGCTTTCTCCCTTTGCATTCTGCCTGCGCACAATGCTGGAAAGCGTAAAGTTAATGATAAAATACACTCCGGCCATGAAGGCGAACAAGAGAAACACCTGTGCGGAGGAGGCAAACCGGCCCATCAGAATCATGCCCTTGCCGGTAAATTCCTCAATGGCCACCGCCCACAGAAAAGAGGTATCCTTTACGGTGGTGATCATCTGCGAGAGCAGCGACGGAACAATGTTTTTAAAGCACTGAGGAATGATGATGAACCAAAGGGTTTGAAAAAAGCCGAAGCCCTGAGAATAGGCCGCCTCAAACTGGCCCTTGTTGATGGAATTTAGTCCGCCGCGCACCACCTCGGCCATAATTGCGGTGGTAAAGACCGACATGGATAAAATGCCGGAGTAAAACGCGGGGATGGGAACCAGAAAACGGATGGCCAGAATCCAGAGGATCAGCGGCGTATTTCGGAAGGTTTCAATATAAACCGCTGAGAGCCTTCCCAAAATTCCGCGGTCGTAATTGCGCACCAGACCCAGAATCGTGCCGAAGAACAGGGCGATCAAAATGGTGGAGGCTGCGATCACGACTGTGGTGCGCATGCCCGCCAGCAAAAACAGAACGTTGTCCCTTGAGAAAATACTGCTTAAAAGTTCCATTATGCCGCTCCCTTCTTAGAAAGCTCCGGCAAACCGCCCCAGAATACTTTTTTGCTCTTCTGAGGAAGCGCGGTTGCCTGAACATCGTGGCTTTTGAGCCGCTGCTCGTAATTGCGGGCCCAGGTGGCCAGTGGGAAGCAGAGCACAAAGTACAGCAGGCCGGTGGTCACATAAGCCGGGCCGTACAGCAGCTGACTGCTGGCCCAGGAATCCGCGCGGTACATCAGGTCGCCGCCGGCGATCATCGCCAGAACAGAGGTGTTTTTAATCAGGTTGACCGCCTGATTGGTCAAAGGCGGCAGCACGATTTTAACGGTTTGCGGCAGAATGATATACCGCATGGCCTGCACGTGGGTAAAGCCCTGGCTTTTGGCCGCCTCCATCTGCCCGACCGGAATCGACTGAATTCCCGCCCGAACAACCTCGCTGATATACGCGCCGGTGTATACTCCAATGCCAAGTACGCCGATGGTGAATTTATCCAGCATGATTCCCACCAGCGGAAGACCGTTGTACAGAAAGAAAATCTGGATGACCAACGGGATGTTCTGAATAAATTCCACATAAACGCGGCTGACGCCTTTCAGCCCCCGAAGATGCGAGGAGGAAAACATGCCGAAGATGATTCCTAAAAGCAAGGCGAGCGCCAATGCAAGTACAGCGATTACCAGCGTAGTCAGAAAGCCGCCGGCAAATATCTGCCAGTCGACCAATAGCCTTTCCCATTTATCCAAAGAAAAAGGTGAACTGTTCATTTCTTTATCCCTGCCTTTCTTTCAGAATGATCTGCGGAGGTTTCCTTTGCAGGGAACTCTCTGTTAAAGTTAGTTCAGCTTCCATTTTGCGATCATCTGGTCCAATTCTCCGCTGGATTTCAGCTGCGCTACCATTCTGTTGACGTATTCCGCCAAATCTTTGTTATCCAGCTTGCTGGCAATGCCATACTCCTGGGGGGAATATTTATCGTCCAGAATTGTGGTGGTGTCGTCTACATAGCCGCTCAGGATGGAGCCGTCCACAGAGAAGCACTGCACGCGGCCGGAATCCAGCGCCGCTTTAATTTCGGGGTAAGTGGCATATTCGTCGAATTTTACCTTCACGCCGGCAGTGTTCGCCGCGTTCTGAATGGCCTTCATGCTTGTGGAGCTCTGCGCAACGCCGATGGTCTTTCCGTCAAGGTCTTTCAGGCTTTTGATGCCGGAATCCTTTTTCACCATCAGCTTCACGGCGTCCGAATAGTACGGATCGGAGAAATTGTAAACCTTTTTGCGTTCGTCGGTGATGGTAAAGGTTGCGATGACCAGGTCGACCTCTCCGTTATCCAGCAGAGGGCCGCGCGTTTTGGCGGTAACGGCCTGTGTTTCTATTTTGCTTTCATCGCCGAGCAAGTCTTTTGCGATCGCCTTGGCAAGGTCGATTTCAAAGCCTTCCACTTCGCCGGTTTTTGTGTTTTTCAAACCGAAGTTCGGAACATCCACCTTCACACCGACCTTCAGCACGCCGGCGGCTTTGATTTTATCCAGGGTGGGCGTTGCAGCAGAGGAGGCGGAGCTTTGCGTGGGGGCCCCGCTGGTACCGGCTGCTGCCGCGGAAGAGGTGGAACCGGCGGAACCGGAGCAAGCAGTAGTCAGCGCCAGCATAGAAACTGCCAGTAAGGCCGCACATGTCTTTTTCAATGTTGTCATAACAATCTCTCCTTCAATTTGTGTTATATTGGATCCTTTTTGAAAAGCGGGAAGATAAAGAGTCCGCTTCCTGTGAAAACCGGCTGTTATTTCAGAATTTTACTCAGGAAAGCCTTCGTTCTCTCGTTTGTGGGATTTTCAAAGAAATGCTCCGGTTTCCCTTCCTCCAGAATGGTGCCCTGATCCATAAACAGAATCCGGTCGGCAACCTGACGGGCAAATCCCATCTCGTGTGTGACAACCACCATCGTGATGTTGATGCGGGAGAGCTGGATCATTACGTCCAGAACCTCCTGAACGGTTTCGGGATCCAGCGCGCTGGTGGGTTCGTCAAACAAAATGATTTTTTGCTTTGTCGCCAATGCCCGTGCAATAGCGACTCTTTGCTGCTGGCCGCCGCTGAGCGTAGCGGGGTATACATGTGCTTTGTCGCGCAGGCCGACGACATCCAGATATTCATAGGCGATCTTTTCTGCCTCCTGCTTGCTCATGTGCTGCAGCTTCATGGGCGCCAGCGTAATATTTTGCAGAACGGTCATGTGCGGGTAAAGGTTAAATTGCTGAAAGACCATCGCAATGTTCTTGCGGACAATATCGTTCTTGTTTTTTGCCGAAAGCTCCGTACCATCTATGAACACCTGACCGGCGCTTGGTTCCTCCAAAAAATTCATGCAGCGAACCATAGTGCTTTTGCCGGAACCGGACGGCCCGATCACCACCAGCTTTTCTCCTTCTTCCACAGTAAGACTGATGTCTTTGAGCACTTCCAGATCGCCGAAGCTTTTACAGACATGTTCTAACTTAATCATGTGTTTTCCCCCCGTTTGGCATCTGTCTGTGTTTGCTGAATAAGTAAATAAAAAAGCAATGCGGCATCAAATCATCGGGAATGCATCACACACTCCCTCTTCTCGGATTTGAAGCTCCATTGCTTAAATCTTGCATATAAGGTTGCAGTTATCATACTCCGGCTAGAAGAAAATGTCAAATTGCGATTTTAGAACTGCCGCTAAAAAATGACGATAAATCACTTTAAAATAGTATTTTAGCTCAGAATAAGCTTGGATTATTAGCAAAATAGAACAAATTATAAAATTTATGTGAAATTAAGGTAAATTGCAAAAGTAACTTCCAGTTTGCATGACTTACTTCCAGTTCTCCAAAGTTCTTGCAAGACTAAATTCCGTAAAAACACGGTCCTCCCCGCAAGGCCGGAAGTAAGTTTTACAAACATTGGTCAAACCGGAAGTTACTCTTACAAAGGGAATTGAATATTTTTAACCGGCGTGTTAGCATATATACGAGCCGGACACCCATCATATAAATGGGCATGCCAAGCGGAGGTCGAAGCGTTTTTGCAAAATTTGCAAAGATAACTTCCACCCCTGGATGCGGATATATTCCGAATGGCGGCAGCCTGGTTTTTACTTCTTGAGTAGACGGGGTGTCAGGTTAATATCGTTTGCGGG
>KB911078.1 GCA_000383295.1 Faecalispora sporosphaeroides DSM 1294
TTACGGACGAGACAAGGCCATAGAGATACGGGAAGCCGCCAGACAATCTATTGGCTCTGTGATGCCTGCGAAGTTGCTGGAGCTGCGGCATACCATCCGCCTAATCTGTGAATTGCACGCTGAGATCGAGGAAATTGAGCCGGCAATCATCACAAGGAAAAGAACCATGTAACCTAACAGCTCATGGCTTTGCTCTTTGGATCTTTCCTCTTTGCAGACATGCCAGATGATCCCCAGAAACACGAGCGTGATCACTCCCAGAAGAAGCTGCGGGGAATACGCCAGAACCGGAATTTCCGGCAGCATAATCACGGTACCGCAAAACAGAAACAGAAATACCCACAGCTTATAAATACCTTTTCTCTCCAGTATCTCCTGCTGGATGCCCAGCCAGTATTTACTGCTCATAATCGCACCTTATTGCTCCTTTTTCACATACCTGAATTGGAATTTGTAAAACTATATGAAGGGATATTTAGATCAAATCACATAATCTGTAATTACGGCAAGCACAATTGCCAATCCAAACCCAACGAAAAAGAAAAGCCGTACAAACTTTTTGTCCTGCATGTACATTTTCCATTCCTTTCCGCTCTTTTGATACAACCAAAGAGAGAAAAGGAAAATAGCACAAAGCAGAACCAAAGACGGCCAAAGCAGAAAAGACTTCAGAATCGCCAAGTCAAAAATGGTGACTGCTTTCAGAATACGGTAACTACTGGAAATCAATACATATGCGACAAAAAAATAAGCTAATAGATGCCACTGTCTTTGCAATTTTTGATTCATAAATCAAACACCCACTAATTAATAATAAAAGTCCCAATCGACCTTGCTATATACCCAATTGAGTTGATTATCATTATCATAGCCGTAAATATAATCGACTGTAAAAACGACCCCCTTAATATCTGTATAATCAGATATTATAGCTTCTGCTACCCCTATTGCCGCGGCAAGCGAAATACCTTTGCTTACAAATTTAACAACCAGGGCTTGCAAACTTAAAGATGTAGTTGCCACTCCAACTTTTATTTGAGTTGTATACCTATCCCCAATAGACGGATTTGAGGGAAATCGAGCCATTAATGTAATTTTACCTGTAGTCGCAGGCAATCTAAAATTCCGTTCTCTTTCTTTTTCCAACTCTAAAAGATATTTAATTTCAGATTCAGATACACCTAGATTTCTCAATCGACTTGTAATTTGTTCTGTTGTCCAATTTTCCTGTTTAATTGAACCCGATTGGATGGAATATCGAGTAAAAGACTGCGACTGAAACTCTGCTCCTGTTTCCTGTTTGGGGGCAGTCGCTGCAGAAGTCGGCATGGCAAACAGGCTCATCAGCATAGTAAGTGTAAGTACAAAACTTAATGCTCTTTTCATTTTACAATCTCCCTTTCTAAGACGCAACTGATTTTTTACGTCTATCAAATCCTGCCGGGATCGAAGGCCTTTGAAAAGCTGAAACGGCAACGCTCTCCTTTCAGACCAAAATCATAATACAAATCTTTTTCAAACAGCCTTCATTAATATGACGTTTGAGAGGGGCTATTTGTTACAAATTTTACCAAAAAAATAAAAATATTTTTTCTGCCATTCTTTTTTGTATGATTTTCACCCACATAGAAAGAAAAAAGGCCTCGCTTTCGCGAAGCCTTTTCATCGGGTACAACACCCGTTATTCTTTTTTTTCTGTATCGAACAGATCCTTGATTTTATCGAAAAAACTCTTGCGCTTCTGGTAGTTGCGCTGTTCATCGCCCGCGCCGTCAAATTCTTTGAGAATTTCCTTCTGGCGGTCCGTCAGGTTCTTCGGCACCTCGATCGTCACGCGCACATACTGGTCGCCGCGCCCGCGGCCGTGAATATTGGGAATCCCCTTGCCGCGCAGCTTAAACACATCGCCCGGCTGGGCGCCGTCGTGCACCTGGTAGCTGACCTTGCCGTCGAGCGTGGGAACGACAACCTCCGCGCCCAAAGCAGCCTGCGCAAATGTGATGGGCATTTCGCACCACACATCGTTGCCGCGGCGCTCGAAGATCGGGTGCGGGCGCACCGTTACAAACACGTGCAGGTCGCCTGCAGGGCCGCCGTTTGTTCCGGCGTCGCCGTGGCCGCCCACATTCAGGGTCTGGCCGTCGTCAATACCGGCCGGAATGGCAATTTCGAGCGTTTTGGTTTTTCTGACACGCCCGGTGCCGCCGCAGGTATGGCAGGGGTGATCGATGATCTTACCCTTTCCGCCGCAGCGGTCGCACCCGCGGCTGGTCTGCACCACGCCGAACGGCGTGCGCTGGCTGACCCGCACCTGGCCGGTACCGCCGCACTGCGGGCAGGTTTTCGTTTCCGTTCCGCTTTCCGCGCCGGAGCCGCCACAGGACTGGCACGATTCAATCCGCTGGTAAGAAACCTGCTTTTTGGTGCCCTTCGCAGCCTCTTCAAACGAGATTGTGACCGATGCCTGCGCGTCGCGCCCGCGCCGGGGCGCGTTGGGGTTTGCGTTGCGCCCCACGCCGAAGCCGCCGAAAAAGCTGTTGAAAATATCGCCCAGATCAATGTCGCCGTCGAAGGGGCTGGCACCGGGGCCGCCGCCAAAATTCGGGTCTACTCCCGCATGGCCGAACTGATCGTATCGCGCTTTCTTCTCTTGATCGGACAAAACCTCGTAAGCCTCGTTGACCTCTTTAAATTTGGCTTCCGCCGTTTTATCCCCCGGGTTCAAATCGGGGTGGTACTGCTTTGCCAGTTTGCGGTAAGCTTTTTTAATTTCGTCTTCCGAGGCATTCTTGGGCACGCCCATTACCTCATAATAATCCCTTTTTTCCGCCAAGCCAAGTCACTCCCACATGGTGCGGCAAGCGGAAAAGCGAATTCCCGCCCGCCCTGGATTTCTATGCCGGGCGGCCGCGCCTGCGCGGCATACCCGACGAAGGGCGGCCGAGGCCACCCTTCGCAATCAACTGTGTTGCTGTACGACACCGCGGGCTCCACGCGCCGCCGTATCGTTTTCATCACGTATCGAATATCATACCACAAAACACCCCGGGTTGAAAATACCGGAATTATTTCTGGCTGTCGTCCACGTCTTTAAAGTCCGCGTCGTACACCGTCTGGCCGTCGCCCGCCGCCGGGCCCTGCTGGGGCTGGCCGCCCATATCGGGAGCCGCCGCGCCGCCCTGCGGGGCACTGGCCTTATATAGCTTCTCAGAAACCGCGTACAGGCTCTTCTGCAGGTCTTCCGTCTTGAGCTTCAGCTCCTCGACGGAAGCAGACGCCAGCATCCCCTTGAGCTCAGAAACCTTCTGGTTCAGCTCGGTCTTATCGGCTTCTTCAATCTTGTCGCCGCTGTCGGTGATCAGCTTCTCAACGGAATAGCACAGGTTTTCCGCCTCGTTTTTGGTGTCGACTTCTTCGCGGCGCTTCTTGTCCTCGGCGGCAAACTGCTCCGCTTCCTTCACGGCCTTGTCGATGTCGTCCTTGCTCATGTTGGTGCTGGAGGTAATCGTGATGTGCTGTTCTTTGCCGGTGCCGAGATCCTTTGCGGATACGTTTACGATGCCGTTGGCATCGATGTCGAAGGTAACCTCGATCTGGGGGATTCCACGGGGTGCGGGAGCGATGCCGTCGAGCTTGAACAGACCCAGCTGCTTGTTGTCGCGGGCAAATTCACGCTCGCCCTGCAGCACGTTAACCTCTACCTGGGTCTGGCCGTCTGCGGCGGTGGAGAACACCTGACTCTTCTTGGTCGGGATGGTGGTGTTGCGCTCAATGATCTTGGTCATGATGCCGCCCATGGTCTCAACGCCCAAAGAAAGAGGAGTAACATCCAGCAGCAGCAGGCCCTGAACCTCGCCGCCCAGAACGCCGGCCTGCAGCGCAGCGCCGATTGCGACGCACTCATCGGGGTTGATGCCCTTGAACGGGTCTTTGCCGGTCAGGTTCTTCACCGCATCCTGTACCGCGGGGATTCTGGAGGAACCGCCGACCATCAGCACCTTGCTGATATCGGAAATCTGGAGGCCGGAGTCCTGCAGTGCCTGACGCACCGGGCCCATGGTCTTTTCCACCAGATCGGCGGTCAGCTCGTTGAACTTTGCACGGGAAAGGGTGAGATCCAAATGCTTCGGGCCGGTGGCGTCCGCCGTGATGAACGGCAGGTTAATGGAGGCGGAGGTCATGCCGGAAAGCTCGATCTTTGCCTTTTCGGCGGCTTCCTTGAGGCGCTGCATCGCCATTTTGTCACCGCTCAGATCAATGCCGCTTTCCTTTTTGAAGCTGTCGATCATCCAGTCCATCACGCGCTTGTCGAAGTCGTCGCCGCCCAAACGGTTGTTGCCGGCGGTGGCGAGAACCTCCTGCACGCCGTCGCCCATCTCGATGATGGACACGTCGAACGTGCCGCCGCCCAGATCGTACACCATCACCTTCTGATCGTTGCCCTTATCGATTCCGTAGGAAAGAGCCGCGGCCGTCGGTTCGTTGATGATTCTCTTGACATCCAGACCGGCAATCTTACCGGCATCCTTTGTCGCCTGACGCTGTGCGTCGGTAAAGTAAGCGGGAACAGTGATGACCGCGGAGGTAACCGATTCGCCCAGGTACGCTTCTGCGTCCGCCTTCAGCTTTTGCAGGATCATCGCGGAGATTTCCTGCGGGGTGTAGCTCTTGCCATCGATATTCACCTTGTAAGAGGAGCCCATTTCTCTTTTAATGGAAGAAATGGTGCGCTCGGGGTTGGTGATGGCCTGGCGCTTTGCCACCTGGCCCACCATGCGCTCGCCGGTTTTGGAAAACGCCACAACAGACGGAGTGGTGCGCGCGCCTTCCGCGTTTGGAATAACGACAGGCTCGCCGCCTTCAATGACAGCTACACAGGAGTTGGTTGTTCCCAAGTCGATACCAATTGTTTTTGCCATACTTATTACCTCCAAAAAGTTAGGTTGTTATTTTCATGAAGTCGAGCCGAATCATTTCGGCTGCCGCCGTCAGACCGCGGCGGAATTTTCTGATCGGGCCGTCAGTTGGCCACTTGTACCATCGCGTGGCGGATGATGCGATCGCCGATGCGGTACCCCTTTTGCAGTACCTCGGCAACGACATTTTCGCCCAGATTTTCGTCCTCGATATGAGAGACGGCGTTGTGTACCTCGGGATCAAACGGTTCGCCCTGCTGGCCGATCACCGTGACGCCCATCTTTTCGAGCGTGCCGTTCAGCTGGGAGAGAACCATTTCAACGCCCTTGCGAAAGTCCTCCACGGAGCCGCCCTGCTGGGCCAGCGCCCGCTCCAGATTGTCGCAGACCGGCAAAACCTTTTCAATGGCATCCGCCGTGGCGTCTGTGTAAACCATTGTTTTCTCGCGCTCGGTGCGCTTGCGGTAATTATCGTATTCCGCCGCGGTGCGCAAAAGCAGATCCTTCTGCTTTGCAAGGTCGGCAGCGGTCTGCTCAAGCTGCTCCCGCAGCTTTTTCAGCTGTTCGTCTCCCGGCGTTTCCGCCTGCGGCTGCTCCGCCGCATTACAATCCTTTTCTTTCTCTGTCTCTGCGGCCTGTTCGGCCTGCTTCGCCGCCTTTTTCGCGGCATCCTGTTTGCTCAAGGAGATTGCCCCTTTCCGCTGCCGTTCCACGGCAGCCCGTCATTCTATTAGTTCAATTTTGAATGGATTGATTATTCCTCCTGACGCAGCTCTGTCAGCAGACGCCCCACTGTGTGGGACAGGTAATCCAGCTTGCCGATCAGCCCCGCGTAATCCATGCGGGTGGGGCCGATGATGCCGATCGCACCGGCGCGCTGGCCGTCAATTGCATACTGCGCCACAATAATGCTCGATTCCCGCAGCTCGGGATGCCGGGTTTCATCCCCGATCATCACGCGAACCTCCTTCTGCGGCTGCAGAAGAAGTTCCGCCAAATCCTGCGGACGCTCCAGAAAATCCATGACTCTGCGGGCGTTGCCGCGTTCAAACTCCGGGTGGAACAGCAGGTTCATCTGCCCGTTGAGGCGCACCTCCGGTTCAACGGATTCCTGCGCGGCCTCCAGCAGCGCCATCAGCACCGAGGACATCATCACCGTGAGGTCACCGAGAGAGGCGGCCAGAGTCTGAATATACGCAGGGGTGACGGCGGCCACGGGCACACCGGCCAAGCGCTCGTTGAGCACGCGGAAAAACACCCGCAGAATCTCAGGGGATAAATCGAATTCGCACCGGAAAATCTGGTGCTTCATTGTGCCCGCCGAGGTCAGCAGAATCAGCATAGCTGTTCTGCGGCTCGTCTGCACAAACTGCAGCGCGCGAATATCCGCTTTTTTGCCCGACGGAGCGGTGGAAACCGCCGCAAAGCGGGTGAGCCCCGCCAGCATATGCGATACGCCCTCCAGCAGCTTCTGCTGGTCGTACGCGCTCGAAAACAGCATTCCGTCCAAATACCGCTGCTCCTCCTGCGTGACGGGCTTAAGACTCATCACCCGGTCGATATACACGCGGTACCCCTTCTGGGAAGGAATCCGCCCGGCGGAGGTATGCGGCTGCTCCAAAAGCCCGATCTCCGCGAGATCGGCCATTTCATTTCTTACCGTGGCGGAGGAAACACCCAAATCGGCGGCCAGCGCTTTCGACCCAACCGGCTCGCCGGTTTTTACATAAGCCTCTACAATCGCTGCCAGCACCTTCAGTTTTCTGTCGCTCAGCTCCATTCCTCTCACCTCATTTTTAGATTTTAGCACTCTATGGTTTTGAGTGCTAACTTCTATTTAATAATTTATCATTCCGTGCCGGGATTGTCAAGATTTCAAATGTAAATTAATTATTAATGTGTACCGGAAAAGCCGCAACATTCCCGGATTTTTACCAAAGCGGCAAATTTTTACCCTTTGGTGTGTTCCTGACGGGTTTCTCATAGAAATACAATTTTTTACTAGAGCAATTATCTTCGGGCAGTTTATGCCGGCGTTGCGCGGGCTTGCCCCTCATTCCGCGGCAAAGCACCAGAACGCTTTTCTTTCAGTAAATAAAGAGTTCGCAAAAAGGCCCCTTTCGGGATTTCTCCCGAAAGGGGCCTTTTTGAAATGTAAATTAAAGAGACTTCAATACGTCGGCAAACGCCTGAATCGCGGTGGCAGCCTGACCGAAGTCGCGCATCTGCTGGTCGATGCCCAGCTTGATGTGCAGGACGCCGGCCTCGTCCAAAGCCTTCTTCAGAGAGGGATACTCCATCTCCTCCGGGTCACAGAACTGCTGCATGAACACGATCAAACCCTGTGCGCCGTTTTCTTTTACCATGTTGGCAACGTACTCGCCGCGGCGGTTTTCAGAGGAATGCTCATCATAAAGCAGAACGTCGTAGTCGAGGCTTGCAAACTGCATAGCCAGGGCCATCATCGGGTCTGCCTGATCCTCCGGAGCGTCGGCACGGAAGGAGCGGCTCTCCTGCGCTACGTCATCCGCAGCGATCGCTACGTTGTTGTCCTCAAAAATCTTGAGGAGGGCCGGGTTATCACAGATGATACCGCTGGTGACGACCTTCACGCCCTTCCAGTCGCAAACCGGCAGCTTTCTGAGCTCTTCGTTGAGCGCTTCGAGCTTCTCGGTGTACTCATCCTTGAGCATGAACCAGGAGGCCTTCAGCACGGCGCTGCGCTTTGTGGGAGTGATCACGTCGCAGTGCTCGCTTGCAAGCTTTACAAACTCGCGGCGGGCAGCACGGCTCTTGTTGTATACCTTAATCGCGTTCTGAATCGCTTCGTCCGTAATCGGAGCGCCGCTGATTTCTTCCAGCGCTTTTCTGACGTTGGTGTACTGATCCACACAGAACTTCAGGCCGTAAGCGGGCTTGCGGTTCTGGGGATGTGCCAAAAAGATGGTAGGCATCTTCTCGTACTTGGCCATCGCCACGCGGATGTTCTGGCTCATCGGGCGCAGGGTGTCGCAAATGGTGGGAGTGATCACGCCGTCGAGCTGATCGAGCGTGCCGTCCAGCAGCATTTCGAGGCCCAGCTGTGCGATGGTGCAGTAGAACGTCGCGCAGTATTCCTTCGCCAAAGAGATGGTTTTGTCGTTGCTGCCCCAGAGGCCCATGGGAACCATTCCTGCGGCATGAACAAGCTCTTCGGGCGCATAGTAGGGCATGATGCCGATCACTTTTTTGCCCTGTGCTTTAAAATTCGCCAGCTGCTTTCCGGGATGTGCGGCAACACTGGCCAGCTCGCTGATCATCGATTCGATACTCATGTTCGTTAGCCCTCCTTCGCAGCTTTAGTTGCTTCCATCGCTTCAACAAGACCCTGTACGCGTGTTTCGTACTGAGCGGCGTTGAAGTTGCGGGGATCCGCCTGGTCGCCGTCGAACGCGGCGCAGGGAATGCCCAGGTCTGCGGTAAAGCGGCGCTGCATTTCGGGCATATAGCCGGACCACGGCTTGCAGCTGCGGTTGTAATGAACCAGAACGCCGTCTACCTTATTGTCGCGGCAGAGGCCCTCACGCCATTCCACACCCTGCTCCAGGCAAACGCTGTTCGGGGCTTTGCAGTATGCACGACACAGATCATCCAGACCGTCGTATACGAAACCAAACGCGGGCGCATACACAACAGCGGTTACGTTCAAGCCGGCACTCTTGAGGGGCTTAAACAGCGCTCTCAGATCAGGCCAGCAGGGAATCCCCTCGAACATAATACGGTATTTCTCTTCAAACGGCAGGGTAGAGGTACCGTTCTTTACGTGCTCCTCGAGCTCGGTGGCCAGCAGCTCAAACGCTTCGGCGGTTGCCTGCTTGCCGCGGGCGGTAACAACGTCCGCCATGTGGTTGAACAGGTCGAAGCCGGACATCGGGGAGGGCTCGTACCGGCAGTAGTCGCAGACCTTCAGCCATGCCTTCGCGGTGCGGTTTGCGTTCGCGCATACCTGCTCAAATTTCTTTTCATCAAACTTATTGCCGGAGATCTTCTCCAGCTGCTTGATTGCGTCCTCAAACTGGGCGCGAATATACGCCACCTGGCTCTCGTCCACGTGGGTGGTATTGTTGTAGGGAACATCGATCATGATGAGCGGAATGTTGTGCATACGAGCGATATTCTCGTACCATTTCGTCATGCAGTTGCAGATGTTGTTGCAGCACAGAACGAAGTCGGGCTGGGGCATCTGGCGGGACACGTTGGTGGTCTCCACGCCGGAGGCATAGGCCAGGCTGATGCGGGCATAGCCGCAGATGTCTGCGTCAAAGCCCAGGTTCTCCGCTTCCACGCACAGGCGCTCGCCGTCATGCTGCGCGGCGATACCGGCGGCCTGATTTTCGGGATATACAACGGCCAGGTCGAGGGCTTCCGCAATTTCGCAGGGGAATTTGGAAGAAGACCAGCCCACCGGGCGGCCCGCTTTCTTTGCTTCCCAAGCGGCAGCGTAAACGTCGGAAACGACTTTACGCAGAGCAGTTACACCGGGGCTGGCGGGTTTTGCAGGTTTCTTGGCAGGCGCCGCAGCTGCGGGAGCAGTCTGCTCGGCGGGTGCTGTCTTTTCGATTTCTGCCATAGTTCACTCGCTCCTTTTAAAATAATAGTAACAAAGGGTTTCTAACGTGTGGGGAGCTCCCACACCGACGAAAAATCATTCTATTGCCTGGCGCTATTTCTTGCGGGTCGCCTTTTGGTACGCAAACAGCGCCGCGCCAAGCGCACCGGCATACTGAGCCAGGGGAGAGGTGTAGACCTTATGGCCGAGCTCCTCCTCCAGCGCTGCGACAACACCGACATTCTGCGCCACACCGCCGGTCATAACAACCTGGTCGCGCACACCGACACGGCGTGCCAGACCGCTCATACGGGCGGCGATAGAGTGGTGGATACCGTTGATGATGTCGTGCATATCGCTGCCTTGCGCCAGCTGGCTGATCACTTCGCTTTCAGCGAAAACCGTACAGGTAGAACTGATCGCTACCCGTTTGGTGGACTTTGCCCCCAAATCGCCCAGTTCGGCGACTTTCACCTCCAGCACGCGGGCCATTACATCGAGAAAGCGCCCCGTGCCGGCGGCACACTTGTCGTTCATCTGGAAATTGACCATAACGCCATTGTCAATCTGAAGCACCTTCATGTCCTGTCCGCCGATGTCAATGACCGTGTGAACCTCCGGAAACAGGTAGTATGCGCCTCTTGCATGACAGCTCAGCTCACTCATCTGGTCATCCACGATATCAAGCGAATTACGCCCGTAGCCGGTGCCAAGAATAAAGCTCATGTCTTCTTTTTTCATTCCGCAGTTATCCAGCACCTCTTTGATCGCGCGCTCGGGGCCGCTGGTACCGGCACCCACTGAAACCAGAGATTTGCTGACGATCTCCTGCCCGTCCTTCACAATCACACATTTAGACGTGGTGGAACCAACGTCGATGCCTAACGTATACTTTGCTTCCATAGTAACCTTCCTACCAATTGGCTTTTTGAACTCGGTATCGGCATTTCAAGCCGAATCGGCCTGAAACCGCCAAACAGTCGAACCCCCTGCGCCGCCGGCGGAGCCTCAAACAAAGCTCCGCCGCGTGCAAGGAATGAATATCAACGATAATTACTCTTTGGGAACTTTGATGAAGACCTGGCCGGGATCGATCTCTTCGCGGATCGCCTTGATGACTTCCGGAGAGGGCGGAGCCAGCAGCTCTGCTCTGGAGGTGTCAATCTCAAAGCCGGTATTCTCTACGATCTCCTCAATGGAGGAGGACTCGTAGTAACCCGCCAGATACATTCTCTTGGTCTTCTCGTCAAACTTCATAACGCCCTTGTCGGTAACAACCATCAGCGGGCCGCGGTTCTGGGGCAGACCTGCCTTCTTGCGTCCGTCGGGGCCGCCGGTCATCCAGCCGGGGCTGGTAATGTAATCGATCTTCTCAGTGAAGCGGCGCTTTTCGTGCTGCATCATGAGAACGGTATTGACATACGTTGCAATACCGTTCGCTCCGCCGGAGCCGGAGAAACGGGTCTTCGGATGATGGTAATCGCCCATGGAGGTGGAGTTGACATTGCCGTAAGGGTCAATTTCAGCGCCGCCGATGAAGGCGATCATTCTGTCTCTGTTCTTGAGCCACTCGTTGGCCTGGAAGCCAATGTAGCGAACCGGAGGCCACTGCACCGCGCAGTGCGCCATAAAGCGGCAGTCACCGACAGAGGTGGGAACCTGAACGGGATCGCAGTCGATCAGGCCGCTCTCAACAATGAGTGTGCAGCCGGGGGAAAATATCTTCTTGGCAACAGTTGCGCCGATGAGAGGAAGACCTGTTCCAACAATCGCGATATGATCGTTGGTGATCGCGCGGGCAATCGTAATTGCCTGCATTTCTTTGTTGGTGTAATTCGTGTAGTTAGCCATTACTTCTTCTCCTCCTTCGCCTGTGCCGTCATATCAACATGGTAGCCGAGACCCGGAACAACCTTGAGGTTGGCCAGCCTGGCGCCGCCTACCTTGTTGAGGTAGTCCTCGTGTGTCGGGGTGGAGAATACCCACTCCTGGCAGAAAGCGTCGAACGCTTCCTGTGTTTTGGAGGCAACATCGTATTCTTTATAATATTTGGAATCGTAGTCATAGTAGTCGTAGCACTGGGACGGATGCGCACCGTGCGGGGCATGAACAACGGCATCCACGCAGAAGCCGGGGATGGTGTTCGCGTTGGGATCGCGGCGGATATACTCATCGGAAACCAGCTCTTCGCAGGTAACAATGACCTTCTTCGCAGCGCCCGCAATATCGGTATCCTGGAACTCGTCGCCCAGAATGCGGCAGGTTCCGTCGGGGGAAGCCATCTGCACATGAATGACGGCAACGTCAATCTCCGGCACAGGCAGGAGCAGCAGCTTCTCTTCGGGGTTCATGGGATTCTGCTCAATGACGAACTTTTCATCGGGCAGCTTGTCAATGGTCTTTCTGATCTCTTTGGAAATGCCCCACTTATCGGCAAGGCCGGTACCCATCATCAGGCGGCTGGGAACATAGGGGAATCCCAGAGCAGCGGCATGGAACATCAGCATAACAGCATCCTGTGAGTAGTCCTCAAAAAGAATGTCGCCGTTTTCAATCGCCGCGCGGAACCGTCTGGATACGTTGGTATAGCCGGAGTTTGCGGTGTAGCAGTTGATGTACGCTTTCACACGCCCGCAGCCGATGAGCAAATCCGCATCACCGCCGTTGGCGCCCGCATTTAAAATAAAGTCTTTCTTGCCTTGTCTGAGGATTTCATGCACGGCGGCAAAGGGCTTTCTGTTGGTGGTAAAGCCACCGATCGCAATACTGTCACCGTCGTTTACGAATTTAGCTACTGCTTCAGATAGCGTATACACTTTTCCCACGGTAAAACCTCCAATTTAAGTATGATGGATGGAATCGGCCGGCAAAACTGGTCGGCTCCATCTGAAAAAAAGCAATTTTCAGCGCGGCAGCGCGCGTGGATTCGCATTGGGCCGGGGAAAACCCGCGCGGCGGCGCGGAAGCCTCCAAATGCAAAATCCTTGCGCGCTGCCGTGCTGAGAGCCTGAAATGAATCAGGCGTTGCTCTTTTCTTCCTTGGCTTTTCTCACCTGCTCTGTGAACAGAGGCAGGATTTTCATCGCGTCGCCCACAACGCCGTAATCCGCCACCTCAAAGATGGGAGCGCTGGGGTCTTTGTTGATCGCGATGATCACATCCGACTCTTCCATGCCAGCCAAGTGCTGGATGGCGCCGGAAATGCCGCAGGCAATATACAGGTTCGGGCGAACCGTTTTACCGGTCTGGCCAACCTGGCGGTCTTTCTCAACCCAGCCTGCGTCAACCGCAGTACGGGAGGAAGAAACTGTGCCGCCCAAAACGTCGGCCAGTTCTTCGAGGAGCTTAAAGTTCTCGGGTCCGCCCATGCCGCGTCCGCCGGAAACCAGAACGTTGGCCTCCTGAATATCCATCTTCTCGCTGATCTTTTTGATCACTTCAACAACTTCCACGTTGACATGCTCGGCCAGATCCGGAACGGAGAAGGACTCTACCACCGGGTGGGCGTTGTCCACCGGGGTCAGTCGCTGCATTACGCCGGGGCGAACGGTCGCCATCTGGGGGCGGAAGTCCGCGCAGGCGATGGTCGCCATGATGTTGCCGCCGAATGCGGGGCGGGTCATCAGCAGGTTGCCGGTGCCCTCTTCGATTTCCAGCGAGGTGCAGTCGGCGGTCAGGCCGGTGTGTACTCTGGCGGAAATACGGGGAGCCAGATCGCGGCCGATGGCGGTTGCGCCGTACAGCACGATCTCAGGCTGATATTTTTTTACGATTTCGGTAATAACATGCGCATAAGGCTCGGTGGTATAAGTTTCCAGAATTGGATCCTCCGCGATGACAACGCGGTCCGCGCCATAACGGCCCAGCTGCTCCGGCAGATGGCCGATTTTGTTACCCAATACCACGGCGGTAACTTCTGTGTTCAGATCTTTGGCCAAAGCCTTGCTTTTGCCGATCAGTTCCAGCGCAACGTTGGACAGCTTTCCGTCCACCTGCTGGGCAAATACGAATATTCCCTTATATGCTTCGTTACTCATAATTCCTCACCACTTTCCTACTACAGAATGAATTTTTCACGCAGACGGTCGGTCAGCCAGTTGGCTGACTCTTCGGGCTCCATCGTTACAATGGTGCCCTGTCCCTTCACCGCCTTGGTGAAGGACTTCTTCACGCGGGTGGGGGAGCCCTTGAGGCCGATGTTGCTGTCGTCAACATCGAGGTCGGCTCTGTGCCACTCGATAATTTCTTTCTGGAAGGCGTCAAAAATGCCGCCGGGAGTCATATAGCGGGGTTCATTCAATTCGGCCAAAGCGGTGATCAGGCAGGGGGTTTTGACGCGAACGATGTGATAGCGGTCTTCATACTGGCGCTTTACCTTGAGGGTATCGCCTTCCACCCACAGCTCTTCCGCATAGCTTACGTTGGGCAGGCCGAGGTGCTCGGCGATCTGCGGGCCAACCTGTGCGGTGTCGCCGTCGATGGCCTGGCGGCCGGTGATGATGAGATCGTAATCCAGCTTGGAAATAGCGGAGGCCAGAGTGGAGGAAGTGGCCCAGGTGTCGGCGCCGCCGAACGCGCGGTCGGTCACAAGAATCGCTTCATCCGCGCCCATGGCCAGAGCCTCGCGCAGAGCGATGGCCGCCTGAGGCGGGCCCATGGTCAGCACGGTAACATGCGCGCCTACCTGATCTTTCAAACGGAGGGCAGCCTCAAGGCCAGCCTTGTCGTCCGGATTGATAATGCTGGGAACACCCTCACGAATCAGGGTTCCTGTCGTCTGGTCCAGCTTTACCTCATTGGTATCCGGAACCTGCTTGATGCTTACAACGATTTTCACTGCGTGCCCCCCCTTATTTCAAAAGCGCATTGGAAATAACCATGCGCTGCACTTCACTGGTGCCTTCGTAGATTTCGGTGATCTTCGCGTCGCGCATCATGCGCTCCACGGGGTATTCTCTGGTGTAGCCGTAGCCGCCGAAGAGCTGTACGCACTCGGTGGTAACCGCCATAGCGGTTTCTGCCGCAAACAACTTCGCCATCGCAGCCTCGCTAGAGAACTTGGCGCCGGCCTGCTTGAGCATTGCCGCACGGTAAACGAGCAGCTTTGCGGCGTCGATCTTCGTCTTCATGTCCGCAATGCGGAACTGCGTGTTCTGGAACGCGGCAATCGAACGGCCGAACTGCTTTCTCTCTTTTACATACTTGATGGTTTCGTCCAGAGCGCCCTCGGCAATGCCCAGCGCCTGCGCGGCAATACCGATGCGGCCGCCGTCCAGCGTGGTCATGGCAACGGTAAAGCCCTTGCCCTCCTGGCCGAGCAGGTTCTCTTTGGGAACGATGCAGTTCTCAAATACCAGCTCTGTGGTAGCGGAGCCGCGAATGCCCATCTTCTTCTCTTTTTTGCCGATGGAAAAGCCCGGGAAGTCCTTCTCTACGATAAACGCGGAGATGCCCTTCACGCCCTTGGATTTATCGGTCATGGCGAACACGACATAAATGTCGGCCACGCCGCCGTTGGTGATGAAAATCTTGCTGCCGTTGAGCACATAGTGGTCGCCCTCCAGCACAGCCTTGGTCTGCTGGCCCGAAGCGTCGGTGCCTGCACCGGGCTCGGTCAGGCCGAATGCGCCAAGCTTTTTGCCGGAAGCGAGCGGAACAAGATATTTTTCCTTCTGCTCTTTGGTGCCGAACTTGTAAATCGGGTCGGCACAAAGAGAGGTATGTGCGGAAACGATAACGCCCGTTGTACCGCACACCTTCGACAGTTCCTCCACGCACAGGATGTAGGTCAGAACATCGCAGCCCTGGCCGCCGAACTCCTTCGGGTACGGAATGCCGAAAAAGCCGTACTTCTTCATTTTTTCAACGGTCTCTGCCGGAAAGCGCTCTTCCTCATCAATGTCGTGAGCTAAGGGCTTTACTTCCTTTTCTGCAAAGGCCGCGAACATTTCCCGAGCCATCGACTGCTCGTTGTTCAGCTCAAAATTCATATCGATCCCCCTGATTTTTAATTATGAAAAATTTATTTGCCAACGAACGGCGCGGGCTTGCGTTTCTCCACAAACGCACCCATCGCTTCCCGCTGATCCTGAGTTTCAAAACAATCGCCAAAGTGCCTGGCCTCCAGCTCGGCAGCCTCCCACAAGCCAAGGCCAACACCCTCGTTAATGGCGCGCTTTGCGTTCTGCACGGCCACCGGAGCGTTTGCGGCAATCTTCAGCGCCAGCTCCTCGGCCTTTGCAAGCAGCTCTTCGGGCGCGTACACCGCGTTGACCAGGCCGATTGCGAGGGCCTCTTCCGCCTTTACTCTGCCGGCGGTAAATACCATTTCCTTCGCTTTGCCGGGGCCGATCGCCCTGGCCAGCTTCTGCATGCCGCCCCACCCGGGAGTGATGCCAAGGCCCACCTCGGGAAGCGCAAACACCGCTTTTTCAGACGCAAGGCGAATGTCGCACGCGAGAGAAAGCTCACAGCCGCCGCCCAGAGCAAAGCCGTTGACCGCCGCGATCACAGGGGCGGGGAACTGCTCCACCAGATGATAAATCCTGTCGCCGAGCAGGCCAAATTCTTCGCCCTGCTGCTTTGTCAGATTGCGCATTTCGCCAATGTCGGCACCGGCCACAAAAGCCTTTTCGCCTGCTCCGGTGATGATCAGGCAGCGGATACCGCTTTGCTTTGCCTGCTCCAGCGCCTGCTCCAGATCCTTCATGACCTCCAGGTTTACCGCGTTGAGCGCCTGGGGCCGGTTCATGGTCAGAATCCCGATGAGATTGTCATGCTTTGCTTCAAATGTAACCAGACTCATCTGTGTCCCTCCTGACTGTTCCCTGCGGCATTCGGCAGGGCCTCTTGTTTTTATTCTTCTATATGTTCTTAATAGGTTGTATGGAAACGCTTTTCAAATTCCTCTTTTAAGGAATCACGGAAATCCGGGTGGGCAATCTTAATCAGGCTGCGGGCTCTGTCTCGCGTCGTGTGCCCGCGCAGCTCCGCGATCCCGTACTCCGTCACAACGTACTGAACGTCGTTGCGGGAGGTGGTCACCGCCGACCACTGATCGATAAACGGCACGATCTTCGACACCTTGCCGCCCGCCGCCGTGGAATTCATCGCCAGAATCGAACGCCCGCCGCGGCTCATGGAAGCGCCGCGGATAAAGTCGATCTGCCCGCCCACGCCGCTGATCTGTACCGGCCCGATGCTTTCGGATACCACCTGGCCCAGAAGGTCGATCTGCACGCAGGAGTTGATCGACACCAGATTATCGTTTTTCGCGATAATCACAGGGTCGTTGACATAATTGACGGGGTACATTTCCACCGCCGGATTGTTATGAACATAATCGTACAAACGCCGTGTGCCCATCAGGAAGGTTGCAACGCTCTTCCCTCTGTGCAGCGTCTTTTTGGAATTGTTGATCACGCCGGCTTCCACCAGCTCGACCACGCCGTCCGAGAACATTTCCGTATGGATGCCGAGATCTTTCTTCTCTTTGAGGAACAGGAGCACCGCGTCCGGAATCGCGCCGATTCCCAACTGCAGGGTATCTCCGTCCCTGATCAGCTCGGCGCAGTGGCCGCCGATCTTCTTTTCAATCTCGGTAATTTTGGGGGCGCCAAGCTCAAGAATCGGATCGTTACACTCCACGATGCAGTCCATCTCGCTCACATGAATAAAGCAGTCGCCCAGCGTGCGGGGCATATTCTCATTCACCTGCGCGATGACCAGCTTTGCCACCTCCGCGGCATGTTTTTGGTAGTCCACCGTTACGCCGTAGCTGCACCAGCCGTGCTCGTCGGGGGTGGAAACGTGGATCAGCGCCACATCCACCGGCAGAGTGGTGTCGAACAGCTCGGGCACCTTGTGGAAAAAGCAGGGCGTATAGTCGCCGATGCCGGCCTCAATGGTGGCCCGGGTCGAGCCGCCTACAAAAATGGAGTTGTGGATAAAGTGCCCTTCCATCTCCGGCGCGGCGTAGGGCGCTTTTGCCAAAGGTACCATGTGGGCAATTTCCACGTTCTTCAGATCATCTTTTCGCGCAACCAGCGCATTGATCAAATGAATCGGCGCGCCCGCCGCGTTGGGCGTTACCACCCTGTCGCCGGAACGAACGCGAGCCACCGCTTCCTCCGCGGTCATTTTTCGCTGCGCGTACAGATCTTTCCAATCCATATTTAAACTCCTCATCCAAAGATAATGCCGTGCCCGGGGAACCCGCCGCCCGATGCGGCCCGCCCCAAGCTCCCGGTGCTCCGGAAATATTCTCCGCCGGCGTGAAGCGCCGCTTCCCCGCCGGGGCCCGGCCCGTTCAGCCGGGAACCAAGGAAAAATCCCGGCGCACTCCCTTCATCAACTGTAAGGGTGGATACCACACTGTTGGATTGACTGGGCGGTGCGCCGGAATCCCGATTCACGATTTTCCGCCTCAGGCGGAGACCGAATTATTTTTCAACTGCTTTGGCAAATACGTTGTTGTAATCGCGGATTGCTCTGGGCAGAAGCATCTGATGGAACGCGCAGAACGAACGCGGGTTCTGGTAAGCGGACTCGGCAAACGCGATCACGTACTCTCTGATCTTGGTCAGCTCGATGATCTCATCCAGGAAGCCGTGCTGAGCGCAGAACAGCGGGCCGGATTTGACACGGTACTCCTCGATCATCTCGTTCATCTTGTCAATGGTGGGCTTGAGGTCCTTGCCGGCCTTGGCGTCCTTTACCAGGCGGCGGGAATACATGGCGGCGGCGGCGGTTTCGCCGTGCATCACGTTCACTTCGCTGGCCGCGGTGCCGAGGGTGAAGGCGTTGGTATCGTTGCCCTGCGGGCCGCCCATCACATAGTGGGCAGCGGCGGTGCTCTTTCTCAGAGTGATTTCAATCTGCGGCACCTTGGAGGACTGGATGGAATAGATCAGAGACTGGCCAAGGCCGAGCAGCTCCGCCTTTTCCGCGTCGTTGCCGACGTCGATTCCGGTGGTATCCTGGAACCAGACGATGGGCAGGCGATCTCTGCCGCACAGGGTGACGAACTCGTTCATCTTGATCAGACCCTGGCGATACAGCTTTCCGCCGACGCCGACGCTGTTCTCTTTATACTCGGGGTAGTTCATCAGGATGCCCTGATAGTTTGCGATCACGCCGACCAGCAGGCCGTTTACCTTGGCGATGCCGGTGATGATCTCGGGGCCGTAGCCCTTCTTGTATTCGTCGAACTGGCTGCCGTCGAAAATGCGGCTGAGGATATTCTCCACATTGTAGGGGCGCTTGGTGTTCATGGTCAGGATGCTGTACAGCTCGCTGGGCTCAAAGTTGGGCTCCTGCGGGTAATCCACACGGAAGAACTCCGGATTGTACGCCGGAATATCGTCCATGTACTTCTGAATCGCCTCGAGAACGCCCATTTCCTCAGTGTACGCCTCGCGGAAGAAGCCCGTTTCGCCGTAGTGGATCGCAACGTTTCCGGGCGGGTCGTTGACCTGCTTCTTGGTTGCCTCGATCAGCGCCTGCGCAGCCTCTTCGTCCACATAGCCCTTCGGGTTCATGCCGCCCACGATGCCGGCGCCGCCGACTGCCATGTTGGCTTTCTCATGAGCGATCAGAATGGTGGGGCTGATGCTGTGGTATCCGCCGCCGGCCGGGTTGGTGCCGTAGATGCCGACGATCACCGGAATGCCGTTCTGCTGCAGATCCGCATTGCGGAAGAAGGGGGTGCCGCCGCCGCGGCGGTTTGCGTATACCTTCTCCTGCTCGTCGAGCTTAACGCCGCTGCAGTTCAGGATGTAAACAAGCGGGATGTTCAGGCATTTTGCGGTGTCGGAGCCACGCAGCAGGTTGTCTGCCTGGCCCGCGACCCATGCGCCGGCCAGCTTTTTATTGTCGGAGGCGATGATCATCGCCCACTTGCCGCGAATTCTGCCCAGGCCCTTGATGATGCCGGTGCTGCCGGTAGAGTTGCTCTCCGGGTCATACAGGCTGTTCAGGGGCAGGAACGAACCGGGGTCTACCAAAGCCTCAATACGGTCGGTAGCGGTCATCTGACCGGACTGGTGCAGAGATTCGTCGGAACGTCCGCTATCGCGCATTTCGGCCCTCTTATCTGCGATTTCCTTTTCCACTTTGCGGAATTCCGCTTCGTTTTCCGCGTTCACCTGGGGGTTTGCCGAACCGATGATCGGCATATTTTTAAAGTACGAGGGCATTGAGTAACCGTGCTCAGCCATTGACAGGTGCCTCCTTTTTCAAATAAAGAATCATTTGGACTGAAAAAGGCAGAATTTATTTGCAGTTACTGAAAAAAACAGAAAAAATCGAAAAATTACAGCCAAACGGCCGATTTGTTAATTTTTGAACAAACCACTCGTGCTTACTGTCTATTTTAACACACAAATACCGGTTTGCCAAGCTGTATTTTCAGGAAACGCACAAATCCGCCTCTGTTTGCAACCTCATAAAAGCATAAAGCCCGCTGAAAAGCCCGCACTGGATTCTTCCGTGAATCATCCGCATCTTAGAATGCATTCCACGATAAGAACCTGCGAGCCGTTACTTCAGCGCAAGCCGGATCGAAATCCGGCAGCAATATCAAACTGAGGGGGAGAAGAATCAGCCGATCACAGCCAGCTGATCGTTGGACTGTACCGCGTCGCCCTTGTTGACGGAAACGCTCTTCACAGTGCCGTCGCAGGGAGCAACGATCTCGTTTTCCATCTTCATCGCCTCGAGGATGAACAGGGTATCGCCCGCTTTGACTGCCTGACCTTCGGAAACCTTTACCTGTAGGATGGTTCCGGGCATGGGGCAGTTAACGGTGGTATCGCCGGCTGCCGCCGCTGCGGGAGCCTTCTTGGGAGCGGGGGCCGCTGCGGGGGCGGGAGCTGCCGCAGGAGCCGCTGCCGGGGCGGGCGCTGCTACGGGAGCGGGAGCCGCTACCGGGGCCGGAGCCGCCTGAAGCTCGCCGGTGTAGATTCCTCTGGGAATCGGTTTGTAAGCGGAGGGAGCGCGCTCCACATCCACCTCATATGCTTTGCCATTGACTCTTGCCAAGTATTTCATAATCGGTCTCTCCTATCACAACATAATTCTTTTCAAAACAACGGATGCTTTCTTTTGTTAACACTCTCTGATGCTGTTAAACTGCAGCTGATCCAGCGGAATCTGCAAATCCTCGCTGATTGTGGCCATAATAACCGCGTAAATCTCGTCTGTTCCATCGTCTACAGGCTGCGGCGCCGGCGCCACAACGGGCCTTGCTGCCAACTCTTCCACCGCGGCCTTGATTTTGGTCAGCGTTGAAAGGATCGCGATCGTCAGTATCACGGTCAGTCCTGAGAACAACAGCGGCAATAATTGCTCAACTGGCATACTCTAAATCCCCCCTCTTGATTTCCCGTATTATGAAATTCATTTCATTTTTTGGAATTTTCAAAATAAATGATAGCATCAAATGAATTGTGTGTCAATAAAAAAACAAGACATTGAATCTTTATTTTTAATAAAAATGGCAGTACATTATTGTCATTTTTGGACAAACCCCAATAGAATGGATAACTGGGCTGCGTGCTGCTTTACCAGAACTTTGAACTCCTCTTCCTGCGCTCTGGTGGTGCGCGACTGCGGGGCGATCAGACCGATGGAAGCGACCGCCTTGCCGTTCATGTCGAACACCGGCGCACCGATTCCCACCGCATCCGGAATGTATTCCCCGCGTGAAATTGCGACGCCCTCCTCGCGGATGCGCACCAGGCTGTTCAGCAGCTTTTGTTCTTCTTCCGGCGTAAACGCCGGATCATCCCGCAGATGATCCTGAATGTAGCTCCGGATGAAGCTGTCCGTCTGAAAGGCCAGCAGAGCCCGGCGGCTGCCGCCGTAGTGCAGGTCCACCTCGTTGCCGAAGCGCTCGATCACCTTCAGGGGATTCGGGCCCTCCACCTTTTCAAGCACCATGCCTCTATAGCCCGATATAATAATCAGGAAAACATCTTCCTTGGTGATTTTCATCAGATCCTTCAGCACAGGCTTCGCGGAATCGCTCAGTCGTAAACGCCTTGTCGCCGCCATTCCCAGCGGAATCAGGGCAGTACCCAGCCGATAAAGGTGTGTTTTGGGGTCGCGGGACACATAGTTCGCGCTGCAAAAGGTCTGCAGAATCCGGTGAACCGTGCTCGACGGCAGGCCGGACATCTGCGACAGCTCTGCAAGCGAACAGGATTTATCCGCTTTTCGCAGGTGCTCGAGAACCTCCATCGCACGTATCAAGCTTTGTACCATTTCAATACCTCCTTTTTATGATTAACGAATCGTTTCCGATCAATTTTTCACGATTTCTAAATCATTTTGCTGTAAAATACGGTTATCATCATACAAGATTATTTCACAATATGCAATTGTTCTTTTTCCCGGCCTGCGCAAAATATTCTACCGCGTCTGTAAAACGACAAAAATGCTAAAAAAGCCGAATTGATTTTGTTAAAAAAATCAATCGGCCGACCCTTGTGTTTTGTTTCCTATAGTGAGATAATAGGTATGAATTGATTCCATGATTCAGAATGAATTCCTTATTGTGAAATGGTTGGCAGGTGTCTGTGATTGCAAAATCCGCCGTGTATTCTTTCTTTTTCGGCGGAGTGACCCCACCAGAAAATTTAGGAGGTTAGCACCATTATGGCAACAGAAATTGTATTGGCAGGTGCCGTGAGAACGGCAGTTGGTAAATTCGGAGGAAGCCTTGCCGGCGTACCGGCGCCCCGACTCGGCGCATTTGTAATTGAGCAGGCTTTGAAGAGAGCCGGCATTCAGACTTCAGACGTGGACGAGGTTCTCATGGGCTGCGTGATTCAGGCCGGTCTTGGCCAGAACGTGGCGCGCCAGGCAGCTATTTTCGCCGGCCTGCCGCAGGAGGTTCCCGCGCTGACTCTGAACCAGGTTTGCGGCTCCGGTCTGCAGAGCGTAAACGTTGCTGCTTCCCGCATCCGTGCCGGTGAAGCGGACGTCGTCATCGCCGGCGGTATGGAGAATATGTCCGCTGCGCCTTACGCGCTGCAGCAGGCCCGTTTCGGCTACCGCATGAACAACAACAAGATCGTTGATACCATGGTAAATGACGCTCTGTGGGATGCGTTCAACGACTACCACATGGGTGTAACCGCGGAAAACGTAGCGAAGAAATACGGCATTACCCGCGAAATGCAGGATGAATTTGCCGCATGGAGCCAGAATAAATGCGAAGCCGCACAGAAGGCCGGCAAGTTCGACGCCGAGATCGCCCCGCTGGAGATTCCCGGCAAAAAGGGTGCCGTAACGGTATTCTCTACCGACGAGCAGGCGCGTGCCGGCGTAACGGTTGAGGGCATCAGCGGCCTGAAGCCCGCCTTCCTGAAAGACGGTACTGTTACCGCCGCGAATGCTTCCGGCATTAACGACGGCGCTGCCGCTGTGATCGTTATGAGCGCAGAAAAGGCGAAGGAACTGGGCGTGAAGCCCCTGGCCAGATGGGTTGGCGGCTCCTGGGCCGGTGTAGACCCGGCGATCATGGGCATTGGGCCTGCTTTCTCCACCCAGAAGCTGCTCACAAAGCTCAACATGAGCATCGACGAGATGGAAGTCATCGAGGCCAACGAAGCGTTTGCCGCACAGGCTCTGGCCGTGGGCCAGGAGCTGAAGTGGAACAAAGAGAAGGTCAACCCGAACGGCGGCGCAATCGCGATCGGCCACCCCGTTGGCGCTTCCGGCTGCCGTATCCTCTGCACTCTGCTGTATGAGCTGCAGCGCCGTGGCGGCGGCAAGGGCCTTGCCACTCTGTGCGTAGGCGGCGGCATGGGCGTTTCCACCATCGTGGAAGGCTTATAATTATTTTAAGAAGCAACGGAGGACGAAGCGATTCCTTCTCCGGCGGTAAAACATATCGCTGCTTTGCGTTTCAAGGTTCTCTCCGCCAAACGGCAGCCCGCTGCCGCTTACGGTGTGAGGTTCTTTATCACCACTGTTCGGTCAAGCGTCCCGCGCGGAGCAATTCGCCCGGGCGCTCCCGTTTCATTTGGTTCGAATGGTTCTCCGCCGCCCGGGCGGGTTTCGCCCGGCTCCGAAGCACCTGTGATCTGCCCGGGGAAGACACGCCGGCACAACGGCTGCCCACGGGAGGAGAAATGATAGAAACAGGAGGTCATTCATATGAAAGTTGGCGTAATCGGCGCCGGAACCATGGGCTCCGGTATTGCTCAGGCTTTCGCTGTCACAGAGGGTTACGAGGTTGTCCTGTGCGACATTCAGGAAAGCTTTGCTGAAAATGGCAAAAAGAAGATTCAGGCAAATTTGGAAAAGCTCGTTTCCAAAGGAAAGCTGGAAGAAGCGAAGAAGGATGCAGTCCTCGCGAAAATCACCACCGGCCTGAAAGAAAAGGTTGCAGACTGCGACCTGATCGTGGAAGCCGCGATTGAAAACATGCAGGCCAAGCGTGAGCTGTTCCTGGCTCTGCAGGGCATCTGCAAAAAGGAGACCATCTTCTCCACCAATACATCCTCGCTGTCCGTAACGGAGCTGTCCTCCAAACTGGATCGCCCGGTGATCGGCATGCACTTCTTCAACCCGGCCCCCGTCATGAAGCTGATTGAAATCGTAGTCGGCCTGAACACTCCGCAGGAGCTGGTTGACCGCATTTCTGAAATCGCCAAGGAAATTGGCAAAACTCCGGTCATCGCGAAGGACGCCGCAGGCTTTATTGTAAACCGCGTACTGATTCCGATGATCAACGAAGCGATTGGCATTTACGCAGACGGCACCGCCTCTGCCCAAGATATTGACACCGCAATGCAGCTGGGCGCGAACCACCCCATGGGCCCGCTGGCTCTGGGCGATTTGATAGGCCTGGACATTTGCCTTGCGATCATGGAGGTTCTCCAGTCCGAGACGGGCGACCCCAAATACCGCCCGCATCCCTTGCTGCGTAAAATGGTTCGCGGCGGCGCGCTGGGAAGAAAAACCGGCAAAGGCTTCTATACCTATTAATTTGATTTCACCATGCTAACTAAAGAGAACCCAGGCGTTTCCATTCTCCGTTGGAATCGCCTGGGTTTTCTGATTCTATGGCGAACTCCCTCTGGTATTCTATATTATAATGAAAAGGGGAGAAGCGGCAGGCTGAATTTGCACATGCATCGCAAAGCAGTTTAGAGAAGGTCTTTCGCTTTGCGCTGCATTCATCGCGCGTGTGCTGGTTGTTCTCATGTACAAACAGCTTTCCATACTATAAACATGATCTTGATTCTGCTGGCGCAAAGTCTGCCCCTTAGGGCCGAGGCAAGCCCGCGCAAGCGGAATCCCCACGCGCGGGCACCCGCAGAAAAAGGCAATCCCTTCTTTTGAACAAAGGCTCCTCTTCAATAACAAAGCAATTCTTCCAAAAAGAAAATATAATTGATATAGCAGAAGCGCCGCCCGGCCGGGACAGCGCTTTCCTTCGTTATTGATCCATAAATACCAGCAGACCATTAATGAACTTTTTGATGTTGATCTTTCCGCCGGAGGAACGCTTGCCGCGGATAAAATCCATCTCTGTTTTGATTCCCTCAAAGGAAAACAGCGTGCTGGAGTACCGCGTAAAGGTGTCGTTCATAAAATCCTCAATGCCCAAATTGGCCAGATTCGACATGCCCTTCGCGATCGCGCGGCGAATCCGCTGCTCCATGCTCTTCGGGTTGTCGCTCAGTATTTCGCACAGCTTGCCAATATTCTCTTCGGCCATGCTGGTTTTTTCATGATCATACAGATACTGGCAAACGGTGATGATATCCTTGGAGCCCTTCTCGCCGGACATGCCAAGCTGGTTGAGAATATACTGCAGCCTGCGCACCGGAGTGTCCTTATCATCCTTTTCGGCGGCCGGGGCGGCGCCCACATCCACCTGAAACATCTTGCGGATATTTGACAGCGTCTGTTCCATTTGAATCTGCCGGGTAATATTTTCAATTACCCGCTTGATCTCGATCACATTGATCGGCTTGCTGATAAAAAAGTCCACCCCCGCGTTGTAGGCCTTCATAATCAGCTCCTTGTTTGAAACCTGCGAGATCATGATGCACTTGGCAGTGCTGCCCATTTCGCGCAGAGCCGATACCACCTGAATTCCATCCACATTGGGCATCAGAAAATCCACCAGTACCACATCGGGGTTCCGCGCCATAATCTCTGCCGGGTCGGGGGCCTTGCCCTCCGAGTCGCCGCACACACTGCCCAGGTTATGGCTTTCGATAATATCTTCCAGGTTATTGATCACCGACAAATCGTCTTCTACAATATAAAAATTCATACAGTTTCTTCCTCCAGCTTTTCCGCGGGGATCATTACACGGAACTCCGTTCCAACCCCAAGCTCTGATTTCACTTCTATGGAACCATTGAATTTTTCCTCCACCGTCATCTGTACCCCCGACAGACCTACCCCACGGTAGATATTCCCCGTTTCTTCATCAAACTTTGTGGAAAATCCCATCTGAAAGATCCGATCCATGTCTTTCTTCGGGATTCCGGGCCCGTTATCGGTTACCGTAAACCAAAACTGATCGCCCTGCTTCTCCACAGAAACCAAAATCCAGCCTTTATGCCCCTTTTTCTCAATCGCTTCGATGCCGTTATTCACCAGGTTCATCAGCACCAGCATCAGCGCATAGTGGTCGCCGGTGACAAACTCATCCTGCACGTGAAAATCCAGCTGAATATCGAGCCTGCGAGCCTCCAGCAGGCGATAGGTGGATTCCTTTAAAATTTGCAGCAGATCGCGAATTCCCATCTCTTCTTCACTGTACTGCTCATCAATCTCTTTTTGTATTCCCTGCATGATGCGGATATAATCCTTTTTGATTTCATGGACGTCGCGAGCGATGGAAAGCGCCGTTTTCTTCAGCTCCGGCTGCAGGTCCATTCCCGAAAGCTTCTCATACAGGCGATAGGCGTTGCTCATCGCCGACTCGATTTCATCGGTGTTTTTCTCCATGAAGTACACTTCGTTTTTCAGCCGCGTCGTCATCAGGTACAGGCGCTGATAGCGATTTTCGTGCTCCATCTTCTTCATGAGAGCACGATAATTCTGCTCGCCAAGCAGAATGGAACCCGCGATAATCGTACGGGCCACCGCAATGCCAAACAGATAAAAATACACCTGCGTGTCAAGGCTGTTGTACCGCATGCTCGTACGCAGCCCGACTTCAAAAATATTGGCGCAGAAATCGCTGAGCACCATGCCGACGATCATCTGCTGAAACGGAATTGTGTGCTTGTTTTTAATAAAAACCGAAAACAGCAGCCCATAGGCCACATAAAACAAACCGCCGATCAGCGCAACCGTCACATTGTCCTGCAGCTGCGCAATTCCCGAGCTGATCAGGAACAAGCGCACCACAAACACCATGGCACCGGTCACACAGCCAATCGCCGCGGAATTCTGATCCTTTGCGATCGTCATGAGTAAAACAGGGAACAGGATCACCGCCGCTGAAATACGAAAGTTATCTGTAAAGAAATTGAAATACAACTGAGAGGAAAAAGTCACGATAACTGCAATCAGCAGGGCTCGCTTCCAGTGTTTTAAATCATTCATTTCCTCTCCCCTTACCGCAATAATATATCTCCCTCTCTTTGCCTATATTCCTCCCGGCCCGGCCGGTACCGCACTGTGCGGATCCGCTTGAGAACGGGGGAAAGCGTTTCTCCAAAAAAGATAAAATTCCTCAAATACCCCGTCTCATTCTTTCTTTTAATTATACCATAGCTTTTCGTAAAATCAACTATGTTGAAAGATATGCTGACAAAGCGTGATTTTTTATGTATTATTCCGTATTTTCCAAAGTGATTTCTAACAAAAAGCGAAATTTTTCTGATGAAATCACCCAAATATATTTTGCGTTTTTATGTACTTTTCTGCGGAATTTAATGAGTCCGCGATGATCTCACTGCCAGCACCGCAGAAAAATTTGCGCACCGGAAAGACTCCGTTCTTTGAAAAAGAGTCCCTTTGCCTTTCCAGCCCGGTTCTCTTGGTATCCTTTCCCTTGCGGGCAGAAGAAATAGGCGGGCGTTGTAACGCCCGCCTATTTGAAAACAGCTTGGAAAAACCTTGGGTTTGCTTAGAAAATCCCCTGAGCCAGCATAGCGTCGGCAACCTTTTTGAAGCCGGCGATGTTTGCGCCCGCTACCAGGTTGTAGCCGAGGCCGAACTCTTCCGCAGCGGCAACAGAAGCGTCATGAATGTTCTTCATGATCTGGTGGAGCTTCTGGTCAACCTCTTCCGCAGTCCAAGACAGTCTCTCGCTGTTCTGGGACATCTCCAGACCGGAAACCGCAACGCCGCCGGCGTTAACAGCCTTGGAAGGAGCAACCACCATGCCCTTCTGGCTCATCAGGTATACCAGAGCGTCGTTGGTGGTGGGCATGTTGGCCACTTCGATATAGTATTTAATGCCATTGGCAACGATCTTCTTCGCTTCGTCCATGTTGACATCATTCTGCGTAGCGCAGGGGAGGATAATATCAACCTTGCGGCCCCACGGCTTCTCGCCCGGGAAGAATTCCACACCGAACTTGTCGGCATAATCCTGCACCTTGTCACGGCCGCTGGAACGCATCTCGAGCATGAAGTCGATCTTCTCGTCGGTTACGATGCCATCGGGATCGTATACATAGCCGTCAGGCCCGGAAATGGTTACGGCTTTGCCGCCCAGCTCCGCAATCTTCTTCACAGCGCCCCAGGCAACGTTGCCGAAGCCGGAAATCGCGAAGGTCTTGCCCTTAATGGTGTCGTTTTCATGCTTGAGGACTTCGTTTACATAGTAGATAGCACCATAACCGGTAGCTTCGGGGCGAATCAGGCTGCCGCCGAAGGAACGGCCCTTGCCGGTGATAACACCGTTCTCGAACGCGCCACGAATGCGGCGGTACTGGCCATACATGTAAGCAACTTCTTTTCCGCTTACGCCGATGTCGCCGGCGGGAACGTCGATGTCGGGACCGATGTGGCGATACAGCTCAGTCATGAAGGACTGGCAGAAACGCATGATCTCGGCGTCGCTCTTGCCGCGGGGATCGAAGTCGGAACCGCCCTTTGCGCCGCCCATGGGCAGAGTGGTCAGGCTGTTCTTAAAGGTCTGCTCAAAGCCCAGAAACTTGATGACAGACAGGTTTACGGACGGATGGAAGCGCAGGCCGCCCTTGTAGGGGCCGATTGCTCCGTTGTACTGTACACGGTAGCCGCGGTTTACGTTTACCTTGCCGGCGTCGTCAACCCACGCCACACGGAACTCGATGGTGCGCTCGGGCTCAACCATTCTCTCCAACAGGCCGGCCTTCTCATACTCGGGGTGGGCATCCACTACGGGAGCCAGAGAGGTGAGAACCTCTTCAACGGTCTGAAGAAATTCGGGTTCTCCTGCGTTCTTTTTTCTGGTTTCTTCCAACACTCTTTCAACATACGCGTTCATAACAAAGACCTCCATAAAAAAATTTTTCTCTAAAAATAGGGAAAACTCACACAAATATACAAAAAGGATTCGCAAGCCCCCGGGTTCAGCGCACGCACTCAACCCGCAAAAGCTTTTGCCAATGCCTATTTTGTCCAAAAAACGTCGCTATTTTCAGAACACGAAACGGCCCTCTTCCTGAAACCACACACCTCATTCAGAACGGCCGATCATCGTTTTTTCCACGCTCTGCCGCCCGGCGATTTCATCCGGGCGGCAGAACCACACACACATTTTAGAAATTCAGATGGAATCTATTCCTGCAAGCCTCAGGAATCAGATCACGGAGTCCACCAGTTGAGGAATCCGGTAATCACCGCCGCGTTGATGAAGTCGATGAACAGACCACCAACCATGGGGATTACGAAATAAGCCTCTCTTGCAGGACCATACTGCTTGGTGATCGCCTGCATGTTCGCCATCGCGTTCGAGGTAGCGCCCATTGCGAAGCCGATGAAACCGGCGGTCTGTACCGCAGCATTATAGTTCTTGCCCATTACGTTGAATACGACATAGTAAGAGAACAGATACATCAGAACGATCTGCGCCAGCAGAGCAACGATCAGAGGAAGCGCCAGATCTACGAGCTGCCACAGCTTGAGGCCCATCATCGCCATTGCGAGGAACAGGTTCAGGGAAAGTCCGCCGACTGTGTCGATCTCTTCGCCCGGGAACTTTTTGCCTCTTGCGTCATTGATGTTGCGCATGCAAGCCGCAACCAGCATCGCGCCTATGTAGCCGGGGAGTGTAATGCCGGTAGCCGCTTTCAGGCCGACAGAAACGAGCTGACCAATACCGATTGCAACCGCGAGGAGCATTGCGGCATGCGTAAAGGCGCCGCTGGTGGTGCTAAAGGTCTCGCCGTCTTCGCCGCCCTCAAGAGCCGCTTCAGAGGATTTCAGGTTGAACTGCTTGATTCTTCTGTAAGCAGTGGGGCCGCCCATGATAGAGCCCATTACCAGGCCGAAAACAGCCGCGGTAACGCCTACGATGGTACCTGTGCCGCCCATGTTGTAGCCGCCCTTATCGAAAGGAGCGTCCATAGTCGCACCGAAGGCCGCCGCCGTGCCGGGGCCGCCGATCAGCGCGGTGGAACCTGCCGCAACGCCGAGTCTGGGATCCTGACCGAACGCGGCCATCAGTCCGCCGCCCAGGAAGTTCTGCAGGAAAGTCATCACGGTTGCCAGCAGCAGCATGATAATGATGTTTTTACCGCCGCTCTTCAGAATCGGAATGCTGACCGTGAAGCCGACGGTGCAGAAGAATACCAGCATAAAGAAAGACTGCAGCGTGTCGTTAAACGAAATGCTCAGCACGCCGCTCGCGGTGAGAATCGTGTTCACGATGGCGAAATACAAACCGCCTACCAGAGGCGAGGGGATGCACTTTTCTTTCAGGAACCGAACCTTATCAACCGTCCAGTTACCAAGCCAGAACAAAAGTGCCGCAAGACCTGCCGCCAGGTACATGTTCAGGCCAATTGTAGTCATACCGGCATCGTTCGTGCCGATATCAATGACTCCTTTTAAAACGCCCATAAACTATCTCCTCCTACAACAATAGAAATTTGGTTGTCTGTAAGTATGACATCGCGATGTCAAAATGCTACAGAAAAATACAATAACGTCAAAAAATTAATAAAAAATATTTGACGCCGGAGCAAATACCATCCAACATGAACAAATAGCGGGCCCAATTCCCGTTATTCTGCCAAGAAAGTCTTGTTGGAGCAGCTCCATTTGTTTTCAATCCGGTGGTTTTTTACGAGCACCACCCGCTCTGTGCCGGCTGGATTCCCGCTGTCGCGAAAGATACGGCAGCGCCGCCTTCAGCGATGGAATACGGAACAAAGGCCACGCACATTCTTGCTTGCCGCGAAAGCTCATCTTATGTACAAAAAGCTTTCTGATTCTGCTCTCTCTGTAAACCGAACGGAATACAAATTCTTTTTACAGAGCGATATGAGCGGTGGAAGTAGGCTCTTTCATCCCAATCCGCTTCGCAACCTGGACGTAAACCTCCGGGTCGCCCGAAGTACAGATGGTAAAGCCGCCTTCTCCCTCCCGGGCCAGAGAATTCTTTTCCGTCAGGTAGTCGCGAACGACATTGGCCTGTTCAAGGGCCGGATTGATGAAGGAAAGCCCAGGATAGCACTCTTTGAAGTTGTTTTCAATAATAGGATAATGCGTACACCCCAAAATGACGTGCTGAATCTGAGCGTCTCTGGACAGGATGTTGTCGATCTGAGTACGGATCTCGGTGTTGATGTCCTGCTGATTGAAGTCACCTCTGTCAACCAGCCCCGCCAGCAGCGGGCTGCCCTTGCCGGTTACCTGAACCTCCGGATCAAGCTGATGGATCAGCTTGTCGTAGTTGCCGGTCGAAACGGTGAATTCCGTAGCGATCAGCCCTACTCTTTTGATTCCCGAGCGCACAACATATGCGGCAGAAGGAGCCACAATGCCAATGATCTTAAAATCAAAGTCCGGTGTAAGGATATCGACAAGAGTTGAAATGGTGTTGCAGGCAATCGCGACGACCTTTACCCCATGGCCGCCCAAAAAGCGAAGCATTTTACGGCTCAGCTCTGCGATCTCCTGCGCCGACCTGTTCCCGTAGGGGCAATTGGCGCTATCGCCAAAGTACAGGATATCCTCATGCGGCAGGATACGCTGAATTTCTTTTGCAACCGTAAGCCCGCCAATGCCGGAATCCATTACCCCGATGGAACCCTCTAAAATTGACATAACAGCCTCCTTTTTTTCCGCCGGACAGTCGCCTGTCCGGGCTGTCAAATAAATTCACGACCCTATTATAGTGCATTTGTTTTGCAAAGGCAATAGGTCGAAAACGGCGGCCAGCGGTGGATTTTCGCCTTTTTTGTCTTTCTGTGGAGGACAGTTGAAAGCCCTGTTTTTAAAATGTAAATCATTCTTATTTTTAGCCTTTTGGAGCTCTTTTTTTCTTTCTTCCCACTATCCCTTGTATCTCTCCACGAAGGGTACCCCCTTTTAGAGGCATCCCAAACTCCCCGCGGGATGGACCAGGCTCCCGAATGCCACCCCTCTGCCCGGACAGGCTGAGGAGAGAAAAATGCCGAAAATGCAGGATTGCTCTTCTTATCTCTTTTTATCTGTGACAAATGCGGTGCAACCGGGCGGCTCATTCTGATCGAGATGATCTCCTTTCTCAAATTCGGTTTACGTGAATGTGATCCCCTATATATTGATTTTTGAGGTTTTGTATTATTTTGAAGCAATCTGAAGTATCAAAAAATCTTGCACGTTTCTATCCGGAGTGCTCCGAAAAAATTCTATACAAAGGTACCAAATTGACTCTTTGTAAGTTCCCCTCTCTGTCCTTGGAATAAGTACAAATTGTTCCTGAAAATAATTAAATAAATATGAATTTTTTTTGAACTAAAAACAAACGCGGACATTTCTTTTCAAATATAAAGTATTTTTATAAATAAATGGGGACTCTGCTTTCCAAAAAAGAAAGGCAGAATCCCCATATTCGAGCAGCCGTGCTGCATATTTATCAAATGCTTATTGCAAAACGTATTGCGTGATCAGATCGTACACCTGGAACAAAAGCTCCTCCATCTGGTTCTCTTTGTCCTTGAAAAAGTTCAATTCCAGAACAATCCCGCCGGAAAGCACCAGCTTAATTTCCGCATCCAGATCCAATGTGCCGGCCGTTTCAATTGCATAGGTGACGATACTGCGGTACGGAACGGAAAAATACTCGATCTTTTTGCCGGTGATTCCCTGACGGTCTGCAATCAGAATCCGTTTATCGGTAAACACCGCCACATCCCGAAAGGTTTTAACGCAAAACTGAAGCTGCTCCGACGGGTGCAGAAAGCGCTGAATTTCTGGGGTAACCGGTACCTTACCGTAAAACAGAAAGGATTTATTCACGACTGCATCTGCCATTTTGTCTCTCCTTTCCTTCCTGTATTGCCGTTCAAGGCTGCGCGGGCAGCGGGGGCTTCGGCTTTCTCCAGCGGGCCTTTCCGCTGATCGTCTCCACCGGGATTTTCATGATCTCCATGCGGTCGACACCGCCCTCGATCTTCTTCTCCAGAAATACCCCGCCGTCCGGCAGGCCGTATTTGTCGCACAAAATCCGCAGCATCTCCATCTTTTCGCCGCGGTCGGTGACAAACTCCGCCCGACCGGTCACGATCACGCTCTCAAAATCCGTGCTGTACTGCTCGGGATACAGCAACGTCTGACCGACGCACGTCACGCACACGCGGGGATCCTTTTTCAGGTTATCGAGCTTCTGGCCTTCCTTGGCCATGTGAATATAGATCACGCGGTCTTTCACCACGTAAGAAATCGGCACACCGTAAGGCGCCCCGTCATCCGCATTGACAGTGCAGAGCGTAGCATATTCGGCATTCTCCAGAATCCGGTATGCTTCGTCCTGCGTAATCTGTCTCTCTTTTTTTCTCATAGGATGCATCCTGTGCTCTGTCCTTTCCGTCTCTGAAACCCTTTTTTAAAAGCGTTCGTCTGCGAGTATGATACCTTATTTCCCCGAAAAACGCAAGCAGTGCCCTGCCAGAGCGGCGCCTGACGGCACAGAAAACGCCGGCGCTTTTCTTTACACAAAATTTGTGATGTGGTACAATAGCAGCAAATACCGACCGCACAAAGGAGAACGCTTTCGCCATGATATTATCGGGAAAAGAGATTTTAAAGCATCTTGACAAAGAAATCGTGATCGACCCGTTCGATGAAACGAAGATGAACCCGAACAGCTATAATCTGTCCCTGCACAACGAGCTTTTGGTTTACGACGCCCCGGTGCTGGATATGAAGACCCCCAATCCCGCGACGCTGATCCAGATTCCGCCGGAGGGCCTGACACTGGCCCCGGGCCGCCTGTACCTGGGCCGCACGAAGGAATTTACAAAAACCGAAGGATTCGTCCCCATGCTGGAGGGGCGCTCTTCCATTGGTCGGCTTGGAATGTGCATTCATGCCACGGCGGGCTTCGGCGACGTGGGGTTTGCGGGCTTCTGGACATTGGAGATTTTCGTCGTACAGCCTCTGGTCATCTACCCGGACGTAGAGGTGTGCCAGATTTACTACCACACCATCGACGGGGAATACGACCCGTACTGCAGCGGCAAATATCAGAACAACAAGGGGATTCAGCCCAGCCTGCTGTACAAAGATTTTGAGAAGAACCAGAAATAGTCATCCGTTTGCTATGTACTGAAAAAAGAAGGCCCCGAAACAGGGCCTTCTTTTTGATTGCCCGTTCGCTTTTGCTTTCAAATGAACCCATCCATACTCTTTTGATAGATCATGCTTTACCGCGCCCGAGCTATTTTGCCATCTTCTTTCGGCACCTTCCCTGCAGAGCGGCAGTCTTGTTTTCTACAAGGGAGCGGAAAGCTCTTTGGCGCGGGAAAATTCTTTTCTCGTCAGTTCGCCCCGGCACGAGGGGCAAGCCCGCGCAAGCGGAATCCCACGCGCGGCACCCACTGAGAACTTGTGCTTTCATGCCAAAGATAAAAAAGCAAGCCTGCGCACGCAGTGTGCGTACAGGCTCAGGCACGCAGACGGATCGCGCTGAACGCGAGAATCGCCACCGCGAGCAGCAACGCCTGCGCCACGTTGATATTGACCATCAGGCCGAATGTAAAATTGACCACGGCCAGATCGACCGTTACCGGCTTCAAGCCAAAATCGGCGCTCATGCCGAGCCACGCGAGAAGCGGGAGCTTCGCCGTTACCGTGCCGAGCAGCTTGCCCAGCACCACAGCCAGCACAAGCAGAATAACCAGAAACAAATTTTTGAGCCAATTATGTTTCATCGCGGTTCTCCTCTTTTCCGTCCGTTACCGTTTTCCGGTGGAACCGAATCCGCCGGTGCCGCGCTCGGTGCTGTCCAGCTCGTTCGCCTCTTCCACGGGCGGCAGAAGCACCGGCGAAATCACGAGCTGGGCAATCCGCTCGCCGGGCTGTACGGTATAGGGCTCCTGTCCCAGATTGCACAGCCCTACGCGAATTTCGCCCCGGTAATCGCTGTCGATCACGCCGACGCTGTTGGAAAGGGTGATCCCATGGCGCACGGCCAGACCGCTGCGGGCATACACCAGGCCCACCCACTCCGCAGTGGGAATCGCCATTGCCAGCCCGGTCGGAATCATCGCCCGCCCGCCCGGCGGCAAGAGCACCGGCTCCTCCATGCAGGCCACAAGGTCCATCCCCGCGCTGCCGGGAGTGGCTCTCTGGGGAATCACCGCGTTCGGATGCAGTTTTTGAAATCGAATGGGTTCCATGCTTGTTCCTCCTGCCTGCTTTCGCTACTCAATTCCACGATAATACAACCCCCTTGTAAAAGGCTGCTGTTCTTTGTCGCGTTTTGTATTTTCCACAGCCCGCAAACCAAGATAATTCCGAAAGATTTCCTCAATTTCCACAGAGTTTTCCACAGTAAATCTGAAAACCCCGAAATCCTGCCCGCGAAATTCGCGCATCCGGTCCGCCAGATACAGCGGAACCGAGTTCAGCACCTCGCTCGCGTCGCCGTCGCACATCACGGGGAAGCGCACGCCGCGCCGGTCGGTGAGCCACGCGTTTCCGCCGCACTCGGCACAGCTTTGCGCGCCGTTTTTGCCGGGGCAGTTGCGGCACAGCATCAGCGGCTGGCGGCCGTACACCACCAGCCCGCGCGGCAGATCGCCGCCGATCGCCGCTGCCTGCGCGAGCGTCAGCCCAAACGAAAGCTCGGTGTCGTACAGGCCCTGGCGGCCCAGCCACTCGAGCGCCGGGGTATTCATCGCGTTGAGCGAAAACCCGCCGTGAACCTTCATTCCGCTTTCAAGCGCAAGCCCCACCGCACCGAGCGTTCCGGCCCACACGTCGCAGATACCGGCTTTTTTCAGCGCGTTCAGGCGCTCCTTCAGCCGGTTTTCCGAGCCGAAAATGCCGCGCGGCAAGGCTGCCGCCATCGGGAAGCCCCGGGAAAGCAGCTCTTCAAAGCGCTTCTCCGGCACATCCACCGGCAAATACACCAGCTCGCACTGTTTTGCCAGCTCCGGCACATCCTCCGCCCGCCGGAAGGCGGCGCGCAGGCGCGGTGGTTTTGCGGGCTGATGCGGCCGGGCTGCCGGAACGGGCAGGCGCGTAAACGGCACCGGCTCCCGCTGCGAGCGCAGCGCCAACAATCGCTCCAGCGCCTCGCGGCGCAGGCGGTTGAGCATAGAGAGGGGCAGAGAAAGCCCCGGCTCGATTATGCACTGCACCTCCCGCGCGAAGAACGGGGTTCCGCCGGTCTTTTGCAGCTGCGTGCGGCAACGCTCCTCGTCGATGGGCCGGCTGAGCGCCGGCTCGGGACACTCGCCCAAAGCCTCGGCGCGGCGGCCGTCGTCATCGGCGGCCGAAAGCGCGACCGGCTGCCCGGCCCGCACCGTCAGCTCCAGCCGCACCGGCACGCGCGGCAGCTCGTCCTTATACAGGGCGTGCAGCTGCCCAAACACCTCTTTTGTCGCGCCGGTCACATCCTCCTTGGAGCGGATGCCGAACATTTCCCTCCCCAGCGTGCCGTCGGGGTAACCCGTTGTAAAGCCGGACCGGGAAAACACGGCGGAAAGATTCTCCGTCAGCTCACGCGGGATCGGCCGGCCGTCGGCCGAATACCGGCAGGCCGCCGTTGCGGCTGCCACATATTCCGGGCGCTTCATGCGGCCCTCGATTTTGGCACTGGTCACACCGACATTCTCCAGCTCCGAAATGCGGGCGATCATCGAAAGGTCTTTCAGGCTCAGGTCATGGCCCGTGCCGCCGGGCACGGAAAAGGGCAGACGGCACGGCTGGGCGCACATGCCCCGGTTGCCGCTGCGCGAACCGAGCACCGAGCTGAAATAGCACTGGCCCGACACCGACATGCACAGCGCGCCGTGCACAAAGCTCTCGATCTCTAAGGGCGTGTCCTTCGTTCCATCCCTGATTTCGCGGATCTGCGAAAGGGAGAGCTCGCGCGCCAGCACCACCCGGGCAAAACCGTTTTTCGCGAGCAGGCGCGCGCCCGCCGGACTGGTGATCGACATCTGCGTCGACGCATTGAGCCGCAGCTTTGGGGCGCGCTCATGCAGCAGCGCGGTCAGCCCGGGATCCTGCACGATCAATGCGTCCACCGCGAGGGAACAGGCGTATTCGGCCAGCTCCAGCGCGGCGGGCAGCTCCTCCTGCCGCAGCAGAGTATTGAGCGCCAGATAGACTTTAACGCCCCGGGCATGGCAGTATTCCACTGCCTGCCGCAGGGCGTCATCGTCAAAATTTTTCGCCGCCGCCCGCGCGGAAAACGCGCTGCCGCCCAGATACACCGCATCGGCGCCGGAGCGCACCGCGGCGACCAGAGAATCCGGCGACCCGGCGGGAGATAAAATTTCCATGGTTTGTATCCCAACCTTTATTCAGCATAAAATATACAGTGCGTACAGTGCGGGCCGCCGAAACTCACAGGAGCGTTTTCGGCAGCGCTACTGTTTCGGCCCTTTTCTGTTTCGTCCCAGATACGTCACGTACAGGGCAAACACAATCACCATGATTGTCCCATAAGCGGAAGAGGAGGAGGACTCTTTTGTGAGCGCCTCCAAAACAGTATAGCCCACCAGAAACATCACGACAGCAAGTACCATGACGATGGCGTAATCCCGGTTGCTCATCACAGTGTCCCTTTCTTCCTCCGCGCAGGTATGTTCGGTGTTCAGTCCGTTTCTTTCTTTTCAAAAAAGCTCATGAAACTGCTGCGGTCCAACTCCTCCGGCACCTGGGCAGACGCCGGGCGCGAGTAATGGCCGGTATGCACGTTCGGCACGGCGGGCGCGGCGGGCCGGATTTCCTCCGGCGGTTCCTCCTCGTAAGGCCGCTCGGTCTGCTCCGGCTCCTTTGCCGGTTTCGGCTCCGGCGAAGGCACGGGCTTTTCCTGCTCCGTTGCGGCAGGTGCGGGGCGCGCGGGCTCCCGGGCAGGGCTCCGAGCGGCTTCTCCCGCCGAAAAGCGGGCGCGCAGGGTCTGAATCTCCTGCTTCATGCGCTCGATTTCACGGCGGGCTTCGTCGGCCTCCAGACGGCTGCGGGAGGAATCCTCCAGGTAATCCTTAATCTGCGAGCGCAGATTATCCGCCGCGGCGGCAGCCTTCTTCGCGTCGTCGCAAAACGACAAAGCGGTTATAATGGCGGCCAGGGTCAAAGAAACCCGGTCGTTTTTGGACATAATGCTCTGAATGCTCTTTTCCACTTCATCCCCAAGTGCAAGCACATAGGTTTCGTTATCCTCCGATGTAAGGGTACACTCGGTTCCGCAAATATTCAGACGCACCTTAATCTTATTCATGGTGACCATCCTTTCACAGCCTTGGCAGCAGGCCGGCATTCCTACAATCTCTTTTATTATAAGCCATTTTGCGCAATTAGGAAAGGGCCTGTCGCGTTTTGCCGGATTTTCTTTCGCCGGCGGGCGGAGAAGAGAAGCTCTTACAGGAAATCCATTTTGGTGAATTTAACTAAATTCGGGCCGCTTTCTCTCCACCAATAAAAGAGAATCCTGCCTGAATCCGAAAAATCCTTTTAACTGGGAATACGGGCAAAATTTACGTTTTTTTCTCTTTTATTCTGTCAGTTTATTGGAATTGTATTTCGGTGATTTTTGGTATACAATAAACATAAATCTAACCCGGCATATAATAGGGAAAAGTGCTGCTTTATGATAGAATCGGAGGACAGGAGCATATGAAGTATACGCTTTCAAAAAAAGAGATTCAGGCGCGCGTCAAAGAAACGCTGAGCCATGAAATGAGCGTGGAATGGCAGGACGCCACCGACGAACAGTACTACAAGGCCGTGGCCCTGGTCGTGCGCGACATGCTGGTAAAGGGCCGCAAGGAGTTCCGCGATACCGCGGCCAAAACGGGCACCAAAACCATCTACTATTTATGTATGGAGTTCCTTTTGGGGCGCTCGCTCAAGAACAATCTGTTCAACCTCGGGCTGGAGGATTCGTTCCGCGGCGCGCTCGGCGACATGAATGTGAACCTTGACAATCTCTACGAGCAGGAGCCGGACGCGGGCCTTGGCAACGGCGGCCTGGGGCGCCTTGCGGCCTGTTTTCTCGACGCGCTGGCCACGCTCGGCTACCCGGCGATGGGCTATTCGCTGCGGTACGAGTACGGCATCTTCCGCCAGAAGCTGGTGGAGGGCTGGCAGACCGAGCTGCCGGACTTTTGGCTGCCGGGCGGGAGCGTGTGGTTCCAGCCGGTGCCGGATCGCGCGGTTGAGGTGCATTTTGACGGAACGATTGAGGAATCGTGGAACAACCAGTACCACGTTGTGCGCCATAAGGACTATTCAAAGGTGCTGGCGGTTCCGTATGACCTGTACGTGGCCGGTATGGACGGCCGGGGCGTAAGCCGCCTGCGCGTGTGGGCCGCCACCTCCGCCGAGGCGGATTTTGACATGAAACTCTTCAACGGCGGCGATTACCTGCGCGCCATGGAGCAGAACGCGATGGCCGAGGTCATCACCAAGGTGCTGTACCCCGAGGATAACCACCCCGAGGGGAAGAGTCTGCGCCTGACGCAGCAGTATTTCCTCGTTTCCGCCACGATTCAGGATATCATCCGCCGCCACCTTTCCATCAACCGCACGCTCGACAACCTGCCGGAAAAGATCGCGATCCACCTCAACGACACACACCCGGTGCTGGCGATCCCCGAAATGATGCGCGTGATGCTCGACGAATGCGGCTACGGGTGGGATCAGGCCTGGAGCATCGTTCACCGCACTATGGCGTATACGAACCACACCGTGATGACCGAAGCGCTCGAAAGCTGGGGCGTGGATCTGTTCCGCCGCCGTCTGCCGCGCATTTACCAGATTGTGGAGGAGATCAACCGCCGCTTCTGCGCTGAAATGCACGCGAAAGGCGTGGACGGCTACAAGGTAGGGCGCATGGCTCCCCTCAACGACGGCTATGTGAAAATGGCGAATCTCGCGGTTGTGAGCACTCACTCCATCAACGGCGTGTCGCAGCTGCACAGCGACATTTTAAAGCAGACCGTATTCCATGATTTTTACACCGAAATGCCCGAAAAATTCCGCAACGTGACAAACGGAATCGCCTACCGCCGCTGGCTGAATCAGTCGAACCCCGCGTATGCCGCGCTGATCACCGAGCTGATCGGCGAGGAATATATCCACAACGCCGCCCGGCTCGACCGCCTGCTCAAATTCCAGAACGACAAGTCCGTGCTCGAGCGCATGGCGAACATCCGCCGCGGCAACAAGGAGCGCATCGCGGCCTATGTGCTGAAAACCAACGGAATCGCGATCGACCCCGACTCCATTTTCGACGTGCAGGTCAAGCGCCTGCATGAATACAAGCGCCAGCACCTGAACGCGCTCGAAATCCTCGCCACCTACCAGTGGCTGCGCGACAATCCGAACGCGGACTTTACCCCCAGAACGTATTTCTTCGGCGCGAAGGCCGCGCCGGGCTACTATATGGCAAAGCAGATCATCCAGTTCATCGTCAATCTGGGCGACACCATCAACAACGACCCGCGCGTCAACCAGAAGATGAAGGTCGTCTATCTGGAGGACTACCGCGTAACGCTCGCCGAGCTGCTCATCCCCTCGGCGGACATCAGCGAGCAGATTTCTCTCGCGGGCACCGAGGCCTCCGGCACCAGCAACATGAAATTCATGATCAACGGCGCGGTGACGCTCGGCACGCTCGACGGCGCAAACGTGGAGATTCACGACGCCGTAGGCGACGAGAATATCCTGCTGTTCGGCATGACCACCGCGCAGGCGCAGGAGCGCAAAAAGAACGGGTATTATCCCGCGGGGATTTACCAGAACCACCCCGTTCTACGCCAGGCGCTCGACGAGATGAGCCGCGGCTTTCACGGCGTCAGCTTCCGCCAGATTGCGGATTCGCTGAAAAACGCCGATCCCTACATGGTACTGGCGGACTTTGACGACTACACCCGCGCGCGCCGCCTCTCGCAGCAGCTGTATCAAAACCCCGGGCAGTGGTACCGCATTGCGCTGACAAACACCGCCCACGCGGGGCGCTTTTCCGCCGACCGCTCCATTCGCGAGTACGCCGCAGAAATCTGGAACGCGGAACCGGTTCCCCAGGTGGGAAAAGGACGCGCGGAAAAGGCGGAGCGGTGACGCTCCGCCGAAAAACGGCAAAAAGGAGCTTCTTCCAATATGTTTGATTCCAGGAATCCTGTGTATAAAAATCCGGTGGGGGCCACTCCCGCCGGGCAGAATATCCATTTTAAGATCACACTTCCCCGCGGCCTTGGCTGCACCGCCGCCACGCTGAATCTGCAGGAGGACGGCGGAGAGCAGTTCCACTGGGGAATGTTCTGGTGCGGGATGAACGGGAACGACCGGGAGTGGTGGGAATGCGATTTTACTCCGCCGCGCAGCGGATTGTATTTTTACTCTTTTTCCTTGCAGACGAACCGGGGCATGCTCGGCCTGAGCCGCGCGTTCGGCGGCCGGGGGGAGCTTTCCGGCGGGGACAAATGGCAGCTCACCGTATATGAGCCGGGGTTTGAAACGCCCCGCTGGCTCCCGGGCGGGATTCTGTACCAGGTTTTTCCCGATCGCTTTTACCGCTCCGGTCAGGCAAAGAAAGAGATCCCTTACGGGAGGAAAATGCACGACGAGTGGGGAGAGGAGCCGCAGTGGCAGCCTGACGAAACCGGCGAAATCACAAACCGCGATTTTTTCGGCGGCGATTTGCAGGGCATTGTGCAAAAGCTGCCGTACCTGCAATCGCTGGGGGTCACATGCCTGTATCTGAATCCGATTTTTGAGTCTCATTCCAACCACCGGTACGACACGGCGGATTACAGCCGGATCGACCCTCTGCTCGGCACAGAGCGGGATTTTGCACATCTGTGCCGGGAGGCAGAACGCTTCGGCATCCGCATTCTTCTGGACGGAGTGTTCAATCACACCGGCAGCGACAGCGTCTATTTCAACCGCGAGGGGCGCTACCCCGGCCCCGGCGCATATCAGTCGAAGGAGTCACCGTATTACGACTGGTACAGCTTTTCGCCGTGGCCCGAAAAATACGACTGCTGGTGGGGCTTTCTCACCCTGCCGTGCATCAACGAGTGCTCCGAAAGCTACCAGCAGTACCTGTGCGGCAAGAACGGCATTGTGCGCAAGTGGCTGCGCCTGGGTGCGGCCGGCTGGCGGCTGGATGTGGCGGATGAGCTTACCGATCCGCTGCTCGAGCGGATTGCCGAGGCGGCCAAAGAGGAAAAATCCGACGCTTTGATTCTGGGCGAGGTGTGGGAAGACGCCTCGAACAAAATCGCCTACGGGCAGCGCCGCCGATATTTTCAGGGCCGGCAGCTCCACAGCGTGATGAATTACCCGTTCCGCAGCGCGGTGCTGGGCTTCTTCACCGGAATGCGCGCCAAGGACGCGATGGAAATTCTGCTCACCGTGCAGGAAAACTACCCGCCGCAGGTACTGCGCTGCCTGATGAATCACCTCGGCACGCACGACACCGAGCGCGCGCTCACCGTTCTGGGCGGCGAAGCCCTGAACGGGAGAGACCGTGAGTGGCAGAGCCGCCAGCGCCTGAGCCCCACGCAGCGTGGAATTGCCCTGCGGCGGCTGCGCGGCGCTTCTTTGATGCAGTATACCCTGCCGGGCGTCCCGTGCATTTATTATGGCGATGAAGCTGGAATGGAGGGCTACCGCGACCCCTTCAACCGCAGGTGCTTCCCGTGGGGGAAGGAAGACGCCGCTCTCACGGAATGGTACCGCTCGCTGGCAAGGCTGCGGCAGACCGCCCGCGCCGCGCTGGAGGATTCGCCGCTGGTGCCGGTGGCCGCATTCCGCCGATGTCTGTGTTACATCCGTGAAGGAAAAAGGCAGCGCCTGCTGATCGCGCTCAATTCCGGCAGCGCCGCCGAGCAGATCGCCCTGCCCATAGGCTGGGAGAAAGCGAATTGCCTACTTGGGGAGCCGCTATCCGGCAGTATTCTAACGCTTCCGCCCATCGGATTTTCGGCCCTGCTGCTGTGACCGGCAGCAGGCCGTTCCTTTTCTGCGGAAAATTATTTTACAGAACCACTTGACTTTTCAGCCTGCTTTGCATATAATAATAAAGCTGTTCGGTCTTAGGACATGCATCAGCGATTTGCGCTCGTAGCTCAGCTGGATAGAGTGTCTGACTACGAATCAGAAGGTCAGGGGTTCGAATCCCTTCGGGCGCGCCAAACAGAGCAGACATTGCGTTTGCTCTGTTTTTTATTTTGCATAAATCCGCGCCGCCCGTTGGGGGGAGAACCCCTCGTCACCCCAATGAGGGGCAACCGGATTTTATTTTCTTTCCTGCTCAAAGGGCTTGCCGCCGTAGGCGCGAAACGGCATGAATGCACGAATCCCTTCGGGCGCGCCAAACAGAGCAGACATTGCGTTTGCTCTGTTTTTTTATTATTGCATAAATCCGCGCCGCCCGTTGGGGGGAGAACCCCTTTATAAAACCGCATCGTGCACTGGAAGATAAAGAAACAGACGACCCTGCACGAAATTGAGGAGCTCATGCGCCGACGAATCTGATACCATAAAAAAACTCGAAACTGGGTATTTCCATATAGTCAAACCAGGGGTATACTGGTAACTATTCTAGGAGGGATGCCCAATGAAAAACACAAAAAGCCTTGTCATCGCGGCCCTGTTTGCCGCTCTGACCTGCGTTACGACCATGGCGATCAAAATTCCGACCCCGACAAACGGGTACATTCACCCCGGAGACGGCATGGTGCTGCTGTGCGGCATATTGCTCGGCCCCCAAATCGGCGGGCTGGCCGCCGGAATCGGCTCGATGCTTGCGGATGTTTTTTCCGGCTACGCGTCCTATGCGGCGGGCACGCTGGTGATTAAGGCCGCGTCGGCAGTGGCGGCGGGCGTCTTATACCGCGTGCTGCCCGGGAAAAGCCGCGCGCGCATTGCGATCTGCGGTCTGGTGGGGGAAGCGCTCATGGTCGGCGGCTATTATCTTTATGAAATCGGCCTGGGAATGGCTTCCGGCAGCAATTGGGCGGCGTCGGCAATCGCAGCGACGGCCGGGGTACCGTTCAATGTGGTGCAGGGCGCATCCGGCGTTCTGATCGCGTTGGTGCTGTTCCCGGTGCTGCAAAAGATCCCTGCCTTCCGTACCTGGATGGGGAAAAACGCCTGATGTGAACCCCGCCGACCGCCCCTTTGCTCTCCCTGCGTTTCTCTGCCGTTCACCCCGATCGCGAACTTTGTACGATACCGTTTCTCCGACCCAATACGAAACCAGAAATCGCTTTGCTTACTTTGGGCTTTCCACGCGGTGGGGCGACCGAACGTAAGGCGAGCCTTCGCCCCTGAGGAAAACAACAGGAGAGTTCAAAGGCCCTTTGGAGCACCGGGCGGTCTCTCTGCGGCGCGGCTGACAAATAACGGCAGACAGGCCCGGACACAGGCGAGGGAAAGCCGCCACACTTTCTTTGCAGAACATCCGTCGCAATCAGGGCCATTCCCGCGGCAAAGCACACAAAAAAACGCGTGCGACCAGTCGAAAGCTTTATTTGACTTAACGGAATCCATATGATACGATAAAGTAAAATGAATATTATTACCGAAACAAGAGAAGTTCGTAGGAAAACGGCTGCGGCCTGCCGAAGGAGTAACACTCTCAGGCGCCTGAGTTATTCAGGTGAGGACTATGAATGGATGTAACTCTGGAGAATCCCTTTTTGGGTGCCGAAGGTGTAAGGCTCGATTCGCTCGTGCTAATCTCTCAGGCAAAAGGACAGAGCTCTGTGCCCACAACAATTGGGCCTTTTTTGTGCTGCATATCCAGAGTCAAACCATCGCTGCATGGTTTGACTCTTTTGTTTATTCGCAAAGCACACTGCGGCAGGCGCCGCGCTTCTTCCGACGGCTTTTGTTTCAACTTATGGAGGAGTGTTATTGTGGAGTGGTTTTCTCATTTGGTCAACAGTATTAACGGGGTATTGTGGAATGTATTTTTAATTCTTCTGCTCTGCGGCGCCGGCATCTATTTTACAATTCTGACCAGAGGCGTTCAATTCCGAAAATTCAAGCAGAGCTTTCGCTCTACCTTTGGCTCGATCACGTTCAGCGGAAAGAAAGCGAGTGAAAAGGAGGGCATGACCTCCTTTCAGTCTTTGATCACCTCGGTATCGGCACAGATCGGCACGGGAAATCTGGCGGGTGTGGCTACCGCCATGGTCTCCGGCGGCCCCGGCGCGGTGTTCTGGATGTGGGTAAGCGCCATTCTGGGCATGGCCACCATTTATGCGGAGGCCACTCTTGCCCAGCGCTACAAAACCAATGTAAACGGCACGCTGGTCGGCGGGCCGGCCTACTACATCCGTGCGGCCATTAAAGGGCCGGCGGGCCGGGCGGTTGCCGCCGTGTTTGCCGTTTTGATCATCTTCGCGCTCGGCTTTATGGGCAATATGGTGCAGGCCAACTCCGTTGGCGGGGCCATGGAGGCGGCCTTCGGCGTCCCTTCCGAATTTGTGGGCGGCGGGCTCGCGCTGATCTCTCTGCTGGTCTTTCTGGGCGGCGTCAAGCGTATTGTGGCCGTTGCGGAAAAGGTGGTTCCCTTTATGGCGGTTTTCTTCACCGCGGCCTCGCTGGTCGTGATCTTTATCAACTTCCGCAACATCCTCCCCGCGTTTTACGATATTTTTGTCGGCGCGTTCTATCCCCAGGCGGTTTTGGGCGGCGTTTTGGGCGTCAGCGTGCAGCAGGCCGTTCGGTTCGGCATCGCGCGCGGCCTGTTCACGCATGAGGCCGGCATGGGCTCGACCCCCCACGCGCATGCTCTGGCCCGCGTTAAGAATCCCTGCGAGCAGGGCCTTGTGGCCATGATGGGCGTATTCATTGATACCATCGTTCTGCTCCCGCTGACCGTTCTGGCCATTTTAACTTCGGGGGTGTTGGGCTCTACCAACGCAAAAGGGGAATTCGTCACCGGCATTGAGCTGACGCAGGCGGCCTATTCTCAGGTATTCGGCCATTTCGGATATGTGATCATTGCGGTCTGCGTCTTTTTCTTCGCTTTTGCAACCATTATGGGCTGGTACTTTTTCGGCCTTGCCAACGTAAAATATCTTTTCGGGAAAAAAGCGGTACCGCTCTATGCCGTTCTGGTCTCCGTCTTTGTGGGCATCGGCTGTGCGCTGAAGGTTGATCTGGTATGGAGCCTTGCGGATTTGTTTAACGGATTGATGGTCATCCCGAATATTCTGGCCCTGATTCTTCTTGGAGGGGTGGTTGCCAAGCTGACCAAAAGCTGGGAGAATGGTGAGGTGTATTCCCCGGATTCAGAACAGGATTAAGGCGTCGGATTCCCCCGGAATAGCCCCTGTCACTTTTCTTTTTGGGAAGCAAAAGGAACCGGCTCCGAAGAAGCGGTGGGCAAAAGCATTCCGGTCGGCAGAAAAACAGCAAAAGACGGACGATCCGCTCCCCGCGAATCGTCCGTCTTTTCGATTTACCTGCTTTTTTTCGGTCGCCCGCATATCGCCTGAATGTGAAGATCTTTTTCCGGCATGACTTCAAGCACTCTCTATTCTATAGCTCATATGAAAATTATAGACACATCGGAGTATAAGCCAACGCTGTATCCGCGATTTCTTCCGGCGTCATTTCATTCCAAAACAAATAGTCTGTAATTTGAGGGTCAAGCACTCCTTTTTCCAGGCGATCAATCAATCTGTCGATCTCCGCTTCGGATTTGTCCGAACAATCCGTTATCTCTCTTACTAAATAAATAATCTCTGCTCTGGATAGCAAAGTCATTCTTCTTTCCTCCTGTTCTCCGCATGATTGGGCGCTTGCCATTCGTCCTCTTCTCTTTTTTTTGCAGCGGCACAAAGTCCTGTGGGCGGCCCGGGGGAGCCGCCGGTCGGTTTTCTCCCGCGGCGGGATTCATAAAAATTTATCGATGCGGTCGTTCACTTCCACTTTGGAGAAAACGATGGACGTGTTCGTCAGTGCATAGGAGGATACGGCATTGATGAACTGTTCGATCTCCTCTAAAGAGGGAACCGACAATTTGACGATAAAGCACGCTGCGCCCGCAATCCGGTAACACCACTCGGTGTGTTTATCCTCCTGAATGAACTGTTTGAATTTTTCGTACTGCCCATCCTTCATGGTAACCTGAACGATACAGTCGATGCCGAGGCCAAGCGCCTTTTTGTTCAAACGGATTGTATACCCCTCGATGATGTGATGATCCTCCAGTCTCCGTACCCTTTCGGTCACAGAGGGAGGGGAAAGATTCACCCGCTTCGATAACTCTCTTATGGAAATCCGGCTGTCCGCTTGCAGCTCCCGCAAAATCCGCACATCTGTTTCGTCTGTTTTCATTTGAAATGCCCTTTCAAAATATAAGTTCCAACAGCAATATAAACACAACAATATTCTATCATACGGAATACGATTCTAAATATACTCCTGCTATAATTGATTTGTCAACGGAACACATCATGTAAGGAGGAAACATCATGGCAGGCATCTCTTTCTCGCAGAACGGGCTTACCCCCTTTCAACAGCTGTTGGGGCATCATCAAGAAATACTGGAGAAATGGGTTTCTCTGGAGGACTGCATTTTTTCCAGCGATACCTTTTCCGCAGAGCTGAAAGAACAGGTTCGCCGCACTCTGGCGTTTCATAACGGCTGTGAATATTGCATGGCGAAGGGAAGCCCTTCCAAAAACATAACGGATCCGCGGGTACAATTGGCGGTTCGCGCCGCAGACTTGTCCAGCAACGAAACGCATATCGGCGGCGATGACATCAGCGCACTGAAAGAGGTATTTTCAGATGCGGAAATCGCGGAGCTTTTTGCGCTGATCTGTTTTATCACGGCTTGTCAAAGATTCGGCGCCCTTCTGGGCCTGGAGGCAAGCTGCCCGATTGAGTGACTGACGCACTGCCGGCTGGGAATCCCCCGGCGTACAGCCCGCGAATGGGACTTTTGCTGTATGAAAAATGCCGCATCAAAATTGGGCAGGACACACAAAAACCGCAGTCCAATCCGAATGGGTTGGCCGCAGTTTTTGTGTGTTTTTTTCGAGCGAGGCCCGCCGCAGTACCCGCAATTTTTGGCGGGCGACGGGCGGCCCTGCTCTTATTCAGGGGGCCCCGTCAGACGCCGAAGCTGTTTTATTCCGCTCCCTTTTGCTGTTTGGTAAGGCGGTGCAGAATTTCCCACACCAGCAGCAGATCCTGATCCGGCAAATTCCCCAGCATCTCTTCTGTTTCCCTCAAAACAGGATTTTCCCGTACCGGAATTGGTTTTGCGTCGCTTTCTCCCTGTGTATACAGAAGAATATAGCGTCCCAACCGGCCGATTTCAATGGGCGTGTGCGCTGTCCAGCCCAATAACTGCCTTGCTTCAATCGGTATTACAATCCGACCGTGCTGATCCAGTTTTCTTGCGATTCCTTTTTGCTCCATTTTAACCCTCCTATATTACTTTACTTCTTATATAGTAACTATTAATAAGCGATTCGTCAATAAGTAACTTTGCATGTAGTATCTATTAGAGGTGATATTAACATGAGCAAAACAAATTCTGTATTACAGCGAAAGAACTATGGACAAATAAACTTCAAGTTAAAGGAGTTGCTAGATTCTCGGGGGATGACCAGAAATCATCTTGCCCGTAAAATCGATTCCCGATTTGAAGTGGTGGATAAATGGTACAAGAATCAAGTGGAAAAGATTGATACGGATATCCTGGCCAGGATTTGTTTTGTACTTGAATGCAAAGTGGATGATATTATCGAATATAAAAATTGAAATGCCATAAAATCGAGCTAGATCGCTTATTTCAAATTCAAACCGTTTGAGCATGCTTCAACCGCCTGCCGAACGGCCGACTGATTCAGGAGACGATAAAATGAAAACACAAAAGCTTCTCATAGACCAAATTCCCGCCGTTGTTTGGGGCGAACCCTCCGACCGGGTTTTTCTTGCCGTGCACGGCAATCTCTCAAACAAGGAGGACACCGTTATCCGGCTGCTGGCCGAGGAGGCCGCACTCCGCGGCACGCAGGTAATCAGCTTTGACCTGCCGGAGCACGGGGAACGCGCCGGCACACAGCCGCCCTGCAAGGTACAGTTTTGCGTGCGCGATCTTCGTAAGGTGATGGATTACGCAAAAAGCCGCTGGCAGCAGGTCAGCCTGTTCGCCTGCAGTATGGGGGCCTATTTCAGCCTGCTCGAATACCGGGAGGAACCGCTCCAACAGGCGTTGTTTCTTTCCCCCGTGGTGGATATGCGGCGCATCATTGAAAACATGATGACCTGGTTTGAGGTTACCGAAGAACGGCTGCGGGAGCTCGGCGAAATCCCGACGCCGATCGGCCAGACTTTGTACTGGGATTACTACTGCTATGTCAAAGATCACCCCATCGAGCGGTGGGACAGCGAAACCGCAATCCTATACGGCGAAAACGACACCCTGTGCGAGCGGGACACCATCGACGCCTTCACCCGGCGCTTTTCCTGCAAACTGGAGGTGGTAAACGGGGGAGAACACTTTTTCCACACGCCGGAGCAGCTCGCCGCCTTTTCCGCATGGCTCAGGCAGAATTTGCACTGACCGGCAGTTTCCCGGCGTGCGGCTGCGGAAATCCGTCTGCCATTGGGAAGACGACGTGTTTTTGAGCGGCCCGGACGAGGCGAGCAACGCAAACCACGGGATCCCCCAGAACGAAGCGCGCCAAATTTCAAAAATTCGGGGCGTGCTGCAAAGAAATGCTGCCTCATGTGCACCCGCCCAAACGGGAGAAGCAAACGCCGTAAACTTTTCTGCAAATCATTTCTTTCAAAATAATGAATTTTTTGTGATTATTTCGGATTCCTGTTGAGAAATGACGGTTCAGCGGTTATAATAGGGATATTCGGACGAATGGGGTTTTGCGCCCTTTTTCGGTAATTGACCGGGCAACTCTATCAATCTATTTTTTGATTCACATAAAACGGGCGGGAATGAAAGGGGAACATCCATGTTTGCAAAGGATATTGGAATCGATTTAGGGACAGCCAATACTTTGGTGTTCATGAAAGGAAAGGGAATCGTGATGCGCGAGCCGTCGGTCGTGGCGGTGGACATCCGCTCCGACACGGTTTTGGCGGTAGGCACGCAGGCCAAGGAAATGATTGGCCGCACCCCGGGTTCCATTGTGGCGGTTCGTCCGCTGAAAGACGGTGTGATTGCGGACTTCGACATCACCGCGACCATGCTCAAGCATTTTATCAAAAGGGCAACCAAATCAAACATGTTCAGCAAGCCCCACATTGTGGTGTGCATCCCCTCCGGTGTTACCGAGGTGGAGCGCCGCGCCGTGGAGGACGCAGCGCGCCAGGCCGGCGCGAGCCAGGTGGAGCTGATTGAAGAGCCCATGGCCGCGGCGATCGGCGCGGGCCTGCCCGTGGCGGAGCCCACCGGCAGCATGGTGGTTGACCTGGGCGGCGGCACGACCGAGGTAGCCGTGATCTCGCTCGGCGACATCGTCACCTCCTGTTCCGTGCGCGTGGCGGGCGATAAATTCGACGAGGCGATTATCTCCTACGTCAAGAAAAAATACAATCTTCTCATCGGCGAGCGCACCGCTGAGGAAATCAAGATTTCCATCGGCTCGGCGTTCCCCACCGAAGAAACCAAGGATGCTTCCGTCGTCATCAAGGGCCGCAACCTGCTCGACGGTCTGCCGAAGAACGTGACAATTCATGCCGACGAGGTGCGCGAGGCCTTGAGCGACCCGCTCGCGCTGATTGTGGACGCGGTAAAGAGCACGTTGGAGAAAACCCCGCCCGAGCTTTCCGCAGACATCATTGACCACGGCATCATGCTCACCGGCGGCGGCGCTCTGCTGCGCGGCCTGGACATGCTGATCTCGCAGGAGACGAACATGCCGGTACATGTGGCGGACAGCCCACTCGACTGCGTGGTGGACGGAACCGGAAAGCGGCTGGAGGTAGCCATGCCGTCGGAATACTACAAGGCGCGGAAGAGATAAGCCTTGCCTGCAATATAACTTTCGCGGAGGGTTCATTGGTGGCTCTCCGCTTTTTTCCGCTGAAAACGGGGGATTGAGCCATGCGGCATCCCCGCCGTCTTGCCGATGGAGGTGACGTTTTGAGAGATGTCTTTCACAGCCGGGGCTTTAAGGCTCTGCTTGGCATTGTATTTGTTGTTCTGGGCATTATGGTCTATTCGGCCGGGGCCGAGGGCGGCTCTGTGTTTTCTTCTCTTCTGGGGCGCGTATTCACCCCCATGCAGAAGGTTTCCACCGTTATTTCCAACAATGCGGCGGCCAGCGTGGGCCGCCCCGCCGCCGACCTGGAAAGTGAGAACCGGGAGCTGAAAAAAGAAGTGGACGCCCTGCGCGCCAAGCTGATCGACTACTACCAGGTGAAGCAGGAGAACGCGCAGTACCGCACTTTTTTGGAGCTGAAAAACGAAAACAAGGATTTCACCTTTGTTTCCGGCTCTGTGGTGGGGCGCGACCCGAACGACGTGTTCGGCAGCTTTACCGTGGATAAGGGCTCTTTGGCGGGTGTGACCGCGGGCAGCCCGGTAATTACCGAAAGCGGCGTGGTTGGCTGGGTGTCCAGCGTCAGCTCAACGTTCTGCCAGGTGACCACTCTTTTCTCCCCAGATACGAACATGGCCGCGCTCGACCGCGCGAACCGCGAAAGCGGCGTGGTCAGCAGCAACATTAAGCTGTACGAGCAGGGCTACGCGAAGCTCGGCTACCTTTCCTCCGAAACCAAGGTACAGAAGGACGACATCATCGTCACCAGCGGCCTTGGCGGCATCTACCCGAAAAATCTGCCGGTGGGCAAGGTGATTTCGGTCGGGCCGGAGGAATACAGCGTTTCTTACATGGCGGTCATCAAACCGTTTGTTGACCCGAAAACCGTGCGCGACGTATTCATCATCACCGGCTTCCTCGGCAAAGGGGAAGCGCTCAGCTCACTGCCCGAGCCCTCGGGCACTCCGTCCGGCGGCAAACCGTCTTCGGGCGGCGGCACCGCCTCCAGCGGAACAACACCCGGTTCGGAGGCTGCCAAATGACGGACAGGAAAAAGCTGCTGCGCTACTTTGCCTATACTATAGAAATCATTGTGATCTACCTGCTGAATGAAACGCCGGGCCTGATTCCACCGGTTTTCGGTGCGCGCCCCGTTCTGCTGCTGCCTGTGGCCGTTTCCATCGCTGTGTTCGAGAGCGAAACCGCAGCCATAGGTTTTGGTCTTTTCTGCGGCATTCTGCTCGATTTCGGTATGAGCGGCGGCGCGTCGATCGGATTCCACACACTGCTGCTCTGTATTCTGTGCTATTGCGCCGCGCTGATGGCCATCCACCTGCTGCGGGCCAGCCTGCTGTCGGCACTGCTGCTCTCCACTGTGGCGGTGGCCCTGATTCTGCTGCTGCAGTGGCTGTTCTACTACGTGTTTTCAGGGTACGAATATCCCGGCTTCGCGCTGGTCAGCCATTTTTTGCCACGCTTTGTTTACACGCTGCTTTCGGTGCCTTTGATTTATGCCTTTAACCGGGCTTTCGCACTGAATATCCGGGAAAGCGCCGGTTGACAGGAGGTTTTCCATGAATCGCATGAAGGGCTTGTCCCGTTATATTTTCTGTATCGTAGTCATCATGGCGGCGTTCGCCGTGTACGGCCTCCGCCTGATCGACTGGCAGATCATCAACGGCGCTTACTGGCTGAACGTTTCCACCCGCACCAACACCTCGTCGGTGAAAATGACGGCTGCCCGCGGCGAAATTCTGGACAGGAGCGGCAACGCGCTGGCGGTAAACAAAACCGTATACACCATCGTGTTCGATAAGTCTGCCATGACAAAGGACACGCAGAACAAAACCATTCTTCAGCTCGCCTCGCTGCTCGAAAAACGCGGCGAGACCTGGGTGGACGAGCTGCCGATTCAGGTAACGGCCGCGGGGGCGTATGAGTTCATTCCCGGCCGCGATTCCGACGTGGCGGCGCTGATCAAGCATCTGCGCCTGAATACTTACGCCACCGCCGAGCAGTGCGTACTGCAGATGAAAAAGGACTACGATTGCGACGGCTACTCCCCGAAGCAGACGCGCGCCATTCTCTCTGTGCGCTACAATATGGATATTTCTGGCTTCTCCGTTTCCACCCCGTATACCTTTGCGACAGGTATTTCCTCCGACACCGTTGGGATCGTCAGCGAAAACGCGCAGAATCTTCCCGGCGCCACCGTTGAGGTGAGCACCGTGCGCGATTACCCCGACGGCAGCGTCGCCCCGCATGTGCTGGGAACGCTGGGCGCGATCTCCCAGGAGGAATACGCCGAAGAAAAGAAGCAGGGAAACACCTACAGCCTGGATAATCTGGGCGGCTATGCCTATAATGATTCCATCGGCAAAAGCGGTGTGGAATCGTATTTTGAAAAATACCTGCGCGGCACCAACGGCCTGAAGGTGATCGAAACCACGCGCACCGGAGCCGTTGCCTCCAGCACGGTAACGCAGGCGCCCGTAGCGGGCGACTCGATTTACCTCACCATCGACAAAAACCTTCAGAAGGTGGCGCAGGTTTCACTTGCGAACAACGTGAAGAACGCCCAGACCGAGGGGAAGAATGGCGGCAGCAAGGGCGGGGCGGACTGCGTCGCGGGCGGCGCCGTGGTGCTCAACGTCAAGGATTTCTCCGTGCTGGCGGCGGCAACGTTCCCCAGCTACGATTTAAACCAGTACAACAGCAATCCCTCGTATGTGTCGAGCCTGTTTCAGGACAAGACAAAGCCGATGTACGACCGCGCGCTGGTCGGTTCCTTCATGCCCGGCTCGTCGTTTAAGCCGGTGGTCGCCTCGGCGGCTTTGCAGGAGGGAGTCATCAATTCCTCCTCCACCGTCACCTGCCACCGCGTGTATACCTTCTGGAAGGACTACCAGCCCACCTGCATGGGCTACCACGGCACCGTCAACGTCGTCACCGCGCTGCAGAAATCCTGCAACATCTTCTTTTACGACACCGGCCGCCGCCTCGGCATAGACACGCTCGACCTGTACGCCAAACGCTTCGGTCTGGGGCAGAAAACCGGCATCGAGATCAACGAGGGCGCGGGCGTTCTCTCCAGCCCGCAGGTGCGCGTTGCGGCCGGCGGCGTGTGGAACGGCGGCGACGTGGTACAGGCCTCGATCGGCCAGGCCGACAACTCCTTTACGCCTCTGCAGCTGGCCACCTATGTCGCAACGCTCGTCAACGACGGCACCCGGCTGAAAACGCATCTCATCAGTAAGATCACCGACTACAACCGCGACAAGGTCGTAATGCAGAACGACCCGAATTCCCCCACGGTCGTAGACCAAACGGGCGTTTCCAAAGAAAATCTGGAAACAGTGAAAAGGGGCATGCGCGCCGTTACGAGCGTTGGGGGCACCGCCGCCTCGTTCGCGAACTACGGCATTGCCGTGGCCGGCAAAACCGGTACCGCGCAGGTGCCGCCGCATTCCGACAACGTGGTGTTCGTGGGCTTTGCCCCGTACGACAAGCCCGAAATCGCCGTGGCGGTCGTGCTGGAATACGGCGCCTACGGCAAATACTCCACTGCTGTGGCGCGCGATCTGTTCGACGCGTATTTCTTCGGCAAAACCGTGGACGCTTCGGGCAACCTGGTATTCCCCGCCAAAGAGGATTCCGCTTCCTCCGGAACCTCCTCCGCAGCCGCCCCCGGCACGGGAACCTCTTCCGGCGCTTCCTCCGCCGCGGGCTGAGCGGTTTGCCATGGCGCTGACATTGTGTTCTATTTTTTTGATTAATTTATGGATTGTGACTATTGCCGTTCAAATTTTGAAAAAAATCTTTGACGGAGATTCACAATTGTGTTAGTATGAGAAGTGAGGAAGTGACTTATGGGAGCGGTAACAGTCATTACATCCGGCAAAGGGGGCGTGGGGAAGTCCACCGTCTGTGCCGGATTGGGACGAGTTCTGGCAGAACGCCGGCGCAGGGTGCTGCTGATCGACGGCGACGCCGGGCTGCGCAGCCTGGACCGTATGCTCGCTTTGGACGACCAGGTGATGTTCGACATTTCCGACGTGGTCTCCGGCTCCTGCGAGCCGATTCGGGCCATTTATGAATGCGGTGTGCCGGGGCTGTACCTGATGCCCGCGCCGTACCGTGAGGAAAAAGTTGTTTCGCCCCATTTGATGCGGCAGCTGGTGCCGATTCTTTCGCGCTACTACGACCACGTTCTGATCGACTGCCCCGCCGGGCTTGGCGCGGGCTTTGAGTCGGCCGCGGCCGCGGCGCAGAGAGCCCTTGTGGTAGCAACGCCCGACCCGCTCTGCCTGCGCGGCAGCGACAAGGTGCGGCTTTTGCTCACACAGGCCGGCATTTCGTCGCAGAGGCTGGTCGTCAATCGGTTCCACTACAAAAATTTTGTCAAATCCGGCTTGTTCCACGACCTGGACAATGTGATCGACGCCGCGGGAATCCGGCTGATCGGAATTGTACCGGAGGACCCGGAAACCGCCGCCGCATTTACCGGCGGCAAGCCAGTTTCACCATATTTTCCAGCGATGCAGGCGTTTCACCGTCTGGCCGCCCGGCTGGAGGGGGAATCGGTTCCCCTTGCGAGACTGGAAAAGCTGTAAATTCATCGCAGCAACTATTCTAATCAATCTCAGATGAAGGAGGATTAAGCATTGAATATTGCATTGATTGCCCACGACGCCAAAAAGGAACTGATGGTTCAGTTCTGCATCGCATACTGCGGGGTGCTGAGCCGACACAGCTTGTGCGCGACAGGCACCACCGGCAAGCTGGTATCGGAGGCCACGGGGCTGAGTATTCAGCGCTTTTTAAGCGGAGCGCAGGGCGGCGACCAGCAGATCGCGGCGCGGATTTCGTATAATGAAGTTGATCTTCTTCTGTTTTTCCGCGACCCCCTGAATCCGAAGCCGCACGAGCCCAACGATATGAATCTGCTGAGCCTGTGCGATATGCACAATATCCCTGTGGCTACCAACATCGCCACCGCGGAGGTTCTCATCCACGGTCTGGAGCGCGGTGACCTGGACTGGCGCAACATCTTAAATCCGAAGTACTGATCTTGGGATTTATCTCTATTCAGGTAGGATCCCTCGCTCTCAGCGGAGCGGGGGGTTTTGTTTTAACTCGCCCGCCGAAAGGCGGGAACAGAAAATAAGGAGTGTTTTTTATGGCATTATTGGTTCAGGGCCCCAAGGGCACACAGGATCTTCTGCCCGAACAAACCGCGCGCTGGCAGCTGGTGGAGCAGGTGATGCGCGAAGAGGCGTCACTGTATGGCTATGGCGAAATCCGCACCCCTGTTTTTGAGCATACGGAACTGTTTCAGCGTTCGGTCGGCGAAACCACCGATGTGGTTCAAAAAGAGATGTACACGTTTAACGATAAAGGCGGGCGCTCCATCACCCTGCGCCCCGAGGGCACCGCGGGTGCGGTTCGCGCCCTGCTGGAGCACGCCCTTTACAACGAGGGGCTGCCGGTAAAGCTGTATTATTTCACCTCCTGCTACCGGTACGAGAAGCCGCAGGCCGGCCGCCTGCGCGAGTTCCACCAGTTCGGCGTGGAGGCCTTCGGCTCCGCCGACCCGATCGCCGACGCAGAAACCATTCTGCTGGCCAAGTCCATTTTCGACCGCCTCGGCATGCGCGGCTACTCCATCGAGATCAACTCCATCGGCTGCCCCGAATGCCGCGCCAAGTACCACCAGGCGCTCAAGGAATATTTCTCTGCGTCCGTCGACCAGCTGTGCGACACCTGCAAGGACCGCCTTGACCGAAACCCCATGCGCATTCTGGACTGCAAAAATCCGCCCTGCGCAGAGGTGGCGAAGGGTGCGCCCATCATGCTCGACTACCTGTGCGACGACTGCCGCGAGCACTTTGAGGGCGTGAAGGGCTATCTGAACGACGCCGGCGTGAAATACGAGGTCAACCCCACCATCGTGCGCGGGCTGGATTACTACACCCGCACGGTGTTTGAATTTGTGTCGAACGACCTCGGCTCGCAGAGCACCTTCTGCGGCGGGGGACGCTACGACGGTCTGGTGGCCGAAATGGGCGGCAAGCCCTTGCCCGCGCTGGGCTACGCAATCGGCCTCGAGCGCGTTCTGATGATCCTGCAGGCGCAGGGAATAAAGCTGCCGGTGCAGTCTCAGTGCGAGCTGTTCGTGGCAGCCATCGGCGAGGCCGCGCAGAAGCGGGCGTTCGGCCTTACCCGCCGCATGCGGGAATGCTCCGTATTCGCGCAGTTCGATTCCTGCGGGCGCAGCCTGAAGGCCCAGATGAAGTATGCCGATAAGATCGGCGCGAAGTACACGCTGGTGCTGGGCGACGACGAGCTGCAGAGCGGGCGCGGCAAGCTGAAAAATATGGAAACGGGCGAGCTGACGGAAATCACCCTGGACGAGCAGACCTTTGCGTCACAGTTTCTGGCGGCGACGGTGACGGCAGGCACAGCCGGTGCAGACTCTTCCATTTGACGCAGCCGCGCTTTTTTACTATAATAAATACAGCAAAGCACAAAACAAAGCCTTACTTCCCCGCCAAAGGTGGGGAAGTAAGGCAATGCTTGTCGCCTTTGCGGCAATTTCAGGAAAAGAAACTGGCAGGCTCAGCCTGAGGATAGAGGAACGATACAATGGCAGAATTTATGAGCGGACTAAAAAGAACCCATTACTGCGGCACCCTGCGGCAGGAACACGTTGGAGCGGAAGTGGTCGTATGCGGCTGGGTACAGCGTCAGCGCGATTTAGGGCAGCTGATCTTTGTGGATCTGCGCGACCGCACCGGCCTTTTGCAGCTGGCATTTGACAATGCGACCGACCGGCAGATTTTTGAAAAAGCCGCGGGTGTTCGCGCGGAATATGTACTCGCGGTGCGCGGTATAGTGCGCGAGCGCTCCGCCAAAAACCCTGAGCTGCCCACCGGCGACGTGGAAATTGAGGTTCAGGAGCTGAGGGTTCTCGCAAAGGCCGAAACCCCGCCCTTTGAAATTGTGGAGCATTCCAACGTAAAGGAAGAGCTGCGGCTGAAATACCGCTACTTGGATCTTCGCCGCCCCGACATGCAGGACAAGATCATCCAGCGCCACAAGATTGTAAAAATTGCCCGCGATTACTTTGACGATAACGGGTTTCTGGAGATCGAGACCCCGATCCTCATCAAATCCACGCCCGAGGGCGCCCGCGATTACCTTGTGCCGTCGCGCGTGTTCCCGGGGAATTTCTTCGCGCTGCCGCAGTCGCCCCAGCAGTACAAGCAGCTGTTGATGCTCTCGGGCTTCGACCGCTACATGCAGGTTGCCCGCTGCTTTCGCGACGAAGATCTGCGCGCGGACCGTCAGCCGGAATTCACCCAGATCGACCTCGAGATGTCTTTTATTGAGCCGGAGGACGTGATGGCGATCGGCGAAGGCTTTATCCGCGACGTATACAAGCGCTTGCAGAATATCGACATCCCCACCCCGTTCCGCCGCATCACGTGGCACGAGGCGATGGAGCGCTTTGGTTCCGACAAACCCGATCTGCGCTTTGGCCTGGAGCTTGTCAACCTGAGCGATGCACTGAAGGATACCGGGTTCCGCGTGTTCGCCGGCGCTTTGTCGGCGGGCGGATCGGTGCGCGGCATTAACCTCAAGGGCAAGGCCGACGAGCTCAGCCGCAAAGAAATCGACAAGCTGACCGAAACCCTCAGGGCGTACGGCGCACAGGGCCTGGCGTGGACGCGCCTGACCTCGAACGGCGAGAGCTCCAGCTATGAAAAGTTTCTGTCGGAGCAGGAGGCCGCGGCGGTGAGAACCGCGCTCGGCGCCGAGACCGGCGACGTTCTTCTGCTGGTGGCCAGCCCCAAAAACAGCGTGGTATTCGCTTCGCTGGGTGCGCTGCGCTGCGAGCTGGCAAAGCGCTTCGGCCTCATCGACGACTCCAAGCCGTGCCTGCTGTGGGTTACCGACTTCCCGCTGTTCGAGTACGACGAGGAGGAGAACCGCTTTGTTGCGATGCACCACCCCTTCACCGCGCCGCGCGAGCAGGACCTTGACAAGCTCACCTCCGACCCCGGCAGCGTGTGCGCCAAGGCCTACGACATGGTGCTCAACGGAAACGAAATCGGCGGCGGTTCCATCCGCATCAACACCCCCGAGGTACAGCGACAGATGTTTCAGGCGCTGGGCTTTACGCCTGAGCAGGCCCAGCAGCGCTTCGGCTTTTTGATCGACGCGTTCCGCTACGGCGCCCCGCCCCACGGCGGCATGGCGTTCGGGCTCGACCGTTTGGTGATGCTGATGCTTGGCTGCGACAGCATCCGCGACGTGATCGCGTTCCCGAAGGTGGCCAACTCCAGCGAGCTGATGAGCAGCGCGCCGGACGTGGTAGACCCCAAGCAGCTGGCGGAGCTCGGCCTTTCGATCGTTCCGCAGGCGGAGTAAATTGACCGATCTCCGCGCCCGATGCAGGCGGGCTTCCATTCCTTTGAGCCATTTGTATGGCGGGCCGCTCTGTGCGTGCAAACCGGTGCGGCAGATTCCATCTTTTCACCAGCCGGCAAAGAAAGTCTTTTCAACGCCGTTCTGTGTCAGAGCGGCGCTTTTTTACGGGATGAAAAATTTTTTTCCTGTTTTTTTTTGAACTGTGCAATAAAACGGCACGGAATTTCATTATTCTTACAGAGGGAGTTTCAATATGGTGACTGGAAACGGAAACGGGAACCATCAATCATATCAAGCCCCCACGGACCAACTCATGCGGCAGGTAGCCGCGGGAGAGGACTGGGCCTTCGCCCAGCTCTACCTGAGTACGCAGCATGCGGTTTACGCGTTGCTGCTCTCTCTGGTGAAAAATCCCGCAACCGCAGAGGACCTGATGCAGGATACCTATCTGAGCATCCGACAGTCTGTGGGTACTTACATCCCTCAGGGCAAGCCGATGGCGTGGATTTTTACCATCGCCAAAAACCTTGCCTATCAGGAGCTGCGCCGCTTGAGTAAGCAGGGAGCCGAAAATTTCGCTGATCATGAGGATGCCTCCGGCGAAGACAACATTTCGCAGGCGATTGACAACATCGTTTTAAGAAGCGCCCTGACAATTTTGGAGGAGCGGGAACGCAAAATTGTGCTGCTGCACGTAGCCGCCGGGATGAAGTTCGTTGAGATCGCATCCCTGACGGAAACGCCGCTGGGTACGGTATTATCCTCCTATCACCGTGCGATGCGCAAGCTCCAGAAATCCGTCCGAGAGGGGGCAGTTCAATGAAACGATCTGAGCTGAAGCAATCGCTCAAATTCGCTGTTCTGCAATCCACACCGGACTTATTGCCCACCCTTCTGCCGGGTTATTCGGCAGAAGAGATCCCTTTGCCGTGTCCTGCGGCGGAGGAAGCCCTTTGCGGAATCAACCAAGTGGTTGTGCCAAGAAAAAGGCCCCGATTTCAGATTGCATGCGTCATGGCAGCCGTTTGCATTGTGTTCTTGAGCGTCTTTTACCTGGCACAGCCGAAGGTGGATTCCATCGTCAGCATTGACGTGAATCCCAGCATAGAGCTAACTATTGATCAGAATGACCGAGTCATCAAGTCAAAGGCATCCAACGATGACGCGGCCGCAATTTTGAAGAATATGAACCTGCGGGATAAGGATCTCAGCGAAGCCACCGGCACGATTGTCAATCGCCTGCTGGAGCACGGCTACCTGGCCAAAAACAGCACGGACAACGCGATCCTGATCTCCGTAGCCAGCCGGAATGGGGAAAACCCAGCACAGCTGCAGGAAAAAATGGCGGACGGTATTGAAAACGTCCTGAAAGAGAATAACGCCAGCGCTACGGTGCTGCGCCAGACGGATACTTTGTCAGACGATCTTCAAAAGTTCGCCAGCGAAAATCAGGTTTCTCTTGGCAAGGCGGATCTGGTCCGCAAGCTGACGGAACAGGATTCCTCTCTTGACGCGTCGGCGCTTTGTAAAATGTCGCTGAAGGATCTGAACAAACTGATGGAAAGCAAAAAACTGGAAGTCAGCGGCCTGGTGATCGGCGAGGAAGGCAATCCTACCGTTTCCTCCGGTCAACCCGGCAAAGATCCCGCTTCCTCTTCTTCCTCCGGCAAGGAGAGCTCCGCACCGGAAGGCAGCGTGGGCGGTTCACAGGCAGAAGAAGATCCCTTTGGATCGGAAACGACCTCCAGGAATTCTTCGTCTTCAAAGCCGCACTCGCACACTTCTTCCGAAAACGGTGCAACCTCCGGCGGACAGGAAGAGAGCTCGGTATCCAGCGATGATCCGATTTACACCCCGCCGGATATTGACGACGACATGGAAGATCCCGACGGTGTGCCGTCTTACCCGTTTGACGATGTTTCTTCTGCCGTAGAAAGCAGCAGCCAGAGTTCTTCCAGCAAGAACCCCGGCGACGAGAGTTCGCAGGCCGCTTCCTCTGGCAGCAGTTCCTCTTCGTCCAAAGTGGAAAGCAACGCGCCGAGTTCTTCTGAAAAGCCGTCTTCCAGCCATTCTTCTTCCGCGTCCGGTAATTCCTCTCAGAAAACCGGTTCCTCTGATAAATCGGGAGCATCTTCGCAAATAGCTTCTTCCCGGGATAAAAAGGCTTAAGATTCCGGTACAGCGAAAAGCAGCCCCGCCCTTTTCAAAAGGGGCGGGGCTTTCTTTTACTCAATTTTCCCATGTTGCTTCTCATATTGCTCTACACAGTCTCGGATCAATATCAAAATCTGACTGTTCGCGGAACGTCCCTCATAATCTGCTACAACGTGCAGTTTGTTCAGCAGTTCTTCTTCAATCCTGATGGACCTCAATAGAAAAACTAAATTCCGGTTGGATGGGCAGTCGGGCTGAAGTTACTCTTGCAAAAAAGCACCCGGAAGTAACTCTTACAAACATTGCAGCAGCTCTTGACTCACACCCAACGGTAACTTACAATAATAATACTTTACCTATGCGCAGGATAGGGCAACGCTGAGGAGCGACCTGAGCGGCGCATAGGGTTTGCGGGAAGGCAGCATCTTCAACAGGTGCTGCTTTTTTGCTGCCTTTCTGGAAACAAAAGCGATAAACCTCGGGGTTTAAGGGGCGGAGCCCCTTCGTCTTCTCCGATGGCGGCAGCACAGAAACGGAGATAACCATGGCTAAAAATTCACATT
>KB911079.1 GCA_000383295.1 Faecalispora sporosphaeroides DSM 1294
CCAGCGTTCGTCCTGAGCCAGGATCAAACTCTCTAAAATATGGTATTAAAACGGCTTGAAGCCGGTCTAAACTATTTTAGAGCATTTTATCTGCTCAATAGTACGCTTTCGCGTTTCTCAGTTTTTATAGAGTTCTGAAAACTCTTATCCGGAAGTACTCACTTCTCGTTTCCAAGAAGCTTTCTCTCAAAAATTACGGGTTCCTTCTTGTCTTTCTCGTTGTTTAATTTTCAAGGTCCTGTCCGATTCTACCGGGCTTTTCGGCCTTTCGTTTCGTGCGCCGTTTCGTAAGGCGCTTGACTATAATACCAAACCATTCCTCTATTGTCAATGCTTTTTTTGAAGTTTTTTCGGTTTTTTTTAAAAATATCTCTTTTTCGACTTGTTTTTTCAGGTTTTAAGCCATTTTTCGACCTTTTCAGGCGAAAAGGAGTTTTACTGTTTCTGAAGAAAGCTTCTTTCGCCGCCGAATAAATCCGTTCTGTATGGGAATTCTTTTCTCAAGGACTGATAGAATGGATTGTGATAACTGATGAAGCATGCCCAAGAAAGAGAGTATAAGGAATTTGGAAAATACATCTGGCGCATTCTAATGATCCTGCTCGTAAATCTGCTGATGATCTCCATTGTCAGCGGCGTAGGCGAGCAGGCCATGATACGCCTGCGTGGAGGCACCTCTCTCGAAACGCTTTCGAGAGTCGGTTCGCGCGGTAACGAGGTCAAGCAGATTCAAACCAAGCTGAAAAACTGGGGCTATTACTCCGGCAGTGTGGATGGGATCTACGGCGAACAGACGAAGCAGGCCGTCATCAAGTTTCAAAAAAAGAACAGACTGACGGCAGACGGCGTCGCCGGGCCGCAAACCCTCAAAGCGATGGGGATCACCACCTCCTCTTCCTCAGGAAGCGCTGGCGGCGGGCAGGGGCAGTATAGCAGCGGCGACGTCGACCTTCTCGCACGCATCATCTCCGCGGAATCGCGCGGTGAACCTTACGCGGGCCAGGTTGCTGTGGGTGCGGTAATCCTCAACCGCATTTCGCACCCTTCGTTCCCCAACACGCTTGCGGGCGTGATCTATCAGCCGGGTGCGTTCTCGTGCCTGAACGACGGCGGCATCAACGCGCCGGTAGCAGATTCTGCCTATAAGGCCGCGCGCGACGCGATCAACGGCTCCGACCCGTCCGGCGGAGCGATATACTATTATAATCCCGCCAAATCGACAAGCAAGTGGATTTTCTCTCGCAAGGTCATTACAACGATCGGCAAGCACCGCTTTGCAATATAAGCTATATATAATAGTATATCAGAAGATCCTCAAAGGCCGGAGTTGTTTCTTTCACAATTCGTTCCCCATTTAATATTTTTGACGGTAACGACGCATTCCCCGGCGCAGAATTTTCACCGCCTCAAGCTGTTGAATTTCAGTATAAAAAAACAATACCTTTACTCTAAAGATGCGATATTACCAAACAGCAAGAGAAATTAAAATAACAGACGCCTCCGTTGTAGTGGAGGCGTCTGTTATTTTAGCACCTATATTGGATTACTTCTGAAAATTCAAAAAAATCTGTTTGACCTCTTCCGCGCGCTTCTCGTGAACCTCTCCGGTCTGCGTGTCGGAATAAACCATCAGGTAATCGCCGTTCAAAGTGGCGGGAACCTGCTTCTCCATAATGGTGAAAGTGCCCTTCTCCTTCACATCTGCCAGAACTTTCTGTGCGGCTTCATTTTGATCGGAAGGATCGTACCGATACAATTCCAGCGTAATGTTATCTTTGCCCTCAAAGCTGCCGCGGTACCTGACGCCTTCCTTGGCGCCAATCAAGCCTGCTTCCATGGAGATGGGCTCACCTTCCGCCACTCCCTTGGCCATCATATACTGCTGCAGGCCTTTCAGGGAGTTTTCATACTTTACCTCAGCCTGGCTGCTCTGCGCCGGCTGAGAAGACGACGCCGCTGCCTGAGACGCCGCCGCCTTGCTGGCCATGTATTCCGCACTGCCAACATCGCCCGCGCCGCATCCCGCAAAAGAAACCGCCATAACCCCGGCGGTTACAATAGCCATCCATTTTTTCATAGGGGATTAACCTCTCTTTTTGTCTATTTACAATGATTATAACAGGATAAAATCCAGAAAATTCCGTTTTGCCGTAATCTTTAAAAAGATCCGAAAGCCTGTCCTGTTTCCATATTCTCCCGGCCGCCGAAAGCGTTGCTTTTCATTGCAGCGTAAGGTTATTATGACAGAACAAAGCCAAGAAGATTCCGCTTTCTCAAAATCCTTTTTTTCAAGACGTAATAGATGTATTATACCGTATCTCTCGAAAAAAAGCAACCGGGCAGCTTGCCCCTCTGCCGCCTGCCCGGCAAAGCCGCGGCCACATATTCCCCGTCTGTCTGCCGCATTTCAAATGAAAAAATCTTGTAAAACAACTTGTCTGTTTGAGATGATATGCAAATTTTAGCTGCGGTATTCGTTGAAAAAAATAAGAGATTTGCTCTGATTTTGAATTCTGCGGGAAGATATAGCCGCACACGCCGCCAAAAGAGCACATATACTGAAACGGAGGTAGTGCTCCCGAAATCAAGAAAAAGGACTGTGCCTTATATGAACCACTGTCGAAATATCGGTTCCCTCAATTTGTATTGTTATACAGAACAGCTGCCGCTTTGCAGGGCCTGCATCTTTCTTACGGATTCCGCCGGAACCTGCGTCGGCAGCGGAATCACAAACAGTTGGGGAATGGTATGTCTCCCTTTTTACCATGACGGATTTTACCGGATTTGGGCAGCGGACAGCAGTCCCTTTCAACCTGTTGCGCAGGGCTTGGGGATTTGCCTGAACACACTCTGCCCCAAGTGCCTGGCTTTCCCATTTCGCACAGCAGGGGAGGGTTCTTTGCTGATCACCCTGCGGGACAAAAACTACCCCGAATATACCTTACCAAAAGGAGTTTTTACTTTATGGCGGATATACTGATTGGCAGCGCCCTGACGAACGAAAACGGACTGGCCGCATTTACAGGTCTGCCGCCCGGAACCTACAAATACGTGCAGGCCAGCGCTCCAACAGGCTATACTCTGGATCCCACGGAATACACGATCACCATTTCCACTGCGACTCCCGTAGAGGAAGATCACACCAATTCGCCGACAGAGACAGGCACCATCACGGTGACGAAGCACGTTGCGGGATTCCCCAATTTTGTGCTGCCGGGTGCAACCTTTAAGCTGGCGGACAGCAACGACAAGCCCCTGGTTTCTGTTTCTTCTCCCACAGACAGCAACGGAGCCATTTCGTTCCCGAACGTGATGACCATTACCGGCACACCTCAGACGTATCACCTGACGGAGGTAGCCGCTCCTGCCGGGTACGAGCCGAATACCACAGAATTTAACGTTGAGGTAGACGTTGGTCAGACTGCGGAACAGAATGTTCCCAATACGCCGTCTGTTCAGGGTGCTCTCGACATTACCCTTACCGATGCAAACTATACGGAATATGGCCTGCAGGGATCAAACTACAACCTGTTTTTGGTCACTCCCTAAGCACAGCGAGAAGGGCCGGCGTTTTGCCGGCCCTTCCTGTTTTATTTGGCTATGAGGAAAATGCCCAGCACACAGACGCCCATCCCGACCAGCTGGCGGGCAGAGAAGCTCTCTTTGAAAAAGGCAAGGCCGACCACAAGCAGCACACACGCAAGCCCTGCGTTCGCCACCAGCGAGCCCATGCCCACCTTCCACCCTGCGCGGTACACAAGCAGATACCCCAGCTCCAGCGCTATAATCGCAAGCCCCAGCGCAAAGCTTGTCCAATTGACCTTATGTACCTCCTGCAGCAGATCTTTATTTTCTCCCACCAGAAAAAACAAAATCAATGAGCCGGCCGCGGCCGTCAGATAGGTAACGGTAAGAGAAGCCAGCGGCTCCACGGTGAGCGGGGTTGATTTTGCGCACACATGGTACAGCGCGTTCGCTCCGATCACCATGAAAATCGGCCAAATATAATTCCACATACATCCTCCTGAAAAAATCGCAAACAAGAAAGATCCTTGTTTGCGATAGGGCTTCAAACGCTTTTCATTTGTTTTGGTCTCTATGAGGTTCTCATTCACAAAGTGTCGGGAAAAAGAGCCCCCCGCCCCCCGCGGCAGATTTTATTCCTTGCCGTGTCTGGTAAGCGCCCAGGCCACCAGGGCAATGACTACGATGATGACTGCAACAGCCGCAATGGCCAAAATACCCAGCATACTCATACCTGTAGGTTCCGAAGACACGATAATAGAGGTTGGGCCGTCCGCACTTCCGATTACTCCCATGTCTGTCGTATCCTTTCTTTTTTTTATTTTATGATTGAAATGATACCATTTCCAGCCATCTTTGTAAAGAGTTCCGCCCGGGCACGGTGTGGGGCTTCGGCGCTTTCCCCCTTGCCAAACGCATCGTATTCTCAATCGCGTCTGAAAGAGATGTTTGAGAGCCGCTTGTTCCGCTCTTACCAGAGCGCGAATTTCAGGACTGCAAAATCGATGGCGGCAAAGGCAAGGGCAAACAGTGTCATATAAATGCACCCTTTCCCAAAACCGACCAGATGAAACCAATAATCCTTATACCCCTTGCAGCCCTCCGTGCCGGGCAAGATAAAGCTCTTCGGGGTAATCGTGCAGAACAGCAGCCAATCCATCACCAGAAGGTCCACCACATTCCAGGACATGCAGATGATCCACAGGTGCAAAAGCACCGTGCCGAACGACACCGGGGCGGCGGCGTAGTGAACCAGCCCCGCCGCGAGCAGCGTACCGATCAAAATGACATAGCAGAATACAGTAAACCGGATTCCGCTCCGGCGCTGTGCGGACGAAGGCTCCGGCAGGCGGGCTGCCGCACGGGCATCCGGCGGATAATCGTGCACCAGGAGCCAGGGATAGCGGTAGAATAAAAACAGCAGCATCATGATCCACAGAGCGGACCAGATTAAACCCTCGAAAACAGCGGACAGTACAGGCGACATCGCTTCATTCCTCCTTCAACAGCTTGGCAAATTCAAGCGGACTTTGCATTAAAAAACCGCAGTGGCCAAAGCCCGGCTTTACCACCAGGGAAAAATCCGGCCGATTCTCCAGATCCTTTTTCCGGTGCTGGTAATTGGGGTCCTCCCCGCCGTAAACCAGAATAATCTTTGTGCCGCCGCCCGGAATATGCCGCGGCAGCTGAGGGCCAAAGCATGTTTCACAGGAGCGGCGGATCGTACCGCGGGTGAGGCTTCGGCAGGAATGCCGCATTTCTGCACCGAATTCCCCGTAGTGCGCATCAAACACATTGGGGGCCTCCGGAGCGGCCTGCACCGCCTGAACCAGCTGCCAAAAGCTCTTCGTATTTTCCGCTGCCTGCACAGCACTCCAGCCAAAAGGCGGACTGTCCAGTACCAGACGGCGAATCGGGAGCCGGCGGCGCTGCCACAGCCCCCAGGCCAGCATGGCGCCCAATGAGCTGCCTGCCGCAGCGGCGAGCTCCCGAACCTGCTTTTCCTTTAAACAGGCCTCAACCCGCTCCAGCTCTTCCCCGGTGCCGGGGTACTCCGTTTTTTCGTCGGGGTCGTACCCGTCCAGTGTGGGGATCACCAGAAAATAATCCTGTGCCAGTGCCGGAATCAGAGCCTCAAACAATCTGCCTGTGGTAAACATGGTGTGCAGCAGCAATATGCATGGCTTTTCTTTGGATCCACAGGTGTTTATTCGCATGGTCGGCCTTCTCTCCTAGTTGGTTTCATGTAACGCAGGTGCAAAGAAAAGAACTTTTCACCTTTCCTCTGTAAAAACGCAGGAAAACAACAGCCCATACATTTTTTGGAGCGTACGCTCCAGCGCGTCGGCATGCAGCTGGGCCTGATTGATCTGGGCCAGCGCCATGATCTTCAGTAGATTTGCCACCAGATGTTCATCCAGATCGGCGCGCACTCCCTCCATTCTCCCGAACAGCCGCATCATCACCTGCGATTCGTGCCGAGCATCCGGAAAGCATTCCGGCGGCAGGGCGGCGCGCAGCTTTTCCTCCTCCTCGGCGGTCAAATACTGGTAGATGCTCCGTTCGCTGAAAATGATTTTTTTCAGGAATTCCTTTGCCTGCGGAATCGGCAGCTTTTCCCGCCCGGCCAAAAGCTGCTGAAAAGAATCCATCAGCTGCGCGCGCAGATATTCCATTATTTCATAGACAAAGCGTTCCTTACTCGGGAAAAAATGATAAAAGGTACTTTTGCCGAGGCCTACGGCAGCCGTCACCTTTTCTACCGACGTATGGGTCATGCCGTACTGCCGGATTAAATCGTAGCCCGCCTCCAGCATCTGAACCCGCACTTCTTCCCGCTCTTGCCAGTCGAATTTTTTCGGCGCCATGGGATCCTCCTTTCTCGGGACTATTTTTCGTAAATAAAATGACCATTATCTATATTTTGGTCGCAAAATGAGAATACCACCATTTCCCCAGCTTGTCAAGACAAACAAAAAAGGCTCCCCGCAGTGCGAAGAGCCCACCGATTTTCTATTCAAACCGGGCAGCAAATATGCGGGTGTGACCTTACTGGCGGTACACATTCCCCGCAATCTTTTCGAGAGCCTCGGTATTTGCCAGCCGGTAGCCGGCCTTTGTCTTTTGCAGCAGGCCCTTATCGCAGAGGCTGCGGAAGGTGCGCAGCAAGTGCCGCAGGCTGCAGCCGAGGGTTTCGGCCAGCAGCGTGTAATTGGCCGAAAAGACCCCGTTTTTCTGCATGACAAGCACATACCCCACCAGCCGCTGCTCCAGCGGGTACAGCAGGTTAATGGCAATATTCGCGTTGTTTCGTTCCGTTTTGGCACAGGTCTGGCGGCACACAAACTGCAAAAAGGAGTTGTCGGCCAACAGCTGCTCCCGCTGGTCCTGAACGAAAGCCGCAAGGCAGTATGTTTCGGTAAGCGCCTGCACATTCGTTTTGGCTACGGGGTCACCAAACAGCTCAAACTCCCCGATCACCTGAATGTCGTCGTAAAGGCACAGCAGCACAGTGCGGCCGTTCTCGAGCGTTTTGAATACCTTGCAGCTGCCGGCGAGCAAAATCAGAAAGCAGCCGGCCTGCTGGCCCTCCGTGTACAAAAGCTCCCCCGCATCGAACCGACATAAGCGAAAGCACCGAAACGCCGCGTCGGACAATTCCGACCGAACGCTGCGCACCTGCTCCATCAATTCCGGCTTTTGCCCAAGCTCCAGATACTTCATCGGATTTCTCCCCTTCTATGACATCTGTCATAACCGCTCCCGCGGATTCTGTGCAATAATAATACCATAAATCTAAGCGCGGAAGGGGCCTTTCGATGAACTTTTTCCTTTTGCTTGTGAGCGGCATCTGTTTGGGGCTGATGGTCAGCCTGAACGGAAGACTCGCCGCCGACTTTAATCTGTTCGAGGTCAGCTTTCTGGTTCACCTGATCGGGGCAGTGATGCTGCTGGCCGCCGCAAAGCTGTTTCAAAAAGAAAAAATTCAGCTTATGGGCGCCCCACGCTATGTGTATTTCGTGGGGTTTATGGGCGTTGCGGTCATCGTGATGACCAGCCTGAGCACCGCGTACATCGGCGCGGCCCTCACCATGGTGCTCTCCATCACCGCGCAGCTGGTGGGCTCCGCCGTTGTAGATCATTTTGGATGGTTCCGCGTTCCGGTCAACAAATTCAACTGGCGGCGGGTTCCCGCCTTTGCGGTGATCCTGACCGGTCTGCTCCTGATGATTTTCTCATAAAAGAAGGAGAAACTATATGCTGTTCTTTGTCCTGCTCGCCGCGGTCAACGGCTTTGTCACCGTTATCAATAAGATGATCAACCTGGAGGCAAAAAAATCCCTTGGCACAATCAACGGAACTCTCATCAATTATTTAGAGGCAACCCTGATTTCCCTTGTGATCGTCCTTCTGCTCGGCGACAGCCGTCTTGCCGACCTCTCTCACTGGTCCGCGGTTCCGCTGGTTCATCTGCTGGGCGGTGTCTTCGGCCTTGTGGCAATGGTGCTGACCGTAATCGCGATGGAACGGGTACGGGTTTCGTACTCAACCATCATCCTGCTGGCCGCCCAGTTGGGCACCGGCTTTGTTCTGGACGCCGTTGCGGCGGGAAAAGTCGTGCCTCTCAAGCTGATTGGCCTGCTCATTGTAATCGCCGGTATCTTCCTCGACCAGATGGCTACCGGTCGGAGTACGGAGACACTCCAGGAGCAGGAGTAAATACGAAAACAGCCGCCCGTTGGCACAGTAAACCTGCCGATAACAACAGGCTGAAAAGGACATGGCTTGCCATTCGGCAAGCCATGTCCTTTGTGTATTTCTCCAGCATCCGGCCTCGGCAGTTTCATATTGGGGCAGACGCTATGCGCTCTCATTCTGCACACGCGGGGAATCGTCAATGATGCGCAGCGCCATCGATGCCGATCCATCAGTTTCCATTGTCTGCGCTGATATAGCGGTTGGGACTGAAAGAATACCCGTCGCGGTATTTTACGGTCAAATACAATTCGTTCCCATCATGAATCAGTTTCACATAACACACACCGTTATCAAATTTATCTGTAATGTCAAGCGCCTGATCATAATAATAAACCCACACCGTACCGTCATCCTGATACGAAACATCGGGTTCATTCAGATGTTCCATTATTTCATCTTCGGTAAGAGGACGCTCTTTGCCGTCTGGCTCGATGGCGACGCCTCCGCCTCCTTCTTCCCGCACCGTTCCATCCTTTTTTTTCTGCGACAGATGGTATGAGCCGTCATCACGAATGTCCAGAATAGCGTCTGTTCGGTCGCCTTCAAACCATATCTGTACGGTTCTTTGAATTCCCCCGACATCCGCCGCATAAGCAACGGAGGCTGTGCCGAGCGCAAGAACAACCGCCAGACATATTGCCACCGCTTTCGGCAACTTAATTTTATGCATTGTATTCATTTGTTTTGCTCCTTTGTAGTAATCCGTAGAGGTATGAACAGCTGAAAACGCCCTTTGGTATCTTTCATTAAGATTCATTGTCCCATTCCTCCTTTAGCATTTCTTTTAAGAGCATTCTTCCTCTGCCAAGCTGACTTTTCACGGTGTTCTCACGCTTTTTCAATATGTCGGCGATTTCCCGAACGGAATATCCTTCGTAATAATACAGATGAATGGCAATCCGATACTTCTGCGGCAGCTGCATCACCGCTTCAAAAAGCCGGCTGTCCTCCGGTTCTTCAAAAACCAAAGTTTCCACATATTCTTCCAGCGTTTCTTTGTGCTTTCTCCAAAATGACAATGTGATATCCTTTGCCCGGTTAATCGTCACACGGATCAGCCACGCTTTCAAATTTGTTTCATCATCAAATTCTTTCTTGGACGAATGATATTTAATGAAAGTATCCTGAACCACGTCATCTGCATCGGCAGGGTTGCGACATATGTTGAATGCAATTCTGAAAAGCCGGTCGCCATACCTTTGCACCGTCTCTTCTGTTGACAATCTCATAAAATGCTCCTTATTGTTTGTCATGAAGGCCTTCAATAATATTACGATTGAGAATGCGGTTTGGTTGCATTTTATCACGACGGGCATAAAAAAAGTACACCAGCCTGAAATGAAAGCTGGTGTACCAATAGGTATGTGTGCTCCGGTATAACATAAAAAATCAGACTGAATCATTTTGCAAGCCACGTTAAATTGGGGTTGTATCCTATTTGTAAGATGTGCATTTGTGCGATCGCGTCCTCAAATAGTATCATCAAGAACTCCAATAAGTATGGTTCTTCCGGTAATGCTCATAATGAGCGCTCAAAATTGTGCCAAGGCTACTTATTTGCATGAATTAGGTTAGTCACACACCTAATTCTCAAAAGGATTACAGCCATCCATTACCTCTTGTATAACCACAACAGGGTCGGATATTAGTCCACATTTGTCATCCTCCGGATATGTCACAGCAACCGAAGGCTGATTTCCTGCATATGCTATCATACTTTGCATTGAGTCCCACTTTGTACACAAGAAGAAATGTGCATATTTACCCTGTTCAACAATTTTCAAATAAGCGCCTCTATTTCCGTTTAACGCCATAGTATCTTTCACGCCTGTCTCATATTCATATTTCTCAAATTCATTTCTATTTTGAATCGGCACAATCCCATGCCATTTCTTGAAATCATAATTCGCACTTTTCCTTTCAGTTGGATAAACAACGGGTAGCTTCCTTCATTTTAACATAGGTAAAACAAAAAGTCATACAGGAGTTGAAATCCTCATGTATGACTTTACTTTGTGTATCAGGTCAAAATAGATGTATCGCGTCCCCCTTTGTTATCAAAGTTATAACGCCAAATACAGGAAACAAGTGTCTGGCACCGGTGTTTCATAATAGGGAGGGGTTTCTATAAACCCCAAACTTTTATAAAGCCCTCTAGCGCTTTCCATCGAAAACAGCGTATCTAACACAATCGACTGATAGCCAATCGCTTTGGCCTCCTGAACCACCTGCTCTGCAAGCAATCTCCCAATATGAAGGCCCCGGAACTGTGTGCGGACATAAAGCCTTTTTATTTCTGCTTTTTGAGTATCCAGTTTGCGTAAACCGATGCAGCCAGCGGCCATTCCGTCCACATACGCAATGTACAACCTACCGTCCGGTTTAGCATACTTTCCGGGCAGACATAAATACTCCTCTGTGTAATTTTGATAGGATAAATCAATACCAAGCCAGGATGTGTATTCTTGAAAAAGCGCTTTGATATCCTTTAAATTACCATAACCTTCTTTTATTTCAATATCCTTAAGCAACCTCGTGTTGTACATGCGATCTAAAATTCAACTGATTTCATCGCTCAGTTTTTTTATTACAACATAAAAACAGGCTGAAACTGATACAATTTCGCATCAATTTCGACCTGTTTTTTTGGTGGACGCAGAGGGACTCGAACCCACGACCTCTCGCGTGTGAGGCGAACGCTCTAACCAGCTGAGCTATGCGTCCGAATAACGATTCCCCCGAAGGAATCGGGGGAATCCTGCTTGTGTGGTGACCCGGACGGGATTCGAACCCGTGAACCCGCCGTGAAAGGGCGGTGTCTTAACCACTTGACGACCGGGCCGCTGGTAGCGGCAAATGGACTTGAACCATCGACACTTCGGGTATGAACCGAATGCTCTAGCCAACTGAGCTATGCCGCCATAGAAACAACGCACAAGCGGAGCGTTATTAATTATATTATATACTTGTCCCTGTTGTCAATACAAAAATCGAAAATATATTTTTATATAGAAAAGAATCACTCCACCCGGCCCACATATTCAAAGCTGACGCCGCGCGGATTCACGCCGCGCATCAAAATCTGCCCGTCGCGCTCGTCGCGCTGAATCTGCAGCACCTCGCCCTCGCGGCTTTCCAGAACATAATGAATCTGGAACTCGCGCAGCGCGCGCCCGTGCATTCCGCCCGGAACGTAATCGCAGAAAATATCGCTGTAAACCGAGTTATTCACATGTCCGTTATAATCCAGATCAGAATATCTCACTTCTCGTTCCCCCACAACGGGCATTTCTTTTGGTAAATTCATGCGATCCAGCTTCTGCCCCGTATTGTCGCCTGCGCCAACCCCGTAATCCAGAAAAGCCTTTGGGCGCAGCAACCTGTGCTCCTGCGTGCTGACAACGACGGAGGCCTGCAAAACCTCCGCCAGATGCTCGTCGCCGCAGTAAAAATTAAAGCTGCGGTAAAACTGCACGCCGACCACCCCGCACGCGCGCGTGACTATAGTGACGGGGTCGTGCTGGCGCGGCCAGCGGTGTACCATTCCGCCTGCGCGGGTAAACACAAAAACAATTCCGTCGCCCTGCATCTTCTCGTGCGTCAGCCCGTAGCAGGCCAGGTGCAACTCACAGACCTCCTGACAGTAGCGCAGCATTGCAGACGGACGCAGGGTATTGTTCGCATCCATATCGTATGTTGTCAGTTTCACCTGCTGTGTGTATTCACTCAATTTTGCATTCAGACCCATCTCTACGCTCCTTTGAAAGAACCGCCCCGGAAGTGCTCCCGGGGCGGATAAAAAGTAACTGTTCCGCCCGTTTCTAAACGGTGATCGGTTCGTTTTACCGGCGGGATAAGGCGCCGCGGCTTATTCCGGGAATTTGATGACATCTACGCCCATGAACGGGCGCAGAACCTCCGGAATCGTGACGCTGCCGTCCTCATTCTGGTAATTTTCCAGAATCGCTGCAACGGTGCGGCCTACTGCCACGCCGGAGCCGTTCAGGGTATGCACCAGCTGTGCCTTGTCGCGCTGAGTTGCCTTAAAGCGAATCTGTGCGCGGCGCGCCTGAAAATCCTCAAAGTTCGAGCAGGAGGATATTTCCACATAGCGGTTGTAGGAGGGCATCCAGACCTCGATGTCGTAGGTTTTGGCGGCGGAGAAGCCCAAGTCGCCGGTGGAGAGACAAACCACACGGTACGGCAGGCCCAAAAGCTGCAAAACGCGCTCGGCGTCGTTTGTGAGGGATTCCAGCTCCTGATAGGAACTGGCGGGGTCGGCGAACTTGACCAGCTCCACCTTGTTGAATTGATGCTGACGGATCAGGCCGCGGGTATCGCGACCGGCGGAACCCGCCTCCGCACGGAAGCAGGCGGAATACGCGCAGTACTTGATCGGCAGGCTGGCGCCCTCCAGAATCTCGCTGCGGTGCATGTTCGTCACCGGCACCTCCGCAGTGGGAATCAAAAAGTAATCCTCGGCGGTATCTTTATTAATCACCTTGTATGCGTCCATCTCGAACTTCGGCAATTGGCCGGTGCCGGTCATGGACGCGCGGTTGACCATGAAGGGCGGGAACACCTCGGTGTACCCGTTTTCAATATGCGTATTCAAAAAGAAGTTGATAATAGCGCGCTCCAAGCGTGCGCCGAGCCCCTTATAAAAGTGGAAGCGCGCGCCCGTGACCTTGGCGGCCGTTTCGGGATCGAGAATTCCAAGCTCTTTGCCCAGGTCCCAGTGAGGTTTCGGTTCAAAATCGAACTGAGTGGGCTCGTGCCAGCGGCGCAGCTCTTTGTTCTCGGTATCGTCCTTACCCAAAGGCACATCCGCCGCCGGAATATTCGGCAGAGTCAGGAGCAGGCCGCGCTGCTTTTCCTCCAGCTCGCCAAGCTGTGCATCCTTTTCTTTGATCTGGTCGGAAAGCTGCTTGAGCCGGGCCATCAGCTCGGCAGTATCTTTCCCCTCTTTTCTCAAGATGGGGATCTGCTTGGTATCCGCATTCTGCTGGGCCTTCAGTGCTTCCGTTTCACCGGTGACGCGGCGGCGGTCCGTATCAATCTGCAAAATGGAATCGATCACCTGATCTGCATCCATATTTCTGCTTTTCATTGCCGCTTTGACTCGATCCGCATTTTCCCGGATTACTTTCATATCCAACATGTGAGTTCTTCTCCTTTATTTTTAGTGCGCGGGACGCCGTGCCGGTTCAGTCTGTGTGAAAGCGCAGACTGTTGACCAGATTCGCCAAATCCTCTTCGCCATAAAATTCAATTTGCAGGATTCCCTTGTTCTTACCGCCTTCCACCTTTACCTTGCGGCCCAGGTGGGTATTGAGTGCAAGCTCAACCTCCTCAAAATAACGGGGCTTCTTTTTCCCGGGCGGGGCCGGCTCCGCCTCCGCTTCATGTGACAGGAACTTCTTTACCATTTTTTCCAATTCCCTGACAGAAATACCATGCTTTACCGTCAGCTGCGCCATTTCGAGCATGTCCTGTGCCGATTCGATCGGCAGCAGCGTCCTCGCGTGCCCGGCGGAAAGCTTTCCCTGCGCAACCAGCTCGCGAACAGCCTGCGGCAGATTCAAAAGCCGCAGAGCGTTTGCCACGGCAGGCCGCGATTTGCCGACGATTTTCGCAATCTCCTCCTGCGTCAGACCGTAGGATTCCATCAGGGTCTGATATCCCTGCGCCTCTTCGAGCGCGGTCAAATCCTCGCGCTGCAAATTTTCGATCAGCGCGAGCTGCATCACCTGCTGGTCGGTCATTTCGCGCACCACGGCGGGCACTTCGGTCAGCCCAGCCATCCGCGCCGCGCGCCAGCGGCGTTCCCCCGCCACAATTTGGTAACCTCCGCTGACGAGCGGCCTGACCAGAAGCGGCTGCAAAATTCCGTGCTGAGAAATAGAATCTGCCAGCTCGGCCAAAGCGCCCTCGTCAAACTGCTTTCTGGGCTGCGAGCGGTTTGGCTCAATTTCCCGCAGAGGCAGCGCGATGGAGGAGTTCTGATTCTCCGTATCGTTTTCTGCAAAGATGGCGTCCAGGCCCTTTCCGAGACCGCCTCTTTTTTTCATTCCGTACGCCCCTCTCCCTGATTATTCTGAATGATTTCCAAAGCCAGCGCTTCATAGGCGGCGGAGCCCTTCGACGCGCGGTCGAAATACAGCACCGGCTTGCCAAAGCTCGGCGCTTCGGATAGCCGCACTGTGCGCGGCACAACGGTGGCGAATACCTTGCGGGGGAAATACCGCTTCACCTCATCCACAACCTGTTGGGTCAGGTTCAGGCGCCCGTCGTACATGGTGAGCAGTACGCCCTCAATATCGAGCTGTTCATTGTACTGCCGCTTGACGCGCCGCACAGAATTCATCAGCTGCGAAAGGCCCTCGAGTGCGTAATATTCGCACTGAACCGGCACCAGCAGCGTATCTGCAAGGCAAAGCGCATTTGTCGTGATGATTCCCAGCGAGGGAGGGCAATCCATAATGATGTAATCGTATTCTCCGCGCAGCGGCAAAATTGCGCGCCGCAGAACAGATTCCCGGTTTTTCATACTGACAAGCTCCAGCTCGGCCGCGGCCAAATCCATACTGGAGGGAATTAAATCCAGATTCTGAAAGCCTGTATGAATCAAAACCTCGCTTGGTTGTGCCTCATCCAAGAGGATTTCGTAAACGGTATTTTTCAGCTTGCGGCGGTCTACCCCCACACCGCTGGAGGAATTCCCCTGCGGATCGATATCGACCAAGAGTGTTTTCTTCCCCAAACTCCCAAGAGAAGCCGCCAAATTAACGGCGGTGGTTGTCTTCCCCACACCGCCCTTTTGGTTTGCGATCGCAATGATTTTTCCCATACCACTCGTTCCCCGCTTCTCTTACATGATTTATAAAATCGACACAGAAATCGGATGTCTCAGAACCGCTAAAAGGTCTTTCCTTCGGATACCGATGGTCTGTGCTCTATCAGCCGCCAAAAGCTGCACTGTGGAATATTATAGCACTCTTTTTTTATGAGATAAAGTGTTTTTGGGTAAAAAGTGCTTGTTTCACGTGGAACAACGGCTTGTTCTGCTGGTATGGGACGTTCTCCACATTTTCAACCGGTTTTCCACTTTGCTGTGGAAAACCGGTTGATGTTAAAAGAGTTTTTGTATGCTGCTTTCCCCGCAAGAAAAAGTGGAAAATTCTTGCAGTGTAAAGTGCACTCTATGGCACTCTGCTTTTATGTTGTAAATACTTCTGCTCCTGACTTAAAAAAATCGGGTATGTATTCCGGCCCATCTTTCGCTGCGGGGGATTTTTTCGGTGCGTTTTGTTTCTCAGGCCGAAGCAGCTATCTTCTTTTTATTTTCCGTATGAAAGTGCAAGTTTTCAGCGGATGCCTCCGCGTAGGATTCCGCTTGCACGGGCTTCCCCCTTGGCGGACGCTACCTTTCGTGAAAGAACGAAAAGCAGCAAAGGCCTTCCAAAGGACACCTTTGGAATTCGTGTTGGAAACGGCGCCCTAACTGTGAAAACGATATGTTACTGAAAAGGCGTTTTCATTGAAAACGCCCACTCTCCGAGTTAGTTCTGGAATCAGGCGCAGCTGTCTCGACTGTTGGCGGGCATTTTTAGAGTGCTCTCGTTGGCTCGCTGTTTTTTCGTGCGGCTTTGCCGCATTTTAGATTGTGAGTAACTTATTCTCTTTTGCGAAGCTTTTGAAAAAGCAAACCGAACAAAATCTAACGACTATTTCTATTTCGCTAAACGAAAACGGAATTCCATCTGTTTTCTCTTGTCAGGCGAATGGGCGCTTTTCATACAACTCTTATCCAGTCGTTTTAATGCGTTTTGGGGCCGTTCTCAAAAATGGATTTTCAAAAGGTCCTTGAGCGAATCTCAGCTTTCTATCTTTTTGTGGAAACACGCGCGAGTGAAAAGCCATACATGCGCCGCGTAAAAATACTTTCTAACGCCCAAACCCTTTCCCGAATACAGCAAACGGACGGAGCTTTCGCTCCGCCCGTTTGCTGTGGAAAATAAATAAGGGAATGGGGAAATTCCTTGTAAGCTGAATTCATTCAGGCAGGCCTGCGCTTATTCGCAACCACCTGCTCCTTCGGAATGCGCACCACATACTCGATAAACTCCTCTGTTTCGCGGTTCTGTTCTACCGCGTCGATTCCAGACTGGCGCATGGTGTCTACCGCGTGCCGAATTGTATTCAGAAACAGCCGTACATCCTTAATCACAAATGTGCGCTTGTTTTTCACTGTCTGCGGCTGTGTGCTGCACTCCATTTCATCATTCACGAGCTCTTCCGTTTGGCGAACGTTCAGATTCTCATTGATTATTTTATGCAGCAGCCGGGTGCGAACCTCTTCTCCTTCAATTCGCAGCAGCGCACGCGCGTGGCGCTCAGTCAGGCCCGCGTGAGAGATCATGGCGCGCTCGGTTTCTGAAAGGCGGAGCAGCCGGAGCTTGTTCGCAATTGCAGACTGGCTCTTCCCCAGCCGGGATGCCGCTTCCTCCTGCGTGACGCCCCACTCTTCGATCAACCGGCGGATTCCTTCGGCTTCTTCAAAGATTTGCAGATCCTGGCGCTGCAGATTTTCAAGAATGGCGTAAATTGCGGACTGCTGCTCATCGCACTCCACCAGAATGCACGGCGCGGTTTTCATCCCGGCCATAAAACAGGCGCGCAGCCGGCGCTCCCCGGCGATCAGCTCGTAACCGCCCGCCACCCTGCGTACCGTCAGCGGCTGCAGAAGACCGTTGGCCCTGATACTGTCGGAAAGCTCCTGCAGCTCCCGCGGCGCGAAAAAACGGCGCGGCTGTGACGGATTGGACCGGATTTGATTGAGTGGGATTTCATTTACCCGCTTCTTTTCCTGAAAGAAGAACAAAACGCCGCCCCCCTGCTTGTCTGTTTTTTTCAGAATAACACAGGAGGCGGCGAATGTTCTGTTGAATTATGACTTGTACAAATCATTTTTTTATCCGGATTTATGGCTGTTAAAGGGGAGATTTCGCAATTTTTGAGCCGTGGCGCGGATATTTGTCGGACGTAGCCGCTGTTTTGCGGCAAATAATAATATTCCGTTCGCTGCCGTCCGGCAAAGCAAACGACCGCGTACTCTCCGCGTGCGCGCCCAAAATCGAAATCGCTTTTTTTGCGGCAGCCGATTCCTCCGTGGCACCCGGGCCCTTCATTGCCGCAAAAACACCGCCGGGCCGCACAAACGGCAGGCAGTATTCACACAAAACCGGCAGTGGCGCAACAGCGCGCGCGCACGCCAAATCAAACTGCCCGCGCAGCTTCGGCTGACGCCCGCCCTCCTCCGCCCTCGCGTGAATCAGCTCGGCGGAAAGACCCAACGCGTCGCACACAGCCTGTAAAAAATTCAGACGCTTCTGCAGGCTGTCGAGCAGGGTCAGACGAACATCCGGCCGGTACAGCAGCAGGGGAATCCCAGGAAAGCCGGCGCCGGTTCCGACGTCGATCACCTTTGCCTGCTCGGGAATCTCAACGGCCTTCAGGAGCAACAGGCTGTCCAGAAAATGCTTTTCCACCACCTGCTGCAGTTCCGTGATGGCAGTCAGGTTCATTTTTTGATTCCATTCCAGCAGCAGCTCCATGTAAGTTTGAAAGGCCTTCGCCTGCTGCTCGTTGATGGAAAGCCCATATCGCGCGGCAAGCTCGATCAAATTCTGTTCTATATTCGTCACAGAACGGCTTCCTCCTTCCCTTCCTGCCGGGCCAGCCAGATCAGCAGCACCGAAATATCTGCCGGGCTCACGCCGGAAATACGGGAGGCCTGCCCTATGCTTGCCGGCCGGATTTTTTGCAGCTTTTCCCGTGCTTCAAGCCGAAGGCCGGTGATGCCGGTATAGTCCAGGCCCTTCGGGAGCAAGCGCTGCTCCAGCCGGCGCATTTCCGCAATATCGGTTTTCTGGCGGCGGATATATCCCTCATACTTGATCTCAATCTCCACATTTTCGAGCACGGCGGCAGGCAGCGAGGGCCGTCCGGAATCCACCGGGGCCAGTACCTCATAGTTCAGTTCCGGGCGGCGCAGCAGATCAATCAGGTGTACGCCGGTGGAAACCGGTGTTGTTCCACGTGAAACAAGAATCCGGTTCAACTCCTCCGTGGGAGAAAGCACCGTTTGCTCGGCGCGTTTTCGCTCCTGCTCCTTCATTGCCTGCTTTTTCTGAAAGCGCGCAAAGCGCTCGTCGCTGATCAACCCCAGTTCATGTCCCAACGGCGTCATACGCTCGTCCGCGTTATCCTGCCGCAGCACCAGGCGGTATTCCGAACGCGAGGTCATCATACGGTAAGGGTCGCTGACACCCTTGGTGACAAGGTCGTCTACCAGCGTGCCGATGTATGATCCCGCGCGGTCGAGGATAATCTGTTCTTTCTGCCGTGCGCGCCGCGCTGCGTTGATTCCCGCCAAGAGGCCCTGCGCGGCGGCCTCCTCATAACCGGAGCTGCCGTTGAACTGCCCCGCGCCGTAGAGGCCGGGCAAATCCTGAAATTCAAGCGTGGGGTCGAGCTGCAGGGGGTCGACGCAGTCGTACTCGATGGCATAGGCGCAGCGCATGATCTCCACGCGCTCAAGGCCGGCAATCGTGCGGTAAAAGGCAAGCTGCACCTCCTCCGGTAAAGAGGATGACATCCCCTGTAAATAGAGCTCCTCGGTATCCATGCCGCAGGGCTCAATGAACAGCTGGTGGCGCTTCTTATCGGTAAAGCGCATGATTTTATCCTCAAAGCTGGGGCAGTAGCGCGGCCCCACGCCCTCAATCTTCCCCGCGTAGAGCGGCGAGCGATGTATGTTCTTCAGAATAATCTCCTTGGTAGCGTCATTTGTCCACGCAATATGGCACACCGCCCGATTCTTTGGGGGCTCGGCGGTATCGTAGGAAAACGGGACAACCGGCTCGTCTCCCTCCTGCACCTCCAGGCCGGAAAGATCAATGCTCGAGCGCAGCACACGCGCGGGCGTTCCTGTTTTAAAGCGGCGCAGGCTCACCCCCAGCTTTCGCAGCGGTTCCGACAAAAACGACGCCGGGAACAGGCCGTCCGGCCCGCTCTCATAGGCGACATCTCCCACGTAGATTTTGCCGCTGAGATAGGTGCCCGTAGCGAGCACCACGCATTTTGCGGTATAGCCCGCACCCATGCGCGTCACTGCCTGCCAGGAGCTGTCTTCATTGCGGAACAGGTCCACAATCTCACCCTGCTTGAGCTGCAGATTCGGCTCGAGCTCGAGCTTATGCTTCATGATTTTGGAATATTCCCGCCGATCGATCTGCGCGCGCAGGGAATGCACTGCCGGGCCCTTGCCCAGATTCAGCATTCGGCTCTGAATGGTGCAGGCGTCCGCCGTCTTACCCATTTCGCCGCCAAGCGCGTCAATCTCACGCACAAGGTGGCCCTTCGCCGTTCCCCCAATGGAGGGATTGCACGGGCAGTTGCCCACCGCGTCGAGATTGATGGTGAAGACCACCGTGCGGCAGCCGAGCCGCGCGGAAGCCAGGGCCGCTTCAATTCCGGCGTGGCCCGCGCCGATTACAATCACATCGTATTGATCTGCCTGATACATCGTTATTTTGCACCTGATTCCTTTCCGCCCCACAGGCGGTTACCTGATAATTTTTCCATCCCTCTGGCGAACTCACTTTCAATGCGGCAAGTTCGTCCAGCCCATTCTTTATTTGCCGACACAGAAATGGGCAAATACCGCGTCCACAATCTCATTGGTCGCACGCTCTCCGGTCAGCTCCAGCAAAGCGGAAACCGCGCTCTCCACCGAAACGGTCACCGCGTCAAGCGTCATACCCACGGTTAACGCGTCCATCGCCTCTTTCAGGCATTCCCTGGCGCGGCGGGCGGTATCGCGCTGGCGTTCGGTGAACAGGATTCCCTCGGAGGGATTCAAATCTGCCGTATGAAGAAGCTGTTCCACCGCCTGACGAAGCTCGGCAAGTCCATCTCCGCTTTTCGCAGAAATATATACATATTGTTGAAATCGTCTTGTTATATACTCAGTGTCTATTTTTTGTTGCAAATCACTCTTATTGATTACCGCGATCGCGGGCGTTCCGGACAAACGGGAAATCATCTCCCGATCCTCCTGCGTCAGCGGCGAAGAGGAATCGAAGACCGCCAGCACCAGCTGCGCAGTGCTCAGGCGGTCTTTGGCACGGCCAACCCCAATGCTCTCCACCGGGTCGTCCGTTTCGCGCAGGCCCGCCGTATCCGCCAGACGCAGAGGAACGCCGCCGAGCAGCACCGTTTCCTCCACAATGTCGCGCGTGGTGCCGGCGTACTCCGTCACAATGGAGCGCTCACACCCCGCCAACAGGTTCATCAGCGTCGATTTTCCGACGTTCGGGCGGCCGACAATCACCGTATCGACCCCCTCGCGCAGCACCCTCCCGGCATCGAACTGGTCGAGCAGGCGCGTGAAGTCGTCCTGCACGCCCTGCAGGGAATCCCTGAGATTCGACTCGTCCAGCTGCGGAATATCCTCCTCCGGGTAATCCGCCCACGCAGAGAGATGGGCCGCGATGGCAAGCAGCTGCTCCCGGCTTCCCTGAATCCGACGGTAGAGCGCGCCCTCGCGGGCCGCGCGCGCGGTACGAAGCGCCTGCGCGCCCTGCGCGCCGATCAGCTGCATCACTGATTCGGCCTGCGTCAAATCCATCTTTCCGTTCAGGAAAGCGCGGCGGGTAAATTCGCCCGGCCCGGCCGGGGAAGCGCCCGCCGCCAGAACGGAATCGAGCACGCGGCGCAGAAGGTACAGCCCGCCGTGGCACGAAAGCTCCACCACATCCTCGCCGGTGTAGCTGTGGGGCGCTATAAACACAGTGGCCACCGCTTCGTCGAGCCGCTCTTCCGGCTGACTGCCAAAGCGGCAAACCCAGCCATACAGGGCGGTATAGCCCGCAACCTCCTCAATGTTCTGTCCTCTGGCCGAAACGAACACGCGGCCCGCAATCTGTCGCGCGCCGGGGCCGGAGATCCGGATGACGCCAATTCCGCCGGGGGCCTGTGCAGTCGAAATCGCCGCAATGGCGGAAGCATTCTGTTTCATGATTCTCTCCTTTTATACCACAAAAAGCGGCTCGTTTTACGAACCGCTTTTCTTTCGTTCTTATCCTAGCGAAAAAGTCACTCTTCCTTTTTCGTTTCCACTTTGCTGTACAGAGGGCTGTTGCCCTTTTTTACCGGGCGGCCGTCTGCGGGCTGCGAATAAGAGTCCCTCTGATCCTGTGCGGGCCGTCTGTCTCTGAAATCTCGCGAAGGGGAACGGCCGCCAAAGTTTTTATTTCCGCCCTGCGGCCGTGCGCCACGATCCTTGTGGAAGTCCCTTCCGCCGCGCGATCGGTCGTTCGGCCGGCGGAACGCGGGGCGCTCGCCGCCCTCGGGGCCGATCACCACATGGCGCGCCAGATCCTCTCCCTCACTCCAGGATTTCACGCCCTCAACCTCCTGCACCGCCGTGTGAATAATGCGGCGCTCGTAAGGGTTCATGGGCTCAAGAGAGCAGTTGCGCTGGGTTTTGAGTGCTTTTGCAGCCATCTTTTTGCCGAGCGCTTCGAGCGTTTCTTTTCGCTTCTCCCGGTAATTGCCGATATCGAGCGTGATTCTGTAATAGGAATCCTCCACATGATTCGCCACCAGACCGGAAAGATACTGAAGAGAATCGAGGGTTTCTCCCCTGTGGCCGATGATAAAGCCGATGTCGTCGCCGGTGAGGGTCAACAGGGCACCATTCTCCTGCTCGGCGATGGCAATCTCTACCGAGGGAATGCCCATCTGCCTCAAAACCTGTTTGAGGTAATCCGCGGCCGCCTCTGCGGGTCCGGATTTAATAAACGCGCGTACTTTCGCGGGTGCGCCGCCAAAAAGGCCGAATTTCTTTTTCTCGGGAAGCTCCAAAATCTCAAATTCCGCTTCGTGTGATTCTACTCCGAGCAGCTTGCAGGCCTCTTCAAACGCCTGCTCTACGGAATCTCCCGTTGCAATCGCTTCTTTAACCACCTTCGCACCTCCAAATATTGAATCAGAAAACCGCTATTTTTTCTTTCCAAGGTAGCTGTCTTGGCCACCTGTGGATTTTCCGCTCTTCTTTTTCTGGCCGGATTCTTTTTTCACCGCAGGCTGCTCGTCCTTCCGGCTCTCCTGCAAATCGGATTTTCCCGCAGAAAACTGGCGAAGATGCGACGGCAGCGGCTCTTTTGCCGCTTCCTCCAGCTCCAGCAGCGCAACACGCTGCGCCTCCGCCTTTGCGGTAAGGGATGCCGGACTGAAAAACGCATGAACCAAAAGCACCTGAATCAGGCTGGTGAGGGTAGAAATAATCCAGTAAAAGCCCACCGCCGCGGGGACGGACATGGCAAACACGGCAGAAATGGCCGGCAGGCCGTACAGCATCCACTTCATACAGCCCTGCTGCTGCTGCTGCATTGCGGGCTGTAAACGGGTTGTAATTATCTGAGTTACGATAGAGGAGACAAGGCACAAAACGGGAATCAGCCACAGATTGGTCTGGAACATGGATACGAGCTTCCCAAAAAAGCTGGTAACCGAGGTGTCTGTGGGAGTGCCGAGAAGGTTCAGCCCCAAAAAGTTGAAGCCGGAGCTGAGTGACTGTATTTTTGAAAGCTCGTCGTCCGTGAACATCGTCAGATAAGGGCGAAGCACGGAGAAATGACGAACAATTTCCATTTCATTGTAAAAGCCGTTCTGGTACGTGAACGAACCGCTGATGCCGGGAACGGTCTGCAAAATTGAAACGGCCTGGGTTACAGCCTCTTTCCCAAGGTGCAGCGCGTTGGAGAGAGGATTGATCACCGTGTAGTACAAACCGATCATGATTGGAAAAGGAATCAGCATGGGCAAGCAGCCGCTGGCGGGGTTGTACCCCTCTTTTTCATACAGCTTCTGCATTTCTTCGTTCATCTTTATCCGGTCGTTGCCATATTTCTTCTGCAGCTCTTTTTGCTTTGCAGAAAGCTTCGTATTGGCCGCCATCGATTTTTGCTGATTGATGGAGAACGGGAACATCACGATTTTCAAAACAACGGTAAACAAGATGATGGCTACACCGTAATTTTTAAAAATCTGATAAAATATCCACAGCAGATACCCCAGAAAACTGCCGAAAAAATTGCCTATCGCTACCATATAAAAACCTCTCTGTATCAAATTTCAATCCGCGCTCCCCGTGCGGGAGCAACACGTGATGGAGCTATACGAAAGGCAAACAGCAAAATCGCGCGAAGCAACACTGCGGCACGCTGTTATTTTCCTTTGCTGAAAAGCCTGCCGAGCAGGCTTTCTCCCCGCTCCGGAACGGGATCGTATCCCCCGGGGTGAAACGGATTGCAGCGAAGAATGCGCCAAACGGCAAGCAGCGTTCCGCGAATTGCGCCAAACCGTTCAATCGCCTGAATCGCGTAGGTGCTGCAGGTGGGAACAAAACGGCAGCTTGGCTGCCTTTTCATCGGCGAAATCCATTTCTGGTACCCACGTATCATTGCAATAAAAATGCGTCTCATTTTAAAACACCGGCCTGAGATAAATGCTTTCGCATATCGCAGAGGATGTCCGTACTTTTGACAAACGGTGTTTTTGCCCGCGCCACAAAGACCAGATCGTATCCGCCCGAAAGCTCCGGCAGCAGCTGCCGGGCCGCTTCGCGGATGATGCGGCGGGAACGGTTGCGCTTTACGGCGTTTCCCGTTTTTTTGCTGGTGGTAATGCCCACCCGAATACAGTGCGCGCGGTTTTTCAGAACATAGGTGACCAGAATCGGCGACACAAAGGACTTGCCCCTCGCGTAAGCACGGCGAAAGCTGCTGTTTTCACAAATCGGGACTATTTCGCTCATTGTGAAACCTCAACCTCCCCTATCCGGCCCTTCTGAAAAACAAAACAAAGAAAGGCCACACTGCGGTGGCCCTTTCAAAGCTTCAGTAAGACAAACGCGCTCTTCCTTTGGCCCTGCGGCGCGCCAAAACTTTGCGGCCGTTTTTATCGGACATTCTCTTTCTGAACCCATGCTCTTTTTTTCTGTGGAGCTTCTTAGGCTGATAAGTTCTCAGCATGAAAAACCCTCCTTTCGGGTACAAACCTTGCAATTTAGCATTATAGCCTAATCACAGGCAAACTGTCAATAAAAAAATACAAATCCGCCCGATTTCGCTTTTGCACCATCATACCATACAACAGCCCAAAAAGAAAGCGATTTTGCCATAAATTTTCATGGTATTTTTTTTTCGACCTTTTTCCTTCTCCGCTGCGGCCCCGTACCGATGCGGCGTCAATGCAGGGGGCGCCCTTTGCAACAATGTTCTGGCCGGCTCACCGTGCAAAAAAACAGGCGCAAAAAACGCAAAATGAGTCAAAAAATGGAAACCCTATTGATACTGCGCCTCCTCCCGTCCGAAAATATCCTCCTGCCTGTTCTTTCCAGTGAATTTTAAAAAACAAAAATATCCACAGTCCCTCAACATATTGTGAAAAGCCAGAGGCGGCGCCAATATTTTCGCAAAGTTTTTCACAATCCTGTTGATAAGGTGTTTAAAATGATTTGAAAATTTTTGATCTTTATGCTATTATTATGTTAATTATCCGTGTATAACCGAGTTTGCATTTCGCACGTCGTGTTTGTCTGATCCGTTCAGGCGGCAGCTCGGTTTTTCTTTATTTTTTATCTCACCGAAAGGTATGATTGTTTTTATGGAATCCTTTACCGAAGCCTGGGGCCTTGTCTGCGATTTCTGCAAAGCCCGCATCACAGAGGTGGCCTACACCACCTGGATCCACCGGATCCGCCCTGTCAGCCTGGATTTTAACAAGGGAATTGCCGTGCTGGAGGTTCCGAATGAATTTCACCTTCAAACCCTTACCCGGTGCTACACTTCTCTTCTTCAGGAAGCATTCAACGAAATCTTCGGCGAAGGCATTCAGATCCAGCTCTGCACCCCCGAGCAGCTGGTGCAGAACAAAAAGCCGGACGCCGTGCCGCTTTCAAAAGACGACTACGAGTACACCTTCGACACGTTCATCGTAGGCCCATCCAACAAATTCGCGCACGCGGCCTCCATGGCGGTGGCGACGAAGCCCGCAGTGCTGTACAACCCCCTGTTCATTTACGGAAACTCGGGCCTTGGCAAAACGCACCTGCTGTACGCCATTTGCAACGAGATTTCAAAGAATTACCCCCAGATGAATATTATCTATATTAAGGGAGACGAATTCACCAACGAGCTGATTGAAGCGATCCGCCGCGGTACCACCGTCGAATTCCACCAGCGCTACCGCAAGGCGGACATCCTTCTCGTGGATGATATTCAGTTCATCGCGGGCAAGGATTCAACGCAGGAGGAATTCTTTCATACCTTTAATACGCTGTATGAGGCGAAAAAGCAGATCGTGCTCACATCCGACCGGCCGCCGAAGGATATCGCCACGCTGGAGGAACGGCTGCTGACCCGCTTTGAGTGGGGCCTGACCGCCGACGTGCAGCCGCCGGATTTTGAAACGCGCATCGCAATCATCAAAAGGAAGGCGGAGCTGCTCGAAATTGATCTGCCCGACAACGTAGCCGAATATATCGCGAACCGCCTCAAAAACAACATCCGTCAGCTCGAGGGCGCCGTCAAAAAGATGAAGGCGTACTATCTGCTGGCCGGCGAAGCGCTGAGCGTCTCCACCGCGCAGGCGGCGATCAGCGATATCATCAACAATCACCAGCCCGCGCCGATGACGATCGAAAAGATCATCGAAGAGGTGGCCCGCACGTTCGGCACCTCCCCCGAAGACATCCGCTCCCCCAAGCGCTCTGCCAATATCTCCTCCGCGCGGCAGATCGCCATGTATGTGGTGCGCGAGATCACCCAGCTGCCCATGACCTCCATCGGCGAGGCGTTCGGCGGCCGCGATCACTCCACCGTGGTCTACGCGATTCAGCAGGTGGAGAAGAATATCGGCCGCGATCCGAAAACGCGCGACACCGTTCAGGACATCATCAAAAATATCCGCGATCGGTAACGGCGTGATTACTCACTGTATTATTACAAATAGTATAATTTAAAAAGTGGAGAACGCCTCCACTTTTCCACAAATCAGGGGAAAACCCGATTTTTCTCTGTGAATTCTTTTAAACTTCTTTTCAACATTCCCCACAGAGTTTTCAACAGCCTGTTAAAACTCAAAAAATCTCTCTATACTCTCAACAAATACTCCACAATGGGTTCTGGAAAACAAAATGCTCCCCACACCTTGGTGCTCCTCACTTCTCACAGCTTTTCCACTTTTCAGAATCCCCTACTACTACCGCTAAATCATATCTACCCTTTCTACTCTAAATAACGTAAGGTGGTAAGAACGATGAAGATACTATGCGACCGCAAGGAATTGGTGGAAGCAGTGTTGAATATTCAGCGGGCCGTTTCCTCCAAATCCTCCATTCCCGCTTTGGAAGGAATCCTTTTGCAGACAAAAGGATCGGATTTGTTTCTGTGCGGCTATGACCTGGAGATGGGCATGACCACGACGCTGCCGGCCAAAGTGGAGCAGGCGGGCAGTGTTGTGCTCTCCGCCCGTCTGTTCGGCGATATCGTGCGTCGCCTGCCGGGCGACGATGTTTCGCTCTCGGTCGACGAAAAGAATGTGGCTTCGATTCTCAGTGGGGCCAGCGAATTTTCCATTGCGGGCATTCCAGCGGAGGAATACCCCGAGCTGCCTTCCGTTTCGGGTGAAACCTCAATCGAGGTGCCGAACGGGATTCTGAAAAGCATGATCCGCCAGACTCTGTTCGCCGTTTCTGAAAGCGATATGAAGCCGGTACATACCGGAACGCTGTTCGAGCTGAGTGAAAATCGACTCTGCCTGATTTCTGTGGACGGTTACCGCCTCGCGGTTCGCGAGGAGCCGATCGCGTGCGATCAGGACACCAGCTTCGTTGTTCCGGGAAAAACCCTATCGGAGGTATTAAAGCTCCTCCCTGATAATGAAGAAAATCTGGCGCTGTCGATCGGCCGCAGGCATATCCTGTTCCAGATCGGCAGCTATACGCTGATTTCGCGCCTGCTCGAGGGAGATTTTCTCGATTACCGAGCGGCGATTCCGGCTTCTCACACAACAGAAATTCTGGTAAAAACCAGAACCTTTATTGAAAGCGTGGAGCGCGTTTCGCTCCTGATTACAGACCGCCTGAAAAGTCCGCTACGCTGCGTATTCGACGACAACCGGATTCAGCTCTCCTGCTCCACGGCGATCGGCCGTGCCAGCGATGAGCTGGAAGCGCAGAGCACCGGCGGAACGATCGAAATGGGCTTCAACAACCGCTATCTTTTGGATGCGCTGCGCAACACCGAATGCGACGAGGTGAAAATACAGCTCAGCGGAGCGCTCAGCCCCATGAAGGTTGTCCCGAAGGACGGCGGCAGCTTTTTGTTTCTGGTTTTGCCGGTTCGGTTGAAGAGCGGCGTTTGAGCGCGTAGGAGGAATTATGGAAATCATTTCAATTGATACGGAATTCATCCGTCTGGATGCGCTACTGAAGTTGGCAGGCGCGGTGGAAACCGGCGGCCATGCCAAGCTGGCCATTCAGAACGGAGACGTTCTGGTCAACGGCCAGGTTTGCACCATGCGCGGCAAAAAGATGCGCGGTGGCGACCGGGCGGAATATCAGGGCAGAATCTACGAGGTGAAAACCCTGTGATCGTCAGCCGGCTTTCGTTTTTACACTACCGCAATCTGCACGAGGGGGAGTTTCTGCCGGATCCGCGCATGAATGTGATCTTCGGGCAGAATGCGCAGGGCAAAACCAATTTGCTTGAGGCGCTGTGGCTGTTTACGGGCGGCCGGTCGTTTCGCGGCTCGCGCGACAGCGAGCTGATCGCCTTTGGGCAGGACGCGGCGCGGCTGCAGATTGCTTTTTTCAGTGAAGAGCGCGACCAGAGCGCGGTTCTGACGATTCAGAACAAAAAACGCTCCGCCGCCGTTAACGGCGTGCCGTATGGCGGCGTGATGGAACTGGTGGGGAAATTCCGGGCGGTGATCTTTTCGCCGGAACATTTGTCGCTGGTAAAGGACGGCCCTGCTTTGCGCCGCTCCTTTCTGGACGGCGCGCTTTGCCAGCTCCGCCCGGTGTATGCAAAGCTATTGTTTCAGTATAACCGGGTATTGCAGCAGAGAAACGCGCTGCTGAAGGATATTCCCCGCCACGCCGAGCTGCTAGACACGCTCGAAATCTGGGACGAAAAGCTCGCCCAGCGCGGCGCGCGGCTGATTTTGGAACGGAGCGAATATGTGCGCCTGCTTTCGGAGCCGGCTCGGCGGGTTTACGAGGGAATTTCGGGTGCACGGGAGCAGTTTTCCGTTTGCTACCGCACGGTTTCCGGCGGAGAGCCGCAGACGGAGGAGCAGTGGTGCCGGCATTTACTCGGTCTGCTTGGCAGCTCCCGCAGGGAGGATCTTTCCGCGGGCTTTACGACGGTTGGCCCGCACCGGGACGATCTGGAGATTCTGGTGGACGAACGGCAGGCGAGAAGCTTTGGCTCGCAGGGCCAGCAGCGCTCCTGCGTACTGGCGTTAAAACTGGCGGAGGCGGAGCTTTTGCAGACCCTTTCCGGCGAGGCGCCGGTGATCCTGCTCGACGACGTGATGAGTGAGCTCGATTCCGGCCGACAGGATTTTCTCTTGCATCAGCTTGGAGAAAAGCAGGTGTTTTTAACGTGCTGCGACCCCGAAACGGCAGCCCGCTATTCCGGCGGAGGAAGATTTGAGATGGAGCAGGGACGGCTAACCGTCCGGCAGTAAGGATGTGTTTTATGTATCTCCACCTGGGGCAGGACACCGTCATTCAGACAAAAGACATCATCGGGATTTTCGATCTGGAAAATTCCACGATTTCAAAATATACCCGCGAATACCTTGCAAAAGCGGAACGGAGCGGCAGAGTGATCAATGTCAGTATGGAAATGCCGAAATCCTTTGTGCTTTGCTGTGACAAATCGGAACAAATAACGGTCTATATTTCGCAGATTTCTTCCACCACGCTGCTTAAACGGAGCAGGTTTATGGAAAACCTTTCCAATGTGTAGCGAAGTGCCGAACGGCGGAAGAAAACAGGAAAGGAATGGCGAAGGCCTATGAAGCTGCAATTGCCGGTTTGCCCCCACTGTGGGCAGAAGGTCGGTTATGTGAGAGCTTGGTTTTTAAAGCAGGAGGGCGAATATCGCTGCCCAAACTGCGGCGGATTTTCCGGTGTGTTTTTGAGTACCGCGGCGCCGATGTTCGGTTCCGTCGCGGTTGTGATATCGGTTGTGATATTTCTGTTGCTCCGCCTTCTTACCGGCGGTCTGCCGTTCTACGGAGTGCTGCTCATGTCGCTCCCCTACGCCCTGTTCTTTCTCGCTGCCCCGTTCCTCGTCCGGCTGAGAAAGCCGGGCGTGCGCAAACGGCCCCCGGCTCCGCCGCGGCCCGGTACACCGCCGCCGCATCCTCCGGGCAGCCGCCCCGGCCAGGGCCCCGACGCAAACCATTCGTTCAGACGCTTTTAATTGATTACAATCTGTTGATATATAGGAGGGTTCTACTTGGAGTTTAGTGAAATCACGCAAACTGACCAAAATTACGATGAAAATCAAATACAGGTTCTCGAAGGCCTTGAAGCAGTGCGGAAACGCCCCGGTATGTACATTGGTTCCACCGGGCCGCGCGGTCTGCATCACCTGGTGTACGAAATCGTGGACAACGCCATCGACGAAACGCTGGCCGGATTCTGTGACCGCATTGTGGTCAAGATTCTGCCAGGCAACATCATCAGCGTGGAGGATAACGGCCGCGGTATTCCTGTGGGAATTGAGCACAAAACGGGCATCCCCGCGGTCACGGTCGTATTTACCATCCTGCATGCCGGCGGTAAGTTCGGCGGCGGCGGATACAAGGTGTCCGGTGGTCTGCACGGCGTTGGCGCGTCGGTGGTCAACGCGCTTTCCGAATGGCTGGAGGTAGAGGTTTTCACCGAAGACGGCGTTTACAGCCAGCGCTTTGAGCGCGGCGTGGCCGTAACACAGCTGACGAGAACGGGCGACAGCGACCACACCGGCACCGTAGTGCGCTTTCGGCCGGATGCGGAGATTTTTCAGGAAAGCACCGAGTTTGAATACGATATTCTGCAAAACCGCCTGAGAGAACAGGCGTTTCTGAATGCGGGCGTTCACATTGAGCTCGACGACGAGCGTAACCCGGAGCATCTCGTTCACAACGTGTACCAGTATGAGGGCGGCATTCGCAGCTTTGTCGAATACCTGAACAAAAAGCGTTCCCTTGAGGTCATTCACGAGGATGTGATCTATTTTGACGCCGTCGCGGCCGACGACAGCGCCACCGCTGAGGTTGCGATGCAGTACAACAGCAGCTACAACGAGCTGATGCTGTCGTTTGCGAACAATATTCACACCACCGACGGCGGCACGCATGAGGACGGCTTTAAGCGCGCCTTAACCAGAATCATGAACGACTACGCCCGTAAATATAATATTCTGAAAGAAAACGATAAAAATCTTTCCGGTGAGGATGTGCGCGAGGGTCTGACGGTCATCATCAGCGTCAAGCTGAAGGAGGCCCAGTTTGAGGGCCAGACAAAGGCGCGCCTCGGCAATACGGAAATCGCCGGCCTCGTTTCGCAGATGATGAGCGACAAGCTGACGACCTACCTCGAAGAGAATCCCTCCGTCGCGCGCGCGATTTTCGATAAGGCGCTATCCGCCGCCCGGGCGCGTGAGGCTGCCAAAAAGGCGAGGGAGCTGGTTCGCCGCAAATCGGCGCTCGAATCCGCCGCGCTCCCCGGTAAGCTTGCGGACTGTCAGTCCCGCAACCCGGAGGAAACCGAAATCTATATCGTTGAGGGAGATTCCGCGGGCGGCTCCGCCAAGGGCGGGCGCGACCGCAAATTTCAGGCGATCCTGCCCCTTTGGGGAAAAATGCTCAACGTGGAGAAGGCCCGCCTCGACAAGGTGTACGGCAACGAAAAGCTGATGCCGGTCGTCACCGCGCTCGGCTGCGGCCTTGGCGAGGAATTCGACCTGAGCAAGCTTCGCTACGGCAAGATCATCATTATGGCCGATGCCGATGTCGACGGCTCGCATATCCGCACGCTGCTGCTCACGTTCTTCTTCCGCTTTATGCGGCCGCTGGTGGAGCAGGGGCACATTTACCTGGCGCAGCCGCCGCTGTATCGTATTACCCGGGGAAAAATTCACCGGTATGCATATTCCGACAAACAGCGCGACACCATTATGGCGGAGCTGGGCGGCACCAATTACGACATTCAGCGCTATAAGGGCCTTGGTGAAATGGACGCCCAGCAGCTTTGGGAGACCACCATGGACCCGGCGACCCGCACCATGCTCAAGGTGGAGCTGGAGGATGCCGCGGCGGCGGACGAAACCTTTACCATCCTGATGGGCGACAAGGTGGAGCCCCGCAGACTTTTTATTGAGCAAAACGCCAGGTTTGTTTCAAATCTGGATATTTAACCCGCCGACGCCTGGTTTGGGCGCCGACCAAACAACAATCGGGAGGAAAATCAGAAATGGATGACAATCATCGAACCCGGTCCAATGAGATCGACCAGGCGGAACAGGAAGAAACCGCGGAACCTCCGCAGTCGGGCCATTCCCAAACGCTGAATCTGGTGGCGGACGAAGACGCCGCCGAATATGAGGAGCAGCAGACGGGCGTACGTTTTTCGTTTGTGCTTCGGCGCGAGGAATTCTACGAGGCGCTCAGGCGGCAGGAAAGCCACAGCCCCGCTTACAAAAAGAAGGTTCGCTGGCTGATGCTGGTCGGCGCCGTGGTTGTGGTCTGCCTGATTCTTGGAATCGCCATGCCGCAGGAGGGCGGACGGCTGCTGCGGGTTGCGCTTCTGGGCGCGCTGGCAGGCTTTTTCGTGTGGGTTTCGCCGCGCTTGCGTATAAACGGAATGGCAAAACAGCTGACGACGGGGGAAGAGATCAATGTGGCCGTTTACCCGGATGAGGTTGCGATTGCGGTGGGAACCAACCACTGGAACATACCGCTGGACGATACGGCAAAGATGGATTTGACCCAGCAGCTGATTCTGCTGCACAGCGAAGGGCGCAGCCTGGTGATCCCGCAGCGCAGCATTGACCCGGCGATTCGGGCGGATGTGCTCGCGATCCTCACGGCAGGCACGCAGAAATATGAATGAGCAAAAGAGTCGGGCCAAAGAGGTAACTTTCGGAAAAGGAGGCGGCGAAAATGGCGGAGCTTTCACGCGAAGCCCCGGTTTTGGTTCTGGAGCAGCAGCTCAGTGCGGAAGATTATGCACAGGCGGCTTTGCTGTATGAAAATACGCTGTTCCCTTTTCGCCGGTACTGGGTGCGGGCGGGAATCTGCGTCTGCGCGGCCGTGCTGGTAGCGTCGGCAATCCCGTGGTATTTGTCACAGTTCGCCACGGCGGTTGTTCCGATTTGTGCGGTGGTATTCTTTCTGGCGCTCGCACTGTATTTCTGGCGGGATCAGCCGCGCCGGCGTCTTCACGGCGCGGTGCTGCAGTTCTGCAGCAGCAGGCTGCTGTGCCTTCCTGGCAAAATTTCGGTTTATCAAAACGGAATTGTGCTGGAAAACGACGCGGAAATGCTGAGTGAATTCTGGACCGATTTTTCCGGCTGTGTGGAAGGGCACGCATATTATGTGCTTTGGGGCGGCATTTCCCGCCCGCTGCTCATTCTGAAAAAGAGTGTGCTTTCCTCCGAGCAGAAAGAGCGCCTGAGCGCTCACCTGAGGAGTACGTTTGCCGGGCGCTGCCGCCTGGCAAACGGCGGGAGATTCCGATGACCCGGCGGGAGCAGGGCGGCCACCAGGCGGTGGTCAGCTTTCTTCTGACCCGAGAGGATTATGTAAACAGCAAACAGGCCGCGGCGCGAGCGGCCTGCCGCCCGGCGGAAATTCATTTTCTTCGCTGGGCCGGATTCCTTTTGGTGGTTACCGGCATTGTACTGCGCGTCTTTTTCGCGGTAAACGGCTACAGCCGGGTTCTCTCTACCCTGACGGTACTGCTGGGCACGGCGATCGGCTTCGCCATCGATAGCTGGCAGCCCGCGCTGATCCGGTATCAGGCGCAGCGGTACTACGACACGCACGGGGAGCGAATGCTGGCCCAGACAATGATATTTGACGAAGAAACCATGTCCATCCAAACGGACCGATATCGGGTGCAGCTGCCCTATTCGCACCTGTACCGGGTGTATGAGGATGGAAAGATGTTTTTATTATATACGGCACAAAACGAGCTTTGGGCTCTGCCCAAGCGGGCGCTGCCCCCCTGGGACCTGGTAAAGGTTCGGGAGCTTTTGAAACGGAACGAAAATTACAAGCGGGAAGGTGTCCGATAAATGGAGGAAATGCAAACAAACCGGGTGATTAACGTTGACCTGGAAAAAGAGATGAAACAATCCTTTCTGGATTATTCCATGTCGGTAATTATATCGCGCGCGCTGCCCGATGTGCGCGACGGCCTCAAGCCGGTACACAGAAGAATTCTGTACACCATGTTTGAAAACGGCCTGATGCCGGAAAAGGGCTACCGCAAATGCGCGGATACGGTCGGCGCCGTGCTGGCCCGGTATCACCCGCATGGTGACGCGTCGGTTTACGACGCTCTGGTGCGTTTGGCACAGGATTTTTCGATGCGCTATATGCTGGTGGACGGCCACGGCAACTTCGGTTCTGTGGACGGCGACCCGCCTGCCGCCTACCGTTATACCGAGGCGCGTCTCGGCAAGCCCGCCGTGCGCATGCTCACCGATATTGAAAAGGACACGGTCGATTTTCGCCCGAACTACGACGACCGTTTGAAAGAGCCTGTGGTTCTGCCGGTTCGGTTCCCGAATATTCTGGTCAACGGCTCTACCGGCATCGCCGTGGGCATGGCGACGAACATTCCGCCGCACAACATGGGCGAGGTGATCGACGGCCTGTGCGCGCTGATCGACAATCCCGACGCGACGATGGAAGAGCTCATGGAGCACATCAAGGGGCCGGATTTTCCCACCGGCGGCATCATCATGGGCCGCAGCGGAATCCGCGCGGCATACGGTACCGGCCGCGGCCGCATCATCGTGCGCGCCCGCGCCGAAATCGAAGAGGAAAAGAACGGCCGTTTCAAGATTGTTATTTCCGAGCTGCCGTACCAGGTGAATAAGGCCCGGCTGATTGAAACCATTGCCGATCTGGTAAAGGACAAGCGGATCGAAGGAATCTCGAATATTGAGGATCACTCTGACCGCAACGGCATGCACGTCGTCATCGACATCAAGCGCGACGCATCGCCGCAGATTGTGCTGAACCACCTGTATACCTACACCCAAATGCAAACCACCTTCGGCGTCATCATGCTCGCGATTGTGGACGGCGAGCCGAAAACTCTGACACTGAGGGAAATTCTGCAGGAGTATATCCGTTTTCAGGAGAGTGTTATCGTTCGCCGCACGCAGTTCGAGCTGCGCAAGGCGCAGGAGCGCGCCCATATTCTGCGCGGTCTGCAGATCGCGATCGATAATATCGACGAGGTGATTTCCATCATCCGCAGCTCCAAGTCCATCCCGATAGCGAAAGAACGCCTGACCGAGCGCTTTGAGCTGGACGACATTCAGACCCAGGCGATCGTACAGATGCCGCTGGGCCGCCTGACCGGCCTCGAGCGCCAGAAGCTGGAGGACGAGCTTGCCGCGCTGATGGTCAAGATTGCCGATCTGGAAGATATTCTCGCCAATGTTCCCCGCCAGCTCGCCATCATCAAGGAAGAGGCTCTGGCGGTCAAGGCCGAGTTCGGCGACGAACGCCGCACCGAAATCGCGACGATCAGCGGCGAGGTCGATATTGAGGACCTGATCCCGCAGGAAGAGTGTGTTCTGACCATGACGAACTTCGGCTACGTCAAGCGCCAGAAGGTGGATACGTACCACATTCAGCGCCGCGGCGGCCGCGGTGTGTCGGGCATGACACGCCGTGAGGAGGATGTGGCGACCGAAATGTTTGTCATCAACAGCCACGATTACGTGCTGTTCTTCTCGAATCTGGGCCGTGTGTACCGCCTGAAATGCTACGAGGTGCCGGAGGGCTCCCGCACCAGCAAGGGCATTAATATTGCGAATCTGCTGCCGCTTTCCTCCGGAGAAAGTGTCACCTCCATGGTTCGCGTGCCGGAGTTCGACGAGGAAAGCTACCTTGTCATGGTTACGAAAAACGGCATCATCAAGCGCACCGCGCTCAGTGCCTACAATACGGCCCGCAAGGGCGGCGTGATCGCCATCGATCTCGACGAGGGCGATTCGCTGTGCTGGGTTCGCCGCACCGACGGCAACCGCGAAATGCTTGTGGCGACGAAAAAGGGTATGTGCATTCGCTTCCGCGAAACGGATGTGCGTGCGATGGGCCGTACGGCCCGCGGCGTAAAGGCCATTACGCTCAAGGAAGGCGACTGCGTTACCGGGCTTTCCACCATCCGCGAGGGCGGGATGGTGCTCACTGTATCCGAAACCGGCTACGGGCGTCTTTCCCCCATCACCGATTACCGCACGCAGTCCCGCGGCGGTAAGGGGCTGCTGAACTACCACGTGGAAAAATACGGCGACGTGGCGTCCATCAAGGTGGTTGACCCCGACGACGACGTGATCATCATTTCTTCCGACGGCGTCATCATCCGCATTCATGCGGCGTCAATCCGCGTTTGTGCCCGCCCGAGCAAGGGCGTGCGCGTCATGCGTGTGAATGGCGTGGAGAACCGCGTGGTCACTCTGGCCAGAGCACCGCACGACGACGAGGAAGAAACCGACGACTCCCTGATTGAGGACGACGGCTCTGCCGAAAGCGCCGAAGACCTGGTGGAAGAAGAGGTTCTCGACGAGGCGGTACCCGAGGATGGGGAGGCTCCCGAGGAATAACCCTGCACTGCCCCGTTTTCCAGCAGCTTTCTGCACTTTCTGAAAAAACAGCGCCTGTTTCCGGCGGTTTGCCGGAGCGGGCGCTGTGTTTTTTGTTATTCAGGAAAGTGTTTTTTACCGCGGAGGACACAGAGAAGTTTTTTTATCAATTTCACCCACGGAGCAGAGAAAAAAAGCAACCCCGGACAGAAAAGCAAACTGGCGAAAAATAAAATTCTGTGCGGCCTCGCCGCACAGGCCGTAAAGAAAAGCCTTTGACATTCTCCACCGCCAACGCTACAATAAAACTGCAAAGATAAAAACACAGTCCCGGTTGGTAGTCCGGGCGCGGCGAGAGCCGTCAGTAACCTGCCTCCTTGGTTGTCCGTTCTTTGCAGGGCACAATAAAAGGAGGATGTACGATGGAACGGATTTTTTCCAGGCTGACCGTGTATTTTGAGAACCCCTTCTGGGTGGGAGTTTACGAACGGGAATGCGGAGACGCGTACGAGGTGTGCAAAATCACGTTCGGGACAGAGCCAAAGGACTATGAGGTATATGACTTTCTGCTCAAAAGCTATCCCCGGCTTTTGTTCGGCCTGCGCCGACCGCGGAGGCGGTTTCTGAAAAAATCAGGAACCCGAAACGGATGCAGAGAGAAATCAGCCGGCAGCTTCGCCCGGCCGGGGTGGGAACAAAGGCGCAGCAGGCATTGCAGCAGGCCAGGGAAGAAATGAAAACGAAACGCAGAGCCGTCTCTGCCGAACAGCGGGAAGCTGAAAAAAATCAACGGTATGAGCAGCGAAAGAAAAATCGCAAAGAAAAGCACAGGGACCACTGAGCTCCTGTGCTTTCTGTATGGCGGCATCTTTGCGGTTTATGGATTCTGCGCGTTCTTTTTCTTTTCGTTTTCCAGCTTCCAGTTGAGCACTTTATTGTTTGCGTCCCGCAGAATCGTAATCACCGCGCGGTTGGAATCCTCCCAGTACTGATCCTGAATCCGCCGTATCATCTCGTCCAGCTCCGTATAAAAGCTCAGGCCCAGAATCAGGTGCGATAAAAATTCGGAGGTTTTGGGGCAGATGGTGTTGAACTGCATGTCCAGAATCTCACCAGTGGTTGTTTTGATCAGGAACGAGCCGATCAGCAGCTGGTTGCCGATGACAATGGGGTTTTTATTGACCGCTTTGGAAAAGCCCACCACGCAGATCGTATCTTCTTTGTGTCGCACAACCGTTCCTCCCTTTTTATGGGTTTCTTTGATAAGATTCTCACGGCCCATTTGCCGCAGCCGATCGGTCACCTTTGCCAGCGCATCCTTCATGCACACGATCAGCGCGCGGCGGGAAAGGCCCCAGTAGCGGCTTTGAATATTTTCCATAATCTGAGGGATGTCCGAATATAAACAGTAGCCCACCAGCAGGCTTTTTATAAAGTTGCGGGTGGTACTGCAAATCATGTTTACCTCTGCGTCCACAATCTCACCGGTCTCCGGCTCAAAGATCAAAATGACCAGAAGCCGGTCGTAATTAACGGCAATCGGATTGTCCGGCGTAGGTCTTGCCACACCGGTTACATACACCAGACCGCTGTTTTTTTTCATCCTGTTCCCTGCCTTTCCATTGACCGCCCGCAAAGCGCTTTACAGGCTCAAACTGCTTTTAGGGTAGCATAGGAAAGGCGCAAAGTCAATCGCCGTACAGAGCATTTTGAAAGGCACTGTCACCATATGAAATGAAAGTTATAGAAATGTAAAATTCATTCATAAATTGGTCATAAAGTTAGTTGCGGTTAATAATATTGATTTTTTTAGAGAATATGTGTTATATTTTGAAGATTTATTATAATTTATTGATACTTCATACGAAATAGCGGATTAAGTATTGACGGCGCGATTCAACTGTGGTATTAATATATGCAAGACTTCTATTAAAAAATTTTTTCCAAGCTTCTGCCGCCCGTTCGGAAAAGGGCATCCGAAACAACCTTTTCGGATTGAGCTTTACCGAATGGACGGCAAACCACACACAATGAAATCATGACTGACAAAGGCAAATGATTTGATTTACAGAGACCGGGTCTCCCCCGGTTTCAAAGTAAAAAGGATCCTAATGCGTTGCAATTTATTTTGTGACTGTTAGGGTCCTTTTGCGTTCCTATAGGGCGATTCTCTCGCACTGCCGTGCCAACGGAATGAACCTGACGGAAAAGATGAAATCTGTGCTTTCAATGCCTAAGACAAAAACAGTCAACTGACCGGGCAAGGAATAGACTTTCACATGTTTTAATATGCTTGCCCGTAAGGGACGGTACGACGGGCGCGCGGTGCGAAAGCCCGGCGCCAAATATTAACGGGAGGTGTTTTGGTTTTGTATGATCTGGTGATCAAGAACGGAATACTGGCAGACGGTACGCGCGCCAAACGAAAGCGGGCGGATCTCTGCATTGAGGGCGGAATAATCGCCGCTGTCTGTGAGCGGTTTGAGGGGGAAGCAGGGCAGGTGCTGGATGCGCACGGGCAAATCGTCGCGCCCGGGTTTATCGATATTCACACGCACTCCGACGCAAGCCCTCTGATTCAGGATTTTGAGCCGCAGGCAAAGCTGTTTCAGGGAGTTACGCTCGAAATTACCGGCAATTGCGGGGTTTCCACCATTCCGAGCAACGACCGGTACCGCAAAGAAATCAACCGCTATTATCAGGGGACGCTGGCGATTCCGATGGGGGCTCTTGAGCTGCGCGAGGACTCTGTTTCAGATGTGGCCAAACGGGCCAAACTGGCGCCGCCGTCGACCCATTACGGCATGCTGGTTGGCCACGGCACGCTGCGCGGCAGTGTGATGGGCTTTGGTCTGCGCGACCCCGAGCCGGCGGAGCTGGAGCAGATGGAGCAGGTGCTCGACCGCGAGATGAAACGGGGCGCGTTTGGCATGTCGCTGGGGCTGATTTACCCGCCGAGCAGCTTCGGCAAGGTAGACGAAATAGCGGCGCTGGCCAAGGTGGTAAAGCGGCATAACGGCATTGTTTCGGTACATATGCGCAGCGAGGGCCCGCGGATCTTCGAGGCCGTGGACGAGATGCTCGAGGTGACCCGCCGCTCCGGTGTACACCTGCAAATTTCGCATTTAAAGCTGATGGGCAGGCCGCAGTGGGGGCGTGCGGAAGAGCTGCTGCAAAAACTGGAGGACGCTCGCGCCGAGGGACTCACCATCACCTGCGACCAGTACCCGTATACGGCTACCTCCACCAGTCTGACGGCGCTTTGCCCAAAATGGGCGTTCGACGGCGGATTGCAAAAGCTGGTGGAACGGCTCGAGGAGCCGACGCCTCGGCTCCTTTCCGAAATCCGCGCCGAAATGGAGAACCGGGGCGGAGCCGAGGCGGTGATGATCGTCTCCACCATGGACCATATGCCCGAGGCCAACGGCAGAAATCTGGCGGAGCTGTCAGAGCTTTTGGGCTGCCCGCCCGAAGAAGCGGCGGCCCGGTGCCTGGTAAAGAGCCAGGGCTCTGTGGCCTGCAACTATTTCTGCCTGAATCAGGAGGATATGCTGCGCCTCATGAAGGATATGCGCATTGCGGTGGGCAGTGACGGCGTCAACTACCCGTTTGACAGCGCTGTGATGGATGTAGAGGTGCACCCGCGCAGCTACGGTACCTTCCCCCGTTTCCTCCAAACGGTGCGTGAGCACCGGCTGATGCCGCTGGAGGACGCGGTATATAAGATGACCGGACTGCCTGCGGAGATTCTCGGCCTTACCGACCGCGGCGTAATCGCGCCGGGCAAAGCGGCGGATCTTACCGTATTTGACGAAAACGCCGTGGAGGATCGCTGCACCTATCTCGATTCCAACCAAAAGCCGGCGGGGATTACCCATGTGATTGTCGGAGGGGTTCCTGCCCTGAAAAATGGGGAACGCACCGCTTCCAAAACCGGAAAAATTCTTCTGCACACAACATAAATATGGTATTGCGGCAAAGAAGCGTTCCGTTTGCTTCAGAATGCTTTTCATTGTTGAGAGTGGCCGTCCTGCTTTTTCTTATTTTTTCATTGCCAATAGGGCGTTCTCTTGCAGGTGGGAACAGAACTGAGATTGGGTTTCTCACGCCGTCCATTGCCGGTATGGCATCAGAATAGAAGGAGGTATATTTTATGGAAATGGGTAGCTGGGCACTGTTTTCCGCCCCATCCCTGCTGGCACTGCTTCCCCTGGTCGTTTACATCGTAATGGTGTTTATGGGGAAAGACAACACCTCTGGCATCATCGTGGGTATCGCCATCGCGGCGATCATGATGGGCCAGAACCTGAAAATGCTGGCCGCGGCCTTCGCGCAAAGCCTTGGCTCCACCACGGCGCTGATCGGTGTCATTATTATGACCGGCGCCGGGCTCGGTGTGCTGATGACGGAAACCAGAGTCACCCACACGCTGGTGTACTGGATCGTCAAGGGCATCGGCGTGAACACGCAGACAAAGGCAAAAATTGCCCTGATTGTCTGTTCCATTCTCATCTGCGGCCTGCTGGGAACGCTTGGCGGGGGGAATGCGGTCATCGCCCCCATCATGATCCCGGTTATGGCGTCGCTCGGCATCACCCCTACCGTGGTGGCGGCCCTGTTTAAGGTATCCGGTGAAATCGGCCTGATCTTGGGGCCGCTGACCGGCGTGACCCTCATCACGATGGAAGTGACAAAGCTATCTTACAGCCAGCTGATGCTCGGCGCTGCGCTGCCGTTTTCCCTCTTCTGGCTGGGCGGCATGTGGTTCGCGGTAAAGCGTACCCAAAAGCGCACCGAGGGCAAAGAGAAATATGAGCTCGGCGACGGCATCACGAATCTGGACGATATCGTGATCACCCCGAAGGAGCGCCTGACCACCATCGCGTTTTTGGCCTCCTTTGTGCTGCTGGTCGCGTATGGAATCATGACCAAGCAGGGCACCAACTACGCTTTGATCGTGATGATCCTGCTGGCGGTTGTCATCAGCCTGTTTGCGCGAATCAACATCGACCATGCCGTCAGCTCTTTGTGCAAGGGAATCGCTAGCCAGGCGCATATGTTTGTTGTGTTCGTCACCATCGACGTTCTGCTGAATCTGATAACTCTTGGCGGCGGTTTCGAAGCGCTTTCCAATTTGCTGGGCAACGTTGCGGGCGACAGCCCCACCGCGGTCATGCTGATCGCGTCGGTTGTCGGCGGCTTCGGCATTGAGGCGGCGGCCGTGGCTGAAATCAAGATCATTGCCGAGATGTTCGGCGCGGCGGCAGTTTCTGCGGGCCTGCCGATGAGCATGTTCGCAATTTCGATTCTGGCTGCGACGCGCCTGACCGGCTCCGTGTACCCCACCACCAATATGATCGGCCAGCTCGGCATCGCGCACTCCAACAACACCAAAGAGATGCTTCAGGCCTCGTGGATCGCTTCGGGAACCGTTGTGGTGTTCATCCTGATCTGGGCATTTATCGGGCCGATGATTCTAACATAAGCCGATTCCTTTTCATGGCTCAAAACAGCCATAACAGAAAATTCTCCTACAGAAAGGGCTGCGGGATCATTCCCGCGGCCCTTTCGTCTGCCGCTGCGCAACGGGCATACCAGCCCTGCCCGCCGCTAAATTCCTTTTCTTTGGCACTTGACTTAGAGTCCACTCTATATAGTATACTGAGACTACAATTATAAAAACAGGCGGAAGACAGGCACGGAGTTCCCGCGCGCCTTCGGCTCCGGAATCAGAAAATTAAGAGGGGGTTGTGTTCGTATGGCTACAAAAAAACTGGGCTTTGGATTCATGCGCTTGCCGCTGAAAGACCAAAACGATCCGGCCAGCATCGACCTGGACGCTGTGAAGCAGATGGTGGACGCCTTTCTGGAGAGAGGCTTTACTTATTTTGATACGGCCTATATGTATCATGGCGGGCAGAGCGAAAGGGCAATTCGCGAAGCGCTGGTGAAGCGGCACGACAGAGACAGCTTTACGCTTGCGACAAAGCTGCCTTCCATGTTCCTGAAAAACGAGGGCGACCAGGAGCGTATTTTTGAGGAGCAGATGGAAAAGTGCGGCGTGGAGTATTTTGATTACTATTTGCTGCACAATTTGAACACATCGTACTATGAGGCGGTCAAACGGTTCGACAGCTTCGCGTTTGTCCAAAAGAAAAAGGAGGAGGGGAAAATCCGCCATATGGGCTTTTCGTTCCATGATACGCCGGAGCTGCTGGATGAAATTTTAACCGCGCACCCCGAAACAGAGTTTGTTCAGCTGCAGATCAATTATATGGACTGGGAAAGCCAGAGCATTCAGTCGCGCCGCTGCTGGGAGGTAGCGCGAAAGCACGGCAAGCCGGTCGTCGTCATGGAGCCTGTGAAGGGCGGAATGCTCGCCGCGCTGCCGGAAAAAGCGGAGCAGCTTTTGAAGGAGCACCAGCCGGAGCGGTCGCTGCCGTCGTGGGCCATCCGCTTTGCCGCCGGTCTGGAGGGCGTGATGATGGTGCTCAGCGGAATGTCCGGCATGGAGCAGCTGCTCGACAACACGGGCTACATGCAGAATTTCGAGCCGCTGAGCGGGGATGAGCAGGCGCTTTTGCAGCAGGTGGTACAATCCATCAACGAAACGATTGCAATCCCCTGTACCGCCTGCGAATACTGCGTCAAGGGGTGCCCAAAGAACATCGCGATTCCCAAATACTTTTCCATGTATAATATGGATAACCGCGAGAAGCTCAGAACGGGAGACCCCAACCGGTGGACGATCAACGAGCTGTACTATGCCAACATGGCCAAAACCTTTGGCAAAGCGTCGGACTGCATCGGGTGCAGAAAGTGCGAGCAGAGCTGTCCACAGCATATCGAGATCACAAAGTGGCTGCGCAAGGTAGCCGATGTGTTTGAAACGCAGCCTGCTTAACTGCGTCACACAAGCTCCGGGGGCCGATTCCCAATCGTTTTTTCGGCGGCGGCAGTCAAATCCAACAGATAAAAGCAAAAAAGTTTTCCACGAATTGCCTGGGTTTCGTGGAAAACTTTTTTGTTTGGGAAAGCGCCTGCTGTCAAAGCATGGAATCAGAAATCGTCTGTTTCCCCCGTCGGGGACAAGGGGAAAACGAATCCGGTCTTTTGGCCCTCCGCTTTAGAGGTTGGATTGGAGGGGCAGCCTTCCGGCGCGCAGCAGCGCGTCGATCTTTAAAATAATGGTCTGGGTTTTCGCGTCGGGCAGCTTGTTTTCCAGTACCAGCCGCACCGCCCGCTCCAGCGGAATGCGCCCCGCCTCCAGAAACTCACCCTCATCCGGGCAGCTCTGCCCCACGGTGTCCACACGGCAGAAATAAAGCCGAATAATTTCGTCGCAGTAGCCCGGCGACGGGTATAAATCACCCAAAAACTGGTAATCCTTTCCAATAACTCCCGTTTCCTCCAGCAGCTCCCGTTTCCCGGCCTCCAGAGGATCTTCCCCGCGCTCCAGCTTCCCGGCGGGGAGCTCCGTGACCACCTCTCCGTAAGGGTAACGGAACTGCCGCACGAACAGCAGCTCGTTTTTCTCTGTCAGCGCGCCGACGCACACGCCTCCCGGGTGCTCTACTACCTCGCGCAGCGCCGTGGCGCCGTTTTCGAGCAGAGCCTGATCAATCCGCAGATTGACGATTTTGCCCCGGTAACGATATTCCTGCTGCAAGGTTTTTTCTGAAAGCTTCATCGGTGAATCCCTCCATAGCCTGTTTGGCGCCCGTGTATTTTAGAAACGATGGCATGATACGGTCCATTCCCTTGAACACCGTCCGGTTTTCAGGCTGCGGCCTGCACAGCGAACCCTTCCGGTGCGAATCGACCAGCGGCGGCTCCCTGTGTGCGTTAAAACGGCTTCGTTTTAAAAGCAATTTCACACAGGTGCTTACCATTTTTCTCTCCCGCCGCGCCGCGAAAAGCGTTCTTCTTAATTATAGCGGATCTTTTGCGCAGAATCAAATCCGATCGGCCTGCCTGCGACAAAGTTTTTGACGGAGCGTCGCTTATACTGGGATTACCAGAAAAAGGGGGTTATGCGATGGAACAGCGGATTATGCCGCCGGATTATTGTATTCTAAAGCAGCAAATGCAGGAGCTGGGGAGATTTTCGTTCGCGAGAATCGGCTCGATTGGGTGCAGCGTGTGCAGCCGGCAGATTTTTTCATTTTCGGTCGGCGCCTCTGCGGAGCGGGTGCTGTTTGCGGGTGCGTTTCACGGGATGGAATGGATCACCACGCTGATTTTGCTGCGGTTCGCCCGCAGGCTGTGCGAGGCGCTGCGCGACCGCACAATGCTGGCCGGCGAGGACGTGACGGCGCTGCTGCAAAAGCGGGGGCTTTGCATGATCCCCTGCGTGAATCCTGACGGAGTGGCGATTCAGCTGTGCAATCCCGAAAAGCGGTGGCAGGCCAACGCCCGCGGTGTAGATATCAACCACAATTTTGACGCCGGGTGGTGTGAGCTGCGCGAGCTGGAGATCGAATCCGGAATCACAGGCCCCGGCTCCACGCGCTACGGCGGCCCCTGCCCGGAGAGCGAGCCCGAAACCGCCGCGATGACCCGCCTGTGCCGACGGCACTGTTTTTGCCAGGCACTGGCGTTCCACAGCCAGGGTGAAGTGATCTATTATGATTTTGGAGAACATACCCCGCCCTGCTCGCTGGAGATGGCGCAGAGGCTGGCAGATGCAGCGGGATACCAGGTGGCGAAGCCGGAGGGCCTGGCGGTGGGAGGCGGCTTTAAGGACTGGTTCATCGAGTGCCTGCGGCGCCCCGCGTTCACGGTGGAGGTTGGCATGGGCGAGAACCCGCTGCCGATTGAGCAATTTGAGCCGATCTATCGGCAGCTGGAGCCGATGCTGGTTTTGGCTTTGCACCTGTGATGGAGTCAGGCGGAAACGGGAATCCTGCTGTTTCAGAGAATGGTCTTAAGATTCTAGTAAGATTTTTTTCAGGTTTGTGTGATTGAAAGACAGAGGATGTTATGGTAAAGTAAATTTGCCACCAAAACGAGAAGCGTTTGGAAATTTACTTTGGAAAGGATGTCATGGTGATGAAGAAAATGAAAACAGCATCATTGCTGATCGCTTCAATAATGGTTTTTTCGGTGTTTTTTGGGTGTAATAAAACCCCGGAGGACACGTCGTCCCTCGTGTCGGAGCCGGCACTGTCCGCGCCGGAATCTCAGGCGCCGTCAAAAGCGCCGTCCAGTTCCCCGTCGGCGGCGCCCTCATCGTCCGGCACATCGTCCGCGGCGGCGTCCGGCCCGGATGACAAGGCGACCTCTTTGAAGAATATCGTTACAAGCAACAAGGACTTCAACAAGCTGTTTGTGAACAACCCGATCGACAAGGCGTATCTGGCCGAGATGGAAAAAGCCACCTCTACCGCCGACATGATCAAGGTCAATGAAAAGTACACAAAGCTCTGGCAGACAGAGATCGATTCCGGCTACAAAAAGCTGCTGGCGAAGGCACCGGAATCCAAAAAGAAGAGCTACCAGAAACGCCAGGAAAGATGGGTTAAGGGTACGCCCGATGATTTGAAAAAGATTGCGGAAAAGGCACAAAGCGCGGGGGCGATGGCACAGCTGGAGGCTTCCGGCGAGACCATGGAATTCTACAGGGAGCGGGCCGCCGCAATCTATAAGAACCTGTTTACACACGATCCCAAATTCACTTACGCCTATTCCGCGAAGAAGTAATTGCTCTTCTTACTTTTAATAAAATAAAAAACCGGCCCGCGGGGAAAGAACCGCAGGCCGGTTTTTTTGTGGACTGGAGCCAAGTATATCAGCAGAAGCTTTTTGCGAAAGGGCGGCGGGATAAGCATTTTGTATTACAAAGCAAACGCATAAAGGTCGAAGCTATCGATGTCTTTGATACCTCACTGCTGGTAAAGCCCGTCCCGCATCCAAGCTCTCCGAAAGGGACGGAACGGTCTGTTTTGCGAACTTACAGCCCCGCCTGCACTGCGCCGTTTTCGGCAACGGTGGCGGTGTCCGCGATCAGGCCGGTGATGTTCGTCCCGGTCACAAGCCCCTGGGGCACTTGATCCACCACCGCCAGGTACCGACGGTCGCCGACGATATAATACTGCACCGTAACCGGCTTTCGGGCGGCGTCGTAGAAGCGGAAGCGCACCGTGAAGGCCGGCTGTCCGCTCATGGCGGTCGCCACCCCGTCAGAATCCGCGTTGGCCTCCTCCAGCAGCTGCACTGCCACAATGTTCTGGTAATACTTCTGAAAATTCGGCTCGTACGTGACCGCCTTGCCGTTGCAGGTGACGGTATAATCGTAAACCTCGCTGTCCTTGGTGGATTTTGAGGCGTTTTTCGTGCGGGCTTTTTCAAACGTGTACGTCTTGTCGTCCGCCGTTACGTCCAGCCCGCTGACATCGATAATGTTGGGGATCTGCACAAATTTGCTGCGCAGGCTGAACAGAGTCGCCGTGGCCCAAACAGAGGAGGTCTCCTCCTTGATGCCGAAGATGGCGTCGATGCTGTCGGCCATGATATACCGCATCCCGTTTTCCGTGTTGCCGGCCTTGAGCGTATGCGAGTGCTTGTCGGCGGTAAAGGACAGCGTCATGGAGGGTGTATCCAGTCCGTACTGCTTGATCTGCTCTGCCGTGGGGTGAATGGCGGTCACCTCATCGGCCGTTACGGTCGAAATGGCGGTGGCCAGGGTGGAATACTGGGTATCGTCCACCAATACGCTCTGCTTGCCGTCCGAAACGGTGACCGAGTTATTTTGGCTGGTGACGGTCAGCTGTTCGCCCAGGTGGGGGCTGCTGAGAGAGATAAAGTCAATGGCGGGGGTTTCCTGCCCGCTGCTGGCGTTTGTAAGGGAGTACAGCTCCTTCTGCACAAAATCCTTGACGCCGTTGAACATGCCGCCGTCCACAGAGACCACATACACGTTGTCGGAGCCTTTTCCGGCCATGTAGTAGCCGTCGGAGCCGGCCGCCTCGTTGCCCAGCAGGTAATCAAAGCTCGTGCCGTCTTTAAAATTCACCTGTACCTCGGCGGAGGGGTTATCCAGTCCGTAGTCCTTCAGGCTGCTTACAGAACCCACATTTTTGGACGCGACCAGGCTGAAGCCGTCTTTTACCACATTTTCCGCCGCGGTTTCATACAGTGGAAGGCCCTCCAGCCCCTGCACCGTATAGGTGGTGTGGGTGGAGCCGCCGGAGGCGGCGCTTTCAGCCGTCGTTTTGGGTACGATTACAAAGCCGCCGTTTTTATTTTTGACCTGCATCGACTGCACGTCCTCAATTTGCTTGGAGAGCAGGCTGATCGCGGTATCGTCGGCAGCGGAGGAAGCCGTTTGCGGCTCCTTCTCGGTCAGCTTCAAAGCGGCGAAGGCGCCGCCGAGCACGACGAGCGCCGCGGCCGCCGCCAGTAAATTTCTGGTAGAGTGTTTCATATTACAGGTGCCTCCTCTTCAGGAAAACGACGAAGCCCGCCGCCAGAACGCAGAGGGGGATCAAAACGGTAAACACGCCGAAGCCGAGAATCACGCTCGCGGCCTGTGAAAGGTTAATATCCACCTGATTCGTCTGCACCGGCATGACGAGAATGCCGGTGTTGGAGTCGGTTTCTCCCGTGGCGTAGCGAGCCAGATCGGTGACATATTTGCCGTTGCCGTAGGCCGAGGCGTTAATGACCCCCTCGGCAAACATGGGCGAGCTGCCCGCGACGATCACGTTCTGCTTGTAGACCGTTCCGTCCAGCGACAGATTCTTCTGTGCCAGCGCCACTGTGGTGTAAGCCTGCTGCTTCGCATTTTTCACGCTTTCCTCCGTGGAGCCGGAGTCCACCAAATACGAGGTGTCGTACGACTGCGCCAGCGCGTGGGTGGTAACGCCGCCGCGCGAGGTGAACAGCAGGTTAATCGGGCTGGATTGCGGCATCACCACGTTGTCGTACTGAGTGGAGTCGGAATTCAGGGTGATGGTGGAATCCACATTGGTCTTCGTCAGGATGAAGGAAGCGTCGGACTGCGCGACGCGGCTCTGGTCGCGCTCGACGACCACCGCGCGCGGAACCTCAATCCCCCATTCCTTTAAAAAGGAGGAAAGGTTCGGCAAAGCCTCTTGGCTGGGGTAGAAGGTGATCAGCAGGGAGCGGTCTGCGGCAAGCTTGCTGTTTTCGAGGAACGCATCCAGCTTTTTCAGCTCCTGCGGGGTGTAGTCGGTCGCGGGCGACGCCAGCATCACCATCTGGGCGTTCGCAGGAATCTCCTGCGTCAGGATATTAAAGCTTACGGTTTCAAAGCTGGCGTTTTTCAGCACGCTCTGCAGCGCCGTGGTGTCGTAAATTTCCTCATGGCCCGTTGCAAAGGCGATGACCGGCAGCTTCTCGCTGTTCACCTGACTGATTGCCGAGGCGAGTGCGGTGCCCACCATGGAATAGGTGCTGGCGGCCCCTGTGGTGTAATCAGTTTGTTGACTGAACAAATCGGTAATTTGCAGCACGCGGTGGCGCTTTTCGGTGCTGACGACAACGCAGCCGGCCGTCAGGTTCGTTTCGCCAAGCTCCGAGGCATAGGTCGGGTTCTTGTCCAGGTCAACGTATTTGACGGTGATGTTGGAGTTGCGCTCCTTGATCTTGTCGGACAAAACGGCGACCTGGCTGTAATTGAAGCCGTAGCCGGAATACAGCACGTTGTCGCGCACATCGGTCTCCGGCCCCAGAATCGTGATGGTGGTGGGCAGCTTGACCGCATCCACCACCTTCAGCGCATCCTGTGTCAAAGAGTTGGTTTTTTGCGCGGAAAGATCGAGGTTGATGGAGGGGAACCGCGAGCTCAGCATCGATACGACCACGTTGAGCAGGATGACCGCCGCGAGGAACACGGCGGTAAACACGGTGGAAATGCCGCGGCGGCGCAGCTTCTGCGACGAAAGCACGCTGCCGAAGGTGTGCCGCGGGGATTTGTTCGGCTCCCTTTCTGCGGAAAGGGAATCTTCTTCGGGTTCCGCTTCGTTTTCGGCCGCATCCTCTGCCACGGCTGCTTCCGCCGTTTGCTCTTCCGGCAGCCACTCCGCTTTCGGGGCGGTTTCGGCCTCCTGTGCGGGAAGCTGCGCGCCCTCCGCGGGTGCACTCGGCTCTATGGGTTTCTCCGCGCCCTGCGGAGTCTTTTTTTCTTCACTCATTCCGGTCGGCCTCCCTTCAGTTCCAGCGGCGGCTTTCGAGGCGCCGTGCGGTAAAGAACAAAAATACCGCCGCGACGCTCAGGAAAAACACAATGCTGGATACATTAAATACCCCTGTGGTAAAGGGGGTGTATCTGCTGTTAAACGAAATCCAGCCGATCAGCTTGGCGATGGCCGCGTTTGAAACGGAGCCGGAAAGCTGGTCGATGATCAGCAGAAACATCGAGGCGGCAAACGTGCCGATGGCGGAGATGATCTGGCTTTGGGTCAGGCTCGAGATGAACACACCGATCGAAATCATGGCGGCGCCGTACAGCAGCGCGCCGAATACCGTGCCGAGCACCGTGACCCAGTTGAGCGACGACACAAATGATATGACGAGGGCGGGCAGCAGGCTGCCGAGCAGCGCAATGCCGAACACGCTCACGCAGGCCAGAAATTTGCCCATCACAATGCCCGCCACGCCCACGGGGGCGGTCAGCAGCGCCTGGTCGGTTTTATTACGGCGATCCTCGCTCATGGAGCGCATCGTCAGGATCGGGACGATCATCATGCACCAAATGAACATGGTGCCGTAAACACTGGTAATGTAGGAGGTGGAGCGGGAATTCATTACCATGGCGTAATAAAACCCGAACAGCGCGAGAAGCACCGCCACACACACATAGCCGATGGGAGAAGAAAAGTACGATTTCAGCTCCCGCTTGAAAATTGCTTTCATGCGCTTTCTCCCTCCTTCTGTGCGGGCGCGGCCTGTCCGTCGGTCAGGCGCAGGAAGACCTCCTCGAGGGTCAGGTCGTTCGTGCGCAGCGAAAGGATCGGCCAGCCCTTGCGGGAGGCCAGTGCGAACAGGTCACGCCGCAGGTCGGCCCCCGGCTCGCCCTCTACGGTAAATTCAAACACGCCGGGCTCTTTTTCGCCCAGCGGCTGAACCTCTTTGGCCTTGTGCAGGGTTTTCAGGCCCTGATTCAGCTCGGCCTCGCGGCCCTCCAGGCGAACCAGCAGCTTGTGGTTGCCGGTCATCTGGTGCGAAAGCGTGTCGGGTGAGCCGTCCGCCACAATGCGGCCCTGGTTGATGACCAGAATGCGCTCGCACACGGCCTGCACCTCAGAAAGAATGTGTGAGCTCAGAATGACGGTGTGGTGGTCGCCCAGCTTTTTGATCAGGTTGCGAATCTCAATGATCTGCTTGGGGTCGAGCCCGACGGTGGGTTCGTCCAGAATCAGAACGGGAGGGTTCCCCAATAGTGCCTGCGCAATGCCCACTCTCTGGCGGTAGCCCTTCGACAGGTTGCCGAGCAGCCGGGAATACACATCCTCAATTTTTACCAGTGCACAAATTTCTTTGATGTGCTTTTCGCGCGGCAGAGAAACCTTTTTCAGCTCGTACATAAAATTCAGGTATTCTTTGACGGTCATATCCAGATACAGCGGGGGCAGCTCCGGCAGATACCCGATTTTTTTCTTTACCTCGTTGGGGTAATCGAGAATGTTCTGTCCATCTACGGTCACCTCGCCGCCGCTGGCGGAAAGATAGCCGGTAATAATATTCATGGTGGTGGATTTGCCGGCGCCGTTCGGCCCCAGAAAGCCCAGAATGGTACCTTCCTCCACGGTAAAGCTGACGTGGCTGAGCACCGTTTTGGAACCATACCGTTTCGTGAGGTCTTTCACCTCTATCATAACAAACGTCCCTCCTTCAGACCGCAGTGAAAAACAAAAGCAGCGCCCGGCCGCCCTGTTTTTTCAGAAAAGTCATTAACCCTATCATATCAATGCGGTACTCCTAAAATGTAAACAAAGTTTTAAGATTTATGCGGTTTCCCATGAAAATGAAAATTCGTCACAATTCGGCAGTTGGTTTGATTCGCTTGACGAAGCGGTGCGAAAGCCCTACAATAAAAGCAATTCCCAGGAGGATGCTCTGCGCCTTGAACGGCGGAGCGGAACAGGGACGATTTAGAAGATCCTTTCAAGGCAGATTTTCATCTGACAGTAAATTGAAAACAGGAGTGGTATTTGTGGCAGAAATCAAAGCATTCCGCGCGCTGCGCTTTTGCACCGAACAGGCCGGCAATATCTCCGAGCTTACCTGCCCGCCCTACGATATCATCAGCGAGGAGGAGCGGCTCGCTTTTCTGGAGAAAAACCCGCACAACATCATCCGATTGGAGCTGCCTCGCGGCGAAGCTCCCTATGTCAAAGCGAGGGAAACGCTTTCGGAGTGGCTTTCGCAGGGCATTCTGCGCCGCGATACCGACCCCGGCCTCTATCTTTATGAGGAGGAGTTTGAGGCCTACGGCGAAACGCACCGCCTGAAGGGCTTTATCTCGCTGGTGCGCCTCGAGGAGTTTTCCGCCGGGGTGGTGCTGCCGCATGAGGAGACCCTCAGCAAGGCCAAGGCCGACCGCTTTGAGCTGATGAAGGCCACCAACTGCAATTTCAGCCAAATCTACTGCCTGTACATGGATGAGGAGCACCGCACGCTTGCGCGGATCGACGCTCTGTCGAAAGACACGCCCCGCTATGAATTCAGCGACGGCACCGTGACGCACCGCCTGTGGCTTGTGAACGATCCCGTTGCGATCCGCGCCATCTGCGAGGACTTTGCGGACCGCAGGCTGTATATTGCCGACGGCCACCACCGCTACGAAACGGCGCTCAACTACCGCAACGCCTGCCGCGAAAACGGCACGGCGAACCCCGCGCAGGACTACGTGATGATGATGCTGGTGGATATGCAGCACCCGGGGCTGGTGGTATTCCCCACGCACCGGCTGATCCGCGGCCTTGCGGATTTTGACTCCGCCGCTCTGCTGGAGCGCTGCCGCGGGCAGTTCGACGTGCGGGCCATGCAACGCAGGGAAGACATCGAGGCCGTCCTTTCAGAGCAGTATGCCCAGGGAAAAAAGGCGTTCGCCTTTTACGACGGCGGCGAGGGATGGCACCTTCTGGTGCTGCGTGAGCTCTCCGTCATGGCGCAGCTGCTGCCCGATAAGAGCGCCGCTTCTCAGGGGCTGGACGTCACCGTGCTGCACAGCCTGGTTCTGGAGCGAATGCTCGGCATCGATAAAGAAAATATGGCGCAGCAGATCAATCTGACGTATACCCGCTCCCTGCCGCAGGCTCTGGCTTCGGTGCAGTCGGGGGAAGCTCAGTGCGCTTTTCTGCTGAACCCCACCCGCGTGGAGGAAATCCGCGATGTTGCCGCCGCAGGTGAGAAAATGCCGCAGAAATCCACATATTTTTATCCCAAGCTGATCACCGGGCTGGTGATGAACCAGCTCGCAGACTGAGTTGAAAAGCGCCTGAGAGAGCCGCGAAGCTGGTCGCGGCAGCCGCGCGTTTTGGAAGGGCCGCGAGTTGGTTTTCGCGGCTCTTGTTTTGCTTTGGCAGGCAGGAGCACGCCGCCGATTTTTCTTGAACTCGCCTGTCATCTGTGCTACACTCGGTAGTGATGAGAGCCGCAAAGGAAGGGATTCCCGTGAAGAAGGAAAAAGAAAAAAAGAAGAAACGCACCCGTACGGCGGAGGAGCCGGAACATGCGGAGCCGTCCGGTCTGCCGCAGACTCCGGAGCCGGACGGCGTGCAGGATTCCCTTGAGCCGCTTCACCGAAAGCTGGGCGGAAAATGGAAGCCCCGCATCCTGTGGGTGCTGCGGGGCGGCGATAGCCTGCGCTACCGCGAGATTAAGGCCGGGGTCGCCGGGATTACGGACATGATGCTCAGCCAGAGCCTGCGTGAGCTCAGTGAAGAGGGGCTGGTGGAACGCCGCCAGTTTCAGGAGATTCCCCCGCGGGTGGAATACCGGATCACCTCGGTCGGCGCGGGCGCGCTGCCGGGGCTGGAGCTTTTGGCCAAATGGATCAAAAATAATTTTGAGTGAGGGAAAACACAATGCACAGCTATTGGTTTTTGATGGAGCAGGGTCTGGACAAGCTGGAGGACGCAAGGGCGGTTCGCCAGACTGTTTTTGTGGAGGAACAGGGGTTCCGCGACGAATTTGATGAAATCGACCCCATTGCGCACCATCTGGTGGTGTATATTGAGAATACGCCGGTTGCGACAGGACGTGTGTTTCCCGGCACGGGAGGGGAATACATCATTGGCCGCATTGCGGTCATCCGCCCCTACCGCGGCGAAGGCTTTGGCCGCATTGTGATGGAAAATCTGGAGAATCAGGCCCGTGCGCTCGGCGCGATGGCGATTACCCTTGCGGCACAAACGCAGGCCCGCGGCTTCTATGAATCGCTGGGCTATCAGGCGGACGGCGAGGTTTTTCTGGAGGAACACTGCCCTCACATCACGATGAAAAAGTCTTTGCTTCACGCAGATTCCGGAACAGATTCCCTTGACAACATACAGCATACGGTGTAGAATTGAACTTGCGATTCTATATATAGTAATTCTTCTTTAAAACAGCGCCTGGCTTAATCCCTGCCGCGAGCGGGGATTAACCGCCGTACCGGCATGAGGCAGTTTTAAAGGGAATTGGAAATATAGTGATTTTCCAAAAACCGAAAGATGAGAGGGAACGAAAATGGCTGTGTCGAAAAAATCGAAAAAGGTGATTGATCCCGGAACTTTTTCTTCCATTATCAAACGCAACGGAGTCACTGCGCCGTTTGACCCGCAAAAGATCCGCAACGCGATCTTTAAGGCAAATATTCAGATTGCGGACGAACGCATCAGCGACGACGCGCTGAACAAGCTGACAAGCTCTGTGATTGCCTCCATGCCTGCCGGAGAGATCCCCACGGTGGAGCAGATTCAGGATAAGGTGGAAGAAAAGCTGATTGCCGCGGGCTACGCCAAAACGGCGAAGGCTTATATCATCTACCGCGCGGAGCACACCAAAATCCGCGAGATGGATCAGAATCTGATGAAGATTTATGAGGATTTGACCTTTAAGCCGTCCGCGGAGGCGGATTTAAAGCGCGAAAACGCGAATATCGATGCAGACACCGCGATGGGCACGATGCTGAAATATGGCTCCGAGGGTGCGAAGTGCTTCTACAATACATATGTACTGCCCCCGGATATTGCGCAGGCGCACCGCAGCGGCGACATCCACATCCACGACATGGACTTCTACGCGCTGACGGAAACCTGCTGTCAGATCGACCTGATCAAGCTGTTCCACGACGGGTTTTCCACCGGTCACGGTTTTCTGCGCGAGCCCAACGATATCCGCAGCTATGCGGCGCTGGCCTGCATTGCGATTCAGGCCAACCAGAACGAAATGCACGGCGGCCAGAGCGTGCCGAACTTTGATTACGCAATGGGAATGGGTGTGGCCAAAACGTTCCGCAAGGCTTATTTTCGCGCCCTGATCCAGTACCTGCACATCAAAATGGAGCTCTCTCTGGAGGATGCTTCTCTGCTGGTGGATGAAATCAAGCATACACTCACAGAGCCGGTCACGCTTGGCAACATGAACAATTACCGTGAGGTGATCAGCAGCTGGCTGCCGGAGCACCAGAGAAGCCATGGGTACCAGGAGATCAGCTGGGTGGCCGCGGCCGCGGCGCATGATTACGCCCGCGAGGTGGCGACCCGCGAGACGAACGAAGCCACCTACCAGGCCATGGAGGCGCTGATCCATAACCTGAACACCATGAATTCCCGCGCGGGTGCGCAGGTGCCGTTCTCCTCCGTCAACTATGGAACCGATACTTCCCCCGAGGGACGCATGGCGATGCGCAACATGCTGCTGGCAACAGAGCGCGGCCTTGGCGAGGGCGAAACTGCCATCTTCCCCATTCAGATTTTCAAGGTCAAGGAGGGCGTCAATTACAGCGAGGGCGATCCCAATTACGATCTGTTCCAGCTGGCCTGCCGCGTTTCGGCCAAGCGGCTGTTCCCGAACTTTAGCTTTATCGATGCGCCGTACAACCTGCAGTACTATAAGCCCGGCCGCCCCGAGACGGAGATTGCCTATATGGGCTGCCGTACCCGCGTGATCGGCAACGTGCATGATGAGGAGCGCCAGGTGGTAAACGGGCGCGGAAACCTGAGCTTTACTTCGATCAACCTGCCCCGCCTCGGGATTCTGGCGGAAGGCAATCTCGATAAATTCTATGAGCTGCTCGACGACCGCATCGATCTGGTCATGCGCCAGCTGCTGCACCGCTTTAAGATTCAGTGCGGCAAAAAGGTATATAACTACCCCTTCCTGATGGGCCAGGGCGTCTGGATCGATTCTGACAAGCTCGACGTAACCGACAGCATTGCAGAGGTGCTCAAGCACGGTACCCTTTCCATCGGCTTCATCGGCCTTGCCGAAACGCTCGTCGCGCTGATCGGCAAGCATCACGGCGAAAGCGAGGAGGCCCAGAAGCTGGGTCTGGAGATCATCGGCTATATGCGCAAGCGCATGGATGACGAATCGGAACGTACCAAGCTCAACTGGAGCCTGCTGGCTACCCCCGCGGAGGGGCTCTCCGGCCGTTTTGTCAAGATTGACCAGAAGCGTTTCGGCAAGCTGCCCGGCATCACTGACCGCGCTTATTATACCAACAGCTTTCACGTGCCGGTGTACTACCCCATCTCGGCCTACAAGAAGATTCAGCTGGAGGCCCCCTATCACGCGCTCACGAACGCGGGGCACATCAGCTATGTGGAGATGGACGGGGACACCTGCAAGAACCTGGAGGCCTTCGAGTCCGTCATCCGCTGTATGAAGGAGGCGGGCATCGGCTACGGTTCGATCAATCACCCGGTAGACCGCGACCCCGTGTGCGGCTTTAACGGCATTATCGACAACGAGTGCCCCAAGTGCCACCGGCAGGAGGAGGAGGGTGTACAGTTTGAGCGCATCCGCCGCATTACCGGGTACCTGGTAGGCACCACAGACCGCTGGAACAACGCCAAGCGTGCGGAAGAGCACGACCGCGTAAAGCACAGCTGCGGCTGCACAGAGGGACATTGAACAAAAGGGAGCGACAGAATATGCTGATGCTGTCCGGAATTGAACCGGAATCGATTGTGGATGGGGCGGGCATTCGCTACGTGATCTTTGTGCAGGGCTGCCCCCACCACTGTCCCGGCTGCCATAACCCGCAGACCCACCCGTTTTCGGGCGGCGCCCCGGCAGATATTCCGGCGATCTTGGCGGAGCTGAAGGAAGATCCCCTGCTCAGGGGCGTTACATTCAGCGGAGGCGAACCGTTCTGTCAGGCCTCCGAGCTGGCGGAGCTGGCAAAGCAGATTCGCAGAGAGCTTCCCCGGCTGGATATTACCGTATACAGCGGCTATACCCTGGAGCAACTGCAGCAGATGCAGGATTCCGGTGTGCAGGAGCTGCTGAAAGAGGCCGACTGGCTGATTGACGGGAGATTTCTGCTTGAGCAGCGCGACTTGACCCTGCGCTTTCGCGGCAGCCGCAACCAGCGGATTATCGACCTGCGAGGGCCGGAGCCCAGAATCGTGGAATAAGGCAAAGCGGATATGAGCAAGCGCTTTGCTTAAAAGCGCATAAAAAAGGCGTCCTGACCGGCTTTCAAAGCCGTTTCGGGGCGCATTTTTCTTGTCTATGGGGGATTTTGCTGCGGCGTATGGCCGCTATTTAATTCTGCAGCAAGGTTTACTTTAGCACGTCATTTTGCTTTCTTGTTGAAAAGGGGAACGGCCTGAATGCCTGCATCATCGGCCCAATCGAGAAGCTGATTGACGGCCCCGCGAGTGACTTTCGTATCCTCTTTTAGAATTTCAACGTCTTCCTGCAGCTGATTCAGCCTGCTTTCCACAGAATCCAGCCTGCTCTCTACGGCGCCCAGCCTGCTATCCATGGAATCCAGCCTGCTCTCTACGGCGCCCAGCCTGCTATCCATGGAATCCAGCCT
>KB911080.1 GCA_000383295.1 Faecalispora sporosphaeroides DSM 1294
CCCCTTAAACCCCGAGGTTTATCGCTTTTGTTTCCAGAAAGGCAGCAAAAAAGCAGCACCTGTTGAAGATGCTGCCTTCCCGCAAACCCTATGCGCCGCTCAGGTCGCTCCTCAGCGTTGCCCTATCCTGCGCATAGGTAAAGTATTATTATTGTAAGTTACCGTTGGGTGTGAGTCAAGAGCTGCTGCAATGTTTGTAAGAGTTACTTCCGGGTGCTTTTTTGCAAGAGTAACTTCAGCCCGACTGCCCATCCAACCGGAATTTAGTTTTTCTATTGAGGGGAGTGTTTTTGGTATGCCTGTTAGCTATGATAAGTTGTGGAAGCTTCTTATTGATAGAAAAATGAACCGAACTGATTTGAGAGAAACTGCTGGAATCAGTTTTAACATCATTGCTAAAATGGGGAAAAATGAATTCGTTTCAATGGAAAGCCTTATGAAGATTTGCGCTACTCTCAACTGTAACGTTGGCGATATTATGGACTTTTTACCAGAAAGTGAGGAATTGCAGAAATGACACCAGAGATGCTGGCTACACTAACTGAACAAGTTGCTGAGCTTGTTCAGACATACAGTGATAATTATCCGCAATTCCAGAGGGCAACCTATAACGAGACTCAAGTCCGTGTTGACTTTGTAAACCGCTTTTTCAAACTCCTTGGATGGGATGTAGATAACGAACGTGGTTTGCCACAACACTTGCGTGAAGTTACCCATGAGGCTACCGTTGTTGTCGAGGAAGATGGCGTCCATCGTAGTAAAAAACCAGATTATTCTTTCAAAGTAGGAACGGAAGTTCTATATTTCCTTGAGACAAAGAAACCTGCGGTAAACCTTACTATTGATGCCGCACCGGCATTCCAGTTGCGCAGATATGGATGGAGCGGAAACTTAAAAGTCTCAGTGTTGACCAATTTCACCGATCTATATATCTATGATTGTTCTGTTCGTCCGAGAGAAGGCGATGACATTGGTGTTGCAATGATTGCTCACTACCACTTCGACGAATATGTGGAACGTTTTGAGGAAATTTACAACATGCTGTCCAAAGAAGCAGTCTTGACCGGACAGTTTGAGCGCCATTTCGGTAACATTCAGGGTGCTCTTCGTCGTGAACCGTTCGATCAGTATTTCTTGGATCAGATTAGAATCTGGCGAATGATGCTTGGTGAGGATATTCTGCGCAACAATCCAAACGTTGATGCAGAAACACTCAACATTTTCGTCCAGCGAGTTCTTGATAGAACAATTTTCCTTCGCATTTGTGAGGATAGATGTTTCGAGAACTATGAGTCGCTGAAAGCTATTACGACATACCAAGATCTAAGAACAATGTTCGCTGCGGCAGACCAGAAATACGATTCAGGCTTATTTGAACTCTTAGAAGAGGATCGGCTTACGGTGTCTGACTCAGTTATTATCGAGATCTTTCAAAGCTTGTATTACCCCAATAACTCCTATGAGTTTGGTGTAATTGACCCGTATATTATTGGTCAGATTTATGAACTGTTCTTGGATGAGGATCTTGTAATTCGAGAAGATGGACATATTGAGACGCAAGAAAAGCCCGAAGTAGTTGACTCCCAGGGTGCAGTCAACACCCCCAAAAACATCACCGATATTATTATCGAAGAAACGCTTCGTCCTCTGTATGAAAATAAAACTCCCGTGGAAGTAGCTCAGTATCGCATTGCAGATATTTGCTGTGGGTCTGGCAACTTCTTGCTGTCGGCATTTGAATACATTGTAAACTATCATATTGAGTATTATCGAAACCATGATAGAGAAAATGCTGAGCGAAGAGGCGATATTTATCAACTGGCTGGCAGTACAAACTATATACTTTCTTACGAGAAAAAACGCTCCATTTTGAAAAATAACATCTTCGGCGTTGATATTGACCCTCTTGCTGTAGAAGTATCAAAGTTTAGCTTGCTGCTAAAGGCATTGGAAAATTCGTCTTTGGAGGAGGCAGAAGCTTTTCATCAGCGTACTAATCAACGCATCCTTCCTAATTTGGACGAGAATATCAAAAATGGCAATAGCCTTGTGAATATGGCTTATGCACGTTTTGATCGATCTGTTTATCAGAATGTTTCTTTGATGAACAAATTAAAGATGTTCGATTGGAATGCTGAGTTTGGCAACCGAAAGTTTGATGCAATTATCGGTAATCCGCCCTATATTCGTGTCCAGAATATGGTGCACTATTCCCGAGAAGAGTATGATTTTTATAAGAGCAGCCATTCTCCCTATGTAACCGCACAAACTGATAGTATTATCTGTTTATTGAAAAAGGACTTGCACTGTTAAACGATGGCGGAATGCTGGGTTATATAGTCCCGCACAAGTTTATGAATATCAAGTCAGGCGCTAAATTGAGAGAATTGCTTTCTGCAAATTCCAATGTTAAGAAAATTCTGCATTTCGGAACTCATCAAGTTTTTGAAAACAGAAGCACTTACACCTGCATCTTGGTATTATCTAAGCAAGGTCACGAAGAATTCCAAATTGGTTTTGTTCAGGATTGGAATCAGTTCTTATTCAATCATGATACAGAATGCTTGACCTATCCGGCTGCTTACATTAGTGGTCAGCCGTGGTCGTTCTTGCCTCAAAATATCGTTGCGCATTTGGAAGAGATCTCGCAATCTTGTGTTTCCCTTTCTACTTTGGTTGACATTTTTGTTGGTGTTCAAACAAGCGCTGATCAAATCTATATTATCCACGCTGATCGTGAAGACGAGAATTTCATTTACTCGCACGATAGACAGGGGCGTGAGTTCCAGATAGAGAAAGGGATTTTGCGCAAAAGCATATATGATACGCAGCTTGTCAGTTACGAGAAAATAGAAGCAAATAGCTACATCATATTCCCGTATAAGTCGGTAAACGGAAGGCCGGTTCTATATAGTTTGGCCGAAATGACAGAGAACTTCCCTCATGCATTAGCATATTTGAATTGTTTCAAAGACAAGTTGAATGAACGTAATATGCCCGGACGTACTACCGAAAATTGGTTTGCGTTCGGACGTAGCCAATCTTTAAGAAGGTTCCTCTCTGGAGAACATCTTGTTTGGCCTGTGCTGTCTACAAGCTCAAATTATGTCTATGATAATGACATGGTTGTCTTTACAGGTGGAGGAAATGGTCCTTTCTATGGTATAGAAAAGAAAGCTACGTCTCAGGAATCCATTTTCTACATCCAGGCAATTTTGAACCATTGGTTAATGGAGCTCCTTGTGAAAAGTAGAGCAAGTACCTTTAGAGGAGATTACTATTCTCATGGGAAGCAGTTTATTGCGACCTTGCCGATTTACAAGATTGATTTTGAAAATCCTACCGAAGCTGCCAAACATCAGCAGATTGTTGATATGGTGCAAAACATCATGCAGTTAAAGGAACAACTAGCTTCTGCTCCTAATGCCGCTCGTCGTACAGTTTTGGAACACTCCATCACGGCAATCAACGCTGAACTAAATAGCGCAATCGATGAGCTTTATCAGGTGGAATCTCAGGAAGTCGAGGAACAGGTATGAAACCGATTGACGGATATAACAAATTAAGAGGCGGATACTATACCCCCGACAAAATTTCTGAATTTATTGCAGACTGGGCAATCCGTAAAACTTCTGATTCTGTCTTGGAGCCAAGCTGTGGTGACGGTAGTTTTTTGAGTGCTATAACCACTCGTTATAGAGAGTTGGGTGCTACGGATGAGCAAATTCAGAACAATGTGCTTGGGATTGAATTGGATGATATTGAGGCTGAAAAATCTGCGCAGTATGGTACAACAGTAGTCTGTAAAGACTTTTTCACATACTACCAAGAGAGCATTGAAGACCAGACTCAATTCGATGTGATAGTTGGAAATCCGCCTTTCATTCGCTATCAGCATTTTACAGAGAAATATCGTAAAGTTGCATTTGCTTTGATGAATAAACATGGATTTCAGCCCAACCGCCTAACAAACATTTGGCTCCCGTTCTTAGTGCTTTCTTGTAAGGCATTAAAGCCAACTGGTCGAGTAGGAATGGTTATTCCCGCTGAACTATTCCAGGTTGATTACGCTGCTGAAGCAAGACAGTTCCTCAGTACGTTTTTTGATAAGCTAACACTTGTTACGTTCAAACGACTGGTCTTTGATGACATACAGCAGGAAGTTATTCTTCTGTTGGGTGAAAGAGGCTGCGATAAACATGGCATTCGTGTTGTAGAACTGGAGGATATGGCAGATTTGGTTGCGCAAGGTCAAACATGCTTGGAGAATACCGAGCTAAAGGAACTCGACCATAGCCGTGACAAATGGGTGAAATACTATTTATCCAACGAAGAGTTGGAACTGCTGAAACGGCTTAATAGTGATCCGAGAATTTCCAATGCAACCGATTTATTTGAAGTGAATGTTGGTCTTGTAAGTGGCGAGAATGACTTTTTTGTCATGAACCGGGTAACAGTAGAAAAATTTAATCTTCAACAAAGCGTTATCCCTATCATTAGCCGTTCTGAGCAATTAAAAGGTGTGCAATTAACAAATGAGGATTATAACAATCTGACTGAGTTAGGAAAAAAGGTGTTTTTCTTTGCTCCCGGAAATAAGGAGTTCGATACCTTGTCTGATGAAGAGAAGGTATATATCCAGTGGGGGGAAGAAAAAGGCTTCAACAAGAATTATAAATGCCGTATAAGACCAAAGTGGTATCATGTATCACAGACTTGGTGTGCGGATGCTTTCCTAATTCGCCAGGCGCATTTGTATCCAAGGATGATTCTCAACGAAAAAAAAGCTCTCGTCACTGATACTCTTCACAAGGTAAGATTCTTAGAGGGCATTGATGGAAGACAAGTTGCAGCGGCCTTTTTGAACACATACACGTTTGCTCTTAGTGAAACACTTGGCAGAAGTTATGGCGGAGGTGTCCTAACTTTTGAGCCAGGAGAAATGCGAAGAATCCGTATTCCTATGCAAATAGCCGAACGGTTAGATTTGCAAAAAATTGATCATTGGCAGCGCAATGGAGAGATTGATAAAATCTTGAAATATACAGATACCATCTTGCTCCAAGAGGGGCTTGGTTTATCTGAATATGAAATCAGTTTGCTCCATAGTATTTGGGAAAAAATGTGCAACCGTAGAATGACTCGTAAGAATCAGAGCGTGTAAATAACGCTTGTAGTATTTGTTGATTCTAATTGCAATGAAAGTAGGTGCCCCCTGTGATAAAAGCAATAAAACTAAAGAATTGTGCCACTTATCCATCAGTGGGCACCTCAATCGAAAATTGTCAAAAGGTCAATTTCTTTTATGGTCCCAATGGAAGTGGAAAATCCACAATCAGCAATTTCTTGTATAATCCAACTGGATCGCAATATCGTGAATGTGAAATTGAATGGGAAAACAATGCTGCAGTTGATGTGGTTGTATACAATCGTGAATTTCGTGTAAGAAACTTCAAGGAGAACATTGCCGGTGTATTTACACTTGGTCAAGCAACAATCGAAGATATACAAGCTCTTGAAGAAATGAAAGAGCAACGCTCTAAAAAGAACGAAGACTATACAACACGAGGTAATACGCTCCAAAAGAAGATTCAAGAAGAAATCGCATACAAAGCAACGTTTAGAGATACTGTGTGGGAACGAATTTTAAAACCCAATGAAGCAGATTTTCAAGAGGCTTTCAGCGGTTTTAGGAACAATAAAGAACGTTTTCGAGATGAGGTGCTTAGACGGCACCAAATATCGCATTCCTCCACCGAAACAAGAGATGCTCTACTTTTGCGAGCTAAAACATTATTTGCACAGAAACCTGAAAAATGTCCTATCATTCCATTTGCTCTCGATAATATCGTTGAGCAAATTGTTGGGATTGAAACATCCGCGATTTGGAGCAAAGTAATTGTCGGCAACAAAGATCTTCCTATCGGACGACTTATTGAGCTTTTAGATAATGCTGACTGGGTAAACCAAGGAAGAAAACATTTGAGAAAAGACGGAATATGTCCGTTTTGTCAAAAGCAAACCATCACAGATGAGTTGAAAAATCAACTTGATGCTTTCTTTAGTGGCGAATACGAACAGGATGTCAACCTAATAAAGCAGTTCATTAGCCAATATGGTTCTTATACTGACGAATTGTTGAGGCGCATCAATACGCTTCGGACAAGCCTTGGAGCTTATCCTGCAGCGGGAATTGAGGCAAGTAAGCTCGATTCGATTATAGAGTTGCTTAATGGACATTTTTCCAAGAATAAAGCAGAGATGCTCATCAAGGAAAAGGAACCTGGCAGAATCATTTCGCTAACTGAAGCAGCTGCAACAATAAGTTCATTAAAACAATTAGTTATTGACGGAAATGTGGCTATTGCTAAGCATAATGAAATGGTTGATAACTATACATCCGAAAAGAACACTCTTGTAGCTGATATTTGGGCGTTTTTAATGGATGAAAACGAAGCGTTAATTGCAGGGTATTTGAATGATATTGAAACCTTTGCTAAAGCTAAAAAAGGGATCCAAAAAGGAATCGACGTATGCAAGCAACAGTTGGATGATTTGGACGGCAAAATTGTGGAAGCCGGAAAGAACATAACAAGCGTTCAGCCGACGGTTGATGAGATCAATCGTTCTTTGAAAAGCTATGGTTTTACTAATTTCAAAATTGTACCGTCTCCAGCTCAACCAAACGCATATCAAATACAGCGTATGGATGGCACCCTTGCCACCAATACATTAAGCGAGGGCGAAGAAACATTTATATCGTTCTTGTATTTTTTGCAGTTTGCAAAAGGCTCCGTCGATGTTGCAAAAGTATCTAATCGTAAGGTTTTGGTATTGGATGACCCGATCTGCAGCCTTGATAGTACAGTTTTATACATAGTAAGTTCTTTGGTTAAAGGCTTAATAAAAGATGTTCGTGAGGGGAATTCTGATGTAGAGCAGATTTTCATTCTCACGCATAATGTGTTTTTCCACAAGGAAACCGCTTTTATTGATCGTAGAACCGAAGTTTGCAATGATATACATTTCTGGATTATAAGTAAGGACAATAACATATCCTCTATCAAGGCATACGAAAGAAACAATCCGATCAAAACGTCGTATGAATTACTGTGGGAAGAATTAAAAAGTAACACAAACGCTTCGCTTATTACAACGCAAAATATTATGCGAAGAATTTTAGAAAACTACTTTAGTATTCTTGGTAAAACGAAGGATGACACAATCGTAGATTCTTTCTCAACTATAGAAGAAAAAATGATCTGCCGTTCTTTGTTGAGTTGGATCAATGACGGCTCACATACCATTCCCGATGATTTGTATATCGACAGCTACACAGATTCGATAGACCGATACAAACAGATATTTAAAGAAGTATTTTTCAAAATGGGGCACGAAGCTCACTATAAAATGATGATGGGAGAGCCATAAAGTCTCTCGTTGTTCTTGCGTTTCGTGGCAACACTATGGCAACAAAAAATCAGATAGCCCATGCCATCTGAATAATGAAAATAATTCAAGTAATCTGAGCTAAATCTCATAAGCAAAACTGTTTAAGATTTCTTTTTCAGGAGCGAGTGGGAATAGACGGTAAAAGCCCAGAAAGCCTTGTAAACACTGGCCTTCTGGGCTCTTTTATTGTCTCTATGATGTTGAGATGCTAAAACCCTATATTTTCAAGTTTTTGAGCCAATTCAGCCTGCTTGTGAGGATATAAATACAAATAGGAATTCAGCGTTGTTTCAATGTTTTCGTGGCCTAATCTCGGCAATTAACAAAAGGTGAGAAGCCTAGCTCGATAAGCAGGCTGGCGTGTGAGTGCCGAAGGTCGTGCACACGGATTTTTTTGACACCACCTCGCTTTGCAGCCTTTCCCCATCTCCTTGTGGAGATAATGCTCCGGCGTTGGCCGGCAGGTAAAAATTGCGGATCAATTTTAATTGCTGTACTTGAAACATGGCGTGGGGAAGATCAGGCATTTTCTTTCCGTAGGGGATTTCAAGGTACCATACAAAAGGAGTTCCGAAAAGCTTTGATCGGCTTTTTGCGACTCCTTTTTTACAATATATGTCGCGCTTCGATGAAAATAGGGGCAAGGGCAAAGAGAATCCAATCCATGAAGCTTTTCCGGCAAATCAGGAATGGATCTGATTGGGAATCTCAAATATTTTTTTTGATGATAAAATAGTACGAGGCCCCATGCTTAGGTGCATTTTTATGTGAATTTGATTGACAGTCGATTGACATGCTCCTCCATTCTGAATTATAGTATGGTTAAACAACTTGCATACAAGAGGAGGAGAACGATAGAGTCAATGAAGTTGAAAACCTCTGATTTTCAAACCGCGGAGGAATTCACACAGTGCTCCTTTCGGTGCTCATTGATTGGGAACGGCGACAAACCGCCGGCAATGCCGGTGGTTCTCCGTGCGCTTCAAAATGCTTTCATTTTGGAGTTTATTAAGGATAAAGGAGACTTGGGGTTCGTTATGGCAGGGATTAAAGATGTGGCTGAAAAGGCCGGTGTATCGGTAACGACGGTTTCCCGTGTGCTGAATAAACGCGGATACATATCGCAGGAAATGTACCAGCGAGTGAATCAGGCCATTGAAGAACTGAATTATTATCCGAATCAGATCGCGCGGTATCTGTATTGGCAAAGAACCTTTGTAATCGGGCTGCTCATACCGGATGTTAGCCGCCCTTTTTTTGCGTGCCTGGCCAAATATATTGAAATGGAGCTGAGCAGCCGGGGCTACAAAATGCTGCTGTGCAATACGGAGGAAAAGGCGAACAAAGAAAGGGAATGCCTGGCGATGCTGCGCCAGAACAAGGTAGACGGCATCGTCATCGGGAGCCATGCGCTGGATACCTCCGAGTACCGAAAGGTGGTGCTTCCCATGGTATCCATCGACATGAAGCTTGGCGACCAGATTCCGAATGTCAGCTCCAATCACCGGAGGGGCGGGGAGCTGGCCGCGCGAAAGCTGATAGAAAACGGGTGTAAGAACGTGGTGCAGATTATGAGTGACCGCCGAATAAAAACGAACTCACAGGAGCGCCACAAAGCTTTTCAAAGGCTGATGGAGGAAAACGGTATAAAGTGCACGACCTACGAATTGAAAAAGCAAGGGTCTATTTGTGAGGAATACGCCAAAGCGGAAAAAAAGATTTTTTCGGTCGCTTCGGGCGTGGACGGCGCTTTCGCCATAGATTACATAGCGGCCAGAATTTTGCGGGCGGCATTGTCGCGCGGGATTCGCGTGCCGCAGGAGCTGAAAATTGTTGGCTATGACGGCACGGAAATTGCGGAGCTTGTTTACCCCAGATTGACAACGGTGTGCCAGAATTACGCCGCGCTTTCGCAGTCGATTGTAAGTTCTCTGGTCTATCAGATCGAACAGAAAGAGCGGCCGGAGGTCGACCCGATCCACGACGTCGTGTTATTTGAGGGCGGCACCACACTTGCATAACAAAAAACATAAGGCGCGCGGGCCGCAAAAGGCGGGCTTGGAATTTGTCTGTTACCATGCGGCTTTGCGGAAAAGTGGGAACAGCAGGGCGGCTTCCCGCGCGCTTTTGGTTTTGGAGTTTGTTAAGAAGAAAGAACATCGGCCACAGGGGAAGCTGTGGCCGATGTTCTTTCTATGGAGGAATCAAGAAGAAATCCCTGCAAGCTGTTTCATAGCGGCAAGATCGATTCCGCTGCTCTCGGGGTGAACATGCTCCCGCAGCGCGGCAATCTGCGGCTTGTTTTGCCGCAGCCACCGGAATACGCAGTTCAGGTCAATGCTGCCCTGGCCGATATTGCGCCAGACCTTTTCGCCGTGATCGAATACAATGTCCTTGATGTGGGCCACCGCGATTTCCTCGCCCAGCAGCCGGAAAAAGTCCTCATACACTTCCGTTTGCCGTTCGGCGGTGTGCTCCAGAATCAAATTGACGGGGTCAAAAATTACTTTCAGGCAATCGGAGCCCACTTCATCGAGCAGCAGGCGGGTCAGCCCGGCAGTGTTCAGCGTGTGGTCGGCCACAGGCTCGATCGCCACCTGCACACCCAGGCGTTCCGCGTGCTCCACCATTCTCAGCACGCTGTCCTTCAGGTTTCGGTAGCGCTCCGGGCGTAAGGTTTCTTCGGTAAAAGGGTCAAGGCGGGTGGTTTCCGTCCCAACAAAGGGAACGCCGAGCTCTTTCGCATACGAAAGGGCCAGCAGAAAGTTTTCCACCTGCTGCATTCTGGCCTGTTTGTCGGGAAGGGCGGGTTCAATGTAACACCCCAGAATGCTGATCTCTACCTGATTGCGCGCAAAGCCGGTCTGAATGGCGGTCAGATCGGCGGGGGTGATGTCGCCCCAGCCGCGAATGCCGAGAATGGCCTTGGTGGGTGCGAGCTGCACCGCCTCAAACCCCGCCTTGTGAATGCAGGATGGCAGATCTTCGGGGCTCATCCGCCCGAAGTCATGCGCTCTTACGCCGATTTTCATACGCTCTCCCGTTCCTTTCTTAGCAGCTCCGCAAAGGCGAACAGGAACGGGGCGACTCCCTTGGCGTCGTTGCTCACCTTTGGTTCGGAGATGTAATAGGCAAAGCTGCCATCGCGCACCTTGTAGTCCCCTTTGCTGGGGTATCCTCCAAGCCCCGCCACAAGGCAGATATCCTTCAGCTCGTAACCGTCCCCGTTTTTGATAAACTTATGTCTGAGAACCCCTTCAAAAATCCGCTTGCCGTCCTCAAAATAATATTCCGGCAAATACTGCAGGCGAACCGCTTTCAGAATGGCATAGGCTATGGCGCACGAGCCACTGGTTTCCAGATAATTGCCCGGGCGGTTTCCGGCATCCGTCACCTGGTAGAACAGCCCGGTTTCGGGGTTTTCAAAGCGCAGCAGGGAATCGATCAACAGGCGAAGCTGTTCCTGAAGCGTCTGGTACTCATAGAAAAACATTTCGTCCATCTGCTCGGCGGTATCGACCAGCGCCATGGCGTACCAGCCAAGCGAGCGGGTCCAGAAGTTCGGGCTGCACCCAGTCTCGGGGTTTGCCCAAAAGCTTTTTTTCGATTCGTCGTAGCCGTGGTACAAAAGGCCGCTCGAAGCGTCGCGCATCCGGTGAAACACGGTTTCAAACTGGGTGAAAACGTCGCGATAGTTCCGGTTCTCATGGAACCGTCGCTCATAGGCCATGTAAAACGGCTGTACCATATACAGGCCGTCGAGCCAGACCTGATTCGGGTACATTTTTTTGTGCCAGAAGTTTCCTTCCGCCGTTCTCGGCTGACGCCGCAGCTGGGAATAGAGTTGATCGATGGCTCCCCGGTATTTTGCCTTGCCCGTCAGGTCGAGCAGGTCGAACAGTACCTTGCCCTCGTTGATATGATCGCAGTTGTAATCCTCCGGGCGGTAGCCTGAAATCACACCCCGCGTGTCGATGAGAGCGTCCATATACTGTTCCGCAAACTCCGCGTAGCGGCTTTCACCGGTGGCGCGGTACAGGTCCAGAACGGCTTTGAGCATGCAGCCGTCAACGTAGTTCCAGCCTGGCTCGCGGTTTTCCAGCAGGGCCTCCTGGTTCCAGGCCGGGCGCGTGGGGGAGGAACGCCGGAGAAGATCTTCCAAAAAATCCATTACCTCAGGGTATCCCATCATGCTTTCTCCTCCCGTTCGATTTCGTCCACGTGGGTGCCTTCCATTTGATTGTTTTTAAAAGTCAGCCCCCGCACATGTCTGGCGTAAATCCCCAGATTGGGGATCAGAACGGGGTCGTCCATCATATCAGGGCATTCCAGCAGCCGCTGTTCTGCAAACCGGAACCGGCTGTTTTCTATTTTCACATTGCGGATGGGGCTTTCCGGCAGGCCGTACAGAAAAACGGCGCTCCCCGCAATTCCGTCGGCGCAAATGCCGGAGAGGGTGATGTTCTGCACGGCGGGCGTTTCCGGCCCTGCCGGCAGGGCATCTTTGCACTGCACCAAATCGCTGTGGCCGTCCGGGTCGCAGTGGTAGAACATGTTGACCACAAAGCAGTGGGAGACCTGCTCCATCTTCACATGGGAAAAGCGAACGCCGTCCACTACGGAGGTGCTCCCGCGCCCGCGCCGCGTTTTGATGCGAAAGCCCCGGTCGGTGCGGCGAAACAGGCAGTTTTCCACCAGAACATTCTGAACGCCGCATGAAATTTCAGACCCGATCACCACGCCGCCGTGCCCCTCCTCCATCAGGCAGCGCCGCACGGCGATCCCCCTGCTGGGGCGCAGATGGCGGCGGCTCAGAAACAGCTTGCCGGACTTGATGGCGATGCAGTCGTCGCCCACCTGAAAGCGGCAGCCGACGATCTGCACATTTTCACAGCTTTCCGGGTTCAGGCCGTCCGTGTTCGGGGAATGGGGGTCGCTTTGAATCGTCAGGCCGTAAAAGGACAGGTTGTTAGAATACAGGGGGTGGATGTTCCACGCGGCGCTGTTTCGGCTGGTGAGGCCGCAGACGGCAATGTCACTGCAATTCACCAGAGAAATATTCCGCGGGCGGAATGCCCGGTTCTTTTTCTTGGGCTCGTTCCACCAGCCGCCTTCCATCCCGCCGCCGTTTAAGACGCCGTTTCCGTAAATCCGCACCTGCCGAACATCCTTGCCGTAGATCAGGCTGCAAAAGCAATCAAGCGGGTTCCCCTCCCACGAGGCGTTGATCACGGCGTCGGTGTAATTGTAGCTTTTCTGGTAGCCTTTTACAATGGCCAGAGCGTCCCGGTTCGGATTCTGGCGCACAACGGCGCCCTCCTCCAGATACAGGTCTACGCCGCTCTTGAGAAAAATATGCTCCACCAGGTATTCCCCGCGCGGGAAGATCACGACGGAGCCCGGCGGAGCGGAATAAATCGCCGCATGAATGGCCGCCGTATCGTTGCGGATGCCATCTCCTGCGGCGTTATAGTCTTTGATATGAATGGCAAACCCGCAGCGCTCGGTGCGGATCACCGCGGCGGCGGGCTCCCCCAGGCCGCGGACTTCCACCCGGTATTCCGTGTCGGGCCTCAGGCCGAACAGGCTGATCACCGGGTCGCTTCCGGTTAGGCGGGGCGTGCCGTTTACCAACAGGGTATAGGGCTGCGGGGTAAAGAAGCAGCCGTCCTGCTCCAGCTCCAGCACAAAGCCGAAGGGAGTAGTGGTGAGTACGTTCAGCATACCAAATACCTCTACTTTTTATAACAGGCGGAAGATTTTCTTCTGCGCACCACCTGTGTTTCCGTGGCTGCCTCGTGCCCGCCCGGGCTTCCCCACAGCATGGGGAGGCAGATCAGGTAACAGCTCATCAGCTTACAGAAAATTTCCCGCTGCACTATAATTGAAACAGTGAGGGGGCGGTCCGCGTTGCTGGATTGAATCTCCAGCCCGAAGAAGGCCTTCCCTGCCGTCTGATTCACGTTCCAGAACGGAATCTGTATGGCAACCGCGAGAAGAACTGCCGTCAGCAGCGTCAATAGCGCCGAGAGGACGGTGTTGTGCAGCAATTGCTTCAGAACGGGCAGAACGATAAGGAATGAAACCACCAGAGCGGCCAGGCTGACGAGCCAGTCGACCATTTGTGCCAAAAATCGGATGAATCTCATGGTTGTTCCTCCTGTTTTGAATTTGTCTGTAACAGCCTCCGCGAGCTTCTTCAGAAAAAGGGTGCGGCGATTTGACTGACTGGGGCGGAAAACCGTTTTTTCTCCCCCGCCGGGGGCGGGGGAGAAAATCACGGTATCATATAAGGGATCTTATTCTTTTCCGCCGGAGTTGGCAACGCCGTCTACAAAGTAGCGGGAGCCGGCGAAGAAAATGGCGATCATGGGCAGAAGCGCCATGAAAGAAGCCGCGAACAGCTTACCGTAAACGACCATGGTGTCGCCGTCGAGCTGCTGCTTCAAAATCATCGACATCACCATTTTATCCGGGGTGCGCAGGTAAATCAACGGGCCCTGGAAGTCGTTCATGCCCCACATAAAGCAGAGCAGGCCGACCGTGATGATGATGGGCTTTAAAATCGGTACGATCACGTAAATCAGAGTTTGCAGGTCGCTGCAGCCGTCGATGACGGACGCTTCGTCCAGCTCTCTCGGAATCGAACGCATAAACTGAATCTCCATAAAGATGAAGAAGGAGCAGGTGCCCGCCGCGAAAATATCCTGCACATACAAGGCCGCAAAGGTGTTCAGCAGACCGACATCCCGGAACAAAAGGTACAGCGGGATGCGGAATGCAAGCTCGGGCATCAGCAGGGTGATGATGATTGCCGTGAACACAAATTTTTTGCCCACGAATTTCTTTCTGGCCACCACATAGGCGGTGATTGTGGAAGAAACAATGGTAAAAATCGTTTTGGGAATCAGAAATTTCATTGTGTTCCCAAAATAAAACGGCAGGGTGTGGTCGCTTTTGATCTGCCAGGCCGATTTGAAATTTTCCAGCGTGCCTCGCCCCTTCGGCGGCAGAATTGCCAGTGTGCCGAAAATATCGAGATTCTCTTTAAAGCTGGAGCCTACCATCCAGAGAAGAGGGTAGATCAGAAAAACGCCGATCACGATCAGTACGCCGTACCGGAATGCCGCGTTGAGTGAAAAACGACTGACTCGATTCATGTTCCGTCCCCCTTAATCATTATAGTAGACCCAGTATTTTGAGGACGAGAATACCAGGGCCGTCAGCGCACCGATAATCATCAGTAAAATCCAGGTGAGAGCACTGGCATAGCCGTAATTTCCGTTCATAAAGGCCTGATCGTAAATGTATACGTTCAAAAAGTAGGTTGTATAGTTCGGGCCGCCCTTTGTAATCAGATAGGCGGAGTTGAATTCCTGAAACGCCTTTACCAGCACGTTTACCATGTTGAACAGCAGCATGGGGGTAATAATCGGAAGCGTGATGCGGAACAGCTGCTGCAGCTTTGTGGCTCCGTCCAGATTCGCCGCCTCATACAGAGACTGGGAAACGTTCTGGAGCGCCGCCAGAAAGATCAGCATGGTAGAGCCGAACTGCCAGGTCTTCAGCAGAATCAGTGTAATCACCGCAAAGCTTTCGTCTGTAAGCCAAAAGATAGGATTCACGCCAAAGATGCCCAAGAGCATGTTGACCGGCCCGTTGATGTCGAAAAGCTGAATCCACAAAATCGAGACCGCTACATTCCCCCCTAAAATGGAGGGAATGTAATATGCGGTGCGAAACAGGTTTACGCCTTTGAGTTTGAAATTCAGAATATATGCCACAAAGAAAGAAGTGACGAGAACACAAGGGGTACCGATCAAAACATATTTGAGTGTCGCCGCGATGGAGGACGCAAACACGTCGTCGTTCGTAAAGATATGGACGTAGTTGTCGAACCCGATGAATTCCGGGTCCCCCAGAATGGGGTATTCCATCAGCGAGTACACAAAGGAGATGACGATGGGATAAATCTTGAAGATGATAAACCCAATCACCCAGGGTATGAGCATCAGATAGGGCGCGAAGTTCCTTTTTCTACCGGCCCTCATTTGAAGAGTTTATCCAGCTCTTCCTGCTGCTTGCTGATATATTGCTTCGCAGCCTCGGCGGAGCTGAGCTTACCGGAACGGTATGCTTCCAGAGCGGCATAACGGGCGCCGCGCACGTTGGAATCCTCGAAATAGGGGTCGAGAACGGTCTGCGGGTATTTTGCCAGCATGTCGTAACCGTCCTTCATGATGCCCTTGAGCAGTCCGGCCTTTTCCTGAATCGCGAGAGTCGCCGAGTTGGAGGAAATGCCGATGCTGGTGCCAAGAGCGGTTACGGCCTCTTCATCCGTGAAGAAGAAGTTGAGGAAATCCGCCGCTACCTGCGGGTTTTTGCTGTTCTTTGAAATCGCATAGCCAAGGTTCGGCTTTACATAGATGTTCGGGGTCTCACCCGCTTTTTCCACAAGGTAGGGGGCAACCGCAATTTCTTCTTTGGCTTTGCCGCCCTTGTAGGAATTCAGGTATTTGTCCATGGTGCCGATCCACTCATAAATGCTGCCGCCGCGGCCGCTGGTCCAATCGGGGTTGGATTCGTTGGCCATCGCGTTCTGCTGCTGGAAGGTGGGCATGGCGCCGGATTTTGCGAACGCATTGTACTGCTCCAGCGCGGCCGCAACCTCCTGCTCGGTATACTGCACCTTGCCGGCTACCTGCATGACCTTGCCGGTCTTGTTGTAGAGCATCTGAGCAATGAACAGGTCGGGGCATTCCTTGCCGATGTTCAGCAGTACATACTTGTTTTCCGCGCCTGTAGCGGTGTTGTTTTTGCCGATGACCTTACCGGCATCCATCAGCTCCTGGTATGTAGTGGGGTAAGAAAGCTTCGACTGCTCAAATAACGGCTTGCTGTAAAGGAAAGCGCGGGCTGTCATGCCGTGGGGAACGGCCGCCTGCTCTCCGCCGACCTCCATCGCCTTCAGGTAGTTGGAATCCCAGTTGTCAAGCTTCAGGTAATCGCTGACGGTGTTCAGGTCTAAAAATACGTTCTTGCCCTTGCCGAAGGAATGCACCCAGTTGTAGTTCACCTGAATAATATCCGCCTCGGTCTGGCCGCCCAGCTGGGTCAGAATATTCTGCTGCCAGCCGTCCCACGCGCCGTATTCCGCTTTGATTTTCACGTTGGGGTGCTTCTTTTCGTACAGCGCAATCACTTCCTGAATGGCCTTGTGGCGGTTGTCGGAGCCCCACCAGGAGAAACGCAGCTCTACGGGGTCGCTGGTGATTTGCCCGGCAGCAGCGGCGCTGCTGGCTCCACCGGTGCTTTCCGGCGCTTTGGATTGTGTGGACGCACCCTGGCATCCGGTCAAAAGCATGGAACTGGCCAGCGCACAAGACAGTACGCCCGATAAAAACTTCTTATTCAATGACAGACCCTCCTTAAATGTTAAATGACAGTTTCGTATTTTGAACAGGCCCCAGCCCAATGTTCCGAAGCCTGTCAAATCCGGTTTATCAAGGCTTTGATTGGTCGCTCGGAATAAAATACTCTTTGAATTCGCCGTCGATTTTCTGGGAGAGCACCTTCAGGTTCCCGTGAAGATGCTCGTACATGTGCTTTTGCAGTGCGCCCAGGTCTTTTTCCTCCAGAAGCTTATAGAGTTCAATATGCTCCTGGTACAGCTGCAGATAGCGGGAGGTGGTCAGCGTATCCAGAATGCGAAAACGGGTGTAATACACCTGGCAGTCCTGAATAATATCCCACATTTTTGTGCGGCCCGCTTTCTGAAAGAGAAGGTAGTGAAACTGGCTGTCAATATCGTAGAAATTCTGGGGATTGGGATTATCGTGCTCAATCATCATCAGCTGCTTTTGCAGGTTGGATTTCAGCTCGTGCATCAAATCGTCGTACGGCCCCTGTTCCAGAATGGTTTTCATGACGTCCACCTCGAGAACATAGCGCATGTAAATGATGTCTTTGATGTACTGCATATCCAGCAGCGTGACAAAGCTGCCCTTCTGGGGGAGGATTTCGATGTATTTTTCTCCCTTCAGACGTAAAAAGGCGGTTTTTACCGGAGTGCGTGAAACATGGTAGCTGTTCGCGATCTCATTTTCACTGATCATCTGGCCCGGCTTGAGCCTCAGGTTCAAAATGTCGTCTTTGAGCGCGTGGTAAATGTCGTCGCTGCTCATCGATTTCAAATAAGTGTTCAAGATTTCCCTCGTTTCCTGGTATTGATGATCAACACTTGTATACTTGAATGCAAGATAGCAACACCAGAAGTGATTTTTCGTTTGATTTCTGATATGACTATATACCCGATAGAACCTATTTGTCAATACTTTTTTATTTTTTTTAAATTTTTTATCTAATTTGTTAGCGGGGCGAGAATGAATCTATAAAAAGAACGGGTTTTCATAAAGATTTCATGAAACCCTTGCCTTTTTATTTCAGAAGAAAAAAGAATGCTTGCAGCGGTAGAAATGGACAAGTAAGATTATTTTATTAGTTTTTACTCCATATTTTTAGGGAAATAAACAAAACGATGAGCTCGATTTGTCTTTTTGCACTCTTGACAGAGATCTTAGGGGTGGTATATGATGATCACAGGCGAATGTTTCCGGTCAGCTTGTATTCAAGTATACAAGATTTTTCGATTGATTTCTAAAACAAAGTCCTGTCGGTTCCTGCGGTTTGAAGCGGCTCCATGGGAAGAAAGGGCTTTTCGGGGTGATTTCTGCCCGGGTTTCTTCTTTCGTCTGCACGGGCAAAAAGCCCGTCAGCTTGAAAGTGTGGGAACGACGCAATTGGATCTGCAAAATTACCCGGAGAAAGGGAGTTTTTTATGGATATTCGTTACTCGGCCAATCAAAGAGACGTCAGGAGGTATACAACAGAAGAACTGCGGTCTGAATTTTTGATTGATAACCTGTATGTGCCGGACGAGGTGGTTGCGGTGTACAGCCATGTGGATCGTATGGTGACCTTGGGCTGCATGCCCGTGCGGGAAACGCTGCCCATCGACAAAGGGATTGACGTCTGGGCCAGCTTTGGCACCGAATTCTTTTTGGAGAGACGGGAGATCGGCATTTTCAATATTGGCGGGGCGGGTGTGATCGAAGCCGACGGCCAGCGTTTTACCATGGGCTGCAAGGACTGCCTGTATATCACCATGGGCACTCGCAACGTTACCTTTTCCAGCGAGGACGATGCGAACCCCGCGAAATACTTCATGGTGAGCGCTCCGGCTCACTGCGCCTATCAAACTACGTTTATCGGCATTGCCGACGCGGCAAAGAAGCCGCTCGGCAGCCTTGAGACCGCCAACAGGAGAGTGATAAACCAGTTTATTCACCCGGATGTACTGAAAACCTGCCAGCTTTCCATGGGTCTGACGATTCTGGAGCCGGGCAGTGTGTGGAATACCATGCCGGTGCATACCCACGAGCGCCGCATGGAGATTTACACCTATATCGATGTTCCGGAGGACAATGCGGTGTTCCATTTTATGGGCACCCCTACGGAAACCCGGCATCTGGTGATGCGGAACGAGCAGGCGGTCATCAGCCCCAGCTGGAGTATCCATTCCGGCTGCGGAACCTGCAACTATTCCTTCATCTGGGCGATGGGCGGCGAGAATCAGGCCTTTGACGATATGGATACGGTGGACATCACCGCGCTGAAATAAAAGGAGATGCAGCAATGGAAATAGAGACGATGTTTTCCCTGAAAGGAAAGGTTGCGCTTGTCACCGGCGGCTGCTATGGCATCGGTTTTGCGATTGCCGGCGGGCTGGCCGCGGCCGGCGCCAGAATCGCGTTTAACGGGATCCATGCGGATTCGGTGGAGAAGGCGAAGGAGCAATACGCCAGGGCGGGAATCGACGCCGTGGGTTATGTGTCGGACGTGACCGACGAGGCTCAGGTGAAAGAGATGATCGCCGATATTGAGAAAAACATGGGCCCCATCCATATTCTGGTCAATAACGCCGGCATCATCAAACGCATTCCCATGTGTGAAATGGACGCCGCCGAATTTCGTGAGGTAATCGACGTGGATTTGACCGCGCCGTTTATCGTTGCCAAAACCGTTATTCCGGGCATGATTCAAAACGGCGGCGGAAAAATCATCAACATCTGCTCCATGATGAGCGAGCTCGGCAGAGAAACCGTTTCGGCGTATGCGTCCGCAAAGGGCGGCCTGAAAATGCTGACCAAAAACATTGCGTCGGAGTACGGAGAATACAATATTCAGTGCAACGGGATCGGCCCGGGTTATATTGCCACGCCGCAGACGGCCCCGCTGCGCGAAAACGGCCACCCGTTCAATTCCTTCATCATTTCCAAAACACCGGCGGCCCGCTGGGGCGAGCCGTCCGATTTGATCGGGCCGGCGGTGTTCCTTGCGTCCTCCGCCTCCGATTTTGTAAACGGACACATTTTATATGTGGACGGAGGAATTCTCGCTTATATTGGAAAGCAGCCGAAATAACTCCATTCCCCTTTCGGGCAGAGAGTTTGGCGATGCCTGTGTGTAACTCTTTTTCATATCCTCCATAACAAAAGAGAGGCTTTCGTTTCTTTGAAAGCCTCTCTTTTGCCGCAGATTAAAATACAAACAGTAAAAATTGTATAAAAATATTCTAAACGTATTCATATTGCGAATCCCAACGATTGTTTTTTCGGGAGAGATCACTCGATTATTTGAGCTGAAGCAAAAAAAATCCAAAAGCACGATTCCGCTGAAAGGAATCTCACTTTTGGATTTATTGTGGCGGAGAGGATGCGACTCGAACGCACAATGCCTTGCGGCACACCACATTTCCAATGTGGCTCCTTACCATTAGAATACCTCTCCGTATGGCATTCAAGCCCGCTGCCGGGCTGGCGACTATGTTATTATAGCGAAACTTATTACAAAAATCAAGTCTATTTTTCAATATCGGGCAAAAATTTTTTATTTGTTTTTGTCTTTTTTGAAAACGCAGAGTATTTTATTCGCCATGCGGATATACAATTGATTTTATAATTAGGAAGTCCGGTTCCATTTTTATCTTGATATGAGAAAATCATTTTTCCGTGAGTGGCCCCATAAGGGAATTCTTTTGATCGGTTCGCTCCTCAGACCGAGCGTTTCGTCTTTTATTCCGAAAGGATAGGGCGGCTTTCCGGTGCGGCTTCACTGCGGGATAATTTCATTTATCGTCAGCCTGCCCCTCAGGCCGTGGCGGCCCTTCCTTTCTTGACGAAAAGAAAGGAAGCAAATGCGTAAGGGAGGTTGTATTGCCCGCAGATAAGCGATGAAAAATAAATGCGGCAAAGCCGCACAAAATAACACCCGCAAAAGGAGTTCGAGAAAAGAACCTGTTCTTCTGCCCCAAAATATGCTATTATAACCGCAGAGAAGTTTGTGGTGCAGGTCTTTCCTTTGAAAAATATTGTAACGGCGCTCTGCGTCCGTAATAACGAAAATCATACGCGCCCTCCTGCCGTCCGGGTTTTTTGAAAGCTTGGATGACAGAGGGACGAATCATGAAAAAATCAGGAGGTATGGATGGAATGGAACGAATCGAAATTGCGAAAGTTCTTGCCGATCCTCAGGAATACGCAGAAAAAACAATTACCGTCTGCGGCTGGGTCAAGAGCATTCGGGATTCCAAAGCGCTTGGGTTTATTGATTTGAACGACGGCAGCAGCTTTGCGGGGCTTCAGATTGTGTTTGAGGCGCAGAAGGTTGAAAACTTTGCGGAGATCGCAAAGCAGAACGTGGGTGCGGCGCTCTGTGTGACCGGTACGCTGGTGCCGACGCCGCAGGCAAAGCAGCCCTGCGAGCTGCACGCGTCGCTGATTGCGGTGGAGGCGCCCTCAGCGCCCGAATATCCCCTGCAAAAGAAACGCCATTCCGTGGAATTTCTGCGTACCATCGCGCATCTGCGCCCGCGCACCAATCTGTTCAGCGCTGTGTTTCGCGTGCGCTCTGTCGCGGCCTTTGCCATTCACCGCTTCTTTCAGGAGCGTGGCTTTGTCTACGCCAATACCCCGCTGATCACCGCCAGCGACTGCGAGGGGGCGGGGGAGATGTTCCATGTCACCATGCTCGATCCGCTCAATCCGCCCCTGTGTGAGGACGGCTCCGTGGATTACAGCGAGGACTTCTTCCAGCGCCACACCTCGCTGACCGTGTCCGGCCAGCTGGAGGGGGAATGCATGGCGCTGGCGTTCGGCAAAATATATACCTTCGGCCCCACCTTCCGCGCCGAAAAATCGTATACGGCGCGCCACGCGGCGGAGTTTTGGATGGTTGAGCCGGAAATCGCGTTTGCCGATCTTTCGGACGATATGCACCTGGCGGAGGACATGCTCCGCTATGTGATTCGTTCTGTGATGAATTCCTGCCCGCAGGAGCTGGACTTTTTCAACCGTTTTGTCGATACCGCCCTCTTGGAGCGCCTGCGCCATGTGGCGGAATCGGACTTTGCCCATGTGACGTACACACAGGCGGTGGAACTGCTCGAGCGCGAAAACAGCCGGTTTGAATACCCCGTTTCGTGGGGCTGCGACCTGCAGACCGAGCATGAGCGGTACCTGACCGAGCAGGTGTTCGGCAAACCGCTTTTCGTCACGGATTACCCGAAGGAGATCAAGGCGTTCTACATGCGCCTGAACGACGACGACAAAACCGTGGCTGCCATGGATCTGCTCGTGCCCGGCATCGGCGAGATCATCGGCGGAAGCCAGAGAGAGGAACGGCTGGAGCTTTTGCAGCGCCGCATGCGCGAAACGGGACTTTCCGAGGAGGAATACTGGTGGTATCTCGATCTGCGCCGCTACGGCGGGGCCAAACACGCGGGTTTTGGCCTGGGCTTTGAGCGTCTGGTGATGTATTTGACCGGCGTCTCCAATATCAGGGATGTTCTTCCCTTCCCGCGCACCACCGGTTCCGCGGAGTTTTAATACGAACGCTCTATAATGTTAGAGTGAAAAAAGTTATGCCCCTTCTGTCTTTAATGGAAGGGGCATAACTGTGTGATTCATTATTTTTACACAAGCTCAATATGAGAAGGAAAGTTCCCGAAAAAAGCAATTTGCTCTACTTTTTTGTGAAAAACTTGCCCAATATAACAAAAATGCAGGAAAGATAAATTTAACTTGCGTTTTTAATCTGAATATATTAGAATGATAATGCTTTCAATATCATTTATGCAGGTTTGGAAAAGGAGATGCTCAAATGGAATATGGTTTATTGTCCAGACAGGAACTGGAACAGGAAAAGCAAAAGGTTCAGCAACAGTACGATGCTTTCAAGGCACAGGGTCTGAAGCTGAATATGGCCAGAGGAAAGCCCTCTCCCGAACAGCTGAATCTTTCTATGGATATGCTCAACGTGCTCACGTCAGACTCCGACATGATCGCTTCCACCGGGGACGATCTGCGCAATTACGGTATGCCCGAGGGCGTGCCCGAGCTGCGCGCAATTCTGGCGCAGATGATGCAGGTGCGCCCCGAGAACGTCATCATCGGCGGCAACTCCAGCCTCAATATGATGTTCGATTTCATCTCCTGCGGCATGACGCACGGCTTTTCCGGCTGTAAGCCCTGGGGCAAGCAGGAGAAAATCAAGTTTTTGTGCCCCTCCCCCGGGTATGACCGCCACTTTGCCATCACGGAATATTTCGGCTTTGAGCTGATTCTGGTTCCGATGGTCGACGGCGGCCCCGATATGGATCTGGTCGAGCGCCTTGTCACCGGAGACGACACCGTGAAAGGCATGTGGTGCGTGCCGAAGTATTCAAACCCGCTGGGAATCACCTATTCCGACGACACGGTTCGCCGCATCGCGGCGCTGAAGCCCGCCGCGCCGGATTTCCGCGTGATGTGGGATAACGCGTACTGCGTTCACGACCTGACCGACACCCCCGACGTGCTGCTTGATCTGTACGCGGAATGCGAAAAGACCGGGAACACCGAGCTGCCGGTGTTTTTCTGCTCCACCTCCAAAATTACATTCCCGGGCGCGGGCATTGCCGCAATGGCAGCGGGAGAAAAAACATATCAGGATTTCAGAAAGCATCTTTCCTTTCAGACCATCGGCCCCGACAAGCTCAACCAGATGCGTCACCTGTTGTACCTGCGCGATCTGGACGGCATCCATGCGCAGATGAAGCGCCATAAAGAGATCATCGCGCCAAAATTCCAGGTGGTGCTCGACACGCTCGGCAGCGAGCTGGGCGACAAAAACATCGCCGCCTGGACGAATCCGAACGGCGGCTATTTTGTGAGCGTCGACGTGATGGAAGGCTGTGCAAAGCGTGTGGTTCAGCTGTGCAAGGAGGCCGGCGTGGTTCTCACCGGCGCGGGAGCGGCGTTCCCCTACGGCAAAGACCCTAAGGATACCAACATCCGCGTAGCCCCCACGTATCCGTCTCTGGAAGAGATGAAAAAGGCCATCGCTGTGTTCTGCGTCAGCACCCGGCTGGCCGCTTTGGAAAAGCTGCTGGGCTCTGCCGCAGAATAAGCCACTCTTCCGCAAAATCGTCAGGATAACGAATGGCAATCCAAGGCTTTTCCATTGACTTTTTGCGGGTATCATCCTATAATAAGCTTTGTTATGTACGCGGCTGCGGTTCCACCCGGAACGCAGCCGCGGAAACCTTAATGCTATTGGAGGATATTTGCATGAAGCGAGTAGGAAAACCGGTGTTTTTCGTCGTCGCCCTCCTGATCCTGCTTTTTACCTACACCGCCATTTTTGGGGTATATGCGCAAAACGGGGACAATCGCACTACATATGTAAAAGGTGCGGGCGACATTCGATGGGGCATCGACATCCGCGGAGGGGTAGAGGCGACCTTTACACCCGATACCGGAAAAGGAGCGACCGAGGAGCAGCTCAACGCGGCAAAGTCGACGATTGAACTGCGTTTGGTAAACAACAATATTACGGATTACGAGATCTATACCGACGATCATAACGACCGTATTATTGTCCGGTTCCCCTGGAAAAGCGGCGAACAGAATTTTGACCCTGAAGCGGCCATTCAGGAGCTGAGCGCGACCGCGCTGCTCACCTTCCGCGAAGGGGCCGAATACACGACCACCGAAACCGGCTCCGACGGTCAACCGGTTTATAAAACGCCCAAGGGCACGACAAAGGATACGATCATCCTGCAGGGCGACGATGTTGTGTCGGCTCAGCCGCAGGTATATCAGAATCCCGATTCCGGCAAAACCGAGTATCTCGTGGCGCTGGAATTCAGCAAAGAGGGATCTGCCAAATTTGCTGAGGCAACGGAGCGTTTGGTCGGACAAACCATCTCGGTCTGGATGGACGACGTGATGATTTCCGACCCGAACGTGAAAGAGGCGATTACGGACGGCAAATGCACGATCGAGGGCAACTTCACAGCCGCGGAGGCTTCCTCCCTGGCCGCGAAGATCAGTGCCGGCGCTCTGCCGTTCAAGCTGACGACCACCAACTTCCAGACGATCAGCCCGTCCCTCGGCAGCAGCTCGCTGGACGCCATGCGCTGGGCCGGTGTGATCGCGTTTACACTGGTGTGTCTGTTCATGCTGTTCATGTTCCGCCTGCCCGGTCTGATCGCCGTGATCGCGCTGATGGGACAGGTTGCCCTGTCGTTTGCGGCCGTTTCGGGATATTTCCCCTTCCTCAATAGCTTTACGATGACGCTGCCCGGCATCGCCGGCATCATCCTTTCCATCGGCATGGGCGTGGATGCGAACATCATCACCGCCACCAGAATCAAAGAAGAGCTGTGGGCCGGCAAAACGCTGGACGGAGCGATTCAGAAGGGCAACGCCAACAGCTTCTGGGCGATTTTCGACGGCAACATCACCGTGATTATCGTCGCCGCGATTCTGATGCTGGTATTCGGGCCCACCAACCTGTTCTCGGCTCTGTTCGGTTCCTCCACCACAGGGGCTATCTATTCCTTTGGATATACCCTGCTGATCGGAACGATCGGCAACTTTATCATGGGTGTTACCGCAACCCGCCTGATGACCAAATCGATCTCCGGGTTCCGGTTCGCGCGCAGCAAGTGGCTGTATGGAGGTGCCGATAAATGAAAACTTTTCACATTCGTTTTTACGAGAACCGCAAAATTTATTTTGCGATTTCATTGGGCCTGATGGCGATCGGTCTGATCTTCAACATTATTTTCGGCACCCAGCTCGACATTCAGTTCACCGGCGGTGCGCTGATCAAGTATTCCTATACCGGCACCATCGATCAGGAGAAGGTGCAGGATATCGTTCAGTCTACGACGAACAAGCCTGTTACCGTTAACATCAACGAGGACGTTAAGTCCGCAAACGACGGCAAAGCCATCAATAATGTGTCGATTTCCTTCTCCGGCACAGAATCTCTGACGGTTGAGCGCCAGCAGGCGGTGGCCGCCGCGCTGGCCAAGGAATACCCGAACGCGAAGTTCGCCGTGGTGGAATCCAGCTCCGTCAACCCGGTGATGGGCCGCGATTTCTTCTTCAAGTGCCTGCTGTCCGTATTGGTTGCGGCTTTGCTGCTGATCGTCTACATTGCGTTCCGCTTTAAGAAGATCGGCGGTGCTTCGGCGGGTGCCATGGCGATCATCGCCCTGCTGCACGATGTGACGATGGTGTACTTCACATTTGTCATTTTCCGCATGCCGATCAATGATAACTTCATTGCGGTTGTGCTGACCATTCTCGGTTATTCGCTGAACGATACGATCATCATTTACGACCGTATCCGTGAAAACCGCAAGCTGATGGGCCCGAAGGCCGATTACGGCACTCTGGTAGACACCAGCATCAACCAGACCCTGACCCGTTCTTTGTACACCGCGGCCTGCACCTTTGCCGCAATCGCGGTAGTGTATATCGTCAGCGTGATGTACAATCTGGATTCCGTGCAGACCTTTGCTCTGCCGATGATGGTGGGTATCATTACCGGCTGCTATTCCTCAATCTGCATCGCCGGCCCGCTGTATGTCATGTGGCAGAAGCACAAGCAGCAGAAGAAACAGCAGGCGGCGGCATCTTCCCGCTGAGCTTACACAACAGATGAAAAGGGGCTGTGCAAAACACCCCTGCAAAAAAGTCGAAGCGGTCACCCCAAAAGGGGTTGGCTGCTTCGACTTTTTGATTTAGAATGAAGGGTGCTGTTCCTCTTTTTGCTGCCAGATCATACCGGTAAAAGCAATAGTTTGCCGCATATTATGGAACCAGTATTTTTCCCTTGCTGTCATTCGGCTCGGCTTCAGACGGCTTCGCAGATTCATTCCAGCTTTTCTGCTGTTTTGTAATGGTGCTTTTGCGTCAGCGCGTAAAAGCTCAAAAAGCTTTTGGCCTGCTCCTCAAGAGTCAGGTCACCCATCGTACGGGCCACCAGCTTTTTCATAGCCGCTTCTTTTTCCGGGGAAAGAGAGGCGAAATTGCGCAGGATTTTTTCAATGTCGGTTTCCGAATCATATGCAAAGCCGTTGACTCCGTCCACCAGCAGCTCCGCACAGGCGCTGTTTTTTGGCAGGATGACCGGCAGCCCGCTGACAATGGCTTCGAGCGGGGCGGCCTTCATGGCGTCGGATTCGGACGCGCTGAAAAACGCGCTGCAAACCTGGTAGCAAAGAGGAATCTTTTCGCGCGGAACCTCGCCGGCGAATGTGACCCGAGAGGAAATTCCCAGCAGATTGGCCTTGTTCTTCAGCTCGTCAAACTGCGGGCCTGTGCCGACGACTGCCAGATGCAGCTTGTTTTGGCTCTTGCTCAAGGCAGCCCAGCGGTCGAGCAGGGCATCCACTCCGTTATCTTTCCCCAGCGTTCCGACAAACAGAACCCCAGTTTTCCCGGTGATTCCCAGACGGCGGCGGATCGCCTCCGTCTTCTCGCCCTCCGGCGATTTTTCACGCAATTGCTCGGTGTCGATACAAAGGGGCGAAACGGTCAGCTGGCGGTGTTTGCACAGAGGACGGATGTTGCGCAGGATTTTCTGCGAGGGGCTCGTTACCAAATCCGAAAAGGCCAATGCTTTGCGGTATGTGCTTTGGCACAGCCGTTTGCCCAGCAGGCGGCGGAGTCCCCTGCCGTAAAAGCCCTCGCTGATGTCGTGAGTGCTCTGCACCGTCGTGATCAGCGGCAGATCGTGTGAGAGGGCGTATTTCAGCCCAAGCCCGCCCACGGAACAGAAGGTAAACAGGTGGATCACATCCGGATCAAAATCATCGATGAACTCTTTTAACCGGTTCAGCTTGGTCCGCTGGCCCGTTTGCCCATAGATCGTGTCGGAGGGCTTGGCCGGCCCGAACAGGGTGTGCTGCTCCAGATAGCATTCTTCCGATTCCACGTCGGTGCTGACCACCAATACCTCATGCCCCAGGCGGATGAGAGATTGGGCGAGCAGCAGAACCTGCGTTTCTACCGCGGAGGTCTGGGGCAGATATGTTTCAGTAAAAATGGCGATTTTCATAATTCCTCCCGTTCCGGTCAGCCGGGCCGCCCGGCAAATCCGTCGGCTCTGACCGATCCGCAAATCATCAAAACTCTGGTTTTCAACACAAGATAAAGCGGAGGGCGCGAGCGCCTTTTGCACAGACAGATCGCTCCGCAGCCATGCCGCTGTATCGTTTTGCAGGAAAAGTGCATTCCGTTTTTTGAAGAAGCCGATAATTTGCATTCAGACGTGCGATTGTGGCCCCTTTTTATTATTAGTATAGCAGAATAAATTTGTCTTGACTGAAAGAAAAGTTTTCTGTTTCAGGTGCGGGTGCTTTTTATTTGGTCTGAAAGAGCTGGTTTTCAGCGGGTACTCCCGCGTGGGCATTCCGCTTGCGTGGGCTTGCCCCTCATGCCGGGGCGAACTGACGAAAAAAGGATTTTCCCCGCGGCGAAGCCGCAAAAAAGCTTTGCTTTCGCCGTGAGATTATTATAACATAAAATTTCCATGTTCAGTCATTTCTTTTGCCAGTTTGGGCAAATTGAGTTTCAGGCGCGCAATCATTGAATTCTGCACGTTTTTAAGCTATAATAACATTAACAATATTAACAAATAAGAGCGCGGCAAAAGCGAATTTGGTTTACGGCAGAATTCCCGACGTTTGAAACGGGCAGAGGCCGCGGCAGGGTCTTTCGTTCAGACGGCAGAAAATATAGGAGTGATAAATGATGAGCGGCTACGACAACCATGGTTCACAGGTAACATATACGGTTCCGCTTTCCAAGGTGATAAAAGAGCTTTCCCTTCGTCCTGTTTATATGCCGATCGACCCGGAAAAATTGCTGATTTCTTCCCGCGAGGTGAACCGCCCGGGTTTGGAACTCAACGGCTTTCTGGATTACTTTGATTCTCACCGCATTCTGATCATGGGCAATACGGAAACGGCTTTTTTGAGCAGTTTTTCGCCGGAGGAGAGGCAGGTTTCCCTCAATAAGCTGCTGTCGAAAAAATCGCCGGCGGTGATTGTGGCGCGCGATATTGAGCCGATGCCCGAGCTGCTGGAAGCGGCTCAGATTTACGGCGTATCGGTGTTCAGTTCCTCCGAGCCGACAAGTGACCTGATGGCCGCGCTCGTGTCGTATGTCAACGTTGAGCTGGCCCCGCGCATCACGCGTCACGGCGTGCTGGTAGAGGTTTACGGCGAAGGCATTTTTCTGGTGGGCGACAGCGGCGTCGGCAAAAGCGAAACAGCCATCGAGCTGATTAAGCGCGGCCACCGCCTGATCGCCGACGACGCGGTGGAAATCCGCCGGGTGTCGGCAAAATCTCTGGTGGGCACCTCGCCGGAAAATATTCGTCATTTTATCGAGCTGCGCGGCATAGGCATTATCAATGCCCGGCGCATTTTCGGTATGGGCGCCGTCAAGGTCACCGAGAAAATCGACATGGTCATCAGTCTGGAACAATGGGACAGCTCCAAGAATTACGACCGCATGGGTCTTGAGAATGATTACACGGAGATTTTGGGCATTCGGGTGCCGATTCTGACGATTCCGGTGAAGCCGGGGCGCAACCTTGCGGTGATCATCGAGGTGGCCGCCATGAACAACCGTCAGAAAAAGATGGGCTACAATGCCGCGCAGGAGCTGCTGAGCAGCCTTGGCCTGGATTCTGCAATGCTGGAGCCGACCGAAAAAAAGCTTGATTTTGATTTGTGATGCCGGAGCGGAGGGCTCCGGTATTTCCTGCGGTCAATAATCACTAGGAGGCATCTATGGATCAGATCGAACAATTGGGTGCAATGGCACAGCAGCTTGGCTGCCCCTATTCTTTTCACGAGCCAATGAGCCGGCACACGACGTTCCGCATCGGCGGCCCGGCGGATCTGTTTGTTTCTGCCGGCAGCCGAGAGTGTCTCAGTCAGATGGCGCGGCGCGCCAATGAGCTGGAGGTGCCGTATCTGGTGATCGGGAACGGCTCGAACATGCTGGTCAGCGATGCGGGAATCCGCGGCATGGTAATCGCTTTGACCGGCGAATTCAATGAGATCACGCAGCCCCAGCCGCAGCAGGTGCGGTGCGGCGCGGGCGCTCCGCTTTCGGCGCTGTGCACCTTTGCGCTGCAGCATTCGCTTTCGGGCGCGGAATTCCTGTGGGGGATTCCCGGCACGGCGGGCGGCGCCGCGTTTATGAACGCCGGAGCATACGGCGGCGAAATGAAGGATATCCTGTCATCCTGCGAGCATATGACGCACGGCGGCGAATTCGGTGCGCTGGCGGGGGCGGAGCTGGAGCTCTCTTACCGGCACAGCGCGTACAGCGATAATCAGTCTGCGATTCTGTTTTTGAATTTGCAGCTTCGTGACGGTGACCCGGAGGAAATCCGCGCAAAGATGAACGATCTGATCGGCCGCAGGCGTTCCAAGCAGCCGCTGGAAATGCCCAGCGCGGGCAGCGTGTTCAAACGCCCGCCGGATCATTTCGCGGGCACTCTGATCGAGCAGTGCGGCCTTAAGGGCCGGAGTGTCGGCGGTGCGGCCGTCAGCAGCAAGCACGCGGGCTTTATTGTGAATCAGGGCGACGCCACATGTGAAGATGTCCTGCGGCTGATTTCCGTGATTCAATCGACCGTTTTCAAGCAAACGGGCGTAGAGCTGGAGTGTGAGATACGAAAAATCGGGCAGTAACCGGGGTGTGATGCCAATCTGTGATGCAGCAGTGGGAGCTCTGGTTTCTCTCCCCGCCGAAGGAGGGGAGAGGGCCGCCAAGGGTCCATCGCTTTGCGGCGGATGAGCAGGAAGCGAGGGGGAATTTCAAATGGAATTTATTATTGTAACCGGGCTTTCCGGCGCGGGAAAGTCCAGAGCCGTCAACGCGCTGGAGGACATCGGATTTTACTGCGTGGACAATATTCCACCGAAGCTGATCCCCACCTTTTACGACCTTTGCAGTCAGGCGAAGGAAGGGTTTCAGCGCGTTGCCGCCGTAACGGATATCCGCGGGGGCACGTTGTTCGACAGCCTTTCCGAAACGCTGGCGCTGATGCGTGAAGAGGGAAAGAAATATAAGATTCTGTTTCTCGATGCGGGCGACTCCGTTTTGATCAACCGCTTTAAGGAAACGCGGCGCAAGCACCCGCTGGCCGAGGAATACCTTGGCTCTCTGGAGCAGGCCGTGCAGATGGAGCGCCAGATTTTAAAGACGGTGCGGGAGTGTTCCGATTACATTATCGACACATCGTTTTTGTCTCCGGCCCAGCTCAAGGAGCGGATCTCGAGCCTGTTTCTGGGCGATGCCTCCGCGGCGCTGATGGTTCACTGCGTTTCGTTCGGCTTTAAATACGGTCTCCCGCCGGAAGCGGATCTCGTGTTTGACGTGCGGTGCCTGCCGAATCCGTTTTACGTGGAGGAATTAAAGCGCCAGACGGGCCTGGATGAGCCGGTGCGCGAGTACGTCATGAAGTGGGATCAGACGAAGGGATTCGTCACCCGGTTTCTCGATATGATCGATTACATGCTGCCGCTTTACTGCGACGAGGGCAAGAGCCAGCTGGTCATCGCGGTCGGCTGCACCGGCGGCCGACACCGTTCGGTGGCGCTTGCGCAGCTTTTGTACAATCACCTTCTGGAAAACGGGAAGCGGGCCAGCGTCAACCATAGAGACATTCATAAATAGGAGAGCGCCATGTCGTTTTCGTATGATGCAAAATCGGAAATGTGCAGAATCGAGCCGGAACAGTCCTGCTGTGAAAAAGCGGAATGCTATGGCCTTTTGCTGTGTGCAAAAAGCTTTTCTCCGGTTTCGGTTTCCCTTGTGACGGAGCACCCCATGGTGGCGCGCCGGGCCGCGCAGCTTGCGGCTCAGATCACAGGCGCGATTGTGGAGGTGCGCACGGCGGTTTCGTATCGCCGCCGCAGCTACGCGCTGATCGTGCAGGAGGAAAGCCAGCGCCGTCAGGTGCTTTCCGCGTTTGGTCACAGCGGGAAGGAGATCAGCCTGCGGGTGAATCTGGCCAATCTGGAGAATGAATGCTGCAAAGCGGCGTTTCTGCGGGGCGTGTTTTTGTCCTGCGGCACGGTGTCGGACCCGAATAAGGATTACCATTTGGAGCTGATCCTGCCTTATATGAATCTTGCGAAGGATATCATGACGCTTTTGCGCGAGGGGATGGATTTTCACCCGGCGCTCATCAACCGAAAGGGCGCGTTTGTGGTGTATATCAAGGGCGGCGACCGGATCGCCGACCTGCTGGCCTATTTGGGTGCGGGCGGCGCTGCCATGGAGCTGATGCAGGTGCGCATGCTCAAAGAGGTGCGCAACAACGTCAACCGCAAAACCAATTTTGAAACGGCGAATATTGATAAGACCGTAGGCGCGTCCGTGCGCCAGGTGGAGGCGATTCGGAAAATCCGCGATACGGTCGGGCTTGCGGTTCTGCCGGAGGAGCTTCAGGAAACGGCGGAGCTTCGGCTGAAAAACCCCGAGCTTTCTCTGCGGGAGCTGGGGCAGCTGTTCCAAACGCCGGTCAGCCGGTCGGGGGTCAATCATCGGCTTCGGCGGCTGATGGAGGAAGCCGAAAAATTGAAGTGATTCCCGACGGTCAAGGCTTTTTTGCTTTGACCGTCGGATTGTATGGAGGCTGAACCTCTAGTGCTGGGGTGGGCAGAGTGCTTTTTGCGCTTGCTTTTTAAACGGTAATTTTTTCTTTGCGGCTGTACCGCAGGTTTTTGCTGGCGCGAGGGGCAAGCCCGCGCCAGCAAAATCCCCACGCGGGGCACCCGCAGATAAGCTGCGAAAAATAAATGCGGCGAAGCTCGCATAAAAAGTCTTCAGAAAGGAGGACAGGCACATGGGATTTGTGCATTTGCACCTGCATACGGAATACAGCCTGCTGGACGGTGCCTGCCGTATCGGGCCGCTGATGGAGGCGGTCAAGGGTCAGGGGCAGACGGCGGTGGCCGTTACCGACCACGGCGTGATGTACGGCGCGGTGGATTTTTACCGTGCCGCAAAACAAAACGGGCTGCACCCGATCATTGGGTGCGAGGTGTATGTGGCGCGCCGCACCCGCTTTGATAAGGTGCATGGGCTCGACAACGAGCCGTATCATCTGGTGCTGCTGTGCGAAAACAATACGGGGTACCAGAATCTGATTCAGATTGTCTCCCAGTCCTGGACGGAGGGCTTTTACAGCAAGCCCCGGGTCGATTTGGAGCTGCTGGAGGCGCACAGCGAGGGGCTGATCGCGCTTTCGGCGTGTTTGGCCGGGCAGATTCCCCGCCAGCTGACAAACGACGATTACGCCGCCGCGCGGGAAACCGCTCTGCGGTACCGCGGCATTTTCGGCGAGGGGAACTTTTATCTCGAGATGCAGGATCACGGTATCCGCGAGCAGAAAATCGTCAACGACGGCCTGCTGCGCCTGTCCAAAGAGACCGGTATTCCGCTGGTCGCGACGAACGACTGTCATTATATCCGGCAGCAGGACAGCCGGATGCACCTGATCCTTCTGTGCATTCAGACGAACCACACGATTCAGGATCCCGACAAAATGGAGTTCGCCACCGATCAGTTTTACCTGAAAAGCGAGGAGGAAATGCGCGCGCTGTTCCCGCAGGAGGCGTGCGACAATACGGTTGTCATCGCCGAGCGCTGCCAGGTGGAATTTGAGTTTGGCCACACCAAGCTCCCCGCGTTCCAAACGCCGAACGGGGAAGACAATGTGCAGTTCTTCCGCAACCTTTGCTTCGACGGCCTGCGCCGCCTGTACGGTGAGCAGCCGGACCCCGCCGTCACCGAGCGGCTGGAATATGAGCTGCGCGTGATCGAGAGCATGGGATATGTCAACTACTACCTGATCGTCTACGACTTTATCCGGTATGCGAAATCTGTCGGAATTCCCGTCGGGCCGGGGAGAGGCTCCGGTGCGGGGAGCCTTGCCGCGTACTGCGTCGGCATCACCGGAATCGACCCGATCCGCTATCAGCTGCTGTTTGAGCGGTTCCTCAATCCGGAGCGCGTCAGCATGCCCGATTTCGATATCGATTTCAGCGACGAGCGGCGCGGCGAAATGATCGATTATGTCGTGCAAAAATACGGCGCCGACCACGTGGCGCAGATCGTCACGTTCGGCACCATGGCGGCCAGAGGCTCCCTTCGCGATGTGGGCCGCGCGATGGCGGTTCCCTATAACGTGGTGGATTCGGTGGCAAAGCTGGTTCCGATGGGGCCGAACGTCACGCTGGAAAAGGCGCTTGCCTCCTCCTCCGAGCTGCGTACGCGCTACGATACCGATCCCCAGATTCACGAGCTGATCGATATGGCCCGAATGGTGGAGGGAATGCCCCGCAACGCGTCCACGCACGCGGCGGGCGTCGTGATTACCGATCACCCCGTCAGCGAATATGTTCCGCTGGCGAAAAACGGGGAGTCTATCGTCACGCAGTATACCATGACCACGCTGGAAGAGCTGGGCCTTTTGAAAATGGATTTTCTGGGGCTGCGAAATCTTTCGGTGCTCCATGACGCGCAGGAAGCGATTCGCCGGAGCGACCCGGATTTTTCGATCGAAAAGATTCCGTTTGACGACCCCAAGGTGTTTGAAATGCTCACCGCCGGCTCAACGGACGGCGTGTTCCAGTTTGAATCGGGCGGCATGCGCAACGTGATCATGCAGCTGCGCCCGGAAAATATTGAGGATTTGATCGCGGTCATCTCGCTTTACCGCCCGGGGCCGATGGAATCCATCCCACGGTATATTGAAAACCGGCATCATCCCGAGCGGGTCACCTACCGCCACCCGATGCTTGCCGATATTTTAAAGGTCACCTACGGCTGCATCGTGTATCAGGAGCAGGTGATGCAGATTTTCCGCACGCTGGCGGGGTACTCCTTTGGCCGCGCGGATATTGTGCGCCGCGCCATGTCGAAGAAAAAGGCCTCGGTCATGGAGAAGGAGCGCTCCATTTTCCTGTACGGCCTTGTGGCGGAGGACGGCACGGTGGAGGTGGACGGCTGCATCCGCCGCGGCGTGGAGGAAGAGACCGCCAAGGCGATTTTCGGCGAGATGGAGAGCTTTGCCTCCTACGCGTTCAATAAATCCCACGCGGCGGCCTACGCCACCATTTCGTACCAGACCGCGTGGCTCAAGTGCCACTACCCGCGCGAATATATGGCGGCGCTGCTCACCAGCGTGCTGGACAACACGAACAAGATCGTCGCGTATATCGCCGAGTGTTCCCGAATGGGCATCCGCGTGCTGCCGCCAAACATCAATCAGAGCCGCCGCGGCTTTACCGTCGCGGGGCACGACATCCGCTTCGGCCTGCTGGCGGTCAAGAATCTGGGCGACGGCTTTTTGCGCAGCCTGATTCAGGAGCGGGATACGAACGGCAGCTTCGAGTCCTTTTACCAGTTCTGCAAGCGCATGTACGGCAAGGATTTGAACCGCCGCGCACTCGAGAGTCTGGTCAAATGCGGGGCGCTGGATTCGCTGGACTACAACCGCAACCAGATGCTTTCCAGCATTCAGTCCGTGCTTGATACGCTCGATTCCGACAAACGCCGGAACGTGGACGGCCAGCTCGGCTTTTTCGATACGCCGCAGCTGCAGTCCGAAGAACCGGCCTTTTCCATCGACCCCATGCCGGATTTTTCCGACGCGGACAAGCTCGTCATGGAAAAGGAAGTGACCGGGATGTATCTTTCCGGTCATCCCATGGGAAAATACCTGCAGATGTATGAGCAGATTGGCGCAACGCCCACCGGTGAGCTGCTGGAGGATGCAAACGAGCAGACGGGCCGCCACCAGGACGGCGAGGTTCTCACACTGCTGGGCGTCATCTCTTCGGTGAAGCTGAAGGTGACCAAAAACGGCAGCCGAATGGCGTTTGTTATGCTGGAGGACATGTTCGGTTCGATCGAGCTTCTGGTGTTCCCGAATGTGCTGGAACGGCACGGGGAGCTGGTAGCCGAGGGGAATGTGGTGGTGGCAAAGGGCCGGCTGAGCCTGACGGAAGAAAAGGACGCAAAGCTGGTGTGCGATACGCTTTCCCCGCCGCCGCAGGCGAACGGCGATTCCGCGCCGCGCGCGGCAGCGAACGCGCAGCCCGCCGAAAAACGGCGTTCCAGCCGCCCGGGCCTGTATTTGAAGCTGCCGTCGAAAGAGAGCTTCTGCTACCGGAAAGCGATGCGGTATATCGCGGTGTTCGACGGCGCGACGCCGCTGTACCTGTATTTTGAGGATACCAAAAAGCTGATGCAGGCGCCGATGCAGTATCGCGTCAGCATCAACGAGGTGTTGCTCGGCGCGCTGCGCGAGCTGCTGGGAGGGGAAAACGTTGCGTTGGTGCAATAATGCAACTTTTATCCATATTATGGGTATTATCCTCCATAGTGCCGCCCGCGTGGGAATGGTATAATTAATGTATCGTAAGAATAATCGCAAGAAAAACCACAATGTCATTTTGATTCGGGAGGGTCTGAAAGATGGGGAAGAAGCAAATCGCTGTACTCACAAGCGGCGGTGACGCGCCCGGAATGAACGCGGCGGTGCGTTCCGTCGTTCGAACCGCACTCACAAGCGGAATGGGTGTTTTTGGGGTGCACAGGGGTTATAACGGCCTGCTGAACTGCGATGTGGAAGAGATGAACCTGCGCAGTGTTTCCGACATTATTCACAACGGCGGAACCATTCTCTACACTGCCCGCAGTCCGGAGTTCAATTCGCCGGAGGGCGTGCAGAAGGCGGCGGAAAACTGCCGCAAGCTGGGCATTGAGGGCCTGATTGTCATTGGCGGCGACGGTTCGTTCCGCGGTGCGCGTGACCTGACGCAGGCCGGGATTCCCTGTATCGGCGTGCCGGGAACCATCGACAATGATATTGCGTGCAGCGAGTACACCATCGGTTACGACACCGCGATGAACACCGCGATGGAGATGGTTGACCGCCTGCGCGACACGACGGAATCTCACGACCGCTGCAGCGTGGTTGAGGTAATGGGCCGGCGGTGCGGGGATATTGCGCTGAATACCGGCATTGCGGTTGGCGCCATGGCGATTTTGGTGCCGGAGCAGCCGTATGATTTTGAGCGCGATATTTATCAGCGGATGCAGTATACCCAGCGCATCGGCAAGCGCCACTTTATCATTGTGGTGGCGGAGGGCGCCGGGTGCCATGTGGAAGAACTCGCGAAAGAAATAGAGAAGCATACGGGCATTGAAACCCGCGCGACGATTCTCGGCCATGTACAGCGCGGCGGTTCGCCTTCCCTGCGCGACCGTGTGGTGGCGACGCAGATGGGCTATCACGCGGTGAAGCTGCTGCTGGACGGCGAGAGCAATCGTGTTGTCGCAATGCGCAACGGCCTGATCGTGGATTTCGACATCACCGAGGCGCTGGAAATGCTCCGAAGATTTGATACGGAGCTGTACCGGATCGCCATGAAGGTGTCCATCTGAGCATAAAGACAGAAACGCTGCGGTTCCTTTGGAACGGCAGCGTTTTTTATGTTGTTAAAATATCTGGAAATCACAAAGCTTTCGATGGCCCGCGTTTTAAAAAATGAGATGCAGCGAAGCAGAAACCCCTGCCACGCTCAATAGAACATCGCCAGCGAAGAGGGGAGCGCCCGAAAGGCCGCGTATGCAGTAATCGCCGTGATCACGATTCCCGTGACCGTCAGCACGCGGGAATGGCGGTAGTCCTCCCCGACGATGCTCTTGTCGCGAATACTCCACAGCGTGATGGCGAGCGTCATCGGCAGCACAAATCCGTTGATGACCCCGGCAATCACGAGCAGCGCGGTGGCCTTGCCGATCGCTGCGATCAGCACCGCGGCCAGCACGATGAATCCAGTAATGAACCATTTCTCATTTCGGTCGACCACGGGGTACAGCGTTTTTAAAAAGGATACCGAGGTGTACGACGATCCGATGGTCGTCGTGATGCCCGCGCAGAAGAGCGCGACGCCGAACAGCCGCGAGCCCAGCTCGCCGGCCCCCAGCAGGAACGCTTGGGCCGCTGGGTTTTCCGCCGCTTCAATTGCGTAGGTCGCCGCATTGCCGCCCGCGGCGCAGACGCCGAACACCACCAGGAAGATCAGAATGCGCGAAAGACCGGTGATCCCGCAGGTGAGAAGGGTGCTTTTCTGAATGCCGCGCAGATTTTCCCGGCCGAAGATACCGGCATCCAGAAAACGATGCGCGCCGGAATAGGCAATATAACCGCCGGTGGAGCCGCCCAGCAGCGTGATCAGGGGAACGAGCAGCGAAACCGGCTGCTCGGGGAAAAGCAGGCCGTCGGCCACGCGGTTCATGGGCGGGTGCGTCTGAAACGCCATGATCAGCAGAATGACCAGAACCATCACACTCAATACCTGAGAGGCCCAGTTAATGCCGTTCGACGCGTTTTTGATGAGGAATAGGGAAACCGCAAGGCCGCTTGAAAGCAGGTAGCCCGCCTGCAGCGGCAGCCCGCACACGGCGTTCAGGCCCAGAGCGGCACCGCCCACGTTGCCGATGGCAAAGGTAAAGCCGCCAAAGGTGACCAGAATGGCGATCACATTTCCGGAGCCGGGCAGCACCCGGTTGGCGAGCTCCTGCCCCCGCAGGCCCGAAATGCCCAATATGCTCCAGATGTTGAGCTTTGCGACGGTGTCCATGACGATCATCGCGACGACCACCGCCGCAAGGCTCTGGCCGTACTGTGCGGTAAACAGCGAGGTCTGCACCATAAAGCCCGGCCCGATGGATGACGCGCCGGTCATAAAGGCCGCCCCGATCAGGGCCGCCCGTATTCTCTTTTGTTCCGGTTCCAGCTGGCTCATGTTTTACTCCCTTTCGGTTCCGGTATTCGGGATAAGCCCCGCTTTAGTATCGTACCGTTTTGCGGCGGGAAAAGCAAGAGCTGCCGCAAAAACAGTGGGAAAAAGAAGTCCTGCTTGGCCAATGAAGGAACCTGTTACTTTCGGTTTAGTTTGCGCCGCACAGCATCAAAACGGCTCGGAATACGAGCGTTTCCCGCGCCTTTTTTCCTTGCTCCGCACAATTTTGTCTCGAAAATCCATAGTTCCTGATTGGTAAGGCAAGACCTGGAACCCTGTGCGGATATTAGACTTATCAGGGCATGATGGAGCCGGAGTCCGACGGCAGAACGCCAGAACTCCGTGCAAAGTTCTGTGCTTCGCCGCTCTGTTCCGGCTCCGCATGCCCGGAGCGAAACGGATTGTACTGCATTTCGGTCAGGTGCTTCCAGTAGCGCTTCTGCATATGAGTCATGCGCAGGCGCAGATTTTCGCGGTCGCGAATGCCGATGGCGTCGTAAAAGGTGTGCCACAGCTTGCGGTAGCGCAGCTCGGTTTCGTCCGGCTCCGGCGGCTCAAAGGCCAGAAGGGGAAGAATCTCGTGCCGCCCGTTTTGGTAAACCAGTGCCTGATCATGGGTTTTGTCGTAGATCAAAAAGGCTTCGTTGCAAAAGCGCTGGCAAAAGTGCGGGGCCAGCAGCGGCAGCACCTGGTTTTTCGGCTCGATCACCGACCACAGCGCTCCCTGCGAGACAGAGAAGCGCACAAAGCCCTGGTACTGGTGGCTTTCGTGCTGAAGATGAAGCACAGCCTTATTTAAGGTGTGCACGGCGGGCTGCGTCAGCATGTTCATCACCGGCGGGCCGTGGCGAAACGCAAGGCGCAGAAAGCGCAGAATCCATACTTCTTTCTGCGGCAGGCAGGTGAGGAAGGCGTGTTCCGCCAGCTCCTTTGCGCTGGGGCCGATTTTGGGCAGCATCGCGTGCTTGACCCGGCCGGCCTTATTTGGATCGGTGACGATCTCTACAGCGGGGTACAGGGTTTGCTGTACATCCTCATGCGAGTATACAGCCTGCGGCAGCTCCCTGCGCTCGTACGTTTCAAACAGGCAGCACAGCAGGCCGTCCCAGCTGCCGTCGTAACGGTAATCGCGGGTCAGCGGGGTCCCGGCAGACATTGCATCGCCTCCTCTCCCCAGAGCTGCGGCTTCGGAGCGGGAAAGAGTGAAAGCTGCTCCCCCTGGGGCTCGTACAGTTCCCGGCAGGAATCCGATACCAGCGCCCGCAGCACGGCGTCACGGGTCAGCGCAGGGGGGCGTTCGCCCCGCCCCGCGGCGGTGACGAAATACCGCGCCCGCTTCATGACGACTCCGAGCTTTTTCAGGTCGTCTGTCCGCAAGGTTCCGCTGCGTCGTGCGGCAGTGATCCGCCGCGCGCTTTTCACCCCGATCCCCGGCACCCGCAAAATCATTTCATAGGGGGCCCGGTTCACATCCACGGGGAACAGCTCTAAATGATTCAGCGCCCAGTTGCATTTCGGGTCAAGCATCGGGTGAAAGCTCTGGTGTGTTTCGTCAAGCAGTTCGTCGGCTGCAAAGCCGTAGAACCGCAGTAGCCAGTCCGCCTGATACAGCCGGTGCTCGCGCAAAAGCGGAGGTTTTACTGTCAGCGCAGGCAGCAGCGGGTCATTTGACACGGGGATATACGCCGAAAAGAAAACGCGCTTTAATTCGTAGCGTTGGTACAGCGCTTCCGTCAGCTTTAAAATCTGAAAATCGCTGTCCGGCGTCGCGCCGATGATCATCTGGGTGCTTTGTCCGGCCGGCGCGAATTTGGGCGTATGGCGGTAGCGAACCAGCTCCGTGGCGTTCTCCTTAATTTTCCCCGTAATAAAGCCCATGGGCTTTAAAATATTCGTTTTGGATTTGTCCGGCGCGAGCAGCGCAAGGCTTTTCTGCGACGGCATTTCAATGTTGACGCTCATGCGGTCGGCCAGAGCGCCCAGCCGCCCGACCAGAAGGCTGTCCGCGCCGGGGATGGCCTTGGCGTGAATATACCCGTTAAAATGGTATTCCTCGCGCAGGATGCGCAGCACCTCGATCATCCGCTCGCAGGTGTAATCGGGATTTTTCAGAATCCCGGAGCTCAAAAACAGCCCTTCAATATAATTTCGGCGGTAAAAGTTCATCGCCAAATCCGCCAGCTCCCGCGGCTGGAAGGTGGCGCGCGGCACGTCGTTGCTCCTGCGGTTGACGCAGTATTTACAGTCGTAAACGCAGCTGTTCGTCATCAGTACCTTTAGCAGAGAAATGCACCGCCCGTCTGCCGAAAAGCTGTGGCAGATTCCGCTGGCCATCGCGTTGCCCATTCCGCCGTTTTCCGAAGCGCCTCGGTCCACTCCGCTGGAGGTGCAGGCCACGTCGTATTTCGCGGAGTCAGACAGTATTTTCAGTTTTTTCAGTGTCTGCATGGCGATCTCTCCTTCTCTGTCTGCCGCTATGATGCGTAGTTTTGCTTTTGATTTGTTTTTTTAAAGTAACTGGTATTTCTTTGCGGCTCCGCCGCAGAGGTACCCGCAGATAAGCTGCGAAATATAAACGCGGCAAAGCCACACGAAAAAAATCCGGGCCGACGAGAGCACTCTGAAATTGCCCGCCGACAGTAGGGACTGCATAGCTTATTTCCAGAAAAATCTTGGAGAATGGGCATTTTCAGCGGAGTGCCTTTTCAGTGGCTTTCGTTTGTGCTCTCAGGGGCCGTTCCCCGAACGGATTCCAAAGGTGTCCTTTGGAAGGCCTTTGCTTCCTTTCGTCCTTTCACGAAAGGAAGTACCTGCCCCGGCATGAGGGGCAGGCCCGCGCAAGCGGAATCCCACGCGGGGGCACCCGCTGAAAACCAACTCTTATATAATCAAAATAAAAAAAGGAAGAGCGCTTTCGGCCGTGAAGCTATTATATAACGAACAAATGTTCTTTGTAAAGAGCAAAAAGGAGGATATACTAAAAAAGTTCAATTTTTAGCCGGAGAAGGTGCCCGTTGCTTTCCCTCTTTTCCAAACTGGGAAAAGGTGGTATACTGCAATAGAACAAATGAACCGCAGGTACCACAGTGCCGCGCGTTTCCATGCCGCTGCAATCACAAAGAAGGAATGTCCTTTTTCTGCCGAAGGCGGAAAAGGGGCGGAATGATTTTCTGTTTTGAGTGCGGGCCGGCATCAGAACGGCGCGGAGAAGAGCCGCCGGTGCTGTGTTGGCGGCGGCTGCGGTCTGTATCCGGCAGGAGGGATTATTATGAAAAATGACATCAGAAAAATTGTGTTGATCGGTACGGGCTTTGTCGGAATGAGCTTTGCGTATGCGCTGCTGAATCAGACCGCATGCGACGAGCTGGTGCTGATCGACATCGATACCCGGCGTGCGGAAGGGGAAGCGATGGATCTGAACCACGGCGTCGCGTTCTCCGGCTCCCACATGAAAATCTATGCCGGAACCTATTCGGACTGCAGGGATGCGGATATTGTGGCGATCTGCGCGGGCGTGGCGCAGCGCCCGGGAGAGACCCGCATCGATCTTCTGCAGCGCAACACGGAGGTGTTCCGCTCCGTGATCGGCCCGGTGGTGGATTCGGGCTTCGGCGGAATTTTCCTCATCGCGACAAACCCTGTAGACATCATGGCCCACGTGACCCAGAAGCTTTCCGGGTTCGATCCCCGCCGGGTGATCGGCTCCGGTACCACGCTCGACAGCGCGCGTCTGCGCTATCTTCTCGGCAGCTACCTGAGAACAGACCCACGGAATGTACATGCCTATGTGATGGGCGAGCACGGCGACAGCGAATTTGTGCCGTGGTCGCAGGCGATGGTCGGTACCAAGCCGGTTCTGAAAATCGTGGAGGAATCGCCCGGGAAATTTTCCCTCGAGGATCTGCAGAATATCGGCGAAGAAGTAAAAAACGCCGCGCAGAAGATTATCGCAGCGAAGAAATCAACGTATTATGGAATTGGCATGTCGATGGTGCGGATCGCCAAGGCGATCTTCGGCGACGAAAACAGCATCCTGACGGTTTCGACCCTGCTGCGCGGCGAGTATGGGGAAAGCGATGTGTACATCGGCGTTCCCTGCTTCGTCAACCGGGAGGGAGTCGCCGGGATCCTGGAGGTTTCGCTCACAGAAGAAGAGCTTGAAAAATTCAAGCTCTCCGCAGCTGTTCTGAAAGATGCCTTCGGCGGCATCCGCTTTGAAAAATAACCGTTACACACTGGCGACCATCTCGATTTCGACCAGAGCGCCCTTCGGCAGGCCGGAAACCTGCACGCAGGAGCGGGCCGGATAGGGCTTATCAAAATAGGTGGCATACAGCTCGTTCAGGGCCGCAAAATCGTTCAGGTCGGTGATAAAGACATTGACCTTCACTACCCTGGAGAAATCTGTTCCGGCCTGCTCCAGAACAGCCTTCAGGTTTTCAAATACGCGGGTGCCCTGTTCCCGGATGCCGCCCTGCACCAGAGCGCCGGTGGCGGGATCGATCGGAATCTGGCCGCTTGTCCATAGCGTATCCCCGATCCGCACAGCCTGAGAATAGGGGCCGATGGCCGCCGGGGCCTTGTTCGTGGCGATTTCTTTCTTTTGCATTTCAGAATCCTCCTGACAAATTATGGATCAATCACACGCCGGGTGCGGCGCAAAGGTCCGCATGATCCCGGCGTGGAGGACTGTCAGTTTTCGCTGGCCCAAAAAGAAACAGCCAGCATTCCGGGCCCAACGTGCGCGCCGATCACCGGGCCGATTTCGCACAGGATGATCTCTTTTGGGCGAAAGCGCTCGCGGATTTCACTCTTTAACTGCCGGGCGTCTTTTTCGCTGTTGCCATGCCCCACCAGAATAACCTGCTCTGCAGGGTTGATGCCGGTTTGGGCGATCCGCTCAATCAGAGTGTCCATCGATTTTCTGCGGCCGCGCACTTTCATGGCGGCGACGAGCTTGCCCTCGCCGTCCACGTGCAGTATGGGCTTAATGCCGAGCGCCGAGCCCGCCAGCGCGGCGACAGACGAGATTCGTCCGCCGCGGCGCAGGTGGTTCAGGTCGTCCACGGTAAACCACTGGGCAACGTGCAGATGGCTCTGCCGGGCCCAGGCGACCATCTCGTCGATCGTCAGGCCCTCCTGCTTTTTCTGAGCGGCCAAAAGCACAAACAGCCCCTGGCCGATTGAAGCGCACAGCGAATCGATGCAGACGACCCGCTGCCCGGGATATTTTTCCTCCAATTCCGCCGCCACAATGAGGGAAGACTGGTAAGTACCGCTCAGGCCCGAGGTAAAGCTCAGGTATAAAACGTCCATACCGGCCTCCAATATGGCCTCAAAATATTTCAAATAGGTGAGCTGGTTGATCTGCGAGGTGGACGGAATTTCTCCCGCCGCCATTCGCTCGTAAAAAGTGGTCAGACTCATTTCCCGCGCATCAGGATAATGCTGATACAGGGTTCCGCCGATCTGAAATTCCATCGGGATGACCCGAACGTTCAGCTTTTCCAAAACCTCTGCGGGAAGGTCGCAGGTCGCGTCTGTAATCAAGGCATAGTCTTTCAATCAGATGGCCTCCTCTAAAAGCCAGGGCTCTGTGCTCCCCTGAATTTGAAGTTTTATTTCAGGCCCGCCGGGGGACATCCCCGCCGGGCGGACAGATCATTGCCGTTTTGTTATTATAGCAGAATAAATCTCTTTTGGGCAGTATTTGAAGTTGCCTTTTTAGTAACCGAGGATTCTCTATCAGTATCCTCTTATAAAACGTCAGCTTGTTTTGCTTTATGCCGGAACGGGCTTTCTTTCTTTCGATCTTCGTCTGAAAGAGTAGTTTTCAGCGGGTGCCCCCGCGTGGGGTTTCCGCTCGTGCGGGCTTGTCCCTCGTGCCGGGGTGGGCTTTCTTCTGTTTTTCAGAAGCTTTTCTGTTCGCGAGAGGGCGAGTCATTTTTCTCTGCGGGCTTTCCCGCAGTGTGCGCACAGGCTCAGCCCGCGGCCTGAGCCTGCCGTAGAATTTTATTATAGCGTATCCCCACCCGTTTGACAAGAAAGTTCCTGCCCAAACCTGTTCTCTGCAAAGGAAGGACCGTATGAAGAAGGTACTCAAAAGTCTGCTCAGCCGCACCTCCATGATCGCTCTGGCCATTCTGGTACAGATTGCGGTACTGGTACTGATGATCACGCAGTTCAGCAATTATTATGTGTGGTTTTACGGCTTCTGCAACATCATCAGCATTGTGGTGACGCTGTGGATTCTCAACAACAGCGAGCTGAACCCCACCTATAAGCTGGCCTGGAGCGTGGCGATTCTGCTGTTCCCGATTTTTGGCGGGCTGTTTTATCTCATGTTCGGGCGCAGCCGCCACAACCGCATGATCCGCCGCAGCGTTTCGCTGGAAAACCAGAGCTTTCGCTCGTATTTGAGGCCGAACCCCGAAATTCTGGAGGAAATTATGGAGCAGAATCCGGATGCGGGCGCGCAGGTGCGGTATTTGCAGCGCTATTCCAATTGCCCGGCCTGCCGCAACGGCTCCGCGGTCTATTTCCCGAACGGCGAATCAAAGTTCCGTTCGCTGGTGGAAGAGCTGAAGAAAGCGGAGCGCTTCATCTTTCTGGAGTATTTCATTATCCGTGAGGGCGTGATGTGGGATACCGTTCTGGAAATTCTCGCGCAGAAGGCGCGGCAGGGAGTGGAGGTGCGCGTGATGTACGACGACATGGGCTGCCTGTTCACGCTCCCGTTTAAATACAGCCGCCGCCTGGAGAAAATGGGGATTCAATGCAGCGTGTTCAACAGCTTTGTGCCGTTCCTCTCCACCCTGATGAACAACCGCGACCACCGCAAAATTGTGGTGATCGACGGCAAGGTGGCCTTTACCGGCGGCGTAAACCTTGCGGATGAATACATCAATCTTTCACCGCGCTTTGGCAAGTGGAAAGACGCCGCCATCATGATCCGCGGGGATGCGGTGTGGAACTTTACGGTGATGTTTCTCTCCCTGTGGGGGTTCGAGCGGAAGATCACGGAGGATTACGAGAAATTCCGTGCCGTGCAGGAGGAGCCGGGCGAACCGCAGGAAGGCGGCTATGTTCTGCCGTACAGCGACAATCCGCTGGATTGGGAGCCGGTGGGGCGCAACGTGTACCTGAATCTGATCAGCCGCGCGAAACAGTATGTGTATATCAACACGCCGTATCTGATCCCGGACAACGAGGTTCTGACGGCGCTGTGCAACGCGGCCAAAAGTGGGGTGGATGTGCGTATCATCACGCCGCATATTCCCGACAAAAAGCTGGTTTACATGGTAACCCGCGCCAACTATGAGGTGCTGGTGAGAAACGGGGTAAAGATTTACGAGTTCCTTCCCGGCTTTAATCACGCGAAAACGATTGTCTGCGACGACGAGTATGGAATCGTGGGGACGATCAATTTTGATTACCGCAGCTTCTATATGCACTTTGAGTGTGGCGCCTGGCTGTTCCGGTGCCCGGCCATCGGCAGCATGCGGGACGAATACCTCATGTCCCTTTTACAGTGCAGGCAGGTGGTACACGCCGAGTGCCGCAGCAGAAGATGGTATGTGCGCGCGCTCAACAGCGTACTGAATCTGTTTGCCCCCTTAATGTGACGGGCATCTGCCGCAAAACAGTCCGATTCTCACCTGGTGCGTCGACGCTCCTCCAGCCGCCTGATACCCGACATCCTGCGGCGGCGGCAGCAGTGCGGCCGATTGCAGCGGTATCTGCCGCAGAAAGTGGAAATTGCGCACAAGTGCGGCGATCCGGATTTTCTGGAGCACGACGCGGGAATCGTTCTGCTGCCGAAACGGCCCTGTCTGATTGTGGTGCTGACCAGGGATAACCCAACCAACAGGGACGGGCGCGAGATCATCGGCACCGTTTCACGAATGGTTTATGAAGAAATGCTGCAAAAAGAATAAACAGCGGAGGGCATCTCGATTTTGGGATGCCCTCCGCTGTTTTGAAAAGTCCGCACCAGGCGGCAGAATCGGATCGCGCCTGATTTTCAAAAGAGAACAGGCACTCGGAATATTCTGTCGGCATATTCTGGTATGGGATAAGCTTTAGATTATGAGAAAGGGGAACACGAGAAGAATGACAGATAACCAGAACCTGCAGTACCTGCAATATATGCAAAATTTGCAAAATATGCAGAGTGCGCAGAACGCGCAGGGGATGCAGAACGCGCAAAGCGCGCAAAATGCGCAGGGGACGCGAAGCGCGCAGAGTGCGCAAGGCACGCCAAATGCGCAGAGCGCACAGAGCATGCCCAATACGCCGAATGCGCCGAATGCGCCGAGCGTACAGAGTGCGCAGAGCACGCCAAATGCGCAAAGCACACCGAATGTGCAGATCGTGCAGAGCGCGCAAAGCATGCCGAACGCGCAGAGCATGCAGAGCGTGCGGGGTGTACAGAGCATGCAGAATATGCAGAGCTGCGAACTGACCGTTGCGGTTTCGCCGCTGCCGGCCCAGACGGTGGTCGCTATGGCATATATACCGTTCCAGCAATTCGACGCAACGTATTCGGCTGAAAAGGGATTTGATCAGGGCACGATTTTCCCGGATCTGGATAAACCCTTTACGGGGAAGAGGGGTGTTCTGAAATGACAGATCAGGAACGACTGATGCGCCAGATCAATGCGTACCGATTTATGGCGTGGGAGCTTCACATTTTTTTGGACACACACCCCAACAACTGCGAGGCGGCAAAGAAACTGGAAGACACCCGCAAGAAGATCGATGAACTGACCAAAAATTACGAGGACGCCTACGGCCCGATGGGAGAAACCAGCAACCAGACCAGCCGATGGGCCTGGATCACTGGCCCGTGGCCATGGGAAATTGAAGAGGAGGCTGACAACTAATGTGGGTTTATGAAAAAAGATTGCAGTACCCGGTGAAGATTAAAACCCCCAACCCCGCTCTGGCCAAGATCATCATCACACAGTACGGCGGGCCGGACGGGGAGCTCGGCGCTTCTCTCCGCTACCTGAGCCAGCGGTACAGCATGCCGTACCCTGAGCTCAAAGCAATTTTAACGGATATCGGGACGGAGGAGCTTGGTCATCTCGAAATGGTCGGCACCATCGTTTACCAGCTGACCCGCAACCTGACTCCGGAGCAGATCAAGGAGGCCGGGTTCGACTCCTATTTCGTCGATCACACCACGGGAATTTACCCGGTAGACGCCAGCGGCGTACCCTATTCCGCGTCGACATTTGCGTCAAAGGGCGACCCAATTACCGATCTGCATGAGGATTTGGCAGCAGAGCAGAAGGCCCGCACTACCTACGACAACATTCTTCGCTTCTGTGACGATCCCGATGTCATCGACCCCATCCGCTTCCTGCGTCAGAGAGAGGTTGTTCATTACCAGCGCTTTGGTGAAGGTCTGCGGATCACCACCGATCATCTGGACAGCAGAAACTTCTACGCGTTCAACCCGGCGTTTGATAAAAAATAACGTTGCCGGTGGATTCCCCGGCGCGTAGCGCAGCAACCCCGTTTGCCAGGCAGGATTTGACCGGCAAACGGGGATTTTGTGCGTTCTGAAGAAAACAGGATAGAACTAAAGTTTGAGTAAAATCAACTTTTCTGTATTTTAATTTTGCTTTTAATTGTATTTTTTACTCTAATTTTATCACAAAAGATATAAAAACAAAATATTTTTTCTTTTTTTGGTTGATTTATAATCATGTGGGCAGTAAAATAACATTAATGTAAATATTTGGTATCTTCATGCGGTGCTTTAAAGGAGCTTTCATACCAGAAGCGGGCATCCGCCCTGTTCAGCGGGTGAAATCAGGAGGCGGGATGGAAAGGAAGGCGTCTATGAAATCTCATCTGGCCCATATTACAGAAATCAACGGCGAAAGAATGGAGCAAACCGTGGCCGAGCATTCCTTGCATGTGGCGGGCTATGCCGCCGAAAAGCTGAGAGGGATCGGCCTGCCGAACACGGCTTATTTGGCCGGACTGCTGCACGACATGGGAAAATGCACGGCAAACTATCAGGAATATCTTTTGCGTGCGTCCGCGGGGGAAGAGGTGGCTCGCGGCAGCGTGAACCATACGTTCTGCGGGTGTATTTATCTGTTGAAACAGTATCATGCGGGCCGGCCGCAGGGGATGGGCACAGTCACCTGTGAAATCATTGTATATGCCGTCGGGGCGCACCACGGGCAGTTCGACTGCGTCACGCCTCAGAACACCAGCGGGTTTGAGCACCGGCTGGAGAAGGACCCAAAGGAAATTGACTATGAGGAAGCGGTGAGCGCCTTTCTCCTTGAGTGTGCGCCGGCCGAAGAAATAGACCGGCTGTTTTTATTGGCACAGCAGGAGATTGCCGCGCTGTTTGAAGCGTTTCGGGCTCGCTTCAGAAAAAACCGGACGCAGGTCAGCTTTTTGATGGGACTGGCGGCCCGCATGGTTTTGTCTGCGGTGATCGACGGCGACCGCAGGGATACGGCGGAATTCATGACCGGAATGCCGCAGGAGTATTGCGGCGGCTCCAGCCGCTTTTGGGCGGAGCAGATCTCCTTTTTTGAACAAAAGGTTTCTTGCTTTCGGACACAGACGCCGATCAACGCGGCGCGAAGCGGGTTTTCGGAGCAGTGCCGCGTGTTTGCGCGGCAGCACGGCGACGGCATCTACCGGCTGACTTTGCCCACAGGGGCCGGCAAAACCCTGTCGGCCCTGCGCTATACGCTCCACCACGCCAAAGCGTTTCACAAAAAGCGCATTCTGTTCGTCATTCCGCTGCTGAGCATTTTAGAGCAGAACAGCGCCGTCATCCGGGACTACATACAGGACAAAAGCAGCCTGACGGAGCACCATTCCAATGTCGTCAAACTGTTCGATACCAAGGAAGAGCTAAATCAGTACGAGCTTTTAACCGATACCTGGGAATCGCCCATCGTGATCACCACCTTGGTACAGCTTTTGAATACCCTGTTTTCAGACAAAACAGGCGCGGTACGCCGTATGAGCGCGTTATCTCAGGCGGTGATCGTCATCGATGAGGTGCAGTCGCTGCCCCCAAAAACGATGAATCTGTTTACGATGGCTCTGAACTTTCTGGCCTATGGGTGCGGCGCGACGATCGTGCTGTCCTCCGCGACGACCCCGTGCTTTGAGCAGACGGATTTTCCGCTGCAATATGCAAGCCCCGTGGAGATCGTGCCGTATGAACCGGAGGCGTTTGTGGTGTTCAAACGAACCGAAATCATCGACAAAACCTCTCCCTACGGTATGTCGGTGGAGGAGCTGGCCGATTTTTCCGCGGAGATACTCAGCCGCGTGTCGTCCTTATTGGTGATCTGCAATACCAAGGAAAGCGCGCTCCGGCTTTATCGGGAGCTTGCGCACCGCTGTGATGATTGCAGGGTGTTCCACCTTTCCACCTCCATGTGCATGGCGCACCGAACCGATACGCTGAAAAAGATCAACGACGCTTTGAAAAGCAGAGAAAAAATGGTGTGCGTTTCCACTCAGCTGGTGGAGGCGGGGGTGGATTTTTCGTTTGAAAGCGTCATCCGCGCGGCGGCTGGAATGGACAATATTGCGCAGGCCGCGGGGCGCTGCAACCGCAGCAACGATTTCGGCGGCATTCGCCCGGTCTACGTCGTCAATCTGAATCAGGAAGCCGAAAAATTGGGGATGCTGCGGGAGATCGCGGCGGCGCAGCGGTGCGCTCTGCAGCTGCTGCACCGGTTTGCCCAAAACCCCGACCGGTATGAGCGCGACCTGCTCAGCGGCGAAAGCGTCGCGGAGTATTACCGGTTCCTGTTTCAGGATGCGGACATCAAGGGAAAATTCGGGTTCCCGCAGCGCCTGCCGGACGGTACGACCGAAGATCTGTTTGATCTGCTCGCGGTCAACCTGCGTCATATTGAACGGCCGGAGTTTCAAGGCAAATATTTTTTGAATCAGGCGTTTTTAACCGCCGGGCATCTGTTCCAGGTGTTTGATGAAACTACGACCGATGTGATTGTGCCGTATAACGATGAGGCCAGCAAACTGATTGCGGATCTGTTTGCTGAAAAATCCGCCTATGACCTTGCTTTTCTGAAACGCTGTGTCGAGAGGGCAAAGCCCTACACAATCCAGGTGTTTCAATATCAAATTCAAAAGCTGAGCGACTACGGGATGCTGTCTTTGACGCCCGACAAACGATTTACCGCTTTAAATAAGCAGTGCTACAATGACAAAACAGGTTTGGTGATAGAGAACTTTATCTATTAAGGAGGGAATTCGGGTGCAGCACAAAAACATTGTCGAGTTTGAAGTTCTGGGGGATTACGCTCTGTTTTCCGACCCCATCACCCGCGTGGGGGGCGAAAAATTCACCTATCAGGTGCCCACCTACGAGGCGCTGAAGGGCGTTTTGCAAAGCGTGTTTTGGAAACCGACCTTCATTTGGGTGATCGATTCCGTGCGGGTCATGAACCAGATACAGACCGAAACAAAGGGCATCCGGCCAATCAAGTACCAGCACGGCCCCAATGAAACCGGCAACGATTTATCGTATTATACCTATTTAAAGGATTGCCGCTATCAGGTACGGGCGCATTTCATTTGGAACGAAAATCGGCCGGAGCTCGCGGAGGACCGCAACGAAAACAAGCATCACAGCATCGCGAAGCGCATGATCGAGCACGGCGGCCGGCGCGACATTTTTCTGGGCACGCGCGAGTGCCAGGCCGATGTGCGCCCCTGCGTTTTCGGTGAGGGGGCGGGCTTTTACGACGATACGCCGCAGCTCGATTTTGGTATGATGTACCACGGGATCACCTATGCCGACGAAGCGTATTCCGAAGAAACCAGAGGAATGCTGACCGTGCGGCTGTGGCGCGCGGTGATGAAGCAGGGCGTCATCGATTTTCTTCCGCCGTGGGATTGCCTTCATCGCCCAATTCGACAGATGGAGATCAAGCCGTTCGGAGCGGAGAAAAATAATTTTGCGCCGATAGAATCCGAGGTGATTTGAGTGGCATGGATGAATACGCTGTACCAGACCTACGAAGCGAACGAAAAAATGGCCGGGAAAGCGGCACAGGGCGTGCCGCTTTCTCTGGTGGCGCACATGACGGCGAACGCGCAGCTCGAAGTATGGGTGAAGCCGGACGGCGAATTTTGCGGCGCTCGTCGGGTGGAAAGGGAAGACGCCAAAACGATCATTCCGGTAACGGAAAGCTCCGCGTCGCGTGCGAGTGTAATTGCCCCGCATGCACTATGCGATATGCTTCCCTATGTCGCAGGGGATTTCGGGGAGTATCTCTCTTCACCAAAGGAAACGAAAAAGGCAGCGGAAAAGTTTGAAAAATATCTTGCCGCGCTGAAAGACTGGGCGGAATCGCCCTTTTCCCACCCCAAAGTGCGGGCCGTCTATGAGTACGCCGCAAAACGGCGGATGACGCGTGATTTGATTCTGGCGAAGCTTCTGGAGGCCGAGGATGGGAAGCTCCTGAGTAAAAAGGTGAGCGGCAGTGTTTATGAAAAAGCACTGGTGCGCTTTCGGGTGATCGGCGCCGAGCCGGACGCCGTGTGGCAGGATGAATCTCTGCTTCACAGCTACATTCAGTATTACGCTTCTTCCCAGTCCGGGGAGCGGGACCTTTGCTATGTCACCGGCGAAGTCGATACGATTTCTGTCAATCACCCGAAGGGGATTGTGGCCGCCAACTACGGCGCAAAGCTGATTTCCTCAAATGACAAGACTAATTTTACGTATCGCGGGCGGTTTGCCACCTCCGCGCAGGCGTGCACAGTCGGGTACACGGCCACCCAGAAAGCACACAGTGCCCTGACCTGGCTTGCCGCTCAGCAGGGCGTAACAGCGGGCACGCAGGACAAGCGCACCTACATTTGCTGGAACCCGAACGGGAAAAAGGTGATTGATCTGGAGGACCCGTTCGGCCTTGAGGACGACGACGAGCCGCGCGCCTATACCGAAGCGGAATACAAAAAACGCCTGTTTCAAACCCTGGAGGGCTACCGTAATCTGCTGAATAACAGCGATGAAATCGTGGTCATCGGTCTGGATGCCGCGACGACCGGACGTCTTTCGGTCACCTATTACAACGAACTGAAGGGCTCCGATTTTTACGACCGGCTGGCCGATTGGTACGGCACCTGCCGCTGGTTTTTTACGCGCTTTACCAGCGGGAAAAAGCCCTATACCACGGTGCTGACTCCGCCGAACAAACAGATTGTGCGGTGCGCGTTCGGCACGGAACAGGGCGCCTTTTTGGAAACAAGCGACAAGCTGATGAAGGAGCAGTCGCAGCGGATTCTGCACTGTATGCTGGACAGGCAGCCGCTGCCGCGGGATCTCATGCAGGCGGTGGTTCGCCGCGCATCGACGCCGCAGGCTTATTCCACCGGCAACCGCGAGCGAATTCTTTCCACCGCCTGTGCGCTGGTTGTGAAATATTATTCTGACAGAGAAAAGGGAGTGCATATCGACATGGCGATTGATTATGAAAACACCGACCGCAGCTATCTGTTCGGGCGCTTGCTGGCCGTGCTGGAGCAGGCGGAGCACAGCACGTTCGCTCAGGGAGAAACGCGCGATACCAACGCGATCCGTTTACAAAGCGCGTTTGTGAACCACCCCATGAGCACCTGGCAAATACTTGAGGATCAATTGAATCCCTATTTTCATCGAATGACCCCCGGCTCCAGAAACTTCTATAAAGATTTGATTTCGGAGATCGCGGAAAAAATCTCCGAGTCCGGTCAGGAGCAGCTGAACCGCCCTCTCGGCGAATTGTATTTGATCGGCTATTACCTGCAGCGGGCGGAATTCAGAAAACCAAGACAAGACAAAGGCAGCAATAAGGAGGAAGAAAGATGAAGGCACTTGAAAACAAAATCGATTTTGTGGCGCTCATTTCCGTGACAAACGCAAACCCCAATGGTGACCCGCTCAACGGCAACCGCCCGCGCACCACCTATACCGGCAACGGGGAAATCTCCGACGTCTGCATCAAACGGAAAATCCGCAACCGGCTGCAGGATATGGGCAAAAGCATTTTCGTTCAGTCGGAGGAGCGCTGCGACGACGGGTTCGGCAGCCTGAGCGAGCGGGCCGGCCGAACCATCACCTCATATTCCTCCAAGGAGGACTATGCCGCGCAGGCGTGCGCCAAATGGTTCGACGTTCGGGCGTTCGGGCAGGTGTTCGCGTATAAAAAGAGCAAGGACAAGGAGAAGGACAGCGTTTCGGTCGGCGTGCGCGGTCCGGTTTCGATCCGTCAGGCGGTCAGCGTTTCCCCGGTGGATATCAACAGCATGCAGATCACCAAGAGCGTGAACAGTGAGCCGACCGACGACGGCAAGAAAAGCTCCGACACCATGGGCTCGAAGCACATGGTGGAATTCGGGCTGTATCAGATCAAGGGCGCGATCAATGTACAGCTGGCGGAAAAAACAGGATTTACGCAGGAGGATGCCGACACCATCAAGGAATGCCTGCGCACCCTCTTTATCAACGACAGCTCTTCCGCCAGGCCGGACGGCAGCATGGAGGTGCTTCGGCTTTACTGGTGGCAGCATAACAACAAGATCGGCCAGTATTCCTCCGCAAAAGTACACAATTCGGTGCAGATTGCGCTGAAGGACGGAGTCGCCTCCCCAAAGAGCGCAGGGGATTACGAGATCACGCTTCTGCCGCTGGACGGCCTCGTGCCGGACATCATCGACGGGATATGACCGGGTATGAGGAAGAAGATTTTCTGATGCTGTCGGGAATCCAGCATTTTGCGTTCTGCCGCCGGCAGTGGGCACTGATCCATATTGAGCAGCTTTGGGAAGAAAATCTTCGCACGGTTGAGGGCGATTTGCTGCACGCAAACTGCCACGACGGCTATTCCTCCGAGAGCAGAAAAGACGTCTTTTTATCGCGCGGAATGCCGATTTTTTCCCGCAGCCTTGGCGCGAGCGGCGAATGCGATATCGTTGAATTCCGGCAGTCTGCCAAGGGAATCCCGCTGCACGGCAGAACCGGGCTTTACACCGTTTATCCGGTGGAATATAAGCACGGGGAGCCCAAGGACGGCGAGATCGACATCCTTCAGCTGGCGGCGCAGGCCATTTGCCTGGAGGAGATGCTCGGCTGCGAAATCCCCGCCGGGGCTATCTTCTATGGGAAAACAAAACGTCGGCAGCGTGTGGAAATCACGGGGGAACGTAAGGAGCGGGTTCGGGCGATGTTTGCCGAAATGCACGGCTATTTCGAGCGTGGGTATGTGCCCAAGGGGAAAATGACAAAAGGCTGCAATGCCTGTTCGCTGAAAAATCTTTGTCTGCCGAAGCTGAGCAGGATCAAATCCGTTCAGGAATATCTGGACGGCACGCTTGGAATCGGGGAGGCGGGTCAATGAAAAAGCTTTTAAATACACTGTACATCACAACGGAAAACGCCTACCTTGCTCTGGATGGAGAAAATGTTGTGGTGCAAAGCGATGGCGATACGTTGGGCCGTCTGCCGCTGCACATGATCGACGGCATCATGGCATTTGGGTATGTCGGTGCCAGCCCGGCGCTGATGGGCAAATGTGCCGAGATGAACAAATCCCTCGTCTTTCTCAAACCGAGCGGACGCTTTTTGGCCAAGGTGACCGGGAAATCGTATGGGAATATCCTTCTGCGCCGCGAGCAGTACCGGGTTTGCGACGATCCGGAGCGCTCGCTGGCCATCGCAAAAAACATCATCTCCGCAAAGCTCGCGAACTGCGGCGCGGTTCTCAGCCGCGCCGTGCGCGACCATGCCCTGCGGATCGATACCGAAAAATTTGCGCAGGTCGGCTCGGCCCTTCAAAACGGAAAGGTGAATGCTTACCGCGCCCCGGGCGCCGACACGCTCCGCGGTTTGGAGGGGGAGTGCGCCAGCCTGTATTTTTCTGTTTTTGACGAGATGATTCTGCAGCAAAAAGAGGATTTCTTCTACCGGGGACGCTCCCGCCGCCCGCCGATGGACAATGTTAACGCAATGCTGTCTTTCTCATACAGTCTGCTGACCTCCATGTGCGTCAGCGCACTGGAGGCCGTCGGCCTCGACGCGTATGCCGGCGTGTACCACACGGAAAGGCCGGGCAGATGTTCCCTTGCACTCGATCTGCTGGAGGAATTCCGCGCCCCCTTCGCCGACCGCTTTGTGTTGACAAGCATCAATAAAAAGAGTATTTGCGGCAAAGATTTTTTGGAAAAGGAAAGCGGAGGTATCCTGCTCACGGAGGATGGACGAAAAAAGTTTTTATCTCTTTGGCAACAGAAAAAGAAAGAAGAAATCGTCCATCCGTTTTTGCAGGAGAAGGTGGAGTGGGGCCTGCTACCCTATGTGCAGGCGATGCTGCTGGCCAAATATATTCGCGGCGATATCGACGAGTACCCACCGTTTGTCTGGAGGTAGACGATGCTTGTCCTGATTACCTACGATGTGAATACCGAGGATGCCAAAGGGAGCAAGCGGCTTCGCAAGGTTGCAAAAATCTGTGTGAATTACGGGCAGCGTGTACAGAATTCCGTTTTTGAATGCCTGCTGTCTCCTGCGGAATTATGTATTGTAAAAAGTCAGCTGCTTGCTGTTATGGACGTAAAGAAAGACAGCCTGCGGATTTATCATCTGGGGAACAATTATAAAAATCGCATTGAACATTACGGAGCGAAACAAACATACAGCCCGGAAGATCTGATGGCATTCTGACGCGAATCGCAAGCGCACATCAAATCCGCGGGGTATTCGCGCATGAAATCGAATCCGTTTGCAGGGAGAAGCTTTGCAGATCTGCGATTTATTTGCATTTTGATGTGAATGTTTACCAAGCTTTCAGAAATATTCTCCCGCTGGCTTTGTTTGTTTTGCAGTCGCCCCTCCCGCGAGGGGCGTGGATTGAAATCTGATAATTGTAGATTTGTTACTCCAAAGGAAAATGTCGCCCCTCCCGCGAGGGGCGTGGATTGAAATT
>KB911081.1 GCA_000383295.1 Faecalispora sporosphaeroides DSM 1294
GCAGGCGCAGTAGGCCCGACCGGCCCGACCGGCGCAACGGGAGCGGCAGGCGCAGTAGGCCCGACCGGCCCGACCGGCCCCACAGGCCCCACCGGACCAGCGGGACTTCTTGGCCCGACCGGCCCTACAGGCCCGACTGGAGCAGCGGGGCTTCTTGGCCCGACCGGCCCTACTGCCCCTGTTATTTAAGGAAAACCTTTGATTCCGCAGGAAAAGGAAAACACCAAAACAGGACACCAACGATCACGTTACATTGAACATCACCAGTTGAACAAAATGGGTAAGATTTCTGTAAAATAGCTCCACACCTCCACGAAGTAAGAAACGGGAGAAATTTCTTGCTTATATTTTGGAAGAGCTTTATAATAAATATAGGCTTTCACATGAATGCTCGGGATTCCTTTTGCAGAAATCATAGGTGAGGCGAGAATGATAAGAACGGTGTGGGGCCTGTGAAACCCGGCACCAGTTTGAGATCAGATAATACAAAAAGTGTTGATTATCTTCTTCTCAGTGTGGACAAACTATCCCCCGCGGATGCTCTGAAGGGTTAATTCATAAACAGTTATCGAGTCCAAAAGGAAGGTGTGCTGTTTGCCCGACAGGCAAAAAACAAAAAATGAGAGCTTGACCGATTGAGCTATTAAAAAAAGAGAACTGTCAGTTGAATATTAGTGAAGGGAAATTCCTCAAATAACCAAAGGGTGGGAGTTATGAATATTATTCTGTTGTCCGGTGGTTCGGGGATGCGGCTTTGGCCGCTGTCGACCAGCACCCGTTCAAAGCAATTTTTAAAGCTGTTGCAGGATGAGAACGGCAGACCGGAATCAATGGTGCAGCGGGTTTATCGTCAGCTTTTGGACGCGAGGCTGGAAACGAATTATATCTTGATGGCAACCGCCGCTCCTCAGCAAGAGGAGATTCTGGGGCAGCTCGGGAATGAGATTGAAATTGTTGCGGAGCCAGAGCGCAGAAACACTTTCCCCGCCATTTTGCTTTCGGCCGCTTATCTTCACTTTGAAAAGAAGTGTTCTCCAGAAGAAGTGGTTGTCGTCATGCCGGTGGATACCTATACGGAACCGGCATATTTTAATGTTCTCCGCCGAATGGCGGAGGCTGTCGGCAATGGCCTCGCCGACTTGGTGCTGATGGGAATCAAACCATGGGAGCCTTCCGAAAAATACGGTTATATGGTTCCGAAATCCGGACAAGCAGCTGGGGTAATCCCAATTGATCGGTTCGTGGAAAAGCCGAGTGCAGATATTGCACAGAAGATGATTGCGGACGGCGCAATGTGGAACGGCGGCGTATTCGCCTTTCGGCTTGGGTTCCTGACGGAAATCACCGAAGCGATAATCCATCCGGTCAGTTTTGAGGATATCCGATGCCGATACCATGAGTTAACCAACGAAAGCTTTGACTACGCTGTGGTGGAAAAAGCCAAATCTGTCGCTATGATCCCTTTTGACGGGCTTTGGAAAGATCTTGGTACATGGAACTCTTTAACAGAGGAACTCTCTGCCGAGCAAATTGGGAAAGCGATTGTAAGCGAGGATGTGCAAAATACCCATATCATTAACGAGCTGAATATTCCAATTGTGGCAATAGGCACCAGCAATCTCGTTGTGGCGGCCAGCCATGAGGGAATTCTGGTTGCAGATAAGGAAAAAAGCGCTTCTCTTAAGAAATACATTCCCTCCGCCCCGCGCCCTATGTACGAGGAACGCCGCTGGGGTGAATATCGCGTGATCGACCGTACTGAGCTGCCAGATACCAACAGTCTGACGAAGCATCTGTTTATCAAAGCCGGGTCAGCCATCAGTTACCAGCGGCACGCCATGCGCGATGAAATATGGATCTTAATCGACGGTGTGGGCGAGCGGGTGATTGACGGACAAAGAAAGAGGGTCGGCCGGGGGGATTTGGTACAGATCAAGAAAGGCCGTCTTCACGCAATTTTGGCCATTACGGATCTCCAGATGATTGAAGTGCAGATCGGTACAGAGCTGACCGAAACAGACATAGAACGATTTGACTGGGATTGGTAAGGAGTTGCCTTATAAAATATCAGGGATGCAGCAAAATGAGAATTGCTGCATCCCTGTTTTATGTACCGAAGACAGTTGCGATTTCGCCAAATGGAGTCAGGGTCATACGGTGACGGATTTTTTCGGCAAGCACCTCGTCTGTTTTGGGTTGCGATTTCACTTTTCCTTCGCGCGGTGTTTTTGTTTCTCAAGCTGTGAGCTTATAAAAAAAACAGAGCCATTACGCGTGCTTCACGCTCGCTTTGGCTCTGCTCTTTTCAGCCTGGTATACCGTAACTTCTCTTTTCCGGCAGACTATCTGCCGTTGTCGTCTTTGCCGAAATCATCTTCGATATCTTTGGGCGCCTCTTCCAAAGCCCTTCCGGCGTCCTTGTTGATCGTTTCCATCTTCTTTTTCGCCTTTTCAAACCGGCGGGGGGTTCTGTAAACCTTAATGATTAAAAGGATGATTGCTAAGACAAGGATCAAAATGGCAAGCAGCCCTCCCCGGGAAATACCCGTTGCCCGGACGATTTTACCGAGGAAACGATCTATACTGAACGGAAGATTTTCCGCCGCCTTGCCAACGGTGCTGTCAGCAGCCGTAACGTTTGTCACTGCCTTTTTCCCATCAATCAGTGAGATCGTACCGCTCAGTTCATTCAGAGCTTTGCGTTCCGAAACGAACTCCTTCAGAACGCCTTCCATCCCGGGCGGGCAGGTGACGACATACACCTTTCGATAGAAGTTCCAGGGAGAACGCACCACCTGTATGATAATTTTCTTTTGCAGCGCTTCTGCTGAAACCACAGGATCTTTGGAAAGAGCAAAGCCGTCTTTCTGAGGCACAACATTCAGAAGATCGGAGATTTCCTTCGGAATTTGAAGGTTGTCATTGGTGCCGAGGATTAAAATATCGGAAGACTCTTTCAGTTTGGAGTCCAGATTGTTCGCGTACTCCCAGCGGTATGCACCGGAATTCTGCCCGGCCCGGCAAACCAGCCCGACCGCAGCTTCCATCATCTTCTGAGAGGTATTCGAGGGAGCACAGAGAATCGCCGTTGGCCAGCTTTCACCCGAAGGTCCTCCAAAGCTTGGAAGCGGCTGAATGGTGGGCGGAATTCCCGCATCCCCCGGCTGAAAGTAAACGACAGAATCTTTGTCGATCACCGTCCACGCGACATCATAATAATCCTTCGAGCAGTCTACCTTTCCCAAATAGTTGTAGCACTCCACCTTAACGTCAAAGGAGCTCTTATCCAAGGCTGCGGGCGGGATTTTCACCTTGATGGAACCGCCCTCCGCGTTGGAGTCCGAAAGCTGAATACTGTCGACCGCGGTTCCATCCACATGAACGGTAAGCAACGAAGTATCCCCCACAAGCGCCTTTGAATGGCGGAAATGAATCTCCAGATAAGAATCCGGCCCGCTTTGAACACCCTGCGGCTGCTTCAGCGTGTAGTTGACCTCCTGATGGAACGCTCCTGCCAGACTGGCGGTGTCGTAGCCAAAGTCAGAGAGCTTGTAATACCCATCCTCATTTTTAACAAACCCCGTTCCGACATTACGCAGATCGGTGGAGATTGCGGCAGTGCCGCCGGAAAGCTGTGCGAGATAGTCCCTGTGAGTGAAGAAAGCCGCCGTTTTGGACAATCCCGCCGCATTCGCTCCGTAAAGAGACAAGTCGCAATACTGATTGTTTCTTGTAATAGAAAGATATCCGTTCTCCCCATTTAGGGAAGGTATCGCAGCCATATCCCGGGGCTTTTGGGAACCAAGCCCGATACGAATCCGATTTTGCTCAGTTGCGGCGGAGCTGCCCTGCGACACGACAAAGCCAACGGTGCTCTTTGACGGATATGCCGCGCCGATGGCAGAAGCGGCAGTCAGCATGGCGGAGCGGACATCCGAGTTCTCCCCGGATGGAAGAATAAACTCGGCGGCGAGTCGATCCCCTTGATTCACCTTGTCGAACATGTAGGGCAGCGCAGTGCCGAGAACGGGATCGCCCATCCGCAAAACGTCCAAATTTAGCCGGGAGGTTGTTTCCAGCCGCACCCAGTTTGCGGGGTTGTCAATATCGGCGCAATCGCCAAGAATGGTGCGCTGTGCGGTTACAATCCGAAGCTCATTGAGCGTGCCGTCTGTCTTCAGGCTCTTTGCAGGGATGGGCACCACCCACATTCCCCCCCGCTTTTTGACAATATCCAAAATGCGTGCGGTAGCGATCTGCTGATTCCCCAGGAACAGCGTCACGGTGGAACGGTCATCGATCAGCGTCTCCGCAGCGGTCATACCCAGAGAAAGGCTGCATTGATCGCCAAGACTGGTACCGTTTGGTATCCGAAACCAAAACGAAGTGATATTGCGCGGCAGATTCAGAGACTGCGGCTCGTCAAACAAAGGAGCCGAAACCTTTTGCGCATCTGCGTAAGGCGCCGCTGTTTCGGAGGCGGCATAGGCCGTGCCCGCGCCCGAAAACAAAAGAATGGCGGCCGTTAACACAGACAGAAACCGGGATATTCCCTTAATGCGATTTCGTTTCATGCAATGTCCCCTTACTTTCCAATGAATTACTTGGCACACTTTTATCCTTCCGGTTTTTAACCTGTTCTTCGGTGAGCAGTTGTTCAATGTATTGCAGGTGAGCAACGTCGGAGTGCTCCGTCAGGCCGTGGTGGGTCTTTTCCCAATAATGGGGTTTAACGATCAATTGAATCAACGCCTTGTAGGCTGCGACGCTCATTAAAATCCAGTACAGCGGGGTCAGCAACCCCGACCGAATCAATCCGTAAGAAAAGGGTTGATCTTTCTTAATCGCGCAATCACGAATCACATAATACGTACCGACGATATTCATGTACATAAAGATAAAGTTGCCAAGAATCAGCTGAATCACCGAGATATAGTAAATTGGCCCCGGGAAAAACATCTGTACCCAAAAAGGATGAAAGATCAGCCAGACCACCATCATGCCCCAGAAGATGGGGTTGAGCAGCGGAAGCAACGGAGTTCCCAAAATCATGGCCAGATACCCGAGCATTCCCCGGAACCCTACCTGGCGGTAAAATTTAGCCGGCTCACGCATATGCACGAAAAAGGTTTGCATATAGCCCTTAATCCAGCGCGAGCGTTGGCGCACCCAGTTCCTGACATTGCTGTTGGCTTCCTCCCAGGTGCGGGAATCCAGTATCGCGGTTTTATACCGATGCTTGTAGAGCCGGATGCCAAGATCCGCATCTTCGGTTACGTTGAAAGGATCCCAGCCGCCGACCTGCCTCAAAAAGTCCATTTTGAAGTGATTGGAGGTTCCCCCCAACGGGATGGGAATATCCATCTGCATAATGCCCACCAGCAGCAGCTCAAACCACATGCTGTACTCCTGCGTAAACAGTTTGGTGAGCAAATTTTGCCGGCTGTTGAAATAATTGAGCTTGGCCTGAATGCACACATATTCCTCCGGCAGCTTTTGAAAGGCCAAATAAGCTTTTTTCAATTGATCCCTCTCAGGTCTGTCCTCCGCGTCGTAGATGACTACATACTCCCCTTTCGCCTGCAGCAGCCCATAGTTGCAGGCCTTTGGCTTCGTCTGCGGCATGGATGCCGGTACGACGATGGGGGTAAAGTAGCTGGGCAGCCGCATCGCGCGAACCAATTCAATGGTTTCGGGATCATTTTCCTCCAGCAAAATACGAACGTCTAATTTGTATTTGGGGTAGTCGAGATTTTGAATTCTTTTCAAAAGATGAGGCAGCACTTCTTTTTCCTTATATACCGGAATGAGCAGGGTGTATACCGGCAGCTTGGTCTCATCCACAGCGGCCACCTCTTCCGGTGAAAAGCGCAGCTGCGCATTGTGACGGGCGCCTTTGATGACCATCCAAAATTTCGCGATTGCCATCGCAAGATAGATAATTTGAAAAATGATCACCAGTATGAGTAGTGTGACAAACCAGTTTGCCGCCAAAGACACGACAAACACAGCGAGGAGCACCAACAGCGTAACCAGCTGTGGAGTGGTAAAGGTCTCAATCGCGGAGTTTTCAGGCTGTTCATCGTAGAGGGCGAACACGCTCCCCAGAATCTCATCACGGCGGTAAGCCTGCTCCCAAAACCGCAGCCGTTCCGCATTGGTCATCAGAACCTGCTCAATGGGTTTTTCCAGATATGCCTCAATGTCCTTAACGGCAGCTTCGCTCAGCTTGGATTCAACGGCAACAACGGTATACTGCTTTTCTTCCCGAATTACAATGGCTGCGTACCGATTGGCAAGCCCGTAGGGCAGAGCCTTCACATCCGACAAGCGCACATCGCTGCCCAGCCTGCCGATTTCCCCTTGTGTTGCCAGAGCGCGGTATAACTGCTCCTCCGTAACATATTCCAAAAAGAGCAGAATCTCCCCCAAGCGCCCGCCGCTGCGCCTTTGAGTTTCCAGCGCGGTATCCAGCTGTTCCTGCGTAATAATACCCAAGCGCAGCAATTCATCCCCCAGCCGGCCCTTGGGCGCAACACGCTGCGCCAGCGCGGAATCCAACTGCTGAGCAGTCAGAAAGCCGAGGGAAACGCAGATCGCACCCAATCGTCCGCCATATTTTTGCTGGTAGCGAAGCGCCTCCGCCAATTGTTCACGGTCAATATAACCGTGACCGATCAAAACTTCGCCCACTGTCGCCCCGGGACTGGTGAAGATGAAACGAAAAAGCTGTTCTCCCGTGATGATTCCGTGATTGACCAGAGTTTCGCCCAGCAGGGTGTTCTCCTGCTCTTGCCACAAAAGCGCGTCGGCCAGCTGCTCCTTGTTGATCAGGCCAGCCCGCACCATTCGTTCCCCTAATCCATGCAGATTTTTTTCCATCCCAACACCCCCTTTCATTTGAGTACTTTGTAAATCTTATATCCCTCAATAGAGGTGACTTCTTCACACCATTTCTCCCCGTGCCAGTAGAGGTTGGGATAGGCGATGTTCAGAGCATCCATATTGCCGTAGCCCCCTATCTGCGGCACAATCACATAATCAATGTTATGCCCCACAGGGTCCGCCACCGCCTCCGCAAATTCCGGTGTACAGCTGATCACCAGCTGATCCACGTTGTTCACATTCATAATGGCGTAATAGGTCAGATAGGAATCCATCAGAACTCTTTTGTCCTGCAGATGAGTATTAATATAATCCGCAATTTGCTCGGTGTGTGCCGGAACCATATACAGAGTATCCTCTCTCATCAGGGAAGAATGCTCAAACGCCCAGGCAAAATAGGCGCCGTTAAAAGCCAGCACCGCACAGAGGATGCCGACAGCCACCCTGCGCGCCGCTTTTTTTAGAACAGAAAGCTGGTAGGGCATCCACGCCGCGGCCAGCATCAAAGGATAGCAGAGATACCGCACATAGCCACCCGACGAGCCCTTGGCAATCATAAAAAACTGAAAAAGAGAAAGTCCCAGCGTTACCGTGACCATAATAGCGGTATCGTGGCTCAGGAAGGAGCCCATCATCAGTCGTACCAAAAGCAGCCCGGCAAGGGCAAACAGAAACGGCCAGATTCTGGCCCACACATAGGATATTGCCCCGGCTATGCCGCCATAGTCGGTATAATAATCGGAATAGGCGTTCATGGAGTAACCCGAGTTCAAAAAATACAAAGGATTCCCGGTAATGGTCCAGTTAAATAAGATCCAGACCAGCACCGTGTAAATAAGCGGCAGAAAGGTAACCCACATCGTTCCTTCCACATAAAAAAATTTTTCTTTCCAGTTTCCTTCCGGGTAATATCTCTTCTCCCTCTGACTGAACAGCATGTGGAGGAACATTCCGAGACCCAGAGACAAGGCGAAGGGAATCGCTTCATAGCGGGTGAGGAACATTCCCACGCAGCCAACGCCCAAAGCGAGCAGATGACTGGCTCGCCCCGTCCGCATCCAGAGGGAAAGTGCACAAACTGCCTGTATGGCAAAGGCGGAAGCAATCACTTCCGTCATGCCGTTTGCCCCGTAAAAAAATATGTAAGGATGGAAACAGAACAGCAAAGTGATCAAAAGGGAAGGTACACGTTCCACCTTTAGCAGTTCAAAGGTACGCAGAAGCGTTTTTCCCTGCCATGCGGCAAAAAATGCTGTTACCGCCGCCGCACCGATTCCCTTGGTGACAATGGGCCGCCAAAAATGGGCAAGCGCCACAAAGGGGAGCTGTAATGCGCTGGGCAGCGGATTCCACACAAGGCCCATGGAGGTGAAGCGATACGGCTTGCAAAACAGCACATAAAACGCATTGGCAGTGCGGCTTACGGCGTCTCCTAGAAGAACGCCCTTAAAATAGCCTAAATATACACCATAGGAAAATTCAGCAAGAAATACCAGAGCAAACACGATTCGATCCATACGAATCTGACGGGGAGCCACATATTTCGGTTTATAAAACAGCATGAGGTTCTCTCCCCCTTATCCTCCATAATCACCTGCCGGATATATTATATTGTAGCATAACCGCAAAAAAATTTCGACAAGAACTTAAGGGTTAAAATAATGGCAAATACCGGCAATCGGCTTCCATCTGTTATGGTCTGTGAAAGTCGAACAGCGCAAAACAGATGTGCGCTCACCGCAAGCGCATTCTGAGCCTCCGGCGAGGTTGATCCAAGGGCAGTTCTGCGGCCCGGAAATGAATAGACCGGCCGGAAGATTATTCTGCAAGAGCATGACAAGGAACCACTCTCCTGTCGTTTTCTGCTATTTTTCATGGGACAATCCGAGCCGCTCATATATATGGAAAGGAGGGGGCGACTGTGATTGAAAAAACGGATTCCAATTTCAGCATTGGCAAGCGTGGACATAGAAGCAGTAAACAAAAAGGATTTGGTTGATGTGAGCGGCTTCACCTTTGATATGACCGTACCGCAGGAACAGCGTGCGGCGAAAGTCATAGCGGCGGTTAAAAACCCATATTGTTTTCGTGTGGGCGATATGGGCGTAAAGCTGGAGTTTTCAGAGAATGCTCCCCCTTTGCAGGATGTGTTTGCCGACTTTCTCAAACGAAAGAAAAGTGGCCTGTAAAGTCTGCTTACAGGCTGCAGTAACAGCTTTGCATTATGCTGAAATCCGAAACAGTCAATTATAGATGCAATCAGAAAGGAGGACACATGGCACGAACAAAAAACAGGGGCTCTGAGGAAAAAATATCCGCCCCTCTAAATATCCGCTGGAAACTTGGCGAGTATATCCGCTTATCCAAAGAGGACTTAAACCGCGGCAAGGACGACAGCAACAGCGTTATTAATCAAAAAGCGTTACTTGATGATTACTATCGACAGCATATGGACGAGTTTGAAAGCGTCCAGCCACCCTATGTGGATGATGGATATACCGGAACGGACACCAACCGGGACAGCTTTCAAAGATTGCTTTCCGACATATACGCAAAAAAGGTAAACTGTGTGATCGTCAAAGACCTCTCCCGCCTGTCCCGTAACTATACGGACGCAGGGAGCTTGATTGAAAATCTGTTTGTACAGATGAATGTACGGTTTATCAGCCTGGCAGAGGGTATTGACAGCTACTTGAACCCGGACAGCATTTCCAATCTGATTGTACCGATTACCAATGTGATCAACGACAATTTCTGCTACCAGACTTCAAAGAAGATACGGCAGGTTTTTGATATGAAGCGGCGCAATGGTAAGTTTATCGGCGGCTTTGCCGCCTATGGCTACTTGAAAAATCCAAAGGACAAAAACGCCTTAATCGTTGATGATGAAGCCGCCGAGATTGTAAAAAACATTTATGAGTGGTTTCTGGACGGTATGAGCAAAAATGCTATTGTACACAATCTCAATGACCGTGGCATTTTGTGTCCGTCCGAGTACAAGAAAAGCAAAGGCCTAAACTATCAAAATCCGAGTGGTTCGGAAAGGCCCTTATGGAGTGCAAAAACTGTAAGCGACATTTTGAAAAACCGCCTTTATGTAGGGGATATGGTACAGGGCCGCCAGCGTGTGAAGAGCTACAAGATCCATACGCAGGAACAGGTTCCCGAAAATGAATGGTACATTGTGCAGAATACCCATGAGCCAATCATAGAACGGCCTATCTTTGAAAAAGTGCAGGAGTTGCTCAAGCGTGACACCCGCACCGCTCCGCAGCAAAAGAAGCTCTATCTGTTCAGCGGTTTCCTGCGTTGTGCGGATTGCGGCAAGGCTATGAGCCGAAGTCAAGTAAAAGGAATCGTGTACTATTTCTGCCGAACCTACAAAGATCAGTCCAAAACGGCTTGCACCAAACATTCCATCAAGCACAACCAATTGGAGGCGGCCATCCTGTACGCGATTCAGCAGCAAATATATCTTGTGGTACATTATGCAAATATTCTGGAATATATTCGCGCAGCTCCGCTTCAAAAAAATCAGTCCATGCGGATTGATGCATTGATAGAAGCAAAAGAAAAGGAACGCTCCAAAATCATGCGTTATAAGCAATCCATTTATCAGGATTGGAAAGACGGAGAAATCACCCATAGCGACTACCGCCACATGAGCGAAGATTACGAACGGCAGATGGCCGAAATCAACGCAATTTTAAATCGCCTGACCGAAGAACGGAAGAAGCTTCAAAATAATGCTGATCCTGAGGACGCTTATTTGACAGCATACAGAAAATTCAAAACGCTTAACAAGCTGACAAGGGAGGTTCTAATGGAACTGGTAGACCATATCAAGGTACATGAAAACGGCAACATCAGTGTAAAATTTCAGTTTGCCGATGAACTGCGCGAGGGAATGGAACACATAGAAATCGACGCCCAGTCTGAAGCAATTTAACAAACCGCTCAAAAAAGGCAGTTCGTTTTCCTAATATTACCGGCTCCACCGGCCCGACCGGCCCCACAGGTCCAACCGGCGCCGCCGGCAATGGCGCGATTATTCCCTTTGCGTCTGGCATTGCCGCAGCATTGACTACAGTTGCGGGTGGATTGATAGGTACAACCACTGCAGTAGGGTTCGGCAACTCGGTTACGGGCCTCTCTGTGCTTGGCGGTACAATTGATACCACCGGTTTCACCAACATGGCCTTCTCCGTCCCGCGTGACGGAACGGTTACGGCCATCGCGGCTGATTTCAACCTTACGGCAGCGGCAGCTTTGGTTGGTACTACCGTTACGATTACAGCGCAGTTGTTCTCTGCTGCCGCAACAAGCAACGTGTTTACGCCGGTGGCGGGCGCGCTTGTCACATTGGCTCCCCCGCTTACCGGATTGGTTGCCGTCGGCACTTTCAGCAGCGGCCTGACAACTGGTATTGCCATACCGGTTACAGCCGGCACCCGCCTCATGCTGGTTTTCTCGGCGGAGGTAACTGCAGGTATCGATATTGCCACGTTGATCTCCGGCTTTGCCAGCGCCGGGCTTACAATCGAATAATACAGTCCGTTTTTTGGGAGGCTCGGAATTTTCCGGGCCTCTTTCCTGCGCTTCTGTTTTTCAGAGAATACAGCAATTACATAAGGAAAGGGAGTGTCCCGCAGGAATAATGGACAAACGAGATCACATACGATGATAGCGGATCGCGCGTTCAAAACCACAGAAAAGGGGGAATTGCCTAACGCCTTACTTGGTCTGCGTCTATGCCATTTGTAAAAATGAGGAACAGTTTGTAGACCGGTGGATGGATTCTATGCGGGAGGCGGATCAAATTATTGTAACCGACACCGGCTCCACCGACAACACCGTACAGCGTCTGCGTGAAAGAGGAGCCGTGGTGTATGAGGAGGTTGTACGGCCCTGGCGGTTTGACCGCGCGCGCAATCTCTCGCTGTCCCACGTTCCTGAAAACGCAGATATCTGCGTGTGCACCGATCTGGATGAGGTGCTTTCTCCCGGATGGCGCGTCGCTTTGGAACGGGCCTGGCAGCCGAATACAACCCGCGCCAAGTATCTGTATAACTGGAGCCACCATGCGGACGGATCGCCGGATCTTCAGCTGTATTACACGAAAATCCATTCCCGGCGCGGCTTTTTCTGGAATTACCCGGTTCATGAGTATTTGGCCTATACCGGCCCCGTGCCGGAGCACGTTGTTTTTGTGGAGGACATGGTACTCGATCACTACCCTGACCCCATCAAATCCCGGGGCTCCTATCTGCCCCTGCTGGAAACCGCCGTGGAGGAAAATCCCACGGACACCCGCATGCTGTATTATCTTGGCCGCGAATATATGTACAAGAAGCAGTGGCAAAGCTGCATTGACACAATGAAGAAGTATCTCGCCCTCTCCCAATGGGAAGAAGAACGCAGTGCGGCAATGCGCTGGGGCGCCTATTCCTGGAATATGCAGGGAAAGCCGTGGGAGGCCGCGCGATGGTATCTGCGCGCGATCGCTGAAGCACCTCAAATGCGCGACCCCTACGTGGAATTTGCACAGATGGCCTACCAGCAGGAGAACTGGCCCCTGGTATACTGCTTAACCCGGCAGGCACTTTCCATTTCAGAGAAATCAAAGAATTTTGCCAATATGGGTTATGCCTGGGACCATACCCCGGAGGATTTGTGCGCGATTGCCTGCTGGAATCTGAAGCTTACAGAGGAGGCTCTGGAGCATGCGCGCCGCGCGGTGGAGCTGACCCCCGGCAACGAGCGCCTGAAGAAGAATCTGCAACTGATTTTAACCGCCATGGGGAAAGCGCCGCCGGATTGACCGTCCGGATATCGTTTGGCCCAATCCCCCAATGTTCCTCCAAAGTCTTTCCGCCGGAGCGCTTCCGTGCGGAAAGACTTTTCTTTTTCTCTTTGGGAATCGTGCGTTTTTGCAATGATTTTTCATGCGATGGGGGAACAATACCTATGGATGTATGATTTTTCTTTAGGGATGGACTGGCCCTGTAAAATCACTCCTGACACAACAGGAGAGGAGGATGCGCCCGCTTTGCCCCGCGCGGGTTCGGATGCCCGTATATTTCGCGGAGCGCATGTTTCTTTTGATTACGGGTATTGACATTTCGATTGTTTTTTAATATCATTAAATCATATAGTATAAGTATGAAATGAGGTTTTGCTTCATGAGGATTTCTGCCAAGGGCCGTTATGCTCTTGCCGCAATGGTCAGCATGTCTGAATCCTATGCGAGCGGAGAATATATTACCGTCATCAGCATTTCGGAAAAGCTGGGAATCTCTAAAATTTATCTGGAGCAGGTATTTTCTCTTTTGAAAAGGGGTGGGCTCGTCAACTCCATCAAAGGGGCACAGGGCGGGTACCAGCTGTCGCGAATGCCGCGGCAGATCACCGTGTATCAGGTGCTGTCCGCTGTGGAGCTTTCGCTGTTTGAACCCGCGGAAGACACGGTGGCGGAAAAAGCCCCGGACATTGAAAAAGCCATGCGGCTGAGCGCGTTTGAAAAGCTGGACAAGGCCGTCGCCGACGCTCTTTCCGCCGTTACGCTGGCAGACCTGGCCACGGAGGCCGAGCGCCACCGTGAGGAAAACAGCTTTATGTTCTATATTTAAGGTTTGATCATCCCCGGCCGCTTTGGCCGGGGCATCAAAGGCCGGGATCCCTCCCGGCTCACACACCGCGGCTCTGCCCCAGGGCAGGGCCCGTTCTTACAGGCAGGAGCATTTTTATGGAATTCAATACGATTTGTGTACACGGTTCTTCTCAGTCCTATGACAAAACCGGTTCGGTTTCCGTGCCGATTTTTCAAACCGCCACCTTTGCTCACCCCGGCGTGGGGCAGAGCACCGGGTATGATTATTCCCGGGTGCAGAACCCGACCCGGGAATACCTGGAGGAAACCATGGCCCGGCTCGAGCAGGGCAAAGAGGCGTTGGCGTTTTCTTCCGGCATGGCGGCGATCTCCGCCGTTATGGAGCTGTTTTCCCCCGGAGACCACCTCATTTGTTCCGACGATCTGTACGGCGGCTCGCACCGCCTGTTTCACCATATCAACGAGAAAAACGGCCTTTCGTTCACCGCGGTGAATACCTCGTACCTTGAGCAGATTGAGGCCGCCATTCGGCCGGAAACGAAGGCGCTCTTTGTGGAGACCCCCACCAATCCCATGATGCAGGTGACCGACTTGAAAAAAACGGCGGAGCTTGCGCACGCCCACGGGCTTTGGCTCATTGTGGACAACACCTTTTTAACGCCGTACCTGCAGCGCCCTCTGACGCTGGGAGCGGACATTGTGGTGCACAGCGGCACGAAGTACCTTGGCGGGCACAACGACGTTCTGGCCGGCTTTGCGATTGCAAACGACCCGCAAATCTGCGAGCGGCTGCGCTATGTTTATAAAAATACCGGAGCGTGCCTTTCCCCGTTCGACAGCTGGCTTTTGATCCGCGGGATCAAAACGCTGCCCCTGCGCATGGATCGACAGGAGCAAAACGCCGGAAAAATCGCCGTATGGCTCACCGGGCAGAGCAAGGTGCGCCAGGTGTTTTATACCGGCCTTTCTGACCACCCGCACTACGCGCTGTCGAAACAGCAGGCCAGCGGCTTCGGCTCGATGATCTCGTTTGAGGTGGACAGCAGCGAAACCGCCGAGCGCATCCTGAACCGGGTGAGCCTGATTCACTATGCGGAGAGCCTCGGCGGCGTGGAAACGCTGGTCACCTACCCCATGTTGCAAACGCACGCGGAGATTCCCGCAGAGGAGCGTGAGGCCAAGGGCATTACGGACAGGCTCCTGCGCCTTTCCGTCGGAATCGAGGACGCCGACGACCTGATTACCGATTTGAACCATGCCTTCGGGCAGGACTGATGCCCGCTTTGCTACGCCGATTCACCCGACAGGAGGAACCCTATGTCTTTTGATACCATACATGACCGCAAGAACACCAATTCGCTCAAATACGATTGCGCCGCCCGTTACGGAAAGCCCGAGGGGCTGCTGCCGCTTTGGGTGGCCGATATGGATTTTCCCGCGCCGGAGTGCGTGAACGAAGCGCTGGCCGAGCGCTGCCGGCACGGAATCTACGGATACTCGGAGCCGGACGAGCGCTATTTTCAGGCGCTGCAAAGCTGGTTTTCCACACGCCACGGCTGGAATGTGGAAAACGGATGGCTCATCAAAACGCCGGGCGTTGTGTTCGCGCTGTGCGCGGCCATTCGCTCGCTGACCCGGCCCGGCGACTCTGTGCTGATTCAGACCCCGGTTTACTATCCTTTTACAGAGTCCATCCTCGCAAATGACCGCAGGCTGGTGCGCAATTCGCTGGTCTATCAGGACGGCGGCTATTCCATCGATTTTAAAGATTTTGAAAAGAAGATCGAGGACGAGAAGGTCAAGCTGTTCCTGCTGTGCAATCCCCACAACCCGGTGGGCCGTGTGTGGACGGAGCGGGAGCTGGTGCGGATGGGTGAAATCTGCCTGCGTCACGGCGTGACCGTGGTTTCCGATGAAATCCACGCGGATTTTGCATATCCCGGGCACCGGCATCTGGTGTTTGCATCCCTGCGGCCGGAGTTTGAGCAGATCGCGATCACCTGCACCGCGCCGACCAAAACGTTTAATCTGGCGGGTCTGCAAATTTCAAATATCCTGATTCCGAATCAAAAAATTCGCCGCGCCTTCCGCGCCGAGCTGGACCGCGCCGGATACAGCCAGGCCAACGTGATGGGCCTGATTGCCTGCCGGGCCGCGTATGAGGGCGGCGCCCAGTGGCTGGATGATCTGAAAGAGTACCTTGTCGGCAATCTGGATTTTGTGCGCGAATACCTGCGCGGGCATCTTCCGACGATCCGTCTGGTCGAACCGCAGGGAACGTACCTGATCTGGCTGGACTGTACTGCCCTAGGGCTGGACGACGATGCCCTGAACCGCCTGATTCTTGAAAAAGCGGGCCTGTGGCTCGATTCGGGCTCCATGTTCGGGGAAGAGGGCAGGGGCTTCCAGCGCATCAATATTGCCTGCCCGCGCGCGGTGCTTCGGCAGGCGCTGGAGCAGCTGGAGCGCGCGGTTGCGCAACTGTAAATTTTATTTTTCATAATTATTTTTATAAGACAACGGTCTGCGTTCGTTGGAGCGCAGACCGTTGTCTTTGTGGATTTTTTGGCGGTATGCGTGCAGGGGGCGGCCTTTCTGGGACGCAGGGCTTGCCCCTCCTGCCGGGGCGGGCACTTTTCTTTCTTCAACTTATTTTTTGGGAAAGAGTTGAGTTTCAGCGGGTGCCCCCGCGTAAGCGGCTTCAACCTGCAGTTAAGTTTGGCCAACTCCTTCGGGCTGCTTGACGCGGCCAAAAAGTTTTGCGCACCGGAGCGGCTTTGCGCGGTGGTTGGGGACGGCGCCGCGTCCGATGGATTCGTAAACGCAGGGGATGGCATGCATGGTTTGCAGATCATAGCAGTTGCGGCCGTCCAGCACAACCGGGCGGCGCATGAGCATGGCGTAACGACTTGGGTCGTAATCGAGGATTTCCCGCCACTCAGTCATAATCAGGCACAGGTCGGCGCCCAAGACGGCTTCGTCGATGCTTTCGCAGCAGGTGGCTTCGGTGCTGAAAATTTGCCGGAACTGATTGTATCCGGAAGGATCCCACACATATACGCGGGCACCCTCGTTCAAAAGAATCCGGATGCTCTGCACGGACGGGGCCTCCCTCAGATCGTCGGTGCCCGGCTTAAAGGACAGGCCCAGAACCGCGACGACAAGGCCGTCGAAATCCGGATAATGCTTTCTGGCCTTTTGAATCAGGCGCAGGCGCTGGCTTTCATTGACTTCTATGGCCGCTTTCACGGTTTTTATTTCATAATCGTGAAATTTTGCCATCCAGTGCAGCGCCTTGGAGTCCTTTGGAAAGCAGGAGCCGCCGTAGCCGATGCCGGCTTTCAGAAAGGTTTCCCCGATGCGGCGGTCCATCCCCATGGCGTAAGCCACGGTTTCAATGTCGGCGTTGACCAGCTCGCACAGGTTTGCGATTTCATTGATGTAGGAAAGCTTCAGCGCCAGAAAATTGTTCGACGCGTACTTTACCATTTCCGCGCTTCGGCGGTCGGTGACAATTTTTTTTGTGGGGAAGGATTCGTATAATTTTAAAAGAATGCGGGCAGCGCGCTCCGATTCCGTCCCGATCACAATGCGCTCGGCCTCCATGAAATCGTGCACGGCCGTGCCCTGCGCCAGAAATTCCGGGTTGGAAACCACGTCCGCGGTGATGCCCGCCGGCACTTTCAGCCGAAGCCGCTGTTCGAGCTGGTCCACGGTTCCGATCGGCACGGTGGACTTAACCACCACCACACAGTCGCGCCGGATGCCGGAGGCGATCTGGTCGATGGCGCGATAGACGTCGTTCAGGTTGACCGAGCCGTCTCCCCGCTCCGGAGTGCCCACACAGATGAAGATCACGTCGGCCTGCGCGCAGGCGGTCTCCTGCTGGGTTGTGTATTGAAGCCTTGCGGCATTTTTCTTCATCAGCTCCGCGACCCCGTTCTCCAGAATCGTGGGGATGCCGGACTCCAGAAGCCGGATTTTACTCTCGTCGGAATCCAGGCAAATCACCTCGTGCCCCGCGTTTGCCAGACAGACGCCCGTGACGAGCCCCACGTATCCGGTTCCGAAAATGGCGATTTTCAGGGGCCTGCTCTCGCTGCGGGCGGCTTCCAGAACCGATTCATACTGCCGCATCAGCTTGTCGAAGATGCTTTTCCAGCTTCTGGAGTGTGCGGTGGACACGGAGGTGCTGCCAAGACGCAGGCGCAGCGCTCCGCTTTCGATCATCCCGGTGATTTCTTCGGCCAGGCTGTCGGCGTTCCCGCACCGGAAAACAGAGGCGTTGATCCGGTCGACGGTAAAATCGGTGACGCCGCCCTTATCGGCGCAGATCACGGGCAGTCCGCTCGCCATCGCCTCCAGCACCACATTGCCGAAGGTTTCCGTCCCCGACGGAAACACGAACACGTCGCTGCTGGCGTAAAGCTCCGCCAGCGCCTCGCCCGTGAGAAAGCCGGTAAAGACGGTATTGGGGAGCGCCTGCTTTTGCAGCGTTTCCAGATAGGGGCCGTCGCCGGCAAAAACAAACAGAACATGGTCGGAATACTTCCTGTTCACGATGCGGATGCTTTCCATCAGAGTGTCCAGGCCCTTTTCAACGGAAATCCGGCCCGCGTACAGAAAGATCAGGCGGTTTTCTCCCCCGAGCGATTGTCGGAGAGACTCCCTGCGGTAATCGGGGGAAAACTGCGAGATATCCACCCCGCGGGACCAGATCCCCAGGTGCTCAAAGCCCTGAGCGGAAAGACGCCGCCTGGTATCCTCAGACGGGCAGAGCGTGAGCCGGGCAAAGCTGTGGAACCACTTCAGATAGGAGCCGACTGGCTTTACCAGATGCGGCATATGGTAAAAATTCAGGTATTGGTCTATGTTGGTGTGGTACGACGTGAGAAATGGAATGCCCAGCTTTCGGGCGGCCTTGAGACCCGCGTAGCCGATTCCGAATTCCGTCACCACATGGATGATGTCCGGCCCGAACGCCTGAAGCTGCTCTTTGATCTCTGTAAAAACCGGGAACGCCAGACAGCACTGCGGATAAAAAATCGGGTGAACCCCTTTAAATCGAATCACGTGGGATTCATATGCCGACGATTCGCCGGAATAATCCGGCGCGAAAATCAGGAAATCGACCTGATGCTCGGAAAAATATCCGCATAGCTTGGTCAGCGTATTGGTCACGCCGTTGATCTGCGGGGCAAAGGTGTCCGTAAAAATGGCAATTTTCATATGCGGTTTGATACCTCCCAAAGCTCATCCATGCCGTACAGAGCGAAGGGCTCGCACGTGCGGTTTTCGAGGGTGCAGAGGGCGGCCTGCCCGGCAAGGCTGCACGCCGCGAGCGCGCCCAGAATTTCTGACTCGAAGCTGTGCGGCTTTGACTGAAAATCGTCATTGAGCCGCTCTATGCGTTTCATGGCCTGCTCCGCCGTGCCGCTTTGAAGCGGGAGCCGCGGAAAATCTGCCCTTTGCAGAGCACGGTAGTGTCTGCGGCAATACAGCTCAAGCCGCCGCTCGTGCGCGATATGCTTTGCCAGCCCGCCGTGAAAATTCGGAGTGTGTGCATAACAGAAAAAATCCGCCAGAAAGTGACAGACGATGCCGAGCCGTACGCTGAGGCGGCGGGTGCTTGGCTGCGGGACGCCCTTCCCTCTGTGAGAAAGCTGCCGAAGTGTCTCCGCGGCTGTTTCCCAATAGTTTTCTCTGGTATGTACCGCGCGCAGCAGGCTCAGGTCGTAATCGGGCGCGATATTTCCCCACAGAAACCGGGATTCGTTCAACCGAATATTTAAACTTCTCTCAAAATAATCGTACAAGATTTTGCCGATCAGTAAATGATTCGTTGTATTCACGTTCTCACCTCCTACAATAGTAATAACGGACCAGGCACGGCAGCCAGCCGTGTCTGTTTCGTTTTTGTTGCCAAGGCTGTACAATGAGAGAAGTTCGGCCTGACCACTTTCACCGAGGACTAACCACGTCCGTAAGGGAGTCTGTCAGCCGTCCTCTCATTGACAGCCGTTCGATTGGAGCAGGTCGTCCCGCCCGATAATGGGTGTGTTCGCGTAACCAAGGAGATTGAATCGGCAATGAAAGAACGGCGAAACCGAGTACAAAGCAATCATCAGGAGGTCTTTCATGAACACAGCCGTTGGAATTGATGTTGCTAAGGGAAAAAGCGTC
>KB911082.1 GCA_000383295.1 Faecalispora sporosphaeroides DSM 1294
AGCAATACCCCCGGGGTTCGGACAGCAACATGTACGACAAGGGATAGCAGAATGGCATGGGAAGGCCAACGAAACAGTGTGAAAGTCACGTATGCGAAATTCCGAGTCGGCTAGCTGTATCCAGAGTACCGCCGGACACGTGAAACCCGGTGGGAATATGGGGGGACCACCCTCCAAGCCTAAATACTACTCAGTGACCGATAGCGAAAAGTACTGTGAAGGAAAGGTGAAAAGAACCCCGGGAGGGGAGTGAAATAGAACCTGAAACCTTGTGCTTACAAGCACCGAGAGCCCGTCAATGGGTGATCGGGTACCTATTGTAGAATGGTCCGGCGAGTGAGTATAACTGGCAAGGTTAAGGACTTAAGGTCTGGAGCCGTAGCGAAAGCGAGTCTGAAACGGGCGCGTGAAGTCAGTTGTATTCGACCCGAAACCGGGTGACCTACCCATGTCCAGGTTGAAGTGGAGGTAAAACTCCATGGAGGACCGAACCGACTCCTGTTGAAATAGTAGCGGATGAGGTGTGGGTAGCGGAGAAATTCCAATCGAACCCGGAGATAGCTGGTTCTCTCCGAAATAGCTTTAGGGCTAGCCTCGTATTAGATTACTGGAGGTAAAGCACTGAATGGGCTAGGGGCCGAAAGGTTACTGAACCCTATCAAACTCAGAATGCCAGATAATTGATGTACGGGAGTCAGACAGTGTGAGATAAGTTTCATTGTCAAAAGGGAAAGAGCCCAGACCCACAGCTAAGGTCCCTAAATACGGTTAAGTGGAGAAGGATGTGGGGGTGCACAGACAACCAGGATGTTGGCTTAGAAGCAGCCATTCATTAAAAGAGTGCGTAATAGCTCACTGGTCGAGTGCCCCTGCGCCGAAAATTTAACGGGGCTAAATCGTATACCGAAGCTTGGGATGTTCTGCTGCTCTCCTTGTATTTAAGAAAGGTTGACGGGAATTTACGCTGCAAGGCGTTGAAGAATTCCAAAGACAGCCTAAGGGAAACGTTAGTTGAAGAAGTAAAGATGCTGTGAAAGATAGAAATTGCAGCGTTAAATTACCTTTGGCTAAGACGTATGCCCGCTTAAATCTGAGGAGAGCGGCAGAATATGGTAGGAGAGCGTTGTGTAAGGGGTGAAGTCAGAGCGTGAGCGCTGGTGGACTTTACACAAGTGAGAATGCCGGAATGAGTAGCGAGAAATATGTGAGAATCATATTGGCCGAAAGTCTAAGGTTTTTGGAGGAAGGTTCGTCCGCTCCAAGTAAGCCGGGAGCTAAGGTGAGGCCGAAAGGCGTAGCCGATGCACATACGGTTGACATTCCGTAGCCGCCAAAAGATTTAAGTAAGAGGACACCTTGAAAGGGCATAACCCAGGCGTTGGTTGACCTGGGCGAAAGGGACCGAAATTAGAGTAGGGAAGTATGCTTGGACGAGGGCGAGAAAAGTCTTATGTATATCTGAGGCGCCCGTACCGCAAACCGACACAGGTAGACAGGAAGAGAATTCTAAGGCCAACGGGAGAAGGGTAGTTAAGGAACTCGGCAAATTGACCCCGTAACTTAGGGAAAAGGGGTGCCACAGCAATGTGGCCGCAGAGAATAGGCCCAGGCAACTGTTTAGCAAAAACACAGGTTTCTGCCAAATCGAAAGATGAAGTATAGGAGCTGACACCTGCCCGGTGCTGGAAGGTTAAGAGGAGATGTGCAAGCATTGAATTGAAGCCCCAGTAAACGGCGGCCGTAACTATAACGGTCCTAAGGTAGCGAAATTCCTTGTCGGGTAAGTTCCGACCCGCACGAATGGTGTAATGATCTGGGCACTGTCTCAATTACCCGCCCGGCGAAATTGTAGTACCGGTGAAGATGCCGGTTACCCGCGACAAGACGGAAAGACCCCATGGAGCTTTACTGCAGCTTAATATTGGGTTTTGATCATTTATGTACAGGATAGGCGGGAGACTAGGAAACCGTGGCGCCAGCCGCGGCGGAGTCAACCTTGGGATACCGCTCTTAAGTGGTTGAAATTCTAACCTGCGGCCGTGAATCCGGCCGGGGGACATTGTTAGGCGGGCAGTTTGACTGGGGCGGTCGCCTCCTAAAAGGTAACGGAGGCGCTCAAAGGTTAGCTCAGCACGGACGGAAACCGTGCCTTAGAGTGTAAACGCGTAAGCTAGCCTAACTGCGAGGATGACAATCCGAGCAGTAACGAAAGTTGGAGTTAGTGATCCGGCGGTATGAGAGTGGAATTGCCGTCGCTCAACGGATAAAAGCTACCCTGGGGATAACAGGCTGATCTCCCCCAAGAGTCCACATCGACGGGGAGGTTTGGCACCTCGATGTCGGCTCATCACATCCTGGGGCTGTATTCGGTCCCAAGGGTTCGGCTGTTCGCCGATTAAAGTGGTACGCGAGCTGGGTTCAGAACGTCGTGAGACAGTTCGGTCCCTATCTGTCGTGGGCGCAGGATATTTGAGGAGAGCTGTCCTTAGTACGAGAGGACCGGGATGGACGCACCTCTGGCGCACCAGTTGTTCCGCCAGGAGCACAGCTGGGCAGCTAAGTGCGGATCGGATAAACGCTGAAAGCATCTAAGCGTGAAGCCGACTCCAAGATAAGATATCCCATAGCGTAAGCTAGTAAGACCCCTTGAAGACTACAAGGTTGATAGGCTGCGTGTGTAAGTGTAGTAATGCATTGAGCTTGGCAGTACTAATCGGTCGAGGGCTTGACCATAAATTCTTGGTTGGGCCTTGCTCAACTTGCTTTTACTCTGTTTCTTCTTTATTCAGTTTTCAGTGCCCG
>KB911083.1 GCA_000383295.1 Faecalispora sporosphaeroides DSM 1294
CGGGGTTTAAGGGGCGGAGCCCCTTCGTCTTCTCCGATGGCGGCAGCACAGAAACGGAGATAACCATGGCTAAAAATTCACATTTAACCCTCAGTGACCGGATCGCCATTGAGATTGGTCTCAGAGAGCGGAAAAGCTTTTCCGCCATTGCGGAAGAATTAGGGAAAGACCCTACAACCATTTCCAAAGAAGTCCGCACCCACATCAAGCTCAAACAAGCCGGAGGATACAATCCGTGCGTTATCCGCAAGGATTGCAGGCACTACGGCGATTTGTGCCACCCCTGCAAGTTCACCTACGGAAAGCCTTGTCATTCTTGCTATCGGGCCAAGTGCTTTGAGACATGCCCGGACTTTCTGCAGTCTCAATGTTCCAAACTAAGCAAACCGCCTTATGTTTGCAACGGGTGCCAACAGCGCCAGAGCTGCAAATTGGAGCGTCATCTATACGAAGCAAAATCCGCTCAGAGAGAATATGAAGTGACCCGCAGCGAGTCCCGACAAGGTTTTGCCGTAACACCGGCAGAGCTGGATCGGATCGACCGGATCATCTCCCCACTTATTAAGCAAGGGCAATCCATTCACCAAATCTGCGTGAATAATGCAGATGAAATCATGCTGGACGAAAGAACCATCTACAACTATGTGGACGCCGGGCTTCTGTCTGTGGGAAACATTGATTTGCCCAGGAAAGTACGCTACAAAGTGCGCAAGAAGAAACCATCTGTACGGGTAGACAAGCAGTGTCATCTGGGTAGAACCTACGAGGATTTCCTTGAATACACCGCAGCAAATCCAGATACTCCTGTTGTGGAGATTGACTCTGTAGAGGGACGCAAAGGCGGCAAGGTGCTGCTGACGGTATTCTTCCGCAACTCGAATCTCATGTTGGCATTCTTGAGAGACCGAAACACTGCAAGGTCTGTCACGGAGGTTTTTGAATGGCTGTATAGCATTCTTGGACACGAACAGTATTGCCGTTTGTTCCCAATTATCCTGACAGACAGAGGCAGTGAATTTACTGACCCCGTATCCATTGAGTGTACCAAATTCGGAGAAATACGGAGCAGGGTTTTCTACTGCGATCCACAGCGCTCTGACCAGAAGGGCGGCTGTGAAGTAACCCATGAGTTCATTCGCCGTGTCCTTCCCAAGGGTACATCCTTTGACCACTTACAGCAAAGCGACATTCTGCGTATGATGAGCCACATTAACTCCTATACGAGAAAGAAGCTGAACAACCAGTCCGCACACCGATTGTTCAGCTTCTTGTACGGTGAAACCATTCTGCCGTCCCTCGGCATTCAGGAGATCCCCGCAAACGATATTAACCTGACACCCCGTCTACTCAAGAAGTAAAAACCAGGCTGCCGCCATTCGGAATATATCCGCATCCAGGGGTGGAAGTTATCTTTGCAAATTTTGCAAAAACGCTTCGACCTCCGCTTGGCATGCCCATTTATATGATGGGTGTCCGGCTCGTATATATGCTAACACGCCGGTTAAAAATATTCAATTCCCTTTGTAAGAGTAACTTCCGGTTTGACCAATGTTTGTAAAACTTACTTCCGGCCTTGCGGGGAGGACCGTGTTTTTACGGAATTTAGTCTTGCAAGAACTTTGGAGAACTGGAAGTAAGTCAT
>KB911084.1 GCA_000383295.1 Faecalispora sporosphaeroides DSM 1294
GGAGTCCTGCTAACAAAAGTCAAGCCCCAAATTCAAGAAAATTCAGTGTAGAAAAAAGAGTATAACAAAAAGGCGGCCACAATATGCGCCCACCTGAATAAGTGAAATCCAGAGACTGACTATGTATTCGAGTGCATTTGCTCCAAAGCGTTCAAATGGTCTCTGACTTTGGCGTGGTAAATGCGCAGGAATTTGTTCGCAGCGGCGGTCATGTAAACAAGATAAGGCTTACCCTCGGCACGCTTGCGGTCAAGAAATTGGTATACCGGCTCGTCCTGTGGAGAGCGTTTCAGGTGCGTACTGACAATTTGAAACAAGGTCTTTCGCAAATGCGGTGAGCCTCGTTTCGTGGTGCGAACACGCTGCGAGCTGTGCTTACCGGATTCGTTTACGCCGGGGTCAACGCCGGCAAATGCGATGAGCGCGCCACGGTTGGCGAATCGGCGGACGTCTCCAATCTCGGCCATAAGCTGTGCACCGGTGATATCGCCCACGCCATACATGGAGCGAACGACCTCGTATTCCGGCAACGAGGAAGCCAAGCGGATAAACTCGGCTTTAAGCGTGGCAAGCATCTCTGTAGCAGCAATGAGCTGTCCGGCGGCCGCTGTGATCAGCGCCTTGGTGAGCGCGTTCTTCGGCATCGTCACGACCATCTCCCGGCTGGCGGCATAAATTTCAGCGGCCTTGGCTGTGCTGTAGTTGTAGCCCTTCCGTTTGCACCACTTCTGGTAACGCTCGGAGAAAGCGGCAATGCTGACACCGGACACACAATCACGATGGTAAAATGTGCAGACAAAATCCACCCATTTCAGGTGTCCATCCTCGCGTACCGGGCTTTTGAACAGCTCGTTTATCCCCGGAAATACAGCATCAAGCAGTGAAATGAGGTTGTTTTGCAGCGAAACCACCGTTTTCATGTGCAGATTGTACTGCCTTGAAAACAGCTTCAGTTGCTGACGTGTGGTATCTGTTTCGGTATACTCCCGCATCTCTTCCCAATATTCAAGACCGTACCGCGCAATTTTTACCGCATCGGCTTTGTCGGTCTTGACCTTTCGGAGCGAATTATTGCCGAAATCCTTGATGAGCTTAGGATTGACCACGCTGACAAAAATTCCGGCATTACGGAGCGCCATGACGACCGGCTCGTGATAGCGCCCTGTTGCTTCAAGGATAACACGGGTATTCCCATCAATCAAGCGCAGGGCCTCCGATAATGCTGAAAGTCCCTCGCTTGTGTGAAGAAACTCACGCGGCGGCAGGGCAACCTCGCCAAACGGACGCATGGCGGCAACGACGCTTTTTCCCTTAGCAACATCAATTCCAACGGCTGTGTTCATGAAAGACCTCCTGATGATTGCTTTGTACTCGGTTTCGCCGTTCTTTCATTGCCGATTCAATCTCCTTGGTTACGCGAACACACCCATTATCGGGCGGGACGACCTGCTCCAATCGAACGGCTGTCAATGAGAGGACGGCTGACAGACTCCCTTACGGACGTGGTTAGTCCTCGGTGAAAGTGGTCAGGCCGAACTTCTCTCATTGTACAGCCTTGGCAACAAAAACGAAACAGACACGGCTGGCTGCCGTGCCTGGTCCGTTATTACTATTGTAGGAG
>KB911085.1 GCA_000383295.1 Faecalispora sporosphaeroides DSM 1294
GAATCCAGCCTGCTCTCTACGGCGCCCAGCCTGCTATCCATGGAATCCAGCCTGCTATCCACGGAATCCAGTCTGTTATGTATCGGTTTTAACGATTCTGTTATTAACCCTGCGATGGCTTGCAGATCGTCTTTGTCTAACACTTGAACACCCCCCTATGCAGTTCAGTATAGCATGGAAAAGCGCCGGTTTCAAGACATACATTTTTCTTGTATCGAACAAGATTGTGGTAGCTCACCTCCCTTGATTCAGTTGGTTTAGAGCGTGGGCGGGGTAGCGTCCGGCCTTTTTATTATGATACATGGAATACTGTTTGGGCATATCGTCAAATTCAAAGGGAAAAAGATTTTCAACAGATTGTTAACTCATAGTTGAAAACTTAATTGATTCAACGATAAGTTGTAAGGCTATTTTTTCACAGGGATTCTGCTGGTTTTTCGCGATGTGCGTGCAGGTACGCTTTGCCTGCTGGCACAGGCTGGTTTCTTGTACCCGGAGTTTTTTTGCTTTGATGGGAAAAAGAGGTTTTTAGCGGGTGGCCCCCGCATAGGGTTTCTGCTGGCGCAGGCTTGCCCCTCGGGCCGGGGCAGGCCCTTCCTTTCTTGACGAAAAGAAAGGAAGCAAAGATTCGACAAAGGGGAGAGTTTCGATTCTCTCCCCCTTGGAACTCCCTCTCAAACGACCAAAGGCGCCGCCTTTGGAAACCGGGAGAAGTGCCCGCCCCGGCATGAGGGGCAGGCCCGCACAAGCGGAAACTTACAAAAAATCATCCGCAGGCAAGCTGCGCAAGCAAAAACATGCGGCGAAGCCGCACGATGAAAGGCTTAAAATAAACGAACGGGACCATTTATTTTTCCAACTTGTCCCCCTGCCCCTGTTGCGCAGCAAAGGGAATAATTGTAAGCTCTGGTTCATAAGAAGAGAGATAACTTTCTTCACACTCCAACTGTGCCTTGATCAGTATGCCTATGGCCTGTTCTGATGCGCGCCATTTTCAAATACAGCTCTTTATAATCCGGCATTTTAAACGAACTCCAATAAACGTATTTTAAATACGTTTTATATCTATACGTCACATTGTAGCATAAAATAGCCATAAAATAAATACGTAACATATTTATTTTGAGGTGAGATTATGGCTATTAAAAGTCTTTCCATCAGGATTGGGTAAATTGCAAAAGTAACTTCCAGTTTG